>CAXXKX010000005.1:0-756020 GCA_963676655.2 Victivallales bacterium | reverse complement strand
AGTTGTACAAACATTAACTTGCTATTGTACTTATGATAAAAGAAAAAGGTTAAACTATGTTGAAAACAAAGAACTTATACTTCTTCATATCTCTTAAGTTGACGCATATGCCCATAGGGGCGCAATATCGCAGCCCCGGGCAACGCCAGGGGGATCTGATTTACGCCTCAAACGCAGGCTGTAAGTCTGCAATAAAACGAATTCGTAAGGCCTCATCCACGGAAACACCGAAAGAACCAGAAATATTTATGACGACCTCATCGTTCCCAGTTTTTCCGCGTCCGTAAGGAGCGTAGCGACTGAAGTTTGACGCGGTATATCCCCCCGGGACGTTCCCGGCGCCGTCCGTCGTACGGACCGGATTAAATGGATGTTTAGATTCCGGTTTTCTGGCGCTGGAAGACTATAGGTTTGCCCGGTTTGCCGTTCAACTCATAAAAGTAAAAGAACAGCTTGTCTTTTTCAAGTTTTAGCTGTACCGCAATAGTAAAGCAGTCTCCGGGGTCGTGAATATCTTCATGAAAGATTGCTTTGCCGGTCAGCAGACCATTTTTCTGGGTTGCAGAGGTAATCCTGAATTCCTGAATCAGAAGTTTTCCGCAGGTGATAATGCCATGTTTAATTTTAAAATTCTGGTACTGATTTTCGTAAAACGCCAGCAATTTTTTCGCGGCGATCAATTGTTGCGGGGTCTTTGCTTCATAATTACGAAATTCGCTGAATGATTCTTTGGAGAGCAGGGCATAACTGCCGTCGAACATTGGCGTTGCTATTGGCGAGTCATAATTCTTTAAATTTTCCGGAACCGGTAATCCGGCCGGGAGCGAGTTTGTTTTATGGTTTCTTTGGCCATAGAGATAAGCCAGCACCATAACTCCAAGCACTAACAGAATTACATGTATATTGTTGTTTTTAGCCCTCATAATTCAAAATATACCGCATGTTTTGTCGAATTTCAATAATAAATTTGATATACTTTGTAATATGGAATCTTTCCGTGTAATGCTTCAGTTTTTTCTCGAGGGTAAATATACATTTTAATCACAGGACAATGAATTTATTATAAGACTTTCGGCTTGGCAATTCATTTATGGAGGGCGAAACTCCGTTGAGCCGGACATGCCGCGCAGACGGGCGGCTCGTGGGACACTCGCCCTCCAACAGCTTTTCGGCCTGATTATTTTGTCCTGAAAGGTCGATTTTCGTAAATGAGGTTTGATTCGCCTTGAGAAAAGAGGTATTACTTTTCTCATAATTGGTCTTCCCTTGTATCGTCAAGGTCTTAGCCCTGAAAGGCATATGCGTCAACTTAAGAGATATGAAGAAGTATAAGTTCTTTGTTTTCAACATAGTTTAACCTTTTTCTTTTATCATAAGTACAATAGCAAGTTAATGTTTGTACAACTCTATCGATATCTTTCTCTATTTGTATTATGATATGTTGCAGTCTTTCTTTTTTAGCTCTAATATAGCGCATGAGTTTTGATAAACTTAAACGTTTTTTTGAGAATATATAAACCAATTCTTCGCATTTTCTATAGATACAGTGCATAGTAATTACAATAGTAATCAACCTGGCAATTATTAATGCATGCAATTGGTGACAAGAGACGTTGTGTATAATTGAAAACGCCATATTGCTTTTCCATGTTTTAAAAATGATTTCGATTCTCCATCTCAAGCCGTACAATGTGCAGATAATATCAAAGTCATACTTTACGACGGGTAAATTTGTTATAAAAATCGTCCATGACATCAACGATAACATTTTCTCAGATGGTTTGTGTCCTCGGGTTTGTTTTTTTGCTTTCATACGTCTGATATTGGCAATTTCTTCTCTTACCGGGACTGCAATGAGTCGCACCATGGTTCTATGGTCATCGTTCAAACATACATTCATATCAATTTTTCTTTTCTTCTTGAGTAGTTTCAATATATCAATTTTCTGGTCATTGACGGGGTTTCGCAAAACCATCAGACTTTTGTGCCGATAAATATATAATGTGCAGTTGTCATTAAGCCTCTTAATCTCACTACATTTCAAATAACCCCGGTCCCTAAGAACTAAATCTCCTGGCTCAATGCAAAGTTCACTGGCAGCATCAAAATCATTTTTGCTGTATTTATCAATTGAAAAAGTAACGAATTGTTTTGCAATCAAGTCATAAACTCCTTGAATCCTGGCGTTACAGACAGATTTATGAGAATTAGACACTCCAGAAAACGAATCGAATAAGCGATCCGGTAATTTCAATACGGTACTATCCTGAACCAAGACCCTAGGGAAGTTGTTCTGTTCACATGAAAGTTCATTTTTCACGATTATTTTATTTTCGATAACCCTACCAAGAATCATCTGTAGAAAATTACTAAATTGAGTATTTGCACGCTTCCAGACAGCTTGTCGACTTGGTCTTGTTCCGGTTGAATCATGCAATACCCCGGCAATATCATTGTAACTGAGAGCTTTATCAATTGCTTCTAAACAATAAAGATTTAATAAATCGACCGAAGAAATTTTTTTAGGCATCCTTTTTTGAAACCCGCTTTCGATAGCTAATTCTTCAATCTCCGACGGTGTTAGTGAATCTATTGCTGTTGATATAAAGTTTTTCATAAAATTACCTTGAATATTAAATCTATGATGATATATTAATAGTATATATACTATTAATATTAGTATAAAAATCAAAAAGGTCAAATGAAAAAGAAAAAAAATGGGTTACAAAGTTAAAATTCAAAGAGTTGAGCGTGGGAACACGAAGTCGTTTTATGTTAACTTTCCAGCAGCTATTGCTGAAAGTACAAACTTAAGCAAAGGTGAAGAAATGGAATGGACTATTGATGACAGAAATACTTTTGTGTTGAAAAGAGTCAAGAGTGTACCATCATTTAGAAAAACGAACAAGGAAAAATAAACAAAAAAACAATCAATTCAGGAAGAAAAGATTCTTAAGTTGACGCATATGCCTGAAAGGGCGTAATATATCATAGCCCGGGGTGATAACCCCGGGTAAGATCCCCATTTGATATTAAGCGCTGTAAGTGCGAAATATAAAAATAAGGTTGATGCTGCGTTTCTTATGTGTCGCCTCTACAGGGCTTTGAAATTGGTTTGTCTGTTTCCCGGGGTTATCACCCCGGGCTGAATATATGTCGCGTTTTCAGCGCTTAAAAATATTCTTGTTGTGAAAAACCTTTAAAACTTCATGGCTTCAAAGGCCTGTTCATACAGCCAGTGACCGAAATAGTTCGGATGATTGATGTTGTTGGCCAGTAAAGAAGACTGATCTTTACGTTTAAGTACTTTATCCCAGACCGCGAAAACATCGACATAGGCGCATTTTGCTTCACTTGCGGCTTGTCGGGCCGCAATTGCAAATTTCTCCATTTGATTTGAACTATACAGCCAATATTTGTTGGGAGGAAACGCGGAGTATAAAATGGCATCGGCTCCTTTGCCGGTTTTGATCAGTTTGACAATTTCGACCAGATTGTTTTTATATTCTTCCAGGCTGTTTCCGGTATTGTTGTGATCGTTCATTCCGAAACCTAACATCACCAGGTCGGGACTGTCGATCTTGCCCATTGCCGGAGTAGCATTCTGCGATTCAGGCTTCTTTTCAAACCAGTCCAAGCCTTCTTTTGAAGAATATCCGGGAATTGATACGTCCTGACGGGTTATCTCTGCATTCGGAAATTTCTGCCGCAGATAATTTACATACATATGGGTAAAGGAGAGCTCCTTATCGGCAATATCACTGCCTGCGGTTATACTGTCTCCGTAAGTTATTACTTTAAACGGACCGCCGACTGTCAACTTTTCCCTTGTCTTTGTCAGATATTGACTCTGGTCATTAGCATCGGCTAAGGAAAAGTCGTTCCGGGTTTGGTAACTTACCCAGACGAACCATTTGTCATTGAAATATTGTTCCTTAGGATATTGATTATGATCAAAACTCTGCACCCCATACAAGCGATGCTGAGAATAATCTGGAATTCGGGAGTTCGCGGACCGGGTAATCGTCCCCGCCTCATAGTTCACATGATAATCCTGGTCCTCCTTAAATTCCATGCCGCCGGGCAGATATGAGCTGCTTACCGTAATGCTGCCTTTAACTATTTTATCAAAACATAAATTGCCTGGAACGCTTCCGCTCAGAACCAGACTCTCTCCCGATATATTATTCATCATAAAAAATCCTTTGGAGCTGTTTAAATATGGAACAATCAGTCATTTCATTGTCGAATAATGAAATGATCATTTGATGGGAGAATAATATAATTTCTCTTCAGCAAAATCCAAGTTCAATTATTCTTTTTTATTTTGGGCCGGATATTCTTTCATTTCTCTGCAAATAAATTGGATATAACCTTTTGAGTTAAAACGGATCATTCTATTAAAGAAACAATCATTATGTATCTGATGATATAATGGGAATTAATTGTTGATTTTGCGTGCTTCGGATAATTTTTCGGAAATTTCATCGTAGAGTTTTTGGACCTGCTCTTTTTCCCCGGGACGATATCGTCTGCGATCGGATGGTTTTATCATGCGGAGAAATTTTTCCACATTCTCGTATTCCTTGTTTTTGATTCCGGCAAGAACACGTTGGCGAATTTCCTCGATCCGTTTTGCCTGGGCTGCTTGTCTTATTTTTTCAATTTCCTTGCTTGCGGGATGATTTTTGGGCAATCTGTTCAGGCCATAATACATGGCGTCATAGCGTACCTGACGATCGCTGTCACGGGCCAGTTTTAGCAAAATATCAACTGCGTCGGGGCGGGTTTCTTTGGCGTTCCAATAAGAACTGCCGATGGACTGTGCAATCCATCTGCGAACCCTAACGTTATTGTCCGCGGCGGCTGCAATAAACGCTCTCATCCAGGCGTCATGGTCTTTTATGATGAAGTTTAGATGATTCTTCCGCATTATTCCCAGTACTTCCAACCTGGTTTTACTGTCTCCAATTTCCAGTTTGTTTCGATATTCGGTCATTTTAGAACCATGATCTTTTTCCGCTTTTGCGACTTTTCGTTTTTTCCAATAATTAAAAGCTTTATTAAATGCTTTATCCCGTCCTGAAAAAATATCTTTAAGCGCTTGTGCATGTTCGCGGGTTTTGAGATTATCGCTTGTGAGATAGGGCTGCAGGTATTTGATCAACTCATCGCGCTGATCCCTCGCGCCCCAGGCAATGCGTCCGGTATCATTGAAATCATCCGTTGTCATGGCAATATCGACCAATGTTTTCAGGATGGCTGGAGTTTTGGGTTTAACAACGGAAAGTCCAAAGTATATTGCATAGTGACGCTCGTATTTATTGGGATTATTGCTTGCGTGATACATCAATGCAATCGCCAGGGGATTCTGTTTTTTACGGTTCCAGATATATTTGTTCCCGATGCGCGAGAGGATAAGTGAACGATGTTGGCTAGTTCTACGAAATCCCTTCCTGACTAATTCCAGATATTGTCGGTCGTTGCCGACGTTTTTATATTTATTCTTGACCAGTTGGTCCAGTTTTTTTCCGGCATCCGCGTCATCCGGAAAATATTTAAAAAAATCCGGCGCTTTGATCGGGTTGGTGCTCTGCCAGGCGTAATTGTGATTGTTATCTGTGGCGGCATGTAATTGAAGTTTCGGCAGGAGTACTGCTGAGACTGCAATTGCAACGGCTGTGTTTTTAATAGTATTCATTTTTCAGTGCCGCTTTGCTCCCGCGTTTTGCCGGAGCCAGCGGCTTTCCTTGTATTAATTCCCAATTCCTAATTCCTTATTACTCTTTCTCCATGTCGTCAAATTTTTTCACGTTGTGGCCGAGAATCAGAATCAGGATCAGAGCGACTACGCCGATGGCGATCCAGACCAGCCATTTGTAATCTCGCGGTTCCACCTTTTCTATAACCTTGAAATCCGGGTTGTCGGCTTGTTTCCCCCAGGTGAACATACTGGTTGACGGCGATTTCAGCCGGTTGATTGCTTCCGCTACATCATAGACCGGGTTTGGGACGTCCCCCCCGTAGTAGACGGTTAACGGCGTGTCCAGTCCGGCGGTCAGGAATACTGCCTGGTAAATCGGGCCGGCGGCGGTGATTGAAATATCTTTCAAAGGTGGACTGTCGTTGTTGATAATCGTGATCCGGAATTTTTTTGCCCGGGTCTCGTTGAAGGATATTTTCAGGTTTTCTTTGACATAGCCCGGCAGTTTGAATGAGCGGATGTTACCGGAGGCCAGAAGGCGGGTTTGGTCTTTGTCGTCAATGCGCTCTACCATGACTTGCCGGGAGAAGTTTCCTGAAGCGGTTTTGATTGTCAGGGCGGTTAACGGGCATGACAGATTGGTGAATTCAATCATTGTCCTGCCTTCTTTATTGCCGTTGCCGACCATCTTGATCGGATATTCCGTATCCCTGGTTTCGTATGACTCCGGAACGCCTTTTTCGGTTTTGGTATAAAGCACAATGCGGTTGATCCTGATATCGCGCCGGGTTACGAATTTACTCATTTCTTTTGATTGGTAGCCGTTGCGGTTTTCCCGGACCAGCATCGAATAACTTGGAGCCTCGTTCAGTTCCTGAAAGCTGCCGATCTCCAGTTTGTAATATTTATACTTTGCCGGGGTCCAGCTTATATTGGTAATCCGCAGATCGACGATTTTGGAAAAATCGCAGAACGATGCGTTTTGCCTGAGCAGAGTCCACGTCTTGCGGTTATTGCTGCCGGAGACTGTGATGCTTTTTTCAAAGTTTTTCTGGTCGGTTTCCAGTTCAAGTTCGCCGACAGGTGCCGATTTGAATTCTTTCGGCGTTTCAATGATCATTTCGATTTTGTTTGAAGCGGGATATTTTGTCAGAGAAATTATCTTTGCCGTGGCCGGAACCTTTCTCTGTAGCCAACTGGTAACCGTGATATTCTTAATTACATACGGGACCTCTTGTTTGGCCGCGTCCAGTATCCGAAAATCTGATATCCGTTGATTCAGATGGCTGAATACTTCGTGGTCGAACTGCAGGAACCCGAGGGTTCCCGCTTTCGTTGGAGCGATGACGCCGCGTTGGTATTTGAGTTGCTGCCAGGCCGGAATTTCCGGGGTTTCGGCCGCGACGTTGAATAACGTCGCGGCACAGATGGTGGTCAGAATCAGTTGTTTCATTTTGCCAACTCCTCAGGTTCGTTTACGGTTTCCAGACTGAACTGTTCGCGGAATTTTATGTAGATGAATCCGCCGGCCAGGAAGACCAGTCCAAGGATGATGAATGCGATTATCTTGCTCAACTGCGACAGGTCCTTCATGTCGTTGAAGAAGATTTTGAAGACATCAACCGCGAAAAGGATAAGCCCCGCATAACGCAGTCCTTTGATATCCTTGCGAATGCCGCCCCACAGCATACAGAATGCGAACACACCCCACAGGATCGAGATACCGCCCGGACGGAAGTTCGGAGTGAAATAATGCAGGCCGGAACTCAGTTCAAGGGTCAGGAAGATGAACAACTGGATCAGAGCCAGAATCCCGAAGAATTTTCTCAGTTGCAGTGTATCCTTTACTTCCACCGTCTTGAAGCCGAAGAGCAGGGCGAAAAGCACGCCCGTGAAACCAACCGTCCGCAGGGCGGCTTCCAGCAGGCTGAATTCGCTGCCATAGACCCACAGGCGGGTCGAGAAGTGCCAGGCTCTCAAGTCGAAGAACAGCATCTTCAACGACAGGACGATAGTGAATACGGCAATAACGATCTTGAGCCAGCTGGCGCTTTCTTTCTTCGTCATGCGAATCATGAAGATCAAGGTACCAGCCCACAGCAGCGCGGTCATTGGATCGCGCAGCGCCGGTTGGAATACCCGGGCAAAGTTTGGAATTTCGACGTTAAAGAAGATGAACGCGATTACTACCCCGATCCACATGAACAGATAGCCCACTTTGCCCGGTGATGCCGTTACCGGCAGGTCGTTGGAGCTTGGTACGATGCCGCGCGGCATATCATCGCCATAGCGTTTCAGCAGTTTGTAGCCGACAATGAACGCGGCGCACAGCATGCCGCCGGATAGCAGGTGATCGATCAGCTCGCTCCAGTATTGACCGGCTTCGAGCGTACGTTTCATGCCGGTGTAGTCAAAGAAGAACACGCGCCATGCGGTTATGAAATAGACCAGATAGGACGAGGTTAAGAGGAACCGGCTGCCGATCCGCAGACCGAGATAGAGGAACAGTACTGCCGTTGCGGCCCATGCCGCAGTTATCCAGACGCCTGACAGCGCCAGCGGGAAAGTCAGGACCAGGCAGAACGCGGATAGTCCGATCAGCATGAAAGTGATGTTCCGGTCCTTGAATCGTTTCCGCAGGAACCAGGTCAGATGGAGCAGGAAGAACGCCGTTGCGCCAAGGCTGTAACAGGCTACCCAGGAACGGTCGTAATGCTTGGTGGTATATATCCATGACGTTCCGAGGAAAATTGCGGTGTTGGCCAGTAACGTGTAAAGTTCGAGCAGGGTTGCCGGTTTCTTGTTATGGATATTGAAGGTCAAGGCCATACAGGAGAACAGGACGAAATAGCACGAACTGAAAATCATGGTCGGGATATAGTCCGCGACCCCGGCTTCGACCGGCTTACCGTAAAATTTGTACAGCGCCATGAAAAAGATGGAGTAGGTGAAGGTATAGCTGAGCCAGTTAAGCAGTTTCCAGTCGCGATGCCGCGAGATCAGCAATGTGCCGATGCCCAGCAGCAGCATGTAGGCGAAGAGACCGTAGAGATTCTTGTTTCCGGTATTCAGGATTATCGGGGTCATATAGCCGCCGACAATACCGAAAATTGCCATCAGCATAACGTTTTTGCGGACCGACACGATCCAGGCGGTGGCGGTTATCAGGATCATCAGGATAAAGCCGGTGGTGTGATCTACCAGTTTATACATATTGGCCGCGGAGTGAACGCTGAAATAGAGCAACGCCAGTGCGCCTCCGCCGAGGCCGCGTCCTATTAGGTCGTATTTCTTGTCTTTGCCGATCAGTTTCAGGCTGAATACCAGCAGTCCGATAGCGCAGGCCGCGCAAATAGCAACACGTACTCCGGGCGCAACCAGATTGTTGTCGATAGAATATTTCAGGAAAAACGCGCTGCCGGCCAGCAGGATAATGATCGCGGCCCGGACCAGCCAGGTCGAGGCTATCGCGTATTCACGCGAGATGTCTTTGCGGCGATAGTCGTCGCCGACAATTATCCACATCCAGATATTGTGCAGGACATCGAGCGCCTTCTTTTCAAATTCCGATTTTTCCCGTTCGATCGGTTCGATATTCGGAATGTTGTCAAAACTGTAGCGGTCGGATTTTATATCGTCTTTGAAGATCGGTTTGGTTTTGATTTCAATTTCCGGTTCAGTTTCAGTTTCCGGTTTGACTTCCGGTTCTTTATCAAAGAACGTTTTCGCGTCGATTTCTTTTTGGGGTTCCGGAGTTTTTTCCGGTTCAGTTTTTTGCATTACCGGAATTGGCGGTAATTCGGGAGGAGTTACCGGTCTGGGGGCGGGTTCCGGCTTGTCTTCGGGAGTTTCAAGCAACTCATCCGGTTTTTTCAGGCAGGCTGCCAGTTTCCAGGCTGGAGGAGTTATTTCCGGTTCCGGGATGGACTCCGACTCTGTCGGATACCAGGGATATTCCTCATCCTCTTTTTTCGCTGTAGCCATTGCATCAGCTTTAGAATCTAACGGATCTTTAGCCATCCTTTCAGACTGATGTATGTGGTGGTTGAACGCTTTTTCCAGTTTTTTCAGCTGGGGCGGGATTGCCTTGACGTCATTGCTGAATTCACCCATTGCTCTCGTTCGATTCATGCCTGAGACAATGATGACGACGAGCAATATGATGATTATCACTCCTATCACTTCCATTACAAAACTCCTCTCTAAAATTTTTTCTTGTAAAGGACCCCGGATAAATATAATCCGGCTTACATCTCTACTTTTAGCAACTGGTATGCCAACATCTTATTTTCTAGGTAATGCACGAATTGTTGTAATAATGTTAAAATAATCATATTCATTATTTGTTTATTGCTTGCACATAATATGTACACGTGGTATTGTATGTTCCAGAAAACGCGTCTAGTATGTCGCACCCTGGAAGAGCGGACGTCCCGTCCGCATAGCAAAGCATGTCGGATGCCAAAAGTTAGCGTTCAGCGCGTTGCTCCCTGGGAACGCGGACATCTCGTCCGCATATAGGCACGTCTCGTGCCGGTTGAACCTGGGAACGCGGACGTCTCGTCCGCATATAGGCACGTCTCGTGCCGGTTGAACCTGGGAACGCGGACGTCTCGTCCGCATATAGGCACGTCTCGTGCCGGTTGAACCTGGGAACGCGGACGTCTCGTCCGCATATAGGCACGTCTCGTGCCGGTTGAACCTGGGAACGCGGACGTCTCGTCCGCATATAGGCACGTCTCGTGCCGCTTGAACCTGGGAACGCGGACGTCTCGTCCGCATATAGGCACGTCTCGTGCCGGTTGAACCTGGAAACGCGGACGTCTCGTCCGCATATAGGCACGTCTCGTGCCGGTTGAACCTGGGAACGCGGACGTCTCGTCCGCATATAGGCACGTCTCGTGCCGCTTGAACCTGGGAACGCGGACGTCTCGTCCGCATATAGGCACGTCTCGTGCCGGTTGAACCTGGGAACGCGGACGTCTCGTCCGCATATAGGCACGTCTCGTGCCAACCGGAAAAATTTAAACGATATTTATTTTAGATCAGACATCAGGAGGAAGCTCATGAGATTGTTCAAAGATGGAGAACGCGCGGCGGCGGAAGCGATAGCGGCATTGAATTATACCAACCCGTTTATGCCGGAGCGGATAGCGCTTGAGAAAACGATTCTCGGATCTGCTTACCGGGACCAGGGTATGGTCTGGAACGTTCATTCAAAGAGCGGGGATTCAAAATGTAATATTGACGGGATCAGCGCACGTGCGGAAAATTTGACGCTTGAACTTAATGCGCGGTTGCGAAACAAACAATTAAAAGCGGATAAAGAAGAGTTTCAGATCTACGAGGATGTCGCGGTTTACCATTTGTTTGAAAAGTACCGGGAACGGATGACTGCCCCGATTTATGACGGTAGAGGTAATGTTGAATTAAATTTCTATGTTGATTTCGAGAATGAAATGACCGGATTATTGAAAGTTCCCGGCTATAATTATCCGGAACGTTATGAAACCGTTAAGACGTTTGAAATATTTTATCAGGTGCACCGGGCTTTTTATTATATCTTCGATTTTATTATCGGCAGTTCTCTGCCTATGGCGGAACTGCGCGCGGCGATCTGGCAGTCGATTTTTACTCATGACATTCATCGCTACAACCGTTCGCTTTACAAAAAAATGCACAATATCACTACTTTGATAACCGGTGAATCGGGTACCGGAAAAGAACTGGTCGCTTACGCCGTGGCGATGTCACAGTATATTCAGTTTGATTCGGCGCGGAAAAAATTCAAGGAGGATTACCGGGAACTGTTTCATCCGCTGCATTTGTCGGCAATGCCGCACACGCTGATCGAATCCGAGTTGTTCGGGCATAAAAAAGGCGCTTATACCGGAGCGTTGCAGGACCGGATTGGCTGGATGGAACTATGTTCCGAATTCGGCACCGTTTTCCTTGACGAGATCGGTGAGATAAACGAGGAGATTCAGGTGAAACTGTTGCGGCTGCTGCAGAGCCGGAAATTCCAGCGTCTCGGTGAAACCGATGACCGGATGTTCAAAGGCAAGATTATTGCCGCGACCAATCGCAATCTGGCCGAATTCATCCGTCAGGGCAGGTTCCGCAGTGATCTTTACTATCGTCTCTGCGCGGATATAATCGAAACTCCTACTCTTCGTCAGCAACTGGCCGGTTCAAACCAGGGGCTGGAGAATCTGGTCCATTTCCTTTCGGTCAGAATTATTGGTCGCGCGGAAGCCGATGATCTGGCGGAAGAAGCGTTGAGTTGGATCAAACGGAATTTTGGAACGGAATATCCGTGGCCCGGAAATGTCCGGGAACTTGAACAATGTGTCCGGAATATTTTGATCCGGGGACAATATTCCCCGTCCGGCAATATGTATGAACAGCAGGAAGAAAGCCTGAATCGGAGCATCGAAGACTGCTCCCTTACCGCGGATGAACTGTTGAACCTGTATTGTGCTAAAATGTACCAGAAAACCGGCAGCTATCAAAAGGCGGCCCAGCTCCTTGAACTCGACCGCCGCACTGTTAAAAAACGAATTGACTCGGTCCTTAGATGATTATTGGTGATATCGGTGTCAACTTTGCAATTTGCGGAAACAATAGATTATCGTTCCGGCGGGGCCGAGGCCTCGGCTTAGTTGTTTTTTGCTGATTCGGTCTGGATTGTCGAATTTTGCGCCCATTTCACGAATGAAAAGTTTGGAACCTAATATTGCTCCGTCGCTGAAATGTCGGGTGCGTTGCAGGAAACGGACCGGCATCGATTCCTGACGTTTGGCATATTCCTGTGCCTCAAATATCTCCTCACTCGAGGCTCCGCTCTCTGCCGCGACGATGCGAGCAAGTTCACTCCGAAAATAGCTGAAAAGATCGTTGTCGGTCCATTTCGAGGTGTCGCGGTGCCAGATATTTTCTTTGAGGTGCTTGACGAAATTTGCTTGAAACATGTGTTTTCCAGTGCCGCAATAACGTCCCCATGTCGTAAAATTGTAGTCGGCGGGATTGGTCGTTAGTCCGGCGCGGACGGGATTCAATTCTACATATAAGACGCACGCTTCCAAGGAATTGCGACTGTCGAGAATGACGCTTTTAAATTTGTTGGCCCAGAGTTTGCCGATGCGGTCGCGGGATTGGTTGTAGACTACGGTGAAACGTTGTTGGAAGGCGCGCATAAAGTAGCTGATATCAATCATTTTCAGGCCGACTTCGCGACATGTTTCAGGATTGTCTGGATTAATCTTCGGCATTTGTTTTGGCGCGTAAGTGAACTTCTCTAACATACTGTTATAGTAATTGTTGTGTCGTCTGGCAATATCTTCGATCGACGGCAATTCGTCCGGTCCGGGAGCGTAAACGACCACATGGAAATGGTTTCCCATCCAGGCAGCTGAAATCACCTCGATCAAGAAATATTCGCAAAGATTTTGCAGCAGCCGAAAGCCGTATTCCATATCGACCCGATTAAACGGTTTTTCGCCTCTGCATCCGGCTGTCCGGTTCATCAGGTGATAATAGCAGCCTTCGCCCTTGACTTTCATGCGTGTTCCACGTCCTGACATGATTTTTCCCTCCGTTGTTGACAAGTTTATAGATAATATAATGGTTGGAAACGGGTTTGTCAAATTAAATTATTATGTAGTTTAATAAATAAATTTAAATAATTGCCGGTTAAGTAGAAGGGGCTTATTGTTTGATGCAATTGGATGCTTTTGTTTAACGAATTATTTAGGGGAAACTTTTTCCAGTTTGATGGCGTCTATCCAGACACTGTCTTTTGAATTGGTATTGTAAAAATACAGGCCGGAGTTGAATACTTTATCGTCTGTGGTGAACGTGCCGGCCAGGATATGCCATTTATTGTCGCGCGGGGTGCTGGTTCCCAGATTTATATAAATCTTGAGTTTTCTGTCTTTTGAATAATTAGCTACCACCGCATTATTGTGATGTCCGGTCAGCGAGGTGTCGAACCCTTTGCGGAGCGCCAGGACAATTTTATATTTTGTGTTATTTTCAAGTTGCAGCGGGAATTTTTTTATGACATACTTGCCGGAGCCTTTCAGTTCCAGGCATCTTTTGCCCTGATATGGTTTATCCGTACAATATTTGTCTTCCTCGAAATTCAGGTTGAGAATTACCTTTCCCGGGCCTGTGGCGGCGGTTTTGACTGCGGTTTTAGTTTTCGGTGGCGGCTTGTATCCAGGCGGACGCGGGATGCGGCGTCCGGTATTTCCAAGGGCCGTGACGAATTTGCGGCTATAATCCGGGGAGGATACGGTCACGTTTTCCAGTTTGAATTCAGCCGATTTTTCAGCAGGGGACAACATTACCGACTGCATCGTTCCTCCAGGAACTTTGACGACTTTAGTATCCCCGTTAAACGATGAGGATATCTTGAATGTTTCTGTTTCCGGTTTGAAATTGAAAATGCTGACGTTGATCGTATTTAAATCGCGCTGCCGTAAAGTAGCGGTCCAGCATTGCGGCCCTTTGAGTTCATCACCCAGGATCACACAGGAGGTTTCGGCTTCAGGCAACGCGAACGAAACTTTCTCTCCATTACGGGTGAACTGTAATTTTCGAGGAGCCTTGTATAACTCAAAGACGTAACCGCAACGCGGGTTGAAACCTTGCGGTACCGTGTAGCTGATTTTTGCTTTTTTTAGACGCGAATTGGCTATCGTGAAAGCGATCGCTTTTGAGCCGAAGTTGTTGATGTATTTATCGGTTTTTGGCATGGTTACATGGTTGTAGATTAGAATATCCGGATCGCTTGAATCAATGCCGACCGTATCATTGAACGCGGCATAATTCAGGAACGGACTGACCTGTTGGCGCAGCAGCAGCATGTAGTAAGTGTGTCCATAGATACCGACCAGGTCGAAGCGGTTGCCGACCATGAATGATTGCGTGATGCTTTTCCGGGTTAAAGGCTGCGACCACAGCGCGTTGCAACTGCCCTGGAAGAATATCTGGTCGGGCAGGGTATAACGGAAGATGTTTGGATTACGGGCAAAACCGGAAAGCAGAAAATAGAGGTTGGTTCCGAATACATCAGCCACGCCTTCAGTCAGAGCGCAGAAGTCAGGTTCATAAGAACGCATGGTCTTCATCAGTTTTTTCAGGAAAACCATTTTATACATCGGCTTGTCGCCTTCGCCGTGGAGTTTTAGGTACGGGTTGAAATCGGCCCGGTCGTTGCGGAAAGCGAAGGTGTCGAGATACGCGGTGTTGCAATGGTAATCCTTGACGTAAATACCGATCCATTTCATCAGGTAATCTGGAAACGCACTGCTGCGCCAGGACATCGGCATGTAGCCGGTCAGGCTTTCCTCCTGGTTGCCGTGTTTATATTTTTTTGTCGTATCCAGATGCATTTTATTGAGCTTGGCGGTTAACTTTAACATTTCATTTTTGTCCACAACCGCGTCTTCAGAAGTGTACTCCTTGTTCTTGATGTACCATTCCCAGCTTGGCGGCCGCAATTCTTTCGGATATTTATCCCATTTGACGGTAAAATACTTGTCCGAGAGCAGGTAGTATGGCGTAACCGAATTACCATGGAAATAGAAGCCGGTCTGACCGCCGTTGTTACGCCACATTTCGATCATTCTGGTAAACATTTTGGCTCCGCCTTTGTCGAGTCTGGGCAGATAGAAGGTCGGACAAGCACCATTGAAGATGCTGCCCCATGACTGGATGTACGGCAATGAGAGAAACGCGGCCCGTTTGTAATCGCCGATCAGATTGGTGTAATCTTTGGCCTTTGAGACAAAACCGCCATGTCCGGATCCGCCGCCGACTTTCCAGGCATCGCTGGCCCGCAGCCAGGGTTGATATTTATTGACCGGGTATTGAGAGTAAAAATAATTCCGATAGAATCCGGCTCCGGTATGCCAGTCTCCGACATGCGGGGCAACGGCAAAGCGTGTGGTTAGTTCAGTTCCAGGTTTGATCCGGTGTTTCCGGTTGACACTCAAACCGATGGCGCTTTGGCCGATATTGGCGCGGGAAATGAAATGTGTGGCCACCAGCAGCGGATCATGACAGCCGAAGTAAATACCTTCTTTTTGATTGTACAGGTCGGCATAAGCCAGTCCGGCGTGGTCGGGATAGGCGATGGAGAATTCACCTTTCGAGGCCGGGAACGCGATAAATTCACCGGCGGAAAACGGCCATACCAGCATGTCATCCTGCGGACTTGCGCTGATTTTCAGTTCGGTGAGTTTGGGTGCCTCAACTTCCAGTACATCAAGTTTTGGATTGTTGTTGATAACTTTAACGTCCCAATTGATCAATTCGGTCCCGGTGAGTTGGATATTGAAAATCACGTCAACATTATATTTATCAGACTGCCAGTGCAACTGTACTTTGTCTTTTGAATCGACTGCTTTCAACAGTTTGCATTCGCTTTGGCTTATCCAGTAACGCTGTTTCCTGCCTGGCTGTTTGAGCAGCAGATCAAACATATTGCATTTGATTCCGACCGGCTGGTAGACGGTTTGGGTTTTATTGTTTATAATGCCGGACAGCGCGCCGGTTTTGCGGTCGAAAAACAGTTGCAGGTATTTATTACCCAAAGTGATGAATGAGGCGCTGTCAAAGTCGTATACCGCCTGCAGATCGGATATGACCGGAGCGGTGTCGGCGGTGCGGGTCATGACCAGTTTCAGTTCCAGTGGTTTATTGCCGGTTAGATCATTTTTATGCAGTTTGGTCCATTGTTTGCCGTTGAGTCGATAGAATTCGTATTTTCCGCCTTGATTCAACTGTTTAAAAACAAGTTTTTTCCAGTTTTTGAGGCCGACTGGCAGGACCGGCTTGAAGATAACGGAGCCGTCATGGACCGCTTTTGGGCTTGACGCTTTCAGATGATGTTTGGCCGGGTCGAAATTTTTATCCAGAGTCAGGACAATCGCGTCAAGGCGTTTTCCGTTCAAAAGATTAGTCACACTCATCGAGTGGTTGCCTTTAGTCAGATAAACCGCCGGACACTTGACCCAGAACCAGGTTTTGGCCGCTGGAATGAGCTTGGAAAGAGAAATGTCTGATTTGATCTTGTCTATTTTAAGACTGTAGCCCCAGTTGGCTTTGAATGGAACCCAGTGACGGGCCCAGACATAGTATTTGCCCGGCGTTTCAATATTAAATTGATAAACTGCCAGAGTTGCATAATCGATATATTTGCCGCCGGATGCTGTTTTGTCAGCCTGCGGAGTGTAATCGGCGGCGCTGTGTTTGATCTGGATTAACTGATCCGCTTTGGCTCCGCTTTTACGGGCAAAAACGTCTTCCTGAAAGAACAGGTTGTAAGCGTTTTCGGATTCGATTACCACATTGCCGCTGCCGGTCTGTGATGGCAGGGTCTTATGCAGTTTTATCCTGCCGCCTTCAGTGTAGCAACCGGAGAACGTTTCAGCCTCCAGTGGTAGTTGCCGGGTTTGGGCGTTGGCGGCAAAAGCCGCGAATAACGCGAGTATTACTGTCCGTTTCATGGTTTTTCCTTATCGTTGTTAACTATATATTTATTATTGAATCTTGTCAAAAATTTTATTTTCCGGCAACTTGATAATTTATATTTTCTCCCTGGGAACGCGGACGTCTCGTCCGCATGCAGGCGTTTCCGCCTGCCAGATGGGGTTGGAGTATGGTGAATCGATTTCTTTTGACGGCGCAAAGCGCCGATAGTGATACGCGATAAAGTAAACTCCATATGCGGACGAGACGTCCGCGCTCCCAGGATAAATACATGCGGACGAGACGTCCGCGCTCCCAGGATAAATACATGCGGACGGGACGTCCGCGCTCTCAGGGTAAATACATGCGGACGAGACATTCTCGCTCCCAGGGGCTTCATAATGATTACTTAGCTTATCGAAAATGTCCATGTAAGATCCTTACTTTTTCAGTTTTGACCAATCATAATTCGGCAGATGTTTTACTTTGGCGTCGGCTGAAAGTTTTTCCAGCTTAAAGTCATCCAGCAGGATAGCGCCGTTATAGGCGCGGATCGTCAGAGGCATCTCAAGACACATCGGCGGGGTTTTAAAAGTCATTTCCACGGTTTTCCAGTTTGCGGTCGGACGTGTGTTCTGTCTGAAATAAAGGTCTTTGCCGTCAAACCGTCCCTGAGCGCCTTTCCAGTTGAAGAACCATACACAAATAACTTTTTTATCTGCCGGGTTCAATTGACGGATTTTACAGGTCAACCGGTATTTTGTGTCCGGATACAATCGCAGCATCAATTTTTCCGAAATTTTTGGTTTTACCATCATGCTGCGTTTGCCGCTGCTTGCGATATTGGAATAATAGAGCCAGCTGCTTTTTTCAAAAGAGGCGTCGTCAAGAAACGGATAGGTCGCGCCACGCAGGGTTCGATTCCCGTTGTCCGGAATGTTTATATTGACGTTGACCAGTGATGTAAGGGCAGGGGGCATACTGTTTTTGTAAGGAAATACCAGGGTCTGCATAATTCCAGATTTTGCTGTGAATTTTTTCTCAGCGTCCGGGATCTGGAAATCAATAGAAGTTAATTTTACATTTCCGCTCAGATCATGACCGGTGACATTGAGGATTTCGACGTCCAGTTGCTTGTAGTCGACCTGCTGACTTCGGGCCAGATACTGGAACGGACCGGAGGCTTCGCGAACGAACAGGACGCCGCAAAGCTGAATCGCTGGAATTTCATATTCCAGAATACCGTTATTGACTTTGAATTCAAGCGGTCGCGGCGCTTTGCCCATTTCGATCAGGAACGCCCTTTTCGGGGTCCAGTCGGCGACTTTGCCCAACGGGGACAGCTTTTGTGTGATCTTATATGGTTTCCACGGTTGACTTCGTAACGTTTTGTTTTCAGCCGGCCATTCGCGTCGGGCGGTGTTCCAGAAGTTGACCAGAAATCCGCAGGTTCCGGGTTGCTCGACCCGGTGTACTTTGCCTTTTAATTCAGGGGCGTTGATCTGTAAGCCGAGGTCGTCCATAAAACGGGCGGCATTGATCCAGCGGGTGACCCATTGGCGCATTTTGATGACTTCCCAGGTCCAATCGTCAGTCAGACGATGGTCGAACAAGTTGCCGTAGAGCCAGCATGAGCTGAACCTTTCGAAACGCACCAGGCCGCGGGTTCCTTGTGCGGTATGCCCCTGAAAATATTTACATTCCGGATGGGTGAATTTATACATCTCGGTATCTTTGGCGGACGAACTGCACTGAATTGCCATCCACGGGGTATAGGCATCGCATTGCATTTCCATTACCGGCAGGAAGTCGGGATCGATTTTACGGCCGCGTTCAAATAATTCTTTGGCCAGAAGACTGCGCATTTTTCCGCCTTGTCCCTCGCCGTGGAGTTTAAGGAATGGATTGAAATCAGGATTGTCGGCCTGAGTGTGGAAAGTATCGAGATAAACGGTTTTGCAACCCCAGTCGCGCAGGTATTTATCCACTACCCAGAAGAGCAGAAGGTTGTTCCACGGTTTTGAGTAATTGCTCATGGCGATATAATCCCATGGATAATTGGCGGCGGTCTCCTTTTGCGCTTTGGTTTTCGAGCGGTGATTTTCCGGTGTTCTGCGGTCCTGATGGTCGTAACGGGCATTTTCCATGAGCCATTTTTCCGAGGTTCCTGCTTTTTTGCCAGGCGGCACCGCCCAGTCAGGCATGTTTTTCCACTGTACTCCGAAGTAGGCTTTGCTTTGATTGCTGAAACACCAGGCGCTTGGGCCCTGTCCAAGGATATAATATCCGACTTTTCCGCCGCGCTGTTTCCACCATTGACTGGCCTGTTTCATCGCTTCCGGTCCCCCCATGAATTCGGGCGGCATGAAATAGGTTTGACATGAATTGGCCCCATCGGTTCCCCATATTTGCACGTGCGGCAAACCGTAAAGAATAGCCCGGCGAAAGGTCAGGGCGGGCAGATTCCGGTAACAGCTGTGCGGTCCGGCCTGAGCCAGATTGTCAAACAGCCAGCCATTGCTTTCCGCCAGCCAGGTCGGGGGCTTATAGTCCGGAAAAACGGTACGATACCATGCCTTGTACCATAAAGCGGCCCGGTGCCAGTCGCCGTGATGCGCTCCGAAAGCGTAGCGATAATTGACGTTGCCGCCGTTTGCCTTGATCCGGTTGCGGCGGATAAAGTTGAAATTCATCCAGGTCCGAGCCTCGTCCGGAGCGGCGTTCATTACGGTTGAATAAAGACCCGGATCATGATTTGCCATATAAAATCCGGCCTGCTTGTCGTAAATATCAAAATATCCAAGTCCGGCGCGGGGATAATAAGCTGTTTGGGCGCTTTTTGAAACCGGGGCAGGGAATTTTTTGCCGGTACCGAGCGGCCAGATCAGAATGTCGTCATTGGCATCAGGACCGATTCTGACTTGACTGATAATCGGGAACGTGGTTTCCAGAATATCGTTTTTATCATTGTTTTTAACGGTCAGCCGGGTATCCAGAAATCCGACCGGGGTTAGGGTGTAAACGGCGACAAGGCGGATATTGTATTGCGAATTGAAATATTCGCAGGAAAAATTGTTGCCGGAAATGGCGGATTTAACCGTTTTGAAGTCGGCTGAGGTCAGGATAACTTTACCTTTGGTCGAATTATTATCCGGCTTGAGCATCAGGCTGAATACCGGAATTCCGGTATCCGGCAGCTTGACCGGGATTGATTCTCCTTTGAGCCTGATTGAATCAATGCCGCCGGTTTTCCGGTTGAAAATATAAGCGACGCTGGAGTTTTCAAGCACAGCGTAATCGCTGGAGTTCTGCCGGAGCATCAATTCCGGCAGTGTGATCTCGGGGTATTTACCGTTCTTGTCTGGTTTCAGGAAAAATTGCAGTTTGACTGTATTGGTTTTGTTGGCAGGCAGAGCCAGTTTCCCGTCACCGGCAAGCGTTTTCCAGTGCTTACCGTTGTCGAGCGTATAGCGGGCCAGCAGAATGCCGGTTTTATTCAGCCGAGTGAATTTGACTGTGGGTGATTTCACATCGGGGGCGATTTCAACCGGGACAAAGTCAACCCTGCCGGTTCTGAGGCGCTTGGAAACCGGAGTAGGTGCCGGACCGGTTCCGGTCGGCTTGTAATTCGGATCGCGGCTGAATACTATCTTGTCGATTCGTTTACCATTGTGGAAAAAAGCCAGTTGCAGGCGGTAAGACATTTTTTTCAAATCATAGGTGCTGCCTTTCTGCCAGAACCATTGTTTGACCGGGCCGTTCAGTTTAACATCTTCTTTACCGACTCTGCTCAGGTGTTGGTTGAACTGCCAGTTGGCCTTGCGCGGCATGTAAAAACGATACCAGATGGTGTATTTTCCAGGATCGGCTACTCCGAAATAATAGGTGGCCAGCGTCATTCTTTCGATATATTTGCCACCGGAGGCTTGAGGATCGGAATAAGCCTTGAATTTGCCGCGGTTTTCCATGTTCCGTAAGAGATCCTCACTGCTGGTGGTTTCCTGTCCGACTCCCTGCCAGAAGATATCGTTATAATTTTCCGCTTCCAGACAAATCAGTTTATCGCCGCTTTGCTGGCGCGGCAGATTGCGGAAAATACCGATGGTGCCGGTTTGAGCTGAAATGGCATTGCTCGATTCAATCTTCAGCGGGACAGTCCGGTTGATTTCACCGGCCCGCGAACTAAGTGATAAAGACACAATTATGGCAAAGAGGATACGCATAGCAGTTCTTTCCGGGTTATTTTACCGGATCGATTTTAAGTTCGTCGATCCAGATTGAAGCGTTGGTACGCTTATTGTAAATAAATATATTGCCGACGGTAATTTGAGCAGGAGTTTTGAATACTCCCGACTCCTGATGCCATTGGTCGTCACAAGGCGTTCTGGTGGCAAACGCGCCGAATGACTGGAATTTCCGGTTCTTGTCGTGTTGGCCGACCAGAATGTAATTGTCGCTGGCTCCTCTGCTGACTTCCGGCGACTTCTTGATTTTAAAGGAAATCTTATATTGTTTTTCCGGTTTCAGGTTGGCCGGGAGTTTTTTGCAGACAAATTTGCCGTTGCCTTTAAGTTCCAGGCATTTACCGGGAAGCTGGTCAAATGTGTAGACCGTATTTTCCGGCGGTTTAGGCGGCGGATACTGTTTAACCATTTCGGCCGTTAAAGTTTTCACTTCTTTTTTCCAGTCAGCAGGTTTGGCGTCGAAGCCTTTCAGGAACATGGCGTAATGCGGCGATTTCATGCCTTTGGGTACAACTTTCGGCAAATTGGCCCAGAAATAAAACTTGTGATAACGCTGCAAGTCCCAGAACATGTATTTGCCCTGTTTGGGAAAATAGGAGATGAAATAGCCGATAATGCCTTTTTCTACCGCGGGGTCGAATTGACTGAACCATAAAATTTCGCGTTCCCTGCGCAAATGCCAGCCTTTGTCGCTTTTGAAAACGCCGTCGGCAAAAGTGCCGTCCGGCCTGCCGATCAGCCATTCGCGGGTCTTGCCGGTAAAACAGTACTGGAAGATGTAAAACGAATAGATTTTCTGTTCGTCCAGCGCTTCGAAATGTTTGTCAATGCGAATACCATTTTTGGTTATCGCCACTTTGACGTATACTTTCAGATTGTCCTGAATGGAGACTTTCTGGTATTCGATCCGCTTTCCGGTCAGGACCGCTCCGAGTTTGTATTCCGCCGGTTTACCGTCGACAGTCAGGGCAAAAGACTGGACTTTTTCAACTCCGCCTTCATTATGGCCGGCTCCGATAAATTTGGCTTTGCCGTTGGCCAGGATAGTGCCGTAATAGCCGGTGTCGTCGCCGATAACATAGCCCTGGTAATAGATTTTCTGAATGCAGAATTTATGTTCGCCGGTGACCTCAACGGTATAGGGTTCAACCTTCAAAGTAAAGCGGCCTTTGAAACCGGGAACTTCCGCCGCGGTGGTTATGCCAGAGACAAGCAACAGCGTATAGAAAAACTTCTTCGTAAGGTAGCTCATAATTTCACTTTCAGAAGATTAAATTACATGCTGCCGCGATAACCGGATGGATCGGGAACAATATTGAAATGCCAGCGTCCGGCAGTGACGGCGATACTGCTGGTGGTGGCGGTCCATTGATTGGCCAGCATCAGGCCGGTTGGCTTGACGTTGCCGCCGAGCATCAGGAAATTGATGGTCGATTTGTGGAACGGGTAATAACTGGCAGAAGTATTCGGCCAGATATCGGCCTGCAGGACGGGGCGGAGTCCATTTGAGTTCCTGGGATTGTAAAACCTTGCATCCATTCCGGTGGCGTCTCCGGCGTAGACAACTGTTGAGGAGTTCTGAATCCGGTTGAATTTGTGACTGGAGGTGTAGAATGAGCGGTTCAGGCCCTCTTTACCGGCTCCGTTGTTGCCGCCGTAACAGTTGATGCCGATGGTCTGGATCGCGTTCAAGGCGTTGTAGAAACCGGTCGTCAGGGTAGTACTTGACCGCAGTTTGGCCATCGCGGTGGTTGAGGCATCAGGGGAGGCGGGGCAAACCCAGATGACGCCGGTTTTAACATAAGGGAGAATAACTGAGGCCCAACGATAGTCTGCACCGTTGACGCTCGTGGACTGCCACCACCCGGCTATATACGAGTCGTTATCATCATAATACAAAGCGACTCCGGTACCCAGTTGTTTCAAATTACTGGCACAGGCAATCGCTTTGGCTTTGTCACGTGCCTGATTCAAGGCCGGTAGTAACATGCTGGCTAGGATAGCTATAATTGCGATTACTACGAGGAGTTCAATTAGCGTGAATTTGTTTGCCTGACGACGATGATTAATGCTGTTTACGACGGTTTTACAGTTCATTTCTTTTCTCCTTTTTTATCGTTTAACGGTTAAATTTTTACCTTGAGAGTCACTGAATACGATCGGGGTATAACCCCATTTGCGGAGCTGGTCAAAGCGTTTTTGCCAGTCGCATTTTTCATTTGCCATATATCGTCTTTTCATTGCCACATTGGTTTCCGCGCCGGGAACCAGGTAATCGGCAAATTCAAACGGGCCGTTGACATTTGAATCCCACATGAATGAGGGCCCCTGCAAATGCAGGAAATCACAAGCGGCCGGCTCGACGATAAATTTCATATCCGGATATCTTTCATGGAGTAGCGGATAGATCTTCATGAAAGAAACTTTGCTTGACGGGGTCCAGTCTTTACCGAGGATGTAAGAAGTTACCGCGTCGCACCCGATCAGCCTTACTCCACGTTTGTAGGCGGCATCGAGTTCCCTGAAGGCGGCGGTATTGTCTTTCGGGTTATCCGGGTTCCACGGGTGACGTTGTCCCGAATCAAAGCCGCCGGAAATAGCGAAGGCGCGTCCCCACCAGAGGCCGACGGTTATGCCCATCCGGGACAATTTTTTGAACTCATTTTCAGTGTTTTTTTGCGGCTCAATCCAGCCGGAACCGATTTCCCAGGCCATATTGGTTTTAGGATGCTTGGTCTGACGACCGACCGAACCCCAGATCATCATGCGGCGGAATCCCTTGTCGTAGCCGGTTTTTTTAACGATTTCCGGAAAATCTTTCCAGCCTTTTTCATGGATTTTCAAACTCAGGTTGAACGCACGAGGATTTTCTTTTGTCAGTTGTTTCTTCAGGGGGCCGCTGGAAAGAGAATAAGCGAAGATCGGCTCATTGCTCTTTTCGTAGGAACGTCGGCCCCGGAAATAATTACGGAAAAAATTGCGATATTCGACAAACGTTTTCAACCAGTTTCCGGCATTTTCCGCCGCCAGGGACAGGTTGAATGTGGTTAACTCTCCCGGTGCCAGCATGGCGGGAGACCAGCCGCGTTTGCCCTGTTTGTTTTTGACAATTTTCAATACCGGTTTAAAAATAAAAGTCCAGCTTTTATCACGCTTGTCGTAACGATAGTTGGTGTGAACTTCACACATCATTTTGAAAGCATTATACATCAAGGCCGCTCCGACCATCGTGCGTTCATCTTTGATTCCAAGCACCGGCGAATAGCTCTGCCAGGGATAGCTGCGCATTGGATGCAGACGTTTTTTTGAAGATGGTGAATTGGGTTTTAGTTGCGGCATCCATTTGATCACTTTCCAGTTGTCAAGCAGGCTGACGCCGCTGTCAGGAAACATAATTCCTGGAACCTGAAATGTTGGTAAGGCCTCGGGATTTTTACTTGGATTGGATATGTGGTATTGGATGCATATCCCGTTTTTTGTATGACGAATTTCTGTTCTTACAGTGCATTTGGAGCGTGAAAATAAAGCTTTTCCAGCGGTATTAATCACTATCCTTGAACCGGATTTCAGGACTACGCCCGGATCAGCCAGGGCGGCTCCGACCTGAAACAGGATGATTGTCAATACAATTATTCTTTTCATCCTGATTTCCTTATGATAAGTTCCGGCTTCACCAGTCTGGTCTGGCCGCGCCAATCTTCTCTGATTGCCTGGGCGGTCAAATGTCCGATTTCCGCTTCATTAACTGAAATAGAACTCAGTTCCGGGATCATCATATCACAGATCGGCATATTAAAGATACCGACAACCGCGATATCCCGGCCGATCTCCAATTTTTTCTCATTCGCGATAGTGTAGATTTTCTTGGCCCGGCTGTCTCCGACCGCCAGAAATGCGGTGCAACCCTCGTCAAAACATTGTGCGATATCACGCATACTGCGCTCCGGGCTTTCAGCATTCTTCTGGTCGTTAACCACTTTCACATTCTCGAAAAAATCTATTTTGGCATCGGTATAAGCCTGTTCAATTCCATCCAGGATGGATTGACTGTGATCGTGGTTCTTTACCCCCATTTGGCGACAGTACATATCCTGTAACTGGGATACGGACAGGACCGCCAGTTTGTGGTGCCCGGTGTCAAGAAAATGCTTTGCGCCCAGGTAGCCGACTTCATGCCAGTCAACCAGAATCCGGTTTGCGGCGGGAAAAGTCAAACTGCTGTTATCCATAAAAACAAAATTGATTTGTTCGAGTTCATTGCGGTAGCGCATCAGGGTTTTGAACGGAAAATGACGGTCGCCGAGAATCACTGCCGAATTAAAACGATTATGGAAAATGTCATCCATCCAGGCTTCGTTTTCAGCCAATGTTGTTTCAACCGAAGCCCCCGGCATGCCAACCGGAATATTGTAGACCGGCTGCCGGTTCAGGCCTTCCAGGACCGCAGTGAAAAAGTGACCGAAGATACTTACTTTGACGTTGATAAAGTAACCGGCCTTGATGGTTTTTCGAACTGGCTCCGGCTCGGCTTTGCGGACATAGATGCCTTTACCGTGCAGACGCCTGACATAGCCGTCTTCTTCCAGTTTGCGGAGCGCGTTGGTTACCGTCAGGTAACTGGCGCCGAGAATCGTGGTCAGTTCCCGGCAGGTCGGCAGTTTGCTGCCCTGCGGATACACTCCTTTGACTATGTCCGACTTGAGTTCATCACGCAGCTGCAGATATTTTGCTAATGGTTTTGATGCCAGTTCCGTCATGCTGTATTCCTATTGAATTAAATCACGTTTCACAAGTGATATATATCAATATAATATTCAACCCGGGTTTGTCAACAGGGCATAATAAGAAATATGGGAAAAAATTGTAGATAAAGACAAAAATGTAAAAAAATATTTCTTTTTAGTTATGTGTGGGGTTGCTTTTTTTCTGCCCATGTTATATAATATAGCTATAAGCGTAAGACAGCTATAAGTGGATGAACGTATGACTACAGATTTGAAAAGTGGTAATAATGGCAAACTTGAGGTGAAATATCCCCGGGTGTATAAAGATATTCGTTCACGGATAGAGAAAGGAATACTGACTGGTGCTTTGCCGGGAGTAAAGCAGTTAGCGCTGGAATATGACGTCAATTTCATGACTGTTGACAAGGCAATCAAAAAGCTTGAGGCAGACGGTTTTGTTTACCGCATTCCGCGCAAAGGAACTTATGTGAAACGCCAGTATAATGTTGCGATATGTTTCAATGGTCCTGATCCTGATATAATGACGGTACCGGTTTATTATCGTGCGATGATGGGGGCGCAGAAGTATTTCAGCGAAAATAACTGTCCGATGTTCCTGGAAGGCTCATTACTCAATCGGCGCAATGTTGTTAATGTTCTGCGTAAAAAAGTTGATGGATTTCTTTTCATCTATAATAGTAATTATGATTTTCCGGAAGATATGCTGCGCATGCCTTGTGTCAGGATAATGGGGGCTCCCGGTGACTTGCCGGAATATGACCATATCGGGTACGAAAACGCTAAGGTTGGAAAGCTTGCAACTGAATACCTCGTCAGCAAAGGATGTAGGTCCGGAGCCTATATTGGTCCTAATTCTCAGAATCTCTTCAAGGAACGGTATATGACTTTTATGGACAGTATGACGGCATCAGGCTGCGTTGCTTATGAGTTTATCTGTGATGGGAGAGAGAGATACGAAAATACCGAGGAACAGGTAAACAAACTTTTGGCAATGAAAACCTTGCCGGATGGTATATTTTGTCCATCTGATGCATTGATGGTCGGTGTATGCATTACTCTGTATCGCCATGGGATTATGCCTGGAAAAGATATTCAGGTTGTTGCCTGTAACAGTACCGGGCAGGTTATTCGTAATGTACCTGATTTATTTGCGTCTATCGACATTCGTTCTGATGATATTGGTAAATTAGCGTCGGAACTGCTGTTGAAGAAGATAAAGAACCCGGCGCGTCCGGTCGAAGTAAAATTACTTGAGCCGCGCCTGATATTGCCGGGAGAGGTTCATAAATAAAGCAGTAAGTTTGTGTTGGATGTTTAAGACGGAGAAGAAAATGAAGAATGAAATTGCCGCTTTTTTTATCTTGACTATGGTGTCCACCTTAAATGGGGCCAAACCTTGTGTCGCTGATGCTGACACGGTGGCGCTGTGGCATCTTGATGAAGCCGGTCCGGTTGCCGGTTCTGCTGATGCTTCAGGCCATAAGATGGATTTAAAAAAGGAAGGTAAAGGCGAATTAAAAAGCGTAAAAGGCATATTCGGCAACGCGGTTACCGGATTCCATCCTCAAGGCGGTAAAGACCAGAGACTGCTGGCCCCGCCGCCGTACAAGCTGGGGAATCCGCCGGCACAGACTTTTGAAGCCTGGATTATGTGGCCTGACACCAAATTGATGCCGCGTTCAAAAAATAATCCGCGAGGCTGGTATCTTGGACAAGTACTCTTCCTGCGTTCCGGTTCTCTGATGCCGGTTCGGTTAGATTTGCATAAAGGAGGGGAATATGGTCGGATGCAAGTCACATTAATCTCAAAAAAAGGAGCCAAACCGGTTGTTTTTGCCGCAGATCTGCCAAAGATTGAAGCCGGTAAATGGTATCACATTGCAATGACCACTGAACCTCAGGGCAAAGATTTTGAAGTAAAATTTTTCCTGACTTCCCAAGATAATACCGAGCCGGTTTTAAAACCGTTTGCTTCACATATTTTTAAAGATTTCAAAGTTAATCCGTATACTTACATTTTCCGGTTGTGTGAAGACGGGCATACCGGTGCGTTCCCGTTTACCGGAGTGATCGACGAAGTCAGAATAAGTAAAGTTGCCAGAAAGTCATTCGATACTTTTGAAAATAACTAAAAACCAAACAAGAAAGGGTCGTTATCATGAAAAAACAATTTACACTCATTGAACTCCTGGTTGTGATTGCTATTATCGCTATCCTTGCCAGTATGCTGCTTCCAGCGCTTAATCAGGCCAGGGATAAAGCAAAAACAACCAAATGTATGGGAAACATGAAACAGCTTACCACCGCGTTTACCATGTATATGGAAGACTATGATTGGTGGATGCCCGGAACTGCGGCCAAAGTTGACGGTCACAATGACAGTTCCATCTATCTGTTCGCCAGATATATTAACTTGAAACGCTGGGTCGGCAGCGGAGCGGTGGTTCCCAAAGTATTTCAATGCCCCAGCAATATCCACAGCAGTACTGTCGCGCCCAGGATCGGCTATGCGATTGTTGCCAGGACAAATACAAAATTAACCCGTTTTAAATACCTGACCACTTTACCGGTTTTCTTTGATAATGACTTTTACAAGAATAATGATAGTGAGTTGGGGACCATGGGGTACTGGTGGAGCAATATTCTCTACCGGGACAAGAGGCATGAGCAAAAATATCTGGTCTATGGGGTAGCTGATGGTCATGTCGAGAGACGCACGTATGATCAGGCCAGAATGTCCAGCGCCAAGCCCGCGGATCGGCTTTGGGCTATTTGGAATTATCCGATGAAGCGGTTATGGTAATTGTTTTAATTAGAAATTCGTAATTAGGATATATATAAGCGCGAGCATTACGCGCAGGGTAATGTTGTAAAGAGGGGATATTTCCCCTTCAAACCCTCTGATGACTGGATGAGTGGTATTGATATTATAAGTTTTCATATCATGAAAAGGGAAAAAATGAAAAAAAGTCTATTGTCTGTCGCGGTTCTGGCGGCAGTATCGGTCAACGCCGGAAAACTTTTTCCGGAACTCGCAAAGAAATGGTATCCGCAAAAACTTGAAAAAAGCGTACCTAAGCGTTTTCAGGGACCTTTTAGAGCCGGAGAGGTTGACTTTTATATTGTCCATCATGGCGGGGATCTGAAAGTAACCCTGACGGCCACACGCTCTCAACTTAACGGAGGGCCGGTTTCGCGGGCGCTGATTTCTCAAGCGATTTTTTACCGGTTTTTCGATGTACAGGAAAATCCGGTCAAAAAAGAATTTTATGTTTTTCCCGAAGGCAAGGGGGACAAGGTTAAGAATTTTGATCTGAAATTAGCTAACGCACCGGCGGGAATTTATCAATTGCGTTGTGCCATCAGCCAGAGCAGCTATATCGATGTCGACATCAAAACCGAGCCGGCATGCTCGTTCGGAGTGGCGGCCAGTCGCGGTATGATGCAGTCTACTACCAAAAAACAGTTTATCGATTCTTATATTTACACTCCGGCCGATTGCCAAAAATTGACAATCAGGTTTTACGGAGCTAAAGGCGAGCTTCTGACAGCTGACGGTAAACCAGTAAAGGAATTGCCCATTCAAAAAGTAACAAAAGTTGATGTTAAGCCGAATAATATCTATAAATTAAAAGCTTTAAAAGTGTGGAAGAATACCGGCGGTTTCGGAATTGATGGAATGCCCGGTATTTTATGTCCTGACGCCGTTACCGCCCGGAATATTCGCGGCAGCGTGGAATTTGCTCCGAACGGACGGCTGCTTTACCACAAATTTCAGGTCCGCAACTGGAAATGGATGCACTCTCTTAAAAAAGACCAGCTGATCGCTCCGCCAATCGTCGATCTGAAAACCTTGAAAAAGGAATTTATGGACGCTCCCGGCAGCGAATCCCTGATCGGTCACTCCGGGGTGCTGAGTCATGCAAAGTATCTGCTCGATTCCCAGAATATTGACCCGAAAAGTCAGGATTACGGTGATACCCGCAAACTCTTCTACCTTTCTATGCTGTGGGGGATTGACGCTCCGTTCAATCCATACAGAAATAATCAGCATATCCTTAATCGTTTTTTCATGAATGTATATGCGATACACATGAAATTGAAGGAAAACGGTACTTTCCACGAAGGCTATCAACACTACAGCGGCGGCGACGCCTTGAGCACGCTCTCCACTTACATCTCGTTTTATCTCTACGGCAAAAAAGTTCCGGATAAATTTCGGCAGCCGTGGCAGGAAACTATCGCGCCGCTGATCGACCGTTTCGGTATGGATCGCGTGGGTTGTGAAAATCAGACCGCGCATTGGCTGGTTGATCTGGAATGCATGTATCTCGGTGGAGCCGGTGAGATCTACAAAAAGATGGCCCGCAATTTTGCCGCGCATCTTTGTTCGACTAAATATAACCCTTACTTAAAAGCCGGTTATCTGCAGGAAAACTACGCGGTTGACGCTACCTACAATGGATTATCAGCCTGTAATGTCGCTTTCTACTATTATCTGTCCGGCGACCCGAACGCCAAAAACGCTTTGGAAAGAATCTATAATCTGTTCAACCTGACTGTTGCTCCGGAACCGGACGGCAAGCCTTACGGCGCTTCCGCTTTCGCCCATCGGACAACCGGTTCATGGTGCAGTCGCCAATGGGGAGCCGGTATGAGTTTGACAAAGAATGAAATGCCGGGAGCCGGAGTGTGGAGCAAACAAGAACATAAAAAAGATCCCAAAGAACTTTTCCTGCGCAAATATCTTGGCTGGAAGCCGGATGACGCCTGGTACAAGGGCAACAGTAAGTGGGCGGTCGGTTATGTGATGTCGCCCTGGTTGTCTATCTGGCGCGATTATTTCAAGCGCGATCCGAAAATTGCCGATGGCGAGTTCCCGGTTGCTGCTTCAAAAGAGTTTGCAAAGATTCTTGACGACAAATTCTATTTTTTCCGTGAACCGTCTTACTACGCTTTTGCTTTTTCCTCAAGGGACTGGTATGACTGGGTCAAAGGACAACGCAAGATAGTTCCGTACAAGAAAGGCTGGAAACAAACCGGCAATGTTTTGAAACCTACCACCGCTTCTTCAAAAAAGGGTCGCTGGACCGCCATGCAGGGCTTGATGATGTTCTGGACTCCGGAATACGGTAATTGTATTCTGGCGAAAAACTGGAATATTTATACCGAGCAGTTTGTCCGGGCGGCATTGCCGGGCGGCAAGGTCTCCTGGCCGGATTATTGGAGTGTGAAAAAAGCTTATGACGCGAAAACCCGTACCTTGACCATTTCCCATAAAATGATCAATTTACCGATTGAGTGTAAACGCCAGCTCACTTTTGGTAAAAAGGATTTGAAAGTCGCGTTAACCCTGACTTTCTCCGGTGACGTCAAAACTGAAGAGCTGGTCGAACAGTTGCCGTTCCTGAAAAAATCCGGCATGAAACTGGATATTAAACCCGGACTGGCTATTTTTTCTAATGCGGCTGGTAAAGGCGTTGTCGTAAAACTGGCCAAACCGCTTCAAATGCGGACCGGTCTTGAGTCCGAACATCACGCCCAGACCATCGGTTCGCTGTTGATCGATCTTGGTGCTAAACATAAAAAAGGTGATGTTGTCAAGCTGAGTTACACCTTGTCAGCCAAATAACTCTGGAATTAAATCATTATGAAACGTCTATCGTTATCTTTATTAGCGGCTATTGCCCTGACTGGCTGCATGTCAACCGACAACACGCCCAAAAAGCCCGGAACCGAATATCTGGGCGCGGACGTCCTCTGGCGTCCCCGTGAATGGCTCATCTTCAATATGCTGAATGAACAGGGCAAAGGATTCGATCTTACTTTCACGGTACGCGACATGAATACCTATGTCCAGGCTCCGGCTCCGGTGTTTTTCTTCGTGATCGGGCCGGACAGCCGGATTCTCGTGCGTCAATTTCTTGAAGACGACGGGATTACCGGCGGAGACTTCAAACATCAGGACGGTATTTACGATCCGTTCGCTGATTTCCGCTACCGGCAGTGGCACCGGGCCAACAGCCCGGGCGGCATGCCGGCGCATAAGACCCGTTCACCCTATCTGGAACATCCGGAAAAACTGCCTGCCCGTACAGTCAAACTCAAGGTTCCGGCAGACGGGAAGGGGATTTACCGGGTGGTCGTGGTTGGTCGTTGGGATCATTGGATTTCGGTGTCCTCAAATGCGCCGATGCCGACCGGGGTTAATCCCGGGGCCGGCCCGTTGTACGCTCATGGCGCCAACCTTGATAAATCTTTTTTCTATGTGCCGGAAGCCAGCAAGGATATCGGTTTGATGACGACCGAGGAAGTGGTTCCGTATAAAGCGCAGATGACTGTTAAAAACCTCAATGGTAAGGTGCTGAAAAAAGTCAAAGCCACCGGTTTTGCCACTTATCTCAAGCTGACGCCGGAAAAGAAAAACACTGTTTACGAACTTGACCTGAAAACCGGCGGGACTGGTGTGTGTCTGCATGGGACCGGTTTTCCGTTTGTTTTTTGTCCTGACGCCGCTACCGCAACTAAACTGCGCGGCGGGATGCAGGTCGATGCCAAAGGGCGGATAACCTATCATGAATGTATCCGGAAACTTGACACATGGCTCGATACTCTCACACCGGCTGACCTTAAAGTAAATGTCAAACTGAACGCGAAGCAGCGTAAAATTCTTTTGACTGGAAAAACCGGGATCAGCTCGTATAAAGTTACTTTAGGACAGATTGAAAAGCTGATAAAAAATCAGAACCTCGATCCGAAAAGCCCGGATTACGGTAAAATTACCATGAAAGTAAGGGGTTCCAATACCACTGAATTACTCGCTCTTGCAGCCGGGACGAAAGTTAAAGGCAATGTCTATTACGGCAATCCGGCGTTGATCCGCCGGGTGTTGCTGGCCTGGATTGGAAAGATCCGGATACTGACGCCTGAGTTGCGTTTCGAGGCTTCACCGGTACCGTGGACCGCTAAACCGGTTGTCACGCAATATTTTGATTTGCCGGGGCGTTCCAACTGGTATGGCCTGGGGCTGGACGCCAGACACGTCTTCTCGCTGCAATTGCTCAAAGATGTCGCGACTAAAGGTCTGCCGCTAAATGTGGTGGACGCCTGGAAAAACGCCTATCGTATCTGGGCCGGCGGCCGCGCTAATATGCAGGTCGGCGAAGTTGCCAATCAATGGGGCTGGAATTATGTAGTGATGAAAGGCATCTATCTGGCAACCGGCGATCCTGAACTCAAAGCCCTCCTGATTCGTCACGGTAAAATTGTTTCAACTCCGGACCTTTACGGTCGGGTTAATCCTGATGAAATGCCGTTCGACCGTAAGATCGGGCGTCTCGATACCGACTGCGGCGGCACCCGGACCGGTTACATGCCGGAACAGCATGGTTTTGACGGGGAATATTCCTGTGAACAGACCCTGCTTTGGGGAAAAATCTGGCAGCTTACTAAAGAACCGGAAATCGTTAAATGGTTCAACCGTTTCAATATTTTCAAAACCTGTCTGACGATGCCGCGCGACGGCGTCAAACCCAGGGTCGCCTTTTCCGGGACCAGTTCGCCGACCGACCTGAATTTCCGGACCCGCTATATGACGATGAAAAATCATCAGCCGTCGGAACTGGTTGGTCAGGTCGAATATCTCGATCTCTGGTTCCCGCCGAAAGATAAATCCGCGGTCAAACCATGGCCTTGTATGGAATCCGGCAGTTTCAGCCGGGTGATCGACAATAAATTCTACTTCATCAAACAGGGCGATTATTACGCTATCCTGTATGGCGGTCCGCGTCTGCCGTTATGGTCCAACTGGTCCGCAAGCTCCGTCTCCGGCGATTCCGTCAACTTTGATGGCCCGGCCGGTCCCGGTTACGGCGGCTGGGGGCGCTCCGCCAACAAACCCGGCGGCATTTCCGGCCTGTGGGTCAAGAATTGCGGAATCGTCAGTCTTGGACAGAATCACACGGTCATGGACACAAACACGGTTTGGGGCCACGCTGATAAACCTCTCTACAAGGTCAGCCGTGACGACGTCGATCCGACTGAATTCGCCTCCTGTTATGCTCAGCCGGAAGTTGATTTTGATAAGGACAAGCTGGTTTACACGATTATCGAACCGGTATCCCGGATGCCGCTTGCGGTCAAACGCACTTTCACTTTTAAAAAGAATCAAATCGATGTGAAAGTCGTGATCGAGGCTCTGGAAGATATGAAGTGCCGCGACCTTAATTATTCCATCCCGTTCTATGCGGATAAACGCAAAGTTGCCGCGACTTTGGATAAACGCAAATTCAATGTAGCGATTTCCAAAGCCTTGAATACGCCGACGCGTCCATCCCGTCCGACAGCTTCGATCGAGGTCAAACGCAATGCAAATAAGCCGTTCAAAGCAGACGGACTGTCTGTCTTCGCGACAAATGGCGCCGGGGTCGATTATCACTTCAATCGCCCGTTTGAGGTGAAGGTTCTGACTCCGTTCCGTTATCGTCCGCAGCAATGCGCCGGTGGTTCGTTCATGCTTTCCTTGCCGAACAAACTGGCCAAAGGTAAAACCATCACCTTTGATTACACTATCAAAGTCCGCTAACAGAATCACATAACAATCACCATCTCACGGCCCGGTCTCTAACAAAGTCCGGGCCGTTTTCTTTTCATCTATTCCACTCTGGGAGAGCTGGTCCCCAGGCCGGCATTCACAAGAAGATGTATTTCCCCCTGGGAGCGCGGACGTCCCGTCCGCATTAAGGGTACGTCTCGTACCCGTTTCAGGAGTATGATTAGTCATGTATCCTTATCGGCGCTTGACGCCGTCCAAAGGTTTAGATTACCTGTCCCCTGGGAGCGCGGACGTCCCCGTCCGCATTAAGGGTACGTCCCGTACCCGTTTCAGGAGTATGATTAGTCCTGTATCCTTATCGGCGCTTGACGCCGTCCAAAGGTTTAGATTACCTGTCCCCTGGGAGCGCGGACGTCCCGTCCGCATTAAGGGTACGTTTCGTACCCGTTTCAGGAGTATGATTAGTCATGTATCCTTATCGGCGCTTGACGCCGTCCAAAGGGTTAGATTACCTGTCCCCTGGGAGCGCGGACGTCCCGTCCGCATTAAGGGTACGTTTCGTACCCGTTTCAGGAGTATGATTAGTCATGTATCCTTATCGGCGCTTGACGCCGTCCAAAGGGTTGGATTTCCTGCCCCCAACCCCTTTTGCAGGCAAGACGCCTGCATGCGGACGGGACGTCTGCAGGGGTAGGCATCCCCGTTAAAACGTTCCCGGGAACTGTATGTCGTTTGCTTTGCTTTTCAAAAAAGTCAATTTTATGTTTATTCCAACGTAAAAGCTGTAAGAGCCAATGTTATAATATGAGAGCTAATTTCAAAACTATTTCGAGATATTTTTGATTTTTAGCGGCAAATTTAGCATTTGAGCTCAATTACATACCCTGCGGGTATGCTCATTCGCGCAAAAGACTAAATTTTCTCGCTAAAAACACTAAAAATAATACTCAAACTGGAGTTTTGAAATCAGCTCATGAAAATATAATTTCAAACTTTACCATATGCCGGTCTGGCGACCAGCGCTCCCGGATAATAACAGACTGCTTATTTTCTAAAAAAAATTGCATAGTCGCAAGATTAAACTGCCGCTAAATTTTCGCTCTGGTCGTTCATCTTTAGATGGCTATACTCTGTTTCCACATCAATATTTATCAAATGATTATTTGCTCTGTTAAAAAAGTTGTGCTATAATTAAACAATAACGGGAGGGTAGCATGCAAAAGCAACAAACAATAGATTTCCTGAAAAAACTTTGGCAGGGGTTTAATTACTGGAGAAAAACTCATTGGCCGTTCAGACTGTGTATAATTATTTTAACCGCAGTACCACTTTGTCTGGATTATGTTTATTTCAGGGAGTCATGTATTACATTTCTGGTCCGCATAGCGTGCCGTAGTATCGAGTATGACCGCCAGCCGCGTGTAGTTAACGCATGGATGAAATATTATCGTTCTCAGGAAAAGAAAAGACTTCAGGTCAGCTTATCGAATATCCGGTCTGAACTTTCACCGCAAGTCAAAAGCCAGCTGGAACAGCCCGCGTTCAAAGCAGATCTGGGTATTCTGTTCGATTCGGCTAAAAAGCATGGCATATTACCTAAGTGTGCGGATATTAAAAGAATGAGGCGGGCGATGCTTGCCGCAGCTACTTATGAGGCTGAAAAACACTTCAGGCCGGAATATGATGAAGTTTATCGAATGATTGATAGATGCAGTTCTGCTGACTATACTAAATGGTCAACCTGGGAAAACGGTCTGGATTTATTCATCGGTTCATTTTTCTTTTATATTTTTATGCCCCCGGTTGGAACTTTTCTAACTTGGATTTTAATTTGCATGTTATGCGGCATTATTGCTTTTGCCTATTTACCGCGCTTCAAATATTCCATTGGGATTGCCGGGGCAATGATTATGACATTTATATTGCGTCTCAGTAACTATTATACCGCCGATGAAAGCAGCAGTTTCTCTAAGTTAATGAATTCACTTATGGGCGGCGACCCTGAAGAATATTTTTTTAATGCCCCGGTGGCGGCATATCAGGTAATTTTTGGTACGGCAATGGTTCTGTTCGGAATTTGGATTGCGGACAAGCACTTATCCCGTATTTCTAAAAAGCGTTTGACTACGGTTCATATCTTCCTGGCGGGGATTGTCCTTTTTATGATGGGAGTGTTTCTTTTTAATACTCCGTCTCCCTGTCTTTATAGTGATTTCGGAGGAACCCTGGAAACTAATTGCCGTAAGATGATCTGGGTGCATTATGCTTTCCTGCTTGTCGGGGGACTTGTCTCTGTTGCCAGTATATATCTTCCGGTAAGTAATTATTGCCGTGCAGCCCTTAATAAAAAAGCATAAAGTTTTTATGAAAAAAAAGTGTATGTGCAGAAAAATTTTTGCTTACTTCAATCTGTTTGCTCCTTTTATCGTATTATTATGCTTTATTACATGCGCTATATTGAATATGAATTTTGGCGGTACCGCTTTGTTTGGTGGTAAAATATCTTCAAAAGGCGTTTATTTGTTGCGTTCAAATAATTCATATACCGCCGTATCCCAAAGCGTCTTTGTAAATTTAACGCGGTTTGAAGTGATAACTTATTCAGTATTCTCGTTTTATGTTGTTATCTATGGTTTATTTTGGCTTTTTTTCAGGCAGTCTGCAAATAAAATGTATGCTGACATCGATGAGTTAATTGAGTCTGTCACTTTTTTAAGGAAATTCAAAGAAGCCGATCACGACAAAATTGGTTGCTATTGCGTAATAGTATTTTTTATCGCAATAATAATCTATTTATCCCTGTATGCTTATTACAAGAGTCAACCTGAGGGAATATCCCCGGTGGTAAATCTTGATTCAAAACCATCAAATAAAGGCCCAAACAAAAGACCAGCAAAAATTTATGCAGATCAATCTGATTTTTTCCCGGAGCAATCTGAAATGGAAAATGAGGAATTGGATGATGATATTGAAAAAAGCGGAAAATTTAAATCTGAATGAAATGTGGTTTCGGTAAATCAGCCAGGATGAATAGAATCATGAATGTTAAGAAAATAATCTTATATAGCGTAACCATGTTTCTTTTATTGTCAGGATTAACCGGGTGTTTTCTTTCAGATGCACATCTTGTTTTTAAAAATATAGGTGGTATGAAGCCACAAGTTGTTGTTGATGAAGATGATTTGGGTAATGTCAACACTGATTGTAAACAGGAAAAATTATATATCGCATTTGATAAGTTGATGGCAGGGAAAATAACGCATGTACACGAAGTAGAGCATTTATGGCAGCTAGCTCCGTTTATAGGAAAAAATGTTGAAATCTATGGTCGGGCAAAAATCATCAAAACAGTCAAAAATGCCGAAGGCTTTGCAATAAACGGTAAAACTAATCTGATGTTAAAGGGAATAAGTCAAATTCTACTTGAATCTCACGGGGGGTCTCTCAAAGAAAATAAAAGTTATCTGGAAAGTCCATTTCTAATTATAAAAGGCAGATTGTGTTTTAATTATCTTTCTCGTGCGACTGTAGATAAGACATGGGGAAAGAAAAGTGGTTATCAGCAGAATGGATGGTTGGATTTGAGAGATGTTGAGGTTAAAAAAGTTTATGATAATATTGAGGTAGGCAAAAATAAACCTGATTGTATCAGAGAGTCAACCCCGACAAAAAGTGCAATCAAAAAATTCAATTTAATATTTCTGGGATTGTCTAGAGATGTTAGTTATGAATCATATGCCAAGTTTATATACAATAACCTAAAAAGCCCCAAACAGGTTTTAAAGCAAAAAGCAAATTCTCAGAGCTCTGAACAATTCAGCGTGGCAAACCGAAAGATCAGCGATGTGTCGGAATTAATTCCATATTTAGGGACATATGTGGAGATAAGGGGAAGGCTTGTTAAATCCAAGACTGACAGCAATGTTTGCTTCCTGATACTGAATGAAAATAAAAAAATTTCTATATCAACCTATATTCCTTATGAGAACAACGATCTTCTTGAAAAGTTTGTTATTTGTCGATGTTACATATTTCTTAGAAAACACAAAAAAACTGAAAAATTATGTATTGCGGCGAATTTTCCTGAATACGAAACTCAAAAAAGCAAACCAGTGGGCACAGATTATAGTTTTTATCGAATAAGAAAATTGCCATTGCCGGAATTCCTGGAGAAGGACAGACGATCATTTGTAACAGGCTTCTATTATGATGCGAATTACATTAATTTCAGAAAATATATAACCGGCATGATCAAACAGAATAATTAATAAGGTCAAATGCCAGCCACTGGTCAAATGCCCCTGTTTCTCAATTTAATTTTCCACGCTATCCGCGCTTAATACTAAAAACTCCTTTTTTGCAAAGAATTTAACTTCAGTGATTTTTCGTGTTGTCCGTGGTTTATCAATTAGATTTTATATGATTTCTTAATTTTGATGAAATCGACACAATGAATCCGGTTTTCTTGATTTTTTTTCCGGTTAATCTTGTTTGCATTGGATTTGACTGATGGTATAGTAAGGAAATTTATTTACTAATATAAAATACGCAGGATTTTACTATGAATTTGACCAGAAGAGAACGTTTGATTCGTTGTTATTATCATCAGGATCTGGACCGGCCCGCAGTCTGTTGTCCGAGTGATTTTCCCGTAGAGGATGCGTCTTATGACCGTCTGAAGCAATATATTCAGGAAAAAACCGTCCAGAAAAAGAGCTGGCCGGCTGCCCAATATTGTACCAATATGCCCGGATTCAGCGCTCATGAGGCCAAACATTCGGATGAATTTAACCGGCGGGTGGATTTCCTCAAGACTCCGGCCGGAAAACTGCGTCATTCCTTTTTTGTCGGCCTCAACGGACAGCCGAGGCAGATGGAGGAATATCTAATCAAGAGCGCGGAAGACGCGGAGATGTATTTATCGCTGCCGCCGTTGGAATTTACTGGTGAAAGCCTGTCGTTTTTTGAAGCGAACATGTTTCTGGGCGATGCCGGAGTTCTTGATGTGGAGCTGGGCTACAGTCCATCCGCTCATGTCGCGGCTTTGTGCGGGCCGGAAAACTTCACTTCACTGGCGGCAAGCAACCGCGATGTCCTCTATGCCTTGTGCGAACGCCGCATGAAAGAGTTGCTGGAACTGATGAAATTTTTCAATAAAGAAGAGGTCGGGCCGTGTTTGTCGATGATTGAAGCTGAAGAACTGGTGCCGCTGCTGCATGAGCCGGAAGGCTTTCAGGATTTTGTCGCCCGGTTTGACCAACCGGTAATCGACCTTATTCATGAAGGCGATTCCCGGATCAATGTTAAAGCGCACGTTTTGAATAAAGAGATACTGCAATGCTTTGTCGATCTTGGTGTGGATGTTTTGCATCCTCTTGAAGCCCTGCAGACGGATGATTTCTGGTTGAAAGACGTTAAGTCGATTATTCGCGGCAAGACCTGTCTTGAGGGCAATATCCTGATTGACCGGATGTACGATGCGTCAGCCAAAGACATCAAAGAAGAGACCCGGCAATTGGTAAAAGCCATCTTCAAGGACCGCAAGGGCTTGATCATTTCGCCGACGGAGTCGCCGAGGCGTCCCGGCAAGGGCGACGTGTGTTTCCCGCAGTACAAGGCCATGATCAATACGATTCTGGCTCGAGGTTGAATATATACTTGAAAGAATTTATTGAATATGAATAAAGCGGTATTTCTGGATCGGGACGGGGTGATCATCGAAGAGGAGCATTATCTCTCCGACCCTGAGAAGATCAGACTTATTCCCGGTGCGGCAGCCGCGATAAAACGCCTTTGCGATGCCGGTTTCCTGATCGTGGTTACGACCAATCAGGCCGGAATCGCCCGTGGTTACTATGAGGAATCCGACGCGATCCTGGTGAATGATCGTATCCGGGAACTCCTGGCGGAGAACGGCGTCAGGATCGACGGTATCTACCTGTGTCCGCACCATCCCGATCATTCCGGAGAATGTGATTGCCGGAAACCGGCTCCCGGTATGCTGCTGCAAGCTGCTGAAGACCTTGATATCGATTGTTCAATTTCGTATATGATCGGTGATAAAATGAGCGACATCGGCGCGGCGGAAGCCGCCGGCTGTGCCGGTTCCGTCCTGGTCATGACCGGCCACGGTAAAGAGTACGAAGATGTAGCCTGTAAAACCGGACTGGCAACCGCTTTATCAATTGTCGAAGCCGTGGATCATATTTTGAAATAATGCATCGAATGGTTTAAACACCGTGGGAGCCGGGTTTTTTAACGGGGGTGCATACCCCTGTCGACCGGCGATTATTTCAACCTTCAACCTTCAACTTTCAACCTTTTACTCAGTCCGTATATCCAGGGCGGTCAAGAACATATGCGTCATGATCCTGAATCAGAAGGCCGTTGTCCGGGTCTTCCAGATATGACATGTCAAGATGCGGATATTCGCGCCAATCCAGTCCTGTTTCGGTTTCTATAAAAGCTTCGGTCGCATTTTCCTGTTTGAGATATTCCAGTAAAGCCTGCTTTAAGCTGTTTTTTACATCATTCAACATAAACAGACCGGCTTTGTTGCGGGTTTCGTCCGGGTCGTTGATCCGGTCAAAAAGATATTCCCGGCGATCACCGGCGGAGTAGAAATATTTCCACTCGCGGCTGACTATCATGTAAATACCGTCTTCCGCGCTGCCGAACTGGGAGAATACATATTTACGGTCACAACTGCCATCGGCAACCGTCGCCAGGTCTACGCCGTCGGTGTCAGCTGCCTCCAGCCCGCAGGCCGCGGCGGCGGTCGGCATAATATCGACCAGGTTGACCGGGGATTCGCAGATTTCTCCGGGTCTGAAACCGGGGCCGCGTACAATCATTGGAACGCGTGAGGCCGGGTCATGCATGCTGCGTTTGCCGAAACAGTTATTGTCGCCGAGAAATTCGCCGTGGTCCGAGGTGAAGATTATCAAGGTGTTGTCCAGTTCTCCGGTTTTATCAAGCGCGTCGAGGATACGCCCGATCTGGAAGTCAACAAAAGAAATTGTCGCGTAGTAATAGGCTTTCAGGTTACGCATCAGGTTATTGTCGATGCCATTGTCGCGATATTTGTACCGGTTCTGATGACGGTTGATCCAGGTATAGAGGTTTTCCGGGTTATCGGCGACTTTCGGCAGCGGCATCAGCGGGGCGCGATAAAGCTTGTGCCACGGTTTCGGCGGCGCGCAGGGTGGATGCGGATGGATAAAACTCGAAAAGAGAAACCACGGTTCACCTTTGCCGGAGTTGTCGCGGATGAATTCTGCCGAGTTATCGCCGATCCATTGGGTCGGATGATCTTTCTCCGAATGCAGGGAAATCTGCGGAATATAGTACATTTCGCCCCGGGTGCCGTGCGGTTCGTCAAAATCATAGCCGTTGTCACTTAACCATTTGCAGTAATCGTCTACGTCCGGGTCGGAATAGCCTTCCTCCTGGGTCAGTCTGGAGTCGAACCCGCGTAGAGCGTTTCTTTCCGGTGTGAAGTGGCACTTGCCGATTGCTTTGGTTTTATATCCCGAGCCGCTGAGGAGTGCGGGCAGGGAACGGCCGTTATCGTCCGGCATTCTGCCGTTCTTGTAAAGTCCGGATTTCCGGGTGTACTGGCCGTAATGCATGCACCACCTGGCCGGCACACAGACCGGGGAGGGGGAATAGGCTGAAGTAAAACTGGTGCCTTCCCGGACGAGACGGTCAAGGTTGGGGGTTTTGATAACCGGATTGCCGAGAGCGTGAATGGTGTCGAAGCGCTGCATATCGGTGAAGAGCAGCAGAATGTTGGGACGGGTTTCCATGATATTACCTCATTGTTTAATTTTGAGACTATTGATTTTTTATTAATATAGAGTTATTTTATCTTAAATAAATATAATAATCGAATTAATAATATAATTTTAAGACTTTATTATGCGAGAAATATCAGAATTGGAATTGAACCCGGTAATCCGCGGCTCCAACTATTTTTCCTCGGATAATGTAAAATTCGGGCCGCGCTGTAATTACGCGTACCAACTGCTTTACGTTTACGACGGCTCCGGTACGGCTGAAGTGGAGGGGCGGTATTATAATCTTGAACCGGGAATGCTGTTTATGTACGGTCCGGGTCAGCGGCACGAGTTTAGAAGTAATTCCGGCGGTTTTCTTACTCTGGGAACGGTTAATTTTTCCGGCTGGATCGTTGCCGATGAAAAGTTGCGGATGGGGAATACCAGCGTTTCAGAGAAGGGCGATGAATTTGTGCTATACGCGGATGAATTGGTCCGCTTTGCCGGGTTGTCGGAATTGCCGTTCGTTATGATGATTTCAAAAGAGAGCGGAAGTCAACTTGGTATGCTGATCCGCCAGATCTATCGAGAACAGAAAGGTTCCGGCAGTCAGCTGGTCATGAAAGCCAGGATGCTTGAAATTTTTGTGCTTCTGAAAGCTGAATTCGGTCAAAATGCTTCGGAACAAAACAGTAAGCTGGTTGAATTTGAAGAGTATATCCGGGCCAATTACCATCGCGACCTTAAACGTTCCGATGTCAGTTTGCACCTGAAACTAAGTGAAAGTTATCTGACCGCGCTGCTGGGGAAGGAACTGAAAACCAACTTTACCGATTACCTGACCCGGATCAGGCTCGATAAGGCGATGGAACTGGTCCAGTTCAGCGATCTGCTGGTTAAAGAGATCAGTGACCGGACCGGGTTTAAAAGCGTCAGTTATTTTGTCCGGAGGTTCGGCGATTATTTCGGCTCGCCTCCGAACCAGTTCCGCCACTGATCAGACCGGGTTTTCGGCGAAGAAGCCGCCGCGGCACTGTTTAAGGTAGTTAAGACCGTAAACCTGTCCGGTCATTTCCAGATCGCCACGATAGATAGGGTCATGCCAGCCCTCGATGTCAATCGAGCCTTTGAATCCACCGATGCGCAGATCTGATATAATGTCGGTCCAATTGCTGTCGCCGAAACCCGGCGTACGGTGAAACGCGAATTTATTCGGGCCGTGAACGCCGTACTTTTTAACCACATCCCAATGAATTGTCGCGTCCTTGCCGTGGACATGGAAAATCTTGCCGACCCATTCGCGCAGTTGCGGCATCGGATCGATCAGGCTGACCATCTGGTGACACGGTTCCCACTGCAGTCCCATGTTTTCGGCGGGGACGGCTGCAAAAATCAGTTCCCACGCGGTTGGATTATGGGCGATGTTCCAGTCGCCTGAGGCCCAGGTGCCGCCCATGTCGCAGTTCTCAAAAGCGATCTTGACGCCTTTGGCGGCGGCGCGTTCGGCCAGCGGAGTCCAAACTTCTTTGAATCGTTCAATGTTTTCATCGATCGGTTTGCCGCGCAGCCGTCCGGTAAAGCCGGTTACGAGATTGGTGCCGTAGAGCTCGGCGCAGTCAATCAGCGCTTCCCAGCCTTTGCGGGTTTCTTCGGCGGCTTCATCGTACTCCAGCGGATTGCCGAACATTGATACGGAGCTGATGATCGCCTGTTCGTTTTCCAGAACTTTGTTGACGTCTTTCGCTACTTGTTTCGGACATTTTCCGTTGAACGTCTGCCAGTAGGTCAGGGAAAAGCTTTCAAAGCCGTGCGGCAGGATTTGCTTGATGTACGAGGCCGCGTCTACTTTTCCGGCTGATACCAGAGTGCCGATGCGGATTGTTTCTTTACTCAGATCATGTGACATTTTCTTTTTCCTTTTTATTAGGTGCTGTATAAAAATAACCTTTACATCTGTGCGTTTCTCCCGGTTGCTTTGTGTTTTGCCGATTCGTTACATAGCTGAGGCTATGCGCCTCATCGGCAACTCCCCAAATCATTCCGGGATAATTCACTCATTTTGTCAAGTTTATTTTTATACAGCTCCTTTGCACAAATTTCGCTAATTTCACGAATTAATAATTTCCACGAATAACTTGCGATTCGCGGTTGAGTTTCTCCCCACTCCTCACACATAACTCCTCACTCCTCACTCCCCACTCATAACTTACCATTCCCCACTCCCCACTCAATCCCAACCTTCTGTCCGGTTTCGGCGCTTTTGACGGCGGCTTCAACCATTGCCAGCGATTTGATGTTGTCAGTGCCGACAGTCTGCGGTGCGGTTCCGTTTTTAATACAGTCGAGGAATTCCCGGATATTGCCGCTGTGGGTTTTGTATTCCAGTTCAACCGGAGGAATTTCCAGTGATGCCATTTCCCGCATGAAGCCCTCATCGCCCGTGACTTTTTCGGCCTGCATTTCCTGTTCGCCGTTCCATTTTGCAGTGCCGTTGGTGCAGATTGCGCGCCAGTCGCATTGCCATGAGGTTTTCAGGCCTTCTGCGCACCAGCTGCCGCGATAAGTGAAGACTACGCCGTCGGACATTTCGAAAATACAGATGGCGGAAGCGGCATGTTCGTACCATGAACCTTGCGGATTCCACTCGTGACAATAGACGCTGACCGGATCGCAGCAGGAGATAAAACGGGCCTGATCGAAACTGTGGATAGCCATATCCAGTAACAGTACGTGTTCCATCACATCGCGAAAGCCGCCGAAGTGACAGCCAAGATAGAAGTCAGCGTTAAGCGTGGTCAGTTTTCCAAGCTGGCCGCTTTTGATAAAATCGCGAAAGGCGACGATTTCGTTCATGTATCGACGGTTCTGGATGACCGCATGGGTTATATTGTTGGCTTTTGCCGCTTCGATCATTTCCTGCGCTTCGGATACTGATACCGCCATCGGCTTTTCACCTAATATGTGACATCCGGCTGAAGCTGCTTTCAGCATTACCTGTTTATGAATTTCCGGCAAAGTACAGTCGAAGACCACATCGGGTTTGACGGTGGCCAGAGCTTCATCCAGATCGGTGAATACTTGTGCGTTTGTCAGGTCGTGGGTCTTTTTGCTGTTTTCGGCCGATTCCCGGTTGATGTCCATCAGCCCGACGATTTCAACGTCTTCAAAATCCTTAATTCCAACGAGCCAGGACCGGTGAATACTGCCGCAGCCTACCAGCAGTGCTTTTGTTTTTCTCATAAATCAATTCCTTTTTACTATAATCCGATATTGCCGGGTTGAAAATGTTTTATATCATGTTATTTTTTATCAATATATTGTTTGGTAACTATAAAACAAGGTCATTGTATTATAATCTTTTAATTATACTATTATCTGATATTATGAGAAGTAATCCAATATTTGCGTTGCAGGTCAGGTTAGGTTCCGAGAGAACCAGGGGGGATGATATGTCGCATACCCATCTGGAGCATGAACTGATAATGTGTCTCGAAGGTACAGGTTGGCAGTTGGCAGAAGAACGCCGTTACCAGTGCCGGCCCGGTGATCTGTTTATTCTGCCTGCGGGGCAGGGACATCTTGCCTTCAGCAGCAGCGAGGAAAAAATGCATGTGGCGGTAGTGATGGTCCACCCGGAAACGTTTTCCGGAGTTGATGATTCGATGCGTGAGACTGCTCTGATTTTGAATGATTTGGCGACTGAAGCAGAAAAAGGTCGAAATCGGATTAACCTTTCACTTGAAGGAAGGGACCGGGCCAGAGGCTTTCTGTTGGCTATTCTTGATGAATGCGAAAGACCCGGTGCCGGATATAATGCTATGATGAAGAATCTTACCCAGAGCTTGATGTTGACATGTCTCAGGCATGGTGATTTGTCGCGAAGTCTGCATGAAAAACTGCAATCCGGTTCCACTGATGAGCGTGTTCGCAACGCGGTAAGTTATTTGAACGCGAATTTTCGCCGATCTCTTTCCGTGGATCGTGCCGCGTCCGTGGCGGGAATGAGTCGCAGTCATTTTCACGCCTCGTTTCTGCGTCATACCGGGGTCACGATGTCCTTTTACCTGAACCGGCTCAGGACAGAGTTCGCGATCGAGCGTTTAGCCGAAGGAGTGCCCATGGAAGACACGGCCAGGGACGCCGGTTTTACTTCGCTCAGCAACTTCTATCGTCGTTTCAAGGAACATTCAGGGCATCCTCCCGGGTATTACGTTAAAAATAAAACCTGATTTGTGTTTTGCTTAAGTATTTGTTTTTAAGTTTCTTATGTATATTTATTAAATCACGTGATGATATATTATCATTAAAAATTCAGACCGGTTCATGTGCAGGCAAGGAATCAGGCATCGGGGCTGTGACGGTAGGCGGAAGGTGAAATACCACGAAATTTTCGGAACTGTTTTGAAAATGTATAAATGTCGGAATACCCCAATAAATCGGCAATCTCGCCGATGGACAATTCTTCCTGCAGTAGTAGCTTCGCGGCGGTATCGATTCGACGGATAATGATATATCGTCCGGGAGGCAGACCTGTTTCCCGACGGAACTTTTCCCGGAAAGAGTTGATATTCATATTGCAGGCTTTTGCCAGGGTGGTTACGCTGATCCGGTTCCAGTCATGTGAATTAATGAATTTGTCAACCCGGGCTAGAAGATAAGGATTTTGCCGGGGAGCGGTTGTTTGGCTGGTTAATATTTCTGAAAACACCATTTGAATATGATTGGCTGCTTCGATAAGCTGGTTTTTATTTATTGATTCCAGCATTCGGTGGATAATCCGGCATTCTTCACAAAACCGGGAAGGCGCGTATCCTTTGATGATTGGACTGCAGGTAAAGTCATTACCGCAAAGCAGTTTGAGTAGTTCGAATATCGGGCGTGGCGCCGCGATAAATGCAGTTGAGCCCGGCTCATGCCAGCAGATACTGTGAGATTTGTCCGGAAAACGTTGAATAATACAGCCGGGTTCGAAATTCCAGCTTCTGCCTTGATCGTCGAGATATTCTCCCCGTCCGGAAACTACGCAGACCATGGCATATTCGCTGGTAACGAAATCTCTTTCCGTTCCCGTTCGCCGTGGCACTATCCCGCAGCGAAGTATTCGGAAAGCCCCGGATTGCGTTCCGCGCGATAATGAAAAATATTTTTCCGGCATTGTAAATTCTCCATCAAATATGACAAATAAAACTGCATTAATAACATTGACCAGTTGTAATTATATGATTATAATAAGACCAAGTCAAATTATTTAGAACAAATATGGAGTAGATTATGAGTAGTCCCAATGTTATTTTTATCCTGATTGACGATATGGGCTGGAAAGATATTTCGTGTATGGGAAGCGAATATTACGAATCCCCGAATATTGATCGTCTAGCAAAAGAAGGTATGCTGTTTACTGACGCCTATGCTGCGTGTCCAGTCTGTTCCCCGACTCGTGCCAGTATCATGAGCGGAAAATATCCGGCCCGGATCGGCTTGACCCATTATATCGGCGGCAAAGAACATCAACAGGGCCTGACTGAACGCGGTAAGCTGCTTGGCGTTCCTTATGTGCCGTATCTTTCAACGGATGAAAAATCAATGGCCTCTGCTTTTAAACAGCATGGTTACGCCACCTGGCATCTTGGTAAATGGCATATGGGCAGTGAAGAATACTGGCCGGGAAATCATGGCTTCGATATCAATATTGGCGGTTGCCACATGGGGCATCCATCCGGCAGCGGACATTATTTCCAACCCTGGGAAATACCGACAATCGAGCCGAAAGAGGGCGATGATTATTTGACCGACCGTCTTGGCGACGAAGCGGCTGAGTTGATTATGAATTCCGACGGAACCCCGTTTTATATGAATATGTGGTTTTATTCGGTTCATACCCCGGTTCAGGCCAAGCCGGAAAAGATTGCCAAGTACGAGGCCAAAGCCAAAGCGCTCGGTCTGGATAAGATTGAAGCGTTGGTCGAGGGAGACTGGTTTCCCTCCGAACACAAGAAGAATATGCGTATTCAACGTCGGATCATTCAGTCTAATCCGGTATACGCGGCGATGATTGAACACCTAGATGAAAACGTTGGTAAGATTCTTGATGCGCTTGACGCAAAAGGTATTGCGGACAATACAATCGTTATCTTTACATCGGATAACGGCGGTCTCAGCACCGCTGAAGGTTCTCCAACCTGCAACGCCCCGTTGTCCGAAGGCAAGGGCTGGATGTATGAAGGCGGAACCCGGGAACCAATGCTGTTGCGCTGGCCCGACAAAATAAAACCCGGCACGACAACCGATGCGGTAATTACCAGTCCTGATTTCTATCCGACCCTGCTGGAGGCCTGCGGGTTGCCGCTGGAGCCGCAACAGCATGTTGACGGTAAAAGTTTTATGCCGGTGATCAATGGTGAGGATTCTGACCGCGGTTCAATTTTCTGGCACTTTCCGCATTACGCTAACCAAGGGGGAACGCCTGGTTGTTCAGTTCGCAAGGGTGACTGGAAGCTGATAGAATTTTTTGAAGGAGAAATCAAACTTTTCAACCTGAAAGAAGACATTAGCGAGGACAATGATTTGTCGGAACAGTATCCTGAACGGGTTGACTCGATGCTCGTCGAACTTCATGCCTGGCAGGACGAGGTCCACGCCATAAAACCAAAGTCCAATCCCGACTGGAAACCCTGGCGCGACGCCGACCTTAATCCTTTGGATTAAATCATATATTTATTGTTGCAATAAATTAAGCGGCCACGTATATTGATAGCTGGTGGATGTATTTCATATTTGATATTCCAAAGAATTTTCATTCGATGTTAAAAGTTCAATGTTCGATGTTGGATGTTCATTTTAAGTCAATAAGGAGGTTGTTATGCGTAATTTACTGTTGGCAGGAATGGCTGTTATGGCGTGTCTCGTGCTGACCGGATGTCCGGTTGTCGGGTCAAAAGAGATTATGGGAAATAAACCGCAGGTCGCGAAGCCTGAGGTCTGGAACGGCCACTGGGTTACTGATAAGTCGATTATCGAGGTCAAGGTAGCGGAGGCTGATAAAGGAGTTCTAACCGTTTACTTTATCGGCAACGAAAAGAAAAAAGGTCCATATAAAGTTTTCCTTAGAAACGTAAAGGGTGCAACTGTCGCCAGTATGAAAGATGAATCCAAAGGTTTCTATTTGTGGACGGTGGTCAAGGTGGAGAATGATTTTGGTTATTTAATGTTGCTTGATATGGAAAAATTCCGGGAATTGATTAAAAGCGGCAAAATGCCGGGTGAGATAATAAAGGATGTTCCGGTTTTCGGAAAAATGTCTGTGAAGCAAATCGATGATTTGGTAAACAAAACGGCGAAAGATCCGAGTTTCCATACTATTGCGGTCACCTATGTCCGGTTAGAAGGCCTCGACCGTATCGCGAAAGAAGCCAGAGAAGCGATCAAAAACGCTAAATCGGTTAAGGAATGAGTGGGGAGTTGGGCGCTCAAATCTAACAAAACGGATAAACTTATTCTCTTTTAAGATCACAAACTTCTTTGGGTGCGCTGATGATATGATGTTATTTGATGTTAAAACATCCGCTTGCCTGGCAACAAAATTGATCTTTTCCCATATTACAGGCCAGGTTGTTCAGCCTTGGAGGGCGAGAGTCCCTCGAGCCGGACATGCCTCGCTGCCGGGCGGCTCGAGGGACTCTCGCCCTCCAGCATGCCACCGACTTGATTGAGCTTTAAATACACAGCAACTGCTTTGTCAAAAAAATATAACAAAAAATAAATAACTTAAACCTGAAAATTGAGAACTGTGAGCTGGAGTCAGATGTAATAGATGGTACATTATATCATTAGCGCACCCACATCTTTTGTAGTTTAATAACTACTCTCAAGCAACTTAATACATGAATTTTTGTGGAATGGTTGCTTTGTATTTATCTGCGTAATCCGGGGCCCGCATTCTCAGCCTATTTTGTTGGCAATTTACCGGTTTTCTTCTTGAAAATGGTATATGTGACTGTAGAGTAGCATTTTTAATTAATTATTGGTGTGGATGGTATGCCTGATAATGAGATTTATGACGTAATTGTTGTCGGGGCCGGGACGGCTGGTTTTCCGGCGGCGATTCAGGCGGCCCGGGCCGGGGCGAAAACTCTCCTGATCGAGAAAAACAGTATGCCTGGCGGAACAATAACAATGGGCGGCGTTGACTTTCCGGGTTTGTTTCATGCCTGGGGTAAACAGGTCATTGCCGGCATCGGCTGGGAACTTGTCGAGCGCTGTGTGCGTGAAGAAGGCGGAGCAATGCCGGATTTCAGCCGTTACGATCTGCGGCACTGGAAATTGCAGGTCAAAATCAATGGTCGGCTGTTCGCATGCCTTTTGGATGAAGCTTTTGTGGACGCCGGAGTCGAGGTTTTGTATCATGCTACGCCTTTTGCGGTGCGAGAAGAATCGGACTGCATAAAAGTTGATGTGGCAACCAAACTCGGATTGCGGAATTTTTCTTGCAAGGTAATGATCGACGCTTCTGGTGATGCCAATGCGGTGGAAATGGCCGGATATAGCTTAATTCGCAGTCAGGAGAAACAACCGGCAACCCCGATGGTCAGATTCGGCGGTTATGATTTTGATTCGCTGGATACAGATGTTATCGAAGAGGCGTATCGTCAGGCCGAAGCAAGGGGCGAGATGAAACATACCGATACCGGGATGTCTCATTCCATGCGAAACCTGCTGGGGAATCACGGTGAAAACTGTATTCACGTTCCAATTGCTGACGCGTCTTCAAGTAAAGACAAAACTCAGGTTGAAGTCACGGCGCGTCAAACCGTATTGCGAATATTCCGTTTTCTTAAACAATTTCCCGGTCTGGATAAACTGACAATCGAGTATCTTGCACCTGAATGCGGCATTCGGGAAACAGCGGTAATTATGGGCGAAGAAACAATCACCGCTGAAGATTATTCAACCGGCCGTGTCTGGCCTGATTCGCTTTGCTATGCGTTTTACCCGATAGATTTACACTTGAATACCGCCGACGGGCTGTTGTGTACGCAACTGGAAAAAGGAGTGGTGCCGACGGTGCCTTTGCGGGCGCTTATCCCGCAGGGCAGCAAGCGGTTGCTGGCGGCCGGGCGCTGTGTATCAAGCGACCAGATGGCCAATTCCGCTTTGCGGGTTCAAGCCGCGTCGATGGCGATGGGGCAGGCGGCCGGAGCGGTGGCGGCTTTGGCGGCTATGAACGAGAGCACCCCGATTGATCTGAATATTAATGAAATAAAGCAACTTTTGGTTAGGCATGGTGCGATTGTTCCGGAATGATGAGTGATGAGTGGTGAGTTGAGAGTGGTGAGTGGTGAGTGATGAGTGATGAGTGGGGAGTGGTGAGTGGTGAGTTGAGAGTGGTGGAAAATTATTTTTCAAGAACGCCCCAAGTGGCGGGGTATTAAACCCGATATATTTAACTTCCGCTTCCGTAAGTAGCCTTAGCGACTGGAGTTTGAAGCGGTACTAACGCCGTCCGTCGTACGGACAATAAATGAAAGAGAGCAAATGTTTAAAGTTACTGATTTAACCTGTGAAATGAACGTCAACCCGATCGGGCTGGATGTTCCCGCTCCGGCGTTAAGCTGGCAAATCGAGAGCGATAAACCGTTTTTCCAGACGGCTTATCGGATCAAGGTCGAACTGGCGGATAAAACCGTTATGTGGGACAGTGGCCGGGTTGAATCGCCCTGTTCCACCCAGGTAAAATATGCCGGGGAACAGTTGCAGTCCAGACAGAAAATTAACTGGAAAGTCCAGGTTTGGAATGAAGCCGGCAAGAGCAATACCAGTGATACTGCCACCTGGGAAATGGGGTTGCTGGAGTTGACTGACTGGCAGGGATATTGGATCGGGGCGCCTAATCAGGTTTTAAACAACTGGCGGGTAGAAAGTAAACCGGCGCCGTATTTCCGGAAATCTTTTATCCATGGTGCCGGCGGCGAGGCCAGAGTCTATATCTGCGGTCTCGGTTATTATGAATTATATATAAACCGGAAGAAGGTCGGAGATCATGTCCTGGACCCGGTTGTGACGATTTATGACAAGCGGGTCAGGTATCTGACCTACGATGTTACCGACATGCTGAAGCAGGGTGAAAATGAACTGGAAGTAGTGCTGGGTAATGGCTGGTACAATTGCCAGACTGAGGAAACCTGGCATTTTGACAAGGCTTCCTGGCGCGATTTCCCGAAACTGCTGCTGCAGTTGGAAGTCGACGGCAAAGTGGAAGTGGTCAGCGATACATCATGGCTGGTTTCCGAAGGGCCGATCAGGTTTGATGCTTTGCGTAATGGCGAAACTTATGACGCCAGGGTAGGGCGGACCGACGCGCTCAATGCCGCGATCTGTAATGAACCCGGTGGTACTATGCAGGCGCAAAATATGCCGCCTTGCAAGGTGAATCGGACGCTGCCGTATATAGATTCATGGGATTTGCCGAACGGTGACGTGGTATTTGATATCGGGCAGTCGATGACCGGTTGGATTAGAGTGACCGTAACCGGACCGGCCGGGTCGGAACTGGTTTTCAAATACGCTGAAAAGCTGACCGATGAAAAAGAGCTTGATCAGGAAAATATCGACCGGTTCATCTTTGCCGGGGACTGTCAGACTGATCGATATATTTTGAACGGCGAAGGGCAGGAGGTCTGGGAGCCGCGTTTTACTTATCACGGTTTCCGCTATGTGCAGGTAGGCTGTCTTAGTGAAGGGGTGAAAATAGAGGCTCTTGAAGGCCGGTTTGTCTGTACGACGTTTACCAGAATCGGGGTTATTTCGTCTTCCAGTGAGGTTCTGAACCGGTTGCAGCGCTGTACCGAATGGTCGTATCTCGGCAACTTTACCGGAATTCCGACCGATTGTCCGCACCGGGAGAAAAACGGCTGGACCGGAGACGCCCAGCTTGCGGCGGAAACCGGTTTATTCAACAGTGACGCCGCAACCGCATATCGTCAGTGGATTGATTCAATCGCCGACGCGCAGCGTCCGAGCGGTCAGCTGCCGGGAATCGTTCCAAGCAGCGGTTGGGGCTATAATTGGGGCAGCGGCCCGGCCTGGGACAGTGTATTTATTCTGATTCCGTGGTATATTTATGTTTACACCGGCGATACGTCCGCGATAGAAAAACATTACGAAGGCATGCGGCGCTATGTCGATTACTGCAGTCGGATGGCGACGGATAATCTGGTGTCTTTCGGCCTTGGCGACTGGTGCCACTGGGACCGGGAACGAATTGTTCCGGTGGAAATCACCTCGACCGGGTATTACTATATCGATACGGTGATACTGGCGAAATTTGCCGAACTTACCGGTCGGACTGACGATTGTCAGAAGTATACTGCACTTGCCGCTGAGATAAAAAAATCTTTCAACGCGAAATATTACAAAGGCGACGGCCTTTATCACGAAGGCGGCCAGACCACGCTCGGCTGCGCGCTTTACCAGGGACTGGTTGAGGATTCCGAAAAGGCGAAAGTTGCGCAAAAACTCAATGACGCGGTAATTGATTTTGACTATAAAGTTGATTTCGGCATTCTCGGCGCGAAATACGTTCCCCGCGCGCTGGCGGATAACGGTTATGTGGAAACCGCATATAAAATCCTGACTCAGCCGGAATATCCCGGATGGGCCTATTGGATCAAAAAAGGCGCAACCACCCTGTGGGAAAGTTGGGGCGGAGAAGGCGGTTCGCTTAATCACATTATGTTCGGTGATATCAGCGCCTGGATGTATCAGTATTTGGCCGGGATAGTGCCGAATCCTGATGCGCCGGGGTTTGCCGAATTGACCATTAAGCCGTATTTTCCGGCTGATCTGGATCATTTTGCCGCTGAGTATTCCGCGCCCCGCGGTCTGATAAAGAGTTCATGGCTCAGGACCGAAAGCGGCGTGCTGGTCAAAGTAACCATTCCCCATAACACCCGTGCTCAACTGGTCCTGCCTGATAAAACCGAAGTATTGACTCCCGGTAACTGGTCGTTCAAAGTATAAACAAAGGCGGGCCTTACCCGAAACCCGGCTTAAGGCTTAAAGCTTAAGGTTTAAGCCGGGCATAACATGAACGTCAATATCAACATCTTGATCATCTTTAAGTTAAATTCCCTGATTTTATCAATGATTTTATGATAGAAGTCAAAGCAAAGACACCAAAGAGCCGGTCTGTATCAAATTGCTCCCGAAGTTCATTTACTGTTCTTTTGCATTAACGTTTAATCAAATTTGCTACCATTTTGTGTGAACAGCGATAAAAAAATTGCGTTTTTGTTGATTTCAGGTATTGACATACGGTTTATCGTCCTGTATAATTGGTTTAACGTTAAGGCAAATTAAATAGGAAGCAATCCGGTGAAAGTTGGACTTAAAGACATAGCCAAGCAGGCGGGAGTTTCCGCGGTTACGGTATCAGCCGCGATTAACGGAACCGGCCGGGTAAGCAAAGCCAAAAGACGCGAAATTCTGCAAATTGCGGAGCGATTGAAGTATCAGCCCAACACTCTGGCGCAAATGCTTAAATCCAAGGAAAAAGACGCGATTGGGCTGGTTATCAATGACGTGCCTGAGAGTATTCCCGGATCAGGGGTCATGACCGAACTGGTCGTTGAATTTATCAGGTATTGTGAAGCCGGTGGAAAAAATTACCATATTGAATTTTGTGATCCCTACGGAGTGGACAAGGTGCCGGATATTCTGTCTTCCGGGTTTGTCGGCGGGGTGATTTCCGCCGGATATTTTCTTGAGCGTCAGACTCGTTACAAAAACTGGGTGGCGACCCATCCGGAATTCCCGTTTGTCAAATTCGAAGAACCGTTTGATTACAGTGTAAGGACGGATTTTGTCAAAGGAGTCATGAATGCGTTGAAATACCTTCGGGAGCAGGGACATGTCAATGTCGCGCTTCATGTCGGCCCGCTGCATTTTGATATTCACAACCTTGTGCATCGCGGCTTTACCCAGGGAGTAGATCTGTTTTCGATGGTTACTTCAGATGAGTGGATATTTAAAGATTTCCCGAACCCCGATGAAGCGCGGTTGAAGTTTGAATGGCTGGATAAAATTATGCATCGGAAAACGCGTCCGACCGCAGTAGTTTGCGCCGGGATGGGTGCTTCGCGGAATATCATTAACTTCGCTTACCGGCAGGGCTTTAATATTCCCGAAGATCTAAGCGTTGTCGGTATCGGGGCCGCCTGGGAAGCCACGTCGATGTTTCCGCATGTCTCATCTATTCAGCGTGATATCAGTGCCATGCTGGGAGCGGCTTTTAAAATTTTGGAACAGCGCATGAATAAACATGCGAACATTACCGCTGAAAAATGGATTGAACCGAAATTGGTCCTTAGAGATACCGTTTTCAAAATATAATAACTAAATCGCAAACAAAAAAGGAAGAGAAAAATGCAAAAGTCCAAATGGTTCACGCTTATCGAGTTGCTTGTTGTAATAGCAATAATTGCTATTCTTGCCAGTATGCTGCTGCCGGCGCTTAACAAAGCAAGGAGTAAGGCCAGGTCTATTTCCTGCCTAAATAAAATGAGACAGATTTCCGGTTCTTTACAGATGTATATCGCGGACAATGATGGCTATGCCGCGACCTGTATACCTCCCGGTAACAATAACTGGTGGTACAATCTGAGTCCTTATATGAACAGCAAGATTGATATGTGGGGATGTCCGGAAGGGTCAAAATCGCGTTCTTTGCAGGCGTTGCAGAAAACCAGATATGACAGCTCTAATCCGCTTGGCACATTCCAGTGGCATGCCAGCATCGGGATCAACGCTCAATCCTTTTCCGGTCGCGTCGGCGCATCAACCCTGAAGGGGGTTAAAGCTACCAGAGCCAGAAAGCCCAGTCTTATCGTTTATTCCGGCGATGGCCGGACCGGACTTGAATATAAAGCGATTACCGGCGGCACTCCTTATGCTAACGGTTCAATTAATTTGCGTCATGACCTGTCTGTGGCGCCGCTTGAAACTGAGATTGGCCAATATTCATATTATGTCAGACACGACAATAATATCAACTTGAGTTTTCTGGACGGACACGCCGGTTCGGTTACCGGGTTTGAGTTTTTGACCTGGGTCAATTTTACCGATAATATCAGGCTTCATTTTCCCGCCACCATGGAATAAACCAGGATATGGAGCGTCGGTATTATTTGAGTTAGCGCTTCGTTTAAACATAATAAAAAGGATATTAAGGAATGACTATCACATACAGGTCAATTTTTTCCTGCGCTTTGATCTTTGCAGGATGTGCAACTGTCTCTATAGCGCAGCCGTTTCCGGCTGAGATCGCGAAATGGAGCGATCAGGAAAAAAACGTTCAACGCAAAGCAGGTGACGATTTATTGAAAAAACTGGCAGCGGCGATCAAGGCGAAAAAGACGAATTTCAATATCCCTAAAGGGGTATACCGGTTCAGTAAAACAATCGGCAAAAGACCCTGCCATGTCAAGTTTTTGAATGCCGGAAACATGACGGTTGAGGGCAACGGTTCCAGTTTCTTTTTTGAAAACCAGGCGACCGGCCTGAGTATATATAAATGCAATAACCTGACCATCAAAAATCTGGTTCTCGATTGGGACCCGGTTCCGTTTACACAAGGCACGGTTACGGCTCTGGATGTCAAAGACAACAGTTTTACTTTCAAACCGGATGCCGGATACGGGGCCAATTGCGATAATATATTCAAGGGCAGTGGACTCCGGGGCATGTTGTTTGATCCGAAAACCCGTAAAATGAAACCCCGTCAGGGCGGTTTCTGCGTGTACAGCAAAAAGAAGTTGGATAACGGTTCATATCAAATTAAAGTCAGAGGTTTTTATGGCGCCAAAGCAAAAGCCTGCGGTTTTGCCAAGGGCGACTTGATCGCGATCTGGATGCGCAAGGGCAGGGCGGTCAAGGTCGAAGTAACGGAAAAGATCACGCTGGAAAATATCACTCTATACTCTGCGCCGTTTATCGGCTTTGTCGAAAATGTCGGAGCCGGCGGCAATGTCTACCGCAAGTGCCGGATTATCAAGCGTCCGGGAACCAACAGGCTTATCGGCGGCAATGCCGACGGCTTCAATGCTTCCAATACTTTGAAAGGTCCCACTCTTGATGGTTGTGAGATCGATACGATCGGAGATGACTTTGTTAACTTCCATGGCGTTTATTACCGGATATTCGAACAGGTTTCACCAACTGAACTGATTGTTCAGCCGTTTGGATCAAACGGGGTTAAACTGCCTGAATTGAGTTTTCTCGAAAACAAAACCTGGAATTTGATGGGGACCCGGAAATGTGTTTCCAGAAAAGCTTTTACCTATACAATTCCCGATGTCAGCAAAAAAGGTCTTTCTCACAAATGGGCCGCGGCCAAGAACTTTAAAGCAGGTTCTAAAACCAGGGCGTTACGGATTAAACTGGATAAACCGCTAAAACTGGATAATCCGGCGATCTTTTCCTGTGCCAGTGCGGTTGCCTCCGGCGCGGTCATAAAGAATTGTAAATTCACCGGTTCTCTCGCTCGAGGCATCAGGTTCCAGAGTACTGACGCGGTTATTGAAAACAATGATATTTCATTGGCTCTCGGTCCTTTGTTATCGGTTTGCGGTCAACCCGGATACTGGGGAGAAGCGGTTACCTCGTCCAACCTGATAGTCAGAAACAACGTGTTTTCAGAGGGATGTCTCGGGGCTCGCAATCGTCATCCCGGCGTTGTCGAGATTACCGCTCCGGGAACGCTTCCGGGGGCACAGGCCGCCAGCAATATCAAGTTTACCGGAAACCGGATCATCCGTCCCGGCGCGGCCGCGATTTATCTCAATGTTTGCAGGAATATCATTGTTTCCGGCAATACGATTATCGGCCTCGGCACAATTCCCGATGCAACCGGAAAAGGAAACATTCCGGCAATAATCCAGGGGCAGACAGAGAATGTGTCAATCTCAAATAACAAGATTGAAAAATCCGGCAAATATGCTTCATTAACTAAGATTGTAAAGCAATAATAAAAAATATTTCGGAGTAATTTGATGATAAAAATATTCATGACGGGGGTGTCGCTGTTTACTATAGCGGCGTCTCTGGTCCGGGCTGACAATATAACCGCAAAAGCTCGAATACCAAGGGATATGCGCGAGGTAAATCAGGGCAGGGCATACGATATCTTTCTGCCGGTCAATGCCCGGCCGGAATGGCGGAATATGCAGCCGATGACAGGACGGGTTTCGTTCCGCCTTTATTTACCCGTTGCAGGCGATGTTACGGTTAAATCCATTAAGGCTGCAAGCCGTTATGAATCGGCCAAAGTTATGCTTCTTACTTCAAAAAAAGGAAAGCTGGAAAAGCTTGGGCAAAAAAACAGCCTTAATTTTAATCTTAAATCTCCGGTTGAAGCAAAAGAATTCTTTTTTGTTCTGGATGACATAACTAATAAAGATCATGATGTGCTGCAATACCTGAACTGGCGGATTGAAGGCAAAGCTCCTGGTTCATTGCTGTTTAATCCTGATGATCTGAAATTGACCTGTAATGCCAAAGATAATACTTTTGATTTGAACGAGCCGGTTAAATTGCGGGTACAGGTTAATGACCGGCTGAAGAAAGTCAAGTCACTGCGCCTGATGTCGGATATGATCAGTTATCAGGGTAGAGAGGTGTGCCATCTAAGGCAGGAAAAGATTTTTTCCGGTAATTGTGACATACCGCTTGAGTATAAAGTCAACAGTCAGGGACCGTATTTTGTCACGGTATACCTGTATGACGGTTATTCAAGTCTGGTTGCGGCAAAACGTATTATTGTCGGGGTTCGAGACCGCAAGTTATTTGAGACCGGCGAGGTTAAAGAATTCAAATCGGGCAGTCCCGTCCCGGTAATGTCAGTAGACTATATTATGAAGCACAAAGGCACGATCTTCAGTGCCGATGCCACTCAGAGTTTGACCGGTCGCGGTAAACAGCCCGGTGAGGGATTTTTCAAAAAGATCAAAGCCGGCGGCGGCGAGATGCTGATGTCGTTTCTGCGCTATTCCGACTTTGAGCCGCTTCCCGGGGTTTATAATTTCGAGTATTTTGATCACATGGTCAAGTATGCCGGAAGATACGGGCTCGGACTTGAAGCCGGACTCTGGTGGTGGGATTTCAATGGTCCCACTCAGTACTGGCTCAAGGATGAGCGTATCAGGCAGCGCGACGGCTCCGTCGGTAAAGGCAAGAAAGGGGTTTTCAGCGTCCATTCGCGCAAGTTTAACAGGCACGCGGTTATGGCGACTGAACTTCTTATCAAACGCTACAGGAATTGTCCTGAAATCTGGCTGTGGCACCCGCATCCTTACGGCGGAGTCGACCACGACGGCGAAGGCATTTACGACTTCCATCCCGATACCCTTAAAGACTGGGCCGCTTACCTGCAAAATAAGTACGGTTCCATTGATAAATTAAATCAGGTCTATAACTCGCAATACAAAGACTGGAGCGCTCTTCCGGTGCCTGCTCCTTTGTATGAAGAACTTGATAAGAAGAAAGATTTTGCTGCAATGATTCAAGTGGTTGACACCAGACCGCAGTGGATCGACTGGCTGGATTTTTATCATCGCGGTTTGCTTGATTTCCGAGTCAATATGATGAAACTGGTGCGCAAATATGATAAAAAACACGGCATCAGCGGCGTCAACGCAACTGGTGGCGTCGGCAAAGCGGACCTGACTTTTGCCAAACTTAAAGAGTATGATGCCTTTTACGGGGATCAGGGATTGAATATCCTGCATCATGTGCGTCGTCTGGTCGCGAAACGCAGATATGGCCTGCGGCTGCGGCACGAGGATATCGCCCCGGTTACGATCGGACGTCGCGGTTTGACGGAAGCTACGGCGATTGACCGTTCCAATTGGGACGCCTTCCAGATATGTGTACTTGGCGCGTCTCATTTCAACTATGTCTTTACGACCTGGACAAACAGTCCTTTCTGGAACCTGCTTTTTGCTAATCCGCGCGCTCAAAAACTGGTCAAGGAATCCAACCGCGCCAAACTGGTGACGCGGCCGGTCGGTTATCTGCACTCTTTTACCACCGACAGGTTCGCCGGTAAATACAATTATCAGAATATTCCGATTGCCCGCTGGTGGATTATGAACGGTTTCAGCGAAGCGATGCTGTATCCCGGCAATTTCTTTGAGATGTTTTCGGACGGCTGTGATCTGAAAGATCTTAAAAAGATGAAAGTGGTTATTGATGACGGTTCGACTGTTCTGACTGAAAAAGCCGAGGATGCGTTGGTTGATTATGTGAAAAACGGCGGCAAACTGGTTTTATTTGTTTCCAGCGGACAGCGTACTTTGGGTAAAGACGGCGAATATTCGCTGCTGCATCGCCTTGGTTACATGAATACCGCTAGTTTGTTGAAACGTCGCTTAGCATCAGCGATGCTGGTATTCAACCGTGACAATCCGGTATTCGGGCGCACCGCAGCTATTCCGTTGAATCGTATCGCTACATTGAATGTACCGAAAGGCGGGACGATTCTTGGCCGGGTCAAAACGGACGTTGCTGCTGTTTTGTGGCCGTATGGCAAAGGACAGGTCGTTCTGATCGGCGGTATTCCAGGTTCAGTGACGGAAGATCAGATTCAGGGCCTGTGGAGCGGTAAAAGCCGGGAAGAAAAAAAGAAAGCCGGACCGCTTTGGGCTGCTGCTGAACGAGAATTAGGTGGTGTTGCCGCCGCTATTACCCGTGATGCCGCCGAATGGGCCGGAGTTGTCCCGCAATTCTCATTACCGGATCGTTTCCGGGCATGCCTGAAACAGGATGGCGATAAGCTTTTGGTGTATATGTACAACAATGGACCGGTGGAAAGAGGCGTATTGCGCATTCACGGACTTAAAGGTAAATATAAAGTTACCGCGGAAACCCTGGAAAAAACTTCAGAGCTGGGGGCATATAATGCCGCGGATATTGCGATTCCGGGTATTGCTCTGCCTGTGCTTGGCAAATATCGTTACATGATTGTCCGGTTGACAAAATAAACTACCTCGATGCACAAGCATACTAGGTATTAATAACGCTTTTGAAAAAGTTTGGCAAAACGTTATTTCTATGAGGAACGCCCCAAGTGGCGGGATATTAAATCCGATATATTTAACTTCCGCTTCCGTAAGGAGCTTTAGCGACTGGAGTTTGAAGCGGTACTAACGCCGTCCGTCGTACGGACAATAAAAAATCAGGACGTTACTTTCGTAGCGTCCTGATTTATATGGTCATAAATTTGTAATCACTTTTTCGGCTTTAAATAGCCCAGGTCGGTTAAAAATTTGTCGATTGCTTTCAATGTCTGCGAATGATAGTTGCCTTCACGACCACGATTGAAAAATCCGTGACCGACGTTTTTGTAAATAATCAATTCGCATTTTCCGCCATTCTTTTCGATGGCCTTTTTAAAACTCTCGCCAGTGGCAACCGGGATCAGCTTGTCATGATCGCCAAGCATAAACAGCGCCGGAGGAGGATTCTTTGAAATGTTATGCAGCGGAGAAAAGTCTTTCCAATAGGTTTTTACCCGGTCATGGCCGTAACCTTTTTCACCGTTGTCGATGACCGGATTGCATAGTACCAGAGCCTTGGGTTTGCACGGTATTTTCAGATCATCGGCCGGATCATTGATTTTTTCACAGAACGCGGTTGCCGCGGCCAGATGTCCGCCGGCAGAACCGCCGCCAGCCAGAATTTTTTTGTCATCGATGCCCAGTTTTGCGGCATTCGCATAGACATAACGCATTGCGCTCTTGGCGTCCTGCAGGCATTTGTCCGGAGTTACGTTGTGGGATTTTTTTGTCCGGTATTGTGGACAGATCGCAATCATGCCGCGCTTGGCCAGGTATTCGCTTTGGGAACTGAAATGTGTTTTGGTGCCGCCGCTCCAGCCGCCGCCAAAGAAGAAAACAATTGCCGGAAGTTTTTCTTCGCTCTTGGCCGGATCGAATTTAGGAGGATAATAAACGTCCATTTCAAGTTTTGCGTCGCCGACCGTTTTATAAATCAGGGTTTTCATGTTTGAGTATTTATTCCTTTTTTTAGTTTTTGCGGCACAAATAGTTCCGGCAAGAATCAATGCGAGTGAAGTGTAAATTAATTTCTTCATTTTTCTCCTTTCAGTAATAAATAAGATGCGGAAATATATATTATACCCGTGGAAAACCCGGTTTCAAATGACATGATAATTATAAATAATCATTTTCGGTTAAAAATTAACCACTTTCGGCAATGCCGGGAAAGATTATTTGCGGCCGTAATGCAGCATGAACAGTTCAAAAAAGTCCTCAGCGAAGCATGTGCCGTTTGACAGACACGCGAATTCCGGTTGGAGAACATCTTCAAATAACTCCACCCATTGGGTGCGCAGTGCGTGATAGTCGGTACGTTCACCCCGCTGCTGGAGCAGAAAAGACATTTCTTCGGTCATTAAAAACGAATCGACCGCGTCAATGGCAACTTCCAGCGGCGCATCGTGAGCAAAAATAAAATCGATCATTCCTCCGTAGGATTGATAAACCGAAAGCAGCAGCTCCGGGGAATCCATATCCGTCAGGTCGTTGTCGGCGTTGATCTCGAACAGGAGCAGGTGGTCAAACTTTTCTTTTAAGTCGATCAGATGTTTCTTTTTGTCATCCATCGGCATATGGTGGTAGGATAGTGAGCACATTGCCACGTCATAATGTTCTTTGATATTTTCGGTTAGATCCTGAATCCGCCCCAGTAGGGTTGAAATCTTGATATCAGGGAAGTCGGCCCTGACTGTTTTTTCCGCCAGGTCAAGCATGCCGGCAGAGGCGTCTATTAACAATACTTCCCCGATCTCGCCGATAACTTTTTTGCTTTTAAGACTCCGCAACAGATCGACCGTCAACGCGCCGTTTCCGGTTCCGATATCCATCAGCTTGAATGGTTCTTCAAAACGCGGCAGCGACATGGCGGATTGTTTGATGAAGTTTTTCCGGGCCAGCTGCAGTTCCGGCGTGGTGGTGAAATGAACGTAGGGGCGCGGATCTTCAAAGCAGACCGCCGGGATCAGGAGATCCATGTCGTGCCGTTCCATAAAGCTGGCGATGAAGGCATTGGAAAACATATTATCGGCTTCATGCATGGAACCGTCAATAAAGCACTGCATACCGCGTTTAATTTGTCCGAGTTTGCACAACAATACTCCGCAATAAAAGTAGAAGACCGGAACCATTACCGGGCGCAACAATACCTTGAAGTCCCTGGGGTCCGCTTCTCCTCTGATTACCTGTTCCGACCAATCAACGAAGTTTTGTGATTCATGCAAGCTGAGATAATACATTATAAGCCTCCTGATTTATAACGATTCGGGGAAACTCCTTTCATTATGTTTTCTGAACGCTTACAAAATTGTACTATTATCTCATACCTATAACATGCATGGTCATTTAAAAAAAATCAATATCAAAACAAAAAAAATTACTTTTTTGTCTGATATTCGGGTAATTTGCCGGGATTAATGCTTCTTAAAGTATCTCTCATTGTTTGAAAAAAAATTGTGGATATTTTATTGCTGGCACTTGACAAAATAGTAAAGATGCTTTACTATATCATTTATGAAAACAAAAGATAAGACAATTGAAAATTTATTATTGCATCTTAGACGGATAATGAATAAGCATTCGTCTCTTGAAGAACAACCGATTCGCTTCAATGAGATGGTTGTGCTGACGCCGCGGGAAATACATTCAATCCAGGCGATAGGTGAGAATGAACGAATAAACATCAAAGAACTCGGAGATTATTTTGGTGTTTCCAAGAGTGCGGCGTCGCAGATGGTTGCTAAACTGGTGGAAAAGGGGTATGTCAGGAAAGAAAATCCGACATATAACAACAAAGAGCTGCAATTAACCCTTACGGATATTGGGCGGCAAGCCTTCAGTGCTCATGAATGTTTTCATGGAAAGCATATGGAGGATTTAATAAAACGGTTAAATGCCGAGTTTACGAAAACTGAAATAGCCAAGTCATCCGATTTACTTGGTATAATTGAGGATATTATGGATAAGCGAATTTCCGAATTAATTGGAAATAAATAATTTTTTTAGTTGATGGTTAAGTTTCTTAACTATTTTAATCTACCACTAACAGTATTATGAAAGGGAAAAGATGGACACGGTAAAAGAAATTTTCAATTCGCCTGAACACGCGGCAAATTATGATCAGAAAACTAAAAGAGCAAATTGGCTGGGGCCTGAAATTCTATTGGGACTTACTTTTCGGCACATACGGCAGGGAGACAAAATTCTGGACCTTGGAATTGGTACTGGATTGATTGCTGAGCTTTTCCATAAGGCTGGCTTGCAGGTTTATGGTATGGATTTTTCATCGGAAATGCTTAAAGTTTGCAATCATAAGGATATTTCCTGTGAATTGAAGGAACACGATCTGAGGGATCAGCCGTACCCGTATGCCGCCGATTCGATGGATCATATTGTTTGCGGTGGCGTTATGCATATTTTTGAAGATATAAGCATGATATTTCAGGAAGTTGCAAGAATTGTCAAGCCGGGTGGAAGCTTTGCTTTTATCTGTGCCGACCATCATGATTCTTCTCTTAAAAAGACTGCCGGTAGATGTCAGCATTCAACAATTTATAACCATAATCAGGATGAAATCAAAGAACTGTTTGATGTCCATAGTATGAAACTTGTCGATTCACTGGAATTTTTTGTTTTCATGCAAGGAGATGAAACCCGGAAACGCTCCTTCCGGGCATACACCGCAATCATAGGCTGATGACACTGATAATCCGGAGCCATTTTTGTTGGTAACATAGAAAGGATGATGCTGACGGGAGTAGTTTAATCAACCTTGATTCTTGCCAGAATAGTATCACCGATGAAACCCGCGTCCTGGCGCATTTCGCCAACGGTGACAATTGCTTCATGTTCGGATAAAGCCAACGGGTGAAAGTTACCCATCAAGCCGACCGATTTACGGTTTTGCGGATCAGGCCGCATCGGAAATACCGTTTGTTCCGTCGCTTTTTTCAAGCAGAGTTTTTCCGGATCGAATTCTGCCAGTAGCAGGGGGGCTCGCCAGCGGAAAACTTCTCCGTTGACGCCGTTTTTACGGGTGTATATCAAATAAAGCTTACCTCCAAGTTCAAGCCAGTGCTGCTGAGTGGTACTCATGGTCAGTGGAGTTCCATCATCCCATTGCCAGGATTTGATATCCTGCCAGTTCAGTCCGTCATCGGAGACTGAAACATACCCGCAGTTGTCTTCCGCCCGCAAGGTCATGTAGTAGCGGTCCCGGAATTCGGCGATTGAAGGTTCCAGTAATCCGCGTCCAACCGGATTTGTCAGCGTGCTTCCCCGGCGTATAACGGTTAATTCGCGACCGTCGTAATTACATAGCAAAGTTGTCGCGCTCCGGTCATGCCGACCAAAATAATTAAACGTCACCGGGATGATTATTTTTCCGTCCGGCAAGGTTAATCGCTGTGAACAGTTTGCGGTATAGATGCTGCACTCATCGAACTCCGTGAATTCAAGTTTTTTGCGTTGAACCACCCACTGGTTGTTATGGTCCATAATCGCATAGACCGGATAACGTCTTAAACACCGTTTGTCGCCATTGAAAAATTCTGTGTAAGGTTCATATAGTTTGCCGTTGCGGTAATATATGTTGATACCCATTGCCAGAACCGTTCCGGTCGCGGCATGGTATTCGGGAACAACGTCGCATACCGCCTCATTGATTTCGTGGTCGACAGGTTCCCAGCCGAAGCCGGGAACCGTTTGCAAATCATTCCAGTTTTCTAATTTGTGATCAGACGCGGTCCATCTTACCGGGGAATAATAATCACTGCCTTTGATGTCCTGAAGGGTCATCAGAAAAGTTTTTCTGTCCTTTCTTAGATGTGAGACTTTGGGATGGAAAAAGGATTTCTGAGACCAGATGGTCTTTCTTGATATTTGCAACATAAAAAAGTTCCGTTAGAATGAGAGGTAGCCGTGCTTTAAAGAATTAATGCTGAGATCATTAGTCGGCGACCAGCATTTGAGGGAGCGATTTACTCTCTCTACCAGTCTGCGATGATAGAAGTTAGCCGGCAGTTTTATGTTGGAAATATTTTTGTCCAGGCCGATTTGCTTGAATGGAATACCGACAACAACCGACCACCAGGTTTTTCCACTGGCAACTTGAGTGGAAATCTTAATATTTTTTGAGTATGATGCTCCGGCTTTATTAAGAATAATCTGCAAGCGCTTTTTCCTGATTTCCGGATGAAAGACGATTGCCAGATAGTCATCATACCATATTGATTTTTTAGGATAATTTGCGACAACTTTATCATTGAAGCGTGGTTCGTCAACTGTGAACTTGAGATATAGATTGTCTGAGGTTCTCGCAAATTGGATAAATGTTTTCGGGATACTCGGTTCGCCGCCGGGAGCGGTAAATTCGTATCTGGGAACTTTTTCCCAAACATCACCGGTTACTTGCGAGACCTTGGAAACCTTAGCGGTTCTCGGTTTCAGGGTAAACAACTTTGCCCCAATATTGAATTCGTCACTGACTAGTTCCACTCGTTTTCGATAGTCTGATTCCGGTTTTGTGAGCTTCAGGGCTTCTTTCAGGAAAGATGACAAAACCTTCAGGTGCGCCGGTGAATACACTTTTGCCACATCTCCCCGGGTTGTCGGCCAATCGAGTCGCCCTTTAAGGTTGGTCCCTCCTTCTGAATTCCTGATCTGCTCAGCATAGCTGATGAATTTTTTCATCGGCTTTGCGGCCGGACCGTAAAACAGATCGCAGTATTCGTCAAGCAGTTTGTCTATATCAAGGCCTGCGTCCCAATAAAGCTTTCCGGTCACATACAGATTGAGGTGATGCAAGCCGTAAAGCTGCATGACTCTTTTTGTATGATTTCCGTTCCAGCTCTCCGCTTCGATGAATTCCCCGGAAAAACCTTTCTTCTTGAGGAATTTCAGGTCTTTGCTGATGGTATGCGGGTAGAATACCGGCAGATTGCGCCAGGGAATCTGGCTATACAGGTAATATTCCCAGCAGTAAAACCTGTCCGCTTTGGGCTGCCACCGGTTAATTAATCCGGTTACCTGTTCATGATATTTTTTGTCAAGATAAGCGCTGCGGTTTTTACAAAACATTACCGCGACATTGGGCGGCAGTTTGAAGTCAGGCGGGTCCATATAAGTCTGATATGCGATTGAGCCGATAACTTTGTCAGGGTATTTTTTGCTGATTCTGTTTGCCACTTTTCTGATAAATCCCCAGATATGATTGGAAAATTTACCTGATGGTAGAGCTGACTTATTAATTTCCGCCTGGCAGTTTGGGCAGCCGCAAATTCTTACCAGTCCGTCCATCGGTACCAGACCAAAAAATTTCTGAGAAGGATTTTTATCAAAAAAACCACTTATTTCCTCAACCCACCGATCAATAACTTCTGGATTGGTAAGGCACAAATGGCCGCCGCCGTGCGATGCGCATTTAGTTCCGAAATCACGTTTACCGTCAACCAGTGCGAAATATTCCGGATGGGATTTGCGGTATTTTTGAAACATGTTGAAACTATGGTTTATATTGACCGGGGATAATCCCCCGAATCCGGCTCTCCGGTACCATAATGTATCGGTGTCTGACAGCGGCATGTAGCAAAGATAAGCATTGCGATATGAGAAATCCGGCTCTCTGCGTAAATCACATTCAGGTACATATATGTTCTTTTTTTCCGGAATGACCGTGCCGAGTTTTCCCGGCATGTAAAAACGGATCGAGCAAAATTTTTCGAGAAAATAATATACTCCGTACAAGGTCCCGGTTTCACCGAAATTTCCAATCCCCAGTCTTGAGTTCCATGACTCATTGAGGCGCCACGGATTGCGGAAGCCGACAACCGGCGGACCTTTATGGTCCCGGCCGCCGATAAAGAGTCCTTTTGCATTATTAACGATTTTGAATCCGTCACCTTTTAAATTCGAGAAATCAAGTCCTGACGCATTTCCGAGATAAATATTGGTTCCTTTTCCTGTTGCTTCGGATGCCTTTTTTATTTTCAGGTTTGCTCCGCAGGCTTTTTGTAGTATTTTCTGCAATTCAGATGCTGCGATCAATACGCTCGGCGCTGCGTTGTCTTCAATGATTATGGTCTCAAATTTCTTATCTGTTTTTTGATTTATCAGAGCCCCTGACAAGATTAGCGGGAGCAGCATAAATGCGATGATGACGTTTTTTGACATGATGGATTTTATCCTTGTTATATTGTTTTACCTTGTGCTGTTTCCGGTATAGAAAATCTGTACGTCAACAGGAACGCTGGGGTTGAGATTGCTGTTTTTTACCGGATCAAGCCAGTAATTATCATAATTATACGGGACCGGATATTTCCAGTTTTTCACGTGCCCGTCGACAAAGCCGATATTTCTCGAATTTGAATGAGGATAATCCACCCTGGAGGCGATTGCGCTTGATCCCAGAAAGAATGACTTCAACTGGGTTACGCCTTCCGGGCGAAAATAATCCTGGAACATACTGCAGCCGGAAGCTCTTTTTATTTGTGAAATTTTTTGATAAATGATGTATAATGAATCATCTGTCCTTTCGGTTGTTGTCAAATAACGATTAATGCCATAGGCCAGATATAACGGATCGGTTTTATAGGTGATTGATTTTTCCAGATTGCACTCGGGACACCAGAACGCGGTGTTTTTTGATGATTTATTGTTGCGCCCCGGACTGAGGAAGCCTAGGTCGGGAAAGGCTGTATATGAATCGGGATAAAGATAACCGGATAGAAGATACGGGTATTTAGGAACCATTCCGGATTGGATTGATCCTTCAGGAAAATAAGCATCATTGTCATTGGTATAGAGTTGGATTCCGGTTCCCAACTGCTTTAAGTTACTCGCACACTTGATTGATTTAGCTTTTGCACGTGCGTTATTCAGGGCCGGTAAAAGCATACTGGCAAGAATGGCTATGATCGCGATCACAACCAGCAATTCAATAAGTGTGAATCCTCGGTCTTTCTTTGCTTGGTAACCCATTTTTTTCTCCTTGCAATTGTTGAAATTCGACGATGTATAAATTATATTACTTAAATTGGATAATATCTATGGTAAAAAAGTTAAATTAACAGTAAAAAAGTTACTTTATGAAATTTAAAGGGACACCGGCCGAAAAAAAGGTTTTGATGAAGTATTTGCTCAAGGCATCAACGCTTGACTTCAAGTCTGTTCTCTTTACATATCCTGAGCCGTTGCCGGACGAGCCGGTTGGATCGAACTATATTGGACGACTGCTGTTTGTATTAGATGGAAAAATAAATATTTTTGGTTCAGATGGAAAAATCCTCCTGCCGCGTGAAGTTACTCCTGATAAGGTTGTCTATACCGGAGAGCATTGCTGGGCCGGGATTGAATATGAGGGGTATAGCGGAACCACGATCTCAGTTATTGTTATGACCGATTATTTCAGAGTTATAGCGGTTGAGTTTAAAAACGGAGAATTCATCACCCGTCCTTATTATCACACTTCAACTCCTCCCGGAGATAAGTCTTTGAGTATGAACAGGGCGCTCAATCATTTAGTCTACGATAAAACGCCGGAAAGAACGCTCAAGACATGTTTGCTGGTCCGGGCTCTTCTGCTTGAAGCAATTGATGAAATCAGGAAAGATAAGCCTTACCCGGTTACAAAAGCGGAGCAGACATATAAAATAATCAGGGACTACATTGACCATAATTATGAAAGACCGATTAATCGCAATGATATTTGCCATGAACTGGGGTTCAATCCGTGTTACGTGTCGCGATTGTTCAGGAAATATAATGGAGATAAAATAAATAACTATCTGGAACAATGTCGCATGAAAAAGGCCCGGTTAATGTTGAAGAATTTTAATATAACAATCGCCCGGGTTGCCACTCAATGCGGCTATTCTTCAGAAGCTTATTTTATCAAGGCGTTCAAAAAGTTCTATAATACCACTCCAGGCGAATTCCGCAATAAGAATATGGCTGAATGATGACCGGTTATAGTTGTTTTTATTTGTTTTAAGTTGTTTGTTTTTAGTTGTATATGTATTAATAATAAATTACGTGCTGATTTAAAATCATACTGCTTTAAAATTAAATCATTAGGAGTAATCTGGAGGAATAAGGTCTAATGAAATGACTTTACTTCGTCAATCATGGCGTGGAGATTTTCTTCCGGTGTTTCGCGGCCAACCTGATCGCCGGTGCCGACGATTACCCGGGGATTTCCGTGAAATGCTTCAAGCACTTCTCCAACTTCACGCCGGACATCTGCTTCCGTTCCTCTGATAAGGGTTTCCACTGTGTGAATGTTTCCATTCATCGTGGTTTTGCCGGATAACAACTTTTCGACTTTTTTTAGACCGTCCAATCCGATTACGTCTCCCCCTGGAGGACGCTCAAATGGACAAACGCAGTCAATGCCTATTTCCGCGAAGTCTGCTACGGTATCCAGGCATTTACCGTGAAAATGAATGTGCAGCAGCTTTCCATGTTTATGCAAGGCTTCCGCTGCGGCTTTTATGACCGGTTTGTCCCATTTACGCCAGAGTTCCGGCCCGATAAGGGAGTTGCAGCTCCAGGCGCAGCCGATACAGAAACTCTCGAATCGTGTCTTTGAACACAAAACTTCGATTTTCCTTTCGAGTATTTCAATATATTGCTTTTGATAGCGTTGCAGAACCTGTTCGAATTCCGGTTCCATAAAATCAAAGATCGCGGTTTCAAATCCGCCGTTGCGGCCACAGGCGTAAAAATCAAAAAACGGTACGCCTAGCCACATTTCCAGCAAATAGCTTTCCCCGACTGCATTGAGTGCTTCGTTCAACGGCTTGGTCTCCAAGCCTTCTTCAATGGTTCCGAATACAACGGATTCCCAGGCAGCCAGATCCTCTTTCGGGTTTTTGATCAAAGATTCAATAGTCCATGACGGTTCGTCTTTGGAATAGATCCTGGCGCTTTGCAGATTGCCGTGCGGCGTTTTGATTATCGTTGTTTTTTTAAGTTCATTTTCATTAATCCACTCTTCCTTCACGACACTTTGGATGTCAGGATTTGGCCCGGAACCGAATGTTACTCCCCAGCCTTCGCATTGAAAGTACTCAAAAGCATGTTTGAGCGCTTTGTGAAACGGAACTTCCAATTCAAATTCAATCATATCAGCGCCCAGCATTTTTGCCGGATAATAATACCACAGTTCGGGCGCTACAGCCGGACGATCGTTCCAGATACCACGATACGCATTCAACATTCTTTGTTTCGGCGTCATAGTTTCCATGGAATGTCAACCGCCTGTTTAAGTTCACTGCTTCGGGAAATTGTTGAAATCAGCTCATCGACCTCATAGCCGGTCATAATGGACTGTTCGCCCTGTTCCCCTTTTTCGATCTGTTCGCAAAAATGGGCAACGGCCAGGTCGAATGGCGAAACGCAGTCAAAATGATATTCCGTAGTCTGATTTGTTTTCTTGTCGTAGTGGACCAAGCGTGCGGTTTTGGTTTCAAACTGGGTCCAGGTCGGCGTATACAAGTCGATTCTGCCGTTAACGCCGTTGATTTCGACGTGTTCGTCCCAGCCGTCTTTGCGCTCCCCGATCTTGGGTAGTTCATGGGCAACAGCGTCAAAATGAATAACGCCGTTTTCCGCCGTTTCCATCAGCGCGGAACCGCGCAAATCATAGTCGAAGCATTCCGGGGTATGGACCGAACCGTAAAGACGGTTAGGACGCCCCAGCAGATACAGCGTCATATCCAGCATGTGACTGCCGCCGCAGGTCAGAATGCCGCCGCCATAGTTCTTTTTGATAACTGATACGCCGCCCGGCGGAGTCCATGCAAAACCGGAGGTCGGCGGTTCACTCCACAGTTTTCCCCAGCTTTGGAATACCCTGACGTATGAAACAATAATTTGTCCAAGTTCCGGCAGCAGCTCTTTTGCTTTCCGGGCCGCCGGGAAAAAGCGTTTCATGTAAGACGTATAAAACAAGGTTCCGTGTTCACGGGCCAATTCGGTTATTTCCGCCGCATCATCGCTGTTTTCCGCCAGGGTCTTTTCGCAAATGATCGCTTTTCCCGCTTCTATCGCGGCCGTACATATTTTTTTATGCAGACTGGAGATCAGGATTACAAAAATCACATCCACTTCCGGATCATTGATTGTTTCCATGAAATCCGCAGTGTACTGCGCCCCGAATTTTTCTTTGTAAGGTTTGGCCGCCTCTTCCGAAAGGTCGCAGACCCATTTGACCTTTGCACCACATTTTTCCAGACCGGAAAAATGATATTGCGAGATATTCCCGCAACCGATTACCGCTGCTGTAATTGTCATTTTGATTTCCTTTTCAGATTAGTATTGATAATTGTTTCAAACCATAATTCCGCCATGTAGTCCGTGCCGGGAATATTCGGATGCACCGGATCGTCCCCATACCATTTTTCCTTGTCGATGGAAAACGCCGCATAGAAATCAGGGCCTTTATTGATTCCGAAATCCCGAATCAACAATTTTATTTTTTCCAGATAACCTTTCATCAGGTCAAAATTCGCGTTGTAATCATAACACGGCCGGGCCAGATAGATAGTTTCAGGCTGTGCGTTGAAATCCTTGATCAACAGATTAAGCAGTTCGGTCATATTTTCATAAAACAATTCCACTGGAACCCCGAGACGCTCATCATTGACGCCCAGATGGACCAGCCACATATTGGGTTTCAGGTCGGCAATCCGGTTTCGCCAGTTTTCATCGTTCCGGACCATGCGCTGATATTGGCCCGCGTTGGCGCCGCCCCAGCCTTCATTGGCTATTAAAAATGGACTCTTGTAATGTTCCGTCAACAGGTCGTTCAGTCTGGTCATCCAGCTCTGCATACAGTTGACGGACGGTTTATGAATGTGAGTGGTTGGGGAAAACTGCGGAAAATTCCTGCCGTCTTTTGATACGGCTTCATTCGGAAAGTCCGATGCTTTCAAATCCAGACATTCCCGCTGGAAACCGTAGCCGTGATAGCCTTCGGTTATGCTGTCGCCGATGGCCGCGATTATTGTTCCTGTTTCACTGTCGATGTAAGGAATTGTGTAGGTTCCTTTAATGTCGATTATTGTTCTTGTGTTACCTGTCATATTCGGCCTTGATACTTGTTTACAGTTGAACATATTGCTTCGAGGTTGCTGATCGGGGTTTCGCGGTCAAGCGACCATGCGCAAATCAGAGTTTGCGGTGCGGATAACGTTGCTGAGATAATGTTTTCCATCAGTTCGGTTATCTGTGCCGGTGAGTTATTTCGGACCGGAACCGGGTCAACCAGCGGCCGCATTTCAACTTCCGGCATGAGCCTCACTCCGGCGGAAAAGTCGGTTCCCGGACCGAGTTCGATAATTTCCAGCCTTGGAATTGCCGTAAAATCGTTTAGAAGATGAGTTGATCCACCGCATGAATGGTATTTAACTTTCTGAAATCCCTTGGTAATCTCACAATTTATCGGCAGCACCAGATCATGATATAAATCCTGTGACAGCATGCATGCGGAACAATCTCCCATGTTCAGTTGATGAGGAACCAGAGCATTGAGAATTTTTTGGAAGCGACCAAAAACCGCCTGATAGATTTGCCAGATTTTCATGAAGATTATTTTTATATCTTCCGGTCTGTCAATCATTCTGCAGAACAAGTCCTCCCCGCACAATTGATGGGCGGTTGTGTAAGGTGCGTGAATGCTCATGTTACCGGCTTTAATTCCGAAAATATCCGCCAGTTCGCCGTACATTTTTTTCATTTCACGGTATTGGCTGATGATTTGGTCAATGATCGGGTGATGAGCTGCTTCTTTCGGGTCGATTCGCTTTATTTCTTCAATAGACAGCCTGGACCATGGATTGCCCCATGTTTCCAAAGTTGCGTCATCAGGGCACACCACTTTTGCCCCCTGAGTCGCCATAATCAGATCGACCGGCTGGATCATCAAATCTGTCGATGAGGTAGGATGTTTACTGCCTTCGCCATATTTACCCAGAATCTCGTACAGAAACAACTGTTCCTGTTTTTCGATTTCAGACCGGTAGCCCGGGTCAAAATAATAGCCTTCGCCATAATTTACCCCAAGATGCTTATGGTAAAACGACGGCATAAGGTTTAAACTTAATCCCAGTTTGTTCATTGATTCCTCTGTTCCTTGCAGAATTCATGAAAAATATCGAGCATGTATTCATAATTTTCCAGCGGCATTCCTTTGAAAATCGTGTTTGATGTACCGAAAATATAGCCGCCGCCGGGAGAAGCATTTTCCAGACAGTACAAAGCTGACTCTTTTATTGCTTCTTTTGGGCCATCCTGAAGCAGGTTGCATTGCACGTTGCCCATCAGCGCCATTTGGCCGTAACACCTTTTCTTGGTTTCGGCTATATCCATGCCGGCCATCGGGTCTACCGACTGGAAACAGGCTGCACCAAGCGATAAATAATCATCCAGTATCATGTCAATATTGCCGTCGGTATGAACAAACGGGATTGTCTTCTGTGAATTGATAAAATCGACTTGCTTCTTCAATTGCGGGGTTATGAATTCGCTGAACTGGTCCGGCGCAATAAACGGTCCGGCGTTGAAAGCCACGTCATTGACGATATGAATAAAGTCGGTGCCGGCATCAATCAGTTTCTTGAATTTCTCGATCCCGATCGCGGTTCTTTTGTCTCCGGTCCGGTGCATTTCTTCAGGATTTTCCATCAACATGATTGAAAATTCGGTCCAGTCGGTGATGCTTTCAATTGACCAGATAGTGCCGCCGACTATTCCGCCGATCAGAATGTCGTTTCCGAACGCTTTTTTGGCGGCGATAATTCCGTCCGGGTCACTCCAGGGATAAAATACTGCCAACGCATCCCATTGGTAGCGCTCGACAATTTTTTCATAGATATTGATACATCGGGTGATCAGTTTTTCTTTATGCAGCGCCGTGCATGTTTCCCATTCTGCCATTTTCGGAAATTCGAGTCCGAATGCCTCTTTTTCAAGTTCGAACATGATCTCGAAATGCGGCGGACGGTCCGGTTCCTCAAAATTGAGGGTCTTGAGCATTCTCTCCTTGCCGGTCATGGCAGTACCACAACTTTCAGGGCGTCAGGCGCGGCGGCCGCTTCCATCGCTTCAGCCATTCGGTCCAGCGGAAATCTGGCGGATATAAAGCTGTCTCCATCAATCACGCCTTCGCGCAGGTATTGCAGGGCCAGCGGTCCGTAAAGGGCAGGGGATGCGAATGAAGCACGCAGTTGCAGCTTTTTGAAGTGGAACGCGTCGGCATCGAAAGTACAGTTTTCCCTGCCTTTGCCGCCAATGCCGATGAAGGCGATGATCGCCCCCTTGGCCGCGACCGTGAATGCTGAAGGCAGCGTTACTGGCGGCGCGGTAACGATTATCCGGTCAATCTCACAGCCGAAATCATGTTCTGCTAACGGCGTGACGGATGGATCGTGCCAGCCGTCCACCCCTATCTTTTGGGACAGGCCATATCTTGAACTGCGGTCTTTAAAGTCACTGACGAATACTCTTCGCGCTCCTGCGTGTTTTGCCAGAGCTGCCGCCATTAAGCCGATTGGCCCGGCCCCGATTATCATGACATTGGAATCAATGGATACATCAGCTAGCTTGAATACGTCGATCGCCACGCCTAACGGTTCCTGCAGACAGGCCACTTCCGGGCTTAACTGGTCATAGTGCATTGCGCAAATTGCCGGAACCAGCATTTCTTCGGCAAAACCGAAACTGTTGATACAGAAAAAACTTTTTAATCGGGTGCATAGCTCCTGTTTAGTATTCTTGCAATTATCACAGCATCCGCAGGGAGTGGCCGAGTCGAGCGCGACTTTGTCGCCAACATTAAACCCGGTTACCGCACTGCCGGTTTCGAGTATTGTCCCGGCGATTTCATGGCCGAACTGCGAATCATTTTCGCCTTCATATTCATAATGCAGGTCAGTGCCGCAAATTCCGCAGGCATCGACCTTTATCCTTAGTTCGTCCGCGGCGACAGGACGCAGTTTGAAGTCTTTTACTACTATTTTTCCGCCTTTGGTCTTGAATGCTGATTTCATGGTTGGCCTTTCCGGTTTAATTAAACAAGTTTATCGATAATAAAAATTTTACTCTAGTTCAGGGCTATCCCCAATACCGGCCGACCTTGCACTTCCGTTTTGCTGGAGAGCGCAAAATTGATGCGCGGCTTGCCCCAAAGGGGAATAAAACCTTTCTATTATTTTCGCTTCATCTCCGCTTCCGTAGCACAACGTGCGGAGTTTGAAGCGGAGCGGTATATCGCCATCCGTCGTACGGATTTAATGTAAAATAATACTTAAAAAAATAATTTCCATGTATAAAAATATTTGATTTAATGGATTATTATGATATTTTATAGAATGGAACGCATATTTAAAAACAAGCAATTGGAATATTTTAAGGACGACCTTTGGAACCGTAGTGTTGCCGGTCGCAGCCGGGTAATGACTCCGTTATATGTGGAGCGTTATTGTGGAACTCGTTTGGATAAAAACATGTCGTCTCATGACCATTGGGAGTTCTCTGCCCATATCTCTGGCAGCGGAACTCTCTGGGCTGAAATTGGCATACAGATAATTCCTGATATGATCCTGCTGATTCCTCCTGAACTTGTTCATCGCGAATCGGCGGAGCACGAGCTTGATACTATCTGGCTCGGTTTTACAGCCGAGCTTCCGGGGGTGCCCCGTGATCGGATTCTTTCATTGAAGTCGCCTGAAATGATCAGACGGATTATAAAATATTGGTCTTTTTCATCCCGTAATCATGGTGCTATCGGTCTTGAGCTTGACGGCGACCTGCTGAATCTGGTCGGATATTTTTTCAGAAAGCTGGCCGGCAGCAGCGACCAGACTCCGTTGCAGCAGGCGGTGGAATATTTTAACGAGCATTATCAGGAAACTATCGTAATGGCTGATATTGCAAAACAGCTAAATTGCAGCGAAGGGCATTTTTACCGTAAATTCAAAGATTTTACCGGTGAAACTCCGATTAATTTTTTAAACGGAATCAGGCTGAAAAGAGCGTCATTTTATCTGTTGAACAGCGGGTTGCCGGTAAATAAGGTTGCAGCTTTATGCGGATTTAACGATCCATACTATTTTAGCCGGATATTCAAAAAAGAATACGGGGTCAGTCCGGTGCAATATCGGTATGATAGTCAATCTTGAAGCTTTCTGAAGCAATAGATAACTGCTCCGGCGGGGCCGAGGCCACGACTTAGTTGTTTTTTGTTGACGCGGTTGGCATTGTCGAATTTGCTGCCCATTTCACGGATGAACAGTTTTGACCCAAGAATTGCGCCGTCGCTGAAATGGCGGGTGCGGCGCAGAAAACGTACCGGCATCGATTCTTTGCGTTTGGCTTGTTCCTGCGCCTCAAATATCTCTTCACTTGAGGCTCCCCTCTCCGCCGCAACGATTCGTGCCAGTTCACTCTGAAAATAGCTAAAAAGATCGTTATCGGTCCATTCCGAGGTGTCGCGATGCCAGATGTTTTGTTTGAGGTGTTTGACGAAATTTGCTTGAAAAAGGTGTTTGCCTGTACCGCAGTAGCGTCCCCAGGTTGTGAAATGGTAGTCGGCAGGATTGGTCGTTAGTCCGGCTCGAACGGGGTTGAGTTCTACATATAAGACGCAAGCTTCCAAGGAATTGCGACTGTCGAGGATGACGCTTTTGAATTTATTGGCCCAGAGCTTTCCGATACGGTCGCGTGATTGGTTATAGACGACGGTGAAACGTTGTTGGAAAGCGCGCATAAAGTAGCTGATATCAATCATTTTCAGGCCAACTTCGCGGCATATTTCAGGATTGTCAGGGTTGATTTTAGGCATCTGCTTTGGCGCGTAGGTGAACTTGTCTAACATACTGCTGTAATAATTATTATGACGTTTAGCAATATCCTCATTTGATGGCAATTCGTCTGGCCCTGGAGCGTAAACGACTACGTGGAAATGGTTACCCATCCATGCGGCGGAGATCACCTCGATTAGAAAATATTCGCAGAGATTCTGCAGCAGCCGAAAACCGTATTCCATATCGACTCGATTAAACGGTTTTTCGCCTCTACAGCCTGAGGTACGGTTCATCAGGTGATAATAGCAGCCTTCGTCTTTGACTTTCATGCGTGTTCCGCGTCCTGACATAATTTTTCCTCCGTTGGTTGACAACTTTGTTGTTAATATAGTAGTTGAAAACTAGTTTGTCAAATTTAAGTATTATGTAGTTTTATAAAAAATTGTAAATATTTGATTGCAAATAATAAACGCGCCTTTTTATGTGAGTACAGTCGTTTGATTTTTATTTTATTGAGAAAATATTACTTTGCCATCTTAAAAGATGAAGCTTTATCCCGTTTTGATATAATTCATCCGCGGTGCCTTTGAATATCTCTTTACCGGATTCACTAATGAGGCTGAACTTTCCAGGCAGCTTTAACCTAGGGTAGACTTTTACCGGGAGCTTGTCATCGCCGGAGCGTCGATATAAAATCAAGTGCTCGGGGCCCTTGATGATTTGAATTTCAGCAGGAGTTTTCAGGTTGACTAAGACGCCAGCTTTTTTAAGGAAATTTGCCAGATTTGTCCTGGTTAATTTGTCGGCACTGTCAAGCCAGAGAATAGGCGTTCTACTTTTCTTTAATGCTCTGACTACTCGTTGATCCAAATTGTTTTTGTCGACAATCAGTGCTTTGTAATCGGTGGAAAAGGAGGCGGCAGATACCTGTTCCAATCCTTCACTATGTTGCATCAAGCCGCTGTAAATGAGATAATCATCCGTTATATAGTGTACCGGTGTCAGATTTAATTCCAAAGATATTCTGGCGAACGGGACACAGGAAAAATTATGACCGTTCTGAATAGGAACAGCCGCTGCGTTCTGAATGAATGCAACTTCCGTCTTGCTCCAGTCGACCGGTCCGGCGGCGAAAACTTTGCTGAACCTGCGATAGTGCTTGGCGTAAATTGCCCGAAATTTTGCGTGTCCTTGAGGATGGTTCCATAAGGTCCATTGCAGGGTTCCGGCCAGACCAGACGCATAGGCTTGCGTCAGGGAGCCGTCAATCATATATGAGACGGCTTGGTTTTCCGGTGTTTCCGGCATAAGCGACTTAAAACCGTGTTCTCCGTTTTCTCCGTTATATACCGGGTATTTCTGGGTGGAGAATGGAAACAGAACGGCTCGCATTCCATATTCAAAGGTTTTATCTATATCCCGGCACAGCCAGGGATGACTGAATTTCCTGGCATTTTTTCTAAGCGGAACCGGGCCGTTTGAAAAATAAAAATGCGGAGCACCGCCGGATAGTCCGCGAGGAAGAAGCCAGGTAGCGTTCCAGGTAACATTGTCATGGCCCCATGAGGCAGGCATTTGAAAGGTTAAACGATCTTTGTCATAGCGGTGGATGGCGTTGATTGTCTGCTCAACTACTCTGATATAATTTTGCGGAACCGACATGTAGTCATCGTGAGGTTCGTTGTATGGGACTTCAAAGCCCATGATATTAGGGTTACCTTTAAAATGTTTTGCCAACCAGGCAAAGGTAATGCAAAGGGCTTTGACTTCACGCGGATTTTTGAAGTCGGGAAATTTGCGAATCTTTTTCAAATCTTCCGCTAGCCATGCGATAGCTGTGCCCGGTTTGTTTTTCTTTTTATCGCCGGGATTGCCCCCGAGAAAATAACGGTAAGGATTTACCGGAAAACCGTGAAAGTCGATGATGCTGTAAATACCGTTATCTGCCGCTAGTTGAATGAAATATTCGAGATAACTGAATAATTCCGGTTTGAGCCGGTGTTTCAGGTATTCCAGTTTCCAGCGCGGGTCATCAGGAAATACGCCTTCCGCCGGTTGCAGAAGCCCGACATTCAACGGTATCCTGACCGCTGAAATGTTCCAGCTTTTCATTTCCCTGATCGCGTCGGCAATATGGGCATAACCGACCGGGCGGTTGCTCAGACCCAATTGAAAGCTGGTGAAGTTAGTGCCGACAAAGCCGAACGGTTTACCGTTCCGGTATATTTTACCATTTTCGACGGTTAATCGCGGCAGTTTGGTATTTTTGAGGATTGGAAAAACAAAAAACTTATCTGTCGTTACAGGTTTCATGGCTCCTTTTAAGCTGACCGGTTTCAAGGTCAAGGAGCAATACTGATAAAGCGGCAGTTTGGATTTATCAATGACAATTCTGAATAGTCCTTTATCAGGAACTGCGGAGTCAAGAACCCGATTATTAAGAATAACATCTATACGTTTGATTTCAGGAGTGGATTTACCGGTCAAAATCAGCTGTTTATTGTGCAGTAACACATTTTTTTCGACCGGATTGAGCATTATTTCTGATTGCCGAACCAGGTCTATTCCGGTTATTTGATAATCTCCGCGTTGAAACAGGATAAAATTGATCGCTGACGCAGTGTCTTTTTCATTGTCTGGTAAATTCAGTAGCAACGTCTGCCACTTCGACGAATTGATGAATTCGACGGCGGTTTTTTGTGAATTTTTTTTCCCGGGGATTTCCCATAACATGGATATTTTATTTTTTTTGTTAAGTAATGCCGGCGAAGTGCTCTTTATTTGAAGTTTCAACAAGGCGCCGGCTGGAAGATCGGTGAGCTTTAGAGGTGTATGCTTGTTGAACCCAAGCTTGATTCTGCTGCCGTTAAGCAGCGTCATTGACCAAAGTCCTTCGCTATCACTTTTAGATGTGACAGTGGACCCTTTATGTGTGGAAATCCAGGCTCCATGCGGATTCTTCCTGACAGAACTGGAATAGATTGTACATATTTTATTTGTGAATGACGAAAAAGAGAGAGTGCATGTGGCCAATAGTGCGGAGATTACAAAACTTTTTTTCATAAATCGACCTTAAACTTAAAATAAACTGTAATATTTGGACGGGTTATTGTACATTTCAATCTGGGTTTTCCAACTGACGTGGTTATCGCCCCAGAGAATGTTCAACCCGTCATTATGGCGGTCTCCAACCGTTATATCAGGAATATAAGTTTGATTAGCCGGCAGCAAGTAACAGAAATTTGAAGCAGTGGTGGTCCCTGGATAATCGATAGTATCACCGGCAATTGCTTTGGTACTGAGATTTTTCAATCTGGTGGCTTTCTGCCTCGGATTGCTGTTATCGACTTCCCGGTAAAGTTTTTTGGTCCAGCCCAAGCCGCCGTAACGTCCGGGTTGGCTTTCGTAGTCCGAGTTTTGGCAGCTGACAAAGGCCTGGCAGCTGAAAGCGCTCCCTTTGCCGAATTTTTTATCGGTGACCAGATTCCACATTGACGTCGGGGTGGGAATATTCATATAGGCGCACAATTCCATTTTCCATTGGGACGGAATCCCGCCGGCATTACTGGCCACTGGCAGCCAGTCGTCATAATCTCCCCGATAAAGTGCGTTCGCCAGTCCTATTTGCTTCAAGTTTCCGCTGCAGTTAGCCTGTTTTGCTTTGTCACGCGCTTTATTCAAGGCCGGGAGCAGCATAGACGCGAGGATTGCGATGATCGCGATCACGACAAGAAGTTCAATTAGGGTGAAATTTTTCCGGGGTGACATGGTCATTTCCTTTCTATTTTAAAATTGAATTCAGGGTAATTATCTTTTAAGCTTTGCATCTTTGTCGAAAATTGATCTCCAAGCCGCAACCGGGCACCGCATGAATCGCGGATGATAAAGTCTGTTTGCAGGTCATCTATGCACCTTTTGGGAACCCCGGAACGTAACGACATTGCAAATTCAATAATCCGGTCCGACAAAAATATGTAAGGAAACAGCATGGTGGATATTGCCGGATTGGACATTTTACTTATTTCAGCATTATTGCAGCCGACCACGCCAATATCCTCCGGGACCCGCACGTTTTGCCGCTGCAGGGCATTGATAAATTTGAAAGCATATTCGTCGTCATAGCAGATAACGCCTAATTTCCCGGCGTGAGGTTTCCAGTCGTTGGCAATTTTATCAAACATCTCCGGAGTCCCGTCAAGAATTGCGGTCAATGTTTCATTATTAAAACTGCACCCGAACCTGGCGAAGTAGAACAGTGTTTCCTCTATTTCGTCTCTGATGGCCGGGCCCAGAAATCCGATTCGCTGATAACCGCACTTTAAAAGGTATTCGCCGATAAAGAATATTTTCCGCTCAGTGTATGAAACATAGGTTTCATTAGAGCGGATACAGGATTCAGGTGCGCCGGAATAAGGCGTCGGCAGGATTGTCGGCAGGACGCTTCTATGGGTAAACTCCGAAACATCATAATCCGAGGAAATCTGCCGGTTAGGCAGAAGCAGGATTGCAAAACAGCCCTGATACAGCAGTTGCCGGCTGAGTGATACGGCTTTATTGTCGAATCTGTCAATCTCGCGGGTAATCAGGAAAAATCCCTGTTTTTCAGCTTCCTTGCTCAAACAGTAAATTAAATCAGCATTAAAATGACTGCTTTTCTTCTGGTAGATAACTCCGATGCCATTGTGATTTTCCGGCAGTAGTTTGAAACGCCCGTCAATTTTGATCATATATTTTGGTACACGTTTAACGAAAGATCCGCGGGCCGGAAATTTTTCGATGATTCCAGCTTTAGACAATTCCCGCAGCGCTTTCCGGACCGTATGGTAATTAGAGGTGAACTGGGCGGCCAAAGCCCGTTCCGAAGGCAATTTGTCGCCAATCTGGTATTTGTCGCGATTGATCATGTCTATAAGCTCATCCCTGATGTGCTCATAGACAAATTTTCTCTGGACCGTCATGCGATTTTCCTTAAACTGTTATACCATTGCTCTATGCGATTATAATAGATAATCAAGCAACTGTCAATAGGTGTCAGTCACTTGAAAATGGATAACTGTTATAAAACATAGAGCAGTTTACATATAGGGAAATGAAAGACCGGGAATTTTTAATCAAGATTGATTCTGCCGCGAAGCTTTTTGGTGGTTGATCGTTGTTTTTTGTTATCGATACGACGTTTGACGGAGGCTTTGGTTGGTTTGGTGGGGCGGCGTTTTTTAGGGGCATGCAGCGAGCTGCGGATAATTTCGGCCAGACGTTCCGCCGCGTCGTCGCGATTTTTGAGTTGGGTGCGATGACGCTGGGCTTCGATGATGAGTTCCCCGTTTGACGTCAGTCGGCTTCCGACTTTTTCAAGCAGCCGGGTTTTGACGTCCGGGGGCAGGGCGGTCGTCTCAAGCACGTTGAATCTGAGACGAACCGCAGTGGTTACTTTATTGACGTTTTGTCCCCCGGAACCTGACGCGAGGAAAAATTCCTCGTTCAGTTCCTCATCGGGAATTATAATGTTTTTTGATATTTGCACTTGCTTTCAACCTGTCCGTATCCGGTGTTACAACAAGTTAATATACACTGAAACCGGGATACGGCAAGGTTGAAGCATGGTTTGAAGCGAAGATTTACTTCAATCTTCCTGTAGTCCGGGGCACATTTCTTTAACCTCATTCCAGCGACGCTTATACTTGTGCATCAGGCGTGACGGAGTGTTGCAACTGTTTGCCTCTTCTATGCGGTCGGCGTGAACGTCGGTCACGGCTTCGTATTGCAGAGTGAAAGTAAGCAGTTTCTGGAGCATAGCCATTTTGGGTTCTGTATATTCCGGATCATCCCACAGGTTGTTGATCTCGCCCGGGTCTTTCTGCAAGTCGTAGAATTCGCCGTAACCTAGAACTCCGAAGTACATCATACGGTAATTCTTATCGCATACCGCGGAAATTTTGGTATCCGGGTTGAACCATACCCACTCGCAATAAGCCTCCGTCTTGCCGGGCTCTTCGCCGTTGATGACAGGAATCAGGGAGTCTCCGTCGAGGCAGTCCGGGGCAGGGACGTCGCACAGCTCACAAAGCGTCGGATAGAGGTCTACGGACTCCGCGAAGGCTTCCGGTACCAGGCCTTTCGGTCCGCCGGGATAACTTAAGAGGTACGGGGTGCGATGAATTGAATCATAGAGCCCGAGGTTTTTGTGGAACAAGCCGTGTTCGCCGGCGAAATCGCCATGGTCGGCGGTGTAGAAAATAATTGTATTGTCAAGTTCGCCTACTTCTTCCAAATAGTCGAGAACCCGGCCGATTTCCATATCTATACAACTGATCAGGGCGTAATAACTGGCCAGACAGCGACGCAGGCGTTTTTCGTCGGAGGCCATCGGGTATTCGCAGCCGTCTTTGACGCGGTCACGGATTACCGGGGATTTTGACGAGAATTTGTGTTCCAGAAAATCCACGGAACTGTCCGGCAGAGTTAATTTATCCGGATCATACAGATCATAGTATTCGGCCGCGGGGGCGATTGGAGCGTGCGGGCGCTGGAAGCTCATATGGATGTAAAACGGGCGTGACTCATCGCGTTCCTGAAGAAATTTCATAGTTTCATTGCCGGTAAAATGTTCGATCGAATGCTCATAAGGCAATCTCGAGGGAGCGGAGCCGTCCATGGTGAACATGGTATCATCGCGCGGGTTGCCTTCTTCGTACAGATGACCGATACCGTTGTCGACTAAATATTGGAAATAATGCGTGGTGCGCGGATCGTTGCGTTTTGAATCGCATAAGTCGGTATAGCGGATACGTTCGAAGCCATCTTCATCCCAGCGGCGGATCATATGGGATTTACCGAACAATCCGGTCTGGTAGCCCTGACGCCGGAAACGGCAGGCCATTGTGTCAGGGTTGGGATGCGGAAATTCGGCGTGGTTGTTGCCGAACATGCGGTGACTGTGCATGTAACGTCCGGTCATATAACAGATGCGTGATGGCGAACAGATCGGGTTGTTGGCAAAACCGTTGACAAAGTTGACGCCGTTGGCGGCGACCTTATCGAGATTCGGGGTTTTTACATCGGGATGCCCCATGTATCCGGCGCATCGGGCATTGTGCTGATCAGTCATCAGCCAAAGTACGTTTGGACGTTTTTTCATCTTCTGATCCTTTAGTTTTGTGAGAGTTGTTCTGATAATTTTCCGGCATATTCCTTCAAAATATTGCCGTATTTAATAATTAATTCCATTTCCGGGTTCGAGATGCTGATTCCCAGCCCCAGAGCACCGGCTGTTTTATTGCCGGCTGTGACGGCCGCGGCAAGCCGGACGGAGTGTGCCTGCCGGTCCAGCATGAAGCCGTGTTCAAGGTAGAATTCATATTGGTGGAGAAATGCTTTGCGATCGACTTTTATCTCTGGAGAAAGTTCCGGACACGAAAGGAACAGCCAACCCCACGGGGTTTTCCGGTAATCGGCTGAGACATTATCGAGCGGCTGCATACTTAACGACATCTCATGCATTTCCTTGGCTTTAACGCGGGTTTGTTTGCCGTTCCAGTAAAAGAGAATACAGGTGTTGTCAGTCAGCTTGCAGACATGTTGGACGATCTCCTGCCCGTATTTCCGCATGGCGGTTTCAATATCATCCGGAACTCCGACTATGCCGCAACGGCTGCCGGGGATATATTTGCCTTCCGGGTTTTTTTCAAGATAGTTCATCCCACAAAGTACTTTCAGCAGGCGATTGAGAGTTGCCTTTGGAATGTTGGTCAACTTTTCAAGTTCGGTGAAGCTCAGCGGATAATCGTAGCATGAGATAAGTTCAATCAACTGTAAACCGCGTTCAAGCGCAGGAGCGGTTCCTTGATAATCTTGTTCCATATATGATTCCTTGTTTCTTATATGGAAGTAAATATACAGTTAAAAATATTTTTTGTCAAATGAAAAGTTGGGTTTAATGTGAAATTTCTCAATTAATATTATATCATTATGTGGTTTAATAAAATAGTGTAATTGTCTAAAAGATATATTGTTGTGAATGTTTGTGATGCGTTGATCCGGACAGGTTATTTAAGAAAAAATTTGAGACAGGCGCAATGAAGATAAAAAAAATACCCCGGAATATTCCGAGGTATTTTTTAAATTTAGAATTTAGATAAGAATTGATTTATGATTATTTGTAATTTGATGATTCATAGTCTTTATTTGGATCATTGGCTACCGGAATTTCTTCTTCGGGTAACTGCATTTCCTCTTCAATAACCTCTTCGATTCTTTCAGGTCCGTCTTCTTCAACCCAACCGTCGTCGGTCTGGTCGCGGTCGTCCTGGCGAAGAATTCTGATCAGGTCCTTCAAGTCATGGTAGCCACCCCACAGGAACCAGATTACCGAGATGATTCCGACGGTCAGGGATACTATAATCATGAAGAACCACCATTTGGCCCAGCCGTCATCAGTAGTTGCGGGGACAATGCCCTCCATACCGAGTACTCCCCAGATTGTTCCGACAATGAAAGCGAAGACCCAGAAGAAGCTCCATCCAATCTTAAAGTAATAGATAAACTTATCGAAAGAGGTGAATTCGTCGGTGATGCCGATAAGCTGCTTGAAAGTCTTCTTCCGTTTCTTTTCCTCTTCGGTTTTTCCTTTGCGATGCAACAGCTTATCCAGATCGAAGGGCTCTTTGCAAGTCAGCAGGGAAACAATCACGTAGGCAAATATTGCGCAAAGTCCGGCTACTAAAGTCAGATGCATGCCGTTGAATGGGCATTTGGGACCGATATGTTCAACCAGGTACGGGAAAAATCTCCAAAGGTTTTTGACAATGGCTCCGGTGGTGGCAAGGACGCCGCCGGTAATCATCCCGGCCCAGGCACCGGCGGTCGTTCCCCATCGGGTATAAAGACCGCCGATAATGACTGACCCCACCCCGCCAAGGTAAATGGCTCCGGTTAGACTGAAATACATGTAAATATAGTCGCCAATCGGGAACAGCCAGCTCCAGAAAAAAGCGAAAGTGGCGACAAACATAATAGATAAACGCAAGAGCCAGATATGGGTCTTGGGGCCGAATGGCTTTTTGCGGAACGGCATGATAACGTCCTGAATAAAAATACTGCCCCAGGAGTGCAGATAAGTGTCATCGGTTGAGACTGCCGCCGCTATAATACAAACTGCGAACATTCCCATCATACCAACCGGCAGCATGTGAGTCAAGGCAGTAGGGACGGTCATTTGTTCGCGAATCTGTGGATTGCTGTAGACCGCCAGTGATTGATTTATTTCCTCTGCTTTTGCTGCATACAAGGCCCCTTTCATCATGACCCAGGCGCAAATCGGGACCAGCAGCGATGAGAGCAGGGTGACCTGGTTCCGCCATTCGCCGATGATTGCCGACATTCTGGCTTCGTGCGCGCTTTTAGCGGCGCAATTGTAACCCTGACTGCCCTGCCACGCCCGGCAGTTGTAAATACGAATGAAGGCCATAATCAGGAAGAACGTAATATCGAATCCCTTGATTTTGCCGATAGTCTGGTCAAATGGATTGAGCATTGATTGTCCGGACGGCGCGGTTTTAAGAACCGTAACGATATTGTCCCAGCCGAAACGGTAGAGCAGCAGGATTACCATGACGGTAAACGTTATAATAACAATCTGCCCCTGGAAAAAGTCAGTGATCATCACTGCGATCTGGCCGCCGCAGAAAGTCAGGAAAAGCGCGACTGACAGCATAATGAACATCATCGGCAGCAAGGTCGGAATAGAAAAGCTTTCGGTAATCTGCCAGTCTTTTGGAAAGCCGCAGAAAGTAATCATGAAACGGGCGGTAACACCGGGGAAGATGCCGTAATTGAGAACTCCTGAAACCCAGGCCAGAATACCGGTGAAAATTCTGAACCTGCGGCTGTACCGCCGTTCAAATAGTTCCGCCATTGTCAGAACTTTGGATTCCCGGTAACGGTATAAAACCCAACCGGACAGACTGATGATAATTCCTAGCGGAGCCACCATCCAGGTCCACCATTGAGCAGGAAAACCGGCGTTGTAATACTTTTCATAAATCGCGACGATACTGATCGCGCCGAGACCGGCCATGCCTTGGGACACGCTCATCAGGTAGCGTCCGGCGCAGCGATTCGCCGCCAGAAAGTCTGACACGCTCTTGGTTAAACTTCTTGTTACAAACCCGATGATGCCGATAAACACCACCATCCCGATAACGATTCCCCAGTCAATACTTGTGAGATTCATACACTTTCCTTGGTACTTGATAAAATGACTTAACAAAGTCTTTATTATACGTTCCCTTACCTGTTTTTGCAAGCAAAAAATAAAAAAAACACTGCCGGGAGTAATTCACGGCAGTGTTTTTGAATGGTGTTAAGGCAGTGTGTTTTGCCTCAATCAGAAGTCGAATGATTTGAACTGCGGAAGATATTCGCGATTCTGTTCAAACATTTCTTTGACCATGTCTTTAATTTCAGCCAGCGACAGGACCGAGGCGGTTAATGGATCATAGGCGATTGACTGATAGACTTTTCTGGCGTCACCGGTCAGAGAACCTTCGACCGCCATGGATTCAAGCTGGGCGCTGAATCCGACGATGGCCGCCAGTTGCGTGGGCAGATCGCCGACTTTTACCGTCTGCAGTTTGTTCCGGGAACAGATAACCGGGACTTCAACACAGATGTCCTGGGTGATGTTGGTAATGATTCCTTTGTTCTGAACATTGCCGTTGAATTCGAACATATCGCCGCCGAGCCAGGCGTTGATAATCGACGCGGCATACTCATGACCGCGTTTCATTACGCCGTTACGATGCTCTTCGTCGTTGTCCATTTTTTCCATCCACTCGGTGAAGTCGTTCTTCCAGGTCTCTTTGCGGCTGCGGTAGTGATTCAGAATGTATGCGTGTTCGCCGGGATTCCAGCCGGTGCCGTCTTTGCAATATTTATCAAGCAGGTCTTCGCGTTTGCGGAACCACCAGTTGTATTCTGAATTGTGTCCGCTGGATTCGGTGACATAGTAATCAAGGGCCAGGAACAATTCATTACGGACTTGTTCTTCGTTGTAAATTTCTTCATTTTTCATAGCTTCGCGAAGTTTGGGATAAAGATCCTCGCCTTTGCTTTTGAAATCAAGGAAGAATGCCAGATGGTTGATGCCGGCGCAGAAATAATCGACATCTTCATATTCCACTCCGGCCCATTTCGCCAGCATTTTGCTGGTGCCTTGAACGCTGTGACAAAGACCGGAAATAGCCAGATTGGGATACATCTTTTGCATACCGTGACAGAGCATCGCCATCGGGTTGGTGTAGTTCAAGTAAATGCTTTTGGGGCAAAGTTCGTTGATATCTTTGCAAATATCCAGCATTACCGGCAGGGTACGCAGCATCCGGAATACTCCGGCTGGACCGCGGGTGTCGCCGACGTTGATGTCAACTCCGTATTTTTTGGGAATAAGAATATCGTGCTGCCAGACGTCGACATCGCCGGCCAGGATGGTGGTAATTACGCCATCGGCGCCGTCTAAAGCTTCGCGACGATTCATTGTGGTCGTGAGTTTCGCTGAGTATCCGCCGATATCCAGAATTTTCTGACAGCTCTGACGCGCCATTTCCAGACGTTCTTCATTGATGTCCATCAAGCAGAGTTCGGCGTCTTTCAAAAGATCGAAGGTCACCAGGTCACTGACCAGACCGCGGGTGAAACCGAAACTGCCGGCTCCGATAAATGCAACTTTTGCCATTTTACTTTCTCCATATTTGGATTGGTTGATTAAGTCGGAATAAAAAGCAATTGATAAGCGGTCAAGCTTATGTTTCTATAACATTACCGACTTTGATTGATGTTTAAATACTGCGGTTATCTTGTTATAGATAATTATGATCAAAAACTTAATTGGTAATGAATATATAATACTTGCGGAATGATGCAAATTGTTTTTTGCTCAAAATGATTTAATTTGATGCTAATGGTGGTAAAATCGTGCTTTTGGGCTTGATCTTTACACATTTTCCGCGATAAACTTTTTTTAAGAAAAAATAAGAAAATTAAGCCTGAACCAATTTGCATTTAAATGAAAATATAGTATAGTAAATGCTCTTGAAACTCATGGTGGTTGTAGCTCAGTTGGTTAGAGCGCCTGGTTGTGGCCCAGGAGGTCGGGGGTTCGAATCCCCTCATCCACCCCATTTTAAGCCTCAGCGACGGTTTATGCCGTGAATTATAATTCCCTCACGCTCGAAATCTCCGATAATTGAAATATTTTCAATTTGAAGTATTCGCGATCCCGGAACCCGTATGCCTGTTTGACCAGCCATCTGACCTTGTTGTTAAAGCCTTCCATTGAGGCGTTTGATATTCCTCGAAATGTCCAGTAAGTAACAATTCCGTCTATTTTACCTCTGATTGTCTTTGCCATGGTCTTTAATTCCGGAATGTCTTTTTTATTATCGGCCTTGCACCAACGTGCAAAAGCCCTTCTTGTGCGACATTCCCCCATGGACCTGGTATCGGCATTTTATATTGGCTTTGAGTATAGAACTTAAGTTATTCCGTATGCTAAGGTTGTGAATTTATTATCAGAAAGAACAGTAAACAGCTTCCTGTCTGTATAAAAAGAGCCATGCAAAATGCAAGATAATTAAAAATCAATTTTTTAAAAAAATCTGAAAGAACACCAATTGAATCCCCATCTATAGAAATAGCGAGTCATGAAATATGCAAGATTTTTTTGCAAGGGGTCAAATCAATGAAAGGAAAGGATTTATGAATCAGCGATTTTACAGCATTAATAACCCGTCCGAATATGCCAAGGCTGGCGCTTATGATTTAATCAAACTGATAGCGGAAACTGGAGAAAACGCTCTTTATTTGCCGAAATATCAGTTAGAAACTTTGGTCTACGCGATCGTTCATAGCGAGGCGATACATTTAAGCGGGCCGACTGGTTCAGGCAAGACCAATCTGATAAAAGCAATGTGGCATGTTCCGGAAAATTTCAACTCCGTATGCATGGCGCTGGGATATCCCGTGAAACCTTTAAAGATTTGTCCTGTTGAAATGGCTACATATGAAACACCGGGAGAATTGTATTCACGTCGAAGCCTACGCGACGGCTGTACCTATGACGAAGAGTCTGAAATCGTACAAGCTTTAAAATCGGCGGCGGCGAATGAAGAAGATTGTTATCACTGCATCTGGCTCCGGGAGATTGGCAGGACGCACAGCTCTTCCGTTCAAGGCGGATTGCTGGACCTGATGACTCCTGGTGACGTAACTTTACCGGGGGGCAAGCAACACATTTCAACTGGAGGGACTTCCCTTGCATGGATTGCGGACAGCAACTATGCAGCAACCGATATGGCTAATCATACGCTTACCACCTTTGATGACGCGCTGAAAAGGCGTTTTACGGTGAATTTGACATTGGAATATCTGTCTCCTGACCAGGAAGTGGATATTCTGTCCGCGCTGCTGGCGGATGAAAACATCGCTCAGGATGCCGACCTGATGAAAAAAACCATTCAGCTGGGAAAATTAATCAGGCATGGGAAAGAAGAAGGCAATTTTCAATCTATTGTTCCTCCGACGATCAGTGGATACCTTGCATATTACAAAATGGCATTGCAATTGAGTCATCATTCGCATCAGCAAGTAGCGATGGATACAATGCTGGGCAATGGTTCTACGGATGAAAGAAACCAGATTGTTTCGCTGCTAAACACTGTTTTCGGCTTACAAAACGAAAGTGAAGAAACCAAAGATGAACTTCAAGGCAGTTTATTCTAACCTGAAAATCAATTTATATTTGGAGTGATAAATCTATGCAGCATGCCTGGAACAATAATAATTATACACACAGGAAGAGCCAAATAAAACGCAAAACGGATTGGGCCGGAGTCAGCCTGGGGGATGCGTTTAACGCCACAGTCACCTGGCATGAAAAATTGGCGGCCCAGAAACTATTCTACACAGTTTGTGAACTGTCGCAGCGTGCCGCAATTCTTGCGGCCGGAGGTGAGATGAATGACAATATTTTTAAAATAAAACCTCAATTGGCGCCATGTGGTATTACATCATATCCTAAAAAAATGGCGTCGTATGCGGCTATAGGACTCACCGCTTATCTCGAGTTTAAAAATATGGTTGATGAGAACTATTCGGATGAACTCTCGATACTCACCCCATTCCTGATAAATTTATGTTTGAAAGATAAAGAAGTTCCTCCAATAATATACAATAAGTCTTTTCAAGACAAGATTGTGTATTACATAAGAAACCGTCTTATTCTAGAAGACCTTTCACGTCATCCGGGATTGCAATATGTCGAGTGGTATCGTTTATTTATCGCGTCAGAAAACAAGTTACAGTTCAAGTCATTCTTTGATATACTGGATGCAGTAATAGTCTATGGCGATATTCTTCCGGACTGGCAACTGCTTGACCTGCATCCTCTCACCTTGCGTATAATTAAAGATGTTCAATCTACCTCCAGACCATTTCATGAGGAACTGAAAAACACCGCGTCGGAGCGCTTTGATTCACTGCTGCAAAAATGGTTGGTAGAGCTAAATGTTTGCCTTTCCCCGTATTTATCAACCACTCCTCAAAAGCGTCATGCAAAAATTGAAAATAATCCTGAACATGAATCCGTTTCTTCCAGAGCGAATTCTTCAGGTAGAACGGCTGAACTTAAAAACGTACCGTCAAACAATGTGAAAGTCGCTCCACTGGACAAAATGCAAGCCCCCCGGCTTGATCTTGACCGCAGCCACCCCGAACCATCCTCAATTAATATTTCCCTGGAACCTTTTGACAAAGATTACGAAATGCAAATGGATTTTCCGGGAAACAGTCCCATTTCTGATGATAGCGATATTGCGAAAACACTGGATACCTTTACTGCCAGCATTGAAAATGCGGTGAAACAAGACGATTCGCTTGAAAGCTCCCGCTCGGATTTGTTATCCGAAACTTTACGGAACAACAGTTTTACCAGAAATCCGATTGAAGGTGTTCCCTTGCGGGGACACAGACTTACGATGACAAGCCCGGTTAACAACGAGAAACTACAAGGAGAAGTATTCGATTGTTTTGTCAAGCTGTCCGAAGATATTCCCGAATGTCAAAAACTCAGGAAAGAAGCCGCCCCGATAACTGAAAAGTTACGCGGCAACCTTTATCCAAATGTTCAGGATAAAGTTGAAGTCGCAATAGCTAGAACAAAGGGTACACTTGATCCTCGGCGTTTAGCTCTCTCCCCCTGTTCAGAAGCTATTTTCAAGCAGTACACTACCTCCCTGATGGAAAGTCAGAACGGTAAACCGCTGGTATTGATTGCGTGTGACTCTTCAGCTTCAATGAATTACAAGCAGATGAAAATGCTTAAATTGTTATTAACCGGCTGGCTGGATGCGACAGTAAAGAGTCAGGTTCAGGTCGCGGCGGCAATTTACCGTAGTGGAACGCTCCATAATGAAAACCGCAACGCATTGGTTGAGTGGGTATTTCATCCGCACAAAACACCGGCGAGCAGTAATATTGATGCTATAAGAGCCATCACCTCACTCCCAAACTCAGGCAGGGGGGCGCAAAGAGATTACTTGTCACTGCAACATATTTTCAACGAAACACTTCCTGTGGTCCAGGGGCGGAGAATATATATGATAATTATCAGCGACGTCTGTTGGAATAGTTGCTTCCCTGGTATTTTTAAAAACGGAGAAGAAGAAATACTCTCATTTCTACACCATGCTAATCAAGCGACAAAAGGGAATTTACACACAACCCTGGTAGCCTTGGGCGCAGATGATTCTAAAGTCACTCCATTTAATGGAATTATCGACAAGATAGTACATGTTTCTGAAGACGATCTTGGTGATGTTGCTTGTGTTGCCAGTCAAATTGGATCTTATGTCAGCTCGTGTATCAGAGATCATCAAAAATGTAACAAAACAGGTAGATAATAATGTCAAAACAACGTAACATAACCATAGCCACAGACTATGAACGCCAAGCTCGGGAACCGGGGATTAATTATTCCGGAATATTCGCCGGAAATACTGCACGTAATAACAATATCACATCGTTCCATGTTTATAAACAACTAAAGCCATTGTTAAAGGTACTTAAAGCATATGATTATCTACGCTTGAAACTGGAAAGAAACGGTGGCTCATTGTCAGATATTCAACGCATCAATAATCTGTTGAATAGAAATATCATATTGGATAAAAATACGGCAATAAAACTAACTGAGCCTGATTCCGCAGCGGTAACCATTCGCAATTTCTGTAATTCAAATATTTATTTTCAAGTAAGAAAAAAAGCGGAAAACGGCATGCCGCTTTATTATATATGCAGAACAATGATAGACTATTTTGACACCTACAGCCTGGTTGTTGAAGATTACTATATCAGCGAAAGCTATCCGATTGAGGACAGCCGTTTTGTTTCTTTAATGCACCTGGGGAGTGAAACAACATTCCTACGGCTTTCCCAATTCAGGAAGCCATTGCAAGCAAAGAACAAGTGTCTTAAAGACAATGAAACAGATCAGGTTTTATATAGTGTGGGACTTAATGTTCTGCAAGGAGCCTGGCACGATGACCAGAAATTAGGATTGCGGGTATCGGAAGAGTTCAATCTTGTATATTTCAGAGACGCGATTGAATTGCTCTATTTGTGCTTGAGCAGGGAACTTTCCGCTCTAAGAAACGCGATATCCCCGGATTTAGTTAACTTTTTTTCAACCATATATCCTCAAAACTCAATTTACCAACTGCTTTGCTCATTGCCGAACATCAGCGGGAAAGTGCTTGATGATTTACCGGATTGCGCATTGACTGCTTATATTGATCTTTCAAAAGCCTTCAGAACCTTTTTAACAACTGAGGTCCCATGGGGGAATTCCAAAGTAAATTTCCCTTTATATAAGATTGTTATGGGTAATTTTTACCGTTTGAGCATGGTCTCTGCCCAAATGAACCTTTCGGAAGAAATGCAGGCAGCATCAGAGCAGCTTGAAGAGCAATCAGCCGGGACCATAAATACTATTTTGACTGCGTTGCAGGCGGCTTCTTGAAAAACATCAATCAGGAGAATATGAAAGATGAATTTATCTAAAGAATCAGGAACGTACGCGTTGTCGGGAACTTTGGATGACAGGTGTTTAATCCAGGTTGGCACGCTCATTGAAAAAACTTGCAATTTAAAGCTTGATTACCAGTCAAAAAGTTTTTTTAATGTTGAGATGAAAAACTCCCCAAAAGGCATAAAAGAAGTACACGGTGCGATAAATGATGACGGTTCTATTTTAACAGTCAATTTTATGCTGACGCCAAAAATCCAAGGCGGTCGCGTTGATGCGGCGGCATTACTTAATAAAATGGCCGAATTGGGTGATAAATTTCGTACTGTCAAAGCACCGGAAGGAAAGGCAGAAGGGATTTGGGTCCAGGCAAACATTTCTGCAAAAGCTCCTATGGGGTATGCACGTCAGCAGGTGTTCAAAAGTGAATTAAGCGCCTTGAACCAACTGGCGGAAGAACTCGGCGAAGTCATGCCGGAAAACTTACCGGACAATGAACAACTGCAAGCATTATACAAAAAAATTGAAGGACTGGATGCGGTGGAACTAATTGCCGGCGGGACAGAATATTTGCCTCCGGAAGTCAAAGATTTCGCGGTTAAAACACTAGCTTATATTCATGGAGGAAACTCGGTAGCGATTGAAACCGGATATATCATTATGGATATGTATATATTGTCGGCCATAGCAAGCTGCGCGGTCAACAACAATATGAATCTTGGAAAATTAAACGTTCCGATGGCGAATGCCAGAATGCTTGCAGAAGTTGCAGTGCAAGCTCCCGGCATCGTAAGTGTTCCGGCCGGAATTGTAAATTTGGCATCCAACAGTTATGAAGTCGGAAACGAAATGTCAGGATTAATGAATATCCTGGCCTCCAGCGGCAAAGCAATGTTGTTTTACGGGACACAGTCACAATTGCAAGGTGTTTTTGCGGGAGGACAAGGCGGAGAGAACAATCCGCTTAGCCCTGTTGTCGTGCATGCACCGAAAGTTTCATTAGATAAGTTGGCCCATTTTTCCGTCGCCGCAATCTCTAAAAAGATTGGCGGAATATCCAAGAATGACCATCGCATGTTAACTGGTGCAATATTGCAAGGCCTGGCACCGTTTTCAAAGGAGGCACAAGACAAAGTACTTTTACAGGTCACAAACCATTGCACTCGTGCGTATGACCAAAACCGGGACATAGATAGTGAATTTGTCATGAATTATGCAAAGACTTTACTCAATTGCCGTGAAACACTTGCCGGTTTAAATGGCCACGGCCGTATTGGACGAACCAATGAGGTGCAAACGAATTGGGTTGAGGAGCTCGCCAATCCTGGTCTTTTTAATTATTTCAGAAGTGAAATATTCGCTCAAGATTTAGCTCTTAGAAAGCTGTGTGACCGCTTGTGCATGGAAGTTCTTACCAAGCCGATTCACCTCCCTGTCGCCTACTGCGCCCAGGGAACCCCCGGTACTGGTAAATCTGAAAGTTCCATAATGCTGTCCAGGCGCCTGGGAATACCGCATATCAATATTGATGCGGCATCAATGCCCGATTCCTATACAGCCTCAGCACAACTTTTGGGTTCGGGGCGGGGGATTGTCGGCTCGTATCAAGCCGGAAGACTCGAGCAGGCCGCAAAATGCCACACTGGAGCTGTGGTTGAAATCTCGGATTTGGATCATGCTCCACAACAGGTACGATCAGTACTTGGCGATTTATTTCTGCAGGTGCTCTCCACCGGGGAAGCCCAATCGGCCAAAGGAGCTATGTTCAGCTGCGCAAATCTAATTTTTGCGTTTACCGTTAATTTGCCTGGCGGACAGGACGAATCGGTACGCAAATCAATCGGTTACAATCGGGAAACTTCCAGGGCGCAACTCGAAAGAGATGTTACAAAACAGTTGAAACAAATGCTTTCGTCTGCGTTTATCAGTCGCATCGGCACTCCTATTTTATTTGATCCGCTTGACGACGATGTATCAATCGTAATTATTGAAAATGCCATGCGCAAGGCTGTTGCAAGTGCGGCTGAACGCTGCGGGTTCAAACAAATTGATATCAGTATGGACCTGAACACCGCCAGGCAAGCTCATAAAACGTTAAGCGCCGACACTGTCTCTGGAGGCGCACGCGTAATCATTGAACATGGCCGGGCACTGGCAGCTCAAGCTTTTACGGAAGTTATTGATAAACTGCGCACGATGAAATTTCAGGGATTGCACATTCGCTGGGCTGAAAATAAACTGATGATCGAAGCAGTGATTGAAGCGGCATAAACATCCGGGCTAATCCTATTTGTTTTTATCTGATTTTTTCATTTTGTCGAATAGATCACTGATTGCGCTGATTTGCTCAATTTCTTTTTTGTTGATCTCCGGCTCATTTGTAAAGTTCATTAATTTTATATATTTTTCGTAATCGTCTGAACTTTTTGAAGGCGAGTTCATTTCAATCGCAATAAAGGGGACTTCCAGCTCCCGGTACAGATCATAAATATACCAGGATGTCGGCTGATCAATCAGTTGTAAAATCAACTTTTCCTGTCGTGAATTAAACAGCTCCAAGGTTTTTTCTGCGGTTATCCTGCTACGTTTCGGAAATATTTTCTGCAGGGATTCCCCATCGTCGGTTTTTCCGAATGGTCCGCGCGACCGTGCTTGATGAGCCCGAAGATAAAGATCTTTATCTTCAAGTCCCAGTAATTCAACATCGGCGCCGCGTTCTCCCACAATACATGCGTATTCAGCCGGGGCCACCTCTAACTTTTTCATAAAATACATGGCCACTTCCTTTCTTATTTCCGCGTCAGGGAAAGCCCGGAACCATCCCACATCCACCACCCCCGCAGCACCCTGTACCGTAATTAACTTGAAAAAGTTATTGTCAATCAGTTTATGAATAAAGCGCCCGGTATTTACCCTGATATCCGAATTAAGGACATTGTCTTCAATGATCACCAGAAGGTGATCGTCAACGGGCAGATATTCCATTTTTATACGGCCATTACATGCAGGCATGCAACGCAATATTTTCTTGAGCAGTGCAATGTTTTCTTCTTCCGACGGCATAGGCTGTGATTTTTCAGTCTTCATCATACTTTCTCCAAAATGTTCGGGCTAGTGTCTCATTACGGGCGTCTTCATCTTTGTCCAACGACAAATCGTTAAAAAAACTAAGGTACCTTAATTGCCTGTTATTCCATTCATTGCAGGTTATGGTATTAATTATTTCGCCATGTTCTTCACGATGGGCAAAATAGCTGCTGTCATAATCTTGTACGTTGGCTGTATCGGTATATGCTTTCAGCAGGATATAAGGAATATTCTTTTGTTGTAGCAGTTCAATGGTTTTCGCGCAAAGGTCCGGAGCCAAAGCAATGGCAGCATGGGGATCACTGCCACGTTTTAATTTATCCGTAATATCTTCAACAATGCTTTCAATCCACTCTGTATGAGTATTCAACTCATGTGACTGTGGCGTGCCGGCACATCGAATATCAGCATTCCCGATATCAAACAAATTGATATGTAAATCTTCATCCGTCATAATATAGGCGTATTCCGCAGGAGTGAAGGTCAAGCTTCTCATCGCAATTTTCATCATGGCAGCCCGGAAAGGTAAAGTACGATGAGAGTTCAGATAACGGATGGTGTACCCTCCAGACGGTTCAGTACGAAACAAAGTGGAAATACAGCCTGAATTAACCAGACTATGGAGGATTACACCAGCTCTGCGACGTTGTTTGATATTTGCCGGGTGTGCCTGAATAATTACAAGCAGCGAATTGTTATTCCCCATACGTTCTTTTTGCAGTATTCCAAGATTTAAATTGATATATTTCATCACGTTACAGATAACAAAACGCCTTAACTCAGTTGAACTGTCCGTCATTTCCAGCATATTAAAACGCCAACTCCGCTGACGGTTTGTTTCCCAGAAGCTTTGAAAAATTTCAGTCAATTGGTCTGGTGGTTCGACTATTCCGGCAAAATGTTCAAGTTGTCGATCAGTCATGACTCAACTCCTTTTGCATAGCCTGCAATAATATCTTCTGGCGCTGATTTGCAGCGAAGTAATCAAGAAATAAACGATGACAAAACCGATATTCCGGCTCGTTAAAACCCAGTGAATTACATTTTTGAATCAAGCAGCTGCGCTCAACAATTTCGACTATAAGCCCACGGGCAAAATTCGTCAAATCCGGTTCAAAATGTCCAGGAAATAAACTTTTAGCCAATGTAATTAGTTCCGGATAAGTGATAGTGGAACGTCCCTGGTCCAGAAGAAGGCCCCCCAGTTTACTCAATAAATGTTCACATAGCAGGATATCAAATTTATGTTCTAACACAACCTCTTTGTAATGATCAAGTTCATGTAGCAGAATACGCGCCAGATGAGCAATCAAGCGATCCTGCCGGAACAATTTTTTTGCATCCTGATACTCATCCCCTTTTACAGCCAGTTGCTCACTGGTATATTTTTGCTCAAGAATGTAGCAAATATAGGTTAAATACAGCGGCTTTCCCAATAAGTAGGAAACTCCGTCATTACAGCGACGCTGTTCATTGAGAAAATCAATATAAATATTTTTCTTGCCAAACCATTTACCAATAAAACTCTCGATTGCCGGAGTATTGAATGGGCAAAGCCCCATTTCTTCAAAACCGGCCAGGTTGTACCGATCTACGGCCGTTGGCCGGGAAAAAATAATTATGATCAGAGGCTTGACCGCAGCCAAGTCCTTGATCCATTTCCTCACAACAACGCTTGAGTCCTGCGGGACTTCATCAAGTCCGTCAAGCAGTAAAATGCATTTCCCACGTTTAATGTTTTCATTTATCCATTGATTGAATTTACTATGCAGGAATGAATATTGTTCGATATCAGGAATTCCCGTCAACTTGCTCCAGGAAAGAGGAGCCTCGGAGGAAATCCCGGGCATCCGGCATACTGCCAGCGGAAGAGAGACAGGTAAGGGAATATAATTATCGCGCAAAGCAAGACATCTGCTCCAGTGGCGAAACAAGGTACTTTTGCCGGAACCGGCCGATGCGCTTATAACTATTTTCGTGCCAGGGCAGCCGCTTATCTCATTAAGAACCACATCTTCTGTTTGTTCTAATGTTTTGCTTGGACCTTTTTCACGGGCTACTTCACGGGATATGTATAAAGTTTCCATATCCAGGTCGCGTTTAATGTTTAAAAGCCTCCATTGCCGGGTACGTTGCAAAACGAGCTCACGATAAGATTCTGCAATACTCCAACATTCACTCTCTTGTCGAGACCGCAATCCGGCGTTTGCATCGCCATATCCCTGCATATAGCACCAACTTAGATTTCCTGCCGTCGCATCGGCTTCCCTCGCTTTCCGCAACGCCAAGCCAAAAGATTGACCTGCCAGTATTCCACGTAGAAAAGTACTTGACAATTCAAAGGAAGGTAAATCCGGCAGTTTTGAAACAGCACCAATATAATATGTGACTCCTGCCCGCAATGAAGCATCAACCATTTTCGGAAAGCGATTAACGGCACTCCCGCCAACCGCCGACCAGCAGGCATTGGCATAAATCAATTGCGGAGCACATCCTTCAAGAGACTCCAAGTCGGTATAACGGAGTAGCTCGTTGTTTCCCAGGAGCCACCCCAAATCCGAAGGATGCTGTGCATCATATTTTCCATGCCCCAGAAAAAAAACGATCCGGGATTGCTTCATTCGTTTAAGCACTTCGTCCCGGGTTGCTCCCAAGCCAATGGTATAACATGAAATATCGGTCGTTTTTAAAAGGTCACTCAGGATCATGCTTTCTTTACGTGCGTTCTCCAATGTGCCGGTTGGATCGCAAATGATTAAGACATCATCAGGTCCCATGGCATTTGATTTCCGGGGAAGCAAAGAGAATAATCCCAAATTGTATTGCCGTCCCCATTCAACCGGAGACTGAGGGTCACAGACTAAAAACCAGGGGATATCTCCGAGATTTTCACTCACTTGCAGATTCAATACACTGGGTTGATTATCATAAAGTTGCCCATGGCAGCCGGAAGAAATCAATTCTCTGTATAAATCCTTGCCGTAAGTTTGTAAGTCAAGTTTAATATTTTTGGGTTCCAGTGCTCCATCCGCATTCTGATGTATTGTGTGGTAGATTTTTTTTTTCGCTTCTTCTACCTTGTTCCAGTCAACCTCCTGCTTCAGGCTTATTCCCGGGTTCGAGTTTGTATTTCCCGGAAATATCAACTGCGTATGCAGAATATCCACGTCGCTATTGTCCGGATGATCCCGGCGTAAAACCAATTTGCTCTCTTTCATTCTTCATTTCCAATCGGAATTACTCTCTTCTCCATTACTTTGTTCGCGCCTGAACCGTTTTGAATAATAATGCAAATTCCACTATTATTTATTACTGACGAATCAAGATGCGCCGTCAGGCGAAGCGAAACTTTTTCTTTTGGAGTTTTGGGTGCGGATGATATTGTTTCACTGGAATAAGGGAACCCGTCTTCCTCCCGTAGCAGGGAAATTGTCAGGGGCCAACGGCATGCTTCAATCTCCGGTAAAAAAGTTAACACTACTGTTTTGGGGCTTTCAAGGTCGCACATGGCCTTAATATGAAAAGGAATTTCCGCAAGGGTTACTTCAAGGGTTGAGATACCCTCACTTTTCTCCTGCGACGTATCGGATTCATCACGACATACTGGTAAAGGCTGTTGTGATATTCCTGAATAAGAATCGAGTAAGTCTTTTATTGACGAACTTAAAGATTTCAGTTGTCTTTCCTTGATGATTTCAATTAAATGCCATCTGATTCCGCATTTTCTTGATAGCAACAGGCCGACTTTAGCTTTTGGTTTATGCAAGGATATTGCTTCATGCGACTCAAGCTCATCACGATCGATAGTAAGAGCCAATGACGAAGCAAAATGATCAAGGTAATCTTGATCATTTTCAAGTTCAGCAACGGCATTTTCAACCACGTTTGAATATTCTATCCTGTGGCAAAGATACTCATATACGGTTTTGCGTGGGGAATCTTCTGTATCAGCAACCTCATTCGACTTCACGGTCACGGATATATTATCTTTATTTTCACTGGAGATTTTATTCCCGGTTTTAGGCGATGGACTCCTTCCTGTGCTAATTTGATTTTTCATGATCTGTTTCTCCTTTTTTAATTAATGGTGCCTGTACGGCAAAACCTGTATGTAAATTAACTTAGTATTTTTTTACAAAATGAAAGGTGATATAAAGTTCTTTTATCTCCTTTATATGCTTGCTAAAATGACATTGCCACTTTCTGTCTCGAAGACTTTTTCTGTTGAGTAATCGGAAAACGCACCAATGTTAAACAAAAAGTTATACTCCCCATTAAAACCAGTCATGCCAAAACGGCAGTCATCCACGGTTAATCCTGTGTTTTCTATCAGGATGGTTCCTCGCTCCGTGGTAATCCTGGTGTCGATGCCGATTGTTTCAAAGGTTAGATCTACCGGGTCGATTCCGTTTTCAAACCATAATATTATCCCTCCTCCATCCAACTGCTTGATAACGTCATTTCCCCAATTGGAGCCGCCGAAAGTGAAAATATCATCTCCGCCCCCGCCGTGCATGGAATCATTGCCGGAGCCGCCAATAATATAATCATTGTTGAACGCTCCAACAATACAATCGGATCCCGCATCGCCAAACAGGTAATTATTGCCGGTATTTGCCCATAAATAGTCGTCTCCTGCTCCTCCGCGGACAATCATACCATCCCCCGTATATTCAAAACGCTGGCTGGTCATGTCGACAATGTCATTCCCCGCTCCCGCACGAATTTCGTCAATATTGGCAAGCCTTGATTGTTGTTCAGAGACCGTGTCCGGTAAAACGGTATAGATATCGTCAATAAAGATGGCGTCACCGTTTGCATCATCGGTTAGATAGAGGATGTTTTCATCATTGGCGCCTGAAAAAATATCTCCGAAACGATTAGCTCCATTTATTACCGCAATCTCGCCAGTGCCGCACCATTCATCAACCGCTCCGACATTTCTGGCAAAATAATTACCGGTCCAAACATCAATTGCCTGAACAAAGAAAATATCGGAGATTTCATTTTCATTGGCTTCCACTAGTTTCGCAACCATAGGAATATCGCCGCTTACGTCAATAACCTCCTTCTGTGACCAGGCAGTATCCGGAAGATTAACTTTCACCCGGAAAAAGTAAGTTCCATTAGGCAAATTCAATGTCTCCAGACTATGTCCACTTACATGACACTGTATGGAACTGATAAAATCATCAGTGGAATACTCTGCCAAAAAACCAACGTCTCCTGTTGTCTCATTCCAGGAAATACCATCTGTGCTGCTTTGCAGTACTCCAGGTACGATATTATTGACAACATAGCTGACAATATCGGAAACATTACCGGCTCCATCAATTGCACGGAAAAAAATGGTGCCGTTAGCTGCCATTGGCACGGCGTCAATATACTCGCTCCAGGTCTCATTATCAAAAGAATATTCCTTTATAATTGAATCCTGGGTAAAGACTGCGCTGATTAATATCTCTTGTTCGGTCGGGTCGGTAATTGAAGCTTCGACAACCGGCGTATCCGGGGCGGTTTTATCAATATTTGTAACTTCATAACTTGATACGGATGAGTCCCCATCGGCGTTGGTTGACCGGAAGTAGACGTTACGGTTATATTCAACTACAATTTCATCAATATATTCATACCAGATTGAATTATCGAAAGAATATTCCCGAATAACCGCATCCGGAGCGTACTCTATGGTCAAGACTACATTTGCGTTAGTCAATTCTGAGGTTGACAGAGTAATAACCGGGTCTGCCGGGGGAATAACTACAGTAGTTACATTAAGTACCAAGGATGAAGTGTCAACAATACTCAAAGCGTATATGGTTCTGTTGATCTCTACATCGTTTGTCAAGCTTAAATCCCCCGAAACAATATCGTTTGTATATACTGAAATCGTTTGATCAAAGGCTGCAGCATTCCCCGCTAAATAATAAACCCCGTTATTTTGAGTCTCGTTTACCTTTATCCGCAATTTATCCGCGGTTATACTACTCCAGTCGGATAACATGGCCGTACTGGCGTCAAGTAAAGAGTCACTAAGCACGAAACTCAGTGCGCCGCCACCAGAAACGGAGATAGCATTTACATTATTATTAACTCCGGAAATGTTAACATTCCCTCCGCCGCTGACAGATAATGTCGCTTCACTCAAATCAGCATGACCCTGCAGATTTAGAGTATCATCGGCATTGGTCAAATTTACCAGCGCTGATGTGGATATTTTACCGTTAACAACATTTAACGTACCGGAAACTTCTCCACCGTCATATACGGTCAGCCCGCCTGAACTAACAGTGACGCTATTGGCTCGACCGCCAGAGACAATTATAATATTACTACGTGAATTTACCGTTGTGCGATTGGCGGTTCCTCCTGACGAAACAGTCATGCATCCCGCATCAATAATGGTGTCATTCGCAATGCCATTGTTACTGATATGTAAAAGACCTCCTACGTCAAACGGGCTTTCATCATTCATGTGTGTATTATTGGCCGTTCCTCCAAAAACGAACATGGCTCCACTATGATTTATATGGGCGCTGTTAACGGTTCCTCCTGAATATATTTTTATTGTCCCATCCCCATTTTGATATATGCCTGAACCGGATGCGTTATTAGCGACGCCCTGGTCATAGACATTTAAAACCCCTCCCGCCCTGATAATAGTATTTTCCGCTCGTCCACCGGAATAAACATCTTGCAGTCCCCCTAAGCTGATGACAGTATTGCCGGCTGTTCCTCCACTGGATATCGACATAACGCCATTACTGGAGACAATGCTGTTTGACGCAACGCCCCCTTCTCGAATAATCTGTTGCCCTCCAGCTTGAACCGTGGTAAATGACGCAGTTCCATTTGAATGAATATCTTGCTGACCATAGGAACTAACTATACTATTGGTTGTAACTCCGCCATTACAAACAGTCTGACTTCCTCCTCTGATAAGTTCATTTGATATAGTGCCGCTGATGACTATAGGTGTAAAGTCTGATGGAAGCATTCGGGCTACTTCACGAATAATGAGCGTAATATTTCCCATATTGTCCCGGCTTCTGAAGCTGACCGTCTGATCCTCCGTGGCGGTGACACCTGTTTTAGTATTATATACGAGCCATTCTCCGTCATCAATGCGATATTCAGTCAGGAGCGCTACGTTATTTACATTAAATACTGCAGATAGGATAATTTCTCCACCGGGAGTCGTTGTGTTAATGTTAACTCCCGTTATTGATATTCTGGAATCCTGAGCTACATATAAGGAATCCAACGCCGATTCGTAATTTTCCTTGACTTGTAAGTCTTCAGTGAAAAATCCCCAGTGAGCTGCACGCTCTCCTTCGTTAGCGGCTTTCCAAGACTCGTCAAAAGCTTCGAAAAGCACGACCTCGACATTATTTACGCGACTCCATTCATAGAGTTGATTAAAATATGTTACGGCGTTAACCGCATTTGGTATAGCGTCTCCCTCTGGCTCTCCGGCTGTCGGCCAACCACTTTCTGTGATGATTACCGGTTTGCCTCCTGCCGCCGCAACCGCGTTATAAGCGCCTGTAACATCGTTTATCGCGTCATCGATTGATACGCCGTTCCAAAACGGGTATTGATTCATCAGAATGACGTCGCTGCTGTCGATAATAGCCTGATTTGTTACCAGATGGGCGGAGTCAGCAGTGCCAACTAATACTTCCGGAGTTTGAATGCCATTTTTCACATATTGTATATAATCAGCCAGTTCCGCCGGAGTCAAGTCTCCTCGATACAGACATTCATTTCCTACAGCCGCAACGTCAACCAGACCAAGGTTGACCAGTTCAATCAACGCGTCCAGTTCCGCAATTCGTTGTTCTTCAGACATGTTTTTTTCCAGCCAGGCTCCGCCGATTACACGCATGCCCAGAGATTTCGCTATTTTGTAAGCCTGGGCGACCGGACCGCTTGAAGTAAAAAGTCTGATCGAATCACAATATGGAGCTATCGATATGAGCATATTGCGTATTTCAGTTTCAGAAATCTGGCTGTTTATCTCAGGGCTCTCACCACAAAGATATGGACCAAAGTTTAAAGATAGATAACCATTTTGATTGGTTAATTTTATTGCATTTGAATTATTATTTGAATCAAGCATAATATTCTTCTTTCTTAACCGATATTGTTTTCTGCCTCTCTGCTGGTTCTTTACTTATTAAAGACGGGGAATATTACGATTTCTCTCAGATTTTTATTTTATTTGGAATTTTTATTGAATACATGAGAACCCTTTCATAAATACATCAGATATGGCATTTAAATCTTTGAAGTTTTATTAAAGCCTAGATTTATAGCGTCTCGCTCTTGCCGCGTAATCCCGTTTCCGAGAGTATTCAGCACTTCTTCAGGAGAAAATCCCTCAACATACCTGAAATAGAATAATGTCCAAGCCCAATGCCTGCATTCACTGTTTAACGCTTTGAATAATTTGTTAAATTCATTCTGCCATTTTTCATCAAACAACAACTCAACCCATAATTCTATAATTTCGCTTAGATTGTTTTTCTTTTGTTCCAATGGAATTTGTATATCTGTACTAGAAGGCAAGCTCTTTCTTATTGTATGCAACATGCTGCCTTTTGCCTTCAGCATCCTCCTTACGTCTTTAATTAGTTGGCGGGATATCTGCGCGTTCTTCAACCAGTATTTACTATTAAGATGAGTTATCACTTGATCATGGTTCCAGCTCTCTTTATTTTTGAAAATGGCATAGATTACCCATATCCACAACAATGACCCGCCACAATCTGAAACAAAACTGCAATCTAAATTTAGCTTATATCGAAAAAAAGCCTTAGACAAGGCAGGCAAAACCAGTAATAATTTCTTTCCGCGAGCCTCCATTACCAGTTGACCTGATTCCATTTTTTTCATGATTTCAATAATTGCGTCCTCTGATTTGGAAAAATAATACAGGCGAACCCGTAAAAACAACCTGAAACATTCTTTATATAAAGGGCTCCAGTTGTTGAGGTCATTTTGCTTTACTCCAGGGATTTTCTTTTCGGCGATATCCAGAAGCTTTGTTGGCATTTTCTCTTTAAGACCAAGTAGTTCAGGGAGGCAATAACTTTTTAATAACTCTCTTGTAAAACCACGAAATTGTTCTGGGGGTATTTTACCTGGAACATTTACGGAAAGTACTACTAATTCGATTATTTCCAATATTATCCTCAAGGGAAATGAATGTATTTCAGGTTTATGATCAACTGCTTGTTTGTCAGGAGCGGCTTTATCCCATGGATTATATTCACGGCCTTGTTCATTATCAGCAGATTTAGTTACCGCTTCTAATCCTGCACCGAGGCAGTTCCTGTCAAGAATTCTTGTAAATTTATTTTGTGGTATGCGTGGTCCAGTTTCTAAAATCTCCTTATAATCGATACGCAAATAATTATTGGCCCATGTATTTAGATTAACCCCAAATTTATATGTAGAAAAAAGAGATCGTAATTCGGGATTGATGATTTCATAAATGACATCACTACAAAGACCTTCAACATCTACACCGTACTGATTTTTAAACATTTTCGTCAACCGCCAGATCAAATAATCATAAAGACACATATATTGCTCTGTAAATATATCCTCGGGTACAGTTCCCGGGTATCTCGTCTCTTTAACATAAATCCCCCATTTCATGGTGTTTACTAGCATTTTTTTCAGTAAACTTTCAGGACATGTCCATAAAAACGTCTGATCCACCTGGCCCAAAAGCAAATCAGCCTCCGGTTCCATTCCAGCATCATTTGCAATCTTTCTGACATGTTCCCGAATATCCCCCCTTTCCTGACTGAAGCGCTCTTTAAAGCAATTAAAGTGCTCGGTCAGGTCGCTGCGTTTTTTTAATTTACGCGGGTAGAGCATAATCGCGAATATTTGAAGTATCGCATTATCAGACGTATCTGCAACCGCCTCGAATAAGCCTGGATAACTAATTCGCCGCTTATACCATTCCTCCAGACTCTGCGCTGTAATTTTTTTCTTCATTTGTCCGCTGCGGTAATCCCGTTCTATCGCACCGCGAAGTTTGGCTTCAATGCTAAATCGCAGCAATGAACCTGTTGCCCTTGGTTCTTTCTCACGAACAAAATCATTGACCACTTTAACATTTCCAATTGACATACACATGTTTCCACTTCCCGTATAATTCGGTTATTGTGAGTCACTAAACTTTCAATGTCAACTTGTCTTGAGCAGTTAACGTATCAAAGTGCAACAAATCAATTCAATTACCCATATATCAAATCTTAGCTTCAACAAACAGACAATCCCCAGACCCATCGCATTCTCTGGTGTTGCTCGTTTGCGGTTTCTTCACTTATAAATGACGGGAGAATATTACGTATCTTTCAGATTCTTTACATAATAAGGGTTATTTTAGTTAAAAAATTGGTGTTTTTATGGTCATGGCAGTCAAACTCCTAGCCATTTTAGTTTGTGAATTCACACTCATATGTGATTCCTGACTTGGGAAACGTGCATTCCTCTTTGTTGTGGGCCACGAGAACTGCTCTCTTTTTACTAAGGGAAGATGGCTTTTTATAGGGAACAGAAATGGCCCCAAGCCAGTCGTTTACTTTATATCCGCTTTCTGTCAGTATTACACTTTGTATAAGTATTCCCTTATACTTTTTTTCTTGCTTCACCCAAATTATCAGAGTATACGATCCGAGCTGATTTTTACGTGCGGAGAAACTTACCGCTTCTCCTTGAAGCAGATCTTCGTATGAATTACGAAAGATGCGGAATGCGTTCCGATGTGATTGTGCAATGAGTTCGTCTGTTACGTCCTGATTCATTTTAGCTGGTACACCGGGAAATTTCTTGACGATATCTTCTAAATACCGTTTAGAATCTGCCATATTCATGCAATATTGGCCTACAATAGTCTCAATATCGTTTTGTCTGGCAGACTCGAACAAGGCTTTGGAGAACCCTGCCAGATTGTCAGGGGAGCGCCGCCCGCAACCGGCAAGACATATCGTGAGAACAATTGACAGAGAAAATATTCTAATATAACGCAGGTGTTTCATGGTAGACCTCATTTCTGTTATGCGAATCTCCTAATGACTTGAATAATAGTGCAGGCATGAAGTCTGCAAGAGAACTTTAATATTATGGAAACATTTCACGGTGTATCTCAATATCCAGTAAGTGTTTCGTAATCACAATAGAAATAAAGACTAAAATGAACACTGCGCCGGCATGTCCGCAAATTCTGACTAAAACAGTATCACGAAATAGAACATCTACGTCTTTAAGTCGTTCCGGCAATTTGGGAATATACCATGCTTGTCCTGCACTGGTAACCGTACAAATAATCATTGGTAATACATATCCCACAAAAGGCTGGTGAAATGTTTCTCCAATACAAAAGCAAAAACTGGTAATCAACGCCGTACCGACAGCTGTTATTAATGCAAGGAATAATAAGTACAAATTAAATTCCCAATGTGTGTTGTGGGGCATTCTTGCAATACAAGCCCATTTGCTCAGCCATACAAGTGCGATAAACCACCAAAATATTGCTGTAAACACAATCCGTATTGACAGTTTTTGCCACGTCTGAATTGTCCACCTCCATCTGTCAGCATTTTGATTCATCAATATTTCCTTTCATTTGATGCAAGAATAAAAACGAACGTTATGCCTGTTCATCATTTTTTTTCTCTCTACTAAAACAATATGATCCAGTAAAGAAACCTCCTTTATTCCGCACTCCTGTTTTGCCGATTGCAATTCCGTTAATTCGGCCGTTCGGAAATTGGAAATTCCCGGGGTAATCCTGCATATGATTTCAATCCGGTTTGGTTTACGCAAGTGAAGCTAAAATCTGGCATCTTTACACATATACTTTTGTTGCATGCGTAAGAGCCAAGTACCTGTCAATTCCTTTTTTGCTTTTTTGCATGCGCATGATTACCTTTGGTAGCCATGAACTTGCAAAAATCAATCCGGTATTTTACATCATCGTATCAAAACTTAAATTTCTTTCTGATTACAGAATACCACTCCATTTTTTAATATAAGGCTTCATATTTTTATTGCAAGCGTTTTTATCTGTAAGGGGCATCGTTATAGGAGGCATTTTTGTGAAAAACAAATGACGAAAATGGTTAAATATAAGTCTTGAAATGGTTGCATAAAATAGTCTTGCAATGTATATATAATAATGATGGATTCCAGCCTTTATATTAAATGGAAATATGCTGGTGAAGGAGGTATTGTGAAGTGCCTGTATAATGATCTTTAATATAGTTGACCAGCGTAAGGATAAAGTTAAAGATCATTATGGTTGAACAAAAACAAGAAAAATGTGAATAGCCATGGAGTCATCTTCAAATTAATTATGTTGAATTTTTATCAAAAATGGAAAAAAGATTTTATTTATTCCAGGACAAAAAAACTTTCACGCGATGTTCGCCTGTTGGCTTTTCAATTAACAAATTTTTTTGAAATTTATGTGTTCCTTGTTGCCGTTATTCTTTCTATCATATTCTTTTACAAATTGTTTAATATTGTAAATAATGACACAATAATACGTTCTTCAGGAATTGCCGAATGTAGTACAAAGAAAGCAAATGATGTTGAGGAGGCAATGAAATATGAGCTTCTAAAACTAAAAAAAATGATCAAGCCATTTTCTAAGGAAAATATTCATTTATATGGTGATGCGGATATCGATATTAACTCTCAGAAGGCTCTTGCTGAACTCATGCCGACTCTGCGTTTTGTATTCGATGTCTCTTCCAATTACACGAGTTATGATAGAGATTCTGACGCTGCATATTGTAAGTTTGAAAAAGCAGTTAAAATGCTAAACAAAATTAAGTCTGAAGCTTTGCCGGATAACATCAAAAAACAACTGCATTCCACCAGGCTGGCAGTTTCAGATTACTTTGAAGAACAATGGAATAATTTCCCCCCGATGAACTATGTCCCAAAGGTGGATATTGAGGTGTTTGTTGTTCCACGTTCAGGTGGCAAGTATAGATATCGGGAAAATTCAGTTGGTGAAGCCTTACATATTGAGGCGGGTTGTCCAAGAATTTTTTTATTGCCTGACCTGAATATGTATAATGTCAAAAAATATATTGATGAGATTAACGAAAACAATATTAAGTGGATACACTTACCAATAAATATGACACAGCAGACATTCAATAAACTAATCAATGGGATTAATGGTTTAGATGAACTGAGATTTTCCGCTTATCAGTATTTTCCATCGTTTTGTTTTCCTCCAAATTTTGATGAAATGAGATATGAGGTTTATGATATTTCTTGCTTGTCCTCTATACCCGGGTTGAAAATATTATATATTGAAAATTGTCCGGGGATTAAAGATCTTAATGTATTAAAGCATATGATAAGTTTGCAGGATTTGGTAATAACCGGCTTAACTGGGTTAAAAAATTTGCATAATTTATCAAGCTTAACAAACCTGGAGAATTTGACACTATACAATTGTCCGGAAATAAGTGATTTGCAGCCACTTTCTAATTTGCATAAATTAAAGTATTTAACTATTGTGCATTGTCCCCGAATAAGTAATTTGCAGCCGCTTGCGAAATTGATTAATTTACGCTGCTTTAACTTAAAAGAGATTAATAGTTCAGATATTATCTCCAACCCAAAAGATGCAAGAAGATTTTATGATATAACTCCCTCACAAGTTGATCAATTGAGGAAGTTACTGCCAGATTGTGAGATAGGTTATACGACTGTACGTAAATCAGGTGATTGGGAATAATGATATAAGATAACGTCAAACAATTCTTTGATTTACCAGAAGACACATCTTACGGATACTAACAACTCTATATAAAAACTAAAAACTTTAAGTGAGACTTATTTTACTCAAAAAGGTTGACAAGATTTCTTAAAATGTGATTTATTTGCTGCAAGCAAATTATAAAATAGGGCAGGGGGCTTTTGTTTTCAAATACTACCCCATCTCTGGTAATTAGACGAAGTATCTGCTAAAGGCCTCATCGACGGTTTATGCCGTAAATCATAATTCCCTCACGCTCGAAATCTCTGGAAGTTGAAATATTTTCAATTTGAAGTATTCACTATCCCGGAACCCGTATGCCTGTCTGATCAGCCATCTGATTTTATTATTGAAGCCTTCCATTGAGGCGTTTGATATTCCTCGAAATGTCCAGTAGGTAACAATGCCGTCTATTTTTTTCATACTACTGGAGTAATCTTGTTAAAATTCATTTGGTTAGCGTGATAGTGCCAAAGTTGCTTGGGGGAGATTGCTTCAGACTGAAAACGCCTAATGCGGAGATATCCGATTGCGCGGGACTGGGTTGATCACGATCATTGATCATGGCTGCCCAGTATATGTTCATGCCCTCCTTGACTTTTGAAAGGTTTAAAAATTGCCACGGTACCGCGATGCGATAATGGATTAAGGTTTTGTCGTTGACAGTAATTTTGCTGATTTTCCTGGGACATGTTGATAAGGAGATTTCACCAGAAGGGAAGTGTTTCTTGTCGAATGAAAAAGTTCGGTTAGCCTCCGCTCCTTTTGTGGTTAGTGCAAAGTTAATCTCACTGAAGGCCAAGTCATAGCGTTCCGCTAATTCATTGGATCTTTTGGATGTGATCCTCTGCTTGGCAAAACCAAATTGCAGAGAATCTCCATCCCAAATTCGCCAGCAACTGAAAGGTTGGTAAAAAACGTCATCATCCACCCGAACATCAAACAGCAAATAGTTTTCATTCCAGCCGAACCCGATTACTGCATTAAGATCCTGCGGGCTGTGATGATAGTGGTTACCGCGGATCACTTGGTTGTTGACTGGATGATATTTAACCTTACTCCATGCCGAAAAATCATTATTTATGCCGACTCCCTGCAAATATTGAGCAGGCAGAAAATTGACTTTCATCTGGCGGCTGAATTGGTAATTGTTGTTCAATGTTATTTTGATACTTGCCATGACTTCTTGAAATGGTGAAATATCAAAGTCGTCAAAAGGAATGGTGATGGAGGCGGTCGCTTTGGGACGCAAGGTAAATGGTTTACGTTTGCGTGCTGCTGGATACCCGGGAATTCTAGTTGCAATCTTTCCGTACTCCCAGTGTTCTGTTAAATTGGTGAGACGTATTTCAAGCGCCGGAGTCTGACCGATAAACGTTGTTAGTATGTTATCAATTTTTACTGGCGGCAGAACTTCCAGTAAAATTGCGCTTGCTTCTATGATTCTTCCTTTTCGCAATAATTTAACTGTCACTGGATATTGATCCGGTGGGATAGTGGACGGGAGTTGAAAGACAAACTCAAACGATCCGGGACGATCGAGTTTGATGGTTTTTGCGGGCAGTTTCAATGCGGAATTGAAATCCAACTGCAACATTCCGGCTGTTGCGAGTTTGCCGGTTATTTTAACAGCGCTGCCAACGACTGCATTTACTTCCTTAGCCGATAAAGTAATCTTTCGAACCACGTGTTTTCCCCATAATTGCGGACTCACTCCAATCAAATATTGAGGAGACTCAGACAATTGCAATTTCACGCTGCCGTTAACCGTTTTAATGTTTATTCTATTACCCATGATATCAGCCACTACAATGCTATCCTCACCAACTGGGATATTAACTTTTGAGTTTTTTCCGCCAAAGTCCCATAAAGCGATTACGCAATTGTTATCGGGATCGGCATAACTATAACCAAGCACGGAGTCTCCAAGGAAATCAATGACGCAGGTAGCTTTGTGTCCTTCGAGAATATGACTAGCTGCTGCCAGTGCCGGAAATACCGGACGCGGCGCTACCTGCGTTGTTCCCCATATTTTTTCAGGCATCATTAAATTATAGGTCAAGCCATAATCACCAACACATTTTTTGTCGTGGTCGAAGCCAAAAAAAGGTTCATTGGAGGCAAAGCCTTCTCCAAGCAAAATCAGCGTGGCGCGCACTTGACCATACATTTGCACAAGTTCTTGACTTGAAGTATTAATAGCGGAATACCCCGATTCATTTCCGCGGATTTTTATGCCGCGTCCCTTACTGTATTTTTTAATCAAACCTTTCAGACGACGAATATTTTGTACCAGGCCATTAGCTTCGACCGGATATCTGATATATGGATGAATGGTAAATTCATCAATATAATCAAGGAAGCCAAGTTTAAACAGTTCTTCCATTTTGGATACAGAACTGGCATGGATGGAGTGAAAGCAAGGTCCAAGTACCAGTGCGTTAGGATCAGTGGAATGCAAGCCTTGTCGTGCCGCCCGGTAAATTTCCTCAATCTGGGCATTGGTCATAATCAGATCAGGTTCCCATAAAGGTTGATAACGCATTACATCATTGTCTCCTTGGTAAAGTAAGCCGTATTTGGCTAATTTGGCATTCGCTTGAATGTATAACTTTTTACCTTCGGCATCAGTAAAACGGGTATAGGGTCCGATAGCGGTTCTACGACTCCAAGCGTGTTTCTCAATTTGTTCTCTGGTCCAAAAGTGGTAGGGGTTACTAGTAAAGCGATAAGGAACATAGGTATAAGTTTTCCAATTAGTCCAAAGTGAAGTGCGTTTTTGTTCAATGTGCTGTTCCACTTCAGATTTGGTCTTATATACTCCAGTAGAACACCAACGGGCTCCTAGCCATGGCATTAAATTGGAGTCACCAGAAGAATTGCCGTGCAGCCCAAAAAAAGTATTTTCAATGCCGTATAACTTGCGTGATTTGGGGTCCGGTAACACCGCGTAAGTAAGACATCCAGCCGGACGACTACCAACTTTCGGCAGAGTTGCGCCATTTGACAGTTTGGCTCGAACCCGATAGAATCCATATTTATTGCCGGGACCATCGAAAGAACCAGCCCACTTACCGGCTGTGTCGGCAGTTAGAGATAGTTCGTGGGTGGTTATCAACTTATCATTCTGATCGAAAATATTGATCTGTAGCGACAACTTCCTATCAGGTTGCAATCCTGACGCCTGAAAATGTAATGGTACTGGTCTGCCGCGCACAAACATACTATTGGCTGGATTTCCAGTCCTGCCAGTTAACTTAGGTGACGCATGACTCGCGAAGGCTCCGAGTAGTAATAAAGAAGATAATAATTTCATGACATTTTCTTTTTAAAGTTGTAATTTAAATCTGAGAATTGCACTTTTTGCAGGATCCATTCCAACTAACCAGCGTCCGGAGGTAGCTAGACAACTAAGGTTGTAGGGCGCTCGCGATACGGTTTGTCCATGCTTGTTCAACAACAATAATTCATCGCAGGCTACCACAACATAGTCGCCGATGGTCGCAATGTCCTTGGCTTCCAAAGGTTGTTCCCAAACCACCTTGCCGTGCTTCAGTAATGCTACAAAATTACTGCCGGCCACGATCAGTTCATTATCGTTAAAGGCATCAACTTTGATGATTGGTTTGATCAACTCACATCTAACATTAAGTTTGCCGGCATCGGCGATGACCATAGTTGTTCCGGCCATTGCTATATCTGTAGGGTTTGTCAATTTTAGTTTTAGGTTGACTATTCGGCTTTTGTCATTCCACTTAGTTATTGCTGGATTAAACCGCCATGCGGTATTCAACTTGCTATCGAGAATCAAGAATGTTTGACCGTCTGCAGCCGTGGCGATACCAATAGAACTCCAATTGCCGCCGACACGCCAGGGCTCATTACCGGTATTCAGTAACGGACTATCAGGTAAATCATCCAGATTCAGACAAATAATGCCGTTTCCCCGAATACCAATAATCAACCCATTTGCAAGGGCCAGAGCCATCTGGTTATTAATTCCGCCGATCCGATAATCACACTGTTTCGGTCTCGTCAAGTTATAGTATTTGAGCCCTTGAGAGCAAGCAAGAAAATAACCGTCATCTCCACTGCTTGAAACCGAGTAGACATAAGTGTCGTTGTGGTCTCCCAGTACCAATGGTTTGTCGCCGGAAATAGTATTTTCCAATGGCCTTGCATTAGCATAGCACGCCCACAGTCGGTGTTTGTTAAGTGCCAGATAGTTGGCCGGGACACGTTGCGGCCAGATTCCTCCTGGTACATTTTTACCATTTTGATCAAAACGATAGACATGCAAATCAGGATATTCTGTACTCACCACCATATAACCGTGCTCTGGTAGTACCGCGACATCCAAGACTCTTCCTTTGCTATTAAAGTCGGCCAAATTTAAAATTACGCCCAATTCTTTGCCGGCATTATCCCACCCGAATACCTGCTTGTTTTTTGCATCGTAGGCGAAAAACTTGAGTAACTTGCCAAATCTTTGAGTGTTGGTCACATCGACAATGCCGACCCGGTTGTATCCCCGTCTCAGATCAGTGAAGCGTTTTGCCTTGTACATGCCGTTTGGCTGGGATTCCAATTGATAAATGATGGTATTCCGACGCAAGAAAACCTTTCGTCCATCGGTTAATAATATGCCGTTTAGCTCGTTCACCTTTTTCGCAATCCTAGATTTTGTATTTAGGGCATAAACACCATCGTCATTGGAAAATAGTACGGTGCCGTCGGGGGCATTTACTGAACTCCTGACAGACGTTTGACGCAGAGGAGGAGCGCTTTCCGGTTGACTTTGTCCAAGTATCCCGGAGAATTTTAATTCTGCGGCAACTCCGGGGGTTATCATTGCATGCAACGCCATAATTAATAATGTTCGTTTCATTGAAAACCCTTTATTTAAAAGCCAGATCCGAAATATCCCACGTAGACATTTTTTGCTGCATGGTCCTTGAAATTTAACGATGATACATGACCATCAAACCAACTCTGATTCATATAACCGATATGGCGGTAACTAACCTGACTTGATCCGTGATTTTCTGTAGCTGGCGGCCAAGCGGCATTGTCAACATTGCGGTCGCACATGGTCAAAGCGATTGAGGGCCCGGAAACTTTGCTGGCCTTACGGATAATCTTGGGAGAATCCAAATGACCAGCCAAACGAGAGTTGAGTCCATAGGAGCGAATCTTCGCCGTCAATAGACTTATACCTATTGATGATGACGTTGCCTGTTCTGAAGGACAGAATAATAAATCGTGGTAACTATTCTTTCCCATTTTTTTACAAATTTCATAATACCATGTGGCGTAATTGGCGTCTCCATTTACTATTGGTCCGGGATACATCGGCATACAATAATCAGTATCCGCTACATACGAGTTGTAGGCTGTATTCATTTGTTTAAGGTTTCCAATGCAACTAATCCGCTTTGCTGTTTCTCTGGCACGTCCCAGTGCTGGCAGTAGCATTGAAGCAAGAATGGCTATAATGGCTATTACAACTAAGAGCTCTATTAGTGTAAATCGCCAGTAAAGGGTTGTGCCGGATTGTGGTTGAAGTTTCATGATACATCTCCTCTTGTTTGTTATGAAGTTATCTTTTTGTCCGGGAAATATAGATGGTTTCCGGTGGTTTGTGATTAATGGCGGCGTTGATTAAATGCATCATGCTGTCAGCAACGTCTCTGACTGCCAGATCATAATGGATTACGTCAGTAAGCTCTGGTAAGTTAATTTCCTTATTACCTAGAACAACAATTTTGATATCTTTTCCGGGAAAAAGACCAAGTTCTTTAACCGCCCTGACCACGCCAACAGCGATCACGTCAGTAAAGACCACTAAACCATCGGGGCGGCAGATAGTGAATAGTTGTTTGGCTAATTCATACCCGCGCAATGAATCGTCATAGCTGTAATGGAGATATTCGAGTGATTCCGGATATTTATCCGGGGTCAGCCAGATTTTCGGAGCAGGAAGGTCCATTTCTAACATGGCATTGGTCATGCCGGCACGAACATGGCGCATAAAGTACTGCGCAAGCTTATCACTCTCCCATTCTTTGTCATAGACACTGATCAGTTCGATCTGACGGCAACCAGTTGCAATGAGAAATCTACCTGCTTCATAACCGCTCTGATATTTATCATAACTTACGGTGCCCCAACCGAAATCCCGGTCAAAGCCGATGCGTGGAAGCGGTAACACATTAAGCCAATCATCATAATTACAATCAGAACGGACAACAAGTAATGCTGCAAGTTTATTGTTGGCGATGTCTTCTGTCAACTGCGGCAGCGGCTCATGCAGCATTGTTTCAGGGCGTACATCAGCGTAATAACGATATGGCAAATCACAAGCCGATAACCGTTCTATCAACATATCCAATAGTCGATAACTGTATGAACTAACACGAGCATCATATTCACGCAAAACTAGAAAATAAATGCCGATTGCTGCTATCTTATTGTATTCCCGAGGTAGAATATATGTACCTGAACCGCGCCGCTTTTCGATAAACCCTTCTAATACAAGTTCCTGTAGCGCTTTATCTAAAGTGCCGACATTGACCTTGTATTTGCTAGCCAAACGTTGCTTAGACGGCATTTTCCCACCTTGCTGCAACTTCGGGTGGATGTAATCGTCATAAACAAGCGACTTAACCTGTTTGTATTTGTGTTTTTCAATTGCCATATTAGTAGATAAATTAAAATTAGTGTATATTACTTTTTGTATACCCCCATTATATATCAGATAAATAAAAAAGTCAACATGATAAGGGGAGAAAAACTACATAAAGTTATCGAATAACTTTGTGTATTATATTGCTTTGCCTTGTTTTTAAGGAAGTTGTATAGTTTGCGATTTGAAGTCTTTAAAAGGTTTTATGTCACCAACAATTTGATTATCGAATTGGCTTGTTGATGGAGGGTTTTAACCAATTTTACACTGGTGTTCTTTTGATGAAGTCAAATTGCTATGCTTTTTACAATCATGGCTTCATTCCGAGACTGTTAAGTGTTAGTGAACGGCTAGAATTATGGATGTCAAACTCTCCTTGCTGTTCCATTGTAAAGACTTTGCACCCGTAATTTTACATATTAGACAGTGTTATGCTCGTTTCTGTATTCAAGTGGGTTCTGGGTGAAGGTTTTTTTGAACGTTCTGGTAAAATAACTGTGTTGATTAAAACCGCACGCTTCGGCTATTTCACAAATATTTAAATCTGTATTAGTCAATAGCATTTTAGCCAATTGCAAACGCTTGTTGATGATATATCGACCAATCGGGATGCCTTCGACTAACCTGAATTTTTTATTTATATAGTTAGGATGCAGATTCAACTGATTGGCAATAGCAGGAATATCGAGAGTGCTGTCGCTGATGGAGGGATCTATCAAATTTTTGACTTTTTGAGTTAACTTTTCCGGCATACTGTATTTTTGCTGACCGCCGGTGATAGCTTCCGACCACAAAAGATTTATTCCGTAAAAACATAACTGCCACATAAACATTGAAGCCAGAGCTGAATCGGAGCTTTCATGGGCCATCCTGGCACTGCGTTCTTTTGCGATAAAACTTTTGGCGTCGATATCATTGATTTTTTTTACGATATAATCTCTGTTGCAATTTGAAATACCTAGAATTTCCTGGAGGGGAGCCAGTTCATAATTTCCTTTCGCGTCTTTGAAACGCCAGACAATACAGGTATGCTCCACGCCGGTTTTAGGGTCCGGGGAAAAATGATGAGGGACTAACGGGTTAATAAAAATTAAGGAATTTGTTGCCGCATGTTGAGGCGGTGTATTGCGTAAATAGAGGTCATTTGAACCTTCTGATATGAGTATAAAGTGATATGCCGGGTGAATATGTAATCGTTCCGATTGCTTGAAAAAATGGACTTGTTTCAAATATTCTATTTCTATGGAGTATTTTGTTTGGTTTATTTCGATAAAAAAATCCGTATCCATAGCCCACCTGTTTGATAAAAAATAATTTATATTTTAATAATACAAGATATATAAAAAAAGTCAATACCTCAAAATAAATGAACCAAGTATAAATAATGAATTATCCGGGAAATTAAAGAAAAACGCTAAAAGGTTAGAATAGTGCAATAAAAAATTATTTCATGTTATTGTATATCGACTTTGAATAACGTATAATTCAGGTAACGACAAAGTAGTATTTATCCAAAAATTTCTATTTTAAACCCAAATAAAGGAGACTAAAAAGATGAGAACAAATAGAATAAAAAGGCTGTATGGGATTAATTTTTTCACTTTAATTGAATTGCTCGTTGTGATTGCAATCATTGCCATTCTTGCCAGCATGTTGCTGCCTGCGTTAAATCAGGCACGTGATAAAGCTAAAACGATCAAATGTACCAGCAATCAAAAACAAGTAGGTATCGGGCTGGCTTTTTATGCCGATGACAGTGAAGGAATGTTTCCGCCGGCAGCGGGGAATTGCGGAATATGGAATTACGTGTTGAAAACTAAGTGCAAATATATCAGTACATGGGGTGCGTTTACCTGCCCGTCTCTTTATCCATTAAAAATTAAGTCACCGGGAGAGCCGTATGAATCATATCACCAGTATTTTGGTTATGGTCTAACTGGAACATACCGGGCGGCATATTCAACCTCATATGATCTAAACAACTGGTTGATTGATACAAGAAAATGTTATCAACCAAGTAAGAGTGAATGTCTGACCGACAGTATTCACACCAGTCCGCCTAGTTGGGTTTCAACAGACGGTTTTGCTCCGGTTGGAGCAAAAGTGCAATATTATTATGTGGAAAAGCAGCATAGAGAGCGGACGGTTAAAATGCACATGCGGCACAATAAAAGAGCCAATATATTATTTGTCGACGGTCATGTACAAGCAATGGGTGCGAATGATGAAATCACCTATAAATATTATTTAAAAGACGGCATGCGAACTCTTATGGTCGCATATGTTCCATTGATAGGTGATTTTCAATAATATACATTTTGACTTTTAGAAAAAATTATTATGGGGGACTGTATTTACTAGTTTAATGCTGGTGCTCATTATACCTATGTCTCCAGAGTTTCTACTAACAGGAAGTAATTAGAGGAAAAACAATGAAGCTAAAAATATTATCGATTGTTGCCGCAAGCAGCCTTGTACCGATGGTCTTTTCAGGTAGCTTATGCAATTTTAAAACACCCGGAGAAGCTGAGGCCGTTGGGTGGTGTCCGCGCCCCCAATGTACTTTGAGTATTGGCCGTTTGGTATCAGGTAACAATTCTGTAACGGTTAAAGCGGAAACCGGAGCAAAAAAATATAGAGGGCTAGGCCTGTATCAAATATTTCCGTTACAAGATGTGAAGGCTGGGGATTATATCAGTTTTCAGGTCAGGCAAAATTTTGGTACCGGTATATACATAAGTTTTTCGACAAAGACCGGTTCGGTTTACCAATCGCTGAAAGTTCCCAGGGATAAATGGACCGCGTTTAAATTAAGCTTGGATTATGTGCAATGGACAAAAGATAAAAAAAACAGATCAAGCAAATGGTCCGGCGGTTCCAAGTTGTCATTTTATTCTCCCAAATTCAAGCACCCGGGAACATATTTGGAGATTGCCGATTTACAGCTTGTCATTGGCGGTAAAACATTTACACTGCCGAAGTTGAGACCTGCAATTACCGGCGACATCAGGACGGCTAAAGACTCACCGCAATATAATTTTTTAAAGACCAGACAAGGGATTTGGGCTATCGATCTGGAAACAGGCATGACTGCCGGAGTTTGGGATCGCCAAAGCGGCGAACAATGTATCAGTAATATGTATAGCAAATATTTTATTATGACCCCGAATAAAGAGTACGATATTACTGAAAAAACTGATGAGGCATTTTATTATTCCAAAACAAATGGAGTCTTGACCATTAATTGCCGTAATCCTCAATTGCCGGGAGTTGTCATTGTAAAAAAATTCTGGATACAGGGGCCCAGGCTCTATCGAAAATTAGAATTCCTGGGAAAAGAAAACAAAATAACCAACTTTATAACTATTCGTAATGAAGTGACTTTTTGTCCGGAGTATCGCAAGGGCGGCTATCATTTGGGGACAGGGTATATTGGTCCGCTGGATCCGGTGGAAACTATTAGCGAGCCATATCGCGTTACCCGCTATAAGCAGATGACTAAATGCATGGTATTGAGTAACCAAACAAAACAAGTCAGCTATTCGAACTATCGTTTGTTAATTAATAACCGCTTATGCTATCCCTGGTGGCAGACCGGCATTTCCGGTTATTCGGAGTGGCCTAATTGCTTGTATTTCACTCCTTCAGGTTGGGATATGCCGCTGGGGACACTGAAATTGGGGATGAAATCAAAATTTACTGTTACGGATGTGCAAACTTTATTTCCCGGTACCTGGTATGATTTTCTCGCCAAGGTATATCCGGAAACCCCGGAGGTCAAACAGGATCTGGAAAAAATTCCGGCAGTTCCGGAATGGTTGAGTAATGTTTATTGTTGTATGAATATGAGTTCTCTGCAAAACTTGCGCAAAACAGTGACGATGAGTGATAGCGGCTACATTATGGTGATGCTTTCACCCAGTTCCGGGTGGGGGGACTATTATGTCGATGAAGGAATGCCCGGGCGGTATGGCGGGTGGATCACCGGTCCCGAATTGAAGAAAATGATAGATGATATCAAGGCCATTGCTCCGGACCGTATTAAGGTTGGTATCTATAACCTTTCTGTAAGTACAACCTGGAAGTCGCGCATTTTCAAGCAACATCCGGAATGGTTTCGTACCAGCGATAAGCATGGTAATAAGAAGTTGTTGTTTCCGGGGCTGGCTGATAACTGGGCCTCAATGATCGGTAATAAAGATTGTTACAACGAATTGCTTAAGCAATACGGAATTGAACTAGATTATCTCGGGGTGGATTTTATTTATCTGGACGAAAGCAAAACCCATAATATTATTAAATGGGATAACTTAGATTATACCACTGACGCAGACTGGTATAGTTTCTGGAAAGATATGCAGAAGGTGGTCAAGAAACGCGGAGCGGAAAAAGCGATTTGGTTTAATGGGCGCGGAAACCCGTACGGAGACGTTAATTTTATGGAGGCCCGAAATCAGCTGCGCTATGGTTTCTGGCGCAAGTTTGTCGGTATGGGGCTGGGAATGGAAACATGGTTGAAATGTCGGCCTAAAGCACGCTTGATTCCGCTTTACTGGCATAAAACGGTTAGCGCGTGCTATATCAATCGTGTTCTGGCGCTCGGATGGATTCCGAGTTTGACCTATGGCGACCCTGAAATGAAACGTCCTTTTGCAACGGCATCTATGGAGATGGGGAACAGTACGCCTGTAAATACGGTTTATTCGCCGGATTGGAAAGTCAGCCCGACCACTCTGCTTGAGTCTTATGTTATGAAAAGGATGAATGGTGGTGACGTGGTTATGTCACTGATCAGCCATGCAAAAGAGAAAAAACAGTATACTGTAAAAATAGCGACTGACAGCCTTGGGTTAAGTCATGTTAAGCCGCTCTATATCCGCTATTTCAAGATAAAAACGCCTGAACAATTCAAGGGCAGTCTGACTGAAAATGAGGCAAAAGCACTATATTGCAGCAGGAAACTCCGGGCTGATCTTGTCACGGAGCCGATACTCCCCGTCCAGTGCCAATACAATGGTAAAAACATGACTGTAAAACTCGACTTAGAACCGACGACGCTATATCAATTAGTTTTTTCAAATGTGCCGGGCGGAATTTATTCAATTAACAACTTGCCGGCAAACTGGTATTTCAAAGGCCGGCATCTGCTGAATTTGACATCAGGTTCAATCACCGGGAAGGAATTAACCATAACCGGGATTAATCAAGCTGAAACCGCTGAAATAATGCTCTTTACCAACGCTTCTGAAATAACCGTTAACGGGAGCCGGACTGAAGTTTCATTAAGTAATGAGAGTGGTCAGGTCTTACCCGTAATAAAGGTTCCCCAAGGCAAATTTGTCATCCGCGGTATGGTGTCAGCCCTGGTTGGTAAAGCTGAAAATAATCGTGTTTATGGTGGAAAATCTCCGAGCCTGGCAAAAATCAAACCTGCTCCGACATCGAAGGAGAAGTTGGAAGTGAAACCGGTAAATCAGCATATTGACGGAGCTGAAATAGTGGCTTCAGGTATTAATATTACACGTTGGAAAAACAGCATGGGATACCAGAAAGATATTCTGCCGTTTATAGCCAAAGCAGACGCGGCTAAGTTTCTATTGGAGGCTGGGCCCAGTCGCCGGATAGATGACTTTCTCGGATTCTGTTTCGCCGGATTCGAATTTGAAAATTTGCGTAAGATAAAATTACAGCTAACTAATACTTACTTTAATGAGGAATCGTTGAGAGGGACGGTTTATCACACTCATCCGTTTAAACGCTCTAAACGTGCATTTGCGGGATTTATGGTTGACTATCATACTGCTTCGGGCTGGACGAAAAGAATAGCGTTTGGCGTCGGGGTAATGGATAGCAAATTAGCCTGTGTCACGCCTCGCTGGGGGCGCAACGGTAAAGCCGATCAATTAATTGATTTAGGTCCGATTATTGAAAAAGGCTATCAGGCAAATGTCTCACTCAATTTGGCCGAATACGCGCCAAAAGGGTGGGATGGTAAGGTGTGGTTTGCCGTTGGCTCCGATTATGTTGCCGCCAATCGTCGGCTTAAAGTAAAAATACTTGCGGCTAATGACAAAGTTTCCGGGCCGTTTTTACAAGGCGTTGACCCTCGTGATTTCAAGAAACTCTTCATGAAAAAACGTGTTATACGTGTTCCCAGGGCGCCGGTCGCCCCCTTGATTGACGGCGCTGCTGATGATGAAATGTGGCAGGCCGCCGCTCAAACTAATAGTTTTTTCCTGGTCGGGGGTAAAGGCATTCCGACAGAAAATACTAGAATTCGCTTGTTCTATGATGATAAATATCTTTATATCGGCGCGATATGCAGTGAAAAGGAGCGTAAAAATTTGATTACCGGTACCGGCTCTATCTGGCGGGATGATGAGATTGAATTATATTTTGTTCCTGACTCCAAAAATAAACCGGTAAAACTTTATCAAATATTAATTAATGGTATCGGGAATTCTTTGACATTACTGCATAACCAGGGCGTGGCGCATAAAATTAATATGGGGCTTGATTTAAAAACGATGAAACGGCAAAACGGGTGGCACGTGGAAGTTGCTATTCCATTCCGGTCTCTCGGAGGGGATACGCCGAAGGTGGGAGATTCCTGGCTGGTGAATTTTTGCCGCTATCGTCCGGCTGGAAAGAAAACAAAGACTCAGGAGATTTCATGGTCTCCAGTGATGAAAGGGTTTAAAGAATATCGTCAATTCAATCAAATAGTATTTACCCAATAAGTATTTTTTTGAGGATAATAAAATAGGTTCTTTCGGTGTTTCCGTGGATGGGGCCTTACGAATTCGTTTTATTGCAGACTTACAGCCTGCGTTTGAGGTGTAAATCAGATTCCCCGGGCGTTGCCCGGGGCTGTGATATTGCGCCCCTATGGGGCTGAAGAAGATAAAAGACCACCAGGCCGTAGGCCTGAAAGAACAAAGCCCCGGGCAACGCCCGGGGGAAATAATAAAAAAACAACAGCAGGCTGTAAGTCTGCAATAAAAAACATGGAAAAATCATTGAATTATGGTATATCCATGAAAACACCGAAAGAGCCATACAATATATGTTTATATTTGAATTTTCAATTTTCATGGACCCGAATGCTGAATGGTGGGGGTTAAAACAGCAGATTAAACTTAGCCATATTCAAGGAGCAATTTTTTTATGAAATTGACTACCCCGAAATGCTTGCTGACTGTTCCAAGGAATTCAACGCTTTTTTCCGAATTGTGGAGTTCTCACGCGCTAACGACTTTGCCGCAATCCGGCCTGGATATTCGTTTCATTGACGACGCTCCATCATCAATTGAGGCCTGGCGCTATACAATAGCCGGTTATGATGCAATTATCACCTCATGGACAACTCCTCAGATTAATAGCGATATTTTGCGTTGTAATGATACCCTAAAAATAGTCGGTCATGCTGCCGGTTCTGTTGCTGATTTGGTTTCAGACGAGTTGTATGATCGCAACATTAAGATAACAACGGCAAATGATATTATGGCGCAGGAAGTAGCGACATGGTGTTTGTCAATGACGTTGTTTGGGATTCGCAATTATCTGAAATTTGCTTGTATAGGAGGGTGCCAGCCATTGCGCTGGGACAAAATCGGTGAAGTGGGTTTTATCCAGGATGCGGTTATAGGTATTTGGGGATACGGGGCAATTTCAAAGCATTATATCAACTATTTAAAACCGCTTAAACCGGCAAAAATATTCGTTAACGATGACTTTTGCTCTGCAGCGGAAATCGCTGCACAAGGGGTGGACAATGCTTCGCTTGAAGAGATATTTGCACGTTCTGACGTCATTGTCCTGCTGGAAAGTTTAACTCCTGACAGCATCAATCGAATTGACGCAAATTTACTTTCGACAATAAAAAATGGGGCTTCGCTGCTTAACAGTGGCCGGGCGGAACTTGTTCAACATAAACCGCTGATGGCTGAATTACGCAAACAACGTTTTCTAGCCTGTTTAGATGTTTTTCATACCGAGCCATTGCCTCCTGATGACGAATTACAAAGTTTAAATAATGTAATTTTAACTCCTCATAATGGTGGACGAGCCAGTCGTTCCCGCTATGTTTCAGTCATTCTCGAAGAATTTCATCGTTTTTTTAAAAATCAACCGCTTCTTTTTGAGGTAACTCAACAACGAGCCCGGTCAATGACCAGTCATAAAATGGTTTCCAACAATATTTAACCCTTTCTATATTAAGACTACGATGAATTGTATGTGGGGTATTCGATTCCTTAAAGACGCAGTCAAGCGCTTCATCGAAATCACTTCGACAATAATTCATTTGGGGAAAGGGGCTCTATATAATGTTTTGGATCTTCCTGATGATGCGATTACATTTTAAATTATACCCCTAAGGTGAAGGAAAACAAGGCGCCTTTGCCGAGGGCAGATTCGGCTTTTATGCGGCCGCGGTGACTTTTGATTATTCGTTTGGCGGTTGCCAGGCCGACGCCGGTTCCTTTGAATTCCTCTGTTTTATGCAGTCGCACAAAAGGTTGAAAAAGTTTGCCGGCATGTTGCATATTGAAACCGATGCCATTATCTTTAACACAATATAGAGCTTCTCCTGTTTCAATATCTTTTACAGAGTAAAATTCGATTTTCGCATCCGGAGTTTTTTCTGTGTATTTCCAGGCGTTGCCAAGCAGATTTTCCATTAAGTCCAAAAGGAGGTCGTGATCGCCTGAGACAACTATGTCCGGCTGGATATCAATTTGAACATTCCGGGAAGGCTGGGATTTTTGCAGGGCATCCAGAATATTTTCGGCGATGAAACTTAAATTGACGGTACTGATCATCAGTTCTGATTTGGATATGTGCGATAGTTTAAGAATCGCGGCAATCATATCAGAGGCTTTGAAACATTCATTTTTTATTTCTTCAAGAGAATTAAAAATTTTTTCATCAAGATTTTCATGGCCCAATATCAGTAAATCTGCGTAGGCGACAATATGATTTAAAGGAGATTTCAAGTCGTGTGAGACTGTATAGCTGAACGATTCCAGTTCCTCCAGCCGCATTTCCAGTTGCTCGTTCAGTTTTTGCAGTTCATTTTCAATGGTTATCCGTTTTCCGATTTCCTCAGTTAAGTTCTGATTGTTCAAGATGAGCTTCAGGTCCGCTTCAATCATATCCTTAAATTGCCATAAAAGACTCAGGTACGTTTTGGAAAACTGCCTGGGTTTACGGTCAAGGACACAAATAGTTCCGAATATTTCATTGTCAGGCCAAATCAGTGGAAAACCGACGTATGAGATCATTCCCAGGCAAATATCCGGGTTGTTCATCCATAGCGGATCTTTAAGTGCGTTCTGAACCTGAAGATGAGTTCTGGTTTTGATTACTGCTTCACAATATAGTCCGGTGTTCAGTTTGGCTCTTTCTTTAGGCTCATACGGGTTGCCGGTTGTATTGCTGGCAACCATAACTTCGAGTTCCGATGGCAGCAGTCTCATAATCAAGCCGGCCGGCACCTCGAACAACCGCGCCATCAAGTCGACTGTGCGCTGCCATTGCTTGAGATATTCGTCGGGTATTGTTCTGTTTAATGTATTGTTTTCCATCTGATCCGCCCTGATTTTTCATCCTGTATCTTTTAAAATACATTGAATATGTTAAAAAAACAACAGTTTGTTCGAATTTATATTATTATTGCTATGTTTCGTTTTAGTTGCATTCTTGTTAAATAGTGATGTAAAGTACATGAGGAAAAGTGGTTGAGAGATAGATCTGGTCTATATCTTTTTCAAGTCGTTATTTTATTGAAAAATAGATTTACATGTTGATTTTATGATTTTATGGACATTTTTATGGATATGGTTGTTTGTTTTAATATTATGGTAGTTATCCACTGCAAGTAATATTTTATGTTTCGCATCGTTCCTAATAGTGTAGTAAATGTGGAGTTGTTATCGAAATGGCTTTCGCGTTGATTGGTTCTGCACAGGATGTCGGGGGGCGTTACATGGATATTCTCACGCATTACTTCATTGTTGAAATATGAAAATATGGTTTTGATTTTTAATTATTTTTAATTTTACAGATGCTACGAGGAATTTATTCTCCCCAAAAAGAGCTCATTTCACTGCATAAATTTTATTGAAAAATAGTTTTTACTAATAGATTTTATTGAAAATTGCTGTTTTTAACAAAAATTTAATGCTTTTTCTTGAAAGCACACTTGATTTATATTTTTTGGATATTAATCTAATAATAAAGGGAAATAACTTTTAGTGAAAATTGTTTAAAAAGAATAATTTTCCTGGTAAAAGTTATTGAAATAAATGAGTGGTAAGGGTCACTAGCCGAAAATCCGGTTCAATGTATCATTGCATTGAAGGGGATTTTAAGCTTTTGAAAAGGAACTAAGGATGTTTTTATGAAACTCATAGAGTTTTTTGCTGACGGCACTGAGTTATCTCTAAATGCCGCTGGTAGAAGTAAATTCTATTTTTCTGCTTTTTGCATGGGTGTGGTTGCTTTAGTAGCGGCTTGTCAATCCGTGCTCTGTTATATTGAAATCATTTCAAGTTTTATTACCCTTCCTGTTCTCAACGAAACCTCTGCGGGTGGAACAATATAGGAGAGCGGGATGAATAACTTGAGTCGACATACAGTTGCAGTATCAAATGGCCTTATGCATACCGGGAATTCATTAGATAAAAATATTGTATCTGTCGTTAAGGACAGTACTATTTCTTCTTTTTCCATAATAAAAACCTCACTTATATTACCCTTTCTCTCCAGTTCATTCAATTTATTCGAGGCACTATCCACTCAGTGCGAAACATCCTCCGATGCCTGTGTTGTTAATTCCAGCGCGGCGCAAAAAACAGTAATTTCGATTAACGTTCACATTTCAAAAGTCGTTTCAGATTCTTTTTCTCTATTGCAGAAATGTGATTATTCTTTCAGTGATCAATTGTATTTCAGGATAGATAATCTGGAAGACCGCGGTTGGATATTTGATGTTCAACGCGCGTTATCTTTCAGAGTTACTATATATGGCATTTCGTATGAAATTAACAACGGACTGCAGGTAGCATCCCCGAGACTTCAGCACAACTCGCGAACAAGGCGCGAACATCTGAGTGTTGGGAGAATGACCTGTGTTTTAAATCAACATTTTAATTTATAACAATTTAAATAATTAACCTAATTAAGGAGTATGTATCATGACAACGATCATCACAAGAAACACCGTGAATCCAGTCTTTGTAGAGGATTTACCCGCCATTGATCAATCACTTATTTACGCAGAAGCGGCAGGACGGATAGTTGTCTATACAGGCTCCACTAATATCAGTGTTCCTGTTCCGGACCTTTACCTTGAAGGATCAGGATCGAAAGCGGCTCTCGGCGTTGTTGCAGCCGGCGTTAATGAAAATGTCTATGGCGGTAGCAGTATCACCATTTCAAAACTGATTGTAAAATCAGTATACGGCGGTTCTTTAGTTTCTTCGAAAGACGATCCAGCCAAACCAAAAGTTGCCAAGAAATATATCGACGGTCAATTTGCCGTTTTCGAAGGCGATACGGACATTACTTTGGTCAGCGGTCGTTTTTCCACTGTTTACGGCGGCGGCGGCGGTTACGGTTCAGAGGTGACCGGAGATACTAATATTACTTATGTCGGCGGTCGGGTTTCCACGATTTACGGCGGCGGCGATGTCGGCTCAGTTGTTGCCGGCAATACTAATATTACAATTACCGGCAGTACTACCGACTGGAACCGCATCAGTAAGATTTACGGCGGCGGTAATTTCTCAACAGTTCAAGGCGATACCAATATTACTCTTTCCGCTGATGCAGCCCTGCTCAATTTCTCTGGCTCCATCTATGGTGGCGGCAAAGGTAAAAATGCATCGGTAGAGGGTGAGCGTAATCTTTATTTCAGTGATTATTCCGGTACTTTTAATGGTAAAATCAAAGATTTTACCCTTGTCCAATTCTCCGGAACTGCCAGTGTCACCATGGGCAAAGGACTCGACAAGAGCTTGTCCGGTGCCACCTATGAATTTGTGATCACTGACGATACATTGGAAAATACCGATGCAATGCTGATTTTGAACAAGAATCATGCAGCCTTTAAAAATGTTGTTATCACTATTGATTCAATTACCTCGAATCTTTTACAGGCAAGTGGCGGTCAAGTTACTCTTATTACCAGTAAATTCTTCAAGGATGCTGACGATTTCGACAAGAATACCATTGTCGTTATGGATGAAAACGGCGATCAAGTCAGCGATGCTTCTTATACTATTATATATACCTGGGATAAAAAACAGGGCGGCTCAGTTTCAATCGCTTATCTCGGAGTGGATATCGTCATTGACGGGACTGAGGAAGATAAAGTTGTTCTTACTGATGCGGATGAAGAAACCAGCATTATTGCAGGAGGTAATCTGTCTGCAGGCATTGATACTGGCGGCGGTAACGACGTTCTGAATATCCAGTCAGGCGCAATCATTAACGGCAACGTTAATACAAATACCGGAAATGATCAAATCAACGTTCAGACCGGAGCGATAATTAATGGTAATATCATTGCCTGCCCCGGTGATGACGTTCTGTACATCCAGAAGGACGCTCAGATTAATGGTTACATTAATATGTGTACCGGCAATGACCGGGTTATTATTAATGAAGATGCCTATGTAACTTCAGACATTATGCTTGGTGACGGTGAAGTTCTTGAAGATCAAACTATCGTCGTCAACACCAATACCCTTGATGTCCAGAACGGCGCTATTCTGACTGGCATAATCAAGCTGGGTCAGAATACTATCAACAATATCAATATCAACGGCGGCGCGTTTTCCAATATCGACAGCGGTGACGAAACCACAACAAATAATATTGTTGTCGAAGGCAACCTTGGGATCATGGATGAGGACGGCGAGACTCGCAACCTTACTCTTGGTGATTCCCAGGACAATGTAACTTTCCTGACTGGAGCACATGTTCGTTCAATCTCCCTTGGCGGCAATGACGACACCCTGTTGGTTGGGGAAGGTGCGATCGTTGAAGGCGGAGTCAGCCTTGGTGATGGCGACGACCAGATGACTTTGGCCGCGGACATAGCAGGAGATATCGACTTGGGCGCTGGCAATGACTTGCTGGTTCTGCGGGCTGAATACGGCGGCAATCTTATTGCCAATGAGGGCGAAAACGTGATTGTTGCCGATGCTTCTCTTAATCTGAATGGTGATTTTCTGAACCTTGGCAGCACGAACAATGTTCTGGTGGTTTCTAACGGTTCAATGGTTGAACTTGAAGGGGTTTCTCTCGGGCGCTTCCTTGCGGTCAGTGAGAATGAAGGCATTTACCTAAGCCAGAATGCTGTAGTAGCTACAAATGGCGCAGATTTTATTCAAAATTATATTGGTCGGTACAGTTCTGGTGGCGACCTGTACGTATTGGCGGCTCCGGCAAATGTGCCCAGCCAGATTTCTGATTACTATGACGCCTACACCGATGGGGTTGAATCCTCTGAACTGGCCGTTAACGGTGATTTGAATGTGGAAGAGGGGGCTAATGTCTTTGACAGCTCCATGTATGTTACTGGTGATGCTGTGATTGACGGTTCGGTTTCTGAAAGCAACCTGGTTGCTGATGATGCTGAAATCAACGGTGAAGTCGTTGACAGCGAAGTCAATTTGATTGGTGATCTTGAGGTTAATGGAACCCTTTCTGGTGGCATTGTTTCAGCTGTTGGAGCTGTCATTGAAGGTACAGTGGAAGATGTCGAAATGACATTGAGTCGTGACCTTGAAGTTGGCGGTACTCTTACCGATTCCATCGTTGAAGCTGATGATGCTGATATTTCCGGTACGGTTACCGATAGTGTACTTGAACTTGACGGCGATGCTGATATCAGCGGCGAGGTTGTTGATACCGACCTTATTATTGATGGCGATGCTGATATTTCCGGTACAGTTACAGACGGTACGCTGGAAATCGGTGGCGATGCCGATATATCCGGAACCGTCAGCTTTGGTTCCACCGAAACTGTTAACGTCGATGGCGATGTAACCCTCACCGGTACTCTTGATAACGCAATTCTTAACGCTGAAAATGTGATTTTCGACTCTGCTGATGCCTCATTCACCGGAGAAGAACTCAATGCGGAAGATAGCGTTACTTTCAACTATGATTTCTTTAATCCGGCTCTGGTGGTTTCTACTGATCAGGTTATTCTGGCGGACGACATTCTTGTTACTATTTTCAGCACTGATGCTGATGTGTTCACTCTCGGTACTGATGCCAAGCTGCTTGAGGTAGATCCGAGCGTGGATAGACTTACTGTCGGCAACATTACTCAAGACACGGATTTTGCCCTGTTCGGCGCGACAAATATCGTTATTCTCGGAACCGTTAATGCGGATATCGAGTTTACTGACAATGTGGTTAACTTTGCTGATTTCGACACTCTGCTCAGTGGTCGGTTTACTGGTGATATCACCCTTACCGGCGATAACGAATTTATCCTGAACGGCGATACCTGGTTTGACTGGCAGCAGCTCAACTTCAACGTCGGTGCAACTCTTGGATTGGTAATTGCCGATGACGTTTTGGTTGCGATTGACGGCTTTATCAGCAATGATCCGAATGCGGCCATGAATATTGTTGATGAAACTAAATTCGGCCAGAATTCACAGCTCGCCATCGGCAGCTGGGTCTATATTAATGACTGGAACGGCACCTTTAATCTGCCTGACAATGAGTTTGCCCAGGGATCCGCAATGAATCTTACATGGGAAAATGTTTACGTGGTAGAAGACTCAGTAATCTGGGGCGGACTTGTTCTGGATGATAATGATAATGAAGTCATTGTCAGTGATGGAACTTCAATCAACGGCGACACTTTCCTCTATGATTATGCCGCAATCAAGACTTTGGGCGGCGATGATACTATTACCATCGGATTGGCTCTGATCAACGGTCAGATTAATGCCGGTGAAGGCGATAATACCCTTATTCTTAACGGTACCTATGTGAATTCCGCCGTTAATCAGGCGGTTGATCCGATTGAAATGGGCGACGGCAATGATACAGTTATGACTGACGGCGCTTATATCGGCGGTGACATGGTGCTCGGCGAAGGCGATAATACTGTTGAACTAACAGATTCTACCGTTTCCGGCGATGTCCTGTTTGGTGACGGCAGCGATTCTCTTACCCTTGTGGGAACTGAAATAGAAGAAGTTACCTGGGGCGAAGGTGATAACACTTTGATCGCAGATTCCAACTCCAAACTTGAAGGTGATATTCTGACTGGATCAGGTAATGATACCGTTATTATGGACGGTACTGATTTTACCGGTGAAATTGACCTGGGTGATGGTAACAATACTGTTGATCTGACTGATTACGATGCCGGTCCGATTACTCTGGGGAACGGCGATAATACGGCTATCCTGACTGATTCGCTGGTTGACGGCGATATTACTATCGGTGATGGTGATAATTCTGTTACTCTCGATAATACTGTTGCTGAAGAGTTGATTATTGGTGATGGCGAAGCGACTGTTTCCCTCACTGATTCCGCTACCAATGATGTCACTATCGGCGACGGTCCGGCGACCGTTACGCTTACTGACTCTTTGATTGGCGATTTGACCCACGGCACCGGCGATACTACTATTGCTCTCAGTGGTTCCACTGCTGACGACCTGATGCTCGGCCCCGGTGCTGATGCTGTAACTATTCTTGACGGTTCTTCTGTTGACGATGTTATGCTTGGCGATGGTAACAACTCGCTGACAACAGACGATACTTCCGCCATTACCGGTAATATTACGGCCGGTTCCGGCAACGATTCTCTGACCATGGACAATACTGCGTTTACCGGAACTGTAAATCTCGGTGACGGCGATAATAATGTCGACTTGACCGGATATGACGCCGGCGCGGTTACCCTTGGCGATGGCGACAATACGGTTCTTCTTACTGATTCAACCATCAATGCCGATTTGACTATTGGCAATGGCGACGCTTCAGTTACGATGGTTAACTCCGAAACGGAAGATGTTCTTCTCGGTGACGGCAATTCGACTGTTTCACTGACCGATTCGACTATTGATAACCTGACCGCGGGTGAAGGCGAAACCGATGTAACATTGACCAACTCAAATGCTGCCAATGTTACCCTTGGTGATGGCGATGATACCGTCGCGCTCGATAACTCTTCTATCGACGACCTGACCCTTGGCGACGGCTCTGACGTCGTAACTGTTGCGAACGGTTCAACCGTGAATGAAGTACAGTTGGGTGATGGTGATAATACTTTGACGGTAGATGCCACTTCCGGTATCAGCGGCGATATCCTGTCCGGTTCCGGTAACGACACCGTCGATCTCGCGTCCGGTTCTTCTTTCGATGGAATGATTGATCTTGGCGCTGGTGACGATTCTCTGACTGCGACGGATTACGACGCCGGTACTATTGACCTCGGAGATGGCGATAATACGGTTGAACTTACCGATTCTACCGTTACCGGTGATGTTCTTGCTGGCGATGGCGACAACACTGCTATAATTAATAATACTGATATTACTGGTGAGGTTGTCCTGGGTGATGGTGACAATGCAGTCACAATTACTGATTCCGACGTCACTGGCCAGGTTGCCCTGGGCGATGGCGATGCAATAATTGAAATTACCGATTCGACTACCGGTAATGTTTCTCAGGGTGCCGGTGAGTCCACTGTTGATATTACCGGTTCGACGACTGGTGATTTGACTCTTGGTGACGGCTCCGACGCGGTCACAATTGACAATTCTATTGTTAATGATATTGTTCTCGGAGACGATGCAGACACTCTCGATATTACAGAATCCACCACCGGCGCGATTGCTCTTGGTGATGGCGACGATGTAGCCTACATTCTTGACTCCACCATTAACGGTACAATTGACGCGATGGGCGGCAATGACACTGTTACGATCATTGATTCTCCTGCAACTCTCAACGGCGATCTGATCCTTGGTGAAGGTGACGACGTTGGTACTATCACCAATACTGTTGTCAATGGCGACATCTATGGTAATGGCGGAAATGATGATGTTGTGATCAATGAAGGTTCTGTTGTAACAGGCAATGTCGATCTTGGTGAAGGTACAAATTCTCTTACCATGGATGACGCTTCTGTGCTCACCGGCGATGTTGCCGCCGGAACCGGAGACGACACTCTCACTATGGAAGCCGCTTCCTTTATCGATGGTAGCGTTGATCTTGGTGATGGTAATAATACTGCAACTCTGACTGATTCCAATATCTCCGATAACTTGACTATGGGGAACGGAGACGGAACAGTTGCCATGACTAATGCCTCAGTTACTGATGTTACTCTGGGTGATGGCAATGCCAATGTTGAACTTTTTGCTTCCACTGCTCATGATTTGACCATCGGCAGCGGCGATGCGGTTGTTTCAATTGAAGGTTCCACTACTAATAACGTTACTCTTGGTGATGGTACGGCCGATCTTAATGTTGTCGGTTCTACAACTGCTGATATTACTCTCGGTGACAGCGTTGCTGATATCGAATTGAGGGATTCAACTGTTGGTAACGTAACCACGGGTGACGGTTCTGATAATCTGCTGGTGACAGATGCAACTACAGAAGATATTACTCTTGGTAATGATGCCGATACCGTTAATATTGTTTCCAACTCAGTTACCGGCGCGGTTGATCTTGGTGATGGTGACAATGTTATGTTCGTTTCCGCTACCGCTGAAGTCGGCGGCGACATTACTGCCGGTGACGGCAATGATACATTGACTCTTGAATCCGGTTCAATCTTCAATGACTCGATCAATTTGGGTGATGGCAATAATACTATTACCTTGACCGATTATAATGCCGGCGGCATTATTCTTGGTGATGGTAACAATACCGCTACCTTCGTTGATTCCATCGCTGACGGAGAGGTTAAAATCGGTGATGGTCAGAACGACATTTACATTGAAAACTTCACTGTAACTGATGATTACGACTTCTTGGTCGGTAATCCTGTATTCTCACCAGATTCTTCCGCTTTCATCGATATCAATGATTCTCTCTATGTCGGCGGAAAAATGACCGTCGCCAGCGCTGATAATGATTTTATCATCAATAACGGCGCAACTGTTGACATAGGTGATCATACCAACATCTGGGGTGGCGATAACTACGTATATTTTGGCGATGACACTACTGTCTATGTTGGTGGCGACCTTGATATAACCGGCGATGTCAATGATCTCTATTTTGGCCAAAACAGCTATATTCAGGTCTTTGGCAACTTCAATATTACTGAAACCGCCACTAATACTATTTCAATCTTTGAGTTTATCCTTGGTTCTGGTCAGACTATGAATGTGGGCGCGATAGACAATACTATCGAAGCTGCGTCATTGATTATTGACGGTGCGGATAATATGATTGATTTCGGTATCTGGGGCTATGTCGACGGCGAATATGCTCCAGGTTTGGATATCAAATCAATTCTGACTTTTACTGACCCGATCAATATGACGATTTACGCTCCGATGGAGATGTATGCGACAAATTCCAATACTTTGGAATTAAATTATGAACTCACGGCTAAAGGCGAAGGCGATATTGTGGTTGATGGTGCAGTAAGCATCTATACTCGCAGCCTCCTGGTTGTCGGCAAGTCAAATACCGTCGAAGCGGTCATCGGATATGAAGCCGGCAGACAGTCAACAGTTACCCTCAATGACGATGTCAGCATTGATATTGACGGTGATGTTGTGATTACCACTGATTGGGAAGATGCGCCTAGTGGAACCGATAATAACTTTGAACTTGGGGTTCAGGTCTCTGAATATGATGGCGGAATCGTCACCAATAATGGAGTCTCAAGTGTTGCGGTTAACGGCAGCATTATGCTTAGCGGTACAGATGTTGTTAATACTTTGATCATGCACAGCAATGTGACAGTTGCCGATGAAATTACCATGGGTGTGCAGTACTACGACTATATTTCCACTGCAAATATTTTAACTATCAATGATCTGTTGACAACGTCAATCGGCGGACCGGTCGTTCTCAAGGCGGTTTATAATGACGTTGTTATGAATGGTGCCGGCGGAACCGGAGATATGCCGGAGATTTATGGCGGATATAACACCTTTACAACCGGTGTCGGAACTGATATCAACGGTATCGTTTCGTTCGGCGGTGTCTATGACAGCGACGGTATTGGTATCGAAGGTTACCTCATTCAGAAAAATGAGACTAATGAAGTTACTATCGGCGGTAATGTTGATGGTATCGATACTTCAATTGATATCGGTGATGGTTCAGCGAATGATTCAGTTGATACTATTCTTGTCACCGGTTCAGTGGATGACGGTCTCGGCGGTGGTTCTGTCCTGACCGGTGGCGGAGATGATTCCGTTACTATTGACGGCGGCACCGTTGTTGATGCTATCAATACTGGCGAAGGCAGCGACACTGTTGCGCTGGTCAATGCTGCTGCTGGCAGTATCCTGACCGAAGATGGCGATGACTCTATATCTGTAATGACCAGCACTGTTTCCGGTGCTATTGCAGCTGGCGCTGGCGATGACGATGTCAGCATTGAAGGTTCTGACGTAACCGGCAATATTACAACTGAAGGCGGCGAAGATACAATCGTGATTGTGGACAGTAACGTTGCTTCAGTATCCTCTGGTGAGGACGATGATATTATCAGCCTGACCGGCACGACTACCAGCGGCAATGTCACCTCTGATGGCGGTGACGACCAGATATCTATTAGCGGCAGCTTTGTTACCGGCGGTGTTTCAGGCGCGGATGGCGATGACACAATTCTCATCGATTCAAGCACTGTTACCCAAAATGTTACCGGCGGTGATGGCGATAATGTTATCGAAGTTACCGACAGTTCTGACATTCAGGGCAGCATTACCACTACCGACGGCAGCAGCTCTGTTCTTCTTTCTGACAGCGCTCTTGCCAATAATCTGAGTATGAATACGACTGACGGCGCTAATATTGCAACCGTTTCTGATTCAACCGTCGGCGGAAATGTCACTCTCAGCGCTCTGCTTGATAATACCCTGGGTATTACTGATTCGGAAATTGAGGGAAATGTTTCTGTTACCACAACTGATGGTGATAATACAGTTGACATCATTAACTCCACTATTAATAATGGTAGTAATATTGATATTTCTACCGTTAGCGGCATGAATGACGTATCAATTGATCTGATCGACTCCACCCTTACTGATATTACAGTGGCTGGTGACGGCGAGGTTGAAATGTTTATTACCGACAGCACGGTTGATAATATTACCACAGGTGAAAGCGATGATTACATCAAGATCACCGATTCAATTGTTGCCGGTACTATTGATACCGATGGCGGCAACGATACGATCATCATCGATCCGAGTACGGTTCAGGGCGATATTATCTCCGGTGACGGTGACGATGCCGTTCAGATTCTTGGCAGCACAGTCGAAGGCAGTGTTGTTATGGGTGATGCGTTGGCCGATCAGCCTTACGGCACCAACAGCCTCGCTATTACCGGGGAATATGATTCAGAAACTGAAACCGGTTATGACGCATCTGTCATTACCGGGGTTTCCATGGGATCTGATTCTTCCAATACTCTTGATATTGCCGGTGTAAGCGTTCAAAATGCCGCGACAGATGGCCTTGATGCTGTTGTCCGGGCTGTTGTTGGTGAAATCGCTGATGACGGTACCGTAATTACTTCGGCCGACGTTACGATGACTGCCGGTATTGTTGATCAGGACGGTATTCTCCTTGAAGGCGGTTCAAATACTTTGACCTTGGGTCATGCTTCATTTATTACCGGCGCGCTTGAAATGGCGGCCGGCGATAGTAATACAATAACCGTTGACAGTGGCTGGGTCACTCAGTACAATCCTGCAGATCCGACTCTCAACTACGCAATGGCTGATACTGTTATGATGCTTGCTCATGATAATGCCTTGAATATTGACGGCGGCACCTTGTATATACCTGGAGAGCTTGTTGCTCCGGTAACCGCCAGCATTATTATGAGTCAGGCTGAAAAGAGCGCTGAAGGTGAAGGCGGCAGCAATATTATTACAATTGCCGATGATGGCCGTCTGGTTGCCGGCAGTAACCTTGAACTTGGTATCGCTTTGGATGGCGGCGATTCCTGGGGGTCTTATGACCTGAGTTCGGTTGATCCCGCTTTCGGTGGTGTAACCGGTCTTGAACTTTATGTGTTTGACTGGAACACTAACTCAATTTATGATGCTCAAACCAATACAATTACCGTCGCTGGCAGACTCACTAATGATGATGTTGACGGTGATATTTCATTGTCCGGCATAAATAATACGGTTGAAATCACCGGTCCGGCTACTACCAATGCGTTTGGTGTTGATCCTGAGGATTACTTGTTGACTACTGCCGGTATTTACACGGATGAACTTAATCTTTCCGGTCAGTTCAATACCATCCTGGTTGGCGTTAATGCTACTATCGATCCGGGTGAAGCTGAACTTGTGGCCGGCAATATTACTATGACTGGCCTGACGGTTGACGCTTCTTCAATCCTGGCCGAAGCCAACGTCCTTCAAGTGGCCGCTAATGCCCTGCTTGGCAGCTTGAGCATTGATATGCTGGCTACCGCGTCTAATATTCTTCAAGTCTCCGGCATTGATGATGACGGTTCTGTCACCGAAAGTATCATTGACGGTGATGTTTATATGGGGGCAAGTGACGGCACCAATAGCGCCATTTTTGATATGGTCGAAGTTACCGGAGATGTTACCCAGGAAGCTGAATATGATAACTCCTTGACGATCACTGACTCAGTGGTTGGCGGCGATATTGATATGGACTCCTTTAGCGGTTCAAACACTCTGCTGATTGACCCGAGTGAGGTCGGCTCCGGTGGCATTTACGCTATCAATATGTGGGGTTGGTACAACAATACCTTGACAATCCTGGGTGCTTATGATCCAGAAGAAGGGACTACTGAAAGCCTTGTCAATGGCGATATTTGGATGGATGCAAATGAAGGCTTCAATACTGTAATCTTTGATATGGTTGATCTCGAAGGCTCAACAATGTCCCAGTTCTTCAGTGAATTAGGAAATAATATTACAATAACAAACTCAGACTTCGATTCCAATATGAACCTGGAGGTTACTAACGGAAGTAATATTGTTTCATTCCTTAACTCGGATCTGGGTGGCAATCTTAATATGGAAGCCGAAGTTAACAATGAATTGTCATTGGTTGATTCTTATGTCAGCGGTGATATTACGATTTCAAATTCCGGCTTAAGTTACAATAACGTTTATATTGAGGCCAGTTCAGTTGGCAGCGGCTTGGGAACTGCAATCGACATGTTCTCATACTTCGATAACACTTTGACAATCCTAGGAGTTATAGACGGAGAATCAACTGATCCAAGCTATATTGATGGTGATATCAGTATGGATGCTGATGACGGTATGAATACAGCCTCGATAGATTTGAGTGAGGTTAATGGTAATGTCTCATTGACCGCTGAGCTTGACAATGATTTGACCATTACTGATTCAATTATTAACGGAAATGTTACTACCGATTCCGCGACAGGCTCTAATAATGTCTTGATCGATCCGAGCCTGATTGATGGTGACTTGATCATGACCGCTGAGGTTGACAATACCATGCAGTTGGTTGGCGACGATACTGAGTTTGACGCAGTTGTTCCCAGCGAGATTACCGGTAATATCTCAATGGATTCGACTACCGGCAGCAATACTGCGACGATTATGTACGGCACGGTTGGTGCGGGCATCGATATGACCGCTAATGTTAACAATACCTTGAACGTAATCGAAAGCGAAGGCTTCAACGGTTATGACGCTACTTACGGTGGCGTACCTGGCCTGGAAACCCTGATAAGTGTTGCATCCTGGAACCAAATCACCGGTGATGTAAACCTGACTGCGACCGAAAACAACAGCGCGACCTTTGATACCGCTGATGTTGATGGTTCGATCACCATGATTGCTGACATCGCGAATGCACTGAGCATTTCCGGCCGGATTATTCCGGTGGTCTGGGATTCAACCAGGGTTGTTGAACTGAACTATAATGTTCCGCTGCTCAGCCATGTAACCGGCGACGTCGATTTGACCTCAAATTATATTTCCAATGTTGATCCCGGCGTTATCCTGAATGATGTTGCGATCAACCTGGCGGATATTACTGGTGGAGTTTCACTTACTTCCAATTACGGAATTGAAACCCCGGCCGAAGCCGATCCGGATCTGTTGGTTAATAATGTGGTAATCAGCGATACTTCTATCGGTGGCGACTTGTTGGTTGACGCGATCAACTTCGGCAGCAACCAGGTAGCTCTGACCGATGTAACAGTTGTAAACGTTGATATGGAAGCAGACGAAGGCAACAACACCGCAACGATAGTCGGCGGAACCGTCAGCGGCGATGTCACTCAGAATAACACGACCGGCGACAACACCCTGAGCATGACTGATACCGATATGACCGGCGGCGATATCACAGTCACCACGCCAGACGGCATGGTTGATGTCGATATCGATCTGACCGGAGCCGACGTTGGAGCGGTAGCGATTACCGGCGAAGGCACGGTTGACCTCAGTCTTACTGACGGTACAGTTGCCAGCATCAACACTGGTGAAAGTGTCGATACTATTATCCTTAATAATAATAACGTAGCCGGTGGAATAGTAACTGACGGTGGCGATGACAGCGTAACGGTAACCGATAGCACGGTCGGAGCCTCAATCGATGTTGGCGACGGCGCGGACACAGTTGCTCTTTCAGGCGTGGGCCTGACCGGCGACCTTATCGGTGGCGACGGCGATGATTCGCTTAGCGCAACCGGCAGCACGATTAGCGGTTCGGTCACCGGCGGCGCCGGTTCCGATACGATCAACATTGATTCAACAGATGTTGGCGGCGATGTAACCGGCGGTGATGGTGACAATGTTATCAACGTCAGCAACGGATCCGACGTCACCGGCAGCATTACCACTACAGACGGCAGCAGCACCGTAACGATCACCGACAGCAACCTCGATGTTGATCTGACAATGAATACAACTGACGGCGCCAATACCGCCACGGTCAATGATTCAACAGTCGGCGGCGTTGTCTCAATGAGTGCTCTGCTTGACAATACTCTGGCGGCTGACGGTTCTGATATCACCGGCAATGTAACTCTGACTTCGACCGAAGGCGATAACAGCGCAACGATCGAAAACGGTACATTCGGTGATGGCCTGGGTAATGCTCTCGCCATGACTGCGACTGCTGGAAATAATACTGCGACGTTGAATGACGTGGCGGCCTCCGGCGATGTTGCTTTGAGCGGTCTGCTTGATAACACCCTGGCAACCGATGGCGCGGCTATCAGCGGCGATGCTACCTTGACCTCCGGCGAAGGCGACAACAGCGCGACGATGCTTGACGGTTCAGTTACCGATGTAACCTTGACCGCGACACTTGGCGCGAACAGCGCTCAACTTGATGATATGGCTGTCAGCGGTGATGTTGCATTGTCCGGTCTGCTTGACAACACCTTGTCAACTGATGGCACTGCTATCATTGGTGACGCAACACTGACCTCTGACGAAGGAGACAACAGCGCGACGATGATTGACGGCTCGGTTGATAACGTAAGCCTGACCGCGACACTTGGTGCGAACAGTGCTTCACTTGACATGATGCTTGTCGGCGGAGCGGTAACGCTTGACGCCGAACTTGACAATGATCTCTCAATCACAGATTCTACGGTTACCGGTGCGGTAACCACAACGTCCGCCAGCGGTAGCAACAATGTCGTGATCGATCCGAGCATAGTCGGCAGTGTTGTTATGGATGCTGAAGTTGACAATGCTCTGCAACTGCTTGGCGACGATACCGAATTTGACGCGGTAGTCACCAGTGATGTTCTCGGTAATGTCTCAATGGACGCGACCACCGGCAGCAATACCGCGACAATCATGTACGGTACTGTTGGTGCGGGCATCGATATGACCGCGAATGTCAACAACACCTTGAATGTGATCGAAAGCGAAGGCTTCAACGGTTATGACGCTACTTACGGCGGCGTACCTGGCCTGGAAACCCTGATAAGTGTTGCATCCTGGAACCAAATCACCGGTGATGTAAACCTGACTGCGACCGAAAATAACAGCGCAACGTTTGATACTGCCGATGTCGACGGCTCGATCACCATGATTGCCGACATCGCGAATGCACTGAGCATTTCCGGCCGGATCATTCCGGTAGTCTGGGATTCAACCAGAGTTGTCGAGCTGAACTATAATGTTCCGTTGCTCAGCCATGTAACCGGCGACGTCGTATTGACCTCGAATTATATTTCCAATGTTGATCCCGGCGTTATCCTGAATGACGCGGCGATCAACCTGGCGGATATCACCGGTAACGTAGCTTTGACCAGCAACTATGGTCTTGAAACTCCGTTGGAAGCCGATCCGAGCCTCCTGGTTAACAATTTGGTAATTGCCGACAGCTCCGTTGGCGGCAGCGTGATCCTTGATGCGCAGAACTTCGGTTCCAACGCACTGAGTCTCACAAATACCCCGGTAGCCACCGACTTGACAATGTCGGCTGACGATGGCGGCAATACCGCTGTTCTGAGCGGCAGCGAAGTAACCGGTAATGCAACTCTCACTGGTACTTTGGACAACAGCCTGACAACTGATGAAGCAGTTGGCGGCGCGGTCTCAATGACTTCTACTGAAGGTTCCAATAGTGCTGAACTGGTTTCGGTTGGTGCCGGAGTCACTATGGATGCTGAAGTCAACAATGATCTGGTAGCAAGTGACGTAACTGGAGCTTTGTCAATGACCGCTACTACCGGATACAACAATGCGGAAATTACCGACAGCGCACTTACGACGGTTGATTTGACTGCGGCTGGTGACAACACGTTTGCAGTTACCGATTCCACCATCAGCAGTGACGTTACAATTGACTCTAGCGCAGGTTCAAATGATGCGACTGTAACCAATACTCCGGTCGGTGGTGATTTCAGTATGACTGCTGAAGTAGACAATGATCTGGTTGTCTCCGATTCGGATATATCCGGTAACCTGTCGATGGTTGCTTATACCGGTTCCAACACCGCATTTATCGACCCGAGTTCTGTCGGCGACGGTACCGGAACGGCGATTGGCATGTCTGCTGACGTTAATAATACTCTGACTATTCTTGGTGAATATGACGCAGTATCGGATACAATTATCCCGAGTACGGTTGATGGTAATGTTATTATGAATGCCAATACTGGAGATAACACTGCTGTTATTGATATGACTGATATTACCGGTAACGTCAGTATTAGTTCGCTTGAAGGCGATAATAGTGCTACTATTGAAAATGGCTCATTCGGTGATGGCCTTGGGATCGCACTTACAATGGTTTCAAGTGTCGGAAACAACACTGCAACGTTGAACGATGTAACGGTCTCTGGTGATGTTGGTATGGGTGGCCTGCTTGGTAATACCTTGTCAACTGATGGCGCGGCTATCAGTGGCGATGCGACCCTGAACTCTGCCGAAGGCGACAACAGCGCGACGATGCTTGACGGTTCAGTTACCGATGTCACCCTGACTGCCACGCTCGGCGCGAACAGCGCTCAACTTGATGATATGGCTGTAGGCGGCAATGTCGCGTTGAGCGGTCTGCTTGACAATACCCTGTCAACCGACGGCACCGATATCACCGGTAATGCGACTTTGGCATCCGGCGAAGGCGACAACAGCGCGACGATGCTTGACGGTTCAGTTACCGATGTAACCTTGACCGCGACACTTGGCGCGAACAGTGCTCAACTTGATGATATGGCTGTCAGCGGTGATGTTGCATTGTCCGGTCTGCTTGACAACACCTTGTCAACTGATGGCACTGCTATCATTGGTGACGCAACACTGACTTCCGGCGAAGGCAATAATAGCGCGACGATGATTGACGGCTCGGTTGATAACGTAAGCCTGACCGCGACACTTGGTGCGAACAGTGCTTCACTTGACATGATGCTTGTCGGCGGAGCGGTAACGCTTGACGCCGAACTTGACAATGATCTCTCAATCACAGATTCTACGGTTACCGGTGCGGTTACCACTATTTCCGCCAGCGGCAGCAACAATGTCGTGATCGACCCGAGCATTGTCGGCAGTGTAGCAATGGATGCTGAAGTCGACAATACCTTGCAGTTGCTTGGCGATGATACCGAATTTGACGCGGTTGTCACCAGTGATGTTCTGGGTAATGTTTCAATGGATTCGACTACCGGCAGCAATACTGCGACGATTATGTACGGCACGGTTGGTGCGGGCATTGATATGACCGCTAATGTTAACAATACCTTGAATGTGATCGAAAGCGAAGGCTTCAACGGTTATGATGCCGACTACAGCTTTGATCCTGGTACCGGTAATGAGATTCTTGATAGCGTCTCTCCATGGAACGCGATTACCGGCGACGTTGTTCTGACCGCGGTTGAAAACAACAGTGCTACGTTTGAAGCTGCTGATGTCGATGGTTCGATCACTATGACCGCCGACATCGCGAACGCACTGAGCATTTCCGGCCGGATTATTCCGGTGGTTTACGACTCGACTGGCGTCATTGAACTGAACTACAATGTTCCGTTGCTGAGTTCTGTCAGCGGTAATGTTGTCCTTGAATCCACCTACATCTCAAATGTTGATCCCGGAGTGATCCTGAATGACGCTGAGATTACATTGGCGACAATTGGCGGCGACATATTCCTGACCAGCAACTATGGTCTTGAAACTCCGTTGGAAGCCGATCCGAGCCTCCTGGTTAACAATTTGGTAATTGCCGACAGCTCCGTTGGCGGCAGCGTGATCCTTAATGCGCAGAACTTCGGTTCCAACGCCTTGAGTCTCACAAATACCCCGGTAGCCACTGACTTGGTGATGTCCGCTGATGATGGCGGTAATACCGCGGTTCTTTCCGGCAGCGAAGTAGCTGGAGATGCAACTCTCACCGGTACTTTGGACAACAGCCTGACAACCGATGAAGCAGTCGGCGGCGCGGTCTCAATGACTTCTACTGAAGGTTCCAATAGTGCTGAACTGGTTTCGGTTGGTGCCGGAGTCACTATGGATGCTGAAGTCAACAATGATCTGGTAGCCAGTGACGTAACTGGAGCTTTGTCAATGACCGCTACTACCGGATACAACAATGCGGAAATTACCGACAGCGCACTTACGACGGTTGATTTGACTGCGGCTGGTGACAACACGTTTGCAGTTACCGATTCCACCATCAGCAGTGACGTTACAATTGACTCTAGCGCAGGTTCAAATGATGCGACTGTAACCAATACTCCGGTCGGTGGTGATTTCAGTATGACTGCTGAAGTAGACAATGATCTGGTTGTCACCGATTCCGATATCGATGGTAATCTGTCGATGGTTGCTTATACCGGTTCCAACACCGCATTTATCGACCCGAGTTCTGTCGGCGACGGTACCGGTACGGCGATTGGCATGACGGCCGAAGTTGATAATACTCTGACCGTTCTTGGCGAATACGACGCGATCCTTGGTGTGACCATGAGTACAGTTGACGGAGATGTTGTCATGCTGGCGAATACCGGCAACAATGCCGCTTACTTTGACATGACTGACATAACCGGCAACGTCAGCGCCACCGCGACTGAAGGCAACAATGATATAGATGTCCTGAACGGCACGGTTGGTGACGGCACTGGTAATGCGGTTGCAGCTACTGCCTCGGCGGGTTCCAATGATGTTGTCATCGATACGGTAACGGTTTCCGGAGCGGTTTCAATGTCGGCCCTGGCAAACAATACTCTTGATATTGCCGATTCAGACATCTCCGGTAACGTGGTCATGGGGGCAACCGAAGGTGATAACAGCGTGGCGATCCTGAACGGTTCGGTCGGCGACGGCTTGGCTTCGGCGTTGTGGATGAACGCTGCAGCCGGTTCGAATACCGCTTCGATCGATTCGGTCGATGTTAATGGAGACGTTACTTTGATGGCTGAACTGAACAATACCCTGTCGTTTGTCGATTCAGTCTTCGATGACGGCAGCAATATTTCAGTAGCTTCCACCAGTGGAGTTCTGGATGTTGATATTGAACTTGATGCCGCAGTAATTGGTACAATCACAACTGTTGGCGACGGTGCGGTTGATATAGCTCTGTCCAACGGCACTGTTGCCGCTGGAATCACCACTGGAATCAGTGATGACAGCATCAGCCTGGTCAGCAACAATGTAACCGGTGATATCAGCACCAGTGACGGCGATGACGCGGTCAGCGTTGACGGAACAACCGTAACCGGCAGTATCCTCTCCGGTGACGGCCTCCATGACATCGACGTCCTGAACAGCAGTCTGGTAACCGGCGATATCATCGTCGGCAACGGCGACTCGACTATTGACGTGGTTGACAGTGTAATCGGCGTAGTTGATACTTCAGGCGATATTACCACCGGAGACGGTGACGATACGATCAATATCACTGACAGCACGGTATACGGTTCGATCAGCACTGGCGATGGTGACGACACTATAGTTATCGATCCGAGTCTGGTAGATAACAGCATTTCAACCGGTATCGGTAACGATTCAGTTGAAATCATCGGCAGTGTCGTCGGTGACAGCGTCAATAACGATGGCGATATCACCATGGGTATCGACAACGACAATAACGCCGGAACCAACGCATTGAGCATAAGTGCAATTGAAGATTATGCCGCGACTGTTTACGGTGATGTTGAGATGTATTCTGATACATCCAATACTTTCAGTCTTGAAGGTGAAGTTGTTCTTAACGGCGCCTTAAACGCGATTGAAGATCTTTACAGTGCTTCACTTGGTATTGTTGATGCCCTTGGTGTTGTCCAGAATGCGGCAACCCTCTCAATGTATGCGCTGACCTATGATGGTGACGCAATCACTCAGGTCGGAACAAACACAGTTAACTTTGGTGAAGCCTCTTATATCGCCGGCGATCTCTATATGGCCGCTGGTCTCAGCAATACCTTTACTGTTGACAGCGGCTGGGTTTACAGCTATGGAGGCGGCGGTCCGCTGGATGATGTCCAACTGGCCCATTCCGGAGTTGAAGCAGTTGTCATGTCCGGTCATAACAATACGTTGGATATTGCCGGTGGTCAGCTTTATATCACTGAAGATACTGATGCTTACGGTTTGACCATGGGACAACTTACCCTCCAGGAAAATGGTAATAATATTATCACGGTCGACAGCGACGGCAGATTGCTGGTTGAAGATGGCGTCCTGATGGGTAGTATTGTTGATCCGTTGGGCGTCTACGCTTATGAGTTCACTGGTACATTCAATCTTGGCGGACTCGAAATTTACGAGTTCGACTGGACTACCGATACGATCTATGATACTGCAGTTAACAGCGTGACAGTCGCCGGCAGAATGGTCGTTGGCAATGCACTTGGTGATTTCGATATGTACGGCACTGCCAATACTATTGAAATTACCGGTCCGGCTGACACCAATGCCTACGGTGTCGATCCTGGCGCTTACAGCGATACTACCGCGGCGTTGATAGCCAATGACGTTACTCTGAATGGTCAAACCAATACCATTCTGGTTGGAGTCAATCCGTTGTCACCGCTTGCCGACGGCGAAGCAGTACTGGATGTTGATAACATCGTAATGCAGGGTTGGAACGTCAGCGGCGGCGCAGTTGCGGCTGAGACCAACACCTTGCAGGTTGCAGCAGCGGCTCTGCTTGACAGCCTTGGCATCAGCATGACGGCAACTGCCTCCAATGCGCTGGATATTTCCGGAATCGAAGGAACTGACAGCGTGGTTGACGGCGATATCGAAATGATTGCCACTGAAGGTACCAATACGGCTGCTCTGGACATGGTCAGCGTTTCCGGCGATGTTTCCGAAACGGCTGAACTTGACAATACCATGACAGTTACCGACTCAACAATCTCCGGTAACATCGGGATGTCTTCGAACAGCGGTTCAAACACTCTGGTTGTCGATCCGAGTTCGGTTGGCGATGGTCTCGGTACTGCGGTTGGAATGAGTGCTGAAGTCAATAACACTCTGACGATCCTCGGTGCATACGACGCGATTCTGGATACAGTTACTCCAAGTACTGTAGACGGAGATGTTGTTATGTTGGCCGATACCGGTAATAACACAGCCACTTTGGATATGGTTGAAATAACCGGCGACGTTAGTGCTACCGCTACTTTGGGCGCTAATACCGCGACAGTCAATGACTCGACGGTTGACGGAGCTGTATCATTGACTGCTCAGCTTGACAATACTCTGGCGGCTGACGGTTCTGATATCACTGGTAATGTTACCGTGACTTCGACTGAAGGCGATAACAGCGCGACGATTGAAAACGGTACATTTGGCGATGGCCTGGGCAGCGCGCTTGCTATGACAGCGACCGCTGGAAACAATACCGCAACGTTGAATGATGTTACGGCTTCCGGCAATGTTGCCCTGGGAGCTCTGCTTGATAATACTCTGAATACTGATGGCGCGGCTATCAGCGGCAATGCCGCTCTGACCTCCGGCGAAGGCAATAACAGCGCGACGATGCTTGACGGTTCAGTTACCGATGTAACTCTGACCGCGACACTTGGCGCGAACAGCGCTCAGCTTGATGGAATGACTGTTGGCGGTGATGTTGCATTGTCCGGTCTGCTTGACAACACCCTGTCAACCGACGGCACTGATATCACCGGTGACGCGACATTGACCTCCGGCGAAGGCGATAACAGTGCGACGATGGTTGATGGTTCGGTTGCCGTTTTGACTGTTAATGCAACAGTCGGCGGGAATACGGTAATTTTCGATACCATGACTGCAGGCGGTGTAGCTGCGTTTGCTTCTCTTGACAACAATCTGACGATTACAGATTCGACTCTGACTGCAGGCGTTAGTGCTTCCTCTACAGCCGGGTCCAATAATATTATCATTGACCCGAGTGAAATTGGCGCTAGTGTAACCATGGTTTCTCTTATTGATAACACCTTCCAACTGCTTGGCGATGATACTGAGTTTGACGCGGTCGTCACCAGTGATGTCATCGGAAGTGTGTCAATGGATGCTGGTACCGGCAGCAATACTGCGACGATCATGTACGGTACTGTTGGCGCGGGCATCGATATGACCGCTAATGTCAACAACACCTTGAACGTAATCGAAAGCGAAGGTTTCAACGGTTATGATGCTACTTACGGCGGCGTACCTGGTCTGGAAACCCTGATCAGTGTTGCATCCTGGAATCAGATCACTGGCGATGTAAACCTGACCGCGACCGAAAACAACAGCGCGACGTTTGATACGGCTGATGTCGACGGTTCGATCACTATGATTGCCGACATCGCGAATGCACTGAGCATTTCCGGCCGGATTATTCCGGTAGTCTGGGATTCAGCCATGGTTGTTGAACTTAACTACAATGTTCCGCTGCTCAGTCATGTAACCGGCGACGTCGATTTGACTTCGAATTATATTTCCAATGTTGATCCCGGCGTTATCCTGAATGACGTTGCAATCAATCTGGCGGATATTACTGGAGATGTTTCACTTACTTCCAATTACGGAATTGAAACCCCGGCCGAAGCCGATCCGAGCCTCCTGGTTAACAATTTGGTAATTGCCGACAGCTCCGTTGGCGGCAGCGTGATTCTTGATGCGCAGAACTTCGGTTCCAACGCCTTGAGTCTCACAAATACCCCGGTAGCCACCGATTTGACGATGTCAGCTGATGATGGCGGTAACACTGCGGTTCTTTCCGGTAGTGAAGTAACCGGCAATGTATCTATCATCGGTACTCTGGACAATAGCCTGACTACTGATGAAGCAGTTGGCGGTGCGGTCGTTATGACCTCCACCGAGGGTTCCAATACTGCTGATCTGGTTTCGGTTGGTGCCGGAGTCATCATGACTGCAGAGGTCAACAATGATCTGGTAGCCAGTGACGTAACAGGAGCTTTGTCAATGACTGCAACTACCGGTTACAATAACGCAAGCATTACCGACAGCGCTCTTTCCTCGGTTAGTCTGATTGCTGAAGGCGATAATACGTTGGCGGTAGCCGATTCCTCCGTCACTAACGATGTTACAGTAGTCTCAAACGCAGGTTCAAATGACGTAGACGTAACCGATACTCTGGTTGGCGGCGACTTCACCATGAACGCGTACATTGACAATGATCTGGTTGTTACCGATTCCGATATCGATGGTAATCTGTCAATGACTGCCAATACCGGATCTAATACCGCGTTTATCGATCCGAGTTCTGTCGGTGACGGTACCGGTACGGCGATTGGCATGACTGCCGAAGTTGATAATACTCTGACTGTTCTCGGTGAATATGATGCAATCCTTGGCGTAACCATGAGTACGGTTGACGGCAATGTTACGATGTTGGCCGATACCGGCAACAACGTTGCTTACTTTGATATGACAGATATAACCGGCAACGTCAGCGCCACCGCGACTGAAGGCGACAATGATATTGATGTCTTGAACGGTACGGTCGGCGACGGTACTGGTAATGCGATTACCACAGTTGCTACCGCCGGTTCCAGTGATGTTGTTATCGATACGGTAACGGTTTCCGGAGCGGTTTCAATGTCGGCTCTGGCCAACAATACTCTGGATATAGCAGATTCAGATGTGTCCGGTAATGTTATTATGACCGCGACCGAAGGTGACAACAGTGTTGAGATCCTGAACGGTTCGGTCGGTGACGGCCTGGCATCGGCTCTGTTGATGAACGCTGTAGCCGGTTCCAATACCGCTTCCATCGATTCGGTCGATGTCAGCGGCGATGTAACCTTGGTTGCCGAACTGAACAATACTCTGTCGTTTGTTGATTCAGTCTTCGATGACGGCAGCGATATTTCAGTAACTTCCACCAGCGGCGTTCTGGATGTTGATATTGAACTTGATGCCGCGGTAATTGGTACAATCACAACTGTTGGCGACGGTGCGGTTGATATAACTCTGTCCAACGGTACTGTTGCCGCCGGAATCACTACTGGAATCAGTGATGATAATATCAACCTGGTCAGCAACAATGTAACTGGTGATATCAGCACCAGCGACGGCGATGACGCGGTTAGCGTTGACGGAACAACCGTAACCGGCAGCATTCTTTCCGGTGACGGCCTCCATGACATCGACGTCCTGAACAGCAGTCTGGTAACCGGCGATATCATTGTTGGCAACGGCAACTCAACTATTGATGTGGTTGACAGTACTATCGGTAATCTTGGTTCTCCCGGTGATATCTCCACTGGTGACGGTAACGATACGATCAACATAACTGACAGTACGGTTTACGGTTCGATCAGCACTGGCGACGGTGATGATACGATTACCATCGACCCGAGTGTGGTTGATAATAGCATTTCAACCGGTATCGGCAACGATTCAGTTGAAATCATCGGCAGTGTGGTTGGCGACAGCGTTTATGATGACGGCGATATCAAAATGGGTATCGATAATGATAATAACGCCGGTACCAATGCTTTGAGCGTCTCCGCGATTGACGGCAATGCCGCTACGGTTTATGGCGATGTGACGATGTATTCAGATTCTTCAAATACCGTCAGCCTCGAAGGAGAGGTAATCTTCAATGCCGCATACAACGCGATTGATGAGATTTATACCGCCACGATCGGAACGATAAATTCATCCGAAGCAATTATCGACAGCGGAAGTCTCTCGATGAGCGCTCTGGTTTATGACGGCGACGCAATCACGCTGGCGGGAACCAACACCCTGACCATGGGCGAAGCAACCCAAATTGCCGGCAGCGTCAGCATGGACGCTGGTTTGAGCAATACGATGACGGTGGACTCTGGCTGGATTTACGATTACGTCGGCGGACCGCTTGTCGATACCGAGTATCTGCAATCGTACGTCGTATCAATCGATATGGCTGGACACAGTAACCTGCTGGATATCGCTGGTGGTACTCTTGCAGTAATCCAAAATGATGTCAATGGCATCGTGATGGGGCAGTTGACCCTGGGTGAAGGCGGCGATAATACCATCCTGGTTGCCGACGACGGTCGCTTACGGGTTGACAACGGTGTTCTGATGGGCAGTATTTCCGATTCACTGGCGGTTTACGCGTATACGTTCTCAGGCATTACCTGGCTGGGCGGACTTGAAGTCAATGTGTTTGACTGGACCACCGATACGGTTTACGATACCGCATCTAACACCATCACAGTTGACGGCAAGATGTATGTCGCTTACGACGACGCATCCGCAGATTTGACCATGTACGGTCAATCAAATACGATCGAAATAACCGGTCCGGCCACGACCAACGCTCTGGGTGTTGATCCGGCCGATTATCTTGAAACCACTGCGATTCTGGTTGCCAGTGATGTAATCATGAACGGTCAGAACAACAGCATTCTGGTTGGAATTAATCCAACGGAACCGCTGGCTGATGGTGAAGCCGAGTTGATTAGTAATGATATCTATATGCAGGGTTGGAACGTCAGCGGCGGCGCTGTTGCTGCTGAAACCAATGAACTGCTGGTAGCGGATGAGGCATTGTTCTACAGTCTTGACGTCAATATGGCGGCGACTGCATCCAATACGCTGGATATCTCAGGCATCACCGGTACCGACAGTGTAATCGATGGTGATATTACTATGGTTGCGACCGATGGCTTCAACAGCCTTGCACTGGATATGGTTGAAGTCGACGATTCCGGCGCCGGCGATGGAGACATCAATATGACATCAACAAATGGCGACAATGACGCGGTTATTCTCGACAGCACCATAGACGGTATGATTACTATGCTTGCCAACAATGGAACCAATAACCTCTATATTGACCCGAGTACGGTTGGGGACGATATCTCAATGACCGCGGTTGATGGAGATAACAATGCTGAAATCATTGATACATCAGTATTGGGTAACCTGATTATGAATACAACCGCAGGCACCGCCGGTTCCAATACGGCAACTCTTACCCGCACGGATGTCGGTGACGGACTTGCCGACGCCATTGATATGGACGCGGCCGATAATAACACCTTGACCTATCTCGGTAATGAAGTGCCGTTGAGCGCCATTAGCGGAGACGTCGATATGAATGCGGTTAACGGCTACAACGCCGCGAGCATTTCATTCGCTGATATGAACGGCGATATAAGCTTGCTGGCTGCCGGTAATAATACCTTGTCACTCACTGATTCTTCATTTATCGGCGATATCAGGGTTGAAACCACCACCGGAACAAACGATGTCGACGTTATCCTGCTATCCGCAATTATCGGAAATATTACGGTAATCGGCGACGGAGCTGTAGACGTTACTCTGACCTCCGGTTCGGTCGGTGCTGGAATTTCTACCGGTGTAAGCGATGATACAATCAGCCTGATCAGTGAAACCATCACTGGCGATATTAATACCAGCGATGGCATTGATGCTATCAGTCTTGACGGAACTTCTGTAACCGGCAGCATAATTTCCGGTAATGGAGTTCATGATATCGACGTCACCAACAGCAGTACGGTTACCGGTGATATTACAACCGGCAACGGCAATGCGACCGTTGATGTGGTTGACAGTGTAGTTGGTGTGGTTGACGTCTCCGGCGATATTACAACCGCAGACGGTAATGATGTCATTACTATTACCGACAGCACGGTTTACGGTTCGATCAGTACCGGTGACGGTGATGACACGATTGTTATCGATCCGAGTCTGGTTCATAACAGTATTTCAACCGGTATCGGCAATGATTCAGTTGAAATCATCGGCAGTGTGGTTGGCGATGCTGTTAACCTTGACGGCGATATCACCATGGGGGTTAGTGTAAGTCGTGCGACTGGTACTAACGAGCTGACAATTGAGGCGATAGATGGTTATGCTGCCACGGTTTATGGCGACGTAGCGATGTTCACTGATATATCCAATACAGTTGACATCGAAGGCGAAGTAATCCTGAATCTTGCTTACAACGCGATTGATGCAGTCTATGCCGCATCGATCGGGACAGTCAACTCGACTGGAACTGTTGTTACTGCCGGCAATCTCTCGATGAGCGCTCTGGTATATGACGGCGATGCGATTACTCAGGTTGGAACTAACGTTTTGACCATGGGTGAAGTATCTCACATTGCCGGTGACGTCAGCATGGATGCCGGTCTAAGCAATACCATGACGGTTGACAGTGGCTGGATATATGATTATTCCGGCGGTCCGCTGGCTGGTTACGAGTATCTGCAGTCCTATGTCACTTCGATTGATATGGCCGGTCATAGTAACTTGCTGAATATCGCGGGAGGTACGCTGGCGGTCACTGAAGATACGACTGTTGCTATAACCATGGGACAACTTAGTCTGCATGAAGGCGGCGACAACACTATTCTGATCGCGGATGACGGCCGCATGCGGGTTGATAACGGAATCGTTATGGGAAGTATCGTTGATCCGCTTGGCGTATATGCTTATGAGTACGTCGGCATTTCCTGGCTGGGCGGTCTTGAAGTTTATGAATTCGACTGGACCCTGGCTACGGTTTATGACACGGCGACCAATACGGTTACGGTTGATGGCAAGATGTATGTTGGATATGTTGGAACAGGTAACTTTGTTCTCTCAGGTCAAACCAATACTATCGAAGTAACCGGACCTGCAACGACTAACGCATTTGGGGTTGATCCGGCAGATTATTCTGAAACTACCGCGATTATGTCATGTGCTAATGACGTTTACATGAACGGTCAGAACAACAGTATTCTGGTTGGAATTAATCCATTGTCTCCGTTGGCTAACGGTGAAGCCGAATGGCAAAGTGATGATGTTGTCATGCAGGGCTGGAACGTCTTTGACGGCAGTACTACGGCTGAGACCAACGAACTGCTGGTTGCGGATGCAGCATTGTTCACCAGTGAGGATATCGGTATGCTGGCAACTGACTCCAATACGCTGGATATTTCCGGTATCGTCGGAACCAGAAGCCTGGCTACATCCATAGATATGATCGCAACCAACGGTTATAATGATCTGACTTTGGATTATGTTGAAATCGATGATTCAACCGGCGGAACCGGCGACATCGATATGACTTCGACTAACGGCGACAATGACGCGGTCATTCACGACAGCATCATTGACGGCACTATTACTCAGATCGCGACAAATGGTTCTAACAGCCTTTATATCGATCCGAGTTCAGTTTACGGCGATATCACTCAGACTGCGACAAACGGTTATAATACTACTGATATTGTTGATACCTATGTAGCTGGAACACTGACAATGAGTGTAAACGGAGGTTCTGCCTATACGAATACTCTGAATCTCGACGTTGATTCTCAGATTACTGACGGAATCGTTATTAACGGTGGCGGGTATTACGGCGCCGCAAATACAATCAATATTTACGGTGATGTTTACACAACCGGAACCTACGCGATTACCACTTCTTACGGTGATGACGACATCTACATCGGATCAAGTGCATACGTTGGCGGAGCCATCAATACCGGTTCAAGTTACACCAGTGATACCCTGACGATCGATCGCAGTTCTTTCGATCTTTCACAAGGAACATGGACTGGTAATATGGTAATCAGTGGCGGCGTTGACTATATCACCTATTCCGGCGGGACTTTCGGTGATTACAACGATTCAACTACGATCTCGACTTCCGGTACGGTTGATTTCACGTTCGACTATAACTCATCAGTTGCTAATGTGGTAGAGGGTTACATTTATACCTCCACTACAAACTTCACGTTTGATATTAGCGGCATGACAAGTGGTCAGACCTTTATTGATGCGACCTATCTGCAAAACTGGGATATCCTGGATAACGGAACCGATGGCGGCGATTTCGATATTGATTACTTCGGCGGCGGCTTGACCGATGGTCAGTCACTGGTCCTGATCAATGAATACGACTATCTGCCGGGTGATCTGAGTGGCTGGAATGCCGCCTCGATTACTCTGGATCTGACTTCCACCATTGGCGGAGAAATTACTCTGTCCAAGAGCGGTGGTGTTTATACCGGAACCAGCGGTGCAGATACCTGGACATTGTCAGTCAGTGGCGATGATGTTATCCTGTCACTCGTGGTAGCACCGTAAGCAGTTACAACAATAATCAGTGTCCCGCTTGCAGGCGGGACATAATAACAAAAATAAAGCCGCGGATTTGTTCCGCGGCTTTTGCTTTTTGTGAAAATAGATTAGATGATGTTAAGGCAAGTGGTTGGATACCCATTGTTTAATGTCGTGGTAGCGGTAGCGTTCGAGGGTTGCAAAACCGTGAAGCTGTTTGGCCTTAATCGTGGACAGGGCAGGGACGGTTATACCGCACAGGAATTTGGTAATGAGTTCCGCAGAAGCAGGAGTATCGTTTCGTTCTTGCAGTTCCGCTGTGAGTTCGTTGAAATCGTAATTTTCCAGCGACGGTAAATCCATGCTACGGGTAATGGTTGCCGGCCCGGTTATGCAGACTGAACAGTTGCCGCATTTTTGCCAGTCCAGCCTTTCTCCAAAGTAACTTGCCAGGGCGTGGCTCAGGCACTCCCCGTTAGAGAAATAATCCAGCATGCGGGAGATACGTTCTATTTCGACTCGCTCCTTATGAATGAACAGATTGTAGAGTTCATTTGCCAGTTCATCCGGATCAAAGTCCGGGTTGGTTATTTCAAATACTTCGGTCATCTGCTTGCTGGAAAGTTCGATCATTCCCTGTTCCTCGAAATATTCCAATGCGGCAATGATCCGGTTGCGATCGGTATTGTATTGTTCCATAACTTTGTCGAAATGTACGGTTGTCCATTTGCGGCTTTTGCTTGAAGCTGAAAAAACAGCTTGAGCAAAATTACGGCGTTCTCCGGTGAAACGGTTGATAATTTCAGCGTCAGAAATAATATTACTGTATTGATATTGGGCAAAATATGAATAACGCGGCTTTATTATTCCTTTCATTTCCAGATAAACCAGCAGAGTTTTTAAAGTTAGAGTCCGGATATTCGAAAGTTTGGACAGATCATAGAGCTGCAAGTCCCAGGTATGGCTGTCGCGTGGAATCTGTTCCAGTACGGTTTGGATTCCGGCTAATTCCGGAGTGTCGCCATAAGCAAAGTTTTCAAGAATATTGACATTGTCCAGATTTGCCAGCACAACACATTCGGAAATTTCGCCGTCGCGTCCGGCCCGGCCGATTTCCTGACTGTAGCTTTCAAGTGATTTCGGCAGATCGTAATGGATTACCCGGCGGATATCCCGCTTATCGACGCCCATGCCGAAAGCGATGGTGGCGACGATACAGTTTACGCGTCCGGACATAAAGTTATTCTGGATTTGTTCCCGGTCCTCATATTTCATGCCGGCATGATAGGCAACCGAGTTCAACCCTTGAACGTTAAGCGCTTCCGCTACATTTTCAGCCGTTTTTTGAAGCGTGACGTAAACGATAGTCGGGGCTTCAGGATTATCTTTTAACAAGCAGTACAGATTTTCCGGTTTATCCTGTTCCTTGACCGGCTGTACCCGCAGATGCAGGTTTGAGCGGTAAAAACCGGTTACGGTAACGTTTTCATGCGGCAGCTTGAATTTATCGCACATATCATCAATAACCTGAGGCGTCGCGGTCGCCGTCAGGAGTAATACTTGAGGTATATTGAAGTCGCGCTGATAAACCGGAAGTTTTAAATAATCGGGGCGAAAGTTATGTCCCCATTCCGAAATACAATGAGCTTCATCGATTACCAGCAGCGAGATTGGCAGCCCGGCGAGAAATCTTCTGAAACGCTCATTCTTGAAGCGTTCGACAGCAATCATCAGGATTTTATATTGTCCGGCTTTCAGGTCAGACATTATTTTATACTCTTCCGCACGGGAGAGGGAGGAGTCGATCCGGGCTGCAGGTATGCCTTTCGCCTTGAGAAATTCCAACTGGTCCTGGATCAGCGCCAGCAATGGTGAAACAACCACCGTCAGGTGCGGTAGAAACAGGGCGGGAAACTGGTAGCACAGAGATTTGCCCGATCCGGTCGGAAATATCGCCGCCGCCGAATCCCCGGCAAGAATATGTTCGATGACTTCCGGCTGTCCCGGCATAAAACCGGCAAAGCCGAAATTTTCTTCTAATTTTTTAGTCAGCATCTGGAAAATCTCAAGGTAATTTATGGTTTAAAACTATTCGGCTTAATGTAGATGGAAACAGAATATTTTCAAATCAGATGCAATTACCGGAGGCGGTTATTTGAAAAAACAGTAAATGACATCGTTACTCGAAAAATGGGACGCTTGAGAGATTTGGGACGCTTGTTCGAGGATAGATTCAAGTGTCCCATCAGTCCAAATAGTCCCAAATAACGGAAAACTTCGACTTTTTTGCCGGTGCCGTCGTAATATTTATGTAAACTTTTCTCCGGGTTAATTACCGCAATCGACTTGCAAAATCAGTGTCAGGGTGCAAATTACTTAACAGTAATAATTCTCAAGATTAATATAAGTTAGAGGTAAATCATGTCTGAAGAAAAGAAGCATACAATATCAGTTCTGGTTGAAAACCGTTTTGGGGTTTTGGCCAGAGTCGCCGGACTTTTCAGCGGTCGCGGCTATAATATTTCATCTTTAACCGTCAATGAGACGCATGATCCCAAAGTGTCGAAAATGACTATTGTTACCAGTGGTGATGAGGCGGTACTTGAACAGATTGACAAGCAGTTGAATAAACTGGTTGAGGTTATAACGGTGATTGACTTGACCGGCAGCCAGTTTGTCGAACGGGAACTTGTATTGATCAAGCTGAAAACCGAAACGCCGGAAATTCGCTCCCAGGCAATTCAGCTGGTCGAGATATTTGAAGCTAATATCGTGGCGGTTAATCCCGATGAGCTGGGAATAGAGATATCCGGTAAAACGGATAAAATCGACAACTTCATCAGTCTCGTCAGGGGTTTTGGTATTGTCGATATCGCCCGTTCCGGCCGGGTCGCCATCAGTCGTAATAAAGGGTCTATCGGCCCCCATTGATTTAAAGTTTCATTTGACGGCTTTTCTGTTCGAGAAGCCGTCTTCTTAGTTTATAATAAATAAAGGATTTTGTCATGAGTTCTTTGTACGGTCACATGGTGCAGGAATATTACGTGAATCGTTTTCGTCAGATTTTTGACGATAGAGTTTCTGAACTAGACGCTCTGAGTACAGCAGAAGAAGCGGCACAACTGGTTGAAGAAACCAGAAAAAAGATTCTCGGCGGGTTTGGTCCGATGCCGGAACGTATGCCTTTGAACGTGCAGAAAACCGGCGAGTTTACTGCTGACGGATTCAAGATCGAAAAGATTTTATATGAGAGCCGCCCCGGTATCCACGTGACCGCCAACCTTTATATTCCGGCCGGCGACGGACCGTTTCCGGCGGTTCTCGGTCTCTGCGGGCACTCCGGATTGGGCAAAAGTGAGAAGGCCTATCAATCATTCTGCCAGTCACTGGCCCTAAAAGGTTTTATCGTGCTGCTGGTTGAGCCTTATTCCCAGGGAGAGCGTTTGCAGTATACCCGCTTTAATGATGGTGACAATCCGGTTAACGGCATTTGTACGCAAGAGCATAATATGGCCGGAAAACATCTGGCATTGTCCGGTGACTTTTTCGGTATGTGGCGGGCCTGGGACGGTATTCGCGGACTGGATTATCTGCTGTCGCGGCCTGACGTTGACACCTCCAGAGTAGGGGTGACCGGGAATTCCGGCGGTGGCACCATGACCACCTGGGTCAACGCGCTTGAGGACCGGATAACCATGGCCGCACCGAGTTGTTTTATTACCACTAATCTGGCAAACCTTGAAAATGAACTTCCAGCCGACTCGGAGCAGATTGTTCCATGTTGTCCCGGGGATGGACTTGAAATGTGGGATTTCATTATTGCCCGGGCTCCGCGTCCGACAATTATCATGGCCAAAAAGAATGACTTTTTCGATCATCGCGGTTCGATTACCGCATATGAACAATGCCTGAAAGTTTATCGACTGCTGGGAGCGGAAGACAATATCAAGCTTTACATTGGTGAAGGCAATCACGGTTACGATCAATGCAACCGCGAAGCGATGTACGAGTTCTTCTGCGATAAAGCCGACGTTCCGGATGACGGAGTTGAACCGGAACTGACAATTTTCAAGCCGGAGGAACTGCAGTGTACTCCAAACGGACAAATTCTGGAGCTTGATGGAGAGAAATCCCTTGGCGAAGCCGCGATTGAACTCGTTGAACAAGTTAAGTCTCAACGTGACGCGATTTCGGTTGACGAGCTGAAAGAGCGCGTCGCCTGGACCTTGAATTGCGGAGATGTCTCCAGCGTACCGCATTACCGGGTAATTCGGGTTCGAGCTTTCGAACAGGATGATGCCCAAATGCTGGTTACCCGTTTTGCGGTGGAAACCGAACCGGGCATCCAATGCGTTTTATTGCATGCTGACGAAAGTAAAAGTTATACTAATATAAGAAACATCAATAAGAAAAAAGCTTTGCTGCACATTCCGCATTGTTCCAGTGATAGCGAATATGACGACGGACAGATTCCGACCGCTGACGACGATACTGCCGTTTTCAGCTATGATGTACGCGGGATCGGTTACAGCAAACCTCAGACTTGCAATGATACCGACTACTATTCAATATACGGTTTTGAATATCTTTACGCGTCGATGGGGCTGATGTTGAACGAACCGTATCTGGGGCGCAAAGTACACGATGTTTTAGGCGCTGCCGCACTGCTGCGCAATTCCGGTTTTGAAGAAGTCGCAATTTCCGGTCGGGGTATGGGGGCGGTAATCGCCGCTTTTGCCGCACTGCTGGATGGTGGTTTCAGTGCGGTTACCCTGGATCATATTCCTCAGTCTTATGAAGACGTTATAAAGGAGCAGGTTAATGTGTTTCCGCAGTCGTTGATGCCGATGGGCATCCTGAAATACGCGGATCTGCCCGATGTTTTCGCTGCTTTAGGAGATACACTGAAAATAACCGGATTTTGTGACGCCAATTTTAAACCTGTGAAGTGAAATTAATTTCTCATCCCGGATAAGGTTGCAAAAGAGGTCTTGGAGGTGTAAATTACCAATTACGCTTAAAAATAGTCTGAGACAGGATTTTGTATGATAAATGAACTTAAATTGCTTTCGGAAATATTACCGAAACTGCACGGGGACAACGATGTGAAGGTTGGCCCCGGAGACGACTGCGCGGTGGTTGAACACGGCGGTAAACTTGTGTTGCTGGCGGTTGACCAGTTGATTGGTAACGTACATTACTTGTTTGATGAGACTGAACCGGAAGTTGTCGGCGCGAAACTTTTAAAACGTAATCTGAGTGATATTGCCGCTATGGGCGGTACTCCGCGTTATGCGCTGGTGGCGTTGGCGTCATCCAATACCGGAATGGACTGGCTGCGGCGTTTTTTTGCCGGGCTTGAGGCTGAGGCCGTAAAATATAATGTGTCGATTGTCGGGGGGGATGTTTCATCATCCCGGAAAGGCATGCCGCCGGTGGCTTCGCTGACGATCTGCGGCCATGTTAAACAGCCTTGTATCCCTTGTCTTCGTGCCAACGCGGTGCCTGGAAACATTCTGTACGCTACCGGTAAATTTGGAAACAGTTTTAAATCAGGACATCATCTTGAATTTGTTCCCCGTCTGGAGGAAGCGCGTTTTCTTGCCGCCGGGTATACCAACTGCATGATCGATGTTTCTGACGGGGTTTTGCAGGACTCGCGGCGTTTGGCGGTTGCTTCCGGCTGCGGTTTGATGCTGGACCCGAAATCTCTGCCGTTGCGTGATGGAGCGGATATTAGTTCCGGCCTTACCGAGGGCGAGGATTACGAATTGTTGTTTGCCGTTTCGCGGGAAAAATTTCAGGATTTGGAAAATGCCTGGCCGTTCAAGGATGTGCCGTTGACGCAAATCGGGATGTTTACCGGCAGTCCGAAAGGCGAAGTCGTCGATTCATCCGGCAACCGGTTGATCGATATTTACGGTAAAGAAGGTTTCCAGCATGAACTTTGACGCGCCGTTTATCAGTCGGTCAGAGTCTGACACGGAAGAATTCGCCACGCGCATAGCGCGACATTTGCCGCTCGGAACAGTAATTGCTTTGCATGGCGACCTTGGTGCGGGGAAAACGGTTTTTACCCGGGGGTTTGCTCGTGGACTTGGTATCACCGAGCCGGTGTCAAGCCCGACTTATACGATAATTCAGGAATATCGCCTGCCAGACAAAGGCTGGCTCTTTCATCTCGATCTCTACCGGATTGACGATTTCCGGGCCGCTCTGGCTTTCGGGGTTGAAGAATATCTTGACGATCCCGAGGCTTATGTTTTGGCGGAATGGCCGGAGCGTATTGCGGAGATCATGCCTCCCAGCGTGTTGAGAGTAAAAATCGAGCATATCAGTGATAGCGAGCGGTGCATCACTTGTACCGGAGGCGGTTTGATCGGATGATTGAAGTTATCATGAAAGGTTATGCCATCCTGCTTGGATTGGTGGTTTTATTGAATGCCGGTGCCTGGTTGCGTTTTGACGGAAAATTATGGTATCTGATCTATGAATTCATCTCAATGGGGTACTTTATTTTTCTTATTTTTGCCTATTACAGTGAAATGTTGAGTGCGGCATTGCCGTTATGGTCCCTGCTGCCGGTAGTGGTTTTTATCGGCGCGGATATCTGGTTTACGACCAGACAGGATATGAAACAGTTGTGTCCGGGTATCCCGGACGAAGAAATGCCTGAAGGTGCAATTGATACCGCGATGGCGTTATCGGTTGTCTTTAATGGTCCGGCTTATGTGCTGGCCTGTATATTTTTATTCGAGAAAATATTTAATTTATCGAATTAAACAAAAAAGGAGTTAACAAATGAGTACTATCGAAAGAAAGCACAAATACACCCTGACGGATGGTGAAAACGGTTTTTCAATCAATTTTGCCGACATGAAATTCGAGCAGTCTGACCTTGATGCCCTGAGCGGAAAATTCGCCGCGGCGCATGAGGAAATGAAAAAACTCGAAGCAGGCGCGATCAAAAATCCTGATGAAAATCGTCAGGTAACCCACTTTTCCGACCGTATCGCGTATCCCAAGTCGGAATTGTTTGCCCAGGTTGAAAAGTTTGCACAAGACGTTATTGCCGGGGATATCGTTGGGTCGACCGGTAAAAAACTTGAAGCTGTGATCATTAACGGGATTGGCGGTTCCGCGCTTGGTCCGCAGTTGATGCAGTTTGCGATCAATGGTCCGTATTGGAACGAGCTTTCCGCCGCGAAGCGCAACGGTTTGAAGATCTATTTCCTTGACAATACCGACTCTGCCGGTTTCCGCGATGTCCTGGATGTCATCAATCCGGAAAAAACTCTGATGCTGACCATCTCCAAGTCCGGCGGCACCCAGGAAACCAAAAACAACCTGACCGCAATGGAAAATTACTACCGGGAGCTGGAACTTGATTTCAGCAACCATGCCGCCGCCATTACCATGCGCGACAGCAAACTCTGGAAACATGCCGAAGCCAATTCATGGAGCACTATTCTGGAAATGGCCGAATCGATTGGCGGCAGGACCAGCGAAACCAGTATTGTCGGACATGTTCCCGCTGTTTTGACCGGGATTGATTTCAAGGCGTTCCTTGACGGTGCGGCTACGATGGATGAATGGACCCGTAAGGCTGAACTGGCTGAAAACCCGGCTTATATGATGGCCGCGATGTGGTATATTGCCGGTTCCGGAAAAGGCGACCGTAACATGGTTATTGTGCCTTATTCCGACCGTCTGATCCTGATGAGCCGTTATTTCCAGCAACTGGTCATGGAAAGTATCGGGAAAGAACTCGATCTTGACGGCAACACTGTCCATCAGGGCATTAACGTCTTCGGCAACAAAGGCGGAACCGACGCGCATGCCTTTATCCAGCAGCTTAACGACGGGCGCGATGATTTCTTCGTGACCTTCATCGAAGTTCTCAAAGACGCCATGCCGATTCCGCTTGAGGATAATATGAGCATGGGAGACTATCTCCACGGCTTCCAGGCCGGACTGGTTGAGGCGCTCTGCAGCAAGGGTCGTCAGGTTATCCAGATGCAGATTGATGAAGTCAGCGAATTCAATCTTGGAATGATTATTGCCCTTTACGAAAGAGCGGTCGCTGTATATGCCGAATTGATTCACATCAATGCGTTCCATCAGCCCGGAGTGCAGGCTTACAAACTGGCCGCCAACGGTATCTTGAAGCTGCGCGAGGATCTTATGGATAAACTTATGGAAATGGATGAGATTTCCGGAACTGCTGGTGATATCGCCGCTGCTGTCGGCATGGCGGATAAGGAAAATGAAATTGGCGGTCTGCTTGATAAAGCAGCCGAAAGTTGCCCTTGCGACGCCGTTTCCCGTGAATGGTGCTGCGAAAAGGACCAGTGGGTCTATACCATTAAATAAGTATTGCTTTCAATCTTTAAAACGACCTATATGACCTATAGGACTTATAGGTCGTACAGGTTTTTTTATGAATGAATTATTGACATCCGTTGCGCGTGAATATCCGGTTTTGGTTTCGGATTATTACATGCGCCTGGCTGAGCCGGGGGCGGATGTTGCAAATGACCCGATCTTGAAACAATGTCTGCCGAACTGTGCCGAGTTGACTGATTATGATTCTTCAGACGACCCTTACGCTGAAGAAGCGCATATGCCGGTGCCGCGGTTGATATACCGTTATCCTGATCGCGCGGTTCTGCTGACAACCGGACGCTGTGCCATGCATTGTCGTTTTTGTTTTCGTAAGCGCTACTGGAAATGCGGTGAAGAATTGCGGGATATTTCTGACGATGAATTTTCCGGGGTTATTGATTATCTTAAAAAAACTCCGCAAATCCGGGAGATTCTGATTTCCGGGGGTGATCCTCTGCTGTTGTCATCCGACGCTCTGGTCAGCATGGTTGACCAACTTTTTGAACTTGATTCTATCGAGGCGCTGCGCATCGGGAGCAGACTTCCCACGGCTGATCCGGGGCGGGTTGATTTGACGTTGCCGGAACGTTTAAAGGGAAAAGGTTCGATTTGGCTGATGACCCACTATAATCATCCGCGGGAAGTGACCCCGGAATCGATGGCGGTGTGCGGCCGGTTTGCCGATTGCGGAATTCCGGTTCTTAACCAGACGGTCTTGCTCAAAGGGGTGAACGATGATGTCGACACCCTTGAAAAATTATTTCGGCAACTGGTCAGGAACCGGGTTAAGCCGCATTATTTGTTTCATGTCGATCCGGTTCGCGGGGTGCGTCATTTTGAAACCGGTGTTCCGGTAGGACTCGAGTTAATGAAAGAACTTCGCCTACGGTTGTCGTCACTGGCGCTGCCGGTATTTGCAATGGATCTGCCTGACAGTGGGGGCAAGGTCAGATTGGAGCCGGAAATCTATGCCGGATAATGATGTCGGCTGCGTTCTGACGCCGTTGAAATGGGCGCGCTGGGCGATTGAGAAGTTTGATTTAACCAGGCGCTGGCTGGACGGCGCGGTAATCCTTGAACCGACTGCGGGGCAGGGGGCTTTCCTGGAAGCGTTGATCGCGACGGCGCTTGAAAGCGGGTGGAAACCTGACGATAAGCAGCTAGCCTGTCTTTACGGGGTGGAGCTGAAGCCTGAATCGCGACATCATTTTCTGCAAAAAATTAAGAAGAAATATAAGGTTAATTTTCCCGAAAGAAACATTGTTTCCGGAGATTATCTGTTTGACTTTAATATTCCGGCTGCTGATATTGCGGTTGGCAATCCGCCGTGGGTTAATTTTACTGACTTGGAGAATGACTATAAAGAACGCTTAAAACCGCTTTTTCACAAATACGCGCTGGTTGAAAAAGGCAATTCAACATTGCTTGGCGGTTCCCGGGTCGACCTTGCCGCTCTGGTTATCGCCAAAGTGCTGTCAGACGGGCTGAAGCCGGGTGGCGACGCTTATTTTTATATGCCTTTGTCCATTCTGCTTAATGACGGCGCTCATGATGTTTTCAGGAATTACAACATAAACGGGATTCCTTTCGCGATAACTGAGATATTTGAGCAAACCGCCGCGAATGTTTTTCCCGGAATCGGGACCAGCTATTGTTTCTGCGTTTTCAAGCGGGACCGCGAGCCTTCTTTCCCAGTCCCTTATCATGAGTATTTGAACTCAACTGACTGTATAGAAAAATCCGCTTATCCGGCTTATGGCCCTAACAGCCCGCTGCTGATTACGGAGTTGGGGGCGGAGCCGGAGCCTGCGCCGAGTATCGCTGTTGCAAAGGGTTCATGCCCGCGTCAGGGAGTGAATACCTGCGGGGCTAACGATATTTTTATTTTTGATCGATGTGATGTGATTGGTAACGGAATGGTTAAGCTCAGCAGTAAAAGCAGGAAAAATGTTACTCTTCCCCGGGCGTTGGTATATCCGCTGATCGGAAAAGGATTCTTTTCGCAAAATGAACCGGGTCCAGAGAGATTTATCTTCATTCCGCACGATAGAACGAACGGAAAACCCCTGACTGAAGAGCAATTGCAGGAATATCCGGAGGCGGTTAAATACTTATCGAAAGTACGTAAATTACTGGTTAAACGCCGTGGAACGATGATTAACGCTAAAATCAAAAAGGGTCAGTGGTGGGCATTGCTTGGCGTCGGCAGCTATAGCTTTGCGCCCTGGAAAATTGTCTGGCAGTCCTATGGGGTCTCCCGGTTTGCGCCGCGTCTGATCGATACTTCAGAAAACTGCTGGCAGGGCAATAACGCGCTTCATGCTTTTATGTCTTTTACGGATGAACAAGAGGCCGGCCGGGTTTACCGGGAACTTTTAGAAGCCCCGATTGACCAGTATTTAAAGCTGCATCGCGCTGGAGGATCATGCAATTGGGCCCAACCCGGTCGAATCAAGAAATTCCTTGAAATTCAAGATAGCTAAAAAGACCTTGCGCGTCTTTCCGTATGATTAATTCTACCTAAATAATATCAGGGATAAATAATCCTTAACGTCTTTTTAAGAAGCCTGCGGATTGATTATACGGAGATTAAAACCTGAAAAATCTTGTAATCACTTCTTGTATTTTGGCTAAAACTAAATATAATAATAGCAGGGATTATTTCCTGTTCGCTTTGAACTTAGTATACAATCGCATTTTCTGGTATTAAATATATGGATTTTTTATTCGGTAAAAACCGACATAATGACGGCGTCAAAATTGAGGCTGGCCTTGAGTTTGACGGCTTCCGTTTGATTCGAAAAATTGGTACCGGGGGTATGGGGGAGGTTTGGCTGGCTAAACAGATTTCCATGGAACGTGAGGTCGCCATCAAAATGTTGTCACCAAAATATTCCATGGATAACTCATTTATTGACCGTTTTCTGCAGGAAGTGCGGACAACCGCTCTGCTTTTTCACCCCAATATTGTCCAGGCCTATCATGCCGGCAATTTTCACGGGCTATATTATCTGGCGGTAGCTTACGTTGACGGCGTCAATCTCGGAGACCGGTTGCAGATAGATAAAGTTATTCCCGAGGCTCAGGCTCTTAAAATCATGCGTTCGATCGCCGAGGCGTTGAAATATGCCTGGAACGAACATCGTTTGATGCATCGTGACTTGAAGCCGGGTAATATCATGATCGATTTTGACGGTCGTACCATGTTGATGGACTTCGGTATTTCAAAGAGTTTGAACGATGACGATTCGATGATGACGATGAATAATGCGATTGTCGGAACGCCTTATTACATGAGTCCGGAACAGGCGCGGTCGCCGAAAGACCTTGATTGTCGCGCCGATATATATTCTTTTGGAGCAACCCTGTTTCATCTGGTGGTTGGGGATTTGCCGTTCAGCGGGGATTCCACTGTGGCGGTGCTGACCAAGCTGATTACTGAAGAAATGCCCCCGGCCCGCAAACTTAACCCGAATGTGTCCGAAAGAATCGAGTCTTTCCTCAGTTTGCTGATGAAAAAGGATCGTGAAGAGCGCATAGCTACATGGGAAGAGGTACTCGAACATATTGATTATATTCTCGGAGGTCGGCCGCCAGTTGAAAAAACAGCTAAAAAGATCAAAAAAGTTCCCGATAACGACGACAGGACCATTATCATCAATTTCGATGCACCGCCTCCGCCGCCCAGATCAGTTGAACAAACTCATCTGAGATCGATGGGGGAACTGCATAAAGATAATCTGGTAATTAATGAAAGTGAAAATGACGGCGGGGATATTATTGTCGGGATTGACCTTGGAACAACTTTTTCCGCCATTGCCTGGGTAAATCCTCAGGGTAATGTCGAGGTTTTACCCAATTCAGACGGTTATTCCACGACCCCGTCGGTACTGTTTTTTGACGGCGATGACGTAGTGCTGGTGGGGCGAGAGGCCGTTCAGTCTTCGTTGCTTGAGCCGGAAAATTCCGCCGAGTGTTTCAAACGTAATATTGGCGAATCGACTTTTGCTCATAAATTGAATGGCCGGGAGTGGCATCCCGAATTCCTGTCGGCATTTGTTCTGAAAAAATTGAAACAGGACGCCGAGGAAAAATTAGGCCCGATTAAGTATGCGGTTATTACTGTTCCCGCCTATTTTGATGACCGGCGGCGTAAGGCCACTCAGGATGCCGGAGTGGCGGCCGGACTTAATGTTGTGGATATTATCAATGAACCGTCTGCCGCAGCCCTCTGGTACGGCTATAAACATAATCTGGAATCGTCCGCGAACAATCCGACTTTTCTGATCTACGATTTGGGCGGCGGTACTTTTGACGCAACCTTGATGCAAGTCAATGAAAATCTCGAGTTTGTCACCATCGCTACTGACGGCGACGTCAATCTTGGCGGTAAGGACTGGGACATGCGGCTGTTGAATTATGTTGCGGAACAGGTAATTGCCCAGGTTGGCATTGATCCGCGTGAAAATGATATTGTCCTGCAAGAGTTGTCGCAATCGGTAGAGCAGTCCAAACGGGCTTTGTCCAAGCGTAATTCAGTTAATATTCCGGTGACTATCGCGGGGCAGAATCTCCGGGTGAAAGTTGACCGTGAAACTTTTCGCGAGTTGACTGCCGATCTGTTGTTGCGGACGGAGACTACGGTGGAACTGCTTATGGAGGAAGCCGATGTGGAAATGGAGGATCTGGTCAGCATTATCGCGGTCGGCGGCTCCAGCCGGATGCCGATGGTGCATGAAATGCTTGAAAGACTGAGCGGGAAGGCGGTTGATACTTCGCTTGATGCCGACCTGGCGGTTGTTCAAGGTGCGGCGGTATATGCGGCTGCGCTGCGCGCTAAAGGCAACCGGGGCAAGGACGCGTTCAGCCACGAAGTTTGTCATAAATTGTCCGAGATGAAACATTGTAATGTCAACTCCCACAGTCTGGGGGTTGAAACTGAGGATGAAAACGGTCATCCGATGAATTATGTCATAATTCCCCGTAATACGGCGATCCCGTGTCAGGAAACTTCGGTTTTCGGAACTGTTTCCGGGGCCGATGACGATACCCGGTCTATCCTGATTAATATTCTGGAGGGGGAATCGGTAAATCCGGAGGCTTGCGTTCAGATTGGTGCCTGCCTCATAGATAATCTGCCGCCGGATTTGCCGGCCGAGAGCCCGGTGGAAGTTACTTTTTCGTATTTGGAGAACGGGAGAATCCAGGTTAGTGCCAAAGCTACCGACGTTGGTGCCGAAGTGGCTGCTCAAATTGTTCGCGGCAACAATATGCTGTCAAACGACATGTTGAATGACTTCAAAGAGCAGTTATCCCGGATTGAAGTTGTATAACGCATAGCAGGATTATGAGTGATAATCTTTATAATAAAATATTAGATATCCGGGAGGATATAACCTCCCCGAATCATTATGAATTGCTGGGTTTGGCGCTTTTTGAGTCAAATCCCCGGAAAGTTCATCGTGCCGGTTTGCGCTGTCTGCGCAAGCTGAAAGACTGGCAGTTGCACCCGGACCCCAAAACGGCCCGTGCTGTTCAGGAGATTATGAATCAGGTTGGAGTAGCCTGTACCATTCTTGAACTGCCTGAGAAAAAAGACGATTACGACCGGCAGCTTGCCGATAAACTTGGAATAGTTCCCCCGACTGAGCGTCCGACGCAGTCCATGCCGAAAGTCGCCAAACCGGAAATTGTTGGCGATATTAGAATCATCGGTCTGGAAGATAAGAAATCGGATGATTCGAAGAGAACCCTGCCTAAAGCTAAGAACAGTCTTTTTGAAATTCAAAAACACCTGAAAGAATGTCCGAACTGCAAAGCCCAGCTATCCGAACTTGCTCAGATTTGTATTGACTGTGGTTACAGTTTTACGCTTGATAAAGTTTTAAAAACCAGTGTCGGCACAAAGTTATATGATCGCATTGTGGATGGAGTCAGAATCAGTCGCAAAGCGGTTTTTCGCATTATTCTAATCTTATTCCTGGCCGGACTGGGTTATTACGGTCATTATGCCTATAAAGAATATGGTTTGGGCTATTGGAATTATAAAATTAATATTTCAGATCATGACTTGGCTACTGTGGTCAGGCATGAAGTGCGGGATTCCAATTTGTGGAAAATTTGCACTGATCTGGCTCAGGCGGCAGGCAAGAGTCGTCCGTATTTTACGTTTGCCCTCTCCGATGTTGATGGGAAAAAAAGTTTCAGCTTACGTTACGATGGTGAGGAAAAGCCGGTTTTCGAGGTTAATCAGACAGGGGGGATTACTCCTGAATTCCTGAAAAACAAGACAGCTGAAGCTGCTCTTGACGTTTTGTCGCATATGATAAAGCAGAATCCGGGTAATATGGTGGTTTTGGCAAAAAACTTTAAACTTTTGCCGGATAACTACAAAAAAGACATTTTTAATTTCCTCAAGCGGGAACCCGATGGTATGCCGCTTACCGATATTCTGTCCGGAATCAATATTATGATCAAAGATGAGAAATCGGAGCCGATGTTGACTGACTTGACCAATTTTTCTAAATTACTTGAGAATAAAATTGAGATTCAGAGAAAAGCTCAGGAGCTAAAATCTTCCGGCAAGTTACGTAGCGATCTGCTCAGTTGTTTTAATTATTTCTCTAAAGGTGAAACGGTGGAAAAAGCTGCCGCGTTATCTTCGTTGATGCGGTATCCCCTGAAATCAACCAATAAAGAACGTTTGAACTTATTGGAAATAGTTGTTAAATCAACGAAAAGATCACTTGATGCCAGATGTTTTGCCGCCTGGATGCTGTCTGGATATGTCGGCACAGAATACCATAAGGACGCAATGGCGATTCTGGAAAAAGCCAAAACTGATGCGCCGGAAAAACTGATTACCTATATTGACTTCGCCCGGCAGATGTTTGACTATGATTTGAGTCGTGAAGGCTTTGCGTTTCCCGGGACTTCTGTGACTTTTGTTCCGGTACTGGTTAATACTCCCCAACAGCCGGTGCTATTGGATAAACCTTATATGATCTCCCATTTTGAGATAACAGAAGAACAGTATCAGGCAATAACCGGGATGGCCGGCGACAAATTGCCCGGGAAAAAACCGGTTGTAAGGGTTAGTTGGTACGACGCGGTTGTTTTTTGTCGCAAGCTGACTGAATATGCCAAAGACAAAAGAATTCTGAAATCCGGTTGGGAGGTTCGTTTGCCTACCGAGCGTGAATTTATGGCCGGCCGCAACGCCATACAGGCCGGGACTCTGCTGGACCGGGAAGCTCTTCCCGGCGATTTGATGCGTGAATGGTGTCTGGATTATGTGAACGTAAATAAACTTGGTGTGGCTGAATTCAATGATTCTGCAGTTGTTAACCTGAAAGGGAATGCCAATCTTGCTCTCGGTTATTCGAAAAACAGCAAGAATATGAAAGTGGCCGTTTTTCCCTGGTTGTCCGGCCCGGAGATGGGATTCCGGGTAGTCATGGCTCCGGCGATAAAGCTGAAGTCGGAATACCTGGAAAAGAGAATGGGGCTGGTCAAGCCGGTTGCCGACAAGGACAAAATCAGTCTTTTCGTGCTGGATAAAAATATCCGGGCCGTTGATGATGTGCCTTTGGATATTTTGATGGAACGGGGATTTGCCTGGCATGCTCCGGAAGGAGCTTCTGAAGTTGTCGAAAAAAAGGATGGTCGTACCTATAAGGCTTCAGGCGTGCAGATATTCCGTTTTGAGAATCTTGGCAAAACGAAAATATTCTGGACCGGTGGTCGCCGTTTCCAATGGAAAGCGGTCTTTAAATTTAATAATGGTCGGGAAACGCTGCGCAGTGGAACCGGAGACAAAACCTGCACCTTTGATATTGTTCTTCCTCAAACTGAAAAATATATCGTCATGCAGATTACCTCTCCCATAAATTCGGTCTACACCGATTATGTCGCAGAAGAAAAGTTTGAGGGAAAAGCGGCAAGTTTGAGCAGTGGCCGGGATAAGATTGATCTTGATTATGACTATGTTCTTGACCTGGTTGATATTGCTGAAAAAATAGTGTCGAAAGACCATTCCGGGGTGGCCTGGTGCATGTTGAAGAACGCAATGACTTTAGGAGAGGATGTCCCACGTCTTAAGCGTCTGCTGGCTGGTTGTTCTCCTCCGAACCTTGATAACTCCATGCCAAAACTAAGCCCGCTGATCAATAGTGTAAAACCCCGGTTGGCGGTATTGAGAAGCAAAACTGACTTGAAGTATTCCGGTATTGAGGCGGCTATGCTGTTGGATTGCGAGATTGTCGGGAACGGATTGTTTGTTACGGTAGGCGGGAAGAAGGCTCCGGACGAATTATTTGTCTTCGTCAATCAGAATAAATTGCCGTTGACGGATATTAAACGGATTTACGGCAAACCGACGGCTGAATATGTTGCCGATGATAATTCACGTTATCTTTTCTATGGTCGTATTTTCTTCTGTCTGGTTCAGGGGACAGAGGTCCCGTATGTTGCCAGGTTCAATATTTCTAATAAAGATGATGGAACCTATTTGAGGGAGCCGAAATAAAATATTTCCGAGGGAGATAAGCATTCATGTCATTACGGAGAGGAGCCAGGGAATTGGATAATTGAATATCCAATATCCAATATCCAATATTCAACAAGGAACATCCAAGGAGGAAATGAATGCGTGACAGAGCTGAAGCGAATTAGCCCTGGGAATGGGAATGAATGGGAACGCCTTGGAATTGGAATATTGAAAATAAAAGCGTGCATAAACAATAAGAGAATAACGGGTTGGCGTGAAAAAAAGGAGTATCAATGATTAATAAAGTCAGGACGCTTGAGGAAAAATTAAATACGATTATCAAGGGTAAGCCGGAGGCTGTCAGATTGTTGACGATTGCTTTGTGTGCCGGCGGAAATGTTTTGATGCAGGATGTTCCCGGGGTGGGGAAAACCACTTTGGCAAAGGCGTTGGCCGGTCTGATCAAAGGGCGTTTCCACCGGGTTCAGTTTACGCCTGACTTGTTGCCGACAGACATCATCGGCTGCTCCATCTACAATCCGCGCGAAGGCACTTTTGATTTTCGTGAAGGCCCGGTTTTTTCCAATGTTCTGCTGGCGGATGAAATCAACCGGGCTTCGCCGCGAACCCAGTCGGCTCTGCTCGAAGCAATGAGTGAACAGCAGGTTTCGACGGAGGGCAGAACCACCCGGCTGCCGTCGCCGTTTATTGTTCTGGCAACGGAAAACCCGATTGAATACCAGGGAACTTATCCTTTGCCGGAAGCTCAGCTGGACCGTTTTGCCATGCAGCTGGTACTGGGGTATCCGGAAGAAGAACACGAAATGGCAATGCTCTTTTCGCGCAAACAGAACGATCCGCTGGATGAATTGGATCCGGCGCTGGATTGTGATGAAATTGTGGAGGTTCAGGAACAGGTCCGTGAGGTTGGAATTGAAGAATCGGTGGCGCTTTACGCGGTACGTTTGATCCGTTCTTCCCGGATTGATGACCGGATTCGGCTTGGCGCCAGTCCGCGCGCCTTGCTTTCGCTTACCCGGTGCGCCCAGGCCGCAGCCTGGCTTGACGAACGAGATTTTGTCACTCCGGATGATATCCGTGAGATGGCGGTCCCGGTTTTGGCGCATCGTCTGGTGCTGGAAAATAAAACGGAGTTTGCCGGCGTTTCACGCCAGGCAATTGTCACTGATCTGGTCAAGCAGATCAAGGCTCCGGTTTAATCCTTTTATCGTTTGCTATGAAGTTATATGAGACATATCGCGTTATGCGCGAGCATTTTCTGAACGGGCCTGACTGGGTAAAAATACCTGAGGTCGAGGTTATGCCGGGAGTTCGTTCCCGGACCGTTATTCTTGTTTCATGGCTTTACGGAATCTATGTCAGAACTCTGACGACCCCGGGGCGGGTGCTGGTTATGGCTGCTGGTTTTGTAATTGTATTCAGCACATTCGCCAATGCGCCTGATTCGCCGATTATCTATATGGCGATGGGACTGATCGCCGCTTTCGCGATAGATTATCTGGTCGGCTGGATTTTTAAACCTAAATTCATTCTCAACCGGAGTTTTCCCAAACGGGTCCGGTCCGGCTGTACGATTACGGTTAAATATACCGCTGAAAACAAACGCAAATTCTTTCCGGCCTGGGAGATATTTTTTGATCCGTTTCAATATGATGCTTCCCTGATTTGGGAGAAACGTCCGGTTGTGGCGTGTATTCCACCGGGTGAGTCGGTTGCGGTCCAGGCTGAAATACGAACCGTGCGTCGCGGCGCATACAACATATACTCGCCCATTGCCACTTCACCTTTTCCGTTGGCCCTCACGCTGAACGATTTTCGCCGCCGTGGCGCGCCGGATAAACTGCTTGTATATCCCGATTTCACCCCGTTAACTGATTTGCAGTTGCCACCGGGGTCCAGGTATCAGCGCGAGGGCTTGGCCAAAATCTCGCGTATCGGCGAATCCACCGACTTTTTAAGCTGTCGTCATTTTCGAATCGGCGACGATCCGCGCCACATTCACTGGGCCGGGAGCGCCAGAACCGGCGAACTCGTGGTCAAGGAATTTCAGGAGCAGTTTATCAGCCGGGTGGCTTTGATTGTCGATACTTATATTCCGCGCCGTAAATCCTTTATGATTGATTTTACTGTACCTGAACGCCGGAAAAAGCTGGAAGCAATGTTGTGTCTGGCCGCTTCTGTTTCGGATTTTCTGACCCGTGAAGAGCATGTGGTCGACCTTTTTGCCGCCGGGCCGGAGGTCTTTCATTTTCAGGCCGGCCGGGGGTTCGCCTGTATGGATAATCTGCTGGACGTACTTGCGGCGATCGATTTCAACCGGGATGCCGGGATTGATTCGATTGAGGCGGAGGTTATGCATGAGATCGCGGCGATTGGTTGTTGTATTCTGTTGTTGCCGGAGTGGGAGGAGGCGCATCAGGATTTTGTCCGGGAATTGCGTGAGGCCGGAGTCGCCGTTAAGCCGATAGTGATAGCGGCGGAAAGTCCGGTGCAGACTCCGCCCGGCGGAGTGCTGGTAAATGCCGAAGATGTATTTGAAGGACGGGTGAGGATATTGTGATGAAAACGGAAGTAGTTGAAAAAAAAAGAAGTTTACGTCTGCTGATTCCAGCCGGGGCGCTCCTGGTAGTTTCATCAGTATTTTTCGGTATAACCGCGGATTTGCCGCATGTGCCGTTGATTACCATTATTCTGGTCGCTATCTCTATTTTCCGCCGGACTCCGGTAAAGTTTAATGACCGGACCCTGATCTATTCGGTTGTCGCGGTTCTGGTTATGGTGGTTCTTTTTGATTTTGTTTTTCCGATCAATACTAACCGGTTCGGACTGGTCAGCTATTTGATGCGTCCGCAGTTGTCGGTGCCGACGATGCTCTTTGCCGCCGCGATACTTTCCATGTTCAATCTTGGCGGCTGGATTCCAGGAATCGCGGCCGGAGTGGCCTTTTGCACAATTTTGATGGGTGGCGACTTCTACGGCGGCAGCGCGGTCAACGAGCGTCTGACGATGTTCAATTTTGTTCTCGCTGATCTGAGGCGGTATTTTATCGGAACCATAATCATTGTGGCGGCGCTGACGCTGGTTGCTTTCCGGTTGGCGGTTCCGGCGGCTTTGATCAAGGCGTCCCCAAAGTACCGGATATTCCGTAATACATTGTTAATTTTTGTTATTGTAATGCTGCCGCTGGGGACGATTGGTCTACTCAAATTAAAAAATCATTATAGTCAGGAATTGCGAAATCTGGAAAATCTGTTTATTCGCAGCGGTTCGCGCTGGCGGGGCAGGGGCACTCACGAGTTCTTCTCTAATAAAGTTGATTTAAGGACGATGGTCGGGGCCGATAACCAGGAAAATCGCAATAAGGTGGTTATGCGGGTCTACACCCCAAAGACTCCCGGTTATTTGCGGGCCCAGGCCTATGAAAAATATAGCAATGGAGCCTGGGAGACTGCAACGGATAATCCCAATCCTCAAGGTAAAGCGGTAAAGGAAGGCGGTGCCGGGTCAAATGTTGAGCGCTTGAACTCAAAGGCTTATGAAGGGGTACTTTCATTCAAGACTTTCTGGTACAAGTATTATGGTGATAAACGCAAAAATCCCTATTTGATCGTTCCGGCCTCAAGTTTTCACAGCAAGGTGTTGCCGGTTCCGGCCGATGCCGGCTGTTTTGACATCATTGCCGATCAGCTTACAGCCTCGAAAGACGGAGTCATTTCGCCTGAGGACTGGACCAAAGACGGAGGTTATACCGCCTACGCGCCGGGATATAATTCCGATCTTGCTTATCAGTATCCGAATCCGGTCGGAAAACCCGAGTATCTGGAGGTTCCTGAAAAAATTCGTGAGCCGTTGAATAAAGTATTGAGCAAGATTTTCGCTAATGCCTCCGGGAAACTTAGCGACCGGAAATCTGCTAATTTGATAGTCGGTCATTTCTTGCAGAATTATAAATATAAAATCGTCGATTATCAACTTTTTGATGTGGACCCGGTTATTAATTTCCTGACTAAATGCGATCAGGGCCATTGCGAGCTTTTTGCCGCATCAACCGTGCTGCTGTTGCGGCAGCGTGGAATTCCTGCCCGTTACGTAACCGGTTTTGTCTGTGTTGATCAGCATCCGTCAAAGCGTTATTTCGCCACCCGGGTTGGTAACGCGCATGCCTGGGTTGAAGCTTATTTGCGGGATGAAAAAAGATGGGCGTTGATTGAGCCGACTCCGCCTGACGGGGTGCCGAACTTCAAAGGCGAATGGGGCACTGTTGAAACCTGGACCGACCGGATCAGCGGCTTTCTCCGGATGGTCCTGGCTGATATGAGAAACGGTTATTACGCGAAGGCGATTGTCGCGGTATTTTCCGGCTTGTTTGAATTGTTGTTTGATCTGCTGGTACATCCTCTGCGCGGACCGGTGTTTTTATTGCTGCTGTACTGGTTGTGGCGACACTGGCGCAAAAGACGCCGGAAACTGCGCGAGCTGGAGCTGCCGCCGCCACGGCAGGCGGCGGTTGCTGAATTTGAAACTTTGCGCCGTCTGTTCGCTAAAAAATATCGAGTACCTCTGACCGGAGAGATGACGCCGTTGGACTTCTCGGTTGCCGCAAGCAAGGCGCAGCCGGATATCGCGACTGAGATGAAGAACTTTATTAATTTATATTTGAAATTGCGTTTCGGGCGCGATCTGCCCGATTCCGCGATGCTGGATGAATTGAAAGCCGCTGCTGATGCGGTTAAGCTGAAAGTAAAAGAGATCCGTAAGAGCTGAGATTGAATTTTCAATCGTCTGGTGGTATATTTAATTTATGTTAGCTTTAATTGAAAATAAAGCTGTTGACCTTGGTGTCATGAAAATTTTGTAATTTTGATTATTGACAGTCAACCGCGTATAGGCGGTCGTTAAAGGAATATTGTTTTTATGCCTTATGACTTCAGATGCAAAACCTGCAATGCGTTGCTGGAAACGGAAGACCGCTGGGTCGGCCGCGAGGCCGTGTGCCCGGGCTGCGGCGCGCATATATCCGTGCCGCGGAAAAGTGCGCTGGTTCAGCAGACCAAGCCATGTCCTAATTGCGGTAAGCAAATGAAACAGAATGACGTTATTTGCGGAAGCTGTTCTTTTAATACCATGACCGGTAAAGTAAAGAAGCAGCATCTCGGTTACAAAATATACCGTCGCAAGAAAATTAAAAATGTAACCAAAGAACGGACGATTATCAATTACCCGTTGTTGACTTTGCAACTGACCAGTTATTCCTCTTTAATGGTACTTGCGCTCGGGGTATTTTTATATTTGCTGATGCCGAACAATGTGTTAACTCTCTATGTCGCTTTTTTCATGGTATGCGCTGGCTTGATTTGCAATATATACGCTTTATTGATGTGGTGCTGGGCCTGGATTAAGACGGGATTTATGTGGTTTCTGCTTTGTTTGTTCATTCCGCCGATAAACCTGATCTTCATTCTTATTTATTGGGAACGCGCTAAATACCCTTTGGGGATGAGCTTAGTTGCGGTCGGAATGTTTTTTGCCGGAGGATTTCTTGCCGGTCCCCGGCTCGGGGAATTTCTCACTAATGAACCTGCGTTGTTAAATAAATTAACCGATTTTTATATTGTTGACTCCCTGAAGACTGAGCCGAAACAGTTTACAGATGACGAACTCAAGAAACTTCTCCGGCCCGGGGTTGATCTGAATCAGATCGATGAGCGGGGATGGATGCCGTTGCAACGGGCGGTTTACTTCAATAATGTCGATCTTGTTGACAAGATGATTTTGAAGAAAGCGGATATAAATATTTCCCTGGCGGATAATTTCTCGCCGCTGATGATCGCCGGTATGAAAGGACACAAGGAAGTTGTCCAGATTCTTTTAAAAGCCGGAGCTGATCCGATGGCTAAAAATTCTTCCGGTCAAACCGCATATTTATTGACTTTTGATCCGGAGATTAAAAAGATGATGTTGCAGGCTGTAGAGGAAGCTAAAGAAAAAAATAAGAAGGGGCGAAAAAGATGAAATTTGAACCAAAAAAGATATTGGTTAAACTGCTCGAATGGTTTGACTGGTGCGTTGCCAGACTTTGGGAGTTGTTTGGTTATGCCTGTCTGATCGTCTGGAGCATTTTATGCCTGTTCGGGCGCGGTGCCGTGCTGTTGTGGCATCGCTTGGGCAAGGTCGAGTTTTGTCACGGTGTTTGGCTCAAGTTCAGTTCGGTCTTTCGTTTCATTGAAACTGTCATTGCCCTGATCTTGATCTATCCGGTCAAATGGTTTGTCATGCTTAAAAAACGCCTTGACAAATCGGCCCGGGCCAGACGGATTGCTTTGTTTGTCCTCATTGTTTTATATCTGTTGGTAAAGCAGCCTTTTCTAATGCCCTGGAATTGGGGATATAATCAGTTTTACGAACGTGGCATGGCCAGTTGGTACGGGCCGGGAGATTATTTCAAACGCACCGCTTCCGGTGAACTTTTTCTGCCGGGACCGTTCTGTACCGCCGCGCATAAAACGCTGCCATTCGGGACTAAAGTCAGGGTCCGTAACCGCAACAACGGTAATGAAACAGTTGTGACAATTACCGACGACGGACCTAACGTCAAAGGTCGGATTATCGACCTGAGCTGGTTTGCCGCCTGGCGTCTCGGCATGGTCGAAGCCGGACTCGCTCCGGTTGAAATATACGTCCTCCCCGGCGCTGACACCCATCGCAAGAAGCCTGCGGTCAAGAAGCCTGTTGTCAAGAAGCCTGTTGTCAAGAAGAAGAAATAATTATTGGGAGCGCGTAGCTCCAGCTGCGCAAAATTGGGAGCGCGTAGCTCCAGCTGCGCATTAAATGGGAGCGCGTAGCTCCAGCTGCGCAAAAAAGAGGTTGAAGTAAGCATATTAATTCTCTTACCCGGCGTCAGCCGTGATAAAATTTGAAAATATATATGGGCATCTTATTGAGCAGTCGGCCTGCGCCGTTTGTTCTTTTGGTGATGAAATAAGTTCTCATGCGCAGCAGGAGCTACGCGCTCCCAAGGGATGCGCTAGATGAATGCTCAGCAGGGACGAAGTACTCCCAATGCAGATTGTGGGGTAATTGTTTATTGTTGCTTGATTAGATGCTTGTTGAATATATATTTACTCTGAGATGACAAATGATCGGTGGATTTTAAATATATCGTCAACGTAACAGGAATAATATATGAACAGCGATGGAAGCAAGTACGTCGGAAAATATATTCTAGTCGGATTGACTTATGTTGATAACGATGGTCAACTAATTGAGCAAGAGCAAATTCATGGAAAGATAGTCAATATTTCTGATTCGACAATATTTTTTGACAGAAATGATAATGGGGAAGAGTTTTCCATTCCATTTGATGAGGATAACTTAAAACCGGGAATTCATGGAGCGGTATATAACCTTCGTGCAACAGGGGAGAGTGTCCAGAATGTTGATTATACAAGTAGTTGGACAATATATCCGCCTCAAAATAAAACTTGGAATCCTATTGCTTTGATGTTCGATAAAATTCGAAAAATGTTTAATAAAGGGGAATGATTATGAAAGATCAATGGCAACCATACTTTTCATATTCAGCAAGCTTGAGGGTAAAAAATGCTCCTGAATTACATGATGAAATTTCTGACTTTACTGGACTTGAACCATCCGAGTGTCATTACAGGGGAGATATTGCAAATTTAAATTCTGGCCGAAAATGGAATAATGACATTTGGACATATAAATCTAATTTATCGGAAAGTAATGATTTAACGGATCATTTGATTTTTTTATGGAATGCAATTGAACCATATAGCGATTATTTTAAAACTTTGATCGACAAAGGTGTTGATATTGATGTTTTTTGCGGATACAGTTCAGACTGTGATCATGCTGGTTTGTCTATTAAACCAGAGGCATTCGAAATATTTCAGAAGCTAAAAATACCGTTTGAGTTGTCTATAATTGTTTGTTAATTAGTAAAGGCAATTGAATTAATTGTCCAGCTATTGTTTCATTGCAGTATCAAAAATTGGAAGGATCGAGCACGCGAGGGAAATTAAATGCATTATGTACATAAAATAACGCGTCCCGGGATAAGCATGGATTCTCTATACGGATGTATTGTGAATTCCTCTGACGCGTTTACATTGATTGCGATTGAATCAGATTTTATATTTGACGGTTACATGGTGTTGAGAAACAGTGATATTGCATTGTGCAAACCTACTCCAACTACCCGATACGGTTCCAGAATAATGAAAAAAGAGGGGATTTTTCCTGACTTGGAATATCCTGTGAATATTGATCTTGCAAATTGGCAAAGTGTCTTCTTGAGCTTGAAAAACTTAAAGAACTTTGTGATTGTTGAAGATGAGATCAATGATGAATTTTTAATCGGCCCGGTATTAAGGGTAAATCAGAAATCGGTTAAGATTCATTATTTTGATGGAACTGGAAAATGGGAAAAACCGCAAAATTTACGATATGACGATATAACTTCAGTAACTTTTAATAGTAATTATATTCGCATGCATCAGAAATATATTAAAAAATAATATTTTGTTATCTGGGAGCGCGACGCTCCAGCGCCGCAAATAAAGAGGTTGAAGTTAGCATATTAATTCTCACACCCGGCGTAAGCCGTGAGAAAAGTTAAAAATATATAGGGGCATCTTATTGAAATGATGGCCTTTTATTCTTGTGGATGATTGAAATTTTTCCGTTGCGGCGCTGGAGCGTCGCGCTCCCAAGGAATGCGTAAGATGAATGGACAACAGGAGACCTCATAAATCAATGGTATAATCATGGAGTCTGATTTAAATAAATCAAATGAGACGAATGCAGATCACAAAGGCTGGTATAATCGGGGATATTTACCACATTATGATATCGCAGACATTTACCAGATGGTAACTTACAGGCTCGCCGACAGTTTGCCGAAAGAAAGGCTACGTCAGATTGAAGCTGAATTGGAGCTCACTCCGCCTGATTTGATGGATGATAAACGCCGAATAATGATCGAAGAATGGCTCGACTCCGGGCATGGGAGTTGTATTCTGCGTGAAAAATCCTGTGCGGAAATAGTTGTATCCGCCTGGAAATTCTTTGATGGAGAACGTTACGAGCTTTTATCCTGGGTGGTCATGCCGAACCATGTCCATGTCCTGATAAAGGCGAATAAAGGTTATCAACTCCGAAAAATTGTATTGTCATGGAAGTCATATTCAGCAAGAAAAATAAATGAATGCCGGGAGTGTGATGACAAAGCTTTTGTACACGCTAATGAAACAAATAAAAAGTTTTGGCAGCGTGGATATTGGGACCGGTTTGCCAGGAATGAATATCATTTAGCAAAGATGTTTGAATATATAAAAAATAATTATGAACATGGAGGAATCCTGTATGGTAATAAATATGACTGACGATAAAGAGCAAAATAATTAGTTGTCTTGAAACTTGATGTGTTGGTGATGTAAACTGGGAGCGCGACGCTCCAGCGCCGCAACGGAAAAGTTTTAACTATTCGCAATAATAAGCGGCATAGGTCGTCATTCAAATGTTTGTTCCATTTTTTATATTCATATTCAACATTATTAACGGCTAATGCCGGATAAGAGAATCAATATGCTAACTTCAACCTCTTTTTTGCGGCGCTGGAGCGTCGCGCTCCCATTGATGCGTAACAAGATTTGTCAATTTATTGCTCTTGCATTCCTATCTTTTCCAGATTGTAATTTTTGATTTTTAATGTATTTTACATGTTCAGGTTAACAACAAAAAAGGATATTGTTTTATGAAGATTCTTGTATGCGGCGGCGCGGGTTATATCGGCAGTGCCTGCACTGAATATTTACTGGACCACGGACACGAAGTGGACGTTTTTGATTCACTGGTGACTGGACATCGTGACGCGGTTGATCCCCGCGCGAAATTCTTTGAAGGTGATTTAGCTGATCGTGAATTCCTATTCAATGTTGTGCGTGACGGCGGTTATGAAGGCATCATGCATTTTGCCGCTTTCTCCCTGGTTGGCGAATCAATGGAAAATCCCGGCAAGTATTTCCGTAACAATTTGTGTAACGCGATCAATATGGCGGATGCCGCGGTTGAATATGGAGTACGCTGTATCGTTTTCTCAAGTACCGCCGCCACTTTCGGCGAACCGGATGAGATTCCGATCCGGGAAACGACAACCCAGCTGCCGATCAATCCCTACGGGGAATCCAAGCTTTGTTTTGAAAAAGTTCTGCACTGGTATAACAAGATTCACGGCTTGCAATATGCCGCGCTGCGTTATTTCAACGCCGCCGGAGCATCGGAAAACTTTGGCGAGGATCACAGTCCGGAAACCCATCTTATTCCGATTATCCTGCAAGTAGCGCAGGGAAAACGTGAAAAAATTATGATTTACGGCGACGATTACGATACTCCCGACGGCACTTGTATCCGTGATTACATTCATATTATCGATTTGGCTCAGGCTCACATGCTGGCGCTGAACGCCCCGGTCAGCGGACATTACAATCTTGGAACCGGTAACGGCTTGAGTGTTAAAGAGATCATTGAAGCGACCCGAAAAGTGACCGGGCATCCGATTCCGGCAGAGGTTGCGCCGCGCCGTGCCGGCGATCCGCCGCGCTTGATAGCCTGCAGTGATCGAGCGAAAGAGGTCCTGGGTTGGAAACCCCAGTTTGAAGATGCCGAAAAGATTATCGAATCAGCCTGGAAATGGTATCAAAAACACCCGAACGGATATAATGATTAATAATATATTAATTTGTAAATTTGTAAATTTGTAAATAATAGCCACGTAAGCTTTCGGTGCGCAATGGTAGCGCCAGGTCTCGATGAGACCGGCGGGGAACGTATAGATATGTCATTAAGGTAAATCAGTAACTGAAGATGGTAGCTTGCGCTCTCCGAGCGCAAATGGCAAATAGGTATTCGGGCTGGTCATTGTTACTTGCGTTCGGAGAACGCAAACTACGGTAGCAAATGACGAACGTTTCCAGTAGCGCCAAGTCTCGATGAGACCGGCGGGGAACGTATAGATATGTCATTAAGGTCAATCAGTAACTGAAGATGGTAGCTTGCGCTCTCCGAGCGCAAATGGCAAATAGGTATTCGGGCCGGTCATTGTTACTTGCGTTCGGAGAACGCAAACTACGGTAGCAAATGACGAACGTTCCCAGTAGCGCCAGGTCTCGATGAGACCGGCGGGGAACGTATAGATATGTCATTAAGGTCAATCAGTAACTGAAGATGGTAGCTTGCGCTCTCCGAGCGCAAATGGCAAATAGGTATTCGGGCCGGTCATTGTTACTTGCGTTCGGAGAACGCAAACTACGGTAGCAAATGGCGAACGTCCTCAGTAGCGCCAGGTCTCGATGAGACCGGCGATTGACGTCGGAAAAAGTCATTGACGCCAATCAGCTACTAAAGAATAAGCACGTGAGTGGGACGCTGTCGCATCCCGGCCCTTTCATCGAAAGCTGCCCTACAGAATCCGTAACACTGCTTTGATCTTTAAGCATTCATCTTTTATCTTTAATCTTTAAGCCTTAAGCTTCTTCAAGACTTAATTGGTAAAGATGAAATGTCCGAACATGTCAGGTTGGTGGAACTTGCCGCGAATCATTCGGCTCCAGGTACTGAATTTGTCTTCCGGACGCGGAGGATGACTCATTGTCCGGCAGACATTGGCCCCCCAGGGATGTTTGGGATTGGTGGTGTTTTCCGGGAATGATTTACGCGGGATAGCCACTTCCATTACCCATTTGTCTTTATAGCGCTTAACCGCGACTTTGGCGTTGCTGGTCCAGCCGTGATTGCCTTTTTCTCCATCGCCTTCAAAATAGACGTCGGTAACCTTGCCGTCCATGGTTATGAACAGTTGATAGTAGCTGTTATGGTCGTGATTGGGATCGAGGAAAATTTCAACCGCGTCATGGTCGCCTTTTTTACTGGAGCGCTCCAGCGTTTTCGGGTCTTCGCAGATGAACCCGAAATACAGCATGTCTTTACTGCGGGTGATGGCCACTCTGGTCGACCATTTTGTCGGAGCGCCATTGACATTATTGTACAGGGGAAGTCGCCTGATCGGTTTGCCCCAGGCCTTTTCGTCCATGACGCCGTCAATCTTGATCGGGCCGCGCAGACGGCAAAAGCTGACTTTTGCTGAACCTTTTTTCATTACCTGGCGGATGTTTTTGTCAAAAAACTTTTGACCGTCCTCCATCAAACCAAGATAATACTGGCTGAAAAGTTTGACCGCGTCTTCGTATTCGGTACCTTTTGCCAGTTTCAACGCTTCATTTACCTGTTTGCGACAATCTTTGAGGAATTCCGGAGTGTAATATTTGTCCCAAATATCATTGCGGCCGGAACGCTGCTGCAACTGGGCTACCGAAAGCTTACCGATTTCATCGTAAACCTTTTTGATGATCGGACCGGCTTTCGGACCGTAGAATTTATTAATATAATCATTGAACATGTCCTGCCATTTCAATTCCGGGTTGTAGAGTTGCCGGAGCGTCATATAGCGGTTGAACAGTTCAAACATGATACTGTCGGTATTGAGCTGGATATAGGCCCAGCGACCGTGTTTTTTCATGACTTGTAGCACGTCCTGATACATTTGCGGCGTGTGGATCGGGACGGCGTAATGTTGAGGCTGTGCCCAGCGATAGAGATAGTGCATCCAGAAGGCCAGCGGCCCTTCCGATTTGGCATCCCATTCCGCTGCAAGTTTCTCAAACCGCTTGAAATTGTCTTTGTAATGGAGAAAGTAAGGACGCTTGAGTTCACTTGAACAGAAGCCGACGATTACATTGTCCGGCAGTTTGGGCATCCCCGGATACGGATCGGAATATGAGCTGTAGGCCAGACAGACAATTTTCGTATCCGGGTATTTACCCTGTTTGACTTGTCTTGCGCAACGGTCAACGAAACTCCAGATCAGCTTGGACGACTGGCCGGAGTAGGGGGTATTCTGAGGCATAGCGTATTTTTTGCAGTTTGGACATTGACACATCCGGTATGAATCATGGGGCAGCACGGAGAAGTAGTTGTCTGAACAAACTCCGGTTGGCCAGCCGTTATTGGCGGAGTTAAAATAAAGATGCCTTTTGGAAAGCCCGAGCTTTGAGGCCGGTGCTCCGCTTCTATACAAATTTATTTCATCTAAAGTAATCTTCATGACATCGGGATTGGTGTAGCAGAGGTGGTCCCGGTACGAAGGTTTGTCCGGTTCCAGGTCGCGTCGACCGTTCGACAGCAGCGCGAAATATTCCGGGTGGTTTTTTCCGTAGCGCCCCTTCCAGTTCAGTGACGCCGGCCGGTGATTCAGGGCAATCATGCTGGATGAACCGCGCATGCGCAAATACCAGAGAATGCTTTCAGAAGGAATTACATTCATTGCTTTAAGTTCTGAAAAATCCCGCTTATAGTTGCGTTTACTATTGGGAACGTAATCAAAAGGTCCATTTTCCCATGAACCGATTATTCTGGTCTTGAACCAGGGGGTTTCCATTATTTCTCCGCTGAAAGAGATATTTTTTTCTTTTGGTACGCGTTCACCTTTAGGACCGATGGTAAACCAGCGCACTCCAAGTTGTTCCAGCAGCCGGTAGACTCCGTACAGCGTTCCACGCTGAAACCGCCATTCGGCCCGGTTCATTAGTTTCCTTCTGGTGTTGAATGAAGCCTTGTCGACTTCTTTCAACTTAGCCGGAATATCAGCCGGGAGTTTGTCGTCTTTACCGGCGATATAAAGGTTGCCTTTATCAGTCTTTATGACGTAAGCGTCGCGCTCCACCTTGTCAGTGTTAATCCCTGAAGCCTGTCCCAGGTAGATAGCTTTTCCGGTGGTGCCGGTCACAATTTTGAAATCAGCTCCGGTCATCTTATCCAGATACTTTTTAAGCTCGGTGGCGGCAAATTTGACCGGGCCGCCGGCGTCTTTCGGGATGACTATGCCAACCGCCGGTTTGCCGTCTTTGGCGATGATACAGGTATCGGCGAACAGGCCGGCAGACACAAAAAGGGCTATGGTAAGAAGTAGTTCTTTCAGCATGTCAAGCCTCAATATCTCGGATCGAATTTGCTTGGTTGACCGGATGGCGGATAGGCCATTATGTACAGTTCGTTGGCGGTTAGCGGTTTGACATGACCATCGTCAAACAGGGTATTGGTCCTGTCGCCGTGTTCGTAACCGATACGCGAACCCGGAGGAATATGACTCCGGTCGCAGGAACCCGGGCCGACCGAGCCTAAAGTAGTGCCCAGGGCAAAGTTAAAGTCCATAAATAATGGAAATCCCGGGTTTTTCTGAATTTTTCGTCCGTAAGCTCCACCAAGAAGCTGATAGGCGTTGCAAATATAACTGTGCCAATTTCGCTGACTTGAGCTGGATGTTATGGTGGCGACATTGTAGTCACATGGGCATTTGATTATTTTTTGCCGCAGTTTGTCTCCTAAATAAAGTGCCGCCCAACCTTCCGCAGGAGCTTCATACCAATAGTTGCTGGTCCCGGCCCGCTTGAAATACGGGACGTGGCCGTCATAATCGTTGGTATACATTTGACCTGCGGTACCCAGCTGCTTCAGATTATTGACGCAACTGATTGCCTTGGCTTTGTCTCTGGCTTTGTTCAGTGCCGGAAGCAGCATACTGGCGAGGATTGCAATGATCGCGATCACAACGAGCAATTCGATCAATGTGAAGTTTTTGATTTTTTTCATTTCTCTTCTCCGTTTATTATTTGTTTTTTTTGCGAGTTGTATTTCCAATAATCAATTCTGCTGAGACATATTCCCGCTCCGGAGTCGGGATACAGTTGACGATACTCCGGATGAGTATTTCGGTTCCGGTCCGGCCCATTTCAAAATAGGGAACCTTGATATAGGTCAAAGTTGGTTCAGTTGGACGGATGTCCATATTGTTGGCGTAGCCCATGATCATGAAATCATTCGGCACGTTCCAGTTGCGTTCTTTGGCCAGCCGCAGCAGGGCAAACGGGATAACTGTTGTGGTACAGAAAAAAACGTCGGGCAGGGCCGATTTATCATCAGTTGGAAAAGCCGCTCTGAGTCGTTCCAGGCTTCCGTCCTCAGTAACGTCACAATTGATAATATTTGATGGTTGAATATCAAAAAAACGTTTAAAAATTTCCAGTTTATCATTGAATGCGTTGTCGGAAGTGTGGGCTGAAGGTAAAAATACTTGTCTGCAGCCGCAATTATAAAGGTATTTTGCTGCAATTTCGCATATTTCCTGGCGGTCATATTCCACACTGTTACATGTGAAGTCCCCTATATTGAAAAACTGGAAGTCAAAATTTGCCAGTTTCTTTTTCAGTTCATCCAACTGGTGCCCAATAAATATCGCACCGTCGTATTCTTTTATTATACTTTTTGCTAAATCTGTTGATGAATTACTTTCCGGAACATGCTGAAAAGTCAGAGTGGCATTGTTGGCGCTGCAGGCGCTTAGCGCCCCGCGCTGCATTTCACTCGATGCGGTCCAATTGGCGTAATGCAGATTTTTCAAGGAAATATCTGTTTCCGGATAAAGTAGAGCCAGACGCAGTTTTCGTTGGTTGGCTTTGGTACTGATAAATGCGCCTTTTGATGGAATGCGGTTGATGGTGCCGGCTGCTTCCAGTTTCTGCAAGGCCAACCGGGTGGTTGTCCGGCTGATCTTCAGTTGTTCCGCCAGACTGCGTTCTCCGGGCAGGCGGCTTCCTGGTTTCAGTTTTCCCAGCTTTATTTGCTGTTTCAACCAGTTTTGAACCTGTTGGTAGAGAAAATCTTGATTGTCCGCACTAACATTCATTAATTTTTAAGCTCATTTTTATTCAAAAAACAATACCGGTAGTTACCGGTATTGATTATACGTGATGTTTTTGAATATGTCAACTATAACTTTTTAAATATTGCAAAAAAGGATAAAATCGGCAAAGTATGTGTTGACAAATTATAAGTTTTCATGTATAATGTTACACAAACGTTTGTGTAAGATTGAAAGATAAGTTTTAAAGATGACTGTGAAGACAAAAGCGACCTTGAAAAGCCTGGGGGCGGATATGAAATTATCCCCGGCGACTGTTTCCCGGATCTTAAACGGAAAAGGCAAAGAGATCAACCTGAGTGATGAGACCATTCGCCGGGTCCAGGCTTATGCGGTTAAAGCCGGCTACAAGCCGCACCGCCAGGCGCGAAACTTGCGCATAGGCAGAACTGATGTAATCGGGGTTTGCCTGGCGTTTCCCCCTAAAAGTAATTCAGATTTGATATATCGTCTTTTCAAAGGACTTTCGAGAACTGCCATGGGATTCAACAAAACAATGATGGTTTTGGATTTGTTTGACGATCAAATTGACGGAGTTACCGCGTTGAAACAACTGGAGCAGAACAATGTGGACGGAATTATCGCGTCTCACCGCTCCGACCCGGCATATTTGAAAAAAATTGATGCAATGATTTCCGAAGGACGAAAAGTTGTGATGATAGTTGATCATGAAGGGAAAAGGAATTGTCCGCGGGTAACTGTCGACCATGCGCTCGGAGCTGAAAAAGTGGTTGACTATTTAATCGATACTGGTTGTTGCAGGATTGCTCATATGGGAAGTGATTCGCCTTCATCTGTTGGTTGTAGAATGTTTGGCGGCTGGCAGCATAAGCTGCTTGAAAATAAAATATACGATCCGGAACTTTATGTCCTCAGTAGAGAGATTGACGGATATCCCGGTGTTGATTATTTATTAAAACTTCCGGAACCTCCTGATGCGATATTCTGCTGGAGTGACAAGTGTGCATATAAAGCCACCCGGGATCTGGGTGCGGCCGGACGGGATGATATTAGAGTTGTCGGCTTTGACAATCGTGAGTTTCTGCATTTTCTGGATCATCCGTTTGACACGGTGGACCACCCTTTGGACGAAGTTGGACGCCGGGCAGTGGAAATTCTGCTTGGAGACGATATGTCAAAACGGGAGATACTCGTTGAGCCGCAGTTGATTAAATATACTTGAATTAATGATGGAATATAAGCAATGTCAAAAAAGAAATATGAAGATATTTTGGATGAGCTTTTAGCAATTGGGCCTCGTGCTCCAGGGAGCTGGAAAGAGTTGGAAGCGGCGGAATTCATCAATACGAAATTTAAAGGTTTCGGTTATGATTCCCAAATAAAAACTTTCACCAGTGCGTCCCATAATGCTACAGACGCTTCTCTTGAAGTTAACGGCAAAAGTTTTTTTGCGCTGCCATCGCAATTTTCCGTTTCCGGAGAGGTGTCCGGTGAATTGGTTTATCTGGGGAATTGTTCTGACCCGTTTCATCTGGCGGATAAAGTCAAAGGCAAAATCGGAATTTTATTCGCCAGCGAAGATTTCGTTGAGCGCTTAGATTTTTTGCTGAAGATTGAAGCTGAAGGCATGTGCGGATTGATTGTAATCAGTTCACAAAAGGAGATTATTGCAACAAAATCAATCAGGTTTGATCAAATCAGTAAAATGCCGATAGTTGCAGTTGCATGGGAGGCCGGCAACGACTTGGTACGTTTAGCCGGAAGTCTGGCTCGCCTGAAAGTCGACTGGTGCGATAATCCACGCAAAAATGAATCGCAAAATGTCATTGCCGTTCTTCCGGGAACCGGGCCGTTTTGGATGGCGGTTACTGCTCATCATGATAGTGCAGCCTACGATCCCGGCGCTCTGGATAATGGCGGCGGTACCGCGATGTTGGTCGAATTAGCCCAATGTTTTGCCGGTAAACAATTTCCCGCAACAATTTATTTTGTTTCCACCGGAAGCGAGGAAAATGGCGGACTGGATGGCTGCGGAGGCGGTGCAAAAGCATTTTACCATGATTTTAAAGATAAACTTGATACTTGTATCGCGCACGTCGAGATTGATGATATAGGCAACATACTCGGTATTCCTCAGATTTGTTACCGTGGCAATAAGCCATTTGCCGATTTACTTTTTGACGGACAAACCCGGAACAACTATCAATTAACTGCATGGAAAACTTTTGGTTGCGACAATGGGGTTGCCGCTAAGAATGGCGTGCCATTTGTCTGGTTTACGGATGCGGTTCTGCATCCGCGTCCGTGGTATCATTCGCCGGATGATACAAAAGATAAATGGAGTTTTGACAAATGCGCGTTTTACTTTGAATATATCAGCCGATTCATCGAAAAACTGGCCAATGCCAAGCCATTTTATCCTTATATAAAAGAAAACGGCTTAATAATCCGTCCGGCCCGTTACGAAGACCTTGAGGCCGCACAGGAAATTACCAGATTCGCCTTTGCTCCAGTCAGTACATCCAGAATGGAGGAGGATTTCTTTGGCGAGGAACTGAATGGTACGCCATGGCATGTTTACAAGAACAGGGAAATAAAGAATCAGTTCAGTACTAATCTGAATTTAACTATTGTTTGTGAAAAAGATGGAATTGTGGTTGGCTACGCTACTATAATTTATGATGAAGAAAAGAAAATCGCTAAAATCGGTAATAACGCTGTCCATCCTGATTACCAGGGGCAGGGCATCGGCAAGGCAATGCAGCGCGAAATTGCCAGACGTATGGCGGAAGATGGTTATACCCGTTTTTCGGTTCAAACTTTGACTTGTGATATTGCCGCACAGAAAATCTATGAAAAGCTTGGTTATGAAAGAATCGCAAGCAATATCTTTTACTTAAAAAAATAAAATTCCGGGATCGTTGAGAAATATAAGGAAAACAATGTGTAATTTAGCAGGATATATCGGGGCGGAACGGGCCGCGCCAATTTTAATAGAAATGTTAAAATCCCAGGAAGGCTTTGCCGGAGGATTTTACACCGGGATTGCTACGATCCATGAAGGGAAATTATATTGGCGCAAAGTCATTGGAGCGCTTAAGGAGTTGTTGACGCAAACCGATGCGCTGGAATTACCCGGTTCGATCGGTATAATTCATTCCAGAAGCAAAGGTTATGGCAACGTGGAATGGGCGCACCCGTTTCTCAACCCTTCTGAGGATATGGCTTATGTTCTCAATGGACATATGGGGGATTTCTATAAAGATGAAGCCCACGAAAGAGCAATAATGCATGATCTTCTGCAAAATGGCTATGGATTTCGCACCAGAGTGCCTGAAGCCGTGTCGAATATGAGTTCATTTGATGATGGTTCCAGTGTGCATCGCAGTGAAGTTATGTGTCTTTGGGTAGACCATTTGCGGAAAGTCTCATCTGATTGTAATGAAGCGTTATTAAAGGCTTCCGCTGAATTTCCAGCGGAAATTGTCGGATTACTGTTATGTGCTGATGAACCGGCTTGCATCCATGCTGTAAGGTTTAATCAGCCGCTCATGATTGGAAGGAAATCAAATGAGACTTTTTTAAGTACGACTGCTTTGGCCTTCCCGGATGAACTGGATTCAATAATTCCGGCGCCAATCAGAAGCGTGATGAAATTTCAGAAGGGCTCATTTGAGGTTTATCCCATTCCGGATGCGACTGGTCCTGTCGCGGATATTTTCCCTATGGCGAAAGGTTATAAAATAATTGAATCAATCTTAACAGATAATAAGGGGCATTGTATTCAAGAGTTTAAAGACGCGACCGCAAACCTTTGGCCGGTGGACATGGCTCCACAAAAAGATATGATGGCATATGAAATATTGCGTTTACTTCATTCACAGAAAAAAATATGTTTTAAAAAGACGATGGTTGAAGGAGTAGCAGAGAAACTTTTAGCTCCTTTAAAATTAGTATATTCAGTTGGAGCGGAGATACAGTGATTATATTTTATTGATCAATACTGCCGGCTGCTTAAAAGATTTGAAATAACAACAGGATATTTTCACAAGTATAAGATTTGATAATTACAGAGGATTGAATATGGAATAAAAAACACTAATCCGGAAAAATTTTCACGGATTCGAGATATGGTAAATTAATTCAGTAATAAACTGATTCAACCCAAAAACAAGGAGAATTAATTATGGACGGAAAAAGCTCGAAATTATTCACGCTTATAGAGTTGCTTGTGGTGATTGCTATTATTGCGATTCTTGCCAGCATGTTGCTGCCGGCGCTTAACAAGGCCAGGGAAAAAGCTAAAAGCATAAAATGCGTCAACAATCTTAAACAGGTGGGAACAGGTATTGTTTTATATGCGGACAACTATGACAGCCAGTTGCCGCCTTACTACTACACAAATACCATTTATTACAATTACTGGGAAGCTAATATTATCCGTGAATCAGGAATTCCCGGTTCGGTATTCTGGTGTCCTTCAATTCATAATCCGGGACATGAAAAATGGTGGAACCATTCCGCTACAAACAATGCCAAAGATAAAGTCAACTCCGCAACGTTTAAATACCCCGCTTACGGTATGAATTATTCTTTTGCAAAATCGGTTAACGGGGTTCTCGCGGCGATTCCCAAGCTGGCTCGTTTTTCCACGCCAAGTAAAACGGTGATAACCGCTGATTCCTATTATGCCGGATCAACTGATTTTCGCGGCAGCTGGTGGCTGTTGGGCTATGTCAATCTGGGTTCAGGAAAGGGACAGCTTGGTTCCAGGCATGACGGTAGTCTTAATACTTTGTTTGCCGATGGCCACGCCGAGAATTTCCGGACCGGGATAACCGGGCCGTATGAAACATATACAACCGACTACAATTGCTATCGGGTCTCGCCGTTTAATACGTACTGGGAAACCGGTGAAACCTTTTGGCACGCGACAAACAGATAAACATATAAAATAAAGGTTAATTGATGAAAAGTAAAATTATAATTCCTGCGGCGCTGCTTGCCGTTAGTTGTTCAGTCAACGCTCAATCCGATGCAAGACATCCGGAGTGGGTATACAAAATCCGGATGGTCAGCGTCAGCCAGGTTCCGCGTAAAGGAAAATTCAGCAAAGAGCAATTGGAAAAACAGATTTCCGAACTGAAAAAACAGGGCGTTAACACGATCATGGATCATGGTTCCCTGCAGTTTCTGCCGGATGTGAAGTCAACGAGTAAAGCTCAATGGCAGCGTCGGATTCAGTGGGAACGCGATGAAATTTATTCAAAAGTTATCAAAGACGCGGGAATGAAGCTTTTTCATCACACGACCAGTACTTTTGTCCCGATCGCGGCGCTGGATAATCCGAAATACCGGGAATGGGTCACGCTCAATCTGAATACCGGAAAAATTGATTTGCGGAAAAAAGGCACAGCTTACGGAGACGCCTGTTTCATGGATATGAATCATCCGGAATTTCGCAAACTGATTTTCAGTCGAATGGCGGAATATGTGCGGCGAATGAAAATTGACGGCTGGATGACTGATGAGGTAGAATGGCTTCCTAGCATTTATTCCTGCGGCAGCAAGGGCGGCTCGTGGAAAAAGTTTAAACAGCTTTATGGACGTGATTACCCGAAACCGCCGATTAAATACAGCGATCCGCATTGGCGCGAGTATATCCAGTTCCGCTATGATTCAGGTGGTGACTTTTATCAGTCGTTACTGGAACAACTGCGCAAAGAGAATCCGGAAATGATGCTGTCCGGTTGTCTTGCCGGTATTTCCAAATATCATCGGCGGATCTGGGCCATGGGCAGTCAGAATTGGCTCAGCGGTTGGAACTGGGGATTTCTGGAAATGGAGGAAGGACACTGCAAGTACGGTAAACGCGCCGGTTTTCTGACTACGACTTACTGGCCCAAATATTACCGGGAAATGCAATTGTACAACGCGAACGGCGAGGCTAACGGCTGGCCCTGTTCCTATGCGCTGGGCTATCCGCGTCGCTGGCAGGTTGAAAATTCTGAGCAATTCTATATATGGGCTCAATGCCTGACGATGGGCTTCCGTTTGTGGATGCGGGATTATCAGGCTGAACCGCAGTGGTTTAAATGGGAAAGCGGTTATGAAAAGGACCTGATCAAACCGAAGTTAATTTCTGATGTCGGAATATATTTTCCGGAATGGACCCGTGATTTTTACACCGAGCCCCGGATTGCTTATGACAATTGGAGTGGGATCAGTGAAGCACTGGCGCAGGAACATGTGTTAAGTGATCAGCTGATTCGATGGCACTTGAATGATGTCAAACACCTTAAAAGGTTTAAAGTGATTGTTATCCCGTCCGCGTTCTTTCTTTCCGGGACTATGGCCGCAAACCTGAAGAGGTTTGTTGCTGACGGAGGTACTGTGATTGCGGTTGGCGAATGCGCCGCCAATGATCCGTTCGGTAAAAAGAAATTCAATAACGCGATGATGCAGCTTTTGGGGATTTCGTGGCGTCCCAAATGGATTAATGGTCCGAAAAGTTTTTCATTAAAACAGGCAATTAATGGTGTGCCGGCCGGAACTTACAAGTACCCGAACGGGCTGCTTCGGGTTAAACCGGCCAAAGGCGCGCAAGTCCTTGCCGATATTAAAGGAGTCGGCCCGGCGCTGATCTATAATAAGTTCGGAAAAGGACAGGTTTACTACTTTACAGGCCGCCTGGGAACCTCTCTCTATAATGCCGAATCTCAGAAAAAGCCCCGATATAATCCGACTTTTGATGCGGCTGGACGCAAGCAGTTTGCCGGACTGGTTGCTAATATCCTGAATGATCAACGACTGGTTGAAGTAAGGGGATTGCCGTCAAAAGTCATGGTTAATGCTTACGATACTGACGGTGATTTCAACGGCAGGTATAAGCGGACAATCCATATCCTTGATTCATTCGACGGTTTTGAGCCGGGGGAAACAATACCCGATCCGCGTAAGGGCGGCAATGCTGTGTGTCGTTTCAAATCGTTTGCATCGCGTAACGGCGGTAAACCGGTTGAAGTTATTTTGCGCGGATTAAGCAGTATTAAGTCAGCCAAAATGATCTCGCCTGATTTTAAGAACGCAAAGCCTTTGCAAATAAAAAAAGTCGGGAATTGCCATATTGCTTCTGTTGACCCCAATGAGTTTGGCCGTTACAGTATAATTGTTGTGGAAAAATAATTTAACGGAAGATTTTTATGGATAAGCAATTATTACTGGAGCGCGCTGTCAAATGCGCCGATTATTTCGTCTTGAATCAGGTTCGTGACCGTGATGATGCCAATCGGGGAAGGACAATCCGCAGTTATGATCAGGCGACCGGGAAAACCGTGTTGACCGGCAACTGGCAAACCGGGGCTTTTCTGATGAGTCTGCTGGCAACTTACCGCCGGACCGGTGAACAAAAATATTTGGAAGCGGCGGAATTCGCCGGTCATTATATTATGAGTTTGCAGGTGTTGGATCAGCGCAGCCGTTATTACGGAGTGATCCGTGAACTGACGCCGCAAAGCATTGAATTCGCTCCGCGAGACGCTACAAGCGGAGCGTGGGCATTGGTCTGGCTCTATAATTTTACCGGAAAATCTGAATACCTCGAACGAGCCATGCTGTTCGGGGATTTCCATCTGCGTTATTGTATGTGCGAGGGCTGGCCGCGCTATGCCTGCTATATGGACCCTAAACTTGATGACTTTTACGCGCGTGGCGCGTTCCAGTCAGGTACCGGCTTGTTTTATCATGATTTGTTCATGGCCTGCGGCGAACCGAAGTATATCGCGGAAGGACTGCGTCCTATTGCCGAAAATTACTTGAAATATTTCATTTGCGAAGACGGCAGCATTAATCAGCAGTTTGACATCTTTACCTGGAAAAACACCGCCGAGGCTAAACAGGCAAATGTCGCCCCAGGTATGCATAGTTTCAACGACGACTTTGGCAACGCGATGCTCCAGGCTGCCTCGGACATCTTTGAAGATGAAAAATATCGTGAAGCCGCCCGTCGTTTCGCGCTCTGGCTGGCTAATTCACTCGATTCTGAAGCGGGATTTTCCGGACACTGGTCAGGTGTTCCGGTTTCACTGATGTACTTTCACGACCTTGGTTTATTCTATAATGACGAAAAGTTATTGGCTGCCCGCGATAAAGCGTTGGACATCCTGCTGGACATGCAGTTTCTCGATACCGGCGACACTAAGCTTGACGGTGCGTTCCGCGGTAAATCCGAGGTCAACAGCGATTTGCCACAGGCAGGGGAAAATTGCATGAACACCCGCTGTTCTTCATACGCTTTGACCGCTTTATTGAAAGTTGAAAGCGACTTGCCGGATATCTGGCTGGGGCGGAATAATAAAAAATTCGTCGACCCCCTGAAAAAAGGCCAGCCTCATAAACTTATCTGGTAACCGGTTCATTTTTTATGAGTAATTCAGTTTAGTTGTTGATTTTGCGGTGGACATTGTTCCGCCGCTTTTTTATTTATAAGCAATTATATTCTTTTCGTCCATTTCTGATATCACAATTTTATCTTCAGTATGATTTATTTTTGCAAAATTGTGTTTATTGTTGCAAATAATTACTTTTTTGTATTATATTATATTAGATACATTATGATATTATGTTTTTATGTTACTTGTTATGAGCTTATTATGATTGGTTTTTCATTTTAAGGCATGTTAATTGCTAGTAATAATTCTGAATTGGTTTAGATTTTGAAAAAAGTCTAGTATCAGAAAAGGCAAAAAAAAAGGGTATAGTTAAATATGAAATACAGTTTCAGTTGTCCATCCGGAGGGGGCGGGTGCGACCACTTGACGCATTTGAAGGTTCTTCATGAAATATCAAGCTTGATGGTCGCGTTGACCGGGCAGGCGGAAATGTTTCGGAAGATACTGGATATTCTCGAACATGATTGCGGCATGTCACGCGGCTCGATTATGTTGGTCGACAGTGACAAAGAGGCGCTGATAGTCGGAGCTCTCAAAGAAGAAATGGATGAGAGCAATATAGGCGCGGTATACCGCAAGGGCGAAGGTATTATTGGCCAGGTGCTGGAAACCGGTGAATCCATGATCGTTCCAAAGGTGTCGGAAGAACCTCGTTTTAAAGCAAGGATCTATTCGCGTCCCAGTAAAGATCGGGCGGTAACCAGTTTTATTTGTGTGCCTATCCTGTTGAATAAACAGACGGTCGGAACCCTGGCGGTCGACCTTTATTTTCAGCCGCTTGACTGCCTGAAAGAAAATGAACAGTTTCTCAGTATTGTCGCCGGCTTGATCGCTCACGACGTCCATAATCGGCGTATGGCTCAGATGGAACGAGAGGCTCTCGAGTTTGAAAATACCCGTTTGAAAAAGGCGTTGAAGGATAAGTTTCAGCCTGAGAACATCATTGGGGATTCAAACTCTATGCGTGATGTCTTTACCCGGATTCATCAGGTGGCGGCGGTTGATACGACGGTATTGATCCGCGGAGAATCCGGTACAGGTAAAGAATTGGTGGCTTCGGCTATTCATTATAATAGTTCCAGGTCGGATAAACCGTTTGTCAGGGTTAATTGTGCTGCTCTTAATGAAAATCTTCTGGAGAGTGAACTCTTCGGCCACGAAAAGGGCGCTTTTACCGGAGCCAATTATAAACGCATAGGCCGGATTGAAGAGGCTGAAGGCGGAACTCTATTCCTGGATGAAATAGGTGATTTTACGCCGCAGGTTCAGGTTAAACTACTCCGGGTAATCCAGGAAAAGCAGTATGAAAGAGTCGGCAGCAGTCAGACGATGAAGGCCGACGTCAGGATTATTACCGCGACCAATCGCAACCTTGAAGAAGCTATTAAGGATAACTCATTCCGGCAGGATTTGTATTATCGGATCAATGTTTTCCCGATTTATCTGCCTCCGCTACGGGAGCGTAAATCCGATATTTTGTTACTGAGCAATCATTTCGTCAAAAAATATTCCAAACAAATGGGCAAGGATGTAGACCGGATTTCCACTACCGCGATCAATATGTTGTGCGCCTATAATTGGCCCGGCAATGTGCGGGAATTGGAAAACTGTATTGAACACGCGGTGCTTTTGAGTACGAATAAAGTTGTTCACGGGCATAATTTGCCTGAAACTCTACAGATGCCGCGGGAAATGGATATGTCCGCTCCGGGATCATTGAAACAGAAAATAGAGATAATGGAAAAAGACCTGATAACCGATTCGCTTAAGCGCAACAACGGTAATGTCAGCGCGGTTGCCCGTGAACTTGGTATTACCGGACGTATGGTAAGGTACAAGTTGGAAAAAATGCGAATTGACGCTCATCGGTTTGCTTTCAAAAGGATTACGTGATAAATATGAAAATTTGTATCCCCATAAAATGTGATAATGGCTTGAATAGTCAGGTTAACGACGATTTTGATTCAACCCATCTGTATTTGATTTACGACTGCATAAACTCGGCAGTGACGGTGATAGACGACCGCAATTACGAAAATGCTCTCGGGGCCATAATCGCAGATGGAGTTGACTCTATAATCACAAAGACAATGAAACCGGCAGCGTTTTCCGTTTTAACCAAACGGAGCAGTTTAACGATGTATTATGCTCCGGATACAATTTGTTACGATAATATTGAGCGGTTTAATAAGGGTGATTTGCTGGAACTGTCACTTGAGCATTTAGCCGGGTTGACTGGTTGCGGAGGGACTTGTTCAAGTTGCTCCAAAGATTGTCCTTCAAAATAAATTCAGGAGAAAAATGATATGTTAAGTAAAAATGAAACCTTTAAGCCTCCTACGCCTGAAGAGGAATGGAGTGACCGGCAGTTTTCGATCATATTGAACTATCTAAGTCAGTATCAAGTTCCGTATAGTGGACAGATTTACCTGCAATGGTTGGCTATCCCTTATATTTCAATTTGGAAAGCTGGATCTACTTCCGACGATGGATCAACCGTTTGGATCATGCATAATAAATTGCAGACCGATCACTTTATCGGCTCTTCGTCAGAGTCGATCCGTGAGGTTATCCGTGCATTCGGTGAACGCTGGATACAGGCGGGGACTGAACTGCGGGATAATCCCGACAAGGAAATAGATAACCCGGAAGAGGTTGGCGATCCGGCAGAATACGCGATAAAACTGATCAAATACGGCGAAATGTTTATCAGCGTTGCAAACGACGATGAACTGAATTTTGATGTGTAAGCATATTTGGGGCTTAATAGTTAAATGGATGCAGAAGACTCAGGAAGAGTTTATTAGTTTGCGGAAGCAATACAGGGCGGTGCCGGAGAGACTGCGTCCTCGTGCGAGTTGTTTTTTGCGTATTCGCTCTGGGTCTTTAAATAGACTTCCGGTTTCGCGGATGAATATTTTGGAACCCAGAATTACGCCATCGGTAAAGTGTCTGGTGCGACGCAGGAAAAGGACGTGCATCGATTCTTTCTGGCGGGCTTTATCGCGGGCGGCATAGATTTCTTCGCTGGAAGCACCGGACTCAGCCGCGACTATTCGCGCCAGTTCGCCCCGGAAGAACGCAAACAGCTCTTTGTCGGTCCATTTCGAGGTGTCGCCGGTCGTGATATTCGGTTTCATATGTTTGACAAAATTCCCATAAAACATGTGTCGGCCGCTTTTGCAGTAGCGCCCCCAGGTCGAAAAACTGTATTCACCCGGATCTTGTTTCAAGCCGGCGCGTACCGGGTTGAGTTCAACATAGGTGACGCATGCGGCCAGGGCATTGACCTTATCGAGGATTGTGCTTTTGAAACGTCTACCCCAGAGTTGTCCGGTCCGGTCGCGAGTCTCATTATATACGCAGGAAAAGCGTCGTTGGTAGGCCGACATAAAACGGCTTATATCGATCATTTTGAGGGAGATTTCTTTGCATAAAGCTGCATTTTCGAGGCTGATTACCGGATTTTTCGGGGCGAATTTCGATGTTGTTTTCATTGATTTGTAATAATTGTTATGCCGGTTGACGATGGACTCAAGTGGCGGTAGTTCATTCGGCCCGGGAGCGTAGACCACGAGGTGGAAATGATTGCCCATCCAGGCGGCCGAAATGACCTCGATCAGAAAGTAATCGCATAGATTTTGCAGCAGTCGGAAGCCGTATTCCTTATCGATCTCGGAGAATGGGTGTTCGCCTTTGCAGCAGCCAATCCGGTTATACAGGTGATAATAGCAGCCTTCTCCTTTGAGTTTCATTCGCGATTCCATTGTTCAAGCCTCCCAATTTGGTGATTTGAAGATAATATATATGCTGAAAGTTGATTTGTCAAATAGTCAGACAGTAAGATTATAAATAAAATGTAAATAACTGTAATCAAATAACTTAAGTTTAATATTTTGGGGGGTAAAAATTTTTTATTATAATTTTTCTAATGTGGCATTGACTTTTTTATTTATAATTGTATAATATTTGTATAGTTAATATAAAATTATTAGACTTATTAGTCGGGAAGAATATACAATGCAGGAAATACTTAGCAGTAAACCAAAGCATATTCAGATCGCTGACCATATCAGGGAGCTGATCAATAGCGGAACTTTGAAAAATGGAGAGCGCCTGTTGACAGATGAGGAATTGGCAAAAAAATACAGTGTTAATAGGCATACTGTTGCTGCAGGTCTCAAAGCATTGGTAAAAGAAGGTTTGCTGGAACGCGCACCACGTAGGGGAACTATTGTTATAACTGATGACTCGGAAGGCCGTAAGACAAGTAATGCGGTGGGAATGGTTATGCTTAGCAAAGGAGATGTTTATCGTGATATTTCCAGAAATATTGCTAGAGGTTTTTCCAAACATAAGTTATTTCCGGTATTGATAAATGGGGATTTGATCTATGATGATACCAGTGTCACAACCTTTCTGAATACTTTGTGTTCTGAGCAGGCGCCGCCTTATGGATATATTATCGATGGCAGCACTCATACTCCCTATGCGTTTTTAAAAGAGCATGCGGATTCTTTTACAAACCTGGTTTTTATTAATAAATATCATTATCATGAAAGGCTGCTTAATGCAAAATATGCGCTTATTGATTTTCATGCTGTCGGAAGAATGATTGCCGAGTATTTTATTAAAAAAGGTCACAGGAGTTTTGTTCAACTTGCAATGCCTGAAAGAAGTTATGCCGGACCATGGAGCTCTCTTCAGGCTCAGGTACTAGGAGGGATACTGGAAGTAGTCAGGCAATCAGAAATAAACTTTAATGAAGAGGTATTCTGGAAACTGTTGCATGGCGCTCCGCTTCAGGAAACTTTATGTGAATTAATGTCCGGGGAGAATCCTCCTGATGCTGTTTTTTCTTATAATGACGCTTATATGCGATATGAAGTGTTGCCGGTTTTAAAATCTTGTGACAAACCGATTGATGTAATCGGTTTTTATAATACGCCTCATTCAAAAGAATGTAATTTCTCGTCCGTTTGTGTCCATGAAGAAATAATTGCCGAAACAGCGATAAAACTTTTAACCAATCAAATAAGCGACAAGGAGGTTCTAATTAAGCCGGAATTAATTATCAGAACTTAAGTTAAAAAATACATGAAAAGGAAAAAGAACAATGAAAAAGGAAAAAAGTTTTACTTTAATTGAATTGCTGGTTGTAATTGCAATCATAGCTATTCTTGCCAGTATGCTTTTGCCGGCCCTGAATCAGGCAAGGGAAAAAGCCAGAGGAATTAAATGTGCGGCGAATTTAAAACAACTTGGTACTGCGACAATATTATACTCGAATGACAACAATGACTTTGTTCCGGCATTTCAGGCTTCTGACAGCATTAATCAGTGCTGGCCGTATGCCATAGCACCTTATTGCATGCAGTTTGATCCGGCAGCCAATGTTCTCAATGAGCTCTACCGATGCCCCTCAGATGTTGTGTGGTATAATGGCAATCCCATGACAAAATATTCGATAAACTGGGCCACTATTAGTTACGGAATTAATAACGCGTTGTACAATGTCGGGACGGGACCGGCCAGTGCGACTTACGGGGGAAGGTTCTATGGAGCTAAAGTATCCAGTCTCAAGCAGGCTTCAAGATCGCTTTACCTGGCGGAGTCGGAACACGCGTTGAATGTGGCTAATTCGTATTATCCAAATGTTAATAACAGATATCCCGGGCAGGGCCATACTTTTGCTTTGGCGGATTATCACAAGACAAAACGATGCAATACCCTTTTCGCGGATGGTCATGTTAATGGTGAAAACTTGACAGTACTTGGTGACAGCTCATCGGGAATGCATAATTTAGCCCCATGGTTTCAGTACACGGACTGGCACAAAGTTCTTGGCAAATAATAAATGATTTATAGAAAGCATTATTTTAATATGATATACAAAAATCTGATTACATGTCTGCTATTGGTAACTTGTTCTGCTTATCTGGCAGCGGGTGATTTTACTTGCAAAATAAAATCAGCAGCGGATGCTTGTGTAATGGCGGGACATCCTACTGCCAGGCTTGGCGGAAGAAAATATTTGCGTTGCGGTCATGATAACGGTGGAAAGGTAATGCAAAGTTATGTTTATTTTCACTTGCCGGTGGTCAAGGGTAGGTTATTGAAAGCTGAACTGCTTTTAAGTAAGTGTTACCAGAAGGAGAATATAAAAGGGACAACCATGCTTTATAAGGTTCTCGGACCGTGGCAGGAGAAGAAGATCAGCTATCAGGCGATGCCGAAAATTGCGGCAAAGGCATTTTATACGGGGAGTCCTTCTCCTGGAGACCCGGTGGGTGAATATAAAATTGATGTTACAAGCGTGGTCCAGCAATGGCTGGAAAAGCCGCAGGAGAATTTTGGACTATGTCTTAAAGGGACCAGTGGGGGGTATGCGAATCAGCTTAAATTCGATTCAAAAGAAGGGGGGAAGGGCCCGGTTCTTATATTAACCGCTACAGAAAAAATGTCTGAAACAAATTTAATGCCGGAAGCTCCGGCGATGTTGAATTACTCAAAGATTACTTTTTCACAGAAAGAACGGGAAAAAATTATTTCAGAATACAAACGTCCACCGTTCAATAAAACCGGATATTTGAAAACAGTATGGAGTGCCGCCAATCCATGGTTCCGGCCGTGTCGGGAAAGCGTATCCCGGACCCGTACGTATGGCGGGCCTGATTTTGCCTGGCATAATTTTCCTGATGACGGCCCTTTGATGTGGAAGGAAATCGCGGAAAGATACTGCAAATACGGATTAACCGGATTGCAATTCGAGATTGTCAATAAAGCCGGTTTTATGAGTAATTTCGACGACGCGGCAAAGGGTTTTAAACTAAGCGGCAATAAGTTGCGGATTATGCCGTTTTTGACGTTTCATGCCAATGGACCCGAATCAGCAATCGATATGATTGACGGCACGCTTGAGGCCTTGAAGAAATGGTTTGCCGATCCGGTTACATATAAGGTCGACGGCCATCCAGTGCTGGTTGTTTATTCTCCTTCCAAACTTAAACCTGATGAGTGGAAACTGGTCATCCATACCCTGGAAAAAAAGCATGGACGGATTATTTGGCTTTTTAACGCGGCGCATATCAAGAAGCTGGCTTCAATCATTGAGTATGTCAAGGTTTTTGACGGGACAAGCATGTATGGCAACTGGCCGGTTTCGGTTCAAAAAGAACTTTTTGAGCAACTTGCGCCGGTCATGCATAAGGATTTTCCGGAGAAAATATTTGAAGTCGCTACCCATACCAATTACACGGTGCATTTTCATTACGGCGGTTTTGTGCCAAATTTGACGGAGAAGTTTCGGAAGTCATGGGAGATCGCGATAGCGGCAAAACCGGATGCAATCACAGCGACAAACTGGTTTGATATTTATGAAAATTCGCGAATCATGCCGAGCTATGAACTTGATGATATTCGCCTGAAAGTGCTGCAATATTATACCGATCTCTGGCGGAAAGATCCAATCAAAAAGAATAATGTTCCCGACCTGTATGTCGCAAATTTTACAAACGTGATGCTGGGGCAAATGGTGAAAGTGGAAGTTGTTTCCTTTCCGGTAAAAAGCGGCGGTAAGATTTCGGATCTTAAAATGCAATTATGCCGTCCGGATGGAACAGTTCTTTACACGTCGCCTGCGGCGGAATTGAAGTTAAATAATCTTGATTCTCATATTTTCAGTATTCCAGCGTTGAATTTCGTCAATGAAAAAGCGGTGCTGCCTCGAGTTTCCTATACGTGGAACAAACGTCAATTTACTTCGCCGATGTTGCCGCAGACGAATCTGGTGACCAGCTTGCGTCCCCATTTGTTGTACTGGTGTCGCTCACTTAATCATCTGCTTATCATGAAAATCCCCAAAGGCAAATCATGGCGAATTGATAACGCAGTTCCAGGAGATACTTTTAATCTGCCGGGGAGCGACAGAGTCGTTTTTCACGGATTCGGTTACTCTCCGCCTGCTGCGGGAGCGGATAATCGCGGCGGCAACTGGGTTAGGATACTGCGTAACGGGCGTGAGATTAAAAGCTTCAAGACGCTTTCGCCGTGGGGGATGAACCTTTCCTTGACGGAGGTCTTGCCGTCTCCGCTTGGTGCGCTTGACTGGTACAATCTTGAACTGGAAAATTTCAGAACCGGCAGCCGGTATATAACTCCGCCGATATGGGTTGTTTCCGGCGAGCGTCCCGGTAAAATAAAAATGCCGGTACTGGACCAGGCAAAGGTACCGTATACAATTAAAGAAATTGAAATAGAGGCGGTCCGGGTGCCGTTTTTCTACTACGAATGTGCGCATCCGGCGGCTCGCATATTACTTGATTCCTCCGGATACGATCATAACGGTATGATTGGTAATGAAAAAGTTTCCGCCGGAATAATCCAGATGACTTTATACCGGCATGAACATACCGGTTATTCAGTGAATGTCGGTTCTTCAGTTGGTATTGGAGAAACGCAATACCCGCTCTATAAAAAGGACGAACAAGGAGGATACTTGCAGTTTGACGGTAAAAGTTACGCCATGCTTCGTGGAGGGACTGCCTTTCCTTATGCCGCAACTTATGAAATATTCATAAAGCCGGATGAAGACGGTTCGGAGCAATTTTTTATGGGCGCTGCAAACGGACAGATAATTCTCTCCCGGCTCGCCGATGGTCGAATCAAAATGACCAGATTGGGCGCGACTGAAGGCGAGGGTGGTATTATCCCGAAAGAACGGCTTGAGGCAATTGTTACTTCAAACACGGTTGTTCCCAAAGGAAAATGGACTCATGTCGCGGTGGTTTATGATTTGAGAAAGCTGCATTTGTATATCAATGGCAAACTCGAAAAAAGCATAGAATGCAAGCCGCTGCCTTCTCAGGAGTGGATCGGGTCGCTGGTTTTTGGCGGCAAATGTAAATTCCCGTATGTGGCAGTTCCTTCTTTTAAGGGAGGAATTAAAAAGGTCAGAATTTATGGCCGCAACCTTGCGCCTGAAGAATTTTTAAAAGGGGATTGATTTTGAAAGTTTTTATTCTGGCCGGGCAGTCCAATATGCAGGGCTGCGGGAATTTCGGAGTGCATCCACGTTTATATGATGATCGGCTGTTTTGTTTTAAAGACAACGCCTGGCTGGTAGCGCGGGAACCATTGCATGAATATACCTGCAAGGTATGGCCGGATGGCGGGGCCGGACTGGCGATGAGTTTTGCTATCCGCCTGTTGGAGAATTTTCCTGAATGGGAAATTGGCCTGGTCCCGTGTGCGGTCAGTGGTTCCAGTCTGGAACAGTGGCAGCCGGGAGCGGAATTATTTGAGAATGCGGTAAGCCGGACCAGACAGGCGCTGACTGCATGCGACGGCGAGCTTGCCGGAATCTTATGGCATCAGGGTGAAGCCGATTCAAAATCAGCAAAGACAGCTGAGACCTATGCTGAACGTTTTCAAAAAACGCTGGGTGGGTTAAGAACCGCTTTTGCTAATGAACACCTGCCGGTTATCGCCGGTGAACTTGGGCGTTTTTTATCAGGTAATCCGGATTTTCCATATTATGCGAAAGTCAATAAAGCTTTACGTCATACTGCCACATCTTTTGTCTCATCCGGGGGACTTACCGATAATGACCGGAATGATAATACTCATTTTGATGCATTGTCGTTACGGGAATTCGGTCTTCGTTACGCAGACGTATATATGAAATTTACAGGAAATAAATAAGTTATGCAAAAAAATCAGCAGTGGTTCCGGGAAGCCGGAGTTGGAATGTTTATTCATTGGGGAGTTTATTCCGTGCCTGGACGCGGGGAATGGTGTCTGTATCAGGAAAAGATGCCGTTGGAAGAGTATGACCGGAATATCCCGGCCTTTACCGCGGAGAATTACGATCCGGATGCCTGGGCGAAGCTTGCGTCTGAAGCCGGGATGCGTTATATGGTCTTGACTACCAAGCACCATGATGGATTTTGTTTGTTTGAAACCGGCACAACCAAACGTAACGCGGTAGAGCAGGGGCCGAAGCGCGATCTGGTGAAAGAATACGTAAAAGCCTGTCGGCGGTACGGCTTGAAAGTCGGTTTGTATTTTTCATGGCCGGACTGGAGCATTCCGGCCTTTTTTAACGGACCGGAACAAGATTCGGAGACTTGGGATATCTATATTAAGCTGATACATGAACAGGTACGGGAACTATGCTCAAATTACGGAGAAATTGATATTTTCTGGTACGATAAGGTTTGCGGACAGTGCGGTAATGTCGACTTAAACGCGGAGGATTTACGGGCGTCTGAGCTTAACTCCATGGTGAGGTCGCTTCAACCAGGCATCATGATCAATGACCGTTCGCTTTTACCGGAGGATTTTTATACCGCGGAACAGAACATAAAAGCTCCCGATGACCCCGACCGTTTATGGGAAGCGTGTCTGACCATGAATCGGCACTGGGGATATTTTCCCGCTGACAACCACTATAAATCAGCATCGGAGATCGTGCATCTCCTGTCCGGTATTGCCTGCAGTCGCGGTAATATGCTGATCAATGTCGGCCCGAAGCCGGACGGCACCCTTCGATCTGAAGAATCCGAACGCCTGAAAGCTCTTGGTCGCTGGATGAAAGTTAACGGCGAGGCGGTACGCTGGGTGAATCCGTGTTCGGCTGTCGATGGCGGCACCTATGGCTGTTCGGCTATAAGAGGCAATACTGTTTACCTGTTTGTACACTGGTGGCACCGGTCAATAATTACCATTCCCAATTGTGAAATTGAGTTTATTCGCGGTTCAATATTGGGTTCAGGTTGTGACGTCAAGATTACCCGCAAAGGGAATCACATCGAGCTTTCCAATCTGCCGGAGAAAGCCCCCGACGAGCTTTGCACTGTCATCAAACTTGAATTCTAAGCGGTCAAGCTTATTTTTCTACCTCATTGCAGTTGCGTTTCGGATTGCAGCCAACCTCTATGGCTTCGTCTCTGATCTAATTTTTAATTATTAATTATTAATTTTTAATTAATCATGGGTTCAGATGGTTGCGCAGTATTGTCAATTCGTTTTCAAATTTGGCCCGGTATTTCTCCGGCAGGTCGAGCATCAGTTTGTTTAGGGAAATATCGTGAATAATATGATCCCTGATGATTCGGACAAAACCCGGACTCGTGCTGACAATACATTCGGAACGGTCGTCATTATAGAAAAAAGCTGACAAGCATTTGTTGTTCGATATGCCGAGAAACATTCTGCCGTGACTCTCTTTTGATACCAGATCGGGACGCCGGTGGGCGTATATTTCTGCAGACGGTAAACTGAACTCTTCAAAACTTAAAATGGTAACTCTGCCGCGTTCGGATGCTTTTTTAAGTTCGTTCTGTATTTCGTCAAGTTCCTCGGTCCAGGCGGTCAGCATTAATTCTTTTCCGGCATCTTCAACAAAATTTTTTATTGTCTGTTTTACCTTATCTGTTCCGATAATCATTCTGGCCTGAACTTCTTTGTTTTCCGGGCTGTATTGTTTTATCAAACTGAGGACTTGACTGGTTTGCCGGACTGTGTCGTCTTTTAATCTGGCCAACAGCGTTTCGGGGTTTACCGGAAGAAACGCGTTTTCCGACAAGTCGTCCTGATATGCCGCATTTTTCGCAACCAGCGAGTCAAGCACCTGATAAATTTTAGAGGTTGGAACCGCCGATTTCTTCGCGATCAAATAGCCGGACCCGCCCCCGGTTTCGATTAGCGCGATATAAGCTTTAGCCTCGTATGAGGTAAATCCAAGTGCCTTCAAGCCTGATTGAATCTGCTCTTTCATTTATATTCCTCCAGAGCACGATACATCGCGATGATGTTTTCAGGCGGAACATCCGGCTGGACGTTGTGCACCTGACAGAATACAAAACCGCCGCCGGGAGCCATAATGTCCAGATTGCGTTTTACATGATCCCGAACCTGAGCCGGTGTGGCCCGGTTCAGGATATTCTGGGAATCCGCGCCGCCGCCCCAGAAAGTTATCTCTTTGCCGAAGTCACGTTTCAGCCCATGTAATTCCATGCCGGACGCGGTGAATTGTACCGGGTTCAAAGCGTCTACCCCGCATTCTATCAAGTCTGGTATGAACTCCCGGACTGAACCGCAGGAGTGGAATAATATCGGGGCCTCAAACGCGGCTTTTGCATGAGAGAACATTTGCTTTTGACAAGGTTTCAGGAATTTCCGGTAGTCATCCGGCGAAATCAGCGGTCCGCCCTGTGATCCGAGATCGTCGTTGAATAATACCACGTCGACAAATTCTTTCAATTCAGGCGCCAGACGGTCAATCCGCTTCAGGTAACTTTCCAGCAGCAGGTCAAATAGTTTTTCGACCAGCTTTTCATTGCAGACCAGGTCGATCATAAAGTTTTCAATTCCGCGCAGAAACATTCCTGCCGCCAGAAAATGACAACACAGATTCAGGACAACGCAGCCTACGGAGGCATGCAGTTCTCCGGCCCTGCGCTTCATTTCCGCCAGTGATTCGTCCGCGAAGGACGGCCAGTCGTAATTCGCTATAATAGTCTTTAACTGGTCCAGTTCAGCGGCGTCATTAATGTTTGCCAGTGGAAAATATACCGGGTCAAAATAAAAACTGCCGTCAGGTCGTTCCGCGATAATATGGCCGTTTTGATTCCGCACGACTGTTTTACCGGGAAGCTGTTCCTCGTGCCAGCCGAACGGAACAGTATATTGTTTTTGGGCATGATCGTTGACCTGTTGCCAATTTGCCGGTTGCGGCGTCAAGTTGAGTGTATCTATTTTGAATAATGATGTAAGATGTTCAGGTATTTCGGCTACATATTGATAAGGTTCAAAAATCTTCGGAATACAATCAAGTTTCAAATGATCGCACAATTGTATAAATGCCGCTCCGGTCAATCCGGACGATTCGGTTCCGCCCAAATCCCGTGGAACCCGGTCCGGTTCCCGATGATTCAACGCATCCATAACTCGTTTACGTTTATTCATGATTTTTCCTTTGCTGTTTTATTAACTACCTTTGTAGTTATTACTATAATATTTCAAAATAAAATTGCAACAGTTGATTAGGAAAAAAATCTGAATGAAAAAATGTATGTAAAAGCTTTGAAAGTGTCACGCACGGCAGATTGTATGTGTTTTTATTATGTTTTAAGGTTTTTATTTCAAGTTCATTATGACTTATTTAAAATCAAACGTAATGATTATTATTAATTTGAAATATTGCATATAAGTTTTTTGAATTGTGTCGATAATGAGGTATTGTATTGAGTGGATAGTGATGAGTGGAGAGTGGAGAGTAGAGAGTGATGAGTGGTTGCTGGCAACTGGCAACTGGCAACTATATTAAATTAAGGAGTTATAGCATGGAAGGCCGTGAATGGCAGATAGACGAGTTCCGTCAGGTTGGAACTGATTTTACCGATATATACGAAGTTGAACGTTATGATGAACGAATGGGCTCGTTCCGGGATCTTGACGGTGAAAACCGCGGGATGCTGGAAATGCTGAAACTGCCTGCCGGGGCGAGCGTTCTGGATATCGGGTGTGGTACCGGACGGTTTGTCCGCTATGCCGCCGCGGCCGGACTGTGTCCGTCGTGCGCCGACATATCCCCGGTCATGCTGGAATATGTCCGGAAAAAAGTCGCGGAAGAGGGCTTGAACGAAATTATCACTCAGAACGCAGGATTTATTTCGATGGATTTTCCGGCGGAAAGTTTTGACGCGGTCGTTTCAGGCGCGGCATTGCATCATCTGCCCGACCTCTGGAAACTTTCAGCGCTGATGAATATTGCCCGGGTGCTCAAGCCCGGCGGACAGTTTATCTTACGTGACGTGATTTTTACTTGTGAATCCGGGATTCGTCCGGAAGATACATTTAAACGTTTTGCCGAAAGTTTTCCGAACATGAGCAAGGAAGCTGCACGGCATGTCGCCAGTGAATTCAGCACTTTTGACTGGATCATTGAAGGCCTGCTCGAGCGTGCCGGTTTCAAAATCATTTCCGCCAACACCTTGTCCGAATCTTTTATGGTTTATCATTGCCAGAAAATGGAGTAATGCATTGGAGAGGGGATTTGACATGCTGAAAATTTTTGACATGAAGCAAAGTAACGTTTTTTTAAAATCAATTTGTTTGGTGTTGATTCCAACTTTGGCGCAGTTCATAAGTCCAATGTGCTATGCGGACAGCAAGGAAAAAGTTCATGATGGAAAGAGTACGGTATATAAAATAGCTGAAAATTTTTTCCCTGAAATCATGTTGATATCCACCGTTGTCGGATTCAAAAATAGTAAGGACAATAAAGTATTTTTAAATATTTATAGATTTGATATTGCTTCCCGCAACGGATTTTTTTCACCTGTAACGTCCATTGACATTACAGATAAGGTAAAAATAACTATGTCCAACAATAAATTGAGACGTATGGAATATTCAGCAACTCTGATGGCTTCTCAACCCGGTTCAAGATATATCTTTCTTGGAATGAAAAATGAGGTTTATCAAATTGATTATATAGAGAAAAAGTTGATTAAAAGTATTTCTCTAAAAAAGTTTGGAGTAACGCAGAACGAATACTGTTTAGAAAATTATTTTTCGCTGAATGACAATATTCTGACGTTCTTTGTCAAACGAATAAAACCTGAAAAGGATAGTTTTATGATCCGGTGGAACATTTCCGGAGCACCGGACCAGTGTACTCGTAATTACAATTATGTGTATAATGGAGAGTATGCGGTGCTGCACAGTAATGATAAAATGATCCATTTTAACTCTCGCAAAAAATACTTTCATTTGGGCTGTAAGATGACTGAAATGCCGTTGAAAATTACTAAGCCGGAAGAGCTGTTTGCGCTTGATGATTGCAGTAAAATTGATTTTCGAAAGGGGCGGGGGATCTTATTTTCTAAGCATGATGATAAAATTGAATATGTAAATCAAAATAATGTGAAGATAAATATTGCCGACGGACACAGTGCAATTTTCGGTTCAGACGCATACATTTATTATTTGAAAGGAGCGGATTTATGGCGAATCTCGCCTGATACTTTGCGCAAAGACCTGGTGTATCAGCCTCTTTCAACAAACAGGCTAAAAGAATTAAGATACGCCAGTTGTTCAAGTTCGATTATTTATACAAGGAACAGGCGTTTTCTTGCCTGTCAATATATATTGAGCATAGATGATGAATATCGCGAGGTTCGTTCAATGGCTGTTTTTGATTTAAAAAGAAAAGAATTATATATAATTGATAAAGTCCCGGGGCACAATGCGATATTGGTCCTGAAAAATCAGGCTAAAGCAACGCTCGATTCAATGTTGAGTCGTCTTCATAGATAGCAGGAGTGAATAATGAAAGTGACTAATCTTTATATTCTGATGTTGTTTCTGTTACTGGTCACGGGAATATTATCCGTTTTTTTTAGTAAAAATTGGATAGCGGCCATTACGCTCAATGCATTGTGGTTTATTGTCGCTTTACCTGTGTTTGTTCCATTGCTTGCGCTTGCGGACTATCATCAGCATATCGATTATCTGGAGTATAAATTTTTTTCATGGGCAATACTTGGAGAACTCTTCATTTGGCTGCCTTTGATAATAAGATATATGCAGCGTAAAAAAAAACGTGTGGAGTTTTAATATATGAAAGAAATACCCCGATTTAAATTAATTGCCCAACCCGTTTGTGAGGAAGCCTTCAAATTACCCAAGTTTAAATGGGCAAAGGATAGTATAGGGCAAAGGCATCAATTAGGGGGATCACCTTTTTTCTTACAGGAAGACGCATTCCCTGATTGTCCTGAGTGTGGTAAAGGCATGACTTTTTATGCTCAACTTGATTCAATAAATGATGAGTTTTGTATAGCTGACTGTGGAATGATTTATGTTTTTGTATGTTTTGATTGCATTACAGTTAAATCAATAATACAGTCATATTAGAGGATGCTATTCTAAGCATTGGGGATGTAGTATTATAATTTCTGATACGTCATAACCCTGTATTTTGAATATAAAACAAGATGGAGCTGATTATCATATTATCCATTTTGGTCCTGTGTATTATCTTTATCTTTAGCAGTTGATTTTTTCTCTTTCACGTACTTGCGAAAATCCTCTTCATTGGCAAAAGTAAAATCTCCTTCTTGATACTGGAGCATTTCGCCTGCATCGTAGACATAAATATCGTAGCCATAACAACAGTAAGGACCATGACAGCGGCCGAGTGAACCTGCATACTCACCAACCAGTATTTTGACTTCTTTCATGGACCATAATTCATGAATTTCTTCCAGTTCTGCCATATTACTTTCCTCTCATTACAGACCGGAAATCTTAATTTTCGGTTGCTTTTTGGGGTCTCATAAAGACATCTTCAGATATGAAAATTTTACATCATAAAAGAGCATTTGTCAAGACTGGTTTAATATTGATGAAAACATTTTTTTAGACGCAGGTATGGTTCTTTTCTGACTGTCTTCCGGGATTACTTTTTTGATGAAAAAATTTAAACTGTCAAAGAGGCAAAAAAATAAATAATTCCGGGGCTTGTTTTGCTACAATTTTGTGCTATGTTAGGATGATAATTTTATAAGGTTAATAATACTATATTTAATATAATAATCATCATACAGGAGGTTTGCTCAAACTATGAGTGAATTGGAACACAGAGACATACCGGTTAATATCGAAGATATTATGCATACCGCATACCTGCAGTATTCCCTCAGCGTCAACGTTGGACGTGCGATTCCCGACGTTCGCGACGGCTTGAAGCCGGTTAACCGTCGCATCCTGTACGCGATGCGTCAGCTTGGTTTGAGCAAGTCACATTCCTACACCAAAAGCGCGAAAGTGGTCGGGGAAGTTATCGGTAACTATCATCCGCACGGCGACAGCTCGGTTTACGATGCGATGGTGCGTCTGGCCCAGGATTTCTCGATGCGTAATCCGCTCATTGACGGGCAGGGGAACTTCGGTAGTATTGACGGTGACGCGGCGGCGGCTTATCGTTATACCGAATGCCGGATGGAAAGATTGTCCGAAGTATTGCTTGAGGACCTTGAAAAAAATACAGTTGACTGGCTTCCGACCTTTGACGAATCACAGGAAGAACCGACCGTTCTGCCCGCCGGATTTCCGAACCTGCTGGTCAATGGGACCACCGGTATCGGGGTCGGGATGGCGACCAATATCCCATCCCACAACTTGCGTGAAGTTATTAACGCAACGATTTGCCTGATGGAAAACCCGCGCGCCACGATTCCTGAGCTGATGGAACATCTGCCCGGACCTGACTTCCCGACCGGCGCGATCATTCGCAGCATGAGCGGTATCCAGAGTTTCTACACTACCGGCAAAGGCACATTCAAAATCCGCGCCCGGGCCGAAGTGATTGAGAATAACGGTAAAGAACAGATCATTGTGACTGAAATACCCTACGCGGTTAACAAAGAAAACATGGTCAAAAAGATTGCCGATCTGGTTAACGAAAAGAAGATCACCGGTATTTCAGGACTGCGTGACGAAACCAGCCGTCGTGCCGGTATCAGAATTGTTATCGACATCAAGCGCGGCGCGATGGGCAGCGTGGTTCTGAATCAGCTTTACGCCCACACCCAGCTTGAAACTTTCTTCGCTTGTACAATGCTGGTCGTTGACCATAATAAACCGAAACAGATGAATCTGCCGCAGGTCCTGCAGGCTTACATCGACCATCGTTTGGAAGTTGTAACCCGCCGGATTCGTTTTGAACTGGCAAAGGCTGAAGCCCGTGCGCATATTCTTGAAGGCTTGCTGAAAGCGCTGGATAACATTGACGAAGTTGTCAGAATTATTCGGGCGTCCCGGAGTCGTCAGGAAGCTGCTGATTCCCTGATTGCGCGTTTTGAGTTTTCGGAACGGCAGGCTGCCGCTATTCTGGACATGCGTCTGCATCAGCTGACCGGACTGGCTGCTGAGGATTTGCAGGCTGAATACGCTGAACTGATGAAGCAGATTGAATATTTTAAATCACTGTTGGCTGACCGTCAACTGCGCCTTGGCGTTATTCGCGACGAACTGATCGCAATTCGTGATAAATATGGTGATGACCGTCGCAGTGAGATTACTTTCGATGACAGCGATTTTGATATGGCCGACCTGATTCCGCGTCACTCCTGCGTGATTACCGTATCCAATACCGGTTATGTCAAACGCGTTCCGACCGATACCTACAAGACGCAGCATCGCGGCGGTAAAGGAATAATCGGTATGGAAACCAAGGAAGAGGATTATGTTGAACACCTCTTCAATGCCGACAGCCACGACATGATCTTCTTCTTTACTGATCGCGGCGTGATGCACTGGCTGAATGTCTATGAGATTCCGGAAGGTTCACGGACCTCGCGCGGTAAAGCTGTTGTCAATATGATTAAGGTTGAGCCGGGCGAAAAGATCAGGGCCATGCTGACCGTCTGCAAAGACGATATTGAAAACCCGGATAAATTCCTTTTGACCGCAACCCGTAAGGGCTGGGTCAAAAAGACTTCTTTATCCGCTTTCAGGCATCTGCGCAAAATGGGAATCCGGGCGTTGATAATCGAGGATGACGACGACTTGATTGAAGCTGATATCGTCAATACCGGCGATGAAGTGTTGCTGTCGACCCGTGAAGGTTTGGCTTGTTGGTTCGACCTTGATGAAGTCAGGGCTACCGGTCGGGCGTCTCGCGGCGTAACCGGTATGCGTTATAAGATTGACGGTGATCAGCTGGTTGGAATGGTCGTTATCAGACGTTCCGAAATGGGGCCAGAGGATGAGCCGGAAGTACTGGTCGTTTCCGACGGCGGCATGGGTAAACGCTCGCTGGTCAGCAGTTACCGTAAAACCCGTCGCGGTGCTCGCGGCGTAGTAAATATGAAGCTGCGTGAAGGCGAAAAAGTCCTTAGCACAGTGCTGGTTCAACCCGGTGATGAATTGATCCTGACCACGGAAAACGGTCTGATGGTCAGAATTCCGGCGGATGAAATCAGAACTCTGGGACGCGCTTCTCAAGGTGTCAGGATCATCTCATTCAAGGGCGACGATACATTGACCGGGATTGCCCGGGTGGTTGAAGTAACGCTTGATGATGACGAGGATTCTGATTCCGAAGACGCTCCGGTGTCGATCAAACCTCCGGTCAAAACCGCGCCTGCGGCAGACGATGAAGCCGACGACGAGGACTTGGAGGACGAAGACGAAGAGCTCGAAGATGATGAAGATTTCGAGGACGAAGATGACGTCGAGGATGATGACGACGAAGAATAAAAAACTCCGAGGCTGTCGCCTGATGGGGATCGTCAATGTGACGCCTGACTCCTTCAGCGACGGCGGAGAATTCTTTCGACCTGAAAACGCAATTGAACATGCGTTGCAGTTGCTGACCGATGGTGCGGAGATTATTGATATCGGTGGTGAGTCAACCCGGCCCGGAGCGGACGAGCTTTCCGTTGAAGAGGAAAGTGCCAGGGTCGTTCCGGTGATTGCCGGCTTGAAAAAGTCGGCTCCTGATTGTATTATCAGCGTTGACACCCGGAAATCCGGCGTGGCGGAAGCGGCCTTGGCTGCCGGGGCTGATATTGTTAACGACGTCAGCGGTTTGCAGTACAGTCCGGATATGGCTGATTTGGCGGCCCGCTACGGTGCAAAGCTGGTGCTGATGCACATGCGCGGTACGCCGGAAAATATGCAGTCGCCGGAAAATTTGCAATATGATGATGTGGTTGAAGAAGTTGTAAGTTTTCTTACTGACGCGGCGGATAAAGCGATTTCCGCCGGTGTTAAACGTGAGAATATAATTATTGATCCCGGCATCGGGTTCTCTAAAACGGTGGAACAGAATTTCGCGTTGCTGAACGGGATTGACCTGTTTAAGGCAACCGGTTATGAGGTGTTGGTTGGGCCGTCCCGGAAGTCGTTCATTGGTAAGATGCTGGATATTGTCGAACCGAAAGAGCGAATATGGGGGACCGCCGGAGCCGTGGCTTATCTGGCCTGGCGGAATGTTGATATTATCCGGGTGCATGATGTGAAAGAGATGTACCAGGTGGTGAATATTTTTGAACGGTGTTGCGGCGCCGGTTAACCAGGCAAGTGGAGAAATAACATGGATTGGCCCGGGATTTGGGATTTTGTAGTGACTTACTTGCGGCCCACGGTCGAAATATTGCTGCTTACCCTGCTTATATATATCAGCCTTTATTACATGCGCGGCACGCGTGGAGTTAATATTCTGGCCGGTTTGATTCTGATTCTGATTTTGATGACGGTCGGGTCGGTGGCGTTGAAATTTGAAGTTATCGCCTGGATGCTGAAAGGATTCTGGACGATCTTCGCCATTTCCCTTATCGTCATATTTCAGCCTGAATTGCGGCGGGCGTTCGCGCAGCTTGGCAGTCCGCTGATGTTCCAGCACCGCAGCCGCCGGGAAGAGGCGATAGTCGAAGTTGTCAGCGCGGTGCTTAATATGTCACGTCAGAAAATCGGCGCGCTTATCGTGTTTGAACGCAAGATCGGCATGCGGGCGATTGTCGAGGATTCGGTTAAGCTTGACTGCCGTTTGGATTCATTTCTGCTGGAATCAATCTTCTATCCGAAATCTCCGCTGCATGACGGCGCAATCATTGTTAGGGACGGCCGGATCGTTGCCGCCCGTTGTATTCTGCCGTTGTCGCGCAATGAGGATCTTTTGCGTAATGTCGGCACCCGGCATCGTGCCGCAGTCGGAATTTCAGAGGAAACCGATGCGGTGGCGGTGGTTGTTTCGGAAGAAACCGGAATTATAAGCATTGCCTGTCAGGGTAGTATCAGACGCAACATTCAGGCCGGAAAGTTGCGTCGCTATCTGGTTTCCCTGGTTATATCCCGGGAAGATGACAGCATAAAAGATATATTCGGCAGTTTGGATGAGGGATAAAATGTCAGCAGATCCTTTATTAGATACATCAACAAATAACAGCCAGAAGGAAAGCCCTCCCAGGCACCATTTCAACTGGATGCCCGGAATAATTCGCAAGGATTTCTGGCGTAAACTGATCGCGTTGTTTTTTGCGCTGCTGGTCTATTATACGGTCCAGATCACCCAGTTGGGGGCGGAACGCAGTATCTCCGGGATTCCGGTTAAGATAGAAATTCCGAATGATCTGATCAATATCAGTGCCCAAAATCCGACGGTTACGGTTATGGTTCGCGGTAGTCAACGTAGAATAAAAGAGCTTTCTCCAAGCGATTTTAAAGTAAAAATTACGGTCAAGGAAAGTGAGTTTATTCCGGATTCCCAATATCCCTTGCGAATATCTCCTCAGGATGTACGGAGTCCGCATATGATCAAGGTGCTGGAAGTCCGGACGTCGACGGAAGGTTTGACGTTGGAGCGTAAAGAGCGCCGCCGGGTTGGAATCAGGCCGCAGTTCAATTCGTTGAATAAACTGCCGGGCGACTTTACTGTCTCCGGTGTTAAGTTTACTCCGGATAAAGTTTGGATAACCGGACCGGTCAGTCAGGTGCGGAACCTGGAGTCAATTCAGACCGAGCCGATTCCGTTGGATGATACAACGGTTGAAAGTTTTGAGTACGAGGTTGGATTATTGACTCCAAAGCGGGTCACGGTTGACCCTGATAAAGTGGCGGCAATGGTTTCGGTCAAACGCGAGTTTGTCACCCGGGTATTTCATTCGGTTCCGGTTCGCCGGCTTAACGCGGCCGATGCTGCCGGTCTCAAGGTTGAAATGTTGAGTACTCCGAATGTGGATATTACGGTGAACGGGCCGAAAGGTAAGATTGCGGAATTGGATAGCTCGAAGATTAAACCATATGTCGATTTGTCAGGGTTGGAGGAGCCGGGGTCGTACAACGTGACCTGTGAATGCTGGTTGACCGCTCCCGGCATAACGGTAAAGAGTATCTTCCCTTCGACCATTAAAGTAAGAATATTAAAAAATCAGATAAAAAAGAACAAGTAACAGTCAGGAATATGATGAAGAGTTTTGAAGAATTGTTTGCCGAACTGCAAAGTAAAGCCGCGACAAAGGACCCGAATTCGGGAACGGTCAAAGCACTGGCAGCCGGGAAACACGCGATCGGCAAGAAGATCATAGAAGAGGCCGGCGAGGTGTGGATGGCCGCTGAATATGAGGGCCGTGAAAAAACCGCCGAGGAAATTTCCCAACTGCTTTATCATTTGCAGGTGATGATGCTGGCGTGCGATCTTGATCTTGAAGATGTCTATAAATACTTATAATAGTTGAAGGTTGAAGGTTGAAGGTGGTGAATGGTGAGTCTTTGTTGCTGGCAACTGTAAACTATAAACTGTAAACTAAATAATGGGATGAACAATGTTAAAAATTGCAGTACCGAATAAAGGTGCTTTATCGGAAGGCGCGGTGGAGATCCTCAAGGAAGCCGGCTATAATTGTCGGCGCGGTGGACGTGAGCTGATCGTGGCCGACAAGGTTAATGATATTGAATTTATTTTTCTGCGTCCACGGGACATCGCGGTTTACGTTGGTAATGGTGTACTCGACCTGGGAATAACCGGTCGCGACCTGGCGCTCGACAGTTGTGCCAGGGTTAGTGAAATTCTCGGGCTTAATTTCGGGCGTTCCGATTTTTATTACGCCACGCCGCAGGGCAGCGGTTTGACCCCGGATAAATTTGACGGACTGCGTATTGCCACGTCTTACCCTGAGGTTGTCAAAAGCGATCTGGCAAAACGCGGGATTGACGCGAAAGTCGTTCGACTTGATGGCGCAATTGAGGTTTCGATCAAACTCGGAGTTGCCGATGCAATAGCTGATGTGGTTGAATCCGGGCGCACTCTACGCGAGGCCGGTCTCGAAACTGTCGGCAAACCGGTAATGAGTTCTGAAGCGGTTTTGATTGCCGGAGACGATAAAGAGGTCGTGAACCGGGCTGAAGTGGATACTCTGTTGAAACGTCTCAAGGGAATTCTGGTGGCGCGGTCCTACGCAATGATTGAATATGATATTCCGCGTGCGGTTCTTAAGGAAGCCTGTGCGATCACGCCGGGGATTGAGTCGCCGACGATCTCCCCGTTGAACAATCCGGACTGGGCAGCGGTAAAATCGATGATAACCCGTAAAGACATCAATAATGCGATGGATGCTTTGCAGGCTATCGGAGCTCGGGGAATTATTGTTACCGACATCAGAACCTGTAGAATTTAATTGAGGATTTAAATCAAAATGGACTCACTTGCGACGGCCAGAGAAGTTTTTGATATTGAGATTGAAGCGCTGACCCATTTGCGCAATAACCTTGGGGATGAATTCATCGCTCTGGCGGAAAAATGTCATGAGATATTGAACGAAGGCGGTAAACTGGTGCTTACCGGGATTGGTAAAAGCGGTTATATTGCTCAGAAAATAGCCGCGACGCTGTCCAGTGTCGGATCTACCGCTATCTTTGTCCATCCGGTCGAAGCGCTGCACGGTGACCTCGGTGTAATATGTCAGAAAGATATGCTGATGGCAATCAGTTACAGCGGCGAAACCGACGAATTGCTGGCGGTGCTGCCCGGAGCCAAACGATTAGGGGTTTTTATGGTCGCGATTACCGGCGATTCAAATTCTCAACTGGCCGGGTTTTGTGATCTGACGCTGAATATGGCGGTCCCGCGTGAAGCCTGTCCTTTTAACCTTGCCCCGACGGCAACGACAACGGCTCTGCTGGCACTGGGGGATGCCCTGGCGATTGTCCTGCTGCGTCTGCACGGTTTTACCAAAGAGGATTACGGCAGATTCCATCCCGGCGGCGCGATTGGCCGGTCAGTTACTCTGCTGGTTAAAGAAATAATGCGCAGCGGTGACGCGATTGTCGCGGTTCCTCCGGATTGCACGGTCAAGGCTTCTTTGCTTAAAATGACCAAAGCACGCTGCGGTTCGGCGATAATTGTGGACGCGGACAATAAGCTCTTGGGGATTTTTACTGACGGGGATTTTCGTCGGCACATTGAGAAATCGGTTGAAGTAATCAATCAGCCGATTGGTGAAGTAATGACGCCGAATCCGTCCCGGGTCAGGGAGGATGAACTGGCGGTTGAAGTCTTAAAATTAATTGAAAAGAAAAAGATCAACGACGTTGTTGCGGTTGACCGGGATGACCGGGTTGTTGGTTTGATCGACGTTCAGGATCTGCCCGGTTTGAAATTAATGTAAACCTGAATTCGTGAAAGTTTCTTTTTTTTTACAAATATATATTTTGATTTTCCCTGAAAGTGAGTTAAATTAAACGAATTATGAGGGCAAGGCATATTATATATGTTTTGAATTTTCCTGGTATGAACTAAAATACAAGCAAAATGTAACAATAAACAACCGATAAGAATGGCATGATAAAAAACTATTTTGTAGAACTCAGTAAAGTTTTTTCCCTGTTGACCATGTTCTCACTGCTGGTCTTTGTTCCGCGATTGTCAGCAAGTGACGCCGATGCGAATGAGGAGTTCAAAAATGCGTCTGAGGAATACAAAGCCCGGAAATACAAATCGGCCGGTGATAAATTCATGGATGCCGAACTGCTGGCTGATTCTACAAAACTGAAAGCGGCGTGTGTTAAAGAAGCGGCTATCAGTTACAGACATGCCAAACTTTACTGGAAAGAATTCAACTGTATTGAAAAACTGCTTGCCCGGTATCCTTCATATGTTGATTTCAGTAAAGCGGTTGATCGTGAGTTCCAGATCGCGGATGCGTTTTTTGCCGGACATCGGGACCCTGCTTTCTGGTCTTTTCGCTGGATTCCCTGGCTGACCGAACCTGACCGGACCATAAAAGTCTATCAGCAGGTTATTAAACGGATTCCTTTCGGGAAAAGAACGCCTCAGGCGATGTTGAGATTGTCTTTTCTTTATATCGAGAATAATAAAACCTCCGATGCTCTGAAAGTTCTGCGAACGATAATCCATAACTTTCCTGAATCCGAATCGACACGCTATGCTTATTTGGAACTTGGCGGCGCTTTGTACCAGTTGGCCCAGAAGGGGGACGGCGACGGCAAATACAACGCTGAAGCAACCAAAGTGCTTGATGAATACATTAAAAAATATCCGAAGTCCCAGGAAGTTGAATGGGCCCGGAAATGTTTATTGAAAACCCGGGATATTGCCGCCAAACGGTATTTGGGGATGGCTCGTTATTACAGCCGGGTCGGCAATACTCCTCCGGCCACCCGTTACTTGAACACGGTTCTGACCAAATATTCCGGGACAACCTCTGAACAGGCTTGTGAGGAACTGCTGGTGAAGCTGGATAAGGAATATCGTCCTACCGGCTTCCGTCCGGAGGTTGAGCCCCGGGTTCAGGGATACCAAATGGTTAAGATGCCGGAGGAATATGAGCCGATTATGATTGTGCCGGAAAACAGCGACGGAAAATGGTTGCGGCCGATTCGCCATATCGATTTTGGAACCAAAAATTCGGTTGCCAAAGAGAGGGCGGAGAAACTTCGGAAACCGGTTGATGACGAATTGTGATCTGACAACTTAATTTTCAAGGAATACCCCGATATGACATTCAATTTTAAAAGAGCCTTACAAATCCTTTCGCTGTCCGCTGTTGTCGCATTATCCGGTTGCGGATATAGAATAGGAACTTCTTTGATGCACCCGCAGATCAAGAGCATCGCGGTTGCCCCGGTTACGAATGATACAGTAACCTATAATGCAGCCGCCCTGATTCGCGGCATGCTCTGCGAGGCTTTTACGGTTGATGGTTCTCTGAAACTTAAGGACATGTCGGAGGCCGATTGCATTCTCTATTGCCGGGTTACTCAGGTGAAAGTTAATCAAGTCGTCAGAAGCGATAGCGGCAGCAAGGGTTCCGATAATGACGATTACCGGACTGGCGAGTGGCGAGTTATAGTCAGCGCTGAATATACAGTTATTATCCCGGGGCGCAAAGAACCTTTGATTCCTCTACGCAAGGTTCAAGGCTCGGCTTTTTATCAAGTTCAGGCCGATCCGTCGACCAATCGCAGATACGGTATTCAGCAGGCCGGATATGATATGAGCAAAAAGATCGTGGTAGCGATCACTGAAGCCTGGTAATCTCTTTTTTCATCACGTCCGTTCCTTCTGTTTTGTCTTTTCCGGTTATACTATATGCGTGAAGAAGTTTTAAATTTCAAATGTATAAAGTATAATTCACCGGTGATATCAGAGTAATTTATTACCCTTTGTTAGTGGGGTTATTTATTTTTCGCATTTGAAAAAATATTCTTTGAGTGTATATTTTTTACAAAAACAATAACTCAAGGAAAAATGGAGTGTTACATGTCAAGTAATCAGTACAAAAAAATGGCTTCACTGAAAAATGCGGAAGAATTCACCTCTTATGCAAAAGAATTAGATATAGATCTGGGATTGGCTCCGATTGTTGCTTCCGGCAGCGATTCCCCTTTGGGGAGTCCTTATAAATACAAGGATACCGTTATCGGAAACCGCTGGTGCATTCTCCCGATGGAAGGCTGGGATTGTCTTCCTGACGGTTCACCGGGAGAACTGACCGAACGTCGCTGGATTCGTTTCGGACAGAGTGGGGCCAAACTGCTTTTCGGTTGTGAGGCCGCGGCGGTAATGCCAAGCGGTAAAAGCAACACTCGTCAGATGATGATCAATGAACAGTCTGTCGCCAATATCGCTGCGCTCCGGGAAAAGATGGTAGCCGCTCATGTCGAAAAATATGGTACAGCCGAAGACCTTTATGTCGGTTTGCAGCTCACCCATTCCGGACGCTATTCCCATCCTAATGATGATGCGGTTCTTGAATCGGTAACAGCCTACAGTAATCCCTTGCTTGATAAAAAATTCGGCAATGGACCGGAAAATGTGGTTTCGGACGAAGAAGTTGAAAATATAATAACCCATTTCATCAAAGCGGCTAAACTGGCGCAACAGGCCGGATTCGATTTTGTTGATATAAAACATGCTCACGGTTATCTTGGACACGAATTTTTGAGTGCTTATGATCGTCCCGGTCCGTTCGGCGGTTCGTTTGAGAACCGGACCCGTTTTTTCCGGGAGATTGTTGAAGGGATTGAAAAGAATGTTCCCGGATTGGATATTTCCGTCCGTCTCAGTTTATTTGATTTTGTCCCGTACATGAAAGGCGATGACGGCGTGGGCGTTCCAATGGACCCGGGACCGTATAAATACGCTTTCGGCGGCGACGGTACCGGTCACGGTTACGACTTGACTGAGACTATCAAGTTTATCGAACTGGCAAAGTCTCTGGGAATTGAAATGATCTGTACCACTGTCGGCAGTCCTTATTATAATCCGCATATCCAGCGTCCGGCATTTTATCCGGTAAGTGACGGCTATCTGCCGCCGGAAGATCCGTTGATCGGTGTGGCGCGCCAGATTGGAGCGGTGGCGGAAGTCAAACGTCGTTTCCCGGAAATAGCTTTCGTCGGCAGCGGTTATACTTACCTGCAGGAATGGCTGCCGAATGTGGGACAATATGTCGTCGAAAATAACATGGCTGATTTTATCGGTATCGGCCGAATGGTTCTGTCATATCCGGAATTGTGTGCCGATGTTCTGGCGGGTAAAGCTCTGGACCGCCGGCTGATTTGCCGGACTTTCGGCGATTGTACTTCAGCACCGCGTAATGGTTTAGTATCCGGCTGTTATCCGCTGGATCATTTTTATAAAGAACGTTCAGAAGCAGATGAACTAAAAAAGATAAAGGCTTGTGTAAAATGTCAGAAAAAGTGAAATTACCCTATCGTGCCGCTATTATTGGTGTTTCCGGTTTCGGAAATGTCCATTATTCAGACTTGATGAGGGAGGTTGAGGTTGGTAACTGTAAGATTATCGCCGCTACGGTAATCAATCAGGATGATGAAGTAGAAAAGTGCGAAAAGCTTAAATCCCTCGGTACGATTCTTTATACCGATTACAATGAAATGCTTGAAAAGCACAAAGGACAAATCGATTTGTGCTGTATTCCCACCGGTATTTCAATGCATGCGCCGATGAGTATCGCCGCGATGCGGGCCGGCGCCAATGTTTTCGTTGAAAAACCGGTTTCAGCAACTATTCAGGAAGTCCTGGAAATGAAACAGGTTGAAGCCGAAACCGGAAAATTCTGCGCCATCGGCTATCAGCACATTTATCTTCCGAACGTTCGCCAGACCAAGGAACTCATTCTCGCAGGCGGCATTGGTAAATTAAAGTCTATCAGGGTCAAAGGCCTGTGGCCGCGGGACGAAAAGTATTACAGCCGCAATAACTGGGCCGGGACCATCCGGGCCAATGGTGAATGGGTGCTCGACAGTCCGTTCAATAATGCGCTTTCCCACTATCTGAACCTGGCCTGTTTTCTGGCGGGTGGATCTTTTGACCAATCAGCGGATGTTGTCGGAGTTCAGGCTGAGCTTTATCGCGCTAATAAGATTGAAAGCGCCGATACTGCCTGTATCAAGGTCTTTACCTCCAATGACGTCGAAATTCTGTTCATTGTTACTCATTGCAGCAGTGCGACGGATGGTCCTGACTTTGCTATTATCGGCGATCAGGGCGAACTTGAAGGTCGTAACGACTCTCTTTACGGGACTACTGCTGACGGCAGGAAAGTAAAATTCCCGGTGCTGGAGAATCGTGAAGATTTCCGGCGTTGTATTTTTGACGCGATCCGGGCAAGAATGCTCGATGAAAACGCATTCTATTGTTCTTTGGATATTGGCGGTACTCAAACGATTTGTGCCAATGGAGCGCATGAGTCTTCTGTCGTAAACCGGATTCCGGCAAAACTGTGTCATCGCGTTCCGACTGATAACGAGTCGTTCCGAACAGTTGTCGACGGTTTGGACGCGGCTATCGATAAATGTTTTGCCGAAGGTAAAATGTTCAGTGAAATCGGACTTGACTGGGCTGTTTCCGGAGAGTATATTGGCATGATCGGATATGACCACTTTGACGGCGGAAAATGCCGGGTCTGATCTTTTGTTTATAATATGTGGAGGCAAACATGAATCGTAAATTGAAAATGGGTATGGTTGGCGGCGGTCCCGGCGCTTTTATTGGCGGGGTACACCGTATTGCGGCGGCTATTGACGGAAAAATTGAACTTGTCTGCGGGGCTTTCAGCTCTTCGGCTGAAAAGTCAAAACAAGCCGGGGAAGAACTCTTCCTGCCGGCTGAACGGGTCTACGCTTCGTTTGATGAGATGTATGCAAAGGAAGCTGCGCTGCCGGAAGGCGTACGCATGGACTTTGTTGCGATTGTCACGCCTAATCACGTCCACTTTCCGGCGGCAATGGCTGCTCTGGAACATGGGTTCCATGTTGTTTGCGATAAACCGGCTACTTTGAGTCTCGATGAAGCGGTTAAACTTCGCGACAAGGTTAAAGAAACCGGACTCGAATTCTGTCTTACCCATAATTATACCGGCTACCCGATGGTCAAACAGGCCAGGGCGATGGTCCGGAACGGTGATATCGGCAAGGTCGTCAAGGTCGTGTCCGAATATCCCCAGGGCTGGCTGGCCACTAAACTTGAGAGTGAGGACCAGAAGCAGGCCGCATGGCGCACCGATCCGGCCCGGGCCGGAGTAAGCTGCTGCATGGGCGACATCGGCAGTCATGCCGAAAATCTGGCCGAATTTATTACCGGACTCAAAATTACTGAAATGTGTGCCGATCTTACTACTTTCGTTCCGGGACGTCCGCTTGATGACGATGGCAATGTTCTGGTGCGTTTTGATAATGGCGCACGAGGCATCATCTACGCCAGTCAGGTTTCCATCGGCGAGGAAAACAATATCAACATCCGGGTTTACGGCACTCAGGGCGCTTTGGAATGGCATCAGCAGGAGCCTAATACGCTGATCGTCAAACACCTTGATCGTCCGACCGAGCTCCTGCGTACCGGTTGCTCCGGGGTAGGGGCGGTCGCCAATTACAACACCCGGACCCCGGCCGGGCATCCGGAAGGGTACCTGGAAGCGTTTGCCAATCTTTACCGTAATTTTGCGGAAGTTCTGACCGCCCGTTTCGATGGCCGTGAGCCAGATCCGATGGCGACTGACTATCCGACAATTGATGACGGCGTTCGCGGTATGGTTTTTATCGAGTCCTGTGTCGCCAGTTCGCAGTCTGATGAAAAATGGTATAAATTCCCGGAGATTTAATAAAAAGAATTAGAAATTAGGAATTAGGAGTTAGGAATTGTTGAAAGGGGATGGATCCCCTTTAACCCCTGAAATATTCTATTGATAATATGAAGAAAGAAAATGTAGTTCAAAAAAAGAGTTACGATTTTGCCCTTAGAATTATCAAACTTTATAAATTTTTATCAGAGAAAAATAATGAGTACGTACTTTCCAGGCAAGTCCTTAGAAGCGGGACGTCGATAGGGGCTAATATTGAAGAAGCAATAGGCGCGGTCTCTCAAAAGGAGTTTTTAGTCAAACTGAATATCGCATACAAAGAAGCGCGTGAAACTCATTATTGGATAAGATTATTGAAAGACAGCGATTATATTGCTCAGTCATCTTTTGAGTCTATAATAGCTGATTGTGATGAGTTATTAAGCATAATCGGATCAATATCAAAGACAATGAAAAATAATATGAAGGATTAAAAGGAATCCTTTCCTTTTCAAAAATTCGTAATTCGTAATTCGTAATTCGTAATTAAAATAATGAGGAGAAGTATTATGTCAAGACCCGTAACTATGTTCACCGGCCAATGGGCCGATCTGCCGTTGGAAGTATTAGCTGAAAAAGCCGCTTCTTGGGGATATGACGGCTTGGAATTGGCTTGCTGGGGCGACCACATGGATGTCGAACAGGCGGCCAAGGACCCGGCTTATTGTCAGGCTAAACATGATTTGTTGGCGAAGCATGGCCTGAAAGTCTGGTCGATTAGTAATCACCTCGCCGGTCAATTAGTTTGTGACTTGAATAACGACGGACGCTCCGACTGTTTTGCTCCGGCTGAACTTGCCGGCGATGCCGAAGGTCAGCGCGCATGGGCCGTGCAGCAGATGAAATATACTGCTCAGGCTGCTAAAAATATGGGTTTGAGTGTGGTAAACGGATTTGTCGGTTCCAGCATCTGGCACATGCTTTACAGCTTTCCGCCTGCCTCCGACGAAATGATCGAAGCCGGATTTAAATATTTTGCCGAAATGTGGAATCCGATTCTTGACGTTTTCGGCGAATGCGGCGTGAAATTCGCGCTGGAAGTCCATCCTACTGAAATCGCGTTTGATATTATCACCGCCCAAAGAGCGCTCGACGCGGTCGGTGGACGCAAAGAATTCGGTTTTAACTTCGACCCCAGCCATCTGCATTGGCAGATGATTGAACCGGTTCGCTTCATTCAGGAGTTTCCGGATCGAATCTACCACGTTCACATGAAAGACGCGGCGCTCCAGTTGGACGGCAAAACCGGTATTCTGGCCTCTCATCTGAACTTTGGACAAGACGGGCGCGGTTGGGATTTCCGCAGCCTAGGTCATGGCGAAGTTAACTTCGAGGAAATTATTCGTGCTCTGAATCGCATCAATTATACCGGACCGCTTTCCGTGGAATGGGAAGACTGCGGTATGGAACGTGAATACGGTGCGGAAGAAGCCTGCAACTTTGTCCGCAGCGTTGATTTCGCTCCGTCCAACATCCAGTTTGACGCGGCTTTTGACGAATAAGCAATGCGGCTAATAAGTTTCAAATTAAATTCCGGCGGCAGGTTTATCCTGCTGCCGGTTTTTATTTTTATCCTGTGTCTTCAGCTTTCCGCGGGGAAAGTTGTAATTGCCTGTACCACTGACATTCACGCTTCGAAAAACTGGTTTAAGTTGGCGACCCTGATCAAAAAGGAACGTGCCAAAGCGGGAAAAGACAATTTTCTGCTTATTGATTGCGGCGACACCATTCAAGGCAGTTATGCGGGTATGTATACCCGTGGTCTGATCTCAATGGATATGCTGAATGCCTTGAAATATGACGTATGGGTGCCGGGCAATCATGATTTTGATTATGGGGTGCCGCGTTTTCTGGAACTCGCGGCGATGTTCAAAGGTACGGTTCTTGGTGGGAATTTGCTTCTTAAAAAGCCTCCGGCAAGTTGGCGTACGTTCAACCGCGGTGGTTTGAAAATCGCGGTTATCGGGCTTGGCTGTGTCAGTACCGGCAGTTATGAACCCGCTTCTTTGCGTGATTTGAAACTGCAGCCCGCCAGTGAATATTTGCAAGGCGTGATGCGACAGGTGACCCGGGAGAAGCCGGATTTTATTGTTTTAGCCATGCATAACGGAAATTTCAGTAAGACGCTTGATTTGTATCGTCTTTTACGTCGTTTTCCGGAAATAAATCTTATTTTCGGCGGACATAATCATCGACTTGAGCCGGGGATTTCCACCGGCTACGGCTGGTTTATGCAAAGCGGCAGTCATGCCAAAGTTCTTGGTGTGGTCGAACTCGTCCGCAAGCCAAAACAGCGAGCCATATCCGTCCGTTCCCGGCTGGTTCAGGTCGAAACAAATACTCCGGTCGATAAAGCTTTGGCCGCTGAAATAGAACCGCTATTGAAGAAAGCGGAAATCTCCGCATCTGAAACGGTCGGGACCAATGTTTCGGCTCTGAAGGTATCGCGTTACCGGAAATCTCCTTCCGGCATCAGTGAGCTGCTCTGCCGGGCCGTCGCGGATGCGGCCGGAACAGAGTATGCTTTTCACGATGTGCCGGTAAAACACGCTGAATTGTCCCCGGGCCGTGTAACGCGTAGCGAAGTCTATAATCTGATGCCTTATCAGAATACAATCTGTACAATGCGGCTGAATAGACAGCAATTGACCGGCCTTATTAAAGAACAATTCAGCCAGAGCCGGAAAAGCGGCAGCCGTTTTCTGCATCCTTACGGAATAAAGATTGTCACAGACCGTTCCGGTGAACACATTTTCTCGATCAAATTGGCGGATGGTCAAGAAATGAATTCGTCAGTGCGGATTGCAGTTGCTTTCAGCAGTTATGCCGTATCCGGGGCAGGGGGACGCTGGCCGTATCTGCAATCACTGACTCAGGAGTCTGTCTGCGCCTTCAAGGACACCGGAATCAGTCTGCGACATGCAGTAGAAAAATATATAAGCAAGCATTCACCGTTGACCATAAAACCGGTTAAGCGTATAAATTACCGGAAAAAGTGAAAAGTAACTGAAAATATTATATTTTTTTCTAGTTTTCGATTTGCTTTTTCATAGAAACAGATTATCTTATGTCTCTCCTGAATAAGGAACATGTGCACCTGTAGCTCAATTGGATAGAGCGTCTGGCTACGGACCAGAAGGTTTGGGGTTCGAATCCCTACAGGTGTACCATTTTATTTACAATTCATTGATTGTCAATGATTTACGCATCACGTATATCCCCTTGCGTCAAAGACTTTTGCAACATCTCCCCCTCAAAACAAAAACGAATAGAGAACGTCTGAAATCGGTCATTTCGCCTAAATTGCGCTCTGCTCTCTGCAAAAATGAGTACTGGACTCACAGGCAGTTGTAAAATGGAGATGAAATAGCAGGTCAACACTAAATTTCCAGTAGGAAACAAGGTTTAATAAAAGGTGGGTTAAAAAATCACCCCTCCGCTTGTAGTGAAACTCAATATTGTGTGCTATCAAAGATGTACTTTTGGGCTCGTAATGCGCCGCAGTTTGCATTGAAAATAGAGTAAACAAAAATTTATTTATCCTTAAGTTAGCCCATAAAAACTCCTCTTGTAATTCTTTTGCTATTACTATTACATTAAAGCAACTTCTAAAAGGCAAAATACAGCACAATAGAACTATAGAAACTATTTTTCTATTTTTTTACAACACACCATTGACAGATTCAATTACATAATGTATGATATTCTTACAATACAATATCAAGGAGAATTATTATGAGCAAAGATGAGGCAATAAAAATTGTAATAGAAGTAATCAAGAGTATAGCTGAATGTTTTGGAGAAGAAGATGTGAAAGTTACTGCCGGTACAATGCCTATTGGTGGAATAAAATGCTTTGACAGCTTAACCTGTGTGGTCGCGACAGCAGACTGCCTAGAGCGTTGTAACTTAGAAAGCAACGTGCAAAGTCTATTTGTTGGCAAAAACGCCCAAGGGCCCTGTGCTCTAACAATAGAAAAAGCCGCAGATAAGCTTATCGAAATAAGTGAAAAAAATCAAAAAACAAATAAGGATAAATAATATGAGTTCAACAACAGACATTAGAGAGATTATTGCATCACGAATTTCCATTGCCAGAAAACGGGCTGGACTTTCGCAAGCCCAGGTAGCTACAGAATTGAATATACCACGCCCATCCGTGTCAGAAATGGAAGCTGGGCGACGACGCGTATCGGCAGAAGAACTTGTAAGTTTCGCGGATTTATATCAAGTTGACCTTGATTGGCTTGCTGGCCGTGGCGTCTCGGAAAGCAATAAAATGCGTGACACCTTGCAATTAGCGGCTAGAGATGTGGCAAACTTAAAATCAGAAGACCTGGAGAAAGTAATTGATCTATTGACTTCTCTAAAGCCAAAGGAGAAGTAAAATGGATTCTGAAACAAGAAAAAATTTATCAAGACAGGCTATTGCTCAAGCAACACGATATCGGCTCAAGTCGAAAAAAACGCACACTACTCCTATTGATCCTATTCAGCTTGCAGAGGATAATGGCTGTGAGGTAAGGTTCATGAGCTTAGCGTCCGTCGAAGGCATGTACTCTCCAGAGCCGCGTCCAACGATTATTGTTGGCTCACAACGACCTGCTGGAAGACGCAATTTTACATGTGCTCACGAGTTAGGGCATCATTTATGGGGACATGGAATGCGCTTGGACGAATTAACATCATCTAATGGGGAATGCAAAAAGAATCCCGAAGAATTCATTGTAGATACTTTCGCAGGACATTTGCTTATGCCGCAGCTAGCGGTCCATAACATAATAAGTAAACGACGTTTAGATGTACCAAATATAACTCCCGAGCAAGTGTATATACTAGCCTCATATTTTGGAGTAGGATATTCAACAATCATAAATCACCTGACATGGGGATTGAACATATTCAACAAAAGTAAATCGACTGAGTTACTTAATATTTCTCCTAAAATGATAAAAGTTCAGTATGGTGCAGAACCATCACAGGAAATAGTTTTTGTAGATCAGTTTTGGCAAAATCGCTCCGTTGATTTAGAAGTGGGAGACGTATTAATACTTTCTAATAATATTTTATTAGAATCTGAAGAAAACTTTCAATATATGGGAAATACCAACCAATACTCTATATGGCGCGCAGAGGCATCTGGATATACTAGGGGAATTGATGATAGATCTGACTGGGCAATAAATATTCGTATAGCAAGAAAATGGTATGAGGGACTTGCCCGGTATCGTTTTTATGCAGAAATTGATGAGGAATTACAATGAATACTGATATCCTAACTCAAATAGCTCCTATTCATGGAAAGAACTTATCGGAAGCATGGGCAAAAGCATTTATTACTTGTCTTGAAGTTTCAGGAGGAATTATGGCTCCAGGAATAATACATTTCGATGCAACCGATATTGAAGAAAACAAACAAATAAGAGCTCTGCTTGAACAAAGACTTAATTCTATAGAAAAAAAGTCCGTTAATACAAGCCAAATCGAAACTGTAGCCAATACAATATTTCCTGAGTCACTTTGGAGGCTATCTAATTACAACAGCCTAAAATTATATGATATGTACAATAGAATATGGCCAAGAATAAAAAAGTGCCGAGCAAACATAAATGGTGTTTACTTTAGGCGCCTAACTTCTTTTGGAGAAGACAATGTAAATCAGCTAAATTATATCATAAATAATTGGGATAAAGGTAACCATAGACATAGTGCTCTACAGGCCGCCATCTTCGATCCTAAGAAAGATCATTCCACTAATCGCCAACGAGGCTTTCCATGCTTGCAACAAGTAATATTTCATCCGCATGGAAGTAATGGAAAAGATGGTTTAAGTGTAGTTGCCCTTTACGCAAACCAGCTTCTATTGGAAAAAGCATACGGCAACTATTTAGGCTTGTATAGACTCGGGAAATTCATGGCGTTTGAAATGGGAATATGTCTTAAGGATGTCCTATGTATTGCATCGAATTTAAAAATTAGCGATAGTCACGGCGCAAAAAAAGAAAATCAACCCTTGGCAGAAGCTCTGAAGAAGGAACTTCCATATGACCAATAAACAATCGCCTAAGAATTGTAAGAGAAAATCGTATTTGAAAAAAAATAGTTGGGCACCGACAAAAGTTACCGCAGCGTTTGATTCATACTGGAGATTAGCGGCTGAGAGACAAGAAATATTTTTCAAACGGCTTCATGGAGAACAACCTCCATGGACCAAAGATCCCATTCTACAACAATACAAATTCACTAACGCATATCGTGCATCAGATCGAGTCAGTCAATTCCTGATTAAACATGTTATATACGAGGGAAGTCAAACAGCAAAAGAAATATTCTTTCGAACTATTTTATTTAAGATGTTTAATAAAATTGAAACTTGGCAACTGCTAGAAAATGAATTGGGCCAATTGTCATATAGAGAATATAAATTTAAGCATTATGATAGAATTTTTACAGAAGCCAGAAGTAATAAAACATCAATCTATTCTGCAGCATATATTATGCCTTCGGGAGGAAATTGCTTTGGCTATGGATTTAAACATCAAAACAACCTTAAATTATTAGAGAGCATGATGGAGAAGGATCTTCCGCAAAAAATTACCGATTCAAACTCAATGCAAGAGGTTTTTGAACTACTAAGGTCCTTTCCGATGATAGGGGATTTTCTCGCTTATCAGTATGCCATAGATATAAATTACAGCACTTTAACAAATTTCAGTGAGATGTCATTTGTATTTCCCGGACCAGGTGCACAAAATGGATTGAAAAAATGTTTCTCTGATTTTGGAGGATTAAGTGAAGTTGACTTAATTAAGTTAATGGCTGATCGCCAGCAAGACGAGTTTGAGAAAAGAGGGATAAGTTTTAAAAGTCTTTGGGGACGTAAACTTCAGTTGATTGATTGTCAAAACCTATTCTGTGAGGTAGATAAATATTCCAGAGTTGCTCATCCTGAAATACAAGGAGTAACAGCGCGTAAAAAAATAAAGCAAAAATATCGCATGACACCGGAACCAATAGAATATTTTTATCCACCGAAATGGAAAATAAATAATTCAGTTAAGAAAACTCTACAAGACGTTAATCAACATAAAAATGGGGAGGATAATTTTGAAGCTTCATAGACCACCATTTATGTTAAAAGAACTAAAAATTGAATTAACTCATGATTGTAAATTGCAATGTATACATTGTTCGAGCATGGCTGTTCCTAACTCACAAAGAACTATGTCATGGCATGATTGTGAGAGAATAATTAATGAAGCGGCAGACATGGGCGTTAGTCAGATAGCATTTTCAGGAGGAGAACCCTTGTTATGGAAACACCTAAAAGATGCTGTTAACCTGTCTTCTAAACATGGAATGAAAATCTTTTTGTACACAACAGGTAATGTTCATGATGCAGGAAATAAACTTTTTACTCTACAAGCCAGAGGTTTAGAGAAAGTCATGTTCAGTATTTTTGGAACAAATGAAACCGACCATGATACCATTACCCAAATACCGGGGAGCTTTAAGAAATCTCTTGATGTAGTTCAATATTGCATTGCAATCGGTCTAAATGTAGAATTCCATTTTGTTCCTTTGGCAAACAATTATCAATCATTGAAGGCTATCGCAGAATTAGCTAAAAATTTAGAGGTTTCAAAGGTAAGTGTTTTACGTCTTGTCCCGCAAGGAAGAGCCGCAGGTAATAACGATCAGTTACTGACTCGTGAACAAAATTTACATTTAAAAAAAATTATATCCTCACTCAAAGACAATGGACATAATATACGAACCGGTTCTCCGTATAACTTTTTGATGCTTAGAGAAAGGCCTGAATGTTGTTCTGGAATAGATAGACTTACAATCGGTCCTGGCTTGGATATTTTCCCTTGCGACGCTTTTAAGCATATTTCCCCTAAAATATTAGGAATCAGTGATAACCTTTCTTGCTTAAAAAATAATTCCCTCAAAGAATGTTGGGAAGGGTCACCCTATCTGGCTATGATTCGCAAATATTTAACAACGCCGTTTGCCGAACCATGTAATAGTTGTAACTCTTTAGAAAAATGCCTTTCTGGGTGTTTAGCACAAAAATTCCATCTTCACAATGAATTGTGCAAATGTCCAGATCCAATGTGTCTGAAGAAATAGTTGAGGTCAAGCCGGATTAAGTTGATATTATTATATGAGAATTTGCCATAAATTGTCATAGTACAGTATCTTATTGCGATCAAAATTGTTCCTGTCTTTGATAGTCTTCGATAAAAATACATTCAGGTTGTTGCTTCATCCGAGCCGAGTTCGCCGAACTGTGCAGAAAATTTTGCCGCGATTAAATCGCCGATGACTAAATCCTCATCTGCCGGTAACGGGCCATATGGTGAATCAAAGTCGGGTAAACTACGGCAATATGAGAAAAACTCATCCCTGATCTTTGGATCATTGAAATAATAGCGGTTTGCTTCTCCTTGTCCATTGTTGTGGACGGTCGCGGCAAACTCTCCATCGATATACAGGCGGGCTGAAAAACAAAGCGTTTCATCACTGTTTGCTTCAAGAATTTCAATTTTTTTCAGATCCACTTTCATATTTTCCATCTTGTCCAATCCTTTCAGAAAAGTTTTTTTTCGAGTTTTTTCAGGTCGTACATTTCAGCATTTCTTCGATTTTTTATCTTCTGTCACACATAGTCTACCTCCTGTTTGAGTTCGAACATTTCCCGCTGTTCCTGCCAGTTGTCGGGGATCGACTGCTTTAGGGTCAGAGTATTCAGACCTTCGGGTTCTTCTCCTGACAGGATGGCTCTTTGCAGTTCGGGAGCCAACAGGGCCAGTTTCAGAGTGTGGCCGACGTAGGAACGTTGCTGCTTCAGCATTGCCGCTAAATCTTTTATCGAATCGGCCTCGCCGTCGAGTAGCATCCGGTTCCATTTATGGGAGAGCGCCAGTCGTTTCGCCATAGCCGTGGGTTTGCGCCCGACATTTTTCTGATCCGGCGCGACGATGATTTTGCGCCCATGTCGACGCTGGATTTTCACCGGGACGGTCAGGGTAACGAAATCTTCTCCGCTGTGATATAATTTTACCTCATTACCGATTTTGAGCTCCTTGAGCAACGTCTCGAAGCCTTCCTTTTCGATATTGATATGGAGCTGATCACAGAACACCACGACGTTGCTGATCAGCAGTCTCGCCAGCCGGGTCTGTTCGCCGGGAAACAGCTTATCCCACAACATGTCGATCATGTCGAAAGCCTCGACGATCTCCGGCGCGGCAATTTCGGGCTGCATCTCGTTTACCTTATCTCCGGTGGCCATGACGACCTGCGGCGTCTTGAAAAACTTACTCAGCTCATGCAGAATGATTTTCTCGATATCGCCGCAAGGCACCCGGACGATGGGACAATTGTTTTCGGCCTCGGCCTCATGCTGATAACAAATGTAGTAATAGTACCGCTTGGCTTTTTTCGAGGTATATGTCAGCATCAGGGAGTGACCACAGTAGCCGCACCTCAGCAATCCCTTGAAAGAGGAATGCAACGCGCTCCTGCTTTCGTACTTGGCGACCCGGTTGTACGCTACAAGTTTTTGAGCCGCCTCCCACGTGGCCATATCGACAATGGCCTCATGTTCGCCCTCATAAATCTTATCGTGATGCTTGACCTTGCCGATGTACATGGGATTTTGAAAAATGTACTTCAGTCCGGCAATGGCGAATTTCCCGCCCGCATGATATACGCCCTTGCGGGAAGTCCAGCTTTTCGTTTTATGCCCTCTTTTATTCAGTTCAAGAGCCACCTGCTTGGGAGAACCATATTGCAAATACAAATCAAAAGCCAGCCGGATGATTTTGGCTTCATCCTCGTTAATCTGGATCTTTTTGGTTGCAGCATCGGAGTCGTAACCTAGAATCGGAGCTCCGCCACAATATTTGCCGCGCTTTTTTGCGCCAGCAATTTTATCAAGCACGCGCTCCCTCAGAACGTCCCGCTCATATTCTGAGAAGGTCATCAGGATATTCAGCATCATGCGTCCGGCGGAAGTTGAAGTGTTGATGTCCTGGGTCACCGAAACGAAGCTGACGTTATGCTGTTCCAGAAATTCCGCCATCTTCATAAAATCCAACAGGGAACGGGAAAGCCGGTCTAGCTTGTAGACGACAATAATATCAATTTTTCCGGCCTTGACGTCAGACATAAGCCTTTGCAGCGCAGGACGGTCCGTATTTCCGCCGGAGAAGCCGCCATCGTCATAACGTTCCGGCACGATGACCCAGCCTTTATACTTCTGACTGATGATGTAATTTTCGGCGACTTCATATTGGGCGTCCAGCGAGTTGAACTCATGATCTATGGGCTCGGTACTCTTCCGTGTGTAGATTGCGCACCTGACTTTTTCGACCTTATCCATATTGTCTTGAATCCTTTTTTGTTGCGTTCTTTATTATTCTCCACTTCCGCAGGGAGAGGCCGCGACTGCAGGCGGCATCCCGCCGTTCATCGTACGGACCGGAGTTCTTCGTGCGGCTCTTTTTTTCAACCCGAAAAAAACAAGGCCATTCCAGCGGGTACCGGTGATTTCATTGGCGACCGCCGACAGCGAACTGAACAAGCGGCCGTTGTATTCGAACCCGTCCTCCCGGGCGACGGCCACATATTCATTCCCGTTCCATTCCCGGACAAACCGGGTGCCGGATAAAATCTGATCGTCTTTGCCGGAACGTTTATCTTCACGCTCCATATCTTTATTGATCTTGGTAATTTTGTCGGTATCGGTTTTAGTCAGGCCGCCGTAGTAGATTTCCTGGATGCGGTAGGCCAGACGTTTTATCAGAAATTTCGCTCCGATATCAGGCGGAGCCTCATCGTAAAGCTCGCTCCAGCGTTCTTTGAGTTCGTCAATGGACATTCTATGCAATGCAGCCAGTTGGCTGAGCACGGTCGGGTTATTCTTATTTTCAGACATTGGAGGCTCCTTCGTTTATTACCGCGTTGATATATTCGAATTTGCCGCGTTCTTCGGATTTCTTGATCGGGAGCTGGCTGTTCGGCTTTTTGAGATTTCTTTGAATGCTGGTCGAGAGGGTGAGATGAGGAGTTTTGCCGCTGCCGGGTTCCCAGAGGTTCGCTTCGATCATGGCGGCGATAATCTCTTTGACGTTCATCGGTTTGCCGGAACGTTTGAGGGCTTCGACGGCTGCTTCCAGCATACTCAACTTACCGGAGGAAGATTTTACCGGTTTCTCCGATTCGGGAGTAGTGGTTGATTCCTGCTCAGTCAAAGCGACCTCCGCTTCCGGCAGGACGAACCGGTTGATGTCGTTCACCGGGAAGGTGCGGCCTTTGGCGGTTTCGACGAGCCAGCCTTTGGCGGTTTGGGCTTTTACGGTTACTTCGACTTCGTTTTTGCCGACTTTTACGAGGTACTGCTGATCGATCTTGATTTTCATGATGCTGTCTCCATTTGAGTTGTATCCGATTCCTTGAAAATTCAGGTTGCCGTTACGGATAGCGGCAATTTCAGCTTCGACCGCTTTCTGGTAGTCGGGATGCTGTTTTTCCGCCTCGGCACATTCAAGGCAGAGACAGTCCATGTTGAATCTGCTCATGGTCCTGCCGCCTTTCAAGGTGCCGCCGCAACGATCACATTTTTGCTGAGAGAAAAATTTTTCTGATTGCTCCTTTCCGGTTAGTTGTTTTTCGATGAGAGCGTCGATATATTTTTTCGAATCGTATTCAGTGCATTTGCCGTTGGCGACCAGCACGCCGGTCAGCATCTCGCGCAATATCCAGTTGACCCGTTGCTGATCGATGATGTCGCTCCAGTTCGCCCAGCCTTCCCCGCCATCATCGGGGAAGTCGTTTTCCTCGGCGATGTGGAAGTAGATGATCCTGTTTTCCTTCAGATATTCGTCGTTGTTTTTCATGACCGATCCTCCGCTATTTTGTCATGTACGATATGGTTCAGATGTACTTCAGCTTCGTCCTCGGTATGCTTGCCGTTGGCCGTCAGCACCTCGATGCAGATTCCGCGCAGGACGCGGTTGAGTTGTTTCTGATCACCGTACTGTTGCCAGTACGCCCAAGTGTTGTCCACCCGGTCGTCGTCAAGGTCGATCGCCTCGGCGTGGAGGTAATGCAGGATTTTGTTTTCCTGAACGTATTCATCTCGGGTTTTCATTTTGCGTCTCCAGTGCGCTTGGCTTGGGAGATCAGTTTTTCGATTTCAGCGAAAACCTGTTCTTCGGTGCTATCCTGTTCATACATCATCGAGGCGAGAACACGCTTCAGGTCAGACCGGATATACATGAAGGTTCCTACGTGGCCTCCGTTTATGCCCTCGACATGGTAGGCGGCACTCCTCCGGTTCAGTTCCCCCTCGATCAGTTTCATGAGAATCGCGGTTTCTTTTTCAAGTCTGGTGAAGTCTTTTTTGTGATCGTACTTTTTCATTGTTCTCATGCTCCTTTGCTGATATCTTTCAAGGCGCGCAGAAAACGCCAGATTTGCGAGGGTGAATGTCCGGTTGCCATCATGGCCTTGTTGATGTCCTCCCAGTCATAAAGGGAGGCCTGTTTTTTTGTCGCGGCGGCTTTGCCCGCTTTGCGTCCTGCTTCGAAGGCGGCGGTCAAGGCGTCTTTGATACCCGCCACGCAACAGTCATGGAAATCCAAGCTGTCGCTGTAGCGAGTTTCCAATGTCTCAATGAGAAGTTCTTTCCGGGCGATCTCTTCGATGGTTTGCTGTTCGCGCTTGTTCATTTTTTGCTCCTTGTTTTTTTGTTATCTTATTGGCTTTCAACTACTTACATTATACCAGCTCAGCGCATTAAAAGCAAGCGCATAACATCTTTATATTCAACTATTTATACCATTTCATCAAGCAAGTTAAACAGATCAAGGCGCAGACAGAAAAACGGGCCGCATGCGGCCCGGTATTCATTCATATGTTTTGATTTGAAATGCTGGTTCAGTGACGGAATTTAACGTACAAGGTTCCGGTCACTTCGGTGACCGCCTTGGCGTTGCGGTAGGTCAGATCGTTGAAAAAGGCGACGGCTTTTTTGCTGACGAAGGGTTCGCAGATGGTGCCACAGGGCTGGAAGTTGCCGTTCACCTGCTGGAAGATGACGGTGCGGCCCTGCCGGACCGCTTTTCTGATTTCCCGGAGGATGCCATCCGGGGTGGTTATGTCTTTATCACTTTTCATTGTTTATCTTAAATTTGCTTTGAACTCTTCCTTCAAGGCATCGCTGATTTTATAATATTGCATATCCAGTTGATCAGCGAATTCGGCAAACTCCGGTTCGAAAATATAATCTTCATTGCCGCCGTTTATTTCGATTTCTGAGACCACTTTTTCCACCATTTCAGCTACGTTCAGCGCATTGGCGGTGCCGATAGCTTTCAGAGCCGCGATTGTCGCTTCGGCCAGCTCTCCGTAACCGTTCATCAGCCACTGCTGGAAACCGCCGTTACAGACCTGACCGTGCAAGATTTCAAAGGCTCTTTTCTGTTCGTTGATATTACACATTTTTTCGCTCCTTGTTCTCACCGGTTAATCCAGCAGTTCCTTTTCAATTTCCAATTCATCAAAAGCGTCTCTCTGGAAGCAGAGAATTTCGATCAACAATCTCTTGGTGTGTTCAAGGTCTCCAACATCTCCCCAATGCGGATTTTCCGGCGTCTGGTTTTCCAGTTCGTCACCTATCAGTTTCAGAAGTTTCTCGTTTTCCTTTTTCAGTCTAGCGTGTTCGTTTTTCGGTGTCTTTTCCATTTTGTGTCTCCTGCCGTGGAGCCCCGGATAACTGGGGCATGGCCATTCTGTTGATAATTATGCGCTTTGTAAAATTCCCGCGTATCTTGCGTAGCTGTAACCCTCGGTATTGACCAGCAATTTCACACGTTCCTTTTTCAGCGTGATTTTCCACCACTGTCCGACGGAAAAATCAGCCGCATTGAATTCGTCCCAATCCGCGAATTCGCCGGTCATGACTTTGGTTTTGCCTGTCAGGTCTTTGGCTTCTTTTGGGGTGATCGCTCTGTCGACCTGCTCCTTAAGATTTCTGAAATCGTTAGGCTTGCGCGCCATCAGGCAAACGGTATCGGGGTCTCTCGGAAACATCCCGGCGTAATCTGAGGTCTGGCTGGGGCGGCTCTTGTTGTTGGCTTCACGCGTGTTCATTTTTCAGCTCCCTTTAGGGTTGTTAGTGCTTCTCTCTAAGCTAGTTACAGTATAAACTCTTAGTGCATTAATAGCAAGCGCATAACATATTTATATTCAATCATTTATGCTTTATTTTTCAGCATTAAATCACTTCCCTTTGTCGTTCTCTTTGATCTCGGCAACCAGCTTCTGGGTTTCGGGAGACTGGACGGAATTCACCACTGCTTTGGACTTCCGGTCCCAGCCTAATTCTTTGACGATATCGAAGCTGCGGATGATCTCCAGCAGCGATTTCTGCGTCGCGTCGGAGGTGTCGCACAGGTTTTTTCCGGCCTTGATGTATTTGTATATGAGCCAGATTACGCCGCCGCCGAGAACCGCCAGCCCGATGGTCAGCGCGATCCAGGCATAGTAGATCATCACGTAGGCCACCCCGGCCAAAGCAAATCCCATGGCGATCAGCTGAATGCCCAGACTACTCATCCCAGCCTGGGAGCCGAAGACGATGATTGCCACACCCCCGACAATCGATAGCACTCCGACCGACAGCAGGATAATGAAAATCGTGGTCACCCGGCGTTTTTCATTGGCCTCATAGGCCTTGAGCTGCTTTTCGATTTTTTCGATATATTCCATGGTCTTCCGATTGATTTCGGACTTGTTATACAAGCCACCAGCCACCGTTTTCAGGATAACCGTTTCGGCCTGGATGTCGCGATCCTCGGTCAGGCCGTCGATCCTGACCGCCGAGTTCTCGACCTTTTCGGCATCCTTGTCCAGTTCCAGATCGGCTCCGAGCCGGTTGGAGACCGGCCGCCATGAAACAGCACAGCCGCCAAGACACAATCCCAGCAAACAGATAAAATAGATATTCCGCATAATCATCACTCCGTTAAAGGTTCAAGATCATTCAGGTCGGCGATGCCGTCCCATAAAAATTCATTCCCGGTTACCGGGTTGAATACCACCAGATATTTGCCATCCGGCACGGTAATGCCGGAATCTCTGCCTCCGGGCTCCGATCCGCTGGTAACGGTCAACGTGAAACTGCCGGTTTCGCTCCAGACGCCGTTAGCCGATTTTTCCTGAACTTCGATCAAGTTGTCCCCGGTCGGAAGCTGGAATATTTGCAATGCCCGGTGTTCGGTGGTCTCATCGCTCCAGACTTCACTGTTCGTCCGGATTCGGAAGGTTCCGGTGCCGTCGCCATGTTCGGCATAAAACTCTTGAAGGTCCTCGTCGGTTATCGCCTCGGGCGTCGGTTTGACGGCCAATTTCCACCATTCGCCCCATTCCTGATCGTGTACGGCGTAAATCCACAACCCGCCGTCATCGCCGGTGGTGATGGTTTCATAGGCGTGTTCGTTATCGTGCTGCTCGATATAGGTTGACAAATCCGGCTTGTAAACCGAGTTGTACATATTGCCGTCTTTTTCCGGCACCATCATGTAATAGGTAGTATTCGCCAGCAGCTTGACCAGACAACACGACATCGAAGCGGACTGATCGGTAACCTCAATCGACGGCGACAATACTCCGGTACTATCATATTCGGTCGCGTTCTCCAGATCGAAGATGTGCGGCTTGGCAAGTTCCGTGCCGTCCCAGTAATCGTCCGGAACATTCGTCGAAAACCACTGCAAAATCACATCGCGGCCATCATCGGAAACGGTGGTGCCGTCCGAAGTAGAAATCACCGGCGCGCTGATCAGTTCGCAGGTGATATTGACCGTCGCGCTGTCGGTGTACAGACCGTTTTCGAGCAACTCCTGGATCTCGACGCTGTAGGAATTACCCAGCGCCATGGTCAACTCGAAGCTGACCGCGTCCTGGGCGAGATCAACCCAGTCTCCAGCATCTACCCGGTATCGCGCGGCATTCGTGCCGATCGGCATGATCGCATACACTCCGGAACTCCAAGTGATTGTCCCGGCGATCTGGCCCATATCGGCCTCCATGCCTGAGGACCAGTTGGCAGCCGGGAACGCCGTTCCGGTGGTGTTGGCATACATGAAGCTGAAAGAGTAGTCATCGAAAGTATAGGTGCCATCATAGTAATTTTGACTTGTCACCACCCAGCGGTTTGAAGTCGGATCATACCAGAGATACCGGTTGTCCTTGATGAATGCCCCTTGACCGTTCTTAACTCCGCAATAAGTCCAAAGTCCCATCAGGCCGAAAATGTCGGTGGTCAGGCCGGACAGCAGCTTCGATTCGTAGCTTGGAAACGCAAATCTTACCGTGCATGAAGTCAGGTCAGTCGTAACGACCGCGTTTTCCGGAACTATCAGCATGGAGCCATTGTCAAAGGCCACGGTGAAAGCCTGTTCCGCGCTAGCTGTATAGGATTCATCCTGGAGCTTTTCCCGGACATACAAAGTGTGACTTTCCGTATCGACCAGACCGGTTAGCTCCACGAAATTATCCGAGGCGTCCACAGACCAGCCAGCGGCGTCAAGCTGCCAGCTGAAGAGTCCGGTACCGTTACTGGCCGAGACGAAAGTCGGCGGCAGCGTATAGGAGTTGCTGTTCTGATTATCATACCAGTATTCGGTCAGCGCCGCATCGCCGAAAACCATGTCGGTGTGAATATAGTTCGGCCACTGGTCGGTTCCCATAACCGGTTCGGATGCGGTAGTGCCGAAGATCGCCCGGTACTCGCCATAGGAGTCGGTCGTGATAAAGATCTTAGTACTGTCGGTAGTGTCACGATGATATTTCAGGATCATATCATAATACTGTGACTGGCCGATGTACTCATAGACGCCGTTGAGCGCGGCTTCCGAACCGGTCACGGTCCAGGTCAATCCCTCGGTCGATTCCCATTGAAAATACCGCCGTACCGAAGTAGCGACAGCGGTAGTGATTTTAAACGCAGGCGCACCCATCAGACGATTATCCTTCCGATTTGAATGTTGAAGTACACGGAATTTGCGTTGATCGTTCGCCCGACTTTCTGGACCAGATTTCCGGAGGATGATGGCGCGGTATCGGAGAACGCTCCGTCAAGACCAAGATAAATGGTTGTCCCGGCGGCCAGCACATTGTCTGCTTCGTATACCCCCTCACCTAGTACCAGCGCCTCCCCTGCGTCAATGGACACGACATAGCCATCAGCAAAGTTAGAGGGATTCCCGGCCGGATAACAAGTCATGGTTCCGGCGTCATCGGTGATGTAAACCAGTGATCCTACGGTCATACTGGCTCCGGCCACACACTTGATTCCGTGCTGATGCTCTAACGGAGCATAAAAATTGGAATAATCATGATCATGATCCAAAGCAGCATAAGCGTCATCGTGATTGTGGGTGACTTCGGAAAAGGTCAGCTTGAGCCATTCACGAATATCGTTCAGTGTCAAATAGGCGTTGACCGCTCCGTTGCGGACAAAAAGCATCATCGAAGCTAGGACTGAGGCCGCCCGGTTATAGGCGTTCGGAATATCCTCTTTCATATAGACGCCGTCGTGGTCATGAACGAGTGTCGCATACAAATCGTTGTGATCATGGTCAAGCGGAGCATACAGATTGTTATGATAATGCACCACTTCGGCCTTGGTTATCAACAACGCGTCGACCTGGGCAGAGGAATATGTCCCGTCGCCAACCGGTACCGGAGTCCCGGCCCCGGCGGTGCCGCGGCGGTTACGTACCGTCATATCGAACTGCATCAGAAAACCGGGTACGGTTTCATTTTCCTCAAATCCGGCAAGTTCCGCGCCGAGGGTTATGGAAGAACTGTTCCCAAGCGCGGACACCAGTTCCTCGGTATTGGTTTCGGTTAATGGAATATGGATTTCGGTATAGTTAACGCCGCCTTCGCTAACAACGACCAGGGATATGCCAATCTGAACCCGGATCTGCGGCGCGGTTTCGGTATTCCAGTCGTTTGCCAACACGAAATCCCAGCTGATGAAGGCCAGACTGGCGACGGACAGCGGGTTGCCCTGGGCGTCGAAAAGCCGCAGCCGAAGCAGAGCCCGCATCCCGCGGGTGATCGACGGCAAGGTCGAAATCGACTGATTATATTCGTCGACCAGTTCGGCTAGGACGCTGCCAACTTTCAGATTGATGATTATTTCCTGCATGGATACCTCTTAGTAATTCTCGTAAAGCGTGTAATCGTCCCCGAGCCATTCCTTGAGTTTGGCGCGATCCGGGTCCTCGTAAAAATCATCCCGTTTAGTCCAGCTCCGGGTCAGCCCCGGCCTGCCGGTGTTCCACATTTTCAGTCCGACCGGATGCAGTTTGCCGTCAACTTCGAGGATTTTGTTATTCTTGCTACCGCCGTAACCGCGCCACAGCCGCATGTCGACGTCCCAGTTCAGGTTGTTCAGGATACTGGCAAGATAAGTGATCGCGAACCCGGTCAAGGCGGTATTCGCCAAGACTGATTTCTTTTCGACGATCCGTTTGTAGCGATTTTCACTGAGCTGATAGTACCGGCTGTCACAACCAACCAGATCGACTTCCAGCAGCCCACTGGCACAGCGTTCGATCCAGTCGGCGGGATAGTAGTCGTCGTCCTCAATGAAGATTACTTTGTCATTGAACGAAAGCTGCGCGACCGCCTGTTTCAGGTTGAGTGCCAAAGTGTGATCCGGCTCATTTTCCTGGGGTTCGCGCCGGATATATTCGGCATAGTCGGGTAGATGGGCTGTATCCAGCGGCGTGGCACCGTCATCGACGATCAGCCATTTATCCGGCTTAACGGTCTGTTTTTGCATTAACATAAGACAGATGGCGAACTGCTCCGGCCTATCCCCGGTGCAGGTAATTGCTATGATCTTGCCATCAAGCAGCGGCGGCGCTCCGTCACTGACGCTGGTGCCGTCGGTTACAGTAGTGGTTGATTTTTTACCGCAGGATTTGCAACCGGATTTCGTACTGCTTGGAGTGGCAGTATTGTTTCCCTGCAGCAATAACCAGGCTTTACGGATCAGCTCGAGATCATGCTCGTCAATGGCGAAATTCGACGCCTCCATTTTATGCCGGAGCGTGGAGATGGTCCGGCGCAGTTTCTGCTCGCCCAGTACCGTCAGATGGTGTTCGGCATTCGCCAGTTCCCCCTGCATGTCTATCCGGTGATCCAGATCCTCGCCCTGACCGTGGTTGCCCATGATCTCCTTGCCGTAACTGAGCGCGGCGGCCAGATGTTTGGTCACGCACTGCAAACATTTCATTGTCTTCATAAAAACTCCTCAAATTAAATCGATGTGATAGCCCGATATCGAATACTCGACGGAGACCTCCGCCATGTGTTTTTCCCAGCCGTCGTTGGGACATACCGTGTACCAGTCAGGATCGTCCGAGCAGTCATAGAAAGACGGCATGTTATCGCAGACCGGCAGCTCAAGTTCGGTTCCGAAATCTAGGATCATTTCACCGCCGGAAGTAGCCCAATTGCTCCAGGTACCGGATGTATTGTCATAGGTCCTGAATTTTATGATAAGAATTATCTTTACCCCGGTTGCCTGAACCGGTGTGTCATCCGTTCGGTCAACCCGGAACTTGCCCTGCCTGGCATTGCGCCAAAAGTGGGATTCATACCAGTTGCCGTAATAGGAATTGTACCCGAACGTCCCGGTCGCACCGGTAGACGCGCTTGAAAGATCGATGTTATATGCCCAACTTGACGGATCGGAGGTGATTGACGCCCAGGTTTCATTTATCGAGTTCAAACACTCTCCGGCGGAACCCTTCATATCGTCTTCATCAAGCATGCATTCAGTTTCACTAGAATCATTCACGGTCCAGGCCATCATCGGTCCGACATATTCCTCTATCGGCCAACACTCCTCCACGCCCGGCTCGATTTCATAACACTCCTCGCCGGTAGTGATCCACTTTTCCGAGTAAGGGAAAAAAGACCCGATGCCGGTTTCGAAGACATCACAGACGACCGTGACGTCCAGACCACAGCAAAGATTCAAGGCGATATCGTGCCATTCCTCAAGAGTATTGGCACTTCCGAACGCAGTCTCGGCTTCGAGCCAGGAATCCCACGTCTCACCGATTTGAATGTTCCACCACTTGGTCAGAGCAAAATCGATAAATTCACCGCCGGGGGTGAGTCCCCAGACCGGAGCAAACAGAATGTAGCCGGTTTCCGAATCAACCTTGTGTACCCCGATACTGTGGTAATGGCAGTCATAGTACCGGTTGTTTATATCATCCCAAACCTGATAGCAGATCACGAAAACCGCGTATTCCCCCGGCTCCGTATAATCGGTCAGATCAGTCGTGTCGGTACTGCCGTCGGTCGAACCACCATCGGTTGAGTCGGTACCGCTGTCGGTCGTATCGGTACTATCGGTTGTATCGGTACCGGTATCAGTGGCGTCAGTGCCACTATCGGTTGTGTCTGTTGTATCCGTTGCGTCGGTCGCATCTGTCGTGTCAGTTGAACCATCGGTCGTATCCGTACTACTATCTGTGGTATCTGTGCCGGTGTCAGTAGCATCAGTGCCACTATCGGTTGTATCCGTTGTGTCAGTGCTGCTATCTGTGCCGTCCGTCCCACTATCCGTTGAATCCGTAGTATCAGTCGCACCTCCATCTGTGTCAGTAGAGCCACCATCGGTATCTGTGGTATCGGTTCCGGCATCCGTGGTGTCGGTGCCGCTATCAGTTGTGTCTGTAGTATCGGTTCCGCTGTCCGTCGAACCATCGGTATCGGTCGAATCTGTTGTCCCTCCGTCCGTATCGGTGGAATCGGTTGTACCGCCATCGGTCGAGTCAGTGCTATCGGTTGAGTCGGTTGAATCCGTAGAATCGGTACCGTCAGTCGAATCAGTACTGCCTCCGTCCGTTGAATCAGTACTATCTGTCCCCCCGCCATCGGAGTCAGTCCCGCCATCGGAGTCAGTCCCCCCATCGGTTGAATCCGTACTGTCCGTCCCGCCGCCATCGGTCGAATCGGATGTATCGGTTGTCCCGCTGTCGGTGGCGTCGGTCGAATCTGTTCCATCGGTATTATCGGTGGAATCGGTCACGCTCCCGCCGTTTATGTTCGGCGGCGGCAGCGCCAACACACAGCCACCGCAGGGAACTATCGTGTCAAAATACAAACAGCAAAACGCCTTAAGCTCGACCTCCCAGAATTTATTGATGCCCTCGACATAAGCGTCCACCAGCTCCTGATCGTAGTCATCCTGAAAGGCCACATCGACCGAATAGTTCATCCAGTACCTGAACCTTTCGATCAGTTCCAGAGCGTCTTCCAGCATCTCAGCCACCTCGTCCGGGACCGGATCATTAGGAGCTTCATACAGGTTATTGGTCGCCAGCAGATCGCGGTTGACGATATATTCGACCACCAGCAGATAGAGCGGATAACACGGACAGAACTCAATAACCAGATCCATGTCATGCGCCCAGGGACAGCATTCGGAACCGCACGGACAGGATTCGCAGGTCATCAGCTTGTCGGATTCGACGATGATCCTGCCGTTTTTTCTCCAGATTTTTTTCATTCGACCGGCTCCTCTTCTCCATCGGTTTCCTCTTCATCGTCCTCGCAGTCTCCTACCAGCCACAGTTGCGGCATGGCATGGTGAAACTGATGAATCGTATAGGTTCCGGTCTCCTCGCCCTGTTCGATATAACCAAGCGGATAAACCGCCTGACCTTCCTCTCCTTCCGGCGTTTCCAGAATGTCAAAGTACGCAAACGGGTCGGCATCAGTCTCCTCAATCACCAGGCAGACATAGCCCGGCCCGTCCGATAACACCATTCCTGCGTCCACCTCGATCATCTCCCCGTTAAAGAGTGCGTATCCGGCCAGCACGTCATCCGGATCGATCCCGCTTTCCACATAAAAGCCAAACTCATCCTCGACGATCTTGAAAGGACCGGAATAGACTGAACCGCCGTCCAGGCAGACGATCGCCCAAGGATCCTGACGCCAGACGACGGTGGCCGGGATTTCCGTTTCAAGCAGCGCCGGAGATACCCCGGCAATAATCGCGCTACCGATCTTACCGGAATCCACGGTATCCTGCATGATCCCGACGATTCCATCGTCGCCGGATTCGTAGTTTTTCGCGTTGAGTACCGGCATTTCGTTAGCGAACTTCAACGCCCCGGCAACATCATTTATCGGCTCCATCGGCTCCGTCAGGGAGACCGGAGTGAAAACGTTCAGAGCCTCCTCGTCGGCGTTGTAGACCTTGACCAAGACCATCCGTTTTTTCACGTCCCGAACCGTTGCCTTGATTCCGGTGCGGCGATCCTGCACATACTGTGCGGCATCGATAAAGCTGTTCCAGGTAGACGCGGGAGCATTAAACTTGTCGCCAGACTTTACCTTCTTCATCGACCGATCCCCAGCGCGGCGAAGTCGGCGCGTTCGTAGACCTTTTCTACGTAGGCGGCGACCGGTTTCTTGACCACGGAGTTGTTGCTGCCGACATCGTCGGCGTAGCGCACCCACAAATAATCCCAGCCTTTTTTGTCGGTTATGCTAAGACTGCCGACCGGGATACTCGACTTGTTTGGCGACACCGCGAATTTGAAGGTGATCTCCCAGTAGTCGCTGCGGGCTTCGCCCCGACGGGAGCCGCTGGCTCCCAGAAACAACACCTCGCCCGGCACATAGCCTTTGAAGTTGGCGCTGTTGACCTTGCCGGTAAGTTCCGAAATCATCTTTTTATAGCTGGTCGAAACTTTGCTGGCTCTCAGATAGTGGGTTTCGGAAAAGTTCATGACGGGGATCGTCACGTCGATACCGTTGACGTTCTCACCATCATAACCGATGGCCCCGCCATAATCCGGCGCGTCCGAGGGAGTTTTTAAGACCGTTTCCAGCGACTGCGTCAAATGTCTGGTTCCCCCGCCGGTATCGAAGGAAAAAACAGAATCCGGCTCACCGGTAGAGGTAAGCGCCACCTCTATGTTTACCGCCTTATACTTGGCGGTTACTTTGAACGTATCGGCGCTCAGTCGTTCGTCGATTTCGATGGACTCAAGTTCCATATTGTTAAGTTCGCCTGGGACGGTTCCGTTGGCAAAACTTATCGCTTCGTCCTCGTCCTCCACGGCAAATACGAAGTAAGGCACTTCCGCCGTGGTGTAATTACCGTCGCTGTCGATGGCCTGGGTCCGGTCGAAAAAGGCTGGTTCTAGTCTGGGTGGCATATCGTTTATCCAAAGGTTAGTCCGCTGGAGTTCTCCAGCAGTTGGTTGGTCTTTTTCGTATTCTTTTTGATCTCTTCAGAAGCCTTGGCGGTACGATCGGCGGCAGTGCCGGAAGCGAGCGAACTGATCGCGTTGGCGTAAAACGAACCTTGAACCTTGATTTTGCCCTGGGCGTTCGAGACCGTGTCTCCGGCGTTTTTCAACTTGTCGATGGCTTCCTGCAAAGGACTGGCTTCCGGCTTTTTCGTTTCCGCCGGTTTGTTTTTGGCTTCGGATATTGCCGCAGCCCATTCCTTTTTCGCATCGGCCAGAGCCTGTTGGGATTTGGCCAGTTCCTTGGCGTATTGACTTTCATGTTGTTGCAAATCGTCAGCCATTGCCTGGCCGATAGCATCCTGCTCAACCTGACGACGCTGTTCGATTTGCGCCTGCTGCTTTTTCGTGTCGGCCTCGGTCTTGGTGTAATCCGCATCCTGTTCCGCATTCTTCCTGGCAGTACCCTGATCGATGTTCGCAATCTCCGCGTCAACGTCGATGGAGTCGTCGAACAAGCCCTTAAGCCTGATCCACGCTTTCATCATGAAACCGAAGGTGTGGTTCCAGGCTTTCATGATCATCCCGGTAAAACCGCTCCAGCCTTTTTTCATAAAACCTATTGTTCCGACCCAGGCCGATTTCAGTCCGGCCCAGGCGTCGGTGATCAGGCTTAACGCGCCGTAGAAAGTTTCCAGCGTAACCGTCATGAACGATTTTTTAAAGCCGATCCAGTACTCCAGCAGTGTGCTTATCCCTTTCTGCCAGGCAACCTGCAAACTGAGCCACAGAATCTTTGCCGCAAGGGAAAAATCCCCGGAACTCAGTGCCGCCTTGATGCCGTCGAATGCGGTAATTGCAAAGCCCTTTAGTTGATCGAACTTGGTCCCGAACCAGTCGATGACTTTCTCTATAATCCCGCTTTGAATCAGGAAGGTTGCCCCCAGCGCCGCCACTGCCGCCGCGACCAGCCACCAGACCGAAAGACTGGCGGTCAAAACCGAAACAATGACGCCGATGGTGCCAATGGCAAAACTGATTGCGCCGGTAAAAACTGAGATAATCGAAACCAGCCCACCGATAGCAAACGAAATAGTTCCGGCAATCGCGCCAAGCGCCAGCAAACCTCCGCCGATCAACGCCACCACTCCGACGACTTTCGCCGCCGTCACCACCAGTTGTTTGTTATTGCGAATAAACGTGGTCACTGACTTGGCAACCTTCATGAAGCAGTCCGCCGCCTTGCGCAGTTCCGGGGCCAGCGCTTCGCCGATTACCGACAGCGCCAGCATCCCGGCCTGTTTGAGTTTGGCAAACGCCATGGAGAGCGTCTTCGCCATTTTGGCATAAGCACTCTCAGTCATCCCGGCGCGGTTTTTCATCGTTTCGATATCGGCGGCAAATCCCTGCATATTCTTCAGAGCCGGGAGTACCCCGCGCAGTGCCCGGATGTTCGGAAACAGCTTGCTGACCGCGTCCGGCGGCAGCTTGCTGATTTTCTTGAAGATGCTTTCCAGACCTTCGGATTTGATCGCCGCCGAACTCATCTCGAAACCCAGAGTTTTCGCATAGGCAGCGGCCTCGTCGGTCGGTTTAAGGAAAGTGGAGATTATTGCGTTCAAGGCAGTCACTGCATTCTCGGTTTTCACCCCGTTCCGGGTCATGGTGGCAATAGCCGCGCCAAGTTCCTCCAGGCTCACTCCGGCGCTTGAGGCGGTAGTCGCCACCATGCCGATTGACGGAGCCAGTTCGGCAAAGGTCGTCTTGCCTTTTTTGACCGTGGCGAACAGCAGATCGGACACGCTTTGCGCCTGATCGGCGCTCATGCCGTAGGAGTTCAGGATGGTAGTAATGGCATCGGCAGCTACGCCGGTATCGGTGATCCCTGCCTTGGCCGCTTTTGCCGAGACCGCCAGCACTTCCAGCGCCTTGGACGGGGCAATCGACGCCGACAAAATATCGTAGAGACCTTTTGCCAACGTGTCAGTGCCTTCACCGAACTCGACGCTCATGTCCCTTATACCTTCTTTATAAGCGTCCATATATTTGACCGGTTCGTCCAGCATGGTAGAAACCTCCGCCATCTGCTGCTCGAAGTCAGCGAAGACCTTGGCCCCGCCGACAAACGGCATCGCCATGACCGCCGAGATGGCCAGTAGCCGTTTCCCGGCCGCGGTCACGCTGCGGCTGAAGTTTCTCAAACGGGCCTGAGCCGCTTTCAGACCGCGAACCAGCGCACTGTTCTCAACGGTCAGTTCGACATAGGCGGCTCCCGCCCGAATATTGGCACTTGAAGGCATTAACTATTTATCCTGTTTCCTGTTATTTTCCGTCGTACCGCCCCAGAGTTCTTTCATGAACTCAAAAGCCAGTCGGGTGTCTTTTTTAGGTTTACGAACCACATAAGGGTTGAAGGTTTCCGGTAAAACCGCTTTCTGCTTTTTCGGGTCGCGGTTAACGTTGAACAGCATCGCCATGAGGCTGGAAGTATGGTTCCAGTTGTCTTTGCCGCGAGATTCCGCCATGACCAGCAGTTCCCGCAACGTGAACGGATCGGGATTTATTCCGAGGATGCCGGCGAGTTCATAGACGAATCTATATACCTGGTCACCTGCTCCTCCAGCTCCCGGTCCAGCTTCGGATCGTTCAACTGGAGCTTCAAGGCGTTCTCCATTTGGGTTTTGACCTTCTCCCCGGCGTTCATCAGTTTGCGAAGCACCAGGCGCTTCGCCTCCGGGAAAAAATCAACCAGTTCCTCCAGCAAAGCGGTGGTGGCATGCTCAATGGCGTCACCGCCCATCGCCGTGCCGAAATCCTCGTCGGAGATGTTCTGGAGATCGGCATCCGGTTTGCAGATGCAGTAAATCACATCGCACAGCAACACCGGATCACTGGCCAGCTGCTCGAGCAGATCGACATTCGGCTTGTCCTTCTTGTCCAGCTTGACCACATCCAGCAGATTGACGTCCAGCAGTGACCGCACCCGTTTGACCGTGGCGACATTCACCACGATCGTCCACGGACGGTTCTGATTATCCTTGAAAACCTTCATAATTACTCACCGCCTCCGCCCGTACCCGACCAGGCCGGTTCACGTTCGGAATTCGCCGACGGCTTGACGGTCACCGCATAATTGATAACCTCTTCCAATCCCTCGGTCCGGTTGAACGAGAGCACTTCAAAGTCGGCGTCCAGCCCGACGCCGCCGACATCCGCGTCGGCAATGAAGAGCGCGATCATTGTATCGTTGAAGAATGCGTTCTGGATCGCCAGAAAACCGGCGTCGGACGTATTTCCGGCCAAGGTGAATTCGACCGAGGCGTCCTTCAGACCGGAGAGCACTTTTTTCCAGCCGGACGACCTGACCGCCACCTCGGCGCTACCTTTTTCGATGTTCAACGAAACCGAATCAGTAACGTGTTTGAGCTCGGTTGCGGCAGTACTTCCCGCCGCCCCATAAAAAATCTTCGCTTCAAATCCTATTTTGTACATATATTCTCCTGTTATTTTACCGAGCGACTCCACAGAGGTGGTATTCGTCGCATATTTGCCCTCAACGCCGGGCCCATGTAGGAGCGTTTTGGATATTTTCGGCCGTAGTATTTCATCCCGAACTCATGGGCTTGCCCGGACTTTCCGGCGATTGTATAGGCCGGACCGATCACCGCCGAAAGTTTCTGTTTTTCGACCTTATATAGCAAGGCGCGTTTCAGCAGTCCCCGCCGGGTGTGCGGCGGCACCCCGGCGCTCGACTTTTTCGGACTGCGCCTGATACTACGTCTTGCGGTCAGCCGGATGGCTGCCGCCGCGTGATTCAGGCTGTCGAACGATCCCTTGTCGGCCCTGCGTTTGACTTTTCGACCGTCAAACCGCGAGCGGCCACGCATACTAATCATTGAAAATCTCCGATTTTCGGCTTTCGACTTTCGACCTTTGACTTTCGGTTTTAAAGAAAAATGGCGCAGCCATTACCTAAAGCCTAAAGCTTAAAGTCTAAGGCCTTAAACCACCTTGAAGGTTAGCGTGATCACGCTGGTGAACTGCCGGTACTGTCGCAGATGTTCCGGATCGTAAACCGGATCGTTCTCGATCCCGACGCACACCGCCGGGGGATACCCCGTTAGCCGTTTCCGTTCAAAGAGACCGGTAATATCCTCGACGATTTGCAGCAGATCATTCCAGGAATCGGATGAACATTTGCGCTGCACGCCAATGTCGATCTTGACCTCCCGGCCACCATCATGCCGGGTTTCACCGGTAAACTTCAGCGACTTGGGAACCACCGTAACTTTGAGTTTTTTCAGATCTTTCAACTCAAACTCCGGCAGCAGGTTCAGTTCAGCGGTGAAGTCGTTGTCTGAATTGTTTATCTGCGTGACCACCGCCTCGGCTATGTCGATTAAAAGCGGCATGGATCACCTCAAAACCGTAGCGATGATCGAGCCGATGGCGGCCAGCAGCGCCAACACCGCCGCCCCCGCGGATGTAAGCAGACTTTTCCGCAGATCCTCCGCCGTATGGCACGGCGGACTGTGATGGATATTGTGATCGGAAAAGTGTACTTTCATCATTCCTTTGAGTTCGGCCAGTTCCATTCTGGAATCGTTTACGGCGTTCCAGACGTCCTTCAGGTCAGGGTCGTTTCCATTGGGCATACTCACCGTCCTCCCTTGAAAAAGCCGAATATTCCCCGCATACAAGTGCGGGACTTTTTCGCTTTATGTTTGCCGCAGTTTCCGGCCTGCGGACAGAGGATAATAAGGTCACGCCGGGTTTGACTTTCCTGTTTGAGTTCGCGGATGATTTTGTCTTTTTCGTCCAGCTTCTCCAACAATCCGGTCAGCACCGAATTGATCTGTTCGAGGTTCATGGACGAACCGTCCGCGGCGTCCCGAAAGAAGTGGGCATGGAGCGTCTGGTAGCATTCCAACTGATAGCGGATGACCGCTTCGCGTTTCTTTCCTTTATAACGCGAGGCCGGAATCCTGAACAGCCAGCCGTTGAGATACTCCAGCGGCAGACAGATCATCTGACAGACGCTGCCGTCCTTTCCGGGTACTCCAGCCAATGTAGCGACGGAACTCAAAACCGGGTCGCGTTTCAGCAGTTCCCGCTGGCTCCGCCATTCCAGACCGATGCCGTCGGCTAGCGACCTGGCCACGACATATTTCTGATTCCGTTTATTGACAACTATTATTTCACTGCCGTAAAACGGCACTTTGACGATTCCATTTTCCTTATTCATCCGCTTCTCCAGATAACTTTGTGTGAATGCGCAGGGTCTGACGGTAACTGTCCGAATACCGCCATTCCGGTTCATTGTTCGGGGCCATCACTTCGTAGATCAGGTTGTCCTCGACTATTTCATCGCCACTTTCCGGCAGCACCCGTTCGCCGTTGATGATCAGACTGGCCGCGTTAATCAGATAGTCCCGGCTTTCGATATACTGAAAGCGGCCATAGTCATCAGCAACCTTGAATACCGTCTTGCCGATTGAGGCGGGAAGCGAGACGACGAAATCGCCGCGCCGGTAAGACACCGGCACGGTCAAAAATTGTCCGCGCTGTTCCTCCAGCCAGGCAAGAGCGTTACGCATCAGGTCCATTATTCGGCGGCGGCTTCCACCAGCCCGAGGGTGCGCAGTCCGGCCAGAATCTCGTCGAGCTTGGCGTTGTTGGCCTCAACATCATCCTTGAGCAGGTTGTGTCCGGCAGCCAGCGTGGCGAAGTTGTTGTTGATCGTACCGGACTGGTCGGCGGAGGAGGTATCAGCGACCGCCGCCAGCTGATGGGTTTCACTGGCCGCGCCGCCGGTCTGGTCATCGATATCCTCGGCATCAGCCTTGGGATCGGCGATCGCCGCAATCGCGCTGAGCGGCACGTCGCGGGAAACGTTGATAATCACTCGAACAGTAGCATCGTCGTCACCGGCATCGGCGATTACCTTGCCGAGATATTTGTTCTCACCACTGGTCACGGTAACCACCTTGTTCACGACATCCCAGAAGACGATGCCACCGGTCGCCAGTGCGGTACCTTCGCCAGTGGTTTTCGGAACGTCGAACACTCCGACCAGTGCCAGCGCGCCGCGTTCTCCGGCCTTGATGTCGAGCTTGGCGATCCCGGTCAGATCACCGAGAATTACCACATCCCCGGCGTTGACATCGGCTTCCGGGATATAATCAATTGCCAGTCCCTGTTGTACGTATTTTGCATCCATATAAAAACTCCGTGTTAAGTTGAAAGTTAAAAGTTGAAGGTTGAAAGTTAATCAAATCGCATAGCGATTTCGGCAGACTCTTTGCGGAATTCAAGCCTGCGTTAGCAGGATGAATACCGCAAAGAAACATGGCTACGGCGCCTCGCCGGACGTGATGCAACGACGGAACGTTGCTCGCCGCAGGCGAAACCTTACGCTCCGAGAGACTTGACCATACCGCGATGATCCTGTTCTCTCACTCCAAGGTCGAAATAAACCCGGAACCAGAGGCCCAGCGTGTTGAAATCGGTCTCGCCGCGCTCGACGGTCGGGGTGCGCTTGCCTTTGAGGAAGCCGATTTCCCAGGTGTCGATCGTCGCCGGATCGCCGAACAGATACCAGCCGGTCTGGGAATTGCCAGTGTAGGCGGAGTTGCCCAGATACGGAGAACTAACCACCTGCAGGTTTTCGTCAGCCAGCACGTTCAACGCCGGACGAATCGACTGGTCATTGCCCCCGGCCATAATCAGCGTCGCGCCCTTGGTAAGTTCGATCGCCAGATGTTTCAGCGCGGTCGGGACCAGCAGGAAGCGCGGTTCGACGCTGATCGGCTGCTCATCGGCATCGACCTGATCCAGGAAAAGCTGGATCGCTTTTTTCAGACTGTCTGCACTCAGGGCGGAAGTCGCTCCGCTCAGTAGATTTTTGTGTCCGGTACTGAACAAAAGCTTGCCGTCAGCCTGGAGCGGATTACTCAAAAGCCTACTGAAAAACAACTGGTCGATCAGTCGCGCGGCCCGGTTACCCATAGCGACCGGCACCTTCATGAAGGCTCCGAGGTCGTCGTTGATGATCATCTTGCGGGTCAGGCAGAACTTCTTGCCGTAGGTGTCAAGCTGATTCTTGGCCGATTCCTCGACAAGCCCGCCTTCCTTGATTTCGCCGTCCGCAGCCACCGGCAGCAGATCGCCGACATCGGTCAGCCGGAACCGGTCGTTCTCCTTGAAATCGTTCAGGTCGCCGGTCGAACACAACCTGGTCGCGATCACCGGCTGGGCCTTGTAGCTTTGCAGCAATTTTTTATTCGCTACATTACTCAAAATCCCCGGTAGACTGACGCTGGAAAATGCCGCCCGGATGGTCTCGTTGTCGAATCCTCGCGATGCCGGAATACCGTCAAGCTTCATGCATTCGATCAGCAGCTGCCGTAACGGCATGTCCATCTCGCTCATCCCGGCTTCGACCGTCTGTGCTCCGAAGGATTTTTCCAGTGAATCAGCATCGACTCCTACCCGCAGGCACATGGCCGCTTCCAGAGTCTTACGCATTTCACTGCCCTCTGGTTTGGTTTTGACCGAGATATTCACATCGGCACTGGGGCGTTCGGCCCGGATTGCCGCCAGAACCTTGGTGGTCACAACTTCCGGCTCCCAACCGGCGGAGATCGCTTCGCGTTCAATCTCCGGATAATCGCCGTTGCAAATCGACTGGATCTCGGACACCCGTTCGCGTTCGGCTTTTACCGCCTGCTGCGCTGCGTCCATCGCCTGCGCCTGGATGGTCGGAGGCGTGGCCGCCGCTTCGGCTCCGTTTTTCGGGGTGGGTTCAGGTTTAGGTTCTTCTTTGGTTTTGGGTTCCTCTTTCACTGCTTCCGGTTTGGTCTTCGGCTCTTCCTTGGTTTCCTTGTTTTCCGGCTCCGGCACGGTTTTCGGCTTTTCAGTCTTGGTTTCCGGTTCGGTTTTCGCGGTTTTGGTTTCGGTGTTGTCAGTTGGCATACTGCGTCCTTCTCCTGTTATGTTTTGGGGTTGAAGATTAAAACTTGCGGTTACTTTCATGGTTGTTTTGGAATCAGCGCCGCACGGGATGACCGAGACCTCCCGTAACGCGGAACGCCGCACATGATAAAATGGGCCATCAAATTCCTGGCCGTTGACGGTGCGTTTGCCCTTGACCAGCTCGGCTTCGATGACATCCGCGCCGATACTCAACTGCCAGTCGGCCCCGGCCTTGCTCTGCGCCACGATGTTTTTGGCGTCATCGCTTTCCGAAATGATCTGTCCATCAATCTCCAACGCGTTGTCTTTGACTGCGGCAGTAACCATGCCGACCCGTGCGGCTGTCTTGTTCTGATGGTTAGCCAGAAGTGGAACACTGTCCGGCAGTTCCAGCCCGGCAAGATCGACCACCACCGGATACTTCCAGCCCGGCAGATTCATTTTGCCGCCGCTGTAGGCAAGTCCCATGACTTTCGGTTTCGCGCCTCCGGCTGCTTCGATCAGCAGAAAATCACTCATGCATTACTTCCTTCTGTTCGGAACCTGTCTCAGATTCCGGGTTAATATTTTGCGATGCGTTGGCATCGTCGTTAAATGGGATTTTGAGCTTGCGCATCAGGTTAAGTTCCTTGGCCCGCTGGCGAATTACCGCCATGTAGTCGAGGCCGTCTTTGGCACATTCAGCGGCCAGAGTGGTGGTGTGATTGTTCAGTCTCTTATCCTGGGCACTGGCCTCCTTATTCGGGTCGACGTGCGGAAAATTGTCCCAAAACCAGGTGCGCCTCGGATAGCGCGGCATCCTGGTACAACTGCCAGCCGAAAACGGCCTGGTCAGCATGTATTCCCGCATCCACAGCTCGAAAACCCGGTTGAGAATCTCACTTTGCCAGAAACTTCGGTCCACCAGGATTGACTTGTGATAAATCTGATTATCCAGCCGCCCCGAGGCGTAGTTGAACCCGGAAAAATCCCCGGCCACGCTGCCGTAGGTACTGCACACGCACCGGGCGATTTCACTCAGGATCACTTTGACGAACTCGGCGTGACTGGAGGCTGGCTGTTTGGGATCAAGCTGATCTAGTTTCCAGCCCGCCGGAGCGGTCAGCATCATGTTCCGCTCCAGCGGGATCACGTCCATCGGCTCGACTTCCTCGCTCTCGCCGTTTGGCGGCGCGTCAGTGTAGAGGATAGCAGCAAAGTCCGCCGCCGCCTCGGCCGCGCTTAATACCGCCAGATTGTACCTGCGCAGTTGCGCGAACAGCGGCAGCGCCGCCGTCAGTTCCGGCACGCCCCGGTGCAAGCCCGGTCTATCCTGCCGGAAGATATGCAGCATGTATTCAGCCGGAACAATTACCGCTTCCTCACCGGTCGCATACCGGATATCGCCGGGGTGATACTTCATAACCCGGAACGCCTCCGGGTTGCCCCAGTCATCGAAACTTATGCCGTCGACGAGCTTGTCGTCCGGCAGCCAGACCAGGTCACTGCAAATCCGATCGGCCTCAATCAGCATCAGATCAAGCTTGACATCGTGTCGAACCTTCGGATTGGTCGCCATCACCGCGAACGCTTCTCCATCCTGGCACCGCGCCATCCGCATGGTACGCAGTTTCGCCGGCAGTCGTACCGTCTCGGCCCACTGCATAAATTCGGTTTCGACTTCATCGTTGAAATCCTCATCCGGGGTCAGCATCTGAAGCCTCGGCCCGGTACCAATGCAGTCGTTGGCCAGCATCTGGACCAGCCCTTTGGCGTAGGAGTTGTTGGCGACCTCGTAACGCGACCTGGTCCGCAACGTTCGGCGCACATCCGGCGAAGCCTCCATATCCGCCGACAGATGATCCGCCGCCGCCCAGTGCCTCGCGTTGTCATGTGTGGTCTGCGCCGCGTCGAACCGCGCCCGGATGATCCGGCCCGGATGCTTCAATGAAATCTGTGAAGGACTTTTCCCTTTGAAAATAGTTGATAAAAAGTTCTTCAATATTTACGCTCCGGACGAACTGAGTTTACTGATCTTGATTCCTGATCCTGCTTTCTTTACCGCCGCTTTCGCGTTCAGATAGCGGTCGGCCGCGATCTGGTCGGCAATAGAATGCTGCTCGAATTTCTGGCCGTCGCTCTCCGCCGATTTCGGTCCGGAAGCATTGTCTTTGATTTTCTGGTCAAGCTCACTCATTATTCGCATCCTCCTTGGCAAAACGTTTTTCAAGATCGTGGACCGTGTCGTAGTCGCGGAAGCCGCGATTCATTCCCGGCCAGTTGACTTCATATTCAGCTTCCCAGGCCAGCATTTGCTGCCACAGTTCAGGGAAGTGTTTACGCAGTTTTCTTACTTCGCTCAGCCGCTGGAGCGGGCAGCAGAAGCAACTCACCCGGTCGAACACATCGTAAAGCCCGCCCCAGTCGTAGCCACGGTCCAGACAATATTTCAGGGCGTTGGCCTCGGTCATGTTCCATTCCACCAGCGGGAACGCTTTTTCGTAGTTCGAGCGGTGAATCGTCGGGCGTTCCGTGCGGTGTTTTTCGTCGGCGGCAAAGCCGATCCAGCAGACGAAATCATCCTTCAACTGACGGTAGTAGGCGTTAATGCCGACCTCGATTTTTGTCCGGGTACACCAGCGCCGGAATACCGAGGGCCAACCGTAACCGATACGATGAATTTTTCCGGCCATCGCGTCGATCAACTTCGGGCGGGAACCCGGAATCTCGCCGGAAACCCAGCCATTATCCCGCATCATCACGAACTTGTCCTGCAAGGCTTCGTGATCCAGTCTGCCCAGCGCCGCTCTCGACGCCTTGACCGGATGCTCGAAAGCCATCTCCTTAAGCGTCTTTTTCGGCTTCAAACGCACGATGCGCACTCCGGTTCTGCGCTCCAGCAGATCAATGTGTTCGAGCATCTGCGGAAACTCCCAGGTGCTGTCGAAGAACACCGCATGGTCGATGGGGTAGCCCATCTCTAAGCCTTTCAACAGAGCGGCACTTGAATCTTTGCCGCCGCTCAAATTGACAATGATTTTTTTACTCATGCAACAACTCCTCCACCATTTGAATCCGTCTGCCTATCCACCTGGCGCAATTCACGGTGAAGGCATTTCCACAGGCTTTGTATCTCGGACCGTCCGGACATTCTTCAATGGACTTGCCGTTCCACTCAATTTTTGTATGCCCGTCCGGAAATCCCATCAATCTTTCGCATTCGGTCGGAGTCAGCCTGCGCACCGTACCGCTGTCGGCTATCGCCTGGTTGATCGGCCCGCCGTCGCTGCCGCCGCTTCGCAAGGTCGGAGCCAGTTCGTAGGTACAGTCGCGCCCGGCATCGTTCTGAGTGAAGCAGCAGACGCCGTGAACACCAGAGGTGTTAAGCGTAAACTGAACATCCCTGCTTATACCGGTACCGTTGCCGCCATTTTGCGGCTGTCGGTTAATGATGTTTTCGGCGATTCCATAGCACAAGACACCGTACGAATCGCATGAACTTCGCAACGTGGGCGACAACTCCTCTTCAAAACCAATCGATCCGGCCTTGGAACCTTGTCCCGGCAGAAAACCGAACGCGGCCTGATTTTCGACGATCACCGGCATGTAGTCGTTAGTCCGTGCGGCATGGTCGCCGGTAATAACCGGGGACACATCTCCCGGACCAAGTCCACGGGCATCATAACACACCACCGTGGTCGGTTCCGCGCCGTTGACCTTGACAGTCCCGGAAGCCTCGTCCTGCTGCCAGAAGCCCTGACCGGACTCCCGGCAGACGATCGGGGCCTCATGGTTGCAGCTCAAAGTCGGGGAGTGATCGCTCATGACCTCCGCGCCGCCCTGTCCGTGCGCCATGCAAACCAGGTTGGGATTTTCCATCCTTGAGATGTCGCCGTTCGCCGCTTCCAGCGGCTTGGCAGACAGTGCATTGAGAGGAATTCCATACTCATTTACGAAGGTGTATTGTTGTTCTTTTCCGCTTGCGCCTCCAGCGCTCGCAGTAAGACTTCGGGCAACGCCCGTCCCCGTTTTTCGCTGCGGCGGATTATCCCGCGACAGGCAGCCGGGGTCAAAAAGTACCGCTGCGGGATATTGCCAGTTTCCAAGATATCCGACAAGGAAGATACGCCTTCGTCTTTGAGGCACAGCGTGCGGATATCCGTCCACTCGCACAAATTGAGCGTCAAGAGTTCGCCATGCCAGGGAGTAACACCCGGGCGCTCCGGTGACGACTCCGCTGTTTTTCCAGCCCCGGACAAGGTCGCCATTTTTCTTTCTTCTGAGAACAGGAACTTCAACTTCCCAGCCGCAGAGAGCCGATAGTATTTCAGCGAAGGCTCTCCCCGCTCCGTGAGACTGGATTCCCGGTACATTTTCAAATACCAACCATCGCGAATTTGTTCGGTAAGCCAGTCGAGCAAACTCAAGCGAGAGATTGCCTCTCTGATCGTCAAACCCTTTTCTAAGTCCAGCCACTGACCAGGCTTGGCACGGGCATCCTCCGACCAGCAGGTCGATTTCTCCGTCATAATCATCCTTTTCTATCTTCGTAAAGTCTCCAAAGTTCGGAATCGTCCCACCGTCCGGGAACGTCGCGATTTTCTTTTGCCATAACTCACGTTGCTTAAGCTCCTTTTCCGTATCGGCTCCGTCTGGATCAAGTAGCCGTTGCGGTTTGGTAGCATTGAATTTCTGCATCAGAACCGCGCACGGAAACGGTTCTACTTCCGCAAAAAACACCGGCTCCCAACCCAACGGCTCCCAGGCTAAAGTCGCGGCCTCGACGCCACTGCACACACTGCCGTACCGCATCAGCAAAACTTCTTATTTTGTTCGGTTGACTGAAGCGGCTTATCAGAGTCGGTAGCACCGGCCTTAAGCCGGATGATGCCGTTGGCGAGAATCTGGGCGATTTCCTCAAGTCGCCAGTTGCGGGAGGTGTTCGCTTTATTATCCATATAGCATCCTTTCACGTTAATTTTTCCGTTGGATAAATCCGGCGTCAAAAGACACGCCGTCCTTCTACCCTCTATATTCAACAGAAAAAAAATTTTTTGAAAGACTTACGGGGGATGGAAGCGTTTTAGATGAAAATTTCTTGCAAATTCAGGAATTAAAGGAAATTTCTCTATGTTTGTTATTGATAATTATTAAAAAAGAATTTACGAAGTTACTTGATTTGGTTAGAGGTGTTTATATATTTATTATGTCCAATTAAAAAAGGTGCTAATAAACCGGGAGGAAGAAGTAATGAGTTTACTTCGTGAAATACAAGATGCAGTTGTAGATTCAAAATCAGATTTACCAACAGTACTTAGAAAGTGTAAAATTCTTTCTTATCGCCTAAAAAATTCTGATTTCAAAAATTGGGTACAATATGAGTTAGATGGTTACCCAGAAGATGCACAAGTTCCTGATTACCGTATCTGTCATTGTCAATCAAAGGGTAACTTTTCTGGTCCATTTGGAAGTGGAATGAAAAATGCGCCTATTCCCATGACATGTATTCCATCTAAATTCCATGAAATATTAACAAAAGTAGAGCTCCAACAAGGAGTTACAGCCCTTATGGATTTAGTTGACAAATCAGAAGGAAATACTCTTCATTGCTCTTGGCCTCATGATATACTTCCCGTAGTGGGTATGAACATTTATGAAAACATGAACCTTATGCAAGCATGGCGTGAAATATCTGTGTCCGTTATTATTGGAATACTTGATACAGTCAGAAACAGAATTTTAAATTTCGTGCTTGAGATTGAAGAAGAGGTACCTGAAAACCAAAGCGAAGAAGATGCAACCGTCGCCCTCTCAACTGAAAAGGTTCATAATATATTTAACAATTATATCATGGGTAATGTTGGCAATATTGCATCTGGAGGAACTGATTTTGAACAAGTTGCAACTATATCAATTCAGAAAGGGAATCTTAACTCCCTAGAAACGTATTTGGATAACCAGGGAATCAGCGCTGAAGATATTGAAAATCTTAAAGAAGCGATTGAGGGAGACCCACGGCCAAGTTCTATTAATAACTTAGGCCCCAAACTTTCTTCTTGGATTGGTAACATGCTAGCAAAGGCATCCCAAGGAATGTGGAAGGTAGGATTGCCAGTAGCATCAAACTTACTAAGTCAAGCAATTGCTCAATATTACGGCATTCAGTAAGCAAAAGCCTATTAACATTAATCAACAAAGGAAAATTATGAGTATTGAACCTCCTTTCCCAATTGACAGAAATGTGCATTTTTACAATTCAGAAGGAAGACCAGTATTTTACCTCCGTCAGGGAGGAAAATACTTTTATCACTATGATGGGACCCCTCTTGGCTATTTATATTTCAACAAATATATAATATCTTTTTCAGGAGAATATTTAGGTTGGGTCCGCAATGGTTTTATTTTGGACTATATTGACGGAACTTATGCCTTCTTTACTCGTGGAGCTTCAGGAGGACCATCAAAACCAGCAAAAAAAACTCGTCCTTCTAAAAAAACTAGAAAGGCCAGACCCATAAAAAATGTCAGGCGAACAAAGCCCTCTAAACCCTCACGAACTTACCAATGGAGCTCTAGGAGTTCAGAAATATTCTTCCCTGACTATACTTTTTAAAGGTAACATATAAGAATAAAACTAATATTTAACATAGTTCATGCCTAAACAATCAATTAATAATTCGACCAGCTATTAATTATATATGAGAGTTCCAGAAGCTAAAAAAATAATCAAAACTAAAATTAAAGAGCTTATAAAAATAGAGCCAGAATGGTCTGTTTGTGAATGTTGTCCTAAAAACGGCCAGTGCTGTGAGGGAGCTCCTATTTCAATATGGCCTGAAGAATGGTCTTCTATAAAAATACTACTTGATGAAAATGATTGGTTAAAAAAATACGTTAAACAAAGGTTTACAAATAATAAACAATGCTATTTTTATGACAATAAAGCAACCCAATGTTTAATACATAAAGTTCGTCCATTAAATTGTATTTGGACTCCATACACAATTTTTTACGCGAATGAGCTAAAGGGATACTTGAAAAACTATAACTGTGAATTTAAACCTTTAGAAAAAAACAGACGTATTTATCCCATAAAAGCAAATGATTGTATTTTTAAACTTGACTTACGTAATATTGAAAAAGACAAATACCATTTGCATTATATATTATTCCAATCAATTAAAGAAATTGAGGGGTTACAAGCACGAAACATGGAATTTTTACCAATAAGCCATTATTTAGTTAATTATTTTCACTAGCCTTGAACATAGTGAAAAATAAGCAACTAATTTATTTTCCAGTTCGTTTGCTCCTAAGCATTTCTGACAATTTAATCCGTTCGCCGGGAATCCGCCCGCCGATAACTTCGCCGCGGCCTCTTTTGTTCGAGAGCTTGATCGCGCCTTTGCGCATTCTGGTTCCGTTTCCAAATTCCGGGAGGGTCGCGCCCAGCATCGAGGCGCAGACGGCGCAACCGGCCAGACAGTCGAAAAAGTGGTTGTCGTTGTGCTGGGGACGGATTTTCCATTCGTCTACGACCCGGCCGCGCCCGGCGGTTTTGACCCGGTATTCCGCCGTCAGGTGTTCGGCGATAAGCTGGTGCTGCAGCGGAGCCCGGCCGTAAAAGGTCAGACTACCGTTGTCGCCCAAGGCCACGGCCAGTCTGGCATGGATGAACGATTTCCAGAAATTTGAATCATAAATCACGTGGCGAATAGCTCGTTTTCCGGCCACGTTCGGGATCATCCAGTTCAAGCCAAGGCGGTCGCCGGGCTTTTTCCGGTATTCGGTCATCGGCTTGGAACTGGCCCCGACGTATCGGCCATGCGACGGCAATATCAAATTGGAATGGGTGCTTTGTCTACAAAACTGATAGACGATATCCGTGCTCTGCCCCCAGTTTGCGTCGATCATGGCGCGTTCGACTTTGAACATCGCACCGTCCTCGCGCGGCCATTCACGCGATAGATAGTCTCCGGTCAGTTCCGTTAGTGCGGCATATAAACCACCCTCGAATCCGGCCTGCGGAAACACGCTCTGGATCGTCGGGTTGGCATCGGCCAGTGAAAACATCCTTCGCCGCTGATCCGGCCATGCGCCGTAGTCAACCACCGCCCCGGTGAATTCATCATTCCAGGCGGTCACAACATAGAAGAGCAATGCTTTCTGGACATCGATGAACATCGTCAGCTTATCGCAGGCAATCGGGATGCGACACTGCTTAAGGCCGCTGACCTTCGAGGCAATTTCATCGACCGTCAGCATAGTTTCGTCGCTGTCGTCGTCCGGCAGAGGATCGTTCTGGTATTCGCTTCGGAAGGCGGTCTCGTCCTGGAATTTCAAGTTCATCGCGTGCTGCAGGGCGGATATTTCATCATGATTGAACCTGGCATCCCAGGACACTTCCGCGCCGGCGTCCATCACGTCCCTGTTTTCCCGGTAAAAATCGGTCGCCGCCTGGAAGTTGCCTTCGGTGCGTAAAGATTCGCCCCGGATTTCTGCGTACTTTTCCCAGAGCTTCATGTTGTCCGGGAATTTGTAGACCATGCGCGTTTTCTCGCCGTTCCAGTCAGGGTGTTTATTTTTATCCAGGATGGTATCAGCCATATCGCCCGGACGAATGATGGTACACGGCATGACCCCAGAAATTTTTTCTCCCGGTCCGGCCAGTCCGAGGATGTCCCCGGCCAGTACCCGGATGCGTTTCCGGGTCTGCTCCAATGACCCGGCGGATTCGGATGTCTGCGGGTCGTCGATAATCACCAGCGAAGGACGCACACTTCGACCGTCCGAACGTTTGTACTTCATACCGCGGATACGCCCGGTAATCCCAGCCACTCGAACGATAATCCCAGCCGCTTTGCTGTCTTTGACCGTCGGCAGAACGATTTCATTGCTGGTCCAGGTGATTCGGGTCCGCATCCCCTGACAAAGCTGTCCGGCACAGCGGTTGGCGATCCCTTCAAGCTGAGATACCGGAAAACATACTTCCGGGAAGTCCTCGGCCAACAGTTCGTTGACCTCCAGTTCGGTTTTAATGCTGTCGAGTATCTCCAACGCGGCGCTTTCGGTTGCACCGATCAGCGCCACAAACTCGCGGTGACCGTAAAGCATAGCCCACAGACAGGCGGTTTCAGCCAAACTGCTTTTACCTGCACCGCGCGGCATAGCCAAGGCGAACAACCCGCCCTCAAGCACCGCCTGTTCGATTCTGGCGATGACCTTGAGATGATCAGGCGACCATGGCAGTGAGTAAGTTTCCGGAAAATAGCATTCACAAAACATCCGGAAGTTAAACTCGCAGTCTGCCTTCCGCTGCGGGTTGCCGACTTCCGGCAGCGGCCCGATATCGCGACCGGAGAGCGACTGTTCGGCCTGACGCTGTCGCTCGGCATCCCGGCGTTCCTCATATGAACGGGCCGAGGTTTCATCCTGCGGCGTATGATCCTGATCGTACATCCAGGCGATATATTTTAGCAAGTTGATATTTCGCGGATTGTCGGAAGCGGCAATCCGAAAGCCCACGCGATTGAAGTCCCGATAGATTCGCGCCTGCGGCAACACGAACCCAATATCAGTGGAGTTGATCAGCCGCGCCACTTCCACCGGGCGCAACGAAGACGGGTTAATTTGCGGCATCGTCAGTGTCCTTCGCCAGATATGCGGCGATTTTTATGAGATTGAAGGTTCCGTCCGGGTTGACCGGAGCGCCGGATTCGACATCCGACGCGAGGGTCTCTTCCGTAACGGTTCGGCATCCGGCCTGTTTGAGCAGCTTGACCAGCATGTCCGGCGGCAGGGAGGTCAAGGATAGAGAATTACTCATGTTCTGTTCCTTTTGGGGCCGAAAATCATCTCCGCCAACCTCGGGTTTTCCTGGTACAGGATAGTTCTAATCGAAGGGCCGCGTCCGCTGGTATAGCATCCGCGTCGATAATTCAGCTTGGGCCTACCGGTTGCAGGAGAGATTTCTCCCGGCTTGCCTGTCGGCTCAAAGTGACTCAGTATCCGATTGCGTTCTTCAAGCCTGCCGATCTGTTTAGCCGCAGCGACTTTCTCCTGAACCAGTTTGTCGATCAATGCATCGCGTTGCGCATCGGAAATGTGTTCTGAAACATAACTGCCGGTTTTGCGGATAGAGGGCAGAACCTCATGGGTTATCCATCGCTTAAAAGCCCTGGCTCTCGGCTTGCGACTACGGAGGATGAGAGAGTACAATCCTGATTCATTGACAATGGTCATATCTTGAATGCCGCCAAGGGAGTCCATACTGTGGACGCCCTTTTCATCATCATCCAAAAGAGATAAACTTGTTCTGGGATTACTCAGCTCCAGCGCATCACACACGTCTTTTGCGATAAACCAAGGTTCCCCATCTTTTTCGATGATTCTTACAGGGCGGTCATTGAACATTTTTTCGATTTTATTCATTTTACTTTTCTCCTGTTAAGGGTTGATTAGTTCTGAGATATTACCGGGGTTAACGCCTGCCATTCGCAGCCTTCACCGTGGACGAATTCGGCCCAGCGTTTGCGGATGACGTCACAATATTTGTCGTCCAACTCCATGAGGTACGCTTTGCGTCCGGTCTGCTCGGCCGCGATCAGCGTACTGCCGGAACCGCCGAAACAATCCAGCACCAGTTCTCCGCTCAAACTGGAGTTCTGCATCAGGTAAATAAGCATATCGACCGGCTTCGTGGTCGGATGCAATTCACTTCTCTTCGGACGGTCGAACTCCAGCACAGTGGTCTGTTTCCGGTCTGACTGCCAGCGGTGCGCCGCACCGTCCTTCCAGCCGTACAAAATCGGCTCATGCAGCCACTGGTAATCCTGTCTTCCAAGGACTAAAGAATCCTTTTTCCAGATCAGGCACTGGCGCACCTGTAGCCCCGCCGCCCGGCAGGCTCCACGGAAGTTGTAGCCCTCGCTGTCGGCATGGAAGATGTAGTACGAAGCGCCCGGCTCCATGGTTTCGACCGCGTTGGTGAACGCCGCGGTCAGGAAATTGAAGAAGACCTCATCATCCATGTTGTCATTCTGGATGGTAAGATGATCAGCAGTCCCGCCCTCGTAGGCAACGTTGTACGGCGGGTCCTGGAGCAGCAGATCGGCTTTTTCTCCGGCCATCAGCGCCTCGAGATCGTCCCGGTCGGTGGCGTCGCCACAGATCAGTTTATGCGCTCCGAGTTGATAAATCTCTCCACGTTTGCTGACCGGCGCTTCCGGAGTTTCAGGAACTTCATCCGGATCGGTCATGCCCTCGGTGACCGTTTCCCTGCCGTTAAGCAGACGGTCCAGTTCGTCCGCATCAAAGCCCAGAAGCGACAGATCGAAATCGGCTTGCTGTAGATCAGCTAGTTCCAATGGCAGCAGATCATAATCCCACTCCGCGATTTCTCCGGTCCGGTTGTCAGCGATCCGATAGGCCTTGACCTGTTCCGGCGTCAGCCCTTCGGCGATATGCACCGGGACGGTTTCCAGCCCCAGGCGCTCGGCGGCGCAAAGCCGGGTGTGTCCACATATTATAATGTTTTGCTCATCGACGATAATCGGCGAATGCCAGCCGAATTCTTTAATCGACTCGGCCACGGCCTCGACCGCGTTTTCGTTTATGCGCGGGTTGCGTTCGTAAGGAATTACGTCCGCGATTTTCATTTGAATAATCTCCATAAAATCTCTCCTTTTCGATGGAAAATTGACAAAAAAACACCGCCTGAAAAAGCGGTGAATTTTTTAAAATATGATTTTTATAAATGGTTGGTAATTAGTGAATAGAATTTTTTTATCGCCAGCAAGCAAGTCTCTTTATTAGCTCCGCTCCTTCCGCTGCCCTATAAGTTGTTTATGCTGTAGAGGAACCGTCTTTATCGTTTCCATTAGATACGATAAAAACATCCTCCCTCCTCGACGCCCACAAACGCGCAGAACGGCCCCAGCGCGGTATTATCACGCCTTGCGCCTCTTTGCGCGGTGGCCGCGCACTCGCGGCGTTATTCGATCCACTCCCAGGTCTTCTTGCGCTTTTTTGAGATCACCTGGTTCACTCTCCGGGTGGTAACACCCGCTATCCTGGCGATCTCGGCGGTGGACGCGCCTGACTTAGCTAACGAAATGATCAGATTCGGGGTCTGACAACTTGATGTCCTCTCCCGCGGGATGTAAAGCATGGTCCCGGAAAAATGCTCCTTGATCTGTTCGACTAATTCCGCCGGCAGAACTTCCTCGGCGTTTGCGTACCTTTTGTTTTTCATCGGATGACACCTTTGATTGGTTAACGGTTGTTACATGTAAAGCTCTTATCTGGCTACTAATCCAGTCGAAAATTTAAATCTTTCACCTTCACGCGCGTATCGCGCTCACATTTTGCGAGAGGGGGGTGGGGTGAATTGGTGAAAGATTTATTATTGATAATTATATATATATTATTATTAGTTATTTATAACTTTTAAATCTTTCACTAAATCTTTCACTAATCTTTCACCGCCCGGTGAAAGATTTCCCGTTAAAAACCGGGAAAAAGGAAAAAAACTGCTAAAAAAGCCTTCTTTCGCCCATTTTCGGCCCGAATCTTTCACCGCCGGGTGAAAGATTGTGAAAGATTAGTGAAAGATTCGGCGAAAGATTATCCGTACGACGGATGGCGAAAAAACGCTTCAAACTTCACTTCGCTACGGAAGCGAAAAAAAAGGAATATTTTCACTTCACTTCTCCACCTTTTTACACGATCAGTTTATACCCGGCGGCCGGCTTGGTTTTCGTCTGAATGTCCACCTTGATAATCCGCTCCTGCTGCAATAAAGATTCGACGACCTCGTCCAGTTCCCCGGCCTTGCACTTAAGGCATCTGAGGATATCCGACCTTGTTGCCGCCCGGTCCGGGGACGTGGCCAGCTTCTGTTCCATCTTAAGGCACATGCCGTGGAAAGGGTTTTCCGCCACATGCAGCCGGGCCATAAAGAGCATCTTGAAGGTCTGATGCTTTACCACCTCCCAGGCCCACAGTACGGCATCCGGGGTGATCACGGGCGCGTGGCTGTTGACGCTGGCGGCGTAGATCAAGGCCAGCTTGCGTACCTTTTCGTAGGCGCGCGTCCAGACCGACATCCCGGCATGATCCTTGATCAACTCGGCCTTGCGGTAATACTCCTCGCTGGACTGCCGTACTTCCTTATAAAGAAGCACCGCCTCCGGCACGGCCGGGATGACGAAGGGTTCGGGGTAAACATTCCTGAGATTGGCCCGGCCGTGCTGGGAGGTACTGAAATTAGCCCAGTAGTTTGCCGTATCGATGATCTTGGCCGGGACCGGCGTAAGCTCGGGCTCCTGACCCTCGCCGCGCATTTCCGACTCGAAAATCAGGAGGCGCGCGAAAAAGCCGTTGCTCAGCATCCGTTCGTTCAGCGATTCATAATAATATTTCGGGACCGCGCTGCCGTATAGTGTCAGCGACGGGTTGACGATCGGCGCGGCCTCGGCCACACCGGCCCTTTTTCTCGGCACATAAACGCTGTTGGCCGCGCTGTACATCTTAAGCATGGTGTTCATCAGCGCCTCGTGCCGCGAATCCGGAAAATCGTTGATGGATCGCAGCATGCCGTCGATTTCGTCGGTCTGAAACAGCATGTAATTGTAATGCGCCATGGCGTCCTGCAGCCCTTCACCCGAGGCGAAGGCGTCGCCCAGATGGCAGTGCAGCCCGATTTCATAAGCGATATTCATGTTCACCTTTCTGGGATGATCCTTACCCGCGCCGGAGTTTGCCAGCGCGACCAGATAGACGTTCGACCGACTGTCCGCGCAGTCCCGGACCCGTCTGGCCAACAAAAACGACAGAAAGGCCAATGCCCCGGTAAAAGCCAGGGTACGGTTGGGGTATGGCGCGGTCTTCATAGTGTATTCGGTTACCTCGTTGATGAAACCGGAGACCGACAACAGATGTTCCGGCAGGATGCCCGGATCGATCAGTTCTTCTTCGCCAGGAATCAAAATCCCTGGCGGAGTGATGATTTGAGGTTCGGGAATTTTCGTCAGGATACCGGACAAATTGACGTCATCGGTCTTTTTCGTTATGCCGTAGCCCTGTTCATAAAGCGTCCCAGCGGCCTTGGTGAAATTTCTGTCATGCTCCAACAGCGCGTAGACGCTGAACGGCGAATAGCCCTGTTCCGGCTCGAACGGCTGGGCGTTTGAGCTGAAGACGTAAAAAACATTATCCTTTAACGAGGCCGAACACGAACCGGAGTCCTTGCCTGGCCTGCGGTAATAATCATTCCCTTTCGAACTGTAAATATAGGTCCAGCCGTGCTTAAGTAACAATTCTTTCAGGTCGCAGCGGTTATTGTAATCATCGCCGGGGCGCAGCTCGAACGTCCCGTCGTCTTTGGTAATTTCGTCAGGTTTCTTTTCCTCTTTTACTGCTTCGTTAAGTTCCCTCGCCGCCTGAAGGAGTGATTCCCGTTCGTCTTGATTCAACATCGGGATATTGCTGAAATCGCCCTGCATCAACTCGTATCCGGTAGACGGCGAACAGAGAAAAATCCCGCCGTTTCCGCGCGTTTCGATCAGCGTAATCACATTGCCGTTGCGTTCGCCCTGGGCTAACTTCATGTTCTTGCCGACTTCGCTTTCGCAGCGGTAAACGACATGCCAGCCGCCGGACTGCGAGGTTTCGATAAGCAGTCGATCCGTCAGGCCGGGAGCCAGGTTTGAAACGTTACTCATCCATGCTCCGAACAGCTCACCGCCGTGGTCGAAGTCGATCAATTCAAGGTTGCCGGACACCCTTCCGGTAACGATGCACAAGGCGTCATGGTTATTAGCAAACCATGCGCCAACCTCGTTTTCGTACGGCAGGCGTTCCTGGTACTCTTTCCACTGTTTCAGCGCCGGAAATTTTCGTTTGAGATCGGCCGGGAGCACCGACAACCCGGCTGCGAGATAGAGCTGCGCGATCTCCCCGGTAATGTTTCCATTGCCCATATTTACCTTCCGATACCGGCTTTCATATTTACGGCGTCTTTTGCCAGCCAGTATTTGTTGAATTCGATGATGTCCAGTTCGTTCAGCGGACGAATTCCGCATTGGAAACTGAGTTCGCGTTCGGCCATGATCATGCTGTCCTCGCACCACGGGCAGATTTGCCCGAACCTGGAACGGCGAGGTGAAGAGTATGTCTCATGGCACCTTGAACATTTTTTTGTTATCGGCATGGTATATTTCCTTTTATAGTGAAGCAGATTGCATTTCAGAGATTATTCTTGGATAGTTCTCTTATTCCCAGTTTTTCCATGTTATCAAGTTTTCTATGGCATATTTTGCATAGCCAATACACTCGTAATGGCTGAGAATAATCAGGATGATGCATTTCCAACCTAACCTTACTCCCACAAAAATAACAATGATCCTCCTTGATTAATCGTCCATCTCTTACCGCATTACTAGCCATTGTTCGAGCATGGTATTTTTCCGGTTCCATTTCCTTTTGCTTTCTTAAGATATCTTTTCTTAAATTTATTCTATGAGGTAATGAAGTTCGCATTCTGTCATACTCCCGGTAATATTGAACTCGTTTGCGGCGGTTCTGCAACGCATCAGAGCGTGTACACTCTTTACATTTATTCAGATGCCCATCTGCCATTCCGGGGTGCTCATAAAACTCAGTCAGAGACAAGATCCTTTTACATTTAAAGCATTCTTTATGCATTTCTTATTCCTAAAATGGTATTTTTTCCTCCTCGTCATCATCCTCTCCGCTGCCGTCAGGAGCGGTATCTCGCAGACCGTCGTACGGGTCGTAATAGCCAGGTTCCGGACAATAATTGGGGATTGGCCCGAGTTCGTAATCCGCAATGCTGACGAACTTCTCCCCGGCTACCGATTTGACGATGATCTTCGACGGTCTGGCCAGCGCTCCATCGGTCGCCAGCAGAACCGCCTCGTGGGCGGAAGTTGGAGGATCAATCTTCGAGCGGCGTTTCCACCAGGCTTCAAATTTGCGTCTCGCGTATCCGGTGTGTTCCGGGCAGACCCATTCGCTTTCGTAGCGGTTATAGCCAGTGCAGTATTCGACCCGCATGGTTTGTGGCGCGTCATCCGGGGCGCCGCGCTTGTGATGGACGCTGTATTCGACCGTGTGCACTTCATAATCGAAGTAGCTGATCTGACCTGAAAGCACCCCGGCGGCTTCCGCATGGGCGTTCAGGTTGCTTTTTTCCGGTGGCGGAAATTGATAGCCGCATTCCGGACATGTCATATAGGCCGCGTGGATGAGCGCCAGGCACTCCGGACATTTCTTGGCCGGGGCCTCGCCGGAGCCGTTACCGGGTTCTTTGATCTGTATCATGTCCACCGGACCATGCCGCATGATGTTGCCGCCGTAATCCAGTACCAGACAATTTTCCTTACCCGGATGCAGTCTGGTTCCGCGTCCGATCATCTGAACCAGCAGCCCCGGAGAGTTGGTCGGACGCAATAACACAATGCAATCAGTGTTAGTGGCGTCGAAACCGGTCGTCAGTACGTTGACGTTAGCCAGATACTTGATCGGCCCTTTGTTGCTGAACAAATCGGCGGGAACTTCCTCGCCCTTGAATCTCGCGATCGTTTCGGCCCGGACACAGGCCGGAGTCGAACCAGTCACGATGGCGCATTCCAGTCTGGAATACGAGGTGATTTTCTCCGCGACATGTTGACAGTGATCCACACTGGAGGTAAAGATCAATACCGAATTACGATCCTTGGTCAAACTGACGATCTCCCGACAGGCGGCGTCCACCAGTTGGGCATCGTCCATCAGGTTCTCTACTTCAGACGAGATAAATTCGCCACCACGAACGTGCAGACCATCGAACCGCGCCTCCGCTTTTCCGGCTCGGGAGACCAGTTTAGACAGGTAACCCTGCGCAATCATTTCCTTAAGTCCAGCCTCGTAGCAGACATGATTAAGCAAGTTCTCTTCTTTACAGATCAGTCCGCCCTTCATCCGGTACGGCGTCGCGGTCAGGCCGATAATTCGGAGATTGGGATTTACCACCCTGGCATCCTCAAGAAACGTTCGATACATCCCTTCGCCGTCCGAGGCGATCAGGTGCGCTTCGTCTACCAGCACCAGGTCAAACGAGCCCAGTTCGCAGGCCCGTTTGTAGACCGACTGAATTCCCGCGACGATCACCGCGTGATCGGTATCCCGGCTGTTCAGCCCGGCCGAATAGACGCCGATGTTCAGGTCCGGGCAAAGGGCGCGAATCTTGTCGGCGTTCTGTTCCAGAAGCTCTTTTACGTGAGCCAGGATCAGCACTCGTCCAGACCATTTTTGAACGGCATCGGAAACGATCTGGGCGATGCAGAGACTTTTGCCGGTATTGTGATGGACGAAAAAATTCCCATCCACATAGAGATGGTTGCCGTCAAGCGCAAAACCGTAAAAGTCATCCTCCGGCAGTTCCTCAACGGCAAAACCTGTACGAAGAACATTTTTTTTCTGGCGGCGGGTTTGCTTTAGCTTCATATGCCGTTTGCGCCGGCACGGAATAACGCTTATATCGCCATTTATATGCAGCCTGAAATACCAACCTCCGGCTCCGGTTTGACACGATGCGTATTTCTCTTTGACTGTCACACGAAACCCTAGAGAACGTGCCAGTTGCGCGATATCATCGGCCAATTCCTGCGACTTCGTCACATATTCAAAGCCGCCGCATGTCAAATAGCCATCTGAATCCAGCAGCCCGGCCAATAACTGCAATCTCGAATCACGGTTTGCAACCAGATACCGGTGAGGGATGAACTTGCTTTCCGCCAAATGCCCCCATAATCCCAGGCACTCGAGAATTAATTTTACCGGATTATAGCTGCCTTTGCTGTAGACCAGCGAATAAGTCGGCACTCCGGTACTGTTTTCGTGTACATGAACCCGGCATCCCATTGAGTCCGCATAACGGATGAACACGTCTCCGAGTTCTTCGTCGGCCGAAGTATAAGAAACGTCATATGCAATGCACCCGTCGCCGATAAGTAGACCGAGAATATATGGCGGCATGGGTAAATCCACCTCAATATCATAGTCCACCGGCACACGGTAAAGCTTACGCAGATGTTTCCATGATTTCGCCTTTTTCAGATATTCCCTGACTGAAATATTGGTTATTTCACCTCCGTTCTGAATACAGGGAGAACTCTTTATATTACTCTCATTTGTGCTGACAAGAGAAAGAATATGATTTTCATTTACAATAAAATCTTCTCCTCGCAAAGGCACAATTCGATACATTTTTTCCCGGCCTCGGCATAATGCAAGAACATTTCTCGGAGTGGAATCGTTTCCCATAATCCGCTCGCCGACGCGCACGTCCTGTACCCGGCGTATCGTCCCGTCATACATAAGAACAGGATGATCCTTAACATGACATCCGGTCGGCAAAACCACACACGGGTTATCGTCCCGCGTCCGCAAATGCTCATAAACCGCCTCGACCGCTTCCTTTTGATAAGGTCGCAGTTCGAACATCAGGCGCCGCGTAGCTTGATTCCGGCGTCCAGCAGCAGACGCCTGATCTCCCCGACAAACATATCAAACACCGCCGCATGCAGCTCAAGCTCCTGCCTTACCGCCTGCAATGTGGCTCCCTGCATCAGTCGCTGACAGATCGTCATCATGACTGGATCGGTGATGCTGTCCACCACCTTTCTGGTTATAATTATTTTTCTGCATCTGCACTGCATATTTCATCTCTCTTTTTCTTTGATTTCAACATAACAAAGCCCCCCGGCAACCGGCTCCCGCATATAGGCGTGAAGCTCCTTTACCTGGCTGTCGTTAACCATCACCCCGGCATGCTGGAGGGAATCGAAAATCACCTTAAGGCAGTTATCGACGTCCCGCCTTCTGCGGTCGGGCGGATAAAGCTCTACCGTCAGACTGACATCCCGCGTCAGGGTTATATGCGATTTGTTTCTTACAATCGCAATCACCCGCTCGCGGTATTTGCGGCCCTCGCGGCTAATCAGCACGCGGGGACCGACATGTCGGTAGTAATGGTTAACACTCGGAGGATACGGCAGTTCGAACTCCATCTTACCCGCGACCCCACGGGGCGGGTTGCTGGGGAGCTTGCGAGGAATCCGCTGCCTTTTTGCCCGACGATCCCTTGGGGGCATAGCCCTTGATGTCGTTGGATATCTCGCCGTTCTCGGGGTTGCGTTTGCATTTGACTGTGATCTCCAGCGGCAGGTTATGCAGGTCGACCGAGTCGTTCGGGGTCATCACGTTGACCGAGCGGCAGATAGCCGAAAGCTCGCCTCTGGCGATCTTCACTGCGTCGGCGCTTGGATTGTCGATATTGAGCCGCGCCCAGACCTTACGGCCCTTGTATTCGCCGTCGATTACCTCGAATGTCAGTTCGAGATAATTGCCGTTGCCGGACTTGGTCTGTTTCATCTCCGAATCGACAATCACCGCGTTATATTTTCCGGCCGGGATGGCTTCAAATGCAACGGTCGGTTCGACTTCATTAGCATTAAAATTTAATGTAGCCATAAGTTATTTTTCTCCTTTGGATTGATTGGGAACTTTAAAAACTTTTCGATCTGCAAATTCCTGTTTTTTGCCTGCGTTCCAGTTTGAAACTGGTCTGAAATAGCCGCAGACGCGGCTGTACTGCTCACATTTGGCTCCGCATTTAGCCATATTCGCTCCTTTCATTTGCCGGTGATTGCAGGTTGATATCCGGATATCTGCTAACCGCTTTTCCGGTTTCCGAATCGGTCCGGGTCAGCTGCATTGCGTACTTGCGTTTGCCGCAGTAATCGTTCAGGCTTTTCAGGTCACGGAGCGCGTCACGCCGGAAATGGTAGATGACGCTCATAACCCGGCGGGTTTTGCGGTCGTAAATAACCCAGCTACGCCGGATCATTTGCCGGTCCCCGGTTCGGCCAGCGCCGCCATCAGGGCGTTCCAGGACAACGGCAACTCAGCCGGCAGGTTGAAGCGGTTCTTCGCCACACAGGCCGGACCGCCGACCGTGCGCATGATCCGTTCGCCTCCGTCCGCGCCGATTGGGGCTGCTATAGTGCGTTCGCGATTGAACCCGGCGTCCTCCTTCTGCGTCCGAAACTTGCGGGTGGCGAACAGCACCGCGTCCACCCATTCGGAAATCAGCGCGTTGGCGTGTTTGTGCAGCCGCGGCGAATACCGGTCGTAGGCCGCGGACTCCGGGTCCTCGAACTTCTCAATCTTGGAATGGGCGATCAGGATACATGCCATCCCGCGCTCATTCCGTAATGCGTCCAGCATATTCAGGATTTTGCGCCAGTAAGCCAGGGCATGAGTATAGCCTCGGGCATAGCCGCCGTCGACTTTTTCGATGCTCCGTACCCCGTATTCCTTGCAGACTTCATCGAAAATCAGGCGCTCCAGCCAGTCCAATGAATCCATGGCAACCGTCTGGAAATCGTGCTTTTCCTGATAGAGCGCGTTCAGCGCGTCCATGACTTCGGAGAAACTGTTCGCCAGCGGAAAGCGGTGACAGTCAATCTCGCTTAGGCCGTCCTCGGTCGGAATAAAAATCGAGTTAGGGGCGGAGGCGGCCAGCGAGCTCTTTCCGATTCCCTCGACGCCATAGACTTCTATCCTTGGCGGCATGGGTTGTTTTCCCGATTTGATGTTTTCAAGCAGACTCATGGGTGCTTTCTCCTTCAATTTCCTGATTATCTGTTGCCTGCGGAAGTGAATTGACATGCTCGGTTACCAGCTCGCAGATCCGGCTGCCGAGGGTTGTTAATTCATCCGGCGAATAACGAATTCCCGGATACTCCTGGACCTCGCGTTCCAGGCGTTTCTGAAGCATGCCGCTGATGCTTTTGACGATGATTTCTTTACGGTTCACTTTCACATCCTCCAGAGGTTCGACCGGGGCCGGGTCGGCGTCCTGCCGCCGCTGTTCCATGGTCTGGTTGTAGGCTTTGTTAACCGACATTTTCCCGGCGACTACCGCGTCTTTGACATCTTCCGGCGCATAATCACTGACCGCTCGAAGCCTTTCAACTTTCGCTCTTGAAACACCTAAAAGTTCGGCCGTGGCATCGGCTGATTTCCCTTGTTTCAAAGCCTCACGTGAGGCTTTGGGCACAGAGCCACCTCTTTCATTGCGCTTGTCAAGCTCAGCCAGGCAAGCCAGCAGCTCACTGTCGGTCAGATTGCGCCGGTTACTCTGCGACTTGATAGCATACTGCAGTGCCTCCTCCTCGGTCTTGAAATTTTTCAGCACAATCGGAATCGTGCTCATTCCAACCTTGAGTGCGGCTTCGAGCCGGGTGTTACCGTCAATCACCTTGCAGCGGTTTCCGGCCCATACGATGATCGGATGAGCGCAGTCGTAACCGTTGACCTTCATATCGTCCATAATCTTTTTCAGGACGTTTTCCTTGATCGGGAAAAGCGTGTTGAACGGAGCGACCCGGCGCAGTTCCAGGGTCGTCATGGAAGTAATTCTTTCCTGCATTATTTCACCTCCGGTATGGGTTGAGTGTTGTTCCAGCGCAAGACCGACAGATTTTTACCTTTGACATAGGCGTTCCAGGCCTTGATGTAGTACGCCAGCGTTTCCCGGACGGTAAGCTTCTGTTTGTTCATAAGATTGCTGATCAGTTTGGACCGCAATACCATGACCGGATGCTTCGCATGAAGGTTTTCCCCGGTTTTCAGCATGGCGATGAATTCTCCCGCCTTGCGGGGATGCGACCGCATAAACAATAAATAAGCCAGTCCCATACTCGACATAACAAAATGGTGCCTGTCGGCGGATACGGTTTCCGCGACATGCTCAATCAAAGTTGTGTTCTGGTCATAATAATGTTCAAGAACAGTGTTTTGAAACGACCTCTTACAGCTTGCGGGATGCAGTTCGACGTCAAAGTGGTCATATATCCATGCCAGCTTCGTGATGGCCGCGGCCGTGCGCCAGCGCGGAGAACCTTTAATGTTCAGAACATCTGAGAGATATCTTATTTTTCCTTGGTTAATCGTTGACATTGTACTCTTTTTCACATTGTATGACACCTGGAATACCATGGGCAATCCTGATTCGATGACCGCCCAGAGCCGGTGCTGGCCGTCAAGCAAAGTGCCGTCTTCGGCGACGGTGATAGTTTCCCCGTTCTCGGCCCAGTTGCCGCAACTCATCTCATGGGCCAGACGATTGACGTGCCGCGTACTGATGCTGCGGTTCATAGTGTTGTGTTCGAGCATTTCCGCCGCGATGTCCGGGGTGATTTTTACTCTTTTGGTGTACACGTTGCTGTTCATTCCTGATCTCCTTCTTTGGTTAATTCAGGTTGGTTATTCTCGGGTTCGGATTTTTCCAGTTCTCGGTTGAATACGTCGGTGACATACCGCAGTTCCTTGCGGTCGAAACGCCTGATGGTAAGGGAGCAGAAATCGTCAAGAACATCCTGATCGAACTCGAACGGTTCGCTTTCATCGCGCCTGGCTCCGACTGTCCGGTTATACGCCGAGTTGACCGTCATGCGGCCGGTTTTGACCATCCGCTTGATTTCGTCATCGGCGTTGTCCATGACCGTGCGGATGCGTTCGACTTTTGACCGTGAAACGCCGAGGATTTCGGCGGTTTTCTCCGCTGATTTGCCAGAGCAAGCCTCAGGTGAGGCTTGCTCCCATCGTTTAGCTCCAGCCTCTGCTTTAGTCATCCTTTTATCTAACTCTACCACGCACGCAACCAATTCACTGTCAGTGAGATTGCGGCGATTCTTCTGGCATGAAATCGCGTATTTCAACGCGATTTCCTCCGAGCAAAAAGATTTAAAAATGACTGGGATTTGATAGATGTTTGCCTTCTTTGCAGCCTGCAGCCGGGTATGCCCGTCGATGACGACATTGCCATGGTCTTTCCACAGCACCAGCGGCTGACTGTTGTCGTAGCCATGGCGTTGCATCTCCCAGTAGATATCGTCCAGAGTACGTCTCCGGATCGGAAAAAGATCGCAAAAAGGCGATGCGGTTTTGATATCTCCTATATACATATTATCCTTTCTATGGCTTTTGACTTTCGACTTTCGACTTTCGGTTTTTTAAGAAGAATGGCGCAGCCATTCCCTAATGCCTAAGGTCTAAAGCCTAAAGCCTAATACCCGGGTTTCCTCGTAGCCGGTCGGCCAGAGGTCTTCGGCCCGGCAGCGTTTCAACCGTTCGATGGCGGCGATGTTTTCCGCTTCGGCGGTAGACAGGGCGTCTTCAGAAATGCGCCAAACGCCGCAGCGGAATGGTTCGTGTTTTTCGACCGCGATCAGATGAAACGGATAGCCTGTGCCGGTGGCTTTGCGCAGTACCGCCTGATAAAACGCCGCCTGATGGATGTACTGAAAACGCCGGGCGTCCGACTCGAAATAGTCGAGATTATCGCAGGTTTTCAGGTCGATTATGCCATGTGCGACATTGAAGAAATCCATCCTGATCTGGCATGGAACTCCACAATAAGCCGTCCGAACCACACCTTCGGCCACTCCATCCTGCAGCAGTTCAGCCGCACCGTTATGCAGCCAGACGGCGACCTGTAGTCGTTTGAGAAAATCGAAATCTCCAGGCGAGATAACCGGCTTATCCTGGGCTTCGAGCCAGGACTGGTAAGCCTGTGTGTTTTTGCCGTAAGCCTTGCCGGTGTTGGGATTGACCGGTTCGCCAATGGTGTATTCGGTATTGAACTTTTCGATGCCCTCCAGCGTCAACGTGTGCGTGCCCCGGCCGATGACATAGGCCGGACGATCATCGTCGACGATCTGCCCGGTCTCTTTCTTATGGAACAGCTCCGGGCATCGCCTAAAATCCGCCAGCGCGTGACTGGACAGAAATTTATCCCTTTTCGCGTGGTATTCCTCCGCGGGTTCAGTGATCAGAAAGTCATACTTATCCAAAATAAAGCCCTTTCGTTTATGGTTATTTGCCAGTGACCTACTAATTTCTTTTCTTACCGCTTCCGTAGCACAAAGTGCGAAGTATGAAGCGGTATACCGCACCGGGTCGTACCCGGCTACTCTCTATATTCAACAGAAAATTTTTATTTTGAAAGAGATTCAGAGGATGGAAGTGTTTTTAACGAAAATTTCTTGTCCCTTGAGCTTGTGACAAAATTTGAATTGTAGCCTTTTCAGAAGGTAATGCGAGATTTGATGCTTCTCTTCGGTAGTGCCCGGATCATCCATCGCCATGCTGAGACAGATGCTTCGTTCCTCCGGAGACAATCCGGAAAATAGCCAATCCAGTTCCATGCGCGTGTTGACCTGATCGGCCGGGGTGTTGGTAACATTGTAGCAGGCAATCCGCAGCATTCCGTCCGTGTCGACCAGGTCGATCAATGCCATACCGCCATCCTCCGCGTCGCAGACGAATTCTTCGTCCAGCGAAACCTTGCAGCGTTGATGGTAGCCGTTCGGGGCCAGGCGTGCCTTGATGATATTATGCATACACCGTTTGACGATACATCTGGCGAATGTCGCAAGTTTGCTTTTATCCGGTGTGTAACGTTCCAACCCGATGTGAAGCGCCAGCATCAGTTCCTGTTCCAGGTCGGCCTGGTCATGTTCCCGGAACCCGAACTTGCCGATGTACACCGCAGCGGTGCCGCGCACGATCCCGGCGATCTCAGGATCGATCCCAGGATAGTTGTTCTGTTTGTTCTTACCCATAGATGCTCCTTTATATAAGGACTGAGACCGCCTCCGCGCCGTCGTTTTTTTCGCGGATGAAAAAGCGTTTCTCTCTAAAGGTATAAGGTGATAGATTTCGTCTATCATTTGATAGATTTCATCTATCATTTACATTTTTGTAAGAAAATGGCCGTTTTTTTCGATTTTTTTCAAAAAAAAAGCCGAATTCTCTTTTTTCTGAGAAAATAAGAAGAGAATTCGGCAAAGCTAAAGAAAGTTAAATTACAAAATCCAAGTTATTTTTTCACCGGGGCAATATCCGGGAGTTTGTCCATATGTGATGGATTTTCTCAAATGGGATGCAAAGGACGAGTCATGTACGGAGATCTTCTCTATAGCAAAATTTGCCGCATTTCGGAATGAAACAATAATATTAAGAATAGGGTCGGAAAATTTTCTTTTTTGTCCGATTGGGCTTTCAATCTTATCCATTGCGGCCTCTATCTCCTCTAAATCCTGCTGCAACTGCTCCGCCGTAACGTTGTCGCCAACATCTTCAGCTTCGGCAATTTCTCCAAGAAGCGTCGATATCTCCTGCTCATACTGCATAATTGCCGTATCGTCAGCAATTGCATATGATTGTGAATTCGGCAGATCTGAAACTGAATATCCCGACGAAATATCATCCTTGTCCAGCCTGCAAGCGGATACACTATCACCAGCTTGCCTTGTGATGTAATGGATTATTTCCAATACCGGCGTGGCGGTATTCGGCCTTGCCAGCATGTAATGCAGATAAGTAGCTCCGGTGTTGCCGGTAGTTAACATAAATTTTTCACCACCATCGTACCTCACTTCCCAAGCGTCGCCGCATTTGCGGAAAACGTTTTCAGGCTCCTCGGTCAAGGCTTCAGGCGAAAGCAATAGCTTCTCCCAACTAAACGATCTCATCAACTCCAGTTCCGCGTCCTCGTTAAAATCCAGCGTCTCGTTCAACGGAACAAAGACCGCGTTGCCATCGGCCAGACATCCGTTGGCCACATCACCGCACATTTTCTCGGACGTTCCTAAAAGGACGTATGGATTATGCATCAGCCGGTTGAGTTGCAGGATTAGTTCGAGCAAACCGGGGCCCCACTGTAATGTGAAAAATACCGAATGACTTTCGCCTCTTACCGTGATATTTCCGATCTTCCAGGAGTTGTCACAGAAGACCAGCTCCGCCGTATACGGCGTAATCTCCAGCACTTCGGCAATATCAGCAACCAGCTCGTCTTCCAGTACTGTATACTCCAGAACCTCCTGCGAATCAATTTCAAACGCGTCGTTACTCCATTTTTTGCATACGGCTTCATAGCCGCCGCGATAAAGTTCTATCACCCGGCGATATCCGCAACCGATGCACTGATTTGCGCATATGACCGAACCGGCATATTCATCGGTCGGCGTTAAATACTTATCCTGGAAAAGCTCAAAATCTATATCGCCGCCCATTACCCAGCGCCAGTCATGCAACGCCGCCACATAGGAATATCTGCTTGCCAGATAATCCCAGAATTTCGATATCTTTCTCTCTTGATCTTTCATTTTTTACCTTATTATTTATTGCTGTCCGTTTCTGCCAAGTTTATTCCCATCAGTCGTACGGACCAACTTCCGGTCGTGCCGACGATATATGCCTCTTTTCAGCAGCCATTCCTCAATGATTCCCCCATCGTCATCATACTTGAATTTTGCCTCGTTCCCGAGCCTGACCGTTACGATCCTTTCCGCTTTAGACGCCGTGAACCGCACCTTGAACTTGGCGCTGATTATTTGTCCTTTGATAAGATTTTTTGCCTTGAGTTCCATCAGTTTTTCGATTGACTGTTTCCCATGCAACGCGAAGATCTCATCCTGGTCAAACAGCATCTTACACTGAATAAGCATAACCTCGTCCAGCCCTGGAACATCCCGGCATACGAGAGCCTTTTCGCCGTGCATCATCAATGGTTCCAGCGTGAAAATTTCTTCACTTGAAAAATATTCCTTCTCGCCATAGAACACGTATCCGAACAGCGTCCGATACGCCTCAATCAGCCACGGAGCTTTGCGGTGAATCGCCAGACGCAGTTCCGCGATATTCGGACGCAACACAACCAGATCAAACCGTTCCGGGCGGTAATAGATGCTGCCGGAAGATCCGTTTTTCTGGATCGCGCTGTCGCGGGAATACGGCTCGCCTTTGCGGATCATGAACTGATATTCCTCCGATTCATCCAACACCGTAACTTTGATATTACGGCCACGTTTTTTCCGCTGAAAAACCTTATTCAGCGACCTGGTCAACCGACGCAGTAACGACGGTTTCGGCGGTACGAAATACCGTCGCGGCACCAACAAGCCCCGGAAATAAATAAACGATCTCGGGTAACAGCGGTCATGCCGATTTAGAACATTTTCCAACAGTTCCGGTTCATGCAGCCAAATAGTCAATGCCAGATCCGCGACGGTAACGTCATCACCAAGTTTTCCGGCATAGGGTTTATTTTCGGTCAGGCGGCGCAGTAAATCGAAGTTGCCGTCATTGCTGACCGCGTCAATCATCGCCAGGGCGTCGAATATACCGGTATCCGCCCCCGGCTCCGGCGACGCCAGAATTTCAGAGAGAAAATCGTAGTCAATTTTCCGATCGTTAACCGCCGCCTCGCCTTGAGGAAACTTCCGCAAAAACGCTAGGAGGCGTTTCGGATTGATCTGACGTAAAAACTCCGGTTTCGAGAACCGTTTCAAGTTATATATTTTCATAGATGGTCCAAGTAGAATGAAGTACCACGGGGATATCACCCCGTGGCAATGGTTTGTTTTTGGGAAAGTTAAACTTTCCAATTTATGGTTAATCTCCGCTTCCGTAGCACTTAGTGCGTAGTTTGAAGCGATATACCGCCGTCCGTCGTACGGACTTTTTTTAGCAAATCTATCAAGTGTTCACGTAGATCAATCGTCACCTTTGATCTGGCCGCGCAGGCTGATTTACTCAGGACATTAACTGCTTCCTGCAAAGCGTCTTCAATGCTTTCAGCACGCTGATCCTCCGGCATCTCGTCGGCATTGGCAACGACCGTCAGATCTTCGACAAGCTGCCTGATTGCTTTGAAATACGATGCCATCTTGGTTCCGCTAAGCACAGTGATCGCATTGCTCAAGCCTCTTTCCAGTTGAGCCAGCCTTGGAAGACTATCCGTCCCAGGTTGCTCTTCCGGTTGAACCGGCTCGGGTTCACTCGGATCGTCTTCGACTTCACTTTCAGGCTCAGGCTCCTCCTGCATATCTTCGACTTCAGGTTCTTCTTGTTTGGGCTGCTCCTCGAACAGTTCGTGAATTTCCTGCAGCAGTTCGTCTCGGGTTTTGACCAGAACTGATTTGTGATGCGTGATTATGGAGATGGTCGCTTGGGCCATACTGATCATATGGTCAAACTCTTCTAGCTTATCGTATCCAGCCTGTTCCAGCATAGAACGCTCACGCCTTCCCGTGTCCCTATTATCCGGAGCTTCAGCCATTTCCTCGGCTATTTTATCCCGTAGTTTCTTAAACCATTCTTTAAACGATTCATTGTTGATGTTTTCAAACATGATATTTCTTTCTGTTAGTTTTTTATTCTTAATAACAATTAGGGATATCCCGTTTGAACGGGATATTCCAACTCTGGGTTATTGTCTACAAATAGCACCTCCTTTCATCAACTCCTCGAGGTTCAAACGCAGCAGGTGAAGTCGCTTTGAACTGACTGAGTCCTTGCTTGTTTTCAAGCATTTGATCGCTTTGATCATCGCCGAATTAAGCTCATTACAACGTAATTCGACATTTTCCTGCAGCGTCAAATTTCTGTGATCATGTTTTGGATTATTTAGAAGCAGGGCTATTTCTATTTTCAGCTTAGCCAGTGAGTCATCCCGAAAGGAGCTTTCCAGAACCGCTAGTGTCAGATAGGCTTTAGCCAACCCCTTTTCCAGTTCATGGAGGCGGCAGTGTTCCTCGCTCCGGGTTGAATTATTCGTTTCTTGACTCACCACGTTTTCCAATAACGCGTCCAATATTAAGTTCTGTAATTTCAACATCAATACTTCTATTTTTTCAAATTTCTACAAAAAAAAAGAGACGTTTTCAGCGAACAACGCGGCAAAATGCACGTTGGTTCGTGAATACGTCTCTCTTGACGGCCTGACGCATATTCATGCGTCTCCGCCCCGACAAAGAACATTGTTACTTACCATTCCTCTTCCGGGAAACCGGAAGACATATGATCCGTATTATATTTTTTTATGGTACTATCCTTACCTCAATATTTACCTCCGCAATTTGTTATGTTACCTCGAAACTTTCCTTTTTTCTTTATCCGCGTTTGCGGACGTTTTATCGCTATTTGTTTGTACGGATTACGAAACTTTATTCAAAAAGTTTGCCGTATCCGATTGTTCCTGACGCTTTTCCGGGGATCTCCGGTAGTTGGTCAAAATGCCGCATTCCAGCCGGGCTAAAGCCCAACTGCCGCCGCCGAGTTTTTCCATTCCCGCGACCATCAGATACTGATAGCTCTCACGCATGTTCGTATACGATAAACTGACCCCACGGCGGTATAGCTGCATGATTTCACGTTTGATCTCATTTTTTGTCATGCTGTGGCGAATACGAACCTCATCGTAGTCAATGCCCGCCGCCTTTACTGCGTTTTCCCAATTGCCGAAACGTTTGACCGCAGCCATGTATAACGGTTTGTTGTTTTTCTGTTTAGCGTTGGAATTTATCAATCTACCCTTGGCATTGGCTTCTTTGATCTGTTTGATGACTTTTTCCCGCGACCACTTTTTGTATCTGCGGATCTTCGAGTAATCCAGCCCAGCCGTCTCAATGGCAGCCTTCCAGGAACCGAACAATCTCTCCGCCGCCGCATAAACGTCTGGATAAGTTGTCGCATAGTAATGCGAGTTCAAACGTTCCCGTCCGTGACGAGACTGGATATGTTCGATAATCATCTTCGGTCTCCAGATTTGCTTAAACATTATTCATTCTCCGAAATCATATAGTTATTATACCTGCATCAGACATATCGCTATCGACAACCAACCGATGTTCCGGCGGAATTTCCGGTCAAATCACCTTCTAGTGTTCGACAAAATGAGGAAAACTCCACATCGCGGGAATTATGATTATCATACGAGCGGTAAGGCTACGAAAGTTCAATCTCATTGGCGTATTAAGATAGGTTATGATCAATAATGCACCAGCAATGCCAGAAGCACTATGATATACTACTTTTCTCTTGCATATGGGATATTGCTTTTGAAAATTAGTATGTATTAATGATTTTCCGTCTTGCAGCGCAAAGGAAACACTTGCCGTTTTCTCATGATCTTTTACGTTCATTTTGACTGAATTTTACTCGATTACGTTTCTGTAGATTTCCATTAACCTATTTGCCTGCTCAACTTTTGAATACTAAAGTTTTACGATATATCACACTCCTTGCTCCGTTTTTCGTTTTAGGTAATTTCTCAAGTTGAATATGGTCTGTCACTGTTGTGACAGTCAACTCAGTCATAGCAGAGGATCTCATCCTACTCTATACAATTCCAGAGACCTGCTACTGCTGGGCTAGTGGATATATTCGGGTTTCACCCACATCAAGCGTAATGAATTCTGTCTCTGAAATATCGGTTGCGGCAACTGCGGTTCTCAAATCTTTCTGTGGTTGGTCGATGGCCTCGCTTGAAAGTTGAAATGTGCCAAAATGCATTCCGATGCTCTGCTTCGAGCCTAGATCACGATGAGCAATCACCGCCTCGGCTGGATTCATGTGGATCGCCCTCATAAACCATTGTGGCTCGTAGCTGCCAATTCCGAGTAACGCTAAGTCGGGAGAACCGAGGCGTTTCCTTATTTCTGTGTAGTGAGAGGAGTATCCCGAATCTCCACCAAAATATATCCGTCTACTACCAGCCACTATCATATAGCTTCCCCATAGTGATTTTTGCCGGTCTCTAAAACTGCGTCCTGATTGATGCTGGGCGGGGGCAAATGTGATGTGGAATCCGGATTTAATGGTTAGCGACTCCCACCAGTCGAGCTCAACCGCATCCTTGCATCCAATTGAGTTCATCAGTGCCTTGTCGCCTATTGGAACAAGTATCTTTGGAGAAAATTGTTTATTTAGTCGTCTCAAAGTCTCCACATCAAGATGGTCATAGTGGTTGTGGCTGATTAAAATAATGTCAATATTTGGCAAATCCTCGAAAGCAATGCCCGGCTTTCGGACTCGCGCAGGCCCCGCCCAACTGACAGGACTGGCTCGTTTGGACCATACGGGATCTGTAAGGATATTGATGCCGTTGACCTGAATCAGAAACGTTGCGTGATTAACAAAAGTCAGAATAATCTCGTCGTGATTTGTTTTTTCGGGGAGTTTTGGTGTAGCACTATTTTCCACCCAGCTTGGCCACGTTACACGTCGTTCCCTAGCCATTCTAAATGCATCTCTGAACTTTGGGAGCAAGTCATTTGGTAGATTTGGATTGAAAAAAGTTTCTCCATTACAGTGATCAGACACTGGTCGTTTCTCCTGACATACACAACCCATCCAAGCAACAAGACACAATCCCACCACAATGTATGAACCGAGCTTCTTGCGGCTTCGCAATAATGTTATCAGTTTCATTGTTTTCCTTTTGCAAATGTTATTTATCCTACAGTTAAGTTTATGAGGTAATTTTCAAAATTATCGTCTCCTGAAAATTCAAAGCAATAGACATGAATATTGCTTTGAATTTTTACTTGTTTTGATACACTAATCATCCTTGCCAACTGCTTTGACTGCGAATCTTGGTTCAACCTCTTCCTTGATCGGACGCCGGTTGTACCGAAAAACATACAACAAGCAACGCAAATCATTAAGAATCGCCACCAAACATGGAATCAAGATCAAAGTCAGCACGGTGGCGAAAAGAACCCCAAAGGCCATGGTCAGAGCCATTGGTTTCAGCATCTCCGCCTGAAGACTACGCTCCAGCATAATCGGAATCAAGCCAAAAAAGGTGGTCAATGTGGTCAATAAAATAGCCCGAAAACGCCGTTGGGCTCCCTCGCAAATGGCATCATATAATGTTATTCCAACGCTAAGTCTGCTGTTGATGCCTTCGATTAAAACAATCGAGTCATTGACTACCACTCCAGCCAAGGCTACGAACCCGAACAAGCTCATCATCGTGAGCGAATAACCAAATAGCAGGTGAGCCAGTGATGCTCCGATTATCCCAAAAGGAACAGTAATCATGATAATCAATGGTTGGATGTATGATTGAAAAATGGAAGCGATGATCACATAAACTGCCAGCAATGCCATTGGGAAGCCCACTAGAAATAGTTTCCCTAATGATTTATTCTGCTCTCTGCTCGTACCTTCGTCTTCAAAGATGACGTTGTATTTTGCGGCTATTTTTGGAAAGAAGTTTTTACGGAGATCACTCATAATTTCGTTTGGATTGACTTCCTGAGTGTTGGCATTGGCGGTTACTTTAACGGTTCTGGCTCCATTAATCCGTCGAATGACTGAAGAAGCCTCACGAAATTTGTAATTGGCGATGCTGCCTAACGGAACCCAGTTGCCTTGAGGCGTTGGCAAATAAAGATTTGTCAGAAATTCCAGCGAATTACGACCTGCTAGCTGTGGGAATCTGATTCGTACTTTAACATCGTCACGATCGCGTTGCACTCGTATTGCATCATCTCCATAAAAGCCGTTACGAATAAAATTTGAGACATCTGCTTGAGTAATACCATATTTAGCGGCATATGGTTTCATGGTAATCATCAATTCCCTGTTGCCGATACGATAATCGTTTTGCACATCGTAAACATTATTGAAGCTTTTGAATTTAGCCATCACTTCATCTGTGGCTTTGAGTAAATTGTCTGTATTTTGGCTCTTGATTCTGATTCCAATAGGATCGCCTCCCGGTCCTCTCTCTTGTGAAGTAAAGGATATCAGATCCGCGCCTGGAATATCTCCGACAAACTCCTGCCAGCGAGCCAAAATCCGCTTAAAATAGATGTTTCTCTCTTCAGCCGCCATCAGTTCGATGGTAATGGAAAATTTATTAGATCCGACTACGGAGGAGGCTCCGACATCCGAACCTACGATGGTGAAGACGCTCAACGCCATCGGTCTGCCGTCCAATTCAGAGGCAAAGGACGCTTCAACTTGTCGCCAGCCACTCATCACCTGCTTCAACGCCCTCTCTGTCTCTTCCAGTGGAGTTCCCGATGCCAATTCGACTTTAGCTATAATTATTTCCTGATCGTTCTCCATCTGAAATAAAAATTTGATTATTCCTCCTTTAACCATACCCATTGTAATCATTAGAATGACAACTGACACCATTAGAGCAACGTATCGGTAATGCAACACTTTTTGCAGTTTTTTGCCATATACATGCTGGATGAAATAGTCCAGTGTTTCAGATGTTTTTTGACGAATTATATTGGGAATTCTCTTTATTCTATGCAATACTTCTGTTCCCGGCACAGGCAAATGCCGTAAGTGTACCGGCAAAATAAAAAGACTCTCCACAAGTGAAATCAGCAGCGCCGCCACCACCGGAGTCGGGAGTTGCAAAATCATTTTCCCCATGGTTCCTTCCACAAAAAAAAGTGGCATGAAAGCGAACACCGTAGTCAACACCGAAGCTATTACCGGCAAGGCTACATCGCTGGTACCGATAGCGGCGGAATCTAACATTCCGTCACCATTTTTTCGTCGGTGGTAAATCGATTCGCCCACCACAATGGCATCGTCAACAATAATCCCCAGCACCATGATCAACCCGAAAGTTGAAATGATATTCAAGGATGAGCCACTGAGCCATACCATTGCCATTCCACCCATTATTGAAACCGGCACTCCCAAAGTGACCCAAAATGATAAACGAATATCGAGAAATAACCAAAGAATGAAAAATACCAGCAACAACCCGGATATCCCATTCTTGAGCAACATTACCAGCCGCTGGCTGATATATTTAGAAGAGTCTCTGACCGCATAGAGACGAATGTTGGCAGGAAGTGTTGCATTTTTACGAGCGATAAAATTGTTCACAGCCTGTGAGACTTTGATCGCGTCTTCAGCGTTGGTTTTGAATATATCAATGGCAAAAACCTTGTTGCCGTCAAGGTAAACCCTGACATCGGCGTCTTCATCAAAGCCAGAGGTAACTTCGGCGATCTGGCCTAAGGTAATGATGCTACCGTTTGCAGTCGCCATTATTGGAATGGAAAGATATTCCATGGGCAGGTATTTACGCCCTTTCACCTTGATCGTGAAGTTTTCCAGATTCGTACGAATGGTTCCAGACGGAATATCTTGGGTGTTCTCTACCACTGCCTTGGTGACGTCGGTGAAACTGAGGCCCAGTTGGCGTAATTTCTCCTCTTTGATTTCAATCGAAATCTCATAATTTCGCGGTCCGTATAGTACTGCCTGAGTAACATCAGGGCTACTGGACAGCAACTCATCCTTCAGCTCCCGACTCAGCTCTTTGAGTTGCTCCTCGCTTAATTCATCCGCCTCGACCACTACTGTTACCACGCTGGTCTTTATCTCGTTTTCAGAAACAATCGGAGTTTCAACATCATTCGGGAAAGTGAAAATATTGTCAACCGCTTTTTCGATATCTTCCTTTACTTTCCGTTGATCAGCACTCTCCACCACATCAATAGTGACCATGCTCAATCCGCGCGTGGATTCACTGCGTACTTCGTCAATACCCTCAATGCCGTCAATCGCTTCCTCTATCTTGGCTGTAACTGCCTCTTCCACTTCTTCCGGATCAGCTCCAGGATAAACGGTTCGAACAGATACGGAATTCAGCGTAATTACCGGCATCAGTTCCTTGGGCATAAGAACTGCGCCCATAATCCCGCAGATTACTATCACCAGCATCAGCAGATTGGCTAAGACCGGATTTTTAATAATCTCTCTGATAATATTTCGAATCATTTTTGCTTTTCAGAAAGTCGCGCATCCACCTTGATGTCGGACTTTGCTCTCACGTTAATTGATTGTACTTGTCGATTCCAGGCTTGTAATTCGTTTTCTGGCGTCGCACTGTAGTGCCACAAAGGACTCTTACTGTCAGGGCGCAATATCTTGACTTTTGTTCCGGCAACCAAATCGCGCGGCAGGCGTTGCATCAATAATTCGTCTCCACGCTTCAACCCCCGGACTACGACTCCGCTCTCAGACGAATTGATAATTTCAATATTTCTCGACCTCAGACATGAGTCCTCATCGGCTACGAAAACATTGCCATCAAGTTGAATTGCCAGCCTAGGCACCACAAAGACATCGTTTACGGTGCGTCCAAAGATGGTCACCCTGCAAAACATATTGGCCAGAATAGGTTTTTGTCCAGATTTATATTCAGGCTTAACCACCATTGTAAAAGTTCGTGACCTCTCATTGAAACGCTCAATTCTGACTATACGACCATCAGTCTTAAAATCATCTTTGTCAGATCTGTCGGCCCAGTTTACTTCAGCTGGGATATTACCAGCATCGCGAAACCAAGCAATATACTGGTCGTCTAGAATATCCTTCAGATCAATTAGATTGGTTATTTTCAATGCGTCAATATCAATCGCTACTTCAATATTTGAATCATCAAAAATCTCAAAAAGTTTATCACCAACCTTAACAAAGGAGTCTTTTCGCACGTTCAAACTGTCGATTCTCCCGGTGAAAGGGCTCGCTATAGTGCAGCGTTCCAGATCAATTTTAGCTTTGTCGATATCTGCCAGAGATTTCTCAATCTGGGAATCAATCGCCTCTTGGCTGATGCCCGCCTGAGCTAAGGTCCCTTTCAGTCGGATATTTTCTGAGCGTTGCAACGCAAAGGCTTTTTGGGAATTTTCGTATTGCGACTCAGAAATAACTTTTTTCGCGAAAAGCTTGATGTTGCGCTTATGGGCTTCTTCAGTCAAAGCCAAAACTTTATTTTGCTCCAGCAACTCCCTCTCTAAATCATCTATGCTTCTCTTGACAATAGCATATTCACTGCGTAGCCGTTTCAACTCAGCCTGCGAATTTCGCAATTGAATTTCATAATCTCGCGGATCAATTCGGAGAATTACTTCACCTTGAGGGACAATACAGCCTGCTTCCAGGCATGGTCGCTCATAAACGACTTTGCCCCCTACTTGTGAACTGATCTGAACGATTAAATTTGGCTTGGCTGTACCGTAGCCAGACAATGTAAGCCTAACGTTCTGTTCTTTAACTGGCAGGCAAATCAGACTTCGAGCCAATTCTTCCTCTGTTCGTTGTTCCAACTCTGGCTCCAAACTTCCTAGCACGGCAGTTACCGTTATACCAAAAATCAGAATTAACAGACAGACTAGTATGCGGCGTAAAATTGACATGATCTTCACTGACACCACCGCTTCATCTTTGTTGTCTTCTTTCATAAAATTAAGATTCCGTAATAGTTAAAATTGTAATCATGCCTGAAACACGACTTTAGTGTTTTGTTAAGCACATATTAATCCAATGTTACAACTGCTACAGTTGCAGTAGCGACTCTATGTGATCGCGAACTTTCTGAAAAAAGAGCTGCCCTATATGCCCTCCCGAATTAAAGAAAACTATGTGTTTGGCGATATGTTCCGCCAGCCAGACCCGGTCGGCATCATTTGCCAGGAAGTCGTTGGTGGTGTATATGACAAACACTTTGTCATTATTGACCAGCTTGTCGCCGATAGCGTAAAGGCTGGATTTCTTATTAAGTTCTTCAAGCGTGACCTGGCGATTCCATAGTTTGGAGTAATATGGGACAACAAGTTCGCTGACGTAGCCGGGAAACGAAAGCTCATAAGCCCTGCGGTAAAAAATCCGTCCGGTTGCCCCAACTGTATTTGAGCTTAGCTTCCGTCCAGGTTTCCCGATCTTAGACCATCGCGATGTGACCTGTTGAGTCAAGCTCATAACTGCCTCCATAGTAATTTATCCGTTTGATAGTAATTGTTATTCATAATTTATTTGCACCTCCTCAAATGGCAATTATCATACGTATGTATTATTTTGCCTGTAAAAAAAATATTCAGCACCTCTGAATCGCCGAACCGGAACGAAGCCCGGCAGCAATAAAAGTCACCATCTCACTTAATATGGACTCATGAAATTCGTTATTTTTAGGGAGAGGCATTTTACTCAAGAACATTAAAAATATACCGCGCATAAATATTTCCCGAATCTGCAAAACTTCCATCGGTAAGTCAGGCAAAGTTTGGATAAGCGCTGTTATAAATGGCTCATGAGCTTTTCCGCCCTCTTTAGCTAAAACATCCTGCATGAATGGCGGCGGCATGAACAGATTCCGTGCGAGCAATACAGGAAAGTGCGGATGAGTTAATGCTGTCATAAAGGGGGGGCGCAACATACAATCAATGATCGTTTCCAGAGGGATGGGCTTTCCCTTTGCTGTTTTCTCCGCTTGTTGAAGTAATTTTATCCGTTCTTCGCTGATAGGACGAAGGCAACGCATGACAGTTTCGATATACAATTTTTCTTTTGAACCGTAATGATACGTTGCCGCGCCGAGATTAACCCCCGCCTCAACGGCCAGAGTTCTCATGCCCACGCCATCATATCCGTACTCGGCAAAAAGACGCTCAGCGGCATTTAACAATTTTTCAGTAGTAGTTTCCATTGTATTGCTCAATTTATTATGTTACATAATCTATAATACATACGTATGAAATAATTGTCAAGTATAATTTTTACAAAAATATCATTTTTTTAATCAGATATAGTATGACGCGTCAGCCAAAAGTCAAGTCGTAGCTTTTCATTCCCCGCCACTGTTTTTTTCGCTGCTCCGATTCACGTACCCTCAGCGGTACGTGAATCGAAAGGTCGCAACATTAATCAAGCGGAAAACAGTATCGCAAAAAAAATCCGATTTGAACTTAGTTCGAACATGGTAACGGGTATTGCTTTTATCTTCGGGTCATGTTTACGATTTGAGCCTAGCTTCGTTTGCCATGTGAAATGACATTTGATCCAACCGATTTACGGTTTCCAAGGGGACATATTTTTTTGTCGGCAATTCCCTAGGATTTTTATCTCTTAATCGAAAGCGTTCTTTCCAGTTCAATCGCTTTTGGAAACAGCATATAGTTTTCCAGGGCAATATGGCGGTGAAGGTCTTGTTCCAGAGCCGCCAATTCACTATACAGCAAGCGATAGGTATTGCATGCATCTTCGGGAACTTTGAATCCATTGGTGAGTGTGTGGATTCCATCCAATATCTCCCCTGCAACTTCGTGTTCCTGTTCCATTTCACCAATCATCCGGAATACAGTACCTGAAAAGTTGTCATCAGGATTGAAACTGGCATTTTGTTGGGCCTGAACCATTTTTTCGAGATCAGGAAAGAGTATTTCCTCTTCTTTTTGAAGATGTATTGTCAGTTTTTCACTAAACGGCGTAAACTTTGTTTGCAGTTCAACCAATTCAGGGTGCCGGCGGCCGTGAACCCGAATTACCGTATCGAGTCTGTCTGGTATTGCCGATAAAACCTTTTTAGTGAAAGTGTGATGCGTTTGCACAATGAATTCAGCAAGTTCAACTATATTCATATCTGATAGTTCAAGCTGCTCCGAGTTTGAAGGACGTTCCAGGGCTTCAAGTTCGGAAATCAATTCATCCAGCTCAAATCCATGCTTAGAACATGCCTCTTCAAGAGTCTGTTCACCGTGGCAGCAGAAGTCCATTCCACGCTTTTCAAAGATCACGGCTGCTGCAAGGTTATCTGCAACAATCCGGCCAATAGAGATATGCTTGTATTTACTCATTTTCCACCTTGTAATCCAGAAGTTAATTGAGTTTTCATTTTAACCAGGATCCGTAGATGATTTTGTTCCTGTTGCTTGATTTGTTCAACCGTTTCCCAGTAAGCTTGTCCGACAATTTTACCAAATGCATCTACGAAGCGGATGGAATCATTTTCCAGCCGCATCCCCATTTCCAGAACTTCCAGCGGGGCGCGGCAACTCTCTGCGGCATGTGGATCGAGGTTAAATTTGCCATCAATGATCTCTTTTAAATAACCATGGTAATCCTCGTCAATGACTTCCACTTCATGGCCTATTTTATCACGCAAATGTTCATATACCTCACGATGCCGCTCTTCTTGCGCCGCCAGCATCTCAAAGAGTTGGACCAGCAGAGGATTGTCGCTTTGACGTGCCTGATACGTATAAAATTTATTACCGCAGATTTCCAGTTCGATCATGTTATTTATCAGGTCAGCAATGTCATACTTGATACTCATAATCCCACCTCCTTCTTCATATGGATGTCCTGACGATACGGGTTACCGCCGAAAGATATCGACTCCGCCACCCTGGTTTCAGGATGCAGCCGAACGCCTTTTAGCACTGTATCGCGAAACAACGGATAACCGGTACGGTCAACAATATAGCCGATATGTTCTTTAGCCAGCGAACGGTCGATATGCTCGTTGACAAAGCCGACGGTATTTTTAATAATTTGAACGATGGCATCTTCTTCTGCCCATTCCAGAAAGGTCTGAGCAAGACGAGGATGTTGCTTACCGGTACGCCCCATGATAACCAATCTGAAAAAACGGGTGGAACTGCGGGTCATTGCTCCGGTCGGACACTTCAAAATGCATTCACCACAACCGATGCATAGCTCGTCAGAACGCCGAATCGCAAAGTTTTCCTCGCTTAAGGCTCCGGTCACCCTGCGTAAACAATTTTTAACGCAGGCGTTGCAGCTGATACAGCGGTTCTCATCATACTGCGGTTCAGTCATACCGATGATGCCAAAGTCCTGCAAGTGAGCTTTTATGCAGTCATTGGGACAGCCGGTCACGGCTATTTTGAAGTGCAGGTCATTGGGAAACATCTCCCGTTCCAAGCGCTGAGCCAGCGCGGTTGTATCAAGATTGCCAAAAGGGCAGACCCGATTACCGATGCAGGCTGAAATATTGCGGGTTCCGGCGGCGGGATAACCGCTCTCCGGATCAACCAGGTCAATGCCGAGCGCTTCAAGCAGGGGTCGGATCTTCTGATTGATCTCCGGGATACGCGCAAAATCGATTCCCGGCAGCTCAAAACCCTGGCGAGAGGTAAGATGAACCGTACCGTTGCCGTAAGTTTCAGCGATTTCCCGGATTAGTGGCAGGAATGAAGTTTCCAGGTGTCCGCCGGGAACCCTGATCCGCAATGCGGTCCTCCCCCTGGTTTTGGTTATGCGATAAGCATTCTTTTTGACTTGCTTTGTATTGATATCCATGACATTTATTCCTCAATCAAGCAGTTTTTTCGCTTTTGCGTAATTGAACACCGGACCTTCCAGGCACACATAGGTCTCATCTATCTTGCAGTGTCCGCATTTGCCGATACCGCAACTCATCTTCCGCTCGAATGAAACAGTTATGCGCTCCTCCGGAATCCCGCGCTCCAGCAGACTGAGGGTCGAGAACTTCATCATCAGCGGAGGCCCGACAACGATCGCATTGGTAACTCCGGGCCGGAAATCAAAACTGTCGATATATTTGGTAACGACTCCGGTATTACCGTTCCACTCCCTGCCGCCATTATCTACCGTCAAGATAACATCGGCATCAGTCCTCCAGGCTTCAATCTCATCGTGAAACAGGATATCGGCAGGACTTTTAAAGCCGAGAATCAGGTCAAACCCTTGAACCTCATGACGATTGGAGGTAAAATGAGAAATCAGGCTTTTCACCGGAGCCAAGCCGGTTCCTCCGGCGACGATCAGCAAGTTATTATCCATGTAATCTTCAGATTCGAAGCCTTTGCCGTAAGGCCCCCGGGCATGAATTACATCGCCAGGCTGCAAATCGAAAACGGCGTCTGTGACCCGGCCGACCTTACGAATAGTCAGCTCCAGCCAGCCATCGCCGAAATCGCTGATTGAGATAGGTGCTTCCCCGAGACCGGGAAGAGATAGCTCAAGAAACCGCCCGTAGCCGGAAGTAAAATCAGCGGCCAGCCGGAACGTCCAGTCAATTGCGGTTTGAGGAGTAACCGAAAGCACCTTCAGCGGTTGCGGCAGATAAGGATTAGGTTTCATGAGGCAACTCCTTGACAATACGTTCCAGTTTATTGATACAGGCGGAGAAAGAGATATATTCCGGGCAGACATCATCGCACCGGCCGCAGCCGACACACATATGCATTCCGAAACGGCGGTAAAAATCATTGATTTTATGCATGGTTTTGAACCGCATCCGCTCTCCGTTCTTTTTCCGGAACGAGTGGCCGCCCGCCATATCGGTAAAACCGTCTATATGGCACCCGGCCCAAACCCGGCGACGTTCGGATAACTCTCCATTGCGATCATATTTTGTATCCTGCATTGTGAAGCAACTGCAGGTTATGCATGACGTATTACATCGTCCGCAGGCAATGCAGCGGGAGGTGTATTCCTGCCATAATTCATGTTGAAATACTTCCTCAGTGGCCGTTTCGGCCAGATCCGGCACCGTAACCTTAATCCGGTTTTCCTTGACAAACTCCAGAAACGGGGGGATATCCTCTCCCTTGTCAAATGCAGCATTGAATTCCGGGTCTTTAATATTTATACTGACGCTATCCGGTTCAAAACGCAGTGCACAGGCATAGTCGTCAGTTTTATTCGCCTTCATGGATACGCAGAAGCAACTGTCGAACCCTTCACGGCATTCCAGCAGGAAAAATTTGACCACGTTGCGCCGCCGGGCATAATAATAATCCTGTTCATCACCATTATTCAGAAAGACGGTATCAAGACGTTTGATGCCATTGATATCGCAGGGACGCAGGAAGATGATCATTGGCCGCGCATCAACCGCAGGGGATTCAGTTTCACTTCCCCGGAAATAAAACAGGGTTTCCCGGATCGGAAAAATACATTCCTTGGGACTAAAGTAGGTTTTTCCGGCGAGGTAAAGCTGGTCCCAAGCGGTGATTTCCCCGTAACCGGCCAGATCCGTATCTGAAAACGCGCCCTGACCGGGATAGAGTTTTGGACCGTACAGACGGTAGTCACGAGACAAAGCTTGCAATACCCGGTCAAACTCTGTTGATGTAAATTTTTTATTCATGCAGTCAAACCCCCAAATAGTGAGAATGAATACCCTCATTTCATATCCGGCCGGAAGACCGGATATGAAACTTCCGGGTGGCCGGAATTACTTTCCGGCCATAATTGCCTCGACATCCTCTTTAACCTGTCCGGTCAGTTTGATGTCGAAATTATTCACAAGTACGGCGGCAACGTTCGGCGACAGAAAGCCCGGCAGAGTCGGCCCCAATCGGATACCTTTGACGCCAAGCGATAACAAGGCCAGCAGTACCGCGACCGCTTTCTGCTCGTACCAGGCAATGTCAAACGACAATGGCAGTTCGTTAAGACTTTCCAGGCCGAATGCTTCCTGCAGCTTCAAGGCGATAACTGCCAGCGAATAACTGTCGTTGCATTGACCGGCGTCAAGCACGCGGGGAATCCCGCCGATTGTCCCGAGATTCAATTTGTTATACCGGTATTTTGCGCAACCGGCGGTAAGAATGACGGAATAGTCCGGCAGTTTTTGAGCAACGTCAGTAAAATACTGACGATTACGTTGACGCCCGTCGCAACCGGCCATCACCACAAACCTTTTGATCGCGCCTGATTTGACTGCGTCGATCACTTTATCGGCCAGGGCCATCACCTGGTTGTGAGCAAAACCGCCAACAATCTCTCCGTCTTCTAGAGAAGCAGGAGCTGCACAGTTTTTCGCCAGGTTAATAAGTTCGGAAAAATCTTTTTTACCACCGGGCTCCCGGTCGGCAAGATGTTTTACCCCCGGATAACCGGCCATGCCGGTTGTAAAAATCCGGTCTTTGTACGAATCTTTAACCGGAATAATGCAATTGGTCGTCATGAGAATCGGACCGTTAAAAGTTTCAAAGTCCTGATTCTGATGCCACCAGGAGCTACCATAATTACCAGCCAGATGATCGTACTTTTTGAAGCTCGGATAATAATGTGCCGGCAACATTTCACTATGGGTATAGACATCGATGCCGGTGCCTTCGGTCTGCGCAAGCAGCTCTTCCATATCTTTCAGGTCATGTCCTGAGATCAGAATACCCGGATTCTGCCTGACGCCGGTTTTTACGGTGGTTATTTCCGGTGAACCGTATGTTCCGGTATTGGCGGCATCAAGCGTTGCCATGGTCAATACGGCAATATCGCCGCACTCCAAAACCAGTGCCACAAGCTCGTCCGCCGACAAATCTTTGGTCGTCGCGGCCAGACCTTTAATAAGGAATGCATATATCTTGTCGTCTTCTTTGCCGAGAATCGCGGCATGATCGGCATAGGCGCAAATCCCTTTCATCCCGTAGATCAATAATTCGCGCAAGGAACGTACATCTACGTTCTGCGTTGTCAATACGCCTGCCTGCTCTCTGTGGCTGAGATATTCGTCAGGCGTCATCTGACACGAGACACACTCCGGAACATCTTTCTGCAGCGCGGTCCGATATTTTACTTTCAGCTCTTCGCGCAGGGCAAAAGCCTGATCGATCAGAGAGCAAAGCCGGCTATCGTCAAAGTTGGCGTTAGTAATGGTGGCGAACATCGCCCGGGTAATGAATAACCCGACTCGCCGCTCCGGACTTTCACCGCTGGCATCAATAACAAAGGCAATGCCTTTCAGCACATGAATCAACAGGTCCATCAGGTTGGCGGTATCAGGCTGTTTGCCGCACATTCCCCTGATGGTGCAGCCTGTGTTTTTACATGTTTCCTGACATTGAAAACAGAACATTTTCTCTTCCATTGATCTTTCTCCCGTTTATTGGTTTATTATTGCCCGCATCGCGCTTTTCCAACGCTTCATGCTTGTGCTGTTATGGGGTGCCGCCTGGAGAATAAAACTCCCTCTCTTTAATTTATTTTAAATGCGGCTTTCTATATTGTCAAGGGCCTGGTCTGATCATATCAACGTACCTGCTGTAATAACTGCAAGATTCTGCTATGACGAAAACCTCCCATGCGCGACCTGCTTCACTCCTTGATGATTACTGTTTTTTCTGTCGGCCTGGGCAGCTTGATAACTAATACCCGTAATGACTGTTTGGAGTTATTGCTGATTCTATGAGGAATTCCTTGGGGGCTGTTGACTAATGAATCGGCTTTCACGATTTCCTGTTCATCGCCAATCTCGATTGAGGCTTCTCCTTCAAGAACATAGAAAACCGCATCCACTGGAGTGATGTGCTTTACCAAAGCCTCTCCCGGGGCCAGTGAAATATGAATCATTTCAGCAAACCTGGTATCGTACAGTTTGCATGCATTGATGCCATGCGGATTTTTCATTTTTTCACTTGACGCATAACTTGTGATCTGCATAAAAGACCTCCTGTTTTTAGGTTCCGGGTTTTGAATAGACAATTCAACCCGCTAAACTTATATTGTTTTTTGCCGCTTCCTGAATGTGGAGCGGCATTTTACCTGTTGTACTTATTGCTCTTGTATTATCATATCCAGTAAACGGGATAATGCCGTTTGGGATTAGTGGAGATATTGTTTATCAGCAAGGCGACCAGCAGCATGATCACTGCTCCGGCCAGGACAGGACTGAAAACATAACTATATCCAAGTGAATGAATTTTTTCACCACCGAGAACGGCAATCAGTGCTGTCGCGCCGCCGGGCGGATGCAAGGTCCTGGTAAGATGCATGACAACAATAGCCAATGAAACCGCCAGTGAACTGGCCCAAATAAAAGTGTCGCCAAGCAAAATAAAAATGGTCACTCCTGTAATCGCGGAAAAAACATGTCCGCCGATTAGATTTCTCGGTTGAGAAAACTCCGCTAACGGCGCTCCGTACACAAGGACCGCTGAAGCCCCGAAAGAACCTATAAGGAACAAGTGATGTGCTTTATCAAACTCGTGTATCTGACTGATTAACGCAATGATGTATATTCCCAGAAATGCGCCAATCCATGACCAGATAACCTTTTTCAAAGGCTTTCTTGGCGGACACTTGTCTTTCGACTTCATTCTTGCAAAATACGCTCTCATGTAAATCCTTATTTATCCATGTTAGTTATCGATAACTAACAATAATATATCATTAAAAAGAGTTTTTTCAAGTTTACTTGTAAATTAATTTTCCCCTGCCTTAAGATTTTTAACGCTTTGAATGCTTAAACAATCATAGTGGCGACGACTTTTTTTCTATCTCCATTATTAGAAAGCGCCAGAGGCGATTTCGACAGGATGCAAAATGCTGTACCATTTTTTTTATAAATTCCCGATCTATATCACAGAAGTCGGATTGTATTCAGTCAGGGATGAGAACCCCGGGGTTCGAGAGCGCAGCGACGGGGCAACGCGAAGTCGTTGTCAGCGAACTAGTGAGCGTCAATCCCTACAGGTGTACCATTTTTTATAAATTCCCTATCTATATCACAGAAGTCGGATTGTATTCAGTCAGGGATGAGAACCCCGGGGTTCGAGAGCGAAGCGACGGGACAACGCGAAGTCGTTGTCAGCGAACCATTGAGCGTCAATCCCTACAGATGTACCATTTTTTTTATAAATTCCCTATCTATATCACAGAAGTCGGATTGTATTCAGTCAGGGATGAGAACCCCAGGGGTCGAGAGCGAAGCGACGGGACAACGCGAAGTCGTTGTCAGATAACTTGAGAGAGTTTTTTATTATACAGGATAATGGACCGATTGGGAATCTTGCAGGTTAATAACGGCCGTGACGTTGTATTGCGGCCATCAGCAGACGCATGCCGCTCAGTCTGCTGCCGTTATTGATTGAGCCGGCTGTTTTGAAATTCAGGCCGCGTTCTTCTTTTGCCTGCTCAAAATCCCTTAGAAATTCCGCTATCATGTTTTGTTCATCGTTCCGACTGTAGGTAAATGGCGCCAACTGACCGTCAATTACGGCATCAGGGCAATGTTGTCTAATCTCGCTGACTGTCAGAGTAGGGCCGAAGTTTGTTCCTGTCAGGTCGAGTTCCTGCAACAACGGCAGCAACTGCCCCATTGCCGAGTCGCTGTGCTGATATCTCATGGCACCGGGAAATGATGCGTAAGCGGCAAAAACGTCCCGGTGAATCGGCATTGCGAAGAATTCGTAAATTTCCGGTGTAAACAAACAACAATTGTCGTCGGCCCACCCCCAGCCTTTGGCTCGGGCGGCAACACTTTCAGCTCCGGCTTCTTCATCAATCAGCCGTGCCCGTTCAATTATTGCCCGACTGATAATCTCACTGAAGCGTTTGAGCAAACCAGGATCGTCGTAATATAAAAACAACAGGTTTTCCGGGCCGTAAACGGAAGTGGCGAAAGTGCAGGGGCCGCGTTGTCCGCGGTACAGCGGTACTTCACATCCTAAACTCAGCAGGCGTTTCTTTTCGCTGTCCCAATTTTCCGGGAAAAGAAAATCTTTCAGATTATCCAAACGTTTTTCAACCCGGCCGAGCAATGTGGCAAGCTCTTTTGGATCATGAGCGGATTGTTTCAGCCACCAGGAACCGGATGCACCACCTTCCCAGACATTTTCCGCTTCAAAAATATCGTGAAGGCCTTTGATCTCCGGCCAGGCCAGATTAGGATCCGGATCGGTTTCAGGCAACAGACGGCGGCCGACAATTTTTTCAGCGAGATCATTATACTGCCTGGATATATCAAGCGCCCAGGTTCGGTCTCCATACAGGAAACGCCACCAGTCCTGTTCGATTCCAAGCTCGTCAAAAATGCATTCCCAATTAAGAATGGCGCCAAAAGCGCATTGGGGAATGTCTGAACCGAACGGATCGGCAATCGCTTTTTCCTGATCCTGCCAGAATCGTTCAACATCGAGCGGGGCCAATCCACTATTGGCATGAGTATCACTAATTAAAAGATCGATCTGCCGTTTTTGTTCGCTGCTGGCTTTATCATAGGCTTTCATTTTCAATATCCTGTTTGATTTTTTGTTGATTTGCATATATTATAGTATCACATATAAAGGTTATCAATGGAAGCAAGTAGTATAGATATGTATAAAAGTGCTGAAAGAACGAGGGCGTTACGCATTTGCTGCAATGACTCGGCATACGACTTGCGATATCTTGTATCAAGAGTGGAAACTTTCCCTCCGGTAAAGCATAAGAAAGTTCTACGCAAGGAACATTGTCACGACGTATATCATGTGGTTTTATATGTTCGCGGCAATGAAATGTTTAATTATTGCGGCAGGGAAATTGATTCCGCGCCGGGAATGCTGGTGTTGACCGGGCCGGGGCAGAGTCATATGTTCGGGTATCATGAGCCACTTGAATCTGAGGTTGAATATCGAAACTTCACCTTTGACATGATTGATGAAGAAGGGTATTCCCTGACTCTATCTTTTGCGGAGCTTCTTGCTTTATGGTGGAATGTCCCGGTGGAAAACCTGGACCTTACTCCTCGAGTATTGACCGCGGAAGAACTGCGGGAACTGCTTCCTGTTTTAAATAGTGCCATAGCATTGGTAAAAGAATTGGAAAGTTTCCCGGCTCCTGAAGAGGCTCCGGCTATTCTTGCTTTATTGTCCAGTCTCCTGAGAATTTTTTCTTGCAAAGAAAAAGGTGCCACAGGCAAAAGAGTTGATGAACGTCTGCTCAAGGCAGTTGGGATTCTTGACCGTGATATTCAAGGTAAAATGAACGTCACAAGTTTGGCCCGGTCGGTTGGAATGTCAAGAGCGCACTTTTTGCGTTGTTTTAAAAAAGCATTCGGGGAAACTCCGGGAAGACACTCTCGTCGTTACAGGTTGGATTATTCCAAAAAACTTTTAGAACATGGTGAAAATTCGTTCAAGGAAATTGCCGAAACAGTCGGTTTTTGCGATGAATTTCATTTTTCCAAAGCTTTCAAAGCAGAATTCGGCGAAACTCCTTCCGCGTTTCGCAAGCGCATTGCAAATTATCGAACGTAATCGTTCCCTCAAGCATGTGGCTCTCGATCCGCCTGACTGCGCTGCATGTTCGGCACATTAGCGTTTCACCCTGATTACCCTAAAAAAAGCGGTTGGATTGATTTTTGATATATGGACCAGCAATTATCGCCAAATATGTTTTCATTCTCGCAATACAGGTGTCTATATGCTCAAATCAGTCATAAAAATTCAAATGAAGTTCCAACAGTTTATCAACCAGTAATTTTTTCTGACAATTTTCTGAAACAATAAAGCATTCCGGATGGACAAGAACCCCTGGAGAGATGCTTTTTACGGATTCGTTCCGGATCGTCGAATTGACTTCCGATTTGACGAATAAAGAGTTTTGATCCTAAAATTGCTCCTTCGGTAAAGTGCCGGGTACGTCGTAGAAAACGTACATGCATAGACTCTTTTTGTCGAGCCTTATCACGCGCGGCGTAGATTTCTTCGCTTGATGCTCCTGATTCAGCAGTAATGATTCTCGCCAATTCTCCACGAAAAAACGCAAATAATTCAACATCAGTCCATTGAGAGGTATTGCCGGTGGTTATATTGGGTTTCATGTGTTTGACAAAATTATTATAAAACATGTGTTTCCCGCTTCTGCAGTATTGCCCCCAGGTGGTAAACATGTAATTTGCCGGATCATTTTGCAATCCCGCCCGAACCGGATTTAGCTCAACATATGTCACGCAAGCAGCTAAAGCATTGATTCGCTCAAGAATCACACTTTTGAATCGACCTCCCCAGAGTTGCCCGGTACGGTTACGGGTCTCATTGTAGACACAAGTAAATTGTCTTTGATAAGCTGACATAAATTGGCTGATATTGATCATTTTAAGGGCGATTTCCTGGCATTGTGTTTTGTTGTCGAGGCTGATAACCGGGGTTCTCGGGCCGAATTTGAAGATTTTTTTCATTGACTTGTAATAAGCGTTATGCCTTTTGACGATAACCTCAAGCGGCGGCAATTCGTCAGGGCCTGGAGCGTAGACCACCAGGTGAAAATGGTTGCCCATCCAAGCGACGGAAATAACTTCTATCAAAAAGTAGTTGCAGAGGTATCGGAGTAAAGTAAAACCATATTTTTTATCAGCCTCAGAAAAAGGATATTCGCCTTTGATGCAGCCAATTCGATTATATAGGTGATAATAGCAACCTGCGTCTTTGACCTTCATTCGTGCTTCCATTGTAAATCCTCCATATTGTGGGTTTTGGCAGATAATATATATGCTGAAATCTTATTTTCAAATTGTCTTACAATCTGACTATAAAAAAATATTAAATATTATTCATGAATGGCTTAGGTGTGAATTGTACAAGGTGGATCTTGCTTTGAATTAAATAATAAATGATGGAAAGAGGAATAAACTTGATTTTTGCGTAATTTTGACGGCAATCATTAGAGACCACGCCAGAAAGTATAGTTATTGCGCCATGGTTAAAAAATACTTGGACATAATACGTCGGAATTTAAAAATCTTTATTTGCACATTGGATATTTTATCAACAATAATACAGGCATCAAAAAAAATAAGTTAGCTACTTTTTATATGATGATCTTGACCAGAAAGATCAATATTCGTAGATGCTTTTCAGAGTTTGTGATCAAGAGGAAACATAAAAATATCATGAATTTTTTCTCCTGATGTTGCCGATGATGACAGAGGCGATGATCAACAGGATTATGGTGCCGATGGCGATAAGCGCGGCGGCGTTGTTGCGGATTATTTGTTCCAGCTTCCGGTCCTCTACTTTTTTCAGTTTCATGCCTTTGGCCGGTGTTTTGCCGGATGGTCCGGCGTTCCTGACCTTTTCAATTTTCGTATTATATTGCTTTTGCAGGTTTTTATCCTGAAGCAGATTACTGATCATATTTCGCAGTTTTGGATTGTCACAGACGAAGCCGCTGCAGCCGGGAGACTGTTTCAGGACGGATTCAACATGTCTCCTGGCCAGATCGCGCCGGGTTTTCTCGTCCGCTTTCCAATAACCTTTTCGAATTGTTTCCAGCATGACGGCGGTGATCTCCTGCATGGCGTACGGGTTTTTCCGGTTGAAGAACTTTTTCAACCCAAGTTTATGTTTGTCATCGACAATAGTCTCTTTCATGTCCTGCCAGTAATAATCCTCAAGCATTTCCGGGCGCATGACCTCCCAGCCGTAGGAGTTGCGGGTTACTTCCGCGACTGATTCGGCCGCGTTGGCGCCTTCCTTCATCATTTCTTTCAGGTATTTGGGATTGAGTACTGTGTTACGGGCTTCGGCCATTGCCGCCTCTTTCGCGTCCTGGATCCGGGCCGAATTTGGATTCCTCAAGTCATTGAAGATAACATCCGGGGAATTGCCGGTAACTTTTTTGACCGTCAGGTTCATGCCGCCCATGAATTCGTAGACATGATCCAGCGAGAGCGGTCCCCAGGTGTTGGAGGAACGCGGCTGGACGACCGTGTCGGTATTTTGTACCGCGGCTTCGAACATGCCGGGTCTGAATTCGCACCAATTGTCGCGTGTGTACATCGCGCCCATGTTTTTCATATATCGGTCGGCGACTTCCTGTTCTTTTTCCCACTTTGAACCGGATTCCACCATGCCCATGATGCCGGTCCCGAAATTACCGTTGACGCCGCCGAAGATACGGGCGTTGGAAAGTTTTCTCGCATCGGCCGGTGAATAACCTTTGCCGAGCAGAACTTTTTCCGCCGCGATATTGCCTTCTTTTACATAGTTGGCAAATTCGTCTCCAGCGTCAGCGGCGGCGGCCAGCCTGACGGCTTTGTCGATCAGATACAGGCGCGACGTTGCAGCGCCCCGGAACTGGCCGGAGGTCTGGACAATCACATCGATCCGAGGACGTTTCAGTTCTTTGGCGGGAATCAGTCTGACGTCGCGAACCCGGCCTCTGGAGTTCCAGACCGGTTCGACTCCGAGCAGATAGAGGATTTCCGCTACATTGGTGCCGTAACTGCGAATAAATTCACCGCCCCAGAGCGAGAACGCGACCTTTTTAGGGTATTTGCCGTTGGCACTCAATTTTGCTTTGATCAGGGCGTCACCCAGTTTGATACCGGTGGCCCAGGCTTCGCGGGTCGGCGTACTTTCAGTATCGATTGAAAACATGTTCCTGCCGGTTGGTATCGACATCGGGTTCTTGATCGGATCGGCGCCGGGGGAGGGGGCGATATAACCGCCGTTTAAAGAGTTTACCAGAGATTTGGTTTCGGCTTTGGTTGAATCAAGCAAGGCTTGTTTGTATTCGGACACGCCGCGCATGGCGACCAGGGCGGCTTTTATCGCGTGCAGGTAATTGTTATAGCGGGCCGAAGCCGTTTTGTATTCCTTATCACAGGTTACAATCGCTTTCTTAAGAGTTTTTTCGGATGAATTCAGGATTTTTGAGAGATTTTGGGCATGGGGCGACTTGTGCTTTTCAATTAGTTTCGCATATTGACTCATACTCAATTGAAAGTTAATGACGGCCTTGACTCTTTTTATTTCAGCCATTTTTCGTTTAAGCAATTTCATATCATTGATGCCGGAAGATTTCAGACTTGCGGCAAATCCGGGCGACAGGGACGCGTAAGTGACTTTCATATTTTTATTATCAAGAGCACGATTCATATTTTGTTCGATAATATTTTGTTTCTCCGCCTGTAAACGTGCAATGATATCCTGATCATTGAGTAGTTCAAAGAGTTTTTTCATCTGCTGTTTGTCTCTGACCAGCCTGATGAGTTCCAGCATTTGCGGTTGGGTGGCAATGTCGATGGTCTTTTTCATTTTCGGGATCAATTGGGCCATCCGGCGCGCTTTGGCCAGGTTGCGTGGATTGGTTAATGACGAAATCCGGTCAAAGGCTTTGCTGTTTTCAAATGATCTGATGAAATCGATATTTTCCGGCTTTTTGCAGTTTGCCAGCAAAAGCGATTTCAGTTTTTCAATCGAATTATCGGATACAGAGGTTCGTGTTGATTTTTTCCGGTCCTCGTCCGCGTTGGCTTGCATGCCGATCATCATTGCCATCATATTGACCGGACCGCCTGATTTGCGGTTGAGTGGGGAATTCTTGAAGTTATCAAGATCGTTTTTTGATAAGTGTTTTTCCGGTTTGTCGCCTTTCAGGATGCCGCGAATGCTCCGGGTTGCCGGTTCGAGATATTTTTCGTTGAAAAAATGGCGGTCATTTTTTTGTTCTCCGGTAATCCGGCCTTTGGTCAGATCAATATCCGCGAGACCGGTCGCCACGGAGTCTACTGCCATCAGTTCGGCGGTTTCGTTCGCCTCTTCGGCTGAATAGGGTCGATCTAGTACGTACAGTCCGCGATTGACTTTTGCCTCTTCCAGTTCGTGGATATAGTTATGGATTTTTGCCAGGGTTTCCGGAGTAAGGGAATCTATTTTGTTAATTTTCAGATCCTTGTTCAGGTTAAGTTTTTTTACCAGTGATAGGATGGTTTGTTTATATTGATTAAGCAGCAGCGGTTTGTCTTTGACGGAGAGGCATTCATGCAGTTTGTCGTGAAGCTGGTCGAGTTCGCTGTAAAGGCCGCTGCGCATGAATGGCGGGGTAAGGTGCGAGACCAGGGTGGCGTAACTGCGGCGCTTGGCGATTATCGCCTCGCCGATATTGTTGATGGTGTAAATATAAAAATGTGGCATATCGCCGATCAGCACATCCGGCCAGTCGTAGTCGGACAACGCGGTCTGTTTCCACGGAGTGAATTCCAGGCTGCCATGAGTCCCGAAGTGAATAATCGCGTCGGCTTTAAAGCCGAATCTCGCCCACAGGTAGGCGGCGATATACGGATGCGGCGGTGCCTGACGCGCGCCGTGGATCAGTTTGCTGGTGTTGTCGCCGTAACCCGGCAGCGGTTGAGGCATCAGCGTGATGTTGCCGTAACGCAAGCTGGATACAATTAGTTTTCCGTCACGGCTCATATAGGGGCCGGGAGCTTCCCCGTATTGTTTGACGACATCCGCATAGAGATCCGCCGGGAATGCCTGAAGTGCCCACTTTCGATAAGTTTCTGACTCGAGTTGCAGCGGCTTTGCCTGGTCGATATATTGATTGATGCTGCCGGCGGCGTAAGGGTTGAAGACGGGGGCGGCGGCCTGAATCGCCTTGAACAACTGATCCGGGTTATCAGGCAGTTTACCGGTATCGTAACCGGCTTCTTTGAGTTTGCGTAGCGTATTGAACAAAGAAGGGACAACTTCAAGTCCGGCGGCATGCAGCGCGTTGAGGCCCGGTCCCTTGTAATAGACGATGACCAGTTTTTTATCCTTATTCGGTTTTTGCTTGAGTGCCAGGTATTTTCTTGCCATGCTTGCAAATCGCTCGATGCGTTTCGGCAGGGGTTTGAAGACATAAAGACCACGTTCGTTCTTGAATTGGGCGGACAGGACAAACGGGATAATGCCGCCGTCGAGTTCCGGCATGATGACACTCTGGCTCATGATACCGCCGTCCATGCCGCGCTGGTCCTTCTCCCAGGTTTCGTATGGTTTATGGATGTTGATCGGACAGAGCAGGGGGATGTTCCGGGTTTTAAGGTAAGCGATAACCTCGTTGTCCTTGTCGGTGGTAAATCTGCCGTGAGGCATCAGGATCACCATATCCGGCGAAACCTGGCGGATAAAATCCAGTCGCTTGCGGAACCCGAATATCGGATAGATATTGATCCGGTTCTTTTCAAATTCATTAACGATAGCCTGAATATGTTCTGAATCCGGTCCGGCGGTCGAAGTAAGAAAACAAACTTTCGGCGCGTTCTGCCGGTGCAGGTTGCTTTTGCGCCGGTAGGCTTCGTAGGTTTCGAGTGATTCAAATAATTTATCTTCACCGATATGGAAAAAACCGTCGTGCGGCAGTAATCGCGGCTCTTGAATATCGTCGCTGAATAATTTCTTGCCGTCGATTACCCGGCGGGTATAGTTCAGCAGTAGTTTGAAGTTATTCCGGGTGGAGTTGCCGAGGCATGTTTCAATATATTGCAAATCCTTGCCCTGGATCGAGGTGATATTGTTTTCCCGGCTGGTTGCGGCATAGACGTATACCGCGAGGGAGTCATTGACCGCGTTCTTCAGTTCGGTAATTTTTTCCGGTGGCAGACGCAGTCCCATACCGAAGATATAGACGGCATCATATTTTTTTAAATTGGTTTCCTCGCCTTTTTTCCAGTTTATACGTTCAACCTGGATGAAAGAATTGTCGTTGGCCGAATCGAATTTCGCAAACATGTAGTCTGGGTAATTAATGAAGCCGATCACGGTCGGAGCAACCCATTGGTGATAAATTAAATATATTGCGGCGAAAACGACGACCGTTCCTGTCCAGATAAGTGCTTTGGTTGTTTTTGATGTTATTTTCATTGTGAGCTTTCCGGTACGTAAATGATGTCTCCGTTGTCGAGTTGATATGCTATGCCGACCCGTCGGCCCTTGCCGTTGGCTCCGGACTGATTTTTATCGGCTTTGTAGCGGCTTATCTTGTTTTTCTTTTTAACGATTATTTCCATGTCTTTTTTGCCCGCGTTTTTGACGTAACTGACGTCTTCGGCGGTCAACAGTTCGGTCATTTTTGAGCGGACGACAAAGGCGACCATCAGCGCCACGGCAAAAACCATCGCCACATCGAACAAGTTTGCCATGCCGGACAAAGGATCATGGTCCCCGGAGTCAAACGACCCGATATAGCGGTTGCGGCCCGGTTTCATTTGCTTTTCTCCTGATTTTCATGGATATGCAGGTCAAGCAGATATTGCAGATTCGTTATCTCATCCCCGTACCAGATTTTCTTGACTGAGAACGCGATCAGGCCGACCGCCCCGGCAAAGACCCCGACTACCGTTGTTGCGAACGCCATTTGCATATTGACCGACATTGAACTGATATCACCGGAGGCCAGTCCGGCCAGGGCCGGACCCATCGGGATCAGGGTTCCCATCAGTCCGAGCATCGGTCCGGCTTTCTGCAGAAATTTCAGTCTTTCCAGTTCCCGGGCGTAACGGCCGTGACAATCGGCGATGAATTTGCTGCAATGAATCGGATGCCAGTTCAGGCTGATCATCTGTTTGAGTTTGGCGGAGAACGGACAATCCGGCAGCTCTGGTACTTGGATTTCTCCGTTGGTGTCGATCTGTTTCATTATTGCCTCAAGGCTTTTATGTCCTTTGAGAAGCCGGAGATAGCTCGAGAAAAAATCCCCGAGCAGCGCCAGCGAATAAAGAAACGCGGCCAGCAGCAGGATGATTACCGGGATCATCAGGCTGCCTGATATCCAGAACAGACATTGGGTCATCATACTCATTTTTAAACTTCCTTGGTTTGATTAATTTTTATATGTTCAATGATTTTCGAGTAAATATCGTAATAAGAGGCAAGTGAAAACAGGAGAATCAGGCCGAGGATCAGGCCTGCACCCTTAATCATATTCAGATTGAGAACAATGATTTCTCCGCTTGGAGCTCCACCGGCAAAGATTACCGGCAGAAACATGGCCAGGGAGATGGTGATGACGCTTGAGAGGGCGATGAATTCAATTTTTCGCTGCAAGCTGAGTTTTGACAGGAATTCGGCCGCCGCAACGGTACAGATGACAGTGATGGCGCACAGCAGCAGATTGGTTTTCAGATAGTCGATGCCGCTGCGGGTATTGAACAGGTAAACCAGAAATAGCTGGTAACTCAATGGATAAAGGACCGAGGGCAGTAACACTATGTAATGAAATTTTTTGATTTTCTTGTCGGTGAAATAACGGCGCAATAATATGGTTCCGAAAACCAGGGTCAGCAGTTCCTGGATAATAACCACGCCGCAGAGCGTGTTGAGAGTTGTTTCGCTGTTCAGGTAATTTCTCAAGTCAGCTAAATTGTATTGGGTGGCCTGACGGTAGAAACACGCGGTCAGGATGATTGTGCCGCAGATGAGTGCGATCCGGTATCCCCGGTTTAGTAGTGACAATTTCAAAATGGTTTGAGTTATGGCGCCGGCCAGTATAATGAGTACGAATATCCACATAGTTTTTTGCTTGATATAATTTAAAGAGTTCCCGGGGAACCGTTCCCCGGGAACAGAGGAGAAGACATGGGGTCTTATTTTTTTTAGATGTTATCAATTACGACAAGCTGTTTGAAGTTCCATTTGTCCCGACTGGTGCTGACGATGAACTTATAGGCTTTGTCACTGTCCTTGCGATAGTAAATGCAGCGTCTGGTTTTGCCGGTAGCGGGGACGGTAACTTTCAGCGGCTGCCCCAAATTGTCAACCGCGGCGAGAGTCTCCCAGATCCGGAGTTGCTCTTCCGGAGGAACCGTTGTAAAACGTCTGCTGAATCTATCTCTTCGGTTTTCTTTGGCGTAGCGATGAATGTATTGAGTGAATTTACCGGCCAGTTCCGCGTCTTTGCCGGAGATCACCGATTCATCCGCGAGACTGCGATCCTGTTTGTTGTTTACGAAAAATGCAACTGCGGCTATAATGGTCACAACAAGGGTTATTATTAATTTTTTCATTGTAATGTTTCCCGGGTTAATCGTAAATGCTGTAAACGGAATTATCTGCCTCTTCAACAATGTCGCCGATGACTGCGGTTTCGAAAAAAGAATTGGTCGCGGCCACTTCCACCGGCCTTTCCTGGGAGACGTGTCCGTCCACCCATGCGGCGTTTGCCATGCCGGAATGACGGAAATGGAATGAGTTGTAGCCATCAGCGCTGCTTGAATCGCCGGGAGGTCTTTTATTGGGCCAGAGCATGGCACTATATCCTAGGCTGCTCATCAGATATACCGCTGAATCGCCGAACGCCAGGGTGTTGGAGGCGCGTTTGACCATACTGATTTTGGGACTGAAATAAATCTCGTCAACCTTGGTGTAGCCGCCGAGCCAGCAACCGTTATAGCCGTAACCGGTATCAGAGGCGTCTTCAGGTCCGCTTTTGTGTTTCAATGCCGGACAGGTGAAAACCTGGGCACAGTTGCCGACGTATTTGCCGAACCACGGATTGTTGGTCAGGTCATACGTCCCTCCGCTGTTCTGAGTGCCGAACCAGTACTTGGTGTCGGAGGCGCCGTGTCCTGCGGTAACGTCTTTGTAAGGGACAAATATCCCATCGTTATCCGAGGTGTACATCATCAAACCGGTTCCGATTTGCTTGAAGTTGCTGACACATGAAATACTCTTTGCTTTGTCCCTGGCCTTGCCAAGAGCCGGCATCAGCATGCTGGCAAGGATTGCTATTATCGCTATTACTACGAGGAGTTCAATTAATGTAAAAAATCTTTCTTTAATCATTTTATATTATCCTGATTTACTTCTTCAGCCTTTCGGCTTTAATTCAATCGCCTGATCCCGCAGCGGGGATTGCGTTGTCATCGGTCTTGTGTTGATTTAAAGTAATATAAAATGTTCACTCGCAGAACCTGTATATATTCTTTTCAATGTTTTTGAAAAATTGCGGTATTTTATATTATACCTCCTTTCCATTTTTATCTGTTTGTTGATCAATATTCGGGTAATCCACGACAAATCGATATTCTTTACCGCAGCATAAAAGAATTTCTTTTTGACCCCGGCGCAAAAAACTGATTTTTATTTTCAGGTTGCTGTGACCGTCATGGTTGAACATATCGTCAAAAAGTTCTGTCAGTTTTGTCCTGACATCAGCTAATGCAACTGTTCTGCCCGGACCGGAAGGTTTATGTCCGCTTTCTTTCATTACGTCCTCTCCGGTTATGTTTACAATTGCATTTTCTGCGGCCCTCAATTCTAACGACGATGCCGGTTTCCTCAATCCGGAATTCCCGGCAGATGTCAAGAATCTTGTTTTCAAGCTCATCGCATTTTACTGTATGCTCACAATTACAGTCGATGCATTTCAAGGTACAGGAAACCGGCTTTGAGTCAAGCTTCCTGAAGATGCTTTTGCCTGAGCAGTTCCAGGTTACGTTTTCGATCAGTCCAGCGGCCGCCAATAGCTTGATATTCCGATAGAGAGTCGATGATGAAACCGGAAATCCGGTATTCTCCAGTCTGGACTTCAGGTTATCGATATTGAAAGGTTCCCTCAGTTTAGCAACCGTTTCGGCTATCGTTACCCGTTCCTGCGTCAGCAGCATTCCTCTTTGCCGCAGAAATGTTTTGAATCGATCCAGTTCGGTCATCATGTTATAACCCGGCTTCCTTTTTCAGTTGGGTGACCCATTGTTCGATTCGCTCATCGGTTTGATCCGGTTCATTGTCATTATCCAACGCCAGTCCGGCGAAAACCCCGCCGAGATCGGCGGTTGAACTACTGAAATAATAGCCGTCCGTACTCCATTTTCCGACCACTTCCGCTTCACATTCCAGCACTTTATTAAAGATGGTTCCGACGCCGTCGATGAATGTTTCACCGAATCCCGACTGATCGCCCAAGCCAAATAAAGCGACTTTTTTGCCGGCTAAAATTTCTTTGGTAAGTTTATCGATCCCGATTTCCCAGTCATCCTGCAGCTCCCCGAGCCCCCAGGTTGAAGTCCCGAATATCAACAGCTTACCTGAAAAATCATCTGGCGTTGCATCCGTAATGTTGATGCAGACCCCACCCATTTTTTCCGCGATTTTCTGAGCCGCGACTTCCGTGTTTCCGCTGGTGCTGCCGTAAATAACTTTGATCTCACTCATTTTATATCTCCTTTTATTTTATTCAAAAATGTATTGATCGAATTTGTTGATTTGCTTTAATTGTTGAATTGAATTTCTTATGCTGTTTCCGGCGCTTAATATTAGTTGCGCGGCTTTTTCCGCTGAGCGATACTGATTCATCAGACGCAGCGACTCGGCAGGATCGCCGAAAACCCGCCACAGCGCTTTTTCCAGTTTGGCTGCAATTTCTTTCCGGCCCATATAACCTTGGACGTCTTTTAATGGATATCCCAGGAATATGCCGATTTCATGCGGAAAGTATTGACCGGAGAAACGCGATTTCAATTGTGCCAGTGTTGTATCGGTATTTTCCGGCTCTCGGTATCCGTGCTCACCAAGAAAAGCGACAATTGCTTCCTGTTGCAGTGCTTCGGACATGACCTGTGGATCGTAGAACAAAACTTGAATGTCTCTACCGTCGTTTTTCATTACCAGACATTTCAGATTCAACAGTTTGATTATTTCGTCCTGATGAATACAGAAGCTGTCGTAATGCGTCATTTTTCTGATATGACGGCATTTGCATAAACGCAGCAGAATTGCCGGTTTGATTCCGGCAATTACCGGTGCCGTCTTGACCAGCAGATAATCCAGCAGATTATCTTTATTCCGGTCACATTTGAATTTTATTTCTTTTGTCATAGTTAGGTTGCCCTAATTAAGTTGTTAAAAAAATTTATCTTGTTGCCTTTTAATATAAACATTAATCTGAAAAAATCAATTAGGTTTCCCTAATTAATTGAGATTGCGAAAATTCTCATTCCCGGATTGCAGGTTTACTTGGGCCGTAAATGTTAGAGCGGCTAGGTAACTTGCGCTCTCCGAGCGCAAATGGCAAATGTTCCCTAACCGGTCATTGTCACTTGCGTTCGGAGAACGCACACTACGGAAGCAAATTGCAACGTTCCCAGTAGAGCCAGGTCTCGATGAGACCGGCGGGAAACGTAAGTAATGGTCATGAACGTCAATCAGTGACTGAAGAATAAGCACGAGGGTGGGATGCTGTTGCATCCTGGCGCTTTCATCGAAAGCAGCCCTACTGAATAAGCCCGTGTGCGGGCAGTAGCGCCAGGTCTCGATGAGACTGGCGAAGATGGTAGCTTGCGCTCTCCGAGCGCAAATGGCAAAATATTTCCGAGCTGGTCATTGTTACTTGCGTTCGGATAACGCAAACTACGGAAGCAAATGGCAAACGTTTCCGAGCGGGTCATTGTTACTTGCGTTCGGAGAACGCAAACTACGGCAGCAAAAGGCAAATATTCCCGAGCCGGTTAATTAACAACCTTACGACGTATACATTAATATACGGTCGTCTGAGGAATCAGTCTACTTTATTTAACATAGCACCTACCGAAGAGTAAATATTTTTTTGCGTTAAAGGTCAAGTAGCCGCTTGATGCTGCTTCTGATGGCGATGGCTTGGGCTTTGAGCTGGATGGCCGGAGTCATTTCCGGACTGTTGTTTTTGATTTCCGTATTGACAATGTCGATTCGTTTGTGCAGTTCCCCCCAGTTGTCGAGAAAATACTGGCGCTGAACACCGGTGTATGACAGCATTTCCGGTTCGAGTACTGGATCAAGATCAGGATCGGCGGCCCAATCCAGACAGATTTGGCGTCCCCAGGCGGTTTTGCGTGCGGCGGCTTCCGCGTTGCCCATGCAGATGTCCGGTGGCAGCAGGATGGTGCAATTGTTGTTGTCGCCGATGATTTCGCACTGATGCAGGTCGAGAATCGCGTCGAATCCGTAAAGTTTATCCATTGCCAGCAGCAGTTTGAAATATGACGAATCCCGGCAGCGGTTGGGTTCGCAATAGCGGAATTCCCCGATCTGTTCATAGACGATGCCGATCGGATCGGGGGCATTGTAGTTACGGATATCCCAATCGCCGATGCGTTCCCACATATGGCCGGGATTGGCCGGATCCTCGCCGCGCATCCAGCACCAGAAACGCTCGTTGTCGCAGTACGAGCCGTCCCAGCAGTCGACCGGGGCCCGGTCGCGTCCGGATGGATTGCCGATCGGGTTGAAGATCAGGATTGTTTTTTGCAGAACGGTATCGAGGTCCAAGGTAGTTGGATTGCCGTATAGGTCTTTGCCGGCGAGCAGTTCTTCGATGACATTTATCATGGCGGCGGTGGTGGCCGGTTCATGGGCATGGGGTTGAGAAAAATAATGGACTTTTTTTCCGGCGTCCGGTACGGAAAAGTCTGAGATGGCGATGGCATATACTTTATGGCCGGTATAGGCATCAACGTGATGCAGTTTGAATTTTTCCGGCAAAAGGTTGGTCCATTCGGTTATTTTTGCTTCAAGTTCCTTATGTCTTACCGGGAACAGGTCCATAGCTTCCTCCGAATTTATATAATTTTGAATTAAGGTTTTCAGTAGTCAAATTAATTAAAGACTGAAAAATACCACGGCTTCCGTAAAAAACAATGGCAAAAGTAAACAAAAAAATGGTTGAGGTGGAAATTTTTATGTGTCGCCCATACAGGGCTCAAAACATGTTTACCTGTTTCCCGGGGTTCAATCGCTGACGCTCAATCACCCCGGACTAAATATATGTCGCGCTTTCAGCGCTCAGTTCTTATGACGGGACTGACAAAAGTACCGCCAAGGCAGAAGTTGAACCGCTGGAAAGCGGCTCGGACGCTCAACATTATTGAAAAATTTGTAAACGCATTTTTCTACAATATCGCTTTTCGAGAGTGAAATTATTTGACGCGCAATTAATTACGCAATATTCCGCCCGTTGGAGACAGCTGGCAAGCGTTCCGTCGCTGGACCACGTCCGCGTACGACGCGGAGCGATATAATTATAAATAAGTTCTTTTTTTGTCGGTGCCGTCCTCATCTGCAACCGGGCCGGAGGATTGTCATGATTTTATTTTTTTTGCTTGACTTTTGAGCATTTTTTGTGTAAACTTAGAATGATTTTTTTATTGTTTTTTTATATGAGGAGTGCTATGTCGATAAGTGATAATGATGTATATCCGGATGAGTATGAAGAGTTCAAAGTGACAGTTGCCGCCGGGACGGTTGTAGACGCAAACAATGAAAATGAGCTTAATAGTTTCAGCTCTTCTCCGCCTTTTTTCGCATCCGTGCCGGGAGATTCTTTTCAAAACGCTTTATCTATTGATGTGGAAAACGATTATAGCAACAGCGATTATGTCGGGATTGGCGATGCTGCTGATTTTTATACATTTGATGTGACTTCCGCCGGGGTATTCGATTTTGCCCTGACTGATCTCGACGCAAAGGCAAAGTTATGTCTTTATCAGAAAATTGACATTAACGGGCAGGTTAAATACAAGAAAGTTAAAAATGCCACTGCGAAGCTGAATAAAGTGACCAGTGAGACTATGGCAGCATTCGGAGATGTTTTGCTGGGGATTGGTACCTACTATGTCGAAGTGGCATCCGGGGACAATGGAAAAGGCAAATGCAATACTGATTATACTCTGGACATAACGCCTGATTATTTTCCGGCAAAAAGCGATGATGAACTGGATTTCAAAACCGGCGACGGCGCTGCCGCTGATATTGAATTGGTGGATAATCAGGTATTGATTTCCGATTGGGTCGGCTTCGGCGATCCTCAGGATGTCTATTGTCTTAGCCTTGACAAACCGTCCGGTTTCTCTTTACAACTGGATAATCTTTCTTCGAAGGCGGTTGTAAATATTTATGAAGAGGATTATTCCAGGGGGTATCTGGTCTATAAGCGGGTAAAGAGCGTCAGCGCTAAATACGATAAGATCCAAAACGAGACTTATGCGGTTATTAATGAAATTCCTTTAGCTGCCGGAACATATTATATTGAGGTTTTGTCCGGCGATAAAGGTAAAGGCAAATGCAACACCGATTATGATTTGTTTATAGAGAGCTATAATTTCCCCGATGCGTCACAGGACGGTTTTGATTTCAAGACCGGAGAGGGGACGCCGACGGAGGTGTCTTTCGAATATAATTCAATTATTGAAAACGGCTGGGTTGGATTCGGCGATCCTCAGGATGTCTACAAATTCACGGTAGATAAAGCGTCAGAGTTTTTCTTTGACCTTGGCGACCTTGATAGAAGGACTAATTTGAAAATTTATCGTGAAGATAATTCAAAAGGTTATATTACGTACCAGTTGGTTAGAACGGCTTTCAACTATTATGATTTTCAACAGGAACAACATTTTACCTGGTCGGGATTTGTCCCCCTTGACGTGGGAACATATTATATAGAGGTTTTGTCCGGTGATCGCGGCAATGGCAGGAATAACAGTAATTATGAGCTGTGGGGTGGCAGAACGATTTTTCCGGATGCTTCGGCGGACGAGTTTGATTTCAAAACCGGGCAGGGCAGTCCGGCAGATCTGGTATTTACGGACAATGTTGCTTTTGTAAGCGAATGGGTGGGCTTCGGCGATCCGCAGGACGTTTTCAGTTTCAGCGTTGCACAGGCTGGTGAATTTTATTTTGATCTGTTTAATCTCGATGAACGTTGCGTTATCAACGTTTACAAAGAAGAAGAAAAAAACGGGGTTAAAAAGTATAAAAAAATAGTCGGAAAAAGTACGGTTTATGATTCGATCGAAGATTCCATATCGGCCTCATTGCAAAATATAATGATGGATGTCGGCAATTATTATGTTGAGGTATTATCCGGAGACCGCGGAGCCGGAAAACGCAATACGGACTACGATCTGGAGGTTTTTGCTGATATTTTTCCTGCAGCGACAGTGAATAATACCAGGGAGCAGGCGACGAACATTGACGCTGAACTCGTTGACAACTCCGCTGAAATTACCGGTTATGTCGGCTTTGGCGATATTTACGATTATTATATGTTCCAGTTAAACAGTGTGGAGGTTTATGATTTTGCTCTGCAAGGGGATGATAAAGACGCCAAACTGACGATTTATAAATGGAATGATGCAAAAAATAAATTGCAAAAACTGGCTAACTGCACATTACGGGACGGCGAGGCCGCAATCAGTGATTTATGGCTTGGCACCGGGGATTACTACATAGAAATTCTTGCGAGCGACAAAGGAAAAGGTAAATGTAATACCGATTATACTCTCGATATTACATTGGCTTAGACAAAAAGTTTCAAGTTTTTGGTGGAATGAATATTTTGCAGGCTTATTCTATTTGACAACGGAACAAAGTGCATATACTATATGTCAATATTCTTGAATATAGTAGAGGATATTATCATTAGTATAAATTATTAACTTGTCCGGGGAGAGTTCATAGCAAGGGAGTATTAAAACATGGCTGATTATTTAATTAATTTTGACACCTGGAATCAGGCTTGGACCATTTCATCTGATTCATCAATAACCTACAATGAGTATACTCCAAGTGCCTATGGAGAAACATATGTCGGTTGCGTCGCAACCGCTACCAGTCAGATTTTATATTTTTGGGGAACAATGCAAAATACATACGGGATATCTTTGACCGTGTCTTCGCTGGAATTTGACAGTTCTGATTATTTCTATATGTATGGCGGCATTTATCCGGTTTATGGGTCGAGTTACAGCACTTACGATTTTTTATCGTTCACTGAATTAAATAGCAAATTGGATGATATAGAATATAATTTTGATCCTGATGAGATAGCTGCTCTTAGTTTTGGCGTTGGAGTTAAAATACACTCCGATTACGACTCTGGTGGAACCGGGGCGAATTTTTATGATACTCAGGAGTTTCTGGTTGAGTGCGGTTTTACAACGGCTACGGTCACGGCATACGAGGATGATTCTGACGGATTGCTGGTCTCCAGTCAGCTTGATTTGCATTATGAGTTGGTTGATGATGTTACTTCCGGATGTGTCGTTTTAGTCGGAATTGAGAAGTTTTCCGACACAGGGGATCATGCGCGACATGCCGTTATCATAGACGGATATGATGCAGATCTTGATACCTTTCACTTTAACTTGGGGTGGGGTGGCTCTGATGACGGTTGGTATTCTTTGAGTGACTTGCCGGATGAATATGATATTATTGCCCAGATTGTATATAACATTGCGCCAACCGATTTTGACGGTTGGAATGACCTGGTTGCTCCTTCGGTGCCGACTGGTCTGGTTGATGAGGTTGCCGATGATGATGTCGCGCTTGACTGGGCGGATTCAACGGATGAACTTAGCGGGATATCCAGTTACCTTGTACAATACTCCACCAGTTCGCTCTTTCAAAGTGTTGCTACCAGGATAGTTACAGTTAGCGAGTTGTCGCTTTACAACTTAAGCGAAGGGACATATTACTGGAGAGTAAAGGCCGAAGACGGAGCCGGTAACGAGAGCGATTGGAGCGTTGTTGATTCTTTTACCATAAGTCCTGGAGACTCAGAGGCGCCAACAGTTCCGACTGGTTTGACAGACTCGGTTGATGAGGGAGATGCGTCGCTTGACTGGGCGGATTCAACGGATAATGATTCAGGAGTGAAACAGTACATTGTCGAGTATGCGGACAATTCCGGGTTCACCAGTGCGACACAGACGACGGTTGCGATTAGTGAACTTGATCTTTCGGGATTGACTGACGGGACTTATTACTGGCGGGTTAAAGCTGAGGATAATGAAGGAAATCAGTCCGCATGGAGTACCACCGACTCATTCACTATTGATATTCCAGATACCCTGGCTCCAGGCGTACCGGCCGGCTTGACTGAACAGGTAAGCGGACTGGATGTGTCTCTGGACTGGAATGACTCGACCGATAACAAGTCAGGGATTAAAGAATATGAGGTGGCGTATTCCACTTATTCTAATTTTGCAAACTCCGTATATACTATCGTAAGCACCAGCGATATCGATCTGTCCGGACTTGCTGCCGACACTTACTACTGGAGGGTGAGAGCTATCGACAATGCCGGGAATATAAGTTCGTGGAGCAGTTCCTCCTCGTTTGAGACTTATACGCCTGATACTCAGGCCCCAAGTGTTCCAACCGGACTAAGCAGTATTGTGGACGAAGTCAATATCTCGTTTGACTGGGATAATTCAACAGATGCTGGCACCGGGGTTAAGGGATACGTTCTGGCCTATTCAGAGGACTCGCTTTTGTCCAACCCCACTTACGTCACGGTCGCTTTCAGTGATGCTGAGTTGGAATTTTCCAGTAACGGTACCTGGTATTGGTGTGTCAAGGCCTTTGATTATGCCGGCAATCAAAGCGCATGGAGTGCGGTTCAATCATTTGAAGTTCTGCTTGCGGATGAAATTCCCCCGAGCCTGCCTTCCGGTCTCACTGCGGATGTAACCGGTGGCGAGGTGTCGTTTGATTGGAACGATTCTACTGACAGCGGTTCAGGGGTCGAGTCTTATGTTGTTGAATACTCGCAAAATGCCGGTTTTTCAGGAGCTGTTTCTCTGTCTGCGTCAACAAGTTTTCTCAGTGTTTCAGACTTGACTGACGGGACCTGGTATTGGCGGGTTAAGGCAATTGATGCAGTTGAAAATGAGACTGACTGGGTTGACGGCGGCAGTTTTCTGGTAGACGTGACCGCGCCTTCTGTTCCTGACTCCCTGTCTGGATCGGTTGATGGCAGCAATGTTTCATTTGACTGGAGCGACTCTACTGATAATACCGGCGGCAGCGGCCTCAGCGGATATATTCTGCAGTACGCTGATAACTCGTCATTTACTGCGGCAACGACTTTATCGGCCTCCTCCAGCGATCTTGATTTGTCAGCTTTAGCTGATGATTCTTATTACTGGCGGGTTAAAGCGGTGGATGATAATGGAAATGAGTCAGCCTGGAGTGCAAGTTCAACTTTTATCGTTGATATCACTCCTGCTTCCGCTCCATCAGGTTTAACGGTTGATGTCAATGGCGGAACCGCCGCACTTGACTGGAATGATTCAACCGATAATGTGTCAGGAGTAAAAGAGTACTCTGTTGAATATTCTTTGTCCGCTGATTTCTCAAGCCCGGTTTCCCAAACAACTCTGAGCAGTGTGCTGAATATTTCCAGTTTGACCAATGGAACCTGGTACTGGCGGGTCCGGTCGGTTGACAATTCGGGTAATGAATCAGTTTGGACCGTTGGTGAGTCATTTCTCGTGGATTTAACCGCTCCGGATGTTCCAACCGGATTGGTTGAAGATATTACCGGCGTCAATATTGCATTGGACTGGGCTGATTCGGCCGATAATGACGGTGGAAGCGGCCTCAAAAAATATACTGTTTCGTATGCTAACAACTCCGGTTTTGTCAATGCCGTTACCCGGACGGTTGCGTCAAGCGAACTCAATATTTCCGGTCTTGCGGAAGGAATCTATTACTGGCGCGTAAAGGCGGAAGATAATTTCGGTAATGTTTCTACCTGGAGCGATGTTGAAGCCTTTATTGTCGATATAACCGCGCCGACCACGCCCGAAGGCCTTTCCGCGGGTGTTGACGGAAACTCTTCCGATCTGGATTGGAGTGATTCCACCGATAATCTTTCGGGGGTGAAAGAATATATTGTAGAATACTCCACCAGTCCGGGGTTATTCGGAGCTGTTTCAGTTACCTCCGCATCCAGTGAATTGGACTTGAGTTCTTTAAGTGATGCGATTTACTACTGGCGGGTTAAAGCGGTGGATGGCGGAGGATATGAGTCGGAATGGAGCGCAATTGAATATTTTACTATTGACACCACCCCGGCTACTACGCCAAACGGCCTTTTCGCGGCCGTTACCGGCCAGGATGCAGAGCTTGACTGGTTGAATTCATCAGACAACCTCTCCGGAGTAAAAGAGTATATTGTTGAATACGCTGTTAATGCAGATTTTTCCGGTTCCAGCACGTTGAGTGTTGACGCCAGCGAAGTTGCTTTGTCCGGCCTGGCTGATGCATACTATTATTGGCGGGTCAAGTCTGTAGATAACAGCGGTAATGAGTCTGCATGGAGTTCAACCGGTAGTTTCCTTGTCGATATTACTCCGGCATCTGTGCCTGAAGGCCTTGCATCTGTTATTGATAAAAATTCGGTCAGCCTGGATTGGAGCGATTCGGTCGACGGTCTTACCGGAATTATGAATTATGTGATAGAATTTGCTGATAATTCTGACTTTACCGGTGCTTCGACTCAGACCGCAAATTCCAGTGATCTTGATATGACTGATCTAACGGATGCTATTTATTATTGGCGGGTAAAATCCGTTGACAACAACTTGAACGAATCAGCCTGGAGCGCGGTTGACAGCTTTATTATTGACTCGACGGCGCCAGCTATGCCTTCCGGACTCTCGGAAAAGATTAGTGGAGGAGATGTAATTCTCAATTGGGGCGATTCCAACGATGCAGGCAGCGGAGTAAAGGAATATGTACTGGAATATGCCGGGACAAGTAGTTTTACCGGAGCTGTCAGTGAAACGGTTTATGATAGTGAAGTGTCTCTCTGGGATCTGCCGTATGGGTTCTATTATTGGCATGTTAAGGCTGTTGATAATTATGGCAACACAAGCGACTGGTCTGAAACAGAGTACTTTAATACCGGGGATACGGTTGGTAATTATTTTGCCTTTGCAAATCCCATTAATGTTGACGACGGCTACTCATACAAAGAATATGTGGGATTGGCTGACGGTTACGATTACTATAACTTTGAATTGACTGACGGAGCCGGGATATTTGATTTTGAGTTTACGCAAATGAATTCAAAAGTTAAGGTTTCCCTCTATGAAATGCTTGACGGCGGCGCATTGAAAAAAATTAAGAGTGCTAAATCAAAATATGACAATAGTGCCGGCGAATGGATGGCTGTTTTCGATAACATCATGCTTGATAACGGTAACTATTATATTGAGATAATATCCGGCGATAAAGGCGCTGGAAAATATAATACGGAATACGTAATGGATATTACCAGTGATTTCTTCCCGGAAGCTACTGATAATAATTGTATCGAGGACGCAACCTCCATTACTCCGGACGCCAGCCTTTCAGGGTTCGTCGGTTTCGGCGATGCGTGCGACTACTATCAGCTTGAAGTTGCCGATCTAGCGTCTTATGATTTTGATCTTACCGGAACAGATAAGAACGCGAAACTTACCATTTACCGGTGGAATGAAGATAAAGGTAAACTGAAGAAGGTCAAAACGACTAAGCTCAAGTTTGGCGAAGCTCATCTGGACAACCTTAATCTGGATGCCGGCCTGTATTACGTCGAAGTCTTGTCCGCAGACAAAGGGCGGGGCAAAAAGAATACCGAGTACGAGTTGGATATTACCTCGGTGTGATCTGTTTGCTTTGATTTTTAAATGTATTTGCCTGAACAGGATAGGAGTTTTGTTAACTTTTATCCTTGTTCAAGTATACTTAAAAGCAAGAAAAACGCTTCAGTGGAATAGGAGTAATGCATTTGAGGCCGGTTGATCATAGCTTGACGACATTCTTCTGTTTCTCAATTCCGTTTTTGTTGCTATGTTCCGTTCTCAATAAAGTTGGCGTCCCAAAAGATAAATTTCCTCTTGCTATGCTTATTGTTGCAGGTTATGTATATCTTGTCCCGAACGGTGTCCGGGATTGTTTTTATATATAACTTGACAGGCGTTTGTTAAATACATCCAGGAAGCTTATTAATGGACAGTTCCGCCTGATCCAACTTCGGATGCATCGTATAAATTGACAGGTTATTTGATGCATATGCGGCATTATAAATTCAACTGTCGCAACTTTTCTTCCTTGTTTTTGGGCTTTTCTGCTCCTTGATGCCAGGTAATAAATTCGTTTTTTTTCAACTTTCTTAGTGATGCTGCCGCTGATGTTGCCGATAACCGCTTCAAGCAGTACTATAAAGTTATATGTAAAAACAGTCATGTTCGCCTGCATTGTTTTTGCCGTTAACGATTCAGCCCAGGCTTTCTGTTCAAATAATTTATTTTTTGTTACATCAAAGACTTTCTCCAGTTTCCATCTGATTTTGTAAAGGAATGCCACAACTCCCGGTCTCAAGGTCGGATCATTGGTGATGAACGAATATTTAATTTTCGTTTCCGGGTCGACATATTCAATCAACCAGACCGTGCCGGCGTTACTAAGTCCGATCATGTAATAAGCGCTTACGCCGTCATTCACCGGATCGTTTCTATCAAATTGCTGGCGATGTTTAAAAACCGGTTTCATATTCGCCTTTAATCGGCTCACGAATGACCACGGATGCTTACCGGCGGCAGTCTGCATGAGTGAGATGCATTCTTTATCGGCGAGCGCACGGTCATAGACCAGAAGCGGCCTTATGTATTGATGCTTTGCCGCATATGAAGCAAGGTGTTTCTTCAAAACAGGCGATTCGTGCGGTTTGGAGCTTTGGTGATTGGTAACCATCGCCATCAAATCTATCAGGCCGTTCCGCAGGTTCTGGATATAGATGCAGGTCATTGCCGGATAACTCCCGTTGATTTTATTTTCATGCGTCGCATGTTTGATCGAATGCCCGTCGCCGGCTCCGACAAAACGATTATTCAGTTCGGGGAAACCTGCAAGATAATCTGTCCCGGTAGACTCAAGATAATCATTTATCAGTTTCAGTAAGGCTCCGCAAACATCTTCAACATATTTAAGGCGAAGCGTTGAACCCAGGGCTTCAAAATATGATGTTCGATGACAAGTCGGCATATCGGCAATCTCCCCATCCATGGCGTACTGGAGAAATTCACGGCCGGACCTGGTATGATTAATTACCCGGGCAACATTGATGCGAAACAAATCATCATCTTCGCAGCCGGGGCAGCGGCGCTTGTGTCGAGTGTAATTTTCCCCCAGCAAAATCAACTCATTCAGAATATCCGCTTCTGTCATTTTTTCAATTCCTGCAAACATATTATTAAACTCCATTGTTAAGATTAAAATGCCCTTCGCACTATAATAATATAGCATTAAATAAATGCATAACAATCTGAATAACAATATTTTACCAATAAAAACCTGCAGTCGAGAACGACCTGAAACCAGCCATCAATGGCTGTTGTGCCAGAGTGACTTCAAAAGGCATTTTTATGCTTGAACGCGCTTTACAACGCCCCAAAACTTACGTATAAGGCCCCTGGAATGAGGTCAAACGCAACTCACCCTCAACGAAAAATCGTATTTTACTACCGGTTTTCACGGATTCAACCAGAAGGAAAATGGAGTTAAGATTCGATAGCGGCCCATTACGCGCCACTCTACAATGTGATAAATTCTCAATACGAACCTAAAAGCCGGACACCGTTCCTTGTCCCTGTATTCGCCTGGTTGATATTTATCTATTTCTTGAAATATGGCTGCTGGGACGAAGAACATAATAAGTATAGACTTGAAGGCACTGACTGGTACAACATTATAAATGCGGGACATTTTTATCTTACATATACTTTAGGAATTGCCTGTATTATAATTCATATTGTGAGTTGGTTTTCTTAACAAATAAATACCCCGACCGGATAAAATTTCCAGTTGGGGTAAATATTTTTAAAACCATTTATCTCTGCTGTTTATTTTTCTTCAAACTGCAAAACTTGAACCGCTCTGGGCGGTAAAGTGATTTCGTTGTCCTTAATTGTCGTTTCGCCGAACAATACGCTGTATTTCTTTTTGTCGGATTGCAAACAAACAGTCTGCTCCGTCCATGCAGTATTGAACAGAAACAACATGGACGTGCCTCTGTATTTCAGGACCCGCTTGTAAACGCCTTTCGGTAAATTACACGGGGCCGCCGGTTTTCTGCCTTCCAGTAAAAGATCAATGACTTTCAAAAAGTCTTGTGACGCTTCATAATTATCATGGAAAGTCGCGCCCAGGCTGGTTGCGATAAAATAACAGCTGCCGTTTTTGACAATAGCCGGATTTCCGGAGTCCCAGACGCCGATAGTTGCTGCTCCATCTTTCGCTTCAAGATAGCTGACATATTCCGATGCCGGGATTACGGCCCCATGCGTTTTTATATTTTCCGGTCTGAAACTGACTTTGGCCCGGGACGTAATTGTTGTCCCGAACATTTTCTGAATTGCCGGTGACGGCCATTGCGGCCTGACCCAGGTGGCGCTGTCACGCAGAGTCAAGCCTTCTTCGGCGATAACTCTGCCGCCGGCCGCTGCGAATTTTTCGAGTATTCCAATAATTTTGTCAGTCAGCATGAAGCCCTGCGGAACGTATATAATCTCTAACCCGTCGACTTGTGCAGCCAGGTTTCTCGTATCGACAACCCGGCAGGTGAATCCGGCTTCTCTGAACAGCGCGTGAATACCCGCAACCGCTTTTTTATAGTGATACGGGAATTCCACTGCGAGATCAAAGTTGTTCAAATCTCCGGACTTGCCGGTATTTTCAATCCGGTTGATCAGGTCGCTGTCGATGTCGTACAAGATCGCGATGCCGTCGACCTGAACCTTCGACTTCATGAGGAAGTCCTGATTGTCTTTAATGAACTTACTGATCCGGCCGGATTCGTAACTTATTTCCTTGAAACTGCCGTCGATATTGACCAGGCCGGCCAGATTGCTTTCGTTGCCCACGCGTTCTGCGCGATACTGCCAGAGGAGAATGCCTTTACTGCCGCAGGCGATTGCCGACCACATCCGGTACGCGTAATCGAATACGCTGACCGGAGGCTGCCAGCGCCCCCAGTCCGGATATAACTCATAGACCCAGAAGTATTCGTTAACGTTGCGCATCCAGTCGCAAATCAGGGATGGAGTTGACTCTTCAATAATGTTGGTGCAGATATTGGTCAAGCCGAATGAAGTGCCGTAAAAGTCTACTTCTCTGCTGTTCAGAATATCGTCGGACACATCTCCGGCCGCATCCTGCTGTACCGACGGCAGGCCGACGTGAGTTATGACCGGGCGGTTTGGATCAATCGTTTTCACGACTTGGTAAAACTCCGCAAGACGATTACTCAAGCTGCGTCTGGCCCATTTTCGCCATAAAAACAGCTCCACATAGTCATAGGGCATTCCTGGAGTATCCACCGTATCGAAATCCCCCCAGCATTTGCCGAAGTGGTTATTCAGGGTATCTATTGTTTTATACTCCTGTTCCAGCCAGAGACGATATTTCTTAAGGGAATGTTGGCAACCGCAGTCGCCGATCGGACGCATCCTCGGTTCATTCCAGATGTTCCACATTAACAATGATTTCCGGTCTTTGTATCTTTCCGTATAAATCTTGACGAAATCTTTAGCTTTGCTTAATACCCCGGGATTATCGAAGCAGGGCCACCAGCCGCCGACATAGAACGCACCGTGTCCTCCGGGGCGGATCAGGTTTCCATGCATATCGCGTCTGGTGCCGTCGTATTTTTGAAAAACGTAATCCGGAGCGGTTTCGAGCATAAACTTCATTATCACTTGTTTATTTGTTTTTTCCGCCAAATCGAATAAACGGTCGACATCGTCAAAATAATATTCGCCTTCACGACGTTCATTCCAGCGCCACTGAACCCTGATCTGGATCGTGTCCAAACCTGCCCTGGGCATCATATTCAGATCATATTCCCATTCATTCTGAAGAGGAGTCGGCGCGCGATAATACTGGGTTCCGTAAACAAACTGGTCGGTGATTTTCATTGTTGGATTTGTTTCTTTGGTTGAAATATTTTTTGTTTCAGTTTTTTACTAAAAGTTGGGGATTGACATAGGTGATTTTGGAGTAATGACAGGTTTTATCGGTTAACAGTTTCAGGGCGATTCTTCCTATTTTTTCAAAATCTATCGCAACCGTGCTGAATTTGATCCGCTGGCGATAAGGGTTCAGAGCATCATAGCCGGCAACTTCCACTTTTCCGAGCAGCCCCGAAGCTTCTACCGCTATCAATGCTCCTTCGGCCAGATGATCGTTGGGAGCGAATATTACTGAAGGGATATTTTTCCCGTTAAGTAATTTTGCGGCGAGATTTTGCCCCAATTCACATAATTCGTCATAATTGTAATCTTCCCGGTCCCTTGGAGCGGAAAGAATATGATTTTCCTGTATCGTGAAACCGCCGCTTTTAACACAGGAGCTAAAGCCCTCGAGTCTTCGTCTGTAGTTGCTGTTATCCTGATCAAGACTGATTATCCCGAATTTCTCATGTCCGCGGGAGAGTAAATTGTCCGCCAGCTGATAGGCTCCGCCAAAGTCATCATTGAATACTCCAAAGACGTTTTTGGGCGTGTTTTCAAAATCGTCTGTCTGGTAGTTTGTGAAAACAAAACGCAAACGGGGGAAGCTCCTGGCCAACTCCACGCCATGGACAATATCAGCCCAGTGGAGCATAATTACCCCGCATAGATCTATACTGCGCTGATCGAGATAACGCCTTATGCTTTCTTCCAGATTTCCGTTCAGGAACAGGGTATCGCAAACATTTTCAGATTCTTTTTTGATTCCCTGGAATATCAAATTCTGAATGTCATCGTTTTCAACTGAATCAAGATTGTTGAAGTGGCAAATGCCGCAGACTTTGCTGATGGTCGGGGCCGCGTACTGATTTCCCACAAAAGTTCCTTTCTTGGGGCGGCGAAAACAAATGCCTTCCTCGATCAAGGCCTGCAATGCACGTTCGCTGGTTTTCAAGCTGACCTCTGCCATATCTGCCAGATCTTTAACGTTGGGTAATTTTGTCCCGACCGGAAGTCGCTGATCGGAGATGTATGCGGACAATTGATTCCTGAGCTGCTGCCAGAGCAGTTCCTCTGAATCTTTTTTTATGTTAAATTTGATATTCACTGTGTGATTATCCTTTTTTACTTATGATTAACCATTGCTTGTTTTTTGCGATTATATTACTTAAAAAATAAAAAAGCAACATTAATATTATGATAAATGAAAAAAAATCAAAGATTATCAGGATAATCAGAATAATCATAAAAGGTGATATATGATTATCCTTGAAGTGATGACGATATTGGTCTTGATTGGTTTTAGCAATAAATATGATATGTGATTGCTTTATTTTGATCACTTTTGATCATTTTTTCGTGTTTAAATTTTTTAATAGTATTGACATATGATCTATTATGATTTAAAATAAATTCAGAAACTTGATCACAAAAGGACGATTGAAAATGGTTAAGCCGGAAAAAGCAACTCAACTGATTGATTATCTTGAAGAACGTCTTGTTTCAGGGCAGTATTCTGTCGGAACCAGAATTCCCTCGGTCAGGCGTTTAAAAGAGAAGTTCAATGTCAGTTATGGAACCGCGCTGCGCGGAATTGATTTTTTGTGCAGCAAAGGAAAACTGGAGAAAGTTCCAAATCGCGGAATATTTGTCGCTACGCGTCGACCCGCGGTAAAGCATAACGCGGTAAAGCGTATTGCTGTTTTTATGGAACCGTATGTGACTGAGGTACATGGTGGGATGTGTTATTCAGCCTTTCTGGGCATGCAGGAACAGGCGAATAAAAAGGGATTTACTTTTCTGGTAACCCCATTAAGAATGGAAGATGTTTCCGCTGAACGCATCAAGGAACTGAGTGCCGGTGCTGAAGGAATAATTCTTTTGGATGAATACGACATGGTTCTCAATGACCTCAATCTTAATATTCCGACTGTCGGGGTTTTGATTGATAATTCATTTGGCGGAAAAATCAGCACTATTAATCTTGATCCTTACTCTTCGGCAAAGATCGCGGTAGATTTTTTTGAGAGGAAAGGGATCAGGGAAATTACTATTGTCAGCAGTCCCAAACCGGTTTTTGTGACTCGCGGCAGGGTGTTCGACGCGCTCTGGCGTGAGAAAGGCTACTCCTGTGAGTGGTCTTTCAGCTCACAAAGCGAGGTAGATTTTGTGAAAAAACGGGGCTATATGTTCACGTCTGATCAAAGGGCCCAGAATCATGCGAATACCTATTTCAATGATACCGGACGTGAACTTGCCAAAGACTTCCAGATTCTCGGGATGGATGGAAAACAGTTGATTGATCCGTCATTTTGCCGTTTTCCGTCGATCGCGATTAACTGGAAAACTATTGGTGAGGTTGCTTTTAATGAATGTGTTTTAAGGATCGAGGAACCGGGGAAATGCCCGGTAAATATCACTTTGGACGGTAAATTGATAATTCCTGTAAATAAATAATTTAACCAATCTATAAGGAGAAAAAAATGTTCCAGTATGTAGAAGTTTCCGGGAATAAAACAAGAGAGTTAAAAAGGTTCACGCTTATCGAGTTGCTGGTGGTGATAGCTATTATTGCTATTCTTGCAAGCATGCTTATGCCGGCTTTGAATAAAGCCAGGGAAAAAGGCCGAACAATAAAGTGTATGAGCAATCTTAAGCAGATCAGTACAGGATTGACTTTGTATTTAGATGATTATAGTGGTTATTTTCCTGTATATTCTCAGTTTGCCTTTTCTCCCGCTGATGCTAATGTCCCTTATTGGAATCAAAATCTTGTTGAACATAAATATGTGAATCATTCCATATTCAATTGCCCTACATTCAGCTATTCAAGCAGAACATTTGATGCTGATAAAGTCATAGATTGGCGTTATACTCATTATGGTATTAATTTCCGCCATATTGCCGGGGGATACAGATATAATGGAAATATCCCCAGCGCGGCAGCTAAAATTTCCAGGATAAAAAAACCATCTTTAACATTGGTTACGGCTGATACTTACCTTGCAAGCCTTCCTGACCGTGGCTATGTGTACCTTGGAGATAGCCCTTCGGATAATTATGTTGTTCACGCACGTCATTCGGATAATATAAATGTGGTTTGGGCAGATGGCCATGCTTCTTCTGTCAAGGGCAAGCTTGGGTATGTAAATTATAATTACTCTGATGCTGTTTTAGGGCAACTTGGAGGAGATCTCAGTGGCAGTAAAGGCGGGCATCCAGGGGATCTTAATGAAAATTCAAAATGGGATCGCTATTAAAATGCAATATAAAAATTGCTTATTAATAATTGCTGTTTTGTTAGGTGCTAAGTCAGTTTTGGCAGATAATTTAATCAAAAACTCAGAGTTTAGTTCAGTTCGTGAAGATTTTCCGGTTTATTGGAATAATTATGGTAAGCGCAATAATGACACCTGGGTCAAATTAAAAAAAGTCGGCAAAGATGAAACTTATAACCTGGAAGTAAAGGATTCTGGAGTTCGCGGCTGTTCTGCGGGAATATATCAAAGAATTGATAAGATAAATTCAGGGCATGAGTATCTTTTGCAAATTCAATTCAAGAATTTGAGTTCGCGGGATTTGAACGGGGCATTTCTACAATTACGTTTTTTGCCATCAAAAAAGAGTGTCAGCAGTAGACTTGATTTCAGTTCCCCTGAATCCACTGTTTTGTCGGTGCGTGGAGTTGCTCCGTCGGGAACAACATCAGCAATCATTTATGTCGCCAGCACCACAATACATTCGGTGCATTTTAGAGTAAAAGAAGTAAAAATGTTTGATTTAGGCGAAAATAAAAAAATAGATTATTCGAAATTTTCGGTTCCTTTTCCGAAGAAAATTCCTGGAGAATGGTTAAATAAAGAGATCCATCCATTACTTGTTTGTTCAAGGAAAGATTATTTCAGGGCCCGCCAAGCGGTAAAATCTCAACAATGGATCAAAGAATACCTTAAAAAGCAACAAAAAAAGTGCGATTTCTTCATTAGTCTGAGTGATCTCGAGTTGAAGGCCTTAGTTCCTCCTCCTGGTAGTGTGATTGTTTATGGACTGGGTAATAATCAAGATCCTGTTAAAGGTCAGAGATTAAGATGGGCAGGTTGGAATAATCCATTCAAGGTAAAAGATCAGGAAGGAAATATTTATCCTAATGCTGAATGGCAGGATGATAAATTCATCCCTGGGAGAGTTCGTTACAGTGGAAAGAATTTTTTTACATCCAGGGCCTACGGATTTGTCCACTATGAGCTTGAACAGGTGGTTCTGCCCGCTCTGGCCGATTGTTATGCACTGACCGGCGATAAAAAATATGCCCATGCCTGCGCCGTTTTACTGGATGCCGTTGCCGCGGCTTATCCCCAAAACAGACGTGGCCCGATTGATTATCCTAATCCTGAAGAAAACCTCGATAGATGCGGTCGGCTTGATCGAGCGAATTATATGGTTGCGCGTGGCTTATACAATTATGCCACTGCGATTGACCTGATCGTTCCAAGCGGAGAGTTAGATCAAAAATCGCTTGCGGTAAAAGGCGTGAGCATCCGTGAGAATATCATAAAGAATTTGTTGTGGGATGGAGGGGAGTTCTGTTTGGGATGGGCTCTTGAAACCAGGCTTCTGACAAATGGCAGAGCTGATTATTTCAGGGGCAGTGGAATTGTGGGGACGCTCCTGGGACAGCGTGCTTTTTTCGATCCTATGGCAAAAGCGTTGCTGGATATGGTAAATATGAATGTAAACCGTAATGGTTTTTATTATGAAACGTCAACTACATATGAGAATCACACTATTGATCTTTATACGACGATGGCTGAATTAGTTGAAGCCGGGATTCTCGCTCATGGCTGGAAACACTGCAAATCTTTTTTTGCCGATCAAAAACTTGCGGCCATGATTTCAGAATTTTTTAATAGACGTGAGATAGGGGGCCATATGCCGCCGATTGGAGATGACGGGCCCGATGTGCAATGGAATCCCCCTCTATACCGGAACCTTTCAATCTCCGGAACGTTTAGTAATCGTTTTTTGCTAAATCAAATTAAAAATGCCTGGTTGATGCTGGTTCGCGGGAACTCTCAGGATATTAAAAATCGAGCGGCTTTATTATTGAAAAATTCTTTTCCTGAAGAACGTCATATTACCCCTGAAGCGGACCGCTGGGCCGTATTTCATATTGGCGATGATCAAATAGATATAGTCAACAATAAGAAGCCGGACAAAAGTTTCTTTGATACCAAATCAACTTTCTACGGAGCTAAAGGAGTTGCGCTTTTGCGGGGAGGAGAAGGCGATAAACGTTATGGGGTACAATTATTTTTCGGTCCTGTAAGTGTTCATGGGCAATGGGATATTATGTCATGGCAATTTGTTTCCGATGGCGTTCCGTGGAGCTTCGTGCCGGGATACTGCAATACGCACTTCCGGTTTGGCTGGAACAGTCAATCAGTTTCTCATCAAATGCTGACTGTAAACCAAAAAAGCGTAAAGAAAGAGTGCGGCAACGGATTTTTGCAGGCTTATCTTGATTCTTCAGATGTTCAGTGGTTATTGGCCTCTCATCCTGATGTCTATAGCGATTATGGAGTAAAAAAATACAGACGCATGATTGCGCAAGTCAGAAATCCGGCAACTGGAAAACTTGCTTATTGGCTGGATACCGGTATGGTTGATGGCGGCAAAATACGCGATGATAGTTTTCACTCTGTAATGACTAAGGCAGAACATAAACTGCCATTAGAAAAATTGAAAGAGTATTCGCTTTACGGAGATAAATACAAAGGAATGACTTTCGGCTCCGATTACCGGTTGAGCGGGTTCAATGACATGAGCTTTTACTGGATTCCACCTGGAGATGGGTACGGTTTCCTGGTTAATCCGGCAAGTTGTAAAACTGCAGGTACACAGCGGATGAAATTTATCGACCCTGGTTTTAAGCTCAATAAGAATGTGCCCGAAAGCCGGATAATTGTGGATTTTGCAACTAAATCGCAATCTGAAATATTTTTAACTGACTCGTTGGGCACTCGTCATTGGATTCCATCAGTGCCTTATGTTATACGAAGACAAAAAGGAAATTCACCCTCGGTTTTCTCAAAAATAATAAGAGTTACGCTGAAAAATGAAGACGATCCTATAGATAACTTCCAAATCCTGAAAGTATCAAGTCAGGATTTGCTCGCTAATTGCTGTGTTGTGATATGGAAGAACGGTAGACGGGACATATGGATTGTTAGCGACGGTTCAAAGGTGGAAGCTAAAATTCAAGATGGAACCATATTAACCAGTGACGCCAAGGTGGCAATGGTAACCCTGGACAAATCAGGAGCAGTTTCCTCCGCAAAAATGTCTGGAGGTACTTATTTGAAATTAGATGAATTTCAATTAACGGGACAGGGTTTTGCGGTTGCAAAAGTTAATAATATAGATATTTCCGAACAAAAAGTTCTGATCTCAGTATCCTGGGAGAAAAAACCGAATGGAATACTGAAAGATTATCAACTTATGACCAGTATTCCGCCTGTCGGGTTAAAATCAACCTGGAATATAAGAAAAGTAACTGGAGATAAGATCCTGTTGAACGAATTTTCTGTAGCAATCGGAACGACAGTTTTTTTTCCTGTTTCAGCTATGCCCGGATGGTTTAATCTCAAAACACCTATCAGCAGTTTTTACGTAGATGGCAAAGTTGTTAATCAACCTTTCATCAAAGGGAAACGGATTGCTGTAAATGGCAGGGTGATCGCAAGCATTGCCGACTATAAAAACGGCATGTATCATTTAGTTCATAACAATCAGGATCTGAAAGTATCAGAGGCTTTTACAGGTACGATATTGGAACTAGCCCGAGGTGATAAAATTGTAATTCCAATAAACTCAAGCCTGAAAATAAAAAGCAAAATCAAGAAAATTGACAAGGACTGATTTCATGTTTTGAAATTGAAAAAACAATCATAAATATAAAATTGCAGCTTTAAAGTAAGTTTGCAGTGTCCGGTTCTTTGTTTTATGAATGAGACGCCGGTTAGCACTTAAGAGCAACACATCGTCATTTTTAAATAATTTATTCAGGAAACTCAAGTTTATGCACTACCCCAGAAAGAATAATCATCAATATAAAATAATTTTTGCCTCGACTCCGGATCAGCCGTTTTTCAACGAACTCTGGAATGAGTATACTATAAAATCAGCCGGCAAAATTGGATTCAATATCACGCTGATAAACGAGACGCAAGAATCCGCGGCCCGGCATTGGAATGAACTTTTGCAGGATGCCGACGCGATAATTACGACCTGGAAGTCGCCGCGTATTGATGAAAAGATTCTATGTCGCAACAACAGACTGAAAATTGTGGGACATGCCGCAGGGTCGGTGGCTAACTATGTCTCGGAAGAATTGTTCGAACGCGGAATCACCGTAACCTCCTCCAACAGTGATATGGCTCATGCGGTGGCCGAATGGTGTTTAATGGCCGGCCTTATGGGCGTAAGAAAAGTAATGAATTACATCAGGATTGCCGGGTGTGGTGATATTTGCTGGCCGCGGCGGTATCAGTGCGGTTCGCTGAAAAATGCGGTGATCGGTATCTGGGGTTATGGCGAAATCGCCGCTCATCTGCACCGGATGCTGCGCCCGCTGGAGCCATGTAAAGTTCTGGTTTGCAGTAACCATTTGAGTGAAAATGAGGCGGCTGCGTTGAATGCTGAGAAACGTTCGCTTGAACAGGTATGTCGGGAGTCTGACGTTATATTTCTGCTGAACGGTTTGAATGAAAAGACCAGGGGGCGGATTGACTGGAAATTACTGGCCTCCATCAAGGATGGCGCGGTGCTGGTAAACGCGGGACGGGGTGAGTTGGTTGAAGAAGTCTCTCTGTTGAATGAATTGCGGAAAGACCGGTTTGTCGGGGTTTTTGACGTATTTCATCGGGAGCCGCTGCCGTCGGATAGTCCGCTTTTGGACATGCCCAACGTTATCCTGACTCCGCATAATGCCGGATACCCCAGCCGCAACAGTTATATCTCAACCATACTCGAGGAGTTTGACCGTTTCTTCCGGGGAGAAGATTTGCAATATCAGATATTGCCTGAAAAAGTTCAATACATGACCGACAACAACGTCGGCTGAAGAAAGTTCGGATTATTCCCGCGCTGCCGCCAGAATTCCTGCGGCGTGCTCTTTGATGTATGCGTCTTCCCAGTCGATATTGAAATGGACCCACTCCCGGCCTGTTTCGATGCATTTGATCCAGACGTCGAATACCATATCAGCTTTAGCCGTGACAAATACGCGCGAGCCGGCCTGTTGGCTTTTGATCCAGGCACGAAAATCGTTGATTTCCTGAACTGTTATCCCGGTACTGTGATATTGGTCGAACAGTTCTTTGAAACGGTACAGGTATTCTGTCCAAATCACATAATCCCGGCATAATGAATTATTCGGAGCTTGAGCATTCAAGCTTGCGGCTGTTTCACGAATTTCCCGGTATTGCTCCAGCCGGGTCCGGCTCAGAAGTGAATAAGGATAGGGAATATGGCATTTTCCGGCGCTTAAGGTCAGCTTCTTGAGTTTTGCGAATAATTCCCGGGCCAATCCGGCCTGAGCTCCAAAAAGCTTTTTAAACATCTTATCGACTTCGCTTGCCTTATCAGTGCCTCGGGCGGCTTTGGCCATCATGTAATAGTTCATGCCGTAAACCGACCAGTGCGGCACATGGAACTGGGTCAGGACGCCGTCGACGCCCCTTTTCCCGTACCAGGTCATTTCATCGAAAATATCCTCGAAGTGAACCATCGGCAGCGAAATATACAGATTAACGCCCATGTAATATTCATAGATGTTGACTTCGCCGCCGTTTTTTGCCGCCAGCCACCTGTCCAGATCGGCGGCGTATTCGGAATTCACCGGGCAGTCCGGAGCATTGATGCGGTGATTTATGCAGCGCCAATAGGGGGCAAAATGGACTGCCGAATTCTTTTTGAGCTGGAACCCGGCCGCTGGACGACTGTAATTGACATACGCGGCAAATGTGATGTTAACGTCAGGCAGTACTTTCCTTAGTTCAGCCGACACATAATCGAAGAGGTCGTGATAAATGCGGCTGGCCCGGTATACGTGACGGGATACGCTGTACAGCTCGCCTTTGTCCGCCTTATCATAGAATGCCGAACAGCTTTCGCATTCGCACCAGCCGAAGCCGTCGTTCGGAATCAGTGAAACGGTTTTAACTTCCGGGTTTTTCCGGCAGTATTCAACAATATTCTTAACGATTTCCCGGCGCAGTTCAGGATTTGTCGTGCAGATCTGTTTGCTGAGCAGCAGATCGCTTTCGTCTTTCCGGGGTTTAATGCGTTTGCCGTTGACGACCGCGAAAAAGTCCGGGTGTTCTTTGTAATATTTGTCGAACGGTATCCAGTAGTCAAAATTATGATGACCGCTTTCCACTTCGATACCGCGAATGCGGTAATATTCTTTCAGGGCAGGGGACATCCGATCATAATATTTCATCCAGGTCATAACATAATTCAATTTGTTCTTCACCATCCAGTCGGCAATCTGATAACTGTCGTCTGAAAATGGAAATTCCTGAATGAACCCGCATCGTTTCAGCAGGGCGGGGCGGCTGTGCAATATTTCACCTTCAGGCAAATCCACACTGGTTCCGGCATCCGGCGCTATCCAGTCTTTGCCGGGTTCGTAAAAACAGTAATCCAGCCATTCCTCCGCGAAGTCGTAAACCGCGTAGAGGACTTCAAGCTCCGTTTTGGCTTCAAACCGCAGTGTACCGGCGGCGACTGTAATTTTATATCCGGGAGCAGAATTCAGCTTGAAAATTATTTTAATTACTTCAGAACCCGAGCATGATCCGAAACGTTTTTCCAGTAATTTTTTTAACTCATTATTTGCCAGATCAAGGGTGTGATTTTCAAAGATATGCTCTTCAACCCGCGTTTTATCCGATAGCCGCATGGATTATACTTCCTCTGTTATTTTAAATCTTGTCCAGTCGAAATGATAAAGGAAGTAATCTACCATAAGTTGCCGAATTTGCCAACTCGAATAAATTAAAACTGGTCAAGTGTTTGCTCTGTCGCAGGTCCGCTCTTTATACGAAGGTAGCCTGCCGGGTCAAAATGTCTCAAATCTTTATCTTGCTGCGCATTTCTGGCACACCGTGAATTTCTCTGGCACAGGGAACATTTTTCATAAATTATTGTCTCTGAAACTGATGCTTGAAATCCCATGATTTGGCATATTTCATGCTTTGAGTTATTCTGACAGGCTCGCTGTCAGCGGCTTGAAATGAAGTTAAAGTAAATTTATGAATAAATAATATGAATTGCACTACAGAGGACACGGAGGAAAACTGAGACGGTTTTAAGTTTTCAGCTAAGCTGAAAAAAAACTTTTTCGTGACTTTTCGTGACTTTTCGTGGTTAATATTTGCATTTTACAGAATTTATATGAATTACAAAACAGGAGTAATTAATTATGTTGTTTTTCGATCCGATGTATTTGCTGTTCGCGCTTCCGGGATTGGTGCTTGCGCTTGCGGCGTCGTTTTTTACAAAGTCCACTTTTCATAAGTATTCACAGGTTATGGCGTCGTCCGGGATATCCGGGGCTCAGGCTGCTAAACGAATGTTAAACTTCGCGGGCGTGAACGATGTGAGAATCGAGGAGACCAGCGGCTTTTTAAGCGATCATTACGATCCGTCCGACAAAACACTCCGTTTGTCCCCGGATGTATTTAGGAGCGACAGCCTTTCCGCCATCGGCGTTGCCTGTCACGAGGCTGGACACGCCATCCAGCACGCCAATTCATACGCTCCGCTGATGCTTCGCAGCACCATGGTCCCGTTGACCAATGTTTCGTCGTCCCTGTCATATTTCATTATCTTCGGCGGTTTTATTTTTCAGTCGCAGGGACTTATTCTGATCGGGGCGATTTTATTCAGTGTCGCGGTCCTTTTTTCAATTGTCACGCTGCCGGTTGAATGGGATGCCAGCAGCCGGGCCAAGCGTCTGATGGTTTCAGCCGGTATTGTCAACTCCAATGAGGCCGGTGACGCCGGAGCCGTGCTTAACGCGGCCTTTATGACCTACGTTGCGGCCGCGGTCAGCGCCTTGTTGACCTTGCTCTACTACCTTCTCCGTTCCGGCATCTTCGGCGGCAGCGATGATTGACATCATTTTGATATAATATATTACCTACAAACAAGTCAATCCGGTTCAGGTTTACGACCTGAGCCCCGTTTTTCTGTTGGTGTTTTTGGGTAACGCTGTTGCTCCACTTTTATGCTACAATACATTGTCAATAGCGGAGGTGTGACTATGGTACGTACACTATCTAGTAATAACACGCGAGTTACGCCTTTTATGTAACTTATGTCTTAATTTTTCAACAAAATTAAAAATCAGTACATAACGTTTATCAAAACTAATTTTTTTATTTAATTTAGCAACATACTTACGAGCATCATCAATATCATTAGGAGTTATATTTCCTTGCTTTATTGCTAAATTAAACCACCCTTCTGCGGATTTTAAATTTTTATTAACACCAGACAAACATATCATCCCAATTGTGATTTGAGCCATATCAAATCCATTTTTTGCTGAATTATACAATAATTCGAGCCTTTTTCTATAATCGTCTGGCCCCTCTTCTGCTATTGCCAATAAATATTGAGCCAGAGGTCGTTTTAATTCAGACGCTTTACGAAAGTAGAATATTGCTTTTTTCTCGTTTTGTTTAACGCCTTGCCCTTTACTATACATTGATGCTACATGCTCCATTGCACCCGGATTTCCAGCATCAGCAGCTTGCTTCATTAAGGTAAAAGCTTTTTTATAATCTTGTTTGATTTCAATCCCGATAAAATACCATAAAGCAAGAGTAAATTGTGCATCTGAGTTACCATGCTCAGCTGCTACTTGAATCCATTTTATCGATAATTTTTTATCTTTCTTTGTTCCTCGTCCATAGTGGTACATTAGGCCAAGGTAAAATTGAGCTTCTGCATTATTTTGGCTTGCAAGAGAATAATATATCTTAAATGCCTGCTTATAATTTTTCTGTTTTAAGTGTTTTTTAGCAGTTTCAAATTCAAGTTGAGAATCTTTATTGCATCCTAATAATAAAGCAGAGCTAATGAATGCTACTGATATAATTTTTATAAAATGCATATATAAATTTCCATTGTATTTGATTACTATAGTCGATATAATAACAATCTATTACAAACTCACTTTTGATCACATTTCTTATTAAAAATTTGTGCTTTTGTCTTTATATTTTTTTACCCACTATTTCCTCATTAAATATATTGGTTTATGACGCAAATTACAAATTAGTTATAATATACATTGAAGAAATGAAAACAGCGGAAATGGTTGCCTTCGGACTGTGTTATATATAGCTTGATGTTTGTTCTTCGTGAAAGTCGGGCTGATTGACATGGAGTTGATTGATATATGCACAATCGCATATTGATTGAAAAAGGTTTTTGGCCATTCACGCAGCCGGGCTGTTCGAGGAACTTTATCCCTCCATCAGACTATTCATTACCGAAATTATTTGTGCAATTCGTGAGATTCGTGGCTTCTTTTTACTTATGCCGGATTTGTCTTGCTTGCCTTTGTTCAAAAAAAAGTATATTTTCTTTTGTGAGAATGTGGTATATGGTCCAATGGTGTGTTATAGTAAAATAGTTATATTGTTTTTTATTTTATTTGAACTTATTTCAGGAGCTGAATAATGTCCATAATTTTACCGTTCAATGGTCAAATCCCCCCGGTTGATAAAGTTTCCAAAGTTGCGGCGGTTCCGTATGATGTGGTTAATTCCAAAGAAGCGGCGGAACTGGCGGATGGAAATCCTTTGTCGTTTCTGCGGGTGTCCCGACCGGAAATTGAACTGGAGCCGGGGATTGATCTGCATGACGATAAAGTCTATGCCAAAGCCGCGGCGAACTACAAGCGTTTGATTGAAAGCGCTCCTCTGACCCGTGATCCGGAAAAACATCTTTATATCTACCGGCTGATTATGGACGGACATTCCCAGATCGGGGTTCTCGGCGCGAGTTCCACCGAGGAATACGAAGCCGGCCTGATCAAAAAACACGAAAAGACCAGAACCGATAAGGAAGACGACCGGACTCGGCATTTGCTGGAACTGCGTTCGCATACCGGCCCGGTTTTCCTGACATATCGTGATTCAGATGCAATCGACGCAATGATTGACGACGTTGTCGCCGGCGAACCGTTATTCGATTTTACCGCGCCTGACGGTATCCAGCATACGCTGTGGAGAATGTCGGCAGAAGACAGCACGGCGCTTTCCGGACTGTTCAATGAAGTTCCAGCGCTGTATATTGCCGATGGCCACCATCGGGCCGCGGCGGCGGCGCGTACCGCGAAGATCTGTCGCGAGACGAATCCGAATCACACCGGCGATGAAGATTACAATTATTTCCTGACCGTAACTTTCCCCGCCACCCAACTTAAGATTATGGCTTACAACCGCGCAGTTAAAGAGCTGAACGGTCTGACTCCGGAAGAGTTGTTGAAAGAGATAGACAAAAAATTTAAAATCACTGCTACAACCGATCCGATTCCGCCGGTATCCGGGACGTTCTGCATGTATCTTGGCGGCGACTGGTATGAACTGCAGCCCGAATTTGAAATCGGCAACCTTGGAGTGACCGAGCGACTTGACGTCAGTATTCTGCAAGACAATATTCTGGCTCCGCTGCTGGACATCGCGGATCCCCGGACCAGCACTAAAATTGATTTTATCGGCGGGATTCGCGGCACGGAAGAGTTGGAAAAACTGGTTGATTCCGGCAGCCACAAGGTTGCGTTCTCGATGTATCCGACAACCATGGATCAACTGCTGGATATTGCCGATGCCGGGGCTATTATGCCCCCCAAATCAACCTGGTTTGAACCGAAATTACGTGACGGATTGGTCTGTCATACGTTTTAAGTCTTGAACAGACTTATACCGGACGGGATTGGGAAAAAAATTAAACAGGGTGAAGATGAAGCTGAGATTTTCAATTAAAGCAAAGATTCTGCTGTCGTTATTGTTATTGTCTCTTGCAACTTTTGCAACGGTTACCGCATTAGCCCTGATCAACATGAAAAAATTGTCGGACTACGCGGTCGAGATCAGTTCTTCACTGGGTGATGACGCGGTCAAGAAAAGTCAGCGGGCCTTATTGGCTCAGGCCAGTGAGGAACTCCGTTCCCTGGCATCCGGTCAGGCCGAAATAACTGACTTGCAGTTGCAGCGTATTGCCAATGAAACAGAGATGTTCTCTTCGCTTACGAAGCGCTTCCTGGATGAGAGTTTCAGAAATCCTTATTTTAAATTCCGGCAAAATCAGAATTTTTTCCTGACTGAATTACCGGGAGGGAAAAAGCCGACCGATTTTTCCGCATTTTCTTTCGTTCCCGGAAAAACTTTGGCGTTGCAGCAGAAACAGCTTAAGGACAGTAACAGCATGCACTTCATTATGAAGTATCTGCTGAACAGTAACAATCATCAGGACTTGATATATCTGGGTTTGCCGTCCGGACTTTTTCTTGGCTACCCGTGGCACAAAGTACCGGAAGGGTACGATCCCCGGACGCGTCCCTGGTATATCAACGCAGTAGCGGCCAAAGGCGGCGTCACCTGGTGCGGTCCATACGTATCGGCTTCAAACAACAAACTGGTGCTGACCTGTTCAAAAGCGGTATATACCGATGATGATGAACTATTGGCGGTATGTTGTGTTGATTTAAACGTAAAAGAGATCTTCGATAATTTCCTCTCTACCAAGCTGGCGCCTGAGTTTTCCGCTTTTATGATTGATGGCAAAGGGCGGTTGCTGACTTCCAAGAAAATGTCAGGGCATGGGTTGACCTGGAAAAATGATTATAAACCTGTCAATTTGATTGGCCAGAGTGAGGGTGGTCAGCTGGGTGGAATCATCAAGCTTATGGTTGCTGGTCAGTCAGGTATAAAACGTTTTGATGATTCAGGCGAATCCTTGAAATACATTGCTTATGCCCCGATAAAAGTTACCAAATGGAGTATTGGAGTTGTTATTTCCAGACGCAATATTGTCGAAGCGGCGATGAAGACAAAACGCAATATAGATAAAGATACCGAGCGGCATAACCGCTATCTGAGCAGATATCTTCGAAAAAATCTTTTGTTCTATTTTCTTATCGGTCTGATGCTTTTGGGGATAATTATCGTCAGCGGGATGTATATCTCCCGGAAAATCACCGATCCTATTCTGTATTTGAAGCAGCAGGCGATTGAAATCGGCAGTGTCAATCTTGGCAAGAAAATTGTTCTGCACACCGGGGATGAACTGGAGGAACTGGCGCAGACTTTCAACCGTATGACCAATGACTTGAAAACCTACATTGTCAACCTGGGCGAAACCGTGACCGCCAAAGAGAAAATTGAGCGTGAACTAGGGGTGGCGTATGAAATTCAAACCTCAATGCTTCCAAGTATTTTCCCGCCGTTCCCGCAATGTCCGGATGTTGATATTTATGCAATTATGGAACCGGCAAAAGAGGTCGGGGGCGATTTGTACGACTTCTTTATGGTGGATGACCGTTATCTCTATTTTTGCATTGGCGATGTTTCCGGCAAAGGTGTTCCGGCCGCGTTGTTTATGGCTATAGCCAAGACGCTGCTTGCCCATGAAGCGGCAAGAACTCCTGATCCGGCCGAAATCTTTATGAACGTCAATAATGCGATTGAAAAAGGAAATGACGCGTGTATGTTCGCGACGGCGTTCTGCGGGATGATGGACACGGTTACCGGGGATATCAAATATAGCAATGCCGGTCACAACCCGCCATTGATTTACCGTAAAGGACAGGGCTTCTCTTATCTTGATCCGGAAAAGGGCATCCCTCTCGGAGTTTGCCACATGCAGGAAGGGGTTTGCCGGCGCGAAGAACTGCTGCTGAGTCGCGGTGAGATTTTGTTCTTGTATTCCGATGGAGTCACAGAAGCGATGAATGAGGCCGGGGAGATGTTTGGCGAACAGAGATTGCTGGATGAGTTGAATAAAATAGCCGACCTGCCGCTTAAAGACATGTTGAGTGCCGTCAGGAAAGCCATCCGTTCACATGCCGGTTACGAGGCCCAGTCTGATGACATCAGTATGTTGGCGATAAAGCGTACAACCCGTGTAGAACAGTGATACTCAACCGCTGGAAGTTTGATATGTTCTCCAGACTTAAAATTTCAAAACGAATTACCATAGTTTTCACGTTTTTTCCGGCGGTCGCAACTCTTGCTACTATGCTGATTTTTATTGCCGGGTCCGGGAGAATTATATCCACATCGGTCAATTCCTCCAGGCAGCAGGGGAGATACACGATGGAGGAGATCGGTGATATGCTCCAGAAAAACTGCCTCCGTGAATTTCTGGGAGTAGTTCGTCTTCAGGCGTTAAACACCTCAACCCGGATTGACACGCTTGAACGGGATATGAGTGCGGCGGGAACTTTGCTGCAGCCGGCCGCAGAGGCGGAGCTGAATGTTGATTTCGGCCAGAAAATAGACTACGAAGATTATTTTTCTCATTTCCTTTTTGAACCTGGTATTGAACCCCAGAATCGTTTGCGGACGATTAAAAAATTATGGGGAGTGCGTGGGGTTTTTATTAATCTTTACGCTAAAAATGCCGCTATCAGGATCAGTGGGGTGATTACTCAGGACGGGGTATGCTATCGGTATCCCTGGTTTTTTTCTCCCAGAGATTTTTTTATGCGTTATTCAAGGTGGTATTTGAATGCAGTCAAAGCCGCCGGGAAGACGGTCTGGAGCGGTCCGGTTTCAATTGACGGTCAGGATGGAACAGTGCTGGTTGGAGCCCGGGCGGTTTATTCGAAAAAAATACTTATCGGAGTTGTCTTCATCTTTCTTGATGCCGAACAGTTTATTTCTGAGATATTGACGATTCGGGGAATCAGCGGCAATTTCTTTTTTGTCGATAGAAAAGGCAAAATCATAGCCGGTAACAGACATGGTGATATTGAACATATGCCGCCGGACGGAAGTTTTGCCTCCCACTCTCTGATAACAGAAAAAATCAGCAAGCGTAAACCTGATATTGTCGAATATACGGATGGGGGGATGGCTTACATCGCCGCACTTGCTCCGATTGACTCGACTCCATGGACCATCATTATTTCCAAACCCCGGAAAGATATTATCGCCCCGGTCATCGCTGCCGAAGATTATATTGATAAGAAGATTTATGCATCCCAGGCATTAATTAAAAAAAGAGTGGACATTCAGGCCTATATATATATGGGAATCGGAGTTTTTTCAGTTATTTTAATGAGTATTATCGGTGTCAGGTTGTCGCGATGCATTACCCGGCCGCTGGAGTTGCTGCGGACTGGCGCTCTGGCTATCGGGGCGGGGGATCTGGACACGCGAATTGAGGTGAAAACCGGAGATGAACTGGAAGAACTTGCTGATACATTCAATGATATGACCGTTAGTTTGAAAACTAATATTGCCGATATTAAAAGTAATCTTGAGGCGGAGGAACGCCTCAAGCAGGATTTGAAAATCGCGGCGGATATTCAACGTTCCCTGCTTCCCAACCATTTTCCGGCTTTTCCGGAGCGGCGCGAATTTGACCTGTATGCCTTGATGAATCCGGCCCAGGAGGTCGGCGGTGATTTCTACGATTTTAAATTCGTTTCGAAAAATAAACTGTATTTTTGCGTGGCCGATGTTTCCGGTAAAGGCATTCCGGCTGCGATGTTTATGGCCCGGACCAGAATATTGATGCGCTTTGAAGCAAGTGCCGGGGCTACCCCGGATAAAATTCTTTTGAACGTTAACAACGAACTTGAAAAGACTAATTCCGCTTGTATGTTCGCTACGGTTTTTTGCGCGGTCCTGGATGTTGTCAGCGGTGAACTCCAGTATGCGTCGGCCGGCCATAATCCGCCGCTGTTGAAACGTCACGATGCCGGGTATGAGTACATGGGCATACACCGGGCTTTAGCTATCGGGCCGATTGTTCAGACTGCCGGTACTTACGTAAATCAAAAATTGAAAATGATGCCGGGAGATCAGCTTTTTATCTATACTGACGGCATAGTTGAAGCTGAAAATCCGGAATTTCAGCAGTTTACCGAAGGTCGGCTGAAGGACGTTCTGAATGCTGATCGTGAAGCTTGGCCGCAGCCGTTGTCGCAAGCGGTCATTGAACAGGTTGAGAAGTTTGCCGATGGCGCTCCGCAGTCGGATGATATTACAATTCTATCAATCAAATACACTGGAACAGGAAACAGCAATGCTTGAAATTACAGTTGAATCCACGTTGGACGGTTCGGTTGAACCGAGTCTATTTTATTGTCCGGAATCCGCGGAAAATGTTCCGCTGCTGGTCGGTTTGCACACTTGGAGCGCAGAACGTCACAATCAGGTGAAAGCAATGCTTCCGTTATGCCGTGAGCGGGGCTGGGCGTTGTTGCTGCCGGAATTTCGCGGCGCCAATCTCAAAGAAAACCCAAGGGCACTGGAAGCTTGCGGCTCAAAGCTTGCGTGTCAGGACATTGTGGACGCGGTCGACCGGGTTATTGAGGATTACCCGATCGATTCCGACCGCATTTTTGTTCTTGGCGGCAGCGGCGGCGGACATATGGCTTTGATGATGGCCGGCTATGCCCCTGAAAGGTGGTTTGCGGTCAGTTCATGGTGTCCGATTACCGATGTTATGCTCTGGCATCAGTATCAGGATGAAAGACCGACGCAGTATGCGGCCGGGATGGAGGCCTGCTGCGGCGGGCGGCCTGACAGTTCAGACGAGTTGGCGGCTGCGTATATGGAACGTTCCCCGGTATCTTATGTGCCGGAAATCGCGTCGAGCCGCCGGGTATTTGTTCATCATGGCCGTTTTGATACTTCTGTTCCCTATGAACACACCGTAAAACTGTATAAGCTGATTGAAGATTATGATCCGCAGAATTTTTTCTATGAGATATTTGACGGAGCCCATGAACTGCATTACGACCGCGCTTTTGCCTGGTTTGATAAACTGCTCGAAAAGGCCTCTGCCGACGAGTTGACAGGATGAGTTGATGAAGATCATACGATATTGTCTTTTATTGCTGCTGCCGCTCGTTGCGCGGACCGCCGAACCTGAAATTCCTCAGGTTCGGTTTGTTTGTGTTGATTCTCAGCTTGATTTGCCGTTGAAAACTTTGGCATTGAACCTGGCCATGTCAAACCGGGCGATGGACTTTTCCATATCCAAAACAGGGCACGACAAAGCGGTTAAATCCATACTGGCAGATGAAGCGGATATTGGTATCTTAACGGTAAAGCCATTGTTTAAATTCCGTCGCCAGGGATTGAATGTCAAGCCGTTCGCGGTTTATCCGGTGGTGTGGGCGGTCAATAAGGTTAATCCGGTTTACGGTATGACGTCGGATCAGCTGAAAGGAATATACCGCGGTAAAATAGCCAACTGGAAATTATTTAATAATACAAATTATTCTTTCCACTTATTCGGCATGAAACTCTCCACTCCCGCGATGACGATTTTGCAATCGACGCTGTTCAAAGATATTCAGATAAGCGTACCAATGTATCAATCCTCAGAGGGGACTGAGCTGCCGGAACTGGTCAATGGTAATAAGTACGGCCTGGCCTTTATGCCGTTTCTTCCTTTGAACAAGGATGACAAAGTCAAATACATAAATATCGATACGATTAAACCGACTCCGGCAAATTTTTTGTCCGGCAAATACCCATACGCCAAAGTGTTTTATATTGCTTATAAAGGTGACCACTCTAAATCGGTTAGCCAGTTTCTGGAGTATCTTAAATCTCCCGCGATGCAAGCCATTTTCACTAAGGCCGGCTATGTGCTGTACTGAACATTTGAAATGCTTCGCAACACTCGTTTTTCTTTTAATTTTATGCATTTCATCAGTTGTCGGCAATGACTCAAAATATGTTCGGGTATTTGTGGCGTTGTGCGATAATACAAATCAGGGAATCGTTCCGGTTCCGGTAAAACTAGGGAACGGCGATGATCCAGCCAATAACCTTTATTGGGGAGCACTTTACGGCGTCAAAGGCTTTCTTGCACGCAGTAAAAACTGGGTATTGGTTTCACACAAAAAGAATACGACCGGTAACATTCTTGAAGAATTGGTATTCAAACATAAATCAAGTAATAAACTCATGGAGGTCAAGGCATATCGCGGGGCTGCCATCAAGCAGGCTGTACAAGGTTTTTTCAAGTCTTTAGACGAGAAAGAGAAAACGCGGATTGTTGTTTATATCGGCCATAACGGCTTGATGGATTTCCGCTTGAAAGAACCTCAGCAAAAATCTGAATCCGCTAAAACCGCAATTGTGCTGTGCTGTAAAAGCAAACAGTATTTTAATCCGTATCTTAAAAAACTTGGAGTGAAGCAGGCTTTGCTTACCACTAATTTCATGGCGCCGGAAGCCTACGTACTTGATGCCGCGGTAAGATCTCTGCTGCTTGACGGCTCACTTGAAACATCACGGCGTTGTGCCGCGTTGGCATACAGCAGATATCAGAAATGCGGTATAAGAGCCGCTAATCGATTATTCACTGCGATTGAGATGCGTTGATGAAATGAAGTATCATCTTTTTTAGCCAAGCGGCAAAGCGGAAGGGGTGCAGGGGCACGAAGAGCGCCCCGCCAAGCGGTAGCGCAGAAAAAAACTCCGCTTTTAGTTGTTACACAACTAAAAGCCTGTAAATAAAGGTCAAGGATGAAATCCTTGCGTTGCCTGCGTAAGGTGCGGAGGGAGTTTGAGGGGCAAAGCGCCCCTCAATTAACATTATATCACGAGTACTTACCACGGTTTCAAGTATAAAGTCAACTACCAAATAACTTTACTGCGCATTATGCTTGGCTAGTGCCTCAGTTGCTGCCGTGGCGACCGCTCCGCCTGTTTTAGCTTCCTGCTGTAATATTTTCCTGGCAGGTTCGCTGAGTTTCTTGTCAAACGAAATGGTTTCTATAATCAGTACTTTGACGGTTGGCGCAAGATCTTTTTTCCGGAGCAGGGGGAGCAAATATTTAGCGGTATCGCCCCGGCTGGTTGTTGTCAGAATCACGCTGGCTGATTTTGCCACTTGCGGATTTTTATCTTGAATCCAATCAACACAAAGAGGGATTGCCTGGGTTTTGTATTGGGGTAATGACGCTTGAGCCATGAGCAGGCGGGCCATAATCTCCCGGTTTTCAGGCGGGATAGCTTTGGCGAATTTAATCAGCCATTCACTGCATACCGGTGATTTAGAAATGTCTTTATCATGCAAAGCATTCAAGATGGCAAGCTGATCTTCCGCCGGGGCGTTCAAAGCCATTTCACAGGCTTTGTCAAGATTGTTTTTCGTAATTATTTCAGACTCGCCTTTAGCAATGGTCAGGGCGATTGCGGCATTTTTGATAACTCTTATCGGCCCGCCGATTGAAGATATTGCCAACTGTTTAGTCGTTTCATTGTTATCATAAATGTTTGAGATGCCGACAGTAGCGGCTTTAGTCGTTTCGGTTTTGACGTCAAACTGGTAATAGGGGGCGTTTCGGGGATATTTTTTTCGCAGCCTTTTGAGATAATTTTCAAACAGTCGGTCGTTTTCGATTGCTTTTTTCCACTGATCCGGGGTGCCGGCGTTGATATTTACGATTACATTGGGTTTCAGTTTGAAGCTTAAATAGTATTTCCAAACCACAAAACCCAGGATACATACAATTATCACATAAAACAATTTCCGCATAATATCTTTCCTTATTTTCGTCGACCAATATACGGTAAAATAGTATTTAATATCAACGCTGTCAATAAGATATTGCAAATATCTGCGGTTTTATCAAAGTAGATCATTTTTTCTTGAGATAAAGGCGATGTATTAGTCTCGCCGGAAAAAGGAGAAAGAAGCCACGAATTGCACAAATTACACGAATTTTTATCACGCTTCGCGTGAGGGGAAACAGTGCTCATTTGGGGTGAATGTAATAGTTATAATGCTCTTCTGTTGTCAGGGGAAGTATTATACTTGCAATACCTGGGGAGAAGAGGTATATTTAATCGAGATGATACCTGAAAATGCTTTGTAATGCCTTGGTGACGCAATGGGGAGCATTACAGGTAACTTTTTAAATTAAAGAATGAGGTGGTTCAATGAAATTATATGAGTTCTTTTTTTTAATGGGATTGCTTTTGCTTTGCGGCTGTAATGATACCTATAGTGAAGCCGGGAATACTATGGAGCCGACAATCAGAAAGGGAGATACGGTTATTGTTGATCCCAAAGCTTACTCTTCTGCTTCAACTGTAAAGCGTTGGAATATAATTGTATATAAGTTTTCTTTGATGAATGGGGATGAATCATTTTTTTCAAAGAGAGTTGTCGGGCTGCCTAATGAAAAAATAAGTTTCTCAAATAACAAGATATTTATCAATGGCAAGGAATTAATTATACCTGAAACAGTGCCTCTTCAGCCTGATGTTATTCTGCGTGAAGACCGTTATATTAGTCCTTCAAATCAATCTATGGATATATCTGATAACGCTTTTTTTGTACTGGGAGATAACGCTAGAAAAAGTGCTGACTCCAGAAATTACGGACTCGTTAATTTTTCAGATATTATCGGACAATCAGTCGAGGTTATTAGAAAAGATGGAACTCGCATTATTCTAAAATAGGATTTTCTTGCGTTTTTTTTTGAGATTCTTTCTTGGAGAACTTTTGCGTGACGGCGTATAAACATATAAAATTCAAGAAATTCGCATTACGGAAGATTACAGCGTTTTTTTAGCTTTATAATTAATTACTTGAGTAAAAAATTAGCTCCGCATGGCTATAAAATAATACTCAAAACAAAAAATATTGATTACGTAACAAAACAGTTGAAATGTGATAAAGTTCATATTGTTGTTCTTATTCATTATTTGGTAGATACAGCAAATGATAAGCTTAGGAAAAAATTCGAATTTAAATTCCAAGGTAAAAATATAATTATTTCTGAAACTTCAAAAAAATAGTAACCAGTAAGATATCCTGCGGGTTTTGCGAATTATTGATTGAGTCTACCTTATTTGCATTGACGTATATTGCGGGATATATTCCCTTAAGGAAATATAAAACCGGAGGCCTAAGTTGAAAACAACGACAAAGAAGATTTTATGGTCGTCGTCCTTGATTTCAATATTTTTAATTTATGCGGTATACCTTTCCTGGTCTTTCATATACTTATTTTTAAGATCAATTTCACTTCCTGTTAGCAATTTGTCTGCGCTTATAATAATTTTCTTTTTGTATGCGGCTGTGTCTGTATTTCTTTGGATGAACGTCAAGGCTTGTAAGCATCCCGAAGACATTAAGTTCAAACTGTCAGTAATCTATGTAACATTGGTTTTGTCTCATTGTCTGATAGGAACTATTCTTGTTCCTCAACCGGGAGGTATTGATTTGATTTGTCGAATCTTATCTCCGATAATGGGGCCATGGAGCAGATTTCTGCCTCCAAACTCTTTAAGATATGCAAAATGCACTTTTGATTTTATGATATTGACAGGCGTAATAAGTTTATTGGGGCCAATATCTATTGCGTCGTCCTTTTGCGTCAGGAATAAAGTAATTTGGCATATATCTGTTATCGTGGGTTTTACGTTAACATTAGCCTGGTCTGGCTATGGTCTCTACAGAATTATTTTAGATCTAATGTAAGTTTTCTGGAAATATACGATACATGCTTTCTATAATTATTAGTCCGGCATATAATCATATTGCATTTATTGAATAGCGCTGAAAGCGCGGCATATAACAGCAGCCCGGGGTGATTGAGACAGCGATTGAACCCCGGGAACATTTAAAACATTAAAAGCCCTGAATGGGCGACATATAATGCAAGGTAATTATCAGCCGGAGTAATATATATTTGAAGCACATATTAAGTTTAGTTTAAGAATGGAGAAAGATAAAATGTCAATAAATATATATAGGAACACATTCATAAGCGTACATTTTTTAATAATAGAAAATATTATTGCTCTGTTGCTTATAGCGTTATTTAAACCCCAGATTTATTACTCGTTTTTCAAGGTGATCGGTTTATGTATAGTGTTTTTGACTTGTAGTTCATATTATGTCGAAGCATGGTTTTATAAAAACAGAGAAATGTCTATTCCGCTGAAATTACATATTAAAATATCTCTGTCGTATATATTGTCTGCGATGATGTACTTTTATGTCGCAGCAATAGACTGACAGTTCCTTTAGTGGGGAAATTTTATGATAGGGGGCCGGTCACCGAACAGGAAAAAAGGCGAAGCCGGTAGCGCCTGGTCTCGATGAGACCGGCGGGGAACGTAAGGATATGTCGTTAACGTCAATTTATGACTGAAGAATGAGCCTGTGGGTGGGATACGATAGCAGGCACACTTTTTCGGGAATATTCTTGTTACTTGTCATCCACTATACAGCTCCGACAAAACTCCGTTATACGAGAAATGGGATGGTTGGGAGATTGGGGGCAGTTGAGATTCGAGGTGAAATTCAATAGTCCCATCAGTCCCAATAGTCTCAGACAATGAAAAACATCGACTTATGGCGGTGCCGTCCCTCTATTGTTATAAAATCAACAAACACCCGAATCGTAAAATAATAACTTGAAAAATATCGGAGACAATAGTATAATATTCACCAGAGGTAGCCTTGGCGGCGTACTGGTGATCTTATTAGGAAAGTGAACAGAATGCGCCGCTGAGGCTCATTTTTTAGATAACAGAGGTAACCAGAGCGGCGCATTGGTCAACTGAGGTCGCTATGTAAATTTTGCAGCAAATGCGCCGAATAAACATAAGCGTTAAGCTTATGTACGAACATACCGGCGCGTAGAGAGATAATCAGTCCAAATAATATTATATTCATTAATTTACAGCTTTGGCCATGGAGTTACAGCGTCGATAAACAGCGTGTCTTGTTTGTCGAGGGTCCAGATAAAGCACATATCCGCATGGTTCCGGTACGGGTGTCATCTATATAACCGACATTGATCGATTTGAAATGAGCCGGTCCGTAGCGGTCGTAAACCAGCGGCATTTTCAGTTTATCGCGGCAACCCGGATAAATTTGGGATTGCTCGGATCATAAAAATAGGCGGCAATGTTGTTGCCTATTCCCTCATTGCCGTTTTCGTCGCTCGGCAGGTCTTTATCTTTCGGGTCACTGAATTTTACTTTGGAATCCGTGGTTGTGGTATCTGCGGTGTACTCCGGGTATAACTCCGGTTGTCAACTGCGGTTGGACCATTGAGTTCCAAGTCATGAAATTCCAGAATTGTGCAGACCCAGTAATCGGTACCACCGTTCAGGTCAGCCATTTTTTCAATTTTAGTTTTAGGATATTTACCCGGACATTTGAATACGTTAAACGACAAGGTATACGGATAAATCAGGCTGAAATCATCCAGCCATGAATAAGGCCGCGGGAAGTATTTGTATTCGGCTTTGTAACTCTGGTGCGCAATCGAGATCTGATGCAGGTTGTTTGCACATGATGTTTGCATCGCATATTCGCGAGCCCGGCTTATCGAAGCAAGAATAAAAGCCGCAATAATGGCGATCACCAGAATGACAACCATAAGCTCTAAAAGATTAAAACGGTGGGAGACTGCTTTAACTTTATTTATACGGTGAATATGTAATATATTTTCCATAAGCAACTGCATTTTAAATTAATTGAACGACATAACGGGAAACCGAATAGAACGATAGCGGCAAAAAAACAATGAATACAAAAACAAGAAAGCAAATTACAGGCGCTAGTCGCCCGGTAATCTCTGCTGTTGTGCAGCTATGTAAGTGATACTCTCATATTGAAAGTCCTTATACGAATATAAATTTTACATTATAAATATAAGCTGTAGTTCAAAAAAATGCAAGCAGTAATAAAAAAAAATATAAAAATACCAAATTAAAACTAGCAGGTATTGAACATATAACTTGGAAAATATTGCAGCAATCAGTCGAGTTGATGCATGAAGTCGATCAATGGCTGGATTTTTTTCATAAACGACGCAAAGCTGCCGGATGGAATTTGCTGTTTAGCGTCACTGAAAGCTTCGGCCGGATTGGGATGGGCCTCGATCAATAACCCGTCGGCACCGGCGGCTATCGCCGCCCGCGACATTGACGGCAGCAGATCAAGTCGTCCCGCCGCGTGACTCGGATCTACTACTACCGGCAGGTGGGTTTCCTTTTTTGCAATCGGGATTGCGCTGATATCCAATGTGTTACGGGTTGCGGTCTCGAAAGTCTTGATGCCGCGTTCACACAGGATTACCTCCTGGCAGCCGTTGACCATCAGGTACTCGGCGGCGGACAGCCATTCATCAATGCCGCCGGCCATTCCACGTTTCAGCAGGACCGGTTTGCCGACCACCGCGACGCGTTCCAGCAGATTGTAATTCTGGGCGTTTCTGGCCCCGATCTGAAGACAGTCGGCTACTTCCGCGATGGCTTCGATATCTTCGACCGCGACGACTTCGGTGGTTATTGCCACGTTGAATTCCGCTTTGATTTGTTTGAATATATCGAGCCCGGCCTGTCCCAGTCCCTGAAAATCATAAGGCGAGGTGCGGGGTTTGAAAGCCCCGCCGCGAATGATACCGATGCCGCAGGCTATCAAATCCTTGGTCACCTGACGCATCTGGGCCAGAGATTCCACGGCACATGGACCGGCAATAACCTGAAAATGGCCGTTACCAAGTTTTTCCCGGCCGATAGTCACTTCACTTTCGCCGGCGTAAAACTCTTTACTGGCAATCTTGTAGCGCTTTTCCAGAGGCATTACGTTGTCGACGAACGGCAGCATCCGGAACGTGTCCATCAACTGATCTCCGGCTGAGTCGATAATCATGCGGCGGGTTGATTCGCCCAGCTCGCAGTCGAGTTTCATGCTCTTGATCATCTTTACCGTATCTTCGATCTTTTCAGCCGGGACATTCGGCCTGAACAATACTGCGATTTTTTCAACTCCGTTGTCCTTGAGCGGCAGCACATCTTCAATATGCTGCTGCCCGCGCAGAATTTCCAGCGCTTCCAGATTCCCGGTTTGAGCCGGAGCCCAGGCCACTTTCTGCCGGATGCCGCCGGCAACTTTCGGAACGTGGCCGCGATTGCGGATCATGGTCACAACGTCGTTGATCTGTTGCTCGGTGACATCATGTTTGAGGATGATTATCATGATATTTATCTTTCCGTATTTATGTTTTGTTTGTCCATTTTTTTATATATGCGGTTATTTCCGGCTTCGATAGTGTTCCGCTTGCAACCGCAATGACCATTTCCGCGAAATCGTCCTCCGGAGCATTGAAATCATAGCCGTTCAAGGCCAGAAATACCAGACACGATACCGCTCCGGCTCTTTTGTTCCCATCGACAAATGGATGGTTTTGCACTAGATGATATAGATAAGCCGCGGCAATTTCATAAATATCCGAATGCAGAAACCAGCCGTCAAATGTTGCCGGCGGCATCCCAAGTGCCGATTTGAGCAACGCCATATCACGAATACCGGATTCTCCGCCATACAGCAATATCTGATTATGATGGATTTCGATAACCTCGGCGATAGAAAGAAATGTTAACTCCATGATTTACTCGGCAAGTTTTTGTAATGCTTTAGAGTATTTTTTGTTAACATCTTTCAAGGCGGCTTGAAACGCGTCTTTACGTTCCATATCGTTCACCGGCGTCAAAATAAGCGCTTGACCATCCGTTGTTATGTCGAATGCGGTATCGGCATTTGCGCCAAGCAGATCCAGTATCGGTTTTTCGATCACCAGAGCCATGCTGTTTCCATGTTTTTTCAGAGTTTTAATCATTATCTGATCCTTTATGGTTATCTGTTTTGTCTATTTCCTGCTGTGTTTGCGTGAAAAGTTCAATCATAAAAGCATAAGTCGCATATAAAATCCCAATCATATCGCTGGCAATTTTGGAGTGCGGCTTGATTAAGCTGCTTTGGCACAGCGGTCTGCAAACATTACGAAGATGTTTCGCGACGATGTCGCGACCGCTGCGGCCATGGCTGATTGCCTTGGAGCACCTCCAATGATTGGCTAATTCCAATCTCAAAGCGGCTTAATCAAGCCGCACTCCAAAAGACCTGTGACTTTTTATCGGCTGGATAAAAAGTCTATACTTTTCTGATTTTCAAACAACCTGGCTTGACCATTTGTCGCTTTTACCGGTCCGTCACTCATCCGTCGCTTTAGTTATCATATTTATCATGTCATTTTTGACAGAATAGATGTTAATACATTGTCATAACTAAGATATAACATTGGTAGTCGTTTGTCAATGGTTCGGTGCAAAAAATCAGTTCTTTAACGCTCCGGCCAGACCGGCGGTGAATTCAACGCCTTTTTGGATAGCTTCCGCCGGAGGGTTGTCCAGCGTTATGCGGACCAGGGCGCTGCCGACTACCACGCCATCGGCATGTTCGCCGGCAGTCTTCGCCATTTCCGGGGATGAGATGCCGAAACCGGCGACAACCGGGATCGGGCTGATCTTGCGCAGTTCGCTGATACGCTCAGTCAAATCTTTCGGCAGCTCGCCCCGGGCGCCGGTAACGCCTTTGACGGTAATGTAATAAGCGAATCCGGTCGCATGTTCCAGAATCATCGCGGCCCGTTCCAGCGGGGTGGTCGGGGCGATCAGTGGGATCAGGTGCAGGCCGTAACGGTCAAGCACCGGACGCAGTTCGCCGGATTCTTCAAAAGGTACATCAACCGCCAGAATAGCGTCAATTCCCGCGTCTTTCGCGTCGGACGCGAGTTCTTCGAGACCGTAGCTGGTCATCAGGTTATAATAGGAAAAGAGTACCAGCGGAACTTCGGTCTGCTGTCTGATACGGGCGGCGGCTTCGATTATTTGATGGAGGTTTACTCCGGTTTCAAGCGCCTTTACCCCGGCGGTCTGAATGACCGGTCCGTCCGCCATCGGATCGGAGAATGGAACACCAAGTTCAATTATATCCGCGCCTGATTTGGCTATTTCCACGATCAATTTTTCGCTGGTCGCCAGATCGGGATTGCCCATGACCGCGAACATTACCAGAGCTTTGCGGTTTTCCGCATTGCATGTTTCAAATGTATTTTTTATTCTATCCATGATTATTTCGCCTTGCTTTCTTTGTATTCGCGGACGTTGTCCATATCCTTGTCGCCGCGGCCGCTCAGGTTGACGATGAGAATGTCATCTTTACCGCGGTTCGGAGCTGATTTGATTGCCTGGGCCAGCGCGTGGGATGATTCCAGCGCCGGAATAATGCCCTCCATCCGGCACAACAGGTCAAACGCGGCTATTGCCTCGTCGTCGTCGATTGTCACATATTTGGCCCGTCCGGTGTCGCCCATGTATGAATGTTCCGGGCCGACGCCGGGGTAATCCAGACCGGCGGAAACCGAATGGGTTTCGATGATCTGGCCGTGTTTGTCCTGTAGCAGATAGGTTCTGCAGCCGTGGAGGACGCCGACTCTGCCGCCGCAGATGCTGGCGGCGTGCATGCCGGTGTGGATGCCGGAGCCGCCGGCTTCAACGCCGATAAGTTCTACGTCCGGGTCCGTGATGAATCCGGCGAAGATACCCATCGCGTTACTGCCGCCGCCGACGCAGGCGATGACTTCATTCGGGAGTCTGCCTTCTTTTTTCAGGCATTGTTCCCGGGCTTCGGTGCTGATTACAGCTTGAAACTCCCGGACCATTTCCGGGTAGGGGTGCGGTCCGGCCACGGTGCCGATCACGTAAAAAGTATCGTCGACGGTTGCAACCCAGTTGCGCAGGGCTTCATTCATCGCGTCTTTCAATGTTGCCGCGCCGGAGTCGACCGCAATCACTTTAGCTCCCAGAGCGTGCATACGCTGGACGTTCGGGGCCTGACGGTGAATATCCTCGCTGCCCATAAAAACGTCGCACTCAAAGCCGAAGAGGGCCGCGACGGTGGCGGTGGCCACGCCGTGCATCCCCGCGCCGGTTTCGGCGATCAGGCGTTTTTTACCCATGCGCTTAGCCAGGAGGGCCTGTCCGATGGTGTTGTTAACTTTATGGGCTCCGGTATGATTGAGATCCTCGCGTTTTAAATAGATCTTTGCGCCGCCGCAGTATTCGGTCAGGCGCTGCGCGAAATACAGCGGGGAGGGGCGGCCCACGTAATCCTCCAGATAATATCTGTACTCCGCCATAAACGCTTCATCTTTTATCGCCGCTTCATATGCTTCAGTCAGTTCATGAAGCGCCGGCATCAGCGTTTCCGCCACAAACTGGCCGCCGTAAATGCCGTATTTGCCTTTTGTTTTTTCCATTTTCTGTTCCTGGTTGAATTTATTGATAATAGTCATTACTTGCTTTATTTTCTCATGATCTTTAATGCCCGGTGCTGTCTCCACGCCGCTGTTGACATCGACGATATCCGGTCTGACTTCGCTTAATGCCTCTTTGATATTGTCAGGCGACAGTCCGCCGGCCAATACCAGCGGTCTTTGCGAAGCGGCCTTCCGGGCCAGCGACCAATCGCAGGTCTTACCGGTGCCGCCGCGTTGACTCGAATTACCTGAGTCGGTCAACACATATTGGCACGGAAAACCGCACACCTCATCCAGTTGTTTTGCTTCTTTTAAGGAAAATGCCTTCCAGACCCGGTCGGTCCCGACAGCTTCCGCGTATTCCGTCGATTCGTCGCCGTGCAGTTGAAAGATGTCCAGACCGCATTGTTTGGCAATCGCCAGAGCCGAGTCCAGCGGTTCGTTAACGAATACGCCGACTTTTTGCACATTATCCGGAAGCAGCCTGATAATTGCGGCGGCATGTTCCGGCGAGATATAGCGCGGCGATTTTTTTGCGAAGATAAACCCGAGATACGACGCTCCGGCCGCGGTTGCGAATAGAGCGTCTTCCAGCCTGGTTATCCCGCAGAACTTGACTTGTATATCATTCATTTTCGCGCCTCTTCAATCAATTTTGCCAGAGCCTCGCCGGGATCGGCTTCCCGCATAATGGATTCGCCGATCAGGAAACCTGAAGCTCCGGTTCGCAGTAAATTTTTAATATCGTCAGCGGTGTTGATGCCGCTTTCGGCAATTTTAACATGGGTGTCCGGGATGGTTTGAATCATCGTCTCCGCAACCTTCAGGTCGGTTTTGAAGGTCTTGAGGTCGCGGCTGTTGATGCCGATTATTTCCGCGCCGACGTCCAGCAAGGTCAAAACTTCATCGCGAGTATGCGCTTCACACAATATATCCAGACCCAATCCGGTTGCGCAGTCAAAAAGTTTTTGCAGTTCGCTTTGGGGCAGGGCGGCGGCGATCAGCAGAATGGCGGACGCGCCCCAGGCTTTGGCTTCGTAAATCTGGTATTCGTCAAAGATGAAATCCTTGCGCAGAATCGGGATATTAGTGTTGCGGACCGCCGTTTTAAGATATTCCGGATCGCCCTTGAAATATAACTTTTCGGTCAGCACCGACATTGCCGCCGCGCCGCCGCGTTCGATTGCCCTGGATAAAAAATCCGGGTCGAAATCCGGCCGGATCAAGCCTTTAGAGGGTGACGCTTTTTTCATTTCAGCGATAATCCGTACTTTTTCCGGTTCCGCGAACGCGGCTTTAAAAGACGGGCGTGATGGAGCCTTTTCCGCTTCGGCAATTACTTCGGTTTGCGGTATCTGCTGCTTTTGCTGTTCAAGCAACGTCCGGTTTTTCGCAATTATTTCATCTAAAATGGTCATTGGTTTGAGAACTCCACAAGCCGTTGCAGTTTTTCATAGGCGGCGCCGGAATCGATAGACTCTTCAGCCAGTTTGACGCCTTCATCGAGGGAGTCGGCGATTTCGCCGGAAACAATCGCGGCGGCGGCGTTCAGCAGGACGATCTTCCGTGGCGCGCCCTGTTCCTTGCCGGTCAGGATTGCTTTGGTTATTTCGGCGTTTTCATCCGCTTCGCCACCGATGATGTCTTCTTTCGGATAGTAGTCACCGATGAGCAGATCGGGGAAGAATTCGAATGTCCTTATACGCCCGTCGCGCAGTTCGGTTATCCGGGTCGAGGTGGTACAGGTTATTTCGTCAAGACCGTCATTACCGTGAACCACCAGCGCGCGGCGGCAGCCAAGTTCGCGTAAGGCGGCGGCGAACATCTCGGTCAATACCGGTGAGAATACGCCGAGAACCTGACCGGTCGCACCGGCCGGATTGGTTAACGGACCAAGCATATTGAAAATGGTCCGGATGCCGAGCTGCTGGCGTACCGGCGCGACATTTTTCATGGCCGGATGCATTTTCGGGGCAAAAAGAAAGCCGATACCGTGTTCCTGGATACATTGTTCCATGACCACCGGTTCGGCATTCAGATTCACGCCAAGCGCGGCCAGAACCTCGGACGAGCCGCATTTACTGGTTATACTGCGGTTGCCGTGTTTCGCGACCGTGATTCCCGCGCCGGAAGTAACAAAGGCGGCGGTGGTGGAAATATTGAATGTGTTGGAGCCGTCGCCGCCGGTTCCGCAGGTGTCGATCACCGCGCCGGCGCCGGCATCGATGAAAGTGGCGTTCTGGCGCATGGCTCTGGCCGCGCCGACGACTTCCTCAATACTTTCTCCTTTGATTCGCAAGGCGGTGATGAACGCGCCGATCTGGGCCTCGGTCAACTCGCCTTTCATAATCTTGTTCATGACCTCGCACATACTGTCCGCGCTGAGGTCGCGTCTGGCAATCAGGTTTTCAAGTTTTTCTTTTATCATAATCCACCCCTTGTCACTTTATCAAATTGGCGATGAAATTCGCCATTTGTCTTTTACCGGATGTAGTCATTACCGATTCCGGATGAAACTGAATACCTTCGATCGGGAATTCTTTGTGGCGAACCCCCATTATTTCGCCGTCTTCGGCCCGGGCCGAAATTTCCAGACAATCGGGCAGGGTGGCTTCCTCCAGCGCCAGTGAATGATAACGCACCGCTTTCAACGGGGAGTTGATGCGGTAAAACACGCCTTTTCCATCGTGTTCCACTTCGGAAACTTTACCGTGCATGATCCGTTTGGCCTGAATTACTTTGGCCCCGAAGGCGTGGCCGATAGCCTGATGTCCGAGGCAGACGCCCATGATCGGGATGTGCCCCGCCGCGGCTTTGATCAGGTCGATAATTATGCCGGCATCTTCAGGACGCCCCGGACCGGGGGAAATAAAGATGCAATCAGGTTTCATTTCCAGCGCCTGGTTGACGGTGATGTGGTCGTTGCGGTGTACTTCGATTTCCTGGTTCAACATGTAGAGGTACTGGACCAGATTGTAGGTGAACGAGTCGTAATTATCTATCATCAGTATCATAATATTATCTCCATCATTTCTAATTTCTAATTTCTAATTAAATGATCTCAAGGTTTCTGGCGGCTGATTCAAGCGCTTTGACAACCGCGTTGGCTTTGTGAACGGTTTCTTCAAATTCTTTATCCGGGTTTGAATCGTAGACGATACCGGCTCCGGCCTGAACCGAAATCTTGTTGTTGTAAACTTCCAGGGTCCGGATTGTGATCGCCATATCCATGTTGCCGTTACAGTTGAAATAACCGACCGCGCCGCCGTAAACGCCGCGCGGTTCCGGTTCGAGCTGATGAATGATCTCCATGGCCCTGATTTTCGGTGCACCTGACAGCGTTCCGGCCGGGAACGTGGTTTTTACCAGGTCAAAAGCGTCGTATTTACGATCCAGAATAGATTCGACATTGGAAACCAGATGCATGACGTGAGAGTAACGTTCGATTGTCATGAATTCACGTACTTTGACGCTGGCAGGAACGGCGGTTCTTCCAAGGTCGTTGCGCCCGAGGTCGACCAGCATCAGGTGTTCCGCTCGTTCTTTTTCGTCGCTCAGCAGGTCATCCGCCAGTTTGCGGTCGACCTGTTCGGTTGCGCCGCGCGGACGGGTTCCGGCAATCGGTCTGACTTCTGCCCGGTCGCCGGTCAGGCGGACCATTACTTCCGGAGAGGCCCCGATCAGAATCCGGTCGGCAAATTTCAGATAGAACATATAAGGAGACGGATTGATCAGGCGTAATGCCCGATAAATCTGGATCGGCTCGACCGTTAACTCGGTACTGAATTTCTGACTGAGTACAACCTGAATAATATCACCTTTGACGATATATTCTTTGCCGCTTTCAACCATGGACTTAAACTCTTCTCGCGTCATATTGGAAGTAAGCTTGATTTCACTGTCAGAACTTGATTCCGGCGATTCCGCCGGACTCCGCAGCAGATCTTCAATCGCATCGATTCGGGTACAAGCAGCGTCATAAGCGGCCTCAATCGATTCAAAGTCCGCGGGACGCACGCTGGCGACAATCTTCACCGTATGCCGGACATTGTCAAATACCGCCATTTCGTCAGTCAGCATAAAACATGATGTCGGGCCGTTAAGTTTTTGTTTCGGTTCAGGCAGACGTTCAAATTCATTCACCGTTTCATAGCCCATATAACCGACCGCGCCCGCGAAAAGCGGCGGCAGTTCCGGCAGTTCGACCGGTTTATCTTTAATAATTTCCCGCAAAGCTGAAAGCGGACCGTCCGCTCCGAATTCCAGTGCCTCACGGCTGCCGTCGCGCCTGGTCAGATAAGGAATGCCTTCTTCAACCGTAAACATCGCGTAAGGATTAAAACCGAGAAAGGAATATCGGGCCCAGTGTTCGCCGCCTTCGACCGATTCGAGCAGAAAAGCATTTTGGCTGTGGCGGATCCGGTTAAGTACGGATACCGGAGTTTCCATATCGGCCAGATGCTCTTTGTAAACCGGGATCAAACTTCCCTGTTTAGCCAGTTCTTTGAATTCTTTTAAATTTGGTTTGTGCATGAGTATCTTGCTCCTTAATTCTATTTTATTATAGTTATATAAATTTATTTTTGCACAGATTTTATTAATAAAAAACGCGGATTGTCTTAAAATAAGTCAATCCGCGTTGTATTATCTCTTTACTTTCAGGGGTACGTCACACGACTGGCCCCCGGCGAATTGACTGCCGGCGCCACCAAAACCAAAAATAATTTTTTTCAACGTGTGCGTAATTCATTCTATTTTTCTCATTCAATTTAATTGAAATCATATTGTAATAAATACCGGAAACATAAGAATTTCAAGCCTGAAAAACAGTTTTTTATGAAATTTTTTTAATCAGCTATTGACAAAATGCAATATATACTATAAACTGTATATATGGTTTTCAATATATAATTAACGAGTTTAAAAAAAGATGAAACAACCCAAATACATTGAAATTGCAAAGTCATTTGAACGCAGAATTCAGCGCGGTGATTATGCTTTTTCAACGTTGCCCGGAGCTCAAAAACTGGCGGGTGAAATGGGCGTGAGTTATCTGACTGCCCGCCAGGCGGTAAAACATCTGATCGATCTAGGGCTGGTGGAGCGTTTAAGTACCGGTCGACTTCAGGTCGCCGGAGAAAGCAGCAGAAACAATGGTCCGATGGTTGCCCTGATAACTCCGTTCTGGAGTTTCAATCAATGGCATTCCAATATCAGAAAAGAAGTTGATGCAGCCGAAGGAAAATTGAGAATAGTGGCTTATGCTCATAACGACGATCCGATTATAACTGAAGCTCTGGATGGGGATTTTGATCTGATATTTATGATGCTGCCTGGAGATCCCGGTCCAATGCTGGTCGAACGTCTGAAAAAACTTTCCGGTAAAGTTGTAGTTTTGTTCCATGATATGACGGAGTTAAAACTTCATTCATTGCTTGGGGCTGAGTTATCAATGCTTGATGACGTGCTTGCAAATTTGATCGGTACTGGTCACAAACGGATTGACTGTCTGAATACTCAACCACTGGGTAATGATGTCAGGAGACGTCTTGCTATCTGGAAAGAATGTCTTAATAAATATGGTGCTGACGGAATCTTGCATAGTTCGCCAGTCAGAGCATTTGAACAGCCCGGTCCTCCCGCTTACGCTTTGACTATGGATATTTTGAATCAATCGGAAATTCCTGATGCAATATTCTGCACTACTGTTGAACAGGCGGTTGGTGTTTATCGTGCCTGCTGGGAAAAAGGAGTTAAGGTTGGAATCGATATTTCAGTTTTCAGTTTTGGAGAATATAATCGGGCTAAAATGATGACGCCGGCTCTTTGTACCGTAGTTTCTCCGGACCCAGGTCCTATGATCGGTCAAATAATTAAAGATTTGACTGCTGAAAAAAAATACCCGGGCAAACTTATATATCGCCCGGAAGGGTCAGAAATATTCTGGGGCGAATCCATAATGAAATCTGACGATTGATTTTTGCGGTTGGTTTCGGAAAAGTATAAAAATGAATATTAATTCATTATCATATTACAAGCAACAATAACATTAAAAAGGAGAACCGAAAATGAGGATGTCAAAACAATTTACATTGATTGAGCTCCTGGTTGTGATTGCGATCATTGCGATTCTGGCCAGCATGCTGCTGCCGGCATTAAATAAAGCCCGGGACAAGGCACACAAGATAGCATGTACAAACAATCTTAAACAGTTGGGGACGGCGGAAGCTCTTTATGCTGATGATTATATTTATTACACCCCCGGAGCATTTACCACAGCGGAAGGCTTCAATGAGCATCTTTGGGACGCAAAAATCCTGCCGTACCTGGGCGACACAACAAAACCTACCAGTTGGGATATGGCCAGTAATCAACGGAACCGTGGCGCGTTGAAGTGTCCCAAACGTCTGCTTTTGACGCGCGATACCCGGTCTTATGCGGTTAACGGTTTCGGTTATTTAAAAAATTATTACGGATTCCGGCCGGTTGCGGTTGGACGCGGGACAACTGACTCAGGCTCATATTGTGCCAGACCCTCTAGCAAGGCCGAAGGCATCTCCCGTTCAAGGATCATGTTTATCAGTGAACTTGGTCCGTTCAAGACCACTAATAATACCTATCATACGATTCGTAACGGCACTTATTACAATGATTCCAACAGCACTGGCGATACCGAACCTGATTTTCGTCATGACAACCGGAAAAATGTCTTGTGGCTGGATCTGCACGTTTCAGACGTTATCCGTAATCAAATGGCTTATCAAAATTACTTGTACTGAGGAGGTTGTATGTCGAAGATATTAATCGCATTTTTTGTTTCCCTTGTAATCCTGGGAAATGTTCAAGCTGATTTTACCCGGAAACTTGTGGCGCGCTGGACCTTTAATTCCAAAGATAATGCAAAGGTACTCTCTGACGATTCCGGCAAATATAAACTCCAGAATGTCTGGAAAGACGACAAAACAAAAGTTGATTTCGCCAACGGCAAGCTGGTAATGAACGGTCATGCATTATTTACTGCGAGCTCTGTCAACAGTAAGGCGATGCCTGATCTTACCGATGGCGTGACGGTCTGGGCCAGAATTAAAATCACCGGAACTCCAGGTCGCGACTGTTTCTTTCTCGGGCTTCTGAATTCCAAATACGGCGCCGATTGGAAACAACAAACCCTGTCCCTGATGTTTAACGCAAAACACAATATGCGCCTATTCGGTTGGTCGGCCAAAGGTCAGGAGTTCGGCAATTCATCCGTCTATACTTATGCTCTCAAAGACGGGTTCAAGGAAGTTGCTATGGTTTACGATGCCAAAGCCGGACAGTTTACGGTTTACGTTGACGGCAAGGCCACGGTTCGTAAAGTTAAACCCGGAGCGCTGGCATCTTTTCAGAATCTAGCTGTCGGCCGTTTGAAGAAGCATTCATCAGTGTCGCTTGAAATAGATGAACTGAGAATCTACAATACCGTCGTCTCTCCTGAATGGCTTGGCGAAATAGAACCTGTCGAATAAAGGATAATAATATGCGTTTCTTTTTGCTCTCTTTGACCTCATTGTGTCTTGGTTTCTCACTTTTTGCCGATAAAGCAGTGATAGAGGATTTTACCGATTGCGGAACCTGGCGAAGCCGCGAAAGCTCAGGACATCGTCCCGGTACTTGGTTTTCCGCTAATCAATCGCTTTGCGGCGCGCCGTGTAAAGACCGGCCCGACGGTTATGCCGGAGTTGTTAGTTATGATTTTACCGGGAAGCATGCTGTATCCGGTTTTGAGCGATACAAAGTATTGGCCGCGGCCTCAGTTTATGCCGACGCGATTGAGTTTGCCGCCAATCGCATGGGACAGGATGTCAAAGTCCGTTTCATTCTCAGGGACGCAAAAAGAAAGAATATTTATACCCCGTTTGTGACTCTGCAAGGGCAGGGGTGGCAGAATTACCGTCTTGCGTTGAAAGATAATAAAATGGAGCTTCCGGTCCGGTTGCATCGGGTCATCTTTGCTTTTAACGGTGCGAAGAAAGGATATATCCTGATTGATGATATCGCGTTATGCGGTGATGTCAGCCGTAAAAATCGCCTGACTGTTAAACCGGTATACCGCACTATCAGTCACGCGCCTGGAAAAGATGTCAAACTTTCATATCTTATCCGCAACGGAATGTCAAAAAATGTTCAAGCAACGGTAAAACTTCAGGTGTTCGGTTACAATGATCGAAAAGTTTATGAGTCGAAAAAGGTCATAGATGTTGATGGTGGCGGGATGAGTATTGCAGATTTCAGCATCGGCAAACATCCGATAGGGGCTTATTATACTAAAGTCAACATTACCTGTAAAAAAATCAATAATGAATTTCAGGGCTGGTTTGCGGTTTACGTTCCTAATGGCAAAAGATTGAATCACAAGCCAATGTATTTTGGCGTGCAGGATACTACAAGTTGGAACGGCCCGGCTGAAAATGACCTCCATTTGACCTGGTTGAAAGCGCTGGGGATTGATATTGTTCGTTACGGGACGACCGGAAGCCGGCTTGACGGGGTTGAGAAATCGGTGAATTTTGCTCCCGCCATCAGGCAATTGAAGCCGATATTAGATGCGGGAATTCTCGTTTGTATCAGCTATATAGAATCATCCCCGCGCTGGGTGCAAAGCACGCCTTATTATTATCGCAGGATGCCGGATAAGATGGATAAATTTGCCGAACACATGACCCGGATAGGTCGGTTTACAGCAGACCATCCCGGCATCAAATATCTGGAATGGTGGAACGAACCGGATATCGGCTTTCTTCGGGACAACCTTGATAATTACCTCAAATGCATGAAGGTTGCATATACCAGTTTGAAAAAACAGAATCCGGAACTCAAGGTGACGACCGGAGGAGTGACCATAAAGCATCCAAAGGAGAAGAAGAATTTTTCCCGCGATATGTATTGGAAGAGTAAGGGGTTCTATGACGTCGCTTCTTTCCATGCTCACGGTTCATTATTGAATTATACCGAACGTGATGTTCAGTTGGATAAATGGTTGTCCGCAAAAGGTATAAATGCGCCGGTATGCAATACCGAAAGTGGTGAACGCAGCGGCTATGAGGTGCCTTCAATTAAGCGTCAGGCCGAAGTCCTGGTCAAAAAACTGACCTACGCAAAGTCCCGAAATACCGAATTTTATATCTGGTTCACTTTGCAGGATTACTGGGATATGGATGAAGGTGCGGATGATTCTTTCGGCCTGATAACCAGCGATAATCAACCCAAGCCGTCATTCGTCGCATACACTAATTTAATCAAACAGCTTGCCGGGACCGGTCGCGGCCGTTATGCTGAACTAGATCCGGCGATGGATTCATACCGGTTTACCAGAGGTTCCGAGGTGGTTTATGTTTGCTGGCCGAAAATTGACGGCAATACTTTCCTTTTCAGCCTGAAAACAGACAAACCGGTCATTATGGTGGATTTCTTCGGTGGCGAAAAACTTATTCCAGCAAAAAACGGCATTGTCGATATTAAATCAATGAAGCAGCCGTTTTATTTACGAATACCCGAAGGGGCGCTCAAAGGTAAAGTTTCTCTGGTAAAACTGGCTGAACAGGTTTTCGCCGACCCCGGAGACAAGGTTGATATCCGGTTTGCGGTCAGCAATCCGTGGTCTGAATCCGTCAATGTCAAGATTATTAACGAGAACCAGCAGGTCGCAGCCGCAGTTGCAATCGCACCAAAGTCAACCCGAATTCTTAAAGTTAAAGCGCAAGTTGCCGCGAATGCTCCAATTAAGCCTCTTACCCTCAACTATACGGCGATATTCTCTGGTAAAGGCATTGCAAGGGGTATTCCGGTGCCGGTCACCATCAATGTTGCTTACAAAGTACCTGAAAATAATCCGGGTAAACTCCGGGCAGCCACTTTGGACTGTGTCAGGGAAATGACTTATGATCCGGCGATTCCGCGCTGGAAAGGTCCGGATGATCTGTCGGCTGAATTACAAATGACCTGCGACGGCAAAAACTTGCAGGTTGTTGTCAGGGTGATCGATGATATACATTGTGCCAAAGGAACCGGTACGGATATCTGGCGCGGGGATTCGCTCCAGTTTGCCACTATGTCACAAGGTGGGGTCCATACGGAATTGACCCTGGCAAAGACGTCAAAAGGCTCTGAAATATGGTGTCACATCACTCCCGATAAAAAACTTCTTGGACGCTGGAAAGTGCCGGTTAAAATAACTCGTGAGAAGAATAAGCTTACAGTTTATCGCTTTTCATTACCATTGGCTTATCTCGGTATTAAAACCGGTCGTGGTGTGCCGTTCCGCTTCTCCTTCCTGGTCAATGAAGATGACCGGATGGGACGGGTTCGCTGGATTAAACGCTTTGGCGGCATCGGTGAATCAAAAGATCCGTCTTTATTCGGCTGGGCCGTGATTAAATAATCGCATCAGCAATTGAACATGAAACATCACGCTGTATATTTCTGCAGCGTGTTTTTTTAATAAGAATGGATTTTTCAATGAACTTACCTGAATTTATGCTAAAAGCGGATCGTGATTACAATCCTGATATATGCCTGTTGGGAACAACTTTTTCCAGCAACGGCTATCACTCAAAAGTATCTACCGGCACCTGGGTGCATGGAACCCGTAATTCAATATCTTATGCCGTCCATTTGCTTCGGACCGGCGATAATGAATTGAAGCGGCGTGCCTTTGATATTATTGCGAAAATATTATTGCTGCAGGATACTAATCCTTACAGCGCTACCTATGGAATATGGTCGTGGCTGTACGAGGAGCCGCTCGATCAGATGTCGCCGCCGGATTGGAACTGGGCCGATTTTATCGGTGCCGCGCTCGGACACGTTTTGAAAGAGTTCGGTTCTGAACTTCCTGATGACCTGCGTCGGAAAACCGAGGCCGGGATCGGTCATGCCGCCTGGTCGATATTCCGACGCAATATGCAGCCGCACTACACCAATATCGCAATCATGGGCAGTGTAGTAACCGCCGTGGCCGGGGAACTGTTAAATGAACCAAGACTGTTGGATTATGCCCGGATCAGGCTTAACGCATTTTACGATTACACGATGGAGCAGGGGGGCTTAAATGAATATAACAGCCCGTGTTATACCTTTGTTGCGCTGCATGAGTTTGAACGGATTATCCAATTGGTTGACGATCCTGATATAGTTGCATGTGCCGATAAATTACGGCGCTATGTCTGGAAATGCCTGGCTGAGCACTATCATCCCGCAACCGGACAACTGGCCGGCCCGCACAGCAGAGCCTACAGCGATCTCTTAAAACAAGGCACACAAACATATCTTGAATGGGCCGTTTCAGGGAAAGATGTTTTCGAATTCGAGTATGATCAGGTTGAGGAGACAGTTATTCCTCTACCATGCCCGGACGACTACGTAAACCGTTTCAAAAAACTACCGGAAACGGAAATAATTCAGTGTGATACTTTTATTAAACGCGACAGTTATCCCGGTTCTGTATGTGGCACTACCTGGATGAATGAAGAAGTTACCCTTGGCAGTATTAATCGTGAATGTTTCTGGACTCAGCGCAGACCTTTAATCGGATATTGGCTGGATGAGGCAGGAAATCCCGCCGTATTGCGTCTGAGAATGCTTAAAGACGGAAAAGATTTTTCTTCCGGGGGATTACATAACGTTCAGGACAGGAATAAAATTATAACCGGAATAAATTTCTTTGCTGACCGCGGAGATTTTCATATTCATCTTGATAAACCTGAAGACGGCATTTTCAGGTTCAGGGAACTGATTGTCAGGTACGAGTTGACCGGTCGGAATGCGCAGGTAAATGAGCACAATGAATTGATTTGCGGTAACTGGAAAGCCGCCGTTAAAACATTCCCCGGTGATTTTAACGGTATCCCGGTGCTATGGCGGAACGGTAAAGACGGAGATACAGTTTACGTTGAAGCAGTGATTCATGATGGAGCCGAAATCACTTTGTTTATTGACTCATCGACTCGCCTGATACTTGGGGGCGGAATGGAGTTATTGAGAATTGATGAGGAAGTGTCAGCGACGGTGCCGGAAGTAGTGGTTGAATATAATATTTGTCGGGTCAATTGGAATGGTATGACGCTTAGCTATAATTCATGTGCGGAAAATTATGACTGATAACAATCGAGCGTACAGGGGGCGGTAATGAAGTGTTTTAAACAAACAGTGGGCAAACGTTGCAATCGGAACTTTCTGCCTTATTATACAAACTCCCCCTGGGGCGCGGATGATAAGTTTTTTATTTATTTTTCCGAAACCGAGCAGGGAACAAATTCGGCGCTTTATCGTTATTTTCCTGCTGAAATACGGTCTGAAAAGATTGTCGATCTGAGCTTTCTTGAGCATGAGAATGTCTCAGTCAAGGAAGGTGATATGCTGGCAAGTGTGTTAAATCCTTCGGAGAATAAACTTTATATCCCGTCCGGTAATGTGATTTATAAGGTGGATATTGATTCCGGCTGCATCGATGAGTTTTTCCGGATTCCGGAGCAACATTGGTTCGGCGGGCCGCTTTGTCTCAGTCATGACCACCGGTTATTGAGCGGCGGCTGTTATGCTTCGGAGACGCCGCACATCGGGGAACCGGAAAAAAGTAATATTTTTGTACTGGATATAGCTTCTTGTAAACAAGTTATCAGCCGGGAACTGCCTTTTTTCAGTACTCACTTTCAGTTTATGGCAGGCAATCAAAGTATTCTTTTTGCCCATGAAGGCGAAACTAAAAGAGTTCCGGACCGGCTCAATGTTTTTCAAATCAATACAGGAGATATCCGCTGTCTTTATCGGCATATACATGACGCAGACGGTCAGCTTGTTGAATTCATCGGTCACGAAAAGGTTGCCGGGAGCGGGGTGGCAGCTGTCCGCTATCCGGTTTCAGAAATAGATTTTGGTCTGGTACTGGTCAATCCGGAGTCGGGAACGCTTGAACTTGTTGATCGAGATGATTACTGGCATTGTTCTGCCAATGACGCTGGCTCCAGGTTTGTGATGGACACAATGTGGTGGGGACGTGCATCCCGACGGACTGAGAATCGTTCCGATATAATCCTTTATGACTTGATAAATCACCATAAACAGCTTCTGAACACTATTAAAACTTCTAATAAATTACAAATACACCATCCGCATCCCCAGTTAAATGCCGCCGGAGATAAAGTTCTGTTTATTTCACGCGATGATGTCGCCGATGATTCGGCCGGTTGTCAAATAGTTTACATCTCCCTTGAAAAAAGCGATTGATTTCACAAAAAATGATGTCGGTAAGATATCCTTTTGAGTTCTTTTTATGGGGCCTCGATCTGCAGCATTTGTTGACTGAGCAAGCGGGGTGCTTCTTCACGTTCTTTACATTGATAGCAGACCATTCCTTGGTCGTGCCTTTGTCTTTCGAGCGTTTCCTGGTGAAAATTCAATAGTAAACCTGTTTAATGGCGTTTCAGCAGGCATGAAGACTGCGTTTACCTGGGACAGTGTTATACGAATGAGCTGAAACTGATTTACTGATTGATACCTGTATCAAACTGGCTTTAGCGACTGAGATATTACCGGAGCATACTGTTGCATCAATTGAAACTCCAAAATGGAATGAGTTCGTTGGACAACTCCAATTATAAAGAGGAAATATGTCGCTGATCTATAATCATTTCGCTGAAAATTATGACTGAAGCAAAGCTTGAGAACTGATTCTCATTATTTAGTATATTCCAGCAACTCACCGGGCATTGTCGGGGATGTAGTATCGATATAACTATCTTCTCCGTAGCATGATGCCTTCATTGATGGGCGCGACTTTTCTAAAAGGATTTCGGACACCTTACAATTTGCCGGGGTCAGTTTCAAGTAGTCTCGGGAATAATTATAGCGTTCATATTTTGTGAAAAAGTTTTTGACGACTCTGCCGGTCCCTTTTATAGGAATGACGAGTTTAAATGGTAACTTTTTATTGGGGTCCACTCCTTGCAAAACAACTTGTGGATTGGCCCCGGACGTTGCATCAACCTTAAAGGAAAGAGTGTACCAGCCGGCGATTATTGGACAAACCGTAGTTAGTTTCTTATCCATTAGATTTACTATTCTAACCCCGGAATTTTTCGGCTTGATCAAGCATTCTCCTGGTTTAACATTTAGTGTATTTGTGATAGCTTGTGTCATAATATCGGCTATCAGATCATATCCTTCCAGAGTCGGATGCAATAAAATTTTCTGCTCCCATCCTTTGATTTTGCGCAGCGGTTTTTCGTATTCAATCCACACTACTTTATTCGATGGAAATGACTTGGTAAATTGAGCCCTGAGTATTTTATTTGTTTCGCTGTTGCACTCGTCACGCAGTGGATTTTTGGTAAAACATGGCAGCAGTGAAGATAGAAAAACTTTTTGAACGCCTTTTTTCTCACATAATGCATTGACTATTTTGATAATGTTTGTGGCGGTCTTTTCAGCTTGAGGCTTGATTTTGTCTTTTGTTTTTACACTGTTGTTATTCGTTCCGATCAACAAGCTGTAATATGGGCAATCCGGAATATATTTAATTCTATTGAGCACTCGCTCTGTACTGTCGCCTCCTTCGCCAGCATGACTGAGTCCGTATTTTGCCGAATGTGTCCCAATAAAAGCCAGATTCGGCATTCTTTTCAAAAGAGCCTTACGCCAGTAGTCGCCATTGCCTGCCCAGGTGATACTATCGCCGATCATACAAAGCGGTATTTGCTTGCTTTTGTCTGTCGCAAGGTAATCGAAGATTGTAATTTGCCCCGTTGTCTTTGTCTGTTTATTGAAACTCGCAGTATCCATTACTTTTCCCGGAATAATTTTTATAGTTGTGGATGTTCCGTTTTTGGGTTTGATTTGATAGACCTGAAAGCCGTTCCATGGGCCCCAAATACTTGCCTTGCTTTCAAACTCCATAGAACTTTGTCCATGAATCCATTTAAAGCTATTGCCGCTGGTTTTTGCTGGTACTTCCAGCATACCTGACCCATTGACGATTACAGTATTAATATTTTGATTCAAAATAAAATAAAAGGCTACCGTCTTGTTAAATTTATTATTGAATGTGCAAGATAAATCATTTTCCGTGAATTTATATTCAACCGAACCAAACTTATTTTCTCCGATGATGGTATTCTTACCGATCATTTTTATCTTTTCCAAAGGGGGTATGGTTCCATGGCACAGATAGCTTCCGCCTGGAACTTTATTCTGAGCAAGAAATTCTTTTCCAGATGCTTTTAAACTGTTAAGGTAACCGTTCTTAGAATATGCTTGATATGTATCAGTGGATGCTGTCCAATTATTATTTATTACTTTTATTTCCAATGCATTCAGGTTAAATTTTATAGTTAAAAAGCATACTAGGGTAAAAAACACAATTTTGGGGGTATTCATCTTTTGTCCTCTATTAGTTATTATTCAATTACAATAGCGTCATTTTGTAAGCATTTCAAATTATCTTTATATATTTTTAATTACCACTTAATTTTTATTTGACAATCTAAAATACGGCGCTATTTTAATTTTAAACACAATAGGAGATTGCTATGAAACGAATGAAAATTATGGACCAGGGCTGCTACTATCACCTGATGAACCGGGTCTCCGGCTATAAAGGCGACCTGCCGTTTTCCGAAGTCGACCAGGAATACGGCTTCACATTGCTGCAAAATCTCACGGAATACTTTCTAATTGAGGTCATTTCCGCGGCATGGATGGGCAACCATTTCCATCTGGTGGTCTACGCTCCGGGCAAAAATGAACTGCCGCCTGAGGCTGAAATCGCCGCCCGCCACAACGCTTATTACAAGTCAATGGAAGGCGATTTTACCTATGCAATGAAGAAAATGCCATACATCGAACCCAAACATAAAAAACTCTGTCGCGAAGTCGGCGAAAAAATGATCGACATCAGCTACTTTATGCGAGCTTACCAACAACGTTTTTCCGTTGTTTTTAACCGGACTTATGACCACATCGGCCACCTTTGGGCTGATCGTTTCAAAAGCGTCATCCTTGAAGGCGCCGATGCCCTCGAAGCATGCCTGCAATACGTCGAACTCAACCCGGTCCGGGCCAAATTGACCGAAAATCCGGCAGATTACCGATTCACCACCTGGGGACGCTACTGCGGCAGCGGCAAACATGCATACCACGCCAACTTTATCAAACACTATAAAAAATTGATTGATTATACCGATACCTCGAACTGGAGCGACGCGGATTATTATACGGAATTCAAATGTTCCATGACCCGGATAATCGCCGCCGAATGCGGCGCGAATGCGGCCGAAATAGCCGAAGAGGAGCAAGCCGCGCGCCGCAAAGAATCGATGCCGGTAAAATTTCTGAGGCGCACCCGTCACTTTACCGACGGCGCTATTCTGGGCTCAAAACTCTTCATTCGTGAAACCGCCCGCAAATTCGATGATCCCGACCGGGTGGAAAATAAACAACTCAGTCGCGGCCTTGATCCGAAAGGCATCGCAATATACTGCTTCCGAAAGTTGCTTGAATAAAAAGGGATGCCATTGAAAGCATCCCTTAATGAACAGAGTAGTTAATTGTACTGCTATCAACTGCACTTACTGTATGAACAGGCAAGGCATTTTAAGCAGTTTTCCTGATTGATCAATTCACGTTCATTACATTGTGGACAGATCATTTTATTTGAACCTGATTTATCCTTGTCCACTTCAGTGACAGTGGCGTTAGATTTGATTTTCGGTTTACTGCCGGTAATACCGATTTTCTCCAAGTGCTGTTCGACCACATAACCTATTTCTGCTGCCAGCGACGGCATATATTTGCCTTTTTTGAAATAACCGCCATTCGGGTCATAAATGCTTTTCAGTTCATCAACCAGGAAAGTAGGTTTAGGATCATGGCGGAAGACTGCTGAAATCAGACGGGTGATTGCAACAATCCAACTGAAATGCTGAAGGTTTTTGGTGTTGATGAAGAGTTCATAAGGACGCCGCTCTCCATTCTCGATCAGGTCATTGATGGTAACATAGAACGCATCAGGCGACAAAGGGGTTTTCAATTTATAGGTGGTGCCTTCAAGTTCTTCAGGTCTTTTGGGGACGCCGTTACCAAGTTTTGGCGCAACCGGAGCTTCCTTCTTCTTTTTGTCTTTGTTGTCTTCATTGCGAACCAGAACGCCGGTGATGTACTCTGAAGGACGGAATGTGGTACAGCCTTTAAGTCCTTTTTCGTAAGCTCTCATATAGATGTCCTCAAAATCCTTGAAAGGATAATCGGACGGGATATTGATGGTTTTAGAGATGGAGCTGTCCACATGCTTCTGCAGGGCTGCTTGAATTTCAAGGTGTTCAATTGGGCTGATGTCATTGGAACAGACAAAGTATTCCGGCAGATCTTTATCAGCTATTGACGAGATATTCATGAATTTACAATAGAGATCATAGGCGTAGTCGGAAATTTCAACTTTGGTAACGTCGTCTTCGTGGGTGTTGCGGATTGTTCTGGTATAGTGGAAGGCAAATACCGGCTCAAGTCCGCTGGAAACGTTGCCGGCCAGCAGACTGATGGTTCCGGTTGGCGCGATTGAGGTCAAATGCGAATTGCGGATACCGTGTTCCTTAATTCCGTCCCGGATATCTTTAGGCATCTTTTTGACGAATTGTCCTTTAAGGTATTTATCGGCGTCAAACTTTTCAAAGACTCCTTTTTCCTTGGCAAGTTCGATGCTTGACCGGTAGGCGGCATGGGAAATTGTTTGCATGATTTCTTCCGCCATTTTTACTGATTCTTTTGAACCGTATTTAATGCCCATGAAGATAAAAGCGTCAGCCAGACCGGTAATGCCGATGCCCATACGCCGTTTAGAGTTTGCTTCAAGCCTTTGTGCTTCAAGCGGATAATTGCTGAGTTCAATAACATTATCCAGCAGTCTGACAGCAGTGGTGATAACTTCAGCCAAACGCTTGAAGTTGAACTCAGCTTTATTGGTAAACGGTTTATTTACGAACCTGGTCAGGTTGGCCGAACCCAGGAGGCATGCTCCATATGGGGGCAGGGGCTGTTCGCCGCAAGGATTTGTGGCGGTAATTTCTTCACAGTAATGAAGATTGTTCATTTCGTTGATTTTGTCAATCAGCAGGAAGCCGGGTTCGGCATAGTCGTAGGTGGAACGCATTATTTGAGTCCAGAGATCCGCCGCCTTGACCGTCTTGTGAACCTCGCCGTTGAATTTCAGTTCCCAGTCAGCATTGTTTTTCACCGCCTCCATAAAATCTTTAGTAATGGCGACTGACAGGTTGAACATTTTCAGTTGTTCGTTCTTACGTTTGGCAGAGATGAATTTTTCGATATCGGGATGATCACAGCGCATAACTCCCATCTGGGCACCACGCCGCTGTCCGGCACTCATGATGGTCCGGCAGGTTGAATCAAGTACCTGCATGAAGCTTAAAGGTCCGGATGACTGGGCTCCACACCCCTGAATATGTGAACCTTCGGGACGGATAGTTGAGAAGTCAAAGCCGACTCCGCCGCCTTGTTTCTGGGTCATCGCGGATTCTTTGACGGTATCGAAAATCCCTTCGATTGAATCTTCGATTTTATTCATGACATAACAGTTGAACATGGTTACCTGATCACGAGAAGTCCCCAGGTTTGCAATGATACGTCCGCCGGGAATGAACTCGAAATTGCGGAGAATATCGCCAAATTCCTGTTCCCATTTTTCGCTGTCTTTTTCAGCCGCTGCACAAGCCTTGGCAACGCGCCGCATGGTGTCGTCCGGTGTTTTGTCTTCGGGAAATTCTTCGCCCCCTTTATAACGGTATTTGCGGTTCCAGATGTCAGTCGAAATGTTGTAAGTACTACCGTTGTCGGGCATTATAATCTCCTTCTCTCTCTACAGGCTTTTCATCGGCCTTTATGACCGGTTAATGGTTAAAAAATGTAAATAGTTAATAATCTGCGTGATACATTATATATAGTGTGTCGTCGCCTCTTGTTGCACTATATATAGTGGATTGCGGGTAGTAAGTTAACTTTATATAGATAAATATCAAGTGCTCAATTAATTTTTTTTCGAATTATTTTCAGACCGAGGAGAAGATTGTTTCAGACATAGTGAATCACTGTCATGTGGTAAGGTGGTATATTACCAATATTGTAAACTTTAAACAGGTATGAAAACTGCTGACAAAAGAAGTCTTTTCAATTATAAAAAACTCAATAAATGTTTGACTTCCGAATAAATCCTGAATTAGATCAAATTCTGCAAAGATTGTCCAGTCAACATTTTTCGGAACTGATAGGGATAATAGGTGATGGTGATCGAGTAGTCATCGTTAATATTGGTCTTGATGATGATCTGCCGAACCAATTTATAATATTTTGTACTTTTACGTTTTTCAAGCTCATTATTGAAATCTGTTTCAACTCTTTTGGTTGGAAGGCTGAGGGTTCCCAAAGACGCGTTATGTACCGTAATATGCTCACTGGCCGGATTCATTTCAGGTGTACACGAGAAAGCTATTTTCACGTGCGATCCGAACGGGGTTCTTATCTTGGTATTGGCAATATAGGTAACATCGAACTTGCCTTTACTGTAGCCTGCTTTGTAGTTTATTTTGCTGGTATTTCGATGACCGCCGAAAACAACTTTATTGAAATTATCGACATTGCCGATGGTGGCGATGATGGCATTGACATCTGCCGGGGAAAGGGTTATTTCAGAAACCTGCCCAGGCTGGGATTGGCCGGCTTTAGTCATTATCTTATTAAAAAGTTCTATACAACGGCCTCTGGCGTCTTCGGTCAGTTCCGGGGTATCGAATTTTTCGGCCGGGCCCAAAACCATCGCACTGATAATTGAGACGCTGATGACGATGAGGACTATCAGACCAAGGAGTACGCCCAGGGCGATTTTTGTTCTCCGGGTCATTTTTTTCTTTTCATCAACAGGTTCCTGATTGTCCATGATATTCCTCCCTTAAAATTTGGGTTTGACAAAAGCCGCAGGTCTGATATAAACAAGTTGGGTAAGATCGTTATCCCATTCTCCCGGCGCGGACAGCAATCGATCAACAGGCGGGTGGGGAACAGGGGTTGTTCTGGAAATAATATCACTTCCCATATATTGTTCGATTGCCGCTAAATCTCTTTCCGGCGCCGCGAACCGGTCGTATTCATCCGGCTTTGGGCTGTCGGCGTTCAGTACCCGGACGTCATCTGTCGGCCGGCAGCGTCCGTCATCTCCGCAAACGGTGCCGAACAGTAAAAGTTCCTGATTGCGTCCATCGTGGAGAACGGCAATCCGGTCGCCTGGTTGGGGATCGGTCGCTTCAGCGATGACTTGAGCGGTAGGGACACAGCGGCAGACGACATTTTCCCGGTTGAACGTCAGGCCGGACACAAAGGCGGCGGCCAGACGCAGTCCGGTAAAACTGCCCGGTCCGGAACCGACGGTCCAGCGGGAAATATCGGTCAGCCCAAGATTTTTTTCATGAAGCAGGCCCAGCATCCACGGGGACAGCGAAGATGAATCGCGTCCCCGCATCGGACTGTATGCATGGATTATAATGCTTCCAGCCGGATCGGCGACCGCGAAAGCGGCTTCCGGTCCGGAAAAATCGAGAGCTGCGCTGTATCCTTTTCCACTCATAGACAATTATACGCCTGAGAATGCTGAGAAAGCGCCGTCAACCGCGACAACTGTTCCATTGACAAAACCGGACGCGCCGTCGTCAACCAGCCACAGCAGAGTGCCGAGGAGGTCTTCCGGAGTTCCGAATTTGCCCATTGGGGTATGCGCTATAATGGTATTGCCGCGAGGAGTCAGAGAGCCGTCTTCATTCGTGAGGAGGGCGCGATTCTGATCAGTCAGGAAAAATCCTGGGGCGATGGCGTTAACGCGAACGTCGACTTTAGACATGTGTACAGCCATCCAGCGGGTGAAGTTGCTGATTGCCGCTTTGGCGCCGCTGTAGGCCGGGATCTTGGTCAGCGGGGTGAAGGCGTTCATCGATGAGATATTGATGACGGTGCCGCCGCCGTTTTCGACCATGCTGCCGCAAAAGACCTGTGACGGCAGCAGAGTACCGAGAAAGTTCAAGTTGAAGACAAAACTGATGCCTTGCGGGTCAAGATCAAAGAATGTGGTCAGGCCTTCGGCTTTGTTTTTCATGTCGTCAAGGGTCAAATATTCTTTACTGGTGGTGCCCTTGGGGTGGTTGCCGCCGGCGCCGTTGATCAGGATGTTGCAGGGACCGAATTGCTCGACTACCTGTTTTTCAGCGGCCTTCAAGCTGTCGAGTTCGAGAACGTTAGCCGCCACGCCGATGGCGGTGCCGCCGGCTGCATTGATTTCATCAGCGACTTTTTTGGCGTTTTCTTCACGCAGATCGAGAATTGCAACTTTAGCTCCGCATTCGGCCAGGGCCTTTGCCATAGTACTGCACAGGACGCCGCCTCCTCCGGTTACAACCGCGGTTTTACCATTCAGATCGATCTTGAAAGGAACACTCATGTTTACACTCCGTTTGTTTTAATGTTTACTTCCGGCGCGAATCAGGCCGTAAATTAGATTGTTAAACGACTTTACAAATACCATGCTTTTTAGTATTTTTCCAGAAAATTAACGATAAAATTCATCCTTTTTGATATTTGTTTTCCTGGCGGATAAAATCAACAGGGCCGCGCCGCCGATGAACAGGGACAGCAGGACAAGGATGCCGTCGCCCCAGTTGCCGGTCAGTTTGACTGATATACCAAGCAGGAGCGGGCCGATAATGGCGGCGAATTTGCCGAAGATATTGTAAAAGCCGAAATATTCGGCGGCTCTTTCGCGGGGGATCATCCGTCCGAACATCGAACGGCTCAGGGCCTGGATGCCGCCTTGTGATGAGGCCGTTAGCATGGCGATGAGCCAGAATAACCCGAGTCTGACTGCCGGATCTTCAAAACGTGGCATCGCAAAACCGATCAGCACGATCAGGCAGTATACCCCGATTGCGGCCAGGATCATTTTTCGGGCAGAAAATTTGTCCGCAAGGTAGCCGTAGAGCAACGCGCCGGGAAAGGCGACTATCTGGACTGCCAGCAGGACGATCATCATGTCTTTTGTTTTCAGGCCGACGCTGTCGCCAAACAAAGTGGCCATGCGGATAATCGTATCACAGCCGTCGATATAGAGAAAATAGGCTAAGATAAACAACAATAAAGAGCGGTTGCCGGCGATATCCCGGATTGTTTTGCCGAGGGAGCGGAACGCCGCCGCGACAATTTTTCCTTCGGGCCGGACATTGTATTTTTGTTTGACGAACAGAAATATCGGAATCGAAAAGACCAGCCACCAGACCCCGGTCAGGATAAAAGCGCCTTTCGTAACTTCGATCCCGTAAGATTCCGGTATAAGCATAAATGCAAGCATGATCGCGACAAACGGGACGCAACTGCCGATATAGCCCCAGGCGTAGCCCAGACTCGAAACCCGGTCCATGCGCTCCGGTTCGGCGACATCGATCAGTAACGAATCGTAGCAGACATTGGCGCAGGAATATGCCCCGGTGCCAATCGTGAACAGGACAATAGCGAAAATCCATTGTCCGGATTGAATAGTCGGCAGCAGCAGTGTTGTCAGCGCGCCGCACATGACAAAACCTTTGAGAAATTTTGTTTTATTGCCCGGGAGGTCGGCAAAAGCCCCGAGGACCGGAGCCGCAATGGCCACTAATATGGAGGAAAGGGAATTGGCGGTCCCCCACCATAAAGCTTTGTCCGCATTGTCCAAACCTTTAGCTGCGTAATCTGAGAAAAATACCGGCATGATGGCGGTAACCACCACCAGGACGTAAGCCGAGTTGGCGACGTCGTACAGTATCCAGCTTTTCTCGATTTTGGTTGCCATTGGGCTTTACTCTTTCTATTTTTTTAGGGACAACAAGGACAGACACGGACGAACACGGACGAACACGGACATAATCCCGTTTCACAGTTCTCTTCAGTTATTCTTTCCTTCTCTTTCTTTCTCTTTCCTTCATCCTTGGACATTCCGTGTTGGATATTGGATATTCCTCTTCCTGTCTTTCCTTCATCCCTGGACATTCCGTGTTGGATATTGGATATCCCTCTTCCTGTCTTTCCTTCATCCTTGGACATTCCGTGTTGGATATTGGATATTCCTCGTTCCTGTCTTTCCTTCATCCTTGGATATTCCGTGTTGGATATTGGATATTGTTGGATATTCATATCTTCAACAGCATACAGTCTCCGTAGCTGTAAAAGCGCATTTTTGCCTCGGCTGCCTGCTTGTAAGCCGCCATGACGTGTTCCCGGCTCGCAAAGGTGCTGACCAGCATTAATAAAGTACTCTTGGGTAAATGGAAATTGGTCAGCAGCATATTGACCGCGCGCGGTTTATACGGCGGATACAGGAAAATATCGGTCCAGCCGGAATGGGCGGTTACGGTGCCATCAGGCGCGGCGCAGCTTTCCAGTACCCTGACGGTGGTGGTGCCGATGGCGACAACCCGGTTTCCAGATTGGCGGGTCTGATTGATCAAATCGGCGGTTTCTTTCGATAGTTCAAAGTTTTCCGAGTGCATTTTGTGTTCTTTGACGTCATCGACTTCAACCGGTTTGAAGGTACCGGGTCCGACATGTAGGGTGACGGCGGTGGATTTGATGCCTTTGCCGATAAGTTTATCCATTACATCAGAGGTAAAGTGAAGACCGGCAGTCGGGGCGGCCACCGCGCCCGGACGTTCCGCGAAAATCGTCTGGTAGCGTTCAAAGTCGGCGGTTTCGTCGCCGCGTTTGATATATGGGGGCAGGGGAACATGACCGCAGCATTCCATCATCTTTTCAGCGTCCGAGGTGTCAAATTCTATTTCAAACGCTCCGTCGTCATAATGTTCAAGCACGGTAAATGACGGGTTTTCGGGGAGCAGGTTTCCTGCCCGATTCAGCAGCTTTACTTTCACTCCGGGACGGACCCGTTTACCAGGTTTGAGCAGGCATTTCCAAGTGCCGGAAGGATTGACGCTGGTCAACAGTGCTTCAATCTTCGCGCCGTCGCCGGTTCCGCCTTTGTGACCATAGAGTCTGGCATTCATCACCCGGGTATTGTTGCAGACGATCAGGTCGCCGGGATTCAGGTAGTTGACAATATCGGAAAAAGGATGAATGCCGGTTTCGCCTGAGTTGCGGTCCAGTACCAGCATTCTCGATTCGCCGCGCCGGTCAGCCGGATACTGCGCGATTAACTCCTGCGGCAGATTGTAGTCAAATAACTCGGTTTTCAAATTGCAATTTACCTGTTTTTCATCTGTTCCCGGGCTCGTTTCAGCGTGGCCTGTTCTTCCGGGGTTAGACTGTTTATGCCGTGATAGGATATTTTATCCAGCAGCCGGTCCAGTTCCTTGCGGGATACCGGTTTGTCGCTGCTGACGGTAAAGGTTTTATTATCATAGCTTCTGGAGCCGTTGTAGTCATATGTTTTGCTACTTTTGGGTTGTGGAGGAGGTGTCGGACGTTGCGGCGGGGTATATCCGCCGCGGCGCTTGGATTTGAATATATCCATGATATCCCAGCGTAATAAGTGGTTGCACGTCATTTTAAGAAAAGCGTAACCGCCAACCATGCCGCCGAGGTGTGCCAGGTGAGCGATATCTTTGGCCCCGCCGCTAAACTCAAGTATTATTTCAATAATACCGTAAACAACGACCATTGTTCTGCACTGGATTGGAATAGGTGGAATAAGCAGTAAAAATTTTCGGTGCGGTTCAAGCATTGCCGCCGCCAGCATTACTCCGAAAACTCCGCCACTTGCTCCTACCAGGAGAACTGGAGCATTTGACCAGTTGGCCAGCATCCACAGGACGTTTCCAAGAATGCCGCTGATAAAATACAATCCCAGAAAGCGATGGCTGCCGATATGCGGGACAACCAGGGTTCCGAAGAGGTAAAGACCATACATATTGAACAGAATATGATAAAAGTTGCCATGCAGGAACATCGATGTTATTAACTGCCAGTATTCCCAATGTTGAATTCCCGGTATAGACAGTGCTAGTTTGTAAAATAATGCTCCATCGTTGGGGATGAGGAAAAAACACACTGCATTTATTGCTATTAACATCCAGATAATCCGGTTGCTGAAATCTTCACCTCCCGAAGGTCTTGGACGCGGTCGTTTGTTGTGCATATAATCTCTATCTGATAACATATAAATAATTTCCCGTTTTATTGTCAAGCTGTCGTAAACTATATAAGATGCCATAAACGAGCTGATTTTCAAGTTTCATTAACCGGTAATTTCTTCAAACTTTTTTTGACTTTAGTATTGCTTTTTTGTTTAAACTGTGTTAGAGTTGCATTAGTGCATTGTTTTAGAATTGTAAGCAGAGGTCGCAAGATGTTAGATTTCAGTTTAAAAAGGTGCCGTTTGAAACGGCTGTCGATTATTTTTTTGACTGGAATGGCACTTTTTATCGCTGCTTATTTTGTTCCTTTCCGGCTGGCGGTTGTTTCCGGCCCCTCAATGACCCCGACTCTTCACAGCGGCCAATTATTGGTAGTGGACCAGCGTTACGGCAAATCCGGTCATGCAATTGCCCGCGGTGATATCGTTTCATTCAATTTCCATGGAGCCAAATACGTCAAACGTATTTATGGTTTGCCGGGAGATGTAATTTACCAGTTGAATACAGATAACGAACCGGCTATGCTGATTGATTCAAAATTGCTGGAGCATATTCGCAAAAGTGTTTTGGCGCGTCGTTCCGATGCCAGAATAGTTAAAGTCGTAGTTCCGCCCGGGCAGGTCTATCTGCTTGGAGACGGTGGAATGCTTTCGGTTGACAGCAGGAGTTTCGGTCCACAGCCGCAATCTGCGATCATCGGTAAGGTTACGCCTTTAAAAGACGTTATGAAAAAGTTCCGCCCGCTTATCAGCGTTTCACTTTTCCAATAGAGCTAATTTCAAAACTATTTCGAGATATTTTTGATTTTTAGCGGCAAATTTAGCATTTTAGCTCAATTACATACCCTGCGGGTATGCTCATTCGCGCAAAAGACTAAATTTTCTTGCTAAAAACACTAAAAATAATACATTATCATCCCATAATTTTTAAATTTGAACGTTTTTTACTTTTTCTTGAGCTTATGATTTTCATTTTCAGAGCCACCTTTGTTCGGTTTTTAAATTTCCTGAGCAGAAGTGAATAGATGTCTCGTCACAATTTTTTGAACCGTATTTGACTTTACTTTCAACTTTCAACCTTCAACTTTCAACTCCAGTTATCCCGTTTGTGGGATGGCTGTGAAAATAATACTCAAACTGGAGTTTTGAAATCAGCTCAATAAAAAACCGGAACTTTTGCAAGTCCCGGTTTATGGTATCATCTATGATGATTTCAGGAAGGTATCCCTTCCTCCTTATTCTACGATTTCAGGTTCGCCAGGTACGCAGTAGACGCGTTTTCCCCAGAGGTAGTTACCGGGATCAAGTGTTTCAGCCAGGGATTTAGAGGCAACATGGCCATCGGCGAACGCATAGTTTTGCTGTTTGCCGTGCATATCCCATTTGGTGTACACGATGTGATGCTGGCCGCTGGCTCCGTCACTGCCGATAGCAGTTTCACGCGCAGCTTCTGCTTCTGCAACAGTCAGCATTTTCGGGTTTGTGGTTGCTCCGGCATCATCCTGTCCCCAGACGCTGCCGCCATCGCTGATACCGTTGGTAGGACGATGGGATTTAACTGCATTGGCGCCGCCGGTAGCAGAAGAGTCAACAATACATGACAGTTGGTCGGTGTATTCGGAAACCAGGATTTCAGTACCCGGATTTTTCAGTCTTGACAGCTTAACCAACTGCAGAGTGGTGATGGAAGACAATTTTTTACGTGGGCACAGTACTTCATTTACTGTGTAGCACATTCTCGGCGCCTGGCAGTCGGTAGTGGCTTTGTAGCTGGTCTGGCCGACTTTCGGGACGGTAACCGTTTCACCCCAGTCGTTGACGAAACCGTCAAAGTTGGTCGGCGCGAAACCGCCAATTTGATTCGATGCACAGACATATACCTTAGAGGCTCTGATGTAGCCGCCGGTGTAGAGCATGCCGCTCCAGTGCATGTAACCGCCGGAACTTCCGCTGTCGTTTTTATAGTAATAAGCAGGCGGAAAAAATTCTTTGTGATCGTCCACATAAAGCATGAAGCCAACGCCGATTTGTTTTTCATTACCGACGCATGCGGCTTGACGACCTTTGTCACGAGCCTGATTCAGGGCCGGCAGAAGCATGCCAGCCAGGATGGCTATGATGGCGATTACGACCAGCAGTTCAATAAGTGTGAAAGACTTGCTTTCAACTTCTGACTGCCCGAACAGTTTTTTGATTTTTTGTACGAGACTCATGAGTCCACTCCTTTTTTCTTTTTCGATTTCGAATACGGGGTTGTTTTTCATTTTCTTTCTCCAATTATTCTTTTACGGAACCGACGATCTGTTTTGTCGGTTTGTCCATATTTTACAAGCTGAAAAATTATAATCAACCCCTTTAATAATCATCTAACCAAGAGCTTACTTTTTCACACTTTATCATGTCTTTATCCTAATAAAAACACCTTGGAAAACAGCTATTGTTATGGTTGTATTGCGTCTCTAACACTAAGTTTACATGAAGATTCACACTGTCAAGAGCATTTTTTATCCGCGGTTGTGTCTTCAAGATTATGATGTTTTTGATCATTTTTACAGGTTAAATATAGAAATGACCGAATTATGACCGGAAATTGCTTTTATCTTTTAAAAACTTTTCATTTTCTCAATGTAATGTATTGACAATATGCTCATCACGTACTAAAATAGTGACATTGGGATTAGATAAGACTTTAATGAAAGTTGCTTTTCATGACATTTGATGACATATCCGAACAGACCGGTTTATCCATTTCGACAATATATCGTATTCGCAGCGGCAAATTTCGTCGCGGCAATAAGCGGCATGAGGCCGCCTGGGAAATGTTGCGGGCTTACAACAAACAGAAAATCCGACAGCATGGTGAAAAAAATATAATATGTCTTGGAAGAAGATATTATGATGGTCATACTGAGTTGCTGACGCGTTCGCTTGAGAACATTGGCCGGGACGTTGGTTGCAATTTCGTCTATCATGATGTGACCGATAATGAACAGGGCAGCTTGTCTTTTCATGGGTATGACGGTTGCCTGCTTATCTATACTCCATGCGGAAATATTCAGATTCCGGTACCGGCAGTCGGGCTTAACCGTGAATTGCAGTTCATCGAGGGGATTTCTTCGGTTGCCAGTGATGATGTTGTCGGTATGATGAAGGTTTTCAGATATTTGAAGCAATGCGGACACCATCGTATCGGTTTTTTTGATGATTACGCCATGCGATTGGACTATTTAAGCTACCGTCGGACAGTTGTTCCGTATTTTTATTCTCTTAACAATTTACCCTTTGATTCTGAAATGGTTTTTTCTGAACAGGTTAAGCAGGATGGACATCCAGAAGTCATCAAAAGAGCGGTTGAACATTTTTGTTCGTTGAAAAAGTTGCCGACTGCAATTGTTCTGCCCGGAGACCCGTATGCCCCGGTTTTTTATGAACAATTTAAATTACGGGGAATTAAAATTCCGGATGATATCAGCTTTGTCGGATATGACAACCAGCAGGTGGCTGAATACCTTGATCCCGGGCTTACAACTATTGCCAAGCCGTTTGAAACTATGGCCCATAGAGCGGTTAATCTGCTTTTAAAAAAGATAGAGAATCCGCAACTTCCGAACGAGCGGGTTCTACTTGAACCGGAATTGATTACCAGAAGGTCTGTTGCAAAAATTAATTAAGTAGTGGTGAGTTGAGAGTGGTGAGTGGTGAGTGGTGAGTGGTGAGTTATGAGTGGTGAGTTGAGAGTGGTGAGTTGAGAGTGGTGAGCGGGGAGTTATGAGTGGTGAGTTGTGAGTGGTGAGTTGAATGGTAAAACTGGCAACTGTAAACTTTTAATTATCGGGTGAAATTTTTATTTCGCATAACTTATATAATTTTAAATGAGAAGGAGAGTTAGTTATGAAAAGAGTGGGTTTTACATTGATCGAATTGTTGGTGGTGATTGCGATTATCGCTATTCTTGCTTCGATGTTGCTGCCGGCGTTGAACAAAGCGAGAGACAAGGCAAAGCAGATTGCTTGCGTGAATAACGTTAAACAGATTGGAGTGGGTAGCGCGCTTTACAGTGCCGGAAACGATGATTACATTACTCCAGGCAGACTGTCTAGCAGTCCGTCGATATATTGGTTTGGCGCAATAAGTATGATCATGGGCGGAGAAAATTTTGCGATTGGTTCTGCAGATGACGGCGCGATAAAAATGAAAAAATACAAAATATTTGTTTGCCCGGCGGAGCCGGTTCGTTTCGGTCCATATAGTCAGAATTTTTTTCAGTACACTCATTATGGTATCAATTGCAGGCTGGCCGGTACATACAATTTTAAACGAAAGGTTTCACAGGTAAAATCTCCAACAATTGCTATTTTTACCGGTGATAACAATATGAATAATACTTTTTCACTTGCTTACGGTCTTTATGTCGCAGCAAGGCATAACGGGATTAACCCGGTCGGTTACGGGACTATCGGTTATCTGGACGGTCATGTTCGTCCGCGCAAACTCGATGATATCGGGACTGGTAGTTCGGTTATGACAAAAGGATATATGGGGGATAGCACCACTTCTCCCTGATCGTAATGCCCGGATACATGTTTTTCCACGGTTGTAAACAACAAATATTCATTCAAAATAAATAAAGAGTCGCGCGAAATGCAAATATTAACCACGAAAAATCACGAAAAGTCACGAAAAAGTTTTTTTATTTTTCAGCTTATGCTGAAAATTTAAATACTTCTTCATGTTCTTCATGCATTGCCTTCGCTAGCTCAGTCTCAGACTGCGCTAGTCATGGTGCAAATAATAGTTTCGTATGAGTCTAAATAAATATAATCAGGAGTTAAAAAAAAGATGCGTTTAATTTTCACTTTGTTAATGCTTTGGGGCTGCCTTGCCTCTGCGGAAGTTGCTAAAAATATTTTATGGCAGGAGGACTTTGCTAAGCTTAAACTCAGTGAAAAGCCCCATAATGGCTGGCGCTGCATCAGAACCACAGCAGAGAATTATCAGGGTAAACTTCGAATCCGGGAGACCGGTGAAAAAAAGTACGGGACCATATATCATTACATTCCATATGACTTGAAATCCAACCCTCCTTACCGGTATTTACAGATCAAATGCGGCCTCAGTGAAAATCCACTGCACTTCGGGACCGCTTCAAATGCCAGTTCAAATGGCGGTCCACTCGGCCGTTTGTTTACCGGCTGGAATTCTTTCGACTTGACATCTTTTAAAGCGCTTCAGGGAAAGAATGGCAGTTTTGCTTTGAGTTTAACCCTGCTGGGGCCAAAAGGAACAAAGCCCGGGGGCTGGTTTGATGTTGACCTGATACGTGAAGTTAGAATTCCATACCAGGGAATGACATTCGATGTAGTTCCAGAGAAAGACAATAAATCAGGGGGAGTAAAAGTAGGTGACTCGATCAAGCTGTGTTACTATGCACAGCCGGGTGAGAAAGTTACCAATCCTCTAAGCGTTAAGCTGTATTGCGGAAATAGTCTTAATCCTTATCGTTTCAATCTTGATAAGCCGGTCCTGAACGATTCCGGCAAATCCGGTGATGAGAAAGCCGGTGACGGTATTTTTTCCGCTCTATTGCAAGTAACCGATAAAGCCTTCAGATATAAGGGAAAAGGCTGCACTGTTTATGCGTCGGTTGAAGTCAACGGCGAGGATTCTTATGCGGTCTTGTCCGCTCCGGTTGATGTTCAGACAAGCATTACAATTCCTAAAACACGTTTTCCCGCCTCAAATGCCCTGACCAGAAAAAACCGTGACCTCTGGGTTGATTTATCCCGGGGAAAAAATCTGGCTCTCGGAAAAAAAGTTGTTTTTGCCCCTGCGCCGGATTATCACTTGACGAAAAAAGGCAATACCGATTCGCAAGACCTGACTGATGGTGATCTGGCGGACCGGTCTAATGACGCGATCTGGTTTTCGAAAAATGCGGTAGGTTGGCGCGGAACCGCCGGGGAGGGCGTCAATTTTAAAATTGATTTAGGAAAAGAGCGGAAAGTGGGAGATGTGGTTGTTCGCCTGCTTGGCGGAAAGGCTCAGCCTAACTTGAGTTTGCCTAAATCTATTGAAGTATTTGTCAGTCGCGACGGTAAAAAATATTACAAAGCGGCTGAAATGAATAAGTTGATGCCGGGCGAAAAGAATCAGTGTGATTGGCAACGTTATTATTATTTGTCCGAGGACGGCGTGCCATTTACCTATCCCTTTAAGTTGAAAGTCGATGCCGACGCCAGATTTGTCGGTTTGCGTATTACCGGTTCTTCCGGCTGGCTTTTTACCGATGAGATTGCAATTCTGGAAGGCAATAAAATAAAAAACGCGGCATATCAAACGCCCGATGTGCCATTCATTACCAGTGGAATTTTGATGGCGCCGCGGCTTGAAAAGTTTTACGTTCCGGTTAATATCGATGCTCCGAACTGGTTTGACTACAGCGATATGCGGTCTAAGAAAACAGGGAAAATTACTCTTGTGGCGGAGGTGCCGGAAGATATTGAATTACGTTATCCGGTTGCGGATGTTAAAAAAGAGGCAATCGGCAAAGGGATGGTCCGCTATAGTTATGAAAAAAATGCAGGCGCACGTAAAAATCGGGTCGGTCCGTTTTTCTACCGGCTGAAACAGGGAACCAAATTACCTAAAGGGGCTACCTCGGTATTCTATGCGACGATTGACGGTAAACCTTCGAATGTGGTATCGAGGCCGGTCGAGTTATTGACGATTCCGGAAGTGCCGCGTTTAAAAGATCTGCATGTCAGCCTGGCCTGGATGGGAATTGGTGCGGCAGAACAATGGCCTGATTTTCTTGAGCAATGGCGTAAGTTGGGCTTTAAAACAGTTTCCTGTTTTCCGAGATACTGGAATCAGGAGGATAAACGCCAGAAAAATCAGAAATTCCTGGCGGAAGCCCGCAAAGCAGGTTATTCCGTTCTGATGAATGAATCGCCTTTTCACATGATGGAGCGTAACTATAAGAAGCATGATGAGATTTATTCCCAGATGAAGAACGGAAAGAAAGCGCGAGGGATTTGTCCGTCTTATCGTGGTCAGTATTATCAGAAGGAAATGGACCGCGTGGCAAAATGTGTGTCGTGGTGCAAGCCGGATTTTGTTTACTGGGACATTGAATGCTGGTATCCTGGGGCAATGGATGCGCCGAATTGTACCCGTTGTCTGGAAGGTCAAAAGAAAAGCGGCAAAGTGATGTCGGAGTTCCTGACTGATTGCGGGACAGAACACTTCCGTGATTTGAAAGCGGCCGTCAAGCGCGGTTCCGAAGGCGGTAAGATGCCGATCATCGGTTCATATAATAACCATATGACGCATCCGGTTCATTCCAGAGTTATTGATTTTCGCAAGATCTATCCCAAATATCTGGATGAATCGCAGCCGAGCCTTTACGTTTGCGGCCGGGCTCTGGATGTCCACGAAGCGATTCGCGGCAACTACAAGCTGCTTAATAAAAAGAGAGACACTCTTCCCTGGCTGACCGCCGGTTGCTACGGTGAATTTGAGCCATACAAGCTGGAACAGATGATCCTGGAAACTCTGCTCAACGGCGGTAAGGGTATTACCTATTACTGGTACGGCGATTTCGATAATCCGCTGGAATTTTATTATCATGCCAAAGCGTTGAAAGAAATTGCTCCGTATGAAAATATTATTGTCAAGGGAGAAGTGCTTGATCCTGCTGGTTCAAATAAACTTTTGACTTATTCAGGAGTTAAAAAAGGTAATGAAATGCTCTTGCTGATCGGTAATTATCAGGGCGGAAAGCCTGAAACGGCAATTAAGCTGCCGTTCAAGTCAGTTGAAAAAATAAAAGATCTGCAAACCGGCAAATACGTTCCGGCCTCTAATCCGCTAAAACTCGACGTTCCATCAAGTAAAATCCGCCTTTTGTATATTAAAGGCAAATAATTACAAGGAATTCAATGACTGCTTGGCTGTCAGGTGTCGTTTGTCATAAGCTTTTGGATTGTGTATTGAACGGGTGAAGGTCTTTCTTTGCCCGTAAAGTCGGTCTTATCAAATTCGCTGATGGTATCGTGCAATGCGTAACAGGCTTCGCGATAGCTTACGTTGCAGAGTTCAGCTATCAGCCGAATACCGCGGTCGCGCAGTTTTTTGTTGGAAACTTCAACCCAGCTCATCCAGTTGCTGGTAACTCTTCCGAGCATTATCATTGTTCCGGTAGACAGGGTGTTCAGTACCAGTTTTACCGCCATATGTTCTGTCAGTTTCAAAAGGGACCGGGCGGGAGTACAGTATACAATGAAATCCGTTTGCCGGTCGTTGTTTCCTATCAAGAGGGAATATTGTTGCTGAAAAGATTTTGCGGCATGATCGAACGCCTCGTTAAATTCAGTCATTCCTTGTTCGGAACCCCCGATAACTGCAATTGCGGCATTCGGTTCACGGCTGGTTCGACTTGGATCCGCATCGTTGCCAATCAGGAATTTAACGATATCATTATCGCTCAAACGCGGCGGGTTGTCTATGACCTGGCGTGGCGCGTTCAAATCCATGTAAAGATCTTTGTTCCAGTTCAAACAACGGGTTGAACGCCCTAAAACAATTTTCCAGGCTTCAGAGGTGGGATGCTGCGGGTCTTTGACAAAAGCCCATGACGGCGGCGCATCGGCGTCGTCACAGCGTTTGAAGGGCGGCAGCATAAATGTCGGCGCTCTTTCAGTTGTGTCGGTAAATATATCCAAAAGGTAATGGTTCGCATAATAAGTGACAAGTCCATTGTTTCGGTATATTTCCGTTTCCAACTCAATGATTCGTGCGATCTCCGCTGTGTTTTCCGGGGAGGATAGCTGTTCCAGAATTTTTTCGAACTCTGAAACATAATCATTTTCACGACAGTTTATTCTGGTCATTTCCTCAGAGGATATTTTACTTTCCAGTAAACGGTACAGGATTTTTTCAAGAGCGGCTCCGGCAATCAATTGCTCGGAAGTTGTTGCCTGCATTCTGGTTGATCCGGCAATCGCCATCGGCCCGCAGTAAAGATCAAGCACAGTCACTCTCTGATCTTCTATCGCCCGGCGGGAGCGTTCGATGTGCTGACAGAGGATATTTGCAGGATTATTGAACATCAGAAAAACTTTTGCCCCCTGATCCGCGGCGTATTCGACTGTTCCAAGAACCGATGATGTTTCTCCTCCTTCCGTTATGGCAACCAGCATGTCCTGTGAGTCTATTTTCAGTTCTCGGGCCTGTTGTTTGCCAAACTGAGCGTAATCCTCGAATGACTCAACCGAGCGAATTAAAGCGTAATCCCCACCGGTCATAATGCTGAATACACTGTTCTCATACCTGGAAACTTTATCATGAATTGCCGGATGAGCTGTTTTCAGGTCAATGAAAAAACGCCGCCACATGGATTCCAGCAGTATACTAAGGCGACCGGTTGCGCCGCAACCGGAAAAGATAATTTTTCCTCCTGAGCAAATCGTATTGAATCCAGCTTCAACCACTTGCGTTAACTCTTTCCCCGCCTGAACTCGTTTGGCCATTTCCACGACGTCACGGTCGATGTTTAACAGCATTTTTACCCCGTCGGCAGGATTTTTCGTGAAAATCTGGTCGATATTTCTGGTTTTCGGATTTGATTGCTCGGTTGGTAGTATTCCCAGGTGAAACTGTTTTTCGTTGCTGAGAAAATGTTCGGCGTTTTTTATTACTTCTTTACTGTACATATTAATACCATTTTTTTTGTTAGTTTAAAAATCATACGCGGCAGTCGCCACATCACGATATCTGCGGTTTACATAAGAAGACGATGCCTGTTCCTCAAGTTCCGGAATTGATTCAATCCGGCCGGCGTCCAGGTCTTTCAGGCGTTTTATCAATTCTTCAAACCTGGCGCTTAAACCGGCTAGTCTTATCTGCATAACCTCAAATCCGAAAGTCTTGTAGCGCTCATACCAGAATTCCCTGAAAGAGTCGGTGAGGAATTTGATCGCGGACAATGCCGTTTCAGCTGCATCAATGACTTCACCATAGTTTTTATTCGCATTTTCACTGAAATAGATATTATAGAGCAGATTAGCAGCTTGAATTTTTGATGCCAGCGCATCGGCTACTGCCGCGGCATGCTTAATATTTCCGGCAAAGCCAGGGTTCCGGCAATCTGCGAGTTTTTTCTGGATTACCCGGTAATTTTTTTCAAGTTCAACCAGGTCTATGTCATCTCTTGCTTGCAGGGATTTCCAGTAGATACCCAAAAGCGGATCATCCCACAGAATCGCGCTTGAAACAACATCCATTTCCGGCGGCGGATTGATTTTCGCGGCAGTGACATGCATTTCATAATCGGCATTGCATACCGAGGAGAACCGTTTTGCAATAGCGTCAACATCAGGTTCCGATCCATTTTTGTAGATTAATTCCGCCGCATAGCACAATCCGGCCAGAGCCGAATCCCAATCGCAATAGCCGCCGTCATCGCCCCACATTGTGAAGATGATTTCATTGACGTCTTCCTTTAAGCATGCATTAATGCAGGGCGTAAAGGTTTTGACTGAATGTTCATGATCATACCAGAATACCGGCCAGGTCCAGATTGCTGAAGCCATAACCGGTTCAAAACCGAGATCACGGTGGCGTCCGATCCAGTCCTCATAAAACTTTTGGTCCACATGGTAATAATCCCAGTATGTGAGTTGGACCGACTTGGGAATATTCGCTTTAACTTTGTCAGGAATAACTGTTGATGGATCATAATAATCACGACTGGTGCAGCCAAGCCGAAAAAACATGTCTGACCAGATCATCGGTTCCAGCCCGCGTTCTTTGCACATTTTCGCAACCTTGCTAAGATGATCGTTATAAATCTCATAAGCGTCCCGGTAGCCGTTAACAGTTAAATAGCGTCCTCGTCCCAGGTCGTGAGTTTCATCCATGCCAATATGGATTCGGCGACTGTTATATGCCGATGAATAAAAGTCTAGCATCTTGCCGATCAGTTCGTATGATTTCTGCTCCGTGGTCAACAATACCGAGGAGGTGTCCTTTATTTCGTTATAGGCCGGCCAGCGTAATGTTGGTTCCAGATGTCCCAGGGTTTGAATGCAGCCAACCATTTGAATTCCCAGTTTTCCGGCATAGTTGTCAATTTCTCTGAGTTCATCCGCGGAATAACGTCCTCGTAAGTAGCCGAAATACTCTTCTCCAGGAAGTTCGTAAGTGTCTTTTGTATAAAGCATGACCCAGTTGTAACCAAATAGTGCCACGCGCCGCAGCCATTTTTTTACCTGATCAACAGTCAGTACCGCATTGCGACAGCAGTCAAGCATAATTCCAACTGTCTGCATTCCGGCTTTTTCGTTCAATTCGCCAGAATCGACAATACCTGACAACACCGCCCCTAAAGCCCGCCATGCCTCATTTAGTTTGGAATAGCCTATCTCATAACCGTCAACTGTTTGCCTGGCGTAAAGCCCGGAACTGATTTTACAAAAACGCAGAACCGCTCCTTTGCCGGTTGTGGATATGGAATAGTCATTCGCAAGAATAGCAAGAGCGTCATGAAGTTCCTTTTGTGTATATATCGGCTCCCAGCGATAATTGCAGTCCATTTTACATTTCCTTTGATTATATTTTAGGTTTATTACAGAGAATAGTTTTGGGGTGTTAGCAGTTTTTCTATTTGTCTGGCCGCGGCTTTTGTCTTATCCAGGGCTTTTTCCCAATCGTTGCTTTTGATGCCGTAGCCTATTGCTGCTTGAGGATAACCGTCAGGACTGACAAGAGAGCCGATTATCCACTGATTAAATTTCTCCGACCAGAAGCAAACGAAACCTGATTGCGCAATTCCGGCCAGCTCACGCTGAAATGATTTAAGGTCGTTTATGTCATTCCATTCATCTCCGGGAAAACCGAGATTTTTAATAATCGTTTTTAATGCCTTTTCGGAGCAGACCGACATCAGCAGACGCCCGGTGGCGGTTTCATAATGATCATCCGTATACCTTGTCCGCAGCGGTATGCTTCGCAGTGGATTGCCGCTGAAATGATAAAGTATGTAACGTTCGGTATCGCGCATTACCGAGATGTTGACAACAGTGTCAAACTCTTCGGCTAATTTCTTTACCGGCGTAGTGGCTGCTTCCGCCAGCCTGGCGTATTTCCAGTTTTTACGGTCCGCAAAAGTAAACACCGCCGGACCCGGGATATAGCCTTCACGGCGGGATATCTGTTCGAGGTAACCGCACTTTGTGAATTCTCCCATGATACGGACGCAGGTCGCGGCGTTCAGTTTCAGGTGTTCGGCAACTTCACTGGGAGTCACTCCGCCTTCTTCGTGATTGATTATATATTCAAGAATATCAATTGCTTTGTGTAGTGATTTCATAATATAATTTCATATTGTAAAATTATAATTTATAATTATGTAATTAATATAGTTGATAAATGAAATAAGTCAATATGCAAAAGATTATTTTGAAAAAAAATGATTGATGGATTTCAGATACCGAAAGTAATCATTGGAGTGTATTCATGAAATACCTTAGAGACATGATTTAACTGCCATCCCGTAAACGGGATAACTGAAGTTGCAAGTTGAAGGTTGAAAGTTGAAAGTAAAGTTAAATACGGTTCAAAAAATTGTGACTAGCAGTCCGACAGGCTGCTAGACATCTACTCATTCCCGCTCAGGAAATTAAAAAACCGAACAACGGGGTCTCTGAAAATGAAAATCATAAGTTCAGGAAAAAGTAAAAAAAAATCAAATTTTAGAATTATGGGATGATAATGACATGATTTTTGTGTTGACTTTGATTTGATTAATGATAAAATTATGTAATGAATATCATTGTCAAAGCAAAGGATCAAGGTTTGAGATGCGTAAGATAATCCATATCGACATGGACGCGTTCTTCGCGGCGATCGAACAACGGGATAAACCGGAGTTGCGCGGCAAGCCGGTCATTGTCGGCGGTTCACCCGAAAGCCGCGGCGTCGTTTCAACCTGTTCTTATGAAGCCAGAAAATTCGGGGTGCATTCCGCAATGCCGACAGCTCGCGCCAAAAGGCTTTGTCCCAATGGAATCTTTTTGCCGGTCAGGATGGAGGCATATCGTCGCGAATCACGTATCATCAGGAATATTTTTTATTCATACACCGATCTGGTTGAACCGTTATCGGTTGACGAGGCTTTTCTTGACGTGACGCTCAATAATTTCCACCAGCCGTCGGCTACACTCGCCGCCCGGGATATTCAGAGCTGGATTTATCGTGAAACCGGGTTGACCGCTTCGGCAGGGGTGTCATACAATAAATTCATCGCCAAGGTTGCATCGGATTTTCGTAAACCGGCAGGTTTAACGGTAGTTCCTCCGGATGAAGGGCAGGCGTTTATTGACGCTTTGCCGATTGAGAAATTTTATGGCGTCGGTAAGGTTACCGCGGCAAAGTTCAAAAAGATGGGGGTTAATAACGGATATGACCTGAGGCAGTTGTCACAGATTGAAATAGCGGATAAATTCGGTAAACCAGGATTGTTTTATTATGAGATAGCCAGGGGAATAGATAACCGTCCTGTTCAACCGGAGCGCGCCAGAAAGTCGCTGGGACGAGAGGTGACCCTTGTCGAGGATTTGGATGACTGCGGAGAAATGCTCCGGATCATCAAAGAGTTATCGGGGCGGGTGGAGGTTCTGCTTGAAAAAGAGAAGATTCCGGGCGGACGCACTGTCACCTTGAAAATCCGCTACGAAGATTTTCAGATTGTAACACGCAGCCGGTCTTTCGAACATGAAGTACGAGAACGAGATGAAATATTTGGAACGGCGGCTGATTTGCTTAATCTGACTGAGGCCGGAGAGCGTAAAGTTCGTCTTCTTGGGGTTACGGTATCCAATTTTCCGCCTTTGCAGCCGGCTGATTCCGGGCCGGTCCAACTGACCTTTCCATTCTGATCCCAACCGGGTTGCCAATGTTTGTTTCAAGTTGTATATTCTTATATAGATGAACCTGATATATTTTGGAGGATAATTATGAGTTCCAAACAATTTAAGATAGCATTTTTCGACGCGAAGTCGTATGATAAACGTTTTTTTGATGCCGAAAACAAGAAATATAATTATGCCATAACTTATTTTGAAACCCGGCTGACTTTGGATTCCGCCCCGCTGGCTAAAGGGTTCGACGGAGTTTGCGCGTTTGTCAACGACGACCTTAGCGAGGATGTCATTGAGATTTTGCTGGCTTGTGGCGTCAATATTCTGGCCATGCGTTGCGCCGGATATAATAATGTCAACCTCTTTGCCACCCAGGGGCGGATGCCCGTTGTCAGGGTGCCGGCATACTCTCCTCATGCCGTCGCGGAACACGCGGCCGCATTGCTGCTTACTCTGAACCGGAAGACGCATCGGGCCTATTACCGGGTCAGGGAAAATAACTTTTCCATCAACGGTTTGCTTGGTTTTGATCTTTGCGGCAAAACTGCCGGAGTAATCGGAACCGGGAAGATCGGTAAAATCCTGACTCAAATACTGGGCGGTTTCGGAATGCGAATCCTGGCCTATGATTATTATCCCGATGAGCAATTTGCCGCTGATAACAATGTTGAGTATTGCGATTTGCCTACGTTGTATAAGAATTCCGACGTCATATCGCTGCACTGTCCGCTTACTCCTGAATCGCGGTATATGATAAATGCCGATTCGATTTCGATTATGAAAAAAGGAGTCGTCATCATAAATACCAGTCGCGGCCACCTTATTGATTCTTCCGCGCTGATTGACGGCTTGAAGTCGGGCATTATCGGCGGAGCCGGGCTTGATGTGTATGAAGAGGAAAGTGAATACTTTTTCGAGGACAAGTCGGATGAATTGCTGATTGACGATACGCTGGCACGGTTGACTACTTTCAACAATGTTCTTATCACTTCGCATCAGGGCTTTTTTACGGAGGAGGCGATGTCGAATATCGCGGCGACCACGTTGCAGAATATTGATGATTTCATTTATGAACGCAGATTGGTAAACGGCATTTGTGTTAATTGCGACGGGACCAAACCGTGTCCCGGAAAGCCTTGCAAAAAACGGTGTTCCAAGAGGTAAATGTTTATATTTATTCTCTGGCGAAGATTCCCGATATGACGGGAAACAGAACCAGGAACGATACCCCGCATTCGACAAATACCAGACAGAGTGCTATTCCCAGCGATTGGGCCAGGGCCGGCGTCATTGATTTCGGCAGAACAAGCATAAGTGTAAGGCCGGCCAGGAGGACTATCGGAGTAATGAGCCAGCCGACTACCATCATCCAGGTTACGCGACGGTCGGGAATTATCTTTAAGCCGGTGTTCAAGGCCGACAGCGCCAGAAATATCAAAAAATACTTGATTGCCAACAGACAGAAGGCTGTGTTCATGACACAGACTGTCAGAGAAGTATAATTCATTGTCTCCGATATTAAGGTAGGCAGCACCAGCGGAATAAATATGGCAAACGGCAGATAGATTATCAATAAAAACATTGATTTGACATTTCCCCTGACAGTCGCGATAAACACTACTGCCCCCATGAACGGAAGTTGCAGGAAGGTAATTATAAACAAAGCTTCAAGCACCTGGTAGGTGGATACTCCGGGGAGGACTGAGGTAATCGAAAAAAACGGCAGCAGCGGAATCAGGATCATGCCGTTCTGGACCAGCAGTGAAATTGCCCGGCCCCAGATCATCTGGCGCGGGTATTGGTATGCGTTCAGTAAACTCATGTCACGCTTAGCCTCGGCCCCTTGTCGCCATGAGGCAATGTAGCCCAATGCTATAGAGATATACATCGACGATACCAGAATCAGATTGAAATAATATTTTATATTTATATCATTATGCCCTTTGCCACTGTCAAAGAAGTTTACGGATAAGATACAAAGCATCGCCAGCAGGATAATGACCAGAAACCACGGATAGATGGAAGACGAGAGCATTTGGCGTACTTCTTTTATGACATAAGGATTGGTATTATCGTCAAGGTAATTCAGTAATTTTTCTCTATTCATCAAATACCCCCTGTTAGTGTGGCTGAAGTAATATATGCGGATATAAGGATAATTGCAAGCCGCGGGGTAGGGGAAAGTGTTTTATCCTAAAAAAGATGGCACGGAGCCGAAGCTCCGTGCCACAACAAAAAAGGAGGTGGGATGGTGTTTATTTTTTTACAAACCGGCTGGATGCATCGTCAAATACGTATTCTTCCCCAGTGACAATTTCTTCAGGGGAAATGTCAAGCATCTTGAGCGGATTATAAAACGCCACTTGAATAATTTCTTCAGGCGTCAATATTTTTTGTGTTGCCAGGAAGTTCACACATTCAATAATGGTCGATGATGAACCGACCAGACATTTTTTCTTCGGATTGTGCAAAAGTCCGGACTCTTCAATTACAACGTAATTATCCATGGAAAAATATTCTCCCGGCGGCATACCGGCTAGAGAAGAGGCGTCGCTGGTGACAATAATTTTATCCAGTGATTTACATCTGATAAACAGTTTAATAAGTTCCGGCGGAAGATGATGTCCGTCGGTAATGATCATCGCGGTTGCCCGGTCTTCATACAGTCCGGCCCAAACCGGATTCTTGTGACGGTTGACTTCGTTTGCCACTCCGTTTCCGAGATGGGTAAGCAATTTCGCGCCGGCGTCCACACAGGCTTCAATATCTTCAAGAGTAGCGTTGTGATGTCCCAGTGAGACAACTACACCATTCGATGATGCGTATTTTGTCAGTTCGACCGCGCCGGGCATTTCCGCGGCAATGGTCAGCACTTTGATTGCGCCGTTGGCCCATTCCTGCATCTGTTTAAACTTCTCGATGTCAGGATTGGCGATCCATTCAGGATTGTGGGCTCCGACATAACCGGCAACCGGACTTAAAAAAGGACCTTCAGCATGAATACCGAGGATGCGACCTTTGAATTCCGGCATTTCCATAACCCTGGAAATCAGTGTCAAGGTATGTTTATATGCGTCCATCGAGGATGTGATAATCGTCGGCAAATAAGCCGCGCAACCGTTTTTAAAAAGCTCGCGGTTGACTCTTATAAAATCTGATTCAGTCAGGTCAGGTGAAGAAAAATCAACTTCAAGATAACCGTTAAACTGTAAATCAACAAATCCTGGAACACTCAACATTCTTTATACCATTTATCTAAATTAATTACTTTGTTAAGAGACTTTGTTAAGTAATTTAACAATGTTGCTTAATTTAATCGGGTCGGCAAATAGTTCAAGTGCAGAATTGAAAAAAAACGATTTTTTTTAGATATTTTCCACAATATCCCGGACATTATCCGGTTGATCGTGAAATTATCATGTTGCCAGGAAATTGTTCTGAAGCTTGAAAGCTCTGTTCGGTATGCTAAATTATCTAAACTCGTCAGTTTAAAAATCCTGGTCAGACTAATTAGAAGGAGAAAACAATGGTTACGATCAAAACTAATTTCGGCGACATCAAAGTTGAATTGTTTGAAGAAGAAGCCCCGATAACAACTGCCAATTTTCTGCAATACGTGGATGACGGCTTCTATAATGGGACAATTTTCCATCGCGTGATCGACGGCTTTATGATTCAGGGCGGCGGCTTTGATACCGACTTTGTCCAGAAAGATACTCGTGAGACGATCAAGAACGAAGCGAGCAACCGGATCAGCAATGAGCGCGGAACTCTGGCAATGGCCAGAACGCCGGATCCGCACAGCGCTTCCGCCCAGTTCTTTATCAATGTCGTGGACAATGATTTTCTGGATTTCAAAGCTCCGACTCCGCAGACTTACGGCTATTGTGTGTTTGCGAAAGTCGTTGACGGAATGGATGTAGTTGATCAGATCAAAGGAGTTCAAACCGGTTCCAAAAACGGTCATCGTGATGTTCCGGTGGAAAATGTCGAGATCATTGAAATGACCCGGGACTGAACTGTTCCTGATTGATAATATATCATAAAGCCGTCCGAATGGGCGGCTTTTTTTTTAGTCTGAACTATTCATAAAAAATGGATGAGATGTGAAAATATGCTCAAAAAGAAAGTTTTTGATTATCCCGCAGGCGTAGCAGCGCTACGTCGAGGACATAAGCAAATGCTTTACTTTGAGTAGATTGTAACAGGTCGCCATAAATTTGTGAATAATTCAGGTTAGACTCTGCTAAGGTTGCGTTTTCTGAATTCCGCGGGCGGACACTCCAGGAGGCGGGTGAAATATCTGGTGAAATGATTCCGGTCCCAGAAACCGCATTTTTCAGAAATTTCCTCAATTGACAAACTGGTATTTATCAAAAGTTCGCATGCATATTCCAACCGCAGGCGCATATAATATTTTTGCGGAGCGGTTCCGGTCTGTTGTTTGAAATCGCGCACCATGCTGTTTTCGGCCATGGAAACAGCATCGGCCAGAAGTTGATTCGATAACGGCTTAGTCAGATTTTTGCGCATATATTCGATGATTTTTCTGGTTCTGGACGATAGCACGCTTATTGATGAATGATCTTCGATAATTGAGCTGATTCCAATTGCCAGCGTTTCCAGCAGCGACGCGTTAAGCAAAGGGATCATTGCCGCTGAAGAATTCCCGATTAGCCGACTGAAATTGTCATTAAGGTGATCGGGTAGATAAAATTCGAATATTCCGGGGCTGAAATGCAAATTAGTTTGCAAATCAAAATGGCAAAAAATCTTGCGAAATGGAGCAGGACTGTGACTCGCAAAAGAGGTATACGGCGGAATCAGCATTGGTATCATTGGTTGCAAGGGGAATTCCTTGCGCTCAAATGACACCCAGGCCCCGGGATCCAGCGGCAGATAAAGCCGCCAGAACGGAGCTATCAGGCTGGCGATGTTCCAGTCTTCAATCTTCGAGTACTGAGATGAAATAACTCTGACCGAAAAAGAGTTTCCGGTTATGTAATTAAATGTTTTCGGCATAATGTTCGTAATATACATAAAGATATAAATATTTTCCATAGAAAAAATAAAAAAATACGGTATAATACATAAATAGACAACCAAGGGGATGTAACCGGATGTTGTCGGCAAACACATTTGAAAGGCAGTACGATGGCAGAAAAGAAATTTGGTTCGGGCGATACCTCATGGTTCGTCAAAGATCGCTTTGGAATGTTTATTCACTGGGGGCTTTATTCTCAGCCGGCCCGGCATGAATGGGTAAAGAATCGGGAACAAATCCACGATCCGGATTATCAGAAGTATTTTGAACATTTTGAGCCGGACCTTTATGATCCATCTGCCTGGGCGAAAGCCGCCGCTGCCGCCGGGATGAAATATTTTGTTATTACCACCAAACATCATGAAGGATTCTGTCTCTGGGATTCTCAATACACTGATTACAAGGCCACAAATACTCCGATCGGCCGTGACCTCTTAAAAGAGATGGTTGATGCGTTCCGGGCCGAAGGCATTCGGGTCGGATTCTATTACTCGCTGATTGACTGGCATCACCCGCATTTCCCGATTGACCGCATCCATCCGGATCGAGAACGGGAGGACCGTGAGGAATTGAACAAGGGACGCGATGTCACTATCTATGCTCAGTATATGCGCGATCAGGTACGTGAACTGTTAACCAACTTCGGGCAAATAGATATTATCTGGTTCGACTTTTCATATCCCGGTGAAGACGGCAAGGACCATAATGACTGGGAATCTGAAAAACTGGTAAAAATGATTCGTGAATTGCAGCCGAATATTATTATTAACAATCGTCTTAACATTCCTGGAATTGAAGATATCGTCACGCCCGAACAGTATCTGCCGACCAGCCAGCCGGTTGATGATGACGGCAATCCACGCGTTTGGGAAGGATGCCAGACTTTTTCCGGATCCTGGGGATATCACCGTGACGAATCGACCTGGAAAAGCACCGAGATGCTGGTTCAGATGCTGATCGAACATGTGGCGATGAACGGAAACCTGCTGATGAATGTCGGCCCGACCGCGCGCGGCATGATTGATGACCGCGCCCTGAACGCCCTTCAAGGATATGCCAACTGGATGAAGCTGCATCAGCGTTCGATTTATAATTGCGGAGCGGCCCCGGATGGTTTGACACCTCCGAAAGATTGCCGCTATACTTACAATCAGGAAACTAATCGTTTGTATGTCCATCTCTTTAAATGGCCTTTTAAAACAATTCATTTACCGGGACTGGGTGACAAAGTTGAATATGCCCAGTTGCTCAATGACGCAAGTGAACTGCTGGAAGCTCCCAATCGTGGAGTACACACCAATCTTGCGGCCGGAGTTGAGGCTGGCGATCTGGCTTTGGTGCTGCCGATTGTCAAACCGAATGTTACGGTTCCCGTTATTGAACTTTTCCTGAAGTAAAATATGCCGGGAAATAAGCGGTCAAGCTTATTTTTCTATTGCATCACAGACTTCGATTTATGTTCAAATACTGCGGTTATCTTGTCATAGATAATTGTGATCAAAAACTTATTTTAAAAAAAAGGCGCGTTGATTCGCGTCCTTTTTTTTGCCCGGATTACCGGATTAAATAATCGAAGAAAATTCACAGTCATACAGCAAATGGAATGGCTGCTGTGGTTGAACGTTTAAGGTTGAAGGTTGAAAGAATGCTCAAATACTACATATTACCGGTTGAGTTATAAAATGAGGTTCTATCGGTGTTTGCGTATATGGTCCTTACGAATTCGTTTTATTGCAGACTTACAGCCTGCTTTTTAGGAGGAGAGCAGATACCCCGGGCGTTGCCCGGGGCTGTGATATTGCGCCCCTACGGGACTGAAGAAGATAAGAGACCACCAGGCCATAGGCCTGAAAGAACAAAGCCCCGGGCAACGCCCGGGGTAAACAAGAAAAAAACAACGGCAGGCTGTAAGTCTGCAATAAAAAAAAGGAAAAATCATTGAATTATGTTTTATCCATGAAAACACCGAAAGAGCTTAAAATGTTATGCGTCCATTGCCCAAACATTTCTAATTTCTAATTTGTAATTCCTGGTTCCGGTTATGCCTGTTTCTGGATGATAGTAAAAAAAACTCAAATTTTATGTAACCTTTTAGATTTTATTGACGACTTATATAAACAACTAGATATGAGTTGCTAAGAAAAATAAAAAAAAAGAAAAACACGTGTAAGAAATTGATTTGAGAAGTTGTATTAATTAACAGCAACTCATGAGAATGGCAAACAAAGTCATCAAAAACGAAAGGATTTAAAAATGAAAAGTTTGAAAAAAATTATGATGCTTGGAATCGTAGCAGGTCTCTCATTAACCGCAACCGGACTGTTCGCAGCTGATCAGGAAAGCAAACAAAAAGGTCGCCGCGGCGGAAAAATGCCGGAATTCCTTCAGGACCTTTCAAAAGAAGACCGGGCTCAGCTCAAGGAGCTAATGCAGGCAATGAGAAAAGAAATGGACGCTGTAAAAAAATCAGACGCTGAGAACAAGATGGAAAAAATGAAAGCTATCGCTGAAAGCTATGCTCCCAAAATCAAGGCGATTGTCGGTGAAGATAATTTCACAAAAATGCAGGAAGCTCGTCAGAAACGCATGGGTAATCGTAGCGGTAAAGGCGGTAAAGGCGGCAAAGGCGGCATGCTGCAGGGCTTGAATCTGACCGAAGAACAGAAGACCAAATTGAAAGCCCTCCATGAAGAAATGCAGAAAGAACGCGAAGCTGCCCGGGTAAAGTTTGAAGCCAAGATCAAAGAAATTGTTGGCGAAGAAAACTTCAAGAAGATGCAGGAAGCCCGTAAGAGCCGTGGCGGACAGCGTGGTGAAGGTCGCATGGGCGGACGTGGTCCCCGCGGTCCCCGTGGTCCTCGCCATGAGTCTTCCGACACTGAATAAGATTTAAAAATCTCTTCCCCCTCCTTGGGCTCCCTTAACGGGGAGCCCTTTTTCTTTAGTACGCCCGGCATGGGCGATAACTTGACGGTGAAAGTCCGTTACAGGCTTGGCAGTAGGAACTGTTAGCGAATGACAAGGGTGTCCATCGCGAGGTGGAATCTGAAGGAAGTCGGACGCAAATTCCCGGCCCGACGAACAGGAAGTGCATACAAGGCATATTCAAGGCGGACGAGCTTGCTAAACAAAGCAAAGTCCAATACTGCCCGAACCTTGAGGTGTAAATGCACCGGGTATATGGGATGAAAGTTATCGTTCTTATCCGGGGAGGTCTCATTGGTACGAACGAGGTTGTCAACAGGCGATAAGTTCAACCCGCGCAGTGATGTTGCGGCTGAGCGATGAGAAGTCAGCAGAGGTCATAGTACTGTATAGTATTTACAGGAAGGACCGAACAGTAGTCGTTCTTTCAATAGTGAAAGGTCAAACATGTGTCGAGAGCAGAAAATCCAGAAACGGAACTGCCTGAGAGATGATAGACTGGAAGTCGAAGATAACTCAGGAGTGCGGAGCATGTTTGTACGGGAAGCTGACCTGGAAGACGGTACTGGCTTGTTTGAGGCAATAATTGAGCGTAATAATCTCAATAAGGCTTTCCAGCAGGTCAGAAGAAAAGGAGGATCAGCAGGTGTGGATGGTATGTCCACAGACCAACTATTATCCTATCTAAAGGAGCACAAAGAAAGTTTTCTTGAAAGTCTGCGCAATGAGACTTACCGACCAAAGCCAGTACGTCGAGTAGAAATACCAAAACCCGATGGAGGCGTGAGATTATTAGGAGTACCGACAGTCATGGACCGTATGGTACAACAGGCTATCTCACAGGTTTTAAGCCCCATATTTGAGCTTGAATTTTCAGAGAACAGTTATGGGTTTCGCCCCAAACGCAGTGCCCATCAGGCTATAAAGCAGGCACAGACATACTACAATCAAGGCTATCATCAAGTGGTTGACCTTGACTTGAGTAAATATTTCGATACGATTAATCACGATATATTACTGAATGTTCTGCGCGATACAATCCATGATAAACGTGTGATCAACCTGATAAAACGCTATTTGAAAAGCGGGGTAATGATAAATGGGGTTCGCACTCGCACAGACGAGGGAAGCCCGCAGGGGGGCAACCTGTCTCCATTGCTGAGCAATATTTACCTGACAGCTTTTGATAGGGAACTGGAATGTCGAGGACACAAATTTATTCGCTATGCTGATGATGTAAATATCTACGTCAAAAGCCAACGTAGCGCCGAAAGAGTACTGTCCAGCGTAACACACTACCTTGAAACGAAGCTTAAACTCAAGGTCAACGAAACCAAAAGTAAATCAGGAAGTCCTTTGAGGTTAAAGTTTCTTGGCTTTGCCTTGCATAGTACAAATGCCGGGCAAGCTGGTATTCGTGTTCATGAGAAGTCTATAGACCGCTTCAAGCGACGTGTACGAGAATTACTCCGGAGAAATCAAGGACGTTCTGTAGAATATGTATTGCTGAAATTACGCCAATACACTAATGGTTGGGTAAATTATTACGCAATAGCTAATATGAAATCATTTATGCAACGTTCAAGTGAATGGTTGCGGCGCAAAATCCGAACTTATATCTGGAAACAGTGGAAACGAGTAAGGACAAAGTTTGCGAATCTACAGAAATTTGGCGTCTCCAAAGAGAAATCGTGGGAATGGGCAAATACCAGAAAAGGCTATTGGCACGTAGCCAATAGTTGGATATTGAGCACTACAATGACTAATAATTACCTGGAAAAACTAGGGTATACAGATATTTACAAACGCTACAATTTTCTACACTCAAGCTACTGAACCGCCGTATGCCGAACGGCACGTACGGTGGTGTGAGAGGACGACTGTTCAAATAATGAGCGGTCTCCTACTCGATTTGGCTGAGTTTAATGTCGGAAAATAGCTGCGGAACGTGATGGTTGTCGCTGCCGGTAACCGGGGCCTGGGTTATTTTTTCCCGTCCAGGCCGGTTGCGGCAGAACAATATGCCAAGTTTTTTTGCCGGCGGATTCTTGACATTCAAATCTTTCCATGGTATCGCTATTTCCCAAACCCAGTTGTCGGCATTTTTAAGGACCGCGCTTATAATGTTTGCGTTGAACTTTTTCCTGCGTTGGTTGTTTCCGTCGTAAATTGCGTTGTTCGGGTTGACCGCAAATTGAAAATATGTCTTGTGGTCAAGGTTGGCGTCGATGAAAATTTCAACATTATCCTCCCACCATATATTGGCATCACGGCCTTTCTTGCCGGCAACAATTTTTGACATATCAGGTTCTGGACATTTTACTGCTATGTAGAGATTGTCCCGGTCACCGGTGATCCATGCTTTGGTGCCGGTTTTATCCCGGCGGAAAGTTGATTTGTTGATAAAATGACTTAACGTCGGTGCGGTTTGCCATACCGGTTCGTCCAGTTTGCCGTCAATAACGTTTTTTTCATTGGTTGACTTGTAAGTCAAATGCTCACGGGTTACCTGCAGGAAAATTCCCTGAGTGAGTTTGAATTTACATTTTTTACCATCGATAACAAAGAATCCCTGAGTGGTTGGTGCCGGGTATCGGTTGCCGGACAGGACACCGGATATTTCAATTTTCTGGCCGGGGTTAAGTTTGCCTTTGAAGTCTTCTTTGTCAAACATCCAGGCTGTTCCCAGTGAATTTATGTCAATATTGTAACTGACCGCCTGTTGCAGCGGATTACTGATGGTCAAGCTGTATTTGGAGGTGGTCAGCCTGGCAACTTTCATGGTTTTGATTAAGGAGCCGAGCGAGTCATTGATCGCGTCGTCGCGTTCGATGCCGTCAAGTTTCAGGCAGGCGATTACCGGACGCTTATTTTTTCTGACCGTCACCCACATAATATGATCGAAAACGTTGTATTTTTCCCATTTGATGCCGCCGGTCACTGACAGCCGGATGTATTTCTGCTGATTGATGGAATACCAGGCGTATGAATGATAATGACCGGCAAACACGGTGTGTCTTCGGTTTTTCAAAGCCTCCATTATTTCTTTAAAACCTGATTTCTCATATCTTTTTGTTTTTATCCATAGCGGCTGATGCAGAAAAACGAAAATTTCCCGCTCTTTTGAGTTCCTGATAACATTCAACGCCCATTCGATTTGTTTGGTGCCAAGGCCGGCCGGACCGGTTTCCTGAGTATGCAGGATCAGGAACATGACGTCCTTGTAAACAAAAGAATAATAACTTGCGCCGAACCGTCTGATCCATTCTTTATACAGGTTGGGATATGCATGTCTGATAATATCATGATTGCCGGGGACATAATAAAAACGCATATCAAGTTTATTGAGTATCCGGTTGAATTCATCCCATTCGGCGGAAATTTTGTCCGGTCCATTCTTGTAGCCCTGAATCAGGTCGCCGACACAGATCGCGAAGGCCGGTTGCAGCAGGTTGACCTTTTCAACCGCTTCGGCAAAAACTCCTTCGCGACTTTCCCCTGTGTTATCGCTGAATATCGCGAAATGGAATTTATCGCCGGAATCCAGCAGCGGTTTGTCGGTCCAGGGTTTGACTTTGCTGCTAATGTTGTGGCCGATTTTCGCTTCATCAGCGGTTATTGCGGAAGATATCCCCAGAAGTAACAATAAAATGATCTTTTTCATGCCGGTGTCTTTCATCAGAATGTTGATTGTCATCGTATTTTAAACTAGGCGCAACCTTTTGTCAAGTTGATTTTTTAGAATTACGCTTGTATATGACGCTTGAGAATGTAGAATAACAGCAGATGGAAGAGTGAAGAGTGGTGAGTGGTGAGTGGTGAGTGGTGAGTGGTGAGTGGTGCCAGTTTCTAAGCTTTGTTCTAATTTCTAAATTCTAATTTCTAATTAATAAAATGAATCTGAAAGCAAAAATAGATTTTAAGCATCCGTTGATTCCTGATAAGGGTTTGGAGTTCAATCGGTTTAAGAAAGTAATAGTTGCCGCTGCGCTTGACGAGGTGATTCCGGCGTTGCGTCAGGTTGAACAAGCGGCTAAAGACGGTTTTTACGCGGTGGGTTTTATCGCTTACGAGGCCGCCCCGGCTTTTGATCCTGCCTTGACTACGTTCGAAAACGCCGGGCGTCTGCCTTTGTTGTGCTTCGCTCTGGCGCGTGAGCCGGAGGATCAGGAGTGCGCGGGGCAGGGGGAGTTTGCGTTCGGACAATGGCGCCCGGATTGGGAACAGGAGCGTTATCTAACGGCCTTTGAAACGGTTCAGGAGGAAATCAGCCGGGGCAATACCTATCAGGTCAATCTGACTTTTCCTTTGCGGACGGAATTTCATGGGGATATTCCTGCTTGTTACAACCATCTCCGACAGGCGCAGGCGTCAAACTATTGCGGCTTCATGCAAAGTGACGATTTTTCAATTGTCTCGGCTTCGCCGGAACTCTTTTTTGCGCTTCATGACAAAACTATCACGACGCGCCCGATGAAAGGCACCAGGCCGCGCGGTATGACGCTTGATGATGATAGACTTTTACAAGAAGAACTTGCTTCCAGTGAAAAGGATCGGGCGGAAAACCTGATGATTGTCGATCTGCTGCGTAACGATGTCGGCCGGATCGCGGTCGGCGGCACTGTGCGCGAACCTGAGTTGTTTACGGTTGAAAAATATCCGACGGTATGGCAGATGACTTCGGTAATCGAAGCCGAACTGCCGGCAGCAACGTCTTTAGTTGATATCTTCAAAGGGCTGTTTCCCTGCGGCTCGGTCACCGGCGCGCCCAAGGTCAGTACCATGAAGATTATCAATCGACTTGAAACCGCGCCGCGCGGCGTCTATTGCGGGGCGTTCGGCATTGTGTTGCCGGGCGGGGATTGTGTGTTTAATGTGCCGATCCGGACCGCGACGATTTTTCCGGATAAGACGATATATCATGTCGGCAGCGGCCTGGTCGCTGATTCGCAATTTGAGGATGAATACCGGGAGTGCCTGCATAAGGCCGATGTCCTTTCAAGAGATATAGCCGAATTTGAATTGCTGGAAACCATGAGCTGGTTCCCCGATAAAGGTTTTTATCTCTGGCGGGAACATCTGGACCGGGTGACCGCATCCGCTGAATATTTCGATTTCGATATAAGTAATTTCAAAACTAGACTGGAACAGGAAGCCAAATCATGGTCCGGGCCGATGCGGGTTCGTGTTCTCTGCACAAAGGACGGGGTAATTAATATTACGGCAGTGCCGTTACCGAAGGAAAATCCGCTGCGCCGGGTCAAACTGGCGTCCGTTCCGGTCAATTCAAACAACCCGTTTCTCTACCATAAAACGACAAATCGCAAGATATACGACCAGCATCGGGCTAATATGGGAGAGGTTGATGACGTTATTCTTTATAACGAAAGGGGCGAAGTCACCGAAGCTACTATCGCCAATATCGCGGTCTGTCTGGATGGTATCTGGTACACGCCGCCGATCAGTTCGGGATTGCTTGCCGGAACCATGCGCCGCCACCTGCTCGAAACCGGCAAACTTCAAGAGCGGGTTTTAACCGTCAACGACCTGAAAAAAGCCCCCATCAAGCTCATGAACTCCGTCCGCGGCTTGTTTAAGGTTGAACTAATAGATTAATTTGTAGATATGGAAGCGCCACAGGCCACTGCGGCATAAGTATTCTTTCGGAGCGCGCAGGCCACAGCGGCATAAGTATTCTTTCGGAGCGCCGCAGGCCACAGCGGCATAAGTATTCTTTCGGAGCGCCGCAGGCCACTGCGGCATGAGCCACATAAGCATGTTTTTTCACCCGATTGACGATATAGTTTATTTTGAAAATATATCTTTTGCTACTTGCCGGTCTTTCGAGAGATGCCGCAGTGGCCTGCGGCGCTCCCATGGGGAATCCATATATTCTATACAGGGATATTGTTTGAGACTTTCGCATTGGCGTTAAACTTGAATAGCCCGTAAAATCACCTCGAAAACCCCGGCATTGTTCCCCAAATAATAAAAGTCAATGTCATAATGCCGATGCAGAATAACAACGCAATAAACTTAGAGTTCTTATTATGTTTTATCGCGAGATATGACCTTAATGAAAAAGAGAGAATAATGCCCGCGAAAATTATCATCGGTTCAATCAGCAGATTGCTCATCCCTTTATGGTTATTGTTGCTGATGAACAGCATGGTCCAGAATAAGTAAGGCGCCAGACAGGAAATATATTCCCATTTAAAGAAACTAAATTGTTTACGGATAATATCCTGAAAGTCGGCTAAAGCGCACACTTTAAGCGAAAAATAATTCCAAGAGTAGGATTTCTTGCTGAAATTGTACTCTTTTTTCTTGATTTTAAACGTGTACGTATTATAGTAATACTACCACTTTAAAAAGGAGATTGAGCAATGCCTAAAAGAATAACTGGAAAAACTCACATTGGAGAACGGCGTGAAAGACGTCCAAACGGCGATATTTATGTTTATGAGCGAATAACGGCGTATAACGCAAAAATCCGAAAGACCTATACTGTCAGCCAGAAACTCAAGGGGAAAATCAAGTCAGGAACGCAGGAAATGTTGCCCACACGCCCCAAAAAGCGCAAGGGCGAGAAAAGCTTTGTCGGTGCGGTACGCATGCACACCGGTCTCACTGACATTCTGGACTGGGTCGGGAAAACCTCGGGCATTGATAATGACGTATTTTCATCGTTCAGAGAGGGGGATGCCGCCAAAATTCTCTCTATTGCCCGCTACTGGATCGGGACAGGCGGCAACACGCTGCCACGGCTTGAGAGCTGGCAGGTAATGCATACGCTTCCGTATAGTGAGGGGATTAGTGAGGATGTGTATAGTGACTTGTTCAAGGATGTTGGACGCAATGAAGATGGAGTTCAAAGTTATTTTTCGTCCCGGGCGGAACATCTGGACAAGTCCATGGTGCTGGCATTCGACTCAACTACGATTTCTACCTACTCCGAAAACCAAACGGAAGCACGGCGGGGATTCAATAAGGACGGCGACGGACTGAATACAATCAAGCTGTTGACGTTGTATTCCGTGAAGGATCGCGAACCGCTGGCGTTTGCCAAACAGCCCGGCAATGTACCGGATGTCATATCCATTGAAAATACTATCGATCAACTCAAGTGTCTCAATCTGGAAAGTCCTCTGATCGTTACCGACAACGGCTATTACAGCCAAAAAAACATGATGGAATTTGTCTTGCACAACATAAAATTTCTGACACTGGTCGATCCCGATGTGATTTGGGTTCGCGAAACAGTAGACGCACTTCGAACTCAGATTGAGAGCATGTCAAGTACGTGTCCTTTTGACCCAACCGTCTGCGGAGCTACCGCACTCAGAATGCACGAGTTCAGTCGGGAACGTCAGCGGTCGCGCAACGGCAAAGCCGCCGGAGAAAAAGAGACTCTCACGCGCCGTCTGTATGTACATGTATTCTATTCTCCCGACAACGAAGCCAAGAAAGAACTCGCTTTCCGCAAGGACTTGCTTGAACTCAAGGCGCAAATAGAAGCCGGGACAACTGAGTTTACGAAATCAGCGCAGAGGAAAATAGACAAGTATCTGATCTGCTCAAAAAAAGGGCGTGGCGGACAATTAAAGATAGGCTTCAACGACAACGCTATCGCCGCTGCAAAGAAATATTTCGGTTATTTTGCCCTCGTCAGCAATCAGACTATGGACACGTTTACCGCACTTGAAAACTATCGATTGCGGGAAAAAATAGAGGAGTTGTTTGCCATTCAAAAAGGAGGACTTGACGGAGCCAGGCCGCGCACATGGTATCCCGATAACCTGAGAGGAAGACAATTTACACAGTTTATCACACTGGGATACCATTGCTTTTTGACAAAGAAAATAAGCGAGGTGCAAGCTCGGCTTGGCATCAATGAACCAGGGAAGAGCAAGGCACTGATCAAACTTGAAAACAAACTGAAAAAGTGGCTTGAGCAACGCTCCCTTGCTCAAATTCTGGACTGGTTTGATTGCATTGAAACGACAAACGTGCAAACAGCAGTGGCCAATTACCGATGGTCAACCGAATCAGTAGCCAGAGATCAACTATTCATGGAATATCTGGGAGTCTCCGCTGAATAGTGTACGCTTTAGCCGACTTTCAGGATAATATATTGTAATAAAATACCAGCCAGGAATGTGACAAGAATTGCCGGAGCGATGATTAACAAAGCTCCGGGCCATACTTCGCTGGTGAATATATCAATAAATATCATTCGTTTTTTTCCTTTTGGTACCTGTGCACTTTATCAAAAATCTGTTTTACCGGCCAACTTCAGGCCATTTTCCTGAAAAATCAAGTCGCCAGGAATATTGATTTTCAACCTCTTTTGTAACTTTCAGGGCGCATTTATGTTTTCCTAATTTTTTTATGATAAGCGGATTATATGTATTCATAATTTTTGATATACTTGCAATATCTGCTATTGCCATAAATGGAATATCTACTTTTTCCCAGATATTATTTTGACTATACCACTCCGGAATGAATTCTACTTCAACGCCTTTTTCCAGCATCGCAATAAAATTTTCAATATTCATATTTTCATGTTCAGTTTCATATTGGTTTACTATATTTACCAGAGCTTGCCTTGACACCTCATCAACGATTCCGGGATAAAACTTTTCTGATGAACATTGGTTATCAGGCAAGAAGCCGACCCTGATTGAGTCAATTTTTCCATGTCGCATGAATATCAATTGTATATGTCGCGTTACGGTCTCTAATTCAACGCTTTTTTTTAGTTTATATCGATGCCAGCTGGTTCCGATGAGTTTCACAATTTTATTCAACGCATAACTCCTACTATTTACTTCTGTGTTTCGAGCCGGTTGAACGGGATCACTCCGGTATTCAGTAATTGTTTTCTGAATGCATCGGCAAAATTGTGTGCAAAACATTCCTTTTCATTAAGGGGCAGATTCATATAATGCTCATAACGTTTTTCCCAGTCAGCATAATCTTCATCCTCGGTTCCGGGAAACTCAACAAATTCCAAATAGTGTGCATAGTGACCAAATTCATGTGGCAAAGTACGGTATAGTTGAACATTTCTGACACTTTCAATTGTCAAGTCAAGCGTGTAGCTCCGTTTGTCTTCAAGGATATTAATTCCGTCATTTTTTAATCGTTCAAGTTCCTGGCGCATTTCCGGAGACAATTTTCTAGGCCATTTTATCTTTTTGCGGTACTCTTGGGCTTCAAGAATAATTGCCGGCTCTATATTATCCTCAAATTCATATGCATATCTCAAACGTCCCCAGACCGGAGATACTATTTCCTCCTTGCGCTTGGGCTGCCTGAAAATAATAAGTTTCAAATTGTCGTAATATTTCTGAGGGATATATTTAATAATTTCAACAACGTCATTTGGGCTGCATGCATGCGACGCGTCTTTTCTTGTTTCTTCTATTACGAAAATAAATTCATGGCCGTTTATGATTTGCCGGTTTTTGCTGTATTTCTCCAGTTTTTCGACAAAGAGCTTTGTGGAATTTCCGGTTGAAGGAATGGTGAATTTATTATTTAGACCATGTCCCTGTTTGGCTGTTCCAATATTACGATTTCTTCTTATTGGATTTAACATAATTTTACATCGCAACTTTCAGTTTTTTTTAATATGTATATAAAACGCCCGCAGTTATGGCTATCTGAGAAATTGCTAACAAAGTATTTTCAATTTCATGTATCAAGTAAAATCTCGTGATAAAGCCAATATATAAGCCAATGCCGATATAGCTTTTGGTTTGTCCTGCCAGACTATGCTTCGCCTTTAGTAATAGTACTATATTCAAAAAAATACACGGGCCTGATAATAAAATTAAGCCGTAAAAATAATCTTTGCACGCCATAAAAAAGCCTATCGATTGTTTTGTTTCAGGTCTTTTACTGGTACTTGCTTCGGGTAGTTTAAATATAAAAATTTATAAACGTCTCCCACTTAAATATACGCTCTGATATATGGCTCTGCAAGTTTTTTGCTAAAATCCTGCATCAGATTTGTATCCATAACCTGGTTTTAAAATATTCTGTTAAATCTTCCCTCGCTATAATATATTACCCCTCTTGGGAGCTGTTAAAAAGAATTTGGTTTTCAGTAGATATTGCAATATTAAGTATACCTAGTGTCGCCCGGCGCAAGTGGCGGCCCCCCTTTTTCAATATCCAATATCCAACACGGAATATCCAATTATCAAGTTGGATCTGACGCTCAAGTGGGCTTGTAGTAACTTTTGGAATTTGAAAAATCATTAAAGGGGTTCGTTATTTATGCCGGATAACACTAGTGCTTGTTGTAGATATATATGTTTTACATTGTCAATTTTTTTAGAAAAAAATCATTTAATACTTGAAAAATGGCTTATGTGACACTATATTTGTCGCGATGATGGTTTTTCTACTAAACCCGCGAAATAAGGATTTTGGTTATTTACAGGGAGACTGGGAGTTTTATGGAGATAAAGGGGAGAATATTCACATATATAGAAATTGCCGGGGCCGGGGTTATCGGCTTTGGTTTGTTCTTATATATTTTTGGAATATCAGTGCTGAATCCGGCAAATGTTGATTGGATTCTCACATATCTTGGGAGCGGCAATGACGCCACCGCACAAATTATCGGGGTTAACGCCTATGTCAACGGCAGGTGGCAATTTCCGGTATTCCTGTTTAATGAGATATCATATCCCGCGATGCAGAGCATTTTGACAACGGACAGCATTCCATTATTAGCATTACCCGCGAAAATATTTAGATTTATCCTGCCGACTCCGTTTCAATATTGGGGTATTTATTTATGTGTCAACCTGGTACTGCAGGGGGTGTTTGGAATAATGATCATGAGAGACATTACGAGTAATAAGGTTTATAAGTATTGCGGTACTCTGATATTGATAATGAGCCCGATTATGTTGTATTGCATGCCCGCGCACAATGCATTGTCCAGTCACTGGCTTATTCTGGCATCGATAATTGTTTTAGGGCGCGATATGACTCTGAAAAAAAGAATGATTTACTGGTCGATTGTTTTGACGCTGGCATTGTTTATTCATGTTTATATATTTGTCATGGTTGGTGCTATATTCACAATGAGTGTCTGGAAGGAAATGTTGAACAGGTATAACAGTTCCAGATCAGAAGGATTAATATACAAAGAACTGTTCCTGGGAGTTGCATTGATTGTTGCTATTGCTTTGGTTGAACTGTATATACTTGGTATTTTTTCCATAAAAATGGAACCGTCAACCGGGGCGTATGGTACCTTGCAGATGAATCTTAATTCTTTGATAAATCCCTATTGTTCAGAATATTCAGGTCTGGTAAAAGCAATGCCTCATACTGAAAATCAACAAATCGAAGGGTTTAATTACCTGGGCTTAGGGGTGATAATCTTGTTATTGTTCTACTCGAAATCACTTTTGAATTTATTTTTAGATAGTGAATGGATAAAAAAGAATTATTGCGTAATTATCATCTGTATAATGCTGACTTTATTCGCTTTAAGCAATCGCATTGTAATAGGAAATTGCGTATTGATTGATATAATGCTGCCGACACGAATAAAGTCACTGTGCAGTGTGTTGAGGGCTTCCGGCAGAATGTTCTGGCCGGTTTATTATTTGATTGTCATAGGAGTTTTGAAACTTGCTTTTGAGGATAAACTAAAATGGCGCGGAGTAATTTTAATTGGTTTAATTACTATAATTCAAATAAAGGACATAGGGGATGGCATTATTAATGCAAAGTGGTATGAAATGTATACCATGAAAAATAATAAGCAATCACTCAAAGTTAATCATAATTTTAAACGGATTGCCAGGCCATATAAACACTTATTTTACTTCGATTATGCTTATTGGGATATTTTAGGCTGGTACGCGGTCACTAATAACATGACAGTCAACGACTCATTTTTTCCGAGAGAAAGTATTGTCCACCAAAAAATTCTTGATCAGGAAAAAAATAAATTCATGCATGGACAATACAATGACGATTCGTTATATGTTATTAACGAGTCTATCTATCAGCATATATCAAAAAACAAATCCCTCTACAACGGCAGGTTAATAATTGATGAAGGGATGTATATATTTGCCCCGTATCGGGGCAAATAGCCGATGTCTTTTTATTGATTATGGGGTTTACTTTTCAATCAAATCCTGAGTGGTCAGGAGGCTCCAGGTGTCGCCGCCGTCGTCGGAAATGATCGAGGTCAGTTCGCTGGAATCGGGGAAGGTGAAAATGGTATAGACCCAGGAATCCCAGAAAGGATTTTTCGGCATGATTTTCAGCTTGATCTTTTTCTTGAGCAGGTTTATTTCCTGTTCGGGACGCTGGAAGATCATAAATTCATACATGTCGCGGGACATGCAACTCATGCTGCCGTTGCTGTAATATGTCAGGAAGAGCCGGTCATGATACGGATCGTAGGTCATGCGCTGCCGCCAGGCGAAATAGAGTCCTTTGAACGGCGCGACCAGGGTGCGTTCTTTTTCCCAGCGCTGTCCGGCTTTTTTCCGGTAGAGCGAGATTCGATTGTTGTAATAACCGGTGGTGCTGCGGTGGGTTGAATACAATGTGTCGTTGCGGTCGCAGTTAAAGGTTGCGTAACTGAGGCACGGGGAGTATTCGCCGGTCTTGATGTAACGCGGGGGGCTCCAGCTTGATATATCGTAGGGTTTCAGGGTGTGGGTGTAGGTGACCGGGTTGTGGTGACCGTTGATAAGCACATGGATAATGCCTTTGCTGTCAATCGTGATCGCGGGCCAGTTGTGGCCGTCGAGACTGCCGCCGCCGCTGCCGATATAAACCGGGTCGCTCAACTTTTTAGTTTTGAAGTCGTAGGAACGGACAAAGGTCGGGACCCCGTTCTTGGAAAAGGAGGTCAGGTATTTTGACGTTTTTTCCAGATGAATCCGGTGGTGGTATGACTGCTGCAGTCCTTCATGGTCGGCCGGAATCGGCGGACAAGTTTTGATTACATCGGTATTTTTCAGGTTGGTCAAGTTCCATTCCTTGCCTTCGGCTTTCAGTTTTGCTGCCAGTTTTTTGTAGACTCTGGCTGACGGGGTCCAGCCATATGCGATGTAGATTTTGCCGTGGCTGGTGATCGCGATATTGCCGTCGCCGGAATGGTAGTTGACGTCGATGCAATCCTGACCGTATTTGATTCTCGGCAGGAATTTTAAAGAACCGTCTGGCTGCTTCTCGGTCAGCAGCAGATAGTTGCCGTGATCGGCTTGCGGGAAATAGCCGAAATCGCCGAGCAGGATGACCGGAGGCCGGTCCAGGCACTCGAGGTTATGTCCGTCGAGTTTTTCAAACGTTGCCCGGCGTCCTGGCAGTTTGTAAACTTTCCAGGTTTTGCATTTGTCTCTGGAGTGCAGAAGAACCGTGGTACGGTTTTTCCATCCGTCTTCCACGCCGTCGGGACGATGTTTGTTGACTTCGGCCAGAGCGTAGATGTCGCCATCCTTGTCGAACCGGAGCATCGGGTCGCCGCCCTGGGCTCCCCAGTTGTTTTTCATTGCTTTCCAGCCCTGCTTTTTGGCCCAGTCGATCAGGACCGGTTTGAGATTGCAAAGCTGCCACTGGTTGTGGTCGTTGAGCCATTCGATAACGTCGCCGGAATAGATATAAGGTTTGCCTTTGGGGGAAATGCTGACATAGCCCGGTTCGAACCGGGGGTAGTATTTGTATAACGCACGTTCTTTGCGATGGTAGGTTTGGTGAGAAATGAATTTGTCGCCGGCGATTTCCGGGCCTTTTCCGGCTTTTTCAGGATACTTGTGATTGATTGCCGACGGGTTTATTTTGTCGGTATGTTTCATGATGTAGAGAAAATCGTTACCGGGCTTTGCTGACGTAACCGGATTATTCTCCAGCTTGATTTGATCCAGATAGAGTTTATTATAGGGATTGGGATGATGTCCGAACGCTTTGGTGAAGAAATAAAGCGAGTCGATTTTATTCAGGCCGACCGGTGAACCGAGTTTTTCCAGTTGAGAAAACGGGATTACGACTTTTTTCCAGCTCTGCCAGTCGATTTTAAGCGGAAAGGTGAAAAAGTCGCGCCACGCGGTTTTCGGGTTTTCCGAACGCAGTCCGACGGTGATCGTATCGCCGGTATTTTTTTCTGAGTAGATCCAGATTGCCAGTGAATTATATTTGCTCCAGTCGTGTGGAATCTGAGTAGTGGCAATCGTCGGGTAGGTAGGCAGATCGCTCCATAAACCGGAAGTTTTGCCCTGTTTGACGTGTTTATCGGACAACTGCAAGCCGGAATTGAGTTTTTTCAGGCTGATCGAGTCCAGTTTCCAGAACTCGTTGTCGTATGACTGAGCACACCACAGGTCTTTTTCCGTTACGCCGTATTGCTGCATCATGCCAGCCAGCTCCAGCGGAACGGACTGCCATTGTTGTCCGGATTCAAAATTCATGGTGTCTTCAACTTTGCCGGCCATTGTGCCAATACCGGCAAACAACAAGGCCGCTTTAAATAAGTTTGATGCTTTTTTCATTTATCTCCTCATCTGCGTTCTTAAGTTTTATTTACAAATTCTTAATTTACAAATTTACAAATTTACAAATTGTTTATTTACCCTTCCGGTTCGCATTCCACATTGATAAATTCCGTTAGTTTCTGAGATTTTTTGTCCTGGATACCGGCGGCGTAAAGCAACAGACCGCCGACCGCTGAAATAATCCCGCCTACGCCCACGAATACTAGTTTTCCGGTCATACTGTTGGGGATAAGCGCTCCCAGAAAAATAAATACTCCGTAAGCCAGACTTAAATATCCCATGGTCCGGGCCTGAGTGCCATCGCTCTCGACTACGCCTTCGGCTTTCAGGTCGATTGGTGTTTCCTGATTCTTGAAAAACAGTTCAATATCCTTTTCCGCCTGACTGCCTGGTTTCGGCGGCTTGTAGAATAGCATTGTGAAAAAGAACCAACCGAGGCAGATCAGCGTTACCGCCAGATTCGGGATCATCCAACTGATATCAAATTTATCCTGTTTTGTCAGATTGTCAAAAAAGTATTCAGCCCATTGTACAACAGGGAATACTTTCATGGTCAGGATAGAGGTGATAAAGCCGATAACCGCGGTGGAGATCGCCGCCCAGCGTGGAACTTTTTTAATGAATATCGCCAGCACCATCGGGATCAGCAGCGGCTGGGCCAGCAGCGAACCGATCAGGGCGCCAAGTTCGAATACCGGCAGTTCTTTGAATGCGGCAAATTTCAGGCCGATGAAAATCAGGACGACTCCGAAAATGAAAGTGAACAATTTAGCCGTCAGCATGGCTTCTTTTTCTCCGCAGTCCGGCCGGATTACGCGCTGATAAATGTTCTTAACGAAGATCGCCGCGTTACGGTTCAAAGCCGAGTCCATCGTACTCATGGTTGCGGAAAACATCGAGCAGGCCAGCAGTCCGACCATGCCCATCGGCAGAACCTTCATCGACACCGCGGCGTAGCCGGCTTCTTTCGGAAAATTCAACTGGGTGTATAATTGATCGATATTCGGGAAAAGGAAGACCGCCGCCAGCGACGGCACAAAAGCCAGAAACGGCATGATCATATAGCCGATCAACGGAATCCATAACGATTTGACTGCGCTCTTTTCGTCCTTGACCACGATCATCCGGGCCGCGCCGCCGGACAGACTGTTCATGTTGAAAACGGAGTTCATCGTACCAAGAAACAGCCATAGCGCCAACACGCCCCAGCTGACGTCAAAGCCCCATTTAAGATGAGAGGTCGGGATTTTGCTGACAAAACCGGAGACCCCGCCGACGTCAGGATGGATCAGGACCAGGATCGCCGTCGCGAAGATCACTGTCATAACAATGAGCGACTGAACAAAGTCACTGGCGGTCGCGGCCCAGACGCCGCCGCTGACCGACATGATCGTCACTATCATTCCGACGGTGATAATGGTAGTGCTGAGTTTGAAGCCGAATAGCGCGGTCATGAAGATTGCCAGAATATAGAGCCCGCTGCCGCCGTAAACGAATCCCATCAGCAGGTTGAACCAGGCGTAGAATTGTTCAGTCCCTTTGCCGTAGCGTTGGCACAACGCCTCGATCCAGGTGATAACCCGGAGTCGCCGGAATTTACCGGCCGTATAAAGCATGCACAGGACTACTCCGAAAAAGTTAGAGAAGAATATCCATGCCACCAGGGTGCCGCGACTGTAGATAACCCCGGCCAGTCCAACGAACGTCCAGGCGGTAAAGGTCTGGACAAACGATGACGCCCCGACCATCCACCAGGTCATGGAGCCGCCGCCCCGGAAGTAGTCACTGGTGTTTTCGCCGTGTTTACGGAAAACCCAGCCAATCAGCAGCATAAACAGAAAATAAAAACCGATAATAATGTAGTCGTATGAGCTCATAAGTTATTCTTTGAAATTTTATATCCCCGCATCCGTTTTCATAAGATGCGGGGGAAATTAATTGATGTTCCAGGCAGAGTTACGGATTCTTGTCCCAGCACCAGGTATTGGCGCGCCACGGCGGAGTGTCCGGATGGCCGTACCAGTAAAGATTGTCCTGCTGCTTGACGTGTCCGTCTGAATAAAGGACATTGCCTCCGTATCTGGGGTGACGGCAGATCTGATCCGAAGGCGTGGAGTTGTTTCTGGTATTGGCGGAATCGACGGTAGACGAAAAGTCAAAAACCATGGCGATCGACGAACCTGTCATGTAATTATTATTCTTTTTGTGACGGACGAGATTCAATATCTTTTCATAAGTGGTACCGCTTTTCCCGGAGCAGGTACAGGTCGAACCCGGAGCGCAATTCGGCTGGGTGCAGCGTTCCCAGCGGAAGTTATAACCACCTTTCATATTCGGGGTTGGCACCTTGTTGAAAACCGTTTCATAACGGTATTCTTTTGCCTTGATACTGGGACAATAAAATATTTTACCGTTTTTCATGTAGTCATAGACCATCCCAAGTTTGTACCAGGTAGGCTTTCCTCCCGGAGTTGATCCAATGATACAATTAACCGCGGGACGGTATTCATAACCATTGCAGGCGAATTCAAAATAATCCTGATTATCGGTTGAATAAAGGGCAATGCCGGTTCCGAGTTGCTTCAGGTTATTGGAGCAGCTGATCATTGTTGCTTTGTCCCTGGCCTGATTCAATGCCGGTAGCAGCATGCTTGCGAGGATTGCGATAATCGCGATCACAACCAGCAATTCGATTAGTGTGAAATGTCTAAAAAATGCCCTTGATGGATTATCCGCCATCTGTAATCTCTCCTTAATTTTTAACTGTTGCTGTGCTTTTGTTCGAAGTCTGATTTATGAGTTAATAAAAGGTTTTGCGGTCCCAGCCGCCTTGAGAGGTTGAGAAGATATTCCACCATGGCCATTCCTGAGAGCCATGCATCAGCCAGGTTCTGGTCCGGTCGGTGGTTACCGCGCCGTTGCCGTACAAAACATTGAGTCCTTCCGGCGCGTGGGTGGTATTCAACCCGCCGATACCGTAGCCGTAATCTTCGCTGATTGCGGTATTACACAGGTCAGAGAGCACCGCCCGTTGACTCATGTGAATAATTTTAGCGTAGGTACCCATTGAAGCCCCGGAAGCGACATCAACCGAGCGCATAACTCTGGCTTCACCTGCGGTTGAGGTCCGCATCCGCCGCTGTTTGTAACCCATGGCGTGCCAGGCGGTCGGGTCGTAGTTCTTTGCCGCAAAACGACCTGTGGCCGTCGGACAATAGAAAACTTTAATGTCCGAGATATATCCTTCGCCGCGAATTTTTCCCCAGTAATAATAAGTAAACACGCCGCCGGGGGTGGATTGCATCTGGGTCAGATAGCGATCATCGGAAGTGGATGGATTGTATGGAAAAGGAGGCATATAATCGTTGGCGTCGCTGGTGTACAATGCCGCGCCGGTTCCCATCTGTTTGAGATTATTCACACAGGTGATCATCTTGGCTTTGATTCTGGCTTTGTTCAACGCCGGAAGCAGCATACTGGCGAGAATGGCGATAATCGCGATCACGACCAGCAATTCGATCAATGTGAAGATTGGTCCCGACATCATTTGTTTGTTCTTTCTCATTTTTCAGTACTCCTTTTTTGTTCGGTTTATGTTAACGATAATGTATGGCTCTTTTATTGTAATCTTCCCATTTCTGCCCGGGGATCAATTCCGGCATAAGCTGTATTTTTACCTGGGGGGAATCCGGATATCTGATTCGGTGTAACAACTGAATTGCCGCCATACGCCCGATATCGTATGCCTTGATATCGATTACCGCGGGCTTGGGATTCAGACCGGCCATTCGCAAATATTCGTTATTACAGGTGACGATCTCAATGTCCTTTCCGGGAATCACGCCGATCGAGTAGAGCAGGGGATAGGCAATCGAGGTGACCGTATCGGCGGAGATAAACAATGCGGTTGGCCGATCCTTACCGGTCAGGTAATTCCGCAGAACTTGCTCCAGGTTAGCCGGGTCGTCAAACAGATCTGCATGGTCGGATGGCGGGGTATGGCTGTACTTGACTCCGGATTTTGCGATTATTCCGGCAAATATATCCTGTCTTTCGACAAAAAGTTCTGAATTGTCGATGAAAAGCGAGCCGATATGCTTGTGTCCACGCCGCAGCAGATATTGTGCGGCAAGGATCGGAATCTCCCGGTTGCAGTAGGTAATATGGTCTTCAGTTGAATCACGGTCGATTACCCCCATGCAGCAGATAGATTGCCGGTTGCCGATTAGTTGTCGCTTGTTTTCATCCAATCCGCCGTAATAGATGATTCCGGTCGTATCTGCGGAAAGCATGAACGCTCCGGTATTTTGAATGATCAGGTCGATTCGACGCGATTTCAACTCATTTTCCGCGCCTTTCTGGACCATGCCGTAAATGCTGTCGCTGACGGTAAAATGCGGTTCATTGACCAGAAGCACGACCTTCGATCTGGTTGATTCTAGTTTGCTCCGGGGTGTTCCCGCAGAAGGTCTGCCTACTCCGGCCGGATGATACTTCAGTGCTTTCACCGCTTTCAGGACGCGTTGCCGGACTTCGTCAGAGAAGCTGCGTTCGCTGTTGTTGAGGACCATCGAGACGGTGGAGGGCGAAACCTCCGCCACATTGGCGACATCCCTGATGGTGGTTTTTTTGACTTTTCCCATATTCACCTCAAATCGTCGGATGTTACCAGTTTCCACGTTTTGCCGGGACCGTTGGAGAGCAGTGAAATAGCTTCAGAAGCTTCACTCAGCATCATATTGCAGCCTCCGTTCGGTTTGGCCGGACCGCGGTTTAAACCCTGATTATAAGTATTGGAATAATAGATTCTTTCATGATCCGGCCAATAGAATATATCAAATTCATACTGGTCGCGGCTGAGCTGCTTCATCGATGATTGACCGTAAACGGTCAGGCACAAGCGGTCTTCCGCCGGATTATACATCATCTTGTTGCCCCATACTTTGTACATATATTTGAAAGGTACGATCAGTGTTTTTTCCGGCAGCCATTTGCCTTCCGGGGTCATGCGATAGAGTCCGATATGATTGTTATAGACTCCGGTTGTGCTGCGATGTACGGTATAGAGATTGTTCTTTTTATCACAGTTCAAAGTTGCATAACTCAGGTTCGGCTGCAATTTCTGGTCCTCCGGCAGGACATATTTGGTCGGGGTCCATTCGCTGATGTCCAGCGGCCGGACGGTCCGGCTGTAGGACGTCGGATTGTGGTGGCCGTTGATTACGACGTGCAGATAACCTTTGCCGTCGACGGTAATTGCGCCCCAGTTGTGGTTGTCGTATATTCCTCCGCCCATGCCGACGAAAACCGGTTTGCTCAGTTTTTTGGTGTTCAGATCATAGGCCACGACAAAGGCCGGGACGCCGTTTTTGCTGTATTCGGTCGTGGTTTTATGTGACTTGCGGATGTATTGCAATTTCAAAGCCGGATGGTTTTCGGGGATTGGCGGACAGGTCTTTTTCCAGTCGCCTTTGCGTCGGTGATCAGGTACATACCAGCTGTAGATAATATAGATCTTGCCGTCTTTGGTAATCGCCTGATTGCCGCCGCCGGAGTGTTGAGCAACGGAGATACAGTTGTCGGCGTATTTGATCGGTTTCGGGAAGTGCAGGGTGCCGTCAGACTTTTTCTCCGGCAGCAGCAGGTAGCCGCCCGGATCGCCTGCGCCGAAATATTTGTAGTCGCCCATCAGGATCAACGGCGGACGATCCACGCATTCCAGGTTGTGGCCGTCGAGTTTTTCAAATTCCCCGGTCCGTGACGGCAGTTTGTAAACGGTCCAGGTTTTCAGTTTATCTTTTGAGTGCAGCAGCAGAGTGCAGCGGGTTGTCCAATCATAGGGTTTGCCTTCCTTGTTCAACGCCTCGGCTTGGATCAACACATAGGCGTCGCCGTCTTTGTCGAACCTGACGGCTTTTTCACTCTGGTTATGGGTCCAGGCGATCTTCAGGCCCTGCCAGCCTTGTTTTTTTGCCCAGTCGATCACGGCTTTGCCGGTTTCTGATTTCTGCCACTTGCCGTCGGGGCCTTTGAACTGAATAATGCGCGGCGAGTTGATAAAGGCTTTGCCGTGCCGGTCAAAACAGATATAACCCGGAACAAATTTCGGATAATATTTGAACAGGTCACGTTCGTTGCGGAAATAATATTGATAGGCGTAGGGGGCATTGACCGCTTTGTTGCCGACTGTTTCCGGATACTGATGGTTAAGCTGGTCCTGCTGCCATTCGATCGCGCTGATGACCACCGGAAAATTATCCTTACCCTTGATTTCAGGTAGTTTTGCCGCAATTTTTTCCCAGTCTGATCCGGCCGGTTCGTCAGTCACGCGCAGATTGTCCAGATACAGTTCGGTATAGGGATTGGGTTGGCAGCCGAACATTTTTGTGAAAAAGTAGATGCCGTCAACCTTGTTCCAACCGGCGACTTTTTCGTATTTGGTAAAATCCTTTAACGGCAGTTTGACGGTTTTTGCGCCCTGCCAGTTTATTTTGATCGGCAGATAGTAATAATCTTTCCATTTGGTTTCCGGTGAATCGGATTCGATTGCGATAAAGACGATTTCATTTGTCGGCCGTTCCGAATAGATATCCAGCGACAATGTTTTTTTGCCCTGCCAGTTGCGCGGCATGTGATGAGTGGCGATAGTCGGGTAGGTGGCATGATCTTTCCAGAGCAGGGAGTGTTTGCCGGCTGTGACATGTTTGGTGCTGAGTTTTGCGCCTGAAGCAAGTTTTTCCGGAGTGGTTGCCAGTACTTTTCCTGCTTTGTGCCCCTGGGTTCTGGTGCAAACCAGTTTGTATTCCGGCATCAGGTCGAATAATTCGATCGGGGCGGTATTCCAGGCCCCGGCTTTTTCGAAGCCCATGGCATCCTCGGCGGTGATTTTCTTGCGATATGCCGGCATCATCGCGTCCTTGACTGCGTCAATATGTCCTTCAGGCAGCAGGCCGTTGTAGACCTTTACCGGTCCGATCAGGCCGTTGAACGCATAGGTTCCGTCCCCGCCGATTCTGAGCGGACTGGAACCGGGTTGCACCGGCATTGACGGCTTGCCGTCATAGACCTTTTGTCCATTGATGTAAATACGGCATAATTTGTCGCTGTCGGTTTCAAATGCCACATGATACCATTCGCCCAATTTCAGTCTGGCCGGAGCTTTGGCGGTTATGCCGAGATGATGCTTGGCTTTCTGGTTCCAGGTAAAGAAATATAATGCTTCCGGTTGAACCCAGAATTGCCATTGATTGCCTTTGCCGCGTCGGATCAGGATGACGCCGCGGTTATTTTTTGAACGCCCTTTGAGATTGATCCAGGCTTCGGCTGAAAACGATGTCGGATTACCGTAAGCCGGAGCTTCGGCGTAACCTTTTTGACCGTCGAACAGTAACGCTTTACCATTTTTTCGACCGTTGACAATTTTCACGTTCCCGACCAGCTTGACGTTTTTATTGGGCTTTTGCCAGTTGAAATCGTAAACGTTTTTGACAAAGAGCGAAGCTTTAACCTGCTGCATTCGATCTTTCGGCAGCAGGCCGTTGTAGAGTTTTGCCCCGCCGATCATCCCATTGAACGAGTGAAAACCGTCGCCGCCGACCCTGACCGGGCTGCTGCCGGTTCCCACCGCCATCGGCGGCGCCTTGTCATAACGTTTTTCGCCGTCAATATAGATGCGGCAAACTTTGTTGCTGTCGGTTTCGAACGCCACATTATACCATTTGCCGGGTTGAAACTTGAACGGGACTTTGGCGGTTATCGGCATTCCTTTTGGAAATTTCGGGTTCCAGGTATAAAAAAACAGTCCATCCGTCTGGGCCCAGAATTGCCATTGATTGCCTTTGCCGCGCCGGATCATAATAACGCTGCGATTGTCTTTCGAGGTTCCGAGTACCTTGATCCAGGCCTCGCCGGAAAAAGCGGCGGGATTGCCGTATGAAGGCGCCTCCGCGTAACCTTTTTTCCCGTCAAACTGCATCGCAGCCACGCCTTTGCGCGGGCCGTCGGCTTTTTTAACATTGCCTACCAGTTTGATTTTCTGGTTTGGTTGATCAAAATTATAAACGATTTTACTTTCCGCTGCTAAGAAGTTAGTGGAAAAAGTTCCTGCGATCAGGCCGGCTAGAAGAATTTTTTGCATAGACAATCCTTTTTATTATGGCTTAAAAAACATTCTCTATAACGATTATATAATTTTTTGACAATAATTGCAATTTTGTTTGATAAACTATTTTCCAAAATTGTAATAATTGTACAGGAAAATTAATAAAACATTTTATCAAACAAATGCATCTTATTCAAGTAAACAGGATAGTCCACAGTTAACAGTCTACAGTTAACAGCAAATGCAAAACTGCCTTATTCTTATAGTGGTCGCCGGGCTTTTTAACGGGGGTGCATACCCTTGCCGACCGGCGAATTAAGCGCAGTAAGTGCGAAATATAAAAATGGGAGCGCGTGGCACCAGCCGCGCAAAAAAGCGCATTAAAAAATTAAGCGCTGAAAGCGCGAAATATACCCAGCCTGGGGTGATCGTAGGAGCCAGGCTTTTTAACCGGGGTGCATACCCCGTCTGACCGGCGATGATTCCTACCGTGGGAGCCGGGCTCCGACCGGCGAATTAAGCGCTATAAGTGCGAAATATAAAAATGGGAGCGCGTGGCTCCAGCCGCGCAGAAAAAGCGCATTAAAAAATTAAGCGCTGAAAGCGCGAAATATACCCAGCCTGGGGTGATCGTAGGAGCCGGGCTTTTTAACGCGGAGGGCATACCCCTGCCAAACGGCGAATTAGCGCTGAAAGCGCGGTATATATCCAGCCCGGGGTGATTGAGCGATAGCGATTGAACCCCGGGTAAGATTTTCCAACAATATTAAGCGCTAAAAGCGCGACATATAAAAATGGGAGCGCGTGGCACCAGCCGCGCAGAAAAAGCGCATTAAAAAATTAAGCGCTGAAAGCGCGAAATATACCCAGCCTGGGGTGATCGTAGGAGCCGGGCTTTTTAACGGGGGTGCATACCCTTGCCGAACGGCGAATTAGCGCTGAAAGCGCGGTATATATCCAGCCCGGGGTGATTGAGCGATAGCGATTGAACCCCGGGTAAGATTTTCCAACAATATTAAGCGCAGTAAGTGCGAAATATAAAAATGGGAGCGCGTGGCACCAGCCGCGCAAAAAAGCGCATTAAAAAATTAAGCGCTGAAAGCGCGAAATATACCCAGCCTGGGGTGATCGTAGGAGCCGGGCTTTTTAACGGGGGTGCATACCCTTGCCGAACGGCGAATTAGCGCTGAAAGCGCGGTATATATCCAGCCCGGGGTGATTGAGCGATAGCGATTGAACCCCGGGTAAGATTTTCCAACAATATTAAGCGCAGTAAGTGCGAAATATAAAAATGGGAGCGCGTGGCACCAGCCGCGCAGAAAAAGCGCTGAAAGCGCGGCACATAGAACCTCCACATCAACTTTATTTGCAATGCCAGTTTATAAGCAGTATATTTAAATTGAGATGACACTGGAAAATGCTTAAATCAAATTTTTTGCGTCAAAAAATCAATCTAGGGGGTGTTTTTTGGTGATTTTATGATTTTTTTATGTTCAAAAAACGGTTCGATATGGGGGCCGACCCGAATGGCAAAATCCTCCCTTTAATACTACTGGCATAGATCAATAAGGAACTTTTTTATGAATAAAAGAAATATATATCGGTTTTTAATATTTGTTCTTTTTTTTATTCCCCTTTTTATTTTAGGAATGATTTATTTCACGTGCATTCACGAATATAATGTTCATATGCCCAAATCAGAAATAGATAAAAATAGAATGATATCAAGTCTTGATATTTATATGGTATATATTAAATCAGGCAGTTTTATAATGGGATCAAAAAACGATCAATTCAGTATGCCTCTGCATAAAGAGAATGTCATACAATCATATTGGCTGAGTAAATATGAAATTACTCAAAAACAATATCAAGAAATTATGGGTTCAAATCCAAGTAAACTTAAGAATGAATTATTCCCTGTACATTGCGTGTCATGGTTTGATGCATTAAAATTTTGTAAGAAGTTAAATGATAGGGAAATGAGAAAAGGGCGTATTCCCAAAGGATACGTATATAGATTACCTACTGAAGTTGAGTGGGAGTATGCTGCAAAAGGTGGGGCTTATAGTCTTGGATATAAATATGGTGCTAGCCGTTTTGCAAATCTTGCTGGATGGTTTGTAGACAACTCAAACGGGCAAATACATGAAATTGGTCTTAAAAAGGCTAACGAATTAGGATTATGTGATATGACAGGGAATGTTCGTGAATGGTGTGTAGACATATATCATAAGCGTAATGATATTATGGGATTATATCCAGGCAATATCATAATGGGTGAAAGTATAGTATTGAAAGGAGGAGGATGGGGTGATTCAAAAAATTATATGACTCCCGGAAGCAGGTTGTCAAATAGTCCTTATGGAACACATATGACCTTAGGATTTCGTTTGTGTTTAGGACCTAAGCTTAATATATGGAAACATATAATTACAATAAAAAAAGAACATTTTGATCGTGAAATAAAGCATTTTAAAAAAATACTTATACCTTTAGATTATTTTTCAAAAGAAGGAATTGATTTAAACGAAGAAGAAGCGCAAGTCTTAGTTAAAGACAATCAAGATAATATTAAATCAAAAAAAACTACCATTAAAACCGATATTAAGATGAATTCTAAAGAATAAGTAATAATTTTACTGAGTGTTGTTTGACAATTGAATAAATCCTAATCCGCGGCGAGTGGTCGCCGCCGCGTAGGGATGCAGGGTCATCCATTTAGGTTCCTGTCAAGTTTAAAAAATAAAAATCTATAGGAAAATTTCAATTTTCCCTTTCACAAAATGATTTTCTTGACAGGGGAGACCCCCGCCCGTCGACTGCAATTTGCCGTCTTCTCGAATAATTTCCGTGTTCAACTTTGTGAAAACTCCATTCACTTGTTTCGGGAAAATGTTCCCGCACAGTCATCCATCTGGATCTACAAACATAAAAAAATTCAGGGTCAATGAAATTCAGGGGTCACCTCCACTTATAACTTTTTCTTGCATTGTTTTTTAATGCGCTTTTCTGCGCGGCTGGAGCCACGCGCTCCCATTTAATGAAATGATTTTGTTTGAGTGTTGTATTGGGAATGGATTATCATATAAGCCTTAGAAACTCGTTGGTCATTATTGGGGGAAGCTGCATTTTATCATAACTCCTTGGTCAACTTCTAAATAGCCGCAATGTCGTCGTTAATCAATATTATAATATAATATAGCGCGCATGAAATCATCCCGAATATTCCAGATATATTAGAATAAATAGTCCTTTTTACCGGAATAATTATAATTAACGAAATAATAAACGTTAAGCCAATATTTAGATAACAAAAAATAAATGGATAATTACTTATAATAAGTGGATAATTACTTATAATAAGTGGAAACAACGCATAGCCAAGAATTGCCAAAAATAATAATAGAATCTTATAATCAAGCCCAGATTTAAAAAAACAAATAATTAGTCCTATTTCAATCAAAATAAGCCATATCCATAGAGCAAATAAAATAATAATTGCATTATTCATATTGTTTATCTATCATTTATGCTAATGGGTGCTCATCTCCACTATTAACTGTCAATGAAAGTCGCAATATTATTACCCGTACTGTAAGTTTTATGGCGAGAAACTCCCCGCTGCTCTCAGACCGAAACTTGCCGGATTTTCGAATAATTTCTGTGTTTTACTTTGTATATTTGACTATGTATTTATCCAGCTTATTGCCTCGGTGGTCGATTGCTCCGGGATAATTGGTCAGGATTTCTTGAAAGAGCTTTTTAGCTTCTTCTTTTTTGCCTTCTTTAAGGTCGCGTAATCCCAGGTAGAAGCGGGCATAAGCGCCTACTTGCACGCCGTTGGCATAAAAGCAGTCGCCAAACTGGTCTTTGGCCAGGTTCAAATAATACAACTGCTCGTCGCCTTTGGACATTTGTCCAAGATAGAGGACCGCGCAGCCGGTTCGATTAGCTTTTTTGTACTTTGAAATCAGGGTTTCCAGACTTTTCCTGGCTTCCGGGGTTCTAAAATTCCGGTTCGCTACCTGGTAGAGTTTTTCAATTTCCGACAACTGCTCTTTTGAATATGTTTTCAAATCCTGTTTGAAACGGGACCGCGCTTCGAGAATTTTTTGATTTTTATTGTCGATAAGAGCTTTTTTCTTCTTACCGGCTTCAAGTAATTTCTGATTGAACAGGGCCAGTTTTTTAACCTGGGCTTCAAGGATTTTTAAATTTGTTTCAAGTTCATTAACCCGCTTTTCAAGCTCTTCGACTTTGGAATCACCGTAAACGGTAGCGAACATAAAAATGGCAAAAAATGCCGCAAGCAACTTCTTCATAATGCTCCCCTGAAATATCTGTTAACTGATTTTATACGAACAGGTCAATGACCTTTTTAAGCTGATTAAGAACTACCGGCTTTGTCAGATATTCGTTCATGCCGGAATTAAGGCAACGCTCTCTGGTTCCCTGCATGGCATCGGCGGTTAACGCAACAATCGGCAGATTAGCCGCGGCATTGTCAAGTTTGCGAATTGCCTGAGTGGTTTCATAACCATCCATACCGGGCATCTGGCAGTCCATAATGATAAGGTTGAACTTTTCCGGGTCCTTCTTCAATATTTCCAGTCCTTCTTCTCCTGAATCCACCACATAAGGCTCACAGTAGATTTTCTTGAGGATTTCGGAAACGACAAGCTGATTGGCAAAGTTATCTTCAACCACCAATACCTGACGGGTCGCGGATTTACCGGCTTCTTCAGCCTTCTTTTCCGGAGCAACCGGGGCGGTCACAGGAGCAGGGACGCTTGCGTTTGATCGACCGGATGACATGTTCTTCAGCCCCCGGTCGCTGCACTCCACGATCAGTTCAACATATGCAGCAAGCTTCGGATCAAGGCCGGAGGCCAAAAGCCGAGTTGCTTTCTCTCTGATACATGCCAGCTCGTAGGGTACCATCAAGGGGCCGTTATTATCATCCGCCATACCGGAACTTCTCCTTCAATAAAAGACTTAACAAAGCTTGGTTAACAAGTAATAAACAAGCTCAATAATAAAGTTTTCAAAACTAATATACATCTTTATAAATGGTTTGCAAATTCAAAAAATCAGGTTTTTGGGAAAAGTGCCGCCTGGAATGAGGCCGATAAAAACACAAGGAAGCCACGAATCTCACGAATTACACGAATTCATATTACGCTCCGCGTGAAAACACGTTTAGTTTTTCTATTGTATGACGCTTATTTGCAATGTTTTGCGGGTAAGGGTTGGGTTGATCCGGATATTGACGACTCCGCCAAAAGTTGCGCCGGAACAAAAATCTGACTTATGGGAAACTGCTCGAACGCTCAATGTCCTTGAAAAATTAGCTGCGCGCATTTTTCAAAGACATCGCTTTTCGAGAATGGAATTGTTTTACGCGCAATGAATTGCGCAACATTCCACCCGTTGGATACGGGCGGCCAGCGTTCCGCCGCTGGATCACGTCCGGGCCCGGCCCGGGGCGATATAATTATAAATAAATTCTTTTTTTTACTGGCGGAGTCGTCGATATTATGTTATTTATTAAAAAATTCGTGCTATTCGTGAAATTTGTGGCTGAACAACTCCTGCGTGCGGTTTTGTCGCGTAAATCAGCCGGGACATTTATGCTTTTACATTGCTTGCAATAATTGAATTTTCCCCAAACGATGGTATATTTGTTGTTTAAATTTTGATTATATGCAGAAATTATATAAAGCAGGAGAAAGCGAATATGTCAAAAGAACCGGTTCAAATGGAGCAAATAGTATCTCTGTGCAAGCGGCGCGGATTTATCTTTCAAAGTTCAGAGATTTACGGCGGCTACAACGGCTTCTGGGATTACGGCCCATACGGCGTCAGAATGAAACGGGCGATCGAACAGCTCTGGTGGAACTTCATGGTTGAAACCAGAACCAACGTCGAAGGTCTTGATTCAACCGTGATCTGCCATCCAAAAGTCTGGAAAGCCTCCGGTCATATTGACCAGTTCAGTGATGAGATGACTGACTGCAAGGACTGCAAGAACCGTCACCGCGTCGACCAGATGGAAGACCCGACCACTTGCCCGGCCTGCGGCTCGAAAAACCTTACTGAACCGCGCGAATTCAATCTGATGATGAAAACTTATGTCGGACCGATCTTTGACGAGGACCATGTTGCTTATTTGCGGGCTGAAACCTGCCAGCCGATCTTTGTTGATTTCCATCAGGTCCGGGTTGCTTCCCGCCAGAAACTGCCGTTCGGTATTGCCCAGATCGGTAAGGCTTTTCGTAATGAGATCACCCCGCGTAACTTTACATTCCGTTCACGTGAATTCAGCCAGATGGAAATGGAATTCTTCTGCGAAGACGAAAACGCCATGGAATGGTACGAGTACTGGCGCGACCAGCGTTTGAAATATTATAGTGAAGAATTGCAATTCACTGCCGACGATATCCGTACTCATGACCATGACAAGCTGGCTCATTACGCCAAAGCCGCGATGGACATCGAATTCAAGTTCCCGTTCGGCTGGGGCGAACTCGAAGGCATCCATCATCGCGGCACCTGGGATATGGATCAGCATCAGGAATTCTCCGGTCAGGACCTTCAGTATATGGATCACGACAACCAGCGCAAAGTCACTCCGACCGTTATCGAAACCAGCGTCGGTGTTGACCGCACTTTCCTGGCTGTACTGTGCAAGGCCTATGATGATGAGGAGATCAAAGAGGGAGAATCCCGACTCGTATTGCGTATCCCGGCCAAGATCGCGCCGGTTCAGGCCGCGGTGCTGCCGCTTTCCAAGAAACTTAGTGAACCCGCTGAAAAACTCTTTGCCGACGTTGGTAAATATTTCCGTTCCGAGTTTGACGTAACCGGTTCGATTGGTAAACGTTATCGTCGCCAGGACGAAATCGGTACCCCGTTCTGTATCACTTATGATTTTGATTCAGCCGAGGATGATGCCGTGACCGTCCGTAATCGCGACACCATGGAACAGGATCGCGTCAACGTTACTGAATTGCGCGCTTATCTCGATAAAAAAATTAACGGATAATTTAAGTTGCCGTTGTGAGTTGTTGTTTACCACCTTCAGCTTTCAACTTTCAACTTTCAACTAAAATCGGAGATTTTACACAATGTTTGGAAACCTCGGACAACTGGCCGGTCTGATGAAGAAAGCCGGTCAATTTCAAAAGGACATGCAGCAGGTCAAAGAGGACCTTGCGACCAAAGAGTATACCAGTTCCGTTGCGGGCGGCAAGGTTGAAGTAACTATCGGCGGCGATTTCACCGTTCGTAAATTGACTATCAGCCCGGATTGCCTCGATGACAATGAGTTGCTCGAAGACATGGTCACTGCCGCGATGAACGAAGCGGTCAACAAGGCCCGTCAGGAAGCCGCCGAAAAAATGGCCGCCCTCACAGAAGGCCTCAATGTTCCCGGCATGCCTGATTTGTCCAAGATGTTTTAAAGCCCGTCCGGGTTTCTCCACTCTGGAAAGGTTCAAAAATGTCCGGAAAATATCCTGAATCAGTGGAACAGCTTATCAGTCTGCTGAAAAGCCTGCCCGGAGTAGGCAAGCGCAGCGCTGAACGTATGGCTCTGTCCATGATCAAATGGGATACGGAGAAACTCGAACATCTGGCCGCGGCGGTATCGGCCGCCGCTGAACGCATCAGCTTTTGCCCGCAATGCGGCAACCTTTCCGAGGATGATGCTTTATGCGGTATTTGCGCCAATCCCGTGCGGGACGAATCGACTATTTGTGTGGTTGAAGATTTCTCGCAGATATTCAGTATCGAGGAAAGCGCTTTTTATCGGGGCCTCTACCATGTTCTAGGCGGTAAACTTTCACCGCTCAGCGGGGTAGGGCCGGATAAATTAAATATTGCCGCATTAGTTAAACGGGTCAATGATGGTGATGTGAAAGAAGTCATTCTGGCGCTCAGCCCCGATGTCGAAGGGCAGGCCACCGCTGTTTATTTGAGCGGACAATTGACCGGAAAATCAATCAAGATTACCCGTCTGGCTCAAGGCCTTCCTGCCGGATCGGACATCTCCTACGCCGACGCGGCCACCATTGGCGCCGCGCTCACCGGCCGCACCTCCATGAACGATTAAGCATTCCCGGGAGTGCTGGTCCCCGGACCGGCATTAAAACAAAGCTGAGATTCCCCCCGAACATTAAAGGTGCGAAGCACATCATTGACTTATTTGCCGGGTGATGCGAAAATCCTCTGCACCTTTAAACAAACTGCCCCCGTATATGATTCCATAGTGTTCAATAAATTTTTTAACTTCAGAACATTATTGCATCTCTATTATTTGGGATATAATTATCAGGGCTTGAACGGACGTGAGTGGTCCAGAAACCATTTGTAAAGTTCGGGATTATCGTAAGTTTTGGCCCAAGAATTATGCCCGGCTTCCGGATAGACGGTGAACTTTACCTCATTTCCGGCTTTTTTCAATGCTTCAACCATTTTTTGTGATTTGTCAATCGGTACAACTTTATCCTTGCCGCCATGAAATACCCATATCGGCATTTTTGCCAACTTTTTTGCAGTATGGGGATCTCCACCGCCGCAGATCGGGGCGATTGCTGCAAAGCGTTCCGGATTCTCCGCCGCCAGACTCCAGGTGCCGTATCCTCCCATACTCAGGCCGGTCAAGTAAATACGATCTTTGTCAACCCGGTATTTGCTGATGATTTCATCAAGTAACAGATTTAAGGCTTTCATTTGAATATTATTTGCCCACCAGCCATTCTTAGGACACTGTGGGGAAACAATGATGAATGGAAGGTCTTTTTTACCTTTGGCAATGAGTTTTGGCGGACCATGCCGTTTGACTTGGTCCAGGTCATTTCCACGCTCTCCGGCTCCATGCAGAAATAAGATGAGCGGCCATTTTTTTTGTGAAGAATTGTAGGTCTCCGGCAGATATAGTAAATAATCTGATTTAATGGTTAAATCGATCTTTTTCTTGAATGCATGTGCGTGTTGCCCGGTCTCAACTTTATCGCTGACGCATCCACTGCAAAACAGCGCAATAGCAAAAACAAGAGTGATGAAACAGAAATAATTTCTCATTGTTCTCTTCTTTCCTGGTTAATTCATTGTAAGCTTCAATATTTATACATGCTGAATACGATGTCGTCAAGAGTTTTTTTACATTTATATATTATTGACTAAATAATCTAAGAATATCTATCTTAATGAATCATTTACAATTAAGTCAGCTTGCCGCAATAGAAAAGAACGTGGAAATGATGAAGAATGCGTCCCCCTCGAGGCTTGATTGGCGTATTTGGGGCTTGTTAGATTTTAGCCAAATCGTATATCTTTACCGGTGCTGGCGCCGTCAAATTGATTTGATATACTCCAACCTGTTATTGTAGGAGGGAGACCTCTGCGTATGGACGGGAAGTTAGTTTTTCTAAGTTATGGTAAGTTGTTTTTTGTCTGTTACATATTAAACTTAGATGATTAGTGGTACAATGAATGTTTAATTTTGTATTTGATGACTGTTTGTCAATGTCTTAATGATTAATGTACTATGAAATAATATTCGTATGGTGAATGTTAGTCTTGGTGTAAGTTTTTGTTTGACAAGTTGATGTTTTACTGTATAATAAAACTCAATGTATTTATATGTTTTTTGAAAAGGAGGTGTTCTGTGATTATTATTGTTTTCCTAATCGTTATATTGGTAATAGCTTGTGCAGTTACTGCAATTGTAGTGCTGATACAAAAAAATACTGAGTTAACCCAAATAAATAAGAAATATGAACCCATAATGGATATTGAAAAAGAAGCAGAAAGGGTTAAACAAGAAGCAGAATCAATTATAATTCGTATGAAAGACGAAGCTTTTGCCGACCATGCAAATCAGAAAAAAGTATCATTGATTGAATTGGAAAATATTAGCACAGAAAAAGAACGTCTCTTGGGCGAAATAGATTCAATAAGCAGTGAACTAGAATCTTTATTAACACAAAAGAATAGCTTGCAATATGAAATCAATTTATTAGAAGAAAAGGATTTGCTTTATAGTCAGGGATTATATGAACCTAAATATAAGTTCGATAAATTTGTAGAATATGAAAGAGAGCTTATTAATATAAGGGAAAAACAAAAAGATGCAATAAGAAATGAAACTGCGGTTATATATGTAAGCAAAACCCCTCCATTACCAAATGAAAAAAAATCTTTGAAAAATATCGTTAGTTTGGTAACCAGAGCATTCAATTCAGAATGCGATGTATTTTGTTCAAAAGTGAATTATAAAAATGTGGTCACTTATGAACAACGCATAAAAAAACTTAGAGATCAGATTAATAATTTAATATCCCGATCAATGTTACAGATTACAAAAGAGTATATGAACCTCAAAATATCTGAACTCCAAATAGTTCATGAACTTGAAGAAAAGAAAGAGCAAGAGGCTGAATTACAAAGACAAATTAAAGAGATAATGAGGGATGAACTTAAGGCCGAAAGAGAAATAGAGAAAGCGCAAAAAGAAGCAGAAAAAGAAGAACGTATATATGAAACAGCATTAAATAAAGCTCTTGCTGATGCTAAAATTGCGACAGGAGAAAAACATGAATTATTACAAAATAAAATCTCTTTACTTCAAGCACAGTTAGAAGAAGCTAAACAGAAAAAAGAAAGAGCTATAAGTCGAGCACAGCAGACAAAATCTGGACATGTATATATTATATCAAATATAGGATCATTTGGAGATAATGTTTTTAAAATAGGCATGACTCGTAGGCTTGAACCAATGGAGAGGGTTAAAGAACTTAGCAGTGCGTCTGTACCATTTGAGTTTGATGTTCATGCAATAATTTACTCTGAAAATGCTCCTGAATTGGAAAATGTATTACATAAGGCATGTGAGCCATTTCGCATGAATAAAGTGAATTCCCGTAAGGAATTTTTTAGGGTAGACATTGATAGTATTGAGGCCCTTGCCAAAAAACATGATCCAGAAATATTTTTTACTAGAATACCTGAGGCGAAGGATTACCGTACCTCAAAAGCTTTAATGGAAAAATTTTTATCTTGAGGTTTATTTATGATTATACATGAAACAAAAGAGCTTTTACGGAAAACCGAGGACGTTATTTTTGAGGTTAAGGAAGATGAATCTCGATTTATGAAAATTATTGATGCTTTGACTTATGATCATTTTATGGGATACATAGTGTTTGGAATTAATGCGTTTCTAATTTTTAAGACATTGATCATAGCCGTGGTATTTTTTGAGTTTATTAATCTTCTGTCGTTGTTAACTGGCAGTTTCAATGGACGCAATGATTATTTGATTGCAAATTTTATTGTGTCCCTTCTTATAGCTATAATATTCGCTCCATTGGTTGCTTCCAGAAAATCTTTGGACGATGATGTCAAAGAAGACTTTATCGAGAAGATTTCCACGTATATTCGTGATAAATTCTACAGCGCATTACAGCTTGCCGCAATAGAAAAGAACGTGGAAATGATGAAAAACGCGTTTGAAGTAAGAATGCGTATCCCTCGAGGCTTGATTGGCGTCTTTTGGGCTTGTTACATTTTTTATTTAACCAGCCATGCGGTGCAATTCGTTGGTAACGGAAAATTCAAAATTTTTGATGCCGCAAATGTGTTTAATATTTTTGTAATACTTCTATTAATCAACATGATGGAACGACTCTTTACAAGGACTGTTCGTCGCATATATATGACGCTATCCCTGGCGCTTAATGAAGTAGCCGCAGAAAAAGAGTAAAATAAGCAGTTATACTTTAAACGCTTGAAATATTAACCTTTAATTGTGCCCTGTTAACGCCGTTTTTGCTCTTTGCAAATTCTTGGTTGCCTCTGGTAGCCAATGACTTGTAAAAAACAATCCGGCATTTGGCATCATCACATTAAAAGTTAAATTTCCTCCCGCTCAAAGTATAAATAATTACAAATTTACAAATTTACAAATTATCAAATTTGATTCTGACTTGTCCGTTAGTTATATCCTGGAGTCTTTGGGTGAAGTCTTCTTTCAGGCGCAGCGGCATTTCAATTATGAAAGTTGGACCTTGTGAACCGTATTCCGGATTCGGAACCGGTAATCCGAATTCTTCAAAAAGCCGTCTGATCGGCGGTTCGGCGGCGAATGACACTTGAAACTCGATCACGGTCATCTCTTCTTTTTCTTCAAGGACGGCGTTATCCAACGCCAGACGCACAGTGCCGGAATAGGCGCGAACCAGTCCGCCGGTTCCAAGTTTTGTCCCGCCCCAGTAACGGACAACTATTGCCGCGATATCCCCGACTCCGGCATATTTAAGCGCATCCAGCATCGGACGACCGGCGGTCCCGTGAGGTTCGTTGTCGTCGCTCATGCCCATCAGTCCGGATCCGGCCGGGTCTCCGACAATGAATGCCCAGCAGTGATGGACCGCGTCAGGATGCGCCTGACGCTGTTCGTCCAGATAGATCATAGCGTCTTCACGGCTTTCGATTCGATACAGATAAGCGATAAACCGGCTTTTTTTAATTTCCTGCTCTGCGATGGTGTCTGATTTTAGAATAAGGTAAGATGAACTCATAACTCGGATACAAACGAATACGAATAAATATTTACAGAAGTATAACTTTTAACTTTCAACTTAAATCTTTCAACTTATTTTTTTTTGTTTTTCGAAGTCAATCTTTGTATTATCTTTGCAATATGACGATGATGAATAGTCGAGAGTAAAAGCACAAACCCGATCAATGCAGAGAATATATAACCGATTAGCCCGATAACTGAAACACCGTTCCAGACTGGCGGCGCCTTGGCGTGAGTCACCAGTGATGATCCGACGATCAATGCGGCTAAGATGATTGATGACGCAATCTGACTGCCGGTCCAGTTAAACGCTTCGATCAGGGATTCAAAGCCGCTTTGCTTAACTTTGACCACCACTTCCCCTTTGCGCAATTTTTCTATCAATACTTGCAGATCGCGCGGCAGGTCAACGGCCATTTCACACATATCCTGTATTGGATCCAGCATATTACGCAGTATATTTTTGGGGGATAGCTTGTCCATGTTCATTTTTTTGACATAGGGTTCCGCGCACTCAAACACATTCAGGTCATCATCATATAGATGGGCTAGAGCCTCGATCGAAACCAATGCCTTTAACAGCAGAAACAGGTTTGGCTTCAATTGCAAACGATACTTTGTCAAAATTTTTGTCAACTGGTCCAGAATACGTCCGGTGTCGATGTCTTTCATGGGGCGGTATAAATTTTCATCCACCATTTCGCCGACGTCACGTTCAAGTTGTTCCAGTTCCAGATCGCTTTGCGGCAGAGTCAACCTGAGTGCCGCCCGGGTTATACGCCTTTCATCTTTCTGGAGCAAACTGAGGAGTAGACGCAGAAAGTCGTTGCGTTCACTGTGCGATACCCGGCCCATCATGCCGAAGTCAATAAAGCAAATGATATCTTCCGGAAGAATGAAAATATTGCCTGGATGCGGGTCGCCGTGGAAAAAGCCGTGGATAAATACTTGTTCCATCAGCAGATTAACGCCTTCACGAGCCAGTTTTTTCATGTCGCATCCCAGTGCTTCGATTTTTGCGATATCGGTGGATTTAGCGCCGTCAATAAACTCCATGCACATCACGCTGGAAGTGGAATATTCATGGAAAATTCGCGGAACATGAATGTTCGGATTATCTTTGAACATTGTGGCGAAACGGTCAACCGAAAATGCTTCGATTGTAAAATCAAGTTCTTTTGACAGGCTTCTGGCAAATTCGTTGACGATTGCGGTCGGATGATAGAGTTCCAGTTCGTCGATGTGTTTTTCCATCATCGAGGCAATATGCATCATGATTTCGAGGTCAGCTTCGACGGTTGATCGGATATTGGGACGCTGTACTTTGATTACGACCTGTTCACCGGTTTTCAGTAACGCACGATGAGTTTGACCGATAGACGCTGCGGCCAGCGGTTCTTTGGTGAATGCTTCGAACAATTCTTCAGGAGGAGCTCCCAGTTCATCCGCAATGATCTGTTCAACATCTTCGTAAGGGAAGGGGGGGACATGGTCCTGTAGTTTTTCCAGTTCGGAGATAAAGGACATCGGAATCAGGTCGGGACGGGTTGACATGATTTGCCCCAGCTTGATAAAGGTTGGGCCGAGTTCTTCCAGAGCCAGTCTGACGCGTTCCGGTCGGGTCGTGTTTTCGAGCTTCTCGTTAACCGCACGCATCATCAACTTGTGAATTGAGACAAATATGTGTTCCAGATTAAGCGACAGTACAATGTCGCCGAAACCGTATTTCAGTAGAATCAACAAGACTTGTTCATAGCGTCGGAAATTCCGATAAGTCTTACTCAGCTCTTTTATCGTGCGGATAGCAATCATTCGGGGGCTCCTTATCTATTTTTCATTAATATAAAGGGAACTTGAACAAAGTGCAAGCTGTAAAGTCTTTTTTTCAGTTCGAACTAATTTAGGGATCGTTAATGTTATAGAAATTACAAAAGTAACTTTCGGAAGCAGTATAATGCGGTGCCTTTCGGGTCGAGGCCGCGGCTTAATTGTTTATTTTCCACCCGGTCTGGATCATCGAATTTACGGGCGGTCTCACGGATGAAGAGTTTTGAGCCTAATATTGCTCCATCGGTAAAGTGTCGGGTGCGCCTCAGGAATCGGACCGGCATCGATTCTTTGCGGCGCGCGGCTTGTTCTTCCTCTGCGATTTCAGCCGCGTTCGCGCCGCGTTCAGCGGCTATTATTCGGGTCAGGGAACACTTGAATTCCGTATAATAATCCGCATCGCTCCAGTTAGAGGTATCGGTATAATCAATCAATTTTTTGTAGTGTTTGATGAAGTTGGCGTGGTATGCATGTTTGCCGCTGCCGCAGTAGCGTCCCCAGGTTGTAAATCGGTAATCTGCCGGATTTTCGGTCAATTTAGCCCGGACGGGGTTGAGTTCGACGTATTGCAGACATGCTTCGAGGGCATCGGCTCCCTCAAGGATGACGCTTTTGAAGCGATCGGCCCAGAGTCGGCCGATGTGGTCGTAGGTTCGGTTGAAAACCACGGAAAAACGCTGTTGGTAGGCTCGCATAAAGTGGCTGATGTCGATCATTTTTTCGCCGACTTCGCGACAAATTTTTTTGTGTTTGGGCTCTATATAAGGCAACTTCTTTATCGCATAGGTTAAATCGCCTTCCATCGACTTGTAATAAGCGTTGTGGCGGGCCGCTATTTCAGCCTCAGACGGCAATTCATTTTTGCCTGGAGCGTAGACCACTAAGTGAAAGTGATTGCCCATCCACGCCGCTGAAATAACCTCAATTAAAAAGTATTCCGTGAGATTTTGCAGCAATGTGAAGCCGTATTCCCGGTCGACTTCGGAAAACGGCAGGTCGCCTTTATAGCCGGAGACCCGGTTCATCAGGTGATAATAGCAGCCCTGATCCGCAAATTTCATTCGTTTCATAATAGCCTCCTGTTGTGTTTTACTTTACAATAATACCTGTTTTTCAAATTTCAAATTAAATTACCTGATATTTAAAAATAAATAAAAATTAAAAAAAAGTTTTTTTAGCGCGTGAGATTGTTGTTTTTTAAACGGACTACAAGCAGAAATAGTTGAAGAAAGGAAGTGTGATTATGAAGTTGTTGATTATGTTGGTCGCTACAGTTGCGAGTTTCAATGTGTTGGGTTATTCGAACACTCCACTTTGTGAAAAGGAGATTATCGAACATAATGACCAACTGAAAACACGCACGGCGTCAGGGCTATATATATCCCGTCAATACCGTAAAGATGCGAAAAGTGAGTTCAAACTTCGGCATCTTTATGTAGAAACAATTAAATCGGAGTTTTGTGAAGCCCTGGTTAATGCAGTGGTCAGAATTAAGACTGCTCATTTACGACGAAATATGACAGCGACTGATAGTTGCTTGCAATGGTCGAAGTCTCAGAAGAAATATACCATAAATTATCAGAGTTATATAAAAGATGGTTTTATGGTTCGTGAGATATGTTCGCTGGATTTGCACCATTTACCTGAACTGAGGACGGTTAATGGTCAGATATGTGATAATCCGCGTTTGAGTTTATTGCAATTGAAAAAAGTTTTGAACACGCTTGCGCGGGACGGCATGAAAATATCTGATTTACGAATTACTGTGCCCGTCGGGAAACGTGAATCGGCGGAAAAATTAGTGCAAACACTAAACCTTAATAAACGTTCTTTAATCTGTGAAACAGCAAAAGGAGGACCGATAATATTGATAAGAATCACTCAAAGTTGAACGCCGCATTTTTTAACACAAACCACCTCAAGGAGGAAAGTATTATGAAAACCAGATTTGTAATGATGATCGCGACTGTCTTGCTGGCAGGAAGTTTCTTTGCCGGCTGCAGTACCCCGCCGCCGCCGAAACCGGAAACACCGGAAATGACGGAAGTCGAATTCCCGGAAAATGAAACTCCAGGCCCAATTTTCAGAGTTAAAGATCGCAATGATGTGGTCGAAGTTATCGCTTTTGCGCGGAGTCTTTCCGCCGCAGGGCGTTACAAAGATTCGGCTAAAATTTATCTTGATGCCGCCAGTAGATTCAAGTCTTCGACCGGGAATTTCGAGATTGACTGCAAAATGGCCGCAGTACGCGAATATTGGTTGGCCGGCGAATTTGAAAAGGCGCATAAGCTGCTCGATGCACTTGAAAAAGAACAGGATATCTACAACCGGGCGGGTGAGTCCAGTGATATTCGTCGTCTTCGTCAACTGCTTAAAGACAGTGAAAACATTCGCAAGCAGTCTTCAGATAACGCCTGATAAAATGTTTTTAATTGAAAGGAGTATGTCATGAAAAAAATTAATACAATGAAATCGGTAGTCTGTTGTGCCGCTGTAGTCTGTATGGGCGCAGTGATTCAGGCTGATGAAAAAACCGGACGTGAATTCAATGAACTGGTCAAAGAAATGAATGATGAATTGTCATCAGCCAAAATCAAGGTTGAGAAGATTGAGGAACAGCGTCTGGCCAGTAAAAAAGCGGAACCGGACAAGGTTCTTCCGGCCCGCGCTGAAGCATTGAGAAAGCTTGATAAGCTGTCTCACGAACTTGATAAAGCCAAAGATCCTGAGGTTAAAAAAGAGGTGGCTGCACAGGTTGAAAAGCAGGTTATTAAGGTAGCCGAGTTGAGTACTGATTTTCTTGAATCCATGAAGAATGACGTTGTGGCTCAAGATAAACAACTTGGAGTTATTGAAGAATCGCTGTCGGAAGTTATCATGAAAATGGGTAAACTCAAAAAGCTTGCGGCCGGGACCGGTAAAAACGGCGAGTCGCCCGAACTGACCCGTTATCGCGCCCGGAAAAGTTTGCGAAATTTGGCAGAGACCGTCGAGATCTTTGCCGCAAAACACCGCAATGCGCAGCAGTGGGGACAGGTTCGGCAGACGATTATGCTGCAGGATGAGATTCTGCGTCGCAGCACTCTGGCTACAGACAAAATCCAGAAACTGCTTGATGTTCAGCAGAAACTGTATGAACAGGTTTTGGCCCAGGTAACGATTGCCCGGCGTGGCTTGCAGACTGAAAAAGAGATTCTTGCTCAGGTCGGACTTGGTGAAATTGCTAAATCAATGCTGCGTAAAGCGGCCGGGTTGCTGCTTGGCAACCAGAGCATTACTCAGGTAGGTAAGGCCGCCTTTGTCAAATCTGAAGTCCGCCAGCAGCAGGTACTCAATTTCCTTGAACAGGATCAGGATGCCGGCGTTTACAGCGTGGCTTCAGGCAGTGGTAATGCAAAGGCCTCTGAAGGTTATCCTGCTGGTTACAAAGAATATCTGGCCAAGAATATCGAATAATCTAACAACTGAAAAAGGAGTATAGAAATGAAAAAGCAGATTCTTATAGTTGCGGCTCTGGGACTGGGCGCAGGGTTCATGACTCCGAGCATAACGGCAGCCACCGCCAAGGATAAACTGATCCAGACAATGTCAGGAGAACAGGAAAATGCCGAGGCTAAAATCCTGAAAATGTGGCTCTCTAATAAACGTGGTAAAGAGTTTGAATTGTTGATGACCGATTATGTTACACGTGAAGTTCGTTACCGGGCGATGACCGGAAAGGATGACAAGACTTCGCTGTTGGCGGCGGTGAATGCCGACCGCAAGGTGAAGGTGACTAATCCGGTTGAACTGGGCCGTTTGCTGGTGCTTGAGTATTTCAAACGTAAAGGCGTCAATCTCCAGAACAAGCGTTTTGTCAAGGGAAAATACACGATCGGGATCAATGAGTTTCCGGAACCAGTCAAGTTGGATGATACATCCGACCAGAAAAAAGAAAGCTGAAATGCCGGTTACCGGTAATTGAAGAATGGAGCAGAATCATGTCTGAACAAAAACATCACAACAAAACGGCTTTATGGGGGCTCCGGTTCGCGGGGCTCCTGGCCGGAGCCGCTATCGCCTGGCTCGTCTATCTTGGCGGTCGGATCGACATGATGTCGCTGTTGGCCGGCATTTACCATAAAGTAGGAGTGACGCTGATAGCCTTGATGCCGCTGGCCTTATGGGCGGTTTATACCGCGTTCCGGGCCGGGCACAACAGTGATATAACTCTGGCGTATATCGGGACCACCGCGCAGCGGGTCGGGTTGCTGGGAACGGTTATCGGGATTGTCGCGGCGACGATAACGATTGGTGACAATCTTAATACCGGTGCGGCGACCGCTGTTACCGGTGCTCTGCCGGCAGTTGGTCAAGCTTTGGTCAGTACTGCTGTCGGCTTTGTGATCGCGATTGTCTGTGACTTCTTCCGTTATATCAATGCCCGGGGGACCGCTCCGGAGGAGGTATAAGATGGCTAAGGACAGAAAATCGTTAGTGGAATCATTTGCCAGTACCGGAACCGAAGGGATGTTGGACGTTGTACTGGGCTGTACGTTGATTTTTCTGTTGATGTCCTCTCTGATACGGGTTGGTGAAGCTGAACAGCAGGAGAAAATGCTGCCGGCGGTAAACCTGAGTAAGTCAAGTTCCAAAAATGCCGGGACCACCAGCATTAGAAAAAACGTTATTACCTTGAAAAAAACAGCCGGTTCGTCGCTGATATTCCTCGATGACAAACCGGTTTCGATGGATACACTTAAATCGTCACTTGTCCGTCTCGGTGGAGTAGGTCATGTTGCGTTGCGGCGTGACAAGGATCTACCGTGCGGCTTGGAGGATCAGGTGATCCTGTTGTGTCGTGAAGCCGGCATTGAGCGGGTTGCGATCATTATCGGTGTTTCTAAATCCAATTAAATTACATACTGGAGAAATGAATCATGAAAAAAATACTCGGATACGGGATCGGCGTGGTAAAGACATTGCTGGTCTGGGGGATAATCGGGGCCGGTTGTGTCATTGCTTATCAGTATTTCTCGGCTAAAGCCAGTCCGGAAGTAAAACAGCAGGCATCCCGGGTGGTTGAAAAAGTCCAAAAGACAGCTGAGAATATTAAAAAGGCAGTTGCTGAAGACTCCAAAGTACAGCAGGCTTTGCCTCAGGCTGCACAGGCGCTGAAAAAGCTTAGCGAAAAATTGACTGTACCTCCTGAGCTGAAAACTGAAAAAACAGAGGAAAAAATTGATAAGAAAGTTGCTGCAAAGGCAGAGGAAAAAGTTGATAAGAAAGTTGCCGCCAAAAGCGAGAACAATGATAACAAAATAACTCCGGTTAAGTTTTCCGCTGACCGTAAACAGCAGGAACTTTTTGACCGGCAGGTGGCGATAGTCAACGACCTGCTTTGAATATAGGAAAGGCGGTGGATTCATGAAAAATCACAACAAACGAAATCTGATGATCATTTCCGGCGTAGCCGCGATGATGATCGTTATTTTACTACTGCAGGTTTCTTTTACAAAAGCGGTCATCCGGAAAAAGAAGCCGATACCAATTCCACGTAAGGAGTTGGAAGTCGCGGTTGAGATCGTCAAAGAGCAACCGGCCAAAGCTGCCAAGATGAATCAGGCAAAGCCTAAACCGGTTAAACCTGCCCAAATCGCCGCCAAACCTAAACCTGTTGAACCGGTAAAATCAAGTGTGAAGCCGGTTAAAACGGCTGATACTAAAGGTTCACTGCCGCCGGTGAGTGCTAATTACCGCAAGTATGTCGGATTTAAACGCTACTCGGAGGAAATGGTTGGACGCGGCGCGAAATTCCTGATCTTCGGAGGCTCGGCCAAACGTCTTTTTGAAATTGACATCCGGCGTCAGACCCTGGTGAAAACTGATATAAGCAAGCTGGTAAACGGTAATTACAGTTCGCGGTCCCGGGTTATTGTTGATGAGCCGGCTTTGAGTGATTATTTAAAAATAGCCAAAGAGCGTCACGGTATAACCGATCCGGAGGTGCATCTGCTGGTTCCGCGTGAGTTTGAAAGCAGAATTGCCAAAGGGTTGCAGGAACAAAATATTGCTTTAAGCAAAGTATCCGGCTTGAAAGGATTTTATGCCTATTCCGAGCAGGGAAAATTAACTTTACGGCTCAATCAGGCTCTGACTGACCGGGGAGTGGTCAGACTTGATTTTACAGTTGAACTTTGAAGGATTAAGGAGGTTGGGTAATATTATTTAGCGTTGTCGTGTGGGGCACGACAACGCTTTTTTTTACTGATTGAAGCAAATTTTAATGACTGCCGGTCCGGTTAATTCGTCAATCGGGATTTCCCGGATACGCAGGAATTTTTCAGTCCTGCCGCGCTGGTAGACGACCGGTTCAAAGGTCCAGGGCAGAGCGGCTCCGTCATTCATCAATACAACCGCTTCAGGCTCATTCGTCAACGGCTCCAGGCAAAGCGTGGAGGCTTTCAAGCCGGAAGGACAATGAATGTAGATTGCGTCTTCCGTTCTAACCGTCAGCAGATCATTGTTGTCAAGCAGTTTTTCCGGTTTGCCGTTGAAAGATTCCCGGACCGGCTTGAACCATTGGCCGATATTTTTGAGGATTTGCGCAGCCTGCGGCGGAATTTTTCCGCTGGCGTCAGGTCCAATGTTAAGCAGGTAATTGCAGCCTTTGGCCAACCATGAATCGATATGTTCTTTGAAGTATGCCGCAGAAAAATAGTCTTCATCCCGGCGATATCCCCAACTGTTGACGCCCACCGATTGACAGGCCTCTGTCATGGAGTATCCGGTCCCGCCGTGCACGTTTGCTCCTTCCGGATCAAAATCCCGTTCAGGAGTTGAAAAATCGCCGCGTCCGAAACCGCGATTGTTGATTAATGCTTCCGGTTGCAGTTGCTTAATCATTGTGTGGACCGATTCGTCGACGTGTTCTGGCACGTTCATGTCCCACCAGATGCCGTGGATTTTACCGTAGTTGGTGCATAGTTCACGAATCTGAGCTTTAAGAAAATCCATATAAGCGCTCATGCTGTGCTTGGCCGGATCAGTGACGATTTCGTGATGCCGCCCGATATTCGGATAGGCTGGTTGATGCCAGTCGACGACAGAATAATAGAGTAAGAGCGGGAAATCCCGTTTATGGCACTCCGCTGCCAGTTCCGCCAGAATATCCTTACCGTAAGGCGAGTTCATGATATTGAAATTTGTTTGAGCCGTGTTCCACATGCAGTATCCGTCATGATGCTTGGTGGTAAAACACAAATATTCCATTCCGGCTTCCTGGGCCAGATCAAGCCATGATGCCGGATCGAACTCATGCGGATTGAACTGTTCGGCGTATTTTACGTATTCCTCAGTCGGGACGTTCCATCTTTGCCAGTACTGTTCGTGGATGGCCGGTATCGCATAGATACCCCAATGCACAAAAAGTCCAAGTCTCTTTTCTTTAAACCAGTTCATAGTACCTTTATTCTATATCGCCAGGCTGGATGCGGCATATTTTCGATGTCGGGTTGTTTTTCATGGTAACACTTCATCAAATATAGCACGATTTCACCCGATTTGCGATCATTGTAACAGAAAAAGTTGCTGAATCTTACGTATTCGGTTTCGCCCGGCTCACGGTCAATAATGACCGTTTCGGTATCACGCTTCAATGTTAGAGCCGCTTCATCAACTTCCGCCATTACCAGCGGATAACGCGGATCCGCGCGTCCGGTACGTTCCAACTGAGCAATAATGTTCTCATTCAATTTATCCAAATCAGGCAGGATGTTGGCTATCCAGTAGAGTTTTCCGCTGCTTGCCCGGATAAGCCGCGACCATGACCGGGGGCTGATAACGTGTTCTCCGTCATCCCATTTCAACGGGACCGGCTTGCTCCAGGTCTTACCGTCATCGTCAGATATCGAGATCGGGCGATACCGTAAATCGAAATAATACGGTTCGATTTCGCCCTGAATGCGCAGGATATTCAGCAATCTGCCGTCTTTGAGGCGTTCAATTGTCTGTTCGCAGCCGCCGCCGGGGACGTAACCGCCCGCTGCTTTCCATCTGTAATCTTTTGCGGCATCATCCCATTCCCCGAAGAAGCGTCCGGCCTGAATAGATCCTTCCGTGTCACTGTTTACCCGGCTTCGGCCCTGGAACGGCAGTATTAAAGCTTCATCCTTATCCGTCAAATATGGCGGAACCTCACCAAATTGGATAAAGCCACCCTTGCTGTTGTGGCGTTCTGAATAATCTTTTTCATTGAATTCCGGGCCGTCCTGAATAAAAGGCCGTTTGCGGCTCCAGGTCAGACCGCCGTCATTTGATAGACGATAGAAATTCATAGTGCTTTCATTGATGAAAAATTCACAATGTTTAAAGTAATCGGTCACCAGGGCTATCGGACAGCGATATGAGATCCGATACTCAAAGCTGATCAGAATGTCGCGGATCGGGTCATGGACGAGAGGTCCGTAATTCCATTTCCGGTATTCCTGATCAGAGACTTTTTCCTCAACCTGAAGTTGCTTTACTTTGCGCCAGTTAGCACCGTTATCTTCACTGCGCCACATTTCGTAGTTGTTCCGAATTTCCAGCATGGCAATGCCGTTGTTAGACACATAGGTCGGATACATGCAGAAAGCACAGTGCATTTTCTGGTCTTCAGCGCGCTGTATTTCCGGGTGAAGTTCGCGTTTGACTAAAATCATCTCAACCTCATTTTTGTTATCAGGAATGAACCTGGCTTTTCGCTTTCCTCAGTTTTCTGCCGTCATGCCGATCAGTACCAGTGACCGGGGGCCGGTTGCCTTGATTGATACCGAGCTTACTTTACGGGCCGTATCTGGGTTCTCAAGGTTCCAGCACCAGATGACGTTGTCGTTTCTGACCGGATTTATGCCGTTCCAGGCGACGATACCTCGTTCCATGTCGGTTGGATACTGGTAGCCGCCGAGATGGACTCGTGACTTGAGCTCCAGCGTTGCCGCCGGCTTGTCCGGATAGTTGAAACTTACCTTAGCGACCGCCAAATTTTTGGGGCAGTGGACGTCAAGTGCTCCGATCATCCAGAGTTTGCCGACTTTGCCGTTCAGCGGGATTTTTACCTCTTCCCCGGGTTTGATGACCAGACATCCTTTGCCGTGGTTGCGATCCGGATCGACCAGTTTGAAGTTGATGCCGCCAAGCGATAATGGTTCGACCGGGAAGATTTCGGCCGGTTGCGGTAACTTCAGGACCGGATCGATACCGGGACGATTGACCGGGAAGTAGCGCATGTCGTCCTCGCCCTGACCGAACCAGGCCGACGTACTCTTATTCTTGTGCCAGAATTCACGGTTCATTACCCCGGCCATCGGCACATACGTATATTCTTTCAACCGGCCGTTGCCGGCTGTGGTTTGCCCCCCCAGGTTGTGAAGCAGGGAGACTATAATTCTGGAGACCCGTTCAGGCCGCAACTTGAGAAAATCCAGCCATTTGACCGTCATCAGGATCAATCGGCCGTTGCGACAAGGCAGGATGGCGATACCGCCGGGAGAGACCGGGATGGTGATGCCGCTATTCGGTTTAAATGCAAAATCGAGCATTTTCCGGTCTTTCGAGATGCATTTTCGACCGTTGATCCGTTTGATCGCTTCCGCGGCGAAATCATTTGACTGACGCCAGTAGAGATCATCATTGGCGATCCCGGCCAGCAGTTTTACCGGATTCTCATTGACGATCAGGCTGGTGGCCGGGGTTTTCTCTAGCGTTATGCTCTGACCGGTCAATTGGGATATCGCCGCCGCGGCAGCCGGATCGATCCCGTCGATGATCGCCGTTCCGCCTGCGGCGGTACAGGTATTGATCCGGCCCGCAATGTCGGCCCGGCTTATGTTTTTAGCGTTAATCCAGATAAGTCGTCCAGATGAAGTATCAGTACATGGAATACCGAGTTTTTTCAGCGCGGTAACGGTGTCCGAGTTTGTGGACGCAATGTCCAGTTGGAAAACGGTATTAGCAGGCGCACGGTCGAAGCGAGAAATCAGTTGCCGGGCGACGTAGGCCGCGGCCGGTTCCTTATGATAACGGGATGCTACCGGCAGTAAACAGAGTAGATAGTACCCTCTGCCGCGATATGCCCGGACCAAGTTGGCGAATTTCTGTCCGGTTCCAGAGTCAGTGAGGATATCGAATGTTCCGGTTGCAGGTTTGACGAATGCCCTGGTTACCGGAAAGCCATTATTTCTCCACAGCTTCAGGTCGCTGTCCTCGATTTTTCCCATGACCGGGTCTAGCGGAGATCGGACGAAAGCAAAAGTTTCGGTCAGGTCTCGGTACATCCGCAACGGCAGAGGTTCCTGTTCGCCGGGCTCAATCCATAACACCCTTAAGCCGCTATTGACAGCCCGGTCCAGCTTCTTCGAATCTTTTCTGCCTCCAGACTGCCAGGCGACAATCACCAGTTTGTCAGCGCCTGAAGCCAGTGCCATATCCAAGGATGAGAATCGTCCTTTCGGAAAATTGACTCCGTTTAAAACGTTGGGGGTAGCGGAAAGCAGCGCACAGTTGCTGGGGGCCGTCACGGCGGTCCCGGGGTAAACGGTATAGTCGTAAGTTCTTGACGTCAGTACCTGGTCGCCGGTGTTCAGGGATAATTGCCATCTGACTTTGGTTTTGCCGGAGACGACCGGCATGGACAACGTGATTTCGCAGGTTTTTCGGCCGCCGCCGGGCAGATCGAACTGCTGCCTGATGGCTCCATATGTTTTGTCGCCGGTGGTCAATTCGGCTTGCAGCGTACACGGTTTTCTGGCGAACATCTGGTTGTAAACGAACAGGGTTCTTGGTACTTTTTCGCCGGAGAAGAAAGTCGTATTCATTTCCCGTGTGCACAGCAGGTAATCCGGCATAGGTTGCTCTCCGGAGTACAGCGGATTATTCGGGTTGCCGGCATCGGTGGCCCAAGGGTTCCAACCCGCCAGTTTGTCGTAATAATAGCCTTCCGCGAACATTCTGATACAGTTTCTCCAACCCTGATAATAGCCTGCGTTGATATCGTAAGCTGCGTTTCCGGACCATCTGGCCATCCCCCCGGGAGGTCGAATGCAGTATGGCATAAACAAATCCTCGCTGAAAATCAGTGGCTTGTCGTGACGCCATTTGATTCCCTGCCATGAGACGTTTTTGCCGGAAAGCCAGTAGGCATCGATCGGGAGCGTGTAGCGCGATTTGAATGGTTCTGAAGGATAGTGGAAACTAAGCGTTGGAGCCGGTCCGTCGTGTCCGACTCCCCCAAGGGAACTGTCGCCGGAACAGGTCCAAATCCGGGTCGGGTCGAGTTTTTCCACCATATGTCCGGTCTCGAGCAGCCAACGGTCCACCCGGGCTTTTTCCTCCGGGGTGCCTTTCATATAATATGAAGCGAATTCATTGGACAACCCCCAGTAGATGATCGATGGATGGTTCCTGAGCGTTTTAACCATGGCAAGGGTGTGTTCCCTTGCCGGGTTCCAGAACTTTTCGCTGACTTCGTGTCCTCGCGGTTCGTCTACCGCGGCCTCGGTCGTAATCAGAAAACCGCCCTCATCCGCCATTATGGCAAAACGGACCGACGGCCCACCCCGCATCCGGGACCCGTTGTAACCTCGGGATTTCAGCAGCGAGATTTGTTTGGTGAAAAAATCCGCCACGGCCTGAGAGCGATATCCCATGAACGAGTTGCGCCGGTGCAGAAATCTCACCCCGTTCAGGAGTAAATCCGGACCTTTGCTGCTTATCTCCCTGAATCCGAAACGCTGTCTGAAACCATCCAGAGATTTGCCGTTCCCGCTGACTTTGACGTCAAGAAAATAGAGATACGGATCATGCGGCCACCAAAGGTGCGGCCGCTGCCATATCCCGCTAAGTTCGACTTTGCTGCAGGTACCGGGTGCCAGGTAGATATTTTTCGGAGGGAACCTGAATTCCTTGCCTACCGCGGCCTCAAGGGTTATTCTTCTTCCAGTTTTACCGCGGTTGGTCAGGGTTATTTCCGCCCTAAGTGCCGGTTCTGGGGACAGCGAAGGAATTACATAGACGTCGTCGACCGTTACCGTCCCGGTGGTTTCCAGATGGACTGGAAAGGGGATCCCGGCGAACAGCGGAAGATACCACTGCCAGCCGTCAGGACGGTCTCCGTAGGGAGGATGATTGGTTACCGCCGGCCCTAGAACCTTCAGTTCCAGAAGGTTTTTCCCCGCTTTAAGACAGTCAGTAATATCGATTCGGAACGGATAGAATGCCTCATCGTGAGTTCCGGCCTTCCGACCGTTTATATACAGTTCACAGATATCGGTCACTCGCTCAAAACAGAGGAACATTCGCTGGTCGTCAAGCAGGTTTGCGGTAAAGTTCTTCCGGAACCAGGCTGCCTGTTTTTTAGCCGCCCTGAAGATGTCTGCATGATTGCCCGGGACCATTACAGCCTTCCAGCTACTGTCTGCTTCGGGACGTTTGTCAAGCGCGGTGATGCAGTACGTCCAGACCCCGCCCAGTGATTCCGCGCTTCTCGGTTTGGCCAGATGGAGCAGGATCGGTTCGAATTCGGCTTTCGTGGCCGTGGTTTTGAACTTCTCGGCCGGGTTCTTTTCACCGGAAGCTTCGATTCTGAGGTCCGTGAACATTGCTCCGGCATCGAGCCGCAGATAGATGCCGTTCCAGGCTGACAACTGTGCCGGTGGGCATTCCCACTTGAGTTGATCCAGACCGGCGATGATACTTGGAACTGGTTCGATGCCTGAGGACGCGTTTGCGGCGGTAACGGTAAAGCCTTCGGGGTGCCTGACCAGGATTAAGATGATTTTGTTCCAGCGTTTGCCATCCAGTCCGGTCAGACCGGTATGCGAGTCCTTTCCGGTAATGATGGTCAGGCTGTTTCCGCACTTAACTTTGATGCCGTCGCAGTCGCGCTGATTGATCCGGCCGAGACCGAAGTTAGCGCTGCCCTGAACAAGAAAACTCAGTTTGATTGCTTTTCCGTCAAAAAGCGCCTTCATTGTTTCAGGCGGTAGATGCCGGTAGACATGGTAATCACGGCCTCCGGGCGCTTTAAGCGCGTTGGTTTTCTTTCCCGCGATATCGACACTGATGACCTGGCATGAGGGATGCCCTCCGTACAGTCCGGCTTTCCAACTGTTCTGTCCGTTGACCGGTTGGTCCGGCTTACAGGTGGAAAAGTCTTCGACAAAAGCGGCGGTTCCGAGTGCGGTGCTGCAAAATAGCGCGCCGGCTCCAATTGATGAAATAAACATGTTTCTCCTTAGAACTGATTTGAAGATATGATTATTTAGTGAATTTCATGTAATACTGGTAGTCGTAATGGAAACGGTGCCGCATGGAATTGAATCTGACTGTTTCACCGTGTCCGTCGCAAAAAACATGGTTGCCGTTCAACGTATGATTGGAGTATTTGGGATCGCCGACCGGGTAGCTCTGTCCGGTGGTTACCGGAGTGGAACTTTTATCGACGATCAGCACGTCCCGGCTGGGTTGGGTCTTGAGTCCGTTGGAATATCTCGGAGAGGATGGACGGAGCGGTCCGACCGCGCCGTTCAGCCCGTCGCTGAAGTTTGCGTAAAAGTTATATGGACCGATATAGATATAGTCAACCCAACGGTTGCCTGCCATATTCGGATATCTGGCGATGTCCGCCTCCTTCAAATAATATGCATAGTTTCGGACTTTGAAGCCGCCGACCGGACAGAAATAAAGATCCGTCGTATTAATGTAATTGTGAATCCGGATAAAGGAGAATCCGAACCAGGCGGTATTGCTGCTGACCAGGGTGTCGCGTCCGCTGTGGGATTTACCGTTGCCGTTGTTGTTCGGCCAGAAGCCGCAGTTGTCGTTGGAGTAAACCTGCATCGCCAATCCGAGCTGTTTCTGATTGTTCAGACACTTGCTGGTCTTCGCGGTTTCTCTGGCGCGATTTAGAGCCGGCAGCAGCATTGAAGCCAGGATTGCAATGATAGCAATTACAACGAGGAGTTCTATTAGCGTGAATTTCTTTGTTGTTTTCATTTTTTGTCCTTGGTTGCTAGAGTTATTTATTTGATATGGATAATGTCGACTTCCTTATTATAAGTTCCACCGGCAGCTTGATCTGCCTTTTTTGTTTGCAGCCGTTGATTTCATCGAATAAAACCTTTGCCGCCTTAATCCCCATTTCTTCAAAGTCCTGCTTAATCGTAGTCAGTGGGGGATTGGTTATTTGAGATATATCAAGCCCGGCATAACCTACTATTGACAGATCTTCAGGAATTCTTAGTTTCAGCATAGATGCGACGATTATTACTTTCATTGCGATTGGATCGCTGCCGCAGAATATCGCGGTCGGTTTATGGTTGAGCAGCGAATCGGCTATTTTAGACTGAATATGGTCAGTCAATTCAAGATTGGAGTCTATTATGCATATATTTTTGTGCATGGTCAGGCCAGCGGTATCCATGGCAGAGCAATAGCCGTCATGACGCTCTTTGGAGAATCCTCTGTCCAAGTCATTTGTAATATGCATTATCTTTTGATGTCCCAGACTCAATAAGTATTCTGTCGCTTTCCGGGCTCCCATTATGTCATCCGAAATTACCCGCGATGACCAGTCGTGAGAAAAACTGCTGTCAACCAGGACCATCGGAATTTGCTGCGGTTCAATTTCGTTCCGTAAAATGCTCAATCCTTCCTCGCTCAGCGAACGGCAGATAACTCCGGCAAGCCGCTGTTCGACGCATTGGCGGGCCACGTTTTTTATGGCTTCGTTATCTAATGCGGGTAACAGTTTGATCATGTAATTATTTCTGGCCGCGCAGCTGTTTATGCCTTTTATGATTTCCATGCAATAATCGCTGTATAAACCTCCGATAAAACCTATTACGTTGGTTTTGCCGGTCTTCATCGATTGCGCGATAGCGTTGCGCCGGTAGCCGAGTTTTTCAGCCGCTACCAGAATCTGGTCTTTGGTTGCTTCACTGATCTTGGCCTTTTTATATTTGCCGTTCAGAACATATGAAACGGTTCCGCGGCTTACTTTTACCGAATCAGCTATATCTTGCATTGTTACCATTCTTTTGACCTTGGATACATCTGTTTTATTTTTAACTTACACGATTGTGTTGTTTATAGCTTACACGATTGTGTCAAAAATGTCAACCCCCTGTTTTACAAAAAAGTAATTTTTTTATTGAACATAAAAGAAATAGACCTGGAGGATCAGAAATCCTCCAGGCTCCTGAGTTTTTAAGGCTCATTGAACTGTTTCAGTTTTGTCGGTTATTTTCAAAAGAGACTTGACTTGTACGGTTTCAAATATAATTCCTTTTTGATTTGACACATTTTCCAGTTTATCAGGTCATTGCTTGTTTGGGGTAAAACGCAGGATGAACGGCTTTAGCGGACGTAACTCTAATTCCGGTTTGAATTCTTTTTCTGAAATGAGATCGTAAAAAGATCCTTGGCCGGTCAGTTTGATATTTCGCGAAGTGCTGTTGTAGTTGACCAGGTTTATAATCCAGTTGTTTTTTTCGTCCGGTACCATTCTGAAAACAATGTTGTCCGCGCTTTTACCATCAATAACTTGCATGGAAACGGGGAGTTTCCTGATGGTTTTACTGATATATTTTTTCAGGTTCTTAATGGAAAAGTCATTAATTCTTACCGGTTTAAAGGACAGGTTTAATTTATTGCCGAATTCATTTTTGCGCAAACTGAAATTATCGACAATAACGACACCGCCGTTTCTGACAAATTTCCCCATACCTTCTGCCGCCTGGTTGGATATTTCCGGAACCCCGGTTGCGAATATTAGTTTGGTTTTTTCCATATTACCTTGTGCAAGCTGCTTCTCTGTTACAAAACGCGGCCGGTAACCGGTCGACGACAGTTGGCTGTAAGGTTGTGCTCCATAATTGCCCAGCGCGACACTGGTGCTGGAATATATCATCGCGATTTCCGGTTTATATACAAGGAACTTCTTTAATTGCGGAGCCAGCCGCATCGCGTCAAGTTGAGCTTTTGCATGGGCAATTAAATTACCCGGACGATGATATATGCTGCCCGCAAAAGGATATTTATTGTTTTTTACCCATCTTTCATACCAGTATGGTGAGTAAACCCAGGTGATGATGGTACTGGCTCCGGATATGTGCTGTTCCATGAGTGCCGTATAGACGTGGTCATTTGGTATCGGGCGGTCCTCATTGTCGTCAATGATGTGGTTTTCGGAATTACATACTGATATTGGTTTTGAAGATATCTGGGTTTCATGCCATTGAAAAAATGATGTTCCCGCCGCGAGACTGCCCTGTCCGTAGGTAGAAGAACTGTCATTGCCATTATAATCGCTTAATTCCGCCATCTGTTCCGGGTCGGTACCCGAGTCATATTCAAGAAAAGAGCGCCAGGCCATTACTTTTGCATGTACCGGCATTTCCGGGCATACTTTTTTTATTTCAGTGGCCAGCAGCCGGTGAAAACCGCTGAAAGCTTGATGTGAGAATGTATAAAACTCATATTTTACGGCACTGTCTTTTATTCCGGTATTGATAAGACTGTCAAAGTCTTTAAAATTTCTTTGCGCCTTGCGATTAAATGCCGAGATGTTTCCGTATTTTTTCTCCATGTATTGTTTAAATTGTTTGACTGAAAACTTGTTTTCGAGTGAACATCCGGCATAACTGGGCTCATTGGATAAACAAATACTGTGAATTGCTTTGAAGTATGGATTGATTTTCAAACGTCCCATGAGCGCGGGAATATAGGCTTTCATCATTCTGATGGCAACAGGATGATTGAATTCGTAACCAAATGTTCCGGAAGTTTGTTTCAGGTCTGGGTATTTTTTTACCAGCCATTTGGGAATATAGTGCGGCGAGATCAGTAGTACGATCTGGATATTATTTTCCCAGGCTTTTTTCAATAAAGGGTTGAAACGTTTGTCAAATTTCTTGAAATCAGGTTCGAATTCCTGTTTTTTACTTTCCCGCGGGAAAAATGATCTGGGGCCGATTTCGACTTGGACCGCATTGACTCCCATGTATTGAAAATTTTCAATATTTCGGTCTACATACCCGAAATGACCGAAGCCGTCAAATACCACTGGCCTTACCTGTTTATTTCCATGCATATCCTTCACCGTTGCCTGCGGCCAGCCATTGACAAGGGAAACCGGCGACGATACGAATTTGAATGTTGCGGGTAAGGTCTTGCCGGATTTCAATAATACGAGCTTTTGTTCCAGGTCTTTGAACTCTTCTATAAGTTCTGGATTTATCATGGCGGCTTTTTCAGCATAGTATTTTTTTTCGCCCTCGGTTTTCGCGCCAAGTAACCGGTTTCTGAATTCAGGCAAGTGTTTTTTGAGAATGAACAATGGAATTGAGATGTAGGCGGAGCATTCATTCTTGCCGTAAAACGCGGTAAACTCCTTGTTCAGTGATGCAAGTTTTTTCATAAAGTTATCAAATATCGCAACCTGTTTTTTATAAAGATCCTCTTTGCAGCCCTTATAGAGTTTTATCGTCTTTCCGTTAAGCTTGAATTCAACCGTATAGCATCCCTGGCTGAGCTTTGTCAACGCAATTTTGAAAGGGATTTCCAATACCTCATTTTTTTGAGCTTCTATGCCTGCTATTTTCTGGTTGATTTTTTTTCCTTTGGAATCAATAAGTTCGGCGGTGAATGCCAGTTTCCCGTTCTGATTGATGGCGGCCATGGAACCTTTGAGTGCTTTATGATTTGATTCCTGGTCAATAGAAACCCACTCTGACGGGGTATTAAAATCGATCATTCCTTTATAGTATTTATCAGAGCCTTTGTAATCATGGATTCCCGGGGTAAGAAAATAGACCTTGCGTTCACCGGATTTGTCCGATTCGTTGATGGCCACATTAAAACCGAAACGTCCGTTTGCCGGTTTATTCATTCCATGCAGCAGTTTCCAGCTTATACGCGCGACTAAAAAATATCCGGCTTTAGTTTTGACAGCCCTAGTTTCCAATACATCATTGGAAAGCGAGTGACCGGAGTATTTTCCCGGACCGCTCCAGCACCAGTTTCCCACTTTGCCATTGGCGGCGACATTGAATCCGAGTTCGAGATCTGTTGCCTCTGCTTGTTTGGAACGCTTGGCGGAACAATCGAAACGGACTTGAATGCTGTCGCCAACCCACATGCCGGAACCTGGAACATTTCTGGTTTTATCGTCGGAAATATTTGCCAGAAAAATCAAGCCCTGCTTATCATAGCCGAACGCAAGATCAGCTGAAAAATCTTTTTTATTTATAGACCCTTGCCCTGTATTCTTAGGTAAATGCATTTTTTTAAAGCGGCTTGGAATCGAGCGAATATGTTCAAAATTACCGCTTAACTTGTTAACTTTGTAAAGAGGTCTTTCATCCCCGATAACAGAGCCGTCTCCTGACGGTTTTATTTTCAGGTCGTCAATCCAAACTTTGCCTTTATCTTCACTGATGATTTTTAGAACAGTTAAACCATTTGGTTCAAGTTCCTTACTGTCTATTTTGAAGTTTCTTGTATAAGTTCTCCATGCCGCTGACGGTTTAATGCTGATTACTCCCCGCCAGAGTCTGCCGCGTCTGATGGACAGTCCCCCGCCATTGCCTTTTACCTTGATAGACAGGCTGTATTCCACCCCGGGAGCCAGCTTGACATACTGGGTCATCGCGCCAAAAACATTTGGAGTTTTAGGCGTTAAATTTATGATCTGTACAGCAGTACTTCCATCGGCAGCATTATTACTTACAATCTCAAATTTGCATTTCGCATTTCTGGCACAGCCCCAGTTCCAACCGGATGGGCGTTTGCCCGGAAGTCCTTCGAATGAGCCGTTTTTAACAATATTCTCTCCTGTTACAATAAACCCTGATAAAATTGTTATGAGTGGAATTAATCGCTTCATAGACCGTAAATGCTTTCCTGGTAAAAGATATATTATAATGATTGCAGTTTGTTATTAATTCTCGTCAAGAGACTTGAGGCCGGCACTGAGCCAGTCTCCGTATTGATGGACAACCACTCTTTTTACCCAGGCTGCTGATCCGTCACTTCTTGAATGGGTTGTGCCGTCGTCGTGATACATTATCCTGTCCGGGACACGAAGCAGACGATCACGACTTGCCATGCAGAAAGTTATTGAGCGTCGGCCGATATTAGGATATTTTGCTTTAAAACTCGCACAGTCCCTGGTGTAGACGTAGTCGATAAAATTGCCTCCGCTGGTACTCCAGCCTAAGGTGTTTGTTTGTGGCTCGGAGCATTTGAAAACCAATGGTCTGGCAGTTCTGACAATTCCTGTTTCAGTAGAATTGCGTCTGGTGATGTAGTTTCCTGTTACAAGCAAACCAAGGCTTACGGGGGAATTGCTTTCCCAGATTGAACGGTATTCAGAACTGAATTTCGGAGGCATGTAACCGTCGCTGTCGTTTGTGTACATTATGATACTTTGGATGATTTGTTTTTGATTGGCTGTGCATTTAATTGTTTTCGCCCTTATTCTGGCTTTGTTCAACGCTGGCAGCAACATCGACGCGAGGATCGCTATGATAGCTATGACCACTAGAAGTTCTATTAATGTGAAGTTTTTCTTTTTCATCTTGCCTTATCCCTGTTTTAACTTTTGCAAGCTAAGCCATATCGCTTATTTATATATTTCTTTGCACGAATCTCTGATAATTAAGTCGACTGGAATTTTTACCTCCTGTTTTATTGATTTACCTTTTATTTCCGATAATAGAATATCACTTGCCATTTGCCCCATGTCCACAAAGGGCTGCTTTATCGTAGTCAGTGCCGGAGAAGAAAATGCTGTATATTTGACCCCGGCAAATCCTATTACAGATATTTCATCAGGTACCTTGATATTCAAACTGTACATGATGTTCAGAATTTTCATTGCCAGTGGATCGCTTGCACAGAATATTGCAGTAGGTTTTTGCGTTGTAAAAAATGCTTTGACAATTTCCCTCTCTTCCGAGGATATTTCATCGTCATATCCAAGAATACAAATATCGTTTTTATTTATCTTACGTCCTGCATCTTTCATGGTCTTGATAAATCCGTCATGACGAATCTTCGCAAAACCGCGGCTGAAAACATTTGTAACCAGGCCAATTTTACGATGTCCGAGTTTTAATAAGTATTCCGTAGCCTGTTTTGCTCCATCAAAGTCATCGGAAATGACCCGGGAGCACCAATCGTGGGAAAAACTGCTGTCAACTAAAACTATAGGAATATTGTTAGTTTCGAGTTCCTTGCGCAAAATATTCAAACTTTCTTCGGAAAGAGAGCGGCAAATAACTCCGGCCAGACGCTGTTCCACGCATTGCCTGGCGGAGTTTTTTGCTTCAGTCAGATTGTCGGCGGGAAATAATTTGACAATATAGTTATTTTTTGAGGCAATATCATTAATGCCTTTGATAATCTCTACGCAATAACTACTGTATAACCCCCCGATAAAACCGATTACGTTGGTTTTGCCCGTCTTCATCGATTGGGCAATAGCGTTGCGCCGGTAGCCGAGTTTCTCGGCAATAGCTATTACTTTGCTGCAGGTTTCCTGGTTGATTCTGGCTTTTTCCTGCTTGCCGTTCAATACATAGGAGACGGTTCCTTTGCTGACTCCCGCTTGATCTGCTATATCCTGCATGGTTATCATATATAATTTCTCTTTTTGATAATTGCTTAATCGGTTGTGCTATTATATAGCTTAACCGATTGTGCAGAAAAAGTCAACCCCTGTTTTTCAAAAAAAATAAATTTTTTTAAGAGAACCGGATAAAAGAAAAAGGACCTGATGGATATGCTAGTCCATCAGGTCCATAAAACTTACAAAAACCTGTTCAATAGATTAAGGTCAGTCGGCGATTTTCAAAAGCGACTTGACCACTTCACCGGATTTTATGGCTTCAAAAGCCGCTTCATAATTATCAAGCGGGAATTCGTGTGTCATCAGCAAATCAACCGGAATTTTACCCAGTGATATCATCCGGCATGCCCAATCGTAGGCGAGATGTTCATCTGCCGGCTGCATGGATATATTAAATATGCCGCACATCGGTACCTCATACGCCAGCCCCTCCGGAACGCCGTAGGCGCAAGCCGATCCGTTTTGCGCCAGGCAATTGACAATCTGTTTCATCACCGCACGACTGCCGACCGCTTCCGCCGCCAAATCAGCTTTGCCTCCGGTCAAACGCACCAGTTCTTTTGCCGGATCGACTTCGGTTGAATTGATGACGAAATCGGCGGCAATAGCCAATGCTTGGTCCAGGCGTTCCTTGCGGCGTCCGACCACGGTAACGGTTTTCGCTCCGGCCATTTTCCACCACAACGCGATGGTTAAACCGGCGATGCCGGTGCCGAACACGATCGCATTCTTACCGGCGGCGGGAGGACAATGCCAGGTCCAGCTTGCGGTCTCAGCAAGTGATATTGCAAGAACCGCCTCTTTGACAGAAACTCCGGCCGGGACGACATTCTGGCGCAAGGCGGTATAATCTTCCGCCAGGGCCGTGTCGCCGTCATCGATCTTTGCTTGACGGTCTATAATGGTGCCGTATTCCGCAAAGCCTCCCCAGCCGCTGGCGTAGCCGTCGCGGGATTGTCCGGGCTGAATGCCGTAAGCCCGGGTTACCAGATCGCCGGGTTTGATGTATTTTACTTTGGACCCGATCTCGACCACTTCGCCGATCGATTCATGGCCGAGGACACAGGGATAAACGCTGTGGTACGGTTGCGTTCCGGCGATTATTTCCCGGTCGGTGGTGGAGCATATTCCACACGCTTTGATCTTTGCCAGAACCTCGTAATCGCCGATGGACGGCTTCGATATTTCAGCCAAAGCCAGAGTATGTTCTGCCGTTACAGTCAATGCTTTCATAGTTAGTATTCCATTATCTTTAATTTCTAGTTGATGTGTCTTCCGGGTTTCAGCCGGTCTCTCCGGCTCCGCCCTAATTTCTAATTATTACAGTCTTCTCCAGTTAAACAGAATTCCCAGGAACTCTTCTTTGTTTTCGTCGATCATTTTGAACATATCCGCGGCTTGTTCAGGTTTGACAATATGACTAATCATTTTTTCATTGTCAAGCAGTCCCTTCGATACCAGACGCATGGCCGCGCCGGTTGCCACCCCGGTATGGGCGCAGGGGAAATAACAGGTAGGCAGACGTTGATGAAATACATTAAGGTCGAGTTCGGATGGCGGCGGATACCAGCCCTGGAAAACGAATTTCCCGAACAGTTTCAGGGCCGGGAATATTTTATTGACGATAGCAGGAATACTGGCGGTGTCGATGATGATGTCAAACCCCTTGCCGGAGGTAACTTCGTTGGCAATCTCCAGGACATCTTCTTTGCCGGCGTCTATAACCCGGTCTATCCGGTATTCTGACGCCAGTTTCAGACGATTTTCCTTGACATCTGATGCGGCCACATAAGCGCCTTTCAATTTGCAGATTTGTGCGGCAAACTGACCGATGATGCCAAGACCGTTGACCAGTACTTTAGAGCCGGTCGGAATCTCCGCCATATCGATTCCGCGCAACGCTACGGCACAGAGTTGAGTCAATGCTACAGATTCAGGCGAACAGTTTTCCGGCACGACTTCACAACGCATACAGTTGAATCCGCCTTCTTCCCAATCGACGCCGTTGCAGACATCGACCAGAGCGTGCGAAAGATGGGTTCCCATCCAGGTTTTATCGTAGCCGCGGGGCAGGGTGCTGTTCATGAAGTTGACCCGGTCGCCGACTTTGTAGCCGCGTGATGCGGCATCGGTTCCGACTTCGATGATTTTGCCGATACCCATGTAACCCAGAACGCTCGGAAAGCCGATCTCAGCGCGTTTGCCGATGTAGGCCCAGCGTTCAGTGCCGACTGAAATGGCGCTGACTTCGTTCTCGACCAGGATTTCACAAGTGCGCATCGACGACAGTTCCAGTTCCTGTATTCCGACCTGGCGTACGCCTTCCAGGACGATTGCTTTTGTTTTCATTTTCTAATCCTTATTTTGTTTTTTATGGTTTGTATTTTAATGAAATCACTAAAAATCAATATACTACTTCCCGGGAGCGTGGACGTCTCGTCCGCATGCATTACCCCTGGGAGCGCGGACGTCTCGTCCGCATGCAGGCGTCTCGCCTGCAAAAAGAGGTTGGAGCCAGATAAATCGAATCTAGTGGTCGGCGAAAGCGCCGGTAGAGATACACGATAAAGCAAACTCTTGATGCGGACGAGACGTCCACGCTCCCAGGCAACGGGTACGAGACGTACCCTTGATGCGGACGAGACGTCCGCGCTCCCAGGGACTTCATACTGATTGCTTTTCAATACCCATGGAAAAACCCAAAGAGCCATTTTTATAAACTTTCGATTAGTATAATTTAGTTTTTAACTTATATTAAGATAATAGTTTATTGAGCATAAAACAAGAAGACTATTTTATCAATGATAGGACATATTATGCTTTATGGTGTTTTGCAGAGGATAAATCCGGTTACCGGGACCATATGGCACGGGGTGGCTGAAGCCGGCTGGATTGAGCCGAACCGTATTCTCTTCAATCATGAGTTGATCTATTTTGCTTCGGGAGAAGGCAGGATCATTACCGGGAAAGGGACGTTCGAGTGTCGCACCGGCAGCATGGTCATATTGCCGCCGATGCTGCCGCATTGTACAATTGTCGAACATGGCAAAGCTGAACGCTATTGTGTTCATTTTGACTGGGAACCGGCTAATGAAATCGCTGGCTTGCCGTATGTATTCACCGATAATACGCAGGGGATTCATGACGCGGTGTACAACTTGACGCCTGAATGGGTTCCGCTTGAACTTCCGGCTCATCGAATTACCTCCGATACGGCCCGGTTTAGTGAACTGCTTGGCAGGATTGTCCGTTTCCGGGATTCGGACCCGTTCTGTGAGTTCCGTCGCAAAGGTTTATTTATTGAATTGCTCAGTGTGTTTTTTGACGATCGCCGCCCGGAAGAGAACATAGTCCAGCATTCAAGGACGCTGCTGATGGGGAAGGGCTATATTGATACCTATTACGCCAATCCCGGGTTGAATGTGTGCAAAGTAGCCGAAAGCTGCAGTGTGACGGAAAATCATCTGTGTAAAATATTCAGATCTGAATTAAACATTTCACCGCTTGAATATCTCAACCAGAAACGCCTGGAATATGCCGGGAAATTATTGCAAAGCTCCTCGATGACCATCGCGGAAATCGCTTTTGAATCAGGTTTTGCCAGTCCCAATTATTTTTCCCGCATCTTCAAGAAGAAGAACGGAGTCACCCCGTCCGCTTTCGCGACCAACTGACCCATTTATTATTTATGCTTTTCATACGGTGATGCTTAAAATAAGGACTAATTTCTAAGCGGCTTTTTAAATTACCTGGTAATTAAAATAGATATGAAAAAATCCCGCAAAAGCTTTTGGCTTTTGCGGGATTTGTTCATTAAGGTTCCCGGAAAATATTATTTTCCAAGGTCTTTCCAGACCGGCTCAAGGTCGATCATATCACCCTCCAGTGCTGATTTGTCGAGGGCCAGGGCCAGAACGGCACTGACGAGCCCTTCTGAACCGCTGCAAACCGGAGGTTTGCCGGCCAGCATGGTGTTTTCATAAAGTTCCTTGGTCTGGAACGTATCGCCGCCGCCATGTCCGTCTCCGGCAAAGTCGATGACTTTCATTTCATCTTCATCAATTCGACGGTATTTCAACAATGAGGAATAGAGTTCGACAATGATATTGCCTTCGGTGCCGGATATGTACATGCGGCGTTCCGGGATCGCGTTGGACATTGTGCACTGGAACATTACCCGGATGCCGTTGCGGTATTGGAATATCCCGACCTGGTTGTCCAGCATATCGGTATCATCATGGAACGGGGTTTTGAGGCCTTCCGGATCGGCCCATCCTTTAAAGACGCTTTCACCTTTTTTCTGGAATTTGTCATACATGCCGGCGTTGGCCGGGGTGAACAGATCGCGTCCGCCGAACGAAGCCACCCTGGCCGGGACTGAATCGCAGAACCAGTTGATCAGGTCAAGGTCGTGACAACATTTTTCCAAAATGTGTGGACCGGATTCGGATTTCAATCGGCGCCAGTTCTGCATGATATATGAACCGTGCGCGGGAGTGATGTTTTCGTTTGCGTCGATACTCAGAACGCGGCCGATAACCCCGTTTTCGATCAGCTCCTTGACTTTCCGGTAGATCGGGGCGTAGCGCAGGACAAAGCCGGTCGCGAAAAATTTACCTGATTTTTTATGGGCCTCGTTGATAGCCACGCAGTCTTCAATCTTTGTGGCCAGAGGTTTCTCACTGAAAACGTGTTTTCCGGCTTCGAAACCGCAAACGATATGTTCCTTGTGATAGGCGTTGGGCGAAAACACCATTACCCAGTCGACATCGTCACGCTGAATCGCTTCCTGATAGGAATCGCAAATGACAGTTTCCGGTGATTTCCAGACTTCCAACGCGTTCTCCGCCCGGCTGCGTACTTTGTTGTAACATGAGACGATTTTTATCCCGTCCCCGGCATCTTCCAGCAGGCGTCTGGTTACTCCGGTGCCGCGTCCTCCGGTTCCGATTACCGCTACTCCGATTTGCTTTTTACAATTTGACATTTCAATGCTCCTTGATTATATTGCATGAACTATTTTTGTGATGTTGTAATAAATATAAAGCATAAAAAGGATATATAAATGGATAAAAACCGCATTTTGCATGACAAAAACAGGAAAGTCCAGATTCACCGGATGCCCAAAGGAATGAGGCCCGTGCATCGCGAATACGGTTTATGGATATGCCATGTTGGCGGTTCGTCCTCGCCGATCGGCAGTTATTATACCTGTCCGGACCGGTATTTTGAATATTATTCAATCTCCCACTGTCACGATGGCGGCGGCAGGTTATGGCTGCCGCCGGATTTTGAAACTGATTTGAAACCGGGGCAATGTGTGATTATTCCGCCGAATCAAAACAATAAATACGGTGGCAGTGACGTGCCGTATGTGGAGGACAGTGTTTGTTTTACCGGTCCGGTGGCGGACCGGATGTTTAAAAGCGGAATCATTCGCTGCGGCGCCTTCGATTTCGGTTCGGCGCGGCGCCTGCTGCACGTTGGCGAACTAGTGTCTGACCCTTCAAGCTATTCACAACTCGAGGCTAATTTTGAATTGCAGCGCATCTTGTTTGACGTTTGGCGGCGTAATCGCGGCGGGGCTGCGAAAGAAGTTGACGATCCGATCAATCAACTGCAAACCGAGATGCGTGAGAATTTGAGCCGCTGGTGGACCGTGAATGAAATGGCGGAATTCTGTCATTTGAGCGATGACCAGTTCCGCCGTCGTTTTGTCAGCAGTACCGGGATGAAGCCGAAAGAATATCTGGACCGGATCAAGATGCGGCACGCAGCCGAATTGCTGGTCAACAGTTCCCGGAGTGTGGCGGAAACCGCCGAGCACTTAGGCTATGTTGACCAGTTTCATTTCAGCCGCCGTTTCAAAGCCCTGATCGGAATGTCCCCAAAACAGTACCGCATCCAGTTCGGCGGCTGAGCCTGATTGAAGAAAAAAACTTTTTTTACTGTAAAGACTATTGACAATATGCCAGTCAGCACTTATTATAAGTTGTATGACAAGTGGTCAAGTAGTCAAGTTGTTAAATTATTAAGATCTGAATAAAACATGAAAAAAAAGAAGATTATCAGCGCAATGGTGTCGCCATTAACGGAACATGGAACAGCCGATGTGGATTCAGCAAAAAGAGTTTTGGAATATGGAATGTCGAATCGTTTGGACGGTTTTTTTCTCTTTGGCAGCATGGGGGAAGGCATTTATCTGTCCAGGGAGACAAAGCAAAGGTTGGCGGAGGCCGCATGTGAGGTTGTTCAAAATAAATCGACGTTAATTTTGGGAGTTCACAGCGAAACGGAACAGGATATTTTAAAAAATATAAATACTTTCAAGTCTTATTCACACGATTACTATACTTCACTCCTGCCGCATAAAGATAAATTGACATTGTCTCCGGTGGAAACGGTTTTCAGACTGGCCGACGAATGTGACAGGCCGTTTTTTCTTTACTATTTACCGCAGGCAAATAAGATAAATTTCACGCCGGATGAGTTTGCCAGAATTCTTACTCATCCGAATGTTGCCGGAGTAAAGAATTCATCATCTTCAATGTTAGAGAGAAAAGAGTTGATACTTCTGAAGAAATCAATTAATTTTCAGTTGTTCGAAGGTTGCGAATGGGCGGTAGACGAGGCATTTTCTGTCGGGTGCGATGGTGCCATCGTTGGTTTCGGGTCGCTTGGAGGAGCGCTCTTCAGGCAAATGGCCGACGCGTTTCATGCGCATAACTTAGAGGAAGCAAAACGGCTTCAAATGGTTTTGATTGACGCGTTTCACAATATATACGGGGCAAAAAACGTATGCTCAATTATTGGCCAGAAGTATGGTTTATATAAGCTGGGATATTTGACCAGTTTCAAAACCTTGAATCCCCGTCAGCAAAAATTAACGAAAGAGAATCAAAATGCCATTGATAAATATCTTGCTGTGAATAAAGGTTTATTTTACAATCTGGAGGTTTTGGCGATATGAATGTTAGAAGAATCTTTGCATTACTCATTTCATGCGGCATGTATTCCGCATTTTGCAGTGATGCCTTGAAGAATCCGGATTTTTCAAAAGGGATATCGGGTTGGAAAGTGCTGCCCGGGACAAAAAAAGCAATATTACCGCAAATCGATGAAAAGGTTTCTCCATGCGCGGGAAAGTGTTCGATAAGGTTTGATTTAGACGCTGGAGGAAAGGCTATTACTGGGCAGATAATCAAGCCGTCAAATGATAAGTTGAAGTATAAATTATCGCTTTGGATTAAAGCAGAGAATGTAAAAAAATCTTTTGCTTATGCAGCGACGGAAAGCAGGGATAAAAGCAATAAATATCTGGGATGGAAAACATGGGTTAACACCGGCTTCATAAATGGTAGTAAGAAATGGAAAAGGTATTCCTGTGAAATAACGATTCCAGTTGGAGCCAGGTATTTCTGGTTATGGCTGGGAGTGAAAGGAGTAAAAACACAACTGGACAGTAATGGTAAAGTCTGGTTTGCCGATGTAAAACTGGATCCGGTGCTGGATCGAAAGGACAGATTGGACACGGCGTTACTGCAGCCGGCTGAAAATATGGGGATATTTTCTCTTGATGCCGCCCCGGTCATGAAGTTTGATATAACCAACAGTTATGCCTCCGACAGGAATATAAAGTACAAGGTAGTGGTTGATGATTTTTATGGAAACGGAGTATATTCAAATGCGGCAGAGCTTAATATTGGTGCTTTGAGTCGACATACTGAAAAAATCATCATTCCTAAAGTCGGGAAAACCGGATTTTATGGTGTAAATGTAAAAGTATTTTCCGGCGATAAACTGATAGGTAACATGGCTTCCAGTTTTTGTATCGTCAAGCCAAATCCTGCGGGGAATGATCCGTTTTTCGGTTTATCCTGCTTCACTATCCCTGGAGAAAAGGAGAAAATCAGGATACTTTCCGATATTGGCGTCGGAAGTGTCGGGGTTTTATTCTATTGGAGTTATGTGGAGAGCCAAAAAGGCGAGTTCAGATTTCAGTTGTTTGACAGGATGATAAAAGACTATCAGGACGCGGGTATTGATACTATTGGTTTTTTCTTTGCTCTTGCTCGTAAAAATTTTGCACCTCGCTGGGCGTTGAATCAGATTGAAGAATATAAGAAAGGGATTTCAGCCGATCAGTTTCCTTATCCTCAAGTATATTTTGACAGCCTTGCGGTATTTGTCGATAAAGTTGTAAATCGCTACAAAGGCCGGATAAATACCTGGTCACTTGTTCAGGAAATCGACTTGTCGATGAAGGCTTTTAAGTGGGAATACGAATATTACGTGAAGGAAATCAAGACCATTTATCCGGTGATAAAAAAGGTTTCCCCGAAAGCGACCGTTGGCGCGATCGGCGTATCCGGCACTGATTGCCGTACATCTCCCCGCTTTCTGGTGGCGGCTAAACTGTGGAAGGAGCTGCCGTTTCTGGACGCTATGTTCTTTAACCCTTATATGGGAGCCAGAATGTTCGGGTCGGGGCATTCGCCTACCTCGCCTGAGGATGGCAATCTGTCCGGCATCCTTGAAGACGCTGTCAAACTGGTAAAAAAGTATGGCAAAAGCAGAATAGGCATTCATGAAAAAGGCATGAAAGTTGATAGTTCGCTGCCGCCGAATGCTCCGGATGCTAAAAAACTGGCGCATTTTCTGGTCAGAAGTTATACCATAGCCAAGGCATGTCCCAATGTTTCAGAATACCTCTGGTTTAAAACCTGGGGCGCATACGAAGGAAAAGGTGATTACGGCTTGTGGAAGCTGGATCGTCAAAACGGGGTTTTAAGTCCAAGACCGGGTATCGCGGCTTTTTCTACCGTGGCAAATCTTCTGGGGCATACCGAAAGCGGTAAACGCATCAAACTGCATAAAGATATTAATATTTATCTGTTTGAAAAGAAAGTTGGCAAGATGGTGGTGGCGGTGATGTGGACAACCGGTCGCGAACCGATTACCTTGAGCTATCGGAATCCGAAATCGGCGGAAATTTACAATATGATGAAAAATCATATCAAAACGCTCAAGCCGGGCATGCGGCGAATTGTGTTGACTGAAGAACCTTTTTTCCTGATGACAAATGCTAATGTTTCGGAGTTGGATAAAGCTTTTGAACGCTCTGAATATGCGCTTCCGCTGGTCAAGGGAGATATTCAAATCAAATCGATTAATATGCTTAAGCTCAACCTTTGTAATCAGTCCGGCAAATTATCTGAAGTTGAAATACTTCCGGCAAGTAAGCGGTCACGATATGGAAATGGATCGAAAAAGATTAAACTTCCTCCGATGGGACAAGGCAGTATTGATTTCAAACTTGCAAATGACAACAAGAGTTTAATAAATGGCGAGAATGTACAATTTATCGTGAAAGCCGGAAAAAGTGTCGTGAATTTATCCTCAAAGATAGAGTTCTATCCGGTTAATCACGTCAATGAAGCGGCGGCTGATAAATTCGCTCGAATTCCGGCGATAGAGTTGAACAGTGCCGATTACCTTTTTCCTCCTGATGCCGCGCCTAATAAATTATGGACGGGGCCGGATGATTTGAGTGCCGAATGCAAAGTTGCTTACGGTTCGAAAGGATTATACCTGCAATTTTCTGTCAAAGACGATATCTTCTTCCAGAAAAACACATCGGTCAATATATGGAAAAACGATTCAGTGCAGGTGGCGATTGATGCAGGAAACAACAGCAGTGTTTTTAATAAAACCGGTTTTGATGATGACGACTATGAGTTTGGAATGGCCCTGACGCCAAAAACTGCTCAAAGCTACTGTTGGAAAGCCGCGCTTGTTAATCATAGATACCAGAATGGCTGCCTGCCTGGGACCTTTAATATTAAGCGCTTAAACAACCGCATGGTATATGAATGCTATATTCCCTGGAGCCGCCTGAAACCTTTGAATTCCCAGCCGGGAGCTGCTTTTAAAATGAGTTTTGTTATCAATGATGCCGATAAAGACGAAACCGCTCCATACTGTTTACAGTTGACGCCCGGTGTTTCAGGCGGAAAGAAGCCGCATCTATACAAGACTTTTATTCTTATGCCGGAAAAAAAATCTTTCAAACTAAAACAATAAAGGAGAAAAGTATTTGTATGAAGAACTTATTAATCTGATTGTTAGTGGAAATCAAGTTTAAACATTACCTGAATATAATTTTGGAGAAAAAATATGAACAATTACAGTGCAATTAAAAAATGTGGCAATAATTTTACATTGATTGAATTACTGGTTGTGATCGCGATTATCGGGATTTTGGCAAGCATGTTGCTTCCGGCGTTGTCCAAGGCAAGAGAGGTTGCCAAGTCAATCTTCTGTATGAATAACCTCAAACAGTTTGGACTGGCAAATGTTAACTACCGTGATGCCAGTGATGGATTCATCCTTCCCTCAGCCTTTCAGCGACGCTGGGCCCAGACGCTTATTCCTGATTACTTAACCAATAACCGCAAACTGATAATTTGCCCGAATGATGCTTATGGCGATCATGATATCAGCTATGGATATAACTATAACCTTGGACAGAATCAGGCTCATTGCCATAAAATATCAAAGATAAAAAATACCACGAACGTTATTGACACAGCTTGTTCCAGCCTGCCCGAAGCAACAAGAGATTTAAGCGGTGCTTGGATATTCGCTTACATTGAACGCATCAATCACCCCAGTGCCACAAGATTTTTCCATGAAAAATATATCCTCTCTTTTCTTGACGGACACGCTGCTTCAATACCCGCAAAATCAGTCTACAGCGCCTTGGAAAGCGATGGTCAAACTAATAGTATCCCGTCGCTGGCGATTACGGTTGATGTGCAAAAATAATCATATTTCCCGGTTCTGACGGAAAGGCCGGAAAAGCCTTCAATTTAAAGGCTGTATCTGTTTTCCGGTTATTCAAAATCTAAGGAATATATCATCTATAGACTTTACATAACAGATTTAGATATTAAATTAAAATTATGAAAAAAAAGTATAGATTAAAATTATAAGGTATGCGTTATGATTCTTAAGCAAGTAAATAAACCCAGGCTGGCGGATATCGTAGAAAAACAAATCCGCGAATACATTCAAAAGGAGAAGTTTCAGCCAGGTGATGTGCTGCCTGGTGAAATTGAGTTGACCCGGCAATTAGGTATCAGCCGATCTGTTCTGCGGGAAGCTTTGAGCCAGCTTAGAATGCTTGGGCTGCTTCAAGCCAGCCAGGGAAAAGGTATGGTTGTTTCCGAACCAGCGGTTTTGCACCCGATGGAACGGATTGTTTCAACAGGTATTCTTTCTGAATCATCGTCTCAGGATCTCTTTGAGATGAGGCTCATATTGGAAATGGGTATTTGTGAGCTGGTCCTGATGTTTGTTACTGACGAGCATATAAAAAAGCTGGAAAAACTGGTGGAAAAGGGAAAAAATTATCCTGTTGGTTCAATTCAGTCAATAAATTGCGATATCGAATTCCATAAAACGTTGTATGATATCACCGGAAATAAAATGCTCATACATCTTCACGACATTCTCAGTTCTTTTTTCGTGAAAGCGTCCCAGCTTATCACGGATCATTCGCCTGACAGGACACCTAAAGTAAGTCATGAGCAACTTTTGCAATACATAAAAAACAAGGATTCTGTCGGTTTTATGATCGCGATGAAAGATCACTTGGAACAGCAGTTCAATCTTATTGTGAAAAATCGGAAAAGTGAGAAATCGCCCGATGAGTGATTGGCAAAGAATGGGAGTTGTCTTAAAACCGGATACTCCTTTCGAAACGAGTAATAGTCCACTGGAAGTTGGAAGAATACAAAACTTTACAAGTACGGCTGTCCCTTTAACCGGGGAGGAATGGCGTATCTGGTATTCGTGCTATCCTGAGAGCAACCACCGGTATTTCAATATAGCCATTGCAGATGGTGTACCATTTAAAAATATGGTGAAGCATCAGGCTTTGCTAACCTCCGGTAAAGCTCCGAAATCCCCATTGTCTATTGGTAACCTGCCGGATGGATGGCGCCCGATTCAGCCTGTTTACATCAAGCTGTCCTCAACCAGACATCGACTTTATTTCTGGGCTCATGGTCCGGGAATCGTAAGATATCTCTGCGCGGAAAGCGATGACGGTAATGTATTTGAAGTACTGAATCCTTTTAACCCGTGCCTATATCATTTTAATGACCGTGCGGTGGAAACTGCTGCCGATGGAATGGCAAAGCTGACGTCGGTAAAAAAGCAGCAGCATCCGTCATGGGAGAAAGTGGCTGACCCGGCAATGGTTTGCAATGATGCCACTAATGTCTACAGGCTGCCGGATGGTACATTCGAGCTTTATACTCCACAGCTTGTCGCTCTTCCGGATGGATCTGAAGCGAATATTAAACATGATAATCTGCAAGGTTTTATCAGAGTTATCGAACGAAGAACGAGTATTGACGGACTGGTATGGTCCCCCGGAACAACGATTATTAAACCGGATGCCGGCGATCCGTATGATTTACAATTTTACTATCTTTCCGTAACCCGTCTTGCAGAACAAAGAGTTGGTATATTGGGTCATTACCGGGCCTCATCTCAGACGATGGATATGGAATGGTGTTTTTCTGATGACGGTATAAACTGGCGCAGGCCTTATCGTGAACCGTTTTTCGATAGGGATATTGATAAAAGCGGGTTATATGGAGTATACGCGCCGCATAATTTGGTTTTCAATGAAGACAAATGGTGGTTGTTTTACTCTGGTACGAATGTTCCGCATAATAACGTTTCCGATGGATGCAAAATTCAGAAAGACATCAGACTCGCGGTTGCAGAGAAACTTGAGTTTCCTTAAGAAATATATATTTGAATCTGAAATTGTTATTTTTTTACAAAATAAAGAAATTATATAGAGGTAAAAAATGCGTTTTGTTAGAGAGATTAAGGTAAAAAAGCAAGTTGATGTTTGTATTGTCGGTGGCGGCCCGGCCGGTTGCGCCGCGGCGCTGGCGGCTGCACGGCAGGGGGTAAGTGTTTATCTGGCGGAGGCCAATACCTGTCTGGGCGGTCTCGGTACGGTCGGCGGCGTACCACTCTTTATGACTTTTTCCGATGGCGTCAACTTTGTCGCGGACGGAATCGGACGGGAAATTCTGGAAAGAATGAATACCGAAGATACGGACAGTCCGCTGGTCAACAGTATTCATCCGGAAATATTGAAACGTACCTATGAAAATATGTTGTCTGAGGCCGGAGTCGATTTTACGTTTATGACCGAATTTATCGGGGCGGAAGTCAATGAAGACCGGGTGGTTAGCGCTGTTTTTCACGCTAAAAGCGGACTTTTCGCGGTTGAAGCGGGCGTTTTTGTCGATTGTTCCGGCGATGGTGATCTGTGTGCCGAAAGCGGCGCTGAATTTATGTTCGGAGACGAAAACGGAACGGTGATGCCTTCGACCCTGTGTTCGCAATGGGCCGGGATCGACTGGGAAAAGTTCCGGGCGTCTGGCGCTAATCCCCGGCAGATTCTCTTTAAGGCCTTTGAGGACGGGATATTCAGGAACAACGATCCGCATCATACCGGGATCAATCAGACGGCAAAACATTTGGGCGGCGGCAACATGGGACATTTGTTCGGACTAGATCCGCTGGATGAAAAATCACTGACCGAAGGTATGATGGAGGGGCGCCGTCAGGCGGTTGAGTTCTTACGTTATTACCGGGAATACATACCGGGTTATGAAAATGTCGAATTGACCGCAACTGCCGGTTTGCCCGGAATAAGGGAGTCGCGCCGTATTACCGGTGATTATATTCTGGGTCTTGAAGATTTTAAAAAACGGGCCGTGTTTGAAGACGAGATAGGACGTTATTCCTATCCGATAGACATCCACCCGGCTTCAACCGCCAAAGAGGATCAGGAAGAGTTTGAAAAATTTATTCATGGTCTTCGCTTCAAACCGGGCGAAAGTTACGGTATTCCTTACCGGATTCTGACTGTCAAGGGGTTCAGGAATCTGCTTAATGCCGGGCGCAGTGTCAGCACCGATCGTTATATGCAGGGCTCGATCAGAGTTATGCCCGGATGCTTTATCACCGGTCAAGCCGCCGGAACGGCGGCGGCCATCGCCTGCGCCAATGATAACGATGTTCGCGGTTTTTCCACCGGTGAACTTCGCTCAAAATTGAAAAAGCTGGGGGCCTATCTCCCGGAGTTTTGATGGACATCATCGCCGGGAAATAGTCCCGTTGTTCTTACTGCCGGATTATCTCGATGGCGTTGCACAATCTTGCGGTTGAGCTGACGTCACCGGGAACGCTGAACTTGATGTCCAGAACGCCGTCTTTGACCTTGACGTTTTTAATGGTTTTTACAAACGCGCGGTCAAAGTCGGAGCCGGATTCCAGGAACACATCCATTTTGCTCAAACAACGTTTACCTTCGATATCAACATTGATGACGAATTTACCCGGTTGGGCCGATGGCTTCCAACCGTGTTTGAAATACAGTTTCACGGTGTAAGTGCCGGGTTTTATGGTAAAAAGATATTCGTCGATGTCATAAGCTTCGCTGGCGAACAGGCTTGGATCTTTGGTGCCTTTGATCTTAGATACGTTGCGGCTCACGGTCTTGTATGACCCGGAATAGCCGTAAGCCCCCGGCGCGTAAGGCCGGTCCGGTAGAAACAACGTGCCGTCCGCCGCTTTGTAATATTGCATGGCGGCGGAACCGCAGTTGACCGCGTAGTGGCCGCGTTTGAGCATGGCGGCCTGCTGTTTCAGGAAACCTTTTGACGCCGCTTCCCCGAGGTGGTCTAGGCTGCGCATCAGTTTGGAGTAAAGAATTTCCATTACTACTGAGCAGTGGCCTTTTTTGAGTTCGGCATCGGCGGTGTTCAACCGTTTTTCGTACTTTTGTGTATTGAGTCCGGTCTTCTTAATCGCCGCAACTTTACTCCTGGCGTCGGCGATCAATTTCCGCATGGCCTGAAGACTTGCCGGATCGATTATCACTTTACCGTTTTTCGGTATAACGGTCCCGTCCAGACTGAAGGAACGCAGTTGATAAGGTTTAAGTTGTATCGACAGTTTGCCGCCGGAAAGTTTCTGCCGGGTACTCAGGTCGATGGCTGTACTGTTAATATTATTCAGCTCTAGCGTGACCGGGGTCCAGCAGGTATTGACGGCATAAATCCAGGTTTTGCCATTTTTGTTCAGGTAACGCACGGTTACCGGATCGATAAAGCCGGGAACATCTTTGAACGGCAGCGCGGGCAGGGAGCGGTAGGCCAGGGCGAACTCGCGGGTAACGTCGTCACGTCCGGCGGTCCCGAGCGGCTGCGCCCCGATAAGCATCATATCAGAGTCCATCTGCGACAGGCAATGGGCCCATTCCTTGAGGAAATAACGGCCCCACGGTTTGATGTCGGCATTCTGGAAGTAGGATTTATAATTTTTCGGGTCCAGTGAGTTCTTGAAGGTTTCAAAATAGCGGTTATAGTTCCAGGTCGGAGCCATGCCGTTTTTCCGGTACGGCTGCCACAAGTCGCGCTTATAGAGCAGTTCGTCATAAACGGTCTCGGCATTATCCCAGTGGCGGCGCCAGCGATAACCGGTGACGTTGCGCATGGCTGAAACCTGAGCGTTCTCAATCGAGTTCAGCGCCTTGATATCCAGACTGCAATATTTGTAATAGAATTTTTCCAGATTAAGGTTGGCTATATCCTCGGCCGCTTCGATATCCGGGTGTTTGAACAGTCCGGTCGGATTGACGTAAAGGATCAGTTTGGGATTGACTTTTTTCATTTCCGCCGCGACTTCGCGTATTGCCGCGGTCGTTTTTTCCGCCCGCCATTTGAGCCATTGGGCCAATACTTTGCCGGTCAGGAACTCGTAACGCTGGGCGAAGCGCCCAGGACCTTGATAATCCGGAACTTTGATGCCGGTTTCTTTGCTGAATAGTTTGACGGTATAATCGCCATAGCCCTGTTTGAGCGAGCAGAAAGACCAGGTTTCACGCGACCACATGTCAAATCCTTTAAATCCGGGATGGTTGCCGAAGCGGGCCAGCAGTTCTTTGATCTGGGTCATGAATTGTTTTCTGACCAGCGGATGGACCGGATTTGTCGCCAGACTTCCTTTTATCCGTCCGGCAGAATTTACGATAAACAGGCCTTGTTGTGTCAGCTCGTCTACTTTGTCTGGACGGGTGTTGAATTCCGGCATGGAATACTGGTTTATCGTGCCGATGAATCCCATATTGTGCCGGTGCATGATATCCAGGAAAAGATTGATGAATCCGGGTTTCAACAGATTTTTAGCCTGATGATAACCGGGCCTGCTGTATAGGGTATAGTTGTAACGCATAATCGGATACGCGATCATGTTCTGACCGGTGTAGGCGAAGTAATCGCAGGTCTTTTGGACAATTTTGACCGGGAAGAAATCATCGAATCTTTCAGCGTGATCCCAGTTCATCAGATAGTCGTAACTCTGATCCTCGTCCATGTGCCCGAGGGCACGAGGCGGCAGTTTTCCCGGATAGTCGATTTTCAGTTGCGGCAGGGGCTCAAGCAACGGAAGGGCTTTGAAGGAAACCACGGCTGCCGGCATATCATCGACAAAAGTACGGGCTTCGAACAGATATTTCTTGACTGACGGGAAGAATAAATATTTAGAGGTGACCATTTTCCCGGTCAGCGGATATTCTAATCCGCTCTGGATGCCGCCCTCGAGCCGGTCTCGATGCTGTTTGAACGTGGTGATGCCCGGGAACATGTATAGCCCCATGGAACGCGGCACGTTGTCGGGCCAGGTAATTTCCAGCATGACCGGGCCTTTATTGATGTATTTATCCGGGAATTCCACCGCGAAAGCAAATCTTGAACCATGTCCGGTTCCGGCCTGCAAATAGTTGCCGACAACCTGCGGCTTGACGTTATACAAAGCTTTGGAGGCTTCTTTCGCGCAGTCAACCGTAATGAACGGTTTGCCGAGTTTTACCGGCTGATCGGTAGGGGCCGGGATAGGCTGCTGCTGATAGGCGGAAACTTTGAATGATTGCTGCGACTGACCGTTCGGGGTCTTGACAATGCATTGCAGATGATAGACGCTATGGGGCAGGGCTCCGGCGGGTAAATCGATGACCTGGCGTTTCTTTAGATCAAGTTTGAATTCTTTTGTCCATACTGTTTTACCGGAACCCCGATTAATTAAACGGGTTTCGACCGTGCATTTGACCGGTTTTACCGGCAGATTGGTAAAAGTTCCAGCCGGAGCAACGATCAGCGGCAAAGTTTCAGCTTTACCGGCGGGGATATAGTGACGTTCCAGCACCATTTCAACCGGCATATATTTATGATATTCTGACATTACCGCCTGATCTGAGAGCGGAGCTTTATAGATTTTCAGTTCGTCAAACGCGCCATCGGCATTTTTGCGGCAACCACCGGCACCGGGAAGCGATCCAACGCAGAAATTAACAATCTTTCCCATGCTCACATTGGAACGGAATGGTTTTTCCCGTTTTCCACCTCCGTGTTCGTAGGGCAGGCCGTTGACATAAAGTTTGTTCCAGCCGTCCGCGTTCCAGGTGAAAGCCACATGAATCCAGTCGTCACGGAGCCAGGCATTACGGCATTTACGCTGAAGCGAAAAAGGTCTGAGGCCTTCTCGCGGCAGATCGCAGCGCAGCCAGTTCCACATGAACATACTGATTTTTGCCTGTTTTTTTGCGTTCTCGGCATAAAACAAAAAGTACCATGGGAAGGTTGAGCGGCTTTTGATTTGACCATCCCAATTCGGCTTGAACCAGAACATAACCGTGCCGGAATCTCCAAAAAGCTTGCCGGCAGGATATTCCAGCAGGGCAGGGCCTTGCCTTGCCGGTTTCTTTGCGGCATTTTTGAAGACGGTATCGCCTAAAATAAGTTTGCCGTCCGGTGCGGTCATAGTGATGTTTTTAAACGCCGCGGCCAGCTTATATGCATAGATAGACATGGCCGTCGCCGGGGCGTTTTTGATCGGCAGTGTCAATGCTTTTCTGCCGGGCAGATTAACAATGATCTTATCCGGGGCGAATTGGAACGAATAATCCAGCCAGGGAGCGTCAGCTCCTTTGGTCAGGGTGAAATCCTTCAGGATATGTTCATGACGGAGTTTCTTTTTGCCGTCCATATGGAGAATGGAGAATCGCTTGCCGTCGAAATAAAACCGGACGCTGCGGTCGTCAGCCTGTTTGACAACTATCCCGAAATGCTGTCCATGGTCCGGCACTTCCAGACGTTTGGCGGAAAATTTAAGTGTGAATGCCGGGGCGTTAAGTCCGGATATTTCGCAATTGCCCATACTGTTGGCTGATTTTGCGGAAATCAGTTCTCCTTTGGCAAAGGTTATGCCGCCGTAGTACTTGATTTTTATCTTGTCTTTTTTTACCTTGGCCGGTTTGGTTTTTTCGCCGATCATTACCGCCTGTCCGGATACGCCGGGGACGAATGACGTTCCATTAGCTTTTAGCGGTTTAACCGTACCGCCTTTGACATTAGCCGCCAGGGAGCCGTTGTAATTCGCGTAAAAATCAGGTTGGGACAAATCGGCGTTTGCACGTTTAACTTTACTTATAGCGGGAAGCTGAGTCAATTTAAAGTCATCGATTCCGCAGTCAACAATATATGAATATATTTCCAGTTCTTTTACCATGTTTAACGGGAACTTGAAATTACCGGCAAGATTGCCGTTTACATTGAGTTCCGCTATTCCGTTTATGACGGTTAATTTTATATTGTTCCAGATTGAATTCGGAGATAATTTCCACTCTTTGTAACTGGCAAGTTTTGTATGAAGCAGAGATTTTCTTCCTTCCTGGATCAACAGTCTGACATCTGGACGACGAAAGTATATTCTGACTGTTTTACCGCGTCCGTTCGACATGATGAAACCGCAATGTCCGTCTTTTTTATTGGCGGGGAGGCTTAATAAACGCAATTTGCAGGACAGACTGAAATTTGCAAGCTGTAGATTCCTTAGTTTGAACGCAGCCATTTTATTGCCGAATGACGACAATGAACCATCCGCAATTTTCCAGCTACGGGGATTGACCGGCATTTTACTTTTGCCGTTATTGAAGTTCTCATCATAAATTACTTTACCGGTTTTGCCGATTGCCGGAGCGGCTGCTTTTGTGGACGCTTGAGTTTTGATTGTTTTGTATGCCGGCGCTTTTCCGTAGTATTGTTTGAACAGATTGAAAATTGCGGTCGCGTATCCGGCTTGTCCGGCATCGTTCGGATGCCAGCGAACGCCGCCGGAACCGCCGGTTCCGCTGCATTTCGGGTCCAGCGCGTATTTCTCGACCGAGGCAAACGGGATTCCCGCTTCCCGGCAGACGGATTTTTGAATTTCCTCTATATCTGCAGCCCAGCCGTTGTATTTTTTTGCGCCTGTCTGAATGCTCCATACTCCGGTACAGATAATCAGCGGCTGCGGTTTTAGATCGATCAGGGCATTGAGCAGTTCAGCGTAATCCTCTCTGACTTTTACTTTGCCTTCAGATGGTTTTGCGTGTTCCCCCAACTGTACCACTACCAGTTGCGGCTGATATTGGCGGGCCTCCGGAATCCCGGTCAAGGCCCGGACGGCGTTATTGCCTTTGCCGAAAAAGAGTCGGACTTTTTTACCGGCCAGCATGGCGCCGATATCTTTAGCCAGCAGGTGGGCAAAATCCTTGTCTTCGGTACTTGCCGCCATTCCGGCGATGTGCCCCCACTTGAGTTTCTTGATAGTGGTCTTATTGAAGCCGTGCCGGGTTATACTGTCCCCGATGTAGTAAATACGGTAGTCTTGAGGAGAAGGTTTGAATGCCTTCAAGCTGCTGACGTTTTCAATATGAGACAGGTCTTTGCTGCCCACTTCCAGTTTTTCCGCCGTTGCGTTGAGCGCGAATAACGTTGATGATGATAGAATAATCCTGTGGAAGAAGCTCATTCTCCTAACTCCTTTTTTATGTTTTTAGATTTATTTTCTTTTGGTGAATTTTCTAGGGATACGGCCTTGGCCGAAGTCAATTGTCCAGTCCCATGAATGTTGTCTGCCGGGGAGAATCTCCATTTTTATGAATGGTTCCACCGCAAAGCAGCCCTCTTTGTTGCGCCAGAATTGAGTTTTATATAACTTTTGACTGGTGGAAATCACGAGATACTGATTGTTGTCAGCTATATTAAGTCCTGCGACCCATTGATGTCCAGCAGGAATATCAGGCTGGTTGACGATGTATAATGGTTTGATCTTGCCAACCGTTATTGGAGTTTGATGCACTTCTTTCTTATCTCCCAGGTGCGGTAAAATGAATTTGCATTTTGCTTTGCCCTTAACGGCATTGAAAAATGGATGGACAAATGTTTCAATATCCAAAGGCTTGCTTCCGGTATTGAGTAGCGATTGTTCATAGATAATATTATCTTCATTGAAAGTCACAGTCATCGAGAATATCCAGGCGTAACCGTTAACCGGTTTGCCGGAGTCTTGAGTGTAAATAACCTGAGTGGCTTCAGGACTTTTCATTATTTTCCAGCGCCATGGAAAAGCTTTGATTATCTGATCGTAGGCGAAGCCCTGGGTTTTATCGCGTTTAACCGTTCCAACGCCGACAACCAGCAGTTCGGAATAGCGGTTATCGATATCCCTGATTTTAATGGCAGGTTCGAACGCTGTGGTCAGACCGTAGGCTGTATGGTATGAAAATACTGATTTGGTGACGAGCAGGCTTTGTTTTGAGTCCTTTGTCTTCAGGCTTTTCATCCAGCCCGCCCGCACAAACCTAGCTCCCGTTGCTTTGGCGTCGGATGCATTAGGATCAAGCAGTTCCACCTGATACTTTTCCGCGATAATTTTCAAGTCGTCGTGCGACGGTTTGTTGATTGCCGCTTGGGACTGGAGGACAGAATAGAACACTGTTGTTATAGTAAATAATTGCTTAAACATAGTAAATATTATCTCGGTATGCCTTCTTCGTTGATCCACCAGAACCTGACGGATGGTTTCCAGCCGTCACCATAGTTCAGGCAGAAGTGTCCAAGGACGTCATATCCTACCATGTGCTTGGTGCTGCCGTCAACCCTGACCGCAACAGTGCCGTTACCGTGGGCTCTGGCCGTTGTATCGTCCCGGTTGCCGTAGCCGTTGCCTTGATAATGGGTACTGTTGTAGGTAACTGTCGGCGGGTTACTGTTGCCGACGTAGGTTGGGTTGGTTATTGTTCCGGCGTTAACCCCTGCCTGGATTCCAATGTTGGCGCATACATATATATTGGAAACTGATGCGGTTCTGATTCGACCGATCTTTTTCCCGCTTGGGGACCGGTTCATTTCTGTCTTTTCCGAATCGGACGGGGCGGCAAAGGTAAATATCCGGTTGTCGGTCGGAGCATTTATCAGGTAGGACTGCGGCGGCCGTTTGCTAACAAAATAAACCCGTTTGGCCGTGTCTTCAGGACAGGTAAATACCTTGTAGCTGTTATTCATATAGGGAAATAATCCGGTATCCCAGGGGGCGCCGGTATCGAGCTGGTTGCTGGCGCGGTCATGAGTGGGGATGGTGGTGTAACTGTCATAATCCCCGGTGTACATTCCAAGCGCGGTTCCCATTTGTTTCAGGTTGCTGGTGCATAATGATTGTCTGGCTTTTTTGCGCGCCTGGGTCAAGGCCGGCAGCAGCATGCTGGCAAGAATGGCGATGATTGCGATCACGACGAGCAGTTCAATGAGTGTGAACATCCTTTTTTGTTGTTGTTTCAGATTCATTTTTCAGTCCCTTTCCTGTTTATTGATGTTATGTCGCTAGTGCTCTATATTGAGTTTTTTGAAAATCATCAAGTTTTGCCGTCATTGCCGTCATAACCGGCTCAAAACCGGAGTCGGAACTCAGGTCATGAAGTTCTTCAGGATCGTTGGATAAATCGTACAGTTCGGTTTCATCAACGCGGAGACCCTGTCCCCGTCGGATGCATTTATATTGTTGATTGCGCATCATCAGACGCACATGCATATCGTTTTTTTCGCGGGCGAAAGCTATTTCGCCGCGTTTTGCCCTTTCGCTGCGGGCTATTTTTTTTACTTCGCTGGGTTCAAATAAATATATTTCGGAAAAAACCGCGTCATGCAGTTCTAATGCCGGATCGTTGAGCAGCGGGAGCAATGAATTGCCCGGCAGCGACGGCTCTGTTGTGCCGGCGATATCCAGAATGGTCGGTAGAAAGTCCAGATGTGAAGCCAGACTGTCTGTCCGTTGACCTCCGGAATAATCGGGATGCCGGATGATGAATGGAACCTTTACGCTGGATTCATACATCTTGTTTTTGAACAGGAGGCCGAAATCACCCATCATGTCGCCATGGTCGGCGGTGAAAATTATCACCGTGTTCCGGTCCAGTCCGCTTGCCTCAAGGTGGTCCAGAAGCAAACCCATACTGTGGTCGAATTCGGTAATTAACCCGAGATAAGCATCAATTACCCGGTCGAAATGTTCCCGGTCAAGTTTGGATTCAATAAATTCCGTATCCGCCGCAAATGGTCCTTTACGTTCACCGTCAAGCATGAATTTTTCCCGGATTTCATCCATGCGGTCCAGATAAAGACCGGAGAATTCCCGGCTTGGAAAATATGGATGATGCGGCTCGAGAGCCGACCAGTAAAGCAGAAACGGCTTTTCAGCTTTTCCGGCTTCTTTGAAGAATTCTCCGGCGCGGTCGGCCAGGTATTTCGAGGGAGAGATTTCATAGGGCAGGGGACTTACGCCCGCCAGAACGTCGAAATCATACTCCTGGGCCGGATCGAGCAGCCGGGTGAAATCGGGCATAATCTCTTTGTAATCAAGTCCCTGCCTGGCATAATATTCGCTGATATATCGGGTGTATGGCGCGTTTTCACGAAAACATGCCGCGATCAGATGGGCTTCGTCGATAACTTCGTCATAATGTGAGTATTCCCATTCATAGGGACGCCAGTGCAGTTTTCCCATTACCGCAGTTTTGTAACCGGCGGTTTTGAGATACTCCGGCATGGTGCGCCGGTCCCGGCGGAGTTCAAAGTAATTCCCCGCAGCGCCGACTTCCGCCGGAGTAAGGCCGGTTGTCAGAGTGGCCCGGGCCGGAATGCAAACCGGCGAGGTACAGTACATGTTGTCGAAAACCATGCCGTGCTTTGCCAGTCTTTCAATATTCGGGGTCCTGACTATATCATTGCCGTAACAGGACAAATACTTGTAATTAAGTTGATCTGTCAGGATAAACAGAATATTCTTTTGACCGGCATTATCCATTACAGACTGGCTCCCGGTTTAAATTGAGCGGGTATAAGATCAAGACACGGTTTTTTGCGTTTCTTTTTAATCAGTTCAAGCAGCCTGACCACCGCGACCCGCCCCATTTCGGCACAATCAGCCTGAAATGTCGTCAACGTTGGATTCAGTTCCAGGTGCGGCTGGACACCGTCACCACCGGTTATCGCGATATCTTCGGGGATTTTTATTCCCAGTTCCGCTGCGGCCCGGTAGCAGCCGATTGCAGTGTCGTCATTGGCGCAGATTATGGCGTCAAAATCTTTAATTCGTCCCGATTCGTAGAGTTTCAACATTGTCTGATGACCGTCTTCGATAAAGAAACTGCCCTGAAGAAAATCAATGCCATCCTGAGGCAGTCCGTTATCTATTACCGCCTGCTTGAAGCCGTTATACCTTTCATGGGCTATCGAAACTTCTTTTGAGCCCATGATGTATATCAGGCGTTTGTGTCCTTTATCGATTGCCATTTGGGTAATGATCCTGGCGGCGTTGAAATTATCGTGTCCGACAAAATTAATGCCGGCCGAATCCAGCGGACGCGAGTTCGTAAGGACCACCGGATAATCCCGAAGGTCGTCGATATAATTGTCAAGGTAATTGTAGCCCCAGATAATCAGGCCGTCAATACTGCCTTCATGGAACAGCCTCAAATATTCGCGACGGGCAATGAACTTTTCACTTTTAAATACCATCAGCAGACGGTATTCCTGTTTGAGGATTGCTTCCTCCACTCCTTCAAGCATTCTTACAAGGGTGAAGTCGGAAAATATATTGCGTCCTTCAACAACACAGGACGGCAGCAGGATTGCGATAGTGTTGGTGTCTTTGCGGGTTAAACGCCGTGCGTTTACATTTGGTGAATAATTAAGTTTCCTGGCCGCATCCATAACTTTCTTACGGGTTTTTTCGGCAATAGGAATCTTTGAGGCGGAGTTGTTCAGTACCCGTGATACCGTACTTGGCGCAACCCCGACGTTTTCAGCTATGTCTTTAATTGTGTAGACTTTGTTTCGGTTCATAGCATGTTTTGCCTTCAATTTTATACCGCAACCGTTTGCGGTGCTATTTCTATAATACAACCGCAACCGTTTGCGGTCAACCCCCCTGTATCAAAAAAAACGAAAAAAAATGCAGTTTGAGGTAACGCATTAGTCTTTTCTTGAGGGTAGAGATCTATTTGTATCACCGGAAATTGAATTTATTGGAAGGCTTTCGCTTGGTCATAAATATTTGGATGGCGAAACTTGCAAACGGGGATGCATATCCCTGCCGTTGAGCCGGACATGACGCGCAGACGTGCGGCTCGTGAGACACTCGCCCTACACAAAAATACTTTGAATATCAAACATCGAATGAGGGAAAGACTTAAAGATGATGATCGTCGGACATAGTCATGCTAAGGATGAAGGCTTAAAGATTAAAGCTGAAAGAAAAAACAACAGGGAGAAAAAGGGATGTGCCCTTTTCAACAATTCTAATTACTAATTAGTCGTCTGGTATATAATCATATTGCATTTATTGAATAGCGCTGAAAGCGCGGCACATAACAGTAGCCTTTTAACGGGGGTGCATACCCTTGCGGGGTGATCGTAGGAGCCGGACTCCGAACGGCGAATTTGCGATTGAACCCCGGGAACAGTTAAAAACATTAAAAGCCCTGAATGGGCGACATATAAAGCAACGTAATTATCAGCCGGAGTAATATCAACCTTTGCATTGGGATTCTGGGAGCCGGACTTATTAACGGGGGCACTATCAGGGAAACAAACATCACATCACGATATTGGCTGAAAGCGAAATGGAATATTTACAGTGAAACTTGCAGGGGCTTATAATCAGATGTATATTCTATCGAGATGAAACCCGGAATGAAACTTTATATAATAGAACCAATGAAATATGAAAATAGTGGGAAAAAATGAAACGCAGTTCCCTCCTATATATTTTGAAAATATGGGAGACATCTGCTATCGTCCAATATTTCGGCGATTCAAATTTGCAGAAGAAAGTATTTACAATGTATTATTGAAAAAATAAATGAGGACAAAAAATGAAAAAATATTTATTTATCCTACTATGTATTTTTATCGAAAGTGTAATAATAGGTTGTTGTCCGGATGAAGAACAAGATAAATTGTTGTCTCTTGAGTTTATGAATTTGTCAAAAGAAATTGACCAGGGATACAAAGAGCTAAAATTAAAAATAATAAATAAGTCGCAAAATGATTATAACATTGAGCTTATGAAAGACACATCGAATGTTGTCATTAAGTGTAAAGACGAACAATCTGGCAAAATAATATATTGGAAGCCTGCAACTTCAAAAAACAACTCCACTATTATACAAAAAACGATCAAAGCCAATAGCAATATTATCATTATTGAACAGTATATCATTAATTCTGAACCGGGGATTTATTTAGTATCAGCGATGGTATCTTTATCCGGAAAAAAGATTATATCATCTTCTACGTACAAAATCAAGCTTAATAAAAGAAAAGAAAAATTAAATTCTAAAAAATAAATCAGTGGAAATGTTCAGATAGCTAACACTGGGTAAGGCTAATACGGTGATAGCCCTCCGCTGTTGACTTTGGTCTTAGGGGCTGCTCCAATTTTTTTATTATATTCTAGAAAATCAAGGATAGTGTGAGAGATTTTCGCATCATTTGCAATGCCTGGAAATAAGCGTTATATTGGATTGAGATGATTCCCGAAAAAGTTTAAGTTCAAATTTTATAAAGGGCGACTCCCAATATGCAGCAAGAAGTCAGCAGCGAAGGATTCGCCCCATTTGTATGGTGTAATCCCCTTTGCCATGATTTTTCAAAACAAGTATAAAGTATAAGATTAAAGTGAAATACAAATGAGTAAATTAAAGCGTTCTGCAGTAAGAATATTTTATTTGATTGTTTTGATAATTGCGATGATTTATGGATGCTTTTTTTTCATGTATAATCACTTGTTTGGAGCTCGCACTATGACGAATTCTCTGTCTTTTCCCAACGATGAAAACGGCGATGTATTGCGCAGAATGCAGGCAAGTGGAGATGATCTGTCAAAAGCACGATACATTAGCTTTACAGTTGTTTTTCCCAGCGAAGAAAATGCTGCGGAATTCGGTGAGCATTTTTCAAAAATGAGCTATAAAGTTACACTGAAAAATACTTCTTGCATCAAAGAATTACCCTGGGATGTTGTTGTCATTAAACATATGGTGCCAAAACATGCCGCAATTACATCATTTGAGGAGGAGCTTGATGCAATTGCTAAAACACTTGGGGGACGAAATGATGGATGGGGGTGTTTTGAACAATAAAAAAATACGGGGTCAGAAAAAATACAGGGTCAGGCTTCCGAAAAAAATACGGGGTTGGGACTCCACTATTGACTTAAATCTTTGGTGTCTTAGCTTTGATTCCCCATTTGTGGTAACACGGGTTCACTCCTCCGCTATTGGCTTTAGTCTTTGGTGCTGCGCCCATGTTTAATTAATTTTTAGAAAATCAAGGATAGTGTGAGAAATTTTTGCATCATTTGCAATGTATTGGAGCAAGCGGTATATTCTTTTGTGATGGAGCCCTATTAAACTTAAAATCAATTTCAGACGTTTTTTCAGACGTTTTTTCGTTCAAATATAATAAATAAAGGGGCGACTCCAAGGTATGAAGTTATTTTATCTTATTGTTTCAACTTGTATTTTTTGCATGTCATCACCAACTCATGCTAAAAGTCAATATATGTCTAGCGAGGAAATGGTCGCTTGCGTTATAGAATTTTCATTTCCAACCTATCATATTGACGATAACCTTCCAACGCCAGCTTGGTTTAAAGGAAAAATACCGATAAGCCGGTTTAACCCACTGTTCAAATCAGAGCTATTGAAGATTATTGAGCTCAATAATAAACTCAAGGGAAAAGACCGGAAATTAACTAAAGGCTCTTTGATAATGTTGGGATATATGGCTGATAAAGAAGATATCAAATACCTTGACAGATACATGCAGGAAGGTATATCACTTATTAAAGCTAACCCGGAACTAGCATCTTCTCTTTATGAGCCTATTGATTTCATGGATATTGGAAGATGTTTAGGAATCATGATTGCCCGCAATATTGAAGGGTCAAAAGAGTTTTATTTGAAATATGGAACTAGAGATATATGGGAAAAACTGCATGTTTCAAAGGAACATCAGATGAATATTGTTGGGCATTTTGCATCGGCGGTTTATGTCATGTCAAAATATGATAAAGCAAGGAAAATAGGCCTAGAATACTTCTATGTTCGAGGCCGGGATAGAAGAGCTGTCAAGGAAAGAGTTTTTGATAATATTGATAAGAAATACAAAGTCAATAAATATACAACTTTATTAAATTCCTCTAACTACCGTACTCCATCTTTGATGCAAGCTTTCACGCGCAAAATGAAAGAATATTATCCAGATATGTTTGCATATTTTGGCATTAATGTAAAAACATCAATTAAATTTAAGCAAAAGAAGTTGGAGAAAAAGAAAGATTTGAATAGCAAAGAAATCCCCCAGTAACATAAAACGCTGAAACTTCAGGTCTGGATGACCCCATATGTATATTTTCATACTACAGAAGCGCTGGTCCCCAGACCGACATACGGTAAAGTTTGCAATAACCTTTTCCTCAATGGTATTATTCATGGTTGCTTGCGTTTGAAGCATTTTCGACCCATTTCCGCGTGGACAACAATTATTACGCCCGTGAATGCCGGTCTGGGTACCAGCGCTCCCGGAGGTCATCAATAAAATATTGATTTTAAGAAAATAGAGAAGGCCGACGGATTACTTGGCGTTGTCGGCGTTTGTCCAGAGGGTATCCATTCCGGCTTCGGTGCTGTTATGGTTGAGTTTTTCATCCCGGTCGACAAAACCCTGGACGTGGCCATCAACAAAGCTGATGTTATTGTATTTGCCGTAGTGGGTGAAGTAGGGATAGCTGGTATCGTTATTTTCCACCATAACGGCTTTTCTGGCGTTCTTGGTATGGGATATTTTAGGAAAGAATCCCTGATCGGTTTCCCGTGTGAGAAAGGCGCCAAGAACCAGATTGCCTGTTTTCTTTAATTCGGCTTCAACCCCTTTGGGTTTGTGTTCGAGTTTGTTGGCGGTTTGGCAGCCGAAAACTTTTGAAGTTGCGTATGACACCAGCATGCCGTTTCCGGTCAGAATATCGGTGCCGGCAACATTGGCTCTCATGGTAGCCGTACCGTATCCGGCATAGCCGAGGGGTCCGTTAGTCGGAGGGACGAAGTCGTTGTTGTCGATACCGTACATAACCCATGCGTTTAAAACCTGTTTTGCATTACTGGCACAATTGATCTGCCACGCTTTATCGCGGGCTTTGTTAAGGGCCGGTAAAAGCATACTGGCGAGGATGCCGATGATGGCGATCACAACCAGGAGTTCAATTAAGGTGAAATTTACTTTAGAGGAGTGAGTTATATTTTTGCTGGTAATGTTTCTCATGTTAATATCCTTTATATTGCCCTGACCGGGCTTGCTTGTTGCTTCGATGTTCAAGGTTGAGCATTCATCAGTTTTTGGGTTTTGTTGAGCAAGTCTTCAAGCTTCTTTTGACCTTCCTTGGATAATTCGCCTTTATTTAACTTGCTTAGTCTTTTATTGAGTTCTTTTGCCTGAAATGCGGCAAAATCTTTATTTTTTTTCCGGGTTTTCCTGATTTGTTGAATACGCTGGTCCGCGTCATTGAGTATTTGCGAGTAATCTTTCGTGGTTAAAGTGAAGTCAGGCGCGCTTTCCCCGAATATCCTGGTCATGATAATTGTCCCGACGATAAAAGTAACCAGCAGGGTGATGGCGCCGGCAATGGTCCAGGTTACCTTTTTGTTTTTCTTGGAAAGTTCGTCGATTTTGGTGCTTAAAGGTTTTTCCTCTTTAACCTCTTCTTCTTTTTTGAAAAAATCGGGATTTAGTTCTTTGGTTTTTTTCAGTACGCTTCGAAAAGATACACCTTCACCGATGCTGTCGTCATCCGAAATGGCGTCTTCCAGAAACTTCAGGTAAATTTCCGCGACAATATCTTCGCCGTTCTTAAGAAACGATGTGTCGGGCCTTGTTGCATTTGAAGCAAAATAGAACTTTGCGTCAGGATGACTGCTGACGTATTCTTGAAGCTGCTGTTGTGCTGTCTCTTTATCTTCCCAAGGGACAAATTGAATTGCCATAACCAAACCCCTTCATACTTTTTTTTATAACTAATATAAGATATATTACGGCGCATATTTTGTCAACATGAAATTGCAAGATATTTTACTGCTAAAGAAATCTGACTTAAGATGTGATTATCGACTGAAAAAAGTTTATCAACCTCCTTCGAGCCCTGAAGGGGCTTAACATATTGTAGCCCGGGGTAATTGAGCGTAGCGATTGAACCCCGGGTCAGATTTCCCTATAAGATTAAGCGCTGTAAGTGTGAAATATAAAAATAAGTCGATGCAGTATTTTTTATGTGTCGCCCCTACAGGGCTTTGAAATTGGTTTACTGATTTCCCGGGGTTCAATCGCTATCGCTCAATCACCCCGGGCTGAATATATTTCGCGCTTTCAGCGCTTGGGGCTTGTGTCACAAAGTGTAGAAGATGAAAAAAATCCCTGTTTCGCAGGAAACAGGGATCAGTGAATTGTTAAATGCTTATTTTGAGATCAGTTTGATTTCGCCAATATAAAGCATGGTGGTTTTGACCGGTTTTATATTCCAGCCTTTACTGCTGATGCTGAATTTGTCAATTTGTTTCAGTCCGACTGCTTTACGGGCTTTGCCCATTTTTGCCAGGTCTACATTTACAGTTATCCAGCCTTGTCCTTTGATATTGATTTGTTTGGACAGGTAGCTCCAACTTTTTTTCCGGTCCAGATCCTTCGGTTGAGAGTCAAGAATAATCATCAATTTTGCATCCGTTTTTTCCTTGGAAAAAAATTTCAACTCGAGGGTCTTGAATTTGCTCCAGTCGTGATTTGTCAGAGTCGCACTGATACCGCCGCCTTTTGCCGCAACTGTGAAATCGAGAACTTTATTTTTCGGATTATCAGGAGAAGGTACTATTTTGCGTGAAAATTTCGCGTTTTCCGCTTTCCCGTTTGCGAACAGCACTTCATCAGCAAATGCTGCGCTGCTCAATATGCATACGATTCCCGCGGCCAGAATGAATTTCTTCGCTGACATCTCTTGTCTCCTTACTTTTTGGTTTGAGTATCTGATTGACGATTGAGCCTGTAATATATTAATAACACTTGTATTGTCTTGTGTCAAGCTTTATGCCTTGATTGTTTTAAATGCGCTTTAGCAAAATTATTCCTTAATTTTTTATGTTCCTACTTGACTTTTTTACAAATATCGTGTATTTTTAAAATAGATGAAGTGGTGTTCATCAATGATGAAAATAGTTTTAAAGGTGTGTAATGGCCGGCAGCAATCTGGTACAATCAATAATACGCGGAACTGAGATAGTAGAAGTGGTGTCACGATCGGAAGAGGGGATGTCGCTCAATCAGATAGCCGAGCAGGTTGGTCTGAAGACTACAACTGTCTACAATTTGCTGCGTTCATTTTGCGCATCGGACTGGCTGGAACGTGATGCTGAAGGCAAATACTTTGTCGGGCCGGGATTGTTGACGGTTGTCCGGGCGGGTAACGGCAGTGCGGTGTTGTCGCGGGCAATGGTTATCCTGCGGGAACTGCATGAATCAATGAAAAGTGCAACCTTGACGTTTTCGGAATTTACTGACGATGGTATTTGGTGCCGGTTGCGTATGTCGCCGGATCGTCCGGGAGTCGTGCAGCGGCGAATGCTGCAGCGCATGTTGCCTTATTCCAGTGCGACAGGATTGATGTTTCAAGCTTTTTTAAGCAAGGATGAACTTATTCATTTAGAGTCGATGTTTCCATTTGAGGAATATGGCATCGGACTATGGAAGAACCATCAGGAACTTGATGATTTTCTGGCGGAAATCCGGAAAAAAGGTTATGCGACATCAAAGTCTTTGCGTACGGTCAGTCTGGCGATTGCGCTCCCGGTTAATAACGGATGCCCGGAAGAACATGATTTGCGTTATGCATTGGGTGTCAGTTTTCGAGATACTCATGCGGAACTGCCGGTTGTTTTGAAGAAAGCGCAGACCGCGGTTGATAAGCTGATAAAATTTATTTAAAAATTCTTTTCTGCACGAAGCAGGGAATTTGTAAATCATAAAACAAAACGAGGAAGTGTTATCATGGCAGTGATGACTAGAGACTTTTACGCCGAGGATTTAAACGATCCGGTAAAAGCAGCGGAAATTGTAAAGAAACAGGCGTTGGCTTTCGGAGCTGACGCGGTGGGCATCGGCAACATCGAACGCTGGGAAGGTGTTCCAACCCAGATGGACCCGAGGCAGATTATGCCGGAAGCCAAATCGATTATCGGGCTGGTTTTCCGGGTTAACCGCGGCAGTATGCGCGGGATTGAGGAAGGCACGTTTTTCAGTAACTATTCAGCTATGGGCTACGGCGGCATTACTTATCTGTATATGCCGATGAACGTGGTTAATGTCAGCAAATTTATTGAGGACCGCGGCTACGAAGCGATTCCGTACGGACATCAGAGCGACTGGCGGAATATTGACGGCGAAGGTTTTCTCCGCGAAAACAGTGTGCCGGTTGCCCCGGGCCGGGCCGCTCCCGACGTAATGGTGCATCTGCGTACCTCCGCTTTTCTCTGCGGTCTCGGTGAAATTGGTTTGAGCAAGATGCTCTTGACTCCACAGTTCGGCCCCCGCAACCGGGTCGGCATTATCATTACCGATCTTGAACTTGCACCGGACCCGATTTATGATGGCCCTCAGCTCTGTAACAAGTGCGGCGCTTGTATCCGGGAATGTCCGGGGCAGGCGTTTAATCCGGATAAAATGATCAAGGTTAATCTGGCCGGACACGAAGTCGAATGGGCTGATATTGATTGTGAAGCCTGTGATATTGCTTTCCGCGGCGCTAAAGTGGTGGATAATGAAATTCCGGAAGATGAGCAGTATATGGAAGGTCGCGGCAATACAAAGCCAGGCGACTGGAGTCCGTTTAAAAAGAAACCGCGTAATCTGTATAATACCGGGCAGGCGGTTTGCGGAGCCCGCGGTTGTACCCGGGCCTGTATGATTAGTCTTGAGGCGCGTGGCGTACTGCAGAATAAATTCAAAGAAAAATTCCGGCGGCGTCCGAAATGGAAGGTTGACTGGGAAAATCCCCCGGCGTATCCGGAAGATGCGTTGTTGCTTAAAACAAAATCAGCCAGCGATGCTGATTAAAAATCATTCAGGAACGAAGCGAGAGCTTCGTTCCTGTTTTTTTTAAGGAGAGGCTGTAAAATGAAGGTATTGATTGGAAAGGGTATTGTGATTGCCGCGGCCGCGGTCAGTGTAAACGCCGGGGATTTATTGAAAAACGGAGACTTTGAACAACCGATGCAGGCCGGAAAAATTCCCGGCTGGACAATCAGTAAGGAAATGTCGCTGCAAGACGTGAAGCTGGTTAAATATGACGGCTATGACTGTGTTCTGGTTGAAACGACAACTCCGACCAAAAGTTCCGGTACTTTAAGCCAGCGGGTTGAGGTAAAACCGAATACCAAATATGTTTTCACTGTGTATTTGAAACGTGACACTTTTGTCTATGGTACTTCCGTATCAGCCAATGTTTTGTTGGGCCGGAAGACGGTAGCGAGAAACAAAAAAATGTTTCGTTCATCATCATGGCGGCCGGTCTCGATCGCGTTTGAAAGCGGCAAGGGTAAAACCGCCAGTCTTTCTATAGTGGTTCCTAATACCGGTTCGTGGCGCATAACCAAAGGAACCAAGCTCTGGATCAGAAACGCTTCACTGTGTGAAATATCAGATTCAGCCAATATCTCACTGAAAAATATCGTACCCGGACGGAAATATCAAGTCAACCTGCCTGAATCGGCCCCGTATTATGTCTGGGCCAAAGTATTTCTGCCAGGAACAAATAAATTTACTCTATCCTGTGGTAAGGACACCCGGAACTTTCAGGGGTACACAATGGGAAAATGGTACTGGCTGCGGCCGGTGCTGCCTGATTTTATTCTTAGAGCCGGCAAACGAGAACTGAAATTGGATGTTGTCGGCAGCGGGGTGAAAATCAAAGAATTACTGTTGACTAACGATCAGTTTTATCGTCCGTCCGGTGCGACCGAGTTTTTGAAGCCGGTTGCCGGACAGAGCGATGGCGGACTTGTTCCGGTTAAAGTTGAAAAAGCCCAATTGAAACTCAAAATAGACCGCAAACTCCCCCGTGGAAAGTGGGGGGTGTCGCAGGGCGTCCCATTCCCGAAGGGGGCTTTGCCGAAAGCGGAAAATGCGGCTATTGCAGACCGTCCCTGTCAACTTGAAACTATCAGCAAATGGTCCGACGGCAGTGTGCGCTGGCTGCGGGTCACTACTCAAGCCTCGAGCAGTGAGACGGTCAACTTGACTTATGGTTCAAAGGTAAAATCAGCGTCTCGCGGAGCGTCTTTAGTGAAGCCGGTCGGGAATGGTTATCAGATAAACAACGGGGTTTTGAAATTTACGGTAAAGCCTGATCCGGGAGTCTTAATCAGTGGTTTGCACGGCAATGATGTCGCGGTAATATTCAACAAAAAGGTATTGACTGCAAAGCCTGAAGTTAAAGTTGAGGAATCCGGGCCGGTCCGCGCGGTTTTGAAAATCACCGGAAAATGCAGCGACGCTTTCAGTTATGTGCTGCGAATTTATGTTTATGCCGGGGCTGATAATATAGAGTTGGAACACCAGTTGGTTAATGTCGGGCTGAAACCGGCCGAAGCGGTGGACTGTGGTTTGCGGATTGCCGGTAAATTCAAACAAGCGGTATTCATGCCTGAACGAAAAGAGTTGAAGGCGAATGTTCCAGCGGCAATTACAACCCTGGTCAAAGCGCCAAAATCCAGGTCTAATTCCTTTCCTTACTTTGTTTCCGCCGGTAAAAAAGAACTGGCCAAAGGTAAATACGGTCGCGGGCTGATACGGACCGATTCCGGCCTGGTGTTAGCGGTTCGGGATTTTTGGCGCAATGCGCCGAGCGAGATAGCGGTTGGAGCAGAAGATGTGACTCTCATGCTTTATCGCGGCGCGATATTATTTGATTCCGGCATGTCCAGAACCCGTAGTTTTATGATCGGGACTTCCGCAAAATCCCAGGCGGAGCGGGTTTTTCTGGCGCGACCGCTGCTGGTTGCCGCGCCGGAATGGTATTGCAATTCTCGCACGTTCTACGCCTGGCCGTTGTCGGTGGCTAAGGCTGACGCTCCGTTATATGAAGGTAGTGTTGAGCGGACAATTAGTTCCTGGATGAAACGGGAAAAAGATGCAATGCTGAAATCAGGTTTTAAAAATATGATGTACTGCGGGGAGTTCCCGTACGGAAGGGGCGACTGCAACAATCTGGAAACCGCGCTTGGTGAAGGCGTATTGACTCAGTATCTCAGATCCGGCGATCGCAAGTATTTTGATTTTGCCGAACGCATCATCTCCCATTATGCTGATGTTGATATCAATCATTCGAAAAGTGAATTCCGTGGTCGCGTTCTGAAGCATGGGCCGTTTATCCGGAAGAAGCAAAGTCACAGTACCAACGGACATTCCTGGTATGGCGGCGTTTCGCTTTACGGGCAGTTTTCCGGGCGCCGCTCAGTCCTCGACATGGCTCAGGCGGTCGGCAAATATCATGCCGAAAAGATTGTTCACCACCGGCCTACAGTATTTATTCATTATTGGCGGCGCCCGGCCTGGCAGTTAATGGCTATGCTGCATGCCTGGACTATCTGTAATGATGACACTATTCTCGCCGGGGCAAAAAAAGTAGTCGAAGTAACCCGAGCTCAACGTGACCATATCATTTCGCTTTGGCCCTATATGTTCAGCGTCGGGATGAAAGGACTGCGAATGTATTACGAGATTACCGGCGATCCCGGTGTCCGGGAACTTTATCTGCAGCTTGCCGACGCCTATTTCTATGTCCGGCAACAGCCGGATGACACCTCATTCGGGGAACCGCCAAAATCTCCGGGGATGCTGCTGGGAAATTACCCGAATGACCGCAGTTGCTGTTTCTTTAACTTTGCCGCTCATGCCGATTGGATTGCCAAACGGGTAAAATATGTTCCCTTGACCGGAACGGATATGGATTTGCAATTGCAGTATTCAATCAATGATCCGACTTTCCTGTGGGGCTCTGCCGACTTGTTGCGGGCCATGCGTCAGGACAAGGTGCCTCTGGCGGAAATTGGCGCGATGACTCCGGCTTTACTGACTCATGTGGCGGAGCCTGACTCTCCGGCAAAAGGCATACCAGGGCCGATGGTTGCTTTTCAGGTCAATGATCCGGATGACAAACCTTTCAATATGACGCTTTATTCAGCGCCTTACAAGGCTTATAAGTACAGCCATAAAACGGATTGCGTCAGCCTGCTGTATGCTCCGGACGGTAAACTCTTGAAAGCGGACCACTTCTCAGTATTCGGGATGAATCAATATAAATTCAAGATTCCGAAAGACGGACAGCGCGGAGTTTATACGCTGCTGGTTTCGATTAGAAATCCCTGGCGCTGGACCATAGAGGATCTGCCTTTTAAACTTAAAGCCGGAAAACATACGCTGAAAGTAGCGCCGCGCTATGACCGGTTGCTGGTTGATACGGTATGTTTTGCTCCGGCCGGGAAATTCAATCCTGATTCACCGGCAAATGTCATGATCGAGGCGGAATCCGGCAAAGGGCAGGGATATGAAAAACAGCAAAACAGGTCGGCGCGCGGTAAATACGCTGTCAGGAAAATCTCCGGCAATGAGCCGTTGTCATACACTTTTAATATTCCGAAAGACGGCACATGGTATCTCTATGGCAGGCTGTATAAAGGCGCCCCTGATCTGATGGAAGTTACGGTTGATAATCTCAAACCGGTTTATTGTCGTCAAACCCACGATATGACCAGCAACAGCTATACCAGTTGGTTGCTCAACTCGTCTTTAGGTGAAAAGTCAATTGTTCCGACCTGGGGACAGGCTAATTCCGCTTATCGCAAGATTCCAATGTTCTATTCACGGCAACTGAAGTCTTCACCGGCTTTTGCCAATGCGGCTCAATATCTCATGACCCATTAAACTATAAGAATGAATGAAAGGAAGGTTTCGATGAAGAAGAAGTTCACGCTTATCGAATTGCTGGTTGTGATCGCGATCATTGCTATTCTCGCCAGTATGCTGCTGCCGGCTCTCGGGAAAGCCCGGGACAAGGCGAAAACCATCAGTTGCGCCAGCAACTTGAAACAACTTCTTACTGCGTTTTCTATTTATTCCTCCGACTATCATGGTAGAGCGTTTCCGCCCCGAAAATTTATGGTCGGGGCCAGCGAGGTTTTTTGGCAGGATTACCGTTCCCCGATAATTCAAACCAAATATTTGACATTGAAAGACAAACAAGCTCCGGATATACTCTATTGTCAAACGACCATGCTGCATGTCAAGACTTATGATACAACCAGATATGCCGGTTCGGTTCGTTACGGTAATTATATCTACAACCCGCATTACGCTAATGACGCTCCGACTGCCGCGGACCGTAATTTCTGGCCGGTGAATATTAACCGGATGCGGTATATGTCGCGCTGTGCGGCGTTTACGGACGGCAACCTGGGGAGCAATATCATTCTGGCCGGCGGCGGGACCACTGTTTTCGCACATGGGACCGCTCATCCCGTTGGCCGGGCTAATTGCGCATATTTTGACGGACATGTCGAAGCAATTTTGAAATCTGTCATGCCCGCTGATTCAACCGATACTTTTTACACCGGTAAATAAGTTTGTAAACTTATTAGTCCGGCCTATAATCATATTGCATTTATTGAATAGCGCTGAAAGCGCGGCACATAGCAACAGCCCGGGGTGATTGAGCGTAGTGATTGAACCCCGGGAACAGTTAGAAAACATTAAAAGCTGTAGTATGCAAAATGGTTTTCGCAAATGTTGCTAATCGGTTTTCGCAAATTTCGAATTTTTTCTAAATTCTCAGGCCCTTTATAAAAGGAAAAGGCACGGCATCAATTTACCGTGCCTTTTTTGTTTTTGCAAGCAGTGTTTTAAAAACTTAGATTGCTTATATGTAAGTTGCTTATTATAAACGTATTATGACGCAAATTGCTATTGTTTTTTATTCGGACGGCGTCCGGATCATAATTGCACAGCCTTTTTCGGTGATTATTTCGATAGATTTATTATGACAGCTGCCGGTTATATTTGTAACGGTAATGCCGTTGGGATATTGGGATTGCGTCACCCGCAAAGGAGCAACGCAACCCGTCAGCAATAATAATGCGGCTATTGCAATCAATAATCTCATTTTGCCTCTGTGGACTCTGTGGACGCGGTGGATGATCCGCTAGTAGATTCGGCACTTCCAGCGGAGGTCGTGGCCTCGGTCTTGGTGGTTGAGCTATCCGAGTTGGTAGTAGAGCTGTTTAGCGTTGAGCTGGCGGTCGAACTGCCGGTGGTAGTACTTGCGGTACTGCTGCCATCAGCATTGGTAGTAGTCGATGCGCTGGAAATGGCGCCGTTCTTTGCGCGCTGCAAATTTGCCAAAGCATTGAAAAACGCCGCCGCGCCCTGGCCGGGGTCTCCCTCCGCTCCGAGAAAAACTTCTGTGTCAGATGTGGCTGAACTGTTTGTCAAAGAGTTAAGCAGGCCCGCGCCCTTAGCTGTTGCGTGAACGATTCTCTTTACGTTAGCCGGGCTTGAAACCGTTGTATTTGAACCTGTGCGAATAGTAACATCGGCCAACGGAGTGCCGCCTGAGCTGCTGCCGCTAGGCTGAACTATCAGACCGGTCATTGTACTTGAAAGTACAGTTATTTTGTCCTTTCGAACTGAAGATTTTTCAACGACATTCCGCTGTTCGACAATTTTTGTTCCGTCCGGTTTGGTTGTTGTTACTACTGACGTGTCGGTCATTGAATTGCACCCGGCCCCGAAGGTCACTACGATAAGAGCGATAAGAGAGATTACGATCCAATTAAAGCGTTTCATTTTTTGTTCCTTTTTTTGTGATTGGTTTTAATGATGATTTGCGAAAACCGATTGTCAAATTTCTAATTATTTTCCTTTCTCTTTTATAAGGTTATAAGCGTCTGTCCAAGCAGACCAGCCGCCGTATCTACAGAATATCCAGACTACGGCAGCACGACGCAGCCAACGGTAACGCCAGAGGCGATACCAGGCATAAGCGGCGATGGCCAACTTTACACAATTAGCGAAAATCCGGGAATTCGCCGCCTTGAACGATTTTTTTGTCCCGTCAGACTCGCTGAACTCATAATCATGAATCAGGATCGCCGGTTCAAATACTCGCAAGGCGAATGTCAATGTGGCGCGCTCGAATTTACTCATCCATTCCGGGCCGCAACCATTGTAATTTCTGGCCAGCTCTTCAACCGGGGCCATCCAGAAGCTTTCCGGGGCTTCCAAGCCAAGCCGTTTGGCTTCAATCCGGAGCATTTGAACTTTGATTTCTTTTTCGGTCATGATTTCACCTCAATTAAATTTAAGATATACTGGATAATCGTAATCACCTGCGGTTGGAACTGTGAAGTTTTCAGACCATAATACTTTCCGGGAGGCTCTGGCTAAGGCAATGTTCATGCTTGTTGAGTTTTCACCTTGGATGGCTCCGAGTTTTATTCTGCCTATTTTGGTAAACTTTGCGGCGGTACTGCTGGTTTGCTGGAGCGAACCATTTTTGTAAAACTTCAAAGTTCCGGACTCATCTACCGTAAAAGCCCAATGTGCAAACGAGCTGTCTTCAAAGTAAGCATTTGATAGATATGATACTGAATCATTTATATCAGTGTAGTAAACTCTGAACCCACTTCCTATTCGAGCTAGATAAATATACTCAGAGCCGTCAATGCTGCTGAGATAAAAAACCGTTTGAACATTGGCCTCGTTATTCACTCCCGGCACTCTGCTCCAAAAATCGAAAGTAAAGCCATCGGGTAAATAAAAATCGTGCCCCATCCCTGGATAGCGCCAATAGTTAAGCGTACAGTCAAGATACTGATAATAGTCGTTATCGCCGCCTGTAGCTTCGGCATAAATAGACGGAGTATCAAGTACAGTATTAGTTTCATCGATAATCACGCCGGTTGTACCGTTATATTGATTAACTATATTGGTTGCACCATAAATCCATACCGCATTCTTTATTGGAATCAAGTTGTCATCAGGGTTTAAACTAAGTTGAAAAAGAATATCAGAATATATGCTGAAAGAGGGACTGTTTAAAAACACCTGGCTCATAGACCGGAACGGAATCATGTACCCTAATTCATCTCTAATGTGTATGCTTCTAAAAAAACTCATTAAATAATCCTCATGATACCGTAATTGTCGGGGCCGGGTCATACCAGCCAGAGTAGACTGAGTCCATTGTCCAGCCAGTCGTCGGAACTTCATTCTCAGAGCCGTCCTCGGAATAGCACACCAAGCCGACTTCGTCAAAGTAATACATCCAGTCTATGTCATATCCGTACATTTCCCATTGTCCAGTTTCAGAATTGTAAAAAGCGTAACTAGTCGTGTAAGAATATGTTTCATCGTAATACTCATGCTGCTGGTTGGTTTCATTCCAAGTGAAATCGCCGTTTACCGTTGCACAGCCGCAACCGGAGGCCGTTATTGTGAAATTCGAGATACTACCGCCGCCGATGGAGCCGACAAGACCTGCGGTTGAAAGCATCCGATAGCGGTTCATGTACCCGAATTCATTACGGTCATTGAGTGATTTGAATGCCATCGTACTCCTCGATCTTTTCAGCCAGCTTTTCAATATCGATAATACCGCCTGCAGCGCTGGTATTAACCGCTTTGACAAGCGGATGTTCGGCGTCAAAAGTTCCATCTCCAAACTTTTGAACAAAGTAAGCATTGACCGCCGTCATAAGTTCTGAACGGTTCTGATACAACCGCTGTAAAAACTGACGGCGAATTTCGATTTTTTCAGCCCTGATTGTCTGCTGGCGAATTGCGTGACCTGCTGTTCCACTCATTATGACGTACTCCGTTTTAAGACGCTTAAATCAACACTGATCGCGCCGGTACTGATTACAGCAAACTTTTCACCAGTTTGAAGTCCGAACGCGCCCATGTAAATAGTATCGCTCTTTGTCAAAAGAATAATTGACGTCAACGATTTAACAGTGCCGTCCGATTCAATCCGGTAAACTTTGACGTTGGCGTCATGGTCTTTATCCTCATTGATCAACGCAACCTGTTTAACATCCCATTCGGTCGATGCCGCAACCGCCGAGATAACATCAGTCTGAGCCTGATTAAAACCTTTGACGTGTCCGGTAGGCGCTGAGTCCGGGCTGGTATCGCCGGAAATGCCAGCCAGGGAATCATCAGGCAGCCTGACGGTTAAAGTTGTGGCAGTCAGATTAAATTGTCCAGCCGTCAAAGCCCCCGCAGTACCGGAAGCCAATAAAGTATTCCCGGCGTAGAAAAGACTGTCTGCGTCATAACCGGAAACAGTTTTGTAATATTCGCCGGTGCCACTGCCGGATAAAGTCCAGTCGGTATTCCCGTTAGTATTTTCCCGGTTAAAAATTTCTACGGTTTGAGGTTCCCATAATTCAGCCATGATAATATTCTCCTGTGTTAAATTCTTGAAGCTGTAAAGTCACTGATAATAATTATGTCGGCGGCGCTGGCGCCGCCGCTTGATGATCCGCCGCCGATTGCACCTACGTCATCCCATGAAGTACCATTCCACTGCCTCCAGCCTTTTTCTCCGGACGCGGTATTTGTGCCGTCATCAAGATACAAATCGTTAGTGGCCGGGGCCGTTGGAGCGGTTGAACGCGGCGTGATGTTCAGAACGCCGGTCGCGGCAATATCAGGCAGGGTAATTTTCCCCAAGTCGGTAATTACGACTACTGAGTTCTGAATCAATTTTCCGGTCGCTTCATCAAAGCGAGCTATGGCGTTGTTAGTTGAACTTGATGGGCCGACAACATCCCCGCTGCCGGCTCCTGTGCCTCGTTCGTCCCAGTCAGCGGCTCCCGCCGTAGCGTCAAGGCAGTCAAATATCTTTTTCGTAGAAGTATTGGTCCAGGTTGAGCCGACAGAGTAACCAGCGGTACTGTCATCGTTTACGGTCGGGTCAGCGGTCGCGTCGAGTTTATGTTTGATAGTCGCGCCGTTTTCCAGTTCCAAATTATCCCGGGCGGTCGCGGCATCATCCAGGTCTGAAAGATTAGCCGATTTTGCCAGTTTTTCACCGATCAGCCCGGCAACTGTGGTTGCAAAATTAGGATCATCACCAAGAGCCGCCGCCAGCTCGTTTAAAGTATCAAGCGTGGCCGGGCTGGAATCAACCAGGGCGGAGATTGCGGCTGAAACAAAAGCTTCAGTAGCATAACTATGAATATGCAGACTATCAGCGTTACTGCCATCGGTCAAGGTCGTAAGATTAGTTTTGTCCGTTGCCGTTACGTATTTATGATTTGTTCCCTCTCCGATATCGTCAGTATCAAGGGTGATATTGGAAGTCAATGCCTGTCCGTTAATCGTGGTGGACGTCGCAACCTTACCGGCCAGAGCATTTGTAATAGTCGCGGCAAAATCCGGGTCGTTGCCTAGCGCTTCGGCAAGCTCGTAAAGCGTATCTAGCGCGGCCCCGGCGCCGTTTACCAGGGCATCAATCGCATTATCAGTATAAGTTTTGGCAGCTAAATAAACCGAACCGCCAAAATCAAGCCAGCTTGCTCCGTTCCACTGCATAAGACCGATGCCGCCGTGTTCGGTATTCGAGCCGTCATCAACATAAAGATCATTGTTTGACGGTGTTGTCGGAGCAACGGAACGGGCAGCAACGTTCATAAAGCCGGTGGTTGAGATATCCGGGAAGCCAATTTTTCCGACGTCGGTAATTGTAACAATTGAGACCTGAATCAATTTGCCTGTCGTGCCGTCAAAACGAACAATAGCGTTATTTGTTGAAGTTTCCGGGCCGATTACGTCTCCTGTATAAATAAACTTCACCCAGGTACACCCGGCAAAGTCGTTTTCAACCGGGGTAAGTTGTTCGCTGGATACCAGGAAAGCAATATATGGTTTGCTAACATCAGGAGCAGTGCTCCAACCGGTTCCTTGATTATCAACAGCAAAGGCAATGTAAGAGTAGCTTGAATCTCCTTTATCTCCTTTGTCTCCTTTTGCCCCTACGAGCGAATCAAGAAAGTCTTGAGCGGTTCCCTCATTTCCGGCATCAAGCCAGACCTCATACGCGGACAAGCCGTCTTCCGCTACAAGCGAATCAAGAAAATCCTGTTCGGTTCCCTCGTTTCCGGCATCAAGCCAGACCTGATACGCGGAATCTCCGGGGCCGCTCACCGGCATCTTTACCGCAGAGCCGTAATTTTCGCCGTCCCAGGTCCACCGGTAATAGCGATCAGCATCTGCCTGGGTTTCATGCCAGACGGTTGCGCCGTCGACGCTGAACTGATATGTTCCGGGGTCTGCAAAAAGCGCCCAGATTTGCGGCCCGGAAAGCGATCCGTCTTCGACCGGCGTCGGTGTGCCGGTGCCGGAAGCCAGGCGCCGGCCAAGCAGCAGAAACGGGAACTGAACAACTAGTTTGGCCCGGTCTTCTCCGGCACGATAGCCGTCGAGTTCCGCGCCCATTTCCAGCCATGCTTCATTTGTTATCAGCTCTCCGGCCTCTGTGGTATTAAAGTCAACCTCAAACACGATCTCGCCCCAGGTGACGCCGTTATCAACCACTTCCCGGATGGAGAAGCCGGTAATTGTCCGGATCGGCGGCGGCGTGCCGGTATTCCAGTCTATGTCAATGCCGAAATCGAACACGGCAATCGCGCTCAGTTCGGCCAGGGTAAACGGCGAGCCGTCGGCATGGACCGGGCGAACCGCGAATTCTGCGGTAGTCCCGAAAAACGCGCCGGGCCAATAAGCCTTTTTAGTTGTGATTGTAGATAAGGACGCGTCATAAAGCGCCGGATATCGGCCGTCGCCGGAAGCGTAAACAGTTATTGGCATAGGTCAAATCCTCCGGATTTTTTTAATTAATAGTTGGTAAATTAGTAAATTGCTCAGTGCAACGCTCGCGCTTATATATATCATGAGTCAGACTCCGGTTAATTGCGGCCAGCCGTCGCGGCCGTCGACTATCCATATAATTGAGCCGGGGTCAAACGCTGTACCGTGTCCAAATTCAGGCGGCTCCGGCATCGAATCAAACTCACCATCGGGGAAAAGAGCGGAAATCTCAAAACGCCCCCCGTTTTCATCAATGGTACCCTGATGCAATACGGTTACAACATTCGGTTCAGGAATATGCGGGCTGGGAGCGAATGTGCCTGAATTTTGGACATAAGGGATGCCTGTTAACTGAACAAGGGTAGCATGGCCGGGAACGGCTGGAATATCGATACCATATTTATTAAAAACTTTTGAATCAGTAATGCTCTTGGAGAACTCATGGACAGGATTGTCTCCGATATAATAAGTGCGCTGCCCTGATGCATAGTTCGGGCCGCCTCCAAGATCATACCAATCTGCCGTCAGGTAATCTGCTTCAGCCTCTTCCCAAGTCGAACCAAACCCGGTTTTACCGATTGCATGTCGAACCGTAGAATTCAGGGATGGCGGATCGATGACGGTTGCCATTTTGAGCTGATCAAGCACCCGGAGCAGATCAAACAGCCACTGAGCGTTGAAGCCGAAATAAAAAGTGTATTCCGGAGTGCGAATCCGCTCAATACCCAAAAACTCATAAACCGCGTCAGCCGACTCCCACATTGGCAAATCAGTTGTTGAGGGATAGTCCGACAGCTTGCCGGTATACTCGTTGATATTAACGAAATGAGGAGCAATCTGATCGAGGTAGTTGTCTATGCGATCGACCGTATATTTGATATGATAAGCAGTGGCGGAGAGTGGATAAAAATCAAACACCTGCACTCCCGTATGGTGCCAAACCCAATAATACCGGATAGCAAAGGCTTTATTTATAATATCTGCGCCGGTAAAAGAAGATAAAAATGCTAGTTCATGGACTGATTTAAACATTACACCCACCTGTAGTTGATTAAGTGACTGCCTTTGTCCCATATTTGCAAAACGCCGTTCCCGTCGCTGTTCCAGTCCGCAAGCTGTATCCAATCCTCTTGCGCCAATGCAATCGAACCATCATAATGACGGATTTCAGCGATATAATGCCCGAGATTTTCAGAGTCTTTTTTGGTAACCAGATAGCAGCGCGGAGTCGTCATACCCGACAGCACCGCAACCGGCAGGGTAAAACTATTTGTCGATCCGGCCAGTTGAACATAGCCGCAATAATCACTTTCAGGATCCTGACCGTTTATGACCTTGTATTTAATTACCTCTTCGTCCTGATAAGCAACTACCTTGAACATGCCGTTGTATTCATTCGTGACCTCTTCAGTATCGTCTGGCGGGTCCTGAAAACGCAGTTCGGTGCCGAGGCCGGTCTCAACTGCAAGAATATCTTCGCTGTCGATGATCGTCATATCTTCGAGCCTCTCTTCCAGCTCTTTGATTTTTTTAAGAATATTCATTTTTTACCCTTCTTCCCATTTTGACCAGGGATCGCCGAAGACATTTGTACGCCACAACCCGCCCCAGGCATAAATAAAGCGCCGATAGACCTTGACATAATTTTCCCCGTTATACTGCTTGCTTTCGAGCCTTTGGAAGAGGAGACGCCATTTCTGTGGAACGTCGCCGTGGTAGACTTCGTAAGCTAGAGGGAACTTGCCGTTGACGCCCTTAAATTTTTTCAGCTGTTTAGGCGTTTTGTCCGAATAGAACGTTACCTCAAAAATATCGGTAGGATGTTTCATATTCAGCAGCTTAATAGTCGGGTGACTGTCCGGATCAAACATACTCCAATTGTAAGTTTCAGAGCCCTTTAGCTGCGGATCGCTGTCAAAATTCCAGAAAATCCAATCACCGACCTTGGCGATCTTGCCGTCAATATTTTTTACCGTAACGAAAGCTGTCGATTTGCTAATGTCGGCTGCTTTTGCTTTTCTCACGCCCCAAATTTTCGGCGGGTAGTACAGGCTCACCGTTTTGTATTTCCACTCGAATTGATCGCGAATATCTTTCACCTCAGTAATCGAGCCCGGTACCGCCGTGGCGTCCGGCTCCGCTTCGATCGAAACAATCCAGCGGTCGTCGCTGAGCTCCGTCTTTTCCACGAAAGTCACCCGGGCCGGTTCCGGCGCCCAGGCGGCGATGTCATCGACTTCCGGCATGTAGTCTTCCAGCTCGGCAGTTACAACATAATACTCGATCGAATAAGTCCCCGTGTCCCGGTCCTTCCGGGCCTTACTCGATCCGACAATTCTTTTTGATTCAGTGCTCATAGATTGTTATCCTGAAATTTTTTGTTTAACAAAATCAGTTGCCGTTCCAGCCTTTTCAGCAGATCGTTCTGGTCGGAGTTACCGGCTTTTATTTCAGCCGTTACCTCTTTGATGTCGCGCCCGAAAACGTTCTTTTCATTTTTAGATTGACCCTGGCCGAAAATTTGCGGTACGACCTGCTTTAACATTTCGGCGGTATATTTCGAAGCCGAAGGGTTAAGCAGCGCGGCGGCGTCAGCGTTGACTTTTTCCCGGGCCTGACGTCTTTTTTCCGCTTCTGCCTCTCGTTGTCTAATCGCATCGCCTTTGGGATCGGCCAGACGATATTTATCCGGCTGCGTCGCAATTTTTTTCTGTACTTCGGCGTTTTTGGCCAGCTGTTTTGAGTCCAAAGCGACGGCTTTGCCATTAACGTAGCCGGTATCGCGTCCGGCCTTGATCAGCGACAGCGGAATCTTTTCCGCTTCCGGTGTCTGCGTTGCCGTTTTAATAACCGGCTTGACTTTCCCGATAATTTTTTTCGCGGTCTCCACGGTGCGGGGAGCCAGCGGTTTTTTGGGCGCACGTTCGGCAGTGATCTGTTTCCGGAGCTCCTTGATCGCTTCAACGGTTTTCGCGTTGTCGAAGCGTGACTGCTCGGATTTCGAGAGGCGCCCCATATCGGTTTTAAAATCATTTTGCGCCCGGGCAAAGCGGCCCTGTTCGCGTTTCTTTTCCACGTCGCGCCAGTTCTTCTTGTCACGGTTTTTCAGCCAGTCCTGCCACTCTTTGGTTGTAATCGGGCGCAGCCTTCCAGAGCTGTTTTTATCGGTGCCGTTTTTGGCGCGTTCGCGGCGAATAGCGTTAATTGCGATTTCCCGCCGGGTGATTTTTTGACTGGCTCCGGCAATAACCGGGTTATTCTTATTCAAGGTCGGATTAGGGTTGACCAGCTGTTTAATCTTCTCGATGGCCAGTTTTGCGGCGGCAACCATCATATCCACAACTTTTGGCTTAAGCATCTTAAAAGCGTCGAGCAGGTCAAGTTTAATCGCCGCGCCTAGCTTCGGCAGCAAAGGTTTAATATCGCTCCAGGCTTTTCCGATCGATCCGCCGATTTTTTCCCGCTTGTTCTTATCCATCAAATTATTGATAACATTTCCGGCCGCTTTAACGCCGTCCGCGAGTTTCTTGCCCCATTCCGCCCACGGCAGAGTTTTCAGTTTTTTGCCGATGTTTGCCACAACGGCGGAAACGTTTCGGACGATCTTGGTCGCGTACGGCAGGAACTTTTCACTGGCCCCGGCGAACGCCCGGAACAGGCTGTCTTTAAAGTCGGAGACCGCGCCCTCGTAAGTGGTGGTCCCGATCCGGTTAGCCATCCCGCCGGATCGGCTTTTCATCAGCGCGACCATCGCACCCATCAATTTACCGGCGGTATCGGCTGTGGCCGCGCCGGACTTCTCGAATCTGATTCCGAATTTACGCAGGTCGCTGCGGGTGATCCCGATCCGGGCGGAGCTTTCGAGCGCTTCGCCGGTCCGGCCGCTGCGCGCGTACCCGAGCATCCGGACAATTTCCTCAAGCGGCTTCTTGAATCCGGCGGCGGCATCCATGACCGTTCCCAGGAATTGTTTTGCCGGGATTTTGAATGCTTCCATCATTACTCCGGCCTGGACCGTCTCGCCCATCTGGAACGGTTTACCGGCTGAAGCTTTCGTCAGGAAATCGTAAAGGTTCCCTTTTTTCATGACGTCGAGCTGAACTTTATAGCGTTCCATTTCGGCGGCGGGAGAAAGCGCTTTATGCGCGGCATAGATCGCCGCGCCGCCGGCCGCCAGGAATTTCAGCCCGGTAACCGGCAGATGCAGCAAGCCTTTTGCTATTTTTCCAACCCATTTAAACGCCAATTTAAACCCGCCGACAATTCCGGAAAAAATTGATTTGGCAATTTTAAACACGGGGCCAATTACCATTGCCAACCCGCTGATCAGGCTGCCTCCGACAAACCACGCCGCCTTACCGAACCCGGTCGCGATTTTTAATGCTCCGCTCGCCATTTTGCCGATGCCGCCAGCCATTTTGCCGATCAGCCCGGCTGATTTCTGCCACAACGACGTTTTCGGCAGCGACGCTTCCGACAGTACCGACGATTGTTTCGGCAGCGGCGGCGGTTTAATCGTCCGGGCTCTGACGATATCCGTCAGCTTACCGGTGAGCATCGCCGAAGTTTGGGTCTGGGCTTTAATCGACGCGGCCTTTTTTGATGCCGCGGCGATTTTATTAAAATTATTCGTCAACCGGTCCGAAACGCTGACGGCCGAGTTCAGTGATTTAACCATCGGCTGGACCGCTTTGGCCGCGCCGTGGAACTCGCTTTTTATGCGCCCGGCCGAAGTCTCGACTTTGCCGGTCGCGAGCGTCAAATCCTTTTCGATCGTTTTTCCCAGCGCCTTGACAGTCCGGACGAACCCGCCGGTTTTACCGGTAAATTTCAGCGCGATTGTGTAATCTTTACTCATTCGATTTGACTTTTTTTAATTGATGTTGTATAATAATTTTATGAGACCCGCTAAACGGATGGTAGATTACGAACCTTGGTTCGCATCTTCAGAATTGCCCTGGCGGGCCTTTTCTTTTTTACGGACAAAGTAAAAAACATTTCCGTCGTTTTTCGTTTCTCTCACCGTTAATTGAACTAGTATCATCCCGATTCTGGTCGGAATCATTTTCACGTATTTCCAGTACCCGGTAACGTTGGGTTTATTCCGAAAATCCTTTTCGAAGCCGATAAAATTACCCGTCGCGGCGATATCGACAGCCGAGTCCAGAAAATCGGCGCCGATAACCGTCTTACTCATCCTGATCGATTTTTTCGCGCCCTGGTATGACATTTTTATTTCCTGGCCGGTTTCGATATTTTTGATAATCTGCCCGGTAAATTTCGGCCTCGCTTTATTTTGCAGTTCGGTCTTGATCTCATCGGTAAGAACGGTTGTTCCCTGGTAAGCCGAGGCGATATCCGGCTGCCACTGCTTTTTCGGCGGGAGCGGCTTGATTATTTCGGCCGTTGCCTGGCCGGTCGGCAGTTCCAGCGGAGCGCGTTCCGGCTCAGGCGTTACCGGAGAAGTAACCGGCTTGCGCGGCTGAGTTTTTGGCTTGGCCGGAATAACCGCCGGAAGCTGCTCTCCGGGTTTCAGGCCCGGATCGAAAGTAAAACCCGACGGCGACAGCGTCGATGCCGGTGGCACGTCGCGTTCGACGTAACGCCCGGCCAGTTCGTCACGAGTTAACTGTAACCAATAACACCGGCACCTGAAATCATTCGGCGGAGAAACCGCGCGCATTTCCGGCGTACCAACTTCATAGACTTTACCGTCCAGCGCCGCGTGACTGACCCGGACGCGCTCGTCTCCGGCCGTATGATACTCTACATACGGATAAAGAGCTTTTTCTTCGACAAAGCCGTCGTATTCGGCCGCCGCCTGGGCGTTGCGAACATTTTGCTCGATGATCAGCTTCAGCCGCCGCGCGCTGCCGAGTTCCGAAAGCCGGTTGTTGGCATTCATATCCGCTTCGTCAGCCAGAAAACCCATTTCTTGCAGGGCGCTCTTTCCGTCGCTGAGTAAAAATTTTCTGATTAAAACGAATGCTTGCTCGGAAGATCCTCCGCCTTCAATCACCTGTTTGATCCGGCCCCGGATCGCTTCCAGGACATCGGCCTGATTGACCCGGGCGCTGAAGAGCGCCTCCGCCCGATCGCGCGCGGTCCAGGACTCAACGAGTTCGGCGGCGGTTTTTTCCGTCGGCACGATCTTTTTATTTACCAGGTATTCGATCGCCTGTTTATTTGTCAGCGGTTCTTTGGGCATAATTCTTTTTTAGCCACGAATTTCACGAATGTCACGAATTTCTTATTTCGCAAAGCGGAAATTTAAAACTGTATTTTTCGTGTTTTTTCGTGCTTTTCGTGGTTCCTATTTCATTCGATGTTCGAGCTCCAGTGCTCGTTCGGCTCTATCGTATTCTTCGATTACCAGCAGACTTCCGTCTTTGTCCTGGTTCAGCAGCATGATATCTTCGACCGGCGTTTCCGGGTCGAGACCGTGTTTCAACGCGGCCGCCCGCCACATCCGGTTCTGGGCGATGTAAAAACTCAGCTCGGCGGGACTGGGGTCTCTTCCGTAAAAAAATCACAGCGGCCAGCTCCCAGACGGCTGATCTCGAGCAATTCCGCCATTTGCCGGAAATCGACGTAATCGCGAAATCTTTCGATATCCTTTTCGTTGTAACCGGCGGCTTTCAGGCCAGTTTCAAAAAACTTGTTGAATTCGCCGGTATGTTTATCGTCGACCTTATGCAGTTCCAGGTTTGCCGCGTCAAGTTTTTCGGCCGCCGCGTCGATTTTTTCTCTCGAAGCGACCGCCAGATCGTCAGCGGCGATTTCGACCAGCCGTCGCTGTTTCGCGATCTGCGTATCCAGCTTCATGATACTTTTAGCGATTCCGGCCAGGGCCGGGCATTTGCGGAAAGTCGCGAAGTAAATCGTTTCAAGTTGGGTCAGATTGCCGTCTTTATCTTCGACTCTGAGTTTTACGGGGATTCCATTAATGGCCATGATATTTGCCTCCTGTTCGATGTTGTTGTTTAATTCGTAATTGACGCTGCGCTTCGTTCTAATTCCTAATTCCTAATTGCCGCTGCGCTCTGGCTTTGCCAGCCTCTACGCTGCGCTTCGTTCTAATTATCAATCAGGGTCTCCGGCAATTGAAATACTGGTGGTATTTTTCTCTTTCGAGTACTCGGCCGAAACGATCCCGGTTCCGGACAGAACGGTATCCGTCCCGGCCTTGAAAACGATAGCGTCGCCGAGCCCGGCCGCGCTGTCGAGGCTGGTCTGGTCGCCGTAAAGCTCGCAGCTCGCCTCATAATTCTCCGCGATCCGGTCGTTGTGAATCCGGCCGTCGGCGGTAGTCGTCGCGGTGTCCTCACCTTTCAGGGAGATTGAGCCGGAACCGTGAACGAATGCGGTCGCAGGAACGGCGGTAGAGCCGAAAACCGCGTTGTCAAATGGTAATTGTGACATGATTATTCCTTTTTTTTAATATTTCTTTAACCACGGAAAGCACGGAAAAGAAACTGTAATTTTCAGTGTTTTTCAGTGGTTGATTTTTTAGGTGGCGGCGGCGGCGGTAGTACCCTTGATGGTGAATTTTGCGACTTGGACGCCGTCGCCGCTGATTTCGACGTCGATCAAGGCGTCAGACGATTCGATTTCCCCGGCGACTGTGGCGTGTTCGCCGACGCCGGTGCGGAGCCCGGACGCGACCGCGACCGTCAACGTACTGTTGATCAATGCCTCGAATGAGCCGTTCCTGGCGATTCCCGCCCGGGAGTTTGGCAGCTTTCCACCGCCGCGATCATCGTGGCCGCCGCCCTTGCTGACGCTTCCGGCGATCGGCGTAATTTCAACCGCGTCGCCAACTTCTGGAGTGATTGTGATGCTCATACTTGATTCCTTTCAGTTATGAGTTATGAGTGAAAAACATTTTCAATTTTTTATTCCCGGCGATAGCCGGGGCCATCGCCGCCCGTCGTACGGGCTTAGTGGTCTCTTATTTCAAGGTCGACAAACGCGGCGGCCAGGGTCGGGCTTCCCGGGAGGTCGAACGCTTTATCGCCGATAACTTCGTATTTAACGTCGTCGGCCAACTGCTCATCGAGTTCGGTTATTACCGCGTCGATATGGGCGCGCAAATTCTCCGCGTCATCGATCGCGTACGCTTCCGTTACGATTGCGATCGACACGTAAAGTTTCCGCAGCGGAAAATTAGCGACGTCGGAGCCGCCGTAAACGATCGCGACGGCGGGCATCGAAAGCGCCGGCAAAAACTCGAACAACGCCTCCGCGCTGGTTCCCGGGAATTTTTCGATTTGCGAAAACCGATTCTCATTTTCTGATGTTTTTAACGCGGCAAGTTTTGATTTAACAAAATCCAGAATTGGTTCAGTTTTACTAATCGGCGCTAATCTTGACATTTTCTTATCCTTTTTTGGCCACGAATCGCACGAATGTCACGAATTTATTATTCCGCAAAGCGGAAATTCAAAACTATCTTTTTCGTGTTTTTTTTTGTGCTTTTCGTGGTTCATTCTTCAATTTCTTTTCCGGCTGTCCAGCCAGGCTTTAGTTGCTTTCCGGAGGTCTTTTCCGATTTGGGATTCTGACGGCACCCACGGATCGGCCGGATGGGTCACGGATTTTTTCAGCACGTACATCAATTCGCCCTCATGGGCCGCGTCGAATAAATATTTCCCGCCGCCGCTGGCCATTACAAAAAACAGGTCGGGGAATTGCTTAGGGCTTTTGCCTTTTGCCCGGTCGCTTACCGGGATCGACAGGTATTTCGCGCCGGTGGCAAGCGAGTCCTGACCGGGCGCGCTGATCGTGCCGCCGAATTGCCGGATCGCCGCCGCCGGATGAGTCGCCCCGGCGATTGCCGAATTCGCGTCCGATTCGCCGGTGACAGTCTTGGCTACCTCAAGCCAAAAACCGCTTTTCTTTTTCGCCAGGGCCGCTTTTTTTAGTGAGTTTTTCATCGCGCCCCTGATCATCGCGAAGAGCTCGCGTCGTTCCGAGGGGTTTGAAACGTGTCCGGCAATTGTTTGCAGCGAAGTTGTATCCGGTGTTATGGTTATCGTTGTCATTTTTATAATTAGAAATTAGGATATATATAAGCGCGAGCATAGCGAAGGGCAATTAGAAATTAGGAATGTTGGAAAAGGAAAGTATTCCTTTTGAACCTTACTTAATAAAAAAACTCCGTGTTTTCCGTGCTTTCAGTGGTTAAATTCAGTATCCGTAAATTGAATCACCCATTATCATCGTATTGCTCGCGACTTTGATCGCGGCCCCGACCTTTTGTTCCGGTTCCGTCCCGTCGTCGCCGACCGGCAGCGAGATTGTCCCGGCGGCCAGATCGCGCAGCTCTTTCATTGTGTCTTCAAACCCTTTGCGAATTTTTTCCGGCACCGTGCCGCCTGGGCCGAGTTTGTAAATTTCGTGTTCCGCGATCGCCAGGCTCCAGCGCCCGGGCAGCGGCGAGACCGGCAGCGGTAACGCGTATTTACTCGCGGCGTAACCGTTGACCGTGCTTTCGGCCTGGCCGATTATCGCGTCGACCATTTCCGTCAGTTCGTCTCCGGAAACCTTGCAAAGCTTCTCCAGGTTGGCCAACGGAATTCGATCCGTTACGTCTTCAAATGTGATATAGCTCATAATTCATACTCCTGAACGGGGTTCCGGCCAAAGCCGGAACCCACTAACAAAAAAGGAGGTTAACGATTAAGACGGATCACTTGCATAGATCAAGTGCGGGAACGTCAGGAATCCGGCGCCACGCGCCCGGGTGCCGTAGATTATCTGACTTTTCATGAATACGTTTTCATCGGTTTCCTGATCCATTTTAGTCAGGGTCGGCATAACACGCTGTTGAACGCCGACAGGCTTCAGTGGCCGTTTGGTCGAAGCCAGGTACCATTCCGATCCCAGGCTGTCGACAACCAGGTAGTCGACGGTTCCCTCGAACGCATTCTGGTTCTGAATAACCCCGGCGTTGCTGCCGGAAGTTTTGATAACCAGTTCGTTTTTCAGGATATCGAAAGCGGTTCCCCTGTTGCTCGGGCCGACAACCAGCAGATCGGGCTTAACTCCCAGATATTTGCCGTTATGCCCTTTATACTGCATCATCGCGGTTTGAGCCGCGTTAAATGCCGTCGCGCTCAAAGCGGCGGAACCGAGATTCGCGATCGTATTCTCGCCGTAGGTTCTGGTATCGCTGAAAAAGGCCAGCTCGTCAATCCATTCGGCCGCAAAGCCGCCGGACAAAGCCGCCTCAGCCAGTTCCCGCCAGAGGTCTTCGGCGTTAAAGCCCAGATCTTCGAGGATCGGTTTATACAGGCCGTAAGAATCGTCCTCAATGTCGTTGCGCTTGACGCCGACGGTATCCTCGAATTCGTCGTTAACGATGGTATACTTATGGCTGGCGACGGATTTGATCTGCCGGTCGCCGATCCACTCGCGCATACCGCCGAAACGTTCCAGGAACGGAAAGATTTCTGACGCATGAGTAGATTTGACGGTAGTGGTGAAGCGCAGATAGCTTTTATCTGCCATTCCCATACCCTCTTGAAAATTGCTTTTGAACCCGGCAAAGAGGGCGTTCATATTTCCTCTGTTAATATCCATTTGTATTTCCTTTCCGGACTAGAGGTTAATTACTCAGCCGTTGCGATAAAGCTGCCCTGGCGAAGCTCTGCCAAAGTGGCGTTAAACTTGGCGGCGAGGGTAGCAATCGCGTTAGCGGCGGAAGCGACGTCGGTGACTTCAGCAATTGTATCACCTCCGCTGGTTCCGCTGCTGTTATCAGTCAAGTCGGCAACGGCATCCGCCTGGCTGAAAGCGGATTCCGGCAGAATAATGCCGAGGGCGGCGGCAATACCGCTCGGGGTATTGTCAACCCAGACACCGGCGGTTTCGATTTCGACCAGAACCCCGGCGATAACCGCGTTATCTCCCGGGTTGGAGCTGATCGTGTTGTCATCTTCGATATAGACGATCCGGTTCAGGTTAGCGACGGTAACCGCGTTTGTCTCCGAATTGTTCCAGCGGAAACAGCCAACTTTCAAGTTGACGTAAAGGCCGTCGTTGGTATTGTCGATATAAGATTCGACGCGGCCGCCGACAACCAGGTTCGCACTGTCGGACGCCATTTCGGCTTCGCCGGTGGACGTATTGACCGCGCCGATGCCGCCTGCATACATGATTTCGCCATCCTTGACAGGAAAACGGCGCAGATTGATCTGCCGCTCAAAAGTTTTCAGGTTCGCAGTGAGTTCAGCCATGATTTACGCTCCTTTCTTAAGGTCTTTAGCGGCTGCCTTGAGAGCATCTCCCTCGAGGCCGAGATTACCCAGAATCTCAATTTCCGAGTCGGACAACGCTTTTACTTCGCTGTCGTCGCCGTCACCGCCGTTTGGATTTTCCAGGTTGGTTACGCCGTTGTTATTCGGCACGATTACCGGAGCGGCGTCATAGAATTTTTTGAACGCCTCCAGATCGTTCAGCGCGAAAACTTTCGCGGAGTCTTTCTGAGCGTCCGTCAGTTTGCCGTCCGAGAGATACTGCATAACCGCGTCATCAGCGTCGCGCTGTTTGATTTTATTCTCGAGATCGATCTTTTCAGTGGCCGGAACCATCTGGCCGATCTTCGCGGTTACGACATCCAGGCAGTCAGCGTCATGCAGCGCCAGGAAATCGTCGGTTGCCTTTTTGCCGTCCAGGAGCCCCTGGATTGCGGTTTTCATGCCGCTGTTAATCGCGGCCTGATCGTCGGAATCGGCCAGCGCCGTCAGTCCGAGCAAAAGCAGAATTTCGTTCATTTTGCTTCCTCTTTTTGGTTGTTTATTTGTTTCGAGCCCGTCAAAGCCTTCGGTAAAATCGTCAGCGGCTATCAAACTTCGCTGGTTATTCGTCGACGGTCTGGCGGTTAGTGAAATATTGAATAATTCAGTGATATTTTTCCCTGTTCTGGAAGCCTTGAAAACCGGCGAGATATATTTATACTCCCCGTTCTCCAGAAACCCTCGGGCCTTTGGTGTCCAGGAGGCGGAACACCAAAGACCGTCGGGCATTTTGTAAACTCTCTTGATCCAGGCGGCGGCAGGGACCGGCAACCCGTTAAACATTGAACGCAGCAGCTGGTGTTCGTAGTCGATAATCCCGTCGTTGCCTTTCCTGGCAAAAAGCGCAATGATATTATCCGCGTCGCTCTCGCTGAATGTATAAAAATCGGGCTTGCCGTCTTTAATGAATTCGGTTTTGCCGTATTCAAATACCGGAAATTCCTCCGGGATTTCCTCGCCAATTTCAAAAAGTGGCGCCGCGCTGAGAACGATATATCTTTTCAGATCGGTAATTTTCATTTTGAACCTTTCGTTAAGTTTTTGGCGTTGGTATAGCCGTTGACGTTGGCCGCCAGCATCGCGCCGGAAACGGCTTTCTCCAGTCCGGAACTGTCGAATTCTTCGTAAAGCGACGGATATTTTTCAAAGAAGCCGTCAGTGGCCGCGACAAACTTTTCGACGAGCTCGGGATCGTTCGGGTCAACTTCTTTAAAGCTGCTCCGGATCGCGGCCGTCAGCGGAAAATAGAATTCCGTCATCGTGTCGCTGTTGACGAAGAGTTCCCGAAGCGTGTTTTCCGTCAGCTGCGCGATCAGCTCCTCTTTCGCAATTAAGGCATTCGCCATATTCGGCCCTGGATTGGCCACATCAGCATCAGAAAGCGCGTTTAACGCCTTATCCGGGTCATCGGACGGGTCGGGGCTCTTCGGCGATTTTTCGCGCGTTTTAAGCGTTTGGGATTTATCTTTGTCGACTTCCGGTTCTTTTTCCTCTTGCAGCGGGATTTCGAAAACTTTTTCGACCCAGTCGCGTTTGGCTTTGTAACCGGCCCCGGCCAGCTTTGTCACCAGGTCGGCTTTGTCTTGTAAATCTTCGGCCGGTTCCGACGCGAAAATAATGTGGAGCCCGGTTTCCCGACCGTTTCGGAACCGGTCCAGTGGCTGAACCAATCCGGTGTTAAAGCTTTCCTCCATCATTTCGCTGTCGGACGCGGTCAGGTCATCTTTGACGTCGCTTTGCAGATCACCGTTGCTCATGCCGTTGGCTTCCTTACTCGAAGCTATCTGGCCCAGGATCACCAGCGCGAAAACGTCATCCAGATATTTGAACCAGTTGAAAAATTCAGCTTTACCGCCAGCGGCTACCGCCTGATTTTCCAGATCAGTCGCTTTGGTTACCGCCGCGACGCCGGAGCTGCCGAGCGCACGGATCGCGTTAATAATCCGGGCAGTCTTCTCATCGTTAGAGAAATCGTCATCGCTTAACTTGGCAACGATAAACGGCATTCCAAACCGCTCGATAAACCTGGCGTAATCCCTGACGCCGTAAAATTTAAAAAAGTAACTCCAGATCAAGGTCCGGAGCAGCGCGCCCCGGCACGGCAGGCCCGGTTTGGCTTTATGAATGTGCATCAGGAATTGATTCGGATGCCAGACCGCCAGCGCCTTTTCTCCAGACCGGGTCAACAATCCGGCATTGCTGCCGCCGTCGAACAGGATGTTTGTCGGGTGTACCTCGGTCCAGCCGGTAATCTCGCCGCCGCCGGGTTTCCAGATCAACCCGGCACAGGCGTAACCCTGGGCGATAGCGTCGAGCAAGTGGCGGCGAAGCTTCTGGATTTTGATCCGTTCGAACATCCTGGTTAAATCGTCCCGGTCCTTTTGGCTGCCGCCCTCGATCCGCCACGGCACGGCCAGCGCCGCGCGTTTCCTGGTATCCAGGTGACCCCCAATAATCGGTTCCGCTTCCTGGATAACCTCGATCAATGCCGCCTGGTCGGAGCAGTTGCCCGCGTCAGCGTCTTTTAAAATGCTCTGAATCCGCGTCCCGGTCAACTTGACGCCGGTCAGCGAGTTCCAGGACTCGAAAAGTTCGTCAAATTCCTGGGCGCTCGTGGATTTCGGCGCGGTTTTCCCGCCGGAACTCTCCGGACTTTTCATCGGCGCGAACCGATGATAAACGTTAGTTAACCAATTCATAAAACCTCCATTTAGTACCGTGGGAGCCAACCTCCGAACGGCGATTGTTTCCGTGGGAGCCGGACTCCGAACGGCGATTGTTTTTGTTCAATAGCGGTCACTGCCGTAGACCTGGTCGTATTCGTCACCCCGCCCGTAACGGGAATCATCTTTGATCTCCAGCGCGTCTGCAACTCCGGAATCGTTCCCGGCGGCCAGCAGCGCCAGCGCCAATGCCCAGAAACGGTCGGCGTGTCCGGCATCGTCACTTTCAGCCTGATAGCGGATATTCCCGGCGGCGGTAACGACCTTGGCCACTTTGTGCAAATCTTCCCGGATTTCCCGGTTCTGCGGGATTCTGACCTGCGCGTCCTGGAAACGCTGCAACATCAGGTTTGCCATTTCGTCTTTGGCGGCGGCGGTAAAGCCGACTGCTTCAACTTTGTATTCTCCGAAGCGCCGCTGCGCCTCTTCGGCCAGCATCGCGCCGATCCCGGTCGCGTCAATGCAGCAGCGCGTCACGCGTTCGCGTTCCAGTATCCGGCACAGCACGTCCAGCTGATCGCGGAACGGCGTTTTTTCCAGGACTTTTAATTTTGTCGTCCAGAAGACATCGCCGAGACGGCAAAGCTGCCAGATTACCGTCAAGTCGTGTTTTCGGCCGATATCCATTCCGATGTAGGTCGCGCCGCGCGGATCGATCGGGCACTTGTCGTTTTCGGCCTGGCCTATCAATTCGTAGCTCAACAGCGAGCCGCCCGCGTCCTGCGGGATAATCATGTACTGGCTGTCCCAGGCTTCCTGGCTGCGGCACTTTGCCCGCATTTTCTCCAACCATCCGGACCGGATGTAATTCCGGCCGGTGACTTCGTTCAGCTTCTCGACAAATCCCTGCTCGACCGCCTGTAAAATATTCGTTTTGTGATAACTCCAGCCCTGCGGGTTGCCGCCGGTTTCGACGTCTTTCATCAGCCTGCAAAACGGGCTGTTCGCGTTGCCGTCGACTTTCAGCGCGGAGACCACTTCCAACTGGCCGCCCCAGGTCGTACACGGCAGCGCCATGTCGATTACTTTGCCGCTGTCTTTGTGCAGGTCCGCCTCGTCAATCAGCACGTCTCCGCCTTTTCCCGCGAAAGCTTCGGGTGTGCTCGACAATGAAACAACCCGGCTGCCGGTCGCTTCATATTCAACCACAAACGCCGTGATTCCGTGCAGTTCGTCCACCACCTGGGCGTTATCCCCGGCCAGCCCTTTGGCCACCGCGTTTGCCGCCTTGGCCCATTTCGCGATGTAATCGGTTACGAACTCTTTTGCCGTCAGGATATCGCGGCTGGTAACCCATTGCGTAAAATTAGGCCGTTCCATACATTTTTTGTGCGACCGGTAACTGGTGCCGTAAGTGATCCCGACCCGGCGTGATTTCGGATAAAGCTTCAGTTCGGATTCGTCGAGGATCCAGTTTTCCTGGTAAGGCAAAAAATATGGCGTCTCTTGTGTCATTTTTTCTTGTTGAGCCCCAATATGTCGTCAAGTTGATTCTGCACCGCCGCCGGATCGACCTTTTGATTCTGCTTCCCGGTCAGGTTTTCGATTATGCCCTCGTATTTTTCTTTCTGGGCGGCGAGTTCGGTTTTTAAATTTTCATTTTCGCGCTGGAGTTTCAGGAGACGGGTTTCGGCTTTCGACTGTTTCAGGTTGTTGAGGATCGCGGCGGCCTTCGACATCGCGCCGAGGGTCAGTTCGTCGTCTTCCGCGTTGTCGATCAGTTCCTGGAGTTGCTCAACCAGGGTTGCTTCAGTAACCTTGATCACGCTGTCGACGCCGTGAGCCTCGCCGATTGACATCGCCTTGATCCGCTTGGCTATAAAGCGCTGATTGCTTTGCCTTTTGGCGGCAAGCGCGTCCTGATATTCTTTACTTTTGCGATAGGCCAGAAACGAGCAGTTATGCAGTTGTACACCACCGCGATCACGGCAGGCAGCGGCAACCGCCGGGTTATCGCGAACTTCATCATAAGTAGCGCCGTCAGCCAGCATTCCCGCGATAACTCCAACGCGAATTTCAAACGGCAGCCGGGTAATGTTATTTCTGGCCCTGGCCATTATGCCGGTCTCCCGGATATAAACGGATCGGTTGGAAACTCCGGGCTGACCTGCTGAAGTCCAAGCGTGGTAATTTTGAAGTAGCCGCCCCCGAAACCGGGGCAGCGTTCGACGTACCCCATCCCGGCAAGTTCCTCGAGTTGTTCGCTGATCGCGTCTTCAGCAACCCGGAGCAGTTGAACCTGGGGGTGCAAGGCGATATCGCTGATGTTCGAGGCCATATCCGACCCGTAAAATTTCATAGCCTCAAGAATGCCCTGTCGTAACAAGTAAGTTTTCGCGCTCATTAGTGTGTCTCCTTTGCTTTGTGCTTCTGGAATGAATCATCAAGATTACCGATATATTCTTTATTCGCCTGAATCTGGGCGGCCTGGCTGGCTGTATCCTCGGCGATTTTAGCAACGCGGGCGTCGGTGCGGGAAGTGGTATTATTGAGGGTTTTAAGTTCGGTCAGTACCTGCTGCGAGACGTCGGCCTCTTTATGCCGGTCGAGATTGCTTTCGACCTTGTCAATCTTTTTATTGAGGTCAACTTCGGTCTTATGCAGATCGTCTTTCAGATTTTTATCCTCTTTTTCGAGCGACTTTTCCATTTTGACAATCTTCTCATCGCGAAGGCTTTTGACCTCTTTCGACAGATCGTCGTGTCGTTTGGCCAGGCTATTCAAGCCCCAGCCCAGAACCGCACCGACAATTCCGGAGCCCAGAACCGCACTCCCGAGCGGGATAATTACCTCTTTCACAATATCCAATTTTTTACCCTTTTCAGAGACGCGGGGCCGGGGCTTTCCCCCGGCGGTCAGCATCTCAAACCCTTTCGTTTTCTGTTTCCGACTGCTCAATGTCACACACGTGCAGGACTCGCTGTTTTTGTCATTTACAAATTCTCAAATTTACAAATTGACCCATTGCCGCCACCGGCGGCCAAGGCGCGCTCCGCCCCGTCGCTTGCCGACACCCTGGGAGCGCGGACGTCTCGTCCGCATTCCCCCGGACCGCAAAAGACGGGCGCAGGAGCTTTGTTATTTCAAAACAAGTTTTGAAATAAACCCGCGTTTATAAGGGGCCGCACGTTCTGTTTTTTTGTGTTGAAAGAAGTTAAATAGCTAAAGGCAAGTATTTTATGCGTTCCGTTTTTTTAGCCACTAATCGCACGAATGACACGAATATTGGGAGCGGGGGAGGCTTAAGGATTAAAGATGCAGCATAGCTGCAAAGGATGAAAGGGGGAGTTGGGAGCGCCGCAGGCCACTGCGGCATAAAGGCGCATTTAACCACGGAGGGGATGAGATAAGTTATGAGGGATGAGTTATGAGGGATGAGTTGGGAGCGCGTGGCTCCAGCCGCGCATAAAGGCAAAAAAAAGCCCCGAAAATCCGGGGCGTTTTTTTAAATTAAGAATTTGTAAATTTGTAAATTATTTATTCAAAGGCAATCGCAAATATTCCAACTTAGCAAATTGAGTTTGTATCTTTCGTTTGCCGTTGCAGGCCGGACATTTTTTCATGCTCACACTATGCGGCTTAACCGGAACCGCGCCGACGCCTTTGCATTTAGGGCAGGTTTTGTATTTGGCCGGAGTGTATTTTTTCTTAAAATAATACAGCTGATTTCCTTTGTCCAGAAACGATTTAAATTCCGCTTCGGTAACCGGATGCAATAATTCAAACTCGGGAATCGAATTGCTGGCGTTGAGCGTCGTTTGATAATGAAAGACTCCTTTCATAACGGCCACACAGGAAAAATCGCGTCCGTTGATCAGCTTTTTCGCGTCCGGCAGAATTACGCTTGACAAATAATGCGCCTTAATGAGCTTTTCCTCATAACTATAATTTTCATTGTTCCGTCTCAGGGCGGAATTATCTACGCCCTCTTCTTCTCTAGACGCTGGCCGCATGTCTATTTCATCAGAAGAAAGCGCCGTATTGATAACATTCGGGCCTAAAGAGCGCTTAACCTTTTTTATGTACGAATATGACACATTCAGCAAAATCCGGTTATCGTCGACAACCTGGAATACTTTGCCGCTTACCTCGCCAAAATCTCCCGCTTTCGCCTTGGTTGGCATATTCTTTAATATCGTATAATATTCTCGGCAATAAACTTTTCCGGATACATCAGCATAATAAAAGTCTTTTAAATATTTGTAAAACAACTTGAAGCGCTTTTCGGTAATCGGCTTGCCCAAGTAAGAGTAACTGGAAGAATCCGGGGAGCCAGCCACTAATTGCACGAATAACACGAATGTGAGAGAGAATAAGACGATGGTTTTTTTCATGGGTTCCTCCTGGATTTAATTCATAACTCATAATTCATACCTCATAATTCATAACTCATAATTCCGGCCCTGGCCGGCAGTCCTCCTGGTTTTTATATTGACAAGTTTGTGACAGTATTATTTTATAGCGTCACCGGGGATTTGTCAAGGGCGGTCGAAAAAGTCGAGACGGAGTTTCTCGTAGCGGGATAGCGGGGAAAGGCGGGACGCCTTAAGGCCGGACGAGACGTCCGCGTTCCCAGGAAAACGCCGGGGCGCGTTGGGGCCGACAAGCCGAAGGCCAAGCGCTTCAGCCTGCCAGGTCCTGGTGTTTTGAAGCTTCCACTTCTCCAACCAGACGGCGGCGCTCACTAATCCGGCTAAGCGCCTCAAGTGCATCAAGCTGCCCGTCCTCATCCAGCTCGATAATCATTTTTAAAAGTTTTTGTTGTGATCTTGTTAAATGGTCAAAGCCAGCAAGTTCCGGCTTCGGATATTCATCCCGGAAAAAATATGCCTGAAGTTCAGGAAAAAGCTTTTCAACCGTTTGTAAGGAAACGTCTTTAAACTTATTTCTACCACTGTTTAGCCGATTAATAATGGGATAACTTACTCCGGTTTTTTCCTGAAGTCTTACCAGCTTGCCGCCGGCGCGTTGTACTGCTTTATGAAAAGCCTCTTCGGTTTTTTTGACAAGATCCATATCCCGCTCATTATTTTGTGTAGGTGAATATTAAGATACACCAAGTTTAAAAAAAATCAACTTTTTATAAAAAAAGGCTTGACTTTCTATAGGGAACCTTATATTTTAATACCAGGCCGTAGTTTTATTTTAATCAAAAAAAGGAGAAAGAGGTTATGAGAAAGCAGGTCAACAATATACTTGGTCTCTTAATTGAGGCAAACAGCACCTTGCCTTATGGTAAGTCTTCCAAATTTATTGAACGCGCCATTAAGGAGATTGAATATCTTCCGCTAATTGGCCGGATTCGTAAGCCAAGGCCTCAAGGAGCATTGAGAGCAGCACGGCCCCGCTTGCGGCATCAAGCTGGCTGCTCAGCGCGCTCAAATTATCCTTTTCGTAGCCGTCCAGCAATAGCAAAAGAGCGTGGCGTGCAAAGTCAAAACGGAAGTCTTCACGGCCAATTTGTCCCTCGCGAGGGTTGTAAATGAGTTTTAAAATGATTTCATCTTTGCCCCCAAGAACCGAGGCGGCTATCACAGCAGAAGCAAGTGCTTGCCCGGCTGCAATATGTGAACACGGATTTCCTCGGCGAGCATATTCTTTAAGCCAATTAAAACGCTTCTCCGAGTCTTTTTGGTTTTCCTTTATTGCCGCCTTGATCTGTTCAGCGGCGTGTTTCCATTCAGACATATCTGGCCTCCTTAACAGGTTGGTTGATATTCATAATATAACTCCGGGAAAAGGGAAGTAAATTTTTTTGGTTTAAAATATAATGATCGTTATATTTTATATATCTAACGCTATAATCCAGGAGGTAATATGAGCGAAAGAAAAACAAAATTATGCCAGGCGATCGAGCGGGCCGGGATTCGGCCGGTCGACATCGCGGCCAGAATGAAAGTCGGAACGTCCAACGTCTCGCTGCAAATGAGTCGCGGGATTAAAACGGTCCGGGTAGCGAAGCGTTATGCGGCAATCCTCGGCTGTGAGCCGGTGGAATTGCTGGATATTTGAAATCAGTTGCCAGTTACCAGTTGCCAGTAAGAAAAATAACATCGCGGCCGGTCGTACCGGCCAGGAGGAAAAGTGAAAGGAGCCACGAATCGCACGAATGACACGAATAGTTTTTTAATTAGTGAGATTAGTGCAATTCGTGGCTGAAAGAGGATTAGAATTATGGACAGATTAATCAGTTGGGAAGAGTATTTATCGCGGTACGAGGAGTGCAAGCACTGCGATAAGAGCGACCTGCACAAGACGCTCCATTGCGAGGAATGCGAAAACGACACTCTGTGCTGTACTCCGGTCTGTCCGGAATGCGGCGAGCCGATGGTCTTCGCCAGCGACGATTACGATGAGTGCGGCATGGGCGCGGAAGTAGCGAACTACTTCTGCATCGAATGCCATTTCAACGAAAGTATAACATTTTGAAAGGAGCCACGAATCGCACGAATGACACGAATAGTTTTTTAATTAGTGAGATTAGTGCAATTCGTGGCTGAAAGAGGATTTGAATTATGAATACGATGACTCTGCAATTTGCTTCAAAGATGCTGCAACGGCACGGGATAGATTCCGGCCCGAAGCGGATATTTAAGCAGTGCCGGGAAGTCGGGTTGCTGGAGGGCGGGAAACCGCGTCCGGCGGCATTTATTCATGAATGGATGACGCTGCGGGTTTCGCATTGGGAACGCAACGGGATGGCCGGGGATTACGCCCGGGTAATGATTACCTGGTCCGGCTTGCTGGAACTGGAAAAGCGTCTCCGGCTCCGTACGACGGGAGCCCCTGGGAGCGCCGCAGGCCACTGCGGCAATAAAGAAGCGGCGCTGGAGCGTCGCGCTCCCAGGGTCAGGGAACTGGACCTGGGAAACGGGGACGGGCGGCTAGGGTTCTAGCCGGTTATGAGTTATGAGTTATGAGTTATGAGTTATGTACAAACTTAACCACGAAAAGGGAATAGAAATGGACCAGGCGGAAGTAGACAGAATCAATAATTTATGGCTGGAGCAGATAGAGCAAGATGAGATGACCGAGTTGGCCTGGATCGGCGCGATCGTCAATGCGCTGCTTGAGGCCGCCGTCGATGGCAAGGTTACGGTCGCGCTGGTCATGGGGCCGGACGGGGTAAAAGTGAAAGAGAGCGGCATGGTCGTCGCGTCCGGCAAGGACTTTGACGAGCTGTATAAAAACTTAAAAAAACTTTCAAAAAATGATTCGTGCAATTCGTGCGATTCGTGGCAGGAAAATGGAGGTAATCAATGAATAAATGCGGAGCGAAAACAGAAGTATACAGTCGCGTCTGCGGGTACTTCCGGCCGGTGGCAAATTGGAATCGCGGCAAGCAGCAGGAATTTAAGGACCGGAGATATTACAAACCAAACTCAGGAGGTAAAGCAGCATGAGATTCAAATTTGAAGGGTCGATGGAAGAGTTGAGGCAAATCTTCGGATTGAATATCCAATATCCAACACGGACGGAGCAAAGCGGAGAGGCCAGCGGAACGCTGGAACAAAGAGGCAATATCCAAGGAGGAAGTAAAGACAATGAAACCGTGGGAGCCGGGCTCCGACCGGCGAATGCGGACGAGACGTCCGCGCTCCCAGGGGAAAGCCCCAAAAGTGGGAGCCGGACTCCGAACGGCGAAACCAAAAAAGGGGCGCCGGGAAAGCCTCCGAAGAAGCGAGAAAAATTTGGCCCGGAAAAGGGCATCAGGCTCACTGCCGAAGAGATCAAAAACAAGGTTGATTTAACCGGCTTAAACGTGGAAGATTCCATTAAGAAAATTTACGCTGAACTTGGCATTAATCAACAAGCTTTGGCTGAAGCTTTAGACTCGAGCTCCGGAACCGTAAGCTTTGCCGCTAACGGTAAAGCCGGTAAACCGTTTCGTCTGTTATTTGCCGAAAAACTTGGCTGGCAGGACCCTGACAAATCGTGGAAAGACGAACTACGCCGGAATAATGAAGCGCGGCGAGCCGGAAAGGGGGCCGGTGATGAATAACTTGAAGGCGCCTTCATGCGCGGCTGGAGCCACGCGCTCCCAGGGTAAAAAATTCGTGCCATTCGTGAAATTCGTGGCTAATCAAGGAGACAACAATGATTGATTTTGAGGCGGTAAAGTTTTGGCGGGAACGACGCAGGAAGCGCGCGAAAATCGCCACCAATATGAACCGGATCATCTGGAGCGAGACGGCGCTGTTGCTGATCAGCTGGTTCTTTGTTTTCCTGGCCGGGATCGGTGCCGGGATCATCGTCAAGGGGGTATGGTTGTGAAACACATTAACTACATCGAGGAGATAGCAATTGACAACCAGACGCCGGACCAGGTGATCGAGCCGGATCAGCTGAATATCCCGGGCGATGGATATTTCGATTTTCACCAGCTCAAAGCAGCCGGAGACTTCGCCGCGAACGATCCGAAGCGCTGGCGGACAATATCCCTGAAACTGGAGAAGCCGGAACTCACATACGAACAGATCGCGCGAATACTTGATTGCAGCAAGTCAACGGTTCACCGGCATTTGCAAAGACTGAACATAATGGACGGGTTTTAAGGGTGGTGAGCGTAAAAAAAAATAATTAGTGCGATTCGTGCGATTGCCCTGCGCGGTGCTCGCGCTCATTTCATTGTCGTGGCTAAAAAAGGAGCGTAATGGAAAGATTAAACAATTATCAGCGGTGGATCAGGCGGAACAGAACGCGTAAATGTCGCGCGGAAATGGAATGCAACGGCATGCCCGGCTATTGCGCCAGCTGCTGCCCCGAATACAAAGGATGCCGGTCCGTACGACGAACGGCGATAGGCATGAATACAAAGGATGCCGGTCCGTACGACGAACGGCGATAGGCATGAATACAAAAAAAGTTAGCCACAAATCGCACGAATAACACGAATAGGTTTTTAAAAAAAATTAGTGAAATTAGTGAAATTCGTGACTGAAAAAAGAAAGGATAACGAAATGGTAACGAGAATGTCTGACACCAGGAAGATGAGTCAGAAACAGGCGGATCAGCTGCTGGAGGAAATAGCCAACTTAGAGGTTGAACTAACCCTGAAGCTGGCAATATGCAAAAGAGAGATAAATCGCTATAAAGGCTTAGCGACAGCCCATAAGGATAATCTTGGGAGTATTATTGCTGATCGTGCCGCAAAACTTAACGCCTATGTCCTGGCGCACCCGGACGAATTTGAGAAGCCACGATCACGGGTAACTCCATTCGGTAAATATGGGATGCGGGATGTCTCCAACCTGGAAATTAAAAACGAAAAAGAGCTTCTGCAATACCTGGTCGACAACGAAATGTTTGAGTTTATCAAAACAGAACAATCAGTAATGAAGATACCTTTACGCGAGGCGGTTAAAAACGGTTTGAGTATTCCTGGTGTTGAAATCGATAGCGGCACTTCAAGTTTTTACAGCGTCGACAGCAGCTTGATTGATCAAGCCAAGAAGCAGGGCAGTAAAAAATAACCCGGATTTAACAAACGGTTTTCGCAAATAAGTACAAAGTGTGGCTGCCACAGTCAGAAAGGAAAAGATGAACATAGAGCAAATAATTCATGCGGTAATAGTAGGAAAGATACCGCAAGGCGTTGATGCTAAAACACAAGCCCTACTTGAACTAACCGAATATCAACGCTTGGCTCCTTCAGTTTCCGCCGTTTTGCTTTCGGCCGCGCGGCGGGACGACTTTAATGATAACGCCGGGGAGTGGCTGACCTGGGCGCGGGAAACGTTCAAATTTGACGACTGCTATATCCACCAGCTGCGTAAAGTCGGCGATATGCTGCTGGCGATCCAGGAAAACGAGGCGCTGTATAAACGACTGTTCCGGGTCAGCTTCAATAATCTGCTGCCGTTGACGCAGCTGGATTATGAGTCGAACGGCTCCGGGATAGATTGCCTGGAGAAGTTTGTCGAAGTCAACCCGGTTGAGAAAATGACCCGGGAGCAGGTCCGGGACGCGGTCGCGCTGGCCCTTGGCCGGGTAAGCAAAAGCGGGGGGAAAGAAGATATGTATCAACCGGACCTCTTCGGCGCGCTCGATACGATTATCGGATGCGATCCGGCGGCAGTGGCGGCCGGGGATTCATTCGACGAGGTCAGCGCCCGAAAGTTTGCGATCAGCGGCGTCGGGCTGCTGGAAGCAAGCATTAACTACTGGAGCGACCGGGCTATTCCTGATCTGAAAGTAATCACGATGATCGAAGGGGAATTAATCAAAGAACAACAACGGCTCGCACTGCTGCGGGAAAGTTTGACCAAGGCGGCGATGAGCGGCTAAAGCCGGAATTAGAAATTAGGAATTAGAAATTAGGAATTATTGAGATGGGACTGGCAGCACTAAAAGAGAATTTACTAACCGGAACCGGCGGGGCGGAGGTATTGGCGCCGGTAACGATTCGCCGTTCGGAGCCCGGCTCCCACATTATGAAAGTGAGCAGCGGAGCGATCGCGCGGTCGATAAAAGAGTCAAACGAATTGACCGTCGATCAGCGTTTGAAGCGTGATGAGCGCTGGCTTTTCTGCAAACTTTGTGTTGAGAAAAAAGCGACGACCGGCTGGAAAATGGAAAAGTGCTGCGAAGAAGTTGCCAGGCTGAATATCCGGTCGTTCCCAAAACTGAAAAACGGCGGCCAGAACGGCCGGTCACAGTTGACTTACAATAATTGCCGGGCGTGGCTCCGGAAACTCGGTAAAATCGGCAGGGAATACAATTGGGACAACCGGAATGTACTGGTCGACAATTACAATACCGGCGTCCAGGCAGCGAGAGGCGACGCCGAATTCTGGACATTTTTCAACGCGTTTTATCTGAATCAGAACAAGCTGTCAGTCGAGGAGTGTTACCGCCTGGCATCATGCCGGATGAGGGATCAGAACCCGTTCGCGGAAGTGCCGTCAATCGGTCAGACCCGATACCGGGTAAAGCAGCTGTCGCCGATCGCGGTCGCGCTGGCAAGGCACGGCGAGGAATACGTCAAAAATCATATCGTCGGATATATCCACCGCGACTGGAGCGGGGTCCGGGCAAATGAAATCTGGATCAGCGACCACCGGGTATTCGACTGCTACATCAAGGTGCTGGATGAGAACGGCGAGTGGAAAGCGACGCGTCCCTGGCTCTGCGCTTTTATGGACGCGAAAAGCTGGTATTATACCAGCTGGCAGATTCAGGCCGAAAGTCCGAACAACGCGACGATCCGGAACGGCCTGGCCTGGGGAATCGCCCGGCACGGGCGTCCCGGTTATCTGTATAACGACAACGGCAAAGACTTCAAGGCACAGGGGTTTTCCGAGCCGGTTGAATTCGACGGGCATGAACATTCGATCCTGAAAAGCCTGGGAATTAAAGTAATTACTTCGCTGCCTTACAATGGCCGCGCCAAAACGGTCGAACGCGGCTTCAAAGAACACGCGGATAAATTTGACAAGTATTTTGCCGCTTACCTGGGGAACACGCCGGGAGCGCGGCCGGACGCGGCCGAGCACTTCCGCAAGCATCCTGAACATCTGCCGACGCTGGAGCAGTTCTGCCAGGCTTTCAGCAAATGGATCGAACTGTATCACGATCAGCAGAATAACGGCGAGATTGTCGGCGGCCAGACGCCCCGGACGGCGTTCGACCACGGCGAACGCTACCACGCGGCGCCATTGACCGTTGAAGAGCTGTTCGCGGCGTTCCTGATGCCGTTAGCGAGTCTCAGGACGGTCGGGCGCGGCTTCTGCGTCAGCGTCGATAAAACCTACTATTACGGCAATTGCCTGCTTAATCATTTTGGCGAAAAAGTAATGATTAAAACTTCCATGCTGACCGATGAGCATGTGTTTGTTTTCACCCCGGATGGCCAGCCGATCGGAAAATGCGAAACGCGGGAAAAATGCAAAGCCCTGGCGAAAAGCGACGAGGACCGGCAGCGGATCAGCGAGCAGATGAAAGAACATCGCGGCCAGCTTAAAGCCGGGTATACGATACTTGACGAGTTAACTGGTGGTTTACATCTTTTAAGCGTTCAAGAGCTGCTGCAACTGCCGGAAGATTTCGACATCGTCAAGGTCGGAAGTTCCAGGAGCGTCAAGGGCGCGAGCCATGAATTCAATCATTACAAAGCGCTGCCAGGGAAATGCAATGCCGGACTGGCGACCGGCGTTCCCGGAGAAGATGCGGCTTCCGCCCTGGACCGGCGAATCGAATTTCGCGAAGATAAACGCGACGCCGAACTGGCGGAGATGAATGAAATCGTTACGGGGAAGATTTCGGACGTTCCGGACTCTTCGACCGAAGATATAGAAGACTTCAACAAATTCATGATCAACAGGAGGTTCAACGATTATGAGTAAAACAGAAGGAATAAACGGCGTTAGGCAGGATAATCTGTCTTTCGGGTTGAATCAGCTCAAAGTAGGCATTCAGAACTACACCGAAACCGCTCAAGAGCATCTAGAGTGGTTCTGGGGGTATATCCATAACAGTTTGGGTGCCTCTCAAAGAAAAATTGAAAAAGCGACTGGCTTGAGTTACGAAGAAGTAAGGCTGGCAATGACCGGCCGGGCAACCGAGCCTGAAATTTCACCGCTAATTCAGGCCATAATACGGATACGGAAAGATGAGCTTCGCGGGGCGGGAATTGTCCGGACGGTTGTAACAGAAAAAATTGTCGAAGCGTTGAATTATGCCAGGGATTTTCATTCTTTGGTTTTTATTGTCGGCCCCACCGGGCGCAGTAAGACAACAACAGCAGAAGCTTGGGCTAAAGCTAACAACCATGGCCGGGCAAAGTTCTTGAGAGTCCCATCAAGTTGTACTCGAAAGACATTGGCCCAGTACCTATGCAAGGCGTGTGGAATAGGGATACATCACCGCCCGGCTCCAGAGCTTGAAATGAAGTTGCATGACGCGCTGGATCACCGGAACGTAATAATTGCAGATGAGGCGGGATTCCTAATTCCGAAAGATGGGCGAGGAGGGATTCCAATCGAATTAATGCGCGATTTTTATGATATCGATAAATGTTCAGTTGTCTTTATTTTTACCGATGTTTATCTTGAAATGATTACTCACGGTCAGCTTAAAAAATTCTTTGAGCAGTTTTGCGGTAGAAATAAATTTACGGTTAAGATCCCTGATAAAGTATTGATGGACGAAATAATCGCCGCTGTCTCATCATTCCGCCCGAGCCCTCCTCAGAAATTAGTCGATTATGCATATAATATTGCAAATTCCGACGAGGGTAAATTGCGTACGTTGTTTGAAGATTTAGAACGTGCGTCAGACTGGGCTCGCCAAAAAGGCCAAGAGCTTGACGCCAAAGCATTGCGAGTCGCGGTTGACTGGCGAAACTCAGGCGGTATCTGGCCCGAAAAATAATTCCACATGGCGCGCCGAGCGCCAACTTCACCCCTGGGAGCGCGGACGTCTCGTCCGGCCTTTTCGCCGGTCGGAGCCCGGCTCCCACAATAAACTACCAAAGAAAGTAAAAAGAAATGAGTTCAATTATGAGCAAGATAAACGATGATATGAACGAGCGGCGGGAGCTGCTGGTGGAGTTGAAAGAGCTTGAGGCATGGTACGACAATGAGCTAAAAGATTATTCAAATCTGGATGATACAGAGAAAGTTCAAGAAGAATATGCTTCACGCAAGGCTCAAATCGAAAAGCGTTGGAAGGAACTTGAATACCTGGACGGGAAAAAGGAAAAAAAGAAAGAAATCGGGCTTTGTCCGGATTGCGGAATCGAACCGGGATTCGAGCATGAGGACGGCTGCGATATCGAACAGTGCAGCGTTTGCGGCGGTCAGCGTCTTTCCTGTGACTGCGAGGACCATGATAAGAAATTCGCACGCTGGACCGGCATCTGGCCCGGACTGGCCGAAGCCGAATACCTCGGTACCGACCTGAACGGAATCCACGCTGATCCGGCATACCGCACGGCGTTCTTTATCAAACCGAAGCCAACGCCGCTGATCGATGAGGAGGAGCAGGAAAGCGATTCCGGCCCCTTGGAGTTACTGGAGCCGAGCCAGGAGGACGTGTTACGCCTTATCCTGGAAAACGGGATCATCGACAGCAGCGTGGACGAGAAAAGGGTTCATACGGTCGCGTTCCGGCCGATGGAGCTGAAAATGAGCGAGGTCGCGTTCATGGCGCTGCAAAGCGTTTGCGAGCTGCTGGAAGTAAACGAGCATGAAGGCGATTGCGAAATAGATGAGGAAAGTTTACGGTTCAAAGGTCTCTGCGTGGTTACAGAAGAAAACTTCAACGAGGAGCAGCGCACTATCTTCGAGAAATTACAGATTCTCGACGCCGAATTCGATGAGCAATACGAAGAGTATGACCAGCGTAAAACAACCCTGCTTGAACAGTTGGGCGCGTTGAGTTCCGAGTGGGTTTGCCGGGTTTGCGGTTGTACCGACCTTAACGCCTGTCCGGACGGTTGCAGTTGGGTTGAGCCCAATCTTTGCAGCAGGTGCGTCGGTCTCCAAACAAAGGCACTCGAAGAATAAAACCAAAATCAGGAGGAAAAAAGATGTATTACAAAACGACAGATTCGGAAGTAATCCGGGTAATGAACGAGGTACTTGAAAGCAAAACTAATTACAGAAGGCGCGCTTTTGAGTTAGCAAAAGAATTCGGAGCCGAAAAAGCATGGTTTTATACCGGAGGCCGTCTGGCGGGATTTTCCTTTGTCGGAGATATCCCGGAAAACTGGCGGAAGCCAGACCGGCAGGGAATCACCATGCCCAAAGTTAAGAATAAAACCGCAACGGAAAAAATTAAAACTTTGCCGAAAATTCTCAGAATTGACTTGATTGCTGATACGATTGGATTTCAAATGCAATTCGGGCCGAAGCCGCCAGGAGGGCTGGCATCCATGATTACTTGTCCTGCTTGTTTTACTGTAGGTGATACCGCGTATTTTGACATTGATAATGATCTGGAGTTCAAGCGACCAGAGCACTTCATTGAGATTCTTGGCTCGGAATACGAGCAGGCGCATGAGCGTTTAAACGAGGCTTCAGGATGATTTCCCGGAAACAAATAATCGCCATCAAGATGGCGCAGAAAGATGCCGGTATTGCCGATGAGCAGTACCGGCAAATTCTGTTTCAGGTTGCCTGGGTGACGTCCTGTAAAGACCTGGAATCAAACCAGGTGGTGGATGTGCTCAACGCACTCCGGGAACACGGACAAGCACGGACGGACACTAACGAAAACGGACGTCGAAAAAAGGGCTGGCAGCCGAAGCAGATTCGGACCTGGAAAAAGTATGTCGGATACTGTAAGATGTCGGACCTGGACGCCGCGCAGCTGCTGTATAAAGCTACCGGGTACTCAGACGTCGAATCAGGCAAACTAACCCAGATACATTTCGATATCGCAATGGCAGCAATTGAAGTCCGTACGACGGACGGCGGTACTTCGCTTCCAGCGGGGATTGATCCGCACTACTGGCGGAATAAACGTCCGAAGCGCGGCAAGGCGAACAGTCGCGAAATCTGGGAAATAAAGCAAAAATGGGCCGAACTGGAACAGCTGCTTTCCCCGGAACATCGCAACGATGAATATCTGCTCGGCATTTGCGCTCACGCGTGTCGATATGCCGAGTTTAAGCCGCTTCACGATATGACCAGCAGCGACGCCCTGAAAGCCATTGAAGCGCTGAAACAGCGCATTATTCAATGCGAACGGAAGCTGGAAGCGGCGCCCTTTTAATTAGTAATTAGAAATTAGGAATTAGAAATGAAAAAATTCTATGTTCAGTCAATGATTAAACGCAAGAATGGCTTTGATCTTTTTGAAACTGAAGTTATGGCCGAGACTGAAAAAGAGGCCATTCAGAAGCGCAAAAAAAGAGCTCCAAGGCAACAGATAATCGGGATCAGACTCCCTGGAGGTAAATGATGATTTACGGATATATCAGAGTCAGTACCGATAAGCAGACGGTTGAGAATCAAAGATTTGAAATTAATGAATTCTGCGAACGAAAAGGCCTGATTGTCGACCGTTGGATAGAAGAAACTATTTCCGGCACAAAAGAAGTAGATAAACGCGAACTTGGAAAGTTTATCAATCGAATGAAAAAAGATGACATTCTGATATGTACAGAACTTTCGCGTCTTGGCAGAAACCTTTTGATGATAATGTCATTATTAAATCGCTGCATGCGGAAAGAAATTCAAATTTGGACAATCAAAGATAATTTTCGCCTGGGCGATGATATCAGTTCAAAAGTTCTGGCATTTGCTTTTGGACTCGCCGCTGAAATCGAAAGAAATCTAATATCGCAAAGAACCAAAGAAGCCCTTGCAAGAAAAAAAGCCGAAGGGGTTATTTTGGGCCGTCCTAAAGGTAGTAAATCGTCAAAGAGAAAATTGACCGGCAAAGAGAAAAAAATAAAAGAAATGCTTGATGCAGGAATATCGTTTTCCAAAATCGCTAAAGTCCTAAAAGTGCATCGCCTAACGGTATCGAGCTTCGTAAAGGAAATGCAATGATTCTTAATGAAGTAAAAGAATGTTACTTATCAAACTGCATTGAATTTCAACGTCTTTTCGGGCTTAGACTTCTTAACTTTTGGGACTTCTATACAGGTTTTGACATTGTTAAGTTTGATTCATGGCAGAAGGTTGCTGACAATGTTTCTCTCAAAGAACATATTCAAAAAAAATATGGTGAAAAAGCTATCATTTTGATAGAAAAGTTAATTCATAACAGGAGGTAAATAATGGTTGAAAGAATGAAATGGATGCACAGCAGTACGGTTGACGCGATCAGCGTGATCCGCGAGATGTCAAAAGAAGAACTGGACCAGGCTGAAGAAATCGAAAACAACGGTTTTTCACGAAAAACCGTACTGAAAGCAATTGAGGTCAGGCGCCGGAAGCTGGAACGCGAAAAAGGAAAGGAAAAAAATCCGGAGATCGAAGTCGGAGATAAAATTATCTGTTATCTCAACCACCCGCTCATGCCTAAAGAACTCGTAACAGTTTTTGTGAAAAATATTCGGCATGGCAAATATGTCGTTTTATACGGAGGGGAGCATATTGAGGTTCCTCTTGAGTCTATTGGATGGGTATATAAAACTAATGGTTCTTTTGAAATAAACGGCAAAAACGTGGTCGGCGGGGAGATTGGAGTATAAAATGCCAGAGAAAAAAGCTGAATTGATTGCAAAAATCAAAAACATGTCGGGGATCGAATGCGCACGGTATTATGCGTTGGAAAAGGACCGTCGCATCCCTCGGACAGAGGTTCTGGCCGCGCTGGATCAGCGTCTCGCGGAATTGCGGCCGAAAAGTCGAATTATTCGCCGTTCGGAACCCGGCTCCCACAAAAATAAAAACTGGTATGGCGGGACCGGCATTCAACCGAAAAACTACCCAGGGATGAGGCCGTGGAACGGCGGTCAAAGTAAGGACTATGATAATTCTGATCCGTGGGCCGATACTATCGGGCCGATAATTAACAAAGAGAATTTATAAAGGAGAAATCTAAGATGAAAAAAATTGAACTACTTTTAATCGTTTTACTGGCCAGTGCAAACGCTGTGCTCATATATAATGCGCCACTCGGCATATCTGCCCCGGCTGTTAAAATTTCGGGAGAAAATCCCAAAGAGCAAGCGAAAATTCAATATAAGATCGGCGGCTTTTACAAATGTAAGCCGTCAGCGGACCCATTTAAAAGCGGCGATACAGTGATCCGGATTATTGACCTAAAAAAAGGTTGGGCGCTTTATTATTATGTGGAAATCGACGGGAGAAAGTGTAAATATCGATCTCCAAACTCCGATAAAATTTCTTTTCTCCAGAGTTTTTATTTTTACCCGGTATCCGGGGATAAGTATTTCAACACGAAAGGTCATGAACAATGAAGATATTTGAATATGTTGTTGGGTTTGCGTTTTCAGGCGGGTTTGTCCTGCTTATCCTGAAAGATCATCCGGAATGGATGGCCGGTAATTATTGCGGCGTCGGAGGTAAGATTGAAGACGGAGAAACGCCGTTAGACGCAATGATCCGGGAGTTTAAAGAGGAAACCGGAGTGAACCATAAACAGTGGCGTCAGTATGCGGTTCTTGAGGTTAATAATAAATCGAAAGGGGAAAAACATATTGTCTACTGCTTTGAAACGCATGAGAGGCTATCTAAAGGGCCACAGGCAACAACAAGCGAGCCTCTGGGGTGGTTTACAGCCTGTGATTTGCCAGATAACATAATCAATAATTTGACATGGCTTGTACCCATGGCAAACGCAAAGTGTCCGGTAACAAGCAAAGTCACCGAAATTGCGCAAGACGGAGGCAAAGAATCATGAAGATTATTACTGTCGGATGCAATATGGCGTCGTCTCATAGCGTTCAGCTGCAAGCGGCAATTGCGGTAAGTCTCAGCGTCGGAATGGCTGCTGTAATTGACGAGGAAATAGATTATTCCCCCTTAGATTACGAGCTGCATATTTCAGAGCGTGAACTGACAGACTCCCCGGTGACGTTACCCAAAAAGAAACGCGGCAAGCATAATCACATAAACCCGGAATACGCGTGGATGCGGAGGCATAAACGCCCGAAAAGCAGGTGGTGAAAATGAAAAAGGATAACAATTTTTTGCCGGGGTTTTCGCCTCGGAAAAAGAAACAGACGCCGCTGATCACCGGGGCGGAATTCTCCGACGATCGCAAATACCGGTACGCGCTCTGGAGAACCTGGGCCGAGGGTAAAGGCGTGGTCGCGTTTGTCGGGTTGAATCCGTCCACCGCCGACGAGGTCGACAATGATCCGACGATCCGGCGCTGCATAAATTACGCGAAGACCTGGCGATTCGGCGGCATCGTAATGCTGAACCTTTTCGCGTTCCGCGCAACCGACCCCGGCGAACTGAAATGGGCCGGTGACCCGTTCGGGCCGATGAATGATTACTGGCTCGAGCACTATTACGATATTGCTGATCTGACCGTTTGTGCATGGGGCAATGACGGCAGTTTTCGCGGTCGGGATCAGGCTTTTCTGCGAATGCTTTACAAGGCCGAAATATGGGAGGTTAACGTGTTAAAGATTACGGGCAGCGGTCAGCCTGGCCACCCGTTGTATCTGCCCAAAGACCTCAAGCCGTTCAAGGTATTAATTCAACAAACGAAAGGAGACTCATATGGACTAGTCAAACCAGAATAAATATCAACATTGCAGTCGAAGCGCCGGGAACGTCCCGGAGCGGAGATGAAGCGGGAAATCGGTATTACCAGTACCGATCCCCGAACGCGACGGAACTAGCACGTCACGAACACGAATAAACGCCGCTTCAAAAAGTGGATAAATAATGTAGCGTTTTATAGTGTGCAGTGCAAGTTCCGTCTTTTTTTTGTCCGGAAAAGCATTAATAAAAGAAAGGGCATTATATGCCAAGTAAAACACGTGCACCATTCCCCTGGTTCGGAGGCAAAGGAGCCCCGAAAATCAAAAATAAGCTGCTGGAGCTGCTGCCGCCGCACACTAATTACGTCGAGCCGTTCGGCGGCGGAGCTTCTATCCTTATAAGTAAAGAGCCGGTCGACGTGGAAGTATACAATGACGTCAATCGCGGCGTGGTCAACTTCTTCCGCGTGATCAGCGACGTCGAGATGTTCGGTAAGTTCATGGCCAGGGCTAGTCTGCACCCCGTCAGTCGCGAGCTTTACGAGGAATATTTACGTTCCTGGGCCGGGATTCATGACCCGGTTGAACAGGCTGTGCGGTGGTATGTGGTCATAAGACAATGCTTTGGAGGACAGTTCGGAAATCATTGGGGAACGAATGTCTCAAGCAGTAATCGGGGAATGGCCGCAAATTGTTCAAATTGGATTAACAGCTTTGATAATCTGCCAAAGGTTCATGAGCGTATGCAGCGGGTTCAGATCGAGTGTGACGACTGGCGATGCGTATTGAAACGCTATTCCGGATCGGGCTGGCTCGCGTATTGTGACCCGCCTTATGTGGCCGGCGTGCGCAAGGCTGGCGGTTACGATCATGAACTAAAGAACGAGGACCATGAGGAGCTAATCCAGGCGCTTTTAAAGTATGACGGCGCCGTTATGTTGTCAGGGTATGATAACGAGCTTTACAAGCCGTTGAAAGCCGCAAAATGGAACCTTCAGACCGTCGATGTCGTTTGTTCCGCCGCTGGTCGAACCAGGACAAACAAATTGCTCGGTGAAGGCGCCAGCAAGCGCGCACAGAAGCGCGTGGAATGTATCTGGAGAAACCCGGAAGCAATGGACAGATTCAGTAAGTAAAAACAACCTTTTAACCGGCCCTCTTCGGAGGGCTTTTTTTATGCCCGCACAGCCATTGAAAAACGTCGAAACCCGATTATATTAAGAGGTCGCGCACAGAGGGCTTGCACAGAAAAAAGTCTGGGCCCGTAGATATCGAAAAACGGCGTCGCACAGTGAAATTTGTCTCGATTTGCGAAAACCTCGATTCGGGTTGAATTGAGTTAAGAAGACCTCCGCACAGTTGAGAAAACCTTTTATCTATTTACAAAAGCCCTGAAGGGGCGACATATAAAGCAAGGTAATTATCAGACGGAGTAATAGTTTTTTGACGACTAATATTAAGGGATAGTCACATTATCCGATTTTTAATTGATTGATGATGCTTGACGATCCCTGCTTTTTTTTATAACAATTTCCTGCTATATCCACAAAGGAAAATACCGATTGTATATCTTGAATTTTTTGATGTTTTTACTTTTGGTATAAAAATATACCAAAATTTCAAAAAGGGTATTGACTTATTAAAAAACTCACTGTATAATTAAGGCAAACAACAAAATCAGTGACTAAGGAAAAGTTAATTGAAAGAGTACGAAAAAATTGAACGACTGGTGCTCGCGGAAATCGAGAACGACCATATTCAAGGTATCTTGCCGTCGGAGCGGAAACTCGCGTTGCGCTACGGTACCAGTCGCATTAACATCAAACAGGCTTTGAAGCGGTTGCAGGAGCGTGAGATTGTGTACTCGGTGTCGCCGCGCCGTCTGGCTGTGGCTAAAAATAATAAACGCACCAGAAAGATTGCTTTTACATCGTTCTTGAAAGGTGATTGGCGCAGCCTGCAAAGCCCGATCTTCAAAAATACTATTCAATCCGTCATGGAGAATGTGCCGGAGGATTATGAATTTAAATACTACTGCGGTTCGGTTGAGGAAGAAGCTGAGGCGCTGAAAGAGCTAATAGCCGATAAGGTGGATGGTGTCATATCCATACCCCACGCGATCGGTTATTATTTGAATAATATTGAACTGTACACTGAATTGCAGAAAAATGACTGCAAAATTGTTTTCCTGTTAAGGAATATAAAAGAGGTGATTTCGACCTCGGTATTACCGGACGAAATGTATTTGATCGAACAGTCAATGCAGGCTTTAAGGGCCAGGGGCTGTGAACATATCATTATGATTGAACGGGAAAACTCCTGGATGGGAAATTATCGTCGGAATATTTTTAAATTCAAATATTATAAAGACGCTGATTGTCATCATTTCGGTTCGGAAAATATTGATTACCGGGCCGCGGAGGATTTCAGCTCTGTCAGGGATGAGCTGGAGCAAAAAATAAATCAGTTGAAAATTCCCGCCGATAGTAAGGTTGGTTTTATGTGTCTTGGCGGGGATCAATGGGTCCTGCCGTTGTGGGATATATTCCGGCAACAGGAACGGGAACTGTTTCATGTCGTTTCTGAAGGACAAATCAGAAAACAGCTGCAGGAACAGTTTGATAAACGTGACATTCCGGATGATCTGTTTTTGAACGACCCTATTGATTTCAAAGGAGTCAAGATGGGAAAGACCGCTATTGATCATCTGGTTGCCCTGGTTGAAAGTAATGCAGTGTACAGTAATACGATTTTAGTAAAGCCTAACATTAACTTAAAAGAAAGAAATAAGAAAAATGAAACATCGTGAAAAACAGTTTTTTACATTGATTGAATTGCTGGTTGTGATTGCGATAATTGCTATTCTTGCTTCAATGCTGCTGCCGGCCTTGAATCAAGCACGGGATAAAGCAAAAAGTATTTCGTGTGTCAATAACTTGAAACAGGTAGGTCTGGTTATCGCGAACTATACGAATGAATATGAAGATTACCTGCCTTACCGGGAATGGGTAAGGGAGGAACACAAAAAATATGTCAAACAGCGTAAAAACCTGTTTGCCTGTGCGGCTGATCCCTTTGCCTTCTCTCCGTCCAACGTGGATATGTATGACGCCCCATCATACGGCTATAATGATTTTACCAGACTGTACGATATCCAGAAACTTTCAAAGATCAAGCGGCACTCGGCGATGCTCTTGTTTGCGGACTCCGGACATCGGGATTTGCCAACCGGTGGCGGTGAAACAACGGGATATTCATGGTTGATTTATCCTGAGGCATGGTATTCCGGCGGTTATATTATTTATCCGCGCCACGGTCAATCTTCGTCAAATGTCCTCTTTGTCGACGGTCATTCCAAAAACTTCGGCTACTCTGAAGTTAAGAATATTTTAAACAAGAAAATATGGAGTACCCAACTTGGTGGTTGGGCCTATCCTTGGTGGGGCCTTGGTCAGGAAAAGCTTTGATATTGAATCCTGCATCGGAAACAACTTGCTCTCATTGTACTTTATATCTGGAGAAACATGAATTTATTGCGAAAAATCTATCTTGTCATATTCTGTCTTCTGTCGCTAACCGCTCTTAATGGCGCTCCGGCGAAACACACTGAACTGGTTTTGTTCAGTGGAGATTATCGGGCTGAATTGGAGTCCCGGTTCGCCTGGACAGTCCATAAACTGGATTTCAGGAATAAACCGGTTTTAGTCGGCAGCGGCTGGATGGGAGCGGTTATCAAAAACAAAGTTCCTAAAGGACAGGAGCCTTTTGTCGGCACTGGACACGGTGGTGAGATTGTCAAATCATTGAAAATTCTGGTCGATGGCAGAGAAGTAAAATTAACCGGGGTAAAATCACAGTCTTTGCGTGGGCAAATTATTAAAGTTTTAAAGGAGTCAGTAATTGGTCCGCTGGCGCATAAATCCACGATTACTTTAACCCCGCAAGGGCTTGAGCAGTCATTTCATTTTCAGGTTGTCGGTGATACCGCCAAATTACTTAATATGTATATGTTCATGTCCATTTGGGACAAGCCTTACAGCCGGTGGCTGACCTTCTCCGGTCAACTGAATAAAGGTACTTTCAAGCATGGCAATAAATTCATCGATACCGGCTTAACCGACTGGATAGGCGTTTTCAACCCCGGGACCGGTATTGCCGGGGTTTGTGTTTATCGGTTACCGGAGCGTTTCAACAGCTTTTTCTGGGACCGCAGGGTGGATAATAAGCATTATATCAAATACTATCCGGTCAAAAAACACGGAGCCGAATTTAGCGGGACCGCATTTATCTCCGCTTTTCAAACTACTTCAGGCGCATTTGCCGGTGATGCTGAAAAACAGGCCGCCGTCATCCGTAAAAGCTTGTCAGACTCCAATATCCGGAAAATCGGTAAAAATGCCGGCGAATCAGAGATAGCTGCCGTTGAGAAAGAAATACTGAAAAAAATACCGGGTCCATTGCCGTTTAAAATACGCTATCCAGTTGCAGATGGCAAAGTGGCCAATGCCGCTGATTTCGGCTTGATTGAGAAAGGCGCTCCGCAGGCCAATACTGTAGCTTTGCAAAAAGCCCTGGATTATTGCAGGAAGAATAATATTCATAAACTTATTGTACCCCAAGGCAAATATAATTTTCTGAAGACCACGGTTGACCAACGTGACCAGGGAAAGGAATACAACCATTATACCCGGAGAATCTATACGCTTAATCTTATCGGCATGAAGGACTTTATTTTTGACGGGCAGGGCTCTGAATTTATTTTCGAGGACTTAAATCTGCCCCGGGGTAAAGAGATTTTGGGCGGCTTTTTCCGGATTCTCGAGTGCGAACGGGTTCAATTGAAAAACTTCACGATAGACTGGAACTGGGATAGAATGCCGTTGGGATTCAAGGGGCGGATTGTCAATGTCAATCCCGATAAGCTGACCGTTGATTATAAGGTTTCTTACAACGGCAAACCAATTCCGGATGACTTTCATGTTTACGCGGTCAGGGGCTGGGAGCCTGCCATAAATAACCGTACCACGAAAAGTTTTAATTTTTACTGGCGCATCGCACAATCCCATAAAATGATCGGACCGGATATATTGCGTTTCTCTTTCCGTGACAAGGCGCAAATGCGCGGCGCAAAGCCGGGAATGTGGGCGATTTTTAAAAGTAAAACGCATTTTTTTGCGGTCGGAATTATTGTAGACGAAAACAATGATGTCTCTATCGATAATATCAAAATATACGGAGTTCCGTCATCGGCGATAAACGGCAGGAGAAATAAATCTTTGGAGATTACCAACTGCAAAGTCATGCCGCGACCGGGAACGGAAAAAGTCTGGGCTTCCCACAGTGGTTTTGAAATCCACAACTCGCTGGGATATTTTAAGATGGCAAACAATTATCTTGAATTTACCCATGACGACGCCTTGCATTTCAGCAGTTATTTTCTCGGCGGCGGATTTAAGAGAATTAACGACAACACCCTGCGGATTCTTGACTTGATGTACTGGCAGGCTGCGGATGCGTTTATTGTCGGCGATACTTACGAGTTTTTCAACCGGGATTTTTCACCCACTGGATTTAAGGCAAAATTACAAAGCTTCAAATGGACTTTTGTCGAAGGGAAGGGGCAGGCCAAGCATTATGTAACGGCTGTTTTCGACCGGGCCATCCCGAAGAATATCAACAATCAGGCGATAATTTTCAACACCTCAAGCTATGGTTCAGGTCAGTTTTATATCTGTGACAATACCATAAAAAACGGTTTGTGTCATGGCCTTTATATAGGAGAGCCTAACGGAATAATTGAAAACAATCGAATTCTCAATACAGCCTATCCCGCTCTGGTTGTTCATTCAGTTATCCGCTGGAAACGCTGGCATATCGGATATCCGCCGCGTAATATCATTATTCGCAACAATTCAATTGAAAATTGCGATACCGCGTTGCGCCCACCCGCCGATGTCTTTATCGGCGGTGGCATAGACCCGCAAAAAGACGATTATTTTCCCGGTACTTATCCGGTCGCGAAAAATATATTGTTAACCGGTAATACTATTCGAAACAGCCAGTGGCAGCCTTTGGCTGTATGGTCCGCTGAGAATATTATCGTCAGGAATAATAAATTCATCAACCCGAACCGCTTGCCGAGTAAAAAAAATTACGGGGGAACTATTTGCCTTGATCATGCTAAAAACGTGATAATTGCAGGTAATCAATGTATCGATGACGGCAATGCCAGGGATAATGGTATTGCCGTGCGTCAAGGACTATGTCGAAATATCATGGTGGGCGACAATTCCGGCATGTAAGATTATATTTGAATATTGAGTTTCTTTTCTTCCCGGGCGATGATTTCCTGCAGTTTAGCCAGATAGTATCTGTAATTTTCCAGCGGTACGCCGTTTGGAATGCGGTGGTCCAGTCCGAACACGCACCCGCCGGAAGCAACTATCGGTGGAACTTTATATTCAAGTTCGTTCAGGATATCTTCCTTCGTTCCTCGCAAAGCATATTTGTCCAAACCGCCGTAAAAGGCCAGTTTGTCGCCGTATTTTTCGCGGATTTTGACAATGTCCATGCCGCTGCCGGGTTCCATTGGATACATGCAGTTCAGGCCGCATTCCAGAAACACGTCGATTACCGGGTTCATGTTGCCGTCACTGTCCTGCTCAAATATTACAGTTCCGCGCTCCCGCAGGTAGTTCCAGCATTTCAGATAATACGGTTTGATAAATTCCCGGATGAGGTCGGGACCGAACATCGGCCCGGATTTTCCGGCCATATCCTCGTGAACGCTCAGGATATCAATTTGGATTTCCGAGGTGATCCGTTCAAAGATTTTTAATGCGGTATCTGAAATGGTATTGAGAATGTCGTGAATAACCTCGGGACAGTCAAATGCGGCATAGCAGATTGCTTCCTCGCCGAAAAGCTGGCGCGGCGCGTCGAAACCGCCGGGAATGCCGATTTGCAAAGCGTAACCGGCGTCCCGCGCCGCTTTTGCCCGCTCCAGCCAGTCTCCGGCCACGCGCTCCTCTGTGAATTCGCAAAACGGTTTGATCTTCAGCCAGTCTTCCATATTGGTAACCGGATAATTTTCCGGCAGCGGGATTGTGGCATAACCTTTTTTCAGGACCATCCGGCGGCCAAGACCGTCGAGTGAGACGGTTTGCTGGTCGTTGTCTTCAATGATCTTTGACGGCGGCAGCATGAAGCTGGTATTGACGCCGATGTGGTGAATCATCGGGGCGCGGTAGGTAAATGCTGACATATCCAGCTCTTCCTTTGTTGCGCCTTGTTCCTCCCATTCCTCTTTCAGTCCGACGATAGGCCCGAATATCTCAGTGTATAAAGCCCGGTCATTACGTTTGAAAGTCATGTAATCCAGATATTCGTCCCGTTTGACACAGGGGCGTTTATTAATTGCCAGATCCGAGTGTTTCAGCCATTTAAGTTTCATTTTTTGATCTTTCCTTTTTATCCTTAATTTAAAATTATTTGATGCGAATTGAAAATAAGCTTCGATAGACATCGTCACTGTCGCCCGACGCAAATGCGGTCATGACCAGACCGGGACGATTCAAATAGTTTCTGATTGCAGCCTGGTCAATCTTTTTTTCAGTTCTGAAAGACGAACTTACACGGGCCTCTGCCAGTTTCTTGTACAAATCGTCAAAATCATAAAACTCTATTTGCCCCGGATCAAAATGTTTCAATCCCTTCGTTCGCAATACTTCGTCAACCAGATGGCTGCCGTTGCCACAGAAATGAACCGCGCCGCCGCCGGGGGCAAATTTTTCAAACATGATCTCGTTGTACTTCCGGCAGAATTCCGCGTAAAGTTCCGGCGACAGCAGGATTGAGGAATCTTCGACTATCCGGTATTCATGATAATCACTGAATGGCGATTTAAACGTGACTATTCTACCCGACCGAATTTCTTTTTCAAAGGTTTTCTCGATCATGACATTGTAGTTGATAGTGGTTTGAAGAATCAAGTCGAAAAAACTTGCCGCTTCTGCCGGATGCAACATCATTTCAGTAATGAGCATGGCCGGGTCGATTAATGCACAGGCGGTTTCCAGCACTCCGAAGACGTCGATCGGACTGATTGGAATTCCGGACAGATTCTCGTATTCGGCCAGAATGTCCAGCATGGCGTGAATTCTGTCTGTCAGTTGACCAACTATACCTCGGTTGAGCTCGGGAACTCCTTTGTCAATAAAAGACTCCAGACTCATGCCGGGAACCGGTTCCAGCCATTTGCACTGGTTCTCATGATAAAGCGCTTTGCCGCCAAACAGTGAATGAATAATTCCATAGTTTCCGAGTTCGGTGGAAATCTTGAAAAAAGACGGCATTCCAATAATAAAACCACCTTTGATAAAGCTCAAAGAAGTCATCAGGTCTTTTTCAACATCGTTTTTGCATTCGCAGCCGGGATATACCGGCCATATCTCCGGACTATGATAACGAATGTAGTATTGCAGTTCATCGACATTATCAAAATTCAATGCCTGGTCGATTTGCGTTTGAACCTCTCTGACTCGCTCAAGATTCATTTCGCGATCAAGCTTTTCCAGTTTCCTTTTGTAATCCGGCTTCATTTTGTTCCCGTTATTTATTTGATTTATTATATAATAAAGATTATATTTATATTTATCAATGCACGATGTCGATATAAAATAGTATTAATACGATAAAATGAATTATAAGTTTAAATTTACCGGCGGCGGTTTGCATCATTGCCCCCCTGAATGGAGCTGGTCGTTCGGCCCCATGACCGATTATGACGTGTGGATGGTCCTTGACGGCTCCGGCCGGATGACCCTGAATGAGCGGGAATACCAGCTTGCGAGTGGAAGTGTTTTTGTCTTTTTTCCAGGTACGTCCGGCGAGGCGGTGCATGATCCGGAAGATCCGTTGATTGTGGCGGCTTGCCATTTCGATTGTCACGGAGCCGCAATTCCCGGTAAGGATTATTTGTACCGGGAATTAACTCAAACTGAATTTATCGGAGAACTGCTGCGGAACGCGATTTCCGCCGGTGTGGATAGAAACTTTGACAACGCTGACTTCTGGCTGACTGCGGCTTTGAAGAAAATTCTGCCTGAACCCGGTATTGTTTCTTTCAATCGTTATGCGCCGGATATAGACAAACTTTGCGAACGCATTATCCGCAATCCTGAAGTGGCATATAAAGTATCGGCGATGGCGGCGGAAATGTGTATTTGCAAAGACCATTTCACCCGGTTGTTCAAAAGTTTGAAAGGCGTTTCGCCTCAAGCGTACGTTGTTCGAGCCAGGATTGAACGCGCCGGAACTTTATTGTCGAATTCGAATCTGACTATCTCGGAAATTGCCGATCAACTTAATTACAGTTCAGTGAATTTTTTCATTCGCCAGTTCAAGCAGGAAACCGGCATGACGCCGGTCCGGTTCAGAAAATCATAATGTAATTATAGCGGGGCTATTTTTTTTATCCATTTCCAGCCTAATGCGCCGCTATGGACCGCTACCGCTCCGCCCTTGCTGTTGCCGAAAGCCGCAATATGAAAAGGGGAGGTGGTAAATGAGCGTTTTTTCTTGTCGCCCGGGAAGTGATATTCAATTACGTATTCTCTAAACATATAAGCGTGAGTTTTCATTACCAGCTTGTCGATATCAACTATCTCAACCTGTGCTTCAGAATCATCCAGCCACGCATTTAGCGTTATAGCCCCGCAATAGGTAACCAGAGAACACATCAAAGGAATTCCAACGCCCATAATAATTATAAGCAGTAGCTTGTCAAATCCCGAACCATGCCAGAAATCGGTGAAATATTCCGTTGCTTCGCCCTTTTCAACCGCGGCCCGGTTCGCTGCGTCGAATGCTCTTTTTTTCCGTCGACTGGAGACTAACCACCAGACCATTACAGCAAGACCGATTACCGCTCCGATGGCGAAAGCCGGCCACACCAGGGAAAACTGAAAATTAAGCGGACTGTAATTGTTGTAAGCATAGGAACAGCCGAAAATAATAAAAAACAGGCCGGGCAGCAGTAGTAACAGTGATATTACTATGACTATCTCCTTGAAGGTCGTCTTCTTTTTTTCATCTTTTTTTATCACTCCCTCGGTTTTGCTTATATTGAGAAAACCGTAGAGATTTACATTGACTCCGTGTTCCATTGGTCGACATAGCGCCGATACATAGTCGCCGACTTTGTAGGTGCAAATACAGGAATTTTTGTCCGGGAGTATCTGCGATTGAACTTCGAGAACATCCGTTTCCGGCGAACCGGGGACGCGTATTGTGATAATTGCGTTGTAGGCGTATTGGGTCGGCATGCCGTTAAGAGTCATTCCCGGACGTTTTTCGAGCTTTTCGATCCTGGCCGGAGCCGGTATCCCGTTTTGGAATAATGTCAGGCGGTGTGGCATATTCCGGCTTAACAGCAGATGTCCCAATTGAATTATGATCAGCCCGATGCCGATCCAGTCAAGATACGCCAGCGGTAGAAAATAGAGTGCGAGGCGGTTTATCCACATTGTCCGGGCCAGTCCGAAACAGCAGAGAGCTCCGATAAACAGACATATCTGGATGAATAATTTAAGATGTTTCAAGTCGCTGGTTACGTGTTCAGGCAAGGGCCGCGGGGCAGGGGTAATTAATTCTTCCGGCAGGTCAAAATCTTTTGGAACTTCAAATTGCTGGGGATTTTCCATAATAAGTTTTTCGTTAAAATTATTTCTAACAGGATAATTGGGTTATTTTAACTTAAGTTGAAGTTTGTTTTGCTGTAGAAAAATAAGCTTGTTCTCTTTATTTTGGATTGGCGGCGGCTGAGACCATGGTTTGAGATTTCTGTTCAGAGATTCCTGCGGATTTTTTAAGCTTTTTCATATCGGTTTCTTCCAGCCATTTGATCAAATTAGTCCAGACCGAATGGTAATTGTAATCGCCTTCTTTCATTTCCTTGATCGCGTCCGGTTTGTTCCATCCTTGAATTGTGATCCGGTAGACTGCGCACATGGTTCCGGTCCGGTCGGCGCCGTGTTGGCAGTGTACCAGGACCGGCTGATTTTGCGGGTCGCTGATAATCTTGAGAAATTTTATTGCGTGTTCGTCTTTAAGATGCCAGGTATTGATTTTGATATGGTATTGTTTTAAGGGAAGTTTGCCTATTTCATCTTTGTCGGAATGGAAACTGCGCAGATTGATTATTGTTTTGATACCGTATTTCTGGAGATTTTTCATGCCTCCGGCGGTGGGTTGCGCGCTGCGGTAAAGCTTGCTGTCAACCCGATGGAAATTCGGAACTCCGCTGAGGGTTAAGGGCTTCGCCCAGTTTTCAGGACGTTTATCCTCTCCTGCCGCCAGTATAGCACTGATGCATAAACACGAAATAATAATCACTTCTCTCATAGCCTTCTCCTGTTGCTTATGTCAATATGGCACAAAAAAGGTTTATTTCAATTCACCGGAGAAATATTAGGGCCGATTTAATAATAATAGTTTTACCGTTTGATTTTAATTTATTTGTAAGTTGTTATAGATTATTGTGTTAGTTTTTTGTTTTTCTTGGGGTCTATGTCTTTTGTTTTCGATTCCATCCATCTGATTTGCGAGATGATTCTTGTTTTATTCTTATTTCTGACTTATTACTCTTGACAAAATGATTTTGGGCATGTATTGTTGGCATATGCTAATAACTAGAGTAGGAACGCAGATGCCCCGACCCTATAAAAACCGAAAAATATCAATAAAACCTGAAGTGACTTATTTCAAGCCCCAAGGAGTGCCGATGCGTTTCTTGGAGACTATCTCTCTTGGACATGATGAACTTGAGGCAATTCAATTGGCCGATCTCGAAGAATTATACCAGGAACAGGCGGCGGAAAAGATGGGAGTGTCGCGTCAGACATTTGGAAATATTGTTAAATCCGCTCGAAAGAAGATAGCCGAAGCTATTGTCAGCGGCAAAGCTATTAGAATCGAAGGCGGTCCGGTTATTGAATTTGATACTAATAAGCGTGAAAAGAAATTTAATGAAGATACATTGGATGATCAAGATCAATAATAAAATTATATTGGAGTTTTTAAAATGAAATTAGCGATTGCTTCCGGTAAGGGGGGAACCGGTAAAACGACACTGGCGGTTAATCTGGCTTGTGCCATGAGCGAAACGCGGGATGTCACCCTGCTGGATTGTGATGTTGAAGCGCCTGATTGTTTGCTTTTCCTGAAATCAGACTCCTGTTTGTCAGTTGACGCCAAGGTGCCGTCCTATGAATTCAATTCAAAACTGTGCACAACTTGTCGTAAATGTGCTGAGGTGTGCCGTTTCAATGCAATTGCGGTATTGCCGTCCGGTGTAATGTATTTCCCCGAATTGTGTCACGGTTGCGGTGGATGCATGCTGAGTTGTCTTGAAGGGGCTATTACCGAGGTCAGCCGGGTTACCGGTAAAATATCGACCGGCTCGTATCAGGATATCAACCTCGTCAGCGGCAGCCTGAATGTCGGGGAGACGATGGCGCCGCCGTTGATCAGGCAGTTAAAGTCCCGTTATGACGGTAACGGACTCTGTATTATTGACTCGCCTCCCGGAACCTCGTGCTCAATGCTGGCGGCGGTCAGCGGCAGTGACGTGGTTATTCTGGTGACTGAACCGACTCCGTTCGGTCTGCATGACCTTAAACTGGCAGTGGCGGCGTTACGTGAAATGAAGATGCCGTTTGGTGTGGTTGTTAATCGTGACGGCAGCGGCGATGATCGGGTTAAGGAATATTGTGAGACGGAAGGAATTGAATTGATCGCGGCTATTGCCGACTCCCGGGAAGTTGCCGAACTGTATTCCCGCGGCGAAGTCGTTTATCGCCGGAATAATGCTTTTACCTCCGGTATAGATACGGTGGCCAAGTGGCTGGAGAAAGGTTTTGAACAATGAAAGAATATCTTGTGTTAAGCGGCAAAGGCGGAACCGGGAAAACCAGCATCTCAGCTTCTTTTGCGGTCCTGGCCGGGAACTGTGTTATTGCCGATTGCGATGTTGATGCGGCAGATATGCACATGCTGCTCCCGCCATTAACGAGTGTTTCAGAAGAGTTTTTCTGCGGCTATGAACCGTCATTTGAACACAATATCTGTGTTGCCTGTGGGCTTTGCGTCAAACTTTGCCGGTTTGAGGCTTTGAAGGTGGAGCAGGGGAAGCTGTGTCATGATCATCTTGCTTGCGAAGGTTGCGGGGTATGTGTCGATAACTGCCCGCTTGGTGCCGGACTGATGCAAAAACGCTTGAGCGGACACGTTATTAAATCTGAAACAACTCACGGCACGATGATTCACGCCAATTTGCAAACCGGCGGCGAGAATTCCGGCAAACTTGTTTCAGAAGTCAGAAAAAAAGCCAAACAAACTGCCGAGTCAATGAGTAATGAGCTCATCATCAGTGACGGTCCTCCCGGAATCGGCTGTCCGGTAATTGCTTCATTGAGTGGCGTTGATCAGGTTTTGCTGGTTGCGGAGCCGACTGTCAGCGGGTTGCATGATTTGGATCGCGTATATAAATTGACGCGGCATTTTGACATTCCCGCCGCGATTTGCGTAAATAAACATGATTTGAATCCTGAGATGACTCAAAAAATAAAAGATTATGCGTTAAATTCAGAAGCGGAGTGGCTGGGTGGAGTTCCATATGACCGGAATTTCACCAGAGCTCAACTGGAACAGAAACCTGTTGTCGAATTTTCCGATTCGGCTGCCGCGCCTTATATCAAGGAACTCTGGCTGAAGTTCGATGCACTTTGCCGGTAATCATGTCCTTGCCCCGCGAATTTTAATAAAGGAACGATTAAATTCTACTGGAGAGAATAAATGTTGATTGCGATTCCGTGTGTCAAAGAACAACTATGTGTACACTTTGGGCTTTGCGAACAATTTGCGCTGGTCAGACTGGATGACCAGGATAATGGCATATTGAGCGTCGCGCTGCATTATTTACCGCGGCATATGTCCGGACTGATACCCGAATGGTTGATGAATAGAAATATTGATGTAATCGTGGCCGGAGTAATGGAAGTTGTTACTCAAAGCCTTTTCCTGGAACACAATATCAAAGTCATTACCGGTGCCCCGGTTGACTCCCCTGAAAATCTGGCCCTGAAATACGCCAAAGGGTCTTTGATAACAGAGGAGAATACCTGAGAATATCGAATTTTGATGTCAGAGATACTGTTTAAATAGCCTTCTCTCCGGGGATCATTTATGCCGGTTGCTGCCTGTCATGAATGATTCCCGTTTTTCTTTTAAGTAAAATTGCTGAATGGAATTGATTTTTCTTCCGTCAGGGCTATAATATCTTTAGAAAACAATCATGTTTTTGCTACAGGAGAAATAATTGATGAAAATGACAATGAAACTGGTTCTAGCCGAAAGACTGAAACGCAAACATCCTCCGCTGTATTCCGTTCCCGGAGATATGCTGGTGCATGAGCTTGCTAAACATATGATAGAGAAAGAAATCGGCGCTGTTCTGGTTGAGAAGAATCCTGAAATCAAAGGTGAGTACGCCGGTATCTGTACTGAACGCGATATCCTGCGTTGTTGTGCTGCGGATGGTTGTATGAGCGACAAGAAAGTATCCGAAATTGCGGTTTCTGATATGGTCACAGCTGATATCAAAGACAATGTTCAAAGTACAATCAGGAAAATGTACCAGAACCATATCAGACACATTCCTTTGACGGAAAAAGGTTTTATCATTGCGTTGATTTCCATCAGGGACCTGATGTACTGTGTTGACATGGAACGTCAGATAACTTTGTCGCACCTGAACGATATGACAGGAGTAAGCCGGTTTAACCGTAATTTCTGAGTTCTTTTATCCACACAAAAAAAGCTCCGTAAATTGCGGAGCTTTTTTTATTGATATGGTTGATTATTGGATTCAATCGACCATTTTGCCTATAATGAAAACAGCGCCGACATACCAGTCGGTGTCTTCATATTTTTTCGGATTCTTTTCAAGATCTTTCAGTCTATGCTTAGCAAGAATCTTGCTCTTGTCAAATTTATCCGGAAGTACTCTGATGACTACTTCATGAACTTTATTCTCAAGCCCGTCCGCTATTTTCATAATGGAGGACCGGTAATAAGAACAATATTTGTCCATTCTGCGGGACTTTATTTTTTTCCCGTCAATCGTGGCCTCAACGTATCCGCATGACGGACCGACAAGGTCGTATGCCGCGACTTTTGTTCCTATGAATTTGAACTTAAGTTCCGCGCCGGGTTTTCCCTGCCAGAGTGAAGGAACCCGATTGCGGAAATTTTTCGCCAGAGAGTTTGATTTTGGGTCGAGCTTCTTCCATGGGCCGGACATCTTGCATTTATTAACCGGGATCATTTCAGCCTTTTCCCAGTTATCTTTTGTTTTCGATGCGGCTAATTTGTGTGGGCCGGGTTTGCCTGCCGGGAGAATTTTGTCCATTGACCTTATGATAGCTTTCAAATACAAGACGTGTCCGGTATTCGGATAGGGGTGAACGCCGTCCTTGGAAAATGTGATACGCCCCTTTTCATCGGTCTGTATCTTGGCTTCTTCGTTTAATTCCTTGCCGGAAACCTGCTGCAAGTTTGCATTCGGAGCTTTCATTACCAGCTTTCCGGCCTTTTCCAGCGCCGCAATCTCGAGTCCCATATGGATTGTCGGGATATTGTAATAATCAGCTACCTCTTCCATCGTTGACGCGGAACGACTCATTTTGCCTTTTTGCATTTCCTTCAAATTTCCCGCTGTCATTGTATAAACAAAACATATGTCGCAATCCGGTAAAGCCTTCCAGGTTTTCCGGACAATTCCTTCCATCGACTTTCTGATGTTCGCCGGTAGAGTTCTGCCGTCATTAACCGCGAACTCGACGAATAACAAGTCTGGTTTTTGGCATAATACGTCATGTTCAACCCTGAATACTCCGAGGTTTGATCCGGTTCCGCCGATTGCGGCATTTATTTCGGATATTTTGGCCTTGGGATATTTATTTTGAAACCATTCACGGCTGAGAACGCGCCAGCCGGGTTGTGCGGTTATGCTGCCGCCAAGATAGCCGATTTTTACACTTTTCCCTGATTTTAACTTGGCTGTGAAGTTGGGTAAGCCTCCACGAGCGGATACCTCTATCGTTTGTCTAGAAGGATTATCCTGTGCCATTACCGGTTGAGTAAGACCCAGACTGCATAGAAGCAGTCCGCCTGTTAAGATTTTTCTTATCACCATTTAATACTCCTTTTTTGCAAAAGTTAATTTGAAAATAAATCTACACTGCGTTACTATTAAAATCAATTGGCAATTCTTAAAAAAACAACGGGAACATTCATTAATATCGTATGGGGATTTCAAAAATAATTGAAAGTTTTCCGTCTGAACTGCAGTATGTCCGCTATTATCAGGCTCCGGACCGGGATATCAATCCAAAAACAATTGCTCCAGGAGCTATTCTTATGGAGATTCTTACCGGAGGCGGTGTATTTTTTTTATTTAACGGGGAAAGGCGTTTGTTCAAACGCGGTACTGTTTTCATTCACTCCCCCGGGGATACCACGATTTTTGATCGATGGTCTGAAGATCCATATCGTTGTATTGTCCTTGGTTTTACTTATTCTCGTGCTGAAACTCCTTTCTTTCCACGCGTTAATTATTGGAATGACCTTGACTATCTTGACACTTTTGCTGCTGAAGCGATGGCGGCTTATCATGATGACTCTACCGATTTAGACATTCTGGGGCAGTGGATATTCAGTACTGTCCTCTGGCAGATTTCCGCTTCCTCAAAGCGATTCGTCCCTGAATATCCTCCTGCAGTAGAGCGGGCTTTGAAGCGTATTGCCCGGGATCCCGGTCGGGTTGTCAGTGTTCAACAGTTGGCGACGAAGAGTGGGATTAGTGTGCCGTATTTTCAAAATTTATTCAAAGAGCATTTAGGGGTAACTCCCCATCATTTTCTGATAGCGGAAAAACTAAAAAAAGCTCGAGCTTTATTAGCTGGCACGGATGACTCAATAAAGAATATTGCTGAAAGTTGTGGTTTTAAGAACATTGAAACTTTCTACCGGGTATTCAATAGTCAAAGCAAAATGACGCCTGGAGAATTCCGCAAAAGAAATTCCCCGTTGTATCGCATTGAGGATTGACTTAAGATTTGTATTGACAATATTTTACGAATTAATAAAAATTAAACGGTATAACTATTTACAAAACTGATTTCAACGTGTATATTATCGATAACCTGACTAATTTGGAGGATTTAAAATGGGTTATCGGATGAAAGTTGACGAAGAAGGTTGCTATTATCATCTTTATAATCGCATTGGCTGCGTTAAAGGAGAACATCCATTCTCGGAGATGGATAAGGAATATGGCTTCAGACTGCTTAAAAACCTTTGCGATTACTTTTTGATCGAAGTCATTTCAGTCGCCTGGATGGGAAATCACTTCCATCTGGTGGTTTACGCCCCAGGACCGGATGAGCTGCCGCCGCTGGAGGTTATCGTGAAACGGCATAACGCTTATTACAAATCAATGATAAATACCTCAAAATTCAAACCCCAAAATCCGGTTATCAGCATAGACAATAAGGCGCAATGCCAGGAAGTTGCCTTTAAAATGATCGATATCAGCCGGTTTATGTCAGCTTATCAGAGGCAATTTACCTGCGTTTATAATGAAACTCGAGATAGGACCGGACAACTTTGGGGCGGACGATTCAAAAGTACGATTCTCGAGAAAATCAACGCAGTGGCCGCTTGCGTAATCTACGTAGAACTGAACCCGGTTCGCGCAGGCTTGAAGAACGATCCGGCTGATTATCACTTTACAACATGGGGACGGTACTGTCGAAGCGGCAAACATATGTTTTATCATAATTTCGTCAAACATATGAAACCCAATATCACGACCGGAGATACATCGCAATGGACAGATATCGAACTTTTTGCGTTCTTTCGTGGTGAGATGGCACGGATTATCACGGCAGAGAGCGGCGCGTCCAGTGAAGAAATATATGCCGCACGAGACAAAGCACGGAAAAAAGAATCAATGCACGTTCGTTTCCTGCAGCGAACCAGACATTTCACCGAAGGAAGTATTTTAGGTTCAAAATTGTTTATTCGACAAATCGGTGTCCGGTTCAATGATCCGGCTCGAATAGAGAAAAAACAATTGGCACGCGGTTCAAATCAATTCGGGACAGTCTTGTATTGTTTCAGAAAATTACAGGAATAAAAACAGGCTTTTATTTACGCACTTGTGACGGGCTTACGCCGAACGAACGTTTGAATTGTCTTGAAAAGATAAATGCATCGGCGTAACCCAGCAAATCAGCAACCTCCTGAATTGATAAAGCAGAACTGTTGAGGAGAAAATTGGCATATTCCATTTTAATCTGTAAATGATATGATTTGGGCGACATTCCTGTGGCACGGGTAAACATTTTGCTGAAATAGTCCCGGGACAGATAGTTTTTTCTAGCTAATTCGGTCCAGTTGATGTCTTCAAGCGGATGGTCCCGCAGGTATTGTCGGGCATTTTCAATTCTAGAATCGCAACCGCCTGAAAGGTGGATTTCCGTTTCGCGGAATATATTCATCAGAATTGTATGAATGCATGATTCAAGGCAATTCCTGTATAGGGGATCATTTCTTTTTTCATATGTTTCAGCCAGATTGACGAAGAGTTGCTCCATCTTGAAAATGTCATTGGAAAGCAAAGCAATGCCGAATGAGTTAACTGGAGGAACGAGTACTTTATTGCCGTTTCGATGAAACAAGTTGAGTGGTCCGGTCACCAAATGCGGAGGAGAGTCAGGTTTTTGGGTCATTCTCAAACGGTTTCCCGGGGCAATAAATATAACACGTCCACGCTCAAGCGAGATTTCATGATCGTTGATCCAATACCGCCCCTGGCCACCGCGAACGAAAGTAAGACGATAGTCGTCTACGTCTGAACTTATATTGCCGCCCCAGTTCCGGCCAACTGTTATATTCCACAGAATTGACGGTTGTAAATAAATCTTATCCGGCATGGGGGATAAGATTTTTTTTAAACATAAAAGTGGATTGTTTTCTGTACAGTAAAAAGACATTTTTATTAACCTTTGTTTGTTTTAATTTATCCTTGATATCCGTTGATTGCAAATTTTTCCTGATTGTTTTATTAATGAAAAATGACATGTGTTTTCTGCTTCATGCTATGTTAAATTCGGGATTAATCCGGTATCTTAATTATACAATCTTATGAATATAAAAAATAAGGAAAATTATTATGAGTAGACCGAATGTTCTGTTTATCTTTACTGATGATCAACGTTTTGATACTATTTCCGGTATGGGAAATAAGGAAATTGATACACCTAATCTGGATCGTTTGATGAAACAGGGAACTACTTTTACTCACGCCCACATTATGGGAGGGACCGCCGGGGCGGTTTGTCAGCCGAGTCGCGCCATGATGTTGACCGGACGCTCATTATTTAATATTTATGATCATGGTCAAATTATTCCGCTGGAACATATTGCCATGCCAGAATATTTCAGGACGAATGATTATGTATCCTGTCATGTCGGTAAATGGCATCAGGATAAAGAATCCCATGCGCGATGTTTTGAAACCGGCGGCAAGATTTTCGGGTTCAAACAGGAGAAGGGGTGGTATGAAGCCTGCAATGGTCACTGGCATTCTCCGGTTCATGATTTTGATCCGGACGGTAAATATGATCCGGACGGCGGCTATAATGCTCCAGAGATCGAGCAGTATGTCCAGCCTTTTGAAAAGGTCAAGGAGAATGGAAAACATTCTGCGGAGGTTTTTTCCGATTCAATGATCGAGTTTTTACGGGATTACCCTGATTCCGAAGCGGCTAAAGACGGTAAGCCTTTTTTTGCCTATCTGGCCCATATCGCGCCACATGACCCGAGGCAGTATCCCAAACGGTTTCTGGAACAGTATCCGGCCAGCAGGGTATCTCTCCCGGAAAACCTGATGATGCAGCATCCGTTCGATAATGGTGACCTTTATATACGTGATGAACTTCTGGCATCCCATCCCCGTATGCCGGAAGACATCCGGCAGCATATCGCCGATTATTATGCGATTATCGCTCATGTCGATGAACAGGTCGGTCGGGTACTGGATGTGCTGGAAGAAATCGGGCAGGCGGATAATACGATAATTGTTTTTGCCGGAGACAATGGTTTGGCGGTCGGGCAGCACGGCCTGATGGGTAAACAGAATCTTTATGAGCACAGTGTCCGGGTGCCGTTGATCATGGCTGGGCCGGGGATTCCGGCAGACCGGCGTTCCGACGCTTTCTGCTACCTGATCGATATATTTCCGACGTTGTGTGATTTGTCCGGATTGAATATACCTGAGACGGTTGAAGGTCTGAGCTTGACTCCGGTGATTGATAATCCTCAATCAGAAGTCAGGAATGAATTGTTTTATGGTTACAAAGGATTTCAGCGTGGATATCGCAAGGGTAACCTGAAGTTGATTGAGTACGCGGTTAACGGCTGCCATACCGTCCAGCTTTTTGATCTGGAGAATGACCCATGCGAACTCAATAATCTGGCTGATGACAACGCATATCATGATACCTTGAGCAACATGCAGAAAGAACTCGAACGCTGGCGCACCGAAATGAATGATACCGGGGATTTCGGCCATAGTTTCTGGAAGACTGCAAGGTAATTGTTTTTAGCTCATTTCCGGTTGCCTGTCAGAGTCTTTTTCTTTTGTTTTAGCTTCTTCCTTAGCTAATAATGAAAGGGCACCAACAAGTAGAATCTGCATAAACGGAAAAGAGTTTGCTTTGCGTTTATATGGGGTTTTGTTGTTAGTATTATTAACAGCCGATTTATTATTTCTGATGTGTTTTTGTCTCAGATTTTCTGGTAGAATTACCATAAAGTCTATAAAGCACAAGGAAATAAATGTATAGAAGTAGTAAAAGACTAATATTCTCCACGCAAATTTTCTATTTACTCTATATGCTTTCCAGCATATATACATACCATAAATTAATACGATATACAGAACGCCCGGCAATAAGATTTTCATAATATCCATGATATCCTCCTGCAACTATTATATCATGGTCTTTAATGAATACAAATAATCTCTGGATATATTTTCAGAACCGGAACAACGAGCCGATTTTGCGTCCGAGCAAGGTGGCTGCTGCTGCCAGGGTAAAGGCCAGGAACAACATGGTCCAGACCCCGAACGCGCAGGCGACATAACTGCCTTGACCGAGCATTTGCGATAATTCAAAAATAGCCTTGGTGACCGGATAATATTGTGGTTTCTGGGCCAGCAGCAGCGAGTCTGAGACTTCCAGCATCGAGAAGCTGAACGCGAACAGGGCTCCTACCACCAGATTGGCGCTGATCAAGGGGATGGTTATCTTCGTCAAGCGGCGCAGTGGACCGGCACCGAACCCGGCTGCGGCTTCTTCCAGGTCTTCCGGGGTTTGTTCCAGTCCGGCGGTTACTGCCCGAACTGTATAGGGCAAACGTCGTATCGCGTAAGCTGCGGCCAGCAGGATTGTGGGATTGCGGATCGGATCGAGGAACACGCGCAGGATATCCCAGCGTGCGGTCATACTGAGATAGCCGAACGCCAGCACTATTCCGGGTACCGCCAGCGGCAGCATGGCCATGGTGTCCAGGATTTTACCTCCCTTTATTTTGGCTCTGACCGTCAACAGGGCGATTAACACGCCAAGCAGAACACTTATAACCATAGCAATGCTTGAGTAACGCAAGCTGTTGATAATGCCGGGAACCACCAGTTTACTCGATAAGGCGGTATCGTAATGCAGTAGGGTCCAGGAACTCGGGATCAGGGTGCCGTACCACTTACGAGCGAAAGACATCATTAGTAAAGACAGGTGCGGCAGAATAGAAACGATCATCAGGGTGATGAAAAATAAAGTAGGCAGTGGTTTTTTCCAGCCGGAGAGAACCGACGCTTTGTTGGAAGTTATACCTTTGCCAGTGGCGGCGGTGGTGTCACGTCCCAGAAATAACCGGCTTGAGGCGTAGAGTCCGGCCGAAACCAGCAGCAGGATTACCACCAGGGCGAATGGCTGCGGATTGCTTTCAAGTTCGGTGATGCCGTTGAAAATCTGTACGGTGACGACCCGGTCGTAGCCAAGCATTAACGGGGTACCAAGTTCGGTAAAGCTCCAGATCAGGATAATGCTGCCGCCGGCGAACAAGCCCGGCTTCATCAGGGGCAGGGTGACTTTGTAAAAACGTCTCCACGGCGATGCGCCAAGTCCTCTGGCGGCTTCATCCATTGCCGGGTCGATATTCCCGAGCGAGGTAACCAGGTTGAGGAACAAAATCGGATATAAGTGGAGCGCTTCGACCACACAGACGGTCCAGAAGCGGCCCTTGCCGCCGAGCCAGTCGACCGTCGGCAGGCCAATATACTCGAGGATTGTATTGAATACACCGTAATGTCCCAGCAATTGCTGGAATCCGAGTGCGCCGACGAACGGCGGCAGAATCATCGGCAGCATAACCATCAAATTGACCCGGTTCTTACCACTGAACTCGTAGCGGTCGTAGATCAGCGCCGCAGGGATGGTGAACAAGAACACCATGGAGGTGGTAACTAGTGAAATCTTGAGAGCGTTGAGCAAGCCTTCCCGATAGATCGGGTTGCGGAATGTTTCCAGCATAATAGTCGGGTCGAAGCCTCTGCCTGCGACGGTGACGATTGGCAGAATAAGGAAGATCAGGAAAAAGGCGGCAGCCGCCAGAATGCCGAGTCCAATAGTGATTTTACGCGGAAGATTGATCATTTTACGTTCCTCCGTTCTCCCGCCAGTTTTTCGGCTTTCAGGTAATTGTGTCGGAAGAATTCGCTCCATTCGCGTCTGGTTTCAAGCGTTGTCAATACCGAGTTGCCTTGTTTGGCCGGATTGAGCCGGTCATTTGCCGCCTTGATATTCTCATAGGTGAAGGGCATGGCGTTAAAAGCCTGCATGGCTTCCGGTACGGCATCGGGGCCGCCGGCATCGATTATCGCTTTCCAGGCGCGCCGCAATTCATCGCGCGGATTAATGATTGCACATTTTATCAGAACCCGGATAAGGCCGAAATATGGCCCGGTCCATCTGCCGTGATAGACTAACTGTTCATCCCCGGCAAATGGATCTATCTCCGGGTCGGACATGTGTTCCCGGTCGGCTTTGCTGTACATGTCGCGCCTGATTGGCAGACGGCGCAGAGCGTATTCGGTTGGCCCGCCGGGAGTGCCGACACGGTAGTTCCAAATTTTTTGCCCCTCTTTCGACAGGACGAATTCAATAAATGCGATAGCGATTTTCCGGTTTGGCGCGCCGCGCAGTAATTGAATCGGGTCAGCCGATAACGACGTGCCGCCTTGGGGAGAAACAAATTTCATCCGTTCTTTACCATTCGATTCGTAAGCGGTATATCCCGCCTCGCTGCGACTGTAGAAGTCAATGCTCATTCCGGCAACGGCGTCGCCCCTGGCCACATCGTGCGGTACTTTACTGGCGGAATCGGTCAGGTACCTTGTATTGGCGCCAATGCGTTTGATCAGGTTGACAGCATTGTTCCAACCCTTTATCTTGCCGTTTTTTTCGCCGTGTTTTTTTACCGCGTCGCCCATTTGCTGCTGGATGAGCATTTCAAAACACTTGTTAATCGAGCCGGATTTTGTCGGGTCGGCTACTGCTATCAGGTTGTAAAAACGTTCATTACCTAAATCGCTCCAGCGAGACGGCGGCGTCTGGTTCTTTAACAGTTGAAGCCGGTCAAGGTTATAGCAAAGTCCGAATTCAGTCAGGCAGGCTCCATAAAAACGGCCCAACTTATCGTAAAAAATTTCGCCGTTCCAGCTTTGCGGTATGACTTTTTCAGTAAACCATTTCGGATGCAGTTTTTGAATTCCGGCGTCAACCCCGTGCCCCATTTGAGCTTGCTTCGTCAGGTCGTACAAGCCACCCCCGAAAAGAATGTCGATACCGATACCAACATCAGATTTCAAAAAGACTTGTCGCGGTCGACAGGTAGCCGGATCTTTGTATCGATTGTCAAAACTCCGCATGACTTCATCGGTCCACTGGCCGTTTTCTGGATTACTGAGCCAGTAACGTCTGAATTCAGTCTGGAACCGGTCATTGATCAAACGGATGATATCCGAGGTGCCGCCGGGATTGCGCCAGTCGAAAATAACCTCGCGTCCGGTTTGTTTTTTGTAAAGACGTTTGAATTTCTTTTCGAATTCCGCCCGGATTGTCTGGGTATGCGGGGTAACGATAATCAGTTTATCCGCATTGTCCGTCGCCGGCAGTATTTCCGCCGTATCGCGGCGCAGCAACAACGGCAGCGCAATCAGGACCACCAGCGGTAAAAAGGCTTTAAGTATTTGTTTCAGCATTTTATAATTCTTCGATTCATTAGTTCTTAATATCTTTCTCTGGATTACAGTTCAAAATAATCCGGCATATTTTTTTATTTTCAGCGCTGAAAGCGCGGCATATATATCCAGCCCGGAATAAATAATCCAGGGTCTTTTCCGGGAGCGCCGGTCTCCAGCGCAATTTGTTATCAGCGCTGAAAGCGCGGCATATATATCCAGCCCGGGGTGATTGAGCGAAGCGATTGAACCCCGGGAAAAAATCCCACACCCCAAATAGCTCTGAAAGAGCGGCATATAAAAAATTAATCCCACAAATATTTTTCATTGTACTCTATATCGTATTTATTCAGAAACTCAATAAATTCCTCTTTAAAGGATTTTACATGATGATGTTCCGGTTGGTTTTCAATATATTTGACGAGGGTTGAAACTTGTGATCTGCCGAGAGAAAATGCCCCGTAACCGGTTTGCCATGCAAAAAGGTGCATATCAGCAGCCTCTTTCATCCATGATGACGATGAACTTTTTATAACACGAACCAAATCGCTGATGTTTGATGTTCTCGGTAATGTACAGGCAATGTGAACGTGGTTGGAGGTGCCGCCAACTCTAAATGCCTCAGAGTTATGTCTACGGCAAATTTCCGCAATATAGGCGTAAAGATCAGGCATTACTTCAGCCGAAATCGTATTTTCGCGATTTTTTGTGCTGAAAATGATGTGTAAATATATTTTTGACAATGATTGAGCCATGTTTTTTATATGCCGCACTTACAGTGCTTGTATTTTTTTACGTTTATTCCCGGGGTTCAATCGCTTCGCTCAATCACCCCGGGCTATGATATATTCCGCCCCTTTGGGGCTGTTAAAAAATTTATTCCATTATTATTTAATTATTCCCGGGGGGCAATCGCTTCGCTTGTGATATATTCCGCCCCTTCTGGTTATCAAAAAAAACTGTATTGTTGACTATTATCCTGTTTCACTCTGGCAATATTATTATATCATCGCGTTTTATGGAACATTTTACCGGGCCTTTGGGCCGGTCTTGTGGCGCGGGTTCGTAAACGGTCAGGCTGACGCCGTCTTTTTCCAGAAACCATTCGCCGGATTCGCCGAGAAACGCGCCGCCGGTCAGATTTGCTTCGAAACGGTTATCGCCGGAATCGTCGAACTTGATATATTCCGGCCGAATGATAACGGCAACTTTTCCCGGTTTGACGCCGCCCTCAAGCCGGCCGGAGAAGCGACCCAGCGGGGTTGTCACGGTGTTATCGGAATTGAGTTCTCCGGGAACCCGGTTCGATTCGCCGATAAATTCCGCCGCGAACAGATTCTGCGGTGCGCGGTAGACGTCACGCGGAGCTCCGGCCTGACTTATTACCCCGCGATCGAGCAGGGCCAGCCGATCCCCCATACTGAGGGCCTCTTTGCGGTCATGGGTTACATAGAGCGCGGTCAGTTCGGCCTGTTTGCAGATACGCCTGATTTCGACCCGCATGGCGGAACGCAGGGCCGCGTCGAGGTTCGACAACGGTTCATCCAGCAACAGCAGGCCCGGTTTTACCACGATTGCCCGGGCTAATGCCACCCGTTGCTGTTGACCGCCTGACAAGGACGGTGGTTTGCGGTCGGCAAAATCCTGCAACCCGACCAGTTCAAGCGCTTCAGTCACGGCCTTGACGATTTCCGTTCTGGGCGTTTTACTGCATTGCAGTCCGAACGCCACGTTATCGAAGACGGTCATATGCGGCCACAAAGCGTAGTTCTGGAAGACCATGGCACAGTTTCGTTTTTCCGGCGGCTGCGAGGTGACGTCTTTTCCGCCAAAGAGGATTTTGCCGGAATCCGGCTGAATAAACCCCGCCGCCAGACGCAGCAGTGTAGACTTGCCGCAGCCGCTGGGACCGAGCAGGAAAAACAATTCACCCGGTTCTATATCCAGGCTGATGCTATTCAAAATTGTTTTTCCGGGACTATAGGATTTTACAATGTTTTCAAAGGACAATTTAATCATTATAATGGATTTCCCGCGATGTTAACTGGAATAAGCGGTTAAGCTTATTTGTCTATAACCTCACAGACTTCGATTTATGTTCAAATACTGTGGTTATCTTGTTATAGATAATTATGATCAACGAATTAATAAACAATAATCTATAATCCCATAGCGGCTAATGCAATCCCGAAAAAGAAAAAAATCATTTTTCATGGTGTGTATTTTGAGGCAGTTATGACGAATGAAAGAAATATTTGATTTGACTGTTATACAGTTGGGGGTAATATTAAACTCTGATAAAAATAAATCGGAGGGATACATGAGTTGTAATGAAATGAAATTAATGGCGGTTATACTACTTTCTTTGTCCGCGTTTATGTATTCTCACTGTAATTCTTTGAACAACAAACCTTCCAAAAGATTGACTCAGAAAGAAATTAACAAATTTCTGAAATTGCCATATGGGAAAGGTCCCGGTTATAAAATTAAGAGAATTGACCTGAAAAGTTTTTATGATTTCAATGGGTTTGCCAATCTTGCCAGGATTACTGAAGTAACAGGAGTTTCGACGCATGTCTCATTTGAACTTTGCAATGCACAATTAAACAGATTCAAAGTCAGAGTGGAGATTCCTGAATCCTGCAATCAGGAATGTGATGAGTTATCATATCAATTGTATGAAAAAAATCTGGTAGGAGAACCTGTAACTTCTAATTATATTCCAAATCAACAAAATGGAATATATACATTACGTTCAATTAATCCGCCTGGAGTAATGTATTTTGATCTTAAAAGGCTATTTATTATAAAAGTAGAGTTTTCCAAATATAATCAACTGGGAGGAGTGCTATTTGAGGAAAACAGGATCAAACGGAATATCGATGATATTATCAAGGGGATTAATTTATTTATCGTGAATAAACCTGAATTCATTAAGCTGCAAACGTCAAATATCGAGAAAATAAAAGAAAAATACCGAAAAAAGGAACCGGTTGTTATTATCTATGGGGGCAGGCCGCGTCATGGCTCGTTCTTTGTTGATGATTATGTGTTCAATGATATCGAATCCATGACGGAATATTTAGGTAGAAAATACAGAGGGAGAACTGTTTCTTTTATTTCACATTACAAGTTATGGGGGGCTGCTTTGGATTATTTGCGGATTATTGAAAAGCAGGGCGTTGTGTTGGATAAATTTGAAATTCCATCAAGTTCTCTGATTGTCGGCAAATGGGATATGCTTCCGCGCTTGCGGAATGGAAAAAAGTATGAAGCTTTTGTTAAAGACAATTTTCAGGCCACAGGAGCAAATATTGGTGATAAAACGAAAATCAGACAAAAAAATAATGATGGGACCGAGGATATTTATTATACCTACCTGCCAAAGGAACAATCATATATCGTCGGGAACAGGGTTTATCGTCACAAAAAGGCATTAAAAGTTGCTCTGTTAAAAAAATACAAGGGGCAAACCATGTCATTTATTTCAAATTATTCAATGCCGAATGATCAGGCTTATGAGATGATTCGTTTTTTAAATGAATCGGGAATAAAACTTGACAGCTTTTTTGTTCCTTTAAAAGGAAACTTTGATCCAGCCCGTTTGACTGCTTTTACCGATATTATGCCTGACTTGTTTCCCGACAAATATAAGGCACGCAAGTTTCGCGAATTGCAATAAAAGTTTAGCTACTCATTGCTGCCGGAAATCTGGAGCCTGGGTGGTCGGGATATTTACTTTGGCGGTTTGACCGTTCCGGTAATATTTGATTTCGACTGAGGCTCCGGGGATAAGTTTCATGATTTCCTGTTGGACATCTGACGAATCGTTGACGACAACGCCGTTTACTTCCATGATAATATCACCCGTGTGCAGGTTGTACAAGGCCGCCGGGGAATTGCGTTGAATTCCGGTGATAATTGTGCCGCGGCTGACCTTGGTGCGTTTTTTGAGTTCATCGGGCAGGGCGGCGAGGGCAACTCCAAGCCAGGGGCGCGATACTTTGCCGTTATCGATCAATTGTTTGGTGATCTGTTTTGCCAGCGGAGCTGAAATTGCGAAGCTCAGGCCGATATTGCCGCCGCCTCCGGGAGAGAGAATAAAGTCGTTTACCCCGATGACCTGACCGTGAAGATTGAGCAATGGGCCGCCGCTGTTGCCGGGATTGATCGAGGCGTCGGTCTGGATATAATTTTCATATAGATTCAAGCCGACTGAGCGTTTTTTATGGCTGACGATTCCGGCGGTAACCGTGTGGGCCAGATTGAACGGCGCGCCGATGGCAATCGCCCAGTGTCCGACCTTGACGCTGCCCTTGGGGGCAAATTCGAGGAACGGTAATTTTTCCTGCGCATCGATTTTTAAAACCGCCAGATCACTGGCCGGATCGGCGCCGGCCAGTTTGGCCGGAAAGGTTCTGCCGTCATGCAGTTTGACTGAAAAGTAATCCTGCCCACGAACGATATGATTGTTGGTGACGATGTAACCGGATGTCGTGACAAAAAATCCTGAACCTTGATTTTGCGGGACGCGGTAGATCGGGGTTTTGCCGGGAATAAAATTATAGCGGTCACGCTGCTGGACAAAATTACGTCCGGTCCTGATGACGACTACCGCCGGAGAAGCCGATTCGGCCGTCGCTACAAACGCATCCTGCAGATTATTAGCTTCTTTTACGACGGTTTTAGAGTTTTTTCCAGAGGGATTGTCCGGACGTGAAAAATAACCTATCGCAAAGCATAGAACGCCCGCGCCGACTATGACTAAAGTAATTTTATTTTTCATTTTTCTGCAACCTTCTGATATATACAGTTAATCTTATCCAAGTCAACAGACAATAAAATGAATTAAAAAGTTCCATGAATCTTTATGGATAAAAAACAGATGTCGTTTTGCAAAATGCGTTGTTCAGAGTTAAAGTACGACTATGCTTGAATATATTATAAAACGAATCGGTTTGGCTTTGCTGACGCTGCTGGTGATTGTGGCGGTCAGTTACTTCCTGTTGCGTATGGCTCCCGGTGATCCCACCAGATCGACCAATCTGCTGGGCGGGGATCAGAATGCAGGCAAGGTCAGTTCGGATAAAAACGAGTTGGCGGAAAATACCGCGATGCGGGAAAAACTGCATCTTGACAAACCGGCTTATATCGGTTTTTTCTACTGGTTGAAAGGCGTTGTGCTGCATGGTGATTTCGGCTCCTCCGCGACCGTCGATCCCGGTCGGCCGGTGCTGCAGATGATCGGCGAACGGCTTCCGGTTACGTTGTCGATCAATATCTGGGCGGTATTGATTACCTATCTGCTGGCTATTCCGCTGGGGATTTTTTCCGCGTTGAACCCAGGCGGCAAGTTTGACCGCGGGGTGACCATTGTGTTGTTCCTTATGTACTCGCTGCCGGTCATCTGGGTCGGGCTGGTTCTGCAGGCGACATTGTGCAGCGGCGGCAAATTCCCGATATTTCCCTTGAAAGGTTTGGAGATAGGCGATACTTCGATGATGACCACCTGGCAAATTATGGGATCGCAGTTTATGCATTATTTCCTGCCGGTGCTATGTCTGGCTTACGGCGGCTTTGCCGGATTGTCGCGATATGCCAGAACCGGGATGATAGAGGTTATTAGACAGGACTATATCCGTACCGCCAAAGCTAAAGGGGTTAGCGAATTTTACGTGATCTTCAAGCATGCATTGCGCAATTCTTTAATTACGCTGATTACGCTGTTTGCCGGTTTGCTGCCGGGATTGGTGGCTGGCAGTATCATTATCGAACATGTCTTTTCAATTGCCGGAATGGGTTCATTGTCATTGCTGGCGCTTACGAGTCGTGATTATCCGTTGCAAATGGCATTGTTCGGGATTGCCGGAACCTTGACTTTGAGCGGAATTCTGTTGTCTGACGTGCTTTATGTTCTGGTTGACCCGCGCATCTCATTTTCCGGCAAAAAACTCTGAGGTATTGTTTGAAAAATCAGTGATTCAGGGCTATCTTTTATCTTTACTTTGTCAATAATAAAAAGGACTTCAGTATGCCGATTCACGAACTTTTGGATGCTAGCAAATTACCCGATGAAAATGGTTATTTTGGAGAGTACGGCGGCCAGATTCTGCCAGAATTTATGGTCGAGGTGATGAACCGCATTGCGACTTCTTACAAAGAAATCATCCAGACCAAAGAGTTTCAGGATGAACTTGAATCCTTGAATAAGCATTACGTCGGACGCCCGAGTCCGGTTTATCATGCCAAACGCCTGAGCGCTGATTGCGGAGGCGCCCAGATTTATCTGAAGCGTGAAGACCTCAATCATACCGGCGCACACAAGATCAATCACTGTCTGGGTGAGGCTCTGCTGGCAAAATTCATGAACAAAACCAAAGTTATTGCCGAAACCGGAGCCGGACAGCACGGAGTGGCGCTGGCAACAGCCTGTGCCCTGATCGGTATGAAATGTGAAATCCATATGGGGATGGTTGATATTAAAAAAGAACATCCGAACGTCACCCGGATGAAGATCCTGGGCGCGGATGTTATTCCGGTAACCCGCGGAACCGCAACGTTGAAAGACGCGGTTGACAGCGCGTTTGAAGAGCTGCTGAAAGATCCGGATAATTACTTTTATGCGATCGGTTCCGTAGTCGGACCGCATCCGTTTCCGATGATGGTACGCGATTTCCAAAGCATTGTCGGCAGGGAAGCGCGTGAGCAGATGATTGAAATGACCGGCGGATTGCCGGATTATTGTGTTGCCTGTGTCGGCGGCGGCAGTAATGCGATGGGAATTTTTACCGCGTTCCTGACTGATGATGAAGTCAAACTTATTGGCGTTGAACCTGCCGGGTTCGGCTTGCATACCACTCAACATGCCGCAACCATGTCCAAAGGAAGTCGCGGGACAATTCATGGTTTCAAATGCTATGTTCTGCAGGATGACAAAGGCGAACCGCTGCCGGTTCACTCAATCGCGTCCGGACTGGATTATCCCGGGGTAGGGCCGCAGCACTGTATGTTAAAAGACATCGAGCGGGTTGAGTATGTTTCCGCTACCGATGACGAGTGCCTTGAGATGTTTATGCGCTTGTCCCGTCTGGAAGGCATTATTCCGGCACTCGAGAGTTCACATGCGGTAGCGCACGCGGCCAAACTGGCTGCATCTCTGCCGAAAGACGTTAAAATCCTGGTCAATCTGAGCGGTCGCGGCGATAAAGACGCTGATTATGTTGCCGAGCGTCTGGGAATTAATTTACCGGGATAAACACAGGAGTTTTATATGCCTCCACTGCGAAAAGAAGATTTTGTCACAAACGATTTACATCGGATGCGGGAACGATTGAAGAAAGCGGAAATTGCCGCTAACACTCATTCAGAAGCGGTCCCGGATGGTAATGGAACTGCTGCTGAGACTTCGACATCATTGAGTAAAGCGTTAAGTAAACGTGGTGATGACTTCCGGGCAGCCAGGCGCGATTTGATGGGCCGCTGTGCCGAAGCATCGATCACCCTGGCGCATCGGATTGATAATTCAAAAGCATTGATAGTTGAGGCTCAAAAGTTTCTTGACTTTGTTGAAAATGTTTCCGATGAACTGGAAAAACTTGAAATAAGTGCAAACTCTAGTCAATCCGAACTGGCTGAAGCAAGCCGTCAGTTGGAAAATGCCCGTCTGGACTTCATCCGTGGGTTGGCTGTAATGCAGAAATTTTCAGATTCCGGTGGCAGCGATCAGAGTGCCGCATCTATTGCCAATTCCACGCCAGATATTATGTCGGCTTCACCGGCAAAACTAATGAAGATAGGTTTATTGCTTTCATTGCCGGCTTTGATTGGATTTATTATCGGCTCATTGATTATCACTGTTGCAATTCTTGTCGGAATGGGAATAATTCAATAAAACCATCGCATTATCATCTTAATAGATAATGTCTTATGTTTAATTATTAAATCAAGTAATTTTTAATTTGACAAACCCGTTTCCACCCACTATATTAACAGCAAACTCATCAACAAACGGAGGAAAAATCATGGCTGACGCGGAATACGAATGAAAGTTAAGGGTGAAGGCTGCTATTATCATCTGATGAACCGTACCTCAGGCTGTAGAGGCGAAAAACCGTTCAATCAGGTCGACATGGAATACGGCTTCCGACTGCTGCAAAATCTTTGCGAATATTTCTTGATCGAGGTCATCTCAGCCGCCTGGATGGGCAACCATTTTCATGTGATTGTTTACGCTCCCGGGCCGGACGAATTGCCGTCGATCGAGGAGGTTGCCAGACGACACAACAACTACTACAGCAGCATGTTAGACAAGTATACTTATGCGCCGAAACAAATGCCAAAAATCAACCCGGCTAATCCCGAAATATGCCGCGAAACCGGCCTGAAAATGATCGACATCAGCTACTTTATGCGCGCCTTCCAACAACGTTTCACCGTCGTCTACAACCAATCCCGTGACCGCATCGGCAAACTCTGGGCCAATAAATTCAAAAGCGTTATTCTCGACAGTCGCAATTCCCTGGAAGCGTGCGTTTTATACGTCGAATTAAACCCAGTCCGAGCCGGACTAACGACCAATCCAGCCGACTACCATTTCACAACCTGGGGACGCTACTGCGGAACGGGAAAACACATGTTTCAAGCAAATTTCGTCAAACATCTCAAACAAAACATCTGGCATCGCGACACCTCAAAATGGACCGATAGCGATCTTTTCAACTATTTCCGGAGTGAACTGGCGCGAATCATTGCGGCTGAGAGCGGAGCCTCAAGCGAAGAGATATTTGAGGCTCAGGAACATGCCAAACGTCAAGAATCAATGCCGGTACGCTTCCTGCGGCGCACCCGCCACTTCAGCGACGGAGCGATTCTCGGTTCAAAATTATTCATCCGTGAAATGGGCGCGAAATTCGATAATCCCAACCGAGTCAACAAAAAACAACTAAGCCAAGGTATGGGACCTGCCGGAGCAGTGATCTATTGCTTCCGAAAACTTCAGAGTTAAAATTCAATAAATAAAGTCGCCAGTATATTTTACTGGCGACAGGTATGTTTCCAATGTTTTATTTTACCACCAGTTGCGGGATTAGTCTGATGGCTATTTTTAAACCCGCTTTTTGCAGGGCTGTTTTGCCGGCTGTTCGCTGGACAATGTCAGCGGCGACAGTGGTTTGACGGTCGACTGCCAACGTATTGTCGTTTTCTTTGGCACTGACCTCAAGTCTGGCTCTGGCACAGAAAAATTTGCCAATCGCCGGAACAGATTCGCTGAAGGCTTCTCCAGTAATTTTAACATCAGCCTTGCCCGGTGAATCAACAATTTTGAAACCAAGTTTTTGGCAAACCAGCTTGATTTCTGTTTCGGCCGCCGGATCAATTGTCGGTTGAGTGTAGTTCTTTTCCGGAATATTTATGTACAGAGTCGGCAATTTTTTGCCGCTTATTTTTTTCTTCAGTTCCGCTATAATATCTGCTTGACTGGTTTCCTTAGGAAGCAGCTTGGAGGTTTTTGTTGCCAGAGTTTTGGCAATTTTTTCTGACAACTTTTCGCATAGTTCGTCTGTCTGGCCTTTGCCGTTCACACTGGCTCCAAGGACTTGGCCGGTTTCGACTCCAATAATTTTGGCGATCAGAAATGTTTTATTGTTGATTTTAAAAATCGAGCCGGTAATGAGGATCTGGGCGCCGGTCAGCTTGCCGATCCTGTTGGCGGTATCCTGGGATACCATTCCGGTTGCATTCAAATGCAACTCATCAAGGATTTTCTTGATCGCCTGGCGCTCTACCAGTATTATATCAGGACATTCTTCAGCCATTTTGGCAAAGATCAGGTCGCCGATCTGGCTTCCAACTCCCTGGACCCCTTTGCCTCGTTCAGAAAACGAGAGAATGGCCGCGGAGGTCATGCGGGGCTCGGCTGCGTATAAAGTTGTCCCGGTAAGAAAAAGCAGTGGAAGCACCGCTTTTATGATAACGTTAAAAATTGACATTTTTCTCATCTTTTTTCTCCTTTGTTTTTTTAGATATTAAAATATTAGCGAATGAATATAGTTCCGATGGGGAGTTTTGCATAGATGTTATCCGACGAACAGGGTAAAAAAATATTTTACCAGGCGGCACTGCAATCATAATCCCGTTGCAGCCTTCATCTGCAGGGCTGTTTGATATGGTTAAAGCCCCTTTCTGCTCAAATTGCAATGTATGTTCGGTGCAGTCAGTATTTTTTTCAATTGTGATATTTTTGATTCCTGAACCGGTAAAAGTGACAGATGTTTTTTCCGGTAAAACGCAAATAATTGTTCCGCCTTTTCGGCACACCTTGAGCATTTTTTCCGGTATGCCATGCTGATTTCCAAGGTCAATTCCGAAAATAAGCTGGATGTTCGCAGAATGACCTGATGCCAGAGAGTTGGTTGTTTCATAAGGCAGCTTGAACTGTAAAAGAAATTCCTTGATTGGTGATTCATTTTCTGCATCCCAAAGCAGCAGTTTACCGGATAATTCAGCCCCTTTAAAAGGATTCGGATAATAAATTTTGACTTTACGAATGACCTGTTCTCCCACCTTGAGAACCGAGTTCATTATTACCCCGGGGTTGACAGCCGGGACTTTCAGTTCGATTAAGGCCTTGCCGGTGACATCGACGATTCCATTGCCATCGTCAATTGTCCGGTGTTTGAATTTCAGGGTCCAGGTGAACAGCTGCCCTTTCAAATGATCCAGCTGGACAGGTATTTCGGTTTTTCTGCCGGCGAAAATGCTGAGTTCAGGAATTGCTCCGAGGCACATTCGGCATAGCAGCAGCATGATGATTGTAAAAAATATTTTCATCAGATCAGGGTTACCGTTTGGTATATTTTGACGTTTGCGGTTTCTTTTAATTTGTTCGGAACGTTTAATTGTTGTCCCCCAAAAAACTTGATCGGAAATTTACGCTTGCCGACAGAGATATTGATGTCGCTTTCAAGCGCGATTACGTTTTTATCGGCCGGCCATGACCAGATATAGCCTTTCGGGGTCTTGCCGTTATCGCTTAACTGTACGTTCCTGCCAACTTGGGTAACAATATCGTTTCGGGCCACAGTCACCCATTTATCGTGCTGTTTCTGCATGACGGAATAACGAACCAGGAGTTGTTGTTTGCCGACATCATCATTAGATTCGGCAGTTCCCGTATTGATCGAGATAGCTCCGTTGACAATACAAAAACTGTTCAGGCTGTCCGGAAAAAGCAGGCGTAACTCGTTGTTTATTTTTTTCAGTTCAGCCAGCTCGGATTTCCTGATTCCCTGGAATTCCGGAAAATGTTTGACGCGGTGCAATTGCTGAACCAATACGCCGATCGTTGCGGTCAGAATGATTATCGCGGCGGCGGCAGCGTAAATCCAGTTGATGTGAACAGTCCGCTGATGCGGCTCCGGCTCTTTGATGACGACCGGGGAGTTGTCCAGGGATTGCTTTATCCTTGACGCCATTTCATCCGGAGTAAGGTCTCCTTGACGGGAATGCGCGTCCCATTGTTTTAACAGATTGTCAATATCTTTTTTCATAATAAGTGTCCAAGTTTGTTTTTCAGGATTTTCCGGGCCTTGTGAACGCGCCAGTAGACGGTTGCCGGTGAACAATTCATGATTGCGGCGGCTTCGTCAGTTGGAGTCTCTTCAATTGCGACCAGGGTTATCGCCGCTCTCAAATGTTCCGGGATTTCCGCCAGCGCGGCGGTTATTTCATTAAAAGTTTCAAGACTTAGCAGATGACCTTCGGTTTTATCTTTGGCGCGTTCGTCGGCATATACGCATTCGAGCGACGCCGGCTGTTGAGATTTTTTCCGCAGCCAGGTCATGGTTTCATTGTAGGCGATGCGGCACAGCCAGGTTGAGATTTTCGATTTTCCTTTAAAGGTATGCATTTTGTGATACGCCTTGATAAAGGTTGTTTGCACCACGTCATCAGCGCCATGCTCATCCAGCATGATCCTGAAGACGACCCGTCTGACCATCGGCAGGTGTTCTTTAAAGAATCGGTCAAATTCTTCGTGGTCGGGAAACGCCCCCCCGTCCTCCGGCATTGAACTCATAATTAATCCAGTTATTCGTTTAAAAAATCTTTGATTATTCTGTTATATGAGACTATAATTAGTGATTATTCTTTGCGTTTTTTTTATCTTTTTTGCAAAAAAATTAAAATCCGCAAAGATTTGTACTTTTAAAGAGTCTATATAATAAATACCTGGTAATAGATATTACAAATAAAATACTCTTGAATAACGGGGAGATATGGAGCAGCAAACAGAGAAAAATATTTGTCCGCATTGCGGCTGCGTGTTGACTTCCGGTGCGATATTTTGTGCCAAGTGCCGGAAAATCCTGATGTCGCCGCCGCCGGTCACTGGATCGGACAAACAATATAAAGCAGCCTTCATCGTTATGTATACGTCTTTCTGTCTTATGCTGGTGATGTTTGGCTTGCTTGTTTTCAATAAATGGGACATATCCAAGGACAAATCGTTAGAATTACGGAAAACGGAAGCTCTTGTTGAAAAGCAGGAAAAGCCAGTTATCGTACGGGAAAAAAATTCTTCCGGACTGTTTACCCGAATCAAACAACTTGTAATTCCTGCCGCCCAGGCTTCTCCGGCGGTAACGAAATCACCTGCAGTCTCTGAAAGTTCCGCTGATGTTGAAACATGCAGAATCGTTTCATGGGATATTCAACTGAAATATAGTAAAGGAAGTGAACATAGCAAACCTCATGTTTACACTCAGGGAAGCATCCGTTTTGCTGAAAAACCGGCGGCGCCGTTAACCGCCAGGTTGTACTCCTCGTCTACCCGGGATGGTGAATATGTTTTGTGCGGCGAAGGCATAATAAAAAATACGACGCGAGGGGATTTAAGGAAGGACAGTACCAATAGAATTGAAGATGCCATGAGAAAAACAAAGGATCCGCGAGTCAGGGCGAGACTGGCGAGGTCTCTTGAGCTAAGTAAGAAATCGGTTGGCAGCTCCAGCCGCTTTAGGAAGATATTTGATAAAATACCGCTGTCTTATGTCAGGATTATTGCTGCAGATCCGCTGCGATATAAAAGGAACAATATATGGATAAGGCTTGAAATTCTTTCCGGCCGGAAGCTGGTTCAAGCTTTTCCGACAGTTAAAGTCCCGCTTGTATCTTATACTTATGATTCCCTGAGTAAAAAGCGTGTTTACAAGACGGCATTTCCGAAAGGAGATCCGGTTAACTTTATTCTGCTTTACAAAACCGGAAAATACAGTGATAAGTATTTTATTTGGGATAAACTGAAACATGAGTCCGTATGCGTTAAAGGCCAGAACACGGAAAACGGAGAAATTGTTGACATCAAAGAAGTTTATCCGGACGGTTTTCCAGGATGGCTTTCCGGCGGGAAAAATACGGGAGGCTCAATAAATGCTCACTTTGGAATTCCAGTCGCAGCCTGCGTCGGGATTGATTATCAGGGTCGCCGTTACTTGATTTCGGACAGGAATAATTTTGAACTTACAAAAATAATATGTCGAAATGTAAGAATATATCCGGTTTCGAAAAATACTTTTAAATATTATTTTGATCATAAACCGAGTCTCTGTGATCAGTATTTTCTCCCTGAACTTGGGAGCGTGAAAGAATTGAAGGTGTTGGTAAAAGACCGGAAGTCCGGATATAAGATGGCTTTGACGCTGTCACTTCCGCCTTCTCCGCCTAAGGTCAAGTTTGAAAAGACCGCAGAGGGTATCAGGATAAAATGGGGAAGTGCCGAATCCGGGATAGATCCAGAAAACTGGCTTGCAAAACCTGCGCTCATACTGTGCAGGGTTTCAAGAAAAAAGACCGGAAGATCCGACTTAACACATACTATCTATCGTACAGAATCATTAAAGTCCGGAGCATACGTTGACCGGATATCCGAAAAAGATTATGAAAAACTGGCTTATCGGTTGGCTTATACCGGCGGTGCGATGAAAGATTTCTTCTACACTTCAAATTTCAAAAAGAAAGAATTCTATATTATACCCGGTCGCATTTTTGAATACAATTACTTCTGCAAGGTTAGAAATGATAATCCGGAAAATAACGTAAGGATTCCGACCAATGTTGGACGCCCGGTCCGGGTAGCGGTCAAAACCCCGAAGCTTTATCATGACAATACCGGTCCGGCGTCAGCCAGGATTATGACCGGCATTATCAGCAAAATAAATAAATCACGGGAATGCATTCTTTATGACCGGACCAGCCGGGAGGCTGTTGAACAGGAGATGATCATGACTCAGTCGCTAGAAAAAGTGAAAAAACTTTTCTCTGAAAGTCCGGTTGATGTCGTTATTCAGGCCCGGGACCGTTCCACCGCAAACGGCGATTATGTTGAACTTTGGGTTGGAAACTTGAATCAGCCGCTTCATATAGTTTACAAGATGGGGACACCAGTATATCACAGTTATAACAATGCCTGGAGAATTGGCCGTATCAATATTTCAGATCCTGACTGGAATCAAAAAACCGAGGCGTTTGCCGCTGAAATTGTGAATAAGATAAAAGAGTTGAGGCCTGGGGGAGTAAAAATTGCGAGCAGTGGAAAAACGCCTGAAAAATTTGTTTGGGGAGGCTTGTCGCCAGTCAATCAGGGATATCCTGTGAATGCGGATAAGCTTGAAGGAATGTCGGAAAGCTTAATGCTGGCAGTGTCAGAGCAACTGAAACATGGGGATATGCTTAGTCGTGACAATTGGGCCCAAATCCGTCAGGAGCGGGATTTTTCCGACATGAACGGGAAAGAGACTCGAACTGATGCCGGAGGACAAGTGCTGATTACCGGATCGGTTGTTAACCTTGGTTGTAAAATGGAGTTTCATTTTACTGCTACAGAAGTTTATACCAGTGAGGTTATCGGCTGTTTCAGTTATTCCGGAACGATTGAAGAGGTTGGCAGAAATGTCGGTAACTGGTGCAATTCACTGCTGGTTTCAGACCGCAGGTCATCGCCATATGATGATAAAATGGCCAAGCACCAGCTTAAACTGGAAGAAGGCATGGCTCGATTGATTAGCCATTATTATACTGAAACCCACGTCTTGAAGTCTAAATTGCCATACTGGAAGCCGCGTCCTGCGAAATCGCTGAAAACCGGAGCAGTTGCCGCTGACAATTATGCGGCCCGGCAATGGGCTTATGGTAACCGGAAGTATGCTATTGAGTTGTTGGAAAAAGAATATAAAGCGGGTAACAAAGGCGTTAAACGACAGCTAGTCGGTTATTATCACGCTGTCGGTTTGTTTGATAAAGAAAAAATTTTACTTGAAACATATCAAAATGCCTGGGCTATAACAAGATTGGCGCAAATGTCGGAGTTTCCTCCTGAAAAACCGAAGTATTCCTATCTTGATTCGTCTCCTGAAAAACTCAACACGCGGGGGCAGTCGTCAATTGCCTCCGCACGTATTACCAATATTAGTTCTTTGTTCAGGGGGAATTCTCAATATAAATATTCACGTATCAGGCCTGTTTTAGCTGATTCATGGAATTCCGCGGATATTTATACCACATACAGTCCGGCTTTTCTTCATAAAGGAAAAGGCCTGGAAAAATTCGCCAGGTCAGAATTTATTAGAAACAGTGGAATTATCTGGTATATAAACAGTAATACATTTTTTAAACAATACAAATGCATGGTTGGAATGAAAACCTGGCAGGCAATGAATGTCTTCGACCGGAAACTATCCCTTGCTTTGACTCGCGGACTGTTGCTAGATGTAATGATGGAGTCAGGTATGAGATATGATTTTATCATAAATTCATTCTTTACGCGTCCCCAGACACAATTACTGGAAAATGCCGGACGAAATTTGAATATGAGTGTTGATTTTTTCTCTCCGCATAAAACCAGGAATGACCGCTGGGGGCCATACCGTCCGGTAACAGTCAGGAATATTGAGCACCTGTTTAATATTTATATCAGTGAAATGAGGCTCATTCCTGATGACTCGCAATTTTCACAACGACCAAACCTGTATAAAATAATTATTTGCGACATAATGGCAAAACGCGGCAATAGTCGCGCCAGAGAATTCATCAATTGGGTCAAACAGGTCAAAATTCCTTCAGTCGATCCAAATGAACAATATATCAAAGAAGTTCGAGGCAATGTCAATTATCGAATGCTCAGCCGGCTTAACAAGCATAAAATAAACCAGGATATTGTGATTTATCGTGCCGCGCATGGTAGTCCTGACGCGATAAAACTTATCAAAGACTTTCCGTCTTCGTTCGTCAAGTCCGAATTTTACAATCGGCTTAAAGAGGAAAACATTGTCTATTATATGGTGAAACACTTCAAACCGGATTTATTGAATTATGTATTGCAAAACGCCGGGCTTGAGAAATCCTACCGTGATTCATTAAGAATATTGCGTTTTGCCGGCAAGAAGCGATTGGAAGATATTTTACTTGCTGATGACCAGAAAATTGCTAGAAAGCTGAAGGAGTACCAGGACGGAAAAATTTATTATTACTTGCTCATCGGGCTTGACAGTAAAAAGGTGACAGACTTCGCGGTCGAGAAGTTACGGCGGTTTAATACTTCAGATAGTGATAATGTTGCTCTTCTGCATTTGACAGGTATCCCGCCGTCCGAATTCCTGAAAAGCAAAACAGCAGAGCGGGGCAGGTGATTATTATGAGAAATTTATTGATTGCGGTGATATTGATGATTGGTGGGGCAGGCAGTTCCGCTCCTCTGTATAATTCAATTCCGGTTGACCGGATTAGCGGGGAACCGTCCCCGACTGGTATTCCCGTTAATAAAATGAATAGTATGATGGATCGGGATCCGTTGCCGCTTCCTGCAAAGGTCTGTGAATTTATTGCATGGGAAATGAAAAAAAAGAGCCTCAGGGACAAGTATCAGTTGGGCGCGTTGGATACGGATCTGTTTTATGCAAACTTTTCAAAGCTCGGTCCAGATCGTAAAAGCTTATCCTTTAAGGCTTCATACCGGCGGATGCTTGATCAGTTCAAACTGGGAGCTGCAAATTTGAATGATATTTTAAAAATTGCCGGATCTACCCGAAGCGTTGTTGAAGACCTGGTAAAACGAGACGCCGTCAATATAAAAAATTACCACAATTTTTTGAAACTCATGAAGTTGGCTGACTATCCGAAGGCGGGGCATCCTGCTTTGGTAAAATATTGGCGGCAGTATTTAGAGACCGCCAATAACCAGCGGAGAAAGATTGAAGTGATCGAGGCCGCGGCTTATGTGCCGGCTTTGGCCCGGGAAGTAGTGCCAGTGCTGAATTCTTTTACTGCCGGAGATACTGGTCGTTATGTGGCTTTCTGGAGTAAAGCTGCCGGAATTGATGATTTAAATTATTTCAAAGCGAAATTACGCGATTATCAGATGATACAATTTATTCCTGAATATGCAAGGATCAGTAAAAAAGGCAATAAGGCTTTTGATTTCGCCATCGCTAATATTAAGGATTTTCATCTATATAATCTGCTGCCACTTTTGGCTACGGACTGCGAACTCAGCGATGACCGGGTTGAGAAAATTTTAAATGATTATTTGTCTTCGAAATCATTTCGTATACCGTATATATTGGGAATGCAAAGGCCAGCTATCTCCCCGCAGTTTTATCCGGTTATCGATAAAATGATTACTGAGTCTTTCAGCGGAAATAATGCTGGAATATGCGATCTGGCCGTATATCCGCGCTTCTCTCTTTCACAGACATCGGGAATCCGTCGTACTCCTTATCCCAACCGAAGATTTCCTCCGCAATTGAGGCCAAGGCAGGTAAATGCCTCTCAAGATACATATCGATGGATGGAACTGGCAAAGATGTTTGATTTTCGCGGTTTCCTATACGGTCGTCATCCCAAAGAGTTGTTCGATTTATTATGGACCCCAAAACGAAATATGAAAAATCACGACTTGTTGATGGCCGGTGGTCCGGTCATTATTCCATTCCTGCTGGAAAAAATATCTGATGAAAAACCTCATTCCTCGATTATGGCTTGTCAATATATTTCATCCATGGGAATTTATGCCACGAAGGTTGCATCGGGACCGTTGATGAGTAAATTACAGAAGTCACAAAGTTATTTTGTCCAGTGGGCGATAATCAGGACGCTGGGGGAAATCAAAGCTGAAGCGGCGGTGCCGCTGATTAAACAATATACAGACAACCAGTCTGTTCATAAAGTTGTCAGGCTTAACGCTCAACAAGTTCTGATGTTATTGACGAAAAAATAAATATATGGAATTTTGATATGAAAATACGAAAAGATTTGCTGGTCATTTTGCTTGTTATCATTTGGGGAGGAAACTGTTTAGCGGTTGTCGGCGCTGCTCAACCGGCAAAAGTCGCCCTGATCGGGTTTAAGGTTGACAGTTCTCTGGATCAGGCTTTGGCGGATAAACTGCGATTGCTTATCTTCGCGCAGATATCAACCTCAGATAAACTGGTCATGCTGGAACGGAAACATTTGAAAAAGATTATGGCGGAACATAACCTTTCCATGTCCGGTTTGGTATCTGCCAAGTCGCAATTACGATTGGGGCTCTTAGCCGGAGCTGAATTCGTCGTATCAGGGCGGATTTACCAGATGGACGACAAACTTTACATAAACGCCAAGGCAATCAATGCCAAGACCACCAAAGTATTCGGCTTGTTCAGGTCATATAAAAAATCAGGAAAAACGGATTCTTCCCTTGAAAAGTTCGCCGAAGCGATAACCCGGAAGCTGGTCGAAAAGTTGGATAAACCTCAGCAAAGCAGTTCAGATAAGGTGGCAGAATGAAATTAAAGAGATTACAGGAAGTAGATTATCTGACGATGTCACGCATCTTCAAACAGTCCTTAATAGTTAATTTTATTGTCAGTCTTATTTGCCTGGGGATTATTAGCGGCGCTATTTACGGGTATTGTTCAGGCGATTTGCCGTTGGTTTTTTTTATTTTGCTTTGTTTTTTTCTGGCTGTTTTTGCTGTTATTTGCCTGAATCTGCTGAGGAAATCTTCAGGTTCGGCCAATTGGCTTGTATCAGTTCGGCAGGACCGACTGCTGATCAAGTTTCGCTCCTATCTGAATTCGCATTTCCCGGCAGGAGATATGCAAGTAATTCAGATCGATCCGAAAGAAATAAAATCCGCATGTATTACCAAACAGACACTTATCGCCCCCGGAAGGGATAATGGAAAAACACAATCATATCACACTTTCCTTGATCTTAATCTATATGAACAGGATATGGCTCTATTGGTTGAGCAGTTAAGATATGAACGCCGCCTGAAAAAGCCGCCCGAAGGCAAGTCTCATATAACCTCTTGTCATAATCCGGTTTCCGTTGTAAATGGGCATACAATACGTATAGAGTGGCGTTCGCCGCGTGATTTTATTGTTCCTGGCGTCAGGAAGGCTTTGCTTGAGCTTGAAAAATTGGATATTGTAATCGGGCCACCGCAAAAAGAAAAAATAGATTTGACCGTTGACAAGACGGAACAAAAAACGAAGTCGGATGATAAAATTATCAACTTGATTGAACGTGGTAATGTAATGGCGGCAATCAGACTGACAAGACAGACATATGGTTTGAGTTTAACTGACGCTAAGAAGTTTGTTGATGACTTGTCGAAATAAAAAAATGCCGCTACCGTGGTAAGCGGTAACGGCATTTGAGCTTGATGTAATCAATATTTCCGGGGCAGGGGATTCTGCTTGTGGCATTCTTCGATTACGTAGATCTGACGACGCACCTGTTCAAGTTTGATGATCTGTTCGGCGCCGTTGACCAATACGTCATAGAGGTTGGCGTAGAGTTTCTGGCTGTTCAAGGTGTAACCGCCGGAATTACTGCTGCTGGTGTCATTGTATTTCCAGCTCTCCTCGGTCCATGAGAGCTGTTCGGAACAGTAACCGCGTTCTTTGCTCCACGGTTTCCACATTTCCTGTTTCGGAGCTGTCAGCTGGTCATAATATTTCCATTCAAGATTGAAATGATCGCCGGTCAAACCGCCGAGCGTTCCGCTGACATTATAGTGTTTGCCCTGGGGATAGGCCAGGTAATTGCTGAGCAGGATTTCAATTTGCGGTTTGTTTTCTCCGTAGAGGGTGACCGAGCAGAAGTCTTCAGCATCGCCGCCCAACGGTTGTATAGAACGCATCCGGCAGAATACTTCCGGATAGCCGTCGCCGAACAGAGCAATGGCCTGATCGACCGGATGAGGCCCGGTGTTAAGCAGATTTCCGCCCATTTCGCATTGCAGAGTCTGCCAGTCCCAGCGCCGGGAAAATCCGCTCCAGATTGAACGGATATGGAGAATTTCACCCAGTTTGCCGGAATTTACTACTTCCTGAATCTTTTCGAAATAGTTGTAAAAACGTGAATTCTGGAACGGATAGAACATTGCGCCTGATTTTTCCGCTGCAGCAGTGAGTTCGTCGAATTGCGCGACTGTACGGGCAGACGGTTTTTCGCTTAACAGGTTGATACCCAGCTCAAGTGCCATTTTCGAGGCTTCCACATGAAAACGGCTGGGAGTGGCGTTAACGAACAGATCCAATTCCTGTTCATTTTTCAGTAATTCGGCGTAGTCTTCATAGACTCTTACTCCGGGAATCTCTTTGACGGCGTCTTCACGACGTTCCGGCAGGTTGTCCGCTACCGCAACAACTTTGAACTTGTCATCATTTTGCAGCCAGCGCCAGTGGATTCCGTAACCGCTGCGGCCAAAACCGGCGATTCCTACTTTGAGTACTTTCTCGCTCATTTTTCCTTGCCTTTTGAATATTTCTGTTTTTAAACCGGTTAAAAGTTGTTTATTCTTAAAAACCGGTTTATAATTAATATAATTACTTATTCTGAAAAGTCAATCCGTTAAATTGCGTAATTTGGCAAAAAACGGGATTTCAACAATTCAAAGAGAGAATTCTTACCGCATTCTCTCTGGCTACTTTTTGGAAAACAGTTTCTGAAATTTCGCCGGAATCCCGTAAGTCAAGCAACAGGTCAACCAGCGGAGTCGGGGTTTCAGGCGCACAAATATCAGTCCCGAACATCAACCGGTCCTGAAACTCATTGAGAAACTTCACGGCATTTTTACGGTCCCGGGCCAGCGCGTTGCAGCCGCTGCCGGCGGAAAGGTCACCGTAGAGATTTTCGTATTTGCGCATCAACTGCGGTATCCGGCCTTCTTCATCGATCGGATATTTGGGATAACCGATCCGGTCGGCTTCCGTCCGCAAAGTTCCCATTTCGGCCCAGAATGTTTGTGAATGACCGAAAAACTTGAGTTTGGGAAAACGTTTCAGGCATTCCTCCAACTGAGGCAGGCCCGGGTCGTCATAAAGTCCGTACATGCCGCCAATCCGGCCGGCAATGTGAAAGGTCAGCGGTAATTCCGTTTCCTCCACATGTTTGAACAGATTCTGGACCAGCGGATTGAGGAAAGGCAGATTGGCGGTTACCTCGCCAATGCCTTTGCAGCCTTTATCTTTGTAGTAGCGCAAAATATCCCCGAGCGGAGCCTGCCATGAGTTGGTCAGGGCTCTGGGGTCAATGTTGCAGAAAGGAATAAAGCGTCCGGTTTCTTCGGCGACTTTCAATACTTCTTCGTTGGATTGAGGTGCATAGGCGCATTCAGGAGAACATCCCGGCAGGACCACGGCTTTTTCGATTCCGAGTTTATCATAGCGTTCGATCAATTGTTCAGGAGTGGCATAAGCCGGATTTCCCCAGCGCGGGAATCCGGGAGTAACCCGGAAGTGAACATGAATGTCGATAAACATGGCTGATTCCTTTGTTTATAAACTGTTTAAGGCGATGATGGCCCCGTTGGCGGCCCGGCTGCGGCTGGCCGCTTCCAGAAATGCGATGATTTCCAGACTTTCAGCATCCGTAATTGGTGATTTCCCGGTTTGATAAAAATCAACAATCGGTCCTATCATCAGGTTATACCATGGAATATCGGTTGTTGCCACAGTTGTTTTTTCACCCTTGTCTGTGAGCAGGGAACATCCAAAATTATATGGTTCGACCCGTTTGCCGGTAACAGTGCCGATCCGTCCGTCTTCCCAGACCCCGACCAGCAGATCATAGTCTTTGCCGACCACTGAGTGAACTTCTTTGCAGCCGGTGCCCATTAATGAAAAGAGAACTTCAGTTGAATGGATGCCGTACCAGAAATAGTCGCGATAGTCCTCAAGGATTGACATTGGACCGAACGCGTGGCAGGCCTGGACGTGTTCATTGGCTTCCAGTGCATCAGCAATGCCCATTGCGTAGCGGAGCGATGAACTGGTCATTACCGGAACGTTTTTTTCCTTTGCGATTTTAAATATTTCAACGGCGTCGTCATAACAGCAGGCCAGTGGCTTATCAATGAAAACCGGTTTGCCGTACTCAGCCAGGACTTTGAATTGTTCCAGATGCTGACGTCCGTCCACGCTTTCAAGCATGAACGCGTCCATACCATCGGCCAGTTCTTCCAGTGAACCGGCTATTTCTATTCCGAATTCGTCTTTGAACTGTTTTGTGAATCCTTCGACCCGGTTGATGCTGCTTGAAAACAGCTCGCTGCCGCCGGGAAAGGCCCGGACGACTTGACAGCCCGGAACGTAACCGGCCACTTCAGGATTGTTCAACAGTTTTGCGAAGGCGGGGCAGTGTGATGTATCCAGCCCTACCATGCCGACTTTGATTGTGCTCATTGTTTGCTCCCTTGCAAATTTCTCATGAGATTTATAAGAATAAATGCCAATGCTGCTTACATTGGCACAGACTTAGATTATGAAATTTTATTTCTGTTTTTTGACTTCTATATAAGGCACTTTTACGGTTTTTTCGATATTTTTACCGGTAATGAGTTTTTTCATTTGCTGCCATGCGGTTTCGCCCAGGACTTCAGGCTGCTGGACGTAAACGGTCAGTCCGTCCCGAAGCAATTGCCGGGCGTATTCTTCGGTCGCGTCGTCAGTCAGGCATAATTTGAAGTCTTTGCCGATATGCATCCCGGCCGCGGCCGCTTCGTCCAGCAGAGTTTGCAGCATCAATTCTCCGTCCATATATACCCCGTCCAGCTTGAGGCCGCTTCTGAAAAGGTTTCGCAGCTGCATTTTAAAGTTGTTTGGGGATGGAACTATCGTCGTAGCGGCGATTCCTTTGTTGACCAGTTTGTCGGTGTAGTGATTAAATGCGTCAAAAAGCTGTTTATTCGGTTCGCAGTCGCCGGGATCGGTGAAACATACCAGATTGTGGCATTCCTGGCTGATCAGACGGTTAATGGAGCGGTTTACTATATCATAATGGTCGGAAACAACATTGCAGGCTTGACTATGAGTATCGCAGTCATAGGTGGTGTTGAGAACCACCGTCGGAATATCGCTATCGAGTACTTCGGCAATAGCTTTGCAGTCAAAGTCGCTCTGCAGGACAATCATTCCGTCAACCCGGCCCTGGCGCAGAGTACGGCGGCAGTTTTCCGGCGGATCACGGAAGAGCAGGGTCAAATTGTAATCATCCTGCCCCATTACCGGAACCATACCGTAGATCATGCGCTGATAATATCCACGGAACATTGATTCGTAATGCGGTTCAAGCAAACCGATGCAGTACGTTTTTCCGGTTACGAGGGCGCGTCCAATGAAATTGGGCCGGTATCCGAGTTCACGGGCAATCTTTTTGACTCTTGCCCGGGTATCCGGGTTCACTCTGATGCCGGGAGCCGGGTTAAGGGCATGTGTAACTGTCGTCAAACTGACTCCCGCGGCTCTGGCCACGTCTTTTCTGGATGCGCTTTTCATTTTTTTTATTGCCATAACTTTGTCCTCTTTATTATATAATAAAATCCCTTTTAAAAAGATTGCAAACCCGATTAAATAAAAAAACCGGTTTTTTTATCAAAATGCAATACTGATTTTTTTTAGTTGGAAGGCCATTTTTTCATTTTAAGGTGTTGGTTTTTCTAAATGTAATAATCATAAAGAAAGATTTTATGGAGGGCGAGTGTCCCACGAGCCGCCCGTCTGCGCGACATGTCCGGCTCAACGGAGTTTCGCCATCCAGGAAAAATCGCCCGAGGCGAAGTTTTATGGTATTAAAATAATTCGATGTTCGAAGTGTTTAGTGGAGGGCGAGTGTCCCACGAGCCGCCCGTCTGCGCGGCATGTCCGGCTCAACAGAGTTTCGCCCTCCAGGAAAAATCGCCCGAGGCGAAGTTTTATGGTATTAAAATAATTCGATGTTCAAAGTGTTTTATGGAGGGCGAGAGTCCCACGAGCCGCCCGTCTGCGCGGCATGTCCGGCTCAACGGAGTTTCGCCCTCCAGATGAAAACGTTCAGGTCGAAGGTTTTATGTATTTAAATCAGTCGATGTTAAATGTTCGATGTTCGATGTTTAAAGTGTTTTATGGAGGGCGAGAGTCCCACGAGCCGCCCGTCTGCGCGGCATGTCCGGCTCAACAGAGTTTCGCCCTCCAGGAAAAATCGCCCGAGGCGAAGTTTTATGGTATTAAAATAATTCGATGTTCAAAGTGTTTTATGGAGGGCGAGAGTCCCACGAGCCGCCCGTCTGCGCGGCATGTCCGGCTCAACGGCAGGGATATGCATCCCCGTTTGCAAGTTTCGCCCTCCAGATGTAAACGTTCAGGTCGAAGAACTTCTAGTAATAGATTTTCAGGTATTATTGTTTCAGAGGATTCAGAGAACGCATTTCGCGCTGCTGGTTTACTTCCTGCCAGAGGGCAGGGGAACGGGCCAGCAGTTTGACAAATGCCCCGGTACTGAGGCCAATTGCGGCGGCGGCATCCGAGACCTTGAATTCAACCGCGGCAAGCTGATCGAGCAGCGCGGCGGCGAGCAGCGGATAGTCCCGGTGATTGATGCTGGTGTCCAGTCTCTCCGGCATGACCGGGGCGTTTCGCACTTCCAGCGCAATTTGCATTCGGAGTTTTTTCAGCGCGGTATGCCGGTTGTCGTCGCGACTGCGGGTAGAGCAGTCGGTAACGATGATGCCGGTCGGTTCGTGGACCAGTCTTACCGCGTTGGATGTTTTATTGCGTTTCTGTCCGCCCCGGCCGGAACCGATAAAGAAGTCGCAGCGGCATAACTGGAGTAGTTCGGCGTCTTCCATCTTCAGCCATCTATCGCGCTCATAAGTCATTGTTTACGTAATTTCCTGAATCTTGCTTTCAACCTTCAACCTTCAACCTTCAACCTTCAACTTATTTACAGTTTTCTCCAAGGAAGAAGAAGCCGTTGGAGATATTACCGTTCATTGTTTTGTGGGTGACGAATTGGAAATCAACCGCGAAGAATCCGCCAAGAATTGCGGCGATGTAATCAGGGTCGTGATGCCGTAGAATTGCTCCTTCTTCCAGCTTGAACACACCGTAAGTATTATTGATGGCAAGGCCTTTTTCGTAGCGATCCAGATTGCGCTGATCCTCATTCAGCAGAAAATCGCCGACATAAATAAGCCCGTTATCGGTCAGTACCCGGGAAATTTCACTTAACAACCGTGCCTGCAGCTCGTTATCGATTATCGAGGTCAGCACCGCCATCAGGATAACCGCGTCGAACGAACTGTCTTCATAAGGCAGCTTGACGCCTTTATTTATTTTAAATTCCGCGTTAGGCAGGTTTTTTCTGGCTTGTTCAATCATTTTTTTCGAGTAGTCGCATCCGTGCAGGTTCTTAAGGCCCGCCTGGTCCAACTGCATCAGAGTGCGACCGTAACCGCAGCCGACGTCAAGAATCGACGGGTAGTCCGGTAACTCGGCCAGGAACGCTTCGATTTCAAAATCAAGCGTAAATTCCTTGCGCCCGGCAACCGAATCCCAATAACTTATATTATTCATGTTGTTCTCCAGGTTATAAATTTTTCAACCATTGCTCCGGAGATGAATCTGACGGCATGCGCCAGTCGCCGCGGGGCGACAGGCAGATTGAACCCACCTTCGGGCCGTCCGGAATGCAGCTGCGTTTGAACTGCTGCGAGAAAAAGCGCCAAATAAACACTTTAAGATATTTGTTGATAAATTCAGGTTCATACATTCCTTTGAACGCGATTTGCGCCAGAATCATGATCTTGGCCGGTTCCGCGCCGTATTTGACGGTATGATAAAGGAAGAAGTCATGCAGCTCATACGGACCGATGATCTCTTCGGTTTTCTGGTTGATCTCGGCGTCGCCGGTATTCGGCAGCAGTTCCGGGCTGACCGGGGTGTCAATAATGTCTTCGAGTACTTTCTGCAGTTTCCCGCCGCGCTGCTGCGCCTCCCAGTCGATGATATAACGAATCAGAGTTTTAGGAATGGAACAGTTAACCGCGTACATCGACATGTGATCGCCGTTATAGGTGGACCAGCCCAGTGCTATTTCCGAGAGATCGCCGGTGCCGATGACGAGGCCGCGTTCGCGGTTGGCGATATTCATCAGCACCTTGGTTCTTTCCCGGGCCTGCACGTTTTCATAAGTCACGTCGTGAACTTCCGGGTCATGGCCGATGTCGGCAAAATGCTGCATGCACGAAGCCTTGATGTCGATTTCCCGCAAATCCGCTTTCAGAAGTTTGCACATTGCCACCGCGTTATTGTAGGTACGGTCAGTTGTGCCGAATCCCGGCATTGTGATCGCGACAATATTCTTGCGGTCGTAACCGAGGATTTCAAAAGTTTCTGCGCAGACCAGCAACGCCAGGGTTGAGTCCAGGCCGCCGGAGATACCGATAACTACTTTTTCCGACCGGGTGTGTTCCAGTCGTTTGGCCAGACCTGCCTTCTGGATATTGAAGATTTCCCGGCAGCGTTCTTTGCGTTTAGACGGATCTTTCGGGACGAACGGCTGGGGATCGAACCAGGCGCATTCCGGTTTTTCCAGGTCTTTGTCAAGTTGGATCATGATTGTCTCAAAACTTTTGCCTTCGCGTGCGGCGCAGTCGGCAAACGAACTTTCGGTTCGCCGGAACGAGCGCAGTTTCTGACAGTCGATATCCGCGAAGATCAGCGAACCCTGCCGGTTGAAACGCTGGTTCTCGCTGATAATATAACCATTTTCAGCCACCATGGCGTGCCCGCTGAAAACCACATCGGTAGTCGATTCGTTCACCCCGGCTGAGGTATAGATGTAAGCGCCGATGCAGCGCGCGCTTTGCTGGGCGATCAAGTCGCGGCGGTAATCGGATTTCGCCACCAGCTCATTACTGGCGGAGAGATTAAAACAGGCGGTCGCACCGGCCAGGGCCTGGAACGAACTTGGCGGGATTGTGGTCCAAAGATCCTCACATGATTCAATCCCGAAAACCAGGTCGTTGTCGCAGTCGAACAGCAGTTGTGTCCCGAACGGAACCTCGTTTTCTCCGATCAATATTTTTTTAGTTTCCCGCGGCGGAATGGCGAACCAGCGCTTGTCGTAGTATTCCCGGTAATTCGGATGATAAGTTTTGGGAACGATGCCGATGATTTCCCCTTTGCTGATTACGAATGCCGCGTTGTAAAGGCAGTCGCCATGCAGCAGCGGAGCGCCGACAATACTGACAATATCCAGGCTTGCGGTTTGTGTTACGATCTGATCGATTGCTTTCAGCGCTTCAGCCGGTAATATACTGCTGCCGAAAAGGTCGGCACAAGTGTAGCCGGTGACCGCCAGTTCAGGGAATACCACAACTTCCGCCGCTTTGTCTTCTGCTTTTTTGATCAGCTTGACTATCTCATTGGAGTTGAACTCCGTGACCGCGACCTTTAAAACCGGGACCGCCGCCGCTACTCTGTGAAAACCATACATTGTAATATTTCCTGATATGCGGTCATGCACATTTAGACATTGTTTTACCGACTCCGATTCGAGCTTCGCGACCGCGATTTATTAAAGATCATTTATGCAATAATGCTTACCGGTTCGGAATCTTTTACCTTATACTTATAAACTTATACTCGAATCCGAAAATTGCCAGCTTTCAAGCTAAATAACCGGGGAAAATAATTTGCCGGTAATATATTGGATGGGAGTTGATAAATGGGGTTGTTAGTTTCAACGAAAATGCAATCCCGGAGGTTTAACTCCAGTATTTTCCTTGATCGGATAGTCTTTTGCCTGATAGGAATATTTTAGAATACGCATAATTACAATCGCAAAAATAACCACTATGACAAAAAGAAGAATACAGCCAGTTTTCTCAATTTTTTTATTTAATTTTACTTTTTCCAGCGGAGCAGTCACTTCATCCGCATATTTTTTCATATCACCCTTACGGTAAAGGAGTTTGTGAAATATGACTATGCATGCCATAACAAATGGCAGTAACCAACTGATAGATTCATAATAGAGCAGTTTTATGAAAGTGTCGCTGGAGGTAAGAGTATAATTTCCATGATGATATAAATAACATGATCCGTTGAGCAATACTTTTCCGCCAAGTAAAGCGGAGCCCCCGGCGTTTGCACATATAATCCACATAACTGAAAAATTTACCCATACTAGCGCGGATATGATCAAAAAAAATATTACAGTTGTTTTCTTTACATTAATAGAATGAATTGTTTTCATATTATTACGCTCTTCCTTGAAAGAGAAATTAAAGGATTTATGCTATTTCGGGAACGGCCATTTTAATGCTTATCCTGATGATTTTTGCTTGGATAATTGATGTTTTCAGACTCCTCTAATGGAGGAAATAAGTCAGCATAGTCAGCATTTTTGTCTTTATTGGATTTATCTTCCAAGTTTATTATAGGACGAACGTTTTCATCAATATAAAAAGTACAATAATAAGCCGCCCATAAATAAATAACAGCACAGATAATGACTAATATAGAACAATATAAACCAGCCCTTTCCGAATCAATTTTTTTAAAGAAACTTATGTGGTCCATAGACTTGTTTATATCCGTGATTCCCGCTTCAACCTCTTTAAATGATTTTCTGAAGATGAATCGAAAAGTAAAATATAAAACAACCAGGATTACAGGGAGGCTCCAGGATATTATTTCATACAACAAGAAAAGCAAAAATGTTTTTTCTGAAACTGGATGATATTTGCCGTGACTATGCACCATATAAATACCATTCACGTTTTTTTGTCCCCCAAATAAGGCAGAGCCGCGCAAGTTAAACGCAATAACAACCAACACTGCAATATTAAGCCCCAAAAGGCAAAATAAAATCAAAAAAGAAACCGCTAATATTTTTTTAAATAAATGTTTGAATTTTAATCCCATGTCACTTCCTTGATTAAAAAAAACTGGACAAGTTCTTTTTTGCATAAAAATACTTAATACGTTTATGGGGAATCATCTCAATTCAATATAACAGTCAATACAGGACGCTGCAAACGTATTTCACAACATTCCCGGGTTATTGTTTTATTTTTACGTAAAAACGTGGCTATAGCTGCTCAAGAACAAAAACTTATGCTTTTGCCGTTAAAGCAGATAAAACAATCAGAATAAATGGCGCTCGTGATACTGAGTATCAAAAAAATTCCTGATTAATGCATGTTTTGTAATTTTGAGCCTTGATTTTTATTTGTTTATTATTATATTTCAAACAAGTAAACTTTTTAGTAAACAAAGAATTTGTGACGATGAATTTTCTTGGCAACAGCATAACCGGGCATCGCGGTAGTCCGGCGGAATTTTTACACTGACTGCTCGAAAGAAATTTTAAGGATCAATGAGCAGAAATGACAATACATAAACAAATACAAGGATTAATTTTAACATGAAATTTATTGCACATCGCGGCGAATCGCTTGAAGCCCCGGAAAATACTCTTGAATCATTCTCGCTGGCCTGGAAACTCGGCGCAGTGGGAATAGAGGGTGATTTTCATCAACTGAAGGACGGTTCCATCGTCTGCATGCACGATGCCAATACATTGCGGACAACCGGGGTTGAAGCTGAATTGTCCGAACTGGATATCAGCGCGGTGAAGAATATGGATGCAGGATCATGGAAGGGGCCGCAGTGGAGCGGGGCAACCGTACCGACTTTGATCGAAGTTCTGGAAACAATCCCGGAACATGGCGTCATATATATTGAAATTAAAGACAAATCCCCTGAAATGATCAGCCAGATCAAGGAGCAGGCTGACAATATCGGTTTGCGCCCGGAACAGGTTGTCATCATCTCATTTACCGACGAGGTGATCGCCGTAGCGAAAAAAGTCATGCCGGAAGCCAAAGCATACCTGCTTACCTGGCTGAATTATACGGAGAACGGCTTTGAGCCGGAAGCCGCGGAGCTGATCGCGAGAATGAGGCAAATTAATGCTGACGGCATCGACTGTCAAGCGAATATCGCGCTTGACCGGGAGTTTATCAGGACAATTCAGGATGCCGGATATGAATATCATGTCTGGACCGTCGATGATATTCCCCGGGCGGAAGCGTTGATCAAACTTGGTGTGGATTCGATCACCACTAATTGCGCCAATGTCATGAACACGGCACTGGGCTGAGCTTATGACAGATACCGACATATCACGTCGTTTGTACCCGATCCGTCATGTTGTGCTCGATATGGACGGTACCATATATTCGGGGAAAAAGACGTTTGATACCACTCTGCCGTTTCTTGATATGCTGAAACGAAAAGGTATAGGTTATACTTTCCTGACCAATAATTCGTCAAAGAGCATAGAGGAATATATCGCTGACCTGGCGGAGCGCGGCATCCACATCGATGCAAATATGATTCTGACATCAACCCTGGCGGTGACCGACTATCTTAAGCGTCATCACCCGGATATAAAAAAAATCCATGCGCTTGGTACCGACAGTTTCAGAAGCGAACTTGAAAAGGCCGGATTTACCATTACATTCGGAGAGCCGGATGCCGTGGTTGTGGGATACGATACAACGTTGGAGTATAAACGTCTGTGCAAAGCCGCTTACTGGATTCGCTGCGGCAAGCTCTGGCTGGCGTCTCATCCTGACGTCGAATGTCCGACGGATGACGCGATGGTGCTGGTTGACTGTGGCGCGATTATTGAATGTCTCAAGGCCGTTGTGGGCCGGGCTCCGGACAAAATACTGGGAAAGCCGGCGAAGGAGATGCTTGAATCAATTATCATCAGGTATCAGCTTCGCCAGACTGAGATACTGATGGTCGGAGACCGGTTGAATACCGACATGCAGTTGGCGGTAAATGCCGGAGTCAGCGGCGTTTTGATAGCTAAGCAGCCATCGGAAAGTAAGAACCTGAACGGCGCATTGTGCTCCGTTACTGATTTGGGCGAGCTGGGATGTTTGATGAGTAATTGTGTACAACTTTAACATATATTATGAACAGGAGGCGTAAATAAATGGACCTGGTAAATATATCGCAGAAAATCAGGACGGTCAGAAAAAAACAGAATATGACCGTTGCCATGCTGGCGGAAAAAAGCGGTTTGAGCAAAGGCTTTATTTCACGTCTGGAAAATTTTCGGATCAACGCCTCAATTAAAGCGTTGGTACGCATTTCGGATGCTCTCGGCATCTCGATGAGCGACCTGTTCTCCGATAGCGAGGAGTCATCGGTTGAATACCTCTTCGGCCATATTGACGACGGGGAGAAAGTTGTTCGTAACGAAAGCGGCAAGTTCGGCATAAGCTATTTTTCTCTCGCATATAAAAAGACCAATCGCCGCCTGGAGCCGTTCACGATCGAATACCATCCGTCAAAACGCCGCCGGCGTTTCCTGATGCACGAAGCCGATGAGTTTTATGTTGTACTTGAAGGGGAAGTTGTTTTTTATATTGGCGATGAAAATAACCCCAATCTTATGAAAGCGGGAGATACCCTTTATCTTTCACGTAATCTGCCGCATTGCGTTTGCCTGGCCGACGGATGTGAATTCGCCAGGGCGCTGGCTGTATATGATAAAGAAGATTCATAAAAGAGAATATTAAGGTTAATAATGAAAACAGCGATTATTCAGCCGGAATATCCGGCCAACGGAACGTTTGAAGCTGCCGCCGCTTGCTTTGAATGGATCAAATTACAGCTTGAAGGTCTTGACGGTAAAGATGTTGAATTGGTAGTACTGCCGGAGTTCAGCAATTGTCCGGGGCTGAATGATGCCGATTCAATTTCACGTTTTATTAATGCTCAAGGCAAAACATTTCTCGCAGAGTTGTCGCAATATGCGGATAATTTGCAATGCATAGTGATAGCCGGAACTGTTCAGGAGGATACCGGGAGGATGTTCAACCGGACAATCGTTTTCGGGCGAACCGGAGAACTGGTTTATCAATACGACAAAATTCATTTGACCGCGGCCGAAAAAGCAATTGGTTTGGAGGCCGGCAGCAAACCGGGAATATTGGAGATAAGTGGAATAAAAATTGGTTTTGCCACTTGTTTTGATATCTATTTCTCCGAATATTTTGAGGCTTTAGCCGTGGAAAAGCCTGACTTGATCGTTTGTCCATCATATCAGCGCGGCGAAGATATGTTCAGGATTGACGCAATGACCCGGACTCGAGCCATTGATTCCGGCGCCTGGATATTGCGCAGTTCTTATTCAATGGGAGAAAACGTTTCAACCGGAGGCAAATCAATGCTGATTAGCCCTTCGGGTAAGGTGATTGCCGATGCTGAAGGCGAAGTAAAGAGTGTTATTACTGAATTCAATCCGGCTGAAAAATATCGCAAGGCCGCCTGCTTTGGCGGGCCCCAGGTTATTCATCGTGAAAATGTTGCTGCTCACCGCCGTCCGGGTGCTTATCATCCAGTCGCGGACAAGCTGAAAAAATACCGGGAAGCCGCGTTTCCACGGCTTTGCGCGCACCGTGGTTTAAGTTTTGCCATGCCGGAAAATACCGTTCCGGCATTTGCGGCGGCGATTGCGACCGGGGCGCACGAAATTGAACTTGATCTCTGGTTAAGTGCCGACGAGGTGCCGGTGGTTTGTCATGATCCTGATCTCAAGCGAGTTGCCGGAGTCGATGCGATGGTTCAGGAAATGAACTGGCGGGAACTGAAAAAACTCGATCCGGGGAGCTTCAAAGGCGAACAGTGGTCCGGGATAAAGATTGCCTGTTTCGATGATATTCTGGCTTTAGCGGATGGACATTTCGGTATCAATATTCATATCAAGGACCCGGGGCCGGATGGTAAACTGGTGCGGGTGGTGGGAGATTCACTCCGGGAGCGCTGTCTGCTTGATTGCGCTTATATCAGTGGAGACCGCGACGTGCAGGAAGCTGCAATTGACTTGGCTCCAGGAATTGACCGATGTTGTCTGGTGGAGCAACGTAAACCGGATATATTGGTTGCGGCGGCGCTTGAGTATGGTTGCAAACGTATTCAATTTTTTCCGGGATTTACCGCAAAACATATTGCAACCGCCAAGGAAGCCGGAATCATTTGTAATCTATTCCATTCCGACGACTACGAAGAAGCGGTAAATTATTGCAATGACGGTATCGACGTTATCCTGACAAATGTTGCCCATAAACTGATTTCACTAGGCTTTAATTCAACCCTTTAACCGAAGAAGCATGCGGATGCACTCTTCTCATCACTTGCCATTCTTTTACTTAAAAGAATGAATAGTTATTCATTGACTTTGATGATTTTGATTGAGCTGAATAATGGTCTTGATTTTGTGCTTTTATAGAAGTTTCCACCGAAAAGAATGCGATCAAATGTGACATTTTTAAATTGAGGTGACTTAATATTGAGATCCAGCAGCAATTTATTATCCACCGCCAGCGATACATTGCCCTCCTTGCTGTAAATCATGGTTCCTTTGTGCCATCTGTAAGTTGGGATAGGCTGCTTTGTTGTTTCCGCTTTACTTTCCGCTTTTACGCCGGGATTGGTCAGGTTATTTATCGGACTTTTTTCTATGACCGCTGCTAATGCCGCGTAATTAGCTTTTTTACTGCCGGCTCCAATCATTGCAAGTAAGGAAAGCTTTGACGAAGCGCTGAACAGTTTAATGCCGAAGCGTGATGCATTGTAATGTCCGATCATTGCAAATTTGAATTCGACAATCAATTCATCCGCGTTTTCGGAGTTTTTTATAATTGCTTGAGCCGGGGCGGCCTGACTGCTCTTGATGCTCTCCACCACTCCCGTTTCCGTTTTGCCGTCCAGTTTCTTTTCTGTAAAGTATTGAAAAAAATAATCGCCCTGTTTACCGGTATGATTATCCCAATGGAACTTCCAGTTGTTTTTCCAGTCCTTTGAAGAAAATTGTTCATTGAAAATAGTTGATTCGCCGGCGAATGAGTTGACCGTTAACAGACATGTACAGATGAAAACAGACTTTGCAAACATTTTTTTCTCCTGATTTTTTTATTCTTGTTAAATAAGTTGCATTAGCATTGTTTTTTGCTTATTGTGTATATAATATAGTGTTTAAATTGATTTTTTTCAAATAAAAAACATAAAAACTATTGACTTATGCAATAAGTTGCATTATGTTTATATTAACACATCCGAAAAAACAGGGTAAAGAAATGGCAAAGAAAAATTCAGTTTCAATATATGACATTGCAACAGATGCCGGAGTATCGGCGGGAACAGTGTCGCGAGTTATTAACGGGCATCCGACGATCAGTGATGCGGTCAGGGAAAAAATAATAGTTGCGTCAAGGAAGCGCGGCTTTATTCCGCGTAAACGAGTCGGGATGATCGCGGTCGCGGTCGGCGACGACAGTCGTTTGGATTCATTGGGCTATATCGATCAGGCAATAGCGGCTTTGGCAAAAGAGCTCAGGGATCATAGCTATATTATGCAGTTAACCGACTTGAATAAAGTGGATTTCTTACAGGCCGTAAGTTTTGATGCGGTCATCGGGGTTATCTTTGAAGATGACATAGAGTTGCTGCAAAAAACATTTTCAAGACTGCCAAACCTGCCGGTGATAACGGTTAACCGTCCGCTTAACGAATTGGGTTATCATAGTTTCAGCATTGACCATCGTATGGGCGCTCGTGAAGCGACAGAGCTGCTTATCAGTAACGGTCACCAACGAATAGCGTTCATAGAGGCGAAATCGTCTAACTGGGGATCAAAGGAACGTTTAGCCGGTTACCAGGAAGCGCTTGAAAACTCCGGTATCGAATATATTCCTGATTATACCTATTACTCAACCGAAACGATGCTGCATGATATCGTAGAGCATTTGAAAATTAATAAAATTACCGGGGTTGTAAACTGTTCTGAAGATATTGCATTGGATTTCAGCCACTATCTCACCAATATTTTAAAGATAAAGATCCCGGAGGATATGTCGGTTGTTACGGTTGGGATCGGCGATATTCAACGCTACATGTCTCCGCCGCAAACCGTGATTCAGCAACCCCTCAAAGGCCTGATCAAGATGATCGTATCTGAGCTTGGTTCAATTATCAAAAATAAAGAAAATTGCAAGTTGAGAAATGTCGTCATAGGAAGTGAGATTGTGGAGAGAAATTCGGTAACCGGTATTTGATTTTTTTTAATATGAGTCGTTTATTTAAAGCTAACGGACAATAGAAAGGAGAAATTTATTTGCAGGAAACAGATCAATTAAGAAAATATTTGGTTTAGTCTATGAAGAATAAAGAAAAACGTATAACAGGCAAAGGATGATATAAATGAATTACTTAAAGAAAACAAAGTTTACATTGATTGAATTGTTGGTTGTAATAGCTATCATTGCTATTCTCGCTTCGATGCTGCTGCCTGCATTGAATCAGGCCAGGGAGAAGGCCAAGTCAATCAGTTGTCTATCAAACCTGAAACAGATCGGGCAGGGGATGCAAACCTATGCGGTCGATTATGATGATTATATTGTTCCATGGCGAATGTTGACAAACGACTGGTACTATTTCTATCGTACGCTGCTGCCTTATGTTGCGCCCGGCGCGGTTTATGCGTCAACAACCAAGACCAAACAACGGACGGTGATGACTTGTCCAAGTGATGTTGAAAGTACGCCGACCGCGAGTCTGCTGGTATGCTACGGTCCCAATACTTGTCTTATGACAAATGCTTCAGGCGGAGTTCATCCGATTAAAATTATTAAAGTTAAGCATACGTCCAAAGGCGCCATTATGATGGATTCGAAAGGAACTCAACCGGTATTTTTCCCGAACGACCTCAATGGCGGCAGTGACAACAGAAGATACAGGCATATCAACGGCCTTAATACTCTCTTTGCCGATGGGCATAGCGGCCACGTTAAAACCATAGAACTGATTAGCGTGCCTAAAGAGGCTATAATCAGGCAAGATCCTTTGTACTGGTAAATTAAGCATTCAAGCTTATAAAAAGTTTAATTCAGCGTGATATATCCTGATTGAGTTGTGATAATTGCAAAGTTAAATTTTCATACTCAATCCTGTATCACCTCAGCATCTAAATGGAAGAAAAAACATATGTCGATAGCCGGAATTATTATCTCTTGTTTATGTATATGCTTCGCGTTCTGCGGTAATTTGCCTGCCGGAGAATTAAAAGTTAGCGAAAGTAATGGAAAGTTTTACATTACTCACCCGGTCATGAAGGTCACGATTGACCCTTTGCGCGGAGGCCGGGTCTCCGAACTTGCAATCGGTAACGGGGCGAATTTGCTGGGCAAAGCAGCCTCCGGGTTGTGTCTTGATCATATGAAGCAGAACGGCTGGCCTGGAGAACTTATGAATTCTGTTTATGCAGTGAAGAGTAAAAAGATAAGTTCATCGCAATTCAAAATTACATTATCAAAAGTAATTGCCGGGAAAAAAGCAACAGGTGAACTGGCCGGATTGACGCTTGAGAAGATCTATACAATAGACAGTGACTCGTATTGTATTCAAGTCAAATATCGCATTGTCAATGCAACCGGAGAATTGCGGCAGCCTGCGTTCTGGGTCCAGAATGTTTTTTCTGATTCTTTCAAGATATATGAATATTTTCGACCTTCTGAAACCGGCATAGCCCGGGCGAAATCAATTAACAAAATATCTACCGGCATGGAATATGTCACGCCGGTCTCCGGCTGGTCGGCGACTCTGATCCCTGAAATCAATTCAGGTTTATTGATGATGACGGATTACAATTACACTGAACGTTTTTACAATTGCTTTCCAGCTTGCAGCATGGAAGTGTTTTTTGACAAAATAGTTGTGCCTGCCGGTAAGACCTGGGAGACGGTGATTCAGTTAAGACCGCTATCGGGTTTCAAGACAATTTACAGTGCGGACAACTCATTTGTGAGCGGCATGGCATATGAAGGCGGCCCGGCCCGTTTTGAGATTGCCTCGACAATGAATAAAAAACGCCGCATAAATCTTGAAATTGAAGCAAAAGAGCTGGGAAGTAATAAACCGCTTGCAAAGTTAAATGAAAGTTTCAAATCCGTATCTTTCATGCCGACTGTCACGGATCTGAAAATTGGCAAGGCGATAAGTACCGGATTGCTCAACCGGATAACGATGTCCAAGCGAAATATTATACTTTCCCGCTGCGATTTTTTTGTTCCGGCTGCCGGTTCAAAGGCAATGGAGGGTTTCGGGACCGGATATTCTGTGGAAAAGAAACAAAAAAGACAAAAGATTTTTGTATCCGGCGGGAAAAAGGTTGCGAATGGAAAGCTCGAAGTCCTTTTTGTAAATGGTCTTTTTCACGATGTATGGGGAGTGAAAAAAATATCTTCTTTGCTGAAGCCTGACAAAGTTACAAGCGTATATCATGTTATTCCGCCCAACTCACCTTCCATGGTCGGGCATTTGACAAATAATCCCATGGGGGTATTGCAGGAATTGCTGAAGTATGATGTTGTTGTTATCAGCAACATTCCGGCTAAAGCAATCGGGCTGAATGGAAATATTTTTCTCAAGCAATTTGTTTTGCAGGGCGGTGTTTTGGTCGTTCTGGGAGGACGGTTTGCATACGGTGCGGGCGAATATAAAAACAGTCCATTGGAGGAAATACTGCCTTGTCGCGTCAAAAGAAATTTTGATTTTACACGGTTGAAAGAACCGCTTGAGGTCAAGAGTGCCGCCGGTAAGTCTTTAGGATATGTTGCCTGGATTCATGATTTGGCAATTGCGGGAAATTCAAAGACGCTCGCAACCGCCGGGAAACTGTCGTTTCTCATTTCCGGAAACAGTGGTAAAGGTACGGTAATTGCGTGTACGGGGACTGTTGCTGGAGTATTGGCAGGCAATCAGAAATTTTTCTGGGAGAGTGATGAATGGGCGCAGTTATTGTCTAAGCAAATATTACTGAATTGCCACAAATAAAAATAGAGATCAGGGACTATTAATGATGAAGTTTAGCATAATAATATTAACATTTCTTTCTGCAGCAGCGGTGTTCGGAATCGACCGCGATACAAAACCGGTCAATTTGGAAGTGATTTTAAAAAAGATAATGCTGAAAACGGAAATGCCGCAGACCGCATTGATCAAACTAAAAAATAATACATCGAGAAAAATTTCGGCGGAATTACTGGTGGAAGACTGTCATGGGCTGGATTATTCAAAGCGGATACATGAACAGAATGTCAGCATGGAACCGGGGGAAAGTAAGACAATAAAAGTCGAGTTCAAAGTACCGGATATCATGTTTGGAGCGGAAATAAAAAGCACCTTGAAAGGACGGGCTTTTAAAGTCATGGCGTCGGATTACTATACTGTATATAAAGGTAATCCGTCCCAACCGACAGTCAGGTATATTACCACGTTCGGTCGTGCGGTTCCACGTGACGGCAATGCTGCTGAGTTTATCCGGATGCTGCGCCGGAAAAGCGCGACTATGTATGAAGTTTTCTCCTGGAGTCCGGGAATGTGGGCGGATATGACCCCGCATGTTCCATACTGGCGTTCCGGGCAGGGAACATATCCTGAATCAAAGAAGGCGTTGCAAGATATGATGCGGGCGGGACATGACGCCGGAATATTGGCTGCCACCTATTATCAGGCGACGATCTACGGACTTTCCGGGCTGGAGTTTTTCCGCAGACACCCGGAATACAGCGCCTATAATAATCAAGGACGACCGATTGTTTATTTCAACCAACTTGCCCTTAATAAGCTTCGCCGTGAAAAAAACATTGTTGCCTCCGGCTGGAACATGGCGCCAATGCGTGGCGGCTTTGGCGGAGCGATAAACAGTGCCGATATCGCTTGTATAAAATTCGGTTTGCAACAGTTGGTTGACTCAACCAGAGAATTTGGCTTTGACGGAGTGCGTTGGGACGGTTTTCCTAGCCTTGGTGTTTATCCGCATTCATTTCTCGGGATAGGCAGTTTATACTTTAATGTGAAAGGGGTTCCGTATACAAGGTCAATAAGTGATATTGATCGATACAACGCTGATGTTCTTAAGCTTTTCGCCCAAACGATGGATAAGGCTAAACCGGGATTTTTTCGCGGCTATAACTGGTCGCCAAGATCAACCGGCAATCTTAAGGAAACGAAACCTTTGGCATACGCAGAAAAGCTTAAAAACTCTTTTCAACTGGATGAGACCCTTGTGCTCACATCCGAATCGAGAACGGGACGGTCCTCCGATCCCGACTGGGCGTGGGAGCCGTATATCAACCGGGTGAAAGCTTCCGTGGCTTTGCTGGACAATACGGACGCGGCTCATATGTCTGTCATTCATACCATTCAGAACCCTATCTACAACAGAATTCTGACAACAATTCTATACGCTTGCCGGACGAGGATTTTTGGTGGCTGGCATTCTCATCCAAGTCCAGATAAGACGGTTGGTATGGCTTTTCGCTATTCCGCGCTGATCTTTGATAAAGTCGAGCCGGTTCCCAATAAAAAAATATCATATCAGGAGAAGTTTCATAATTACTTGAACGGAGTATATACCCAAGACAAGGCGGCGAATTTTGAGGTTGAAGCACCACAAAAAATTTGGTGGAATAAATTTTGTTATGAACGCCGTCCCGATAATAAGACCGTCCAGGATATCGTCCATCTGATAAATCCGCCGGTAAAGCCATACCGGGATCATAAAGAAACCCGGACGCGACCACCGGTAAAAAATATTCTGGTAAAAATAGCAAAGCGAAAAGGGATGAAAATAAAAAATATCTATGTCCTGAATGATGAGAAAGCGGATTACAAATATATTCCTGACTGGAAAATCTCCGGACAGTGGGTTGAAGTTCACCCGGAACCGTTAAAGTGGTGGAATATCGTGGTTGTCACCTGGAGTGCTGAATAATGACGTTTGAATTCGACTCTGAAAACTGGAAACTTTCCATCGATAATGCTAATTGTCCTCATTTACTGCATAAGCAAGGTAAGACCGCATGGAAATCCGGTTTTCCGTGGCTCGGAATCGCTTGCCATGGCGCTTCACTCAATTTACTGCACTGCGAGTATGTGAACAATGCGAAATGTACAATTAATGAATGCGACGGTAATAGCGCGAGATTGGTTATATGCTGGGAAAAGTTTGGAATTGAAATCAAACTTGATATTTTCGACGACCGGGATACGGTTCGATTCGTCGTTCCTGAAAATGGAATAACCGAAAAGAACCACGATCTTTATCGTTTAGCCTGGATCGATTTACTGCCGGGGCTTGGCGCTCGTTCCCGGGGAGATTCCGGATATGTTTTTATACCGTCTTCTCAAGGCGTTATTCATTATTTTGATGAAACCCGGCGTAAACTTCCGGTTCCGGATCTGACCGGGGCTCATTCAGAGTTTTCCTATCGTTCACCCTGGGGCAGGGGCGGCAATGAGTTTCATTGCCGCCGCAAAATATATGGCTCCTTCCAGCGCGACCATGCCTGGGAAGCGCAAGTTCCATTGCCTTATATCGGGACTGTTTGCGGTAAGTCAGCTTTGATGCAGATGATTGATGCCGGTGAATGCTTTTCGGAATATCATTTTGCGGCTGACGCCGGACCGGAACAACTGATTTGGGTAGACTTCAGGCTGGGATATCGCGAAAATTTTTTCAGTGCGGTAGACTTCAGCCGGCGGGAAATGTCATATCACTGTTTGACCGGCAGCGATGCTTCATGGCAGGGCATGGCCGGAAGATACCGGCACAACCTTGTTGAGAACAGAAAGGTTGCCACCCTTGAAGAAAGAGCGCAGAAGTCAAACGAACTTGCGTTCTTTTTGCGGCATAGTCAAATTCGAACGCTGATGGGATTTCGTAAACCGACCGGAGACGGAAATGGTGAGATGGCGGTCAGAATGACTTATAAAGACCTGGCTGAGTCGGTGCAGCGGCTGCATCAGGCCGGAATTGATAAATGTCAGTTAACCTGCGTTGGTTTCAACCGGGATGGTCACGATGGTTGTTACCCGACAATCTTTCCTTTTTGCGATGCCTTCGGTCAAGAGGCGGAACTTGAACAGACGATGACTGGTATTAAAGCATCAGGCTGGAAATTCTCTTTCCATCTGCAATATTGGGACAGCTTCAGGAAATCCCCTGACTTCTCGATGGACAATGTGATTATCCAAGCGGACGGCAGTCCGCTTAATGGCGGACTTTGGGCGGGAGGACTGTCATATATCTTATGTCCTGCCGCGGCGGCATTTTTTATGAAACGGGATTTGCCGAAAGTAAAAGATTACGGATTTGAAGGCGTTGTCTATCTTGATGCTTCGTTGTGTAAGATTGAAGAATGCTGTAATCCATCCCACGCTTTATCCAGAAAGGGATTTCTGGAACAATTTAATCAGAATCTCGCCTATACTTCCAGTTTATTCGGCGGGGTGCAAAACGAGTTTGGTTTAGCCGGGACGCTCGGATATATCGACAATATTCTTTATGCGCCGCGTGATGAACGGCATTGCCTGACGCAATTGCGTGAGAGCAGGCTTTTCGGCTGCGGGTATGTTCATGAATTTGTTCCCGCCTGGGATATGGTTTCGCATGGTTTGACCGCTTACAATGTTTATTCGGTGGATTATTCCGACGCTGATTCATGGAATACTTTCATTCTTGACTCCGCAAGACGCGGGGCCTTGCCAGAAATGAGATTCGAAAACGGATGTCCATCGGAATTGGAAGTTAAGAATATGAAACAGACTTATGATCTGATTAAAAGCTTCTTCGCAGATATTCAGTTTGAAGCATTCCGGGATTATTCGGAGATAACCTCCGGGGTTTATGAAAGTGTTTTCGAGTCAAAGCGGGTAATCAGCAACTATCTGGAAAAGCCGGTTGAAATTCAAGGAGAAATTATTCCGGCAAGAAGTTTCAAATGCTTGAGTGTATAAATAAAATTGAGAGATAAACTTCGTCATGGAATTTAAATTAAATAAATATTGTGATAACCCGGTATTGGAGCCAAGACGCAACTGCTACTGGTCTGGTGCGCAGGTCAGGAATCCCGCCGCAATTATTCATGAAAATAAAATCAATCTGATCTTTACCGCCGCTGGAGATATTGATCTTGAGCATAAACTCTATTTGGGACGGGCGGTCAGTTCGGATGGTTTTAATTTTGACTTCGTCGGTCACGAGCCGTTTGCAGAACCTTCGGATACGGAATTTGATGGATTTGACGCGGGGGGAATGGAGGACCCGAGGGCGGTGAAGATTGATGATATGATCTATATTACCTACTGTGCCCGGTCCGTTCCGCACTGGTCTTTCCTGCTGGGCCGGAGACTTCAGTGTTTTCCTGCAGACGGAGGCGTTACCTGGACCCGGAATTACCGTCGGGGCGGCTTGCTGGCGACTGCGGATTTCACTTCATATAAACGCCTTGGCCCGGTTACCTCGGACGACCATTACGACTGTAACATTATCCTGTTTCCTGAAAAAATAAATGGAAAATATGTTATGCTGCATCGGCCGAGTTTTTTTAAAGCTGAAATTGAATCTGGAAACAAAGAGACCGCCGGGATTAATATTTGTTTTTCGGACGACTTGATAAACTGGCACGACGACGTTCCCCTGATGAAAAATGAGTATCAATGGGAAAACGGTAAAATTGGCGGGGCCACGCCTCCGATAAAAACTGATGCCGGCTGGCTGACCTTATACCATGCGGTGGAAAAACGTCCGGATAACTGTTTATGGCATCAGGATTATCACTTTTGCTATCGAACCGGGGTCATGCTCCTGGATATTGATGACCCTCGAAAAATTATTGCCCGGGCTCCATACCCGATTATGGAGCCGGAAACTAATTACGAAAAATTCGGCACGGTCAACAATGTTGTGTTCGCGACCGGGGTAATTCAGCTTGACGATGAATTATTCATATATTACGGCGCCGCGGATACGGTGACTTGTGTTGCCACAACAAAATTAAAAAGCCTGCTTGATTACACCCTGAAATATCGTAATGCATAAACCTCAGTAAATTTTATTGGCAATCACCTCAATTAAATATAACTGATAATACAGGGCACCGCAAACGTATTTCTGATGATTCTTGAAGCATTCTTTTTTTATAGTTCCTCTGTTCAGGCGTCGCGCCAGCCTGGGAACGCGGACGTCCCGTCCGCGCTCCCAGGGTAAATACCAGCAGTCGCGGACTTATGCTTTTTCTTGCACTCACCACTCTCAACTCGCAACTCACAACTCATAACTTTTCCACGTTGTTCTGATTGAATTATTCATTATCGATGCTATATTATGCGTTTGCCGTTAATGGATTAGAGTAAATTTTGATTCGAAACGGCTTATTGGCGGGGATACTGACTGTATCCCAATGTTTGCGGTTGCGCTATCGGAGCGTGACAGTATAAAAGAAAAATGGTTTTCCGCCAGGAGCGAAAACCGGCACAATGAACAACGGTTCATTTGGGCACAGTGATTTAATAAAATTAGATAAGTAACAAAGTTAACTCCGCATCTTGTTGCGAAAGATGTTGATAAGTTGCCGAAATATCGCGGCGAATACTTACAAAGGGTTCAAAGTTACTTAATTGCGACAAAATAAGTAACTTTAGCCGGGATTTCCGGGGTGTAGCGCCCGGAATCATCTTCGTTTAGTCTTCTTCAGTTTGTTTTTGCATTGTATTTTTTCATATCACTTGGTTCACATGGATTCACAAACAGGAACAAACATGAGTAATTTAGAGAAGTTTAGAGAACTGGGCATTTCCGAAAGAGTGCTCGAAGCCCTTGGAAAAAAAGGTTTTGAAGAACCGTCGCCGATTCAGGCCCAGACGATTCCCTTGCTGCTGCAGGGGGAAAAAGACGTTATCGGCCAGGCCCAGACCGGGACCGGCAAGACCGCCGCGTTCGGTATCCCGATCCTTGAAAAGATTCAACAGCACTGCAACCACGTCCAAGCTCTGATTCTGGCCCCGACCCGCGAACTGGCGATCCAGGTGGCCGAAGAAATCAACTCGCTCAAGGGCAACAGTCCGCTGGAAGTGATGCCGATCTACGGCGGCCAGTCAATCGACATTCAACTGCGCCGGCTCAACAAAGGCGTGGATATCGTGGTCGGTACTCCCGGACGGGTTATCGACCTGATCCAGCGTGACGCGCTGGCGCTTGACGAGATTTCCTTCGCGGTCCTCGACGAGGCGGATGAAATGCTTAATATGGGGTTTATCGAGGATATCGAACTGATTCTCGACTCCACGCCGCCGGAAAAGCAGATGCTGATGTTCTCCGCGACAATGCCGGATCCGATTATGCGAATCGCCAAAAAATTCATGCATGAGTATGAGATTGTCAAGGTAAAAAAACAACAGTTGACCACCAATCTCACCGAGCAGATTTATTTTGAAGTGCGTCGGGTGGACAAGTTCGAAGTCTTGTGCCGGATCATTGATATGGAAACCGACTTTTTCGGGCTGGTTTTCTGCCGGACCCGTAATGATGTCGACGAGGTTGTCGAAATGCTGGCCAATCGCGGTTACAACGCCGAGGCGCTGCACGGCGATATCTCCCAGCCGCAGCGTCTGAAAGTTATCGACCGGATCAAGCGCAAGGCGTCCAATATCCTGATTGCGACCGATGTGGCCGCGCGCGGGATCGACATCAACAACCTGACCCATGTTATCAACTATTCTATTCCGCAGGACCCGGAGGCTTATGTTCATCGGGTAGGGCGGACCGGTCGCGCCGGCAACAAGGGCACCGCGATAACGTTTGTCACCCCGGCTGAATACCGCAAGCTGACCCACATCAAGAAAGTGGTCAAGACCGATATCAAGAAACAGCCTTTGCCGGATGCCGAATCAATTGTCGAAAGCAAAAAGAATAAACTCAAGGAATCAGTTTCCAGTCTGATAGAAGAAGACAGCCCCGACTACCTTGACCTGGCTTACGAACTTCTGGAAGAACAGGATGCCGCCTCCGTGGTTGCAGCGCTTTTGAAACATACCTTGAAGGAAGAACTGATGGCTGAGAGTTACGGCGATATCGGCGGCAAAAGACGTCGCGACGGCGACGGGGTGGACGATCAGGGAACCGCCAGATTATTTGTCGCGCTCGGAAAAAAAGACGGATTCAATCCCAAGCGGCTTGTTGATGAGATCTGGTACAAGGCCAGAGTTAAAAGTCATCTGGTCCAGGGCGTGAAATGCTTTGATACTTTCTCATTTATTACAGTTCCTTTCGCTTCCGCTGAAATTATTATCGACGCTTTCCAAAGTGAGGGGCGCGGTAATAAATCATTGGTTGAGATGGCTTCTGACAAAGACGGCAAAGCGACAGAACAAAACGCACAGGAACAAACTGAAAAGCGCTACAAAAAGCGTAAGCCGAAACGTGACGGTAAATTCGCTGACGCCGGACGTTCCGACGGTAAAAAGGTTAAAAAGAGTCGGCAGAAGTTCAGCAGGAAAAAAACAGTTTAAATATGCTGGAGGGACTATTTCTCTAAGTTAAAAAGGTTCTTTTTGTTTTTTAAGCGATTTTTCATGTTTTAATGAAATTACAAAAAATTTAATGCCCCCGAGCGTGCGGGCGTCTCGTCCGCACGCGGGCGTTCCGCCGGCCAAAAGGGGGGAGACCGGTAAATCTAGCCGTTTAATTCTACTCCTGAAGCGGGTACGGGACGGTACCTTTGATGCGTCCGCGTTTCCGGGGCTGCCGTGCTGATTGCTTGGTTTCTGTCCCACCGGTAAAAATAGATTTTTTATATGTGATCCAATATTTCCACTGCATTGCCGTAGACTCTGTAGCTGAGGCTTATGGACAGAAGTTTCTGAAGCAATAAAAAGATCTGTAAGAGCGAAACTTTCCAGACCCGGGCAACGCCGGGGAGCCAATAACAAATCAAAAAATCAGGCTGAAGGTATAATGCGATTAGAATATTCACCTTGAAGAGTTTAGTGGCATGTAGTATATTTAATTAATTTACAGATAACGTATAAAGGGGAAATTATGTCGGTACTTAACAGAATGGAAGGAGTCTCAGAAATGAAGTATGTACGATTGATAACATTGCTCATATGTCTGCTGTTTGCGGATTCAAATTGTATCGCGCAATCAAAGTCTTCTGTGAGTAGATTTGAGGAGCGTACCATTAGCTATATAAACAAAGCAAAATCTTATATTTCAGCAAATAAGGAATCAATAAAGATAGATACTGATAACCCTGTGGAATCAATTCAAGTGAATCGTTATGATAAAGAGGAAACAATTGATGAGATTGTAATATGTTATTATAATACCGATAAAGTTCTTGTTCTTATGTTCGATAAATCAGGCAAAATTACCAAGGTGCAACTCATGGATTCCCATCCTTCTGGTACTACTTTTCTTAATAAACGTAATTTCAGAGATATGTTATCGTGGAATGTTGTGTTTCAGAAATACTTGATTGAAAGTATTAAGTTCATAAAAAAGAAACAAATACCTTTTAATTATAAAACTTCAGTAATATATTTTTCATCAAGAAGCGAAGATAGCAACAAGCAAAAAATTAAATATGATATTTTATTTAATGATCATACAAAAAAACTTATTTTGTATTTAAGTTTTGATGCTAATATGAAAGTTGTAAAATATAAAATAAAGAAAGATAGTCGATCGCCTATAGATATGAATATATCTATTTGATCGGTTGTCAGGAAATGAGAATCTTTATTGGGGGCCCAACTCAAATCATTGAACATTTTCGTTGCGGTCAGTGGTGTCGCTTTCGATGAAAGCGCTTGGATGCGTTAGCCTCACATCCACAGTTTAATTCTTGAGTCACTGATTGATGGTAACGACTATTACTTATGTTTTCTGCCAGTCCAATCGGGACCGTTTACTATTCGGTATTAAGGGCAATTTTATTTTATAAATCATTTTTAACTTGACACAAAGAATAACTTATATTATACTTGCTCACGTTAACAGAAATGAAATGTGCAGAGGATTTTTCAAGATAATTATGTTTATGAATGAAGCTGTAGCAAAAGCCCGCTGGGTCTGGCCCGTCCAGTACTCTGACGCGGTTAATCAATATATCCGTTTTCGTCATGTCTTTAATTTGGAATCATGGAACGGAAAACCGGTTCTGTCGATCAGTTGCGAAGGTAATTTCTCGGTATTCCTGAACGGGCATTTTATTGCCACCGGACAGTTTTCAGACTTCCCGGACAAGCCGACTTGCACCACGGTCGAAGTGGGCGAATATCTGCTTGAAGGTGACAATGAATTAAATATTCTCGGATATCATTTCGGGATAGATCATTTTTCGCATATCCCGGCCGCGGCTTCTTTGTTATATGCGTTAGATTGCGGCAACAAAGTTATTGCCAGCGGCGGCGATACCGAATACCAGCTTGATCCGGCTTACCGCAGCGGCGAAATTGCCAGGCTTACTCCTCAAATGGGTTTTGTTTTTGAATATGACGCGCGTAAAACAGCGGGGAACTGGCAAAAGATTCAGTCGGGTGATCTCATTGACCGTCCTATTCCTGAACCGCGACCGTTGCCGCTGCCGGAACTTAAACCGCAAACCTCGATGACTGTAATTGCCAAAGGCAGTTTTATCAGGTCGGGCGAGGTTGACGGCAAGACGGTTGGACAATTAATGCAAAGCGATTTCCTGTCGCCGGAAGATGGTGCGGGGGGCGGTAGTTTTATAATTGTCGATATGGGGCGGGAGGAATGCGGCTTCATCACTTTTGAAGTTGAGGCTCCGGTCGGAACGGTGTTGGATATTGCGGTTGGTCAGCATTTGGCGCAAATGCGGGTCGGAGCCAGGATCGGCAGCCGGAATTTCGCCTCACTCTACATTTGCGGCGAAGGGCGACAGACCTTTACTCATTACAATAACCGTTATTCGGGACGTTATATCCAGATTAACGCAAGTTCCGGTTCAGAGCAGATGAAGATTCATTATGCGGGCTTGATCCCGTTTGAATACCCGATCGCTTTTGCCGGTAAATTCAACGGTGAGGATTCACTGCTTAACAAGATATATGAGGTGTGCGGCAGAACCCTGCATCTGTGTATGCATGAACACTACGAGGATACTCCGTGGCGGGAGCAGGGGCTTTACGCCAATGACGGCCGCAATCAGGCTTTGACCGGATATTATGTTTTCGGCGAATATGAATTCCCAAAGGTATCGCTTGAACTGCTGGGGCAGGGCATGAGGCCGAATAACTTTATTCCGCTTACCGCTCCATCGAACGCGGCCGATTTTGTAATCCCGTCGTTTACGTTTGCCTGGATTGCCGCGGTGCGCGATTATCTCATGTACTCCGGTGATAAAACTTTTGTTGAAACTCAAATGCCACAGGTCCGGCTGATTTTAGATTCGTTGACGGCTACGTGCGAAAATGATCTGCTGCCTTGTCCGAAAGGGAAGGGCTACTGGCACTTCTATGATTGGGCCGACGGTCTGGACGGAGTAGATAATGGAAATTTCTGTTTTGCCTGGACTGAGATAAAAAATAATCGTTTTGACGCACCGCTGAATCTGTTTTACATTTCGGCGCTTGAGGCTGCTTCGGATATCTGTTGTTTTTGCGGCGAAGTACAGGCGGCCGAAGATTACCGGCTGCAGGCGGCAAAGACAAAGCAGGCTTTCGATAAAGCATTCTGGTGCGAATCGGAGCAGGCTTATCAAACCTATCTTGGTGAACAAAGCATCCCCGGTCATTTCTGTGAACTGGTCCAGGCATTGGCGGTGCTTAGCGGGACTGGCCGGAAAGAGTTGCTTGACCGCTTGATACAGCCGGAAAACGGCATGGTAGCAACCACTCTGTCGCAATCATTATACAAATATCAGGCGCTGTTCTCCGGCGGCGGTAAATACGCGCAATGGGTTTTCGACGATATGCTTGATCAATGGGGATATATGCTGAATAACGGCGCGACAAGTTTCTGGGAGACGATCAAAGGTGCGGCCGATTTCGACGGAGCCGGCAGTCTTTGTCACGGCTGGTCGGCTATTCCGGCTTATTTCTGCCATTCCGCGCTGCTTGGCATTACGCCGTTGGAACCCGGTTTCAAGAAGTTTACAGTCGCGCCGGTTTCCGGCATTCTGAATAATGTTTCCGGTGAAGTTATGACTCCGGACGGACCGGTTTCCATTTCTATTTCCGGCAAAAATATCAGGATTCGCCATCCCCGGACCATTATACCGGTTTATGATGAGCAAAGTTCAGTTTACAACATTTGTTCGGAAGAGTTCTAAGTTTTTTTCATCTATATCCTGCTTTTCTCCTCATCAAAAAAGAAAAATCTGCGAAGCAGTATAATCTTACCGCGTCGTACGCGGGCGTGGTCCAGCGAAGAACCGCTGTTCGCCGCAGGCGAAATTAAGTTGGCTAACTTGTTCGCCGCAGTATCCTCATTTCATCTGAAGCGATGTGATTGGAAAAGTGATTTGAGCTTTTTCAATTACGTCTGAGCGTAAAATGTAAGAAGATGTGTCCAGAGAAAATAGCCATTACACAAAGACCCTGAATACTTGTGATTGATGGTTTGTATTTTTTGTTTTAAGGAGTAAATTATCTATAAGAAAATAATCGCAGTATTTGAACATAAATCGAAGCCTGTGGTGTTATAGAAAAATAAGCTTGACCGCTTAGAACAGTCGGGGTGTTGCGTCAATCCGGACGCGACTGAGATCATACCCGTTTAACCTGAACCGGATAATGCCGGCGTAGGAAACCTGAAGAACAACTGGATAATTAAAAACTCCTCTCCTTCCCGCTTCCAATGGCATTGTCCCATTAATTGGAGCATGTAATATGTTTACTGAACGTGCAATTTCCGTTGCCATCGTCAACCGCTTTACGGAAAAATTCATCGACGGCCTGGATGTGGACGTCGCAATCGTCGGGGCCGGTCCGTCCGGTTTGGTCGCGGCCCGTTATCTGGCGCAATCCGGCTACAAAACCGCAATTTTTGAACGCAAACTGGCGCCCGGCGGCGGCGTCTGGGGCGGGGGCATGCTGTTCAATGAAGCGGTGGTGCAAAAAGAAGCACTGCATATCCTTGATGATTTTAACATCGGCTACCGCGAAGTCGAGGACGGCTACTATACGCTGGATACGGTGGAAATGGCCAGCGGCCTGATCTTCGGAGCCATGAAGGCTGGAGCCAAACTCTTCAACAGTGTCAGTGTTGAAGATATTGTGTTTAAAGAGAATCAGGTCGGCGGACTGGTTATCAACTGGACCCCGGTCGAACGGCTGGGTATGCACGTCGATCCGTTGACGGTAATGTCTAAAGCGGTAATTGACGGCACCGGGCATCCGAGCGAAATCGTTAAACTGGCGTCTGGCAAAGCCGGAATCAAACTTGATACCGAAACCGGCGGGATCATTGGCGAGAAACCGATGTGGGCCGAAACCGGTGAACAGCAGACTGTCGGCAGTACCAGGGAATATTATCCGGGGCTTTACGCCTGTGGAATGAGCGCCAGCAACGTATCCGGCGGCTATCGCATGGGGCCGATCTTCGGCGGCATGCTGTTGTCCGGAGTTAAAGTGGCGGACTTGATTATGAAACGTCTCTCAGCCTGAAAATACTTTAAAAAATGATAAACGCCCCTGACTGCCATTTTTGTCGTCAGGGGCGTTGGTTATAGATATACTTATTACCGCATTTGACAGATAGCAAAAGTATGATTTAATCGGCAAACGGATTGCCACATCCCGGTAAGAGAATTTTGGGTTTCGGGAGCGGCCTGGTGATGCCATTAGTCTGTTGCAATTTCGGGATAAGCATAGTCAATAATTTGGACAATCCTTACCAGCACGATATGCACTTGTTATCTGAAGGGAGATGAAATTATTTGCATAATCCGAATCAACAGTCTATATTATATTAATGCGAAAACAAAAAGGAAGGGAGTGTCATGAAAAAAAACAAAATCCTGATGGTGTGTTTAGTAGGGGGTATGTTGCTTACCGGTTGTATTGTTACGCCGACAAAGAGTTGTAAGCCATCGGAATGCAAATTGGCAAAAGTTGATAACTCGAATTTAGCCATTGAGCTTGAGATTGAAAAGAATGGAGATCTGCTGGATAAAGCATCGGTTGTATCTTCAGGTAAAGGCAATGTTCAATTCAGCACGGTGTTTAAAGATGATAAATTGCAAAGCGTAACATTGGTGTTCACTGGTAAAAACATCAGAAAAACATCATGTGGCGCTTATGCTATGGATTATTCAATATTCCTGCGGGTTCCAGTGCTTATCAATAAAAAACAACTGAGTTATCATGAAATCGGCAGTTCATCTTCCATAAAACTAACCTCAGGGAAGTCGATATGTATCTACGCCAATAAAAAATTTAAAGTTATCATGTCAGTCGGTAAGTACTGTTCCCCAAAAAAGAAGTAAACACCTTGATGTTTCCTGAAGATTCGTTGGTGAGTACATGAATTTATTCTTTCCTTACTAATTTATGATTCATAAGTACTGCGCCGGTCTCATTGAGATCGGCGCTATTCTGTGTCAATCTCTGCACAAAATCATATGTCAAAACCTGAAATCCCGTTTTCCCTGTTCGATATCCTCCAGGTGTTTCACGGTGAAATCCCGGATCTTTTCTTTCGGAATCCGCTGCAATTCATCTGCAATGACTTTTTCGCCGATGGCTCTGGTTTCATCTGAAGCGTAATCCATGAGATATTCTTTCAGGGTCATCAGCGCATTCGGCTGGCAGCAACAGGCGATATTGCCGGATTTGACCAATTGCATAAAACGGTCGCCGGTTCTGCCCTCGCGATAACAGGCGGTACAGAAACTTGGTATGAAGCCGAGCGAGAGCAGCCATTTAACCACTTCGTCCAGCGGCCGGGTATCGCTGACTTCAAACTGTTCGGAATTTTTATCTTCCGGCTTGGGTTCAGCATAGCCCCCGACACTGGTCTGGGAACCGCCGCTGAGCTGCGATACTCCCAACTCCAATACTTTTTCACGGGATGCCTGTGATTCGCGGGTTGAAACGATCAAACCGGTATATGGGACAGCGATGCGGAGCAACGCGACTATTTTCGCGAATATTTCATCACTGATCGCGTTAGAGAATGAATCAGTTTCTATGTCGTCCGCCGGCCTGATGCGCGGCACGCTGATCGTATGCGGCCCGACGCCCTTGAACGCTTCAAGATGTTCAGCGTGCATCAGCAGTCCGACAAAATCATAACGATATAGATTCAGTCCGAACAATACACCCAGTCCTACGTCGTCGATGCCGCCATCCATGGCGCGGTCCATCGCTTCGGTATGGTAGGCATAATCATGTTTAGGGCCGGTCGGATGCAGCTGTTCATATGTTTCCTTGTGATAGGTTTCCTGAAACAAGATATAGGTGCCGATGCCCGCTGCCTTAAGTTTAGCGTAATCCTCGACCGTCGTCGCGGCGATATTTACATTGACCCGGCGAATCGCTCCGTTCTTATGTTTGATACTGTAGATGGTCTTGATGCTCTCAAGTACATACTCAAGCGGGTTCATGACAGGGTCTTCGCCCGTTTCCAGGGCCAGCCGTTTATGGCCGATATCCTGCAACGCGATTACTTCGTCCCGGATTTCCTGCTGCGAGAGCTTTTTACGGGTGATGTTCTTGTTAGAAATGTGATATGGACAATAAACACAGCCGTTGACACAGTAATTGGATAAATAGAGCGGCGCGAACGTGACGATCCGGTTACCGTAAATCTCCTGTTTAAGTTTCCGGGCCAGGGCGTACATGCGTTCATTCGCTTCCGGAATATCACAGTCAAGCAGCACCGCCGCCTCGCGATGGGTTAGACCTTTCCCTGCTTCAGCTTTGGTTAAAAGATCATTTATCAGTGATACGTTCTGCTTATTCTGCTCGGCGTATTCAAGGGTGTTTTTTATTTCGGCGTCGTCGATAAAATCGACCGCATCGGGTGACATCGGGTTATACATTGTGAATTCCTCTCAGTTCTTGGAGTAAACGGTTTTGACGCTGCAGCCTTTCAGAAAACCTAGTTTTCCGGACATGGCGCTGATCACATCATTCGACGCGTCGACGACGATACTGATAATGCTGATTTTTCTCTGGCGATACGGAATTCCCATCCGGCCTACGATATACTCGTTGTATTCGTGCAGGATACGGTTCAGTTCGCCGACGGCTTCCGGATCTTCGACAATGATCCCGATCAAAGCGATTCGGGTAGACATAATTGTACCTCGTTTCAGGTACCAAGAGGAGAATATGAAGAATCACAATCCAACCATCTTGGCATAAATGCTTCAGAATGTTGCAACAAATAACTCTTTGAGCTTGGCCGCAGCCTTACTCTCAGACCAGCTATAATATACTTCTATTTCACGAATAAAACAAACCCATAGAACGAAAACTTATAAAGAAAAGCGGCCGATCCTTGCGGACCGGCCGTAAGGCCATTGACAGATGTGTTGAGTGGTGGAGTGAACCAGCTTGTTATTTAAATACTCTCGATTTTGAAAATAGTTTGCATCATGTAATCTGAGTTGAACAAAATCATCTATCAAATTGATTGACTGTTTCTTGACGCAGCGAACCACTTTTCCCGAAGGGCAACTGCATGGTTGCATGTCATGGCTTCTATTCCAATATCAGCCATTGCAAGTCCCAGTTCATCCGAATTAATTCCCCAGCAGATAACTCGAAGGCCTTGCTTTATTAGTTCCTGGACAAATGATGCGCTGGCCTCTTCAGTTGCCATGAAACTGATTCCCGTGCAGCTCAAAGAATGTAGTAGTTTTACGACTTGCTGCGCCTTTGGAAAATGTCCGAAATGGCTGGTCAGGTTGATAAGAATGACGCGATGTTGATCCGGAAAAATATCTGCAGCGAGCCGGATGGTTTCCTGTTCAAAAGAACTAATTGTCAGACAGGAGCGATCCCCGTTCCAATTATCAAGGACGTTTTTTAACGGCATGATCAAGTTTGGTTTCCCTTTTAGTTCAATCTGCATATGCTTCCCGGGGGCTAGACAGTCAAGCGCTTCACTCAGTAGTGGAACCGGGTGGTGTTGGCGCAATTCGGAGAGAGTGGACGACGCCACTGTGAGATCGACTCCGGCAACGCGTTTAAGCGTTTCGTCATGGACACAGACGGGTTGACCATCGGCTGTGAGCCTTACATCAAGTTCTATGCCGTCAGAATCGCGTGCCATCGCCAGTTTAAATGCGGCTATGGTGTTTTCCGGGGCATCATCAGATTCGCCCCGATGGGAAAGGAATGTTATCATTAGAAAAATCTCCAGTCAGCCAATTTGAACATCGTATCAGGTCCATTTAGTAATTTGCCATATTGTGAATCATTTTCAAGTATGGATGTTATGCTTGTCTATTTTAGTATTAGGCCTAACTTTGCGGATCGGCCATAACATCATTTACAGGCGCGGTGATATTGGGTGTTTGAGCCTGTTTAACACGAGACAGTCGCTGTAACGTTATGATGCAATTTATTCAAATTCATCAATAGCTTTTATCCCTATGATTGATTACGACACTGTTTTCTGTGACCGTCTGATGAACCAGGCGGGAGTGCAACTCCAGGCATGACAGTAGCTGTTGACCAGGTAACTGCCGTAAGGTGATAATTCCAGCTGTTCCGGGTCAAATATCTCCCAGAAAGTATCGGTTTCATAAGCAACCATGCCTCCCCAGTATTTTTTCATCAGCGTTTCCGCCTGATCAACCATTCCGACCAAATACATTGCTTCAAGGACATAATGGTACAGGTATGGCCCCGCAGGTTTGATTGCTTCGGGCATATCGCCCAGTCTATTAAATATTGCCGTTGCGTTTTCCCCGTCAATAACCTCTGCTAAAGTCATCCAGGCATGGGTTGCCCAGGATATCTGTCGTTTTTCCCCGCTGACAAAGAGGCGTTGGTCCGGATCGTATAGATGTTTCATCGCTGCTTTGGTCATCAATCCGATTTTTTGAGTCAGCCAAACATTGTGGCTGTCGCGGCCAATGAGTTGAGCCAGAAGTAAAGCTTGCTTCAAGCAGTAAATAACCAATGCCTGTTCCGAAGCCTGTTTGTCCAGGTCACGGTGCCAGTCGATGAAAAGCCACCAGTTGCCGCGGTCATGAAATAAGCCGCTGTCATCGACTTCCTCCAATAATATTTCCAACTGCCGGACAGCCGTCGGCCACAGCTCGGTTGCGGTCGCGATATCTCCGGAGGCTACGGCATATTCAAGCAGAGTTGGCACAAACAATGCCGTATAGTCATATATAAAAAGTTCGGCGCTTTGCGGAGCAGGGCGTTCATAGACGCATGACGGAATCCTGCCATTCTCATCCACCGTTCCCGCAAACAGGTACAGACAGCGCTTGCACAGGTCACAGTTCTGAAAAGAAAGGTAATTGACTAGAGCCTGGAGCCGGAAGTCGCCGAGCCAGAGCCTGCGGTCCCGTTTCGGTCCATCTTCAAATACGGTCTGCATGCAGTGTTTCAGCGTATTCAAACTGATCCGGTCAATCTTTTCCAAGTCATCCGTAACGGATTCCGGCAATGGTAACGCTGTTGCAACATTGGCTGAAGTCGTGGTTTCCCGGACGATCCTTGCAATCCTGAACTGGTAGGCCGGACTGTTTCCCTCTGAGATGATACTGACGTACCGGAATGCGTAACGACGCGCCAACCGTATTGTTTCACGGGGGTTGTCAAGCACAATGATTTCATCTTGAAACCAGGCCCGTCCCATGCCGCTTTTATACTCATTTTCTCCTGCTCCCGGTTCGGCTGCGATCTCTCCGAAAACTATCTTTAGACGTAATGGACAATCAATCGGTCCGTCAGTTTCAATATCGAATTCAAGACGGCCGACGCCGTAACAGCCGAAATCAAATGAAATCTGTCCGTCGCGTCTGATAAATTCGGAATGGTCCGTACATTTCTTGAATTTCCAGCCATATAGAGCTGTCGGATCACGCGTAATTTCACCGACTGCTTCAGGGAGCTGCAGTTCGCGATGAAGTTCCGGGACTAGCTTCTCAGCGATGTTTATATATTCATTTTTTTGCATTTCAGACTTCCTGTCATCAAGGGTTAATATTGATTTTTATTATATTTATAGTATAATAGTAACATGTATTATCTTTATTGCATTGTATGAAAATATCATAATATAGGATTATAGTATCAATATGGTGAAAGGTTCACACGGAGTCATGCCGCGCAGCTTTGTTTTTGCATCTCCGGCTTTCCATCTGGGGGTAAAGAAAATTGTTGCGCAAGTTGAATATGATTATCACGTCCATGAAAATTTTCGGGAACTGGTCATTATCAGCAAGGGGGAAGCCAGGCATCTTACCGATGATGGCGATTATGCGATCGGGCCCGGGGATGTGTTCGTGATTCCAGAAGGGCAGGCCCACGCTTATGCCGATGTTAAGAATATTCAAATAAACAATATCCTGTTTGACGCCAGTTCGCTGCCGTTATATTTTTATGATCTTGAGCTATGTCCGGGGCGGGAACTTTTCATCAGGTCGGAAGTCGATAGCGGTCAGGAACAGGCCCTGCCGCGTATCCATTTAGACCTCAAGCAACTGACTAAAATGATGAATATCGTGGACCGTCTGGAATCAATTCTGGAAGAGCGGCGCCCCGGTTTTCGATTGTACGCGATAAGCACTTTTTACCAGTTGATGATTATGCTGTTGGAGGCGTATCGCGGGGTATCAGAGAAGGAACTGGAGATTCCGGAGCAGTTGGCGAGGTTGATTGCCGGAATGGAAAAAAACTACAGCGAACCGTTCAGTGTCGACTATATGTGCCGTTTGGCCAGTATGTCCAGAGCCAGTTTGTTTCGCCGGTTTCAACACTATTTCAGGACCACTCCGGTATTATTTTTGAATCGGATCAGGATTGAACATGCCTCACGCTTGCTGTTGTCTTCTGATTTGAATATTAATGAAATAGCCGCCTTGACCGGATTTTCGGACAACTCATATTTCTCAAGAAGATTCAAGGCCGCTACCGGGCTGGCTCCGCGTGAATTCCGCGACTCCAGTCGCCGTTGGTAATCTCCTTCCCGTATTTTGGTCGAAGAAACCGCATTAGGTAGTAAAAAAAAGAGGCCGATCCTTGCGGACCGGCCGTAAATATATGATCGCACCGTTTATAGGCGCGGTGACCAATGGTGGGCGATGAGGGACTCGAACCCCCGACAACTTGGGTGTAAACCAAGTGCTCTAGCCAACTGAGCTAATCGCCCTTGCTTTCGAAGTCACATAAATTAATCCGAAAATTGAAAAAAGCAAATCATATTCAAACTTTTTTCAGGAAAATATTGTGGAAATGATACCTTCAGTCTAATAAAATCAGCGTTCCTCAAAACGCGCCACTGTTTTACGAACTTTAGGGTCACGTGAGAGACGTTCCAATATGTCGTATGCCGCTTCCCGGCAGGCTTCGTAGACCGCGTCAGGAATCTTATTCCCGCCCTCAAAAGGTATTTGCACATGCTTTGTAACGTATAATGCCTGAATTTTCTTTTCACCAGGTTCATCAAATCTGACAACCAACTGCAAAGTATAGTTGGTATCATCGCCATCCAGTTCCAGACTGGATTCGTGAACAGTCACATAAAGAGTGAATGCATCGATGATTTCAGCCCCGGCAGGTTCAAATAATGTGTGGGCTCCACTGCGGAAAGAACTCTCAAGAATTGACCGCAAAGGATAAGTGTATACTTCGTCTGAAAAGCAACCGTCGTCAATACTGTTTACAACGCTGGCGCATTTTACTTCAACCCGGCAGGGTACGCGCATTTTTCGCGATTTCAATACTTTCTGTTGCTGTGGTTTCAGGCCGGTTTTGTTTAATTCCATTGCCGGAACAAATTTTGTACAGCATCCTCCAGATAAAACCAGCACTGCTGACGCAAGCATTAACAGGTATGATAAGTTCTTTCTTCGCAAAGTTTGATTCTCCTTCTTTTTTTTATATTAATCTGTTTCTGCCATTTCATGTTCAATTTTAATTGCGGTTCCCTCAACCGTTGTTCTGGTTATAGTCAGCACAAGGATTGACAGAACTTTGTATTCTTCAACAACTTCGATAAGGGCGTTGCCGCCGCCGTTTTCAATGGCCGCATCCCGGGCCGAATGTGACGGCTGAGGAGGTCCAAACGGGAAAAACAAGACCCAGTAGCTGTAAGAGCTTCCTTTGGCGTAACCGAGTTTGACGTATCTGTCCGCCTCTGTTATCGGAGTAGTCGAGGGGGAGACTGAAACAACGCTGGTTGCGCAGCCGGACAGCAACAGACATGTAACGGCAACCAGAAGAGCAATAATTCTATTTTTCATGATATTATCCTTCCTCATTAATCAACGTCAGCGCCGCCGATGCGTGAAAACTTGATGACATCGCCACGGAGAATAATAGTCTCAACCGAAAAGGCAAAATAAAAGACGCAGCGATTTTCGGCTGTAACATTAATCATCCCGTCTGCGTTATATTTTTTCTTTACTTCCTGAATCATATCATAAGTGCTCGGAGGCAGACCGATAGGGAATAAGCCCACTAAATAGCTGGTTGACTGACTTTCCGAGATATCCCGAACTATTACCACATATTTATCCTTGGCGGTAATTGGCATAGTAGAGGGGGCTAATCCGGCAGGAGCCGACATGCAGCCGGAAAGAATTATTCCGACAATCGGCGTCAAAACACAAATCAACTTTCTCAGCATAACAACCTCCTTGCTTATTTCAATACAAGTTTAATTTAGCATTCCACAAAGTTTTTGCAAATGTGATTTATGTATTAAACAGGCATAAGGGCTTACATGGGTATGACGTACATCGGGCTGCTCCATGCCATATGCCCGTCTTGCTGGATCACTTTAATATATATGGGGTTATCGCCATCATAGAGAGTATCAAGATTGTATTTGAACTTCAATTCGGTTTTATTCAGGTCATCCGGCAGACGGTAAATTGAAATAATCTTTTTTTCACCGCCAAATTTGTAATTTTTCGGCAAAAAGCCATCACGTGAAAGATCATAGATGACTACTCCCTGGACGGTTTCGACCTGGAGTTTTCCTTGAAACGGGTCTTCGAGGTCAATAATGCAACCGGCAACTCCACCTGCGGTTACAGACTTCCATTTAACCTGGGTTGAATTCATCTGAACCGGATAATTAGGATTTGAGATGTTTATAGGAATGACACTATTGATCTGGTTATCCATAACATCCAGCATACCTGACCAGTCAACCCCACAATTGCGACCTCTGTTTTCAGCCCCGCTCCATAGTACCTTTATTTTGGATCCAAGATTAGCCTGTTTATATGATCTTTTAGTATAAATTAGCTTAGAACCGTTGTAGACCTCTACCCTTTCGATCGGAGCGGAGCCTGCCAGTTTTACTACCAAAGTTGGGACTTTTCCGGAGGCGAACCGGACCAGATCTCCCATCATGAAGGTAGTGTGTTCATCGATATTAAGTTTGACATCCAGCAGACAGCGATTTCCGGTTGTCGCGTAAGTATGTCTCTTTTTCATCGCTTGATAAACATCATCGCGATTCAGGGCAGGGGCCAATACACAGGTTAATCCGCCTGTGGCTCCCGGACCGGTTGCCGTTGGTCCGGCACTGCCGGGCCGGCATGTGAGATCTCCTGAATTAGCACAGATGCCAAATCGTTTTCCTCTTTTTAAAACTTCATCAAGCAGCCATTCGAAAGTACCGTGAAGAGAGTGTATTTCCAATGCAATTTCAATTTCAGGATCATGAATATCCAGATTTGGACAGCGTCCTCCGGCGTGAATAAAGCTGAAGGATGGAGTCGGTTGTTTTTTCAAGGCTTCGAATAATAGTTCCGCGGTTGGCGCATCACGGAAGGATGATGCATGGTCTTCGACCTGAGCTCGACTGCTGCGATGTATTTCTCCATCTGAATCAAGAAAAAAGATATTTCTGCTTCCTCCGAGGAATGTCGAACCGCACCATTCATATCCCGGAAAAGAAACAAATTTTTCCGGCGCATTGTACGCATTGGACGTTTCTTTGATGCGTTGCCAGAAAGTGTCGTTTATCTGAAAATCACAACCCTGATGACCGAGAATATTCAACCTTGACCAGTAACAACCAAAATAAAAATAATCCTCAATATCATTTGTCCCTGTTGTTTCTTCTGTTTCTCCGTGAAAATCGGCCCAATAGTATTTTAATTCAGGCAACTCTTCTACAACAGAGATTGGCTGACTGTAAGTTTCAAGGTTGAATTCCCGATCGCTAATTTCTATGTATTCAATTCCCGGCTCAGGAAATCCAGGGTGGATAATCTTGTCCATTTGACTTGCCGGATTTCCCCATGCGTCTTCTACTTTCAGGTAAAACGCAAATTCCTCGTTCATTCTAATTTGAGGCGGAGCGAGGCATACGGCTCTGACAGGTTCCCCGTGAATAATCGGCATTGACGGTGAAAATGGCATTTCCGCAAAATCATATACGCCAAATAAGTCGACAAATGTTTTAAACTCAAATGTCTCTTCAACAAATGTCTGCAATTGCCAGCCTCTTGAGCCTTTTGATGTATCGCCAAAAATAACAGTGATTTTTTCCCCTGAATCCAGACAATAATCCTCAATTTGGAGATATAAAGTTTTATCCCAGGGACTGATATTCCCTTTTGAATCCCAGCGTGGAATAATCCGGCATTTACCTGAAGAGTAGACCGAACAGAAATTATCCTCTCCGGGACGGTCAAATTGAGGTATTCCAAAATCTCCGGCGGTTCTGAATGCAAGTTTTATATATCCTGACCTGTCAATCGGATGTTCTGCTGTATAAATATATTTAATAGTTGTAAAAGCTCCAGCTTCTACAGGCCCCAGCATATCCAGTTCAGCTGCGCCGTATGTTGATATCGCCTTATCCATATTTTCCCGCCCACAGTTATTGTTATAAACGATATTCATTAATAAAGAATATACTTTACATTCTATGGTTTTGAAAGTATTTTGCAAAAAAAACAGCAAATTCTAAAACATAATGAATGTTCTTTTGAAATTACCGCTGGAGTTTTCGGAAGCAGTATATGGGATCTCCGGTGGGACTGAGACCTCGGCTTAATTGTTTTTGTTTGACTCGTTCCGGATTTTCAAACATACTGCCAATTTGTTGGATAAACTGTTTTGATCCGATAATTGCCCCATCGGTGAAGTGTCGGGTGCGGCGCAGAAAGCGGATCGGCATTGATTCGCCGCGTCTGGCTTGTTGTTGCGCCTGGTGTATTTCTACGGTGTCGGCACCGGATTCCATCGCGATAATTCGGGCTAACTCGCCTCGAAAATACGCAAAGAGTTCATTGTCGGACCATTGGGCAGGATCGCCGGCTGCGCGGATATTTTGTTTCAGGTGTCTGACGAAATTATCGTAAAACATATGTTTGCCGCTGCCGCAGTAGCGGCCCCAGGTGGTGAACTGGTAATCGGCCGGATTGTTTTTCAGGCCGGCGCGAACCGGGTTGAGTTCCACGTACATGACGCAGGTTTCCAGTGAATCTTTTTGATCGAGGATCACGCTTTTAAAGCGGTCGGCCCAGAGGTGTCCGACGCGGTTGCGGTTTTTATTGAAAACGACGGTGTAGCGTTGTTGCAAAGCGCGCATGAAGCAACTGATGTCGATCATTTTCAGGCCGGTTTCGTGACACTTTGCTGTATCGTGCGGATCGAGACGGGGGAGTTGTGAGCCGGCATAGGTCAGGTTGCGGCGCATTTTGTTGTAGTAGGAGTTATGACGGGCGGCGATATCGACGATATCGGGCAGTTCGTCTGGACCGGGGGCGTAGACTACGAGGTGAAAATGGTTGCCCATCCAGGCGGCGGAGATTACTTCAACCAGAAAATATTCAGACAGATTTTGGAGTAATCGAAAGCCGTATTCTTTATCGCGATCGTTGAATGGATGTACGCCTTTGATTCCGGCGATCCGGTTATAGAGGTGGTAGTAGCAGCCTTGGTCGCTGATTTTCATGCGTGAGATGTTCATAAAAGGTCCTCCTGGTGAATTGTTACGATTAATATATAGCGGAATTTTTGAATTTCAAATTAAAATAGCATGTGATTTAATGAATAATTTTAAGGTTTTGATCGTTAGTTGGTTGCGTTTGTTATCGGTTTCTTGCAGGAGATGTTCCATTGTAATTTTTGTACGCTCGGGAAAAGGCGTATATATCACTGAATCCAAGGCGGTCCGCTATTTCGGTTATTTGCAGTTCAGAAATTGCAAGAAGTTGATTTGCGGCATTCATTCTGAGTTTTTGTCGAAACATGAATGGAGATTCACCAAATTCCTTTTTGAACCGTTTGCAGAAATGTTCAGATGACATGCCCGCATGCCTGGCAATTCCGGAAAGAGTTAAATTTTTGTTCAAATAGTTATTTTCAATATATGCTTTGGCTCGAAGGAGACGCGGGTCAGTGTCAACTTCAACACCGGATATGTGTTCCATAAGAGCAAACATCATTTTTGTGACCACACCAAGCGCTGGTAATAAATCCGTTGCGTTATTCCTTAATGTGTCGCCGATTTCCTTGTAGTGCTGTAATAAAGCATAATACAGGGTTCCTGACGGAGTAAAAACGTGGTCGATAGATTGATATTGACGGCCACTCCATAATTCAAATAATACTGAGAAGTCACATGCTGATAAAGGTTTGCCGTTTACGTCTACAAAGCTAAACGTAATTTCGTCATATAGAGCACTTGATTTGACCGGTTGAAAAATATGAGGCAATTCAGGAGGTAGACAAACAACTGAGCCTGATTTGACGTCAACATGCTCATCATTGATTTGCATATTTGTATCAGGAGAGTTTTTGTTGTACATGACGATATGAAATACTTTGTGCGTATGGCATCGCGGTGTGTGCTTTGCTGGAGAAATGTATTGATTTCTGTGAAAGGTTTCTAGTTGAAAGAAATATAATTTTCCGTTTCGGGTTATTCCTAACAATTGTGGCTTCTTCTTTTCAAAAGAATTCCTAATATAACAAAAATCATATCTATTCATATTTTTTCATTACCTCTTTCCATAAATATTAGTGCGTATGACAATATATGATAAATAAATGACAATTTCAACTATTTTAATTTGCTCAAAATTGATTATTATATAGTTAGTGTAAACATTATTTAACAAATATGGAGAATCAAATGACATCGCGAGAAATCATAAAAGCAATATTTGCCCATCAGGAAACACCACGTCCGGGGATGACATTCAGCCGCGACCGCATCAATGACTTCGTTGGGGCCGGACCGGGGGAACCAGTTGGTTATGTTCATAAACGCTGGATTGAAGGTGAACAGGAATTTTACAATGATATGTGGGGTAACCTTTGGGTACGAATGACAGAAGGCTGTCAGGCCGGAGAAGTGTGTAAGCCGGTGTTGGAGGATTGGAGTCAGCTCGATGATTTGATGCTGCCTGAATTTGATTATGAAACCGCGGTTGCTTCTTATCGCAAAGGTTTTGCTGAATTTCCTGACCGTTTCAGAGTAGCCGGAATGACTGGCTGGGTATTCAACAGCTGCCGTTATTTGCGCAAAATGGAAATTTACCTGATGGATATGTGTTTATACCCTGATGAATTGAAAATGCTACATGAGCGAGTCGCGAGAATATTTGAAAATCTTATTCGTGCTGCCGGTGAAGCCGGGGCGGATGCTATAATGTTTTGCGAAGATATGGGAACCCAAAACCGGTTGTTGTTTTCACCTGAAATGTGGCATGACTATTTTGGCGACTTGTATGCACGTATGTTCGGTTTAACGCATGAACTTGGAATGAAAGTAATGATGCATTCATGCGGACAAAATACGGAAATCGTTGAGCCGCTGCTCAAAGCAGGGGTGGATTGTTTCCAGTTTGATCAGCCGACAATATATGATATGGCATGGCTGGCCGGAAAATTGCGGGAATATAACGCGGTGCTTTGGAGTCCCATCGATATTCAGAAGATTATGCCGACTGGTGACCGGAAATTGATCGAGGCCGGAGTCGATGAAATGTTCAAGCATTTCAGAGGAATGGTCATCTATAAAAATTATGGAGATCTACCGGGAATAGGCGTCACAGACGAATGGGATGACTGGGCCTATAATTACATATTGCAGCATGATTGACTTTTTCCGCCTTGAGCTGTATTTTATTTGATACGGCAGTTAAGGAGCCGTTCAGAAATAACCTTGACATTTGCCCGGTTCTCGTGAATGCTTTTCGTGCCGCCGGTTCGTTACATACCTGGAGGTATGCGCCTCGTCGGCGACCCTAAAATCAAATCACGATTTTTCCGGCAAATGTTAAGTTAATTTCTTCACCACTTCTAAGCGGAAAGAGGCTGAATGAGTAAGAAGAACGTTGAAAGCAAGTCGCAGCCGATGCTCTTTGCATCGAAGGTTGAGGCCGGATTTCCTTCTCCGGCCGAGCAATATATTGAAAAAGCGCTTGACCTGAATGAGTTATTGATCAGGTATCCGGCAGCGACGTATTTTGTTCGTGCTGCCGGGGAATCCATGCGCGACGCCGGGATTTTTAGCGGAGATATTTTGGTCGTAGACCGTTCTCTTGAGGCTGAAAACGGGGATATAGTCATAGCCGCGGTGGATGGTGAATTCACGGTAAAATATCTGCGTCGGAATGGCGGAACAGTCTGGCTCGAAGCGGCCAACAAGGATTACTCGCCAATTCATTTTTCAGAGGAGCAGGAGCTAAAAATATTCGGGGTTGTAACATCGGTCATTCACCAGATCAAGAGTAATTGAAGATGTTTGCCCTGATTGACTGCAACAATTTTTATGTATCCTGTGAAAGAGTGTTTTGTCCCGCGTTGGAAAAAGTCCCTCTGGTTGTCTTATCAAACAATGACGGTTGTGTTATTTCTCGTTCAAACGAAGTAAAACAACTGGGCATCAAGATGGGAATGCCTTATTTTGAATTTAAGCCGCTGGCACAGAAGTATAAGATTGAAGTAAAGTCATCAAACTACGCTTTATACGGAGCGATGTCGGCCCGGGTGATGTCAATACTTGGCGAATTCTCTTCAGATGTCGAGGTTTATTCGATTGATGAAGCATTTATTTCATTGAATTTGCGTTCTAGATCATCCTTGGAAAAAGCCGGAGTTGAAATACGGCACCGGATCGATAGATATACCGGGCTCCCGGTTGGTGTCGGAATCGCGAAGACAAAAACTCTGGCGAAGCTGGCAAATCACTTAGCCAAGGGCGGAGGCGGGAGTTTTCTAATGCCTGACGACGCTACTGAGATACTTGAACGTACTCCGGTCGAAGATATCTGGGGCATAGGACGGCGTACCGCAAAAAAACTCTATACGCATGGAACCGCCAACGCTCTGCAACTGATCAGGATGGATGACAAGTTCATCAGAAAAAATTTCAGCGTTACCCTGCTGCGAACGGTGCTTGAGCTTCGTGGCGAACCGGCAATAGGGGATGAAAATGATAATGAGATTCGCCGGAGTGTTTCCGTTTCACGTTCGTTTGGCTATCCGGTAACCGCGTACGCTGATCTGCAGGAGGCGATGATGCATTATGCGGCGTTGGCGGCGGTCAAGCTTAGAAAAGAACGGTCCGTGGCAAATGGAGCAACGATTTATCTGCAATATTATGGCGATAAACCCGGGGAAAACCATAAAAACGTTAGAACGATGGAGGCTTCGATCAATTTCCCGGAACCTTTGGATGCTACGGAAGCGATAGCAAAGTATTGTATCGCGGCGCTGCCGGGTATTTACATTCCCGAACAAAGATACAAAAAATGCGGTATCATCTTCTGGGGACTGGTCGACAATTCGACAGTTCAGCAGTCTTTGTTCAGCGAGGTTGACTCCCCCCGGTTAAGCAATTTGAATGCCGCGGTTGATCGGATAAATCGGTCATTTGGGCAGGGAACGGTTTTTCATCTGGCTGAAGGAGTGACCCGGCCCTGGCAAATGAAGCAGGATCATTTGTCGCCAAATTATTTGACCCGGTGGAATGAATTGCCGCTGGTAAAGTAAGCTAGTCTATTTGACTTTCATATTAACGTAGAGTATAATGCAAAATATAATTATCAATGAGGGAACATAATGCTGAAAGTTATAGAAAGACTCGAGAAAGTCAAAAACGTTTTCAAGAAGAAATACGGTCGTTTATTTATCTGGATTAATTTTTTACTGCTGGTGATTTTGTGTCTTCTGATGTATACGGTTAATTTTTTACCGCAATACATCCAGAATGAGATTCTGCCCGATATAGCCGCCAAACTGCCGTTTGATATTTCCGATGCAAAAATCAGGCGTGTCGGCCTGACCGGTGCGGATATCGGCAACGTCTATTTCTGGAACAAGGGCGGCGGCACGGTTGAGGTTTCGTCGGTTCGGGTTGACTATTCTCCCTGGGATTGGTTGTTTCGCGATACTGTCCACATTGAGAATCTTACATTGAGCGGTGTTTCCCTGAAGTGTGTCGTGAAGGACGGAAAAATCAACTTCCCTCAAATTGGCAATGTTTCTTTTGCTGCGTTTGAGTCGGAACATAAGCACAAACTTGATTGGATTAAAATTGAAAACGGGATATTTATTCTGGAGAACGGGCGCAAGTCTTTCCGGCTGCCATTCAGTCTGGCGGTTACTTCCCAAAGTGACAATTTTCAGGAATGTGTAATTTACGGCAAACTTTTTCCTCGCAGCAACCCGATTGAGTTTACTGCAAAAATTAATTTTCCCAACAAGCATTTGTCCGTTACCGGTCAGGCTGTTCTTGCCCTTGAACGTTTTGCGGATTTACTGCCGGAGGATGTTTTGCTGCGTGGGGCCGCCGATATGGATTTTAAAGCGTTATGCGGATTTGAACCTTTTAAACTCAAACATTTAAAACTTGATTGTGACTTTGATGACCTGTCCCTGAAGTATAATGGTATGACCCTGAAAAATACCGGTAAAAAAGCGGTAATCACCGCATTCGGCCGTAATGATAAATTCCATGTAAACATGACAGGATTTGCAGTTGATGCCGGATTGCCGTTTGAACTTACCTCGATTGACAGTTCGGTTGATGTTCAGGAAAACAGACTGAAAATCGAAACGATGGCTGACTGCCGTGTAGCCGGTGCCATTGGGGGAGCAGCTCTGTCTTCTCCGGTAAATCTGGCAATTGAGATAGGTTCTCATTATAATTACGACGGCAGTTGGCGCAGTCATAGTTCCGCCAGAAACCTTTTGACGACCGGATTCAATGCCGCCGTCGACAAGCAAAAACTCTCCAGCGGATTGATTTCCTGGAATATGGATGCTTACGGCAATCTCGACAAACTTAACCTTAATTGTGCTGTCAAAGCAAAAGATATTAAATTCTTCACTGCTGATTTTAACTATGTGGTGCCGGAAATGCAACTTTCAGTGTTGTATAGCAACGGCGCTTTTTCCGGTAAGTTCTCATGTTCTCGAGGATCTGTCGTCAGTGATAAGCATAAACTGAAAATCAGCGGCGCGGAACTGCGTCTGCCTTATGCCGGCAAGGATAAAACGAAAGGGACTTTACGCATTGATAAACTGGCATGGAAAGGGCAAAATATCGGTAATTTTGATTCAAAAGTCCGATTAGCCGGAGATAAAGCGATTATCCGTGGAAAGTTAAGCGGTTACCTGCTGCCGCGTATGAATGTTGAGGTTTCCGCGCATTGCGACTGGCCTGACTTCCGAAGCTTCAAACTTGGGGCTGTAATGCCGGAATTCAAACAAGTTACCCCGTTTCTGCCGGGAAAAATTCTTCCTGGTTTGAAAGGGGGTGAGATAACCGGAAAATGTTCCGGCCGGGCTGAAGTTTTATGTCGTGATGGACAAATGCATTCATCCGCGAATATTTCTGTAAGCGAAGCTTTGCTTAAAAAACGGGATGCGGATTTGGCGATTGACGGGTTAAATACCAAAATAGAGATTACTGATTTGGCTGAGTTCACCAGTAAACCGTCTCAGGAAATAATGTTTAAAAGTCTTAAAGCCGGAATTCTCTCTCTGAAAAATGGTAAACTAAATTTTCAGATTGAATCGCCTGAAACTTTGCTGATTGAACAATTTGCGGCTGACTGGTGCGGCGGGAAACTGTATTCCAACGCATTGCGACTGAGTCCGGACCGTAAGTCCTACCGCTTACAGCTCTTCTGTGACGGGATTGGCCTGGCAAATCTGCTGGGACAGCTTGGCATTGCCGATGGCAGCGGCTCCGGTACTCTGTCCGGGCGACTCCCGCTTCAATATAATGGTAACGGGCTGGTTATCAAATCCGGCTTTCTGCATTCCGATTCAGAAAAAGGCAATAAACTTACTTTGGTCAAGACCGGTAACCTGCTGAACGGCGTAGATAAGGAAACGGCTGAATATGCCAGACTTGATTTTGCAGGTGAAGCCTTGAAAGATTTTGAATATAAATGGTCCAAGCTCAGTTTGACAACCGATAAGGGGCAGCTTGAAGTCAAAATGCAGATAGACGGAACATCGGTCAAGCCGCTGCCGTTTGTTTACGATCAGGCAAAAAAATCATATATCAGAACGGATAAGGCAAGCGAAAAACAGCCTGAAATTAGTCTGAATATCGACAAGACAGTTCCTTTGAAAACTACAATATTCGGTTCCAGATAAATCTGGCAATTTCGGTGTTTTCATGGATATACCATAATTCAATGATTTTTCCATGTTTTTTATTGCAGACTTACAGCCTGTTGTTGTTTTTTTATTATTTCCCCCGGGCGTTGCCCGGGGCTTTGTTCTTTCAGGCCTACGGCCTGGTGGTCGGTTATCTTCTTCAGCCCCGTAGGGCATATGCGTCAACTTAAGAATCTTTTCTTCCTGAATTGATTGTTTTTTTGTTTATTTTTCCTTGTTCGTTTTTCTAAATGATGGTACACTCTTGACTCTTTTCAACACAAAAGTATTTCTGTCATCAATAGTCCATTCCATTTCTTCACCTTTGCTTAAGTTTGTACTTTCAGCAATAGCTGCTGGAAAGTTAACATAAAACGACTTCGTGTTCCCACGCTCAACTCTTTGAATTTTAACTTTGTAACCCATTTTTTTTCTTTTTCATTTGACCTTTTTGATTTTTATACTAATATTAATAGTATATATACTATTAATATATCATCATAGATTTAATATTCAAGGTAATTTTATGAAAAACTTTATATCAACAGCAATAGATTCACTAACACCGTCGGAGATTGAAGAATTAGCTATCGAAAGCGGGTTTCAAAAAAGGATGCCTAAAAAAATTTCTTCGGTCGATTTATTAAATCTTTATTGTTTAGAAGCAATTGATAAAGCTCTCAGTTACAATGATATTGCCGGGGTATTGCATGATTCAACCGGAACAAGACCAAGTCGACAAGCTGTCTGGAAGCGTGCAAATACTCAATTTAGTAATTTTCTACAGATGATTCTTGGTAGGGTTATCGAAAATAAAATAATCGTGAAAAATGAACTTTCATGTGAACAGAACAACTTCCCTAGGGTCTTGGTTCAGGATAGTACCGTATTGAAATTACCGGATCGCTTATTCGATTCGTTTTCTGGAGTGTCTAATTCTCATAAATCTGTCTGTAACGCCAGGATTCAAGGAGTTTATGACTTGATTGCAAAACAATTCGTTACTTTTTCAATTGATAAATACAGCAAAAATGATTTTGATGCTGCCAGTGAACTTTGCATTGAGCCAGGAGATTTAGTTCTTAGGGACCGGGGTTATTTGAAATGTAGTGAGATTAAGAGGCTTAATGACAACTGCACATTATATATTTATCGGCACAAAAGTCTGATGGTTTTGCGAAACCCCGTCAATGACCAGAAAATTGATATATTGAAACTACTCAAGAAGAAAAGAAAAATTGATATGAATGTATGTTTGAACGATGACCATAGAACCATGGTGCGACTCATTGCAGTCCCGGTAAGAGAAGAAATTGCCAATATCAGACGTATGAAAGCAAAAAAACAAACCCGAGGACACAAACCATCTGAGAAAATGTTATCGTTGATGTCATGGACGATTTTTATAACAAATTTACCCGTCGTAAAGTATGACTTTGATATTATCTGCACATTGTACGGCTTGAGATGGAGAATCGAAATCATTTTTAAAACATGGAAAAGCAATATGGCGTTTTCAATTATACACAACGTCTCTTGTCACCAATTGCATGCATTAATAATTGCCAGGTTGATTACTATTGTAATTACTATGCACTGTATCTATAGAAAATGCGAAGAATTGGTTTATATATTCTCAAAAAAACGTTTAAGTTTATCAAAACTCATGCGCTATATTAGAGCTAAAAAAGAAAGACTGCAACATATCATAATACAAATAGAGAAAGATATCGATAGAGTTGTACAAACATTAACTTGCTATTGTACTTATGATAAAAGAAAAAGGTTAAACTATGTTGAAAACAAAGAACTTATACTTCTTCATATCTCTTAAGTTGACGCATATGCCCGTAGGGGCGCAATATCACAGCCCCGGGCAACGCCCGGGGAATCTGATTTACACCTCAAGCGCAGGCTGTAAGTCTGCAATAAAACGAATTCGTAAGGCCCCATCCACGGAAACACCGAAAGAACCATAAATCTTTTATCGAGCTGTTATCTTGAACGAGTTCAGGTCCAGTTCGCTAATCCATTGTGGCAGTCTTCCCGCTGGACCATTGATAATGATCAGGTCATGATCTGCCAGTGAGTTAATTTTCGTCCACAAAGTGGTGTCGCCCCAATATTGCGGTTTAGAGTCGGTTTCCGCAACTCTTTTGAATATTTCAACCGGATTATCACAGCCCTGCCTGATAGCTTCCAGCGCCAGACGTTCAAGTTGTCCTATCCCGGTTACCGGGTCAGGCTGTTCGCGCAGGAAACGTTTGATCGCGGCCGGGACAAAAGGCAGGGTGCCCTCTGGCATCTGGGCTATTTCAGTTAAAGTATTTATATCGGCTGTAGCCAACGCATCGTCAACCTTCATGGCAAATTTAAACTGTTTTCCGGTTACCTCCTCGCGCAGGTCATAAATAGAGGCAAAATCAGCCGCGTCCAATTGCCCCAGGCCGTTAAATGGTTCAATACCGGGGAAACTGTCAATGCAGACAAGTTCAGCATGTTTAATTTTTTTGAGGCAAAGGCAGGTAAGAATATGTACCAGCATTGACTGGTCGAACAGACAGGCGTCGAACCACAGAATTATATGCTTGTAACGGGCGGCGCCGGCAAGCTTGTTATATTGATTTCTCAAGGTTGAAAGAACATGTTTACGCTCGATACCTCCGCCGGTATCGTGTTCGATGAATTCTGCTCTGGCGGCAAGGATTGTTTCATCCGGCCAGCCCGGCTTGCGTGGCCCTTCGTACATGATGTCGTGCCAGACAAATACCTCTCCGGGTATTTTTGATTTCACCAGAAGGTTTCCGGCACAATCTCCGCTGGTGATATGCAGCGTGTCAATCTCTTTCATTGCTTGTCCTCCTTATGCTGACAGTTATAATACTCGTTGTAGCTAAAAAAGCAAATGCCGGGTCTTATATAGAGTGATGTCTTGCTTTATTCAGAAATTAAGGTATAATATTCTTTATGAATATTCGTTTAAAAATTCAGAAAATTATGAATAAACATGGTGTTCGCAGATGAATATGAATCAAATAGCCAAAATGGCCGGGGTTTCTCAATCGACTGTTTCACGGGTCATTAACGGAAGCGCCGGCGTGAGCGACGAAAAGCGTAAAGCGGTAATGCAGTTGATCGATGATCATGCCTTTTCCGTACACACAAAACAAAAAAAGAAACGTTCGATCAAGCGAGCAATCGGTTTGTTAATGCTCAACAGTACTTTTTTAAATCCCAATATTCTGATGCGCAAGATTGAAAGTATTGTCAAAAGCATGGGCAGCAACTATTCATTGATGATCTTCTGCGGGGATATTAACTGGATTGATATTCAGGCGAAATTCAACCGGGGGGAAATTTCAGGTATTCTTATTGCCGGTTTTACCAGTGACGATCAATCGCTCAATGCGCTTATCAGCCGTGTGCCGCATGCCTGGCTTAACTCGCATTTTCTTGAATCCGGAGAATCCGAAACCCTGGCGGGTAATGAGCAGGCGGGAAAAATCGCCGCCAGATACTTACTTGAACACAATGTTGAAAAGCCATTGCTGCTGACGGTAAACAGTGCCAATCCGGGAGTGGTTTTACGGGAACAGGGGTTTAATTTTGTCATGTTCACTCGTTCAATCGAGGCCGACCGTCTGTTCGTCATGGAGCATGTTGATGAAAAATTTGAATATTCTTACAATCGCAAAGTGGAGGCCCACGCGTTCAAACTTTTCGATAAAAGCAACATAGGCCAATATGATGGTGTTTTTTGCGTAGAGGACCGTTTGACGGCGATTTTCTACAGGTATCTTACCATGAATAATATTCCGGTGCCAAGAGTTATTTCATGCTGCCGGGAACAGCATTATCTGCTGGGTTTGTATCCGCGTCCGGCAACGATCGATATGGGGGCGGAATTTACCGCTAAGCTTGCCGTCGAGGAGCTTGTCGGGATAATAGAAGGCAGGCCTTTGTCACGAGATATTATCGTTGTGGCAAACGCGCGTTTTGTTCCCGGTGATGAATAATCCATGAATATTCAGAATTATTCAGACGGTTTTTTTCATTTTCTTCGCGACATCTATTGCAGGAATATTTATTCCGAAATATAATAGTTACAGAGAAATCTAATCAATTGATTTTTAATTTAAACCTGTAACTGTTCGGGATAATATTAAATGAAGTTTATTGCCATCGCCTTGCCTTTTAGTAGTCTTAAAAAATTGTTTGCTTTATGTTCTATTACCGCCGCGACCGCAAATTACGCCGCGCCAAAGGTATTTCCGATTCCTGTTCCATCAGGTAATAAACAAGCAATGTGGAACCTTAATGAGTTGTCCAAAGCGCCCCGGACTTATGACTTAAATACTAAAAATGCTTTACTTCAGGCCTCCGACGGATTAAAGCCTGTCTTTTATGACGGCGTTCCGTATGAGGGAAAGAATACCAGGGTGTTTGCCTGGATCGGAGTTCCAGAGCACAAGCCGGGAGATAAAGTTCCCGGGATCGTGCTTGTGCATGGCGGTGGCGGCACCGCATTCAAATATTGGGCGAAACTTTGGCTTCAACGTGGATATGCGGTTATCGCCATGGACACCTGCGGTTGTACCCCGGCGCAAATCAATCCCCGCAACAAATTGCCCAAAGGTGTAACCCATAAAGATGGCGGCCCCAGGGGATGGGGTGATTTTGCCAATGTGAGCAAACCGGTCAAAGATCAATGGATGTATCACGCTGTCGCTGCGGTTGTTCTAGGGAACTCTCTTCTGCGGTCCCTGCCGGAGGTCGATAGTAAACGTGTCGGTATGACCGGTATTTCATGGGGCGGGATTATTGCTGAAATCGCAGCGGGAGTGGATAATCGCTTTGCCTTTGTCGCGCCTGTATACGGTTGCGGGTTTCTTGGTGAAGACTCGCACTGGCAGGAAAACAATTTTCAGAAGATGGCCCCGGCTGACGTATATAAATGGTTGAAACTTTGGGATCCGTCGCAATATGTCGGTTTCGCGGGTATGCCGATGCTGTTTGTCGACGGGACAAATGACAAGCATTTCCGTCCCGGTTCCTGGCAGAAAACTTACAACAGTGCCAAAGGAGACGTCAATATCAGTATGCAGTTGCGAATGCGTCACGCTCATCCGCCGGCCGGGGACCCGAAAGAAATTACGGTGTTTGCCGACAGCATAGCAAAAGGAACGCCGCCGTTACCGAAAATTGTCTCTCAACTGCGGAACGGCAAAAATGTTTCGATCAAATATGTCACCAAAGTTCCGATTAAGAAGGCTACGCTGCTTTATACAAAAGACAGCGGCCCCTGGCGGACTCGCCGCTGGCTGACAAAAGAGGCTGAATTAAACAGCAGTGAAAATAGTGCGTCAGCCGTTCTGCCGGAAAAGGTACAGGCGTATTATTTTAATATTACGGACAATAGAAATTGTGTCGTCAGCAGTAAACATGTAAACAGCGGTTCATAACCGTTTTGAACATAAATCTAAATTTATCGCGTTAAAGAAAAATAAGCTTGATCATTTAGCAGGAAAGGGACTGAAATGAAAAAAGAATTCTTCACGCTTATTGAATTACTGGTGGTGATAGCGATCATTGCCATTCTCGCCAGTATGCTTTTACCGGCTCTCGGCATGGCTCGGGAGAACGCCTATAAAATTCAATGTATTTCGAATCTGAAACAGCTGGGACTGGGAACCGCGGCATATATGGATGATAGCGACGGGTTCTTTCCAACTAATCCGACCGGGTCGGCTACCGGCACGAAATGGGATACAAATATTGTTGAATATGTTATCGGCGGTCCCAGGGCGGCAGGTAAATCAAAACGTGAAGGAAACTTCCGTTGTCCGTCCGACCGGGTCGCCCGTACGCAGGACCCCAAACGAAGCATTCGTTCTTATGCGATAAACGCCGGACGAAATATGGTTGATACAAGGCCCGAGCGCCGCGGCATAGTCTGGACAATAGGGACCGTCTATTATTCCCAGAAAGGTGTTCGTATTCCCAGGCCGTCCGGGACCGCGTATTTGATGGAGCGGCTGCAGCATGTGGCAACTGTTGACAACTATTTTGGCGGCAGTTCTTATTCTTCAATCAGTTCGAACACTAATCCAACATTCAGCCACATCGGTTTTTTCCATGACGGCAAAGGGATGAAAATGTTTAATACGCTTTATGCCGATATGCATGCTGAAACCGTCAACTACTATTCCCCGAAAGTTCAAGGCGCGGTTGTTAACTACAATCAGCCATGGGGAATGTTCACCGTAAACCCTAATGATTGATCCACTGATATGAGAATAACACTATTATTTATGACGTTTGTGTTCGCATTGACTTGTAATGCGCAAAAATTGACTGAGGAAAAACTTTTAAGTCCTGAGGATGCCGGATTTTCCGTGCCGATCATTATGCACCGGATGAGTGTCTGGCATACCGGCAGACTGTCTCGAAATGCCTTGTTCGCTTTCGCTGATGAAACGCTGTATAAACCTGATATGACTTTGGCTGAAGAACTTGATGTCATTAAGAATGCCGGCGCCAGCGCGGTGGTGATCGAGAAGGGGATGGAGCTTTACACCGACGATAAGGCGGTGCGCAATGCCGGGATGAAAATTATTCTAATGGGAAATTTATCTCCGCTGATCCTGAAACGCTGGGACGCTGATCATAAAAAATGGCGCAATGTTGTATCCTACCTCATAAGCCTGCTGGATTACGCTAAAAAATATCCGGACCTGTTTTATCATGTAGACGGACGACCGTTGCTGTGGATTTTCGCCGCGAGAAATTTTGAACCGGCGCTGTTCACCCGGATTCGAGAGGAATTGAAGAGAAAAGGCTATGATCCGGTTATTTATTTCCAGGCCGTCAATATTAAATTCAAAAAACTGAAAACAGTATATGATTACCTGAAAGCCTATGACGGTATCTTTATCTGGGGCGGCGGTTACGATGCAACCCTGGAGGTGCTTGATCTTGCCGAAAAAGCCAGAAAACAAATCCAGCAAGAAACGGGTCTGAAAAAAGGAATAGTTCTAACCTCAAAAAGTGGCCACTGGCGTAAAGAAAAAGGCAGCATGATCGACAAATGCGGCACTCAGGAGTTCCGGAAAACTATGGAGTTGGCCTGGAAGGCCCGGTCCCAGGGACTGATTATTGAAAGCTGGAACGATTTCAGTGAGAATCACAATATCGAACCCTCGATGATGAACTCATATGTGTTGTACGATTTGTGCCGGTATTACGGTTCACTCGGCAAAAAGAAGACGTTTTACGTTGAATCACCGGGGCTTTATTTGAGTTCCAGAAGAGAAATCCTGTCCAAAGAGGATTATGTGCTTGAACTCCTGCATCTGCCGACTGAACAGAAAAATTCTGTCACCGTGAAAATAGTTGTCAAGGATGAAAAAGGTAAACTGCTCTATGCCACCAAAAATTTGCGGCTTGAAAACACTGACGCCAAAGCATATACCTTGACCTTGAAGCCGGATTTATTCAAAAACGCGAAGGTGATTGTTCCGTATGTGGAAATTGACGGGAAGGAACGCTATGCAAGCATTTTTACTCCGGTACGGGGGACAAGGTTGAATCATCCTTTTTCCTATCATGTTTCATTGGCGAAAACAATGCAGCCGGAAGCTGTCAAATTTAACGTTGACGGTAAACATGAGGCTGATTTCCTGATAAAAAATCCGGCAAAGATCAAACGTCTGGAAATCATCAAAAATTACAAACCGGTTTACGAACCGGCTTATCAGAATAAATTACGCAAACTCACCTCCAATCCTCAAGCTGTTAAAACAATATGCTTGAGATGGGATATGCCGTATTCGGATAAATACATGCGCTCGGAAAATAAAAAAATGATTCTGACCGCGCACAATGCGAAGATACTTGATTCGTTTCTCTGCTTTACCAATGAGACCGCCGGGATCGTCAAGCGGAATTACCCCGACAAAGTAACCTGGACCTTGCAGCATTACGGTATGCATAACGAGCTCCAGTTCGTGGCTGAATTAAATGATAAATCTTATTTTACGTTGGAATTTCCGAAAGTTAATAAAACGCTTAAAATTTCCTGTAATGACCTGAAAAACCAAAAAATACTCGAATACCGGCTATATAAAATCATGATGCTGAAAGTCTACCTGGAACAGAAGCCGGTGGGCTTCCCATTAAATCTGGACAGTAAGAATTGCGAGGGAACTATCAGGCTTGAATCATCTGGAGATATGGGCGAAAATATATATTTTCTTCGCTCTATAGATGCTGAAAACCGAATATATCGTTCCCTGCCGGTCATTATTCCTTCCGCCAATCCGGTTAAAGACGTCACTTTGGATTTCAATAGTCCCGACCGTATTCTTTATGACCTCTCGGATAATGATTTCAACGGGGAATTAGGCGGGGCGTTTGAAAGAGACGGACGCTATAGCGACTCACAGGTGCCGACACGGAAAGATGGAAAGCTCTATTTTGACGGCAATGACCTGATTCAGTTCAAACCGTGCCTGATCCCCCGTGGCAAATATCGTTTTAAAATAGGTTTGACTCCGACCGCGATCGGCAATGGAAAGCCGCAGTGTATTCTGGATAACCCGGACTCCGTCAACCTGACTCTTTTGCGCGATGGCCGGCTTATGGCGTCGACCCGGATTCCGGGGGACAAGAAGCGATATAAAGTTTCCACCCGTTACGCATTGAAAAATAACCAGCATTATATTGTTGAGGTTGACAACAGTCTGGATTCTTTGAAAATTTATGTAAACGGCAAATGTTACGGTTCGGTCAAATTGCCGTATGCTTTGCTGCAGAAATCTAATCCTCATACCAGTGTCGGAGCTTTTGTTCGACGCGGAACGCATTTGTCCGGCGGAGAAAAGGGCTTCGTCGGCATCATAGACTCTTTCCAGATCCAGTGCAGATGACCCATTACGAGCAAAAAATCACATGAAAAATTTACCCGATATCTTTATTATATACACCGATCAGCAGCGCTGGAATACGCTGTTTTCCCCGCTTGTGCATACACCTAACCTGGACCGGCTGCGACAACGCGGCTGTACGATGAAAACGGCTTACAGTTCGTCCCCGGTCTGTATGAGCGCAAGAACCGATTTCCTTACCGGTCGCAGCGCCAAATATCATGGTTACTGGGTCAACGCCGACCGTCCTGCCGCCCGCAAGCTCGAAACTTTTCCGGAAATGCTCGGCAATCAGGGTTACCGGACCGTTGCGGTCGGCAAGATGCATCATTATCCCCCGACCGAAAAACGCGGATGGGAGGAACTGTACCTGATGGAAGAGATTCCGGAAGCGGTTGAGAGTGACTGTTATACTCAATACCTGTTGGCCAACGGGATTGACGATGTCCTGAGTATGCACGGAGTTCGTTCTTTGCTCTATCACACGCCCCAGAAAACGCCGATTCCGGAAAGACATCATGGCACATCATGGGTGGCGGACAAAAGCATCGAAATCCTCAAGCAGCATCAAGACCGACCGTTATGCATGATATCCAGCTGGATAGACCCGCATCCGCCGTGGTCGATCCCGGCGCGATACCTAGACAAATACCGGGATGCGCCGCTGCCGGAAACTGTCACTGGTCCGGAAAACTCTCCTTATGCAGCCTTGCCGTCCCAGGATATTCGTGAAATAAAAGAGGCTTATTATGCCTCATGTGAATTTGTTGACCGGCATATCGGACGACTGCTTGATGCGCTTGAGTCCGCGGGTAAGATGAATGATGCTTATATTTTCTTTATGAGCGATCACGGCGAAATGCTCGGTGATCGTAATATGTTTCAAAAGTTTTGCGCCTATGATGCTTCCGCGAGAATTCCGATGATTGCCGTCGGAGCCGGCTTTACGCCGGGAACCGGCTCTGAAATTCCGGTTACCAACTGGGACGTTACCGCGACAATTCTCGATATTGCCGGAGTCAAGGACATTCCGGCTGATATGATCGGCGACTCATTGCTCGCTTCCATGCCGGAAGACCGGATAATATGCTTTCATCATGGCGGCGATACTTATACAAACACCGCCAAACATGAACGTTATGTCGCGGCGGTGGGGCAGGGGTATAAGTACATTCATTCGTATTGCGGAGGAGGCCGGGATGAGTTATATCTCCTGAACAACGATCCGGATGAAATGAACAATCTTGCCGCTTGCTCAGATTGTGAAAACGTGCTTAACCGTCTCAAACAGGCTGCCGTTGATTTTGAATTGCGGCACGGCCAACCATCCCGTATAAAGGATAATGACTTTATTAACGAAGCGGAGCCGCCGCCATTGAAAAACGGCTTTTTCGGCGCGCGCCTGGAGCAGTTGCCGTATTGGAAAAAAACTGAAGACGCATTTGCTGAATCGGTATCTGAGATAATCCGCGGCTTGCGGGAAAACCGGATTATCCTGCCTGATGACGAAACTGTTTTAGATAAGATTTGTGAAAATTTACACGCAATGCCGGTTGATTCACGCAACATTGAAATAATTATGTCGGCGCTTGCGCCTGCGAATAATACGAAATTAAACATTGCCTGAATATTGGTATCTTCTTGTTTGTTTGTCCGGGTAAGTATAGTTTTTGACTTTACAAGAGCCGGAACCCGGGATATATTATCCGGTAAAATACCCAAATTACCGGAGATCGTTAAATGTCTGAATTGGTTCGTATAAGCTTGTCGTTGGAAGATTCACTGCTGGATAAACTTACTGAAATGGTGAATGAAAGCGGTTATGAAAACCGTTCCGAATATATCAGGGATTTGATTCGTGACCGGATTATCAGTGAACAATGGGAAAGCGGCCATGAAGTTGTCGCTTCGGTTACCCTGGTTTACAATCATCATCAACGCGGCTTGACGGAAAAGCTGGTTGAGCTTCAGCATCATTGCGGCGAACAGGTTCTTGCTTCTACCCACCTGCACTTGAGTCATGAAATTTGCCTGGAAGTTATTATGATCCGGGGCAAGGGCGAAAATATCAGAAGTCTGGTGAATTCCATCCGGCAGCTTCGCGGCGTTTTGAACGTTGATATTTCCATGAGTACCACCGGCGAACATATTTCCTGATTTTTCTTTCAATACACCTTGTTTTACTCTCCTTTGGGATTATAGTATTACGAATTATTAAAATGTAATATTTAACTTATGTCTTTTGTAAGTTCCTTATTGTTAATTGGTTTATTTTTCTTAAATTAGTTGCAGCTTGATAAAAAGGGTTCTTTCGGTGTTTCCGTGTATGGGGCCTTACGAATTCGTTTTATTGCAGACTTACAGCCTGCGTTTGAGGTGTAAATCAGATCCCCCGGGCGTTGCCCGGGGCTGTGATATTGCGCCCCTATGGGGCTGAAGAAGATAAAAGACCACCAGGCCGTAGGCCTGAAAGAACAAAGCCCCGGGCAACGCCCGGGGGAAATAATAAAAAAACAATAAAAGGCTGTAAGTCTGCAATAAAAAACATGAAAAAATCATTGAATTATGGTATATCCATGAAAACACCGAAAGAACCATAAAAAGAAGTTTTATTATAGTTTGACAGATTGCTTGATAGTTACATTTTATCAAGTTTTTGCTGTATATTAATATTTCTCTAAAAATCCGCACACCCGGGTGAAGTGTTGTTTATTATTTTGTTTAGTTTATTTTGTCGAAGGAGATGTTTTATGAAGCGATATTTTACATTAATAGAGCTGCTTGTAGTGATAGCGATTATAGCGATTCTGGCCGGCATGATGCTGCCTGCGCTGAATAAGGCCAGAGATAAAGCGAAAACTATAAACTGCGCCGGCAACCTTAAACAGTTCGGCCTGGCGCATTTCAGTTATTGCTCGGACTGGAAGTTTACTCCTCCGGTGAGTTATTATTCTGCCGGAATTCGTTGGGTTGATCTGATAGAGCCTTACCTGGTGAAAAAGAGCGAAAAACTTTCCGGTAACGTTTTTGTCTGTCCGTCTGATGCCAGATCGGCAGATAAGCGAGTTGTTTATAGTTCCGGTAGTTTCATTGATACCAACAGTCTTAGTTACGGGCTCAATCAGTGTTACTCCAAAGGACATGAAACCGACAAAGCCTACAAACTATGGTATGGGGTTAAAGCTAATTTAATCAGGAAACCGTCTGAATTTATCTGTGTGACGGATGGCGGGTCCTTTTATGTCGGAACGACTATCGCTGAACCGGCGATAGATTATTACAATGACGAGCTGGCTGTGACCAGTGGCTTCTGCAAGAACTTATCATTTCGCCATGCCGCCAGTTCGCTTGGATTCAATGCGGTGTTCGGCGACGGACATGTGGACTGTCTTCAATTTGAATCGACGCCGTACCGTTTCTGGGATTTGCTGAATGAATGGGACGGCACTATCTGATGAAATGCCTTTATGCATTATTGCTGTTTCTTTTTGCGGTAGTAGTTTGTGATGCGGAACCGGTTAAAAAGCCGGAACGCATTCTCTCTTTATCCGCCGCCGCAACTCATATTATGACTAAACTGGGAAGCCCTCCGGCCGCTATCGACGAATACGGCAAGATCGCAGCCGGGAAAAATATGCCCCCGGTAATCGGTAAAGGCAGTGCGGTTTCTCAGGAAAAAATCGTTGATTTGAACATCGATGCCGCGATAATCTGGTATTATCAGGTTGCACTGGCTAAAGTTCTGCAAACAAAAGGCATCCGGGTGGAAACGGTAGGAAGCACCCGGCTTTCCGGGTATCCCGAACTGATCCGGCAAATCGGCAAGCTGACCGGCAGGGATTCAGAAGCGGAGAAACTGGCCGCTGAATTCAAAACAAAATTAAAGACCGTGGCCGCCAATTCAACCTCAAAACCGGTTCGGGTCTATTTTGAACTCTATTCTGAAGGTAAATGTTCCGGCGATCAAACCTACCTTGGTGATCTGGTCAGGGCTGCCGGCGGACGCAATATCGTCGATAAAAGCGGTCTGGTCAGTCTGGAGACGGTTATCGAAAAGTCCCCCGAGGTTATTTTTTATATCGAAGGATTTGGCAAACCGAAAGAAATAGCCGCGCGTCCCGGCATATCGTCCACCCCGGCGGCAAAAAACAAACGTATCTATCCGGTTAACCGGCGTCTGGTCGTCGAGGGCCTGGCCCCGTTGGAAGCAATAAAATATTTTAAATCACATATGAGGAAATAACATGTCTTTTTACAGAATCACCTGGAACGAGAAATATCAATTCGCCACGCTTCACAACTGGGGCTGTACTTTCAAATGTCCTTTCTGCAGTTATAAACTGAAAAGTGGAGCGGAAGGAACGCCGGGGTTTTCTTTTCCGCGTCCCGAACGTTTCTTGAGCATAATCGAACAGAAAGGCACATTACTGGCGCTGCGCCCGGAAAAAGTATTCTTCATGGGTGGCGAACCGACCGTAGCCAAAGAACTTGATGAAATGCTGAAATATGCCAAACATATTCTCGGGGCGGAAACCCGGCTGGGCCACACCAACGGCAGTCGTCTGCCGCTTGAGTGTCTTGACGCCGCGAATGTCGGGTTCAAGGCCTGGAGCGAAGACCTGCACCTTGAATTGACCGGCCGTCCCAAGTCGCTGATCTATGATAATTTTGCCAGGGCTTTTGACGCAGGCATCAAAATGGGGGCGAATATGGTTTATGTCCCCGGTCTGGTCGGGCTTGACGAAATGGAAGGTTTGTTGAAATTTCTGGCCGGACTTGACCGTGAAATCCCGTTTCATATCATGGGCTATATTCCGGTGCCTGGCCTCAATTACAATCGCCCGACGGATGAAGAAATGGACGCGGCTCTGGCGTTGGCGAAAGGTTATTTGACTAATGTTGCGAGTTCCCATCTAACGACGGAGGAAGCGCTCGATCTTTCCGCCCGTGACGACCGTTTCAAAGTCAAGGTTGTTGCCGGAGTGTGACATGAAATATCTGGCCGCGGCCGTCTTGCCGTTATTCTTGATTTCCTGGGGACTAGGCGCCGGTAATTGCGGTTACGGCGAACTCTGGGCGCTGTTGTCGGGAGGAGAATTATCTTCGTCGGCGCGAACGGTGCTGCTGGAAATTCGTCTGCCTCGCCTGCTGGCGGCGTTTATGGTTGGCGGTATGCTGGCCGCGTCCGGTTGCGCCACCCAAAATCTGTTTCGCAACGATTTAGCTTCGCCGCATGTGCTTGGCGTGGTCAATTCCGCTGCTCTTGGCGCGGTCGCCGGATTTTTTATCGGGACTGGGTTCGCCGCGCCGCTCAGTATCGTTTTCGGAATAGCGTCATTGGCGTTGCTGTTTATCCCCGGCAAACTCCGGGGCTGGGATGCCGCCGCCCTGATTCTGGCCGGGATCGCGGTCAACGCTTTTTCCGCCGCGCTGACGTCCGGGGCGCTCTATCTGGCCGATGAACGCTTGTCGTCGCTGGTTTTCTGGCTGCTGGGCGGATTCTGGCGGATTATCTGGCGGGATATCTGGTTGCTGGCGCCGGTGGCGGTTGCGGGTTGGATCGTTCTGTATAAACTCGCGCCGGAAATGGATATGCTGCTGCTGGGTGACCGGGCCTCTAATTTGGCCGGAGTTCCTTTGAAAGTCATTAAACCGCTGGTGATGCTGACGATTGCCGCGTTGACGGCGGTTGCGGTCAGCTGCTGCGGGGTGATCGGATTTGTCGGACTGGCGGTCCCGCATATCGTTCGCATCTTTACCGGGGCAGGATTCAAAAAACTGCTGCCGGGGGCGATCCTGACCGGCGGACTGCTGATGGTTGCCGCCGATATTCTGGCCCGGACCGCGGCCGCGCCGCATGAAATTCCCGTTGGCATCCTGATGGCGCTTGGCGGCGGGCCGTTTTTCTTCTATCTGCTGTTGGCAAAAGGGAAGGGCGCTAATGATTGAGTTAACCGATATATCATTCTCCTATTCCTCCGAACGCAAAGTTTTATCCGGTGTTTCCGCTGAATTCGAGCCCGGCAAGTTCCACGGCGTATTCGGCCCCAACGGCAGTGGTAAAAGTTCGCTGATGAAACTTATTACCGGTGAATTGAAACCGGACTCCGGCCATATTTCGCCAAGCTATGCCAGTTCGCTGGAACGGGCGCGTAATCTGGCATTTGTCGAACAGGAAATACCGGGTCGGATTCCGCTTTCGGTCCGTGAAGTGGTGGCATTAGGACGCTATCCGTGGCGACGCGACCACGGCAGTCATGAAGCGGTTGAAAAAGCCCTGACGGCGTTGCAGCTTAATGAGATGGCAGCCAAATCCTACAATCAGCTCAGCGGCGGCGAACGCCAGAAAGTCATGCTGGCCCGGGCGTTATCCCAGGATACCCCGATCCTGATGCTCGATGAACCATCGAGTTCCCTTGACATCAGATGCCGGAACCTGTTTTATAAACTCCTGCACGAACTGGCGCAAAACGGCAAATGCGTGATCATGGTTTCCCATGACATCTTCATCGCCCCGCGCTATCTCGATTCGGCCCTGGTGCTGGACGACGGCAAAGTCATTGCCCACGACTCTCCCGATCAAGCCTTATCCCCCGCCAACATCACCCGTGTATTCGGCCCGGAAGCGGTAGTTTAATTTTTCCTTTAAGATCATTATTGCCAATTTATTAAGCTTGTTCCATGCATTCAAATAAAAAATCTCTTGAAAAGATTTGTATTTGTTGTTTTTAGTGTTATTAATTACTACAAAATATCAACAAATTAAGGAATAAGGAGTTATGCTATGTCTCAACGTTGATGATGGCGGGGATTCTTTTTTTATGTGGAGTACGATGTGAACTCAAAAAAATGTTTCAATTTTTTAATAAATGGAGATGCGTAAAATATGGAACAAGAAAAAAATAAAATTGAATATCACAGACACTCCTGTCCGAACTGCGGCAATTTTGTCGGGAATAAGAGGATTTATCTCAAAGCTTGGTTATGGGCGCAATGGAAGTGTGAGCATTGTGGAACGAAATTGTGTTTTTCCAAGAAGCGAAGATTTCTGATGGCATTCCCCATTGTAATTATTTTTCTTATGACATCAGTTGTAGAAATCTGTATTTTAAACGTTCAACAAAAAGCTGGTTTTTGCTGTTATATTCCGTTCTCCGCATATCAGGAGTTTTTGCTTATTCCATTGACTGCCTTGTTTATATTAGTAGCATTAGCGGCAATGTTTGTTTTTTCCTTTGACAAAATTGAGATAAAGAAATAATGGAAGATTATGAATAAGGCAAAAAATAGTCGAATAGGATACGCAACAAGACAAAGAAGAGAATTAGGCTCAAATTCTTTATTGAAAGAAAACATTCGTGAAGTGGCTTCATGTCTTTCTTTTGTCCTTTTTGTAACTTTGATTTTTATGAGTGGTCACGTTTTCCATTCCATAAATATCTTTTTAGACAAATTCATTGACTGGATGAACCCATCTCTGTCTATTATGTTTTTTGCAAAATTACTCATGTTTATAGCAGGATGGTCTGGAATAGGTTTTTTATTTGGGGCTTTAGCACCCAAGTTAAAGCTTCTTCCCTTACTCATAATTTTTATCATAGAGCTAATATTATATATATTGATAATAGTCTATTATTAAGTCGCTGATGATGAAGTAAAAACTTAATAAATGGAGAAAAGGAATAATGGATAATTTAAAACTTCGTCATCCCCAAAATATAATTTACGGTTGGAAGTTTTGCGAAAATTGTAATGAATATTGTCAGCACTCCAACTATATTGCCCGAGAATGGGAGTATCTTTTGTCTCTCCCATTATTTCCCAAAGGACCACTTCTTCATGTGCTTTATGAATGCCAGAAATGCAAAACACGGCTATTTTTTTATGAAAAATATCTCCCTTCCACGGTAGAACAAGCTAGCAAAGAGATAGAAGATGCAGTTGATGCTTTATCTAGCGGTAAAAATCAACTGAAAACAAACGAAAATGAGAATATATCTTCATGCTCTACTATACTGTCTGCCTGGAGTTATTTTCTATGTTGCATTGGTAATAATATAATAGTAAATAATCTATTGAAAACACTGGAAGAAAAATCTTTATCTGCAATGTCATGTTTGATTAAAGGAAGATTGTTGGATTTTGAAGGAAAACTTAAAGAAGCTATAAAATTATATGAACAAACCATCAAGGATGAGCCTAATGATGAAGGGGCATATATATTTTTAAGTCAAGCTTACCTTGGCACAAAAGAATTGGAGAAATCCCGAGATGTCTACGAAAAACTCCTGCAACTTACCGAAAATAGGGTTGATGCATTATTAGAGTTATTAGATATCTATATTGAACTTGAGGATAATGTAAAAGTTATTGAAACTTATGAACGTTGTTTTAAAGAAGACCCCAAACTTAAAAAAGATAGAAAGTTTTTGAAGGAATATAAAAAGTTCTGCAAGATGAATAATGAAGGAATAGAAGGATTCCATTATTGAATCAGCCTTTTTACTGTCCTGTAGTATGCAGTGAAACTCTAATTTCCTTATTACAGTTTGGAGCAACAAAGTTTTTAGGAATTAGACTGCGAAAGTAATATTTACCATTTCGCTCCGTAAGGTTGCCGATTTTCTGTCTCATGCGTGACTCCAATTAATATTTAATTTTTATCATGCGTCACACAATGCGTCACACTTTGTTTTAATAGTGTCTGAGGGTTTGTAAAAAGTTGTAAATGTGTGATCATGGTTTCCCATGACATCTTCATTGCACCGCGCTATCTCGATTCGGCCCTGCTGCTGGACGGCGGCAAAGTCATTGCCCACGACGCTCCCGAACAAGCCTTATCCACCGCCAACATCACCCGTGTATTCGGCCCGGAAGCGGTTTTAAGTTAATCAGACCTTATTTTTTCGGGAGGGATTTCAGGATATTTTTTTCGATTTCTTTGGCGATGAACTGGTAGGCGGGGGCGTTCCAGTGATAGCCGTCGCCGCGAGCCCAGTCGAGATGCTTGGTCAACGGGGTATAGACGTCGATGACCGGAATGTTTTCTGCTTTCATTACCTGGATGGAAATCCTGTTCAGTCTTTTGACGATGTCGTTCTTGTCGCCAAGTGCGTTGACCGGTTGACCGGGGGCAGGGCGTTTTGCGGTATGGGGTGTGGTCAGCAGATAAAATATTTTAGCCTGCGGCGCGCCTTTCTTGATGCTTTGCGCCAGATCGCGCATTCTGTTGTAGATCACCTGGTCCGAAACTTTGTCCGGGGTCCAGTGCAGCGAATGCAGTCCGTTGTTGAAAACCACCGCGTCAAATTTAAAGCGGCCGGACATTTCCTCGATAACCGGTTTGGGAACTTCGCCCTTGACAAAATGCGTGCAGTGAAAAGCGTAAACATTATGTTTCAGCAGGTCCCGGATAAAGAACCGGCTGTAACCGACTGAGATGGAATCGCCGTAGAACAGGACCTTCGGCCAATCCTGATGGTCGATTTTGGGAATGTCCAGCGCCCAGCCGTTTCCGGCAACCACGCCGCGCGGATATTTTGCTTTCGGCTCTTTGGCGGATACGTATTTGTAGTCTGAACCATAGACCTTGACGGAACTGATCTTAACCGGCAGGCATTTGTGAGATTTGTTCAGGTTGCGGCCGATCCACATCGGTTCATTGTTCGGGATCAGCGCCATATAGCATTTCTTGACCGGCTTGTCATCGACATAAAAAGTTGCCAGTCCATTCCTAACCGCGACCGTAAATTTGTATGGGCGATTGATTTTGGGATATTGCTGACCGCCGATACCGGTCGAATACATGAAAACGTTGTTGACGACGGAGGTGATTTTGCGTGCCCACCACGGTTTGGCGGTGAAGTTGATCGCGTAAGTAAAGCCGTTATCATCCTTGTCCTGCTTCTTCATTACGGTAAACTCGGAGGGATCGATCAGCTTAAGCAGTGAAGCGGTAACTTCGACGGTGAAATTCTTCTGATCGGGAAAAGCGGTTGCCGGAACCGCAAACGCCGCGCCGTTCTTCAACGTCACCAGATTGCCCTGGCGTTCAATTTTACCCGATTGCAGCGCGGCGGGAATCTTATCCTTTGCCAGATCCCAAAGCGGTTTGACATCCGACCGGACAAGTCCGGCTGAAAATATAAGGCCCATAACTATCAAACGTCGCAACATCACATACTCCTTTTTTGTTTATCAAACAATTGACTCACGCGAATTATCAATTGCAGCACGGAGAACACGGAGGAACACTGAGAAGTGTTTAAGTTTTCAGCTCAAACTGAAAAATAAAAAACTTTTTCGTGCGTTGCCCTGCGCAATGCTCGCGCTCATTTCATTGTCCGTGGTTAATATTTGCATTTCGCACGATTCTTTTTCGATCGAATATCCACCTGACAATATTCATTTTACATTACCATTCGCAGACGCATGTTCAATGTTCCATCGCAAATTACCTGAATATTTTCTTATGGACTGCTGATCTTTAGAAAATGTCCCATATCCCGAAATTAATCTGTAACGCAGTTAGCTGTATAGGTTAAAGGCGACAAAATCACTCAGAGACTGATTTGAATTTTGATTATTGTGGTTGTATTGGTATTGTATAAATGATATTGGGAGATATACATGCTGAAAAATGTCAAGAATCCTATAGAAAATGATTGGCAGTGTGCCACTGAAAAGATAAATAGTTTTTTGAAACAAGATATACCTAGAAAAATCCCTAAAGAGCTAATGAATTACTCCTCTTCAATGATGAGGTGTCTTGACATTTCTTTTTCTATTTTTGTCGTTGTTGCAATATTGATAATATCTATTATCGCATACTTTAATATTAGCCTCTTAAAGAATAATTTGATTATTATTCTAGGCATCATAATAGTACCTGTTTGGCTATTTGTGCTTTATTCATTTATAGAGCATATCAAAAGGCTCAAGGTTATAAAGAATGGAAGACTATATGATGCAAACATAGCTGATATCCAAAAAGCTTATGTCGCTAAGTTTCAGATCCCAGTGTATAAGTTAAAGCTGAAGGTCAACGTAAATGATAACACTGTAATTTGTCATAGTTATGTTAGAGATGAGGTCATAAGTCATTTTTACGATATTATGAATTCAAGTGATGACAATCATATAGAAGTTTTGTACAACGGTTCAAATGAAGTAATGATTCCTATGAACCTTGCTCATATGATTATTGTTCTTAAGATGAGTTCCATCTATTCATTTACCAAATGATATGCCCTTGCTTGGGATATTCCCATCTCTTTTCCGATACGAGAATAGAACAGCTCTTTTTCTCTCAGTGATTTTGCTTGCGCTGTTATCTCGGAGGTAAGTCTAACTTTTCTTAGCTTTTGCGAATTCCGGTCCAGCCTTTGTGCGTTCGCTTATACGGATTCGCTCATGCTTTGTCAGACATGAAAGAATTGTTTGCTTGGAACCTTCTCAGGAAAAGCGCAAATTTAATGTGCTCGAAATACGGTCGTTTCCCTTGACGCTCTGGGCAAATAAAAAAGTTGAGTTCCTTTCTGGGTTGATTGTTTATGTGAAGAGTGTTATAGTTTGAAACTGGAGAATGTATGGATATTATCAAAAAAAGAAATTATATGCGGCTTGCTTTTTTGTGCATTAGTGGATTAGTGCCAATATATTTTTCGCTAATTTTGCTCATAGGAGCAATGTCAAATCAGTGTTGCTCATCGGACGGATGTGAAGCGTGTACATATTATGGAATTGTTCTTTCGTCCCAATGCATTTTGTTTTTTGCAATTCCTTATCTTTTTATATGTTTTTTAATAGGTCATTTGATTGCCAAGTTAATATTTCGTCACTCAAAACTATTACCTGAAGTATCGCCACAGGAATAGGCAGTTTTGAGTCTTGCACTTGATTTGCGCCTTTCCGAGTTGATTGTTTATGTGAATTGTGGTATAGTTTTTAAACTGGAGGATGTATGGATATCAAGAAAAGAAAACAAATAATTATAGTAATATCTCTTGTATGGGGAATAAGCTTCTGGATATTATTTCTTTTAAGTTGGTATAATATTTTATGGAGACCTATTCCATATGCCGAAGACCCTTGCTCCAATGAAGATTTCTTTTATCATATAATGTTATTATTTGCATCTCCAGCAATAGTGCCATATATCCTGTATGTTTTTATAGGGAATTGTTACCTGTCTGACAGAGCTTTTGTATTCTCCTTGAATATTGCTGTTTACGCAAGTATCATCCCTCAATTAATTTCTTATTATTATTTAGGTAAATTAGTAAATTGGGTGTCAATCCGTTATCCGCTTAAAGATTTGACTTGGACTTACAAGCCTCCACAGGAACAAAAAGATGATGATTAAAAACAGGCAGTTTTGAGTCTTGCCAAGGACTTGCTCCTTCTTTTAGGTCAGAGCTATGGGTGGCGAAGTTCTAGAGTTATGCTATTTTCCCGTCTTCAAAGAATTCATATGCGTTGGATTTGATTGTTTCAAGGATTGCCTCGTCTGAAGTTAGATGTTCGTATTCGCCTGCAAGGTTGTGATAAATAAGTCCCAGCAGAAGTCTTCCAGTCATTTTTCAAACTACTCATAGCAGTTATTCAGAAGTCTTTTTCTCAATTATACCATAAGTAAACACTTATAAAATAAAAACACAAAGAGTTTAATTTGCGTAACCTGCGGATAATAAAAAAGAAAAGATGGCGGAGGGAGTGGGATTCGAACCCACGGTACCTTGCGGTACGGCGGTTTTCAAGACCGCTGCCTTAAACCAGACTCGACCATCCCTCCGCTTATTATCGGGAGTGCCGAAAGAGTAAGTAATTTGCTACATTTTTTGGAAAAATCAAGTCCAAAACCAATAAATATTCAGAAAATCGGTAGTAAATCCAGCGTGAGACACGACCGAAATAAGTCGGCAATGCCGAATTGCCGCGAATTACGCCATGCGTTCAACGCTTTTGAAAAACTCTGAATTGTTTTTCAAAACCATCACTCCGGGCGAACTGAACTGTTTAACACGCAACAAATTGCGGCGACCAACGCTCCTGCGTTGGAGCCAGTCCGGCAACGTGCCGGGGCGGAATAATTTGAAAAATTTTCTTCCTTTTTTGCTATTACCCCGGCTGATAATTACCTTGCTTTATATGTCGCCCCTTCAGGGCTTTTAATGTTTTTTAACTATTCCCGGGGTTCAATCGCTACGCTCAATCACCCCGGGCTGCTGCTATATGCCGCGCTTTCAGCGCTATTCAATAAATGCAATATGATTATATGCCGGACTAATATTATCGGTTGCGTCCGTGATACTCGTATTTTCTTCTTTATAATAGTTCAATCCCCAAAAAAAAAGACCCGGAAACGAATCTCCGGGTCGTAATAAACAGGGCAGGGGAAATTTATTGTCCGTGCGACGGACGGCGTCAGTACCGCTTCAAACTCCAGTCGCTAAGGCTCCTTACGGAAGCGGTCCGTACGACGGACGGCGTAGTAATCGGGTTTAATACCCCGCCCCTTGGGGAGTTCTTGAAAAATAATATTTTTGCTAAGCTTTTTTCAAAAGCGTTTCCAATACCTCGTATGCTTGTTTATTTTTTGACTTCCACTTCTTTGCATTCAGGATTCTTGAACCAGGCTTTGCCGGAGCGCCAGCGCAGCAGCAACAGGTAGCTGATCGATTTGATCGGCTTAGCCGGTTTAAAGGTTGCGGTGAATTTTTTCCAGTCGTATGTACCCGGCGTAAAACTTAATCCTTTACCCCAGGCAGGTGTGCCGTCGATATATTTGATATCCATATAGATGGCGAAACTGTTGGACGGTTTGCCTTCGACTTTTTCCGCTTTGCACTCGGCGGAAATAAAAATCGGTTTTGCGGTTTTCTGATTTAAATTGATTGTTTGCTGGACCCCGCTGGCATCCTTGCCTTTGGTTGTCCACTTGGAATTATCGCATTCGATAACGCCGTCTTTCCCGATAACAACTTTACTGCTGCCGCTTTTGTAAATGCGCCATTTGGGTTTAAGCAGGTTTTTGCCGGTCTTTTCCGCGCAGAATGCCGACGTCATTCCACAAGCAACAAGCATCGCGATTCCACTTAATTTAACGATCCGATTCATGATTTACTCCTCATTTTGATTTAGCAACTGAGGTATATTAGACCCGATAATAGAAAAAGTCAATTAATTTATTTCTGATCCGGGGTATTTATCTGTTTTACCAAAAAACCAGACTTATGGCAATATTTCTGGAAATATACGGATTTTTAATCTTGACATTTGTTTTATCAAGTTCATTGTAAAATGATACAATTATAATCTGGGATAAAAGAGTCGTGCGAAATGCAAATATCAACCACGAAAAACACGAAAAGTCACGAAAAAGCTTTTTTATTTTTCAGCTGGATCTGAAAATTTTAATACTTCTTCATGTTCTTCATGCGTTGCCTTCGCTAGCTCAGGCTCAGACTGCGCTAGTCATGGTGCAAATAATAGTTTCGCAAGAATCTAAATTTAGGATAAACAAAAGGAGTGATTATGTCTGGAAAAACTAATATTATCTGGGTAATCGTTGATCAGATGCGAGGTCAGGCAATGGGATGCAACGGCGATCCGAATGTGCATACCCCCAATCTGGATCAAATGGCTTCATACGGTGTTAACTATCGAAATTCGGTCGGTGGTTTTCCTTTATGCTGTCCTTATCGCGGTGCTTTGCTCTCCGGTGTTTATCCGCATAAATGCGTGCCGGGGCATGAATACCAGATGTCGCCGCAACTGCCGACTATTGCTGACGTTTTCAATGAAAATGGTTACGATACCGCTTATTTCGGTAAATGGCATGTTGACGGCTGGCACGAACGGGAAGGGCGCGCGGCCTGGCACGTGGTGCCGCCGGAACGTCGCGGCAGATTCAATACCTGGCTGGGCTATGACAACAACAACAGCCAGTGGGATAGTTACGTACATGGTCATGACGAAGACGGTAAGGAATACGCGCCGTATCGTCTGCCCGGATTCGAAACCGACTGTCTGACTGATATGCTGCTGGATTACCTGAAACTTAAATCCGAAAAGAAAGAGAATTTTTTCGCGGTGCTTTCGGTTCAGCCGCCGCATGATCCCTATACCGCACCAGCCGAATATATGCGCCGTTACTCACCGGCCAAGCTGCAATTGCGTCCGAATGTCCCGAATATTCCCGACGTGCTGGATACGGCGAGAAACGAATTGGCCGGTTATTATGCTTTGATTGAAAACATTGATGCAAACGTGGGTCGCCTGGTTGAGACGTTGCATGAACTGGATCTGGATGAGAATACCCAGGTGCTGTTCTTTTCCGATCACGGCGACATGCATGGTTCACATGGGCATCATCGCAAAACCAGTCCGTATGAGGAATCAATCCGGGTTCCGTTCCTGATATTCGGCGGCAGAAGTCGCTACAACGGTAAGGTGGGGCTGAATCCAGCGCCGATCAATCATGTTGACGTCGGACCGACTTCTCTTGGCTTGTGCGGCATTGAGGCTCCGGACTGGATGGAAGGGTTTGACTACTCCGGCACCAGACTGAAGACCAAAGATTGCGTTAATCCGCCGGATTCGGCTTATATTCAGAGTGTGATTCCGACCGGCCACGGCAACAGTATCGACAAGGCATGGCGGGGGATTGTGACGGTTGACGGTTGGAAGTATGTTTGTTTTGAAAACTGTGAATGGCTGTTGTTCAACCTGAATACTGATCCTTATGAACAGAGCAACCTGGCGCATAACTCGCGTTATAAAGAAAAACGGCGCGAACTGATGGCCCGGCTTCAAAAATGGGTTGATGATACCGATGACGATTTTCAATTGCCTGAAGTCCCAGGTTTCACTTCATAAGAGTAGCGGTTGACCGGTAATAATAATCGGTCGGCAGGCCAGCAACTCATGCTCTCCGTTCAACGTCTTTGATTTAAGCAGAACGCGCTTGAAATCAATGACATCACTTCGAGCAAAATGATGTTACTGCGTCATGCATTGCATGACAAATGCGCTTTGCTTACTTTCGCCTTTGGCGACCAGCATCTCGTTGCTGGACCACGCCCGCGTACGACGCGGTGCGGTATAACTGCTGGCAGAGTTTTTTTATAAAATGGACTGATCGATTACCGGCAATATCTGAAATCTTATTTTTTTTCGCAAGCGGTCTTGACAAGACTGATTTTATCTTGTATAATTAAAATGTGTTAACCGTAACACATTTTTTTTGAACTTATATGTTAACCGTAACACATGATTATGAAAAACGAGAAAAAAATATCCAGAGGAGCGACAATCAGAGATGTTGCCGAGGCCAGCGGCTGCAGCGCCATGACCGTTACCCGGTGTTTCGGCAAAGGTTATATTGCCCGCAAAACCCGGCAAAAGATTGAAGCCGCCGCTCGGGAACTCGGTTATGTTCCGAATCAGCTGGCTCAGACCCTGCGTCACGGCAAATCTAATATTATCGGCGGATTATGGCTCCTCAGCATGCCGCATCATACAACTCACGCGGCGTTTATGCTGGGAAACAGTATTGGCCGGGCAGGGTATACGCCCTGGATTAATAACACCCTGGCGCAATGGATACAGGTCCGGGCGGCACTGCGGGATTTTTTGTCGCACCAGATTGCGGGATTGATTTTTCAAGCCAACTCGACCTTGTTAGGCGACGATGAGGTTCAACAATTGCTTAAAGGATTTCCCGCGGTGACGCTGGTACTGCCTTATGAAGTCGATTTGCCTTATGATCAACTGCTGCACCGGCGCGGTCCGGCGGTTAAACAAATTATTGATTATTTGACGTCAAGAGGTCGGCGCCGGATTTGTCTGATCGCCAGTGAAGCGGCAAACCGGAACGAAGCATTTATTGAATCGACTAAAAATAATCCGTCGATTGACGCAGCAGAAATAGTCCGTCCTTATGATACGCATCCATTTGTGGGCGAGGGGATATATAACGCACTTTGCGAAAAATATCCGGATAAAATCCCGTTTGACGCGATTATTTCGACCAGTGACGAGGGCGCGGCCGCAGTGATAGCGGGGGTTAAAGCACGCGGCTACAGGGTGCCTGAGGATATTGCGGTAGTCGGTTGGAACGACAGTGATTTTTCCCGTTATTTTTCTCCTCCGCTGGCCACGGTTGATTTCAATACGGAGCAACTGGCCGATACCGCGACCGAAATGTTGATTGAACGGATGAAACATCCTGATAGGAAAAAAAATATTAAGAGCATTGATATGAAGTTTATTCCGCGCGAATCAGCCGGTTGAAGATTTTTTTAAGTTTTGGGCCATAATTATTTATAACAAGATAACCGCAGTGCTTGAACATAAATCGAAGTCTGTGATGTTATAGAAAAATAAGTTTGACATTATAAACAATATCGAAAGGTGACATCATGAAAAAAAGAGGTTTTACTTTGATTGAGCTGCTTGTAGTGATTGCGATTATCGCGATTCTTGCCAGTATGCTTTTACCGGCTCTTGGAAAAGCCCGGGAAACGGCAAAAGGCGCAAAATGCATGAGCAACTTGAAGCAGTTCGGGTTGGCCCACGCCCAGTACCTGGATGATTACGACGGATTCACGCCTTCAACCCATTTTGGCAGTACTTCCAAATGGGACGAACAGTTTGGACTTTATATGGGACTTGGCTCCACGGTTACCGAGGTGGCAACGGCAATAACAAAGGGAAAAACGGTCTACTCATGTTATTCACACCGGAAACGCGACGGAAAAGGGGTTATCGGTTACTGGGGGAAATGTTACGGTATGAACCGTAAGTTCAGTGATGATCCGGCCGATTACGGCGGTTCGCTGGTTAAGTCGTCGCATGTCAGAAAACCTTCCAAGCTGATCGTTCTGATCGAAACAGACGGCGGATTGGAAGTTAATAACTCCGACAATGCATTGCCAAGTTACAAGGCTTACGGGCTTGAGGGCTGGGGATTCACCGATGGTCCGTATATCGAGGATACCTGGCACAACGCCTATCCAAGTCAATTGCAGTTTGATGGCCATGTCAGCAAATCCAGATGGGGCACTTTGGCCGGAGGTAATAATGCCGAGGGTGGAACTTATTGGAAAATCGGCGGTGTAAATACCGCGTCAAGATAACTTGAAAAGGAATACTGTTGAATGAATTTATATGTTTTTTTCGCCGGATACGCTTTATCCGTTAGTTTATTGGCCGGAAATCTGAATAAGTCCATCAGCTTTTATGAAGATTGCGAGGATTTAAAAAGCCCCAGTCCGGGGGTGACAATATCATCGTCTATTGCCATTGAGGACAAGGGGAAATACGGTAAGTGCATGCGGATAGAACGCCGTACCGTGAATGCGCTGGCTAACGGAGATTTCAAACAAAAAGATTCGGACGCGTGGCTCTACCGGGATAATGCGGTATGGCTGAAAAACGGCGGGATCAACAATTCTTCATGTCTGCAAATTTCCGGAGGAGAAATAGTGGTGCCGGTCACCGGTCTGAAAAAAGATTCGGTCAATGCATTTTCGTTCTATGCGAAATCACCAGGACAGGCTGTCGTCAGCGTCAGCTGGGATGCGGCTGGTAAAGAGACGTCTCTGGTCAAAGATGTTAATATCGGTAAATCGTTCGTTAGGGTAAAGGTTCCTTTTCGGGCAACCGCGGACGCCGGTTCACTGCGTATTCAGGTAAAGGGCGTAATCATTATCGACAATGCCCAACTGGATAAAGGAGTGAGCTTTTTTAATTCATTTTCGTCTCCATTACAGCGGCGAAGCGTGGACCGGATTGAAATCCCGGCAAACGGCAAATATTTTGCGGAAAAGCAGGGCGCAATCAGCGTTTGGCTCAATGTTCCGTGGTTGAATGACAAAGAAACGGTAAGTGATTCCATTTGCGGTTTATTTGTTGTCGACAATGCGGAGAAAAGAAAGAAAAAGTGGGGCGATCATGTGATTATGGGAATTAACTGTATTCCCCGGAAAAAATATACAGACAATTCGCGAAACAGTCAATTTCACTTTTATACGATAGACGCAAAGAATCGGGTATGTCCCATATCTTTGAAACTTCAGGACATGGCATCGGCCGCGGCTTCAGGCTGGCGGCATGTCGTTTGCAACTGGCAATTGACCGATGACGGAAAGATGAAAACTGAACTATGGCTGGACGGCAAAAAACAAGTCGAACGTATTAAGCCGTTCGGTCCGGTAAAAAAACAGAAATTTATCTGGATCGGTTATGCGAACGGCGCTTATTTGAATGGCTTGATGGATGATTTAGCGATCTTCAACCGACCGTTAACCGCCGATGAGATACAGCAGATAAATTCATCGGATAAACCGGTATCACAACTTTAATCTGGGAGTACAATGAAAAAGATTGCAATATTGCTAAGCGGAATATTTTGCACCGTATATGTGAGCGGGGCGGAGTTGACTATTGTTAATAATGGAAAAAGCGATTATCAGGTTGTGATCGGACCCAAATGCCCGAAAATCACCGTTGCTGCGGCGAAAGATTTGATATTGTATCTGGGCAAAAGCACCGGAGCGGTTCTACCGTTAGTGCGAACCGGGCTGACCGGCGGTAAGCCATCTATCGTTGTTGGAGACTGTACTGCGGCGCGCAAGGTTGGGATTGACGCTGATAAACTGCCCCCGGAAGGTTTTGTGATCAAAACCGTCGGACGGGATTTGTATATAGTCGGACACGATACAGCCGGTAATGTGACCGATCACTGGTACAGTTCGCCGCAGGCCGGAACCTGGAACGGGGTAAGTCGTTTTCTGCAAAAGTATCTGAATATCCGTTGGTTTATGCCGCAGGAAATCGGGGAATATGTACCAAATGTTAAAAATTTAAAATTGGGTAATATTAATCTGACGGACGCGCCTGGAATGAATTATCGCCGCATGTCTTATTTGTGGTGGAAGGGGATGGATGAAAAAGATATTGCGGCGGCTAAACAGTGGAAACGCCGTAATATGAACGGTTGGAGTACCATCTGGCGCAGCTGGCATGTCTGGCTGCAGCGTCTGCCCGCAAAGAAATATTTCAAGGATCATCCGGACTGGTTTGCCGAGGTGGACGGACGCCGTTTGGAGTATGCGCCTCATGGAGCTCAGATTTGCACCACCAATCCCGGTGTACTTGATGAGTTCGCCCGGCTTATCATAAATGATAAAACGCTGCCGAAAGCCACCTTTTCCCTGTCGCCAAATGACGGCGGAAATCACTGTCAATGCAAAAACTGCCGGGCTTTGGATGTGGAAAAACTGCCTGACGGCAAGCCGGTACTGACTGATCGCTATGTCACTTATTGCAATGAAATAGCCAAACGGGTTTTAAAGCAGGTTCCGGATAAGACTTTTGCCTTTTACGCCTATTCCTATTATTCTAATCCGCCCCGGTGCACTAAACTGCATCCGAGCGTCCGGGTTATGCACGTATTGAATGATGTCGGAGTACTCTATTATTCGCCGCAATTGCGTAAATTATATGTCGAGCAAAAATTAAAGCCGTGGAAAAAGGCGGTTGGGGAACTGCTGTTTTATACCCATCCCAGCGGAATGGGGAACATGGGCTTGCCGAACTTTCATAAGAATGCCATCAAATACCTGTTCAAAGACCTGAACCGGGTCGGCATCTCCGGTATTTCAATGAACAATACCGAACCCTGGGACGCGACGGGATTGAATAATTATCTTTATGAGCAGATGGCCTGGAATCCCGGCGCGGATATTGACGCTGTCTATCAGGATGCGCTGGATAAATGTTATGGGGCAAAAGCGGCCCCGTATGTCAGGAAATATTTTGATCTGGTCGAAAGTTCGATTGCCAAATATGCCGACAGCATTGAAATCAATATGGCGCTGGGCTCAGCCAAACGCTTTCCCGGCTTGCTGGAGGTATCTTATGACGGTCTGTACGAAAAGGGCATGCCGTTTCTTCTGAAAGCACTGAAACAACCGGCTGACAGTAAACAGCGGACCAGGCTGAATATGCTGATCGACAATCTTAAATATTGTCGTGATACGGTTGAATTATATAAATTACAGCAAAAAGTCATGGGGGCTAAACCGACGCGTGAAGATGTACTCAAGGCGGTCGAACTGGCCGAACGCCGTCGGGCTTATTTGAAAAAACTGGCGAAAGCCGGGCGGTTGAATATGGAACGCATCCTGAGAACGGAGAAAGACGCGTATATGGTGTTTGATCCGCAGATCCTCCGGGCCAGACTGGCGGCTCTCAGCGGGGGAGTCAGGACTGCTACCGCGTGTTGGCTGAAAAAGGGAACAGCTCCCGCCATCGACGGCAAACTGGACGATGCCTGCTGGAAAAAAACAAAACCGTTCCATGCCGACCTCGATAATAGAACCGGCTTGAAAAGCAAAATAGACACTGTTGCCATAGCTGCTTACGACAGCAAATATTTGTATCTAGGGGTTGTATGTGAGGAACCGGAAATAAATGCTTTGAAGGATTCCTGCAAAAAACATGACGGACCGGTGTGGAATGAAAATAATCTTGATATTTTCTTTGCCCCGGCGAAATCCACCGAACTTAAGCATCTTATCGTCAATTCGCTCGGAACTCTGTGCGATGTTGATATGGTGAACGAAAAAAACGATATGAACTGGAATTCTGATGCCGTGATTGCGGTGTCGCGAAGTAATAACAACTGGACCGTGGAAATGGCGATCCCGTTTGATAAATTATCCGGCAAAGTTCCGCGTCTGGGCGCGATCTGGGGATTTAATCTGTGCCGGGTCAGACCGGCTCAGAAACAATACCTGGCGTTCAGTCCGACTTTCGGCTTATTCGCCCGGCCGGAGCGATTTGGTAAATTGATCTTCAAATAAGCGGGACCGACAAAAAAGAAAAAAAGAAAAATTTTTAAATTATTACGCCCCGGCACGTTGCCGGACTGGCTCCAACGCAGGAGCGTTGGTCGCCGCAATTTATTGCGTGTTAAACAGTTCAGTTCGCACGGAGTGATGGTTTTGAAAAACGATTCAGAGTTTTTCAAAAGCGTTGAACGCAGGGCGTAATTCGCGGTAATTCGGCATTACCGACTTATGTCGGTCCCTTCCAAATAAGCGGTCAGGCTTATTTTTAAGTTATAATCTTGTATTTTGTTGCCGACAGTGATATTTTTAAGCACTTCGGAAAGACAAGATAGAAAGACCATATATGCTTAAAACAGTTCGAGACGCATTACATGAATGTGCGAATGAAGCGGATGCGAAGAGTTTGCAGCGATTTTTCAAAACCGGCCCGGGAGAATATGGGGAAGGGGACCGGTTCATTGGAATTCGTGTTCCAGTCCTCCGCAAGATCGTGGCAAAGTTTCAGGATATCTCATTAAAAGATACGCTTACGCTGTTGCATTCCGGAATCCATGAGGAACGCTCATTTGCGCTGGCGACCATGGTTGGAAAATACCGTAAAGGCACAACTGCCGAACAAAAGCACATATATGAACTCTATCTTGCCAATACCCGGTATATCAATAACTGGGATCTGGTGGATTCGTCCGCCGAACATATTGTCGGCGCTTATCTTGCGGACAAAAGCCGTGAACAGTTGTATGAGCTGGCCCGGTCGTCAAGCCTCTGGGAACGGCGAATCGCAATTCTTGCCACGTTCCATTATATTAAACGCAATGAATTGGCTGAAACCTTGGTAATTGCGAAAATACTGCGGGCTGATTCAGAGGATCTGATCCACAAAGCCGTCGGCTGGATGCTGCGTGAAGTCGGTAAACGGGATCAGGCCATGGAGGAAGTGTTCTTGAATAAACATTATCAACAGATGCCGCGCACTATGCTGCGCTACGCAATTGAACGCTTTCCCGAAAAACTGCGTCAGCAGTATTTAAAAGGGGAAATTTCATGAGAAATATTTTGACATTTTAATAAAAATTTTATTTAACAGGGGAGATGTTATGAAACTTCGAGTATGCTGTCCAGCTTGTGAGCGTAAACTCAGGAGAATAGTTTTTTTTCTGTATCCGTTCCGTCAGATTTTCACCTGTCCTTATTGTGGATGCCGATTAAGGATTCATCCATTATGCGGAGTTATTGGAACTGGCTTGTTTTTTATTCCTTGCATTGCCGGAGTACTGAATTTTATTCTCGGAAGCATGATTCTGGAAATGTTAATTCTGGTTTGTGTGATTTCTGTGATAGTAGCGAATATGCTATTTCCTTTTATCACCAGATGTCAGGTTGCCAGTGTTGATAATCACCCCAAAACAAAGCAAGCGCTTATCCTGGCTAATTTGATAATTATTGTGTCAGGATTAATTTTAGGACTAGTCTTCTATAAAATATCACGACGAGGCTTGTTGTCCGATCCTGATAATAAACCGGATTTTAAGGGCAGTTCGCAACTATTGAAAATGACTGAAATAGTTCCGACGCTTGACTCTCCCTTACAGAAGAACCGGAATATTGTCTGGTGCGCTTCATTTCTGACGGCCTGGAAACAATTGGAGTCAGACATTGCGAAAGAACCAATTATCCTGGAAAACTCCCCGGAAATTTCGCAGCGGTTGCAGAATGCCGCTAACCCGCAAGGCGGTATTCCAGACGAAAGCCTTTATGTTGCGGTGGGCTGGAACAATAAAGGTATCGTAGACAAGATTCGACGGGAGGTGATTGATAAATTTCCCGGAAAAACACCACCAATATTTCCGGGGATTTTGCCTGACAGTATTGTTGCCTATTGTTATATGCAGGTCAGCGTAAAATTTAAAATGCCGTACTTTCAAAGCCGAAAGCCGATGATGTTCAAAGATAGTTCCGGCACAGAAACAGCCGTGTCTTCATTTGGAATCAGGGAAGAAGATGACTATGCCTATCGTGATCTGCGCACACAGACTAGAGTATTATATGTTGACAGATATGATGAGACAGGTAATTTTCGGCTCAAAGAGTTTGCGGTTGATCTTGATCAGCAATCATCGCCGTGTCAGATTGTTCTTGCAATCGTTGAACCGCAGGCAACTCTGGAAAAAACAATTAAATATACGATTGAAAAAATTGAGTTATATAAAAATAAAAAGGACTCTTATTATAGGCTCGGTTCAAGTGGTCGTTTAGTAGTTCCTGATATCGTTTTCGATATAAGTCATCACTTCAAAGAACTTGAAAATAAAAAAATTGTCAACTCGAATTTGAAGAACCAGACTTTTGATATTATACAGCAGGATATTCGATTCAGCCTTAACAGAAGCGGTGCTGAGTTAAATTCTGAAGCAAAAGTGTGTTGTAGTGCTCTTGCTAATCACTTTTACTTCAACCGGCCGTTTCTGATTTATATCAAAAAACGGGATGCTGAGACCCCGTTTTTTGCTATGTGGGTGGCTAACGCGGAGCTGCTGAAAAAATGGAAATAATCTTTTTATAATACATTTTTCAGAAACGCGGCGGCGGCGTCAGCCATCCGGTAGAATCCCATGTCGGTCGGGTGAACGCCGTCCACCGAACATTCGTAATAGTCCCCGCCCTGAATATCTTCGCCTTCCATGAAGAAGATATTGGCGTCTCCGGCAGAGGTTTGTTCCGCAACAAACTGTTTCATGAAGTCGCGGGACTCGCGCCGGTTGAGCCATGCTTCGTTTTCAAAACCTTCAACATCATAAAAATATTCGATGGCGTAACGAACTTTTGATTTGATGACGATTGGAGCCTCCGGATGCGCCTTTCGGAGAATAGCGATAAATCCCGGCAGGGTCTTGCGCATGTCGTCAGGAGAAACATTTGCCTGATAATCAATGAAATAAAGTCCCGGATTTTTGACTCTGGACAGATAAGTCGCCACTTCCGGTTCACCTCTGCCGTTGCCGGAAAAACCGTAGTTGAGAACTACACGGCCAAGTTTGCGTCCGACAATCGTGGAGTAGCACATGCCGGGGCGCGAAGCACAACCGCCCTGCATGATAGAGGTGCCGTAAAACACCAGCGGAGCTTCCGGACGGCTGACCGGTTCTAGCAGTTCCGCCTCAGCGTCAAGGCCGATCAATAATGAAAGCAAGCCGTTATATAATGGCATATTAAGAGTGTAGCTGCGCATTTTCGAGGTCGGGGCCTCAAGAATCTCACATTCAAACTCCTGCAGGCCCGCTTCCGCTCTGGCGGTTTTCAAATAGCGTTCGCTGCCGGGTTCTCCGATATACAAATCAAGTCCGCCTTCGCCCGATGACGGCATATGGTCCATTCTACCTCTTGGCCGGAGCAGATTAACTTTCAGTTGGATTCGCTTACTGTCAGTGCGAAACCGGACCTGTCCGCCGGCGGAACAAAGGCTCAAGTTTTCCACCGGTTCCCGCAAAGGTAAATCAAGCTCTTTGGGAAAACGCTGATAAAGTTTATCCTGTTCAAACCAGTTCAACCCGGATACTTCAAAAGGTTTATCGGCCGGATCAAACCACTTGATTCCGTTCTCGTCAACTTTGTCAATGACCATGTTCCGGTCGTACTGGTGCATATCTTTCGACATTTTACTTTACCCTCATAATATATAATTAGAAATTACGAATTAGAAATTAGAAATTACAAATCAGGCTGGCTGAAAGCCGGAACGAAGCGGCAATTAGAAATATTTGACAGACTCACCACTCTTCCTGCTTTCAACCTTCAACATAAATCGTGGGAGCCGGGCTCTGACCGGCGATTCCCCCACTCATCACTTATCCCTCATAACTCATCACTTATCCCTCATAACTCACCACTCATCACTCACCACTCATCACTCACCACTCACCACTCACCACTCACCACTCACCACTCACCACTCACCACTCACCACTCACCACTCACCACTCACCACTATTATTCTTTATCTATCGAGATTTCATTCAGTTTATCTTCAACTATCTTGCGCCATTTTTCGATACCATCGGCATCAAGGTCCGGCGGAACATTTATTTCTTCACCCAGAACCAGTTCGATCTTCGCGAACGGTTTAGGTATCTGGAACTTGTCCCAGGAAGGAATTTCCCAGTAGCTGGAGGCGTTGACGGTAATTGGGAGAATCGGCCTGCCGGTTCGGCTGGCAAGATGAATCGGGCCGCGACTGAGAACGTATTTCGGGCCGCGCGGGCCGTCCGGGGTGAAACTGACATGATAACCTTCCTCAAGAGCCTTGAACGCGCCGTGTTGAGCTCTGGCGCCATGCCGGGATGACGATCCCCGCAAACTTTTCAGTCCCCAGTGATGCAGCAGATCGACGATATATTGGCCGTCGCGGGACGCGCTGACAACCGCCCGGGATTTACTGCGGACTTTTTTAGGAAACATCAATGGATAGAAAATTAAACGGTTGTGCCAGGTAACCGTGATTATGCCGTCTTCCCGGTAAAGGTAATTATAAGGATCTTTTATGGAGGTACGCATCAAAAAGGTTTTGATAAACGCCAGCAGATTGGCCGGAAACCAGAATAACCAGGTCGGCAGCTTTTTGATGGAACGAAATTTTTTCTTTAATAAACCCATATTTATTCCTTAACGGTCTTTGAGTAGCTTTTGACCATGCGGACACAGTTCCAGCAATCGGCATTCGCCGCATTTCGGCCCTCTGGCGTGACAGGTTTCCCGACCGTGAATTATTATCATGTGTGAGAAATTGGTCCAATATTTTTTATCGACAACCTCGTTGACTTCTTTTTCAATCTTGACCGGATCTTCCGAATTAACCGATCCGAGCCGGTTAAGAACCCGTTTGACATGGGTGTCGACCGGAAAGCCGGGAACTTCAAAGGCATCGCCGAGGATGACATTAGCGGTTTTGCGTCCGATGCCGTGCAGGGAGACCAGATTATCCATATTATCCGGCACAATCCCGCCAAAGCGTGATACGATATCCTTGCAAGCCTCGATAATGCTTTTGCCTTTGGCCCGGAAAAAACCGCAGGTTCTTATCAACTCCTCCAGCTCCGCCGGATCAGCTTCGGCAAATGCTTTGCTGTCTGGATATTTCTTGAACAGGGCAGGGGTTACTTTGTTCACCCGGACATCGGTACACTGAGCCGACAGGATTGTCGCCACCAGCAATTGCACCGGGGTATCGTAATCAAGAGTGCAATGCAGCTGCCCGTATTGTTCAAACAGGATGTCGTGAATCTTTTTCAGTAATTCTTGTTGACGTTTCCGGCTGATTTTCGGCATGGTTCAAGCTTGCATATCGGCAAAGTTTTTATAGATCCGCAATCCGGGATCCTGACTTTTTTCCGGGTGGAACTGGGTTGCGAACAGACGGCCGCGACCGACTATTGCCGGAAATTTGACGATATACTCGCATTCGCCAATAACGTCATCCTGATTTGCCGCCGCCGCATGATAACTGTGGACAAAGTAAAAATAGGTATTATCAGGCACTCCGGCAAGCAGGGGATGCGCGGTTTTAAAAGATACATTGTTCCAGCCCATGTGCGGAACTTTTTCGCTGCCGGACGGAAAACGGATAATGCTGCCAGGGATAATGCCCAGTCCGATGGCGTCAGGGGCTTCTTCGCTGTTATCAAAGAGCATTTGCAAGCCCACGCATACCCCGAGAAACGGAACATCGGCGGCAACCGCCTGCTTGATCGGTTTGACAAAACCGCGGGCTTCAAGATGTTCCATGCCGTCGCCGAAATTCCCCACGCCGGGCAGGATGATCTTCTCAAAACTGGAGAGCTTTGCGCCGTTGTCAATGATCTCGTAATCCGCGCCGACAGCGTCGAGAGCGTTGGAAACGCTGCGCAGATTTCCCATATTGTAATCGATCAGTGCGATCATAAGAAAAAACCTTTCAATAAAGCAGTAAATAATTTCAACTTATAATGTACCCTCAAAAGGGGGAAAATCAATCCTGATAAACAGGAAATAACTTTAACTTATGAATAATGACCTTAAATGATTGTATTGATTTAGTTTACAGTCAACAGTCCACAGTCAACAGCGCAGGAATAATACATTGGATAATTGTTGGGGGCGAATCTACGATTAAGCAGAAAGTCCCATTGGATTTTAATGGTAGAACTTGCAGTGTCAGATATTGCGGAGTATATTGAATTGAGATGATATCCGATACGAAAAAAATCAATATACGATTTATTTTCATAGAAACGCTCAATACTAATTTTTACGGTTCTTTCGGTGTTTCCGTGGATGGGACCTTACTAATTCGTTTTATTGCAGACTTACAGCCTGCTTTTTAGGTCCCAATGAGTCCCCCGGGCGTTGCCCGGGGCTGTGATATTGCGCCTCTACGGGGCTGAAGAAGATAAAAGACCACCAGGCCGCAGGCCTGAAAGAACAAAGCCCCGGGCAACGCCCGGGGAAAATAATAATAAAAAACAAATGCAGGCTGTAAGTCTGCAATAAAAAACATGGAAAAATCATTGAATTATGGTATATCCATGAAAACACCAAAAGAGCCATTTTTACTGGAAAACAAGGGGATGTTCCAAAAGGATATTTATGAAATGGGAATACAAAAAGAAATAAAGCTGCTTGATTTGCTTAAGTCTTTAAAAATAAGAATGATGCTGTATTTTGTTTTTGCAATATTGATTGTCTTCTATATTTTTTATCCGTGGATAAAAGTTCATATGGCACTTGATCGGATGAAACAATCAGGCACTATAGTAACTTACGAGAAGTGGAAAAATAAAGACGTAAATTTTATAGATAAAATTGTCAGCCTGCATATTAGCGACTCTGACGTTTCCCACAGAACTATTGTCGAATTGAAAAATTTTCCAGACTTATACCAACTGTATTTATCAAAATGCTTGATAAATGCGGCACAAAATAAAAACGAAACGTTTTCAAATACAATTTCTTATATTCAATTAAGTGAATGCAATATTAAGTCAATGCCATTTGTATTTGGGTTACCGAAACTCCGCGGTATTCAATTTGACAGCAATCGCATAAATTCAAATGTTATTAAAGAACTAAAAGGATTGCCAATTGAAGAACTATATTTATCCAATACAAATATATCAGATAATGATTGTCGTTATATTGCTTCAATGAATAGATTAAGCACACTTGCTTTAACAGGTTTAAAGATTACTGACAATGGAATTAAATTTTTAAGGAACAATAAAAGAATCTATTATTTGAGGATTGAGAATCTTTCTCTATCAAATGAGTCTGTCAAATACATTTCATCAATGCCGAATATGTATCGTTTATATTTAAAAAATATTGCTATAACCTCTCAATCACTCAAGCACTTAGCAAAATTAACCAACCTTGAGATATTGGAGCTATCGGGGACGAATATTGATGATCGTGGTTTAAAATATTTAACAGAGATTTCAAGTTCAGGAGATATGCCTCTAAAAAATATTGAAAGGCTGAATCTTTCAAAAACAAAAATCACCGATAAATCTATTGATTATATTGTAAAATTTAAAAGGTTAAAAGATTTAGATATTCGCGGAACTCTAATAACTGCTAAAGGATATGAGAGGTTACAAAAAAAGTTCAAATTTTATATTGATTGGCACACTATGAAAAGCAGTGACAGAGATGATTCTATTTGGTCAGATATCTAATTCCCCATGATTAATTTTCTTTTGTAGTTCCGAAAAAATTGACAAAGTGGATGAGCTGTTTTAGTGAACAGTACGGTTGCGAGTTCGTACTGTTTTTACATGCGCCTGAATTCTATTTATTGAAAAATAGAGTTTTTCTTGCTTGTACACTTGTATTTTAAGCTGAAACAAGATATAATTAAGTAATCGAATCTAACGAGGAGGATTTTGATTATGTTTCATATTGTGGCCGGTGTTGTGATCGGCATTATTGTTTTTTACTTTTTCCTTATGATTCTTTTTGTTTCCAGGTATAAAAAATGCCCGACGGACCGGCTGATGGTGGTCTTCGGCAAGACTCCCGGGGATAAATCAGCGCGCTACTATCATGGCGGAGCCGCGTTTGTCTGGCCGTTTATCCAGGATTACGGTTATTTGTCGCTGCGACCGCTGCAATTTGAACTCGAGCTTGACGAAAAAATGCGCGCCTCGGCCGTCGCGTCGGCAATTCCAGGTGTTTTTACGGTTGCTATAAGTACGGAACCCGGAATCATCGAAAACGCGATGACCCGGCTGTTCGGGCAGTTTCCCAATGCGATAATCGACCTGGCGAAAGGTGTTGTAATAAATCATCTCCGTCTTGTCTACTCCTCAATGACCGAAGAACAGATCAATGCTGATCCGCAATCGTTTCTGCGCCAATTTGAACAAAAAGTGACCAAAGAACTCAATAACATCGGGCTGGAGCTGCTGAATACTAATCTTTCAGATGACGCAAAGGCTGTTTCAGTAGAAAAACCGGAATAACAAAAACGCAATTATTTTATGTTTTGAGTTTGATTTTTTGCTTATGCAAATCTATTATTGTAAGAACAGGAGACAACAACAAACCAGGAGGCTTGGCAATGTCGTTCATTGATAAAATTGTGGATAACGCAAATTACTTCTATTGGTTTTGCGCTCTGTTCGGTTCGGGGATCATGCTAATTCAAGCCATTTTGCTGTTATGTGGTATTGGGGACTTTCACGGCGACGACATGGATGGCGGTTTTGATGCGGATGTCAGCGCTGATTCAGATTTCGACATGGATGCGGACGGAGACGTCGACGTCGACGGGCACATGGATACCGGTTTTGAATTTATGAAATTCTTTTCGCTCCGGGCGATTATCGCTTTTATCGCGTTCTTCGGCTGGGGCGGTGTACTCTGGGGCGAATACGGCTGGGGCGGTTTCCTTGGGGCATTGGCACTTGGGACAACAGTTATGATTCTGGTGATTTTACTGATTCGCCTGCTGTTGAAAGCCCAACATGTCGGCACTGTGACCAGCGCTGATATTCTTAACCGGACCGGAGTCGTTTACATGTCGATTCCCGGCGGCAGCGAACACGGACGGGTTACTGTCGATGTCGGCGGCAGTACCCGGGAGGTCAGAGCCGTTGCGGATGTGGAATTGAAAAAAGGCGTTCAAATCAAAGTTGTCGCGCATATGCAAGGCAATTTATTTAAAGTAGAAGCTATATAAATTAAGATATAGAAAAACAACCCTTAACAAAGAGGAGAACAAGGGAATGATCCAAATAGCAGCAATCAGTGGAATCGGCATCGTCGGCATTGTCGTCGTAATCTCACTTGTGGCGTTCTTCATCCTGGTCATGGCTTATGCCTCCAGGTATAAGAAATGCCCGTCGGACCGGATTCTGGTAATCTTCGGTAAAACAGCCGGACATCAGGCCGCGCGTTGTATTCACGGCGGCGCCGCTTTCGTTTGGCCGATTATCCAGGATTATGGATATCTTTCTCTGCGTCCGATGCAGATCGAGGTAAACCTGGACAACGCTTTGTGTAACCAGAACATCCGTATCAGCGTACCGAGTGTGTTTACCGTCGGTATCAGCACGGAAGTATCGATCATGGGGAATGCGGCGGAACGTCTTTTCGGACAGCATCCGGAAGCCATTTCCGACCTGGCCAAGGATATCATCTTCGGTCAGTTGCGTCTGGTTATCGCGTCAATGACGATCGAGCAGATCAATGCCGACCGCGAAACATTCCTGCGCAATGTCGAGCAGAATGTGACCGAGGAACTAAATAAAGTCGGTCTGCAGCTGCTCAACGTTAATATTACCGACATCAACGACGAAAGCGGATATATCGAAGCTATCGGTAAACGCGCCGCGGCCGAAGCTATCAATAAAGCCAAGATCGAAGTTGCTGATGAAACCCGAAAAGGTGAAGTTGGCCGTGCCAACGCCGAACGTGAACAGCGTGTTGCAGTTTCCCAGGCGGAAGCCGCCGCGCAGTCCGGTGAAGCCAATGCAGCCCGTGACCGCCGTATCGCGGTCAAACAGGCCGACGCGACCGCGGTAGAGGGTGAAAACTTGTCCGCAATCGAAATCGCTAAATCAAACGCGACCCGTGCCGAACAGGAAGCGGAAGCATATCGTCGCGCCGAAGCGGCCCAGAAAGTTGCCGCCGCGAAGATTCAGGAAGCGCAGTATGCGGCTGAACAGATTGCCCAGGTTGCCCGTGCTAAAATGGAAAAAGAACGCTTGACGGCTGAAAACGTCGTTCCGGCGGAAATCCAGAAACAGCAAATTGAAATTGCCGCTGAAGCGGAAGCCGAAAAACGCCGTCGTGAAGCTCGCGGTCAGGCCGACGCTATCTTCGCCAAACTTGAGGCTGAAGGTCGCGGTAACTATGAAATATTGAAAGCAAAGGGCGCAGGTTTCCAGGAAATCATTGTTGCCTGTAATAATGACGCCAACGCTGCCTCGACCATGTTGATGATCGAAAAACTGCAGGATATCGTCGCTCTCCAGACTGAAGCGATCAAGAATATCAAGATCGATAAGGTTACGGTATGGGACGGCGGACAGGGTGCCGCTAACGGTAAGACTTCTACTGCTAATTTCCTGAGCGGAATGATGCAGAGTCTGCCGCCAATGCATGATGTTGCCAAAATGGCCGGAATCGATTTGCCGGGATATCTAGGCAAGGTGCAGGACTCCGAGGTTCCGCCGGAACATGATGTTTCTGCGGAATAAATTAAATATCAATTATGGCCGTCGGCAATCATCCGGCGGCCTTTTTCATTGAAAGGAAAAGCTATATGCGTAATAAGATGATTGTAACTTGTCTGGTTGTGATGGCCGCCGGTGTACTCGGCGCAACAACCGCCGAAGAAGCATGGAACAAATTGGTTGGGGCCAGGACGTTGAAACGCTTTGGATCGACGTATAAGTATGTTAAAAATGACCCGAAATTGCCAAATGTTTTAATTTACGGCGATTCTATTTCGATCGGTTACACCCCATATGTCAGAACAAACCTTACTGGCAAGGCTAATGTCTACCGTATATTTCGCAATGGCGGCGCCAGCAAAAACGTTATTCCAAATATTGAGCGCATGGAAAAAATTATGCGCGATCCGAAGCTGGCCGATCCCTGGAAATTCAAATGGAACGTTATAACTGTCAACGTCGGTATGCATGACCATAAATACATGGATGGGCGAAAACTTTCTCTGGAAACCGGCAAGCTGCAAGCGACGCCGGAAGTATATAAGGCCAATCTCATCAAAATATTTAATTTTCTGACTAGGACCCAGCCGCAGGCGCGTATTATTTATGTTCTGACAACTCCGATTCCAGCAAAAAGCGCCGGACGCAAACAGGGAGACTCGTTAAAATATAATGATATAGCGAAAGAAGTTCTGAAAAAATATCCGGAAATCAAGATTTGCGATCTTTATTCCTTCACGTTGCCTAATCAGCCGAAGTGGTGGTCTGCCCCGGGAAATGTCCATTACAAACCCGAGGGAAGGAAAGCCCAGGCCAAGGTTGTCACTGAAGCGATAGAAGCCGCCTTGAAGAAAAAATAAGGGACATTTGCTCTGCGCAATGCTCGCGCTTATATATATGTAATTTTGAAAGCTGGGGTAATTACCCTGTACAATGTTTGCATTTGTTCTTTACTTTTATCCTTAAGCCTTAATCTTTAAGCTTTAATATTACTTTTTATGCGGCACTTGCTCACGATCAGCTTGTGCCGCTTTCTCTTTCAGTAGTTTCAATATTTCCGGTGAATATTTAAACTTTTTGTGTAATACTTCGATGAATTCGACACAGGTTTTCGCCCCTGTCTTGAAAGGTTCGACATGGCCGTCGCAAAACAAAACATTAATATAATGTTCCGGCTTACTGAACCAGCCAGTAGATTTTTTATGGTTAAGCGGATAATCGAAAACGATAGGGTTTTTTGATGCTAAACTAGAAATATTTTCAAAGTTTTGGCTCAAATAGACGTAAGAAATATTTTCTTTTGTCAGTTTTTCTTTGCGTTTGCACGGAGATTGAGAACTTTTAGGACAACAAAATATGGCTGGATATTTTAAGAGGTTGTTAACTTGGCAGAATGCTTCAATATTTTTTCCATTCGGAAACATATTATTATTTTGGTCAGCATAAAGCATAAGCCCTAAACCTACCTGTTTCAAATTATTTATACAGCTTATCCGACGATGACTGACTGGCTCATATCTTAGATTTAAACGTGGCGCCAGAAAAGATAAAATCAATACACTTAGAATAATGATTATTGCAATGTTTGTCAATAACTGGCATTTACAGTTGCTAGTTGACGTTTCAGGTTGTTTAATATCTTCTGTCATAAATATCCTCCCGTTTTGATAAAAGAATATAAAGCCGATTGTTCATAATACAATCGATTTTGAAATTTCGGCTTAACACAAAGTTAATGAATCCGCCTTGACTATTCGCGGCGCACAATATATGATAGATATATTGAAATGCTAATAGACTCATGCGAAACTATTATTTGCACCATGACTAGCGCAGTCTGAGCCTGAGCTAGCGAAGGCAATGCATGAAGAATATGAAGAAGTATTTAAATTTTCAGCATAAGCTGAAAAATAAAAAAACTTTTTCGTGACTTTTCGTGATTTTTCGTGGTTAATATTTGCATTTCGCACGACTCTTTGAAATGCTAATTGAAAGGATATTAATTATGAAAGTATTAGGAATAAGCGGCAGTCCGCGACATGACGGAACAACGGAAAAAATTGTCAAAGAGATCTTGAGTGCCATTGAGTGCGAAACTGAATTTATTTCGCTTGCCGGAAAACGGATCGGCCCATGTATCGCCTGCCTCGACTGCGTTAAGGACAACGTCTGCCGGATAAAGGATGACATGTATGAATTGCGTGATAAGATAATTGAGGCTGATGCCCTGGTAATCGGCGCGGCTAATTATTTTTCCATGCTCAACGCCCAGGCACACTGTTTTCTGGAGCGTTTCTACCAGTTCCGGCATCGAGAGGCTATGCTGGTGGCCGGGAAACCGGTAATCGCGGTCGGAGTAGGCGGCGGCGACGGTACAGTGGTCGTGGAAAACCTTAAGACTTTTTGTGAATACAATCAAATGAATTGTGTCGGTGAAATTACTGCACAAGGTGCCGCATGCTGTTTTGTCTGCGGGTACGGCGAAGATTGTAAAGTCGGCGCCATTTACAATTTCTTTGGGCCGGGAACAAAAATTACGCCGGAAATCATTCCGGATATATCAAAGCAGCCGGAAAAATTGACGGAGGCTCATGAACTTGGAAAAAAATTAAGCGATCAACTCAAAAGGTTTGCTCAGGGAACCTGAAAGCGTTTTTTCCGGATTATTGCGGCACACGTCTTGACTTTTCAAGTTAAGTTTGATAATATATTTTTATTTGAAATAAGTATGGAATTGAGGGAAGGGTTACAGGAAAGTTTTGTATGACTCAACAAAGAAAGCGTTCATCGCGTAAACATGATTTGATCAAGCGTTTTATAAACGACCGGATTCAACGTGGCATTTACACTGGAAAACTGCCAGGGGTGGCAAAACTGGCGCAGGAATTTGATGTGAATTCCCAAACCGTCAACCGGGCTTTCGACAGCCTGGCGGAAGAGGGTATCGTTGAAAAGCGGTCCAGGGTAGGGACTTTTGTTATTCGTAAAAAACGTATTGCGGTACTATCCTTGAATCAAAAAAACCGGATTCTCAAGGCGCATAATTTTGATGTTCCGCCGATTTTTCAAACCATGCTGGCATCGCTTGAAAATGCCGCCTGTGAAAATAATTTGCAATTATTACCCTATGCAACTGATATCAAGGATCGTGAATTCATCGACTTTATCAAAGGCGAAGTTGATGGTCTGGTTCTGTTGCTGGCTCCCCATTTTGACGAACGCAATTTAAAAATTTTTGACGGGGTTCCATGGGTCAAGGTTATGGGGGAAACGTTTAAAACCGCTCAAGGAAATATAGTTACATATGATAACTCACTGATTGGCAAACTTGCGGCAGAAAGCCTGATCAGGCAGAAAAGTGAACGTTTTTACTACATAGGCGGGGTTGACCGCAATCTTTTTAAAGAACGTTTCGAAGTTTTTGATGCGACTCTCAAACAAGCCGGTTTCAAGGGGGAGTTGGTTGAGCTGGATATTCGTAAACTGCTGGTTGGAGAATTATTGGATAAAGCTGAAAAGTACTTTAGGAAAATTTTTGTATCTGGAGCTCCGAGATCAGGGTTGTTTCTCTCAGCGGATATTTACGGCGTACCGATTTATCAAAAACTTTATTCAATGGGTTTGAAGCCAGTTGAGGACGTGCCGATTGTTTCCTGTGATAACAATAAACTGGTTCTTTACGGACTTTATCCCAAACCGGAAGTTATCGACATCCGGCTGGCGGATATCGGTATCCGCGCAATTGATGTTCTGATGAATTGCTTCAAGGAGCAAGCTGACAAAAAAGCGGAAAAGGTTGTTTTAGAGCCGATACTACTGCATAGTTAATTCTTCAACCATCACGAAAAGATGGTTGAAGATGAAAGCTTAAAGATTAAGGCTTAAAGATAAAAGTTAAGAACTGATATGCGGACATTGCGGGGCAAGCTCCCCAGTTCACATATATCTAAGTACGTGCATTGCGCCGGAAAATTTTTCTCATTTATAATTTATATGCCTTGCAGCATCTCTTCAGTTCTGATTCTCAACTCTATTAAATACTCCAGTCCTGGAGGAGAAGCCGGATGCAGCTCAAGATTACATGGTCCTTTGTAGCCGTTGGCGATTAACGACCTCATTGTTTGTGGAAAATCGATTACTCCATTCCATGGTTCCAGATGGTCCTCCCATTCTCCATGATTGTTGGATGCATGAATATTGGCGATGATTCCACGGAAATCAACACAGACCTTTTCTAGGTCGTCATGAATGTTGGAGTGATTGATGTCAATTGTTGCCTGAAGATTCGGAGAGTTAAATGAACGGACAAAATTGGCGATCTCCGCGCTGTCCGGATAGCGCTCGTTCTCCAATGGCTTGTATGGCGCGGTTTCTACCGCAAGAATCAAACCAAATTCTATTGCTTTTTCATGCAGTTGCTCAACACTGTGCCGGAAAGCCGTGCCGTAAGCCGGATCGTTAAAGCGGTTAACGTAATGCACAACATAAGGGCAGGGGGCAAAACAGGCGGTATCTTCCATAACGGCAAATTCATCTTCAACAGCTTTTTGCCGTTCTGATTCAGACAGGCTGGCAGCAGTATAACCAACCGCACCGTGTATGCTCCAGACTCGCAGCCCGGTATCACGGATGCTTTGCTCCCGATGCGCAATATTGCGTTGTTTGTGGGATATTTCAATCTGATCATAGCCGGCTTGCTTGACTGTGTCCAGCCAGTTCAGTAAATCGTTATCGTTTTTTTCGCGGCCAAAGAGCGTGGTGCTTAAGCTTAATTCCATTTTTTTACCTGTTATTGATTGAGAAGTGGAGTTTAAACAAAAAATATACATCAGTTTTTTTGATATTGCCAGTTGCCTTGTTGCTTAAATAGCTTATGGTTGAAAAAATTGAAAAAAATCCATTGATAAACGGATTAATAACTTGAATAATGTGTCGAAATGAATATACTAAGTTTCAGGAATTATAAATTTCCGGAAAATTACAAAAATTAAACCGAAAGGAAAAACATGGTAACTGGAATTGTTTTAGTTAATGTTGAACGTCAGTACCTTAATCGCGTAATCAAAGACATTCTGGCTCTCGACGGCGTCACTGAAGTGTATGCTGTCGCCGGAGAATATGATTTGGCTGTAATGGTCAGAGTTCATGATAACGCTGCGTTATCTGATATCGTCGCGAACAAGATGCCTCATGATATACAAGGCATTTGCCACACTAAAACCCTGATTTCCCTGGCCGCTCATTCAGATTATAATCTGGATGAAATTTTCGGCTGATAAATCATCAGGGAGAGCAGGCTGATCATGAAAAAGACCGTAACAGTTATTGCCGGAATTGTTTTATTTTCTCTGGTAATGACGGTTCACGGCCAGATCCGGGTCGTTAAGGCGGCCCGCGGCTTTGCTGAAAATCCGACCTTGTTGTATCGCGGCGTCTCTGGTGACGCCGCGGTGTCTCGTGAGGTCGGTTCTTTTCTTAAGGCCTGCGGCTGGTTCCGGGTTATTACCGGCAAGGCCGATTACACTATATCAGGACAGGTTTCCGGCGGCAGAGCAAGCCTGAATGTTGCAGCTCTCAACGAACCCGGTTTTTCTGTTCAAAGCTCAGTCAACAACGACAGTCGCGAATGCGCCAAAGCGTTAGTTGACTCTATTCTTACAAAAATCTTTAAGATCAAGGGTATTTGTCGTACCAGGATTGCGTTCAGTGCGGAATCAGGATACGGCGTTAAAAACATTTTTCTTTGTGATATCGACGGTGGTGATTTTAAACGACTTACCTCTTTCCGCTCACTTTGTGTCGAACCGTCATGGTCACCCGACGGTAAATCCGTCGTATATACAAAATACGGCCGGGCCGTCACCAGCATTATTCAGACGCAGATATTCCCGCTGCGTTCCCGCCGTCTGGTTGGTTTTGCCGGTCTTAATGCCGGGGGTAAAATATCCCCGAACGGCAAGTATCTGGCTTTAATCCTGAGTAAAGACGGCCAGGTTGAACTTTATGTCAAAGCGCTTGAGGGCCGGGCCAGACGACGCCTTACCTATGGCAGTGAGCCGGAATCGTCACCGTACTGGAGTCCGTCCGGTGGAAAAATTTGTTATGTATCTGGTCGCAGCGGGCGTCCCCGTTTGTATATAATCGGGGCGAACGGCGGGAGCAGCGTCAGGCTGAACACAGAAGGCAGTGAAGCGGCATCTCCGTCATGGTCGTCGGATAATCAAATTGCCTATTCATGCCGGATGGGGAGAGATTATGCGGTTGCGGTCTACGATTTGAGCCATCCTGACCGGAATCGAGTTTTGACAAAAACCGCCGGGAGCTGGGAGTCTCCGTCATGGGCGCCCGATGACCGCCATATCGTTTGCAGCCGCAGCTATAGCGGCAGAACGGAACTATATATTATTGACAGTTGGACCGGAAATACTCGCAGATTGCTTGGCAGCAGCAGTAAGTTAACCATGCCCGCATGGTCGCCGATCCGCTGAAACAGAGAGGGGTATATGGATTTTAAGGAAGGCTCCGCGTATCTTGATTCCCTGATGATGTTCGGGATTAAACTTGGTCTTGATCAGGTGGAGGAACTTTTAGTGTCAGTCGGTTCTCCGCACCTGGATTTGAAATTTATTCACCTGGCCGGAAGCAATGGCAAAGGCTCTTGCGGCGCTATGCTCAATGCCGCGCTTCGCGGGGCCGGATATAAAGTCGGATTCTATTGTTCACCTCATCTGATTTCGGTCCGGGAACGTTTCCGGGTCGACGGACAGGCAATATCGGAAGAAGGTTTTTCCGCCCTGATTACCCGGTTCCGGCCGGCGGTGGAAAAAATGAAAGAGGATCTGCGCTGTCCGACTTATTTTGAACTTACTACCGCGATGGCGGCTCTGCATTTCGCTGATAACAATGTTGATTATGTCATCTGGGAAACCGGCATGGGCGGCAGACTTGACGCTACCAATGTTGTTGACCCTCTTTGTTCGGTGATCACCTCTATTTCGCTGGAACACTGCGAATACCTTGGCGAAACGCTTGAAGAGATCGCTTTTGAAAAAGCCGGAATCATCAAACCGCGCCGCCCGGTCTTTATCGGCAAGCTGCCTGTTCAGGCTGAAGCTGTCGTAAAAGAACGGGCAAAGGAACTCGGATGCACCGTTTATAATTCAGTCAGGGAATTGCCTGATGTTGATTTACCGCTGGTCGGAGAATATCAGCGCCGGAATCTTGCGCTGGTTACCGCAGTGTTGAATTATCTCGAGCGAGAACATGGTCTGGATATGGAAAAAGCGCTCGAAGGCGTCGGCACCACCCGTTGGCCCGGACGTTGTCAAATTCTTTCCGATGATACCGTTGTTGACGGGGCGCACAACCCGGAAGGTGCGCAGACCCTGGCCGCCACTCTGGAAAAATTGTCGCCGGGACAGCGTTATACGGTTATCTTTGGCTGCATGGAAGACAAGGACGCCGCCGGCATTATCAAGGCTCTTGCTTCAGTGGCGGACGAGTTTATATTTGTTCCAATAGTTGGCCGCCGTCCCTCGATCGATCCGGAAGAACTGGTCAAATGCGCCCGGCATTTTACCGCGATTCCGGCCTCGGCCGAGCCGTTTGTTTCGCTGGCGCTGGCGCGACCGCGCAACAATCCGTTGCTGGTTACCGGTTCGCTTTATCTTTCGGGCGAAATATTGGGCCGATTCGCACCTGAAACCGTACTCAACATCTGATTGGCAACGCTTATTTCCCGGCATCTTTATACTTTAAGCCTTCATCTTTAAGCCTTAAGCTTTAAGTTTTACGGCAGCCCTCTGGCGATATCCGCTTTGATGGCTTTATCTTTCAGGATTTTATAATGTTCCGGCGTGTATTTGAATTTTTTATGGAGAAAATCTATTGCCTCTTTGCTGTTTTTAGCAGAGCATTTGTATCCCATAACATGTCCATCATGAAACAGCACATTCAAATATTCCTTATGATTTCCCGGAATATCCATAGCCAGAGGAGTCTCTGCAAAGCCGTTAATTTGGGGATCGTTACCCTCTTTGAAACCACCGAAGTAAATATAGTCACAATTGGTAGTGCTTAATGGCTGCGTTCCGGAGCCGTTCGTTGTAGATGTACTTGGACAGGTATAAACCCCATAGTCGGTTAAGTAGTCATTGGAGCGTATTTGTTCGAGCCCGCCAACTCCGTCCTGATGCGGAAAACAGTCATTGTAATCCATTGCGTACTGCTTCAACGACAAACCGATTTGTTTCAGGTTGGAGACACATGATATTCGTCTGGCGCGTACTCTAACATGTCCGTGAGTAGGGATACTTGTCAAAGTGAAAAATATTGCAGCAAGATTAATCGGAATGCCCAATACCAATGGTAATCGACTAATTTTGCTGTTGAAAAGACAAACTATACTAAAAAGAAGTCCCGGCACCGCCAACAACAGACTTAAAAATACCATTGGGATTTTTTGATAAAAAGACAAGGCGAAAAGCAGTGCCAGTACTCCGATTATTAAACTCAAATTCCCCAATGCCGACGGTGTTTTGTTATCATCTTCCATAATATTCCCCTTTCTGAATGTATTATAGCAGAATATTCAAGAAGAGTCAAGTTTTATTTGATTCCCCGGAGCCTTTAAGCTTTAATCCTTAAGCCTTCATCTTTAAGCTTAAATATTTTCACGCTTGAGTTTGAGCAGACGTATTACCGGACGCTTTTCTGGCCGCGACCGGATGACTGATTCCCTTGAGAAAATCTATTGTTTCAGCGTCGGAGGTGGCAAAGAAATGATCGCCGACCTGACAGCGTAACGGACTGAACTGATCGACGACATTGACCTGTCGAACCGTGTATTCCAGTCCTTTGGCCTGTAATTTTCCGGTTATCTCATCGGTTTCCTGGTTTTCATCGTCTTCGCTGATATTCATGGCAGCCGATTTGTCGGTGAACACGGTCCAGACTTCACACCATGAACCTTCGATAAAACACGGACAGATTATAAAACCGGGAGCAAGCCGGACATCACGCTCGATCATGAATTCATTTATTTTAGCGCAGAATTTTTCAGGTATCTCGGATTTCATCGCTTAGTCTCCACTCTGGACGGAACCAGTACCTGGCCCTCACTGTTGCAGATCACCGCCGATTCCGCCAACGCAATCCGATTGCCCGAACTCATATGGGATTTGTGTCGGGACGGATCGAAAATATCACCAGGCGCCGGCCATTCAACCTGAAAGTACCCTTTCAAATAATCTTCATTGAACAAAGCGGCAAAATGATTGCGCAAAGCGGTAAGCGATTCAACATCGTCTTTAAAAGTATCAAAAAGAAAGCCGTCGAACATAATGAATCCTTTGCGCAGTTCGTCTTTGTTTCTGGCTTCAGCCTTATGGTGCAGACTAATGACCGCAAAATAGAGGTCAAGCAGTTTAGGGTCGCATTCATCACCGCCGAAGCCTTCGATATTGTAGAACAGGTCAGTTAGTTCCTGCGGAATGATTCTATCGAGAAACTCATTTTTTGCCGTTGTATCCTGCTGCGAGAGTTGTTCCAGCTTCATATTAGCCTCGGTAATGTATCTGGCTTGCTCGGCGTTGATCCGCTGGAGGTTCTGAATCTCCTCAATCAGTTTATCTTTATTGTCTTTGTTGAGAATCAACAGGATATTGCCCACTTCGGCTTTCAATTCTTTCAGCTCATTACCCAAATTGTTACGGCTGTTAATGACCGTGGTTTTCAATTCATAGATATCCCGGGACGCGGTGGATGAATCAATCACCGACTCTACGCTGCGCACACTGCCGCCAACCGTTACTTCAGACTTCATTTTTCTCATAATTGCTTTCAGGCTGTTGTCGACACTGCTGAATTGCTCCTTGATCTTATCGATCTCCCGTCTGGTTTTATCGCTGCCGGAACCGCCTCTGAATATTTGCAGGCCGATCGTAAAAAAAGCGCATAAAATAAGCACAACCAGGCATATCATAACCGGACTGACCGGATCTTCTGCTTCATCCCCGGCAGCAGTGGCCGTTAAGGCGTAAATAAAAACCGATAAGCAGATGAGTTTTTTGATTATTTTGTTCATTTGGCAATCTCCTGTCAGTTTTTCAGGGTCCAGTCATCGGATAAAATACAACCGGAATCTATCCACTGGTCATCCTCAAATGAGGTCCGATGCCGGATTTCCAGATGTTCGACTTTCAGTTCGGAGCCGTCGGAAAAATCACCGGCGGCATCAATAATTTCCAGCGAGACGCTGCCGTCGGATGCGATCCGCTTGGCAACAGTTACGACGGCTGTATCGACAATCGTGCCGAGACCGGAATATTTGGGTTTAACCCGAAGTTCGCTGGCCGGATATGCATCCTGCTGCTCCAACCCGAAGCGACGCCGTCCAAGTATATAAGAATTGCCGGCCATCGCGATCACGGCAGTATCGTTTGACGGGGTGAACACCGCTTTGGAGTTGCCGAAACGGCGGCGGCCCATTGCCACCTGACCCCAGTAATGATTGCGTTCGTCGATACCGGGAGCCATCGACAATGACAAGCGCAGGTTGTTCAGCAGCGGCGAATTCATGTCTGAAAGCGTCTTGAGCGCTGCGCCGAGCGCGGTGGTGACCTTGATGTCGTCAATGTATCCCCGGGCGGTCATGGTACACCACGGCCCGGTCCGGTAGTCTTTCAGTGAAATGAATTTGCTGTCGGGCAGGGGGATGTTTTCCCGGAACAGGTCAAATACCTGCGGGTATTCCGTTGTCTTGCCGGCCAGCAGGACAATATCGCAGTTGAATGCGCTGCAGGCCGCGCTGAAATTACGGATAATCTGCGAGAAGGATGAACGCGTAAGTTGAATTATTTTGGAATTAACATTTTCCGGCAGCTCGATTCTAGTCCGCGGGGTATCATCGAAAAAGTCTCCGACGCCATGATCAACGGCCCATTGCTTGCAAGTGGCCTGAAACGAATTGAAACCGTCGGCCATATTGGCATCATCTTCAAGTGAAACTACAAATTTACCGTTAGCCGCACATTGAATTACCTTGATCGCCAGTTGGAACCAGAGAGTTCTGGCCCAGGTGACCCGACGATCCGACGCAACCAGGCCGGCTGCTCCGAGCAAATCGGCAAAAAGAGAACGCCGCAGTTCCGGATTGCTGAAGAAAAACGCTTCGCCCAGAACCGGCAGGACAACGCCTTCGATAACGTGGCGCAGCAGTTCGTCTCCGGCACGATTGAAGCCATGCTGATAAAGAGTGATAACATCGATCCTGCCGCCGCTGGAGTCACCGGTTCCGCAAGCTTCGGCAATAACCAGATCACTGGTTCCGCCGCCGATATCGATGACGGCGATCCGTGCGGTTGGAGGCTGTCCCGGCCGTCCGCTTCGGCCATAGGTGCGTAAATACGTGTCGGCACTGCCGCCAAATTTGATAATCTCACTGTAGAGAAAGCAGAGCATGGCCGCTCCGGCTTCGTCACATGATACATCGAGTTCCGGCACAGTCCGGTTACGCAGAATCGAAAATGAACGCAGGCCCATTTTCAGACGGTCACGATATTCGGATATTTCCGATTTTGCCCAGCCGGAAGGGTAGGTGACGCAGACCCGGGTAATCATCCGCGGACGCTTTATCCTAGTTGAATTGATAAACTCGGGACTGTTCAGGTAACCCTCGGTCTGTTCGAGGATTTCCACCATAAAACCGGCCAGGACGGCGGAACGCGGCATACGCTCGGGCGGGATCGGCTTGATCCCCAGTTCACGGGCAACTTTCTCCACCTGACCCGGTACATACAGACTGTCAAGTGGAATCTTTTTCCCTTTATGTTCCAGGCGTTCCGCCTCGGCAACTATATCTTCACGGGCGAACTCGCGCAACAGTTCATCGATCAGCGGACCGCCGGGTTTGACGCTGATGCAGTCGGTAGTCTCAAGTGAAGGCGCGGCCTTCCATGCCCCTTGTTCCGGGTCGCTCTGCCAGAAATAACGTTTAGGGGAACTCAAAGAGTAGCGGCCGACCAGGGAATAGTCCTCAATGATATCGCGCTGCAGACTCAAGGCTTTTGATCCGACGCGAGCAAACGATAGTTTTTCCAGAAAACCGCGTCCCCCGAAACGTCCCGGATGCTCGAGTACCGTAAAACTGTCAAAGACGCCGCTGTCACGTTCCACTCCCTTCGAATCGTCAGGATTCATGTGCGGTCGATACAATCCGATGACCTGATTGCTTCCGAGATTTGTGATGTCGTCAACAACAAGGCAGAAACTCCGGGTGTTGCCGAGATCAATGACCAGGCATGCCTCGACCGGGGCTTCGCCCAGCGGTTCGCCCCGGAAGGTAAACAACGGCAGCGGCGGCCCAAGCTCACTGCTGTCCTTGCGATAGAATTGCAGCTGGATTCGCATTTCAAACGTCTTATCGAAACTGGTCAATACCGGAAAGCAGCGGGTATCCACTTCCATGAGGCATCTTACTCCGTTAGGAACAGGCAGAAACTCAAGAAAAACCGGCAGATCAAATTTTGTATTGTTGTAGATTTTGAAAGTCTGGTCAAAGTTCCAGTTTTTCAGGTCATAGCCAAAGTCGTCCAGCACGAATTCCGGGATAAATATCTGTTCGCAGAACAAGCCGCCGCCGTTGCGCAGCGGAATATTCAATGGCACACCGTCAAATTTCAACATATTACTACTTTCCCCGGAATGTTACTCGGTAAATTTATTGTGGCGTATGACCCGGCATTGCAGCTCCCAGGCCTCGCGCCAGAACGAATCGATCGGCTGGCCCGGTTTAAGTGATTTCTGCAGCCGGTCGAGTCCGGCGGAAAAACTGTCGTGAGGCGGTTCGTCGACTTCGCCACGCAACAATCGCTCCAGAAAAAAAGCACAGACGCGCCACAGTTCCGGATGATGGGGCGAATATAATTGAATTTCCCGCAGCCATAATTTCAGTTCGTCATCCGCAGCGTGCATGGCTTTGACCATATCCTCGATTACGCCCTGGTCGACTTCGGTCGCCCGGGAACGAATTATATTCTCCGCCGCCTGCATCAGGTTATCCGGCAGCAAAAACAAGTCCTGATCGATGTAGTCGATGCCGCAGACTTGTTTCAGCGCGTTGATCAATGTCGATTCGTTGATCTCTGACAATTGCCAGAGGTGACGGCAGGCATCGACCGCTGACAGCGAGCCGGAATCGGATTTACTTATGTTCAAAGGAGTCATCAGGCAATTTCAATACAGTTTTTTAATTCGTTAACCAGGTCGACAATACCGTGAGAAATATTGTCGTCGATTCCCATACGGATTGAAGTCAGAATATTGTTCTCGAAGAGTAGTATGCCGCCGAGACGTTCGGCGCCTTTCAGATTCAAATCTTCCTCAAAAGTCGTATTGATCCATTCCATAAAGATCGGAATCCATTCAATCGGGCAGGAGTCGAACTCAAACTTCGGATCGGTTTCAAACATCATGGTGAGTTTGCGGGTGCCGGGCAGTTCTAACTTCCTGCCGGCGCAATTAAAGGCCAGTTTGACGTCCATACCGTGCGCGGCCGATTTGTCCGGACATTTTTCAAGGATTTTTTCTTCGATAGCTCCGAGGATGCTGCCCAGATAGACGAATTGCTTGAGCGACATCAAGCGCGGCATTTCGCCGCCGAATTTTTCCTCCTTATTGGCCGAATCCTGCTGCCATGAATTGGTCGGCATTCCGGAATAGGTCCGGCTGATGGTGTCGCGTACTTCGTCGTCAATAGTGGCAGTACCGACCCACAGACCATGAATATTTTCGGTGTCGCGCACCGTGCGGTGAATCCACAGGGATTCATCGATATCATATTCGCTGTCAGGATTGAAAGTATCGTTGGCACGATAAAGCCCGAATGACTGGAACGATTTGAAGTTGAAATCTTTTTCGCTGATCAGGTTATCCCAGGTCAGGCTGCTGGCCTCGCCGTATTGCAAATAATAATGGAACGTGTATTTGTTCGGGATCTCCCGCCGGAACGATTTTGAAAATGAATTGACCTTCTCCGGATCCATAGACGTAGTCAACTTCTTCAACGGATTGTTTGCGTCAAGTTTTTCAGCTTCCAAGCTGAGTTTTTCAACCCCGAGCCGTTCATAGTTTTCCATGTTGTCAGCCAAAGCCGAACTGCTGGAGGCCATCAACGCATCCATAATCACTTCATTGAAGTTGAATTTTCCGCGGATATCCAACATGCTCAAGTCAAGCCTGACTGCGGTATCTTCATAAATGAAATCAGGATAATTAGAGACATAGTCGGTGAGACGATTGCGGATAAAACCGGCAATTTCATTGTAACGCTGTTTGCGGACTCCATCTTTTTCCTCAGTTACATCCAATGTTGTGGTCAGGGTTTTCAGACTGCCCATCGCGCGGCAAGCCCCGATCAAGCCGTCCAACAGGACTTCCATCGCGACGGCGTAGTCGTTTTGAACCTCCTGCGCCACGATTTCACCGCATCCGAAGATTTTGGCTGTAGTCGAATTCTGACGACGTTTTATCAGAGCCCTGGCGCGGCGGGTCTGGTCCAGTATTTCATCGCGCCGGATATTTACCCGGTCGGCATCGCGCCGGATTGCTTCGATCCGCTCGGAATAGACTTTACAGATCTTGGATATACTTAAATCTCCCGGTGCGTTGGCAATATTATCAAATATTCTGACCAGAAGAGCATCAAATCCCGGCCAGGAATATTTCAGTTTTTCCGTAGCAAGGGAGTTCTCCATTTCAACCAGCAGGTCCGGCAGTTCATTATTCAGCTCGGCCATGGAATAGTTGCGGATAGCACTGCGCACTTTGTCTGTTACCGCATTGTAGGATTCCAGATCAACAGACGAATTCAACAGCTCGTCAAGCTGATCCTGTACCCATTTTTCGGCTTTGTTGGTTGCGACGTTCTCATCTGAAAAGAAAGCATTCCAGGCTTGTTCCAACTGCTGGTAATAACGCCGCTTGAGGGCGGTGGTGCGACTGCTCCGGGCCGTAACCATGTTCAGACCGCCCATGACCGGGTCCTCGTTGGTCAAATTGGTCGTGCCGGTACAGTTGGTGTAACGGTCGATCAGTTTGGAAGGAATACTGTCCCACACCTTCAAATTGTTCAGCAATAACGCGAATTCCGCGATTGCGGTCGGGACCTCGCCCTGCTTGCCTTTGCGGGTCGGGATGATGAATATATGATCAAGCGGCAGATTCGTATGCGGGCTTTTGCCGTATTTGCGTTCAGAAAACAACGGCAGATTGTCACCGCCTGAATAAATCGGGAACATCGGGTATTTAAAAGAAGTCTTGCTGAAGCGTGATAACCGGACTCCCCATTCAAGCTGCATCAGGTCTTTGAGAAAAGCACACAGGTTGCCGGCGGTAGGATACTGGGTGTCTGATACCCGCGGCGATTCCGGCAGCACCAGTATACCGTAGAGACGCGGCGGTTCAATATTCCGGCTCTGATCCTGTCCTTTAACCATAACTTCGATGTGCCGACGCAGCAGCAATGCCGCATTAAGGTACATGCCGGTAGAGGTACCACCGAACGCGGTTCCGACCAGCACGACAGTGTCTTCGCCGCCGAGCAACTGCAAGACCTGGTTGAAGTTGGTATCGCTGTACCAGTCGAGCGCGGCGAAACTGCGCCGCCGGTCGCCGCCGACCCCATCCGGCGGAATACTCAAACCGGCCCAGGTCGGCTGGAATTTCTCCGCCAGAAAAATTGATTTTGCATCCGAATCCAGACGCAGGGAAAGGCCGAGAACCCGGGAACGGTCTTTGTCCATCGTACAGAATTTATCGACCCGGCTCCGGTCGGAGTCAAGCGCGATAAAAACATCATTACTGCGATGATAAATATTTTCTTCGACCTGGCGGCGAATCAGTGAACTCAAACCTTTGATCGCGGTACTGCCGACAGCTATATATATTGTTTTTCCCATAATAATATTTCTCCCGGGTTATACTTTGAACAGTTTTTTGTTGCCTTGCCGTTTGATACGGGAGCCGACCATGGCAATCGTCAGCCCGATTATGGTCCAGATCAGCAGTTCCGGCAGTTCCCGCAGCCAGCGGATATATTCGAGCAGAAAGGCAAAAGTGTCTTCTGAACCGGGGCTGTCAGCATACCAGGCCATTTGAGCCGCTTCGCCGCGTTCGGCAAAGTTTTCGGTAAAGAGGCTTTTGAGCATGTTGTCGGCCTGTGCCGGGTCCTGGGTATCACACAAATGAGTCATCAGGTCGATCAGCGGATCACGTTCAAGCGGATCGATGAACTGGTTGCGGATATATTTCCATTGAGCGGCATTCAGCGATTTATTCAGTTCCTCAAGTTTGTTGGCTATAAACAATTGTTTCTGATGTTCATCATATTGCAGTCCGCTGTTGGCGATCATTGGAGCGGCATTGTCATGTTCTTTCTGGTATTGCGCAATTTTTTCCGGAGTCCAATAAAGCGGATGATAGAGGATTTTTATATTCTTTTTCAGGTTGGTCGAGAAAAATGCGTGAATAAATTTGACCCGTTCCTCTCCACTCAACTTGTCCGAGTAATCCTTGATGAAATCCGCCAGGGAGTTGCGCTCCATTTCGTCGGTCAATGAACGGACCTGTTCTTTCAGGTCGCGTTTTTCCATTTTCTTGAAACTTTCAAAAAGGTTATTGGCGTAATCCCGGTCATATTTGCCCGACAGCATTGCTCCGATAAACCAGGTCAGTATGCCACAGAGAAAAATGCCCAGTCCAATTATCAGCCAACGTCGTCCAAGCGCGGCCCAGGCCCCGGAAATTTTCGGAGCTTTCGCTCGGAATATAAGCAACAGCAGAATAAGCAGGACCAGCGGCCCCAGGATTACAAGAAGCGACATTACCGTCGGTTTAAAGGTCCAGCCCAGCAGCATCAGCCATTGTTCAAGTGACATATACTTTTCTCCTTAACAGATCGCGGTTTGCTGTGTGCCGTCACACAGTCCGCTGATATTTTATATACTAACAAAATTATTTTCAATGACAGCCGGCTCAGTCTTCCGGTTCACGTATCTCGAATTCGTCATCGGTGCCGACTACAGCATAACGGCCAAGACGCAGCGACGCGGTCTTGGTGTTTTCAGCAATTTTGACTCTTGAGCCGTCCCGGACAAATTCAACCTGGGCATCATCCCCGATACAAGTCATTTCAAACTGCCAGTCATCCAGTTCCTTGTCGAATAGCGGATAGATCCGCAGATTGATATTGCAGCCGAATGCCTTGGATAAAGACAACGTGCCTTTTACCGGTTTGATGCCGATTTCGCGTCCGGCACGGAAAAAGCAGATTTCCAGTTTTGCCCTTGGATGCAGGAATATCCACAGCACGATTGCAACGATTATCGCGATGATAACCGACAAAATGATCATCGGTAAAGCACTCGCTCCTTTTACCGTAATTTTTCTGGTAGTGGATTCCGTCGCGCCGTCTTCACCGAATACAGTCAGAGTAATCGAATATTCGCCCGGTTCGGAGAACTTTATTTTCGGAGGTGACGCGCTGGTGGATTTATCCGGGCTGGCGCCTTTGCCGAAATCCCAGCGGCAACTGTCGAAGTTTTTGGATTTATTGGTAAATTTCACATAAAGCGGAGCCCGGCCGCTGGGTTGAACGAAAGAGAATGCCGCAACCGGCGGCGGTTGTGAGTTGACTGAAATCGATATTCGCTTGATCGATTTGCGACTGCCGGAAATAGCGGTCAGAGTAACGGTATAAGGTTTGTCAGACGGAACCCGGTAGACAACCGGCGGCGGGGACATTGCTTTACTAGTTTCGCCGTTGCCGAAATCCCACAGGTAACTATCGGCATTTTTTGACCGGTTTGTGAAACTGACGTTCAATGGAGCCCGGCCGCTGTTGGTCGAACACACAAAATCAGCCACTGGAGCAGCTTTCCGCACATCTTTCAACGTCAGTTCAACCGCATCTTCGGTCAGTGTTCCATGATAGGGAACCAGAGAGCAATCGTCGTTAGGAGCGGCAATAGTGATCTTATCAGGCAGCGGCGACATCGCGTCAGGCGTCCACGGCAGGACCGGACGCTTGTCGCCCGGTTCCAGATTGATCACTCCTGAAACCTTGCGACCTCCGGCACTGTAAAGCACCAGCAGTTTTACCGGGTATTTGACATCCAGGGTATTGATCGGCAAACTTGGCGCCTGATCGGAATAATTGAGCGAAATAGAATTACTCAGGAAACGGATTTTCTGCGGTTGCAGGCCTACCAGCTTAATCTCGTAAATTGTTTTATCCAGTTGCAATTGCGCACCGTTGAGCGCTTTGGCTGAAAGCTGGATCAGACAATCCTGGTTGACCGGCATCTTTGCCATGTTTATCTTCAGGGAAGCGGAGGCATCAGCATCATAATCAACCGCGGCCTGTTTACTGTCGTCGATCGATATGGAATCAAAATAAGCTTCAGGCACCGCGCCGACTACTTTCAGTCTGACCGAGCCTTTGCCGCTGACTTTCCGGACATTGAATACATTGTCGAGTACGAATGATTTTTTCCCGGTGCCGGGCGGCAGATCTTCAAGTTTGTAAAGTTTCTTTTTACCCCATTTGCAGACGTATGAATCGACCGAGACGGTCTTAGCCGCTACCGGAACTACATTTTTCAGGTTGACCCGGCAGTCAAAGTTGGTTTCGCCGCCGCCGACGTTTACCGAGAACAGGATGTCCATGTTAACGTCCGGACCGGATACCTGTGAAAAGTCAATGGGAATATTCAATCTGGCGGTTTCGCCCTCTTTTAGTTCGCGTAACAGTTCTCCACCGTTCAGGGCGGGGCCGGACGCGGCGAGTTTTGCCCCGTTGAGGGAACGTACTTTATAGCGGACCGGGCCGATTTTGCGCAGCAGGCCGTTACGGAATATCGCGGTTAATTCCAGGCGTTTGCGCCCGTCCTTGAGCGTATTCGGGGGCAGGGGGAGTACGTTGAGTTCTATCTTACGTTTCAATCCCGGAATGGAATTGCGAATTTGACCGAAAGCTTTGGTCAATTTTTCATTAATGACTTTTTCCAGGGCTTCCTTGCTTTTGTAAGCGCCGCTGCGGGGCAGCTTGACGTAGATGAATGAACTGTTGGCCTGTTTGAACGCGGCGCTCAATACCGCGCCCGGAATTGGTTCGTAGACTGAATTAGACAGTACCACAAAAACCGTATCGCGGCAGGCCGGACTCTGCGGGTTGACCTGTCGTTTGAAAAGCAGATCGTTACGCGATTCGTCATCGGCAAAAATACTGACCCGGTCAAAATCCATCAACGGTTCGTAATTGGGCGAACTGCTGTGGGTATAGCGTTGTTCGGTGTTGATCTGGTTGCCGTTCTTGATGCAGTAGGCGTCGACATTGATAATGAATTTTTCCGGCAGTGGACGATAATCGCTGTCGCCTTTGACCAGCATATTCAGCCAGCTCGGAAGTTCCTCGCCGGCCAGTTTCATTACTTCTTTGCCTTCGCGCATACTGCCGCCAGTATCCATATAGATCATCAGACGGTAAACCGGTTTTGTTTTGTCGGGGGCTTGTCCGGCCACGGTAAAACCGGTGAAGAAAAAAGCTATGAGTAATGATAAAGCGAAAATCCGACTTCGCATACTGCTCTCCTTATGAAAGATTATTTATCTCAAAGCAGCATAGACAAAAGGCGGATACGGCGGCAAGGGGATAAGAGGCATCATTGCATCTGTCAGCGACAGTTGCGGCCTTGTTCCCCTTTTGCATATACACCTCTTATTTATTTGCCTCAAAAACAATGTTTTTATAGAATATATCAGATTATCATACCAAAGTCAAACTTTTCAGGCGAAATATTAGATGGAAGTTACTATAAAGTCGTAATTGTAAAAAGTAAACATTGCAAAAAATGGGACACTTGGGACATTTGGGACGATTGGGACGGTTGAGTAGTTTAATAATAATCGTAATAACAGGAGCGAGGCCACTGCGACATTGGTATTCGGAGCGCCGCAGGCCATTGCGGCAAATGTTTTCGAAGCGCCGCCGGCCACTGCGGCATGAAAGTTTTAAAACTTCTTTTGTTATTTGATTGAAGATGCGATGTATTTTGAAATAATAAATATCTTGTGCCCCGTCAATCTTTCGTGAAATGCCGCAGTGGCCTGCGGCGCTCCAAAATAATAATACTGTTGGTTGACAAATTTTCCTGTATATAAACACTGAACGTCTATTTCAGTGAAAAAACAATAACAAAAGACAGGAGAAAAAAATGTTGTTTGATTATGACGCTATTCTGCAAAAATTTTATGATCCGGATTCTGCCGGGTATCATAAATACCGTGATGAGTTTATTGAACTGGCAAAAAACTACGCCATCTATGATGTCGAAACACCGCAATCCCTGCACCTGGCGGGACAACTGCTGACGATTCTTGAGAGCGATGAGGACATTGCTTTTTCCGCCGGTCCGGGTCTTGAATCCATTTCGCGGTTAAGTTTTGCCCATGAATCCGGAGATGTGACAAATGTGGTAAAGGAATGTATAAAAGAATGCCTTTCGGAAATGGAAATAATATAATATTAGTGTATAATAAATATAAGGATATGGAATCATGGAAAAACTGAATCTTGGATCGTTTAAGCATTCATCTGAATGGCTCGAAATACAGCGCAATATACATGAGAAGAGAAGAAAATTAAAACAATTGCATGACGACATCATGAGAATGGAGAAACAAAGAAATTACTCAAACACCGTTATGCAAAACAAACTTAGACAATATAATGATACAGCTCAAAGACTAACAAAAGAGGTCAAAAAGAAAAATAGAGAAATATATCTCAAATGGGCAAATCGAATTCTCTTGGTCTGGAAAAAGAGACAGATTAGTCTTCTAAAAGAAAAGTTTAATCAATTGATACCCCAAAGCACTTTTTATATCAATGATGCAAATTACAGTAAGCGCAAAGTTTTAATTAGACCGCATGAAGCCAAGTTGCAGTCCGAAGCATTGGTCATTGTGATTGTCGATACGGTATATAAAAAGCTCAAAGATGGCATTGAGAAATATGAACATCTGCCATTTGGTGGTAATATAGGGAATTGGCGTAGTATTGCAAACAAAGGTGAAGTGCAATGTTCCGATAAAAATTTAAAAGGCTGGTCAGATATTATTCGTGAAAATTGTAAGAAGGAAATAGATAAATGGATGCTAAAAGATAAAAATGCATTTAGAATGATTTGGATAAATACATCAAAGACTTTTTTACATGGCGAACACAACTGGGTTGAATTTAGGAGTGGTAAGACAAAAATGAGAATAATAATTGACCCATGGCCATCAGGAGGGCGTGAGATTTACTCAAAAAAACCATATAAGAATAGAGAAGGGAAGCCAGGTGAAATTTATCCGAATCGTGAAAGATTACCAACCAATGTTTCAAATATGAAAAAATCTCATGTCAAACAACAGTAATAAAGCAATATTTTTCTCTATGCAATTTTGTAAAAGAAAATGGATTGTATCGGGGACTTTGATATGCCTGTTATTGCTTGACTTTACGATTGGACTGATACAGTACAATCAAAAAAAAGCAGTTAGGGATAATTGCCTTGTATTTGATACTCTATGCAACTTGTATTTTAGCGTATATCAATCGTTTGAACAGTGTGCCTTAAAGGATAGAAAATATTTTTTAAAGTACATTCCCAACTGGAAATGTTTCTTTACCGGTAATGATAGTTCATTCCCTTATATGTGGCATGATAAAGAATATCTTATTGCTGCGCCGGCATCAGTCAATTATCTCAGGAAAGTGCTATATAGAAGGAAAGCCGCCTACTTATTGTTCGATATGAACAATGCTCCGGAAAGTATTCAACATGATCCTAAAACGATCATTATTGCGGAACCGTTCCCAACAGGTGGATGCCGCAGGGTTTTCACTGTGAATAATCTTGATAACGGCGGGACATCATTAATGAGTGAAATAGATTTCCAGAAACAAATCAAGTTTCAAGGATGGACCCCTAAAATATTAACTCCTCCCGCAAATGTTTACGTTCCGGATCTCGAAGGTGACTTTCTATACGAAAAAACTAAATTAAACTTGTTAAACCTAAAAAAAATGCCTTTGAGTAATATCAAGGATAACCCATATAAAAAATGAGCAAAATTATTAGGATAATTCAGAATTGTTATCAAAAAAGGAAATCATGGCTTTGCAGTCTTGTTATACTTATGCTGTTGATTGACTTGGTGCTCGGCATTACAGAGTCTTACACTGTAAGAAAAGGTTCTACGGGAAATAAACTTGTTTTTCTGTATTTACATACAATGTATGAAGATTACTTTTTGCAGCATATTGACAAAGGGAAATTCACCAGGAAATATATTGCAAAGTGGGATAATGTATTTAAAGGGAAAAAGAGAATTATTCCTTATTTATGGGAAGACCGTGACTACATTATACCAGCTCCGGCTTCAATAAACTATATCCGGAAACTGTTTTATAAAAGGCAGGCGGCATATCTTTTGTTCGATATGAATAATGCATCTGAAAAAATTCAGAATGACCCGAACACAATAATAATATCCACACCATATTCATGTAACGGCGGGCGTAAAGTCTATACGGTTGGATCTTTTAAAAATCTGTCTGGTGATGTAAAATACTGGATGCCGGAAGATGAGTATCAAAAACAACTGAAAAAACAACACTGGAATCCGGTTCCCAAGTCACCCCCGCCGGGGTTCAAGGTCCCTGATGATATAGCATATGAACTGCATATCGTAAGAGAATAGTTCATATTTTTTATATTAATGGAACAGATTAAGCTGGAATCATGAAAAAAATCGTTATGCTCAATCACCCCGGGCTGCTGCTATGTGCCGCGCTTTCAGCGCTATTCAATAAATGCAATATGATTATATGCCGGATTAATAAATAAGTACGGTATTGGGCAATGTTCAGTATACCATTTGTATGTAGCTGCCAGGCGATTATCTTTTTCATGTCATTGTGGAATGCGGTTAGATTTAACCGCTTTGCTGCGGACGTTGCCGACCGGAAGGATTTATCTATGGCGGAATTCCGCCCTAGTTGAACCATACAACATAAGCGGCCGCAACCGGGTTGCGGAACAACTATGGAGATCTGCCATGTTTCAATGCCAAAGCGGTTAAATCTAACCGCATTCCAAAATAGTCGGGGACATAGCATATCCTGAACCTGATGACCGGGTTGCGGGCAGAAACAACCTTAATTGGTTTTTAATATATTATCATGAAACATTTAAGTTTTAAAAATCCGCTATGATGTTATGTATTTTTCTCATATCACCAGAACTTAAGGCAATTCCAGAATGATTTTTTACGTTCGGGCCAGCGCAACAAGGCGTAATGCTTCAGATTATGGTAACTCAGCGTGTAAAATAACCTTACGCCGGATGACTGGCGAAATTGAGGTATGCCGTCCAGTATCCGGGTTCTGAAGACATTAAACTTCCAGGTTTTGGCAAAATCAACTGCATCGAACTCATCAAGCGGAATTTTCATTTCTACAATCCATTTGCCTTTATCAATTGCGGATGAGGTTTGAATCTTGAAGCCAGGCAGACGCTCGACAGATTTGTTTTTACGATGATACAATACGTTGTATGTCCCAAGGCTGTTGACGCCAATCTGATAATATGCACGGACGGATTTGTCCGGAACCAGCATGATTTCAAAACAATCATCGCTCCAGACCGGTCCCTGATTATTTACCCGGCAGTTTTGCCTGAGTTTTTGAATATTATTCTCAATGGCGACCAGTTTCAGGTATAAATTATCATCATCGCATGTCAGATGTACAGATGCGGGCTGATAATCCTTATATTTATTGAGCGGCATCAGTTCCAGCTTTAAAGCGCCGGCCCATTTATCCTGAACTCCGGTCTTAATTTCGGGAATAGTTACCGGGGCAGGGGGCGCGGCCGCCTTGCGGAAAATATCCGCCTGCGGTTTTGCGGCAAGCGACTTGGCGTAAAACGCGTTAAAGTCCTGATATAATTTTTTGAACCAGTAATCATCCTTGATTTTTTTAGCGGCGGTATCAAGCAGGGTTTTCGCGATTACCAGATTGTCAAAATAATAGTTTGTCATCAGATGATCCTCATTTATCTCGGTAGTATTCATCATCAGACGTTCCATTTCCCGGTAAAACGCGACCATCTCATTTTCCGCGCCGGGATAAGCAAAGTTGCAGAATTTTGCCACCAGGCGCTTATTGTGCGCGTCTATATCGAACAACACTTTGGCCTGGATATACTGGTTGAGCGCGCTTAAAGAATATGCTTTCTTTTGAACCTCGGTCAAATAAGCCCCGCGGGTAAGCCCGACAAAACGGCGTAAATAGTTCTGGGTGAAATCCGGGGCAATTATCGGATAGTCTTTAAAAGCCGGATGACGGGGATAGCTTTTCAGGATAGTTCTGACTCCGGCCTTTTTCCAGGCTTTGGCCTGGTTGATCGAGTTAGCGTAATCCGAAGTCGGACTTGGGCGTCTGGTCAAGATTTCCACCGCAAACTTCGGCCCCATTTTTATCTTTTCGGGAGGAGTGCCGTAAGAGCGCCCTTTGGTCTGGCTGATGAAGTATATATCCGGATGAGTCTGGTGAACAATATCCATTACCTTCTTCTGAAAACCGTAAACCGCATTGCTGACCCTGACGATTGCGGGTACATCATCTTTTGACCACAATTTTTTGCAGACAGGACACTGACACAATTCAATCGGCGCGTCACAAAACAGCCGGATAACTCTTATTTTCGGATCTGCGTTGATTTTCGCAATGAGGTCGGCCGCGGTCTGTTTTACCACATCGGGATTTGATAAACATGGTACATGGAACGGGTATTTCGCGGCGACCCGCTTGTCGTTGATCATCATAAAATATTCGGGATGATCTTTCCAGAATCTTTTTTTCCACCGGTACATATAAACATAGTAGTAATCAAACCGGCTCCAGAACGGGCGGTTGCACAACATGCGCCGGGAAAACACATTCAAATCTCGTGAGCTGAACTCCCGGCTCTTATTTGCGCGAATGCCTCTTACTTCAAAAGTCGGTTTGGGGATATCCTGACTGTCCATGAATAAAACCGGTTTGTCGTGGGTGACGGAATAACCTTTTTCGCCGGGAAAATAAAAATTGACTCCGGCATATCTGGTCAAAAAATAGTAAACGGCGGACAGCGTCCCGGTTTCATATAGCGATGTTTCAACTGGGTCGACATCCGGTGCGTCGTAACCGTAAAGCAAAAAGGTACTTCCCCGCTTGAATATCCCGAAACGATGTTCCATTTGCGGCAGATTGGTAAATCCGGCCATTACAGCCTCCGATGGAAATCCGACCATGAACACGATTCCTTGAGTACTGCCGTTGACTTCCATCGGCCTGGCATAAGTCAGGTCCAGGAATTTCTTGAGTTCCTCAGCCGCGAACTGCTGTACTTTTGTCGATTTTTCCTGTACGATAATCCGGTAGTTTAGCCTCTGGTGAAAAACTTTACCCGCCGAAAGATTACAGACGACAAAGCATACGAAAAACGCGGCAATAATAGTTTTATACATTTGTTCCCTTTGTTTTATATGGATTTAGACTAATGCAAACAGTTATTTGCACCATGGAAAACATGAAGATCATGAAGAAGTATTTATGTTTTCAGCTCAAGCTGAAAAACAAAAAAAACTTTTTCGTGATTTTCCGTGTGTTGCCCTGCGCAATGCTCGCTCTCATTTCATTGTTAGTGGTTAATATTCGCATTTAGCTCTAATCACTTATATGGATTAATTATTATTCTTCTTTAATTTTTTCAGCATTATGATTGCAGCCTTGTTGCCATTGGCGGCTGCTTTATTGTAGCATTTTAATGCTTCCTGTTTATTTTTTGTCACGCCCATGCCGTGATAATAGCAATTTCCCAAGTTGGCAATAGCTGTAATACTTCCGTTCGAGGCCGCTTGTTTAAAGTATCTAAACGCCGTTTCAGCATTTTTATCAACCCCCTTGCCGGTTAAGTAACACGTTCCCAAGTTATTTTGAGCCGCGCTGTTTTTCTGAACAACCGCTTTCCTGAACAGCTCAACGGCTTTTACATAATCGACTGCAACCCCGATGCCATGTTTATAGTGCGCCCCCAGATTATTTTGAGCCATTGAATAACCTTGATCCACGGCTTTTTGATACCACTCCACAGCTTTTTTTGCGTCTTGCTTCACTCCTAGTCCTTTTGCGTACATTACCCCCATATTGCCTTGAGCCGCGGCATTTTTCTGAACAGCCGCTTTCCTGAACAGCTCAACGGCTTTTACATAATCGACTGCAACCCCGATGCCATGTTTATAGTGCGCCCCCAGATTATTTTGAGCCATGGAGTGACCTTGATCCACGGCTTTTTGATACCACTCCACAGCTTTTTTTGCGTCTTGCTTCACTCCTTGTCCTTTTGCGTACATTACCCCCAGATTATATTGAGCCGCGGCATATCCCTGCTGCGCTGACTGTTCAAACCAGTGTAACGCTTTTTTATGCTCTACCGGAACACCTTTGCCTGTCAAGTAAAAAGTCCCGATTTTGAATAACGCGACTTTATGTCCTTTGTCTGCAGCTTTCTTGTACCATTGCAGTGCTTTACTATAGTCTTTCCGGGCTCCTTTTCCTTTTTCATAAAAGCAGGCTAAACGATATTGGGCGGATGGATTGCCATCCATTGCCAACTTTTTCGCAGAATTGAAATTACGTTTGTCAATATCAGGAGTCTTATGGGGAATTGCCGTTTTGATCAGGAAATCCTGCAATAAAATCCAGACAAGGCAAAGAGCTGCAAGTATAAGCCAGACAATAATTCTTTTTTTCAAAAAACCCGTTTCCTTGTTCACTTTATTGTAAAAAATTCATTAATTGGAGTATTTAAAATACTTGTGTTGTTTTTTGCTGTTTGCATCATTTGCTTTTCCTGTATTTTATACTTATTTTGAAGTGAATAGCTATTTCAATGTTTTACGAGAAGAAACTTTTCTTTTTTGTTTTTGATTCGACCGACAATGTTATCTGTCTTTCTTCCATTTTATTCCTGCGGATACTGAATGCACCGGTATAGCGCCACTGCTGTAAAGACGGCGGACAACCAATTGCAGTTAAAAGAAGAAGAAATACACTTCCGTCCATCCACCATATTAATACGCTCTTTGTTTGAGGAAAAAATATTATTGAAAAAACAGCGATAACCACAATTATAAGCGGAGCAATAAAAACGATATCATGGCGGGGAATGATATAATAGCCGTTAGAAATCCGTCCCCAAAAGGAGATAGGCGAAATTGCGTTATGTTTGAATAAAAATCGACTGAAAAAGGTTATTATAACTAAAAGTATGAATAAAAGTGGGATCAAATTTCTGCCGGCATTATCCTGGATTGAGGAAAAAATTGCATGCATCCACCAGGTAATGAACCCGCTGCCGGCTAGTGCGATATAAAACATTTCAGTCGAACTTTTTATCTCATTCTTGTCGGATGTCAAGACGCCGTAAGGCCAGCTTTTCCGGGCAATTGAGGATATATCAACTTCAGGTTCGTTGAGCCATTGAGTTAAATTCCAGGGATATTCTTTCAGGATATCCCTCAAATGAAAATAACAAATAATATAACATATGCCAATGACAATGGCCAAACTCGTAAGTGAATAAAACGGGTAGAATGATAATGGAGCGATCAAAGCCACGGTGATTCTTTTTCCCCAATATTTCTTTTCGTCAAAACCGCCTATAGTAAAAAGAAACACAATTAAGGTGTATGTTCCGAAAAAACATAGCGCCGGTATTACCCAATGAGCTGAAGATAGGTAATTAAAAATACACAGAAATGAAATCATTATTATATCTGACCTGGTAAGCAGGATTGGACCTTTCGGCAGGGGCAATTTATAGTTCCATGGAGTATTAGACAACCATTTACAATAACTGCTTTGCGGAAAAGGAAAGAAGTATGTTACCCGCCATGTTGCGAGCCCAATTGTTGAAATAAATACCCAAAACGTTTGAAAAGCCATAAGGTCATGAATTTCAATATTAAAAATCATTTTAAAAAAGTAATATATTACAGACATAGCCGTAAATGCCAACAAAAGCGGGATTGTTATTATAAGCGGTGGAACGCTTTTCAAGTAATACGGTTTGGTTTTCATGCTTTACGGTCCTCCAGATACTGACTTATATTATCAGTCTGGTCGGGATGAACCAGTTTTTCAAGCGCTTCCGCCATCGAAATGTTTCCACCGGCCTGGCGGATAATTCCTTCCGGACTATCGAATGCGATAATTTCACCATGAGCAATAATCACAACCTTGTCCGCCAGTGGTTCGACCAGTTCCGGGACGGGGACCGCCATGACCACTGTTATATCTTCACGGTCGGCCAAAACTTTCAGAATTTTACTGATTGCCAGTAATGCCGCGGAGTCCAGCCCGCCGGAAAACGGCTCGTCAAGTACCAGGATAGGGGCTTCGGTCAATAAAGCAGAACACAATCCAAGCTTTTTCTTTTGACCGGTTGAATATGAAGATATGGGACTTCCCCCTTTTTCTTTGAGATCAAAGACTTCGAGCAACTTTTCCGTATGCTCCATTGCGTGAAGACTGTCAATGCCGTAAAGACCGGCAACCGATAGAAGAAACTCTTCCCCGGTAGACATCAGAGGCAAAAACGGATCGTCCGGCAAGTAAACCAGTTGGCGGCGGATAGCTTTTTCAGCTTCGATTGAACTGCGGCGGATTTTACCATCGATTTCAACATGTCCTTTAATCGGATACAGGATTCCTCCAATAAGTCCGAGCAGAGTGGTTTTTCCCATTCCGTTGGGCCCCATGATGACAACGAGTTCACCGCGTTCGATCTCAAGTGATACATTCTTTAAAACAGGCCGGATACCGTAATGATGCCAAACGTTTTCAACCTTAATTATACTACCCATAATTCCTCCCTTTTTTTATGTTGGTTTAAATTAGATTGATAAAGTCAGGTTGCTCTGTTATCCTTGCTTCTCCTCCAGAACTTTGTAGAAGAGCGCTTCCAACTGGTCGGTGTGGATGTCCCAGCGATAATCTTTGGTGGCTTCCAGCGCGGCATTGGAAAAACGTGCTTTTTCTTCATCGGATAACACAATGTAATTGGTCAGGATTTCTCCCATCTGATCGACTTTTTCATTGTTTTCAACCAGAAAACCGTTGTGATGGTCGTCAATCAACTGAGCCGCGCCGATTTGTCTGGTGGTCAGGACCGGAAGGCCGCAGGCACAAGCCTCAAGTACAACATTGGAAAAAGTTTCATAGGTACTGGGAAACAATAACATATCGGACATTGCATAGAAGTCGCGCATATTATTCTGCGGCCCCATGTAGCAGAGATTACGGCCCACGCCCAGTGATCCGGCCAGATTGAGATAAGGTTTGATATTGTCACCGCCGACAACCATCAGCAGGTATTTATCACTGAGTTCCTTTGGCAGACGGGCCAGGGCAAAGAGCGCTTTGTCAAGCCCTTTGAGTTTGAAGTTCCAGGCCGGAAAAAGGCAGATGAAACGATCATTGATCTGTAAATCGTCGCGCAGTTTTTTCTTTTCATCAGGGGTAGGGGGATAAAATTTTGTTGGGTCCACACCGTTATTGATAATGGTGATCTTGTCCGGATCGTAATTGAACAGTTCAATCAACTGACGTTTGATCATTTGGGAATTTGAAACCAGATGCCGGACTCCACCGCCCTGGAATACCTCTTTTTCCAGCCGTAGAATGGAACGGTGCCGCGGGTTGAATTTTGCCAACGGTCCGTGCATGAGTTTAAGGGTTATCGGATGCAGATCCTCGGTAACCCGGAAAATGTCCACCGGAGTGGTTTTGCACATTGAATAGACGATATCGAAAGAGTCGCGCAGATTATCGGCACCAAGCACGGCCTGAGCCCTGAGATGGAAGCCTTCTGTTTTTGACCAGGCGAATTTACCCCGGCGCGGCACTTTCCGCCATTTGATCATATCGGTTTCCTGTCCGACGAATTGCTCTGAAACCACGGTAACAGCATGGCCGCGTGCGGTAAACTGTTCGACAAACCTTGCCGCCACCTTTTCCGCCCCGCCTTTTTTCGGATTATATTTCCTGCGCACCAGCGCGATGTTTAACTTCTTCATACCTATTTTCTTATTTCAGCCACGAATTTCACGAATAACACGAATTATTGTTTTTGATATGCAAAAAAAGCTTTCTTTATTGGATTCGTGTAATTAGTGCAATTAGTGGCTCTCCTTTATTTGAAATTTCGTTGTCTCGCGGCTTCGTATACTAACAGGGTTGCCGCGGTGGCTACGTTTAACGAATCAATTTTTCCAAGCATCGGGATGCGGACCTGAATGTCCGCTTCCTTTAGCCATTCCTCAGATAAACCATATTGTTCGGCCCCGACAACAATCGCGGTTGGACCGGTCATGTCGGCTTCGGTGTAAATCAAATCAGTGTGCGGAGTCGCGCTCAAGGTTTTGACCCCATGTTTGCGGAACCAGGTGATTGCCTCGGATGTCGTCGTTTCCGCCAGCGGTACGGCGAACAATGCCCCGGTGCTGGCTCGAATGACGTTGGGATTATAGATATCGGTCCGTTTACAGCAGATGATCAACGCGTCAACCCCGGCAGCGTCGGCACTGCGCAGAATTGAACCCAGATTGCCGGGCTTCTCGATATCCTCAGCCACCAGATACAGGCCGTTTTCCCGGAATTCAATATCGGAAAGTTTGTGACTGCGAATCTTGGCGGTGGCGATCAGGCCCTCGGGACGATCCCGGTAAGTCAGTTTCAGCAAAACATGCTTGGCGCAGTCATACAGTTTGACGCCGGAGGCTTCCAGTTGATCGAGCAGCGAGTCTTCATTCTCGCCGAGGAACATTTCCGGGCAATAGAAACATTCAACCAGTTCCATGCCGTATTCAGCCGCCCGGGAAATCTCCCGGTAGCCCTCCAATAAGGTCAAACCGCTCTTTTCGCGTCCGCGCCGGTCCCGCAGCTTATACGTCCGCTTGACCGTAGGGTTCTGCAAACTTGTCAATTCAATTCTCAATAGATGTATCCCTTCATTACAAGCTGTTAATCTACCCTGAAAAAACAAAAAATCAACCGTCATATTGTTTCATGCCTAATATTCCTACTGGTCTTAAGCTTACAGGACTTACAGGTCCAATAAGTCCAACAAGTCCTGTTAAGTCTTGGAAATTAACTTGTTTTTCGGATGATTAGTGGTAAATTTATCCAACATTTCTAATTTCTAATTTGAGCGAAGTGGACGGGAGAATAATGATGAACTTTCCAGTAATTCTAATTTCATTGTGCTTGGGGGTCTCTATTTATTCCGCTGCCTCTGATAAAGTGCTTGATGAGAATGACACCGGGATTATTGACCTTAAATTGGCTCTTTTAATCGGCAATAACAACCCATATTCCAGGGCAGCTAAAAAGTACTTAAGGAAAATATATATTGATAAAATATTTCTCAAAGAAAACTCAATAGATGAGGGTATGGAAATAATCCTATCAAAATATCGCCAGTCAACAAAATCTCCAGACAATATAAATTGGATAACAATTAGCTCTTTTTCTGCAAGTGTTGATCATCACTCAACAATGTCATTAGGAAGAAAAATACCTCTTTATGACGTATTTTATATTCTTGCAATGAGTTCACTATCTAAATTAAGAACATATGTCGATGGCAAATCGGTGATGATCATTATAAAAGAAGGCCACGACGATACATGTTATGGACTCCATTTAGATGAAGATACCGAAGATTGTACGTCTTGCAGGTCTTGCTGTGCTGTATATGTGTTTGTAAATGCTGATATATTTTCAGGAAAAGGCAAAAAGAAGGATAACGGAGATATCGATCTGATTCCGTGGCTTCAAGAGTTAGGCTTGGATTTATTCTATAACGCGAAAGTTGAGCTAAAAAACACACGTGAAGGCTTCAAAAAAGTAGTTATATCCGGTTTAAGTAAAGAAAAATCATATTTATTGGCTTGCATGATGTTGGTGATGGGAAAAGGGATAGACATATCTAGAAATAACATTTTGCCGATTAAAAAATATAAAGCTGAAACAGGAAAGAATATTGAGCTGTTCCTGCCATGTAATAAGACTAAGGTTTCGTACGGAAAGGTAAACTTTGACGTGGAGCCTAAGTTTGATCTTACTTTTCATAAATTAAGTTTTAAAGATGCGGTTGAAAAAGTGATAAAAGCGTCCGGTAAAAAAATGAAATTAACATATATAAACAAACCTGAACTCAATGATTTAAGAGTTTCAATGTCAATGAAAGATGTAAGTTTTAGCCAGGTTTTAAGAGCAATATTTAGTGCATCAGGCTGTAATTTTGCGGTATTCTATAAAAAACGCCGCGAGTTATTGATAATCGAAAAGGCACGGACAACTCCTTTATCGTGTGTATTGGGAATGAATACAGAAAACATTACCCGGCTGGGATACTCCGGGAACACAAATAGAATTAATATGGCCAAGTGGTTTCGTGACTTGGGATTGATCAAAAATCCTCAAAGCAATGTGATTTACGTTGCACCCAATGGCGATACTCCAGGTTATGTTTTGATGACCAGTCCAAACAATGAAGAATTCAAAGCGCTTAGAGCAGCAGCAGTTCTATTGAATCACGGCTTTAGCCTGAAGAAGTGAAATAAATCAACTTGTTTTTCGGATGATTCGTGGTAAATTGACCAGTCATTTCTAATTACTAATTTGTAATTTCTAATTAAAGCAAAGCGGACACCGTGCAAAATTATTTAAAGCATTTCCTTGGATATCTGGCGCTGGAAAAAGGATTGAGCCAAAACTCGGTCGATGCCTACCGGCGTGATTTGACCGATTTTTTCGAGTGGCTCAACGGTAAATCAATTGCCTCGATCTCGCGACACGATATTCTGGATTATCTGGGTGAACTGCGGGAACGCGGCATGGAATCCGCCACGCTGGCCCGGCGACTGGTTTCAATAAAACTCTTTTTTCGTTACCTTTTTGCCGAAAAGCTGATCGATCATGATGTTACCGCGGTTATGGATTCTCCCCGGTTGTGGCAGTTGCTGCCGGATTTTCTTTCGTCAGAAGAGGTCGAAGCATTGTTAAAGGCTTTTTCCGGTTCCGGCCGGGATTTGTTGAAGTTCCGTAACCGGACGATTCTGGAAACCATGTACGCCTGCGGTTTACGGGTCACTGAAACTGCCGATCTGAAGGTAGACTCGGTCAAGTATGACGACCAGACAGTCAGGGTCATTGGGAAAGGACGCAAGGAACGCATCGTCCCGGTTGGAAAAACCGCGCTGAAACTGCTGCAGCGCTATCAGGATGAAATAAGACCGCAGCTGCTCGGCAATCCGAATGAAAGTACGCTGTTTTTGTCGAAAACCGGACGGCGGCTCGACCGGGAACGCATCTGGGCGATAATCAAAGAGGCGGCCCGGATTGCGGGAATTAATAAAAATATTTATCCGCACACTTTACGGCACTCGTTCGCCAGTCATCTGCTGGAAAACGGCGCGGACCTCAGGGTGATTCAGGAAATGCTGGGGCACGCCTCGATCAGCACCACCCAGATATATACCCATGTTGAGCAGAAACGCCTGCTTAAAGTACACCGGCAATTTCACCCGAGAGGCTGAGGAATATCCAATATCCAACACGGAACACCTAGGGAAGAAGGAAAGACGAAGATAATATATATAAATTTTTTAGCGCTGAAAGTGCGGCATATAAAAACGTTCCTGAATCTATTTTTGTGAAAAAGTAATATATCAAGAAGGAAAGAAACCAATAATGTATGATGAAAACAATAATAACCAGCCGCCGTTGAAGAATATGACGAAAAAACAGATGTGGCAGATTCTGCTGATGATCCTGGTGGTCGGAACGGTATGGTCATATCTTTCGCAAAAACAGCGTCCGGCAGCCGAACCCAAACCGGATATCGTCAAAACCGAGCGAACCTATCCGATCATGGGGACGATTGCTCAAGTGACGTTTTACACCAAAACGGAATCCCAGGGTGAAATGGCGGCTGATGCGGTCCTGAACGCCTTTACCGGAGTTAGCAACGCCTGTAACATCTATAATCCGCAGAGCGAGCTTTCCAGGCTTAACAAAACCGCTTTCGTCAAGCCTTTCAAGTGCAGTGACATGCTTTGGCATCTCTTGCAGGCGGGGCGCAAAGCATATCATTTATCCGGTGGGGATTTTGATATTTCGGCCCGCCCTTTGATGTTGTTGTGGGGATTTTACCGTAAGCGCGGTGAAACCCTGCCGTCAGCGGCGGAGACTACTGAAGCGTTGAGTAAAACCGGTCTGGATAAAATTGTGTTTAACGATCTTGACAAAAGCGTTAAATTCAAAGTACGCGGCATGAGCCTCGATCTGGGCGGCATGGCCAAAGGCGCCGCTGTCGATCTGGCTGCAAAAGCGGTTATGAAACTCGGGGTGCACTGCGGAATTATTAATCTCGGCGGCAATATGCTTTGTCTGTCTGAACCGCCTCCGGGTCGTAAAACATTCATAGTCGGAGTTCGCAATCCTCTGAACAAAGCTGATATATGCGGCCGGGTCGAGGTTCTTGACCAGGCTCTTGCAACCAGCGGAAATTATGAACGCTATGTTACAATCAAGGGAAAACAATATACCCATATCATGAATGTCAGAACCGGCAAACCGGTCTCTGACATGTATTCAGTTACGGTGATCGCGCCGACCGCACTGGAAACGGATATTTTTTCCACTTCCGTATTTATCAAAGGCGTCGCTTATGCCAGGGATATTGTCAAATCGCATCCGGAACTGGCCTTCCTGATTATTCAGCCCGGACCGAAAGGCAAGCCAGTTGTTACCAAAGTCAATGGCAAGGATAATCAGGTGGAATGGGGAGAGATCAAGTTGTGAAGTGTCCCAACTGCAATTCCGCGCTGGAAAAAAGCAACCACCTGAACAGCATTTGTTTTCGCTGTGCAAGTTGCGGCGGAATCTGTATCGGGATCGCGCCGATGCGGCGTTTGTGCGGGAATCAGCAGTTTCTGAATATCCTCTGGCAGACGGCCCGTCACGGTTATTCAAATCCCGGCCGGCCGTGTCCACATTGCAGTCAAGCGATGCGGACTGTAACGCTGCCGCTTAACGGCATCCCGATTGAACTTGACGTCTGCAGCCGCTGCGACGTCATCTGGTTTGATCCGGAAGAGTTTGAAAGGCTGCCGGAAGCTAAACCTGAACCGGGTAAAGATGATGATCTGCCTCCTGAAGCCAAAGAACTGTTGGCAATCAGACATGCTCAGGTAGCCGGGGATAAACTGGATAGTGAGCTGAGCGCTTATGAAAATAAAAGTCGCTGGGGCAGGAGGCGCGGCGGAATAATGGACATCTCCGATTTTTCCGGCGGAGGCGGCCGGTATGCCATATTGGCAATGGTCGGAATCGCGATTGTCTGGGTCATTATCAAAGCGGTTGAATGCGTCTCGGATTACCGGCGAACGAAAACAAATTCCAAAGATCAGGATTATGAGTTGGAACCATTGGAGTCCAAACCTGAACCGGTGAAAAAAGCGCCCGCACACTCCAGTAAGAGTTACGACGGCGATTATTATAAGATGGATTGAAAAATGGAAAAGATAGACTTGAAAATGAAGCCGTATGCCCCTGGGAGCGCGGACGTACCGTCCGCATCAGGAGTTTGCTTGATCGTGGATCTCTACCGGCGCTTTACGCCGTTTAATAGATTCAATTTATCTAACTCCAAACTCGGTTTGCAGGCGAGACGCCTGCATGCGGACGAGGACGTCCGCGTTCCCAGGGTAAATACATGCGAACTGGGACGTCCGCAGGGGTAGGCCCCCCGTTAAAACGCTCCAAGGGGAGTCGTCGTACAAGCGGGCTTGACATTTAATGTGAATGGATTATTTTATCAATTAATCTTATCTGTAAGAATAATATAGGGGAATGTTGAGGGATGAAATGTCCTAACTGCGGAAAAAAACTGGAAGAGATGAAATATCCGGCGGGTTTCTGCTTTGAGTGTGAAGCTTGTCATGGTCGTTTCTTAAGTTTGGGAATGCTTCGGCGCGGCAGCAGCAACCCGAAGCTGCTGGACGACCTGTGGGCGCGGGCACAAATCAGTCCCAAAAACGGCAGAGATTGCCCGTCTTGCGGTCAAACTATGAAGGTGGTGACGGAACGGTTGCAGGGCAAGTTCATCGAACTGGATGTCTGTTTAATGTGCCAGAATGTCTGGTTCGATCCGTTTGAACTGGAGCAGATGCCGACTACTTTGGGCAAGCCGTCCGATTCCATGAAAAAACAAATAATCCCGATAGGACAACGTAAGAAGGTTAAGTCGGGCTTGCACAAACAAGCCTGGGCAGAGAAACTGGAGGAAGAGGCTCCGTTTGAGGGCAGGGACTCAATTGACTTGCTGGGTATTCTGCATGGCGGCCAGTCGAAGAAGAGAAAACAAAGATTGCGTCGGATTCCCTGGCTGAACTGGTCGAATTTAATGATTATGCTGATCGTTTTTATTATGTTTATCGGAATCAACAAAGATATGATAAATGAGTTTTGCTTCAAGTTCTCGGAAATATCCAGATATTACGGTTTAACTTTGATTACCTCTTTTTTCATCTTCAAAAATCCATTTTTCTTTATTGTAACATTGCTGATATTGTCGTGGTTCGGTGACGCGGTGGAAGATGTGGTCGGACACTGGAAATATCTACTGCTTCTGGCAGGAGCGCAGCTGACCGGGCTGATTTTTCATACTGTGATGGGAGGCTGGTCGACTTTTTATATCGGCCCGGGAGCCGCGGTGATCGGAATTATCACCTACTTTTCCATCCGCGTGCCGGAAGCGGCGCTTTTTTCCAGTCACGGCAGTGATAAGGACCGTTACTCATGGCGGACATTTTCGGTAAATCCCGCCAGGTATATTATTGACAGCGATTTCTTGGATTACACCAGAGCCTGGGCTGTATTACCTTTATGGGGCTTTATTTTAATCTTATGTGAAGCTATATTACGGTGGATACCGGACCGTGATAATATCTTCAGCAATTCTGAATTGTTTTCATGGCAGGCTCAGCTGGGAGGAGCCTTGTTCGGCTGGTTCATGGCGGTTCGGCATAAAAAGAAGCGAAAGGGAGAGGTTAATGAATCATTACACAATGAGCTGTCCTAATTGTCACGGTGAACTGAAACAGGTATTCAGGAACAGGACAATCTGCTTTGAATGCACCTCTTGTCATGGTTGCAGTATGACCATGGGGGCCTTGCGGAACTTATGCGGCGACAAAAAATTTGTCGACCTGCTGTGGCACACGGCCAAATACGGTTATTCCATGTCCGGCCGGTCATGCCCCCACTGCGAACAGGCAATGCGCTGTGTCGTCCTTCCGGTCAAAGGAAACGGTATCGGACTTGATGTTTGCAGTCGGTGTGAGATCATCTGGTTCGATCCGTCCGAATTTGAACAACTGCCGGAAAAGCCGCCGGAACGAAATCCCGACGATGATTTGCCGCCGGAAGCAAAAGAAGTGCTGGCAATGAAAATGATTGAGCTTGAAGAAAAGAGAATTAACAGCTCTATCGGCGGTAATCGTGCGACAGAAGAGGCTCCGGATGAATTCTGGAAGTATCTTCCGGCGTTACTGGGCATGCCGGTCGAGAAAGACATTGAGCCGGTTAAAAAAATTCCATATATAACCTGGGGTATCGCACTAACCTGTATTCTCCTGTTCGGATTGACTTACGGGAATCTTGATCAGGTCATAAAAAACTGGGGCTTCATTCCTGACTACTGGCTGCGGCGCGGCGGATTGACAATGCTGACGTCCGCTTTTTTACACGCGGGAATATTCCATCTGCTTGGCAATATGTATTTCCTGCTGATTTTCGGAGACAATGTTGAAGAAGAAATGGGCTCATGGAAATATACTATTCTAATTCTTGCATCTATTGCTTGTTCGCTGTTTCTGCAGGCGTTGCTCGATAAACAGGGAAATATTCCGATGGTGGGGGCCAGCGGCTTTATTTCCGGGATAATTGCCGCATACGCGTTTTGTTTTCCAAAAGCTAAACTCTCTTTTACCTGGCGATTCATTTTCTGGTGGTCGATTCCGGCCTGGGGAGCGTTTGCGCTTTGGCTCGGAATTCAATTGCTTTTCAGTTATCTGACAAAAGACGCCAAAGGCGGCGGAGTCGCTTATTTTGCGCATATTGGCGGGGCTGCTGCCGGAATCATCTATGCGGCTTTCCATAAGCTGCTGTTCAAACATGAATACAGCAAGTGGGAAGAGACGATCAGTCGTGACGAACCGTTGACTCATCCAGCCAAAGGCAAGCGACCGAAGTCATTTACCAAGGATTACGGGGGGGACGATTATTATAAAATGGATTAAACTTTGGAGCTATTTCTGAATGACTCCTTAAACGTCAATGTAGATTGGACTGCTCCAGGCCATGTGCCCGTCTTCCTGAGTCATCTTGATGTAAATCGGATTATCGTGTTCATGGAGTTCAAGCAGCTCTACCGCGAATTCAATGTTGGTTTCGGTCAGTTGATCCGGAAGCTGATAGATTGAGACTTTTTTATTAAGTCCGTCAAAAGAAAATTCACATGGTTCATAATTAACTCTGGACAATGAAAACTCCATATTCCCCTGTTCAGTCTCAATCCGAATCCGGCCTTTGTGGACATCTTCCAGTTCAAGGACAATCCCGGCAAGTCCACCGGAGGTATAAGATTCCCAGATGACCGTTGTTTCATCGACTTGCTCCGGCGGCAGATACTGATTAAAGAAATTGATCGGGGTAACACTTAAAATTTTATTGTCCTCGACTTTCAGTCCGCCGCTCCAGTTGACCATTCGACCGCTGCCGCGTCTTTCCGCGCCGCTCCAGACAATCTTGATCCGGTTGCCCAGGTCTTCTTCAGCATAGGCCCTTTCGATCAGTATCGGCTCGGTTCCGTTAATCAATTCAATCTTCTCAACCGGGGCGGTCCCAATGACTTGAACGCAATAGACAGGGGGTTGATCCGGCTTGACCCTGACCGCGTCACCCATGATCGCGACAAACTCGCCATTGACTTGAAGCTGAGTCGAGACAATCGGCCGATTACCGGTCGTTGCGTATGTATGACGCTCTTTCATCGCATAAAAAATATCGCGCCTTGAAAGATTTTTTGCTAAAACGCATGTCAGTCCGCCGTAAAATTCATTTTGTTTGGCACCGGGATATGAAGCTCCGGGACGCCCTTTATGTCCGTCGGAACTGCCATAAAAGCCGACTTTATAGCGACGACTGAAAACTTCATCCAGCATCCATTCATAAGTTCCCATGGACGAGTGCAGTTCGATCCCGACATCAATTGTCGCGTCATGCAGATCAAATGTAGCATAACGGTCACCGCCATTGGCGATAGTCAGGGCGCTGACCGATTGTTTTTGAAGACTCCTGAGCAGCATTTCCTGGGTCTGTGAGTCCCCGAAAGCAGATTCTTTTTCCGGCAGCAAGTCGCACGAACTGCGAGTTATCGAACAATTATTTGAGGAGAAGAATACACTTCTTGTTCCGCCCCATTGAGTGTTGCCGCACCATTTAAAACAGGGTATGACGACAATTTTTTTACCAACCTGGAAACTTTGCGCTTCCGCGGTATTTTTGATGGTCTGCCAGAACGCATCGGTAATCTGATAGTCATTTCCCTGATGACATACAACATCCAGTTGAGTTATGTTGCGGCCGTAATTGTAAAATTCCTCAATTCCGTTGGTCCCGCAGGTATCAACGGTCTGTCCGCTCAAGTCAGCCCAGTAATAATTATATTCCGGTTTTTCATCACAAACAAGAATCGGATTACTCGGGGCTTTCAGCCCGGTTTTTTCATCCTCATATTCAATCGCAAAGTCTCCGGCTTCAGGAAAACCTGGATCCTGAATTCTGGTTACAGTACCGATATTATTGCCCCAGATATCTTCCAGCCGGAGAAAGAATTCCATCTTCTGGTCTGTTGATACAACCGAATTTGTCGTACATACCGCTTTATATGCCGTTCCCGGAGCAATGTGCATTGTCGGGGAATCGATGACTTTTTTATATTCCCCGGTTGCATAGGGATCAACTGATGTCTTGAACATAAAAAATGGCTGAACAAAAGTCTGAATCTGCCAACCGCGCGATCCGCCTTCCATGTTGCCGAAAGTAAGTGTTATGGTATCGCCTTCTTCAAGAAAACCGTCAATCACCTGTAAGATCAGTTCTTTCCCGAATGGTTTTTCGTAACCGGATTCATGCCAGATAGGAACAAAATTACACTTTCCGGTAGAGTGGACGGTGCAGAAATTATCCTCTTCGGGTTTCGTGAATTGAGGAACGCCAAAGTCACCGGCCGAACTGAAGGCTATTTTTATATGACCATATGGGTTGATCGGGTCTCCCGCTTTATAAATAAGAGTAACAGTAGAAAACGATCCGGCAACAACTCGTGTTGCCTGGTCCAGATGAGCGGTTCCAACTTGTGCCACATATGCCATATATCAGTACATCCTTCCTTCCGGGACTCCGGTTTTGAAACGTAAAAAGACGATAAAGTTAGAGTTTGTTTGCCTATAGATTAAAGGATTTTAAAAGGGGTATCCTCCGGTAAACAACGCGGAAAGTGGAGCTGGTGAGAATATTTAACTGGCTGAAAATGGTTTCCCTCATTTGTACCAAATTTTTCATATCGTCAGTTGTCCTTTTATCCCGCTTCTCTTAATATCTGGACAGCCTCGTAAATATCCAGATAAAAAACTATAGCTACAGTTATTTATAAATGCAAATTAAATTTTGAATTAATTCAAATAAAATGATAAATTATTTTGGCAAAAAATCACAATTATGTATTATTAGGTTGCTGAAAGCTGACAAGCATTATGAATTTAACAAAAATTCTCAATCATCCATAACGTCACCACTAATTCATTTTTCAGGAGAATTGTGTTATTGTTTTCATGGAACCGGACTTAGGAAGTCTGCATGGATCTCTAAATAAAATTGAGCAATAATAATTTAATCAATCATTATTCCGTTTGTATTTTTTATTGATATGGTTCCAAATAAATAATGGGTGCATCAGAAAATGCAGGGCAGCTTGCCGGTTCGGTATATCACGAAATGTGTGTGTGTAATAGTTATACCCGCCAGGGTAAAATTTTACATTGTTTTTGATAGTCGGGAGGCTGGGACCTGGTAGTTTGGGCAAATCTTTCGGCATAATGATTTTTAGAAAGTCATCAAGTTTTCCCGCTTTATCCAATTTCTTAAAAGCCATGTCAGCTCTCCCACTATATTTTCCCTGCCAACACAATGAACGGCCAAGTTCAAACAAATTTTCCAGAGAAGGGTTATATAAATATTCATCCATGAAAAATAGATCGGGATAATTTCGTTGAATAAGATCCATGACTTCCGGAGAGAGTTGCCGTGGGTAATCTGCACGATATTTCCGAAAAAAACATACAAGGTCATCACTGTTCTCAAAAAATTTATATCCGTTTTCAGGTTTGGTCGGATCAGCCATGATCTCTTTCCACATCTTTTGCATATTTGGCTCATTGTAGCGATCATATTGTTGTTTTAGATATGATCTGACTTCTTTTGAATGTGTTTTATTCAGGTACATATCAACGCAATGTTTATATAATATTTTCACCTCCTTTTCAGGAGGACTGAATCTCTTCATAATATTACAGATCATGGCATGGGGAACATTGCAATCTACTTCGGGGCCTCTCCTTCGCCCGAAAAGAGGATATCCAGATACCGCAGATAAAATCAGTAATGGCTTATTGTATCCTATATTATATCGTTGATAAAGTTGCCGTGAATATGGTATACGCTTCTCATATCCCCAACTGGTAAATATCAACCTGCGATACGTCGTTATGACATATTCACCGGTAGCCAGGTCGAAATGACAATGAATTGTGCTTGGCCGGATAAAATAAATTCCGGCAAATACAAGTAATGGAGACAGCATCACGCACACATAAGCAATTTTCAGTTGCCGGTATGTTAATTTTTTCAACTCAATCATATTGTCCCGATCCCATCTGTATATAATTAAAAATATATCCTTTGTCTCATAATGTCAAATCAAAATATCCTGAACAGGTTGTTCTTTGCGTTTGAAACGCTATATTATATGGCTGAAAACAAATTGAAAGAATATTATGACTCAACTTAAAATACCTGAACTTTTAGCTCCGGCCGGAAATTCCGCCTGCGCCCTGGCGGCGTTCGATAACGGCGCGGACGCGATTTATGGCGGTCTGCCTAAATTCAACGCCCGCGAACGCTCGGATAATTTCTCGCTGGATGAAATGGCCGGAGTGATTGACTATGCCCATGAACGCGGTAAAAAAGTCTATATTGCCTTTAACACTCTGGTCAAGCAAAGCGAACTGCCGGAAGCGGCGCAGATGGCGGCGGATCTTTACGAACTGCAGCCGGATGCGGTCATTGTTCAGGATCTGGGTATAGCCGGAATGCTGCGGGAATATTTTCCCGGCTTGCAGGTCCACGCCTCAACCCAGATGGGGATCCATAACAGTTCAGGGATCGCCGTTGCCGCTGAACTCGGCATCAAACGGGTTATTCTTGAGCGCCAGATAACGCTTGAGGAACTGGAGCTGATAATGCGGAAAACCGAACTGGAGGTCGAAGTCTTCGGACATGGTGCTTTATGTTGTTCTTTGTCAGGCGGCTGTTTGTTTTCATCCTGGCTCGGCGGCTGGAGCGGCAATCGCGGCCGCTGTAAACAACCCTGCCGCCGGCGTTATTACACCGATAAAGGCAACGGCTTTTTCTTTTCACCTCAGGATATGTATACGCTTGACCTGATTCCGGAATTCAAACGCCTCGGCGTATCGTCGATCAAGATTGAGGGGCGGCTGCGTAAACCGGATTATGTGGCAAAAGTAACCAGCGCCTATCGGATGGTGCTGGACGCGCCGGAACTGACCGGGAAACTGTTGCGTGAGGCCCGTAAAATGCTCAGCACCACCTATGGCCGCAAATGGTCGCATGGTTTCTATACTGAAGAGTCAATGAAACAGCTGGTCCAGCATGATTCGCCGGGGACAACCGGACAGCTTTGCGCCATGGTTACGGAACGGGCTGATAACGGCTTTGTCTGCAACGTCAAACACCGTCTGCATCTCGGCGACCGGATAAGGGTTCAATCCGATTCGGGAGACGAGGGAACCTCCCTGACCATTACCGCGATGCGGGTGGAAGGCCGCTCTGCCACCAAAGCCTCCGCCGGCAAGAACTGTTTTATTTTTTGCGATAAGGAAGTACCGTTTCGCGGTCGGGTATTCAAGATCGGGGAAAGTCTGGAATCCTATGATGCCAGAATTGCTCAACTGTCGGCCCGTAAACCGGTTCTTGAACTCGAAGCGTCGGCATCGATTAAAGGCATTACCCTTAAACTGCTTAACCTTGCCGGTTACCCTGAAAAATATTTCAACTGTATTGTCAAACCGGCGCAGAATCGGCCTTTGACGCCGGAAGGACTGGAAGAAGGCTTGAAGGTTCCGGCCAAATTTGAGTATAAGGTCAACATTCCTTTGAAAAATATTGACGGCGAGTTGTTTATCCCGGCCGGAGAGCTGAAAAAGGTCCGGCTGGAAATGCAGGAGTGGCTGCTTGAAGCGGCCGGAGACAAAGCCGTATTCTCCGCCGGACTTGAGGCTATGGAACAATTCAGAGTTGCTTTTACCTCCATCGCCCCGCCATCTGAAATAGATTTGAAGAAACATTATGACGAAACTGCCGCCGTAGTTCCCAAAGGATGTCTGCCGGCAGATAAAAAATGTGTTCTTGCGGTATCTATTTACGATTACAACCGGAAAACTTCCGAGGTGATTCTCCCGACGTTTTGTCCTGAAAACCGGCTTGAAGCGTTGCGTAAACGGGTTGCCGAGGCTTATGAAGCCGGAATCCGACGCTTCCGGGTTACCTCGCTGTTCCAGTTTGATTTACTTCTGGAATATAAAGATATCTTTATTTGCACCGCGTATCCGTTCCCGGTTTGCAACTCTCTGGCGATTGAACAGTTGTCTGATTTCGGAGTCAAACGGGTTCAGGCATGGCCGGAACTGGAACGCGAAGCCATGGAAAAATTGCGGGATTCGTCACCGTTGGAACTTGAAATTTACCGTTATGGCCGGCTGCCGCTGCTGGTTACCCGGGCAAAAATCCCGATTGAGGGCAGGGTGAAAGACGACATGCAGGGATCGTTTACGGTGTATCGCGACAATATGCTGGGACTTACTTACCTTTTCGCTAAAGACGTTTATTCCATACCGCGTCTGGCTGGGACATATGATTTTTATGACTTGACCAATGCGCGCTGGAATGATAATAATACCTCTGAATTCAATTACAGACACGAATGGATATGAAATTATGAACCGGATTAATATCAAGCTTATCCCCGGTGACGGCATCGGCGTCGATGTCGTGCGGGAAGGTTGTAAAGTTATGAACGCCGCCGCCGAGATTCATGGCGGTATTCAATTTGAATATGATGAACTGCCCTGGAGTTGTGAATATTACCTGAAACACGGCGCTATGATGCCTGAAGACGGAATGAAAATCCTGGCCGACTGTGATTCAATTCTGCTTGGTGCGGTCGGCTTTCCAGGTGTGCCGGACCATGTTTCATTGCGCGGGCTGCTGCTGCCGATTCGTCAGGAATTTGAACAATATGTCAATATGCGCCCGGTTAAACTGCTGGAAGGACTGGATTCCCCGGTCAAAGTCAAGCATAATTCGGATATTGATTTTGTGGTTATCCGGGAAAATTCCGAGGGTGAATACTGCGGCAAAGGCTATATCGACAATCCGGATACGCCGGAGGAAAACGTTGTTCAGGAAGCGCATTTCAGCCGCAAGGGGACCGAACGGATCATCCGTTACGCTTTTGACTACGCCGTCGAGCACGACATCAAAAGCCTGGTCAGCGCGACAAAATCAAACGCCTTGAACTATTCCATGGTCTTTTGGGATAAGGTTTTCAAGGAAGTCGGCGCGGATTATTCTGATATCGAACGCTGGAGCATTCATGTTGACGCGCTGGCGGGATTCTTCATTTTAAAGCCCCAGGTCCTGAAACTTATTGTTGCCAGCAACCTGTTCGGCGATATTCTGACCGACCTTGGTTCAGCCATGCTCGGCAGTATCGGGATTTCCCCGTCCGCCAACATCAATCCTGAACGTAAATATCCCGGTATGTTCGAGCCGATCCATGGTTCGGCCCCGGATATCGCGGGCAAAGGTATTGCCAATCCGGTCGGAACAATCTGGTCGATCGTCATGATGCTCGAACACCTGGGGCAGGGCGAGTCTGCCAATTTGATCATGTCCGCGATGGAAGCGGTTTTAGCCGAAAGAGTTGTCAGAACTCCCGATCTCGGCGGTACCGCAACCACGACCGAAGTAGCCGACGCGATCATCGTAAAAATGCGTAATGCTTAATTTCAAAAAGCGGATTATTTTTACTTGTAATTTGTTCTTGTCTACCATATATTACTTGGAATAGTTACTTGCTATAAAGAGTCGTGCGAAATGCAAATATTAACCACGAAAAATCACGAAAAGTCACGAAAAAGTTTTTTTATATTTTAGCTTATGCTGAAATTTTAAATACTTCTTCATGTTCTTCATGCTCTTCATGGTGTAAATAATAGCTTCGCATGAGTCTATACTTGTATAGATTAAGGAGTACATGGGATTATGAAAAAGATTCTTTTATCAGGCTTTGGTGATTGGGCGGGAAGTTGTGCCAACCCGGCTAAGGCTGTTGCGGATGCCCTCGACGGAATGACTGTTGCCGGTGCGAAAATCCACAAGGTGATAGCTCCAAGTATCTTCAAAGAGATGATTAAAACCGTTACCGATGAAATCGACCGTATTTCTCCGGATGTTGTAATAATGATGGGCGAATTCGGCGGTCGCAGTATGATCACGGTTGAACGGATCGCGCAAAACCTGATCGACGCCCCCCGCTACGACATGGGTGACATGTCGGGAGCACGACCCCAGGACGAGCCGGTTGTTCCCGGCGGACCGGCGGCTTATTATGCCACTTTACCGCTGCGGGCGATGGTCCGGGCAATGCGTGACGCGGGAATTCCGTCGGATATTTCCGATGCCGCTGGAACTTTCGGTTGTAATCTTTTGATGTATGGGGTTCTTAATTATATCGCGGTCAATCAACTGCCGATCAGGGCAGGGTGGATTCATCTTCCGGCACTGCCGCAGACCGCCGCGCTCGATGAAAATGTCGGAATGCCCAGTATGTCGGTTGCAACCCAAGTTGAAGGCATGAAAGCGGCAATCCAGGCGGTGGTTGAAAACGAAAAAGATATTGACGTTGCCATCCGGTCCGCCTGGCAGTTCTGAATATTTTTACTACACACTATTAGGACGGGATCGACAAAAGTAAAAAAGAAAGAAAAATTTTTAAATTACTCCGCCTGAAGCGTTTAACTTTTCAGCTTTGGCTGAAAAATAAAAAAACTTTTTCGTGGGGTTCGTGGTTAACATTTTAATTATTATAGGGAGGAGATAATATGTTCTGTAAAAAATGCGGTAAACAAGTTGGCGACCACATGGTTTTGTGTGTTGATTGCGGCGGGGAAAGCGCGGTCCGTACCCCGAAAAAAATGCCGTTGGCACTTAAGATCTTGATTATTGTCGTCATATCTGTTCCAATTCTTGCTATTTTTGCCGGAATGCTGCTTCCGGCGCTTAGTTCCGCCCGGGAAAAAGCCCGTCAGATAAGTTGCTGCAGCAACTTGAAACAAATTTCCCTGAGCCTGAAACAATATGCCATGGATTTCCACGATTCTTTTCCTGAAAAAAATGGCTGGGAGGGACTTGAACAACTGCGGGCAGGAAATTACCTGTCCGATTCAAAAGTTTATACTTGCCCATCCACAAATACAGCCTCAACACCATCTCAACCGTTGGAACAGGAAAATTGTTCTTATATTTACTTTGGCGGCTTCAAAGATGATTATTCGAATAAAGGCGGATTACCCGATACTCCGATTATCTTTGATATTCCCGGCAATCACCACAGTTATTTCAATGTCGCGTTTCGCGACGGCCATGTTCAGGGCTTTGTAGTCCGGAATATTGAAACCTGTACTGACTTAATTAATTCTCTGGATAAGGAATTTCATTATCCTCCGGAACTCAAGAAGAAATTATTGACAAAAGCCGATCAATTGGATAAGATGTACGGTTTGAAATGATGCATCTACGACACTTTGAGACATGAAATTTTTCAGTATTAGTGCTAAGCAGAAGTTTATTATGAAAAAATATTTTACTTATCTTATGATTGGTAGTTTGTTTTTCTCTATAAGTTGCGGAGAAAAAGTAAAAGAGAAAAGTAAAAAAGAATCTGTGAAAAAGATTACAATGCTTGATAGAGAATTATTCGCAGCGGCCGCATTCGGTCAGAATGAGAGAATAGTTAAGCTGTTAAAGAAAGGAGCGAATGTCAATGCAGTATTTCCGAGTACGGGAGAAACCCCATTGCACCATGCTGCAAGTCAGGGAAAACTTGACGCTGTAAAAATATTGCTTTCCCATGGAGCTAATATCAATACAAAAAGCTATGGCCTAACTCCGGGAACTCCATTAGATGATGCTATTCACCAAAACCAATATCAAGTAATAAAATATCTGTTAAAAAATGGGGCAAAAACAGATATAGAAGGTTTTGGAGGCTTTCCGTTAACAGTAGCAATTCAACAAAAAAAATTAAACGTGGTAAAACTTCTTGTAGAACACGGTGCAGATGTAAATAAAGTGCCCAAACAAAAAGGGTTACATTCCCCCTTAGATGAAGCTATTTATGTAAATAATTTGGAGATGGTTAAGTATTTAGTTGATCGTGGAGCAAAAATACTCCGAAAAGATGCTGATGGATATACAGCCTTGTCAACAGCAGAATATAAAGGCTATGATAATATTGTTAAATTTCTAAAACAGTATATAAAAGATAGCAAAAGCGGAACGAAAGCGAAACCCTGAAAAGAGTAACAGCGTTCCGGTTGGTGGTATACATATAAACATTTTTCAGATTGGGGCATTCAGACCAGAAATCCAGGCTATCAGTTAAGCAACTTGCTATCAGTCGGGCGATAAAGTATTTAGGGGGCTGAGCACTTTTGGGGTCTGGCCCATTTTTTTTGTTGATTTTGAATTTGACTTTCTATGGTCTTAAAGCTATTTTTTGAGGAAGTTGCTAGAGGTTTTATCATCATTTGCAATACCGGGGAATAAGCAGTATATTCCGATTGAGATGACACCGGAAAAAGCTCAAATCAAAATTTTTACTTCAAAAAAATCAATCAAAGAGATGTTCTCAGGTGATTTTATGACTTGTTTAAGTTAAAAATATTATTCAAAATGGGGGCAGATCCCAAGTAGAACCGCAAATGAAAACCCAAGTAAATTATCAATCCCAAAGTGAATGCTACGATATTGGTTGAACATTTAATTCTATTTTTGAAATATCATATTTTCTTGTAAATTGGAAATAAATAAAATGAAAAAGAAGACTTTATTCGAAATATTTCTTTTTGTAATTTTAATGATCATATGCATTTTAAATCTAACATATAATTATGTCCATAATTCGAATCGATACAAAAGGCCAATATTAACAGAGCTTAATAGAATAAGAATAGCATTGAAGAAGCACTTGAAAATCCACAATAAGCTTCCAAGTAAATTTGAAGATTTATTTACAGGGATAGCAGAAAAAAAGGATAAATATGTGCCCAGTGCTAACGTCAACGATGGAAAAAGTTTCCACACCGAATATGAATCTCCTTTTTTATATGATGCGCAACTCAAAGACACATATAAAAATGCAGCTGAAAATACTATCATTGTAGCTTCTCCTAGGTGTAGAAATAAAAGGTATATATTACTCTTAAAAGATGTTATTGGATCTAAACCTGAATCTTATTACGAAAGCAAGCCTGACAGTTATATTAAGACAATGGATGAAAATGAATTTCAAAAACAAGCCCAAAAGCAAAACTGGCTTATTGCTAAGCAGAAATACGATCTGGACAAAGGTCATAAGGAACGTCTTAAAGAATTAAAAAAACGCAGACTGGAAAAACAAAGTAACGCTATTCCCAAAATCAATTCAAGAGAATAATGGACAAATAACGAACCGACTGAGCAATCTTTTGTATATTTCAGGGGGCTAACCCATTTTTTGTTGATTTTGAACTTAGTTCGAAATTTGGCTTTTTATGGTCTTAGGGTTATTTCTTGAAGAAGTTGCTAGAGGTTTTATCATCATTTGCAATACCGGGGAATAAGCAGTATATTCCGATTGAGATGACACCGGAAAAAGCTCAAATCAAAATTTTTACGTCAAAAAAATCAATCAAAGAGATGTTCTCAGGTAATTTTATGACTTGTTTAAGTTTAAAAAAATGTTCAACATGGGGTCATGCCTAGCAGAAACCTTAATTAATGCCCCCAATACCTATACTGTTTACTTAACCAGTCAAAGTAATAAGAATGATATTCAAGTATAAATTTAAGATTCAAAAAATATTAGCTTGGGTTATCCTTATATATATATGTTTTTTTATGCTAAATTTTGTTGCATATGCTATTAATGGTTTTCGTTTGAAAGGCTCTGCTCTTTCCGGGAAGAAAACTCCTGAAGGCTTTTATATGGTTCATAGTCATGGTCGCTACAATGTTGTTTCAGAGGAGGATTTTATTAATTACAGGCGTCAAGAAATTATATTTTGGTATACACCTGTAATTGTGTGTTTATTTTATTTCACGTTAAGATTTTTCTTAAAAGATTTTTTTAAGGGAATTGAAGCCCATTTAGTTAATCTTAACGAATCACTGGATGGTGTGACTATATTAAAAAAAATTGATTCGAGAAACTTGCGTCGTTATTACATAATCCTAGTTATTATATATATAATCATTCATGTATCGATAAATATTTATTCTTTAAAACAACTTGAAGCAAATTCACCAAAAAGCAACCGCGAAGATTCGTCAAAAAAGCAAACAATAGATGGAGACCAATCCAGCTTATTCCCTCCTCCAGAAGATGTAGAAAGTTTAGAGCAAGAAGATAACAAATAAAAAAAGAAAGTCACAGAGAGTTAAAAAACGGAAAAAGTTAAAGAGAAAAAAATTATGAAACTGGTATTTAAGATAACATATCAGATTTATCTTCTCTAAAAAATAATTTTGCCATAGCTGAATAGTACTACATTAGAGGCCGCAACATAGTTGCGGAACAACTATAGTGATCAGCCAGGCCCTATGTGCCAAAGCGGTTAAATCTAACCGCACTCCGATATGTCCCGAGACACAAACTCGGGGGGATATTCCAAGCATAACGTCCTTTGTTAGCGCTGAAAGCGCGGCATATACCCAGCCTGGAAAGATCGTAGGAGCCGGGCTCCGACCGGCGAATTAACGAATGAACCCCAGGAAATAATCCATCAGAAAAAAATAAGCCCTGTAATGGATAATTCCTCAGGATTTTCTCAAGGCAAATCAAACATCATTTCAAGACGAATGTCCATGGAGGGCGAGTGTCCCTCGAGCCGACCGTCTGCTCGGCATGTCCGGTTCAACGGAGTTTCGCCCTCCATGAATGAATGACCAGCCCCGAAGTCTTCAAATAAATTCATTTTACAGTGATTTAAATGTGTATTTATCCTCGAAAAAAGACTGAAGAATTACCTGTAAGGGCGGCACATAAGAAACTCCCCATCAACCTTATTTGCAATACCGGGGAATAAGCAGTATATTCCGATTGAGATGACACCGGAAAAAGCTTAAATCAAATTTTTTACGTCAAAAAATCAATCAAAGAGATGTTCTCAGGTGATTTCATGACTTGTTTAAGTTTAAAATATTATTCAAAATGGGGGCAGATCCCAAGTAGATCAAACCGCAAATGAAAACCCAAATTGAAAACATTGTATATGTTATCTTTAATATATATCATATGGATGAAATCTGAAAACTATATAATAACTTGTTATGCGAATTCGACTAACATGAAAATAGCAAAACCAATAGAAACTAGTCCCGTAGAAAATCAGCCTGACGTTGTATATTTTCGATGCAAAAACGTTGAGGGATTGGCGTATTTAAAAAATGGTTGTGGAGAATCTGACTATGACCTTCTTGAAGTAGAAAAGATAACGAACGGAAATAAGAGTATAGTTCAAGAAATCAAACAATATAAAAATGAGATTGGCGCGTTTGTGGTCATAGGGCAAGTTGATGAAATATGGGAAGACGGCGTTTTTACAATCGAATCAAATGGGTTTGATTTTTGGGTAAATCCCGAAGAATATGCCGAGCCGGTAACTAAATCAGAATGGTACAGAATCTCCGTGCGCAATTTCACTTTGTATTTATAAGCCGGGCTATGTTAAGATAAGGGCTCCTATATGTCCCGTGACAAGCTCGGGGGGATATTCCCGGTTTCTTCGATGTGGCGCTGGCGCGTCACGTAATGCTTCAAGTAATTTGTTATTCTTTCGGAGCGCCCAGGCCACTGCGGCAAATGTATTCTTTCGGAGCGCCGCAGGCCACTGCGGCAAATGTATTCTTTCGGAGCGCCGCAGGCCACTGCGGCATTGATATCGATATATTATATTCTTCAGTGAAATGACGTTGAAAATATGATAACATTTTTTGACAATATAGACGGTTGTGTTTTTTTTTTACATATGTGAAATGCCGCAGTGGCCTGCGGCGCTCCGAAAGATTATCAATTCAATCTTATTTCTTTATATATGTGAAATGCCGGAGTGGCCTGCGGCGCTCCGAAAGATTATCAATTCAATCTTACTTCTTTATATATGTGAAATGCCGCAGTGGCCTGCGGCGCTCCCATAACTCAATTAAGTCGAGCGGCAATAATTTTCAAGATTTTTTTCTTGTTGCTATCGCTGCTGAGATAATTCAATACCGCAATAATTTCAGGAATATCTTCCAGCATTTTACGTTCATCTTTTTCAAAGCCGGACCTCATGTGACAGGTCACTATATAACGCGCATCCGGATTGTTATCCCGCAGTAACGGTATACACTGAGCCGGAGAAGTCACGTCAAAGTCACTAGAGGCGTTAATCATATCCCAAATGTCCGGTTCAAATTCTGAATTACCCGTCAGCTTGTTCAGACATCGTTTGATAAAACTTTTGATTCTTCCCGCAAGGTTGTTTTTAGGCCATACAACGAGTGATTCGATTACCACCAGGTCATATTTCTGCTGTTTGAATCGTGCCATAGCGCTTTCCAGACCGATTTCATAATCAATACATATATCGGAATTAATTTCAGGTTCGATACACGCCTGGAAAGTTTTTATACATTTTGCCAGGAAGCTGTCAATTACCAGAATACGCGCCATATAATCATCCCGTGCTATAAAAGTTTAACCACGAACCCCACGAAAAGTCACGAAAAAGTTTTTTGTTTTTCAGCTTGAGCTGAAAACTTAAACATTTCTCAGTGATCCTCCGTGGTGTAATAAATATTTTCACTACTATAACGTCCAATGGAATTAAGTCAATTTTATCATTATAAACATACGCGTGTTTATTCAGAAATTATCAGGGAGGCATAATGCGCTTTCTGCGCGGCTGGAGCCACGCGCTCCCATTTTTATGTTTCGCACTTACAGCGCTTAATATTATGGGAAAATATTACCCGGGGTTCAAATCGCTATCGCTCTATCACCCCGGGCTATAATATATTACACCCTTTCAGGGCTAAGACAGAGAAACGTATGGGGCAGTATTGCTTTCTGCTCGGCAGGAGCCACGTGCTCCCATAAAGGATTTGAGGAAATTTTTGTGTTCTTTCGTGGATTTCGTGGTTAAAACAGTTTCCGGGTTTTCGTGGTTGAATATTGGATGCAAATTTTCCTGAAAAACCACCTTTTTAAATGTTGGCAAAAAACGGTTTGTGTGATATATTAACCGCTTATTTTCAAAAGGCAATTTTATTTTTAATTATCCACGGAGTATCGCACATGAAAATCATTGACTGGAGTACCAAAGAAAATCTCAAACTGGCGATCGCTGCCGATCATGGCGGTTTTGAAACTAAAGCTTTTCTGATGGATAAGCTGTCAGCTAAAAACATTTCCGTTATCGACTGCGGCCCTTACGAACTTGACCCGACCGATAACTATCCGGATTTTGCCGGTAAAGCCGCCAAAATGGTTTCACTCGGCGAAGCGGACTGCGCTATTCTGATCTGCCGTTCCGGCGTTGGCATGGGTATCAACGCCAATCGTTTTCACGGCGTCCGCGCGGTTGTCTCCGGTTGTGCTGAAATAGCGGTCAAGAGCCGTGAACACAATTGCTCAAACGCTCTGGTGCTGCCGGGCGAATATATCGACAATGATAAAGCATGGGAAGTAGTTGAAGCCTGGTTGGGCGGCTCTTTCAGTTCGGAAGAACGTCATGCCCGCAGACTGATGGATATTGAAGTCAATTCTTATGACGATATTGCCGCGATCCGGGCGATTGACCCGGAAATTGCCGCCGCGATCGATGCAGAGGCTAAACGTCAGGATGAAGGTATTGAGCTGATCGCCAGCGAAAACTTCACCAGCTGCGCTATTCGCGCCGCTCAGGGTTCGGTCATGACCAATAAGTATGCCGAAGGTTACCCCGGCAAACGCTACTATAACGGCTGCGAGTTTGTTGACAAGGCTGAAGCACTGGCGATCGAACGCGCCTGCAAACTTTTCGGGGCCGAAGCCGCCAACGTGCAGCCGCACTCCGGCAGTCAGGCCAACATGGCCGTATACTTCGCCCTGATCGAACCGGGCGACACCGTTCTGGCTATGAGCCTCGATCACGGCGGTCACCTGACTCACGGTCACCCGATGAACTTTTCCGGTATGCTTTATAACATCGTCCCTTACGGCGTTGACAAAGAAACCGAAATGATCGATTATGACGAAATCGAACGTTTGGCGAAAGAACACCAGCCGAAACTGCTGGTTGCCGGCGCCAGCGCTTATCCGCGCGCTATCGATTTCAAACGTCTGCGCGAGATTGCCGACAGCGTCGGAGCCAAACTCTTCATGGACATGGCCCACATTGCCGGTCTGGTCGCCGCAGGCGAACACGAAAGCCCGGTGCCGTATTGCGACGTTGTTTCCACCACTACCCATAAGACTCTACGCGGACCGCGCGGCGGTTTGATTCTTTGTAAAGAGGAATATATTAAAAAGATCAATTCAAAAACCTTCCCCGGACTCCAGGGCGGTCCGCTGATGCATGTTATCGCGGCCAAAGCCATCTGTTTCAAGGAAGCCATGGAAGACAATTTCAAGGCCTATCAGAAACAGGTCCGCTTGAATGCCGCCAAACTGGCGGATGAACTGGTCAAGCGCGGTTTGCGGATTGTTTCCGGCGGCACTGACAACCATCTGATGCTGGTTGACCTGCGTCCTAAAGGCGCTACCGGCAAAGTTGTCGCCAACGCATTGGATAAAGCGGCAATCACGGTCAATAAGAACATGATCCCGTTTGATCCCGAGTCGCCGTTTGTCACTTCAGGTATCCGTATCGGGACCCCGGCCGTCACAACCCGCGGCATGAAAGAAGCCGAAATGGTCAAGATCGCCGAATTCATCGAACGCGCCATTGACGTGGCCGAAGATGACGCCGCTCTGGCCGCTATCGCGGAAGAGGTCAAAACCTTCACCCGCGATTTCCCGATGCCGCAATTTAAATAAACAGGAAATATATGTATCTGATATACATTGACGAGAGCGGAGATACCGGCTTGAAACTGAGTGATCCTCAGCAGCCGGTTTTTCTGATGGCGGCTCTCGCAATGGAGAAAAGACAATGGTTTGATATTGAAAGGGAGTTTTTGACAGTAGTCAAAGATTTCAATGGAGGTGAAATTCCTGATGATTTTGAACTGCATGCAATGGATATGGTAAGCAGGCGGAGATCATTTAAATCTTTTTCAAAAGCTCAAACTATTGAGTTCCGAGACGCGATATTTAAATTGACCGAAAAATACTTTTCGAATAAAATATTTTACATCAGCATAGATAAAAAACGTTTTGGTCAATTTTGCCTGGAAAGATATGGTGAAGGTGTCAGAATTCAACCGTATATAATGGCTTTGCCGTTTATCTGTATGAATGTTGATTGCTTTTTGAAGAAAAACCGGAAACACGGTATTCTTATTTTTGACGAAAAGCGCGAAGGTGTTGCTGATGCTGAACAGGCGTTGAAGGTTCTTCGTTTGGACAGAAATTCCAGTTTAAATACCAGTTCTTTGATTGAGAAGGGATTTTTTGTTGATTCCCAGAAATCATATCCTCTTCAGATCATTGATATGATTGCATATTATTTGCGAAAATTTGAAGAGTTTAAATTGGGATTTCAAGTAAGTCCAGTACATCGTCAGGTATTTAAATCAATTGAAGAATTTACAACAAACATTAAGGATGATATTCAGGGCTTTACTGATTATTCAAATTTTATCGAGAAATATTTTTTACGGTATAAAAAATGAGCGGCCATCCCTTTAAAAGGCGGAACCTCCGGTGACGGTGATTCTCTGATAGTCGCTGATATAATATATAACTTAAGACCAGTTATGTCAAGTAATAATAATAAGGAAGAGCAGAAATGATTGATATTAAACTGCTCCGGGAAAACCCGGAAATGATCAAGAAAAACAGTGCGCGTCGCGGTTGCGACGTGGATGTCGACGCGATTGTCGCGAATGACGTCAAATACCGTGAACTGATTCAGCAGACTGAAACCTTGCGGGCCGACCGTAACCGTCTCAGCAAAGAGTGCCGGGATAATCCGGCCGCCCGTGATCAGGTCAAGGAAATCAAAGAAAAGCTGACCGCGATTGAAACTGAGCAGAATGAGTTGAAAACCGTGATCGACGGCCAGTTGGCCTGGCTGCCTAATCTGCTGGCCGACGACGTTCCGGACGGCGATGATGACGCCGCCAACGAGGAACTGCGCAAAGAAGGCGTCCTGCCGGAATTTGATTTTGAAGTCAAAGACCATCAGGAACTGGCGGAACTGCTGGATATTATCGATACCCAGCGCGGCGCAAAAGTGGCTCAGTCCGGCTTCTACTACTGGAAAGGCAAGGGGGCCCAGCTGGTAAACGCGCTGTTCTTCTGGACCCAGCAGGAACTTATCAAACGCGGTTTCACCAATTTCGTCACTCCTTGCGTTGCCAAGGAACATACCCTGTACGGTACCGGTTATCTGCCGTTCTTTGCCGACCAGACTTATTCGCTCGAAGGCGAGGATCTCGCATTGATCGGGACTTCCGAGCAAACTTTGGTCGGTTATCATGCCGATGAAGTGCTTGACGCGGCTGAACTGCCTTTGCGCTATACCGCTTACTCTCCGTGCTTCAGGACCGAATCCGGCAGTTACGGTAAAGCGTCTCGCGGAATTTTCCGGGTGCATCAGTTCCAGAAAGTCGAACAGATCATCTTCTGCCTGCCGGAAAACTCTCCGCAGCGTCATAAAGAATGCCTGGATAACGAAGAACACCTGTTGAAGCAACTTGGCATTCCTTACCGGGTCGTTAATGTCTGTGTCGGTGATCTTGGCGCTCCCGGCTATAAAAAGTTCGATATCGAAGCCTGGTTCGCCGGCTTCGGCGGCTATCGTGAAGTTACGTCTAATACCAACCTGACAGACTTCCAGTCTCGCCGTCTCGGGATTCGCTATAAAGACGCTGAAGGCAAACGCGAATTTGTCCACACCATCAGCGCTACCGCAGTGACCGACCGGGTCGCAATTGCGATCCTGGAAAACAACCAGCAGGCCGACGGATCAGTGATAATTCCTGAAGTTTTGCGTCCTTTATGCGGTTTTGACAAGATTGAGCCTAAAAAATAATAAAAATAGTAAAAAAAATAATTTTCCTGTTTTGAGCAGGGATTTTTACTGATTTTACCTGAAAGCCGCATAAAAATGCGGCTTTTTTCATTATAAAAGCGATTTTTTCTCGCTCAAACCGGATTTTCTACTTGACATATCATTTCTGTTCAGCTATATTCCAAGTAGTAATCTGCGCCCCGCATTCAAAATGCGGATAAATAAGGAACTTAAACTTGGAGTAGGAAATGAAACATTCATTCTACGACGTAAAAGCCAAAGCAAAAGTAACCGCCGAAGTCACCGAAAAGGTCACTTACGGAAAAAAAGGCAACGAAAGATATGCTTTCAAGGCCAAAACCGCTGACGGTCGCAGCCTGACTGCATTTGTGAAAAAAGAGACCTGGGAAGCTGCTAAAGTCTAACTCCCGTCTTTTTTTGGACACCCCCTTCCGCTTTAGAATTTTAATATTCGAAAAGAAGGGGGTCTTTTTATTTATAATTAGAACATATATGAGCGCGAGCGCACCGCGCAGGGCAATTAGGAATTAGAAACTAGAAATGATTATATTCTGAGCCGGAAGAAATCTAATATGACGCCAAACATCGGATTGATTTTGCAAACCTTTGGCAATAAAGAGCCCAAACAGCATTGGCGGGGACAATAAAAAGTTAATATTTAAAGCGTTAAAATTTATATTTTCCAGCAAAAGCTGAAAAATATAAATCTTGTTTTGTGATTTTCGTGGATAAGGAAAGTTTTCAGTCGCGGAAACGGTAACCGACACCGCGAACTGTTTCGATCAGTTTACCGTAATCACCCAACTTCTTGCGCAGTCCGACGATCTGAACGTCGATGGCTCTTTCCGTTACCGGATAGTCATCACCTCGCAGTTCGTTGACGATCCGGTTGCGGGTGAACACCCGACCGAATTTTCGGGCCATCATAAACAGCAGTTCGAATTCAGAGTAGGTCAGATCAAGGTCCTTGCCGCCAATTGACGCAATACGCCGATCCTTGTCCATGACCAGGTCGCCGCGTTTGACGATATTGGCTTCATCCTCTTCCGAGGCACTTTGACTGCGTCGCATCACCGAACGAATCCTTGCGCAAAGCACTTTATTACTGAACGGTTTGGTCACGTAATCATCAGCCCCGACTTCCAGCCCGACCACAATATCGCTTTCATCGCTTTTCGCGGTCAGCATGATAACCGGAATATTTTTGGTTTCATCCTGAGCTTTCAACTTACGACAGACTGTCAAGCCGTCCATGCCGGGAAGCATCAGGTCAAGCAGAATCAGGTCGGGTGAAAATTTCATCGCCGAATCAAGCCCATCCTCCCCGGTTCCAGCTTCAATTATATCATTCCAGCCCTCTTTTTCCAGACTGAATCTTATGGTTTCTCTGATATCGTCTTCATCTTCAATTATCAGTATTCTTTCTTTCGGCATCTTGTTTCTCTTTCTTTATTTCATATTAACTTGTTTTTTATTGCCTAACGGTTAGAATTCTTTATTATGGTTCTAATGTAGCTCTTCTTTATGTATTTTTCATTGTCCAAATATTAGAAAAATGTTAAAAACCGCAAAAACTTATATATCAACAGCTTTTATTAGTTGTATGAAAATAAATCAATGATAAACATTATTTAAAGTTGTCAAAACAGAAAAGAGACAGTAGATTAAAATATGTTTTTGAAATATGCGAGGTTGTTTTTATGAAAAAAATTTATTTGTCAGCGCTTTCCGGCATTATTGTTTTATTATCAGGCTGCAATAGTGGAATCAAACTTGTCAAGGTCAATAATAAAGAACGTTACCGGGAATTATATTCAATCGGTGCCGGGTGGAGTGAAGAGGTTTCAAACTATACCAACAATTTCCTGAATTCAAATCTGCTGCGGGAAGAATTCGAGACCGACCCGGATGAAGTAATCAGAATTGTTGACGACCGTTTCAAGCAGAAGCCGGAACGTCGTTATCTGCTGGTGCTGGCCGATATGTGTTCAGCCCTAGGGAATCGCAACAGTGATAATCCTGACGTGGCAATCAGGTATTTCGCTTCGGCTTTATGTTATAGTTATTATTATCTGTTTACCCAACCTTTATATCCGGAGAAGCCGCCGCAGTATTCTCCTATAGTCTTTTTTGTAACCCGGTATTACAATAACTCTTTGCGGGAAGTAGCTCAGTACCTTCAGTCAAAAGATTTGTTATTTAAAGACTCCTATTCGGTGCCGACAGCTACAGGCATGCGGATGCGTTTCAAAAAACCTTTCTATAAGGTTCCTTTTCCCTTGAAGAAATACCACAAGAAGATATTATTCTGTCCTGATTACCTGCCAGAGAACTTTAATACCTTCAGTCATCGCCCCGGTGTTGGAGTCCCGTTAATATGCACTGTTTCCGCGCCTGAACATGCTTCGGCATTGAAAAATATTGATGGCAAATCTCAACCGGTCACCCTTTTTATGCGGCTGGTCAGTAATGGAAAAAATAATATTATAGATGCCCGGCTGGAATACTACTGCACCTTGAGCGTTGAAGATATCAGAGTCAAAGATCTTGATATGGATATTCCGCTGGAGCTGGATTTCTCCACGCCGCTGGCATACGATCTGCAAAAACCTGATATGATAAAAGGATTGTTGTTCTTACTGAACCCGGCTGAAATAGATAAACTGGCCGGACTCTACCAGATTACCCCGTATGAGAAAGATAAAATCCCGGTAGTCATGGTTCATGGATTGCTGTCAAACCCGAGAACATGGGCCCAGATGTTCAATACTTTGTTGAACGACCCGAATATCCGGCGCAACTATCAGTTCTGGTTCTTTGCCTATTCTACCGGCAACCCGATTCTGTATTCAGCCAAATTGCTGCGGCAGTCACTGATGAATACCAAAAAAGAACTCGATCCGAACAATAAAAATCCGAAATTCTCAAAAATGGTGATTGTAGCCCACAGTATGGGGGGACTGCTGTCTAAAACGCTGATCCAGGACAGTAACGACAATGTTGTCAATGCATTACTGGGAATGCCGATAGAAAAAATTGAAAAAGATATTTCAAAAAGCCAAAAACAGTTTTTAACGGAAGTTTTATTGTTTAAAGAGCTGCCCTTTGTCCAAAGAATGATTTTTATGGCGACGCCTCATCGCGGTTCGGAAATCGCGGCCTGGTCGCTAGTCCGCTGGTCCAATTCTTTAATTACATTGCCTAAAAACCTGGTGGACCGGACTCGTGACATCTCCCGCAGTATAATGATTAAGACGAAACTTATTAAGAATAAAGACCCGATCTATCTCCAAACCGGGTTACAAAACCTAGACCCCGACAGCAAGTCGCTTCGCTTACTGGAGGAACTGCCGTTCTCCAGACGGGTTACTTATCATACTATCAGCGGCAATGATAAAAAAGCCGGAATTCCCGGCGGAACAGACGGCATCGTACCTTACTGGAGTTCTCATCTTGACGGCGCTTCCAGTGAAATGATCGTCAAGTCCGGACACAGCGTTCAGGACAAGCCTTCGGCCATCGAAGAGGTGCGTCGTCTCCTCCTGCTGCATCTGGCGGAAAATGGTCTGCTGGACCCAAAACAGGTACCTGATGCCGCTCAGTAATATAGTAAAAGATATTTCTAGTATTCCCCTTACACGAATCTAACACTTGAGGTATATTATTATTGATAGGAGTATTCAAACCAATCAATGTTAATTAAAAACACAGAAAAAATCATGGTAAGTAAAAAAAGTATTGTTAATACGTATCCGGCATATATTTTCGTTGCGTTTATTGGCCTGCTGGCCTATTTCTGGTATCGGAGTGACAGTTTCAATCGCATGTATCTGGAACAATGCGAGCGTCACCTGAGAACCAAAACCGAGCTTTTATCACCTGAAGTGATAAGGTTAATGAAACGCGACGAAATGAAAGCCCTGAAAAAATATTGTCAGCGTTTCTTTACCGCGACTCAGACCCGCATAACAGTAATCGATAAAGAAGGGACAGTGATTGTCGATTCATGCAAACCTGCAAAGGAGATGAGCAATCATCGCTGGCGGCCGGAAATTGCCGCGGCGTTTGATGGCAATGTAATGAAGAAAAGACGCTACAGCGTGACCTTGAAAAAAGAAATGATTTATGTTGCCGCGCCAATTGAAGTCAATGGCGAACCTTATGTTCTGCGCACAGCGGATTCAGTGGCTCAGGTTTCGTTGCTGCACGATCTGGTCAAACGGGATATGCTGTTCACCGCGTTGGCGGCGGCAGCCTTGACCGGCATCATCAGTATATTCTCAATGCGTTATATAACCGAACCGATGGGACGAATCATCGACAGCGCCCGGACCATTGCCAATGGTAAGCTCGATGTTAGAATTCCAGAACCGCAGCATGGAATTGTGCGGGATTTGGCGGTAGCGGTAAATTCGATGGCGGAACAGTTGAAAACTCAGCTGGATATGGTTACAAGCCAGAAAAATGAACGCGAAGCCATCTTTTCAAGTATGCGTGACGCAATTATCGCGATAGACGGGCAGGGACACGTTACCGCATTTAATACTTCTGCACAGACGATGCTCAGTCTGCCGGACAACGCTAAAGGCCGGCCTTTATGCGAGGTCATCAGAAAAGCGTTCCTGATAGATTTCTCCGACACGCTGCTTTCCGAACCGCAATCCGCGGTCGAAGAGTTCAGTGAGCTTAACCAGGATGGCGAGAAAATATATTTTCAGGTCAAAGGTACTCCGCTTTACGGAAAAAATGAAAACGGACTTGGAGCGCTGCTGGTGGTTTCTGATATTACCGAACAACATAACGCGGAAAGTTTCCGGCGTGACTTTGTTGCCAACGTTTCACACGAAATTCGCACTCCGCTTTCAGCACTGGCCAGTGCGGCGGAAAACCTGACCAGCGATATTGCCGATGATCCGGAAAGGGCATCCCGTTTGATGAATATTATAGACCGTAATTCAACTCGCTTGAAACTGCTGGTCGACGATGTTTTGAGTCTGGCTGCTATTGAAAATCTACGCAGCGCCAAAGTGATCAAACAGGATAAGATTCTAATTCGCAATGTAATTGAGGTTGCGGCCCTGGTGTGCGCGCCAAAGGCTGAAAGCAAAAATATTACCATTACGTTTAACGCCGAATGCAATTACTGCGTTGCCGGCGACAACAATCTGCTTGAACAGGTATTCATTAATCTTATTGATAACGCGATAAAATACAGTAACGCCAACAGTACGGTTGAAATTTCATTCGAATCCCGGCGCGGATTGTGCATTATTAATGTTCGGGATCAGGGATTCGGAATTGCCGCGGAGCATCTGCCGCGCCTATTTGAACGCTTCTACCGGGTCGATAAAGCCCGCAGCCGTCAGTTGGGCGGAACCGGTCTGGGGCTGGCAATTGTCAAGCACATCGTCAAATTGCACAAGGGGACAGTATCTGTAACCAGTATTGAAGGGCAGGGCAGTGTCTTCACCGTAAGCCTGCCGGCAGTCAATGACTGTGAATGTGAAAGTGAAAATGCATGAAATGGACCCAGGCGAGCGACATAATGCGAATCCCTGTTCGCAGCTGGTGTGAACATGTTGAGAGTGATGCCTTTAAACAGGCAATCGATTTGGCCCGCCATCCTAAAACAGTAGGGCATGTGGCATTAATGCCGGATTGCCATGTCGGCTACGGAATGCCGATAGGCGGGGTGATCGCCTGTGATAACGCGGTCATACCCAATGCGGTAGGGGTCGATATCGGCTGCGGCATGTGTGCGGTAAAAACCAGTCTGACACGTTCCGAACTGGGAGATCCGGCTGATATCCGGGCATTACTGAATCAGGTGCGTGAATATATACCGCTCGGAGAAGGACATTGTCATCATAAGCCGCAGCACTGGAACGGCTTTGAAGACTATCTGAATAATATTCAAGGAATGCCGCCGTGGTTCAGTGAAAAGACCTGGACTCTGGCGGCGCTTAACCTCGGCAGTCTTGGCGGAGGTAATCATTTTATTGAAATTCAGTATGATGAAGACAATACTGTCTGGCTGATGTTGCATTCCGGCTCACGCAACCTCGGATACCGGATCGCCGACGCCTATCATAAGCTGGCAGTTCAATACTGTCAGAAACATGAATTGGACTTTCAACTGAAACAGTTGTCGTATCTGCCTGCCGATTCTGAAACGGGAGCTGATTATATCAGGGACATGCGTTTCGCGATGGAATACGCGAAGGAGAACCGGGCCAGAATGATGCGGGTTTTCAAAAACGCGTTCATCGATAATTTTCGACATGTCGAATTCGCTCCTGAAATCAATATTCACCACAACTTTGCTTCGCTTGAAAAATTCGGCGATGGAGAAGTCTGGGTTCACCGTAAAGGGGCAACCTCAGCTGAAGCCGGACAAACCGGGATTATTCCGGGCAGTATGGGGACATCCTCTTATATTGTCCGGGGACGGGGTAATCCTGAGTCGTTCAACTCGTGTTCGCACGGGGCAGGGCGGGTCATGGGCCGTCAGGAAGCCTGCCGTCGCCTCTCGGTTGAGAAATGCGAATTGTCGATGACCGGGATCGTGCATGACCGATGGAAAACATTGCGCCGCGGCAAAAAGAAGCGCGGATCAGCCATGCTGGACCTGTCCGAAGCGCCATTGGCATATAAAGACATCGAAGAGGTTATAGCTTCTCAAACCGACCTGATCGAACCGGTCGTCCGTCTTCGTCCTCTCGGAGTTCTCAAGGGCTGATTGCCGATCTCTTTCACTTAACAATATCTGTCTCGAAAAAACTCGGGTTACTGCTTGAATTTTATTGTCAGTAAGATTATATTGAATCAAATATTATATTAATAACATAATCGAAACTATACTTTTCAGGTTAACAGGGGGAAAAGTTGCGTTTTCAATGCACATTTTGCTTGTCCTTGATTTCGGTCGACGACACGGAGCAAAAAAGCGTCAACTGTCCAAGTTGCGGCAAGAAATGTTTTGTTCCGGCCTCGCCGTTCGAGCCTGACTGCGTTATAAACGACTTCATTATCAGGGAAAAGCTCGGAAGCGGCTCTATTGGGACCGTATACAAAGCAACCCAGATATCGCTGGACCGGACAGTTGCGCTCAAAATTCTGGCGCCGGAATACGCTTCCGGTAAAAGCGTAACGGCATTTTTGAACGAGGCAAAAGCCGCGGCATCGCTAAGTCATCCCAATCTGGTCCAGGCACTGGCGGCAGGGGAAGACGACGGCATTTGCTTCTTTGCGATGAATTATATCGACGGCATTACGCTTTCTGAATATATAAAAGAACATGGACAAATGCCGGTTGACGAAGCCCTGCATATAGTACAGCAGGTGGCTGAAGCGCTTTATTTCGCCTGGGATGACGCCCGCATGATCCATCGCGACGTCAAACCGGAAAATATTATGATCAACAACGAGGGAGTTGTCAAGCTGACCGACCTCGGTCTGGCGATACGGCAGCATGACTGGAGTGAAGAACTGGAAATCTCCGGCTCTCCGGCCTATATGAGCCCGGAACAATTTGCCGGTGAACCTCTGGACACTCGCAGTGATATCTATAGTTTGGGCATCTCTCTCTACCAAATGCTTACCGGTGAATTGCCATATAACGGCGAAACTTATAAATCAATTGCTCGTGAACATTTCGATAAAAGGCCGACGCCGGTACGCGAATTGAATCCGGACGTCCCGATCAAGGTTTCAGAAATTCTCAAGAAAATGATCTCAAAACTGCCGGAGGACCGGTATCAGGATATGGAAGCATTGCTGCATGATATCTGGCGGGCACGTCAGTCAACCGCGCCTAATCAGTCTTTAGTACCGGATGTGCATACCATTTCGATCAATAAACTTGATTACGAATTGCAGAATAAATCGGTTGTTCAGGATATTGAGGTGCAGCGTCAAGTCAAAAAGCTTAAACGGCGCCGGGATATATTCTTCTGGAGCCTGCTGGTCATAATTCCTATTTTAACTTCAATCCTGTTGATTTACGCTTTCACCAATCCAATCATAATCGATCATGAATATGAAACTTTACGCAAAAAATATGAGGAATTCCAGCAAATGGTTCTGGGGTCAAACGACCCGTCACTGGTGGAAGTACACGGCCGCAACTTTCTCACGGAATTTCCGGCTGAACGCTCCGACCGGGTTGAGGCGCTTTACTGGAAAACCAGATATATGATGCTCAGCAATTCTCTGCGTAAATCACAGATCAGAATTGAAAAACAGCGTCAGACGATTATTGTCATTCAACGCCAACTTGAATTCGAATTAAGGCAAGGCAGTGATGAGCAGGATAATAAATAACGGAGAAATAAGATGATTCGAAAAGCATTGCGAGTTTACAATAATACTCCAATGTCAAGCCGCATCATTTCCGCGTTTATGTATGGAGCTCTTTTCGGTCTTGTTATCTGGGGTGTGATCGTTGAGTTAAACCTGCCGACAACTCTTTCAGAGAATATCGCATTTACCCTGAGGCCATTCGGTACCGTACTGATCAGCCTGCTGGAACTGCTGATAGTCCCGTTTGTTTTCTTTACAGCAGCGGCGGCAGTAGCCAGGATTGATTCGACTGATATTGCCGGAATATCCTGGCGACTGGCACTCTGGTTTCTGGCTACGTCCCTGTTGGCCGCTGGAATTGGTATCGCCGGCGCGCTGGTCGTCGGGCCGGGAGCTGGCAGACTGTCCCTTGACGTCGGGGCTCTTCCAATTAAGTTTGCCCATGAGTTAAAAGAAATAGCCGGAGCAGTACCGGATAATCCGTCTCCGGCCGACCTGGTGACCCGGATTTTCAGCAATCCAATTCTTACCGGAATGGCCGGACGCTATCTTGCGATTATTATTGCCGCATTATTCTTCGGATTTGCGATAAAGAAACAACCCAGTGACAAAGTATCTGTTCTCTTTGAAGATATCTGTCTGGTGCTTAAAAAAGTAAATTCGTGGATAAGCTATTATGCTCCGGTTGGGATCTTTACTCTGACCACAGTTATTTTTGCGGCTCACGGGGGAGTGGTTTTCAGTAAATTTGTCCCGGTTATATTCGCGATCATCATCTGTGTTCTGGTGATGATGTATATAATATACCCGCTCTTGCTGCTGATTTTTACTCGTCTCAATCCTTTCAAGGTAATATCAAAACTTCACCAGACCGCGTTTACCGCATTTGCCATATCCAGCCAGGAACTAACCCTGCCGCTGGCGGTTGATGTTGCGGAAAAAGATCTTGGCATCTGTAGGGAAACGGCAGAATACTCGCTGCCTTTAGGACTGATCCTGAATAACAACGGTCTTTGCCTGATGCTGCCGTTTGTGACCATTACCGCCGCCAATACAGCCGGTCAACCGGTAGAATGGATGACCATGTTAATAATCATTGTTCTATCGCCAATTCTATCTTTCTTTTGCATCGGCAAAAACAGCGGTCTGATCCTGTTTACCTTGTCTTTATCCGCTATGAATCTGCCGGCAGAGGCGATTGCCGCGGTAATCGCTTTGTTTTGCGGTCTTTACCCTCTTATCAGAATGCTTGATGCAATGCTCTCTGTTACCGGAAACATGGTTTGTACTTTTATTGTTGCCAGCCGTACCGGCAATGTGACGGGGGACACTAACGGTTGATGACTTTCAATGCACGCACCGACAACCATATTCCCGCAACCACCGGCATGATCCTTGCCGCTGGTTTCGGCACTCGTATGCGACCTTTGACCGACTATATGCCGAAGCCGCTGGTGCCGGTCTGCAATATTCCAATGCTGGAAAACGTTTTGATCAACTTGAGATCGGCCGGTATTATCGATGTGGCAGTCAACTCGCATCATCTCAGTGACCAACTGGCGGATTTCATCGAGAATTCCAGCTTCAAAGATCGTGTAAACCTGTTTCATGAACCTGAAATACTCGGAACTGGAGGCGGCATTGTCAACGCCCGAAAGTTCCTGTCGCAAAGTGATTTTTTTATTTTGCACAACGGCGATATTTTAACTGATATTGATTTATCTGAACTGCTGAAATGTCATTACTCTTCCGGCAATAAAGTCACTATGGCGTTAACCGACGGCCCGGAAAACAAAGTGGCGGTAAGCGATAAACGGATCTATGACATCCTTGGAAAACTTGGAAAAACACCGCAGAACGCAACGCTGCTTACCTATACCGGCATCATGGTTATAAGCAGGGAAATCTTTGAGTTTCTGCCGTCAGAGGTATGTAATTGCTCTATCATAACCGCACTGCTTGAGTTGATGAATGCATATCCGGATTCTGTTGGCGCTTATATCCCTGAGGATATTTACTGGAACGATCTGGGGACCCTTCCTAAATACTTTCAAGCTCACAATGATATCCTGCTTGACAAGCTGATAGAATTACCGCATTATCGCTGCTTGTCGGCGACTTGCGGATCACCGGGTAAATCTGAAAAAGACCTTGATTGCAATGGGTTTAACGTTTTTGGAAAAGATGTCAGAACAGGGCAGGGGGCTTATCTGGAAAATTGTATTATTCTGGATGATTCAATCATTGTTCCAGGTGCTTTTCACTGCAATCAGGTTATTCACCCTGCATTCGTCGTTCATCGGGATGAGTTGGAAATAAGAAGCCTGCAAATCATGAATGAACTGGCTGACTCTACCGTCTGTTCATTGCAGGAGCAGGGCTCAGCCAGAGGTTTTTATCGAATAATTGATAAGAATAGAACTCAAATTCTCATGGTCTCGGATGCGGATGATCCTGATTTCGAAAGGTTTATCAATTATGGCAGTTATTTCGGCGGCACCGGCAAACGGCTGCCGGAGATTTACGCGACAGTGCCGGATGAATTTTCAGTTCTGATTGAGGATCTGGGCAACAACACTTTGCATAGATATATCAATTCAGCCGACAGAGAAATAAAGATTGAAAATATATATTGCCGGGTTATCGACGCCCTGCTCGAATTCCAGCAAGTTTCACTCGATGACGCCCCGGAATTAAGAGTGTTTAAACAGGACTATTTGCGCTGGGAAACCGCCTATTTTGCGGAAAACCTGCTGGGGAGATATTGTAATATTCCGGTAAACATTATCAGCAATCTGGATGGGGAGCTTGATTTACTGGCGGAACTTGTTTTCGACCACGGTCAAGTCCTGATCCATCGGGATTTCCAGTCCCAGAATATTATGATTGACACAACGGGAAGAATCCGGTTTGTCGACTATCAAGGCATGCGCATGGGATCTCCGGGCTATGACATTATGTCACTGGCTCTCGATCCTTATGCGGAGTTGTCTCATGGAATAAGGAAACGCCTGATAAAGTATTATCAACAGTCGACCGGTATTCCCGATCAGGTAGTTCATGCCGCAGGCCTGCAACGCATGATGCAGGTTCTGGGAGCCTACGGCTGTCTGGGGCTGGTAAAAGGCAAACGGCAGTATCTGAAATACATTCCATTCGCATTTTCCATGCTCAAGGAACTGCTCAGAAATCCGCCGCTGCCAATGCCGCGCCTGACGAAGTTAACAGACGAAATAAGCTTGTAAAGTTACCTTCTGCCACCACCATGAAATCCGCCGCCGCGAACACTGCCGCCTCTAAAATTGTTCCCGCCATAGACTCTGGGAGTCGGCGGATGATAGGGGTGATATGGATGATAGGGATAGCGGCGATGATACCAGGTGGATGGATAAATATAGGTATTGCCGCCATACCAGTAATTCATTCCGCTGTCATCCTGCTCTGGCTGATATTCATTCTGGGTGTTATTATCATACAAGGCATTGTCTTCAGACTGCAAAACATTTTCTTCGTCTTGTTCGGCATCCTGTTTATCTTTCTTCTTTTTTAGAGCGGCCTTCTTTGCTGCTTTCTGAGCCTCTCTACGTTCTCTTATGTTTTCCTCGTCTCGGGCTCTCTCGCCGGCTCTTCTGACTTCTTCCCTGTTTTCATTTTCAAGCCGTCCAAGCGCACTGCCTTGTTCCATATTTGCAGGTCGGTCCACAATGTGATCCGCATAACGATTCAGATGATGCTGCAGCAGACTAACCGACCGGTCAAAGTCAGTACAAAAGACCGGAACCGCTTTACAGTCGTCCAGATCGGTTTTTATCCCGGCCGGATAGATAACTCCCTGCCAGGTTGTACCGGGTTTGCCGTCCGCTCCGATTACCAGGATTTTTTCTTTTGTTTTGTTATTTTCCTGAGCAACAATTTCACCGTAAGCGGCTTTCTTGATATGACTGGTAATCTTGAGGTTGGCATTTTGCCGGTGTGCAAAGATCATATCGGAAATTTCCTTTTTGGAAAAACCCGGATTACGGCTTTTTCTGATCAACGCTTGAACTTTTTGTTCATGTTCACGATTTAATTTTTCGATACTGCGCTGTAAATCGGCTTTTCTTGCGCATGCCTTATCCACCTGATCCTTTAACAAATGCTCCCAGGTTTTTGCGGTTTTACCCTGTTCTTTTGGCGTTTTTTCCGTGTTACTTTCGGCAGCCATAACCGCTGAAACAATACCGGAAACCATCAAGAAGATTGAAAGTTTCTTACCCATTTGTCCTGCTCCTTTGTCATTTTTTTGTGGTAAAAGTGATTTTTTTCAGTTTAAATTATTGTATTTGCACAAAGCATGCAGCCATCCCATCAATTGCTTCCAGAACCCCGGTTTCACCCGGGGCAGGGGGGTGCCCTCTGCTCCTGCTTCAATTATCAAATTCAATAAATAACGTTGCTTCAAATCTTCCTCAAATGTCTGCCCGAGATTGTCCGGCATCAGACCATTTTCCTCCAGAAAACATGTCAGAACAATGACCTGACACTGCTCAAGGTCCCATGACGGCATTCCGGCTTCAAAAAAAACACTGTTTCCCGCAAAAAAAGCCAATATATTTCGCCATGCGAAATAGGTATTAGGGCAGGGCAGTTCCGGCTTGATGTTTCTCAGCAGCAGCCCGCTCATTTCACATGCGGCATTATAATATTCAGCCTTTCCGGCCAAAGCGTCAAACTGATTAACCATTTCGGCATTATATACGGTATGAAGATCCTGATCACCTTCCTTGTACTGTACCCTGACCTCTCGAAAAAGGTCGATGACCGGAAATTTTTTGGCTGAATTTTTCGCGCCGCCTTTTAGCATCAAATCAAATCTGCCGGTATCGACACTAAACCCGTTGACGATCCAGCTGGACTCTTTATATAACGTTTTTTTTAAAACAATAAGTTCGGTTTCCAACATAAATTTATATCTCGATATTCATTCGGGGCAGGGCATCATTGTGTAAACTTGCCAGTTACAAATGTTGCAGTGCTTTTACTATTTGTACCGTACAACGTCAGATTGATAAGTGTCACCGTTACACTTGTTCTCGATAAACTTGAATTATATTGCCTTTCAACCGCCATTGTAATGATATCATCCTTATTGAAGATATTTGCAACACCGGCAGTTAGTTTAATATCATAAGTATCTGTGTCCGGAATATCAATCACTCCGGAAATTTTTCCGCCGCTTTTGTTATTCAATTTCAACGCTTTCAAGGTAACTGTATCGCCGCTGGAACTCTCAACCTGCCAGGTTTGCAGATAATCTAAAAAGAAAACCCCAATAAAACTTGAGCGCTTGGGAATTATCAATTTATGAGGATAAGACCCCTTGCTTGAAGCGCCATTCTTGGTAATGATGAACCTTGTTTTCTGTTCAATATCGATTGTGGGATTAATTTTTGCATTGTCGCCGTTGGATTGATTTATCTCCCACAAAAGCTGTTCTTTATTCCCATTCTCATCCGTACTTTCGACTATCACAAATTTTGTTAGAAAGCTGGGAGTTTCGTCTTCTGATGAACTAGCGTTCGGCAATAAGAAACAATGGGTCAACAGATAGTTTTTATTATAGAACGGATTTTCTGCACTTTTACTGTAAGTCCGTAACGACTCGACACTGACAGATGTTGTCGACGTTGAGTCAGGTATTATATCAAGACCCTGCATTGATGATGCAAAAGAGCTAATTAAAAAGATCCACAAAATTATTTTTTTACAATTCATACCACCTGCTCCTTTTGTTTTATATATATTCTACACCTCTTATCCGTTTATTATTACACCTGCAATTATAAAATGCAAAATCAACTTCTATTTTTTATTAAAATATCAGACATCAGGTTTGCTCCCATACTTTTTTCATTATTCCATGTTTTTTGTAAACAAGTTATTAACAATCAACCCGTGTTATGATTGTATCATGTTTATGATAAATGAATTAAAATATCAACAACAGTACAAAGATAGAATATTAAACTTAACATAACATATATTATGCGACGTTATAAATTAGTCTGAAACCCCTCTTGAATGCATCAAAACTTTTTACCAGTCAATACCCCTCGGGAATCAATAACAATGGCTTGACGTTTATTTTGTTGATTTTTTAGTAACTGAAAATGTTTAGGAGAATCAAGATATTCATAATATAAGAAACCAATCAAATGGAATACTGAAATAGATAATCCATTTAAACATCAAATCAATTCGGAATAACCTAATTAAAAGGAAGAATGTTTTTTTATGATGGGAAAGCAAAAATTAAATACTCTGAAAAGAATTTATTAATTGTTAAGTATTGATTTTTTATTCCCGGATAGCTGGAGCAGGGCATAAAAACGTAAATTCTATAGCCCTGCCCCGGTTATTTTTTGAAACTCGGCTTTATTTTGCTCGTGACAATGTTATATTAAGGTTAAAGCATATGAAGACAGGAGACAATATAATGCTCAAAAAAACATTTCTTAAAATAAGCCTGCCGGCTATTTTATATCTTATTTTATATTTTCCAACTGCGAATGCCCAAAGTAGAACAGATTACACTATTCGCAATCTGGAAAAAGAAATGTCCAGAATGGCACGGAAGGTTGATTCATTACAGGATTCAGTCTCCAGTTATACCAACAAAATCAGTTCCATGAAAAGAGATATAAATGAGCTCCGGGAAGAAAATAAACGTCTTCGTCTTCAACTGGCGGCAATGCAGCGTGCATTGGCAGCTGAGCGTATCGCCAACCAAAAGTCATTGCAAAAAGTCATCTCTACCGTTGCTGTTCAGGTTGCATCAAAACAGTCAAAACCTGCGCCCTCCTCTGCAGCTCCAACTGCAGTCAGGTCAACCAATAAATCGGAACCGGCCGACGATGGCGAATTTTATAAATACACTGTTCAACCCGGCTCAAATTTGTCAATTATCGCAAAAGCTTATAAGGTCAAAATATCCGACATAATGAAAGCTAACAAGCTCCAATCTCCCGATAAGATCCGCGCCGGCCAAATTCTCTATATTCCTAAAAAATAAGTGGAGTTTTATGAACAACGAATATTCATTCACTGCAAGAATTTTTTCTCTCGGATGTTGTCGGTTTCTTAGTTTTTTCTGTGATTTTGTGGTTATGGGGTATACCTATTTTACCTTCATCAACCTCAACATCATGAGTATGCAGTGGTTGCTCTTTTCGTTCGTCCTGTGTTACCTGATACCGGCAGTCATTGTCGCGGACATTGCCAAGCGTTTGATCCGGCGTACTTCGTCCCGAAATGCCCTGGTCCTTTCTTGCCTGCTAACAATACCGGTTTATCTACTGTTCACCATTTTGCTTTATTTGCAGAATGTATATGTCTGGCAAACCCCGATCCCGTTGCTGGCAGCCACGGTTATTCTTGGAACTTTTCGCGGGCTTGCCGCTCCGGCGACTCAGGAATTGATGCACGAACATTTTCAGTCAGGACATTTTGCCCACGCCACCGGAATATGTTCCGCTATGTCAACCGCCGGTATGCTCTGCGGCGCTATCCTCGGTCTGTTTCTGCTCGGACATATTATAAAGTATATTATTCCGGCGGTTATATTATTGTTCATGCTGGCAATGGTTAAATTGATTTTCGCAATGAGAATCCTGCCGGTCCCCTTCCCCGAATATAAAAAAGGCGGAAGCCTTAACTGGTTCAAAAACCGGATGGTCGGATATAGCAAGTTATCGACCGAGAAACCGTTCCTGACAATTGTCCAGGTTGACGCCTGGCTGGTCGGTTCCGCCGGCGGAATGCTGCTTTGGGGCCTCGGCGGACTTGGCGCGCAATGCGTCGGGGAAAGCGCCAACGCAATGGTGCTCGCAATTACCTCCGGAGTTATTACCGGCTTTATCTTCGGTTCGGCAATGTCTAGTCGCAGGTCTGAAATAGGTCTGGTGGTTCCGGCCGCCGTTATTAATATTATCATGGCCCTGCTGCTTGGATCCTTCAATGAGGAGGTTATTGATATTAACGGCCTGTATTTTCTACCATGGAAAACTCTTTTCATGCTGATCTACGGTATTTGTACCGGAATTGCCCTGACGACGCTGCGCGCCTGGCAGCTTCAGTTCAGCAACCGCCACAACCGCGCCCGGCTCTTTACCGAGACTGTATTTAATTCATATATCACGGTCATAGCCACTATCCTGATTTGCCTTTATCTGATCACCTGCGGTAATTTATATACTCCACTATTTATCGCGACCATGACCCTGATTGTGGCGACGCTGGCCTTCTGGACCGCGCCGCAGTTTATTTTCAGATTCATTATGCTGGTCCTTACCCATACTTTGTATAAAGTAAAGATTCGCGGCGAAGAAAACATCCCGGATAACGGTCCGGCCATTCTGGTGGCGAATCATGTCTCCTTCATCGATCATCTGCTGATTACCACCTGCACCTCCCGATACGTTCATTTCATGATGCATGAAAGTTTTTACAACTATCCGGCGTTGAAACCGGTCGTCAAATGGGCCGAATTCATCGAGGTACCGGATCATGGCAAACACGAATTGCGGGAATTTTTTGAACAAGTCAGAAAAGCCCTGAGCGAAGGGCATCTGGTCTGTGCGTTTCCTGAAGGCGGGATTACCCGCAACGGTATAATGCGCAACTTCCGGCACGGCATAAAATCGATGGTTCCTCCGGGCATGGATGTGCCGGTAATTCCGGTTCGCCTCGGCATGGTCTGGGGCAGTATCTTCTCGTATTATTTCGGTAAAATAAAACTCCGGGTTCCGAACCAGATTCCGCACCCGGTCACGGTTACCATCGGTGAGCCGCTCAGTTACAAAACCTCAAGCTATCATGTTCGTTTGAAGCTATCCGAACTGGCGGCGGAAACCGAACTGCAGCCGGGCATAGACGAACGCCCCCTGCACTACCAGTTTTCCAAAGTGGCCAAGCGTCGTCCTTTTTATAAACGGATGATCGATTACGACGGGACCAAGACTAAAAAATACCGGAATTTTGACGCGCTGGTCGGAGCAATTGTTTTCAGCCGCTACGTCAGAAATCTGGGCGACTGTGAAAATGTCGGGGTACTGATGCCGAATACCGGCGTAACAATGATAATCCTGAACGCAATCCTGATGGCGGATAAAACTCCCGCAATTCTGAATTATACGGCCTCAATTGAAGCTATGGCAACTTCGATTGAGAAAGCTGATTTGACCCATATCATAACCAGTCGCCTGTTCCTGAAAAAACTCGGCCGTGATCCCCTGCCCCAGATGATCTATCTCGAGGACATCGTCAAAGAAATCCCGCGCATTCATAAAATTCTCGCTGCCGCCGCTGTGATATTGCTGCCGGTTTCAGAACTTATGAATATCGTTTCGCCCCGCTCGTGCCGGGATATTTACCGGACTGCGTCAATTCTCTTTACCAGCGGTTCATCCGGAGTCCCCAAAGGCGTAATGCTGTCACACCATAATATCACCAGCGATTTGACCGCGATGATCCGGCTGATCTGTTATACCAGCAAGGATAAGATGCTGGGCAGTCTGCCGCTGTTCCATTCATTCGGTCTTACCTGCTGCGGCTGGCTGCCGCTGGCGTATAACTCTGAAGCAATCTATGTTCCCAACCCGCTTGACGGCAAAGCGGTGTGTAATGCTATCCGGGAGTTCGGGGTGACGATTATGCTGGCAACTCCTTCTTTCCTGCAAACCTATATGCGCCGGGGCAAAGCCGAAGATTTCGCCTCTGTCCGCCTGGCGGTTTCCGGGGCGGAAAAACTGCGGCAGGATATTTATGACAAGTTCAAGGAAATGACCGGTTTGACGGTTGCGGAAGGATACGGCGCGACTGAACTGTCCCCGGTAGTTTCCTTAAATATCGCCAGTTCAGTTCTCAACCTCGGAACAAGTATCGGCTGTCGCGACAGTATCGGGCCTCCCCTGCCCGGCATTTGTGTAAAAATAGTCAATCCCGACACCTGGGAAGCTGTTCCGGAAGATACGGACGGCCTGATGCTGGTCAAAGGTCCTAATGTCATGAAGGGCTATCTGAAAGAACCTGAAAAAACCGCCGAAGTTATTCGGGACGGCTGGTATATTACCGGTGATGTCGGTCG
>CAXXKX010000004.1:0-1028059 GCA_963676655.2 Victivallales bacterium | reverse complement strand
TTCGACCTGCCAGCGTTTGAAATACAAACGCGCAATATCTTCAGCAGGATATTTCTTTTCATCAAGCAAAGTGGTGCATATCAACACCTTTTGCGTCCTGAACCCTTTGTGTAATACTGGAGCTTCAATAACCCTGATAGTCAATGACTTCGGCAGATTATCCCATTGCTCGTCAGTCCAGTTAGCGCCAGTGGTATATGGTCGAGGCCAGGTAACAAGCACATCTTTATGTCCCAGTCGTTTTCCCTGACTGAATTTAAAGTTTTTTGCCCGGCATCCATGAAGGCGCATAACGCTGTCGACATTTTTTTGTAGTAAACCGGCAATATTTGAAAAAGAGGAAAAGCCTTTGTCGGCTAAAATAATATCTCCGGGACAGAGCAGACGCCATAACTTAAGCCATAAAAGATTTTCAGACTGGTTGCGACCACCGAAAGCATAGCCCAGCATTGAACCGTTTGACAGTGAAAATATTGCAGCCAAATTGATTTGCGGAAATCCACAACCCGGTTTCATTGATTTCGGCTGAGGATAAATTTGCTGATTTCCCGGAGTGTCAGGCATGGTTAACCCGGTGCCGTCTACCACCTTGACCACTCTGTTTTTCCATAGCTTTTCAGATGGTTCAGTTCCTGCAATTACAGAAATTATGTGTTGGTTTATTTTTCGCAACAGTTCCAGTGGCAGACGTTTACGCGCCTGACAATATGCGCTGGTGCTTGAGCTGGGCAATTGTCGTTTTCTGATCAACATCCAGCTCTGAACCTTTTTTACGGTCTCTGAACAACTTGTTCCATACAAAAGTATCTGATTTAAAAATGCCCAGAAAACTATTTCCATACTGAAAACACGGTTGCGTAAGTTGATGTTTCCGAACCTTGATCTCAAAAGATCAGCAGGAATAAAACTGGAAAACAGATATTGAAACTCCCAAAGTTGTTTCTTTTTCAACTCGTCAATATCACGACGCAACCGTTCTTTTGCTGAAATATTTTTACGTCCGATTAAAAAACTTTGCATTTCAGGAAAAGTCGGGGTATATTTCGGGGTCTTAACGGACATGCCTGTTGCTCCTTTTTTATGTGGTAGTTTAAATTGCGTAACAGGCATTATTTTAACTCAATTAAAACCTTTTTCAAGGGGATGAAAAATGGTATTTTAACACCTTAACTTAGCGCCATTCGGGTCAGACCCCAACTGAGAAGTCAGACCCCAACTGAGAAGGACCCCAACTGAGAAGCAAAAGCCGAAGCACAAGTTCAACTCACGCTGGAACTGCCAGCCGCACCGGAGGGACTGCTGACATGAAAACTCAAACCGCATTGGCAATGATTTTTAATGAAAAAAATATCGTTCTACAAATAATATAATCAAACCAGTAAAGGAAGTCTTTCTGACAAAGTCTAATTATTAATTTGATGATGTAAATTTTCCTTTTATTATTAAACAAAAAGTTAATAGAGGGTATAAAATAATTAGTGTGTTAATGCTGAATAAAGTAAGACATAACATTATCCAAACATTCTTACCATAAGTTGAAGATATTTTACCAATGTTTTCAACAAAAGCTGTTAACGGAAGACCTAAGATGAATACGCCTGTCCAGTATTCATGTCCTACATCAAAAAAAGACATAATCAATATCAACAAAGTTATAACTAAGCTTAAGGCAACACAAATTAGTAGTTTGTGACGTTTCTTCCGTCGATAATCCCAAACTATAAATGACATTATTGGCAAATATATTACCGCTATGATGAAAACAAGAGCAATCAAAAAAGGTTGAGTCATGGTCACTATCATCCCATAATTTTAAATTTTCGTTATATCTTCAATCATCTTGAGCTTACGTTTTTGTGTTTTGAAAAGCTCAAGTACGGATTTTGAGAAATTTCACCTCAAAGTATTTTACGTTTTGCCGGGAGTCAATCCAGGTAACCAAGCATGTTCTGGAGTGCTTTTTAGTTTAAATGGCCCGGATGCTGTCCCATAACTTTCAAGCAGTTTCCACATATCCTTATAGCTCCACAAGATGCCTCGCAGGACGGTGAATAATCTATTGAAAGATGAATGCGTCCAATCGCTAATATATTCGATATAGCGCAGCAAAATATATACGGTCATCGCCGTCCATATCTGCCAGCGTACGGCATTCTCGTTGTAGCCGAGAAAGTCGGCAAGCTTGAGGTTCTGCTTGATTTCTTTGAAAAACACTTCTATGCCCCAGCGGGCTTTGTACAAGTCCGCAATGGATTGTGGAGACCATTCAAAGTTGTTGGTGATAAAAATCATTCTAACAGTCTTGCCTTCAATCTTGACATTCGCCTCAATCAACCTCATCTCGTCAGGGTAATCTTTCGATGGCTTAACGCCGGTCAACCTAATCCTGTCATCCCGTATGATATTGCCTTTCGGAACCGTATGCTATCCCACAGTTTAACAATAGGCTTAACAATAGGGGTCTGAAACAATAGGGGTCTGCCCGCATATTTGGACCCCATATTTGACCGTTTTTTTAACTTAAAAAAATCATAAAATCACCAAAAAAACACCTCTTAGATTGATTTTTTGACGCAAAAAATTTGATTTAAGTATTTTCCAGTGTCATCTCAATTTAAATATACTCCGCAATATTCGAGAGTGCAAATTTTGTGGGAAAGATTCCATTCGGAGCGCCGCAGGCTACTGCGGCATGAAAACTTATTAAGGCATATTTTATTCCCCGATTGGGGATAACGTTTATTTTGAAATAATATATCTTTTATTATTTGCCGGTCTTTCGCGAAATGCCGCAGTGGCCTGTGGCGCCCCCAATAAACAATTTCAATACTTCCAGCCTGATTGAAATGTATTGTCCAGCACTCTGGGCAGAACAGGCTATGCGTCAGACTTATATGCCGCCCTTACAGGGCTTTTATTTATTTTTGACTATACATGGGGTTCATTCGTTAATTCGCCGTTCGGCAGGGGGATGCCCCCCCGTTAAAAAGCCCGGCTCCTACGATCACCCCAGGCTGGGTATATTTCGCGCTTTCAGCGCTTAATTTTTTAATGCGCTTTTTCTCCATTAATTCCAGCTTTGCCGGATGATTTTCTCGTGACAAAGCCCTAAGTCCGACAGACTGCCAGGAGTTCTGACTTAGAAAAAGGCATTACAAATGACTCGAACGAACAAGACAATATCACGTTTAAACAGAGCTCATTAAATAAATCCAGAGCAGCAGTAGAACGAAAGAAGTCAACGCGGTTGGAACACCGTATTTTGCAAAGTCCTTGAACGAGATTTTGACCCCGTATTTAGTCGCGCCTTGAACGACAATAATATTAGCCACGCTGCCGACCAGGAACAAATTCCCGGCAAAGGTATTGGAAAGCGCCAGCACATAGCCGTTTATCGGAGTTGAAAGGTCAATAACCTTGATCAGCAACATCACCGCCGCGGAATTATTGATCAGGTTACTCAAAACCCCGGTCGTCAATGCCATCACATAAGTATTCTTCAAATTCACACCAGCCCGCTGCAGCCAGGCGACACTTTGATCGGCAAGTCCGCTCTGATGAAACGCGCCGACTACAACAAACAGCCCGATAAACAAGCAGAGCAGCAGCCAGTCAACTTTTTCCATGACCTGATGGCTCTCCAAACGATGACTGCACAAAAGCAGTCCGGCGGCAGTCAGCGCAACCAGATAACGCGGCAGCGGAGTAAAGAAAAGAATAACGATAATACAAGTTGTTCCAACCCCTTTAATAGTGCGCCAGGTGTCAAACGGGGTATCGCTTTCAGCGGGAATTTCCAATGGACTGTCTTTTTCGAGAAAGAAATTCTTACGGGACATAAAATAAACAATAAAGTAGGCTGAAGTCATCGCGCAGATAACCGGCACCGCGACCCAGAGCATATAACGCCCGAAGCCCAAATGCGCGATCTCTCCGATCAAAACATCCTGAGCGTTGCCGATCAGCGTTAAAGCGCACCCGATATTGCTGGACAACGCCAGCGCGATCAGAAACGGCACCGGATTCATCCGTTTTCTCAGTAGAGAAGTGGTTATAACCGGAGTGAAGGCAAAACATACGACATCATTATTCAAAAACGCTGACAGGACTCCGCTGGCAATCATCAGCATTCCCAGAAATAACGCTGGTTTATCAAGGAAGCCTGAGATTTTTCCGGCCACCTGATGATAGAAACCGGCAAAATGAAGTTGGGACGCAATAACCATCAGGCTGAACAACATCAGAATCGACTGAAAGTTGACGGAATCCACAGCCTGTTTCAGCGTAACGCAGCCGAAAGCCAGCATAGCAATAGCGCCGAGAACCACGATTCCGGCCCGGTCCAGTTTCAGCCCCCAGATTCGACCGACGGCAATGCCGGCATAAGTAACACAGAAGATAATCAATGTGGCAGTTTCATGCCAACTCTGATCCAGCTCGAAAAACACTTTCATAATAACTCCTTACCCCATTATGAAACGGTATCGACTCAACAAAAAATATCGAAAATACCGGGAATGAAATCAACCGGCAAAAAAACGATTAATGGCAGCTAAAAGAGCGTCTTTCGGCAATGGTTTTGTCAGATAGTCGTCACACCCGGCCGCAAATGATCTTTGCTTGTCTTCAAGCATGGCGTTGGCAGTCTGGGCAATGACCGGCAGGTTTGGACGAAATTTCTTGATCTCCCGTGTCGCATCCCATCCGCTAAGGTCGGGCAGGCGAATATCCATAAGGACCAGATCGATTGCCGCATCCTCACGGCAGGCGGCAATACCCGGCATCGCCATTTCAGTATGAACCAGATTGACCCTGGTGGATTCGAGGATTTTTTCAATAAACAGATAGTTGACCGGATCATCTTCAACCACCAGGATTTTTTTCTTGCTCCAATCATATTCGCCTTGAACCTTGACTTTCGGAGTCTCGACCGGCTCAACTTGTTCAGAGGAGCTCTTACGCTTAAACGGCAGGGTAAACAGGAATGCGCTGCCGGCTCCGGGTTCAGATTGACAACTGATATCTCCACCAAGTAAATTAACCAGCTTCTTGGCAATCGCCAATCCCAACCGGTTACCACCGAATTTCTGGAATTTTTGTCCTTCTCCGCTATGGAACGGATCAAATACGGTTTTGACTTTATCTTCAGCCATCCCGACTCCGGTATCACGGACAAAAAACTCGATCCATGGCGATTTCTCGAAATATCCGAACTCGATCGTTCCCTGTTCAGTAAACTTCAAGGCATTGGCCAGCAATTTGTTAAGTATCTGACGAATACGCTGCGGATCGCTATTAATCAAGCACTCATTATCACGCAACGACTTGCGCATATCGACTTTGATATTTTTGCCGGAATTCTTGACCAGATTCTGGAAGTACCCGTAAAGTTCATCCATAACAGAATTAATGGAAAATTCCTGTTTGTTAAAAATCACCTCTCCCGACTCAATCTTGGATATGTCCATCAGGTTTTCAATCATTTCCTGCAGGTTGTGACCGCATTGCAGAATGATGTCCGCATATTCCTGCATCTTTGCCTGAGACTCGCCCGGCATCCTAAGAAGTTCGGCAAATCCCATGATTCCGTTCAACGGGGTCCGGATCTCATGACTGATATTGGCGACAAACTGGGTTTTCACTTTGCTGGAGGATTCAGCCTCCTCTTTCGCAGCCAATACCAGTTCTTCGCTCTTCTTACGCTCGGAAATATCACGAATGACAATGCAGAAAAACTCTTTATCCTGCGGCTTCAGGTAATAGGCGGCAATTTCTATCGGGAAAGATTTTCCGTATTTAGTTCTCGACAAACTTTCAAAGGTAATATTGCGTTTTACCCTAAGTTCTTTCCACAGATTGCGACAAATATCCAGAGTAAGGTTGCTATCAACTTGCGGCAAGGTCAATTCAGCCATTTCTTCCGGTGAATATTCCAGAGATGAACTGGCGGCACGGGTGAAATATTCAAAAGAAAAGTCATCCGGCCGGCAGACGATCATATTGAACTCTGAATTAGCGACCGCGGCTTCAAGCATCTTGCCGGCTTTAGACAGCCCTTCATCCAGGCCGGATGTCCGGTATGAAGCAATAATACAATCAAGCTGCTTATTATTTACCATTCTCAAATCAAGCCAGGCATCAAAACTCTCCCCGTCCCGCTTCAGACACTTAACCAATCCCACTTTGCCGTTAAATGCCGCGGCATCCTGTTTAAAAGCCGTCTTGATCCTGTCAAGCTCAGTATCAGGATGTAAACTGGAACGGGACTGTCGCATTATATCAGTTTTTGAATATCCGAACATCTCACAGGCCGTTTGATTGGCGGCAAGAATTTCCAGGCTGTTTTTGGCAAACATATAAATCGCTTCCGGAGCCGCATCAAGGATTTTTCGGTATTCCATCGCGTCATTTTCAAATTTGACGATCTTTTCATGCTCATCAGTAATATCACGAATAATTCCGCATGCTTTGATCGGGCTGCCGTTGGCGGCATGACGCTGAACAATCAAGTTTTCTCGAAGCCAGACTTTCTTTCCATTATTAAGAATGACTGAATAATCGACCTCTGTGTTGTCATTGGAACTTAGAGCATCCTGCCAGGCCGCATCAGCTTTTTTCTTATCGTCTTTTGATAATTTTACCAGCATATCGTCCCGTTTAGCCGGAACCGCATCGTCAGCCAAACCAAGCACATCGCCATACTTACCGAAGCTGGTAAAGCTTTCAGCCGCAAAATCATAAGACCAGATACATGATTTACTCAACTCCTCCGCCTGATTGAGAAATTCATCTTTCTGAAGCAATAATCTGCGATATAATGATGTTTCCGGAATAGGATACATCAAAACCGGGATAACCCCATACTCATTTAACGGCCCGATCCGCCAGCAAATCGAATTCCATCCGTCAAGCCCCTGACAGCGAAACTCCACGTGACTGGCCAATCCTTCATTCAACGCGCGGTTTATCGCAGTACGCAAGCCGATAGTGTCATCCGGATAGACATGCTCAAGGATCGAATCAACACCTGACGGCGGAGATTCCGGAATAAATCCAAGCTGAATAGCCTGATAAGAAGTCATTTTAACTTCAAGCAGACTTTTGGAGATCATGATCATCGGCTCCGGAAAGATGCTCTGGACATTCGTTAAAATACTGAGCAGATACTTCTGCTCGTTTCGCAAACGATGAATAAAAACATCCTGTTTAATAACCAGAGGACCGATAATAAAGCAACCGATACAGACCAGGAATCGGCGAATCCATTCGGCCGGAGACGCCGCAGTAATAAGCGCATCGGTAAAACTGACGGATACGGACTGCATATATACAATCGCATCCACCACGCAGAAACCGATCGCCGGCAGCAACGCAGCCGCCAGCATCGCAAAAATTACCTGTTTCCGACCCGCATCAGCCATTTGACATTAATCTTCTAAAAAAAATTGCTTGACATTTTAGTTAAAATATAACGGAACATAAGAATAAATTCAAATTTATTTCGATATATAAATATTTAATTCTGAAAGGAATTAAATCCCCAGACCAACCCGCTCAAAAACACTTTTTTCATAGGCGTCAAGATCTTCGATCATGATTTGCGCCACTCCGGAAGTCATTGCCGCTTCCGCGACAAATCGAGCCACCCTCGGCACCACACGCGGATCAAACGGTTTCGGAATGACCAGCGAGGATTTAAGCGGATAGTCGCCGTCAAACATTCCGGCAGCGGCATCTTCGGGATAAGCCTTGCTCAACATTTTCATGGCGTATTCCGGCGTCGGCTCACGCACAATTTCAGCCAGCGCTTTTGAGGCCGCCAGCTTCATTGCTTCGTTGATATCGCTGGCCCGAACATCCAGAGCTCCACGAAAAATCCCCGGAAAACCGAGAACATTATTCACCTGATTCGGGAAATCGGTCCGCCCGGTACCAACGACAAACGCCCCGGCATCCACCGCATCCTGAGGGAATATTTCCGGCGTCGGATTGGCCATTGCAAACAGCACCGAGCCATCAGCCATCGAAGCAACCATTTCCTTTGATACGGCTCCACCAACAGACAGTCCGACAAAAACATCAGCTCCAACCATCGCTTCCGCCAGCGTCCGGGCCTCGGTCTCAACCGCAAACTTTGCTTTTTCAGTTGTCAGATCGGTTCTGCCGCTGTGAATCGTACCCTTAGAATCGCAAAGAATGAAATTCTCACGTTTGGCCCCGGCTGAAATATAAAACTCACTACATGCAATTCCCGCTGCACCGGCTCCATTAACCACAAACCGACAATCTGCTATCTTCTTGCCGGTCAAAAGCATTGCATTAAGAACCCCGGCCAGAGAGATTATCGCGGTTCCGTGCTGATCGTCGTGAAATACCGGGATATTCATTTTTTTCTTCAAAGTCTGTTCAATCTCAAAACAAGCCGGAGCCCCGATATCCTCCAGGTTTATTCCCCCGAAAGAAGGCTCAAGCCGGGCAACCGTCTCAATCATTATCGCCGGATCGGTCCGGCCATTGTCCAGAAAAACGTTATTCAGGCACAACGGAAAAGCATCGATATCGGCAAAATGTTTGAACAACACGCATTTGCCTTCCATAACCGGCATTCCGGCTTCGGGACCGATATTTCCCAAACCAAGAACGGCAGTGCCGTCACTAACCACCGCAACCTGATTTGCCCTGGCAGTATATCGCCACACGCTTTCCGGATTGTCCTTAATTTCCAGACACGGTTTCGCCACACCAGGCGTATATGCAAGGGACAGGTCCTGCTGGGTTTCACACGGCTTGGAGGCCTTAATTACAATTTTACCGGGAATTGGCTCCTCATGGTACTTGAGACTTTTTTCTTTCAATACATCATTCTCCGACATTTATCAGCTCCTTAAAAATTATATAAATTACTTTTTGATTAAAAATCCAGGCAAGCCGCCATCGATCAATCTTCGAGGCTTTTCAAGGCTTCATCATTCTCATCCAATTCATCATCCATCATTTTGGACTTCTTTTTGACCTTATATTTTTCAGGATAGACGACCCGGACTTCCTCGCGATCGCAAATCAGGGTATTACCGGTATCATCCAGTTGTACCGTAACCCGCTGCGTCAGCAAATTACGATCACAAATCCTGCCGCGGCCTTCTTTACACTCGCAAACATCCCCGCGACGCGGCATTGTTTTTTCCAGTTCCAGATAGCCCTCATGTTCAAACTTCAGACAACATTTCAAGCGCCCGCAGGCACCGGAAATAGAACTTGGAGTTAATGACAAGTCCTGCTCTTTCGCCATACGCACATTGATTGAGGCGAATTCAGTCATAAAGCGCTTGCAGCACAATTCCTGCCCGCAAACTCCAAGACCGCCGCAAATAGAAGTTTCATCACGCACTCCGATCTGCCGCAATTCGATCCGTGCATTCAAAGCACGGGACAAATCTTTCACCAGCTGGCGGAAGTCAACCCTGCCGTCCGCGGTAAACTGCAAGGTAATGAGTTTCCCGTCAAGCGAATAATGGGCGTTCAGTAATTTCATCTCGAGCTTGAGCTGTTCGATCAGTCCCTGGGCTGTACGGATTGCGCTTTTAGCCCGCATTTCATTTTCATGGTTGCGGCTTTTGTCGTGAACCGTTGCTTTGCGCTGTATTTTCGGCAATTCTTTTTTCTTTTCCTCGCTCATCTTAGATTCACCGACCGGCCCGATTTCCCGCAATATCTGCCCGTAATCGACGTAAAAATCTTTTCGGATAACGCACCAGTCACCAGTTTTCAGCGCCATACTTTCAGGAGCCTTGCTCTGATAACGGGATCCATTATCGAGTTTTACTAAATAAAGTATATCCATATTAATTACTTTTCTTTATTTTAAACAATTATTCAAAACACATGATAAACACATTAATATAGCACGTAAATTCCCTCTCCCCAAAATATATTTAAGTTATTTTTCAGGATTCTTTAAGTATTTATTTAAAATATCAGGTAATTTTTATTTGACATTCGCAAATCAGGCGCTATTGTAACTCAAACATACAACAGGAGGCTATTATGAAACGAATGAAATTTGCGGATCAGGGATGCTATTATCACCTTATGAACCGGGTCTCAGGCTACAAAGGTGATCTGCCATTTTCGGAGGTAGACCGGGAATACGGCTTCACTTTGTTGCAAAATCTCACGGAATATTTTCTCATTGAGGTCATTTCCGCGGCATGGATGGGCAACCATTTCCATCTGGTGGTCTACGCTCCGGGCAAAAATGAACTGCCGTCTGAGGCTGAAATCGCTGCCCGTCACAACGCTTATTACAAGTCGATGGAAGGCGATTTCACCTATGCAATGAAGAAAATGCCATACATCGAACCCAAATATAAAAAACTCTGTCGCGAAGTCGGCGAAAAAATGATTGACATCAGCTACTTTATGCGAGCTTACCAACAACGTTTTTCCGTGGTTTTTAACCGGACTTATGACCACATCGGCCACCTTTGGGCTGATCGTTTCAAAAGCGTCATCCTAGAGGGAGCCGACGCCCTCGAAGCATGTCTGCAATACGTCGAACTCAACCCCGTCCGGGCTAAATTGACCGAAAATCCGGCAGATTACCGATTTACAACCTGGGGACGCTACTGCGGCAGCGGCAAACATGCATACCACGCCAACTTCATCAAACACTACAAAAAATTGATCGATTATACCGATACTTCGAACTGGAGCGACGCGGATTATTATACTGAATTCAAGTGTTCTCTGACCCGGATAATCGCCGCCGAACGCGGTGCGAACGCGGCCGAAATATCCGAAGAGGAACAGTCCGCGCGCCGCAAAGAATCGATGCCGGTAAAATTTCTGAGGCGCACCCGACACTTCACCGATGGAGCGATATTAGGTTCAAAACTATTCATCCGAGAAACCGCCCGCAAATTTGATGATTCCGACCGGGTGGAAAATAAACAATTAAGCCGCGGACTCGATCCGAAAGGCACCGCAATATACTGCTTCCGAAAGTTATTGTTGTAAAAAAATCAGACATTGCAGTTCTTGATGTAGGGCGAGCCGGGGAAATAATTTCTCAAGCAATTGGCGACTGAAGCCGCTTCCTGGGTCAAGCCATTCCGATTCAAACAATTAGCGATTGCACATAACAACCGGTCCGAATTCTCAACATCCTGAAAAGTCATCAGATAACGATAGGCATATGCCATCATTTGAACGCAATCCAGCTTCACGGCCATTGACAAACCAAGGCGATGGCTGTATGCATCCAAGCCAAATTCGTTGAAATGGTTGATCAGATAATAATAACAAAACAATGCCCGGCCGTGATCCTGCTGGTCAGCGGCCAGCATCATTGTGTCATGAAGCAGATCAAAGGCTTTTTCCGGTTCTCTCTCAAAGATACCGGCGAGCAGATTGGTCTGCAAATCCCGTTTCCGCTCCGGCAAGTGCCATTCATCCTCCGGCAAACCTTCCATCCATGTAATCGGGTCTTCGCCAGCGCCAAACGCGCGCCATGCCTGGGTGAGAATATTCCGCTTCGCCCGTTCGTGGCGTTTTTGCGAATAGTTATGCATCCATAAATAAATTCCGCCGATCAGCGCACCAACCGCAAACCCGCCGATATGCGCCCAGAACGCGACCTGTGCAACTTCTCCGACTAACTGGAGGCTGTAGACAATTTGCATCAAAAACCAGAATCCCAGAACAAAGGCGGCTGGAGCAAATGCCGGCAATGGACGGCCGAAGGTCGTAACCAGCAACTTCACCTTGGTCTTTGGAAATAAAACCAGAAATGCCCCCAGTACGGCCGAGATTGCCCCGGAAGCTCCGATTGCCGGAGAATCCACATAGAAACTGTTAACCGAGATCTTATGAGCCCAGATACTGGCTAATGCCCCGATGAAATAGAGGAGAAAAAATTTACATGACCCCAACGCCTTTTCACAATTCCTTCCATAAATCCATAAGAAATACATATTGCCAATCAGGTGCAGCCAGCCGCCATGCAAAAACGTACAAGTTATTCCGCTCCACCAGTGAAAGTCAATCGGAACACTGCCATACTCATAAAAAATATTATTACGGTAGAACTCAGATGAATAATTATAAAGATAAACATGAACGCCAATACATATAACCATCAAGGTATATACCAGGATCGGTTTGCCGGTATATTCAGTATCCTCTTCAATTTTATACGGTATGAACATCGTTTATTTATCCTGATTGAAAAATTCTATTTTTAATCCGTCTTCATCACCGGATTTATTACCGCGTCTTTTACCAGGTCTTTCTTTTCTCTCCATCTTTTCTATCTTCAAAGGTTCGTCTTTTTCCTGAGGAGGCTGGGCCTTTTTTAGTGCTTTTGCAAGATCTTTCAGCTTGGGAATCATGGTCTTCTGATTGTAAAGAGGAGCACCGTCCGGGTCTTCGATCCCGTACTCAACTCTTTTTATATTCAAAGCCTCCATGCTGATGAGAAGTCCGCACAATTCACGGACCATACAAATCTTCGCGGCTTCGCGCCGGTTGCCGGTCATGTCATTGATAAAATTATCAAGCCGCTTCATATAAGAAGAGTTCTGTTCTTCAATCGCTTCGGAAAATTTGGCTTTTGCCAACTTTTTTTCACCGAGCTTTTCATAAACCAGCCCAAGCATGTAATTGAGTCCGACTGCCGCCGGATCGCCATATTTAAATTTAAGCGGCTTGAGTATCTGTAGGGCTTTCTTGTATTCCCCCGCCCAGTAATACTGATGTGCGACCGCCGCCAGAAGATAACCGTGTACCGGAGTGCTGCTCCAGTAATCCGCTACCTGTTGGAACGAATGACAGGCCCGTCGCGTCCAAACCACGGCTGCTTCGGGTTTATCCAGCTCACGCAGGGCGGCGGCGCGCTGATTCTCGCGACTGGCTTTGGCTAAATACAACTTGCCGACATCCTGACTGTACCAGCTCCATTTCCGATCCCGTTTCATCAATGTCGATAAACGGGGATTACCAACCCCCATAGCATAGGCGACGGCTGAAATAAAAACGCAAAGACAGACCCACAACACCGGTGATTTCAGGCTTTTCAATCCGGTGAAAACCACTTTTTTCCGGATATTCCTGACCACACACAAGGCGCAAAGAAACCGGTAGGAATCCGGAAGCTCGTTGAGGCATTGCTGACAGATTCCTTTGCCGCATTCAACGCAGGAAACAACCGCGGGCTGCTCGGGATGCTTACAACAGGTCATAACCGGCCCCGGGGCCAGTTGCTCCATGATTTGTTCAACCTGGTGTAAGGCTGTCAGTTCCTGTTGGGTATTCATATGTTAATTAAGATTGAAAGCTGCAATCCCCAGATAGGTTACATTTCTCGACTTCAATGATGCCATCCCGGGAGTAGCGCCGCGATCACTGATCATTCCGATCAGCTTATCCCCGGCAACAATGATCGGGGATTTTATGCCGATCGGGTCGGAACGCAGAAACATCCGGTCGCCGTCAGACAGATCAAGCTGCTCAACTACAGTATCGCCTTTGTTTGAAACCATGCCCAGCAATCCGGTTTTAGCGGTATCGCGAATCAGCACCGCGCGATTATTACCCAAAAACAAATTTCCATATACATTCCCGCATACCCACAGTTTTTGACCGGTCCAGGCGTTGACACAAGTAATGATGGTTTCAAATTTATATTTCATGGCTTCGCCTTCGGTAAACTGCTTCAATATCGGGTTATCTTTCTGCAGATCCTCATAAGCCTTTGGCAGTTTCCGTTGTTTGACCTCAGACTCCGGCAGCTTGATCTTTTTGGTCCCGAAAAAGTATATTCTGCCGTCACCGTAGGAAAAGCGCATCGTGGAAGAATCCTCCGGCACCTTTTCAGACCACAAAATCTGGCCATGCTTCGCGTCCACAACGGTAAAGACCTCGCCCGAGGAGAAAAACAGCATGCCGTCCTGCTTTTTCAGGTCGCGCCCCCAGTTGAGACCCTTAACCGGAATACTCCAAATCTCTTTGCCCTCGGCAATGTTAACAGCATGCAGCTTATCCTTCTTTTTGATCAAGATCATCCCGTCAATAATAACCAATTGAGAGAAATAATTTTTGACCTCAGTGCGCCAATGAAGTTTATTGTCCTTCAGTTTTACCAGGTTCAGATATGTTTTCGGCTGCTTGTCCTTAGAGACTCCATAAATATATCCGCCGCTGATGTAAGCATAATAGTCCTTGCCGACAGTAATGCTGGACATATATTCATTCTTATCCAGTGTTTTCGACCATAATTCTTTACCGTCTTTGGCGTCAAAAGCGTATAAAGTTTTGATATACGTCGGCGGATCCCGCCATTTTTTTGCTTTGATCGTTTTTATTGTCTCAATGATCACGGCGTCTTCACTGGCTGACGACATATATACAGGATCGGCGAACTCTTTACGCCAGACAACCGTGCCCTCACCGTCAATAACCTGAACACATGAACCGGAACGAAAAATATATCGACTGCCACTATGGTTCAATAGCGCCTGGCAATCCTCAAGCTTCTTTTCGGACCGTTCCGTCAGTATTTTCCCGGTTTGGGTGTCGAAAGAACGGAACTTGTCGCCGGCAATACAATTGATTTTAGTCTTATCATAAGTCAGGAAATGGAAATTATCTACACTGAAAGATTTTTCCCATTTCCAGGCGATCTTTCCGCCCGGATCAAAAAATTCAAACCAGACCCACCAACAGATCATCAGGGTTACCACAATAATTATCAGCTTCACGCCGTATTTAATAAATTTTGTCGCAACCTCTCCAACCGCATACTGCTTTCTTTCACTTTTGAAGGCGGCCTCCTGCGCCTTGATAACTGCGGCATGCATACACGGCTCACTGCAGCAGCCGTTCAACTCATTTTTGCATTCCCAGCAAATTGCGTTACCGCAATATTTACACTTTTCAACCGCGGTCACTCCAGGATGATTGGTACACTCATTCGGATTACCTGCCGGTGTTTGCGACGCAGCGGAAACCTGAGGACGCGGAGTAGACATCTTAGGGGGTTGGGACTGCGCTATGGCTGGAGCTTTATTTATTACCGGGGCCGCATTTACTGCTGGAGCCCGGTTGATCGCCGGAGCGGGACTGATTGACGGAACCTTATTTATTGCCGGGGCCGCATTTACTGCTGGAGCCCGGTTGATCGCCGGGGCCTGACTTACTGACGGAGCTTTATTGGCAGTCAAGGTTGGCTTTTTCAGAGTGGGAGCTGGCGGTTTCGTCCGAGAAACCGGAATGCTGCCGGCCGGGGGCATCCGGGAAAAAGTCGTTCCCTGGACATTGACCGGGGCCGGAGAAGACGGCTGTTCATTTAATACTGCAGGAGCCGGAGATGCGGAAGTGACAGGCGGTTGAGTCGTCACCGGGATATCTGGCTGCGAACCTGCTTGTTCCGCTCCCGCTTCACCCAGCGACACAAATTTAACGGATTGCGGTAAAGACGGCGGGTTCTGATTGGACGCACGCTCCGCGATAGTTGATTGCTCCGGCACCGGAATATTTGTCTCACACGCCTGACATACCAGCGCCTGACCAATGAATTTCTCCGGAACACTGAATTTCTGTCCACATTGAGGACATCTGAATCTTATCATATTTCAAGCCTTATTTCTCAATTCACAAGCGGCCGGAACCGCATACACACCTCTTGGTATAATAGCATGAATAGCCCCAATATACAAACGCCCGTAGTTAGAATTCAGTTTCAGGAGTTTGAGATTTCCCCTGAGCCCAAACGATATGCCGCCAAAAGAGCGAAAATTATCCATATAAGGTCAAAGATACCGAACACGGAAATTACCTTGACAAAGAACGGCATGTCGCCTATAAACATCGATTGGGACTTTACTGCCAGTTCAATACGCTCTTTTTTGGTCATTCCGCGCACCTGGTCGGCAACTTTCTTTTTCAGAAATTCAAGATCTTCTTTTAATTTTGCCGGCGGTTCCCCACCTGCATCAAAAGCTTCCGCCAGCTCGGAGGATATTTTTTTTTCGTTTGCCATGATAGTAATTACATACCCCGCAGCATCTTTATCAGAAATTATTTCTTTCTTTATTTCTTTCCTGAGTTCCTTTTCAAGATTAGTTTCACTGTAGAGGTACTGGGCAACAAAAACTTTTCCTAAGAACAAACCGCATAAGGCCACGCCCATAGCCAAAACACCTACTCTCGGACTTCTCTCCTCCGGCACGACAAGACAAACCGCACCACCGGTTATCGCCCCGATCAGAGTTGCGAACCATCCGAATTCATAGCCGGTAAGCGCCACTATCCCAACCCATAAACCACCCGCAGCCAATGCGGCAAGACAAGCTACCAATACCGCCAAACCGAATCTGCCGGTTTTTCTGGCTTTCGCCACAGAACGAACATTCACTCCAAGCTTGAAATTATGGCCGCATTCAACACACATCGCCGCGTCCGGAATCATGATTCCGGCATTGCATTTTGGACAATTCCCATAAACTTGCGCCGGCGGCGGCAACGGTGGCGGCATTCTGGCCGGCTCATTTGCACTGTGAGATGTTTCTGTCCCGGTTTTTCTAGGCGTAAATCCAGGAGCTGGTCTTGTTCCAAGAGCGGCCAGTTGAACCGGCTTTTTAACTGCCGGAACATTAACCGGAGTATTATTGACCGGAGCATTATTTATAGCCGGGGCCTGACCCACAGCCGGAGCTCTGTTAACTGCCGGCGCTCTATTAATCGCCGGAGCCTGATTGATCGCGGGCGCCCGATTGATGGTTGGCCTGGCGTTAGCCGCATCCTGACCGGCTTCCGGAGCCATATCCATTGAAGGCTTTGCAATAGTCGGAACTTTATTGATGGTCGGGCCTTTAGTCAAAGAAGGTTTGATAAGCGCTGGAACAGGTTTTATAGCTGGCTGATTCTGCGAAGAAACCGGCTGAACATTTCTTACCGGTTCAAAATTTTTTTGAGGGGCGGCGGAAACGGTTTGTAATTTTGGTGCGGGTGCTGCAACCGGCGGGATAAAATTGGCTGCGGGAGTTTCATCAACAACCGGTTCCGGCACGGTCAATTGTACTTCAGGTTCAGAGTCAACCGTCTGACTCAGATTACTTCCTTCATATACCGGAGCCGAAACATCCGCTTTTTCAAGCGAAACAAAGCTCACTTGTTGAGGAACAGCCTGAGGTTGATCCGGAGCGCGGTCGGGAATGGTGGAACGTTCCGGAACCGGGATATTCGCACCGCAAGACTGGCAGACCAGCGCCTGCCCGATAAATTGCTCGGGAACACTAAATTTCTGACTGCATTTCGGACATCTGAATCTAATCATTATTCACAAGTCCTCTAACGTATTCCATATACCGTTCTCCCTGTTATCAATAATTCCGCTCGTAAAATAGCACTGAAACCAAAACATTTCAACCTGAAACAGACAATGAAATATTCAGGTTTGATTATAATTGATAAACAAGCATAAAATGACGGAAACAAGAGCTTATATTTTACACTTACATGGAATTCACCAGCCCTGCAAAACAACACGTAACCATATATAAAAACTTAACATAATACCGTTTTTAACGAGCGTAAAAACAAACTACCTGGTAATTAAAATAATAATTAAAGACTTTCATATAATTAATACACTGTTGATTATTTGTGCAGATCAGAAAAGTATTGTTTTACGCCTTTTTTCATGTCAGCGGGGACGTCGTCCCGAATAAAGAATTCTTCCAATTGATATTTGAAGGCGCGATCAGAACCGTTGACTCCGCGACGCATTTCTCCCTGACCGGTTTTCGCATCAATAGTTTTTGACGCCCCTGGACCAGCGCCTTTACGTCCGGTCAAACGGGTGTATTTGCCGCTTCCCCCGGATTTCTCTTTACGGTCCATATTACCAGCAGTGGCCGTCCCGGCTCCTTCACCTTTTTTGCCGCCGCCTTTGCCAACCCCTTTAGAGCTTCCCTTGCCTTGTCCCTTTCCTTCCCCGTCACCCAAACCTTTGCCGGGGGTCTTACCGAGCATTGCTGATTGCGCGGCTGCCGCAGCCTGGCGCATTTCGGCCAATTTCTGGGAAAACTTGTCCAGTGCTGACTGCTGCTGCATCATCTGCGACAGGTCATCAAGTTTATCATCAACTTGCTGACAAGATTTACATTGTGACGCATCATTTGATTTAGATTCAGACAACTCTTTTTCAAGTTCTGAAAGCGATTTGGACATCTCCTGAAGTTTTTTTGATAAGGTTGAATCACTGTCTGGCATCCGCTTTGCCGCTTTGGACAATTCCTGCAATTTCTTCAATTTGCTTTTCGCGTCATTGATTGAACTTTTTCCCAGTTTCATTTTTCGCAGCTCAGCCGCGCTCTCGGAATTTTTGCCGCTTGCCAGCATTTTCCCAAGTTTTTGAAGATCCGGCGAGCGTTTCATTTCACGCGCAAGCTGTTTCAATAATTTTTCGAGTTGAGCATCCGGTTTCATCTGATCCCGGAGTTTTTGCAAGCGTTTTTCAAGTTCGGCATATTGCAAAAGCGATTTTTTCAATTCCTTCCGGGCCTTGAGTTTTTCCAATGCCTTTTTTATCCCGGCTTTTTCCAACTCCTGCTTCTGCTCTTTCGTCAGAGTTTCCGTGATTTTTTCCAGCTCTTTTTTTAGAATCTTATTGGCCGCATTCGAGCGGTCTTCGGTCAACTTTTCCTGAATCCTGCGTTGTTTGATATACGGCGCGTCGTCCAATGAAAAAAGCCAGATATTGCCCACTGACAGCAGAAGCGCCAACAGCCATACCGCTTTCGACGGTCTGAGTTTGACATTTCTCACATCAAGCACGGAACAGCGATCAACAGTCTGTTCACGGCGCAAACGATGAAACGCGTCATCCCCGGAAAATTCAAGTTCGGATACCAAAGCATCCTTCAGGGAAAAAAAGCGGTCCCCAAAAACCGCGGCGGCATGCTGTGAACTTCTCCTGAACAACCAGATAAATAAAGTCAACAACAGAGAGGAGACGATGGAGTAAATGACAATCAACCAAGGCGCACGCAAACCGTCAAGCAGCCAGAAAAAGGCCGCAACAGTCGCAAAAACATTCATTTCCAGAACGGCAAACGGCAGCAGCCACAGCACAGCAAGCCGGTTCAAACGTTTTCTGAGCCGGGAAATGAAGTTTATTATCTTTTGATCGTGCATCACCCCTGCTTGATATATATTGGAGCGGTATAGGCCCTGAGCTTGTCAGACGAAACCACCTCGGCCCGGACATACCGGGTTACATCCGAAAGTTTAACGTCACATTCGGCCTCCACCACTTTTTCCCCTTTGGCCCGGAACCTGACAATGCGGTGTCCATCAGCCACAATATAGACCGTAGCCAACCCGGCGGAATCCGCCGCGCGAACTTTAACTTTGATCGAATCGCCTTCCGGTCGCGACATTTCATCACCGACATTAACCTCATCGTTAACCCACAGCGCAATACACGGCGCCTGTGAAGCAAAACAACGACCGGCATTAAAGCATTTTAAAACTATTCCAGATTCGGGCCGGTCAATATACGCCCCAGTCCAGGCAATACCCACTTCATCCGGAGTATGCGCGTCGCTGCCGCCGATCGGTGTTATTTTAATTCCATTCATCAGCAGCCGGTCCCAGAGCCGGACATATTCAGTAATGAAATTATCGAAACGCGTAGTAAGCTTATTAGCTCCGTTGATCACCTCCATGGCAAAATCATACGGGATTTTATACATTTCCTCGATACGCTCGTCTTCATAATGCACACCGGGATACCAGCCGGTCGGATGCGGAACCCAGGCGAAAACACCCAGTTCCTGAGCCAATGCCAGGTTCTCAACCACTGTCTCGGATTCGCGCAATTGCAGCGGAAAGTCATTTTCGAGTACGCCAATGTGATGGCCCATAGCCGGTTCCTGTCCCCAGGACACTTTATCGCCAAGATTATCGGTATCAGCTTTCTGGTCGATTGTAAAATGATCAGTCACATATATCAGGTCGATCCCCATCTGTTCCGCGACGCCGAGGATGTCTTCGACCGTTCCCAGGCCGTCGCTGTAATCAGAATGGATATGAGGGTCCACGGTAACAATCGGGATTGCGAAAAGGTCACGGGTGGCAATCAGCCGCAATCTCATTTCGTCTCTAAAAAATCCGAGTCGTCGGCATATAGCCTGTTGATAAGCACTGACTTTCTCCGGCTTCAAATTACATTTCCTCCAATAATTGGCAGAAAGCGCTGACCGCTTCCCGGCAGTCTTCATAAATCATTGTGTTTTCAGTTGTCAAAGACATTATACCACCAAAAGAGGAACAACGCAAGATAGAAATCAATTCTTTTATCTCGGAATTTCCCGTTGCCAGCTCCGTCGGCCTGCCGGAGAACAAACCGTCGCAAACATCCAACTGATCGATATATTTATGAAAACGTCCGGTATGGAAGACCTGCAAAAATGGTTTTTCACCGGCGGCGGCAAATTTTGCCGGATTGAAGGTAAAGCCAGCTCCAGGCAAACCGGCTATCGCGCTTGATGCCCCTGCCCCGCTGTCAATAACGTTGACGAATGATACTTTAATTTCGGCTTTTCCGGCCAGCTCAACTTGAGTTGATGCCGCAGCATTCAACGGTATTACGACGCGCTTGACGCCGCAGGCAGCCGCGGTTGCGACAAACGCCGCGAAATTCCTCGGCACAACCACTGAGCGCAAAGAAATAACCTCTATTCCGGCCGCTGTCAATTCCCGACAGGCTTTGACAACAAGCTCCTGAGTCAGCCCGGACACCGGTTTGCCTTTCAGTTGATCGAGTTCAAGCTTGTCAACTCCGCTGTCATGCATGTTATCGATTATCTCTTCAATATAATATCCGGCCAGCGAAGCGGCGACAGCCAGCGTATACGGTTCGTTATCCAACATGGCTTTGGTGATCGCGGCCCGCTGGGTTACACAATCCTGACAATTCGGATTGTTGCACAGGCAGAACGCCGGATCTTCCTCGCCGAGCGACTGGCCTATCGCCAACAAATCAGCGGCCGGGATCAGCCGGGTAACGGCATTACCGATTTGACCGATCGCCATCGTCCCGGACATTCTGAAAATCCGGTCCAGGCCGATAAAATCGCGATGCGGCCCCGGATAAAAGGGCCATGTTTTGGATTGTTCTCCTTCCGAAGATGAAAATTTTTCAACCGTCTTCTCTTCCAGATAAGGCAGCCGAAGTAAAGCCTCAACCGTATGCAGAGAAGTATTCCGATCCTGATCGACCCCGAGCAAACAAACATAGCCATCGTCCTCCGCCAGACGGGTATATGGGGTGTCGGCACCATGAACCGTTTCCGCTTTCCAGTGATCTTTTCCTAATGCTTCGGCATCGGGTCCGATTGCCGCAACCGTTCCGAGCGGACAATCACTTATAACCGCCCGCGGATGACTTTTTACTATGTCGGTAATAATGCCCAGTTTCCCGAAAGCAGGAACCAGCAATGTGCCGGACTCCCCAATAACATCCAGAAAAGCATTCACCACCGTTTCCGCCCCGCCATCAACCTTGCCGATTGAAGACAAAGAACTGTGAAGCAGCACCTTATCTCCAGTCGTCAGTCCCAGCGAACGCAGCGAATTTACAATATCCTTTTTTGTCAGCATAGCTTATTTCCCCTGTTTAATTTCACGAACAGCTTCGATTACAGCCCAGGCCTGATATTCAAGCTGCTCCTGTGTCAGCGGATAGAGCGGCAAATGAGTATAGGATTTGTAGAACATCTTTTCCGTGACCGGACAAGTCGCGGCGATTGCGTCCTCGTCATAACCCAATGATTTCAAAATATTGAAACGGTACATCGGACCGAAATGAGTGATCGGCGTCAGCCCTCTTTCAGACAACTTGGCTTTTACCGCCTGAATGTCAGCGCCGACAATTTCCGGATTTATCCGTAACAGGAACAAGTGGTGGGACGACTGGTAATCAGCCGTATCCGGTTTTTCCGTCAAAATACCGGGTTCCTCAGATAATATCGCATTCATGTATTCCGCCGCGGCCCGGCGGATTTTCAATATCTCAGCATAGCGTTTAAACTGCAAACAGAATCCCAGCGCGGAAATCTCGGTGGACGATGAGTTGTTTGCCACCTGCGGTTCCCCGAAACGGTCGATCAGCGGCGAAATATCATAGAGCCAGTCTTTGATCTGACGCGAGAAATCCAGTCCCAGAAAACGGGCCATTTTAAATTGCTCTCCGGCTTCATCGATATTTGAAACCAGAATGCCGCCTTCGCCGAATGAGGTCATGTTCTTGACTTCATGAAACGAATAGCCGCCGAAATGAGCGATTGTCCCGAGCGGTTTACCTTTGTAAAACGCGCCAAATCCGTGTGCGGCGTCTTCCATCACATAAATATCGTGCTGCTTAGCCAGTTCCATGATCGGGTCCATATCGCAGGGATAACCACCGATATGCACCGGACAGATAACTTTTGTTTTTGGCGTAATCTTGCGGGCAACATCAGCCGGGTCGATGTTCACGGTTTCCGGATCGATATCGGCAAAAACAACTTTCGCACCAATACTCAACGGATAAGACATCGTGGCGATGAATGTAATTGCCGGCACAATAACTTCGTCACCTGGACGCAATCCGGCCAGTTTGAAACCAATTTCCATCCCGGCGGTCCAGTTGGTCAGGAACGCTGCATGTTTCACATTCAGAAAGTCCCTGGCCAGCTGCTCGGCCTTTTCCACCCATTTTCCAAGCGACAGTTTGGTTGCCACCCCGCTTTCGCGGGACAATTCGGCAATTCCGTCCCGGATTTTATCCAATGCGGCATCATAGACCGCCTCATCGCCTTTCAGCGGCAGCATGAATTTAATGACTTCCAGGGCATCTTCGGCCCGATAAAATTCACCTACCGCATGCCACGGCACTTTAGCGTCTCCAACCGCATAGCGAAAATCGCCTTGACTGCCTTCTTTGTTTTCCATTACCTTTAATCTTTCTATTTATTAATATATCAGGAAAATATTTTTCAATTTATACTTTGAGCGGGAGGAAACTTAACTTTTAATGTGATGATGCCAAATGCCGGATTGTTTTTTACAAGTCTTTGGCTACTATAGATATCCAAGGAGTTGTAAAGAGCAAAAACGGCGTTGGCAGGACACAATAATAAGTTAATATTTCAAGCGTTTAAAGTATATTTTATTCAGGACACTCCTCCGCGATTATCCGACATGGAATTTGCGTAACCCCGCCGACCTTGAGCGGCAATACCGTCAGGCTCACAAAATCAGCGGTCAATTTATCAAGATTAACCGGAAAACAAACCGTATTGATCCCCGCCGCGAACAAATTCCTGAAAACTCCTTGAATATCGATCGATTCATAAATATCGGAAACCAGCAGTTTCGTGTTATGCCCGATAATCCACTGAACGGCGTCATCGGCCAGCCAGACGCTCCGGCTTTCAATCGCATCAAACCGCCTTTTTCCAAGGGCGTTGATAATAATTGCATCTCCGGGTTTCATCCAGGCCGGTGCGGCCATTTTCAAATCCGCCGCCGTCACCGCACCTGAATCTGATTCGCGATCCAGATGGATTACCGCCGCCCTTACGCGGTAGAGCATTTCCAGCGGACAGTTACTTGCGTCAAGACCACTATCCGTTTCAAGAATGTGACCGGGAAAATCAATATATGAACTTGACATTCCGTTCAGTTTCAGGTTATAGACCTGGGCGGTATACGGCCCGTTCGCGGCAGTCAAATTCCAGTGTTCACATTCGATCACCGGCGCCGGCAGCGCCCCGCCGGAAGGGGAATCTTCAACCGGAAGAGTCAAATCAATCAGCTTCATGACATTATCTTCAATTTTTCGTTATCTTGATGGACAATACGCTTACCGCTGCTTCTGGCGGCATTGGCCTCGGCAATCAGCTTACGCATCTGAGTAGTAAAATTGCTGACAATTTCCGCCTCTATTTTTGCGCCGGTAGCAGCTTGGGCTTTTTCCGGATAGCCCATGACTCCGATTTTAACATCAGGGCTCTGGGATGTCGTCAGCACTTCATGCGGGTCATCCGTCAACGATTCACGCAATTGGTAGGAATCGGGGTCTTCCCGCAGCCGTTTCGCTACTTCAACCTCGTCCATCACAATCTTGTCACGCACAACTTCCGGACACCAGTGCATCAGCAGCGACAACTCCGCCTCGGCCGCATGATAATCCTGTTTCTCAAACAATTTTTTCCAGGTTGGCGAATAATCCCAAGGCGGCGTGACCATAATCAAAGCATCACGCAACGCCGGATTTATCCATTTCAGGATACGCAGCGATTCCTTTAAATGCAGTAAAGCCTCACTGCCGCCATGTCCCGGCAAAACAATAAAGTTCCTGAATCCCTGAACTGACAGCGACTCGATAATTTCCCCGATCATGTTGGCAAAAGTGTTAGGCTTAATGTTGATCGTTCCCGGCAGCATGCCTCCGGAAAAACAGTAATTCAGGGTCGGAGCGACAATACAGCCCAAAGACCGCGCCAGTTTTTCGCCCAGAAAATCCGCATTACGAATGTCCGTATCCAGCGGCTGATGATACCCGTGCTGTTCAATCAGCCCGTAAGGAATGATAATTGTCTGGTTGTATTCGAGATATTCGGATATCTCCCTTACGGTCATTTCGCCCATTTTGACATGATGCATAATAAAACTCCTGGTTTTGATTGTTTGTGATACTATTATTTTCCGGTCTCATATAACTTTTTTCAAGAACTTTTAGCCGGTTTAACCCAATTAACACTTGATTTTTATTTTTATTGATACAATATTGTATCAATAAACCCAAAACAAAGTCAAAAAGATGAGCATCAACGATCAAAGACGCCAAATGATTCTGCGGGAACTGATTTCGCGAAAGTCATGTTCGCGCCGGGAACTCATGCGACGCTTCAATCTGCGTCCGGCAACTGTCATCAATATTGTCGATGAATTAAAAAGACAACAACTCGTCGTCGAAGAAGACGGCGGCAGCATCCATTCCGGCCGTCGTTCTCCAATGCTCAGAATTGCTTCCGGAACCGCGACCTTCATCGGGGTTGAACTGCATTTCGATTGTACTTACGCAATCCTCATCGATTTGGAAGGCCGGGAACTGGACCGGATTGAAACACGAGGGAAACAACGTTCCTCCCGGGAAAATTCGCTCCAGGAAATCAGGAACGTGGTAAACGGTCTGCTTGAGCGCAACCAAACTGGTTCACATGTGACCGGCCTGGGCTTCGCCGATCCCGGCATTGTCGACGTGGTTCACGGGGTGGCGCTGCGGGCAGTCAACATGCCTGAATGGCGCGGCTTTGCGGTCAAGAACTGGCTGGAACAGGAATTCAAATTGCCGTCGACAGCCTGCCCCGCGCCTTTGGCCCGAGGATGGTCGGAATATCGCGAATTCACTCCGGAACCGCCGGAAAGCCTGTTTCTGATAGAACTGGGACTCGGGGTCGGCGGCAGTTTCATCGAAGCCGGTCGGCCATATCTCGGCACGACGTTTCGCGGCATGGAGATTGGCCACTTGATGGTAGTTCCAGACGGACCTAAATGTCAATGCGGCAACCGCGGCTGCCTGGAAGCAGTGGTCAATTCAGTTCCGGGTACCACAAATGTAAAAAATATCAGGACTATCAGCTCCGGGATTGCAACCGCACTGGCTTCGGTGGTTACCCTGCTCAACCCGTCAGCCATAATCCTGGCCGGACCGTTGAGCGGAATCGGCACACCACTGCTCGCAAACGTCCGGCGCGAATTGACAATGCAATGCCTGCCCGGGGCATTGTTCGACCTGACTGTATCCATCTCCGGACAAGACAATTATTCCGCGGCCAAAGGAGCGGCATTGCTGGCCAGAGATCATTTTCTCGGCATTTCCCCCCTCCCCTGATCAAACATCAATTAACTACTGTATAATTTCAAATAATACCGTTTTTCAAATATTCCAATAAAAACTACCTGTAATTTTATTATTTATATTGTTTTACGGACATTTTTCCTAGCCTGATACGTCTGCTAACTCAAAACTTGTAATCATAATTTTCTGTGATATATTATAAAGTCCCCCGGAGAGAAAAAGAGACTCGACGGAAAACGGTGAACTAAGAGAAGGAAATATATGAATTTTTGCGCATCGATACAATGTTTTGACGGCAGGATCCACGAACCTATTTTAGCGTTTATCAAAGAAAACTACAACATTCCATATGTTGATATGATCGCCGAACCGGGAGCGGACCAGGTTATGGCGGAATTGACCGATAAAGTTACTTTTGACGCAATAGTAAAAAAGCTTCAACTCAGTATTGAAGTCCATAATACGAGTCTGGTGTTCGTTTCCGGACATTTCAATTGTCTGGCTAATCCTGTTAATAAAAACAAACACATCGAGCAGGTAAAAAAATCAATTGATAATTTGCATAAAATATTTCCCGACGTAAAATTCATCGGCCTGTGGATCGATGAAAACTGGCACGCATCCACCTGCTAAAAAGAGACACTCCTCTACTTAAAATATTCAAATAATACCACTTTTTAAACATTAAAAAAAAACTACATGGTATTTAATTATTATATAAGGCATAAGGTAATTTTTTCCTGAATTATATCAAAAGAGGGGTTGACATTTAAAAAAATTGTTCTATAATATACAAAGATATTGAACAATTTGAAACAATTCTCTAAAAAATTATGCAGCAATCCCTGAAAATACCTGATAAAGCAAGCAGAATGATCGACTATCTGCAGGAAAGTATCCATGCAGGTAAACTGAAACAGGGGACCAAGATTCCTCCGCTTCGGGATTTAAAAGATCAGTTCGGCGTTTCACTGGGAACCGCAAAACGCGGGATTGACTATCTTTGCCGTAAAGGCCTGCTGGAGGCAAACCGGGGAGCCGGGACTTATGTTGCAAAAGGACGCCAGAAAAAAAACAACAATGCTCTGCATCGAATTATTGTCCTGATCCCATGGCTTAATAACCAGACCGGGATTCTTCACACCCTCTATTCAGGACTCCTGGACGCCAGTATAAAAGAAAAAACAGAATTGGTTTTATCTCATGTCGGATTCGAAGGATTGACCAATGCCGGTATTCAAAAAATATCAGACGGCTGCTCCGCGCTCGTCATGCTTGGAGAATATGACCGGGTTTTCAAAGAGAATCTGAATATTAAAATGCCGGTCATCGGCTGCGGCATGCATCACAACCTTGACGGCTCGGCATCACTTTTTGAAATGGACCCTTATCAGTCAGCGGATATTGCAGTTGAATATTTTAACCGGCGCGAAATCAATCATGTTAAATGTTACACCGGCAATAACCCTGTCGGCTATGTTCGCCTCGAACAATTCAAAGTTCAATGGGAAAAACTTGGAAAAACCGTTGATTATCATGAATTTCCATCCAATACTGAATTAATACAATACGACTTTGTCCCTGAAGGCGCATTTTTATTCTCATCCGGCTGGATTATGGATGCTTTTTGCAAACACAGCTTGAACGAATATGGAGTAAAACTCACAGAAGCGGCAACAGTACTTGGCCTTGACGGACGCAGTTGCGTTGATCCGCATTTTGAGTCGGCTCCGACTATTTACGCCGACTGGAAACAAATCGGACACGATATGTATAATGAATGCATGCGCCGGATAAACAGTCCCGGGGTTACTCCGCGACGTTATTTTTATCCCGTTAAATTAATTGAACCTTTAAGTTAAATAAAGATTATGGAGAAGACGATGAAAGAGAAAAAATTCACACTGATCGAGCTTCTGGTCGTGATTGCGATCATTGCAATCCTAGCCAGTATGTTGTTACCGGCACTAAATCAGGCCCGCGCCAAAGCAAAGGCAATAAGTTGCACTAATAACCTCAAACAGTTGGGGCTGGCCACCAGTCAATATACAGTGGATAATACAGATTATTTTCCCCAGATCGCCGGCGGCTCAGGAACTTTGGAAGGTGAAATGTGGGATTACCAACTGGCTGATTATGTTAACTGGAAAGCAACGAACGGCCCTCCGGTTTATGTCTGCCCTGCCGTTCCGAAAATTAACACCACAGTAGCCAGTTATGTCGGCGACAAAGGACGTTGGAGAAGTTATGGCGTCAATTCCTGCATCTACGCCTACACAAATGAAAGTTACGGCATAAAAACCCTTTACCGTAATATGTCGAAAGTCGGCAGTTTCAAAAATGCCGCAAAAGTTGGATGGATGCTGGAATTATGTAATGATAACGAACCGGAAGTCGGGTTGTTCTGCCCGATGAATCGCTATGTTCATCCTTGGTTCACCACCTGGGATGACGACACCATGGGCTGGTGGCACGGCAACTTCAGTACGATGAACGTTCTTTTTGCGGAAGGCCATGTTGAAAACAAAAAACAAACTGCCCCTTTCCCGAATGGAGCTCCTTTCGACGTTATTTACGCCTATAAACACAATGGCGACATCAAGTACATCGACTAATCTGAATCAACAATAAATTAATTATGAAAACACTTGCATTAACGGCGGTGCTGTCGGTTTTTACAGCCTTGACAGTGGACGGAGAGAATCTTTTAAGCAACCCCGGATTTGAGATTCCCGGAAAAAAAGCCATGCCGGCCGGCTGGTTCGGTAATTTTTACGGCGCGAATAAAAAGGGAGTCATCAAGCTTTCAAACTCTGATGTCCACAACGGTAAAAGCGCAGTCACTATGTCCGGATTCGAGCAGGGAGTGACCGGACAGTTCATGCAACAACCGATAAAAGCCAAACCTGGTTTTATCTATAAATTTGACATCTGGTACAAATCGCAAAATCCATTCAAAGCCCAACTGCGCTGGTATGAAGAAGACGGCAAAACACCTGCCGGACTCCACGTAATGGAAGCGCCGCCATCCGCCGAAAAATGGAGCAGTTACCAGAGTCAGAAAAAAGCCATTGCAGCCTTTGCGAAAGCAAAAGACGGCAAAATGATATACCGATTCAAAAAGGTTTCAAGCAACGGTTTTGCCGCTCCGCCGAAAGCTAAGTCCATGCAGCTTGTCCTGTTCGTTAAAAATATCGGATCAATTAACTACGACGATGTCAGCATTGAACAAAAATCAAAAGCCGTAGCTGAAAATTCCGAACTGCAACGGCTGCTAGTCGGCAACAACAAGCAAGTCATCAGGGCCAAAGAACGCTTAATCCCGGAAATCAAGGACGTCGAACTTCCTGAAAAATATCAGATGACCACGGAAAAATATCCGGCGTCAGCAACCAATATCCGCAGTCGTGACGGCATTTTCTATCGCGACAAAACCCCGGAATTCCTGTTTGGCGTGGAATCATCCCCGGTCGCCTACCCCTGGCAGTTCAAACTGCTGGGAATGGATATTATCCACATGGGAAGTACTTATGAACTCGGGGTGATCAGGGCAAAAAAACAAGGTAATAAACTCAAAATATGGTGGGACGAATACAAGTGGGGAGCGGTAGTGGCCCGGGAGCTTTTGAAGAATGGACTGGCCGTATATGTTCAGCCGGTCGAAACATCAAAACTGACTCATCATCCGGTTGCGAAATACTTTCCCGAAGCATTCACCGATACCTCCCATTTCATTTCCTATCGCTTTGGTCATCCGTTAGCGGATCGTTTGCGGGAGAACTACATCAAATGTTTTATGAAGACGTTCCGCAAATATCCAATCACAATCTGGGAGCTGTTTAACGAGGTTCGCTATACGGATTACGGCCCGGACAACATAAAAAACTTTCGCAGTGCAATGCAGCGCAAATACGGCACGATCAAACATGCCAATCAAGTATGGGGAACAACATTCGCTTCATTTAATGAGATGTACCCGCCGAGAAAGAGCGATTCCCACGGATCAATTATAAATATAACCCCCAAGAACTTCTCGCACCCGTTATGGGCTGACTGGGGAATCTTCACTGAAGCGACTTTTGCAAAAGGACTCCAGCAAGTCGCGTCATTCTACCGCAAATATGACAAAAATCCGAATTCTTATTTAACGGTTCAAAGCTATTGCGACCTGCCGATGGGTTACAGCTCACTGGGCGGCGTCAATCCCTACGATAAATATCAAGCGGAAGATGTGTATTCGCATGAAGACCGGGGAACTATTTTCTACCGTCAACAAGCCGGTGCCGAAAACGTTGATGAAATAAAAAGTATGCTGCTTAATCAATTTGTCTGGAACTTTCTGCGCAAAGTCTCTCCTGACAAACCTTTACTTGGAGTAGAGTGTCATTTTCAGGGCGGTGCGCCCAAAAAGCCGGATGGCCCTTCCCTGATCACGCTCCACGGAACCTGGAAATTCATGAATGACAATGATAAAACAGGCTCCAAACAAGGTTTTTCTAAATCTGATTATGATGATTCAAAATGGAAGACAATCAAGGTTCCCGGATTGTGGGGAAACCAGGGTTTCGCAAAATGTAAATTCGGCTGGTATCGGAAAAAGTTTTTTGTTCCGGCCGATCTGAAACAAACCCCGATATTTCTGAACGGACACCAATTGTCTGACCGGTCTAAAATTTACCTCAATGGGAAACTGATCAGGGAAACCACGAACTGGAACGAGCAATTTGCCGAAGATGTTTCCGGCTATCTGCGATACGGGCAGGAAAACACGCTGGCAATAAGTATCAGTAACAACTATTTCAGCGGAGATATGTATTGGGGCGGCATCCGCAAATATATATCTATTGACCGTACGGGCTTCGGTAAAGTTTACCCGATGACCGCCGGACAAATGCGCTGGTGGATGTGGAATCGGATGTTGTACGGCTTTTCCGGGGCGATTATATCCTATGCCTACAGTTCCGATTCGTCCAGACTAAGCATGTTCAGGCCAACAAAAAATTCATTCGCCTCAATCCGGGCTCTACCGCAAATTAAAAAAGAAATGGCAACAGTGGCCCCGGTAGTCATGCCGCGGCCGCGTTTAAAGGGCAAAACGGCGATTGTCTATCCGCTCGAATATGGCCGGTACACGGTCCAGAAAACTCCCGGCGAATGGCTGGAAGCGCCATTGTTGAAAAAATTGCTCAACTGGTATTGCGGAGTGATGTTTTCGCAAGTGGAAATTGACGTCATCTCCTGCCGCGAAATAATGGCTGGAAAACTGAAGGACTATAAACTGCTTTTAATGCCGATCGCCCCCCTCACCCCGGATGCCGCCGATGCTGAAGTTAAAAAATTTATTCAAAACGGCGGAATTCTGGTCGCGTCTGCCGACACCATGTCACAGAGTGCGAATAATTATGCAAAAAAATCGAATGCATGGTTATTCTCTGATAAAAACAGAAAAGGAAAAGTATACAAAGTCCCTGCAGATCCGGGATTTGCCGAAACAACCCGAATCGTCAAAGACATTCTGAGAAAAAACGGGATCGTCCCGGAAATAGCCGTTTCAGGCAAGCAGAAATTCAAATATCTGGAAACCCACCTGTGCGGTCATAACGGACGTTATGTCTGCGCCGTTTACAACTGGGGCGGCGGCAAAGGTAAAATTAAACTCTATTTGAGAACTTTGCCGCAGGGACGCTATCAGGTGCGTACTCTGCCGCATGGCAATAAATGCGCGGACGTAATTGACGGAACGCTTCAAACTGAAATTAAATCACAGGAACCGGTCATCCTTTTATTGGAAAAAGCCGGATTGCAGCCGCTTCAAATCCAGAAAATGACCGCAAAGCAGAAAAAATTTGTCGAACTGTGGAACCCGTCTAAACCCGGTGGAATTCCGGTACTCTTGAGTTCCGGCATGAATGAAATTATTGGACGCTCCCGAGCACTGACTGCGGTAAATCTGCTTGAACATAACGGTTTCACGCTCGATTTCGGTCTTAGCCGCTTCAAACCGGAGATGAAAATTTTCACTGATCGCGAAGAAGATAAAAAGCTTGATTCATATAAAATAGTGGTAACCCTCGGCAGTTGCCTGGGCGGCGAACGTGTATTCAAACCGACAGAAGCGGCCCTGATGCGGGAGTACGTGAAAAACGGCGGCAGCATGCTGATTGCGGCCAACCACTATGTCGGACCGCACGGCTGGCTCAGCAACAGTGCAAAAAATCCGCTATTACAGGAATTCGGCGTAACCGCGTTCAACCGGAACATTTCCGATCAAAATAATTTCGACTTTATTCCTGAGTACCCGGTTTTCAACTCTATCCATGACCATCCCGTAACCCGTGGCGTCAGCAAATTCCAATCCCACGGCATGCCTGAAATGCGGTCAGTGAATCCGGGCGCAAAAGTTCTTATTAAATCAGCCAAAGGACTCCCGGTTCTGATTGCTTTGGAATATGGCAAAGGCCGTGTAGTCATCGTTGGCGATGCGAAATGGCTGCAGCCGCAACCTTTAGCAAAAGCTGACAATGCCCGCTTACTGCTTAATATTTTCAACTGGCTGGCCCATAAAAAACCAGTAAAAACCAGCGACCAACAGTTGAAAAAAGAAGTCGATTACAGCTTCTAAAATTACAACTTTCAATGCATTAAATCTTAATATAATACTGTTTTTTATCGTATCTATAAAAAATTACCTGGTATTTTATTATCTATATTGGACTTGTATAGAATATATTCTCTATTTCAGGTAGGATAGCCGTTTGACACTTCCGGCTCAGTGCTGTATAATATGTAATAACGAACCGTTTACATGAAATACAGGAAAGTCAAAGTATGCCGAAGACCACTATCGATGAAATCAAAAACACCGTCAACTCACTTGAAAAAATTGAAGCGGACAAAAAAGCTCAATTGAATGAAATGCTTGATGAGCTGCATCAGGAATTATCCACGGTTGAACCATCACAAGCTAAAAATATTGCAATGTCGGCTCACAAAGCCGTTGACCCGCAAGATCAGGAACCCGACCTGGTGGAAAAACTGCATAAATCAGTCAGCGAATTTGAAACCGAACACCCTAAACTGGTCGATACCGTCAATCGTATTTGCATAATGCTATCTGACATCGGCATTTAAACTGGAGAAATTCCTGGTCTAACAGCTAATTTTTACTATTTCTAATATTGTATTTTTCACAAATAAATATAATATACTGAAAATATAATAATTTTAATGAAATTTTTTGCCATATGAAATTCTTCTGTGATCACTGCGAACAGAAAATTGAAGCCGATAGAACTCTATCCGGCAGTATCATGATATGCCCGACGTGTTCGCAGGCTTTCAGAGTTCCTGATTACGGTCTGATCCCCGGAGACCGGTTGGACGGTTTCATACTGCGCAAAAGAATCGGGTCCGGTGGAATGGGGGACGTCTGGCTGGCAGATCAGGAATCAATGCAGCGTGAATGCGCGGTAAAAGTATTGTCCCCTGACCTGACGGTTCATCAGGAATTTATCAACCGCTTCATGCAGGAAGTAAAATCTACCGGCAAATTGCAGCACACCAACATTGTGACCTCCTATTACGCCGGGGAATCGGATGGCATCTACTACCTCGCGATGGAATGCGTCAGCGGCGAAAACCTTGATGCAATCCTCGACCGTGACCGGCAAATGGATGAAAATACTGTCCTGAAGGTAGCGCGGTCGGCCGCGGATGCCCTAGAATATGCCTGGGAGGAACAAAAGCTGATTCACCGCGATATCAAACCGTCAAATATTATGATTGACGATACAAAAACCGTAAAAATACTTGATTTCGGAATCGCCAAATCTTTCGACGCTAATAATACTTCACATTTGACCCAGACCGGAGCGATTCTCGGTACTCCGTATTATATGAGCCCGGAACAGGCTTCAAGAAAAATATCCCTTGATTGCCGCTCGGACATTTACTCAATGGGCGCGGTGATGTATCATCTGCTCTCCGGAGAACCGCCTTTCCAGGGGGATACCCCGGTTGGTATTCTGGCCCAGCACCTCTCCGGAACCTCTGTCCCGCTCCGTAGAATGGTTCCGAATATATCTCCTCAAACTGCGGCTCTGGTTGACAAAATGATGCAGAAGGACCCGGGCAGACGGTTTCAAAACTGGGGAGAGGTCAGAAAAGAAATTGATCGAATTTTGCAAGGGAAAAAAGCAATTCCGTTAAAATATGTAATTCCCGCCGGGGCCGCCGCGGTTATCCTGCTGGCAACATTGGTAATGGTCAAATTATCCAATAAGCAGCAGGAAGCCAAGTCTCTTGCTGTTCAGCAATCGGGAAAAGGCTCTTCAATCGAAAATCCGTTGAACACTCTCGATAAATCACTGGCGGAACTGGATGATCTCGACGTCGGAGCAGAAGATAATAATGCAGCTCAGTCGTCCAAATTCGCATCCGCGAAAAATTCCCAGGTTCGGCGCGAACCGGGACCGCCGCCATCAAGACTTCAATCCGGCCCCCGCAGAAGGCCCGGAATGGTTGAAGAGGAAAGAGGAGACGAAAACCGGCTACCAGACCCGAGATTCGGGCCGTCCCCATCGGAAAGGCCGATGCCCGACTCCCAGGCATCGGCAAAAAGGAGTGATGTCCCCGGCTTGGCTGCGATTAATTATCTGGAAAAACTGCTCATAAAAGCCGGTCTTCCAGAGAATAAGGTTAGTATTGTATTGGACATTTGCATACAAAGGCAAAGAGATATTCACGATCAGCTGCGGGAGAAAGTTGAAGGGCGAATTACGCCTCAGCAGTTCAGAGAAAAAATTATCTCAATCAGCCAAAAAACCCAGGAGCGCGTCAGAAAGAATCTCACCAAAGAGGAATTCGTTAAATTCAAATCCGCCTATAAAACCTATTTCGATAGCTTGAAAAAAAGTATAATGTCTCACCGAATTCAATCGCCACTGCGTCGACGCAGGCGTTGATTTCCGTCAATCCGCCAAGCCGGGCAAGCCGAAACCCAATGAAGAATTTGCCCTGCGCAATGCTCCCGCTTATATATATGTAAATTTAAAAAATGGAAACATGCCGGTTTACGGTTGAGAATTGTGATCAGGATTTTACATTCCAGCAAAAATCCCTGAAAATAATTATAAAAAAACTTGCGTTTTTTCTCATAAGATGTATTTTACTAATCCGCAATTACAGGTGGATCCTTAGCTCAGTTGGTTAGAGCAGACGACTCATAATCGTCTGGTCGTAGGTTCGAGTCCTACAGGATCCACCATTTTTCATGCTCAAATCCCCCTCAAAGCAAGATTCCCGCACAAACCTGCACAAATACGCATTTTCATGCCTATCGCGCAAGGGAAAATCAAGTAGCCCAGTACTGCCACTATCCCCGCCTTTGCATAAACCGGCACGTCATCACTTTTGAGCAACGCAACCAGCGTCAATATCTGCCGCAAGATCTTTTGCGTGAACTTCCCTGCAATCTCCAGCAATTTCGCTTTCAGTTTATTTGCAGAGTAGTGCTTAGAATAATCTTTACTCATAATCAGTTCTTTCCTTATTAACAGGACCTATAAGCCTAGTTACAAAAGTTTTTCACAACAAATCTTTGAATAATATAGAGCGGGAGTAAGAAGTCGAAAAGCCTGCCAATGGCGAACTTTCCAGGTTTCATTAATTACTTTGCTAATTTTTTTTGTTTCGGTTTTCCGCAAACGTACCACGGATCAACCTGTAAAGCATATAAAGAAGAATAGGATTCACCCGGTTCAAGTAAGCAATTCAGCCGCCAGAAAACAATCCTGCTGACCGGATCATAAAAGCGGGAAACCGAATTTGTCTGATTTTTGATAACGAAGTCGACGAAACTGGTTTTCTTAGGAATTTTGTTCAACATAACCAGGCCGTTAACCGCTTCTTCAGCACCGGCGTTTTTAACTTCAAGCAGGATAAACAGCAGTCCACCGGGCCAATTGTGAGAAACACGACATAGTGAAAACTTGAATTCCAACTCAATATTATTTTTGCTGCTACTATATACCATTTTACTCTGCTGGAACAATCCCGGAATAAACGGGTCGTTTTGCAAGTTGGCCAATATTTTTGCCTGTGAAAAATTCTGAACCGCGGAATATTTTCTGATATAGTTGCCGTCAACATCATAAAAGCCGTCCATAGCGTTTTCTTTGATTAGCGATATAAAGAAATCATTTCTGGAAATAAAATATTTATCATAGTCGATCAAGATAGATAAAGAATTTTTGATAAACTCATTTCTTTTTGCCTGATTAATCGAATGAAGATCAAAGCCGGTTTTGCGCCCTACTGTTCTCAAACGGTTATTATTCAAGGAAACATAAGAACCGTTAGCGCCAGATCGAAACTCATTGTCAATGCTTCCAGGTTTCTTCGATGTAACCGGATTCCCGGAATCGTCGCTGCCGGTTTTGTTAGTTTTCATTTCAAACCTGAATGAAGTATCTGATACGGTAATCTTACCACTTGACATACTGAAATTGGTAAAAAAATCCACCTCTTGACAATATTCTTTGGCTACAGGAATCCGCAACGCGGCTTGGAGCGGTTTACGACAATAGAAATCCGAGTAATAATGCTCCCCGGTGCGCGCGAAACAAATAAAATCTCCGGATTTGAAGCTGCTGACACGGGAACTGTTGTTTCCGCCCGGAAAAGTCGCAACAGGAATGGTCCTGAACGGCATATTGGCAAAATCTTCAGGAGTCAGTTTTGTCCTGCACCCGGCAATCAGGAACAACATGCAACCTGCGGCAATAAATCTATTCACCAGCGGATTCGTAATCTGATTAATCATCCTCTGCATCCCAAACTCTGCTAAAGATAATTTCCGCTATTTTCTCCTCTTTAACCTTGTCTTTATCAAAGCTTTGACTGAAAATCTCGGTCAAAGCAACCGTCCCGTTATCAGCCGCTTTTATCTGTTTTTCGGGGATTTTACAAGGTATACAGGAAAATGCGGTAAATGCAGCGTCCTGAATATTCTTGATAAAACCGGCGTAGGTCTTCCCTTTTATGGTAAACCTGACGGGAATTTCCCTTGCAACAATTATCCCATAATCATCTTTGATCAAATATGATTCGACAAAAACTGAATATTTGTCGTCATCAGACTTAACTTCATCCACCGTCAATGCGGAAATTCCCGGATTACCGGAAAAATCAAACTCAACCGAAGGCTCTCCTCCGCTATACTGGTGCTTCCGGTTTCCGAGCCAGCAGATAAACGTCTTTTTCTCGTTGAATATTTTGGTTATTTTAGACAACTTGCCTTCACTGGCGTTTTTAAGCTGGTCGCGATTGAAGATAACATCCTGGTTAATTCCGAATGTCGGCGAAACCTTCAGTTTTTCGATATTCATAACAATAACCGCACCAGTCAGGAGTACATCCGGACTGGAAAACATTCCTCCAGTTTCAGGGTCGATGATTTTGAAAGGATAAACTCCTGCCGGAAGTTTCAACAAAACTTTTTTCTTTGCCAGCAAATCGACCACACTACCATCTGAAAAAACGATCTGTTTGCCCTGGGGGGAGGTAAAGAGCAAGTTAAGCTTACCTTTCGACATATCGCGTATTTCCCCGTATACATAAGGATAAACGTCCTTATATGCCTGATTTTTCAGGAATGAATATTCCTCGTTCGACGGCGAAATTGTCTGACAACCGCATAGCAAACCAGCTGCAAGGATTGCCGCACAAGGTATAATTAAGGTTATTTTGCGTATTTTGTCATACATGATGAAATTCCCCTTTCAGAGCATTATTAAGGTATTAATGTTAAACGCCTTCCTTTATTTCAAACAGAACAATGAAGTATTGAGATTAGAATCTCGTCATTGTCTATTACATCGAATATAGCTGTTTCAGCTTACTAATTCAAGTTCAATATATTAAAATCTGCGCCAAACGCAACTGAACCAAATGTTCATTTACCAATTATGCATGGAGCCATTACTATCCTGAAACCGAGCGAATTATATATATTACCAAATCCGCCGCGAAAGCGATTCGTCGTCCTGCTTTCCGAGGGAGCAAAATACCAGCTTCCTCCACGAAGCACTCTATAACGCCCCGTATTCTCAAACGGGTCGGTCATCTGGTCCTTATAGGTTCCTGTCGCGACATGTCCCGCTCTGTAACTACAGGCATCCAGGCACCATTCCCAAGCATTACCGCTCATATCGTAAATTCCCAGTTCATTGGGTTTCTTTTTTCCTACTTCATTAGTCGAATTAACGGTATCCTCCGAGGTCCAGCCAATGCTTTTGACCTCATTACTGCCGCTGTAGGAATAACCTTTACTCCGAGCCCCGCCGCGAGCCGCGTATTCCCATTCAGCCTCCGTCGGCAAACGAAATTCATAATTCCCGGGCAAATTACCGTTTTTCCTTTCGCGCAGCGTCAACCAATGACAAAACTCACTTGCCGCGTTCCAACTAACATCGACCACTGGCTGTCGCAAGCTTTTTCCAAACAAGTTTCCACTCAAATCTATTTTTCCATTTTTATTGATAATCGAGCAAGTCAGCGGTCCCCAGTAAATCCCCTTGGCATTGGGGTTTTCTCTGAGAAATTCGAGAAATTCCGCATTAGTCACTTCATATTTGCCAATCCAGTAACCTTTGCTCAGACTCACCTTATGCACCGGCTTTTCGTCCCCGTCGCCATTTTGCGATCCCATCTGGAAGCTTCCGGGAGCGACATAAATAAATTCCATCCCAAACCCCGGCAGCTTCCATGGTTTTTCAGGTGGGCCTACCCGCTCAGCAAATATCTGTTTGAGATTTTCAATATTCTTTTTTAAGTCATCATCAATAATGTCAAAAGACTTGTCTTCTTTAAACCGGATCAAAAGAGCAAGCGCCTCACGACACTTCTTGTTGGCCTCTTTTCTTTGGACCCTATTACATTCTTCCGACAATTTATCAACTTTTTCCACCGTGACGCAGTATTTAGCCATCGCGTCTTCTTTTATCTTTCTTAGTTTTTCCGCCGCCAATAGCGACTCAAGCTTTTCCTTGGCTGCTTCCAAATTAAAACGGGCCACATTATCATTCTCATAGCCTTTAACCTTCAGTGCCTTTTCCAAAAAGCCGACCGCCGCTTTCCAATTCTGCTTAGTCATCGAGGATTTTCCTTCACTCAAATAACTCCGGTAAAGATTCTCGCGTTCAAACTTTGTTTTGATCATCTCAAGGTCATCTTCGGCTTTACTGACCATGCGTTTCGCTGATTCAACCTTTCTCCGCAAATCAATACTTTTTGATGATCCGGGAGATTTCTTTTGTTCTTTTTCAAGTTCAACCTGAACTCGCTGGTATTCCAGCCTGGTTCGTGCCAAACGCTTTTCGCATTGAGCAATGTCTTTCTTCCATGCGTCTTCCAGCAATATCCGCTTCCGGGCCAACAAGATTCCTTCCTCAGCGGCTTTATTCGAGCCAAAACCTTCCACCGCTTTAGCCTTCGTGTAAAAATTCAGAGCCTCATGCAATTTCTTCTTCTGCATCGCGGCATCGCCCTGAGCCATATACGATTGAAATTTGATCTTCAAATCAGTTTGACGTACTTTATCAATTTCGGTTTCAACAACTTTTAGTCTTTCGAGAACCTCGGCATTACCTGCATATCCTTCCACCGCTTTAGCCTTCGTGTAAAAATTCAGAGCCTCATGCAATTTCTTCTTCTGCATCGCGGCATCGCCCTGAGCCATATATGATTGAAATTTTATTTTCTCAATTTCGGTTTCGGCAACTTTTAGTCTTTTGAGGGCCTCGGCATTACCTGCATATCCTTCAACCGCCAGCGCCTGTTTGAATGCTTTGGCCGCGCCCATCCCATCCTTTTTATTCAAGGCTGTATTTCCATCTTTCATAAATGCCTCGAAGCGGGAATTCAGTTTTTGCAGCCGATCACGCTCAATCCCGATCCTTGCCTCGGCGATCCCGTCAAAAGCGGCTTTATCCGCTGAGTACCCCTGAACCGCAAGGGCCTTATTAAACGATTCAATCGCTATCAACCAGTCCTGTCTTTTCAACGCCTCCTTCCCGTCGGCGATAAAACCGGAATATTTAGCTTTGAGTGCCGCCAGTCTATCGCGTTCCTCTCCGGCTATCGCTTCACGGATTCCCGCTAGAGCTCTTTTCGAGTTCGTATATTGCTCAAGCTTCAAGGCGGATTTATAGTCAGTCTTCGCGGTCTTCCAGTCTTGTTTCTTTAATGCGGCGTCGGCAGAAGCAATAAGATTCTCATATTCATTTTTCAAGGAATTCAACTCGACAGCCTGTTTTATAAGCTCTACTACTCCCGGAAGATCATTCGCGTTTTGCGCTTTCTTGAAAAAGACTTCAGCCTTACTATATTCTTTGCGTTTCAAGCAGGATTTGCCTGATTCAACATATTGGTTGTACTCACTTACCCCATGATGAAGGTTCGCAATCAGTTTATCGATCTTCCGTTTTCGTTCCAAACTGATTTTATCATAAAGTTCATTATTCAAATCGTCTACCATTGATTTCAACATAGTTTGTACTGTCAGCAAATCAACAAGCCTGCGTTTTCCAAACTGTAAACGGTCAACCGACCTGACTCTGTTTTGGATTTCCGTGACAATCTTGACGGCAGAGTCCTTTAAAACCTGCCTTTGCCTGATCTGATTTCTCAGCTGATGTATAGCATTTATCTGGGCGCCAATGCTATCATAATTTCCCGCCGATACATCGTCTGACAGCTTTTTATCCAAAGCGTTTATATCAGCGAGAAGCTGACTCTGTTTCATATCCGGTTTTATTGCTCCGTCATCAACATTTTCATCTGCCTTATACGCTTTGTAGACCTTTAACGCCGCCTGCTTTTTCTCCTCACTGGCAACCAATTTATCACATGAGGAGATAACACTGGTAAAGATGGCATGCGCCTCTTTGTATTCTTTCAAATCCGAATACAGCGACTTGGCGGATTCCACATTCAGCTTTATCTCCTCATAGAGCTTCCTCTGCTTTTTATCAAAAGAAAGTTTCAAACCGTCAAGTTTATTTATTGCAGCATCAGCCCGGGCTTTTATCAAAGCGGCCTGTCTGGCTCCAATAACCTCGACCTTCGGCGTTTTTTTACTTTTTCCTTTTTCATCAGGAGACTTTACCGTGCTCTTATATATTCCGAGATAATACCACGCGCCACCGGAGAGAACCATCAATATCATCAGTAATACTAAGATTGCTGCAACTTTTGCGAAGATATTAGAACTCTGCCCCTGGCGTTTTGCACGACCGGACGCTCCGCCAGAGATTGCCATTATCATTTCACGACATGAAGCATAACGTTCCCTCGGATCCTTTTCCAGACCGCGCATCAACGCTTTGTTCTGTCTTCTGGATAATTCAGGCAACCAGTCAACCTCCCTGTTTTCGACCACATTCATCATCAACAATGCGTCGCCGGTTTCAAAGATTGAATGGAAAGGAACAGTCCCGCTGACCATCTCATAAAACATCACCGCCAAAGAATACTGATCAGTCGCGGCAATTTGTTTTTTCCCTGCCCATTGTTCAGGAGCCATATACGGGCGGGTTCCGGAGGTATCGTAATTGACTTTAGAGACCCGCGAATAACTTGACCGTACTTCCGCCGCCAGGCCAAAATCCATCAGTTTAACCTGATTATGCTCATTGATCATTACGTTCGACGGCTTGATATCGCGATGAATTATATCTCGACTGTGGGCATAGTCCAACGCATCTGCCACCTGTGAACATATATCCAGCGCCTGGTCAAGTGGAATCCGGTGATCGGGAAACTGTTTTTTCCAAACAGACAGAGTAACCCCGTGAACATACTCCATTACCACCAGATAGCTGCGGGATGATATCTTCAACAACCGTTGCGCCGCGACATCGGCCTCTAAGACTTGATGCAGATAAAGCAAGACGGCAACTTTGGGGTGATGCAATTTCGATACCAGGGCAAAATTGTTCCTGACATTTTCCAGTTCTTCAGGAATGGCGGAAATCTCCGGCGGCAGCGCTTTCAAGGCAACCAGATTTCCGGCTACCGTATCTTTAGCCAGAAATACCGTGCCGAAGCCCCCCGCTCCAAGTTCCCGGATAATCCGATAACGGTCGACGTGACCAAGGTCAAGTGACCCACTGCTGTCAACCGTCGGCATATCTCCCAAAGAAACATTACAAGAAGCGGTAATCAGCTCACTTATCGTTTCTTTACTGAAATCATTTTTGGGATAGTCTGGACTACTCATAATTAACTCAATATTGCGACGTGGTCAATCGTCATCCTCCTGATCAGTATTATTATCTCCACCCTGGGACTGACCCCACTTGAGATTGCGTTCCATTATTTCCGGGTCCATCTTCGATACCGGCTTGACTGAATCAAGCGCCTGCAGGCAATCGTCCCAGGTAATTTCCAAAGAACTGTCTTCGGTCAGCCCTGAAGCTCTCAGTTTGACATGCCGTCTGGCCGCCAGTTGCGAAGCGTTGTTACAGACACCGCCACCTTTATGATGGTATATCTCAGCGCCGCTGTAACCTTCGGTCAATGAGACCAACTTATCCAAATCGACATCATCCGCCAGCTCGACTCCGCTGAACCCGCGTTCAATGATGGCCCGGCGGGTTTCCGCGTCAGGCAGACCAATATAAACCTGCGCTCCGATTCGACCCGAACGCATCACCGCGCTGTCAATCAGCCACGGACGATTGGTCGCCAGCAGGATAAATAGTTGATTGCTGCTTTCGGTCATGCCGTCTGCCTCCTGCAGAAACTGTTCGACTGTGGCGATCTTCTGGCTGCCGCGTTTCCTGAGGATTGATTCGCATTCGTCAAGAAACAGCACGCAACGTTCGTGTTCACGGGCCGCTTTAAACATTTCTGCCACATTCTTTTCACTGTCGCCGACATATTTGCTCTTCAACTCATTGAGCTTTACCAGCATAAATTCAGCGTCCAATTCGGTCGCGACCGCTTTGGCAAACATGGTCTTACCGGTTCCAGGTGGACCGTACAACAACAAACCGGTCCCGGATTTCACCTTGAACGCGTTGTAAATATCCGGATACAATGTGGGGTTAATCAAAGCGTCCTGCACTATCTGCTTGGCCTCTTTAAGCCCCTTGATATCGTCAAACGAAACCTTTTCAACGACCGGCGCGGACCGTTCAAAATCATCGTCCGAATCTTCAGCCGGAACACCGCCGGACGCCAACACTTCGTTTTTGGCCTTCTGCTTGTACTGTTCCGCTTTGGCTTTGAGAGTTGCCGCTATTTCAAGCAATTCATTGGCGTCGTCCAAATGCGCCCGGGCCAGTTTTCCTTCACTCTGTTCGGCCAGATTGAACGCGAAATCCGCAGCTTTGGCGGTATGGAAAAAGGCCTTGGCGTAATCTTTGTTCGCCAATGCCTTTTCCGCCAATTGTTCATGCTCGCGTTTTTTATCGGCATTGAAACTCATAGTTATTCCTCCTCCAGCCGTCTTCGCGGCGTTTCTGTCACCGTCGATACAGTCTCCGGTTCGGCTTCCTCTATTTTCTCCACCGCGGTGCTTTCGGTCGAAACTTCGCTTGAGAGTTCCGCCATCATCGCATCAACCGAAGGAATTTCCTCTTCATAGAGGTTTTCAACTCCTTCCATCTCTTTGGCATGCGCTTTGTCCCAAAGCGAATTGATGTCTTCCATGTCGTTCAGTTTATCCTGAACCTCGTCGAGAATGTCAGCGGTAACGTCAGGATCGATCTCGATAACCGTGTTAACCGCTTTCATCGCTTTAGCCATATCGGCATCGGACTGCGCCGTGTCCAGTTTAGTAATAAACTGTTCGGACAACCACCGTTTCTTCTCCAACTGATCCATCATTACTTCATGCGCGCGTACGCTCTGCAGACAACGCTGGGCGGCCGCTTTCTGGCCTTCTTTCAGATACTGACGGGCTTCCTGCCACGCTTTATCGCGGTCTTTCTGGAGATTCTTCACTTTGAGTTTCAGGTCGTCCAGGGAACCTTCGGCCTGCCGGAACGCTTTTCTTTTTTCTTTACGCAAACGGGCAGTCTTTTCCTTCTGAGTTTCAAATAATCCAAATAACATCTTTATGCTCCATATCAGTTAAAAATTTCAAGCTTTAAGCAATGTTCATTATCAACACCTTAATATCACGCGTCAAACACTACTTTCAACTTATTACCTTCAACTTTCAAGCTGTTTACTTGTCGCCTTCCAGCAGATCCTTCAATTTACGCCGGCCTTCGCCAATCTCCTCGCTGATCTTTGATTTTGAGCCGCCGCCGGACGACGTTTCCGTCTCCGGCAGTTTACCGCCTCGAACGTCCGCGACAACTTCGTCCTCAAGATCTTTCATCATATCATCGATTGACGGAATAACGTCGCTTTCATGCCCATCGATCCCGTCCATCTCCTTGCCGTACATCTTGTCCCATATCCGGTCGACGTCTATCTGCTCACCCAACTTGTCCTGAACATCGTCCAATACATCGGCGATAGCGTCCGGGTCAATCTCAACCACTTTATTGATCGCGCTCAGCGCACTGCTGAATTCATTATCCGTCTTAGCCATTTCCAGTTTGGTCAACAACTGATCGAAAACCCAGCGTTTCTTTTCCAGCTGTTCCATCATCACTTCGTTACCGCGAACGCTTTTCAGGCAGCGCTGAGCGGCACCTTTCTGACCGTCTTTAAGATATTGTCTGGCCTCGGCCCAGGATTTGTCGCGTTCGGCTTTCAGTCCCTTGATCCGGTCCTTGACCGCATCCACCGCGTTTTCCGCTTCCCGAAACGCCTTCCGCCGTTTTTTGCGTTCCTCTTTTTCCCGTTCCGACTTCGATTTAAACAGATCACCAATAGCCATTATACCGTCTCCTTGTTAGTTGTTTTTTTATCAATATATTTTTCTTTCAATTCCAAAAACATTTTTTTATATAAAGAATATGTTTCGATATTTTTACCCGCTTCAATCAACCTTATGCATGGCATAATATATCGTTTGGCTAAGTCACTCCATATTTTTTTTGCATCAGCACGAGCATTTACTACATCGACAATTACTGGTGCAATCATATAATACTCTTCAACTTCTTTATTCAACTCGGTATTTTTACACATGTAATTGTCTCGAAAATATCGCAATAAATTTAACTCATAACAATCGTCGCAACGATTCAATGTTTCGCATACAGCAGTAGTCAGAAAACAGAAACTAGATTTCGATTTCGTTTGTCTTTGAGGTGTATACGTATATTGAGGTTGTGGAGATAACTCTCTCAAACGATCCCATGCTCTTCCTGATCCGTTAGCAAAGGCTTTTTCATAATAGGATTTCGCTGTCTGTTGATTGGATGTAACACCAAAACCATAATAATAGCATTCTCCTAAAAAATATTGTGCCTTCGCATAATCCTGTTTAGATGCTTCTTTTAGATTTTTTATTGCTATTTTTAAATCTCGTTTTACTCCATGTCCATGATAATAACACATTCCTAAAAAATATTGTGCTTGGGGCATTCCCAAATTAGCTGTTTCAGTAAAAAGGACTAAAGCCTCTTTTCTATTTTTTCGTACCCCACGACCATAATAATAACATAAGCCAAGTTTAAAAATAGCATCAGGAAAATCTTGCTCTGCCGCTTTACTATACCAAATAAAAGCCTCTGGTTTGTCTTTGTTGCATCCACTACCATGTTCATAGCACTCTGCAAGTGCAAATTGAGCGTCAGGTAGTCCTTCTTTAGCTGCTTCAATATAATAATTTAAGGCTTCTTTTCTATTTTTAGTTACCCCAAAGCCATTATAATAACAGATTCCAAGGTTGAATTTTGCACGGATATCTCCTTGTTTTACTGCTTTGATAAACCAACCTGAGGCCTTTGGCCTATTTTTTCTAACTCCATTACCATTCAAATAACACTCACCCAATACATTTTGTGCGTATGAGTTCCCCTGATCAGCAGACATTTTAAACCATTTTACTCCCTTCACACTATTTTCAGAGATACCTACCCCTCTCATGTAACACTTTCCAACCATGAACTGTGCTTTTTCATGCTTCATTTCTGCAGACTGAAGAAATAGTTCAAACGCTTTTGAATAATCTTGCTCAACGGTTTTACCATCAAAATACAGCATCCCTAGTTCATAAATGGCATCTGAATTGCCTTTATCTCGTTCTAACCATAATCTTTTGAGTGTCTCCGATTCCATTAATTTAGTATCAGCTTTGTTTTTATTAATAAATATCTCACACAATTCAACACTGTCCTTCGCTGAAATCCATTCATCCGCTCCTTCACGCCAGACTTCGGTCTCTGGGGCGATTTTTCCATCAAGTATCAATTTATTAAGCTTCGATTCAGTTACTTCAATTTCATCCCCTGATCCATTATCGTACCACCATTTTGATTCAGACTTGGCTTCTTCGACTTTATTATTATTTAATCGTCGTGGAGGTCTTGCAGAAGATGGTTGAAGTTGATGTTTTAGATCAATAACGTACAGAAACCGATCCTGCAATTCCGGCTCAAGAGCTTTCTCGACAATGCCATCCCACTTATTATCCAAGCCCAGCTGCGATGGCAACTTCCAGCGGCCTTTGGGTTTTCTGCCGGTGAGGCAGTAGTATAGAATCATGCCTAATGAGTAGATATCGCTTTGGATCGTGGCCTCCTGCCCTTCCTGCTGTTCAGGGGCCATGTATTCGTAGGTACCTATCAACGCCCCGGCAGTGCCGGCAGCTGTTGACGAGTTGCTGTCGCCATGGGCTATAGTCTTCATTTCTCCGATTGAAATATCCGGCGAATAGCGCAATCCGCCCCCCATAGTCAGACGCATCGAGTGTTCGATCATGCTTTTCAAGTATTCGGTTCCGGCAATTTTTACCAGACCAAAGTCGGCGATGACCGGATTTCCATCTGAATTTATCAGGATATTAGAAGGCTTAAGATCACGGTGAATAACTCCGCCGTCCCGAAAATTATGAGCATAATCCAAGGCATCACAGAGCTGATGCAACAACTCTGAACTCTCATTTTCCGATAATTTACCGCATCGCTTTAAACGGTCTTCCAAAGTTTCCGGTTCTCCATCAGTACCTGCAATATAGTCCATCAGGATATAATAACTGCCCTTATCCTCTCCGATATGATTAACATGTACGATATTCGGGTGATTGAGATCGGCCATGACCCTGGCTTCAATCCGGAAACGGTCGATAAAAGAGGGATCGGCAGCAAGTTTAGCAGACAGGATTTTCAGGGCGTATTTTTTATGCATCTGGATGTTTTCCACCAGATAAACCTGTCCCATACCGCCATGCCCAAGCAGTTTGATTACCCGGCAACCGCCAATTTCCGCTCCCGGCAGCAATTCAGGTGCGCCGGCAGTTTCCACGACCATTTCAGTCGGCATCTCGCCAATGGATTTGTTGTAATCAGACATTCAGGGAAATCCCTCTCCTCTGTCCCGCAGGGGGCTCAATCGTCTTCAGTTGCAAGTTCCTTTAAGCGTTTGGACATATCTTCTGACATTTCTTCATCATCATTGAGTTCCGCGTCGAGCTTGCTCAGGCGGGCGTCAATGTCAACAGTCTGTTCCTCCGGAGCATCGTACTGGACCTTATCCAGTTGCTTGGCCGCGATATCGGCGGATTTGAGTTCGGCGAAAACATCGTCAAGCTCCAGAGCAAGGTCATCAAAGATGTCTTCGTCCGCCCCGTGAGCCTTAGCGTCTTTAAGTTCGGCAATCTTACTGATCGCCACGGATATTTTATCGATATTCCGACCAATAATCTTGTCCCGGTTCTGCAAACGGTCAAGTTCATTCAGCAACCGGCCGATTTCCCCGGTCACCAGGCGCTTGACGTCGCCTTTGGACGCCTCGAGTTCCTCTTTCTTTTTCAGGATTTGCCGCTGCAGATTCTTGATCTGCTGTTTGACGTCCTCCAGACGATCAACATTATCCGCCTTGGAGGTCCGCAGTCTGGTTTCAATCTTTTCAAGTTTCTGCATTTCGGATTCTTTCAGTCCGAGCAACTCGGCCAATTTGGCAAGCAAGTCATTAAGAGCCATTTTTATCCTCCTGAATAAATTATTTCATTGAACGCTTGATTATCGTCTCTAAACATTGAGCAACGTAAATTAACACTGGAAGCAGTAAAAGTCCAACCCAAATGTTTCCTTTTGAGAAGTATCCGCCGATTTGCCAGGCCGCAACCGCGATAAACGTCGCTAAAAAACCCAGAACATGGCTTTTAACGACTCCCGGTTCGGGGGAAAGATTGATCTTGCCGCTCTTAGTTTTTCCATCTTGTTTGGTGATGGCGATTTTACCGCTCGGAGTCTTATAACAGTGAAAATCATCACTGTTCTGCATCCGGTCAAAAGTCAGTTTGGTCAATTCATGAGAGATTCCGGTCAGACGCGACACCTTATCCAGATGCAGATTGCCGTCCTCGCCGTTTTCCCGGTGTTCCTCGATAATCCTCCTGATCCGCTCCACCCGCTGACTGGAAGTCTCCGGATAAAGGCGGAACAGGAAATTGCGGGTGTAATATCCCGGCTCAAAGGTGCGCGGTGCCAGATTCAGCCAGCCGTTGTCAGACGGCGACGAGAGCATTTTCCAGCAGTCTCCGCCGACATATCCGGTCACTTCGTCACTCCAGCCCGAATATGAAGCCAGCGAATAAAAGGTATAAGTAACCGCTCCGCCGCTTTTCCCGCTCCACTGGTCATAAATGTCTTTGATGATATTAGCGGTCGCCTGACTGGCCTGAACTATCGCGGGATTTCCGCAGGAAAAGCGAACCGGAGTGACAAAGCCGGTAACCACCTGGAATTCAACCCCGATACCGCGCACGGAAAAGACTTTCAATGAATTGACTCCGGCCAGTTCAGTACGCCACAAATCTGGCATTTCAACATGTTCGGGAATCCGGCTGTCAGCAATTAACTTTTCCAACAGTTCTCCGGTCAAATCAGCCGCGATTGAAACATGACTAACTTTAGGCATCCATGCCAGCAAACGATACCAGCCGGGTAAATTAATATCAGGCAACGGCTGTCCTTTGCTCTCCTTCAGATTATAGTTCAGCGCATGCATAAATTCTCCACAAGCGGCTTTTGCTTTATTCAGAGAACCAGTGAAATCTGCCGGAAGTTCCTGTACCGGCGGAAACCATTTTCTGCCGACCGCATCCGGGCCGCAGGCAAACCCGTCCTTTTCAAAACGGGCGCGGTTGGCCGGAGTATCCTCAAGTATCTGTCCGGGCTCATCCGGCGCACTCAGAACTTTCATCCCGCATTTTAAAAGCCGACCATGAATATCCCGCGTATCCTGTTCCAGTTTGCGGACATATTTATCTTCAAACGAATTGCGCTCCGACATCTTTGCGGCTTCACGCTCTGCCGGTTCAGCTGTTTTGTCTTCCGGCGCCATGCGGGCCGTCTGACCGGAAAAGGCCTCCATACAATATTTTTCAATATAGGCATACGGCATCATGGCATGACCGGAAGTTTCCGGCGAATCGACGGCCCAACCCTCGCCCCAACTGTTGCGAACGATAAAATATCCGCCGCCGGGAACGGTCGCGTCATCATTGTAACCGACAACCAGCATGGCATGCCCGCCAACCGGCATTTCTCCCGGCAACGGCATGGTTATCTTGCCGGTCTGGTTTGCCGCCGGGGAAATCAACCACGAGTTGAAAACCAACACCCCGACAACCACCGGCATTGCCGGAATACCGTCGGCCTCCGTCAATATCTGCTTGTAATGTTCAACACAATTGGGGGCAACCGAACGGGTATAAGGCATAATGTAGTTCAGAGCTTCTTTTTCGCTGCCGGACGGCGGCGGTCCCTGCCCCTCGTTACCGGGGATTTCGTTTGGATTATAACGCCAGGTTTCAGTCCGGCATATTCCCATGCCGTTCAACGCCGCCATCGCGGTCCGGACATAAGTGCCGGACTCTTCCGGCATACCATCGAGTTCTTTACAGGCCCAGTAAAGGAATTGTTCACTCAACCCGGCTTCACATTCGATCAGGAATTCACGCAACGCGGTTGAAGCGAACGCCACACAAGTGCCGCGGCCGCCCTGGTTGCGCACCGGAAATAACCGTTTTGACAAATCCGCCCGCCCCGGCAAAGAAGCTTTTGTCGCGGTGAAGGCGTATTTGCTGTAATCCGTCGATAAACTGCCGTGCTGTTTAAACCCGGCCATAACTTCAGGGGGGACCGCGCATCCCAGTGAACCGCCGGGATGACATAAACCGCTATAATCCTTAAACCGACTCGCAAACAAATCGTCATTATTTTTCCGGACAGATTCCAGCAAGTCAAGAAATTCAGGAATATTATCCACGGCCACACTGGCTTCCTCAACCGTGGCCGCCAGCGCGGCAAACTCCTCGACGCTCTCAACCCATAACGATGTAAGGTCCGACTGTTTCTCAGACGGCAGAGAACTCAACGCATTAATCGGTTTATGTCCGGCACAAATCATTTATTTTCCTTTTCATCATTATTCTTATCAAGCAGCAAACCCAGTTTATGTTCAGGCACCGGCTTCCGCATCCTGTCAGCATCCTCAGCCGGAAAAACTTGCATAACCTGGTCAATTATTTCGCCAAGCTGATCCTGATCAACTTCGAGCAGGGTTTTAATTCCGTTTTTGCCTTCAGGGGTATTGATTGCGGCAACAAACTGCTCCGCCGATTCAATCCAGTATTCCCGCAATTTCCGCAACTGCGCATCGGACAGAATATTTAACTCCTGTAAGTTCTTTTCCTTATTCATGTTACCCGCCATTTCAATTTGCGTTCTCAACCATATTCTCAAATTAACCGCATATCATTTATTTACAAGTTTTTTAATAAGTTTTTAGCCTGAAACAAGCATGAAACAATTAACAACTTAATCATCATTCGCCGAAAAGCAGCCTTTCTCACGCGGAAAAGATTATTTTGAGGAATAATAACACTGCATTTTAATAAGAAAACAGTAACGGTAAGACTTTAACACAATGAACAAGGCCAGAGTTCAGTTAAATTTCATTAATCACCGAATTAAAGACTCGTGCCAATGCCACAACAATCAGGACAAACAGCCGCATTTCCCCGCCGGTCTCTGATATCGTAAAAATATCCTTTCCCATTACAGGTTGAACATTTCGTCATGTAGTGGAATTGTTGTTTTATATTTTTTTTCAGCCCGGAACCTCTACAGTCGGGACATCTCACTCCACTAATAACACCTGTTCCTCGACACAAATGACATACGGTCATTTCATTTTGTGGTTCTTTCATTTTCTTGATGATTTTTACCTTCAATTTTCCAAGAGAGTCAGAATATTTTCTGCAAAGAACCTTGCTTTCCGGAACGTTTAAAAATCTCAAATAAGCCAGGATACACAAAGCCTTGTTGATACACATCAAACTATCTTTCTCATTGATCTCAGAAGTCAACAATGCTTTACGGTTGAGAAATTCCAGATGCCTAATCTTATTACTGATAATCAATTCCAGTTTTATTTTATCCAACGATGGCATTGCTGAATTATTACTTGCCTCTTTTTTTATTCCCGCCCGCATGTCCTTATACACCTTATCGGAAATCAGCTTTCCGGCATAAAGGTCTTTTAATATGGCAAGACGTTTTTCAGATGAATAACCAGCGTTTTGAACGGAGCGCCATTTAAATACAGTATCGCTCCCCAGAAGCAAGCTTGTACTGACAACATAGTTTACGGTTTGGCCCCCGATTTTCAAGGCGACTGTTACATCTTTTTCCGGAGTAACTTTGCCACCCAGCGGTTTTAAATCAATAACCGCGATTTTATCCGGAGACACCTTCCCCCTGGCAAAAGCTTCACCTCTATACATTACAATCACATCAGCAGCATCGCCTTTGTCAATGCATGTTCGCCTAAATTCTTTTTCAATTTTTTTATCGAACTTGGTTCCTCGTTCATACCGAACAGATCTAATACATCCTGAATTTATAGCGTCTTTGGGATGCGACATAAACAACCCGTTTAACAGATATACCGGTGGAGTATAAGCAATCAGGTAAAGAATTCCCGGCCCGTTTTTATCAAGTTTCCAGTTATTAGTAAAAGGTGTCACTCCGTTTTGTACAAAATATCCGATTTGTCCCACAACCGGAATACACCAGAAAATATATTTCGATTGCCAGGAAGCACAACGGGAGTACTTATAGACGATCTGCCGTTCCAACTCCTTAGTTTCCGAATATGATAATTCTTTGCGCTGATAAACTTCAATAAATAGTTTACTGTTGCTCTGGAAACACAGAACCACCGGAGCGTCAACATTTCTGAGTTCTTTGAACTTCATAGTTTCTTTCATAACTTTTTCATCATAATGATAACCATGATATGCCCGGCAACCGGTAAAGAACAGCACTAACGTCAAGCCGCATAATGCCAATAGTTTTTTGATATCCATATCTATTTGTTCAATTTCCATGAGTAATTTTTTAATATTTCATATTGCTGTTTACCGCTATTTTTCTTAACATTGACCAACCCAAATAAGATGGTAAAACACGCTACGTCCATAAGTAGGGCTGCTTTCGATGAAAGCGCCGGGATGCGGAAGCATCCCATCTTCGGGCGTATTCTTCAGTCACTGATTAACGTTAATGACATATCCGTACATTCCCCGCCGGTCTCATCGAGACCTGGCGCTACAGTAGTTTTACACAAGATCGGCTAAACAATGTTTTGCCATTTGCGCTCGGAGAGCGCAAGCTACGGTAGGGCAGCTTTCGATGAAAGCGCCGGGATGCGGAAGCATCCCACCCACAGATACATTTTGCAATCACTGATTGACGTTAACGACATATTCATGCGTTCCCCGCCGGTCTCATCGAGACCTGGCGCTACGGCCCGCAAACGGGCGCTACTGGCTCCGCCTTCGTCATCATTTCTAATTTCTAATTGCCGCTTCGCTCCGGCTTTCAGCCGGCCTCTACGCTTCGCTTCGTTCTAATTTCTAATTACTTTACCGAAGCTGCCATCACCAGGCGGAAGCCCAAGTGTCTGTGGCGGCGCAATAGACCTTCTCCATTACGACCAGTGGAACGACAGCGCCTAGCGCTTTTACCCCAGCTCCCACCACGTATCACCCGATACGAGCTTGATGAGGCACCCGTGGGGTCGGTCACACTTCCTCCGGGGTAATTACCTAACCAGTCATAGCACCATTCACAAACATTTCCACTCATGTCGTGTATTCCAAGTTCATTGCCTGACTTTGCTCCGACTTCATGCATTCTGTTGCAAGAGTTGGATATATACCATGCCACACTGTTAACATCATCGCTTCCGCTGTATTTATAGCCGCAACTTCGGATTCCACCACGGGCCGCAAACTCCCACTCGGCCTCAGTTGGCAAACGATATTCATAACCGGACGGCAGACGGCCTGCCTGGTGTTCCCGTTCCGTCAACTTCTCACAGAACTTCACAGCATCGTTCCAACTGACATTTTCCACCGGCTTGTTGTCTCCTTTGAGATCACTGGGATTACTCCCCACAATTGACTGGTACTCACTTTGAGTAACCTCATACTTACCGATCCAATAACCACGAGAAATTGTTACTTCATGGACAGGCTTTTCAATATCATATCTGTCGTTATTATACGAGCTCCCATCATCATCAGATCCCATCAGGAAGCAGCCGGGCTCCACATAGATCATCTTCATGCCTAATTCAGGCACCAACATTACATCACCATTTTTCACATAGTCAAAAGATGTTCCAGTATTATCAACAGTCAAAGCCTGGAGTTCGGTTTCCTGTTGCTTCAGTTTGTTCAGTATCCCGGCAATAGCATCGAGCATTTCGGTTGCAGAGGCGATGCGAACGTCTCTTTTGGTTTCAAGTGCATTGTAAAGCAGATCATCCCAGTCCGGCAGCAGCCCGTCAACCAACCGGCTCGGGGGCTTCATGCCGAGTGCGTTTTCCCCGGTCAGCAGACGGAAGATGATAAGGCCCATCGAATACAGGTCACTGCGAGTGTCGATATCCTCGCCCCGCTGTTGCTCCGGGCTCATATAAGCGTAGGTTCCCAGCAACGCGTTGGTACTGGAACCCTGAAGGGTTACCGCCTCGGTTGCCAGATCGCCGATGGAGCGGTTGGCCGACATGCTCTTTTCAACCATACTGCGCAGCCATTCGTCTCCGGCCAGCTTGACCAGACCAAAGTCGGCAATCTTGACCGTGATATTCTCCGGAGTACCGGTCAACAGGATGTTGCCAGGTTTAAGATCGCGATGAATAACCCCGTGTTCATGGGCGCATTGCAGTCCGGATAGCGCCTGCTGCATAAACTGAGCCAGCACTAACTGATTAAACCTGCCGCCATTGGCTGATGCCAGGTCGGCCAGCGAGATCGAACCATCCGGTAAACCACTCATTAATTCCATCCGAAGCCAGTAACGACCATCGATATCACCGAAGTCATCGACCTTGACAATATTGGGATGATCCAATCTGGCCATTACTTTGGCTTCAGACCTGAACCGGGCCAACGCTCCAGCTTGACTAGTAAATTCAGGAGGCAGCAGTTTCAAGGCATATTCAATTTCCAGCGTGGTATGCCGGACATGATAGACCTCACCCATGCCCCCGCGACCAAGCTGTTTTAACACCAGGTAGTGGCCGATCATGTCGCCAACAGCAAAACTGAAGTTACCGGCATTCGACGCGGCAACTTCAGTTTTCAGGTTTCCGATTGAAAGGTCCTTGATATCCACGATACAAATACATTTAGAGTTAACGCATTACGTAACCGAGGAATTCATCCACCCGAGCTTCCGGGGTTTTACCTTTAAAATACACCCTCAAATCAGCAAGAATGGCAAACGGACCGTTTGGATAGTCTTTTTTCCGGTATAAAACTTCGAACGAAAGATAATTGGAATCGCGGCCGACGATCTGACAGTAGAAGATTCCATCTTTGGCCGCCACTTTACGCATAAAAACAGTCAAGCAGCGTTCGTAAAAATCCCGATGATGACTGTAGTAACCGAAAGCTTTCTGCAGTCTATCCGCCGGAAATTTCACTTTAACCGCGTCCAGTCCTTTCAGTTCCCGGATACATACATTGCGGGTCCACTTAGCGGCTTCAGCGGCAAGTTTGTCAGCGGAGTCGTCAATTGCATCCTCCCGACCTAAAATTCTTTTGCCTTTCGCTTTCAGAGTTACTCTGGAAAGCAGATGCGGCCGTCCCAGGGCATCTTTGATGTAATCGTAAACGTCGCGATATACCGTCAGCTCCACCCGGCTTTTAATCACGTAGTAATTGCCAAGTTTGTCAAAACTGTCCACCTTGCCATTTTGAATCGCAACTGACAGGAACGGTTTTTCGTCCGTCACTTCGTAACCGGCATTGGCGATATTACCTTCAATTACCCGCTGAATCTTGCTGAATCCGGTCGAATTATTTCGGGAAAATATCTGTACCGGAATCCGGGCCGGAGCTATTTGATTAAAAAACTTAAGTTCTTCGACCGGCTGGCCAACCACTTCCGAAGTGTTCTTTTCAGGCTGAATCGGAGGCAGCTTCTTACCGGCAGTGATCTGGTTGGCGGGTTTGCCATTTTCACTCTGGATATAGGGGTTGGGACATCCGGCTAAAAAACCGGTCAGCACAACCGCGATTGAAAGTTTGGTTAATTTCATGATCTCTCTCCTTGGCAATATATTTTGTAAATCTTGATTATCTCGGACGGGTTATCATACGGAGGAAAATTATGAACAGAACTCCTCCAGCGACAAGCACAATTAGACCACCGACAATACACAGCACAATGATCAACCAGTTACTGTTGTCTTTCCAAAAATCTTTAATTCGTTCTAACAAGGTAAGCTCTTGCTTGTATTCACCAATGACGTTTTTGCTCCAGAGCAAACGGTTATTGGAAAGATCGCGCAACTGGGCGTTAATTGCAATCCTGGTAATTCTAAACCCGCCCTCTTTTAACCGCTCAACATTGGTCACGATGACCTGCAGATAGGCGTTAACCTTATCTTTACCGAATTTACCGCTCATAATCGCGTTGGGATTTGTATTGTAAGCCTGCTGCAGCTTCTGCATCAGTTCGGTCAGTTGTTTTGAAGTATAGGTAGGCGTATTGCCGTTAATATCGCTTTTGATATCATCGAGCCGCAGGAAATCAAGTTTGTCCGGATCGGCGTAAAATGAAACCTTCGTCCCGAAATTACGCTTAATTTCACTTATCACCGGATCAAAAAGCCCCTTGGCGTCCTCGCCGAGAAACGGCACCACAAAGATATTGCATTCCGGCAGGGAGGTTTTCTGGAACATCAGATCATCATTGAGTTTTTTCCCGGCATCGATTGCCGCCTGCAGCACATTCATCGGAACTTTGATCGGCAAGCTTACTTTCCGGGACACCCCGGTAATCTGTCCGCCCCAGATAAAACGCCCGGTTTCAACCTCGGAAAGCGTCAACGAGACCCGGAACACGGCGTTGCCGTCACTGTTTATATCCGCTTCCAGAACCCGACCATACATATAGGCCTGAACGCCGGAAATCTTACCGAACTTCTGGACCGATTCCTTGCTCATTACATCTTCGCGCTTCTCCCCGAACTCGATTTCACCGACTAATTTATCCCACAACTTCTCATCACGGGTGTAAAAAGTGAATCGACTGCTTGATTTGGCCATTGCCGCCTGGAACAAAGAGGAGTAATGCCCCTCTCCGCCTTTCAACCCGAAAAAAGCAATAGACTTGATTCCGGCCGTTTGACTGGACCTTGTCAAATCATTAATTGTTTTAGTGGCCGCGGCATCGACCGCCCGGTCTATCATGGCCTGCTGTCCGTAAGTGAACGTTCCAAACACCATAAGGACCGCCACCACAATCAATGCTGTGATTCTGATTTTCATATCAACTCCATTTTCCGTTAAGTTTAATTAAAAAAGATACCCTTATTTCTATATACACATTCGTGATACACCATTCCATATCACGCGTTAAACAAGCCAATTCCAGAAAATTTTTTAATTTTCAACGTCAACCACCCGGACAAGCCCGCATTCCTCCGGCAAAGACACATTCGGTTCAAGCCAGATCCAGATCTTGTTGTTATCGGTCAAGGCGAAATTATTATCCTTATATGAGATAAAAAAGTTTCCGGAGTCAGGAGCGGCGGAGGCAAGCGGCAAGAGCCGATTCACCAACATATATGTATCTGCCTCGTGGTCCTTGCGCTTAACAACCATTCCAGCGGTAGTTCCCTGCGTTTGATTGGAATCTTTAGCATATTGTTCAGGCAGTAAGTAAACCCGCAGAAACACAACCAAATTAAATCCATTGGACTTAGCCGCGGCAAGTGAAAGCAGATACTCCTTCTGTTCCTTCAAGTATCGTTTCGGGCTGAATATTCTTTGTTCATTGAGATAGGTGCCGTTTGTCGATCCCGGATCGGAAATCCAGGCCCCGGCCCGGTCAATCCCCATCTGACAGTGCCGGCTGCTGATTTTCAAATTCATCGACCGCAACTGATCTAAATCAAAATGCGGCATGGAACCGGGATCGTGCCGCAGCGTAATATCGCAGCTCTTGCTTCTGCCGGCCACAACATCTGAACCGAACAAGTGGATTGTCGTCCCGTTTTTACATTCAAGAATAATTTTTTTGCGACGTTTAACCGGAGCGGCCGCCCGACGCATTGTTGTTCGAGTATTTTTCGGCGGCGTCAATGAATAGCCCTGATAAAGCTCGAACTTTTTCCATAATTCCGCTTTCTTCAGTTCGTTGAACAATTCAGCCGTCGACCTCTGGACGTTATTCAAATTAAATCCGTTGAAGAGACCCAGCGTATGATCGCTGACGTCTCCGGCTTGACTGATATCACCAATCTTGATCGTCAGGTTTTCCAGAATTTTGTCGCTGCGTTCATTCTGCGGATAAATATCAATATAAAAAGTGCTGTCATAACAGTATTCGACATCATCAATATGATATGAGAAATGGAACCCGACCGACTGGTTCGGACCTTGATTGGAAATACCTGGCGTATAGTTGTGGTCGACAATTCTTGAGCGGGTCAAATTAACCAAAGGACGCAGCGTGCATTGGGTGAATTCATTAGTCAATGGTAATTTCAAATAGAGCATTATCTTTGAGGCTCTGCGCGCTTCCTCATTCAAAGGCGTAATCCGGAACTGGAAAGCGGTGGTGTATTGTGACAAAAAAATCGAACACCCCTGATTCCACTCCACTTGAAAATGACTGCAATCGGAAGAAAAATCCGACTGGGCCAAAGCCGGAATGGGTTTCAGTTCCGGCACAGAGGTTAAAACCTCGCGTTTAAGTTCGGTGGTTCTTTCACTTCCCAGACTCGAATTCTGATTTAAAACATCAACATCCGCTCCGTCCAACCTTACCGTCACACCGGAAGGTGCGCCTTCATATTCCAGATCTTTCAGCGATGACTGTCTGGACATAAATACTTCATTGCGGCTTTTCGCCGCCGGTGCGTCATCCTGCCGATCGACTTTGTTTACATCGTTCGAATCTTCTTGTGGCGCTAGGTCGGCAACCCTGGTCCCGCATTTATGGCAAAAAAACTCGCCCTCTTCGAGTATAGTATTACATTTACACTTGACAGACATCCTGCAAAGTCCCTCTGATTCTTTCCTTTTTTTATTTTTCATTCGTGCACAATATTACCATATCACGCGCCGCAATGACAAAAAAACTGAATAATGTAAAACTTTATCACTAAATATTTAACATTTCAACTCAAATGCCGCATTTTCAACAATATAATTACCCTCAAGAAGATAATAGAACTATCAGCAGATTGCCCCGATGGTACAAAATGGTAGAGGGCAAATGTTCGCTGATGCCAATATCTTTATATATCGTTACTTATTATTTATAACCGTTGTGCCATTGTCGTTACCGATAGCTTTAGTATTGGCGTCCAATGATTTATCGAGGACCCTTTCAAACTGATTATTGGCTTTCTCGATGGTTTCGGATTTGGCTTCGGCGGCGGCGACTTTGCCGTTCGCTTCGGCTTCACTGATCTTGGCCTGGGACTGGGCGGCAAAAACTTCCGCCTGGGCCTTCAGAGCATCCGCATTGGCTTGCTGATTGGCTTTGGCTATTTCAACTTGAGCATTTGCGTTGTGCATGTTGGTCATAACATGTGCCACATCGCCGGAATTCAGTTTCATCGCCATAATTGCTTCAGGAGAAAGCTTTGACATATCCTCACGCTCTTTCGCTTCCCGTTCGAGTTGACGAACTTTCAGAATCTGTTCAACCTGTTCTGGTGGCAGGATTGTTGCCAGTTGTGCGTCGGAATACTTCGCGTACTCAGACAACAAATCGCGTTTTTCCTGCATTTTTATCGCTTTTTTGCGTTCTTTCAGGTCAAGCATATCGCTCAGTCTGGACATCTTGGCCGCGTGTTCCCTGGCCTCCTTGTTCTGGTCATGGGTAAAACGCTTATCGTCCAAATCAATTTCCTGCTCAACGTCTTTGCGTTCCTCACTTCGCTCGAAGTCCCTCGTTCTAACCGTTTCATTTATGTTGAAAGTACGAGCCAGAATCTCCTCCTGGCGCTGATATTCAGCTTCCTCACTCAGCAATTGGCGTTCCTGTGAGATTTTTTTCAACTGCAGATCATGGGACAGGTTATTTCTGAACACTTCAAGGTCAAAGGCTTTCTGATCCTGATCGATGCTGTATTCCTGAGCCAGTTGATCCAAGTAAAGCTGCAATTCCTGTTCGTCTTTTACCTTGTCTTTCTGACCTTCCATCAAAGTCTGCCTGGCACGCTTTTCCAAAACAGCCTGACGGGTCGCCAATTCTATTTCGCCATTTTTTTCACGCAACCCCTCGTAATCCGCGCCCGAAAACTCAATTGCCGATACGCGGATCAACCGCATTCCGCAACTCAGTCCGGCCCGCTGGAACTGCTCGGTAAATTCCTTTTCGAATTTCAAACGAACATCAGGGTTTTTGATCAAATCATCGATACTAATCGAGTAGCAAAGCTTTTTAATACTGTTGTGGAACTCGTTTTTCAAAAAGTTCCAGAAGTCGGAATGACCGAGCATCGTTATGTCGCCATCCTGGCCGCCATCGAGAACCGGAGCGTGAAACAAAGATCGGCGCCCCTTGATTACGTTACTGATCAGGTTGCCGGCATGACGAGGATCGAATTGCAAAATGACCTCCGAATAAACTTCCAGATGCATATCCTCTTTTGAGCGCAATTCGTCATTCGAGTAAGGGAAAACAATTTCTCCGGCATTTACGACAAATAAACTTTTGGTTGATTCACCGGAAATGAATTTCTTCAAACGACCTTCGGAAGCGGCATAAGTACCCGGTCCCAAAACATCCTCAATATTACCGTCGACCATTAAGATAGCAGCTGTGCCATGCTCGACAATGACTTCCTTGCTCTTATCCAGCCGCGCCAGAATCTGTTTCATATCCACCCGCTGGGCAAATACGCCGCGTTTTAAAGGGATAACATTATTCTCAATCAGTTCGCGTTCGTCCCGCCTTTGTAATGCTTTGCAATGAGGGCAGTATTCGGATTCAACCCCGATCCACTTATTACAACTGGAACATTTCACCCAGGAACCCGGAGCGGCCTCACCGCATTTACTGCAAAACCTGGCCCGTTTTTTAACCTTGACACCGCATTTTTCACATTTGTCGCTGAATAAACCCATGATATCCTCCTGTGAATTTGTTCTAAATCATTATTTTTCTTACGTTATCCTTATTTTAACTCTACTTTAATATAAATTAAGCAGGTTTACAAGTTATAATTCTGCCTCAATTCGCATTTCTAACGCGGAAAACGGAAAAAATTTGAATATCATCGGCAAAAAGTTCTTTTTTTCATCTAAGCAACGCGTTGTCAAAGTTTTATATTTCTTTCATCCCCCTTACGTAAAATTCGCCAAAATTCATTTTATAAACAAAATCTGTTTTTTACTGAATTTATTTATAATAACGCGTGAGAATGCGTTCCCGCGCATGAATAACTACTAAACAGGCATTGGAAGTGTAAATAAAATAATCTATAAATGAAATAAAGGTGAATCATGAAAAAAACAATATTACTACTGTCTCTGACCATTCTGGTGTGCTGCATCGCGGCGGTCGGCGTCTACCTGATATGGGGACCGCGAATCGTTGATACCTTGAAGCATACCACTCTCTCAGGCATGCTGGTTCCCGGCAATATCTATACTGTTCAATTGAAAAGCGCGGAAATTCCGGCTAAATATATGAATAAATCCAGGTGGGACATTGACGGGTCAGCCCCCGACTGTTACTATCAGATATGGTGGCGCGGCAATAAAATTGCCGAAAGCCCGGTTGTCGCCAACAGCCTGCTGCCGCACTGGGGCAGACCTGATAACAATATCAGCAATATCTTGAATACCGGCAAAGGAAGCGCCAAAATCAAGGTAAATCCAAATGATTTTATCGTTATTAAAATTTTTGACGCCGACCCGTTGAAGAGCGATGACGAGGTTCTGAGTACGGAAATTCCGGTAAAAAAACTTCTCCAGGGATCAAATTTCATAAAACAGGGCAATGTCTCATTCGTCCTGAACATTGTTGAATATGAAGATAACGATAAATAAACCGGATCCCCTGCAGGCGGTTCCCCTGCTCTGCATCGCCTCCGGCCTGCTTCTGCTGTTCGGTCTGTTCTCGCCCGCGATCACGCTGTATCCGCAATACGACGGTCCGCTGATTAAACTCTTTTCTCTAGCGATGGGCGGCATGACCGAACCAATTACCTATTCCACCCTCGACAGCATCCGGGAACTTTATCTTAACGGCAACGGCTGGATCGGCTCATTCATTCTAACCGGCTCCATCGTCTTTCCTTATTCCCGGCTTATAATGTTCATGATCTACTGGGAAAAAGCCGTCAGCGGCAAAAACACTGAAAAAGTCGTCAGGCAGATCGAAAAAATCAATAAATACTGCCTGCTGGACGTCGTCATCCTGTCGCTGCTGATTGTTTCGATCAACAAACTGCCGGGCGCCTATCACGCCAGACTGCAATGGGGAATTTACCTGACCGCCGGCTCAGTTTTTCTCGGGGCAGTCATCCCCCTGCTCCTGCGCAAAGGAGAAGCAATATTAGCGGCATCGGAAAACACAGACGAGACTGAATGCTGAAAGTCTCAATCTCTTAAATTACTGATCTGCTTGACAATAATCCTCTCCATCTGTCTCGGCGAAACCCGGACCGTATGTATTCAGTAGGGCCGCTTTCGATGAAAGCGCCGGGATGCAACAGCATCCCACCCACTGGCTAATTCTTCAATCACTGATTAACGTTAATGACATATCCATACATTCCCCGCCGGTCTCATCGAGACCTGGCGCTACTGGGCTCGCAAAAAATATTTGCTCTTCCGTAGTTTGCGTTCTCCGAACGCAAGTAACAATGATCGGCTCGACAATGTTTTGCCATTTGCGCTCGGAGAGCGCAAGCTACGGTAGGGCAGCTTTCGATGAAAGCGCCGGGATGCAACAGCATCCCACCCACTGGCTAATTCTTTAATCACTGATTGACGTTAATGACATATCCATACATTCCCCGCCGGTCTCATCGAGACCTGGCGCTACAGTAGTTTTACACAAGATCGGCTAAACAATGTTTTGCCATTTGCGCTCGGAGAGCGCAAGCTACGGTAGGGCAGCTTTCGATGAAAGCGCCGGGATGCAAAGCATCCCATCTTCGGGCGTATTCTTCAGTCACTGATTAACGTTAATGACATATCCGTACATTCCCCGCCGGTCTCATCGAGACCTGGCGCTACAGTAGTTTTACACAAGATCGGCTAAACAATGTTTTGCCATTTGCGCTCGGAGAGCGCAAGCTACGGTAGGGCAGCTTTCGATGAAAGCGCCGGGATGCAACAGCATCCCACCCACTGGCTAATTCTTTAATCACTGATTGACGTTAATGACATATCCATACATTCCCCGCCGGTCTCATCGAGACCTGGCGCTACTGGGCTCGCAAAAAATATTTGCTCTTCCGTAGTTTGCGTTCTCCGAACGCAAGTAACAATGACCGGCTCGACAACGTTTGCCATTTGCGCTCGGAGAGCGCAAGCTACGGTAGGGCAGCTTTCGATGAAAGCGCCGGGATGCAAAGCATCCCACCCACGGGCTTATTCTTCAGTCACTGATTGACGTTAATGACATATCCGTACATTCCCCGCCGGTCTCATCGAGACCTGGCGCTACAGTAGTTTTACACAAGATCGGCTCGACAATGTTTTGCCATTTGCGCTCGGAAAGACAAGCTATCAAAATGTTTCGTTTATATTCACAAGTACCGTGATTAACATGGCCAATATAAATATTACAATCTGCATCGATATAATATTTTTCCTTTTGAAAAGCCAGCCGCGGCAATCTCCGAACTGTGATTTTACACTTGCGCTCCGCCCAATGTAAAACACGACATATTGCAGTAATCCAGGTAAAATAAAAACGGCAAGGGATACAAGACCGAATACCGCCGTTACCCGCTTGAAACATAGCGAATAAAGCAGATTTAAAGCAAGGAAGTATGATGAACATAATACTACTAACCCAGACCATTGAGAAATATAATAGGCCCATTTCTTTCTCCAATACAAACCAATAATCACAAAGAATGCGGGAGAAAACGCCATAATGATAAATACCCCGATCACGATAAAATAGAGATGGCACTGCCAGTTAAAACCCAGAGGCCTTGGTACTACACCCTCAACATCCTCATTATCAATCATATTTTCTGTTTTTTTACGCTCTTTTTCAAGCGTATTCCGCAGGGCCGATTCAGCCGCCCAGCGCTCTGCTTCTAATTTATCGCGTGGCTCCTCTACCGAGCCTCCGGCTTCCGTTTCCCGATCTTGTTGTTCCAATTCAGTATTGTCTTGCGGGACAGCGGCTTCATCAAGGGTATTATCCATCGAAGCTTCATGATTAATATTGAGGCAGTCATTGCATAAAACTCCGGCTGAATCATAACGATCCTCCGGGAACGGGTCCATCGCCTTTTCCAGAATCTGGTCCCACATAGCGGACAACCCGAATCTTGACGGCAAACGCCAGCGTCCCCGAGGTTTCACCCCGGTCAGGCAGTAGTAGAGAATCATTCCGAGTGAATAAATATCACTTCTGACTGTAGCTTCCTGCCCGTCCTGCTGTTCCGGGGACATATATTCATAAGTCCCGATCAACGCCCCGGCGGTCCCGGTATTGCGGGTGGAACTCTCGCCATCGGCCATGGTTTTCATATCACCGATAGAGACATTCGGTGAATACCGCAGTCCGCCCGCCATCGTCAGGCGCATGGAATGCTCGATCATGCTTTTCAAGTATTCAGTCCCGGCAACTTTTGCCAAGCCGAAATCGGCGACCACCGGTCTGCCGTCGCGGTCAATCAGGATATTCGACGGTTTCAAATCGCGATGAACAATACCGCCGTCACGGAAATTATGCGCATAATCAAGGGCGTCGCATAGTTGTCGCATTAACTCGACCGTATCAGTTTCTGAAAATTTGCCGTCACGCTTTAAACGGTCCTCAAGCGTCTCCGATTCACCGTTCTGATTTTCCACATAGTCCATCAGGATATAGTAACGCCCGTGTTCCTCGCCGATATGGTGGACCCGGACGATGTTCGGATGGTTAAGATCAGCCATGACCCGGGCCTCGATCCGGAAGCGGTCGACAAAAGTGGGATCACTGGTCAGGTCGTGCGGCAGAACCTTTAACGCGTATTTTTTATGCATCTGGATATTTTCCACCAGATAGACCTGGCCCATGCCGCCGTGTCCCAGCAGCTTGATCACCCGGCAGCCGCCGATCTCCGCCCCCGGCAGCAGTTCGACGCTTACGGAACCCCCCGAAGCAACGTTGTCCGCCATATTTTCACTTGGTTGTTCGGACTCTTGATTCATTTTTATTCCTTATTTCCTATAACATAACAACATACAATACATTAATCCAGGCCTAAATCAAACTTACAAAGAAATCAAATTCATTCTCATTCAACCAGAAATGAGAGTATGCCGACACTCCAGGCATCAGGCTGAAGGTTGTTGAGTTTTTCGGCAATCGCGTCGAAGGCATCGCCGGTAAGTTCGACAAACGGATTCCGCGGCTCGACGCCATCCAGCACGGATTCATCTATCAACGGCTGCTCCGAAATAATCACAATCAACTCCTCCCAACCCGCCGGGCCGGCTTCGATATAACCAAGGCGGTTGGAACTCAAGGCAGCTTCAGGCAGCAGGTCACAACCGGGAACCTGGTAAGTCGCATCAGAGGAAACTTCGGCCTGCTCCGAGGAGACATAAGCGTTCGGAGAATGCAGCCAGATTCTGCCGCTTGTACCGAAATTAAGGATTGTCGCATAGCCGGCGCGATTCGCGGTAAATTCAAACTGCAGCGGACTGCCGACCGGCATGGCCGCAACCTTATAAGAACCGATATCGTGGGCGTGAAGTTCAGATTTGCGCATGGTAATCGGACGCGGTTCAGCATCAGCCTTATCTTTGAAAATCCGGGCTTTGTAATGCAATCCGGCAGTATCATCCAACAATTCAAGCGTTTCAGCAGCAATTCCCGTGGCGCCAGAACCGATTCGAGTAAGGTTATCGGCCAATTTTGCCGGGTCTCCTTTAGCCGCGGCGAGCAACGAGGCCTGCAAAGACCGTCCCAATTCCTCCAGGTCTTTTTCGGCACGAGCTATCGATGCGGGTTTACCACCGTTTCCGGGACGGGCTGATTTTATAATATCCGCCACGGCTCCGGCCCGCATTTTGCAAATATTCAACCGGTGTTCTTCCAAAGCCCCGACGTATTCAAGTTCTTTCAACTGCTTCTGCCGCTTAAGTTCTTCCAATTGAAACTGCCGCTGGAGATCATTAAGCTGTTTGCTGTTTTCCAGATTGGTCCTCGCCGCCTCATATTGCTGTAATTCAGCCTGAAGCTGTAGTTCAGCTTCCTTAAGCTGCTGTCTTTCCCGCGCTTCAAGTGCCAGTTCTTTTTCCCGCGCTTTAAGCGCTTCGGCCCGTTCAACCGCCGCGCTGGAGTATTCGACCGCATCAATACTGTTCAAGACCGCGCCGTGGAATTTGAGTTGCGGCTGCAGGTATTGACGCCACCAGGAAGTGGACAAACCATGTTCCTTTGTGTAGTAATCATAAGAATTTTTCGCTATTTCATCAACAACCGGAATCCGGCATTGCGCGGACAAAACCGTTTCCAATTCGTCAACCTCAACCGTTACAGCAACTTTAAGCCGTTCAAGCGCAAATCCATACAAAAAATACCGTACGTTCTTTATTACATATTCGCACTCAATAATGACATCAAGCTCCGCTCCGGCTGAATCATGCAGCCCGGCAAAAGTCAATTTAAGTTTGAACGGTTCATTCACCAGCCGGACATACTGCACGCCCGTTCCGGTAATCATCTCTTTCGCATCAAAGATTTGACGGGTAGTCGATTCGCCGCCGGCGAAGGCGTGATGCAGAAACACGTCCCCGCCCGGCTTTGCGATGAATGCCGACAACTCTTTTTTCATCGCGTTTTTCTTGAATAAACCTTTGCCTGAAAATTCAAATCTTTCACAAAGTCTCATAATAAAGTTCCTGTGGTTATCTTAAAACAAACACGGTCAACGCGCCGGCCTGAATAATTGCGATACCGTACAACTTGACCATAAAAAAACGTTTCCGGGTTTTGTGGTTGAAGATCAACTGTCCGGCTATTGCGCCGGGACTGCCGCCCCAGGCCGCCAGCCCAAGCAGAAAGAATTCCGGAACCCGACGTGCCTGCCTGACCGCGCGATACTTGTCCCAACCCCAAACCATAAATGTCAGTAATCCCACCGCTATCAAATACTCCCGGCCGAACCCAACGAAACACAATACTATTGCGACAACTAAGATCAAAACCGTCAACAGATAATACTTCAACACTTTCAGACCTCTTTGGTCAACTCGTTATACTCGATCCTGGCCTCATAAGAACCAAGCTGAAATCCGGCAATATGGAAAATCTTCAGCGCGACCGCGCGGTTCCCGGCTTTCAGCGCCGCCTGTCCCAGCAGATAGCCGGCTTTTTTCAATTCCGCCACATCCGTCTTTTTCGGACGGTCTAAGCCCTGCAAGGCATTCAACCCCAGTTCGTAGTCCTGCTCGATCAACGCCTCGCGCGCCTGATTCAAGTGAAATGCATAGCGTTTTTTCCGGTTTTGGCGCAAATAAATAATCAGAACCGTAAAGGGAATAAAAACAATCAATACGGCAGTAAGAACGAAATATAAAACGGATTTAAATAATACCGCAACGACAATCCCGACCGCCAGGATCATCAGCGGCGGAAACAATACCGCGGAAGTCCAGCGAAATCCCAACGGAATATTCCTCCACGAAACTTGCCCGTCCGAACAGTTTGCTTCAGTTTCCCGGCTGGGTAAGGAATTATTATTGGTCAAAGACTTCAGTGCCTTGTTTTTTATTTTTATCCGTGCGACATCACTGTCGGCAAGAATAATATCAAAATCATTTTCAGTAATTTTTTTCGGACGCTGGGTCAGTCGTTTGGGGGCGCACCATTCCCGCACCGTCTCACAACATTTTTCATATACTGAATTTAAAGATATGACACCGTCAGTTTCAGCAATCGCGGAGGTCAGGGCCCAGGTAAAAATGCCGTGTCCACGCTCCTGGTCCTCATGGGATATCTGGTCGGGTTCACATGAAGCAATTGTATAAACCCCTTGCGTTTCGGCACATTGCTCAAGTGACTCGACCGGCATTGCCAGAATATCACGGCCCGCGCCGCTGCGACAGGCATCGAGGATGACGATTTTACTGCCGGCCTTGCATTTTTCCAGTTGGTCATATAATCTTTTCAGAGGAATTCCGGTTTCATCAAGCGTCTGCATTGTCGCGTCGCCCGGAACCAGAAACGTCTGTCCGTGCTGCGCCCGGCCATGTCCGGCAAAATAAAACAAAATCATATCATCCGCTTCAAGCCGTTCCAGCCAGGTCGAAAGCCAGCTATGAATATTACCGTAAGTCGGTTTGTTGTCCCCTGCCCCGGCATCGGTCAACAGCAGAATATCCGGTCCCTGAAAACCGCAACGTTCAATCAGCGTTTTCCAAACCAGTTCGGCATCGGCTTCTGCGTAATTCAGTTTACCCAGGCTTTCGTGATAATCGTTAACCCCGATAACTACGGCATATTTTTTTCCGGTCATAAGTAAATTCCTTAATCTTCAAGCTTTAAAGCAAAGGCCATGATCGTCAGATTATAGAATGTCCCAAGAATCACCGCTAACGCGAAAAGTATTATCGGCCAGGCGGAGGCAAACGACGCTCCAATCATCAGATATGCCACGATGGCGTCAATCCCGGTATAAACCGCCAATACGAACAAGTTGCGGCGGTTAGACCGTTTCGCCACCATCGTCCGGATGAATGAAATGGTAAAAACCGGCAGCAACAGGGCAATCAGGACCCAGCCGAGAATTCTCAAATACCAGGGAATCCCCTGTGTCTGTTCTTTTACCTTGTCAGGCACCACCGCCGGCAAAATCGACTTGGAAGTATCCTCAACATAACTGCCGGTATACGTAATCTCACCGGTCTTAACATTTAATAATTGATATTTGACATTGATTACCGCCCCACCCGGGAAAGATTCAAACTTCAGGAGAGCGCCGTACAAAACACCCTGCACGTCCGCGCTTTTGCCGATTTTCAGCGCCACGGCCACCGTATCATATACCGGATGACGCAGTTTGAGTTTATTCCGGATTTTTTCGACCAAAGAACGGTCCTCAAGATCAAAAACGCCACGCTGTTCGATTATCAAACGCAGTCGCGAGGTAAAATAATCAGTCGGATCGTTTACAAAATGCAGCAGCACGATATTATTGACACTGCCGCGGTTCAGACGTAAATCCTCGACCATTTTATTAATGGCGTGGTCGGCCATCGCGGCCCGGCCCGCTCCGATTTCAGGTTTCCGGGGACCAAATTCCACCCAGCCCAGCCAGACCAGATATCCCGCCAGCAACACCGCTCCGAACTTCGGCACAAAACTCATTAGTTTGGTCAGCATAAATCCTCCTTGACTGCTCACTGAATCACTGCATAAATTTAACTGCTATTAATCCACTTTCAAATTAACTAACTTTATTTATGAGTTATTCGCGGGATAAGTCCGTATCTCACGCGTTAAAATGAATTTTTCAGAGTTGGAATTCAGTAGGGCTGCTTTCGATGAAAGCGCCGGGATGCAAAGCATCCCACCCGCAGATACATTTTGCAATCACTGATTGACGTTAATGACATATCCTTACGTTCCCCGCCGGTCTCATCGAGACCTGGCGCTACTGCTCACGCAAATAATATTTGCGCCCGGTAGCTTGCGTTCTCCGAACGCAAAGAGCAAAAAACGGACGAACCGTCGATGCCTCGACGTGTTTCATGCGCTCGGAGAGCGCATACTACCGTAGGGCAGCTTTCGATGAAAGCGCCGGGATGCAAAGCATCCCACCCTCGAGCTGATTAATCAATCACTGATTGACGTTAATGACATATCCATACGTTCCCCGCCGGTCTCATCGAGACCTGGCGCTACTGCTCACGCAAATAATATTTGCGCTCGGTAGCTTGCGTTCTCCGAACGCAAAGAGCAAAAAACGGACGAACCGTCGATGCCTCGACGTGTTTCATGCGCTCGGAGAGCGCATACTACCGTAGGGCAGCTTTCGATGAAAGCGCCGGGATGCAAAGCATCCCACCCTCTAGCTTATTCTTTAGCGTTAAAGACCAATACCCGCCGGTCTCATCGAGACCTGCGCTACTGTTGCCCGCAACCAGACGCAACTCCAATACACTATTTACACCAAGTTATTGTTCATCAACATTTGGCAAACATAGTCAATATTTTTTATTTATCCTCAAGACTCAGGTTCCAGATGTTCTTATCGGAGGAATTTGTCAGGATAATCGGGTGTTTGGCTTTGCCAAGGACCTTTTGGGTTTCCTCAGGCATAGAGCTGCTCATGTACGCTTTTAACTCCAGCATGCTGACTTTACCGTCGTTATCGACGTCAGCATTGCCTTCCATACCTTTGATCAGGCAATAGGTAAACGCGCCGTGTGACCATTTAGAGTTTTCAATTGCTTTACGGTCGGCCTCAGCGCTGACCATAAATATCCAACCCTGCGGAACGTTTCTGGATTTTTTCAATTTTTCCATATACGGCCGGAGCGCGATGCCTTTGTCTCCACGGGTAATGAGCTTACCGGCATGGCAGGTATCCGCAATAACAATCACGTTCCTGGCGTTTTTCTCGCCGATCCGATTAATTACCCGATCCATTCTCCAACCGGAATAAGGCTCCGATATATCCGTATCATAACAGGCAAAATATACTTTGTTAGGCTCGTCCGGGTCCGGAAAACCGTGACCGCTCCAGTACAAAATAATAACATCGTCTTTACCGGCCTTGCTCAACCAGCCTTCCAGGGCTCTCTCAATATTCTGTTTGGTTGCGTTTTTATCGGTCAATAACTTAATATGATCGCTGCCCCAACCCAGTTTGACCAGCGAGTCTTTAAAAGCAACAGCGTCATCCTCCGCGAATGAAAGATTGGCCAACCCGGATTTACCCGCATTTTTGTACAGGGAAAGACCGATCACCAGGGCCCATTTCTTTCCCTTATCACCAATATCAATGTTTTTTACCTGCGGCGAGGGCTTCGCATATTCAGGAGCGTCGGCCTGGACCGGACGGCGGATGCTCTGTTCGATCAGTTTGCTGTCAGCGATACGCCGGATCAATGGGAAAAATGTTTTTTTCGTCGCATTAATATGATTTCTGGCAGTGGGGCGGCCCCAGGTTTCATACAAAGAGGTCTCGGACATTTTATCAACCAGATTACCATTGGAATCAAAGACCTTTATATCGGCTTGGTGCTCTATCCCCATTCCACCAGCGAGGTATCGTTGTTTAAAACGTACCACAAAAAACAGTCGGGCACCAAATGTCTGATTCGTCGGATACTTGTCTATGACAGTCATATCCAACCACGGAGCGGACATTATTTGAGTTATCCATCCCCGGTATTTATCGGTGGAACCGCCTGAAACAGAATCTGATTGTATTTTTTCAAAAAACAGCGCCGTCTTAACCGGTTTTCGGTCTATCACGGGAAGCTCGTCGGAATTAAGGGATTCATCACGCAAACTGTTACAGCCGGCGATGGCAATTACTGTTATCACCAATAACCATTTTGAGTTTTTCAGCATTTGTCCAGCCCTTATTTTAAATACTCCGGCAGAGACACTCTCTGCCGAAGTAAAGATTGATAAGGTATCGTATTATCATCAGCTTTCATGAAGAAAAGACGATACAGTACCGTATTTATCATTTACCGGTCAACAATGCCAGTGGCACCTTAACCAGATTTTGCGGCAATTCAGAAAGACCGTCGGTCAAACTGTTAACTGTCAGCTTTCTTTGGTTTTTATCATCTCCGGAATATCCCCGGTTCCTATTGTCTTTATTATCTTTTACCTGACTGCTGCCACCACCCGGCGTCAAAACAATATTGACCTTTTTGCCGTCGACCCCGTCCATTTTATAATACCTGGTGTTATTGGCTTTTATTTCTTCCAGTTTATCTTTTTGCAACTGTTCATATGGAACCGTTCTGAACTTTGTATATTTCCCGGCTCTGCCAATAACCGTTACAGTTAAACTGGTCCACAAAATACGATTCTTCTTTTCCCTGACGATCATCGGAGCGACCAGAAAATCCGCATTAGCTTGTTTGCACGCTTTAAATATCGCATATTGTTCTGCGTTCCACGGCAGGACTTCACCCACCGGAATCAATCCGAACACATATCCGAACGTGGCTTCTCCTTGCACCCTCTCTCCTATTTCGCATTCCGTAACAATAACCGGATCTTTAAACGCCGTTGTAAACTCTCCAGCTCCGGGTTTGACCATCGGCATCTCACTTGTTTCCGCGACAGTACCACAACCGGACAACAACGCAATAACTCCACTAAACATAACCGTCAGTAATAACACTTTTCTCATTCTACATTTCCTCTTTTAACATAATTTTGCCGCAACATTTAAACAATATAACAATGAATTTTTAGTGAAAATCTTTTATCCATCACCTCCTCTAATTAGTTTTTATTTCATAAAAAAAGGTTATCAAAAAACTTGAAACTTACAACTATTTATTTTTTACTCTTAACAAATATAAAATCTCCTCCATCGTGACCGGCCTTACGAATATCGCTGTATTCAGGAGTTTGGTCGGAGTTGGTAATGACTTTCCGGCGAACCCTGATAAATATACTATTGGCGTCGATCGCGCCCTTGTTTTCTCTCAAAACGTCAATAAACGCCGAGGCGAAAACCGAGTGGTTATTCTTGCCTCCGGCATCGAGGACCGGCTCCACCCCGCCCGAAGTCATAACGGTCCGTGATTTCTTAGAGGCAATACGCGAAAGATAGCCCTGAGATTTTCTTTCTATCCGTATTCCTCGGGTCAGTTTACCGGAAAAACAACTGTCCGCGACAATCATCATATGTTTAGCCTGTATCGCCCTGGAAATTGATGTTATGTAAGCGTTGGACACCCAATTGGCCTCGTTATTTTTTTCCGCGTCAACCGGCAGCCAATATCCCAGGTCGCCTTCTTTGTCCAGCCAGCCGTGTCCGGCATAATATACCAGCAGGGAATCTTCAGGTTTAATCCGGGACCGGAGTTTACTGAAACTCATGGTAATATCCTTTTCGGTCGCATTTAGTAAAAGCGTCGTTTTAAAGCTGTACTCCCGGGTTAATATTTTTGCAATAGCTTTTGCGTCATGAGTTGCCGATTTCAGTTGGGGCAAGTCCTGATAATTATCGTTTCCAATGACGATCGCGTAAAAAACACCTTCAGTTGGAGAATACGACATATCGGGCTTTAACTCTTCAAGCCCCGGTCGGGTCAAATCAGTTGTAACAGCAGGCCTTACGACTGGCGTCGGACGCGGAGGCGAACTGTTTGCCGCCAATAGAGTCTTCGGTGCTTCCTTTGTCGGGGATTGTTGTTCCCTGTATTTGTACAGGGCCAACTCAACTTGCCGTTTATCGGCCTGATTTACGGCGTCAACAATAGCCCAGACCAAAAGGGTTGTGATGTTCTCATTTGTCGTTAAAGTACTGGCACTGAATTGTCTCTTCGTGGACAAACGGGAACTGCCCCAGGCGATAAGACCTAAAGGTGAAAACAGGGTCATGGCAACACTCTCTTTCCACATAAGCCTCGATGTATTTACATCATAATCACCGATTTTTACGGTAAAATTAATTTTGTTTTCTTTGCTGAAAGGAAATGGAATTAATCCAATAGTAAGTCCGCACAACATTCCGGAAGTAATTTCACCTGAAAAATTCTGGTCAATCATTGCCTGCCCATTTACAGTTACAGGAATCGAGTTGGAGCTTCGGCTGAAAAGATCGGGATACAATTCAATCGCCTTATCCATAACCGAATATACATCAGTTACAGAATAAAAGTTGTTTTTGTAGAGTTCGGTGGCCCTGGGATCTCCGTTCAGTATTGTTGTCTGTAAATCTATCTTTTGTATTTTTAATTTAATTTTTCTTGAACTCAGCACCTCCGGTATTTCCTTTACCTCTTTCTGCCCGGAGGTAGTCTGGATGCTGGTGCAACCTGTAAGCACGGCAAAAAGCGCCAATGCGCATAAGATTTTGATACACAGATGATTCATTAAAAAAACTCCTTTAAATTCATATATTAATTATTCCTGAAAAATATAACATCACCAAGACGAAAACTCACCTTGAGGTTGAGATTACCAAATGGCTTTCGCTCCATTCCAACTTCGCCCCGGTTGAATTACCGGAAGTAGAGGCATCGGCGGAACTCTCAACCGCTTTCAGGTAAATCCCCCGGGAAATGGAACGATAGTTCATATCAGACTGCGATTTAACCAGTTTATCCATTTTGCGATGCAAGTCACTGGCCCTGGTGCAGGCAATCACCTGAACAACATCCGAACCGTAGGGCGGCCCGACCACCAGTTCATAATTTTTGTTAACCTTTCCTGGAATATCAATCTTCTTTTTCGCCCTGATATACGACTCTTTATTCCACGAATTGGGAAACAACAGCACGGTCGAGCCGTCGCTCTGGTGACAGAAAACCGCTATATAGCAGGCTTTTTCCGCTTCAACACGATAACTGACCGTCTCCCCCTTGCGGTAATGGGTCCGCGAATCTTCCGAAGTCAAACTGACCTTAAAATCATGAGGCAGGCTTTTTGCCCTTTCGCGGATTTCCGCAACATTTTTATCCACTTTAGCATCACTATTCGGAATCATAATTATTTGCCCGGCTTGCAACTTTGATTTTGATGTCAGGTTATTCTCTTTGAGTAAGTCTGATAATTTAACTTTAAAACGACGCGAGACCAACCAGGTATTGTCACCATTGCGTACAACATATTTTGTTGCCTGGTCAAGGTTAACTTTGTTCTTTAAACCTGCCTTGTTCTCAGGAATTATCCTCGCGAGTCGGAAGCCCAAGCGGCCGTTGCGGAACCACGACTCGAACCAGTAGCGATTAGCGGAACGGCAGACCCAGGCGTCGTGGAACCAGCTCCCGCCACGGTACACTCGGAACAAGCCTGATGAGGCCCCCTCGGGGTCAGTCACACTTCCTCCGGGATAATTTCCGTGCCAGTCATTGCACCACTCCCAAACATTACCAATCATATCATACAACCCAAACGCATTGGCCGCCTTTCCTCCTGCCGGATGTGTACCGGATTTGCTATTTGAATACTGCGTCTCTTTCCATTTTGATGAATCATAACCGCCATTATAAGTTACCCCACTATTTCCGCCATACCAACCAATATCATCTATCTTTGAACCATTTCTCTGTCCAAATATTTTCAAATCTCCGTTGTAAAGGCTTGTACTTGTTCCAGCCCGGCACGCATACTCCCATTCCGCTTCAGTCAACAACCGATATGTTCCTTGCGGTACGCCTTCCAGCTCACACAGTTTATTCAGAAACTTCTGGCAGTCTTCCCAACAAACATTTTCGACCGGTGCATCGTCTCCGGCGTTTTTGAAATAGCTTGGATTACTTCCAGTTACCCGTTTCCACTGCCCCTGCGTCACTTCATAAATTCCGCTGTAGAACGGCTTGGTCAACGTTACACGATGTTGGGTCTCGTCTTTATAATATTCCACCTTTCCTCCGCCTTTGACACATTCCTTACGTTCAGACATTGAACTGCCCATTGTAAAACTTCCGGGCGGAATCAAACGCAACTTGATCCCGACTTTATTCGTTGCAACTTCCAGCGGCAAACCAAGTTTACTTACCCACTCCTTCTGACGTTCCTGCGCTTCACGGCTGCCGGACGCCAAACCGGATAATGGCGCGTAACTGGCATTACGCACCGCCTTCAGATCATCCGGCAAAGAAAGTTTTGCTGACGATAGTTGGTGCTGACTCTTTTCATCTTCAAGTCGTTTTTTCTCGGCAGCGGCTTGTCGCGCCTCTTTAGCAAGGCGTTGACGTTCAGCTTCAGCTCTGTGTTCTGCGTCTAAGCGTTTACGCTCCGCTTCCTGGCGTTGACGTTTCTCGTTTTCAAGTCGTTTTTTCTCGGCAGCGGCTTTTCGTGTCTCTTCATCCCGGCGTTGATGTCCAGCTTCCGCTTGACGCTGCGCCTCGATCTTGCGTTTTTCCTCATCTTTACGACGCTTTTCAATATTATTCTGATGCACCGACAATGCCGTTATCCCCATGATAACTGCAACGATAACAGCGCCCCCCCAGACCGCCTTGCGTTTTGCTGGAGATTTATCTTGGTTATCAGAAGCCGACGACAGCTCCGGTTGTTCGGATTCTCGTGATTTGGCATTTTGAGCTGTCAAACGAGCTTTTGCCTGATCCGCTTGACGCTCTTTCGCTTCACGTTTTTCAGCTTCAAGTTTGCGCTGTTTTTCTTCTTCGGCTTTACGTTCCGCCGCTCGTTGACGGCCAAATTCCACTTGCCGCCGCTCTTGTCCAATTGAGTCAAGCCTTCCAATTATATTCCCGATCAGCTCCAGCATCGCATGGACAGAAGCAATACGGCGGTCAATACTGGAAGTCAACGCCGACCGGACCAGATCGTCCCATTCCGGGATAAGACCAGGATCAATCTGACTCGGGAGTTCAAAGCCCGGCTCCAATTGTCCGGTCAATAAACGAAAGATAATCAGGCCCATGGAGTAAAGGTCGCTGCGGACATCAAGTTCCTGCCCCAGTTTCTGTTCCGGGCTCATATATGCATAGGTGCCAAGTAGCGCGTTGGTACTGGTACCCTGAATGGTTACCGCCTCGGTTGGCAGATCGCCAATTGAGCGGCTGGCCGACAAGCTTTTTTCAACCATGCTGCGCAGCCATTCGTCCCCGGCCAGTTTGACCAGACCAAAGTCGGCGATCTTGACGGTCAAATCATCCAGCGTTCCGGACAGCAGGATATTGCCGGGTTTCAGGTCGCGATGGATGACGCCGTGTTCATGGGCACATTGCAGCCCGGACAGAGCTTGCTGCATAATCCGTGCCAGCAGCAACTGCTCCAGCTTGCCGCCATTCACTGATGTCAGATCGGCAAGCGAGATAGAACCATCCGGTAAACCGCTCATTAATTCCATCCGCAGCCAGTAACGTTCATCTATATCGCCGAATTCATCTACTTTGACGATATTGGGATGGTTGAGCCTGGCCATCACTTTTGCCTCATCTTTAAACCTGACTAAGGCTCCGGGTTGCCTGGTGAAGTCTCGCGGCAGCAGTTTTAAGGCGTATTCAATTTCCAAAGTGGTATGCCGGACATGGTAAACCTCGCCCATGCCCCCGCGACCAAGCAGCTTCAACACTTCGTAGTGGCCAATCAAATTGCCGACTGCAAAGCTGAAGCCACCGGCATCCAATGCCGTGTCCCGGGTTTTCATTTCACCGATTGACAGATCGGGTTGTTCCCTCATAAATGGCAGATCCTTATTCCCATGTACATACAATTTTTAAACTCAAAGTACTTTAACACAATAAACAAACTCATTCAAGCATCATTCGGGATAATGCTGGCAATCTCACGCAACCTGATATAGAAAACTTGCAATAATGCGTAAGAATAGCTATATTAAGCAATTCCCACATAATAGAAAGGTAATGGCATGGGCAAAATAGATGAATACAACACCAGGGCAACGCTACTGGACCGGATCAGGGATGATGACGAAAATGCCTGGAACGAATTTTGCGACTTCTATTGGGATTTGATCCACGGCTGGGCCCGGCGCATGGGATGCACGGAACATCAAGCCCAGGACGTGTTTCAGGAAACCATACTAAATCTGCTGAAACAGATGAAGGGCTTTGACTATGATCCGCAAAAAGGCTGTTTCAGGGCATTCCTCAAAACAATCGTTCGCTGCCGGGTCAGCGATTCTTTCAGGAAAGACGGTCGTTACGTCAACGCCTCGGCGTTCGAAACTGACGAGAATAAGGAGTTTGACCTGTTGGACCAATATGACCATGTTGAACAGCCAGAAACCCTGGCCGACGATGTTGTCTGGCTTGACAGTATTCTGCGTCAGGCTCTACGCAATGCCTACAGCCGGATAGATGAACAGTCATATAAATCATTCTGCCTTTATGTGCTGGATCAGAGACCGGTTGAGGAAGTGATGAAAGAACTTGGAATAGAGCGTCAAGGCGCCATTTACCAGCAGAAAAGCCGTTTTCTGAATATCTTGAAGAAAGAATTCAACGCTCTGCTGACAGAAATGGGTAGTTCACCGGAAAGCGAACAGATGCATGATGTTGACGACCGGATATTCAGTCAAGCGGTTGCCCGTCTGGTTGAAGGCCGTTGTGATTTACGCAACACCCTGAGCGAAACCGCTACCCCGCCGCACATCAAAGAAAAATTTCATTTTATCAAGCAGCACATACCATCTACCGGCATGCCTGAAGCTTCGGGCGATTATCTGCTAGTCATTCCCCTAGACGGTCTGTCAAAATGGCAGAAAACAGGGAAAAACCTGACAATCGGCCGTTCAGATTCATCCGGGTTGCAATTAGAAGCCAACGGCGTTTCAGGACTTCACGCGTCAATATCAATTGATAGCGGATCACCTTTGCTGAAAGATGAAAACAGTACAAACGGCACATTCCTCAACGGGAAAAAGATTTCAAAACCGGAAATACTGAAAAACGGCGACCTGATCCAGATAAGTTCCGGCTTCACCCTGGTCTATTGCTTGGTATAAGAAATTAAAATTTATATCCATAAAACTTGCATACCGTGCCCCCTCTAGAGATAAATTGACCAATTGTTATTCTATTAGTTTCCGGAAACAATACAGGGCGGTGCCGGAGAGACTGCGTCCTCGTGCGAGTTGTTTTTTGCGTATTCGCTCTGGGTCTTTAAATAGACTTCCGGTTTCGCGGATGAATATTTTGGAACCCAGAATTACGCCATCGGTAAAGTGTCTGGTGCGACGCAGGAAAAGGACGTGCATCGATTCTTTCTGGCGGGCTTTATCGCGGGCGGCATAGATTTCTTCGCTGGAAGCACCGGACTCAGCCGCGACAATTCGCGCCAGTTCGCCTCGGAAGAACGCAAACAGCTCTTTGTCAGTCCATTTTGAGGTGTCGCCGGTCGTGATATTCGGTTTCAGATGTTTGACAAAATTACCATAAAATATGTGTCTGCCGCTTTGGCAGTAGCGTCCCCAAGTGGAATAACTATATTCGCCCGGATCTTTTTTCAAACCGGCCCGAACCGGGTTGAGTTCAACATAGGTGACGCATGCGGCCAGGGCATTGACCTTTTCGAGAATTGTGCTTTTGAAACGTCTGCCCCAGAGTTGTCCGGTCCGGTCTCGGGTTTCATTATATACGCAGGAAAAGCGTCGTTGGTAGGCCGACATAAAACGGCTTATATCGATCATTTTGAGGGCGACTTCTTTGCATTGAGGTTCATTATCGAGGCTGATTACCGGATTTTTCGGGGCGAATTTCGATGTTGTTTTCATTGATTTGTAATAATTGTTATGCCGGTTGACGATGGACTCAAGTGGCGGTAGTTCATCCGGCCCGGGAGCGTAGACCACGAGGTGGAAATGATTGCCCATCCAGGCGGCCGAAATGACCTCGATCAGAAAGTAATCGCATAGATTTTGCAGCAGTCGGAAGCCGTATTCCTTATCGATCTCGGAGAATGGGTGTTCGCCTTTGCAGCAGCCGATCCGGTTATACAGGTGATAATAGCAACCATCTCTGAGTTTCATTCGCGATTCCATTGTTCAAGCCTCCGAATTTGTTTGCTTGATGATAATATATACGCTGAAAGTTGATTTGTCAAATAGTTAGACAGTATGATTATAAATAAATTATAAAAAAATTATAACAAAAGACTTACACTTCTTAAAGAACGTCATTACAACTTAATCGGGGAACCTAAAACAACCCTGAAGCCAATAAGCTGATTCCGTAAATGCGGAGATGCCGCCCGACGATAAGTACTGGTACATTCCCGGCTTCCACTGTCAGCGCTGCCGCCACGGATAACGCGTTCTTTGTATGACGCTCCCGCCGCGACAGGGTCCGAATCCGGCAAAGATGAGTAAGAGCCCTTGACATCATAGCACCATTCCCAAACGTTTCCAAGCATATCATAGATACCGACTTTATCAGGCAGCAATGAACCGACAGCATAAACTTTTCCACCGCTATGCACTGCGTAATCAGATAATTCATCCGCATTCGCGGCGAGACCATATTTACCGATCGATCCAGCCCGACAGGCAAATTCCCATTCCGCTTCGGTCGGCAACCGGAAAACCATCCCGACCGGTAAACGACCTGCAAGCTTCTCCCGCCGCGTCAAGAATTGGCAAAAATGGACTGCGTCGTACCAAGAGATATTTGTTACAGGCAAATCAGCCTTCTTTCCATCAGCTAATTTCTGTCCGGTAATTTTTGCATACTGCCCGATCGTAACCTCATGGATTCCAAGATAAAAATTACGGCTTATTTTCACCTTATGGACTGATTCCTTCTCCCCCATTGTAAACGAACCGGATTTTACTAACTTCAATTTGAGTCCAATATCCGGAAGGTCCACATATTGTTTAATTTCAGTTTCGGTCTTCTTTTCCACTGTTTTTACAACAGGAACAACAGTTGTTTTTTCAACGACTTCAGCTACCGAGTCTTTTTTGTCCGAATCTGGAGCTTGAGTTGAACCGTGATATCCGGAGGCAACCTGGTACACCAACGCGCCAATAATCCCGAACGCAATCAGGCTGGCACATGCGATTGCAAATCGTTTAGCCGATATTTCAGCCTTTTTCGAGTTGTCTATTTCACTCAATTCCTGATAAAACTCTTCAGCCGGGATACGCTTTCCGGGATCTTTTGTAAGTGCTTTGTTTATGGCTTTTTCGATCCGCGACGAGACTTTTTTATTGAGTTTGCATATCGATTTCGGTTTTTCATTACGTATGATATAATACATCTCATCCATAGTCAAATTTTCGAGATCATACGGGAGGGTTCCGGTGAAGATTTCAAACCCGGTTACGCCGAGTGAATAGACATCCGAACTCCCGGAACGATAGAGCATATTTTCCTGACATCCCTGCTCCGGACTCATATAGGCGGGAGTGCAAAACAGTTCACCGTGAGAAGTCACACAAACATTCATCTCCTCCGCCATTGCTTTGGCCAGGCCAAAGTCAAGCAGGATCACATCCCCGTATCGGTTAATCATGATATTTGCCGGTTTAATGTCGCGATGCTCCAAGCCGCGACGATGCAATTCAGCGACAATGCCGGCAGTCTTGACTAGAATTCTCAAACCTTCATTCAAATCAATGGATTTGTTACGAATTAAATCGCGCAGGGTTTCACCTTCCACGTATTCCATCGCGCAATAAAGCGCACCATTATGCTCCCCGGCCTCAAAGACCGATATACAACCAGGCTGGGAAAGTTTAGCCAGCAGAGTTACTTCCTGCTTGAAACGCTTTTTAGCCGTTTCACTGCCGGCAACCCCGGGACGCAGCACTTTCAATGCGGCATAGCGGTCCAGTTCTTTATCATAAGCTTTATAAACCCGGGCTAGTCCACCTTGCCCCAGCAGTTCCTTAATCTCATACTTTCCAACCATTTCACCTATTTCCCAATTCCCGGACTGGGCAAAACGGGATAAAACGGAATTCATCTGAACAGTGGCTTCCAAAACAGTTTCTTGTGTCATATGTGTATGCCCCTTTATAGCTGACTCAAATATAAACGTTAATATACGATGGTGCAAATCATATATGTCATTCACCATCTATTTTAGAATAGTTCTCCGGAATATTTACAATCTAACGCCTGGATTACGATATTATGAAAAATATATTGAGCATATTGAGAGATTTATATTTACGGCATTAACTTGGACCGTTTATTATTATTGCAGTCTTTCTCATTAACAAGTTTTACTGCACATGCCTGAAAGTGTTTTTCAAACCACTCAAACTGTCCCATCCCAGATTTTTTTACATGAATGATTGCATCTGCGCCAAGATCAGCAGCTTCCTGTTTCAAAAGCTCAATCATCGAGTCATCTGACGGAGCAAACACAACCAGCCAGAAGTTGCACCTGTTATGGACATGTACATCAGCAATCTTTCGGTACCCGGATAGTTGATCTTCATTCGCAATGATCCTGACTTGACCGACCGGGACGGGAGAAACCGGTTGGAGTTTCGGATCAGTTAAAACATAATTGCTGACAGTTGAACATGAGGACTGAACCATCAAAATAAGTCCTGACAATGCGATGAAAATAAGTTTATTAATTGTTATTTTTTTTATCATGTTTTTTTGAATCGCGATAAATTACAGTAAAGTTTTTGGTAAATTCTTTATTTCTAAAACACGGTGAAACGATATACGGAAGTTTTTTGCATGAAGCGAAACAAACCATGTGTTGTCTTGAGTTGTCAGGATCTGTATTAATGTTAACAAAAAACTCCTCTCCGCCAGAGCCACATAAAAAGCCCCACAAAAAAGGCCTGCGTCCACTAACTTCAATACTGCCTGCTTTTAAATATGAAGTATTCACAGAGTCACATCCCAGAGAGTACAAGGTTCCCGTTGAAGCCTTGACAGCCTGTTCAGGAGTTCCTTTGACCCATATCGTAGAATATTGAACATCATAGTGTTCAGGTAGATTTGCACATCCGGCAAAAATAATTGGAACCAATATAGAACTCACAATCAACATAGTTGCTCTATACATTATATTTCTCCCAGATAAATGAAAAATCATTCTCAATCTGCAGTTTTGAAAAACCAAACATTTGCAAAGAATATTGATGTTGGGATCGTCGTTCTTTCTGGGCCTTGTCCTGGTTCTCTATGGAAGTCGCCAATTCGGCGGAAATTTTAATGCCCAGGAATTCCGAAATATCTTTGAATTCTGAATTAAAGTTATTTACAAGATCAGGATATAAAACCAATTTAACATTATTCCGATTTCCCCAAACAGCAATTACCCGATCCAATTCTTTGTAAAAATATAGGACAGTCTGGTAAATATTTTTTAAATATTGTTCTTTAATATTTTGATCTTGAATTTTCTTTCTGTGCAAGCGTTGCTGAACAGAGAGTAACAACGAACAGATAGAAGCAAGAGTATCAAGTGGCGAGCGCATCATAACCAAATATTTTGCACGAGGGAAAAACTCAAACAATTCATGTAATAAAAAAATAAGAATGAACGATTTTGAGAGGAAAGGAGTACTGCGCCCGTCTTTTATGTCATAAAGCTCCTGCCAGCATGAGGTCATATTTAATCGGTTATGTTCAATCCAGGAAAAAAAATTTTCATGCGTTATTTGATTATGGGATAGACAACAAAAATACAGCCAGTGCAAATATCCTGTTTTATGTCGTATTCCAAAGCATATATCATCAGTTTCCCATGCATTCAAGCTGGTTTCATGAATATGAGGATCATATACGAGGTTGAAAGGAATAAGATTAAGAAATGGCATGATTGGCTCAGAAACAACCTTAAGAAAGCGATTATGAAAGACCATATCTTTCAACTTTTTCCCGTCATAACAGCTTGTATTATCAAGGATAAACCGGTGCAAAAACGTTGTTCCGCTTCTAGGATGACCAAGAAGGAAAGTATTTTCCGGAGATGTCTCAGCTTCAAACATAAGTAAAAATCGGGTTATTTTTATTGACTCTTATCCACTGCAGAATTCTTTTGGACTGGTCCAGGGTCTTTACATTTTTGAACATTGTTAATAAAATCAGCTAATGACTTGGTAAAGAAAGGTGCTAAATCCTGGGCTTCGAAAGATTTATTAGGATTCCGATAGTTAAAAGCCCAGCCAAAAAACATAGGCAATCCGATAAAGTTACTTCTTGTTTTTGTATCATATTTTTTCTTAAATAAAATTTTATTTGTAGGAACGTGTATAAATGCCAGCGAGAAAGCTACATCATAATGCTCTCCGCCGTATGGGAAACCAAGCCCCCACAAAAAAGCGCCATAAGGTCCCAGTAAATAAGTAGTAATCCAATATTTATGGTTCCACTTATGTAAAGTAGGTTTAATAAAAAAAGTAGACTCAGTCTCCAATGCGTTTCGCTTAAAAACACGGTTGGAATGAATTGCTCTGGCCAAACTCAACAGGACATCGTTCTCCAATTCCTGACAAATGCAAGGCTGGTCAATTGTCGTATTTATTGCTTTATTTGAATATAAACGTATAATCGCTTTCTTCAAAAAGCCAGACTTATGTGAGTTTTCCAAGACGGTACATTCGTTATGCTGAAACTCAAAGCTTCCATATGGGACTAACGGCACCAAGAGCCACAGACCTTTCAGGTCGTTTATTTCTTCACGCTCATCCTGCCAACAACCGATTTCAACACTGCCATTAAAAGATTTTTCGTTCTTTTCGACATCCGGCCTTAGATAAGCCAGGTTGGTAATTTTTGGAGTCTGACACCCACTTAAGATTATTACAACACACAAGCAACAAAAAAATCTAACGAACTTTAGATAAATCATAATATTCTCCTATTTTTTATAACTAAGTGCATCTGAAGGATTTTTCAAGGCCGCCAGGAAAGTAGCAAATGAAGTAGCAAGGCATGCCGCCAAAAGGGTACCTACTCCAGCGAAAAAAATAATATGCGGGGATAATATAAACATTTTCAGATTTGTATCCAAATGAAATGTTTTTACTATAAACAATTCAACTTGCTTTCCAGCATAAAGGGCAACAAATGAACCAAACGGCATCGCAATGCCCCAGATAATAATAGTCTCAACAATTTGAATTAAGATAACCGTCATACTGCCATGACCAAATGCTTTTAATATACCCATTTCTGGAATAGCAGTATGTATTTTCTGAGTAAAAGAGAGGTAAATATTTATCAAAGCCAATATCGCGACTGTACCTACCACGACCCAAAAAAGTCCAGAAGAAAACTTGCGGAGTTGATTGGCCCAAATAATATCTTCTTTGAGTCTATTATCGCAATTTAATCCCATCTGCTTTATGCTGGCAACAGCCGGAAGAACATCGTCAATCGTCTCAACAAGGACAGTGATTGCACCATATCCGTCCAATTTATCCAGAAAATTTTTACCCTTCAATTTTACATTTTCACCCAACAGAATAGATGCGGAAGAAGCTTGAGCCGGATATTGCTTTTGTATTTTTTTTCTTAATCTTTTTGCAAAAGACCCGCAAATATACTTTTCTGTCAATCCTCTTCCTACAACTTTAAATTGAATCCAAAACGTTTTCCCATTTCTTTCACAGCAACTAATATGATAGGCATCTGATGAATACGATGCTGCAAGTTTGTCAATTACACTTTTAATATCTTTGGAACAAATTGGTCCCCAACAAAAATCCTTATACAGCGGCTCCGGATCCCATTGTAAGTTGAGGTATTTCTTGGAGAATATCTCCGGCATTAAAAATTCACCATTCCAGAGATTTTCAACAATGCCCAATACTGGAATAGGGGCTTTACGCATATCATATTCAATATATAGCTCACTGGGAAGCTCATTCTTTCCGTATCCCAGAGCTGTCAGCAGAGAACGGGCTACTATTATTCCAGGCTTATTTTCAACATTATCGCTTATTTTTTTTTGATACGACAGCTGCTGCAATATGGAATCTTTAATTTTTACAGTTCTGCCATCCCGATAATTATCATCAAGTTTATACCCGCCTTTCTTGTTCTTAAGATAGAAGTGTATAGATATATCATTCCACCCACTGACACTTTTGATCAAACGGCGCCCGTCGGAGCTTTTTAAATTCAAGATATTAACAATGTCAGATTGAACAATAATTGCTTTTTTAGAACCTGCCCCGCCACAAAAAGCATCAATGCTCAGCATTCTTGATCCTTTCTCCAGAGATTTCTTTAAAGCAATATCAGCCCCATTCATAATACCCCACATCGCAAGAATGGTTACAACCATCATCATGATGACTAAAATATTAAGAAAGCCGGGAATACAACGCCTTAGGCTGATAAAAAAATTAACCAGCTTTTGAGAAAGGGTATTTCCTGCTAAATTCACCGGAAACAACTCCCGGAATGCATAATAGAAAATATACTCAAAATAAATGCATATTTTATATAGAAAACGCATATTTTCAAAGCTCCCCTATCTCTTTAAATAAATCTTGTATCGAGTTCACATTGTCTCCTTTTCGGCCATCAAAACTGATTGAGCCATTTTTAAAAATAATGAAACGTGATGCCATATCAAAAGCCTGAGTAAAATTATGAGTTACAACAATTATTGTTCTATTTAAATCATCGCTATGCCAATCGCGGAGCATATCAATAACAATTTGTCCAGTAACCGGATCAAGGCTCCCCGTCGGTTCATCCGCAAACAAAACCTTGGGATTATGTGCGATAGCTCTTAAAACTGATATGCGCTGCGACTCTCCTCCAGACAGTGCCGAAGGCGGCGAATGATAGGATTTTTTCGATATCTTTGCAAAATCAAGAAGTTCTTTTACTCTTGAGAGGCGTATTTTTCTTGAATTTTCTTTCATGGAAAGCGGCATCATAATATTACCATGAGCTGACAAATGTTTTATAAGATGATGCTCCTGAAATATAAAACCAAAATGCTCCCGCCTGAGTTCTCTCTTCTTACTGGCTGATAACGAGTGGAAAGGGGCATATAAATCTGGTCTATAATGAATTACCGTATCTGCTTGTTTGTCATAATCCTGGAGCAATGCCATTATATTCATTAATGTCGATTTACCAGCAGCGGAGTATCCTAATATTGCAGTAATTTCACCTGTATAAATATTTAAATTATCAACTCTTAAAACCGCACCATTTTCTTTTCGAAAAGTCTTCTGGACATTTTGCAATGAAAAACATATATTTCTATTTTCGTTTTCAGACATATCTCATCCCTCTTTATATATAAATTACGGCAACTCATCTAACCGAAGCCAAGCATAGTCCACTGACTCTCGCTTAAACCATCGATCTCTCTTGTTTAGTAATAGATCCATTAACTTATCTTTATCTTGAATCAAAGTCTTACGCATATCCGCTAGTTTTTTTGGAGACAAACGAGATATATCGCGTAAGCTAATTTTTAATAAATTATTGCGAACAGGCAGACCGAGGTGCATTTGGACGTATTGACAAACAGGTTTTCTTTCATCAACCTCTTCGCCTTGACCGACCTGCTCCTCTAAAACTTTTTTCCAGATTTTCATAACATTTTTCCTGCTTATCTGAGTTTTTGTCAGATTCACCGTGGTCGTTGCAAGTTGCTGCAACTCAGAACGTCTAACAAGTAACATAGTTTCCGTCTGCATGAGACTTGTGCGAGGGTTTTTTTCAGCAACCCAGCCAATATCGCATATCTGGGCACTTTGTTCTTTAAAATCAGATGGCTTCAAGCCGACATCTTGCATCATTTTGACTATTTTGGACTGCAATTTAACTCCGTAGTTCTTTGTTGCCAACTGCATACTCCCGCCAGAAGACAGTTTCTCGAGAGCCTTTTTTATGCGGTCACTGCTCTTAACAGCTTCAGAGCAATTTTTCACTACATATTGCACTAATTCATCCGGTTCTGGTTTATGCATGTAATCACCTTTAACCGGACAGTTGGATAGACGAGCTAGTTTCTCATTTATTTGCATGAACTGTGTTTTAAAAAGCCTGACATGAGGATGTCTCATGTAATTCGGCGGAGCCACTTGGATTGCTGCAATATTAATTTCATATTTACAAACTGCTTCAACAATTTGATCAACTCCATATCCTCTGGGGTCAGGAAGATGATTACCAAAGTCTCCCACGACAATCAACTGCCTGAAAGAACCTTTATTAAATTTTAACTTCTCTAATCCATTGTATAAAGAGTAAAAAATTGCTTCAGTCTGTTCGACTTTATTGTTGGGATTATCTCCTGACCCGACTTCAACATCTTCATCATCAAGGTATTTAAGCGTTGCTTTCAGGTCTTTAGTCAGTTGCATTACTTTATATGTTCTGCTTATGCCATTTTCTTTATCATAGTAATCCCGGTAAAAAATAATCGCAAACCTGACATTAGGCTTATCTATATTGTTGGATTGTCCATATTTTTTTGAGATTTTTGATATTGTATCCTTTATTCCTTTGGATATATACTTGTAATACTTGAACATACTACCTGTGGCATCTATTGCAAAAACAATATCAATGTTGCTGACTTGCTGTTTCAAAGCCTCCAAACGCTGTTGCTTATTTGCGATTCCATTTCTTTGACCGATAACCCGTCCCGTTTCAACTGATAATTGATCGCCAATATATCCTACTTTCTGAAGGTTGATATCGCCTGAAAAACCATCTGCGGCCTTGACGCCGAGCAATGGAAATCGAGTCATTTCCGGTTTCCAGTTTTTTATCTCCATATCTTCGATGGCAATAGGTAATTGACTGGATTTTTCTCCCTGCAACCATGCATTGACTCCATCAATCGATTGGAAAATTTTCACCGGCTGATTTTTCCGCTGTGCAAGGTTTTGTTTGTAAAACTGAATGGCCTGGCGCGTGTTCCATTCCAGTATCCGAACTTTACTTACCCACCCCATTATGGACGCATTAGGATTAGCCTGATCAGAAAGAATAGCTCTGGTTCCCAGTAAACAAAACTCTTCACCAAGTTTATTTTTATAAATTTTCCAAATAAAAAAGAATGAAAAAAGGCCCAGCTCTGTAATTTTTTTGGAGGCAAACGAAGGAGCCTGATACACTGAAACAACATCCAGGCGATTCCCTTTTCTCTTAGTATCTTTAAGAGACATCTGAGCGATCCGGTTTATTATCAGGGCCTTCTTATAGATATTATGCTGAGTGCGCATAGCTCTAATTCCGCGGATAGCATGTTTTTCATTTATCCAACCTGCAACCTTAGTAACATTTAATTGATCTTCATCTAATTTTGCCACCAGGAAGTAATTTTCATTTCCAACCCTTAATTCACGACATAGAAAAAACAGTTCAAGATATTTTCCATGAGAGATAACTTGGGCATTTTCATTCGGAGCTGACAGTAATTTGCTATCCGGCATTGCCATATATATCGGGATAGTGTTATCGTCCTCAAAAACCGGAGTCGCCGGCTTCTCCCCCCGATAGTCAATTTGCCCGAACACACTTGCCGTACAAAATAATCCTGCAAATATCAATATATATATTCTAAATTGCATTGTTTACTCCTCTTCTTGTGACTAATGTCTGCTTTTTGATCTTCTCAATAGAGCTAATATTATTTATATTCTTTTCTTTCATCTTCTTATTATGGTCATCATTTTTTATAGGAGTCATTTTTATTTGCTTCTTAGGCTGCATAACATACAGGTTGAGGATACTTTTTTTCAACGCAGAACTGCTCCGATTTCTAGTAATTGAATAGATTTTACCTCCAGTTGACTCGGCTATAGAGCGAAAGACAGGAGCATTTATACTGTCTTTCATGGTTATTAATATCACATGCAATTCAAGTCCGGCTTTTTTAAAACGGTTAATTATGCCTAAAACAGTTTTTGATTTAGGAGACAGACTTTCAATTAAATAATCATTACATGTAAAGATAACTACCCTGCTCTTATTTTCACCGGCTCCTGCCGCATTAAATTTAATCATGGTCTCTGGAATCTTATTCAATATATTGATCATATCACAGCCTCCATTCGCAGTGATACTCCTAATGCCTGCCAATCGAGTACTTATTTCTGCGCTCTTGTATGAACTAAAAGGGGCTATCAAATCAATTTGGTCTTCTTTGAATATTCCCAACGCTGATTGCATCCAGCCAGGCAGGCTCTCCACCGCGGCTGAAGATAACGCATTTTTCAATGCAAGAAAGTGCAAGCGTGTCATCCCGTTACTGCGATTCAACAACACAAGCAAGGATGCTTTCGGGGGTATCAGTTTATAATTTAGTTTAATATTCTCATCATATTTAAATAAATTTCTGGTTTTGCTTAAATAGTTCCGGTGACTTGCTGACACACTCAACTTCTTGCCTGACGTATAATCTTGTATGAAAACTGAATATTCGCCTTTGTCATTAGTTCGCTTGACGTCAACCTTTTGTCCCATATACAGCACCTTGATCTCAGCATCCGCAACCGGTTGGTCATTATGGTCCACAACATTTCCAGTAATCAAAATATCTCGGCACCTTGGTTCAAGTTGAAAGTATTTGTTTGTCTTATCTGATTTTGCTGATATGTATTTATATGTATAATTCTCATCGAGAGGCTTAATAATATATCTGTACTTATCTTCATTTATCTCTTTTACTTTTATCTTTATCTTTCCCCCGTTGTCAGTCTTCACATCGTAGCGCTCAATCACTTCCTCTGTTTTTGCAGCTTGAGCAACTACCTGGACATATGTATTTGGGGGAAGCGGGATACCTCCTGAGGTCGCAAGCTGACAATTATAGATTACATAATGAGGATACAATTGCAAAGTAAACTCCTGATTATTTGCAGTTGGTCTTAATGAGAATTCCCCTTTGGCGTAGCCTTTAGCTGATATTTCTATTCTTTCATCATATTTAATTTTGCATTTTACCATATTCTTGCCGTCATATTCCAGCGTCTTGTTCTTGTTGGAATTTAAAAATTTAATTTCAGCTTTTACTGGCAATTTCGACTCCACGTCCTGAACTGTTAAGCCGACGTTGATGATATTGGGTCTCCCCATAATAACAGATATAGACTTACCTGAATCATATTTATCTAACTCATCCCTGGCAAAACGGTAAACAGTCTTATAACTGGGATGAAACAAGAAGCTATCAAGAGTATAACCTGATGAATGTACGTTTATGAAAGAAAAAACTCCTTTTTCATCCGTCATGGCATAAACTTCCAGTTTAACAAGTCCTTCAGGATTGACATAATACGACAGCCAGAATGCTCCCTGCAACGGCTTATTGTTTATATCTTTAACAGTAACAGCCTTTCGAGAATGAAAATGAGACTCTTCAAGATTATCTTGTCCTCTTGTTTCACTACTTCTACCGGAGCGCAAAACAGTCAAACACTCATGATCTTCATCTAAATATTTCAGTAAAAAATCAAACCACTCTCCAAGTGGCCTTTTAATGCTTGGAGGATTGCTGGCATCTTGTACTTTTTGATGAAATATCATTCTCTTGCCATCAGTCGTGATTGATAACCAATAATAGCCATCCCAAACAGATGATCTTTTTTTTCTTGGTTTCGGTTTAATTTTTACAGCCTTTACTTTCTTTTTGGGCTTACCATCATCATCGTCATCAAACCAATCAAATGTAATAATCTTTGTGGCCGCCTCCACCAACGTATCGTCTTTCTTATACTTCGTGTCATCACTAAAAGCAACGGAACAGGAAATGCAAACGACTACTCCAATTACATATCTCATTAAATTATATCTCATATCCATATTGATTACTTCTCTCTAGTTATTTTGCCAGTCCCATTGCACTTACTGCATTCCACATCTGTAACTCCGGTACCGTTACAACTCGGGCATTTAGCGGGAAGGCCATCATTACCCATAATATCTTCAAATATACCTTTACCACCACATACTTTGCAAGGAAGTTTTCCTTTACCTTTGCAGTCCGGACAATCCTCAATAATTTTAATGGTTTTCTCTGGTTCTGGTTCTGGTTCCTCTTCTTTTCCATTATTACTATCACCTGAAGGACTAACAACTGGTGGATCTGGAGGTGGCGGCGGAGGTTCATAAGTGGTTCTTGGTGCATAACAGGATATTTTTTTCTTCTTACACCATACAATAAGCATTGTTACCACAACGATAAGGCCAAGAATTACCAATGTAGCAACAACTACCCCGTTACGTTTTATAACATCAGGATTTTCCGAAAGAAAAATAACATCCTCATCTGAAAGAGACATAACCGCTTCAGTTGCATCAGAATGCGAATAGCCTAATGTTTTTAAGTTCTCCACAACCTGTTCCTTCTGGAGAATACTAGGAGAAATCGCTTTTAACACTTCTTTATGGCTCTTTACAGTCGTGCTTACGGTCTCAACTTTTCTTGCAGGCAAAGTTTCTGCCTCAACCGAATTAGTCCGGCAAGATGAAAGCAGGCAAGGAGCAGTAAAAGCTAATACCAATAAATTCCAACGCCAGCGACTGCTATTTTTCAGAAACAATTTTAACATCAATTTTCCTTTCTTTAGATAAAGCATGAGGAACAAGGCAAATTGCAAATGAACCAAACTTCCCCCAGTCATTCATAAATAAAGATGTATCTATTTCATATGGACCAGAACCATCAGAATAAAATAATATTGTATTTTTTTGATTATTATATCCTGAAACGGTAATGCAATGGGCAAGGTATTCACTAAACCACCAGCCTCCGGGTGGAATAAATACTATTACCGGCCTTCTTGAAGAAATTTCTTCATATAAACCAGCTAACGTCATCTTGGCCAAGCGACATTTTATATTGTTACTCCTGGCATATAGCAGAACACTTACGGTATCATTATATGAGTCAAATTGTAATTTATCACGATTCGGCTTGTCCTGGATGCCGTTGTAAAGCATTAATTGCTCCACTGCAAGTTCTCCGCAAAAACCAGAAGTTTTTCTGCTGTGTAACAAAGGTAATTCTATATAAACACTGTTAGAATCAATTTCTGCAGGCTTCAACCATACAGAAGAACAGCCGCAAACGACATTGCTCAGAACCAAAATAACCGTAATATAAATTACATATATGCTAAATCTTCCCATTATCCATCTTTCTTTCTCTTACTGCATCGAGTCTCCTTTTTGCATCTATTACATACGAGTGAACTTCTGCATGCTCTTTTCTAAACTCTTCCCTGGTAATCTCTTTATCCAATTGATGAGGCAATGAATACTGTCTTCCCAATATTGTTTCTCGCAAAATAGTATAAAATCGTAATCTGAACATTGCACCAGCTTCATCCCGGTCGATTATTTTATCATGTAATGCCAACTCAATACTACATGGCATTATATTGAGAATATTTTTCGACATCCTCTCCCGTAATCTAACGCCAACTAATTTTTGGTCCATAAGGTTAAGTTTATCCTTAATACCCTGACTCGTTTTCGCGTCAATACCATTTCCAATACACCATCGTCTGAACATTACATCGTCCTGCAATATTTCCGTTGGTAAAGGCATCTTCAAAACTATCATTGCATTTAACAGGCTATACGAGAAGTAACCTTTTTCAAGCAGCCCTGCAAAATATTTTTGCAGTTTTTCTTTCGAATATATCCCCCTTCCATACATCTTCAACAGTAACTTAATATTATATTCTTCAGCAGGTGAATCACAGTACTTATTAAATACATACTGAGTTTCACTTTCACCACTACCGGCGTAAAAAGCACTGCAGAATCTCGCGGGAAATCCCAATATTGGTATAGAAGAAAAATTATCAGTAAAAGAAAAACTTCTTCCTGAATTAGCATATACTCCAGCCCTGGGATCCTGAAAGTAAATTCTATATATCGTATATGCGGATGGATTTTTAACATATACTTTCCCGCTCCTTTCGGGAAATGAAACACACCCTGTCAAAAAGACATGCGCGAGACAAAATAGTAATATATTTTCTTTCAACAACTTCATTAAAATCCTACTGGCAATGAATCAGGTTTTCTTATGTTTTTACTGATCTTTTCGCTTATTTTCATAATTGTATTTTTATCAAACTTATCAAAACCCACATATTCTTTTAAAATAGGATTTTGATTAACTTCGTACTTCATCAATGTATCCGCCTCATCCCGGGATATAAGCTGAAAAAACTCCATATCCTCAATCATTGAAACATCCAGTCGACATAAACGGCTATACCAGCGCCCAAGAAAATAGACCGCTTCTTCATGTGAAAGCAAGCCTTGCCGGTACAGCTTTCTCATCATATAACGATTGCCCTGAAGTATATAATAATTCAATTCATAATTTGCTCGTGTCACTATTAACCATTTCATTAATTGATCTCTAATAAGCCCCTTGGATATGGCTTTTCCTTTATTTACCGCAACCAAAACATCAGTATTCAAAAAATTACTATGAAACAGATGCCTCAACAACCTTTTTATGTCTTTATCAGGAACTATCTTATCTCTTGAACATATAGATATGGTCTGGAACACGTCAAGGTACATATTTTGGTTCAATGAACAACGTAAATATTTAAACCTGTATTCAGTCAGACCAGCTCCGCCTGCAGTTATGTCTGCAATTTTCATCCTATAAGGAAAAAGAAAAAAATACATACATTTTATTTCATCGTCTGATTTTAAGTATCCATCATTTCTACTCCTTGCCGTTATTGCCCCCAGGGCTAAATTAGTACCGAAAGAACATAACCCATTGGCATCAGTAACCTGTGAGTCTCCCATCGATAAAAATTCTTGTTGAGAACATCCACATCCAAGCATAACTATTACGAGGAACAATATATTTGATTTTAGTAACTTGTAGTTCATTTCGCTATTCTAATTATCCTAAACCCAACTTCCTGATCTCTTTCATCACGCTTCAAACGGCTGCGATGGGCAGAACGACACATCTTTGGACCATTAGCATAACTTCCGCCACGTATTACATAATAAACCTCATCACCCTTCTTCATTCTTTTGTTTCGGTCATATGGCTGATATTTTGAATAGCATATTTCATATACATTTCCATACATATCATACAACCCGAAGGCGTTGGGATTGAACTTACCGCAACTTACTGTTTGCTCTGCTCCATGCTCTGCATTCAAATAATAAGTATTGATATTTGCTTTGCTTTCATCCACTCCTTTTTGGAAATGTGTCGCGGACAATGTCCCGGCCCGACAGGCATATTCCCATTGCGCCTCTGAGATAAGCCGGTATGTCCCTTCCGGCACCCCCTCCAGTTTGCAGAGCTTACGAACAAATTCCATACAGTCGATCAGGGATACTTGTTCAACCGGCCTTTGGTTATTCCTCTTGAAATGCGACGGGTTTACCCCCATGACTTTCAACCATTGCTCCTGTGATATCTCAAACTTACTGCAATAAAACGGCTTATCAAGATTAACACTATGCAGAAACTCATCACTGTCACGTTTGTCTTCAGTAGACGGGCTTCCCATGATAAAAGTTCCGGGAGGAATTAATCGCATTGCTATTCCACTTTTCTTTGCCTTCACTTCTAAAGGCAGACCCAGCTTGCGTGTCCATTGTTTCTGACGCTCTTGCGCTTCAAATGAACCAGCGGCCAAGCCATCCAGTGTAGAATATTTTGCATCTGTAACCACAATAAGGTCGTCTGGAATGTTTGGTGTTAAAGTCTGAATATGCGTTTCAGCTTCACTTTGCAAGTCGAGCAGTTGACGCTTGGCTACGCTTGATAAATAGCGGTAATGCACTGAACCAGTAAAACCGGATATCAATTTTATTACAGTTGAACATTTCTCGTATGCTTTGAAATCCTTACTGCTCAACTGCCGGCTTTCCTTGTATAAAGTATTTGCCGAAAGCATCAACTGTTTATATGCGGCGTTTGCGTTGTCTTGTTTCTCCTGCAGTAAAGCTCCGGCCTTTGCGGTCTCTATAGCCTGCGGCAAATATTGCAACGCCTCTTCATAATTATGGCTTGCGGCTGCCCACTCCCCTCTGCCTAACGCAGTATTACCTTTACATGCGGCACGGTTGACACGCAGCCAGACAGTTCCCCCGTGATTATTCAATACAACGCTTGATATCGTTTTTAATTGTCGTTCAAAACGTTTCTTTAACGGAACTACTGATTGATAACCTTTGGCATACACACTTGCTTGTTCGTATACTTGTTTAGCCCCGTGGTACTGTTTAGTTGCTCTTGCATATTTTCTTATAAGCATGGTTTGATGCGCCTCATGGGATAATCTGCCGGCATTAAGATAAAGAGTTCTGGCATCTGTAGCGGCATTATTCCTTTCCGCATCTCGTTTCGCATTGGCGCATTCCTCTGCGGCATTCCGGGCATAATTGCACTCTTTGTCCAACTTCATCAAATCATTACATCCTTTGATGAAACTCGTATATTGTTTTAATGCATCTCCATATTTATGTTTATCAAATAATACCTGCGACTCCCTTAAACATAATCCAGTCTATCCAAATCTTTTTCAAAACCACCCGATTTATCTATCTTTTTTACTTTTTCCCATACCACTTCAGCATTCAGGCGAACTGGTGACACCTCTTCAATTTTGACACTATCTACTACTACTTCTACACCGTCACCATCATCATCAGGGGGGGGAGGGGGAGGTTTTACCGGTTCTGAAGTTTTTAATACATGCCATCCCAGTATCAACATTACAAAAATTCCTGCAGCAATGGCAATTTTTCGGACAAGGCCTTTCCGTTCGTATACCGTTTTCCCGGACAACGCATCAATAAATTGACCGCAAGAGGCAAAACGCTCCCCGGGCTTTTTGCTCAAAGCACGCAGTAAAGCGGAATTTTGCTTTCTTGATAATTGCGGTAATCTCTCTGCCTTTCCCGTTCTAACAACGTCCAGGATCAAAGGAATATCATCTTCCCTCATAAATATAGAGTGAAATGGCACTTTTTTGTTAACCATCTCATAGAACAACACGGCCAGTGCATATTGATCAGTTGCGGCACTCTGGGTCTTGCCTGCCAGATGTTCAGGAGCCATGTAAGGCCTGGTGCCTGCCGAGTTATGATTCATTTTTGATACCCGCGACATACTTGAGCGTATCTCAGCAGCCAATCCAAAATCCATTACCTTAACTACATCATTATCACCTATCATTATATTGGACGGCTTGACGTCGCGATGTATCACGCCCTGACTGTGAGCGTAATCCAGTGCTTGAGCCACCTGATAACAGATCTTTAAGATTCTTTCCAGCGGAATAACGTGGTCCTGGTAAGCATTCATCCAGGAGAACAATGTCGTGCCTTTGACGTATTCCATTACCTGCAGGTAGGTCCGGTCCGATATCTTAAGCAGTTTACGCGCCGCTTCGTCTGCATGTTCAACCTTGTGCAGAAAAAGCAATGATGCAATATTCGGATGATGAATCTTCGATACCAGGGAAAAGTTTTTGCGAACTTTCTCCAGTTCTTCGGGAATCGCGGAGATGTTCGGCGGCAGGGCTTTTAAAGCGACAAGCGTTTCTGATACGGTATCCAGGGCCAGATAAACCCGCCCGAAATTGCCCGCACCAAGTTCCTTGACGATCTTGTAGCGGTCAACTTTGCCGATCGGCTGAAAACCTGTTTTATCATCAATCGTCGGCCTGTCACCTTCAGATAAATAGGCATCTTTCAACTTCTGATATGCGGCGGCTTCAGCCAACTCTTCAGGCGTTATTGTCTCTGTTTTTATTCCTTCCAAGGAATCATTGTGATCTGTCATCACTAGATCTTTCGTCCCTCATTATTCATTTAATACTAGGTATAATACACTGCATGAAAGCATATTCAAATATTATTCTTACAGAAATAACTCTTCTCACGCATTTTTAGAAAAAATATCTGAAAATTATCACGCTCAGCGTAAGCAGGGCTGCTTTCGATGAAAGCGCCGGGATGCGAATGCATCCCACCCACGGGCTTATTCTTCAGTCACAAATTGACATTAACGACCATTACTCACGTTCTCCGCCGGTCTCATCGAGACCTGGCGCTACGGCCCGCAAACGGGCTTATTCCGTAGGGCTGCTTTCGATGAAAGCGCCGGGATGCAAATGCATCCCACCCTCGGGCTTATTCTTCAGTCACTGATTGACGTTAATGACTACTACTTACGTTCCCCGCCGGTCTCATCGAGACCTGGCGCTACTGGTCCCGCAAAAAATATTTGCTCTTCGGTAGGGCAGCTTTCGATGAAAGCGCCGGGATGCGGCAGCATCCCACCCACGGGCTTATCCTTCAGCCACTGATTGACGTTCATGACCATTACTTACGTTCCCCGCCGGTCTCATCGAGACCTGGCGCTACGGCCCGCGACCTTGTGCATGCTTGTACTACTCTGACTTACTCCAACTTCCATATTGCCAGTCTTGATATTTTTCTACAAAACCAGCCTTTACCGGGTTATTTCTAATGTACTCGACGATTGTTTCATCTTTTTCAGTTGATCTCGACCAGTGATCAAACCATTCTCGTTGCCATCGTACCGAATTATCATCTTCAAGTTTTTTAAACTCAGTCACAGTCCAACGTTTAAAGTCTTTCATTAAATTTGACAGACGGCTTCCGTTTGCCTTAAAAAATAAATGAACGTGATTAGGCATCACCACATATTCAAGCATTTGCCACTTTCCGGAAGCATGCCGGTATTCAATTGCATCTTTAATTATTTCAAAATATCCCAGATCCGTCAAATTTCCATTACCATGATTATCTAGCAGATTTTCAAGCATCATAAAAATTCTTCTCTGGTATTCAATATCTGCAATGCACTGATTATCTTTCATTTTTCTGAATAGTAACATCAGTTTTTCAAGTTCATCTTTCGGAATACTACCACTTTGTCTTATTGTAACAAAATACAAACCGTCCCGGACTTCCCAATGAGGAAGACGTTTTCTATAAAAACGTAAAGTTTCCGGTTTTCGTTTCAAATTTGCATTTCTCCAGTTGTTCTTCCGTAGGGCAGCTTTCGATGAAAGCGCCGGGATGCGGAAGCATTACCCACGGGCCAATTCTTTAGTCACTGATTGACGTTAACGACATATCCATGCATTCTCCGCCGGTCTCATCGAGACCTGGCGCTACGGCCCGCGAACGGGCTTATTCAGTAGGGCCGCTTTCGATGAAAGCGCCGGGATGCGACAGCATCCCACCCATGAGCCATTCTTCAGTCACAGATTGACGTTAATGACTATTACTTACGTTCACCGCCGGTCTCATCGAGACCTGGCGCTACTGGCCCGCGAACGGGCTTATTCAGTAGGGCCGCTTTCGATGAAAGCGCCGGGATGCGGCAGCATCCCACCCACAGATACATTTTGTAATCACTGATTGACGTTAACGACATATCCATGCGTTTCCCGCCGGTCTCATCGAGACCTGGCGCTACGGGCTCGCCGGGAGAAGGCTCCGCTTCTTTGGTTCACTACCGTTCACTTATTCACAGGAGTTATCCTCGCAAGGCGGAAGCCCAGGAGGCTGATGCGGCCGGACGGCGTGTCCCCGCCGCGAAAAGCGGAACGGCAGCCCCTGGCGCTGCCGCTCCAGCACCCGCCACGGCTCACCCGGTACGAGCCTGATGAGGCCCCCGTGGGGTCAGTCGTACTTCCACCGGGGTAATTTCCGTACCTGTCACTGCACCACTCCCAAACGTTACCAATCATGTCATGCAAACCAAACGCATTGGCGGCCTTGCTTCCTACAGAATGCGTGCCTGATTTACTATGTGAATACTGCGTCTCTTTCCACTTTGATGAATCAATAGCGCCGCTATATGATACCCCGCTATTGCCGCTATACCAGCCAATCTCATCTATCTTTGGTCCATTGCTCAAACCAAGTATTTTCAACTCTCCATTGTAAAGACTTGTACTCGTTCCTGCCCGGCACGCATACTCCCATTCAGCTTCAGTCAACAACCGGTACGTGCCTTGCGGTACGCCTTCGAGTTCACATAGTTTATTCAGGAACTTCTGACAGTCTTCCCAACTGACCTGCTCGACCGGGGCGTCGTACCCGGCTCCAGTGAATTTACTCGGGTTACTTCCCATTACTCGTGTCCATTGCCCCTGCGTCACTTCATACATTCCGCAGTAGAACGGTTTGGTCAAGGTCACGCGATGTTGGGTTTCGGCCTTTATAATCTTAACGATTGCATCTTTAGTTCTATTTGAATAAGATGAAGATTTGACAGACCTGATGCATTCCTCTTGTTCGGACTGAGAACTGCCCATCGTAAATGTTCCCGGTGGGATTAACCGCAGCTTGATCCCGACTTTCTTTGTTTCCACTTCCAGCGGCAAACCAAGTTTGTTTACCCATTGTTTCTGCCGCTCCTGCGCTTCACGACTGCCGGACGCCAGGCCGGATAAGGACGCGTAACTCGCATTACGTACAGCCTTCAGGTCTGCCGCCACCGGCGGAATCAGGGTCTTCAAGTAACTCTCCGCCTGATTTTTCAAGTTGGCTATCTTCGCTTTTGCGTCGGAATCAAGATACGCATAATGGCTGCTACCCTCAAAAGTCTCAAGCGTCTTAACCGTCTCAACGCACTTCTCATGCGCCCGCGGGTCGGTTTTACTTAAGCGTTTGCTCGCGTTGTAAAGTTCGGTGGCATTGGACAAAGCTGTTTCATAAGCTGTCCTGGCCGCCACTCTCTTCCGGGTGGCTTCTTTCGTGTTCTTAGCATCGGCTATCACCTGCGGCAGATTGGCGATGGCGGCTTGATATTCCCGGTGGGCGGTCGCCAGATTCTTTTGTTTCAATGAGTTGTCCGCCTTGAGGATCGAGGTTTTAATCTTCACCCAGCCGGTACCGCCATAGAGCGCCATGTCACTGGCGGATAACGCCGACTGCTTCAAGCGGTCAAGCTGATCTTTCAGCGCGACTACCTGTCGGTATTCAACCGCGAAGGTTTGAGCATTAGAGTACTGTTCAGTCGCGGATGTGTAGTGTTTCCGCGCCCCTTGATAGTCCCGCTGCGTCATGGCTTTAGTGGCATCTGCGACCGATTTTTCCGCCTGGACATAGAGGTGTTGCGCATCGCGGGACGCTTCGGCTTTATCGGCGGCGCGTTTGGCGGTGGCGCAGTCGTTCGCCGCGGCGTTGGCGGCGTTGCGGGATTCGTCCAGTTTTAGCAACGTGCTGCATTGGCTGAGCACGCTTTGATAACGTTTAAGCGCTGAGCCGTAATCTTCTTTGTTAAACAACGTCTCAGCGGTTTTGATCTCAATCTTCAATTGTTTCAAGTCCTGTTCAAAGCCATCAGCCGGGCTGAGTTTCTGGACACTTTCCCAGTCTACTTCAGCCTTTGAACGGATCGGCGAGACGTCCGCCAGACCGGCGGCCAGCGCCAGTTTATCCTGTAATGCTTTCGCGTTGGCGTTATCACGATCAAGATCGAAAACCTTTTGCAGGGCGTTGGACGCTTCGCTGTATTTGCCGTCGTTATACAGGTTGTTCGCCTGGCGTAAAGCGGCTGAAATCTCTTTGCGCTTCTCTTCGTTCAGTTTAGTGATCCGGTCAAGTTCTTCTTTAGCCTTGACTTGCTCATGGTAAACGTTCACTCCATACCAACTCACACCGCCAATGATTGCAAGCAGCATAAACACCACCACCAGTTTCTTCAGTGTATTGGCGGATTTGCCATTTGCGTTCGGAGAACGCAAGCTACCGGTTTTGCCGCCGGACAGCGCCCTGATGAAATCACCGCAGGAGGTGAAGCGTTCTTCGGGATTCTTGCTCAGTCCCCGCAGCAACGCGGCGTTCTGTTTTTTAGTCAGTTCCGGCAACGGTTTGACTGGCTCGGAACGAACCAGGTTCATCATCAATATGGCGTCGCCGGTTTCAAAGGCCGATTGGAACGGCACCTCGCCGCTGATAAGTTCGTAGAACATTACCGCCAATGCATACTGATCGGTTGGGGCCGATTGTTTTTCTCCGGCCCACTGTTCCGGGGCCATGTAAGGCCGGGTGCCGGAGGTGTCAAACTTCTCCTGTGATACCCGGCTCATGCTCGACCGTACTTCAGCCGCCAGGCCGAAGTCCATGACTTTGACCGAATTGTCGGTTCCGATCATAATATTCGCGGGTTTGACGTCACGATGGATAATATTCCGGCTGTGCGCGTAATCCAGCGCCTCTGCCGCTTTCGCGCAGATGTCCAGCGCCTTGTCCAGCGGAACCTTGCGATCAGGATATTGTTTCTTCCAGACTGAAAGCGTCGTTCCCTGGACATATTCCATCACTACCAGGTAACTGCGGTTGGATATCCGCAGGAGCCGTTCCGCCGCGACATCACACTCGTCTACTTTGTGCAGATACAGCAGTCCGGCGATATTCTGATGCAGTAATTTGGAGACAAAGGCAAAGTTGTTGCGGACGTTATCCAGCTCCTCCGGGATCGCGGAGATTTCCGGCGGAAGGGCTTTCACCGCCACCAGCGTTCCGGCTTCCGTATCCTTCGCCAGGAATACAGTTCCGAAGCCCCCGGCCCCGAGTTCTTTCACGATCTGGTAACGGTCAACTTTGCCCAGCGGCTGGAATCCCGTCTCGTCCATCGTCGGCTGATCGCCTAAAGACAACTCAAGTTCCGCCCCGGAGTTTTCCCCCGCTATTTCTGTATTCATATCTCCCAAAGAGATATCATCTTGTTTTCGCATAAATTAAACCTTATTCCCGGAATAAATAATCAAGGTAAAATAAACTCAAAAAAATCATTCTTCAAGCATCATTCGCGACAAAACGAATAATCTCACGCGGCAAGAGTCATTTAACCACGAAAAAACGGGACGGTTAGTTCCAGTAGGGCAGCTTTCGATGAAAGCGCCGGGATGCAAAGCATCCCACCCACGAGCTTATTCTTTAGCAACCGATTGACGGTAACGACATATCCATGCGTTCCCCGCCGGTCTCATCGAGACCTGGCGCTACGGCCCGCGAACGGGCTTATTCCGTAGGGCAGCTTTCGGTGAAAGCGCCGGGATGCAAAGCATCCCACCCACGAGCTTATTCTTTAGCAACCGATTGACGGTAACGACATATCCATGCGTTCCCCGCCGGTCTCATCGAGACCTGGCGCTACTGGTCCCGCAAAAAAATATTCGCTCTCAGTAGTTTGCGTTCTCCGAACGCAAGTAACAATGACCGGCTCGACAACGTTTGCCATTTGCGCTCGGAGAGCGCAAGCTACCATTTTCCGACATATCCATGCGTTCCCCGCCGGTCTCATCGAGACCTGGCTCTACTGGGCTCGCAAAAAATATTTGCTCTTCGGTAGTTTGCGTTCTCCGAACGCAAGTAACAATGACCGGCTCGACAACGTTTGCCATTTGCGCTCGGAGAGCGCAAGCTACCATTTTCCGACATATCCAAACGCCCCCGCCAGTCTCATCGAGACCTGGCGCTACTGGGCTCGCAAAAAAAACATTTGCGCTCGGCAATCGCAACGGCAAGCTAAATGAATATTCACATATCGGTTGCAATGTATTGATAATTGTGTTATTTTCCAATAATCAGATTTTTTTACTCAGGGTGCGTGATAAAATGGGTGCAGGCACGAATGAAATGTGACAATTTAATATTTTGGAGCGTTATACTATGTCTGAAAAGTGTGAATGCAATGCCGTAATTATTCCGGGTGATAAATTCTGCTACAAATGCCGCCGTCCAATTAAACAGTCTGACGGAGGCGGCAGTAGTGAGAATAATGAATTAAGAGCAATTAACCATGTGGAAAAGGATTCATCCGGGGAAGGAGATTCCGAAAAAATAAACGAAGATATTTCCAGTTCCGAACACCAGGAAAAAATTTTCCAGACAAAGAACCCTTTTTCAACACCGGAGCCCGAGCTTAATGGTTTTGTTTCAGACTGTAAACACTTTTTAGTTGAATGGAATCAGGCGGCTTCCGCTTTTATCAAAGGGGCAAGCTCCAGTTTCCAATTCCGCTTGACGCCGTTGACAGACGAAGCGGCCAATGCTACCGGTTTTCTTTTCAACATCAAACTGCCGGGAGCGGCGTATTTTAAAGAATATGATCCGAGAATCATGCATTTACGTTCATCCCGGGTTGTCAGGTTTCATATCGATACTTGCGACTTGAATATCGGAGTATCACAGAATGTGGATATCCATTTTTCCTACCAACTGGACGGGAAGGAGTATTGCTTCGACCAGCAATTGTTGATTGATATTTATCCTGATGGTATTCGGAGTACGAAGATTCTCGAAAATTTACATATAAGTATCGGTGATATAAGTCAATCAGGTGATGTCAGCGACCATAAATTGAGTGTCCTGGAAGGCCTTCACAATCTCACGAGTTCAAAAGGGGAAACGCTTAAGGAATTAAAGAAATTAGAACTATGGGTTCCACTCGACATGTATGCGGGATACCCGATCAGTCAATCTGAAAAATTGCAGTCTAAAGCACTAAAAAAAGTTACCAGGCCCCATAAAAAACTTATCCTTGAATGCAATAACGGTTTAATCATATATTTATTCAGCGAGGATGTAGTTGTCGGCAAAAGCAGGGAATGTGATATAGTTATGCGTCATGGCCATGTCGGGGACAATGGATGGTGCAGGGATATGTTACAACGCATGAACAGGAAACTGAGCAGTTTTCATTTTAAATCAGGCATAGATGATCGGGGCGCATGGGTTGCTGATGATGAATCGACTAACGGAACTTATCTCGATGGAAAACAAATTGATACAGACAAACATTACCTGACAAAACCGCAGAATCACCAGTTGTCAATGTTGGCGCCGACAACCTCCCCGTTCAATATAAACATCACGCTCAAGGTATTTTTCTGCACTGATGAAGTTTCCGGCAGAATTAATGATCATAGTGCGGCCGGCTTGCTGATTAAATACAAAACACATGATTCGATTGTCAATCTCCTGGTGAAAGAAAACATTCCGCTCGCATCGCTCCTTCCCGGAGCGGGGGACTTTTCAATCTCATATCAGGACAATAATTTCCTGTTGACAAACGGCAGCGAGAATTTTTGGTTGGACCCGGATAACGCAAACGTTCCGGAAAACTGCGGAATACTCAAAATAACGGCCCCATAAAAGTAGTTAAAATGCCCCGTTCTGTCGATGAGAACCTATTGAAACGTTTGTCGTCGCATATCTAACAGTCAAAAATGCTTGTTGTTTCGGAAAAGTGGCAACTTGCGTATCTGACAATTTACATGCAGGCATAAAGCTGGACATTGAAGCTGAGAATCTCCAATTTGCCGTTTTATTTATTCTCCACCTCTTCCCATGGAAAATATTCGGCTACCTTGAAATACGGTGCAAGTTCACGGAAAAAAGCTAAATGACCTGTATAGCCGGGGTGGATTGCGTCCGACATTCGCGGCCAGAGAGCACAAGGGTTGGCGACCGGGTGTTTGAACTTGAATACTTTTTCGGTCCATAATGTATAGTGATCGACACAGACACAATCCAGCTTTGCGGCCATTTCAACGATCGCCGCCGCATACGTTTTGACGGGATGGCCGGTTGATTCATAAGCACAACCGGGACCGGGTTGTTCCGGCGTTTTCGGCAAACCGTGGACCGTCACGACCGGGTTTGGCGTACGCAGCATAATTTCGCTGCCGCAGCGCTGCCGAATCAGGGTTACTATCTGTTCAAGTTCGCTTTTGAACCGGCTCAAGCCTTCCACTCCGCGAGTTGAATCATTCATTCCGAAAGCAATTACAACCAGATCAGGATTATAACGCAAAACATCACGTTCGAGCCTGCTCAAGCCATCTGCATAGGTGGAACCGCATTTACCGGAATTGATAATCGTGCATATTCCATTACCGTATTCTTCAAAAATTGCCTCATCAAGCAGTTGAACCCAGTTCATCCGGCCTTGAGTATGAAATGTGACCTCGGTAATCGAATCGCCCAGCGCGACAATCGTCACGTGTTCGCCATTACTTAATTTCTTTAACGTTTTCTGCATTTCGAACCCTCGCTTTGATATTTAAATTCATTGAACCATGTAACTGCCGAGGATAGCGGCGCCGCAGGCGGCCTCCTCTTTCGCGTCTTTAACCGTAAGCGGCAAGTCAAACTCCTGTCCGATCATCTTCTGGATTACTTCAAGCCGCCGGATCGCGTTACCGCTGCCGATAACCCGTTGCTTGTTTTGCAGAAGTTCCGGCGCAATCATTGTTTTCATATTAGAGACAATCCCCCGGGCCAATGCCGAGGCCAGACCGCCCAGAGAAAAATTATCGAGCCGAATATTATCGATAGCCCCGGTCAAACCCGGATCATGGCGTTCGCCGAGGAAATTAGGTTTAACTTCAAGCGACGATGTTTCATTTGCAGCGCCCAACGCATCGAGTTTTCGGAACAGTTCATATTCCGGCAAAACCGGTAGTCCCAGCTCCCGCAGCCAGCCTTGCACCGTATCGGCCAGCCACGCGAAAGCCTGACCGCCGCACAACGGCGCGGCAACCGCGATATATTTGCCGTCAAGATACGGCCGGATTTCCATGGACGGGATCATTTTCAGGTCATTAAGCTGATCAGGATCGACAACTACGGTCAACTGCGCACCGGTTCCGAGCGTCAGGTAGATTTCCTCATCTGGATATTCGGAAGTGGACAGAATTGAGGCTTGATTATCCCCAAGGGCCGCGACTACAGGAATCCCTTGTGGTAATTTCCAAACGGCGGCAAACGTGTCGATCAGCGCCCCGGCCCCGGTTCCGGCGCCAACTACTTCCGGTAAAATTTCCGGCGGAATACCAAGGGTTTTGATCGTGCCCATACGCCAGTTTTGTCCGAAAATATCATAGCATCCCCAACTGGCGGCGTCGCCCGGATCGGTTACCGGCTTTTCAAGACCGCATATTCTGTAAACAAGATAATCATGAACCGTCGCGGCCATGCGCCAGTTACTCAAGTTGTCCTCGCGCGCCAGACAAGCCAGTGAAGTGATACCGAAACCGTCTTTCAGATTTTCAGCTCCGGGAATACGGTTAATTTCGTTGAGTAATTGCAGCTCCGAGGCCCGCCGGTCCTTCCAGGTTATCAGCGGCGCGGTTTCCTGCTTGTTCCACAGAACAACCCCGTGCATCTGACCGGTCACGCCGATGGCTTTAACTTTGGCTTTGTCCTCCTTGCCAAGCGTCATAATCACCTCGTCAAGCGCCGCCAATATCTTATCCACGGACTGTTCACTGCGATATTCCCCGGCGGGCATATCGGCCCCGGTATTTTTTGAAGCACAATCCAGAATACAACGTTTTTCAGAATCAAAGACAACAGCGGCTACTTTTGTCGTACCGATGTCGATACCCAGCGTGATTGACATTTATCCTCCTGTGGCTGCGGTAATTTTATCATTAGTCAATAGTTGCGCAAATTCCTGAGCGCCGGCTTGAGTCGGTTCGCGCCAACCCTGAGCCGGATACGACATTCCGAGGGCGGCGTACTTGGGTTCCCCAAGGTGATGCATCCGGAGAATCTCGACCGGTAAAGGCCATTTTCGGCCGGCGGCCTCCCGCTGCAGGAATGCCGTCATTCGCGCCATTTCCTCCGGGGTATCATTTGCCCCGCCGACCAACGGTATCCGCAATAACAAACTCTGTTTATTTCTGATGGCCCAGGCCAGATTTTCCAGCACCACCCGATTGGATATTCCGGTCATTTTCAGGTGTACCGCTTCATCCGCCATTTTGAAATCGCAAATCAGCAAATCAACGGAATCGGCGACCGCCTTGAAATCGGCGGTCGAAGCATTGGTTTCAACCGCAGTATGGATTCCAGCCTCTTTCAGCATTCTTACGGCATTCAGCAATGGTTTAGCCTGTAATGTCGCTTCGCCGCCGCCAAAAGTAACTCCGCCGTCCCCCCCGAACATATCCCGGGAAGCCACCGCCTGCTGCATTATATCTCCGGGTGATACGTTTGTTCCCGCCAGTTCCAAACACGGACAGCGCCACTTCCTGACACAATCCCGGCTGGAGCATTCGTAACATTTTTTCCGGTCAATCCGCCTGTTGGCCAAAGCGCCGTAAGGACATACATGATCGATCAGAGCATCGCTTCGATCAGGGTAATAAAGCATTTCCGGCCGGCAGTTCAGTCCTTCGGGATTGGCGCACCACAGACAACTCATATTGCAGCCTTTGAGGTAATAAACCAGACGTTGTCCCGGGCCGTCAACCGCCACGCTCCATCCTTTCGCGAAGATGGTCAATGTCTCATCAGTTTGCCCTTGAAGCGGATCTTTTTCGCTTTCCACTTTTCACCTTTCTTCTGTTGACTCTCCAGCGCCTTAACCGCGGCCGCCGCCATTTCCCGGATCGGCTGCCGATAAGAAATAATTCCCGCCTGCAACGCCTTCGGAGAACCGTCAACCCCGTATACCGGCATGTTACGCGGACAAGCGCCCAGGATAGACTGCGCAACGGCATCGTTTACACAAATTATCGCGGTGGATACCGAACAATCATGATTTGCCAGATAATTATGAAAAATATTCATCGGGGCAAATTCATCTTGCGGGAGAAACGGCACGACAATGCGGTCATGCTCACAACCGCGCTTTCGGCATTCCTGCTCGAAACAATGCAAACGTTCAAGGTTGCTGTCCATCAATTCGGCGATATCAACATAAATAAATTTCTCGGCGCCATGACCGGCGGCATCATCAAGCATCGAGACAATCGCATCCTCATTATCCAGTCCGACAAAATCCGCGAAAGGACCGGGAACTACCCGGTCGAAAAATACAATATTCATGCCAAGGGCGCGCAAACGTTCAAAAGTATCGAAATCAATATTACGGTCGTATCCCCAGATAATCAGATTCCTTAACCCGCGGGTAAACAGTTTGACCGCCGCCTCCAACTGCTCGGCGGATGTTTCCGCCAGGGCCAGATTGATCATGGCGTCATTTTCCATGCAGGTATCATGAACCGATTCAATGAAATCCCGGGAATACTGACTGCGCAAAGTCGCGATAACGCCAACTTCATCAATATCCTGTTGATTCCCTTTGAAGGAATCAGCCACCCGGGTTCCCAATTTGGGTTTGCGTTCTATGACGCCGCTTTCTTCCAGTTGTTCGTATGCCCTCCGGACCGTGATCCGGCTGGTCCGGGTTAGTACCGTCATTTCCCGTTCTGTCGGTATTTTATCTCCGGGGGCATATTTTCCGTTAAGAATATCGTATACAACTTTCTGTCGTACCTTCTCTGTCAACTTCATAGGTTGTCCCTCGTTCCGTTAATGATGATGATTTCACGTCCAAACGCTTTATAATATCATATTGTATCGCTGATGACAAGTCCAGAAAGTTAACAAATGTTCCGTGAATCCTCATTATATAAATCCCTGAAGGGGCATATTTTGCGGGATTTTCCAATACTTTTTTCAGGTGGTCGGCTTCATCCACGTTGAAATATACGTAAAAAGGAGCTTCCGGCTTTTCCGGGGAGTCAAGCGAAAAGAGCGGAACAATCACCCGGTCACGGATGGCAAGCGCTTTTTCATCAATCGAGTCCGAGCCGCGAAAATCAGCCGGCGCCAGGCCGATATGCGAGGCATATCCCCCGCTGAATTCACTGAACGGCAGTTTTTTGTTGGATAGAATTCTCTCCTGGAACCCGTTCCGGGCCATTCCCGGCCGGGGATCGATCCCGTAACCGAGCATCTCCCGGGACAAACGCCCATCCGGGGTCGCCCCAACCCAATACCCGTAAAGCAGATGCGTACTTGGCGTTGAAAAATCCGGTGCAAAGCCAGCGCCGGCATAATTTTTCAGGTCGGAAATTTTACGGCAGACTTTATCAGCCAGTTCCGCAACCCGGTCATCTACTTCCGGAATATTATTGCCGTACTTATCCTGGGCTGACAAAAAGCCCTGCAATTGCTCATAACCGGCAAAATTCGCACGTAACGCGGCAAGCAGGTCTTCCGCAGTTCCAATCTCCTCCGACAACATACGTTTCACCGCAAGAAAAGAGTCGGACAACACACTGAGGCCGTGAACCAGGCAGCCGCTGCCGAAGTATCTGGTACCGGGCTTTTCCGTATCGCGCATATCATGGCCGGATTCGAAACATCCGTGCATTGCGGAGGAAAACGGCACCGCTTTGATACCAAGAGCCACGGAACAGGCATTCGCCGCTTCCCGCATGTGTTCGGCAAGGTAATCAAATTGTTTCCAGAAGGCATTTTCCAGATCGGCGCAGACCGCATCGGCACTATCAAAGCCAAGCTCATGCCAGCCAAGCCCAATCTTTTTTCCGGAGATCAGTGAACAGCCGTCGTTCAAAGTCAATTCGAGAACTTTAGGCAAATTCATCCAACTGTTAGTAGTATTGGCATTCTCTTTGCCCATAATCAACGGTTCCTGACAACCGGCAATAGCGTAATCAGCCAGATCATTTTCAGCGATGCCCTTGCGGCGCAGAACCTCGAACATTGAATGATCGTTGAACAAGGACGGGGTCGAATGTCCGGGCGTAAAGAAAAACCTGCCAATACTTTTGTAAAGTTTTTCCGGCGTATTCGCGTGCAGTTTGACCGATAGAGCCGGCTGCGGCGTATTTGACAGGAAAAACGCGTCAAGCACAATGTATGTCATCTCACTAGTCTGATCGTTCCCGGCCGCATCCATTCCCCCGACAAGAATATTCTGGGAAATCGCCCAGCAGCGGTCACCAACCATAAAAAACGCCAGCAGATGCCTGACCAGATTAACCGCGGCTTCGTGAGGCACATCTTTCAGATACGGAGCCAGCACCCGATCAATATTGCCAACCGAAAACGCATAAGGATTGGGCCCCTGCTCCAGACACATCACCTGCCATAACAAAGCATAAGCCTGCACCGCTTCATGCAGATTATCCGCACCGTTTGCCGGAACTTTGCGGCAATTTGCCGCTATCGCTTTCAAGCTCCTCACTTCATCCGGATCATCGCCGCGTTTCTCCAGCAGAGTTTCGGCCAGATCGGCATACCGCTCTGCCAAAACAGCCGCGGCCCGCAATGAATCCGCCATGACTTTATTATAACCGTCTGCTGACGCCATTTCAGTAATTATCGAGTTGACACCACGGGCAAGAATCGGGCGCATATCCGGAATCGTGTGCCCGGTTACCGGTTCGACAAAATAAGCCACTTCACTGGTTTCATCACCGGTCTTTTCGTAAACCTTGCTCAATGCTTTCACATAAGGAGTCGACGCCAGATATGACCGGACTTTTTCAATTCTGGCCGGGGTAAATTCATCGTCCGGCTTCAGATCGTCATAGATCGCCAACGGATCACAGTATCCGGCAAAACTTTCAACTTCAAAAGTCGGGTTTATCAAGGCATAGCTTGGGGAAAAAGCGGCATCCTGGCTGCCCGCGATCAGAGAGCCGACCGGAATCGACAAAGGCATCCGCCTGACACATTCGCACAAAATCTCCGCTTGCAATTCCGGCGCATCGGGATCACACCCCGACTGCTGCATCTGTTTCGCAACATCCATCTTGATTTCCTGATAGGAAAACCAGTCGGTTAGTTTCGTCTGCTTTTTCTTGTAATCAAGCAGCTTATCTATATCGCCTTCAAAAAATGTAGTATTTTTCATAATAACCTCTCTTGACATTTTTCGTTCTTAATGGTAATATAATATATATCCAATAAAAATCAACAGGCAAAACAATGAAACCATTTAAATTTTTACATAATCGAGTCTGGCGCGCCTACAAAGGCGGCGCCCTGATAGATCAGATGCAAGGCGTTAAAACACCGGAGGACGGCTCGTTTCCCGAGGAATGGGTGGCCTCATGCGTTAAAGCGGCAAATAAATCATCCTGTCCCGGCGGAAACGGCGTAAGTATCGCGGAAACTGAAAAAGGCTGTATCGCTTTTGACGAACTGCTGAAAGATCATCCGGAAGAACTGCTCGGCCCGGAACATTACCATAAATTCGGGCCCAATACCGGATTCCTGGCCAAAATACTCGACTCCGCCATCCGCCTGCCGCTGCAGGCCCATCCCGACAATGACGCGGCCCGGATTATCTACAACTCCCGTTTCGGTAAGACGGAAGCCTGGATAGTCCTCGGAAACAGGAAAATCAATGGAGAAGAACCGTACCTGATAATCGGATTCAATGAAAAACTTGATAAAGAACTTTTCATCAAAGAAGCGCTAGAAGGAGATATGACCGAAAGCCTTGATATGGTCTATAAGCACAAGATCAAAGCCGGAGATGTTCTAATGATCAAAGGCGGGACAGTTCACGCTATCGGCCCCGGGGCGTTGATCTACGAGATAATGGAACCGACCGATTTTGTTACTCAACCGGAAAAGTATTGCGGAACCCAGGAGTTAACTGATAACGACCGTTTCGGCACGACTGATCCGGCAACAGCGTTAAGCGTATTCAACTTTACTCCCCGGATACAGAAAGACGCCTGGAACGACACGCTTGTTCTGCCGCGGATAATTTTCGAAAATGAAAATGTCAGAGTAACCGAATTGATCAACCGGGACGCATATAAATATTTCGGGGCAATTGGCGTCGATCTACAAAAAACATGGCAGGCGAAACTGGAACACAAAACTTTTTATTCAGGTACTGTCACCTCCGGCCAAATGGAAATAATCACCGGGGATGGTTCTTTGAAGGTACGTGAAGGAGAATCATTTTTCATGCCGTACGACGCTCCGGATGCAGTATTCAGCGGCAAGGCTGAGATAATTTTGACCCTGCCGCCAACTATATAAGAGTTCAAGTTAATCATCAACACAATTCAATAATAAGAAAAACAAAAGAGAATTGATTATGAACGGACGAGACAGATTTATCGCCACCTTAAAAGGCGAAAAACGGGATCATGCCCCGGTATATCCCCTACTCATGTACTTTGCCGCGGTCCGCAGCAACCTGACCTATCGTGAATTCGCCTCAGACGGCAAAGCACTGGCTGACGCCCAGCTTAAAGTACAGGCTGATTTCGGCCTTGACTGCATCTCAAACTGTAGTGATATCAGCAGAATCACGTCCGCCCTCGGCGGCGAAATTATCTTTCCGGAAACCACCACGCCGTATCTGGTCAATCACCTTGTAACATGTGAGGCGGATATTGATAAAATCGGCCGTCCCGACCCCACTGCCCGAAGCAACCGGATGGGGGACCGTTCGCTTTCCGTGGTTGAAATGAAAAAAGGAGCCGGTGAAGCCTGTGCCGTCTCCGGCTGGATCGACATGCCGTTCGCGGAAGCCTGCGCCATCTGCGGCTTGAGTGAATTCATGATGATGATGTTCGACAATCCCCGCGCGGCTCATAAACTGCTTGAGAAACTGGCTCTTATCTGTAGTGATTTCGGGGTTGCCCAGGCCAATTCAGGCGCAGATATCATCGGAGCCGGAGACGCCGCCGCGTCATTGATATCACATGAACAATTCCTGGAATTCGCCCTCCCGTATGAGAAACAGGTTGTCGAGGCTATTCACAATACCGGAACTTTCGTCAAAACCCATATCTGCGGCAATACGACTCATCTGCTCAACGATATCGCTGACAACGGGTCAGATCTTTTTAACGTAGACCACCTGGTTGATTTCAGAACGGCCAAAGAGGTATATAGCGCCCGGAATCTCGCCTATAAAGGTAATGTCGATCCGGTTGCCGGAGTTCTGCAAGCCACCCCGGAAGAGTGTGAAAAGTACTGCCACGCCTGCCTCGACATCGCGGGAGACTCGCGTTATATCCTGAGCGCCGGCTGTGAAATACCGGCAGAAACCCCGGATGAAGTGTTCAAGGCGTTTTGCGACTCAGTCAAAACTTATAGCAAGTAAGATATGAAAAAAATTTTACAGATAATGATACGATAAAAGGCATTGGTTACATAAAACAAGACAATTCCAGATTGATGTAATTATTGTCATGAGCAAAACCGGCACTAATGCACCAACATATCTAGAAATTATCACAAGGACGCACAATGACAAAAAATTTAAAATTCATCAAGCGACTTTCTGCTATCCTGTCCATCTCCTTGCTATGGCAGTTTGGTCCCGCCAATGCCGCCACGCTGAAAACCAGTAAAACTCCTTTGTCAATCCTTATTCTCAGCGGCAGGCCGCTGCTCGACAAAGGCTATGCGGCAAAACTCGAATCAGAAGACATACAAGTAGCGTGCACCAGTTATTATCAAACCTTTAGCTATGAATTTCTGAAAAAATTTAATCTTGTTGTTTTGGATGAAACTCCTCTGGCAGGAGCCAGATACGGCATTTTCGGTCAAAGAGAACTGCATTTTGAAAGAAATTTAAATAATATAAAAAAATACATGAAAGCCGGAGGGGGACTGCTGGTTTACACCGATTTGGCAGACGCCGGCGGACCACGCGCCGGAGGCTGCAACGACGTATTGAGACCATTCGGGATACAAATGGAACAATCCTGTGTAATCGACCCGAAACGAATTAACAACCCGTGGCAATTTGATAACTCCATCAACTGGACAGAGAACCTCAACCATAACCATCCGGTAACCAAAGGATTGAAAAGAATTTATTTTCCCGCCGCCATTCTGCGCTGGGACGACTGTTATACCGCTCCCCCGCTGAATTGCGATAAAAACTGGACCCCGATAATTGAAAGTATGCCGGGTGCGGACACCCGTAACTACGTCAACCACAAATGGTATCTTAACTCCAATACAGCCAAGCCGCACATACTTGGAGCTGTGCGCAACTACGGCAAAGGCCAAATGGCCGTAATTTCAATAAACCCTATCTATACTCACCGCAACGGCTATACCTTGAATCCGCATGTTTCCGAAATGTGTACCGGGCCGGTCGATGGAATCGTTCTGGATAAAGGAAACGGCAAAGTCGCCAGTGACACCGGACACCTGCTGCTTAATCTCTACAGCTGGCTCGGAAAAAACTCAGAAAAAGGCTTCGGCGGATACAGGACAGGCGGCCCGATCGATGCGGCAAAAGTAGTCAAGACAGCAAAATTACCAACAAAATATTTCAAATTTCTAGTTGGCATACACTCCAAATACAGCGACGGGACAGGAAGCGTCAAGGATTATGCAGATGCGGCTAAAAAAGCCGGTTACAGCGTAATTGTTTTCACCGAAAACCTGGCAAAAATGAAACCGGGAGCATACGCTGAACTAATCAGGGACTGCGAAAAAAATTCCAGCGATGAAATATTTTGTCTGCCGGGTTATCAGCTAGAGGATCAGGACCGTAACAGCATGATCCTGGCCGGGGCACCAAGAGTTCCCCCCCGGGCATGGCTTACTGAAGACGGATCCAGGCTTGTTCAAACCCAAATGGTTTATCTGACGCTATACAATACTCTGACAATCATCCATCATCCGGATTCCAACTTACTCCCCAAAGAACGGCTCAAACACTTTCAGGCCATGAGCGTTTATACTTACCGTGACGGCAAACTGATTGATAACAGTCTCAGTGCCTATTTATGGCAGGTGCAAAACGCTTCAAACCCGCATCCGATCGCAGTACACGAAGTCTATAGTCCCGACAAAGTGGCCCTGGCCGCCAAAACCGGATTCCAGCAGATCATTCCATCTGACAGCCCGAAAAACGCCGCCGGATATTTCAGGTTTGGCCAGGGACATTATTTTGAAGCTCCGGCCAAATATATGATAAGCGAAGGGCCGGTTGTTTACTCCTGGGGCGCGGGGCGCCCCAAATGGATGTCACGCTGGCAGTTCATGCTTAGCATCGGGGTAAAAAGTGATACAGATTTGAAGTATGTAAAAATCTATGACGGCTTCAATCTGGTTAGAAAATGGCTGCCGCGGAAAAGCAAAAATTTCCACCAGACTACATATTTTCGTTATGGGCCACAGTTCGACTTGTGCGTTATCGCTGAGGATAAAGCTGGAAAGAAAGTCATCACAAACTCAATCCGGACCGTTACCCAGCGCTTCCACTGCCGCTGTTCGGATCGCCAGAACTGGCTGGGCTACATTGCCGCGTATTATACCGGAGCAGATGCAATGGGCGGCTTGCGTCATCTGGTTGTCCCGGTCGAGGGAGTTCCTGAAGGTAAAGACATATTCACTCCGGTACGGGGCGCCTGCATGGCTCCCAAAATCAACTTTCCGTTTTCCTGCGGCAACGTAGTTCTGACGGAATCTGAAATCAACGAAAAATATGTCCGGGCTCTATATAAAGAGGTAGTTTACGATGCCAAGCCAAGTATGATAAGCAAGGAATCCAATATCTATGACTGCCTGATCAGAAACTGGTGCTATTCAGTCGGCAAATCAAATAACAATTATATTTCTCTGGTTGAATACGACCTGAAATTGAAGCGTAATGTTGAGCCCATACCCGGCTATGGCTTGTTCCCGCGGTTTGTTACACTTCTCAATAATAAATACGCCTGGTATAAAGACGGCAAACTGGTAACCGGCACCATTCCCGGCGGTAAAACTATCGACATCCCGGTTGGCGGCCTGGCAGGCGGCTTCATTGTATTGAGCCCCGGCATGGCCGCCGGTGGAAACTGGCTCGGATTGAAAGCCGCCCTGCCCGGAGACGGTCAATTAAAGAAAGGTACAGAATTCAGCGCAAAATTACTTTATTCAGCTCCGAATAAACCAAATTCAAAAGAGATAAAAGACGATTTCGGCAAAGCTCCGGCCTTGTGGCTGAATGCCCTTGGTTTTGGTCCGGTACTGCCATACAAGATAAACTTGACCAGAGGAAAACTTGAAAAATCAGTTTTCCCGGTAAGATATACCGCCGTAGATGGCGGAGTAGCCGGATCAGTTGAAAAAACCGCGAATCTGCCGGTAAAAACGATGGTGCGCGTGGATGCTTTGAGTGCAAAACTCCCGGCCGGATTATGGCGTCAGGCATCGGGGAAAATTGATTATACCGGAGTTTTTGAGAATTCAGCCTATTTTCCGCTGGACACCGCGGTCAAAGGCAATTTTTTCGCCGGAAACCTGATTGTCTCAAGCAACCCGGAAATCGGCATCGAAATAGTGCAATGGACTCCTCAAGGGATATTCATCGAGCTTCATAACCCGACAGGGATAAATATTGCGACCAACCTGAAATCGGCGCCGGAAATTTCGAACTTGTTCAAGCTGGATGCCCAAGTCGCCGTTCCCCCGGGTTCCAGTAAAATATATAAACAAGGTAAAACAATCTAATGAGATGTAGAGGTCATTTTATATTGTTCCTTATCTGAAACCCGTTTGCTTTGATACTAATTCACGATATATTGATAAAGATTTTGGGCTGAAATTTTCTATCAAGGATATCGCGATGTTGACATATCAATCTGACAAACTAACTCTTGGAACAGATTTTCTGGAAGATGAATACGGGCGGCTGACGATCAATGATCTGCCGTCCCCGCAACCAAAGCACCGGGCACGCCTGACCAACAGTTCTCCAATTCTGGAACGTCTTTGGACCTGCGCCCTGTATGACGCGGAAAGCAATATCCTCACGCGTGAAGGCAAGCCATATTTCTGTGCCGGCGGACGCGGTCAGGGTTGGAACGGCATGATCTTTACCCGCGACCAGGCTTACGCGAGTATTCTCGGCCTTGATACATTTTTCCCGGAACAAATGCGTTCCTGTATCGAGGTTTCCCGGAAAGTGAGACTGGAGCTTGGGTTACGGACTCCCAACGATCACATCATGCCGAAGTTCAACATGCCGGTCGAAGATATCACCCACGCGCAATTCCGGGAAAAATACGGCACGAATCCCTATTGCCGACGTACCGATGACGTTGTCTGGTTGTGGTGGGCGGAAGAGCTTTTTAAAAAATATTACGATACAACGGCCGACTGGCAATGGCTCTATGAAACCGGGAAACGCTGTTTTACTGAACTCTACCAGCCGTTCTTTGATAAAACAGACGGTCTGTATCATGGTCAGGCCAGCTTTATCGACATCGGCTATAACGGTTATCCGCCTGACCTGCCATATCAAACAATTGAAGCCTTACGACGCAGTGTCGCGATAAAATCATCATCAACCAACGCGCTCTATTATCGCGGACTACGCGTTATGGAAGCCTGCGCGAAACGTCTGCAACTGAATGATGAAGCAGTCGAATGGGCTGATAAGGCAGTTGCTTTACGACAAAGTTTCCGGGCCGGATTTATTCGACCGGATGGCGGCATCACTTATTTTCTGCATGAAGACGGACACCAGGAACCGCGTCGGGAAGCTCTGGGAACCGCGTTTGCGGTCCTGCATGATTTACTGGAAAAGGATGAAGCGATTGCGGCGTTCAAGGATTATCCGGAAATATGGTGGGGTATTCCATTGTTCACACCGTTTTATGATACCGACGCAACTTATCACAACAATAGCGCATGGCCGTTCGTAAACTCTTTCTATCTGCGTGCAAAAGCCCTGGCAACCGGCATAGACACCCTGCCCTATGAACTGGCATTACTGGTCCGCAGTTGTCATGGCGATACCTTCCATGAATTGACCAGTGCCCAAAACGGCGCCCCGTCCGGCAAAGAAGCCCAACTCTGGACAATAGGTCCTTTTCTAAACGCCGCCGCCCAGACCGGCACAGTAAAAATGTAAGAGTATACAAATATTTCCGTATTTGCCCCAAAGTGAGTAATAATAATTAATTGTCAATTTTCGTACAGCTTGATTATTTATTATACATAAGAAACTACCAATAAAAAACTTAACTCCATAAAAAAACTACAATATAACCTGCGTTGCTTATCACCTGGACAACTTTTTTTAGACTCGTTTAATAAACCGGCCATATGAAAATAATAAGGTTTTTTTGTTTTTCCGCTTGACTTTTGTTCTTTAATAAAGTACAATGTTCTTTATTAACAAACAAAGGTTAATAAATCGAATGATAAAATCTGTTCAAAAAGCGCTAAATATTCTAAATTATGCAGCTCAGGCTCACGATTGGGTCGGGGTTAGAGAAATTGCAGGACAAATAGGCTTGAAAGTAACAACAACGCAACAGATTTTGAAAACCCTTCAGGCCGAATCATATCTGGATTTTGATGATGCAACCCGGCGTTATAGAATTGGGATCGCAGCTTTAAAGTTATCGGAAGGAAACGATCAGATCAGCATCTTGAGAGAATATACAGAGCCTTTTATGAAAATGTTGAGGGCTGAAACTAATGAAACAGTAGTAGCTCTGGTCATGGATAAAAATCGTGTAAATATAGTAAATTGGAAAAAATCCAATCACATCCTGGCAGTGATCCATTCCCGGGAATTTTTTATTGACCATCCTCACCTTTTAGCCTCCGGTTTAGCTTTATTGGCTTATATGCCGGAAGATTTTAAAATTCACTATGCCAGGAATCAGAACTTTTCTTCTTTTACAGGAAATACGCCTCAAAATCCGGAGGAGCTACTTGCGCTGTTTGAGAAAGTAGGCAAAAATGGTTTTGCGATTACTGAAAATGTGGTAAATTCAGAAATAACTGCAATTGGCGTTCCGGTTTTTCGTGCGAACGGAACAGTTCTTATGGCTCTTGGATGCAGTTTCCCATCTATCAGGAAAAGCCCGGAAAAAATGGAGTTTGTCAGGGAACTCCTAATGGAAACCGCTGAAAAAATGCGGAATTTTTAAATTCATATAAAAATGCCCATGCGATATATGAAGTACGCAATGGAGTTTTTACTTAAGCTGAAAAAAATTCGTGACTTATCGTGTTTTTTGTGATTAATATTTGCATTTCACATGACTCATTTTTATTTAATTGATGGAGAACGCTATGAAACCTGAAAAAACTCTCGTCTGTGCTTATTATTTCCCGAACTGGCATCCGAATCCACAAAATGACAAGTGGCACGGAAAAAACTGGACGGAATGGGAAGTACTGAAATATGCAAGGCCACGTTTCCCCGGACATAAACAACCTAAGATACCGTTATGGGGTTATGAAGATGAATCAGAACCTGACATCATGGAGAAAAAAATCAAGACGGCTTCGTCTCAAGGCATAGATGGGTTTGTTTTTGACTGGTATTGGTATGAGGACATTCCCTACCGGAACCAATGTCTTGAAAAAGGTTTTCTCAATTCTGTCGGCAACAGCGATTTCAAGTTTTCACTGATGTGGTGCAATCACGACGCAAAACAGGTACATCCCGGAAGCAGAATGTTCCCCGCACCAAGCTTGAGTTCAGGAGACGTATCACCGGAAACCTTTCTGAAAGCCACCGACTATTGCATTAAACATTATTTCTCTCATCCAAACTATCTGCGAATTAATGGTGGGTTGTATTTTTCAATTTATCATCTTCACGGTATGGTGGAAAGCCTTGGAGGACTTGACGTCGCATGCAAATGTTTTACTGACTTCCGGCAGCGCGTCATCAGGGCCGGTCTGGGAGAAATGCATTTAAACGCGGTAGGGATGGAATCTCTGCATAATCAGGCTATTCTTGCCGACACCGGTCAAGGATGTTCACCCTCCGTAAATCAACCACCCCAAAGCGTAAATTTTATGCTTGACAAATTAGGAATTGACTCCCGCTCCGGACACGGCTGGAATAAACAAAAACATGCTGATACATTTCCCGGATATGACTATCTCAAATTTGCCTTGAAGAATATTGCGGAATATGAACATTTCACGTCATGCCTGAAGCTGCCTTATAATCCTGCCGTATGCACCGGCTGGGATGTCAGCCCCAGAGCAATTCCATCAGAGGTATATGATAACATTGGATACCCGTTCACCGTAATTCTGACTGAAAATACACCTGAAAATTTTGCAGCAGCCTTGAAAAAAGCGAAAGAATTTATTTTATCTGACCAATTCACCGGAAACATGCTTCTGATCAATTCATGGAACGAATGGACCGAAGGAACTTATCTTGAGCCTGACACAGAATATAAATATGGGTATTTGGAGGCGGTTCGGGAACTTTTCGGTTAATAATTAACGAACCGCTTGATTAAGATTAAATCACAAGAATCTACCAACCAACATGTTGAATATTAATTACCGGATAAATAATGCCGGATACTGATGGCAAAATGTTCAGTCAGATATTGACATGCTTCGGATACTGCGCCTTGCAGAACTGCATCGAGAATCATTAACCTCTCCTGTTTGATCGCTTCAGGCTCCCGCGCTTCAATACAGCGCAATTCCCGGTAAGGTCGACATTGCAATTGTAATATTTGCAACTGCTTGAACATATAAGTATTGGTACAGGCATTCAGAATTAATGCATGTAAATCTTCATCTATCTTCAATACTGTAATCCGAAAACCTGGAGTATCCTCGACTTCGCTTTCTTCAAGTAGCTTTTTTAATTCACTCATTCGCCCAATATCAATATTGGTAAACCATTCGCGCAATACCAGACACTCTATCATACGGCGGCATTCAAGCAAATCACAAATCTCTTTTTCGGAGAGTTGACGAACAATACAGCCGTATCGCGGCTGCTGTTCCAGTATTCCTTCCCGCGTCAGGCGGATCAAGGCTTCACGCACCGGAGTCCGGCTGACGCCTAATTGCCTGCACAACGGCTCCTCGCGCATTCTGCTGCCGAGAGGAAATTTCCCATCAAAAATTCCTCGCAGCAGCTTTCTATACACTTCCGCGCTGAGGGACAAATTTTGGGATTTTTTTTCGGTCATTCGTCAATGCTCCGTCATTGTTATTACAACCTTGCAGAAACAGCTTTCACCCATTTTTCAACGGCATGTAAATCCTGAAATTCAGATAACGAACGCGCCTCCACTCCATGAAACGCTTCAAGCGCCATTCTCGATAACCCGTGTCCCGGCCCAAGTTCAAGAAAAATCCGGTTGCCGTATGAAAAAGCGGTTTCCAGACAGGCGCGCCAATCGATTGTGCGGTGAATCTGGGTTGTCAAAGCCGTAACCGCCTGTTCCCGGGTGAATACTTTTTCGCCGCTGATTCCGGCTAAAATATTCCCGCCGGAAACATTCAACTCAGTCTTTGCCAATTCTTGACCAAACGCCGTTGCCGCCGCATCCATAAATGGAGTATGAGATGCCACTGAGAGTTCCAGATGAACTACGGTACCCGCTCCGGCTTCCTGTGCGGCTTGCATAAATGGTTCAGCATGATCCTCATGCAGGCCGATTATAAAATGGTTCCCGGCGTTGACGATTGCGATATAAGCGCCAAAACGTTCACATATCCGGGAAATATCATCCTTATGCAGCCCGATTACCGCAACCATGGTTTGCGGTACATCGACCGCATCACTCATTAGTTTGCCCCGCAACGTCGCCAATCTGATAGCCTCAAGTGGCGAAACCGCTCCGGATACACCGTATGCACTGATTTCACCCAGGCTGTATCCGGCGATTATATCCGGAGCCGGAATAAGCGGTTTGACGACCCCCCAAACCATCATCTGATAGAGACAGATCAGCGGTTGAGCTATATCGTTACGAAACCATAACTCTTTATTGTCAATATCGGCGGGAAGAATCCCGGCTTCACGCGCTTGGGTCATAATTTTTTCGGCTTCGGGATAGGCGCGTAAAGCGTCAAACATTCCATCTTCCTGTTTTCCCTGTCCTGAACACAATATTACAATTCCAGCCATAATTCCTCCATTCGATGAATAAAAACAGCGGCCGCCAGCAAATCGGCGACTCCGCCGCAACTGAGACCTCTTTTTATAAATTCACGGTGATTACGCAATGCCAGACCGGCTTTTTCGCCTTTTGACGCATGATTAAAATTTACTGCGGAATTAACCGCAAAATCTTGTCCATCCCGACCACCGCGATGCAGCAAAGTTGTGTCGTTCACATGTTCGAGCATGGCATAGAAACTGTTAAGGCGGGCACTGTTACGGCTGTATTTGCCGATGGAATCTTGCAGCGCCGGAAGACCGTATTTATACACGGAAGGAAGTCCGGAGGCCACCTCTGTTCTGGCGCAACCGCCGCCATAACGTTTCACCGCCAATTCACCGTTGCTCCCGGGATTAAGGTGATCCTCAATCTCCATACCCCACAAATTCTTGATGATTTCCCCCAATGAGGACTCATCCTTGTTTTTGAATTTATGTCCGGCAGCCGCCGCCAGCATGCCAAGTGAAAAGATCGCTCCGCGATGAGTATTGACGCCTCCGGTTGCCGCGAGAACCCGGTTCTCAGCATCAATGCCCAGGCGACGCAGTTCCGCCATATCCGCGCCTCCGGCTCCTGCCTCGGCGATACTTTTGAAATATCCCCGCAATTCGCCAATACTGGACCGGAAATGGCCGGCATTCATATCGGAATGACTGCCATTGTCAACATAACTAACCAAGCCTGGCTTCGGATACGTCTCAAGCTCCTCATGGAGCGCTGATTCGGCTTCCCAGGCAATGACTCCCGCGTCAACTTCAACTGGAAATATATTCTTTTTGCGTCCCGAAAAAACATCATAATCAGCCTTCAGTAGTAAACTGTCCGCTTCCTGAGTAAACTCACGCCACGAAAAAGCCCGTCCGTTCCATAACATGATCTCGATGTCGCAACAGTCGCCGGGGGCGGCGAGATTTAACTCTGCCGTTAAATCCCGTAATTCCCGCTGACTGTCGACCCGGAAAAGCAGATCGGCGTCTGACTCCTTGCGAAGATACGGCATGCCGGTCAGAAACTGCCAGGCCAGACTGCCGAAAACTTCGGGATTCAAATCAACCAGAGATATCAGACTGGATTGACGCTCTTCCGGAAGAAGCTGCAGGCAATCCCGCAAACGCGGCAGCGCCAAACGTTTTTTTACACTGCCGGGACCGGTTGTGAAAGCGATTCTTCGCCAGCCCTGTCCGGGCGGCAGCGGAATACCGCTGTGCAATCCTTCAAGCGTCTGGCACGGGCGTCGGATAATCACCGGACGCCCCTGTTGCAGCCATTCTCTAATGATCCTTAAATTTTCGGCGTCCGCGGTAATCTGACAATCAGGGGCAAGCTCAAGCAGATCGTGCCGCGTGAAATTAATATTATCAAGCATCAACTACTTTCTGAATAATGTCCGCCGCCATACTGCGTCCGCCGCGTTCTTTACCGAATTCCACCCGTTTATCAACCGACTGGTCCCGTTTTAAAGCGTTTTCAAGACATGCATTCAAATCGCCGTCCCAGATTTCCCGAAGTCCCCCTACCTGATAGAAATTTTTGACTCCTGGAGCGAATACCGAAACCGTTTTACTCAGGTCCTCAAGATACTCCAGCGGCAGTTTGGTTACCCGGGCTATCGCGGGCAGGATCATCACTGAAGTATGACAGTCCGGCATAGCGCAGGTGTCGGCCGCGCACAGGCCAAACGCGATAAATCCCCCGGCAATAGAATTGCCATACACCAGCGCAACGACCGGGTGTCCGTGCCGCATAGCCTGATCCTGCAACTTGATCAAGTGCGCGATATACTGATTCAACCCCAGCAATTCGTCTTCCAGCGCCATGCGCTGTCCGTTGTTGTCGACCAGCATGAGAATGGGCTGGCCGGGATTATTTTTCATAACATCCAAAAACAGTTTGGACAAGTCGATCAACTCATTAATGCCGATCAGCGCGTTATTGGTCGTCCCGATGATCCTAACGGTACCTGACGCGGTTTCGCCGGTGCCGGAAATTATATTGCCGGAAGTTGTGATCTCATGACCGGCCGGAAAAAGTTCAGGTAAAATTTCCTGTAAAGTCATTTCAGACCTCCTTCCGCTTTAAGTTCAGCCACCGAAAGCGACGGTATTTTTTCCGGTTCCGGATATCCCATTTTTCGCCAGACTTCAATTCCGTCATGGCAGCCGGCAAATTTTTCGGCCCGGTCTTCCAATTCCCGCTGTTCGGCTTCCAACTGCGCCAGAGAATAATCCGGCTTAATATCAAGCATTATGATCGCCGCCTGGCGGAAATCATCGATAGAGTCTTCAATCAGTTCCTGAACCTGGCCTTGCAGATAACGGTTTTTCCCGCCGAAAGTACGCCAGACCAAGGCCCGGTCACGTGAGTCGAAAACTTCCAGGCCCATATTGGTTTCTATCACTTCCGGCCCGGAAACCCCGATTCGCCCTTCTTCGGAAACGACTAACACATCACAGTTGCCGGTAATGATCCCGGTGCCGCCATATGCGCCGCAACTGCCGCCGATAAGTCCGATTACCGGTATTCCGGCTGCTCTGACGTCCAGAAGCGCCCTGATAATTTCAGCCACTCCCAGTTCCCCGGCATTCGCTTCCTGAAGCCGGACCCCGCCGGAATCAAAAAGGAAAAGTACCGCCGCCGGTTTTGTCTTCAGACTGCGACGCAGTAGGCCGACAATTTTAGCGCTGTGGACTTCGCCGACCGCGCCGCCCATAAAACGCCCTTCCTGAGCGATAATCGAAACCGGTCGTCCGTCCAGCGAACCTTCGCCGATGATCACGCCGTCGTCATAAGCGACTGGAATGTCAAAATAATGCAGATGCGGACTGACCAGTTTTTCTGTCGGCGGACAAATTTCCCGGAAAGAACCCGGATCAAGGATTCCCGCCACACGTTTTCTGGCCGAAGCCTCCAGATAATTGCAACCTTTATTTGATAAAATCATTATTATTCTCCAGTTAGAGCTTCATACGCCTGGTCGAGGCGCAGACTGACCACAGACGGGCTGGCCGCGTTATCATTGATCGACACCCGCAGTCCAGCCGGCTTCCAGCGTTCCATGAAATCCTGGATAACCGCCTGCCATGACTCCTCAAATCCTTTTGCGGAAGTGTCGATAAGAAAAACGCATTCATCCTGTTTTTCAACGATTTCCAGCATAACCTCAAGGTTGCCGGATGCGACAACCCCGACCAGGGTGAACGTTTTTTTCGTTATGGTTTTGCCGTTCGCGACCTGCTTATGATATTCATAATGTTCCATATTACCAGTTCCTGAATTTTGCGGGTGGATTGTAAAGGCCGTCTGACCAGCGCACCAGATCTTTGATGCTGCGCGCCGCCAGCATATCGCGAGTGGCTTGATTTTTGCGAATTCCAAGATCTTCGGCCCGTTGGATTATGCCGCGGTCACGAAGATTTTCCACGGCCTGATGATCACGGGCCAGGCCCATCGGCGTATAACCGGCAACGCCTCGAACTGCCTGTTCCCGTTCTTCGAGTGTCCGGCACAACAGCAGATTGGCAATGCCTTCCTCGGTAACCAGGTGTGTGATGTCGTCACCGTAAACCATGATCGGCGGCAATGCGAATCCGGCATTTTTCTGGAGTTCCCAGGCATCGAGCTTCTCAACAAAAGTCGGCTCCATCTTGCCATGGAATGTTTCCACAATCTGCACGACCAGTCGACGGCCCCGCGGGGGTAAGCCGGTTCCGGAATAACTTTCCTCACCCGCCTTCAGCCAGGCAGGAGAGCAATGGCGGCGGCCTCGCGGATCGCAGCCGAAGTTAGGCGCGCCGCCGAACCCGGCGATCCGGTCGGCGGTGGCGGTTGAACTGTTCCCTTGCGGATCGATCTGCAAAGACGCCCCAATAAACATGTCGGTGGCGTAATGCCCGCACATTTGGCCAAAGGCCCGGTTCGAACGCATCGAACCATCCGGACCAACCGGGAAAATATCCGGTTTGGTGTTGATATAATTCCTCATTCCAAGTTCACTGCCGACGGTATAGATAGTTTTTACGAAACCCGACTCGATAGCGGGAATCATTGTCGGATGCGGATTTAGCAGCCAGTGCAGGCAGGCTTTGCCTTTCAAGCCGAGTTCCTCTCCGTAAGTCGGCAACAGCAGTTCGATGGCGGCGGTATTGAATCCGATGCCGTGATTGAGTGATCGCGGCAGATATTTGGCATAAATCCCTTTCATTGTCATCATTGCCATCAGGATCATCATCTCAGTAATTTGAGCCGGATCACGGGTAAAGAGCGGTTCCAGCTGGAACGGCTGCGGGCTTTGACAAATATAACTTACCCAGCCTGCCGGAATATCGACTCGCGGCACTGTGTCAACTATCTTGTTAACCTGAGCGATGACCAGGCCGCTTTTAAAAGCGGTCGCTTCGGCGATAACCGGGGTATCCTCGGTATTTTCCCCGGTATAAAGATTGCCGTCCCGGTCCGCCATCTCGGCCGCGATACAGCATACGTCAGGACACAAGTCGGTAAAATAACGGCTGTAAAGTTCAAGGTAAGTATGGATATTGCCGATCTTGATTTTTCCGGTATCCGTCAGGCGCGCCATCCTGGCACTCTGGGGCCCTGAAAAGGAAAAATCCACGACCTCGGCAAGCCCTTTTTCAAACATATCCAACTGGGAACCCAGAGCAATAGTCGACAGAACCATGTGCAGGCCGTTAACTTTTTCAGGATTCATTCCGGCCAGACATTCCGATAAAAAATCGGCCTGTTTCTGGTTATCCCCCTCGATGCAGACAATGTCCCCGGATTCTATCACTGTTTCCAGAAGACTGACCATTTTTCCGGGATCAACCAGCTTGCCATCGGCAAACGCCGCGCCGCGCTCCAGGCGCTTACGCCGGCTGATCACTTTTAAATTTGCAGGCATGACAACTCCTTATTCATGATTGTGGAATATTGTATACAATAATTTGTAAAATAATAAAATTCAATAGAGTAAAAATATTATTTCTATTTATTTATTATCCCCGGAAGATGATGCCGGATTAACGTCAATTGCTGTTCAGCTATAACTTAATACCGGCACCGATGAAATGCAATAAAAATATTCTTTCCGCACAAAAAATTAAGAGGACACAACAACACTTTTACTGCTGTTGCTATTTATGAGTTTACACCGTAGTCGCTTTGGTCAGTCGTTTTCTTCTGAATTGACCAGGCGGCATCCCGTAATACTGCTTGAATGCCGCAATAAAAAAAGTTTCACTTAAATAACCGCATTGTTCAGTAATTTCTTCAATACTCATGCCGGAACCAATCAAAAGCCTGGCCGCATGTTCCATTCTCATTCGTCGCAGTGTCGCATTGAATCCTTCTGCTCCTTCCCGGGCAAACAAGCGTGACACATAACTGGGGCTTAAACCAAACTCCGCCGCAACATGAGCCCGGTTTATGGGATAATAGAAATTATTATTCAGGTAACTTATCAATTTGTACCATGTAATATGAGAACGATAATTCGAACGCGGAGTATCTTTTTTCAGGTTGTCCAGGGTCAGCTGCATAAGAACGATAAACAGATGGTGAAGTTCAGCTGTTTTTTTCGTTTCAACAATATCAAGCATAGCGTCAAGGATTTTTTGTCCCGCCTGGCCTATTGCGCTGGAGGTAATATAAAAAATCAATGCGCCATGGGTTTTGAAATAATCACTATACTGATCATAGTTGATGTATGTCAACCGGATATAATCCAGGCCGAAAAGCACTGAAGACATTTCATGGAAAGAGTCCCAGAGCGGCCATTTCCAGTTGTCCGGCGGGCAGTAGTGCACCTCTCCCGGCTTCATAACAATGTCCTGCATTTTATTATCAGCCGCAAACGTCATGTGCTTCAATCCGCTTATAACAATATCAAAGCGATGTTCATCCGTAGTAGAAACCGGACCATTCCGTTTATAGGGTTGGCTCTCAGAAGTATAAACTTTGGTTATCGCAAGGTTGAATAAAATATACTCCATAAGCTTTATAAAAGCATCTTTTGAGTCATCCATTTCCAACTTGCTTTCACCAACGGACATATGCTGCATAAGAGCCCTGCAATTACCATTTTTCAACCGGTACAGCGAATAGACCGTACCACTCGAATACGGTCATCAAATTCACTGCCCGGCCGCAAGCTCAACCGGCACAGGCACTGAGAAGTTGAGTTGCGGGTTCAACTGAGCCGTTTTTAATTTGCTCTACTGAGACAATCTGATAGCTTATCCTGTTACGACAATGCGTATAAAAACAGGCTACGCCTTCAGGGACCTCAATTACAGCCGGATAAGAATAACGGCCGAGATAACGATTATCTTCATATTTCTGTTCTTCTTTTTCCAAAGTATAATGATAAGGCCAACTTGCTCCGTTGTCAAGGCTCATGGATAGAATAAGTGGAGACCTTTTGCCCCAGTTTTCCGCGATCGGGTTGTAGGCCAGCACAAGTTCGCCTCCGGGCAGCCGCGCCAGATCGATACCGCTGTTATTACTGGGCAGTTCAATCGCATAAGGAGTATTCCAGGAACGACCGTAATCATCGGAATCAGCTCTGAACAGACGGCACATGGAACTGCGCATTATCGCGTGAACCCGCCCCGGTTCCGACTCCCAAACCGCTGGCTGAATAATCCCGTTGTTGATCGAAGATCCCGGAGCTTTCAAGACTCTTTTTTCAATCCAGCGATCCTTTTCCGGGGAGTAAATTTCCATCAGAGATATCCAATCAGGCTCAAGCGAACTGCCGCAGAGCCACTCTCCGTTACTCATCTTTACCGGTTTATTTTTTATCGGACCAAGAAAACCTTCAGGCAGAATTTGCGGCTTGCCAAACGTCCGGCCCTGATCTTTTGAGTACATGACAAAGGAATTCCAGGAGCCGATATCTTCTCCACGCCTGAAGAAAAGAGCCAGCAATCCGGAATCATAGAATAATACCGGGTTCCATAATGGAAGTTCATCGGAAATGATTTCCCGGGGTATTCCCCATTGACCGGCGTGTGAATGCGAGCCCCAGATGTTCACATCGTGCTTGCCCTCATGGGAACCGCCAAACCAGACGGCAAAATAATCACCATCGGGAAACCTGACCATACTTACCGCATGGCATTCTTTAAAAAATTTGTCCTTCTCAAAAATAAACATGTTGTTCTGGTATCCGTAAAAATATTTGTGTTATCATGGCAGAATTGCCATTTAATTATATCAGCGTTGCAGCCCGGCATTCAGGTTCGGTTCTGATACGGCCGCGATGATTGTTCTCAGTTATCCAGCCAGTAACTCCTGTAGGTTGAGGAGCCGGAAGTAGTATAAGCCCAATAGACCCATGTTCCCACTTGATGTCTTTTCCATTCCGCCCTGCCGTCAGCATACAACTGATTCAGACCTTCCAGTATCGTTGAGCCTATTTTCTCATGGTTCCAGATAACCGGACTGGGATATCCGTCGATCTGATCAGTTCTTGGAGTCGGCTGAAGATTGGTGTCCGTGGCAAGCACCATCGACGGTTTCAATTTCTTGTAGTTCGGCTTGCCGTCCGACGTGCGCCATTTTGTCGAGTCAACCCAGAAGGTAAAGGAATAAGTACAGGTTCCGCCATTATTGCCATATCTTCGCCAGTAATCTTTGGCCCGCTTTTTGTTGGCCGGACAATAAAAGACATTCGGGTTCCCGACACATTTCTCAAGCAACTCCACTGTTGCAAGCGGCCCAATCCGTTGCGGATGCTCCAATTCGTAACCGGGACGATCAGGAAAATAGTCTCCATAATCCTGATAATATATAGCCAACCCCACCCCGATCTGCTTAAGATTCGAGGTACAACTGACGATATTCGCTTTAATCCTGGCCTTATTAAGAGCAGGCAGCAGCATTGAAGCCAGGATAGCGATGATCGCGATGACAACCAGCAATTCAATGAGGGTGAAATTCTTACTTTCCCGATGATTCCGAACTTTCAATTTAGACATCTGACTCATTTCAATCTCCTTGCTAATGAATTATTTATATTTGGGTTTAGAAAAATTATCATATATACTCCTTTTGACTTGATGTATTTATTGGAACCACAGATTGATTTCGACATTTTTCCGGAAAGGCACTCCTGTGCCGGCGATATACCTCCAACGTCCGGGCTGGGTAAATTGATCAGCCGAAATTAAACTGGAATAGCGTTTCCCATCTTTCATTTGAACTTCTAGGCGACAGTTCCTGATTTTGAAAAAATCGCGCCGCGGATTGTGAATGACCAGTTGGTTATGGAGCCCCAGTTTCGCTATTGCATTTGCCGGAAGTTCCATTTTCACGGAGTCACTCCAAACATCTTTCCAGACACAACCATTTGCGGCTTTAACTTTACCCAGCATAACGCCGTTCAACGCAAATTCGCATTCGGTCAGATCCTGCCCCTGATAATATATCCAGGCCTTTGCGGCCTGCCGGAGCAGGCGCCGGTCAACCTTTGGCAACGGAGCGGGCGATGGCATAAATTGCGGCCGCAACTCGGGTAAACTCCACTGCAAATTTTCCAGGGAAGAAGTGATTCGCATATTGGCCCAGAACCCGAAAGTGTTGTATGAATGCGCGACCGTCTTATCTGAACCGGTCAGCAGAATCAGCTGAATCTTTTTGCCGGCCCACGGCGACAGGTCGCATTGAACGTTTTTCCATTCTTTTTTATCAAGTTTCCACTCTCCGGCTTTTTGCGTGCGGCCATCGCATTTGACTAATACCTTAAAGATCAGTTCTTCGGTTTGAGGACATTTATTATAGCGTCCAGCTTCCGCTGAAAAACTCACCCCGGCAAGCTGCGGCAGGGTTATCTGCTTGAGCAAGGCATAAGTAAAACCGGACTTGGCGTTTGTCATCGGCGGGCGCAGGCACAGACTCATTTTTGCGGTGTTGCCGCATTCCCGTTTCGCAGGATGCACAGTTGCCCTATACTTCTTAACGTCTGCAATGAATTTGTCGCCGGGAAGTACTACTCCACGTTGTTCATAACCAGGCTTCAGTCCGGTAATTATACCATCATTATTCGTTGCTGAAGCAGTAAACGTTTGTTCGCAGGCCAGTTCGCCGACTCTAACCTCAACGGTAAAATCAAGCAAGGTCTCTTTGTTTACCGCAGGCAGATCAAATTCCGACTGGAAGTGTTTTGATGATTTACCTGTATATTTATGCGTCTTTCCCAGGGCTGATACCGTAACTTCTCCTTTCGGTGATAAATTCAATTTGACATCGCAAATGAGCCGGTTCCCTTTAATTGAGGGTTTCAATTCACAAACTGACCGGATATCAAAATCAATCCATCTATCCTTGATCTTGCACCACCAATGCGATCCGGACTTGATATTGACTGGAACTGTTACTTTTACCCCGTCAACAAAGACGCTTTGTCCCGGAAATAATTGCAGTTTGTCTATTTTGAAATCATCCCGAACCGGACTTGCTGATTTATAGAGACGGTAACTGAACGCGCCTTTAACCGGGGCAACATAAGTCAAACCGCGCGAACGGCGCAATTCTGCAGTCCCAATTATTTTTCCGGCCTGGTCCAGGGCATCGGCCCGGGACGCGTTAACCGCAAATCCGCAATCGCTGCCGTTATATGGAATAATTTCCCAGCCATCCGGTAAAACCCGACACACCGCGCTGCCATCGGCGGCAGCTTTGGGCAATCGGGTAAATTTACCGCGACCATCAATGAAAATGTAAGCCGGGGTTTCCGCATAATCAACTCTTTGTCCATTCTGATTTTTACTGTGCACCAGCAATTTGCCATCAGTCGTCCAACCGATATAACCATTGGGCGGAAGATTGATAAATTTACCTTCAAATTTTGTTTTAAACCAGGCCTGTTTGTTTCCGTTGACCGCAACAATACAACCATTGGCATATTTAACCACAACCTGTGAGCGATTGTAAGAGCCGTTAGCGATAGCGACCGAGGTCGGATACAGCCTGCCTTTGGAGTCCGCATAGCTGATTTCCGTTACAGTCGAGTTGTTATAGTATTTCTGTAGCTGCTGCAGCATATAATAACTGCGCAGGGTATATTTATAGCCGCGCGACATGAGCAAATAACCGGAATGCCCGAACGCGACTGTCGCTGCCAGAAAACGGTCGATAGCGGCGGCGAAATCCTTTTCAGACTCCGGCAGCTGCGATTTTCCAAAGAACATCCAGATCGACCCCATACCAAAGTTATTTTCCAGCGGGTGAATTTTCAAAAGGTCAAAATCCACCAGCCAGGGCAGTTTTTGCGGAATAAAATAACTCTGATCCTGCGCATAATTACCGTCACTGAGTCCGCTGTAGACGTAATGATGACCGCCCTCGGATGACACCGGGCCGTTCCATACTTTTTTCTGGAGCAGCAAAACTTCACCATATGCATAATAAGTTCCCGCAAAAGTCCCGGCTCCGGGCACCCGCGCGTCGTAATCAGTTCGCCGCCATGGCGGAATTGCCGTGTGGACGTCACAGTACCCGGTGTTGAAGCGCATCTCTTGTTGAATTTGCGGCGGAATAATCTCACAGTATTCAACCGCGCGAACCGGTTTGGGACTGTAACAGCGGACAAATCCCATGGTCAACTGATTATCTTCATCCCGGGCTACCATGTCATAGTTCCAGTACTTGTTGGTGGGAACAATATCCGTGAAATTATTATATGGACCGTACATGTAATTTAATTCGTCACACATGACTCTGGTGTATTTATACTGGCCGGAATTTCCTCCCTTGTCCGGCGCGAACCGGGTTCTGAAAGTATAGCCTTCATGGCTGACCCGCCACTGTTTTTCATGATCGGTTACAATCAGTTCGCGAATCCCGAGCCGATGCAGGAAACGAAAAAGAGCTTTATTACGTTCCCGGTCGCCGGAAGCATACGACATCCAGACTTTGCCAGAGGTTGCCTTGCGCCATTCAGAGGAAGGGTTGGGAATATTGGGTAAAACGGCGGAAAATTCCGGCGCGAGCGAAAAAACTATCCGTTCATATAAATTATTTCTTTTACCGTTATTTTTGGGTAAATACAAAGCTCCCCCGTTACATCTGACAATTCCTTTTTTGACCTCGTTATCACTCCATAACTTAGAAGCGTTTGATAAAGTCCAATCCAGATGAGCCGCGAAAAACAGCGGATTTGTTTTTGTTCCCGAAGCAATTACCGCCGGACGTGTTTTTTTACCGTAAACATAATATGGCAGCTGAACCAATTTCGGATTTTTCATGCCCAGCACTTTTCCGAATTGGAATTTTACCGCTTGCTCTCCCATACATTGCAAATCCACTACCAGACTTTTGCCGTACAACCAGTAAGATGCGGCCGCTTCGAAGCGCCTGCCCGCGGAAAGTATCTTAAATTTAGCATACGCCCGGTTACCCGTAACTTTCAATTGAGTCAATTCGACCTTATCCGGCTTAACCTCTTTCCCGTTGCCGGCAAAAATAATTCCACCGCCGCTGGCGGGATAGACCCAGGAACCATTTTCACCCCACTTCATTTTCAAAGTTGAAATTATTGAATTCTTTAAATCAAGCCCAGCTTCAAGATAACCATCTTTGCCATGATACTCAAATCTTAAATATGAACCATTCCGGTAACAAGTCGTCTTCCAGCCGTCAGGCCCCGGATCAGGCAATATTGTTTCCGGTCGATTCGGAAATGGCAGTTTACCGGAACCGGTATTGACTCCCGGCGATTTACCCGGAAATACCGTTATTCCGCGTTTTGGACAACTGGAAAATTTGATCTGAGAAAACTTTTCTTTAAATACGGCCAGATTATCAAAATATAAAAACCTTTTCTGGCGATTATATCCGTTTAAAACCTTTATCGCAATTAATTCACCGCCATTTTTTACCCTGTTGATTTGAGCGGGAGTCAAACGACGATGACAAAGAAACCACTCCTGCCAACGAATCTCATGGCAAATTTCAACCTCAAATGACTTGCCTGTCGAATCTTTGAAGACCAGTAAAATTTTTACCGGAGGCGTACTTTTGTCCTGTCCCAGAAAATTATTGCCATATATCCACATACTGACGCAGTCAAATGCTTCATTAATTTTTACCGGTTTGGGCGGCAGTAATTCTATGGACGGGGACGCTCCAGTGCATTTGTATTCAAGCTTTCCGACAAAATTCCCCCACAGCATTTTTTTATCTGAAGAGGTAAATACGGCAACTGAGTTATGATTATGTGACTTCCAATCACTCAGGAATTCAAAATCAATCAAAGGCTTTTGAGAATCATTATAACGACCGGCCCATTCCAGCTCGTATGGCCGTTTGGAATTGATGCTTCCGGCAGCCGGCGCATGTGGTGCCGCAATGGATATAAACAATACTGATATTGCTATTGCGAGTAACCTGTTGTACATACTGTAAGTTTCCTATTGTTCATTCGCCGGTATCGATATTATGTCCTAAATCGGATAAAATCAATCCGAACTTCAATTGTTCTTTGTTCTTTATTAGAATAAGTATTTTTTGTTGCAATTGCAATATTAAAAATATGAACAAACTATTCATATGTGACCTTTAACTAACAATTTTGATTAAAATCACTGAACACGCAGTTATTCACCTTGCAGTGAATAGATATAATTCCTTCATAAAACGAATTTAGAGGTTCACTTTATTATTACTCCGGCTGATAATTACCTTGCTTTATATGTCGCCCATTCAGGGCTTTAAATGTTTTTAAACTGTTCCCGGGGTTCAATCGCTACGCTCAATTACCCCGGGCTGCTGCTATGTGCCGCGCTTTCAGCGCTATTCAATAAATGCAATATGATTATATGCCGGATTAATAATATCCTGAAACCAGCATTATTGCTATCTCATATGTTGTTTGTGTTTTTTTGCAGTACCATCAAAAATTTTAATGCAAAATATTTTCTTTTTTTTCTATTTATCAACATATCCTGAGTGGTATAAATGCACTTTCGGGTGTATATTATATATTTTATTGATTTATAGTTATTAATTACAAGATAAATAGTTTGATGTTAAAGAAAGTTACAAATACAGCGCTTATTTTTGTTTGGCTGGTGTTCTCTATGGTCTCACTGACCATTGAAACAACCGGCAGGACCGGCTGTACCGAAATCAGCAGATCGAACAAAGCAAAAAATACCGCTGATAATGACTGTTGCGCATCAGACGATTGTGAAGTCTTCGAAGAATCAGAAGAGACAGAGGAAGTGTTCTGGCACAAAACAATATGCCCGCTACAGGGCTGTGAAATCGCGGCCGTCATTCACAACCTCATTGTCCATAATAAACTGTCCGGACGACAACGATCAACTATCGGACGAGATATTCCCCCAATACTGCAAATTTGCCAACGGACGATAGTCCTGCTGGTATAACTTTAATCCTGTCATTTATTCCCCTAGACTGACGGCTGATCATGCCGCAGTCGGCATTTCGCATTCACTGGTTCACTCAAACACTACCGAACCGGCGGAAAAACTACATTATCAATTTATTTCAGGATTAACCCAAAATGATTAAAGAACTATCTCTCAATAAAATTACCGTTAAAGATATTCGCAATTTACTGATCCCGACTCCGGTCACCGCATCTCCTGGTGACAGTATTGAAGAGTTACTGAAAAAACTCAGCGAAGACTTAAGAATTAGAAATGTTTACGTTATCGACGATAACTCAAAATTAATCGGCGCCGTCAGAATGAATATGACGCTGGAATACCTGTTCCCTCTCGCCGCCCTGATTGAAAAGGGTACGGATTTCCGTGAAGGCTGGGTTCCCAATCTCTCAATTTCCGCGACGGTGGCCGATATTATGAATCCCAGACCCAGATTCGTAAAGGAAAATCAAACCCTCTCAGAAGTTGCAATGATGCTCCTCAGGGAAAAAGTGACTGAACTGCCGGTCGTTGACAACAACGGCATTTTGATCGGTCAGGTTAACACTACTGAGATCATCGTTGCGCATCTGAATATGAAATATCAGGATTTAACCTGATGAAAAATAGAAAAAGGATATTTTTACTATGCGTTTAATAAAACATCTCGACCCCAGGTCGATCATTACCGGCTTGAGGCCGGAAAACAAGCGGGACCTGTTCGTTTCGCTGATTGACGCTATCATGCATAACCCGGTTTTGCATGAAATCTCCAGCGAGGAGATTCTTGAAGCGGTATTGAACAGAGAAAAGCAGTCTTCGACCGGAATCGGCGACGGCTTCGGATTTCCCCATGCCAGACTGCCGCAACTGCGCGCGGTCGCGGTTGCGGTCGGGGTCCTTGATGAGCCGATCGATTACGATTCTATTGACGGGCAGCCTGTTAAAATTGCCTGTCTGGTTCTGGTTCCACAAGCAACTCCGACAGTTGCGCTGAAAGTTATGAGTCAAGTTGCCAGAATATTCAGCGACCCTGAATCAAAACAGAAACTGACCGGCGCGATTTCCCCTGAAGAGGTCTACAACTGCATCGACAATTCACGTCTGGATCTCGACGTCTCAATTACCGCGCGGGATATCATGCGTCGTGAAATTGTGTCCATGACTCCCGATATGCCGCTGCGCAAAGTAACCAGGATCATGGCGGAAAACCATCTGCTTGCAGTTCCGGTTCTTGATGAAAACAGAAAGATGCTGGGAGAAATTTCCTGCGATAATCTTTTCAGTCTCGGCATGCCGGACTTTTTCCTCAGCCTGAAATCGGTTGCATTCATCAGTGAATTTGATCCTTTCGAAAAATATTTCTACAAAGAGGCCCACTCAATCGCTAAAGATGTTTTGAGCAACAACTACTGCGCCATTTCCCCAACCGCCACTTTACTGGAAATAGTTTTTGAACTGGTCGCCAAAGCAAGGCGCAAACTGTACGTAGTGGAAGACGGCTGCCTGACCGGCGTCATCGACCAGAGTATCGTGCTTAACCAGGTCGTCAATATTTAAGGAGATCACTACAATGCACGATATGATAATTCCACTGGTTATTTTCGCTGTAACCTATTTTTTCATTGCCACCGAGAAAGTCGACAAGGCAATAGCCGCGCTGCTTGGCGCTTCCGCCGTTATCGCTTTACGGACGGCACCGTACGAGGAACTGCTGGACAAGATCGACATGAATGTGATCTTCCTGCTAATCGGCATGATGCTGATCGTTACGATCATGTCCAATACCGGCATTTTTGAATATCTGGCCATCCTGATCGCCCGCAAAGCCAAAGGAAACGGCCTGCTCATCGTAATCGCCATGTTAATTCTGACCGCGGTTCTCTCAGCTCTGCTGGATAACGTCACAACCGTTATTCTGATCGCCCCGATTACCATCCTGATCGCGCAAATTCTGGAAATTCCGGCCATGCCGATCCTGGCATTGGAAGCCGTATTTTCAAATATCGGCGGCACCTCGACTCTGGTCGGAGACCCGCCGAACATCATTATCGGTTCAAAAGCCGGACTTTCGTTTAATGCCTTCATCCTGAATTTAGGTCCGCCCATTCTGGTACTGACCATTGTAATGCTGGTTCTGATAACCATAATGATGCGGAAAAAATTTCTCGCCTCAGATTCAACAATCGCCCGTATCATGAAAGCTCAACCGGAACTGGCAATTATCAATCCGGCAATGCTTAAACGCTCCCTGGTCGTTTTTTCCCTGGTAATAGTAGGATTCATTGTCAGTCATTCCATCCACGTCGAACCGGGAGTAATTGCACTGGCCGGCGGCTTCTCAATGGCCCTGGTCTGTAAAGTCGATATCCACAAGACTATTGAAAAAGTCGAATGGACAACCATCCTGTTTTTTGTTGGGTTGTTTATGCTTATCGGCTCGCTTGAATACAACCATGTCTTTGAAAAGCTCGGCGACTCTATTCTGACCCTGACTAGCGGGAATCTGCTGCTGACCGCACTGATTATTCTCTGGGTCGGAGCATTTATGTCGGCGATTGTCGATAATATTCCGCTGGTAATCGCGATGATCCCGCTTATCAAGTCGATAACACCGGCATTCGCGTTAAAAATGGGACTGACCGGCGTCGCTATATCAACTCAGATCGAACAGCCGCTCTACTGGTCGCTGGCCCTCGGCGCTTGTCTTGGCGGCAACGGCACTTTGATCGGCGCATCCGCTAATGTCGTTATCGCACAGATAGCCCGACGGAACAACTACGCCCTTAGCTTTATGGAGTTCCTTAAATACGGATTCCCAGCAATGATCCTGTCGCTCATCGTTTCGTCAATATACATTTACCTGGCGTATTTCCGTTGACAACTTATCCGGGAAACGTTATTTGCGCTTCCCGGATAATAAACTTTGACGATATTTCAGCGGAGATTTCCCGGTTTTCTTCTTGAACAACCGGGAAAAATAATACTGGTCGCTGAAACCGAGAAACTCCGCCAAATCCCCAATGTTCCATGATAAATTGGCCAGCATAGATTTGGCGGCGTTTATTTTCAGTTGAATAAAATACTGATGCAGCGCAACACCGGTTTCCCTTTTGAACCGCTTGCGCAGCGAATCAGGACTAATCCCGTACCGGTTCACCAGCCGTTTGAAATTGATTTCCGGATCACGCATATTGTCCCGGAGAAAACTGATCGTTTCCGAAACCGGCGGCGAAAGTTCACTCCCGGTCAAATAACCGCGCTGTCGGTTGATTTCAAGCAAAATGTTATGCAGCAGACAAAACGCGCTTGCCTGACTGAACTCGTCATGTTCAAGTACCTGTAGCGAAAGCCTTTCCCAATAATCCATCAATAAGCCGACCTGCCTGATCGCGGTTATTCCAACAGTCGGCAGCAACTCCTTGAATGCCGCGGCAACCGATTGCCCGTCAAACAGAACCCATAGATTCCGCCATTGAGTTCCCGGCTCCGGATCGTAAACATGCCATAAGCCTGCCGGGACATATACCACGCTAACCGGATATACTTTTGCCGAGACCCCTTGTTCCTCAAGAAGGAAGAACGCTTCCCCGCCATAAGTTACAGCCAGAAAGTCCATGTCAAACTGACGTAAACCGAACGGCCTGCCTGGAATCGCGCTGCTGGCGACTATTCCCGCACTATGTACTTTTTTATACATAAAAACCTTGTATCAAACTTTGAACTATAATGAATAAAGTAATTCATCAAGCCGGTTAATTCAATCATCATTATTCCATTTTGTCCATTTTTTTTACATTTTTATCCATTCTAATTTTCTTTGGTCAGAGGTATTGTTATTATAAACAAAAACAACCCAAGGAGAACTCCACTATGAAAGCAATTCTGGTAATATTCGATTCACTTAACCGTAACTTTCTGCCGCCGTACGGCTGCGACTGGGTACAAGCCGATAACTTCAACCGCCTGGCTGAAAAATCCGTGACCTTCGACAAATGCTTTGTCGGCAGCATGCCCTGCATGCCGGCCCGGCGTGAATTACATACCGGCAGATACAACTTCCTCCATCGTTCCTGGGGACCGTTAGAGCCATTCGACGATTCCATGCCGCAGATATTAAAGGAAAACGGCATATTCAGCCATCTGATCAGCGATCATTATCACTACTGGCAAGACGGCGGCGCCACTTATCACAACCGCTATTCCAGTTGGGAAAACGTCAGAGGACAGGAGGGCGACGCCTGGAAATGCGAAGTTGCCGAACCGAACGCGCCGGAGTACGCGGGTCTGGCCATGCGCCAGGACTGGATCAACCGCAAATACATGAAGCCGGAAAAGAATATGTCGCAAACTCAAACTTTCGACCTGGCAATTGAGTTCCTTTATAAAAACTCAGCAGAAGATAACTGGTTCCTGCAGGTGGAGTGTTTTGACCCGCATCCACCGTTTTTCGCCGCCGACCGCTTCAAAGAACTGTATAAAGACAACTATAAGGGCCCGCATTTCGACTGGCCGGATTACCGGAAGATCAGCGCGGATGAAACCCCGGAAATGATCGAACATTGTCGGCGGCAATACGCGGCCCTGGTCAGCCAGTGCGACTATTCCCTGGGTCGGATCATCGATTATATGGACCGTGAAAACATGTGGAATGATACGATGCTGATCGTCACCACCGACCACGGGTTCTTACTTGGCGAGCATAACGCGTGGTGCTTCTGCCACAATCCTTTTTATGACGATATCAGCGAGAAACCGTTGTTCATCCGGGATCCGCGCTGCGGGTGCAAAGGCGAGCGTCGCGAATCAATGGTCCAAACCCATGATCTTCCGGCTACTCTATTGGAATATTTCGGAGTCGAGCTGCCGGAAAACATGCAGGGCAAACCCCTGCGTGAAACCATCGCGAACGACAAACCTGTACGTGACACATGTCTTTTCGGAACTTTCGGCGGCCATGTCAACTGTTCGGACGGCCGTTACGTTTACATGAAAGCGCCGGCCGATGAATCCAACAAGCCACTTTTCAATTATACATTGATGCCGACTCATCTATCCAAATTTTTCCGGCCCGAGGAACTGGAAAACGCCGAACTTGCGCCACCGTTCCCATTCAGTAAAAACATGCCGTTATTGAAAACCCCGGGCATACCTCAACCATTGGATTTCAATCCGTGGCACGAAGGCGACCTGCTGTTTGATCTTGAAAAAGATCCGGCCCAGCAAAATCCGATTAGCAATCGTCCTGACCTTGTTGAAAAACTTACATCTGAAATGGTCAAGCTGATGCAGGAAAATGACGCCCCGCAAGAACAGTTCAAACGACTGGGAATAATTGTAAAATAACGCATATAAGACTTCTTTCAGAACTGTATCATCATTTGATAATTAACAGACAGTTTGATTATTAATAAATCATAAATAATTAATAACAAAACACATAAATCAAACACCAAGCGAGATTAAAATCTGAATAGCGTCTTTTATTGTGAACCATTAATATACCAAAAAAATGGGCTGTGACTTGCACAACCCATTAAAGATTGAAATTGTTTTTTTCTTTTATTCTAAAACAATCGCCCTGAAATCACGTTTCGGGATTGAAACTGAAACTTTATTGCTGATCGGGAGACTTATGTTCTTCTCTGCCAGGACATCGACCAGTTGCATTGATTTTGGTTTGAAACCGAGTTTCTTGAAATCAATTGAAACCGTGCCGTTGACCGGACTGTAATTCCAGTTTGAAACAAAGATCACCGCTTTATTTTTGTCGCGATATTTATATGTCGCGGCAAACAGTTGAGTCTTGTCAGTCTTTGCCGGATTGGTATTGTCCCAATAAGGATAGAACTTCGCGGTGGCAAAAAACGGATCAGTAAACTTCCATAATTTCATTGACGGAACCACGCCGTCCTCATCAGAAACATTAAAGTGATTAGGAAACTGCATTCCCATCATCATCACATCGGCCGCGGTGGCCCGTGACGCCGGATTGCGACCGCCGCGCCATGAATACTGATGATAGGCATAAAATGTAAACGGCATGCCGTACTGGATGCGCGCCACAATGGTACGGTAAAAATCAGGACTCAGGCGTTTATAGCCGGTATTGCGTTCTTTGCACCATGATTCCCCCTGCGTGAAAACATCGATATACGGCAGCGCCCCCATATCAGCGCCATGGCAGAAGATCACCTTGTCGCGACCACCAGTTTTGAAGTGAGTATAGATGCGCTTGTAAAGTTCACGCATTTCAAAGACATTGACCTCGCGCTCGCGCAACTTTTTCTCATTATTCCACCAACCGCAGCCATGGGCCGGATTACGGCAGCCGACCGAACGCGAGACATCGAGATAAAGACCGTCAAGCTTGTGTTTATCGGTAAGCTCTTTGACTTTGAAAGTGACGTAATCGCGCCAGAGACTGCTGGCGGCGCATGTGGTGCGCCAGCCGCCGCGAGTCCCGGCATTGCCGCCATGACTCGGCAACAGTTTAAATTCCTGTGCATGCCGGTCAAATTCCTTTGTACCTTCAGCTCCGATCCCGAATGAAAAATATGGAACCAGTTTAACACCCCATTGATGGTTCATTTTAAGGGCTCCGGGCGTTTGTCGAGTAGCCTTGTAATAAACATTGGGCTTGGTATAATGCCCCATGCGGACAAAAACATCCCTCATAAATTCAGGATAATCATTGGCTTGTCGTGCCGCCATCATCGAATGATAGTTGCGGGACTTCACTGGTTTTGGCTTGAACGGAGTAGCATTATAGCCGAAACGCCAGTGTCGCGGTCCGCGCAATTTGACGGAATCGCTGATCAGGTTCCAGCGCAGATGATTGTAAGCCGATTGCTTGAATATCTCAATCCGTTTGGGCCCGGTCATATAGCGGTCGGTATCGGTCATAACCGTGAAGCCGCGCTTATCACCGCCCAGCCAGAACCAGTGCATAAACAACCCGGTATGCGGCCAGTAGCCTTCATTATACCAGAAAAACGCGATACTGACCGGTTTGGTCTGTTTGGATTTATACAATGCTGTCCCGTAACGCTCTTCGGTCTTGCCGTTCTCCGCCCGCATATACATAGCGTCCTGCTTGTTGACGAAGAAATCAATACTAAGGGCGTCAATCCTGACCGATTTTGTCGCCGAAAGAGTGACGTCCCACATGGCAAAGCCGTCAAAATCAATCGTCAAAGTTCCGGTCAACTTAAGTCCGGCACCCGTACCTGCAAGCTGCCATACCGCCTGAGCCGGTCCGGATTTCAACAATTCAAGCTCCGTAAACTGCAGCGCAACCGGCTTGCCATCGACAACCGCCCGCAACTGAGCAGGTTTACTGAAAATATTCCGGTCAAGAGAATAGACCGCCGCCGGTAATCCGTTATCCTGCAACAGGTATTTGCGAAGAACAACAGACACAGATTTACCGGCGACCTTGACCGGAGTGAACGGTCGCGGCACCAGTCCGGTCGGTTTCATAATCTTATCCATCCAGGCCGGTCGTTCAAACATCGTAAATTCATCACGGCCGGATGACACGACCTTGCCTGCTGCATCGACCATTTTACATATTACGGTATATTTACCTGGTTTCAGGTTGGCAATATCAAGCCATTTTTCATTGAAAGTCGGTGCGACCGGCATTGCCATCTTTATACCGGTGCCGACAATTTCAAAATATGCTTTTGAGCCGGACGGCAAGGTCTTTTTGGCGGACAGATCAAGCGTGCAGTTCAAACGCTTTTTCCCGTAGTTTAGATATGCGCGGAATTTGAATGCCGATGAACATGAAAATGGAGTTGACTGCAGCATCAACAGTTGTTTGCTGTTATCCGCTTGCGCAGCGAAAATAAAATTCCCGGTCAAAGGCTTGTCGGTATCGATCTGGTCAAGCATTGAAAAAGAAGCTCCACCGGAATCAGCGGCAACCTGAGTGCAGGTATCCAGAACCCGGCTGCCGATCCCTTTCAGGACGGCCGCGCCCTGGAAATCGATTTTGGTCTGTTTCAGAGCGGAAACCTTACCGCGAATCGAAACATTCCCGCCGGACAAACTGCCAATGTCCATGATCTGAACCGCCGGACAATCGCCTCCGAAAATCATTTTGGTGGTACTGCCTTGTTTAAATGAAGAAGTAGTGGTCCAGGTGGTCCAGTCTTTAGATTTGCGAGCCCCTTTCAGGACCGAGAAATCCCGACAGAAGTTAACCTGCCACGCCATTCCGGTTTGCGGCGATTTTACCCCAAGCGTAGTATATGGAATCGCAATCTCTCCAGTCCAGAAGCGCCGTGCAAAAGTCTGTACGCCGCCCGACGTATCGCCGGAATCAACGTTAGTGGTCCGGTAGGTGTATTTGCCATTCCAGTCTTTGGCAGCCTTGCCCTTGAGAGTGTGATTATAATCGATAATTCCACCGGCCGGATTTATCATCAGTTGAAAACGGTTCCGGTTATCCGGAATCAAGTGAATCTCGAAAAAGTCAAGATTATGCCGGAATTGGCAATCCTGTTTGTTCTCTCCATAATTTTTACCGTGGACATTCATCATTTCAGACCGGAAAGCAATATAGAGACTCTTTTCGTCATAGGTCATCCAAACGATGGTCTGCCGGGGAGAAAATTCATAATTCGTCGTCGTAAATCCGGTAACCGCAACCGCCCTGGTCCATTCGCCCGGGCTCATCACCCCGTCAATCTTCGGATCTTTATTCGCTCGGGGACAGCTGATAAACGGGCTTATACCACCCTTGGGAATCAGCTCTTTTACTGTGACGTTCAAGGCTTCGGCACTCATTAGATGTCCGGCATCCAGGGCCACCTTGCCAGTGACAATAATCATTGGAGAAAGACCTTTTATCTTTTTTCGGTCAATCTTCTCCGGCAACTTGAAACGATATTCAAACTGCCGCCATTTATCCGAAGTCACCTTGAAACTTTCACTGTAAAAACGGACACAATCTTCTTTTTTCTTAGCCCGCAGCATAAAGGCGAGTTTAACGGTCCCCCGGCCTTTAGCCCGGATAACACAGATCAAATCTTTTGGGAGTTTGTCCAGATTATTCTCCGCCAGCCGGAAACGCATGATCACGCTTTTTTGTTTACCGGCCAGCTTTGAGGTGTCCACCTGAATATAACGCGCACCAGAGAAAGCCGATTTCGCATCGTCCACCAGTGCGGAACCTTTTCCGGTCCGACTGCCGGCAAACCAGCTCTCGGCACATCCCTTGCGTTTCGGGTCCAACGACAACTGCTCCATTCCGGGGTTGAGCATCAGTTCATATTTGTTCAGAGACGGACTGTCCAGCTTATACTCAGCATTTACAGCCGCAAGCGCTCCGATAGCGAATATTGTTAAAATTACCTTCTTCATTAATTATCCTTAGTTTGATAAAAGAGCTTTAATTGCCTCAAGATAATACACTTTTATTTTTTTCTTGGAGGCTTTGAGTTTGAATGTAAATATGTGCCGGCAAGCCATTGCAGCAGCTTATTTTTCATTTTCTGTTCTACCTCTTCATATTCAGGTTTCCCTGCCAAATTACGCGTCTCGTCAGGATCATTTTTCATATCAAACAATAACTGCCGTTTCCGGTTGGGTCCGTAAACGTATTTATAGTTTCCATCCTCAACCATCTTAATATCGCCGTACTCGGCAAACGCGGCGTCACGGGCAAATTTCCCTTTCCCGGTCAGCAAAGGCAGCAGCGACACTCCTTCGGGCTTGAAATTCTCTTTTCTTGCCTTGCCTTTATCAGCAATGGCCATAAAAGTAGCGGCAAGATCCTGCATTTCAACCGGGCGTTTGACAATACGTCCTTTTTCCGTAACCATCGGTCCGGCAATCACCAGCGGAGCATTGATCGAACCTTTATACATCGGCCCCTTGCTCCACATACCATGGTCACCGTTCAAAGACCCGTGGTCAGCACAATAAACAATCACTGTGTCCCCCGTCAATCCGGCTTCTTTAACCGCATTTATGACCTTGCCCACGCAAGAATCGAGAAAAGTTATCATCGCATAGTAACGCGCCCGGATTTTACGTGCCTGTTCCGGCGTCGTTTTAGCGGACAATCTTTTAACTCGTGCGGCCAGATCAACGGGCAAGTCGCGCAAGTCAGGAGTCGGAGCCGCCGGTGGTAATTTAGCCTTGTCGTACATATAAGCATATTTTTTGGGCGGATCACAAGGCGGATGTGGATTGGAAAAATTAAGCCAAAGCATAAATGGCTTACCCGTTTTCTGCTTTTTTATCCAATCCGCAGCCTTTGAAGCCAGAAACCCGTCCTCGGCATCTTCCTCATTCAATGGAGTTGGACCGACATAGTTCAAGGGCCAGCCTTTACGATTGTTTTTCCAGTCATCCCTGACTACCTTGTAAAGCTTTTTCTTTTTTAAATATTTCGAATAATTGCACTCAGTGGTGCTGCGACCAATCATATGTTTTCCAAAAGTTCCGAAAACGTCATCGAAACCAAGTTTCTGGCACGCTTTAATCCATTTGGGGTCTGTCGCATCCTGTATCTTGCGAATACTTGGAATATGGAAATGCATTTTGCCAAACAAAGCTGTATGATATCCCGCCCGCTGCAATGCGGAAGGAAAAGTCATTCTCATCTGACTGCCCTCTATTCCCAGGTTATGGTTGGTATAGCAGCCGTTGTTATGAGGATAACTTCCGGTCAGCAAAGAACTCCTTGAAGGAGAACAGGCCGGAGTTTGACAAACCATATTACTGAAAGCCACTCCGCGTGCGGCCAAACGGTCGATATTTGGAGTCTTGATGGCCGGATTACCCAAGCACCCCAATGCTTTGTAATGGTGGTCATCAGCCTCGATCAAGATTATGTTCGGCATTTTCACTGCCTTTGAAGCTTGAGTCGCGACCTTACCGCAGACAACCGGCGCCAGCAATAATCCCGAAGAATACATTAATAGTTTATGTGTTCCTGACATTTACGCAAATCCTCAATTGAAATTATAAGTTGTTATTTGAGTTTCATAAACATTGAATCGTCCAGTCAGCTCTCCCGGACTGAGGGATTCGGCATGACCATCCGCGCACCAGACATTGGCCCGGTCGCCGTGACGCGCATGCATCTTGTATTTTATGTTATTACCGCCGCAGTTATTGACATACATTGCTGACGTTTGCTGTCCTGTACCGGTATAATACGAATCTCCATATAAAACAAACCTTGAGGGCGTCAAATTATCCGGATACTTTCGTGTATCAGAAATGCGGTATGCAAAGTCTGTTGATGATCCCGGATAAGCGTCATCGCGCCTCATTCCATATACATACCGGACCCAAAAACTCAAGCTGGTTCCGACATGAGTGGCTTTTTCAAAATTGAAAGGAGCCCACGAGGGACAAAAGTATGTATCGCTGCGATTCAAATAACCGCATCCGGTCACCGGCCCCGCATCGGTCAGGCGGGTACTCATAAGGGTCGGCCAGTTTGTCGGGGAATTATTACACGGAGCAAAGCCGTTGTGATCATCCGCATACTGCAAAGTAGCCAAACCAAGCTGTTTCAGGTTGCTCAGGCATTTTACGGCTCGTGCTTTTTCCTTTGCCTTGTTAAGGGCAGGCAGTAACATACTGGCAAGAATAGCAATGATAGCTATTACCACAAGAAGCTCGATTAATGTGAAATTGCGTTTTGACATTTCTCTTTCCTTTCTATAAATAGTTATTGTTAAAATGACAAATGCAAATTTAATATATAAATTTATTTAATAACCAACTGCGGAAACAGTTGCAGCATCTTGGTCCGCGGCTTGCTGCCAATTATAAGATCTATCGCCTTTTCTCCCATTCGCGGAAAATCAATGGCTATTGAACTGAACATCTTGTTGTACGGCAAATGCTGGTGTGTCCGGTCATAACCGCAAACCCTGACCTTGTCTTCCTGCTGTTGTTCGACAAGATACTGGCAGATTCCCGAAGCCATTTTGTCATTGGCCGCCATTACCACATCAATTTCCGGTGAGGTTTTAAACAACTCTTTTGCCGCATTATATCCTGATTCGACCTGATCATGGCGACCTTCGTTTGAAACTTGATAGGCTGAAAAAGGAATCCCGCTGTCTGCCGCGGCGGACGCGGCTCCGCGTTCACGCATAAGATAGTTGTCGTCAGCGAGAGTCATATTAATGTACCCCAGATGAGTTCCACCTTCGGCAATGAAACGGTCGGCCGCCGCATAAGATCCCCCGAAATCATCATTGAACACCCCGTAAATATTATCAGGCGTATCCTCAAAATTATCATGGTAATAATTGACTATCACAAAACGCATATGTGGAAAAATTTCCGCCAGTTTCAATACTTCCTGATAATTCTCAGAAAAAACCAGCATTCCGCGCGGAGAACATCCCGGCATCGAGGTATATTGCTTCAATCTGCTCTCGGCATCTCCTGACAGAAAGAATAAATCGACGCCGCGCTTGTTGGCTTCCTTACTGACCCCATCAAACACCAGCTTCCGGAACAGTCCGAATTCTCCGCCGGAATCGTCAATGTTAAAATGAAAAAGCCCGACAATTTGGCGTTCATCCAGCACCGGCACCGGACAAAATGATTCCGCGATAAAAGTCCCTTTTTTGGGCCGCCGACAGCAGATACCTTCTTTAACCAGTCCATCCAAAGCACGATAGGCGGTGTTAATCCCGACTCCAGCCGTTGTCGCCAGCGTCTTAACGTCCGGCAACCTGGCTCCGGGAGTAAGCCCCCCACTTATAATGAAATCGCGCAGTTGCGCCTGCAACTGCTGGTAAATCGGAGCGGAACTGGCCTCAGACATATTAAGCTTGATGTTTAATCCCTGCATTGAATTACACTAATTTTGTTGATTTTGTTGATTTTGCTATCGATTATACAGGATATTTTCACTTATGTCAATACCCTGACAACTGAAAAGCAAAAAAAAGTCTTATATTCATCAATAACCGATTGATTTTTCACAGTATCGAGTTAAGTTTTTAATATTGGAAACGCCCATGACAACGCAAGGAAATTAATGACTAAAATCTTAACATATTTTGCAACCGCAAGCATTCTGGTAATCACTCTGGCAGGTTGCGGCCCTGACCGCCGCTCAACGACTCAGATTCTCAATGCGGCAGTTGAATCAGGCAGCAAAAATAATTGGAAAGAGGCACTGGAGCTGGCTATGGAAGCTGCTCGACGCGAACCTGAAAACTCCTCCGCCTGGCTTATGCTGGCAATCGCCTATGAAAACAATGCCCGCAAAGATCTGGCAATACAAACTGCTCGTAAAGCCGTTAAATGTGATCCTGACAATTTTTTGGCCCAGTATATTCTTGGCAGACTTTATTTTGAAACCCCGGATAAAATTCAGGATTCAGTTCAACCGCTTTTGAGCGCTTTGAAACTGAAACCCGATGATCCCAATATATTGATACTGCTTGGACAAGTCTATCGCCGATTGAATATGGATAAGCCGGAACAGTTTTATGAAAGACTGGCCAAAACCAAGCGTTTCAAAGATCGTCCCGAACCATGGAACGAAATGGGCGTGATCTATGCGGCCAGAAACGATTCCGCCAATACGGCGAAATGCCTGGTCAAAGCTTACTACGCCGCGCCGGATAATCATACAACTGTCTTGAACCTGGCAATCTGCATGGATCGACACGGCAGAAAAAGCAAGGCAATCTCTTTTTATAAAAAATATCTCAACCTGATTGCAAATAATCCGGAACTGGAACATCAGCGTCAACGCATCCGGCACCGGATTCGTGAACTTTCATCATAATACTTGATAATGCCCTGAAACATTCCCGGCCTTAAATCTCAAGCGGACCGGAAAGGCATTATTATTAAACTGAAAGACCAGACATTGTTATGAATCGAGCCGTACCGGATGAAATAGTTGAAGAAATCAGATCCCGGAGTGACATAGTGGAACTGATCAACAGCTATGTTCCGCTGAAAAAAGCCGGTGCCGCATATAAAGCCTGTTGTCCGTTCCACTCCGAAAAAACCCCTTCATTCACCGTCACACCACAACGTCAACGCTATCATTGTTTCGGTTGCGGAGCTGGAGGCGATGTCTTTAAATTTGTCATGGAACGCGAAGGAGTCGACTTTCCAACCGCCATCCACATGCTAGCCACTCGCTGCGGAGTGGTCATCCCCGAACGCGAATATTCAACTCCGGAAGAGCGCCAGCGTGCCGCCCAAAACCGCTCGATGAAGGAAAAAGTTTTTGAAATAAACAAACTGTTTGCCGAATGGTTCATGACCCAATTACGTCAGAATGCCGATTCTCCGGTCGCACAATACTTCAGAACCCGTGAGATTCCAAATGATGTAGCCGATACTTTCATGATCGGCGCCGCGCCGGACTCCTGGGATGCGGCATTGAATTACGGTACCGGCAAAGGCTATACTCCCGATGAACTGCTTACTGCCGGCATTGTCACTCAAAATGAACAGGGCAGAATTTACGACCGGTTTCGCAATCGCCTGGTCTTTACGATTCTTGATGAACAAGGGCGTCCGGTCGCGTTCAGCGCCAGGACTGTAGAAAAAGAGTCACAAGGAGCCAAGTATGTAAATTCCCCGGAAACTCCGGTTTTCAGAAAGTCGGAAATTCTCTACGGCCTCTATCAGGGACGTCAGACAATCCATGACAAGGGCTTTATTATTTTGTGCGAAGGCCAGATCGATACTATTTCCATGCACCGCGCCGGTTTCGCCAATGCGGTCGCTCCTCAGGGAACCGCGTTTACCGACCAGCAGGGCCGAATCCTGAAACGATATGCCGACAAATTATACGTCGCATTCGATTCAGACAGTGCTGGTCAAAAAGCGTCTTGCCGGGCTATTGAACTATTGTTGCCGCTTGATTTCGAACTTAAAGTTATCAATATGCCTCCGGACAGCGACCCAGATGAAATTTACCGGCAAAACGGACCACAGGGCATTTCATCGCTGGTATCCAATGCCATTGACTGGTGTGATTTTCTTATTATTCATCTCAGCGGACAATTTGATCAAAATTCGCCAGCTGGAAAAACCAGAATTATCAATGCAATTCTCCCTTATATCCAAAAGATTGAAAGCCGGTCGGGACGCGAATCTTATGCAAGACACCTGGCCGAAAAAATCGGCATGCGGTTTGAGACGATTTTTCAGGAAATGAGGCGTTTTCGTGGCAAAGCCAAACGAAATAACGAGCTGTCGCTTGATTCACAACCATCACAGACATCTCCTGCCACGTCCCAACCTGAACACCCGAAACAACTGGCACAATCTGAAAAAGTACTTTTGGAGCTTGCTATACATTTCCCAACAGTCGGCAGCATGCTGATTCATCATCTGCCACCAGATATATTGAGTAATACTCCGATCGGCCAGGCATTGGACGAAGCCATTAGAGCGGCCCTGGACGGTGATTCAGAACACTTGATTGAACGTCTCAACGACCTGGAACGAGAGAATCCAAATCCTGAACTAAGCGCTATCCTTGCGAAGGAAACTGACTGGCATGAAGACATCATTGAAAAAGCGGTCGAAGATTGTATTGCAACCATAAGGAACTTCCACCACAAACAACGCCTGGCAGACCTGAAGGCTGAACTGGCATCCTCAACAGACCCGCAGGAAAAATCACGCCTGTTCCGGGAATTAATGCAGGAACAAAACAGAAAAGAGTTTTCAGCTTCTGATACTTCTCAGCCGGAAGCACCTTTTTAATTTATACTTTGAGCGGGAGGAAATTTAACTTTTAATGTGATGATGCCAAATGCCGGGTTGATTTTTACAAGTCTTTGGCTACCGAGGCAACCACAGAGTTGTAAAGAGCAAAAACGGCGTTGACAGGGCACAATTAAAGGTTAATATTTCATGCGTTTAAAGTACATATCATCTTTCCTGAAGCATTCGAAAACAATACAGTATACCGGAGGGGCTGGAGCCTCGGGAGAGGTGTTTTTTCTCGATTCGAATTGGATCGTCAAATATGCTTCCGGTTTGGCGAATGAATATTTTTGAACCTAAAATTGCGCCTTCGGTAAAGTGCCGGGTGCGGCGCAGAAAACGCACATGCATTGATTCTTTTTGTCGGGCTTTGTCGCGTGCAGCATAGATTTCTTCACTCGACGCGCCGCTTTCCGCTGCAATGATTCGCGCCAGTTCGCCACGGAAGAACGCAAATAGTTCGGTATCAGTCCATTGCGAGGTATCGCCGGTGGTGATATTGGGCTTGATGTGTTTGACGAAATTATTAAAAAACATGTGTTTGCCGCTTCTGCAATAGCGCCCCCATGTGGTGAAATTATAATCCGCCGGATCATTTTTCAAGCCAGCTCGGACCGGGTTAAGTTCGACGTAAGTGACGCAGGCAGCCAGGGCGTTTATGCGTTCGAGAATCACGCTTTTGAACCGGCCGCCCCAGAGTTGTCCGGTCCGGTTGCGGGTTTCATTGTAGACGCAGGTAAATTGTCGTTGATAGGCCGACATAAACCGACTGATATCGATCATTTTGAGCGCTATTTCCTGACATTGGTCCTTATTATCGATGCTGATGACCGGGATTCTCGGTCCGAATTTGAAGATTTTTTTCATTGATTTGTAATAGGCGTTGTGTCGTTTAACAATGACCTCAAGCGGCGGTAATTCGTCTGGTCCTGGAGCGTAGACCACCAGATGAAAATGATTCCCCATCCAAGCGGCGGAAATCACCTCGATCAAAAAGTAATCGCAGAGATATCGAAGCAGTTTGAATCCGTATTCCTTGTCGGCATTGGAGAAAGGATGTTCACCTTTGATGCAGCCGATTCGGTTGTAAAGATGGTAATAGCAACCTTCGCCTTTAACTTTCATGCGTGCTTCCATTTTGTCCTCCTTTAGGTTGGTTTTGAGATAATATATACGTTAAAAGCAAGTTTGTCAAATTGTCGGACGGTTTAAATATATATAAAGCATTAGAGATTAATCATAAAACACTTGCGAAATTCGATTTAAATGCTTTTTTGCAATAAATGAGTTATATTGCCATCGTTGTCTGCGATAATTATTGACTTATCAATAATTAATATCGATGCGGTAATTTCCGTACCAATAAGGTGGCGCCACTTTTCCACAGCACTATCAAGATCAAAAAAATAAAGATATCCGTCCTTGGCCGCAACAATACACATATCATCAGAAATGACCGGACCTACAGCAATATCTCCGCCTGCTTGAAATTCATTAAGCTTTTTACCATCTTTCCGATTAAGAATATAAACCACTCCATCACGATCACCAACGACAACAAATTTGCTATTGACTGCCGGAGATGCTAAAAAAGGAGCGGAATCATTGCCTGAATCAAAACTCCATAGAGTTTTTCCTTCCTTATTCAGTGCATAAACCTTGTTGTCATATGTCGCGGCAAAAGTTGTTGCATCATAGACTGCGGGAGATGCCGGGATATATGATTTTAACTTCACTTTTCGCATTTCCCTGCCAGATAGACAATCAACATACCTTATATAGCCGTCACAACCACCAAAAATAATATTCATGCCATCAATCGCCGGAGCACCGTTGATATAATTACCGGTTTTTACAGACCACAAGACTTTTCCATCTTTGCCGTTCAGACATCGCAGTTGAAAATCATAACACCCGAAAACAATGCAAAGCTGTCCGTCCTGACGAAAATAATTAGCCGAACCATTGATTTGTTCAGGACACTTATACTGCCAGATTTCTTTCCCGTCCGCCATCGACAACGCATAAAAAATTCCGGACTGGCTACCAATATAGCAAATACCATCAACCAAAAGAGCCGGGGCACTGAACCCGTCAGATATTTTTTTCTGCCATAATGGTTTGCCGGAATAAATGTCCAGACAATATAACGTGCCTTCGGAATCTCCGAAAAAAAGTTTGCCTTCAGCGGCAACCGGACCACCATTGACAGATGCCTTCGCACGGAAACGCCATGAAACTTCAACTTTGGCTGGAATCGCTTTTGCATAACCGGTCAGCTGTCGATCACCACGAAATATCGGCCATGAACCAAATTCTTCGGGCACTGATTCAGCTTTCTGTCCAATCCCGGTCGGAGCCTGGCGAACCATAAACTTGAAAGTTAAAACAGCCCCCAACAAAATCAGCGCTGAAAATACGAGAAGCAACGTTTTTTTAAAGTTAATCACTGGTCCTCCTTGCGAAATAACGCTCCGGTCGGACACGACTGTAAACATTCCTCGGCAATATCTTCAAATATAGTATTTTCATCCACGCCGAATGGTGCAGTAACTCTTATCGTCGCGCCCCGATCGGAGAAGACCGGACCGCGTCCGGGTTTTAACCGATTCCCGATAGTTATACAATTGCCGCATTTAACGCATTTACCGACTTCGTAACCTATTTCACCATAAAATTGCCGGTCGAAACTAACTGAAGAAGCGCCGAAATGCTTTTGTTTAGCTTCATATTCTGACGCCAAATCCCGTAATTTACAATTGCTTCTCGAGCGACAGTCACAACGCAGACAGCGGGCGGCTTCCCCCAACTCATCCACTGCGTATTTCTTCTCAATGAATATCTTCATTTCAGTTTCGGTTGCCAGGCCGAAGCGATGCATATATGTGTCCTCCGGCTCAAGCGTTACCGGATAATCAATCGGTTCCACCTCGCATAAATTTGCAATAATCTCCCGAATCGCCACCGGTTCCTCGTATAATCCCCGGCGACAGGCCATCTCGCAACCGCCGCGACAATCAGGACAAGTGGTCCGCGGGTCAGGGATATAATGAAACAGTAACGACGCGGCTTCTTCACGCTTGCCCTGCACTATCAAATGCAGCATGGTCGAAATGTCGAGACCTTCAGGACAGGCCTGTTGGCATGGCGCGGCACAGTCCCCGCGATGCTCGTTCAGGAGCAGTTCAATGACCTTGCGACGAAACTGCTTTACCTCCGGACCGGATGCGTCAATCCTCATGCCGTCAACGCATTTGACGACACAAGACGGAATCATCCGGTTGTCCGCCAGATTACGAACAGCACAGACCATACACGAACCGGACGCGCCGCATAATTCAAGGTAACAAAGGGTAGGAATCGCAATTCCGGCGTCGCCGGCCGCAGTCAGCACGGTGGTTCCGGGCGCGACTTCAGTTTCAACATTATCAATGGTAACTTTCAGCATTATTTCACCTCGACCGCATGTTCCGGGCAAACTTCAACGCAAGCACCGCATTTCACGCATTTATCCTGATCGATAACGTGTTTTTCCCATGGTGTGAAAGCGATAGCTCCGGCACCGCAGGCCCGGGCGCAACGGGAACAGCCGATACAACGATCAGTTATGGTATAAGTTATCAGGTCGCGACATCTACCGGCCGGGCACCTTCCCTGAAGATGAGCTTCATATTCGTCCCGGAAGAATTTCAAGGTCGACAACACCGGATTGGGTGCGGTACGGCCCAGGCCGCAGATACTGCCGGCTTTGACCAGTTCGGCCAATTCCTCAAGACGCTCAATATCGCCTTTTTTACCTTGACCGCGACAAATTTTTTCCAGAATTTCAAGCATTTTTACCGTACCGACCCGGCAGCATGTACATTTACCGCACGATTCGAGTGCGGTGAACGCCAGAAAATAACGGGCGATATCGACCATGCAATCAGTGTTATCCAGCACAACCATCCCGCCGGAACCCATTATCGCGCCAGTTTCGGTCAGCGCTTCATAGTCAACCGGCAAGTCACATTTAGCTTCAGGGACACAACCGCCGGAAGGACCGCCGACCTGAACCGCCTTCAAACGCTTTCCGTCAGGAACGCCGCCGCCGATCTCATTGACTATTCGTCGCAAAGGCATTCCGATCGGAACCTCAATCAGGCCACCGCGCCGGATTTTACCCGCTAAAGCAAAAGTCTTGGTGCCACGACTCAGTTTGGTGCCGTGTCCGGCAAAAGTTTCAGCCTCATGCCGCAATATCCATGGCACAACCGCAAAAGTCTCAACATTGTTAATTAAAGTAGGACATCCGTCAAAACCGCATTCAGAGGGAAACGGAGGGCGAAAACTCGGCGTGCCGCGACGTCCGTCAAGCGCGGCCAGCAACGCGGTTTCCTCGCCGCAGACAAAAGCCCCGGCACCTTCGACAACTTCTATTTTCAAGCCATATCCGGCGTGATGACAATCATTCACCGCTTTGCGAATGCGTTTGACCGCCAGCGGATATTCCTCCCTGACATAGATAAAGGCATGTTCCGCGCCAACCGCATGAGCCGCGATCATCATGCCTTCGATGATTCGGAACGGGAAAGATTCCAGGAGCATCCGATCCATAAAGGCTCCGGGATCACCCTCATCGGCATTACATACAAGATATTTGCGTTTACCCGGGGCATTGGCCACGGTCTGCCACTTTCTTCCGGTCGGAAAACCACCGCCACCGCGACCGCGCAAGCCGGAATGGGCAATCTCGTCAATTACCGCCTGCGGTGGCATTTTCAGCGCTTTTTCTAAACCGACAAACCCATGATGTTTTATATACAATTCCAGATTACACGGGTCGATCTCACCGCAATGTTCAGTAGCGATCCGGACCTGTGACGCCAAATAGGAATTATCTTCAGTATCGCGAACGCCGGTAACCCGATGACGCCATACCCCGGAATCATCCCCCAGCACTCCGGCCGCCAGCCGATTAAAACCGGCGGCAACTTTTTTAAACAAGGAACGCGGCGCAAAGTGATGCAGCAAAATTGAATTGACTGCATCCGGCTCAACACAGGCATAGTTGAACAGGTTCCCGGCACGATCCCTGATTCGAAGCAGTGGGGAACGGTAGGAAACTCCATCGCAGCCGACCTCAAGCGGACGCACCGGAAGCTTGAATTCTGCGGCACAACGCCGCAATTCCTGAAAAACTTTTTCAGCTCCTGAAGCGGCACAACTGGAACATAAGCAAATTCTGGCCTCTCCGCTGGTCGCATCGGAAGTTCCGGCATCAGTCACTTCCTGACTGCCGCGCGAAGCGAGAAAATCACGAATCACATTATCCACCCTGCCCGGCTCCACCCAGCCGTAAATCACATCATCAACCTGCACCGCCGGAGCCAGCATACAGCAGCCGAGACAGGCCACTTTTTCAACCGTAAACAAGCCGCGTGAATCAGTATCATTATCCTCTAAGATATGCAGATGCTGCCGAAAAGCCTCGTAAACCCGTTCTGCGCCTTTGACGTGACAGGCGGTCCCGATACAGACCCGGATCGAGTGACGGCCAGCCGGACGCAAGCGAAATTTCCGATAGAAGGTGGCTACGGAGGTAATCTCGGTTGGAGTAACATCGGTTATTTCCGGCAGCAGAGCCAGAATTTCCGGTGATAAATAATTATATTGGTCCTGTATCGCCTGAAGCAGGTGAATCAGCGAACGCCTGTCCCGACCATGCTTCTCGACCAATTTCAACAGGCTTTTACGCAACGCGTCGTCCGTCATTCGGCACTCTCCCGTTTCCCGACGCAATAGAGGTAATTGACGCCACGCAGCCATAGTTTATTTTTACCTGGAACCGGACTTGCCACTACCATTTCTCCAACTTTGCAGGTCCGTTCCTGAATAAACTGCTTTTTGTCCGGAATTATTATATGGGCCACCCCTTTCATATCAATTGCGATAATCCGGTTCCCGACCAGAACCGGCGAACTGTAAAAGCCGTCACTAAGAGTATGTTCCCACAACTTCTTGCCGGCACCGGCGTCGACACACTCGACCACCCCGCCGCTGGTAAATATGAACATCATATCGCCCAGCCCGATCGGCGAGGATACATCCGGCAAATCAATTTCATCATTTTCCCACAAAACCTCGCCCTTGACCGGATCAATTGCGGCGGCAACCGCATTGTCATTGGCAACCAGCACACGCCCTCCGGCAAAACAGGCTGACGTGGCCACTTCGCCGGCCATACAGTTTTCCCGCCAAAGTTGCTTGCCGGTCTCAAGGTCGTATGCCTCCACCGAAGCACAGGTTAAAATAACGATCTGACTGCTGTTGTTAAGATCTATTTTCACGGGAGACGACCAGGAAATGGCTGCTTTGCGCTGTTTGCGCCAGAGTTCTCGGCCGCTGGCTGAATCAAAGGCCAACAGCAATTGGCGCCGTTCATCATCATACTGAACAATCAACTTATCCGGGGTCGTCAACAGCGAACTTGAATAACCATAAGGATTTTCAGGTACGCCCAGGTTTTTCGCCCAAATCCGCTTGCCGTCAAAGTCAGTACAAACCAAATCGCCGGTCGCGAAAATGGCAAAAACCCGATGACCATCCGTGGCCGGGGTTGACGCTGCGTAACCGGTGTCACTGGTTACCTTCGGCGGTTTTACCGGGCTGCCGGAAATTCCCGTAACATTGTGTTGCCACAGTAATTTTCCGTTATTTGCGTCATAACAGTAAATTTCACGTGTCTTTTTATCGCCGCCGGTTACAAAAATTTTGTCCTGCCAGACAATCGGCGAACTGAATCCTTTGAGCGGAACTTTGGTTTTCCAGAGTAAATTGTGTCCCAGTGTAATATCCCAGTCGGTAAAGAGTTTTCCTTCCGAAACAACTCCACGAGCATCAGCCCCCCGGAAACCAGGCCAGTTCTCATAGAATTCTTCCGCCGTAACTTTTTTCACCACAATCGGAGCCGTATTTTTTTCGCCGTTGTCTCCTATGTCATAAACGAACGCCACCGCCAAAGCCCCGCCAAACAATCCGATACCGGTCAGGGCTACTGCGATCCGCAGTCCGGTACGCGGCGTTTCCACCATCCCCGGACAAGACTCGTCATCAACCCTTTTTTTCGCGGTTACACCAAGAATAATCAATGCCGCCAACAAAACGCCACCGGCCCCCAAAAGCAGAAATCCGCCGGTCCGCAACTGATCCTGCCCGGTAAACCATGCGCGCCGGGAAAGCAGGTCAAGATCGCGAATCCGCTCCCGGAGCGCTTCATTACCGGGTTCCGAACTGAGTTGAGACCGCAATTTAGGCAGCAGCGGCGACGTCTCCGGCGCAATCTTTTTCAGTTGAAAATACTGCATGACCATGATAATCGCCACAACCATCATAAAAACAGCGGTCACTTTCGCCACAATCTTACTTGCTTCGCGCAGTAAATTTATATTATCAGTTTTCATGTTCCGTTTCCACCTCAATTTTTTTACGTTTGAGTTCGCGAGGACAATATGCGTAACAACGCGAACAACAGACACAATTCAAACGATCGGTAATATAATCCCGGTTACGCCGTCTCCGGCTAGCGGAGATCAGACTGCCGGAAACCACCAGGCCGCACCAGCCGCCAAACAGCATCCAGCCGCTCTTCAGCTGACGTTTGCGCAATTCAACCTTTGCCGCCAAGTCTTTAACCGGGGCTCGCGTCGCCATAAAAGCCGCAACCGCTTCATCCTTCATATTACCGGCCTTGATATTCCTCAGCAACATAATGTCGCGATCCAGCGACGCGGCAGGCTGGGCCAGCAGATAACCGGCAATGACCCCGACCGCGATTATTCCCGGCGTAAATGCCAGGATCAATTGTATCCGGCGCACCGCGGCATATCCCGGCTCCGGATACTTCTCCGGACGCGGCGGAATGATCACATCGGACGGACACGCCGATTCGCACAGCCGACAGTTTATGCACTCATCCGGAGTGATCGACACCTGTCGCGGCGAAAAGAACGCCGCCCCTTTCAACAGCGCCCCGTAAGGACAGATATAACGACAATAAGGCCGGGCAACAAACAAACTTAAAAGCACAATAACAATTCCCGTTATCAACATAAGCATTGAACCGGTCAATCTGAAAAATCCAACAAAAGGGTCCCAGGAGCAAATGATGAACCCGAGTCCAGTATAAGCAAAAAGGACCGCCGCGCCAAGGTAGAAGAGCGGAAACATCCGTAAAACCCGGTCAAGCGTTTTATTCACCCGGACCGGACGCACCATTACCAGTTCCTGCAATGCCCCCATCGGACAAGCCGCCCCGCAGAACAACCGGCCGAAAAACAATGCGGCCACCAGCGGCAAAGCAAAGAATCCCAGCACCGGCAGCGACAACGGAAACGCGGAATCAGCCGAAGCCGCGACCACATTCTGAATCGACCCGATCGCACATACGCAGCCTTCCCGGAAAAAACCGAAATAGGCCAGCGAAAATACCAGCAAGCCGATCTGTAATTTGCGCGACCGCTGTTTATAAACCACGTAACCGGTCAAAACCAGTATCAACAACAATACCCCTAACGCCAAATACTGCATCCATCCCGCCTCCGGCAACGGTTGCTGCAAAACCGGACTTTCGTAGCCGGAAGTGAATTCCGGTTTCGGGAACCTGAATTGAGCCGGCAGTCGCATTACTCCACCGATGGCAAAAAAACTTGTCAAAATGAGTTTTTTCATGCGCCGTCACCTTTCAGAATATAGGGATGTGAAATCGGAACCCGTTTGAAAGCCTTGGCCGGACAAACTTCCGCGATGGCGCAAATATTGCAGTTCTTGCAACGGTCATGGCGCACCTGAATGAACAATGAACCGTTGCCGAAAGCAGCGCAGCCCTTGACGCATTTGGCGCACCCGATGCACTTGTCTTCGATAATTGTATATTCAAAATACGGATCTTCGATAAAAGTCCGTTTGATGGCGGCAGTCGGACACAACTGATTTTCCGCAGCGGTATCCAGTTTGGTCGGCTTCTCAATATAATATCCGCTGCAAAGGTCACAATAACCACATATTGCATACGCATGAACGCATTTCACGGCCGATGGCGTCAAGACACAGGCTGTAGCGCAACGTCCGCATTGAATGCATTTCGCCGGGTCCAGCTGCCAAACCGTATCTTCTTTCTTTTTACGCCACAACCAGGGCATAACCGCCGCGGCCAAGCCAGCCAGCGCGGTCCAACGCAAAAACGTTCTTCTTTTCAAATTAGCAGGCTGTTCAGTCATTTACCGATCCTCCGGTAAGATATAGCCGCCGGCAGACCGCAGGATGAGCTGCGCCCGCAGGTTCGGCAATACTGGTCCGCAGAAGTACACTTTTCCCGGCTTCTTTTCAGTAATAAATAGCCTCCGCCCCCCAAAGCACCGGCAATCAGCCAACGCGGCAGCGATAAAAGAAAATCACGTCTCGTCAGTTTATTTTTCATGATTTCTCCTGGCATATATCTTTATCTCTCCGGCATATCCGTCTAAAATAGCAATCTTTTCATCTGGCAGAACTTTCAGGTCATACCTGAACCCGCCCGGATTGAAACCGCTCTCCGGAACCACGTACTCGATCATTTCACCGGACGGGGCGAACAATTTAACTCTGACGGTTCCTTTCTCAAGAGTTACGAACCTGTCTCCTGAAAGTATCCCCAAATACGCCGGATTGCAACATCCTGAAAAAGCATTTGCCGCCAAAGGTTTCCATTGCGCCTTGAATTTGCCGTCTTTCGCGTAGTTCTCGATCCGGTGCCGACCGGGATTGACGATCCAGACTCCACCATCTCCATCCGGCACCATATCGAAATACGGACTCGGCACCACAAATTTTTCCCCTTCCGCGCCAGCAGACTCCCATAGTTTTTTACCGTTTTCATCAAAACAATATATTTTGCGGTTGCCCGCATCGGCGGCAAACAAACGCCCCCCGCTTAAGACTATTGAAGTAAGCCTGGTCCTTGAATCAAGCTCCGGCCAACGTTTTATTGTGGAACCATTAATTTTTACAATCTGCCGGGGCAGCGCCGCATAAATAATTATTTTATCGACCGCCAGCGATACAATTTCCCCGGTTACAGGAATTATCCCCAACTGCTTCCGGTCTTCGCTGTAAGCGGTTATCCCGGCATCGTCGGCTACCAGAAAATCCTTTTCTCGCACAAAAACCATCGCCCTGGCGCTTTTCGTCTGAAGTTTGTATACTGCAATTTTTGCCCATGGAGTTTCGACCTTTTCCTGAGGAGGAGTCTCAGGAACTTTTATTTGCGCTTCATTCCCTCCCCCACTCTTGACAATCAAAAAAACTACTCCACCAAGAAAACACAAATTAACCATAAAAATCAGGATCAACTTGATACTTTTTTTCATTTTTCACCTCTCAAATCCAAACATGCCATTGATGTCGAGTCGCGAACGAGCATAAACCCGTCTGCCAAAGCTATCGGGCCCCAGGCGTCATGCCCGTCAAGAACTTTATGACGCCCCAACACATAACACCGTTCTCCGGCAATTTTCAACATGGTCAAAGTTCCGCGGTCATCCAGGATATAAAATTTGCCGTCAGCCTTGATCATTGGTCCCAACCCAAAACGCAAATCACGTGGGCCGATCACTCTGAACTCCGCTACATTGTCCGGAATACATCCGACAAACTGCATCCGGCGCGCCCCGGCGTCCTTTGGCATGATTCCATATAATATTCCGTCACTGTATATTGCCGACTGCTGTTCCAACGCCAGTCCCTGCCGCGGACGATAACGGTTAATCTCCTGCACCTTGAACTCTCCGTCCTGAAAAGTTAACCTGATCGTCATACTTCCGGCACCGTAGCCGGCAGTCAAAAAGATCAAGCCATCGTTCATGATCACCGGGGACGGAGCAATCACCGACGGCGACCACTTAGATGTCTTCCACAATACCTTACCGCGGTCAGCGCCGTCCGCCGCAACGCCGACCACTCCCCCAAGTGCAGTATAAACATACATCCGGCGCCCGGCCAAAGTCATCGTCATAACCGAGGCATGCGACATCTTCCATTTATCCGGGTTCGGAGTTGTCCACAACACCTTCCCGTCAGCGGCATTGACTCCCATCATTAAAACATTATTTCCTCCGGGAGCAAGAACTACTGTCGAACCGTCAATCAAAGGACACTGACCGGTGTACCATTGCGGAATCTCTGTACCGTATTCTCTCACCAGGTCCTTTCCCCAAAGCAAATCTCCGGAATCCGTCTTTACGCACATGACCTGACATTTGGGTCCAATAGTCACCACATAATCTTTATTAACAGCAGGAGCGGTTCTGGATCGACCGTGATTGCGCTTGATCTTTACATTGTACCAGCGCCGCCAAAGCTCGTGACCATCCCGCAAAGAAAAACATCGCAGTGCGTCTGCCTGTTCATTCTCAAGATAATCAAGCAGAAAAATTTTTCCTTTGTAAATAACCGGAGCAGCATGACCTTCTCCGAGTTTCTTACGCCAAATCACTTTCGGGCCTTTTTCGGGCCATGTCTCCAGCAATTTGATACCGTCACGACTAATATTCGTTAAATCTTTGCCTCTAAAACGTGGCCACTCGCCAGTTAATGTTTTATCATATTTATTGTCGAATAGCTTAAAAAATTGGCCGATATCAATTTTTTCAATTTTATTTCGAGCGCCAGGGGGAACATTATCCTGCCCTGGAAGACTTGCTGAAATCGTCGGCACAGGCCGACCTATCCACCATACAAGGGCTCCTAGAGCACAAGCAAGAGAAAATACATAAGCTAAAAATTTTACCCAAAAAGATTTCATATAAAAACATAATATACAACCGTCAATTCTGTCATCAAGCCAAGTAGCAAATTTTTAGTTGGACATTTTAATATCCCAACCTTCTAATTTGCCAATCACAAAGCATCGTCCACATAAAAAATAAAAACATAATATGTTAATAAATAAGTTATTATATGTTTTTTAAAAATCAATTAATGATTAAATTTGACAAATCCGTCTTCACCCACTATATTAACTGTAAACTTGTCAACAATGAAGGAAAAATCATGGCAGGACGCGGAACGCGCATGAAAGTCAAAGGCGAAGGCTGCTACTACCACCTGATGAACCGAGCTGCCGGTTGCAGAGGAGAAAAACCGTTCAATCGGGTCGACATGGAATACGGTTTTCGATTACTGCAGAATCTCTGCGAATATTTTCTGATTGAGGTGATCTCTGCCGCCTGGATGGGCAACCATTTCCATGTGGTCGTTTACGCTCCTGGACCGGACGAATTGCCGTCGATCGAAGATATTGCCAGACGACACAACAATTACTACAGCAGTATGTTAGAGAAGTTCACTTACGCGCCAAAACAAATGCCAAAGATTAATCCGGCCAATCCTGAAATATGTCGCAAAGTTGGCCTCAAAATGATCGACATAAGCTACTTTATGCGCGCCTTTCAACAACGCTTCACCGTCGTCTACAACCAATCCCGCGACCGCATCGGCAAACTATGGGCCAATAAATTCAAAAGCGTCATTCTTGACAGTCGCAATTCCCTGGAAGCGTGCGTTTTATACGTAGAATTGAACCCCGTTCGTGCCGGACTAACGACCAATCCCGCCGACTACCATTTCACAACCTGGGGGCGGTACTGCGGCACCGGCAAACACGTCTTTCAAGCAAACTTCGTCAAACATCTGAAAGAAAATATCTGGCATCGCGACACCTCAAAATGGAGCGACAACGACCTATTCAGCTATTTTCGAAGTGAACTGGCGCGAATAGTCGCGGCGGAGAGCGGAGCCTCCAGCGAGGAGATATTCGAGGCGCAGGAACAAGCCAAACGCAAAGAATCGATGCCGATCCGTTTCCTGCGACGCACCCGCCACTTCAGCGATGGAGCGATTCTCGGTTCAAAATTATTCATCCGTGAAATGGGCGCAAAATTCGATAATCCCGACCGGGTCAACAAAAAACAACTGAGCCGAGGCCTCAGCCCCGCCGGAGCAGTTATCTATTGCTTCAGAAAGCTGCAAAGTTAAATTTGCAGACGTCTGACAAATTCAAATAAGAACACGGTAGTTGCCTGGGCCGCATTCAAGCTTTCGGCGTCTCCGGGCATGGGAATAGTTACATCGACCGCGCCGGGAATTGTTGCTGCTCCATTTGCTTCATTACCAATGATCAAGCCGCTTTTATCAAATAATCCCGGGAATTTAAAGCAGCTTTCACCTTGATGCGGATCAGTACGATAGATACTTTTATATCCAAACTGAAATAATAAATCAACGGCAGAAGAAAGATCAGGCAGACAGCGCAAATTCACTTTGAATTGAGCAGCCATTGCCGATCTGATGGTTTTATCACTGAAAGCATCCGTCGAACCGGCAGTATACCAGACTTCTCTCAGGCCGACGGCATGAGAGGTCCGTAAAATAGTGCCGAAATTGCCGGGATCAGCAATTCTATCAAGAATCAAAATGAAAGGATCAGATGGAATCATTGCAGGCGATAATGATTCAGGGCGTTTCACCACCGCCAGAACACCTTGAGAAGCTACGGTCGCAGATATTTTTTGCAACATATCAGGTGGAACTATGATGAAATCAATATCCGGATAACTAACATCAAACTCGGTCGAACATACGGCAAATTCGACCAGATCAGGACGGGAAGTAAATAGCTCAGCACAGCAACGTTCACCTTCACAAACGCACAAATTGCTTTTTTTTCGGCCATGCCGAGTGTACAATGACCGAATCAGCGCTACCTGTTTTTTGGTCAGACCGGACATTTTTACTTAAGAGGTTTACCGGGAACGGCGGCAACCGGTTTGACAATCTTTTTAGGCAGAAGAGCAACTTGTTTAATTTTGCCTTCCGCAACCAGTCGATCATACATAAAAGACGCCTGCTGCTTGAAAAAATCAACCGCCTGGAAATTATCGCGGGCCACTACCATACTTTTACTCATCGAAAGAAATTTTGCGGCATCATTCCACTTTTTAATCTCAGCCGAAAGGCGGCCTGCCGCGTAATTGGCTTCACAGCGGTATGACTCGTCAAAACCCAGAGTATCCGCGCCAATAGCCGCGAACTTACTGATGGCGCCGGGGTAATCCTTCTGCAATTCCGCAATGTATGCGGCATCCAGGCGAAGACGCATTCTCAACTGTTTTGGAATATCCAGCTTTTCAAGTTCCGCATACTGGGCAAGAACATTTTTATAGTCTTTTTTATCAAAGTATATCTTGACCAGATTCATTCTGGCACTGATATCGGCCTTATGATTTGGATAATCGGCGATTGCCTTGTTAATCTCTTCAATTGTCTTGGCGTTACTCAACGCCGCAGCGGCAGTGCGGTCCGAGGATTCCTGAATCGCCATAGCACCAAAAATAACGGCAACAATTACGATAATCAAAACGCCGCACCAGATAATCTGTTTCCACCTGGTTATGGCAAAATGTTCAAAGCGGTCAAACTCATCCGTAAGGGCATTAGTGATTTCCGCGTCCAGAGTCTTTTTGTCAATCTGGTTCTTCTTTTGTTCACTCATTACACAAATATCCTTCAAAATTTGAAATTAATTTAATACATGATCAGCTCAATAATATAGCAGACAAATTATGCAAATCAATTAAAATGCAAGGCTATTTCATCGCTTTTACTGGATTTTAAAGTTTACAGGTATAAATTAACGAAAATGGAGCAAACATGAAATTCATATATTTAGCAGATACCCATATCGGGGGCAGTGACAGCGAAGGTTACATGAAGCAGCCGCGTTACCTGGCCCATTTTCGGGAAGTGATTGACCTTCTTGCCTGTTTTATTAGCAAAGAAGGAAACATTGATTTCGTCATGCACGGCGGCGATATGGTTGAATCGGCAACTCCTGATAATATCGAAGAGGCGGTCAAACTATTCAAACGTCTCCCCTGCCCGGTCTACATGACCCCAGGCAATCATGATTTGACAGCGGAAGACTCCATCACGCTTTGGCTGCAAACCGCACCGCAGTTTTTTCCAGGCGGCAAACCTGATTTTCGCATCATCAAACCGGGCATTCAGTTAGACGTATTAACTTGTAACTGGTGCGAAACACCGTTATTCTGGGACCCTGAAAAACCGCAAATACCATGGCTGACCAATGCGCAATGGGGGCTGATAGACGATTTTGATAAAAAATGCACAACCCGGATTATCATAACCCATTCTCCAGTATATGGAGTTCCGCCTGAACAATATGGGGGGACCGAACCGTTCCATGCCCCGCAAGGAAATTTTCACGAAATTTTAAGCAAACATCTAAAACACACTTCACTGGTACTCGGAGCTCATACCCATATAAATATGGCGGTTGAAAAAAACAATTGCCGATTCGTCACGGTCTCGGCGTTCAGCGAAGTTCCGTTTGAATTTAAACTGATTGAGGCCATACCGGGAAAAATAAGTATGAAAACGTACGAATTAGGTTCTCAAGTAAGTTTTAAAACCGAATATGACATACAATCAGCATACGTCCAAGGGCGTATGATAGACAGAGAATTTTAATAAGGAAAATTAAGATGAAAATCTTATCCGACATGCACATCCACACCGACCTCTCACGCTGCTGCCGCAGTCCGGAACAAACCATGGAAAATGTGATTAAAACCTGGTCAAAAGGCGGCATCAAAAAAATCGGTCTGGCCGATCATGTCTGGGATTCTCCGGAGTATCCGGCAAGCGTCTGGTACGAACCGATGGACGGTTCAGCCAACCTCCAACTGCATGACGTCATTCATGCGAGACAATGGGATATCGAGATTCTGGTTGGATGCGAGGCAGACACCCAGGCGCCGGGGGTATTCGGAATCACCCATGAATTAAAAAACAATCTTGATTATGTCATGATGTCCGCCAGCCATTTCCACATGAAAGAATTTATGGAACAACCGGTCGACACTTCACCGCGCGGCATAGCTGAACACATGCTGGCATTCTTTGTTTCTGCCGTTTCCAGCGGTCTGGCGGACGCGATTGTTCATCCGCTGTTTCCATTCGGCTACGACAGTACCTATGAAGCGGCAATTACCAGTTTATCGGATGCGGAACTGACCGACGCTTTCGGTATTGCGGCGGAAAACAATGTCGGAATAGAGATCAATCCATGTTTTCTGCCCAATCCGGCCAGAGGCAGAATTTTCTCTCCGGAAACGCCGATCCGGGTTTTCTCGCTGGCTAAAGCGGCCGGGTGCAAATTCACTTTCGGCAGCGACGCCCATGCGCCGGAAGAATTTCACAACCTGCAGCGACTGCAAAAAATAGCTGACGCACTAAACCTTACCGAAAACGATCTGCATGATATTGCAAAATGAATAATGGAGAATCAGCATGAGCTACAAAGCAAAATGTCCTTATTGCGGCAAGCCATATGACCGGTTCACATTATTATTTATTATAAGTTCAAATTTTAAATGTCATTCATGCAGTCAAAAAATTAAGATTGATTTTACCTCTTATATTCTGGTAATGCTTGTACCTTGTGTTCTTTCCGGCATAATCTGTATCTTAATGATCAGCAATATTATCCCCGCCATCCCCGCAATGCTTTCAATAACAATATGCCTGATTGCGGGAATATTGATTTCTCCTTTTTTTGTTAAGTTCAAAAAAGGTGAGGCCGATTAAAAGTTACCGTAATTGGAGCTTAGCTTTTTTATCTCCAGCATGGAAAAAATTATTGACCTCTGACAGGGAAAAAGTCCCATCGAGCAAACTTGACCGAAGACGATCTGCATGCTATAGCAAAATAAAATATGTCAACCAATAAGCGTATGCAACTGTCCCGGTTCAAAATCCAGTTCAAAGCTTCTTCCATCGGGAACGGAAACAATCCGTTGGCAGGCGACAGGCGACGTAATTTTCAAGGCTGTAACAACACTATCGCACATCGCAAACTCAACCGTAATCCCACCGACAGCGGGAAGTTTAAACGCATAATCACTTCTGCCGCAATCAAACACAATAATCCGCTCATCATCTGACTGCAACAGGCTTTCATTGAGCATTTGAATATAAGCGCCTTCGGCGGTAGTGAACCACGGATGATGCGCCGGATTTTTGATTTCAAAAATTTCTGAAAAACAATTGACTTCCCCGGTGGCTTGATCGAGGCAACTCATAACCCCGGCCCCATCGCCCATCCTAGCCCTTGCAATGCCTTTCCAGGCGGCGTACCAGACGCAAACCGAGTTGCCAACCGGATACATATTACCGAACTCCGACTCATTTTCAAGATAATCACTCATTGCCGACTTCTGGCATGGGTCATCCTTTGTCAGAACATGATAAGGGAAAGTTCCGGCAAAGACCGCGATACTTTTCTGGTCGCATTTCGGATACGGTACATATCGACCGTCCTCTACCGGCAGACTCTGCCGTAATTTTTCCGCCAGAAAAGACCATTCCTTTACCTGAGAGCTGTCGACATGCAGTTTTTCCGCCGCCGCTACCGCCGCGTCGAAAGTGGCAATAACCCCGCAAGTTGTCATAAAAGCATTTTCACGGGCGGGTCCCAGTCTTTCCAAATCGGTGCACTTACCAATTATATAGCGATCATCGCTGATCTTATACACCGCCTGAATTTGATAGAATTCCGCCGCCGCTTTGATGACCGGATAACCTTTTTCCTGTAAAAAATGTTCATCTCCGGAGAACAGATAATAATACCAGGCGGATAGAGTAATGTGAGCAAGATGAAAAATATGTTCTATCCAGAAACCCGGCGTCGCCATTTCCGAACCATCTTCAACCGTTTGCCATGCCCAGCGTCCGCCTGAAGAATTTTGCCCGAAATAACGATGCGCCCGGTCTTTCGCCGCATTCAACAAGCTGAAACGATATTCCGGTATCTTCCGGGCCGCGTCAAAATGACCGCTGGAAAGCAGTCCCATAAACGAGAAATAGTCATCGAATGAGAAATATTTACCCTGCCAGTGAGTTGGAAAAATCCCGACCGGGACCGACCAGCGCGTCGAAGAAATCCGTAAATGGTACTGTGCGGTATAATAGGCGTTCATCTGTTTCCTGTCTGAAAGTTCGATATACGAATCCAGCCAGTACTTGTTCCAGGCTTCGGTATGGGACGCTAACATCCCGTCAAAACCGTTCAGTCTCACCTGTTGTTTCAAGGCGGCCATATCTGAAACCAGATCGTCACTGTCAAGGGAATCGACCATAGCGATATAAAAGGCGGCCTCTGTTTCTTCTTCAACCGTTATCCTGAACCGGTTTCCGGCAATCACAATGTCAGGATCAGGAGCATCGCACCAGAAAGAAATTATGCCGCAAAAATCCTCCACCCGGTAATGGATGTCAACTCCGGCAGATGTTTTAACCGCATCGAAAATCATCCCACGCGGAATTAGGCAATCATCTCCCGGCTGCGCCAGCAGATAGGTTAAGGTATAACTGCCGCTGAACTTTTTTTTCACTGCAAGCAAAGGATGATTCAAATGCACAAAAGCCTTTGTATCTACCTCTTCGCCATTTTCATAATGACATGAAGTCTCAATCAACGCTTGTTTGACGTCCAGGCTTTGACGCCACTCAAGCAGTTTTTCCTCTCCGGCAATGAAATAACCGAAAGGAATCAATTCCCCCGGATATTTGCCATATCGCCTGCCGGCCCACCAGATGGCCGGGGTCATACCAACATATGTTTGTTGACGCTGCAATCCCTCCTTATCGATCTGGATAGAAAGTTCGCCGTTGCCGATGACCGGCGGCACATAGTTATCATTCGCGTTACACGAACTGCATTCCATTTTCATATTTCCGTCCTCTTTTTTTATTTTATGATATAAGCATCACTTACTTTTATAAATTACACCAAATCATTGCTATTAAAACACATACATCTAATTTCAAGTCAAACGTAATGATATTTATCATAAAACTATCATATGATTTCAATTTATTGTTTTATATATATTTTAATATATCAATATATTGAAACAAGTTAATCAAGCATGTATTATATATAATAATTAGTTAAATATATATAAATATTAATCAAATCATATAATATGGCAAGACACTATAAAAATCCCGGCATAACTCATTACGAAGCAGACTACCTGCCGCGACCAAATGAACAATGGCCGTTTTATCCGTACTGCATCGAAGAGGCGATACGACACTCAAGCTGCACATTTCATGAAAACAACTGTCAATTCATGATGCTTGTCTATGTTGTCGACGGCGGGATTTATTATTATGATGAAGAAAAAACTGAACACTATGCGGAAAAAGGCGACATTGTCATCATTCCCCGGTATTCCAATTACTCTTTTACGACAACCAACAACAGGTATTATCATAAATTTGTTCTGGAGATCAAGGGGGCATCAATCACCCATCTGGCCGGACAAATGAACATGGACAAACTGCGGCTCATTCACGCAAGCACCGCAACCGATGCCGTTTTTAAAGAGATAAAATCCCTGGACAAAATGATAAAAGAATTTAGTTCTGACGCACTTCCTGAGATTCTCGCCTCAACCTGGAAAATCATTACTTTGATGGCTCAAAAACTTGAGTCAAGCCAATCAGTCTCACCGGTGCTGAAAACGGCGGTCGATTACCTGGAAAGAAATCTGTCAAGCCAATTTTCAATAGCTGAACTTGCGGCCAAACTTGGCATCAGCCATACATCATTGAATCGCCTGTTTATCAGAGAACTTGGAATTTCACCTCAACAATACCGCTCCGGACACAAGATGAACCGGGCAAAGCATTATCTGGAAAACACTTCGTATTCGATCAAGGAAATCGCGGTCAGGCTGGAATATGACAATCAACTATATTTTTCCAACGATTTCAAGAAACATCAAGGAGTTTCACCCAAAAAATATCGACAGCAAAAAGCCGGATAACTCAGGAAATCAGTCTCTTTCAATTTCCATGATGGCATCGAAAGTTATCGCCTGACCGCCGGGAGGCGGGCTGAACTGGCGTAGCGAGCTCAGAAGTTTGGTGACGGAACGGTCCATCGGACCAATGCCGCTGGCTTTGACGATCACAGCCCGGGTTACCCGGCCGGAGCCGGATATAGTCAGACTGACCGTAACCTGAGGATACTGACGGCCCAATTGCCGTTTATCCGGTTCGTTCCACAGTTGTTTAAGCTGTAGTCCGATCATCTGCTGATAATTCAATTTAGCACTGGGATCATAGCGGTCAGACTTGATATTATGCTGATATTGAGAGACTGCCTTATTCAACTTTCGAATAACTTCGTCCTTCGTCAAAGGACGCAGTTTCGGCTGGGGCGGAGTCGGACGCGGTGTGGTCTTCTTGACCACGTCACGAGAAATTTTGATATCGTCAGCAGTCAACTTCTTGCGTACAGGTTTCGGTTTCGGTTTATTAACCGCCTTCGGCTTTGGTTTCGAAGCCGGCTTTGGCTTGGTTTTCCGGACTGGTTTAGGGCGCGGCTTTGGTTGGGATTCAGGTTTTCTGACCTGCGTATCCGGCACCATACGCGGCGCGGAGCCAGGTGGAGGCGGCGGAACCAGCTTGATCTTGATGACCTTACGTTCCGGCTCCAGCCATTTGTAGACAGCGTACCAGAGCAGCGGAATCACTATCAATGCCAAATGAATCGAAATGACCCAGCGCCGGATATTGCTTTTAGCGGTACGGGATACCAGAACCACCTCGTCGTTGGCGCCGGTACGATTTGAATTGCCCCGAAAATTAATCATTGCCCTCAGCCTGAGTTACCAGCGAAACATTCGTGAACCCGGACTTGGTCACCAACTTCATAAGCTCCATAACTTCCCGGTATTCGCGGGAGCCGTCGGCCCGGACCAGAATAACGGTTTTGGGATTGGTTTCATAGAGACGCGTCAGGTCCAAAAGGAGTTCATCGCTGGATACGGATACCCGGTTGTAAATTATCTGACCACGCCGATCAAGATTCACGGTTGCGGTGTTTTTGTCCGGCAACGTGGCGGCGTTAACGTCCGGCGGAGAAACATCGACTCCATACTCCAGTAACGGCGCGGTTATCATGAAAATGATCAGCAGCAGGAAGGTCAGGTCGATCAACGGGGTCATGTTGATCTCATCGATCGCATCCAGTTGTGAACGTGTCTTACGGCGGCCCATGCTCTGCTCCTTACCTGAACTCGTCGACTTCAGGTTCAATATCCAACTGTTCCAGGCGAATCCTGGCCAGAAATTCTTCGGTAAAATTGTCCATATAGATAGTGACCTTACGGATTGTCGAAGTCAGCAGATTATAGCCAATCAATGACGGGATTGCCACCATCAAACCAACCACGGTGGTCAGCAGCGCGCCGCTTACCCCGGGAGCCAGCGCGGAAATATCTGCCCGGCCCTGCGACGCGACCCCGATGAACGCCATCATTACCCCCCAGACGGTTCCGAACAACCCGAAAAACGGGCTGACGCTGACCGCAGTCGCCAGCATTCCGATCTTTTCTTCAAGCACTAAAATCTGATCAGACACTTCCCGTTCCATTACTGTCCGCAGCGCTTCCATCTGGGCGGTCGTCAAAGTAGTATTCCGGGCTCTGGCACTTTGCATCAGAGACGGCTGGTCTTCAGACAAGCCGTAAAATTCGAGCAGTTTTTCCGCGCCGGCCAGATAAACTTTAGCGACCGGACCCGGATCGCGCCGCGCTTCGGCCACCAGACCGATCAGACTGCCGGAACTGCGGAACAGTTTGCCGAATTTCAGGGAATGGCGTTTGGCCCGGACCAGCGATAACCCTTTTTCGACCATAATCGTCCAGGTAAACATCGATCCGAAAAAAAGAAAAATAACGACAGCCCGACCAACAAAATCACTGTTTTCAAACGCATAATAAGGTCCAGCCGCGCCGATAATAAGATTAAACGGTAGATTCATCCGTCTGTTACTCCTATCCGGGGTTGAAATTTTCGAAAATCATAGCATATTACTTATGCCATAAATGAGTTAAAGTTTCAAATTATTATTAATAAAAAATCAAGGTTTTTTAATGGAAAAAATTATTACAGTTCTGGGCTATGATATCGGCGGCACAAAAATCGCCGCATCACTTGGTCAGAGCGACGGAAAAATGCTGGCCACCCGCCGGATCGACAATCTGGACACCTACCCGGAAGACGTGTTACCGCAACTAGTCCAGGCCGCCCACGAAATGGTGGAAGAAGCCGGAATAAAACTCGAGGATGTCGCCGCAATCGGGATCGACTCCCCATCCCCGGCTGACATTCCGAACGGAATCATTGTTGAACCGCCGAACAACAAGCATTGGCGCAATGTTCATATCAAGGATTATCTGCACGAAGCGCTTGGACTGGAAGTATTCTTCGCCAACGACGCCGACGCCGGGGCTTTGGCGGAGTGGATTTTCGGCGCGGGGCGCGGTTCAAAACACATGATCTATCTGACTATGAGCACCGGAATCGGCGGCGGCATTATTGCCAACGAGGCATTGATTCAGGGAGCGTCATATTATGCCGGGGAAGTCGGTCATATCTGCCTGGATCCGAATGGTCCCAAATGCAACTGCGGGATGAAGGGCTGTTATGAGGCGTTTTGCGGCGGCCGGGCTCTGGCACTCCGGATGCAGCACGAACTGGCGGACAAACCCGACAGCGCAATCGTCAAATACGCCGGCGGCAAAATTGAAAACATTGACATGCTGGCATTGGAAAAAGCGATTCTCGACGGAGATGAATACGCCGTGAAACTTTGGGATGAAGTTATCATGCGTCACGCGCAGGCCCTGGGTACATATCTCAATGTGCTGAATCCCGAAAAAATCGTACTCGGAACATTGGCCTGGGCTATGGGCGACGAACTTTTCATGAACCCGATCATGAAACAACTGCCAAGGTTTTCGTGGGACCACACCCGTAATGCCTGTGAAATTGTCTGTAGCGAACTTAAACGTGATATCGGCGCATACGCGCCTCTCGGCGTCGCGCTCTACTGTCTCCATCAGCAGGGCCGGTTTGAGTTTCCGTGGAAAAAGTAACTTGCGACACAAAGGAAACACGTAAAAATCAAAATAATGAATCTTTCTCCAAAAATTTATTTTCTCGGCTCGGGCGATATCGCTGTTCCAATCCTGAAAGCTCTGGCCGAAGATAACCGGATAAACCTGATCGGCTGCGGAACCCAAACCAACCGTCCAGCCGGACGTAATAAGAAACTGACACCGACCGCAGTCGGGATCTTTGCCGACGCCAACGGCATCAAGGCTGAACGCATCCCGTCAGTCAACGATCCTGAATTTATTGCCGGACTGCGGGACGCGGCGCCGGATATTATTCTGGTTGTATCGTTCGGTCAGTTACTCAAGGAGGAAATTCTGAACCTGCCCCGGGCGGCATGCGTCAATGTCCATGCGTCATTGCTGCCAAAGTATCGCGGGGCCTCGCCGATCGTTTCGGCGATCCGGGACGGGGAAACCGTCACCGGCAACACCTTTATGAAAATGGACAAAGGTCTTGATACCGGCGGCATTTACTGTTATCAGCACTACACCATGACCGGAAATGAAACCGGCGGCAGTTTGGAACAAACTCTCGGAGAACTGGCCGCAAGCGAAGCGGTCGACATTATGCTGAAAATAGCTTCGGGCGAAATGACGGATAAAGCCCAGGACCACAGCGCCGCCATGGTAACAAGAAAAATAAGGAAGAGCGACGGCTTGATCGACTGGACCCTCCCGGCTGACGAAATCGCCGCCGCCGTCCGGGCCTACAATCCCTGGCCCGGTGTAAACTTTGAAGTAAAACGCAACGACAAACCAATCCGCCTGCGACTCGCGGCGGCAAATGTCAACGACAATTTACAGGGCCTTCCGGGAGAAACAATCAGGTCCGACAAGAAAAACTGGACCATCGCCTGCGGCAAAGATGCACTCGATTTGCAGACCGTGGTCCCGGCCGGGAAAAATGAAATGCCCGGTCCCGCGTTCCTTAACGGCTGTCCGCAGCCAACAGGGACCATTTTAGAAAATTTAAAAAAAGAATCGTAACAAAATGCAAAAAAATCGTAAACAACTAGTAATTAATTGCGAAAAACTCGAGACCCGGGTGGCGCTACTGAATAACGGCCGCCTGGACGAGTACCAGATCGACCGGGATCATTCGCACGAACCGCGCGTCAATTCAGTCTATCTGGCCCGGATTGTCAACCTTGAACCAAATATGCAGGCTGCATTCGTCGATATCGGCGGGGCTAAAAACGCCCTGCTCCATTACTGGGATATGCTGCCGGCCACCGAAGGCATGAGTGACAGCATTGAACGCAATCAAGCGCCGACCAATACAAAATCCGGTCCGGCCGCTCGACTCAAAGCATTGCTCAGCGGCGGGAAATCCAGCAAAATCCGCGAAAACGAGAAAAAACGCCGAAAAAAGAAAATTACCGTCAAAGACATTCCAAATATTTTCCCGGCCGGAACTGAACTTCTGGTTCAGGTAACCAAAGGTCCGATCGGTTCAAAAGGCGCACGGGTAACCACCAATATCAGTATTCCGGGACGTTATCTGGTCCTGCTGCCGTACGCCGACCATATCGGCCTGTCCTCCAAGATAGACAACCAGAAAGAACGTCAGCGCCTGCGGAAAATCTTGAAAGAACTTGAACTGCCAGAAGGCATGGGCATGATCTGCCGGACCGTCGGCGAGGGACGCCGCGCAATCTATTTCAAACGCGACCTGGAAATGCTGCTGGACTTCTGGCATAAAGTGGAAACCTCCCTGGAACGTCCGAAAGTCCCGTTGGAAGTCTACTCCGAACCCACCCTGATCGAACGTACAGTACGCGACTTCCTGACTGAAGACATAGGTGAGATCGTCGTCGACAGTGCCGACGCGTATAAACAAATCAAATCATCGCTCAGTAAATTTGCCGGTCGCCGGTCTGCCGCGGCAGTAAAGCACTATAATCGTTCAGCCCCGATCTTTGAATTTTACCGGGTCAAAGAACAGGTTTCCGATATTTTCGAACGCGAAGTATCCCTGCCAGGCGGCGGCTGGATCTGCATCGATGAAACGGAGGCCATGATCACTATCGACGTCAATACCGGACGAGGTCGCCGCGACAAAGATCAGGCCGAAGCGATTTTCAACACCAACATGGAAGCGGCTGATGAGGTTGCGCGCCAGCTCCGACTCCGCAACATCGGCGGCCTGGTAATCATCGACTTTATTGATATGCGCAACGCGGCACACCGGGACAAAGTTTACAAAACCATGTTGAAGCTGGTCAAAGAAGACCGGGCGAAATCCCGGATACTGCCTATTTCCCGCCTTGGACTAATGGAAATGACCCGTCAACGTGAACATGAAAGTTTACAGGATGCCTATCATGACCCCTGCCCGTATTGTGAGGGCACCGGTCGGATTAAAACTGCGTTCAGCATGAGCGTTGAAATCCAGCGCCGCCTGAATCAGGTTCTCAAAGCAAACTCGCGTGATCGTTCGCTCCAGGTCAGAGTAATTGTCCACCCTGAAGTAATGGCCAGACTGAAAAATCTGGATGCCAGCCTGCTAAATGAACTGGAAGGCCAATACGGCAAAGACCTGTCATTCCGGGCCGACCCATCGCTGCATCATGAGGAATTCAAATTGATCGACCTCGAAACCAATACTGAACTCTAAGTGGAAAGTTGGAATTTGAAAGTAGAAAACAAAATAACTGTTAACGGAAAAGATTACTCTGTCTCCACAAACAGCAACCTGGCTGCATTTATGCGGGAAAACGACATCGCGGTCGAAAAAACCGTTGCTGCGGTAAACGGCGACGTCATCAAACGTGAAAACCTGGAATCATGCATCCTGAAAAGTGGTGATACCATCGATCTCATGACCTTTGTGGGCGGTGGTTAAAATGGATTTCAATGAGGAAATATTCAGTGCAAATCCTGAGGGGATAACCGATACGCTCAGGAATAAACGGGTCTTCATAGCTGGTGCCGGCGGCCTCGGTTCCAACGTTGCGTTGATGCTGGCCCGGGCCGGAGTCGGCACTTTGGCAATCGCCGACTTTGACAATGTTGCAACCAGCAACCTCAATCGACAGTTTTTCTTTACCGACCAAGTCGGCATGCCAAAAGTCAAAGCTCTGGCAGACAATCTGCGGCGCGCCGTTCCGACAATACAACTGGGGCTGCACCGAGACAAACTGACCCCGGACAATATGCCGTTTTTAATTGCGAATAATTTTGACGTGATTTGTGAATGTTTCGACAACCCGGTTTGCAAAGCGCAGTTAACCGAGTTTGTCTTAACGCAGCGAAGCGAAATCCCTCTGGTCACCGTATCCGGCCTGTCCGGATACAGCCCAATCGAATCGATGAAGGTAAGACAGCGCACTTTGACCTGGTATATTATCGGCGACGGCACCACCGACTCTGAGGAATCCGGAACTTTGTCATCAAGAGTCACCGCCGCCGCGGCAATGCAGGCTCACACCGCCATCAGAATCCTCATCAACGCCTGATCAACGCCACGCCTAAAGCATTAGAATATAGTCCTTTACAAAATAACAACAGTCAAACCGTCAGTTTATTATCAGTTTATTAGGAATAGTCAAACTGTCAGTTTATGAGCACGATGAAGATTGGGTGTTAAATTATTTACTTGAGTTTACGTTCTTTCAGGAAACGCAGCCAGTGTTCTCTAGTTGAAGGTTCTATAGTGTGTCTACCAGCGGAATAGTTATGAATAAATTTTTCCGATTTGATCTTATTGTAAGCCGCATAAACACAGTCCGGAGGTGTTTGTTCATCTTTCATGCCGCAAGACATAATCACAGGGCATTGGATGCTATCGACAAAGTTTATGACATCGTAATAACTCATGGTATTGAAAACAGTCTCTTCAAACTCCGGATTAAGCTCAATAAATCGCGAGATGTCCGCGGCACAGGCGCTGCGGATAAAAATTCGTCGTTCCCACCAGCAATAACTCGGCACCGCCGCCAGACAAACCTTCACAATATCCGGCCTCAAAGCCGCCATGGCAAGAGAAGTACCGCCGCCCTGGCTGCTGCCGGTAACCACAATATTGTTCTCATCCATCTCTTCAAACTGTTCAGCCACCCTTAAACTGATTAATGCATCGGTCCAGGCATGATATAAGTAATACGACCGATAGTCAAGAATATTCATCACCGAAAAAGAATTTGCGCCGCAGCGAATCAGCGGCGTATTGGAACCGGTAAGTCCGCCCTGCTGCCGGAAATCCATCGAAACAACTGCGTATCCGTTCATGATCCAATGTAAAAAATCAACCGGATAACCACGGTGACCGCCGCCGCTATGAAAGTGTACGACCACCGGACACTTCCTTTTTGCTTTCATTTCAGGCAGCATTACCCAACTGCGTACCGGAGTATCGTCAAGACCGTGGAATACCGTGTCGAATATATTCACATTATCCAGCGGATAATCACTTGGATGGGCCTCCAACTTGATATCATGTTGATTTGTTTTTTCCACCGCGGTTTGCCAAAAGTCTCCGAAATCGGCGTTTCTGGTTAACGGAGCGTCGATCTTCGCCAGTTCTTCTAGTTGCTGTTTGATCTGGTTCATGTTTTTTACCTTCTATATAATTAAATTGCCTAGCGGGAAATGCTGTTGACTGCCGTAGACATCCGGATCGCCTGGGGCACCGGAACTGATTGCTCTGGGCATCGAGATTTTTATGGCTCGCACAGGTGCAAACGGATAAATTCTGACTTGGCCGGCATCCGTACGATATAAAGATGCAATATTCTCCACGGAAAACTCAGGCGACTGCAATACTCGCTGGAAATCCTCATTATGGTTGAAAATAAGGTCCAGCGTCAATGTGAAAGGACCGGCATTTTTACTTCTGATAACCTGCGCTATATCATATAATCTCATGTACTTATTTCCTTAACCAGAGTTGATATTTGATCGGCAATCAGGTCCCCGGCACTCTCCTCCATCTTGCTCCAGATGGCCCAGGTGCTCTCATGTCCGCCCCGGCGTTTGAAAGCCGCCGGATGCGGGACATAGCCCAACCAGCCGTTGGCCAGTGAAACGACAAAAATCCTGGCATTTGGATTATCCGCCTTGATTTTTAGCGCGTTCTCCGAGAAATATTCGCATGGAGCTGTCGCGAAAAATACATCACCGATCCTGAATACCTGGATAATCGCCTCCTCATGGTCGCTAACGGCATGCATTAGCCGCAGTTTTTCCAGAGAATATTTATACCAGCCTTTGGCAATCAGCGATGAAAATACATTGAAGTTTTCAAGACTGTCAATATTCTCTTCCAAACCATGTATATCACGATATTTTATCTTTATGACAGTTTCCGCGGCCGCCAGGTCCGCCTGATCACTGAATTCCAATCTGTCGATCAAAGATTTTACATCGTCAGCCAGTACTTTACCGGTTATTTCCTTGGTATCCATCTGTTCAGGATCGGAAAAATTCCGATGAATAACATTACCGCAGGCCCCGTTCAGGAAGACGCATACACAATCCGGGCCGTAGCTTTTTTTCAGTTCACAGCTCAAAACTCCGGGATAACCGGCGGACAAACTCCCCATGTGATGTACCGCGTGACAAGCAAAATTAACCAGAACTCCGACTATATTTCCGGCAATATTTCTAACGCAGACAACTCCCACTTCCGGATCTACCACTCCTTCGTGACAAAGAATATCATCTGTTTCCAACGTAATTTTAGGCTGGGAAACAACAGTCCCGTCTTTTTTAACGTAGCGACGATTAAATGAAATCCCCTCTTCAAAACCGGCACCGATTCCAAGTGCGCACTTTTCCATCTTATCCACAGCCGCTAAAGCAGCATTTAGAGCCTGTGTAATCATAAAGTCCAGATAAATATCATCCTTTTCTGAACCGGGACGATCAACCACCGCCGGACAGGCATGATTATGAGTTGCACAGACCATTATGTTGTCGGATGGGATTTCACACTGTTCAGATATACGCCGTTTTATCTCGATAGCATATTCGGCCTCAACAATAACCACATCCAGCGACAGGAACACCAGAGTTGTCCCGCCATTGGAGAACGCCGCGGCATGGGCAAACAGCGGATCCATCACGGTATCAGCGCTGGAAAAATAAGTTCGAACCGGAAAAACAGTCGGGCTGATGTCTATTTCCGCGAATCCTGCTTGAAAGCTCATATTCACTTGCTCCTGATTTCCATATATTTAATCGGAAATATATTACAATGATCTTCAATCTGCAACAGATGATAAAGAGAAAATTCATAAACCGCTCCGCCCTGGAGGTCGGACGGCGAAAACGGAAACGCCAGATTACCGGCGGTAGCCTTTCGTCCCTCGAAAGACTGATGCAAAGCCGTAGAGCGGGCCAATCCGAGAATACTATCAGCCAGTTCCTGAGTAGGCGCGATAACTTCAATCAGCAATCCCAGATCATCAGGAATGATGCGGCGGGATGCGAGTTCGCGCCCCAACGTTCCGTCCAGACCGTAACGTCGGAAAAATAAAGAATATGACTCCGGTTCTATCATCCCAGCCACGTTGGCGGCAACGGCCTCCCGAACTTGGCCTTCGATAGCGTCAATGGCACGAATAGCCGTCGGATCACAGATTCCGGCAATTGTTACCGCCCGATAACCTTTTAATTCAGCGCCCTCGAGCTTCAGAGTCTCTACAGGCGCCGGAACTAACCGGGTTCCGTTGACTTTGACAGCACGTTCTCCTGATTGAGTAAAGACTGCTTCATTCATATCGATCTTGCCTTCCGGTTCATAAAAACAATTCGGGTTCGGCTGTTCATAGAGCGAATGACCGGCAGTCGAGTCGGGAGTACATTTTTTAGTCTGGTTGACCGGTTCCACCAGAAAATAATCGGGGCCGATTTCCGCCAGCAGCGAGTCATTAGCACCGACAGGACGGGCACACAGCGCGCCGCATTCAGCAATCTTGGCGCAATGCAGCGCCAGACCGGGATCAAACCCCCGCATGATCGGCATCGCGGCAAAAATGGCGGTATCGCAGCAGCGACCGGCTAAAATCACCTCCGCCCCGGCTTCCAGTGCGGCAATCAATGGCGCGGTTCCCATCTGTCCAACCGGATTACAGCAGTTCTCAATCTTCTCCGCGGTCAATTCCGGCACCGGTCCGCAGGGGCCAATTTTCCCGGCTTGAAAATTCCGTAAAATAAATTCTTTTTCTAAATCGGCATAGATCACCGCCAGTTTGAATTCCAGTTGATTACGAGTCGCCAGTTCAAGCAGAATATCACAAAGGAAATCGACATGCGGACGCGCCCCGGAGCCGCCGGCACTGCCGATGATCAACGGAATTTTTTTATCACGCGCAGCTATCAGAGCAGGTTCCAGATCTCGACGAATCTGTAGCGCTGAAACAAAACATTTGCCGCTTCCAAGATAATAAGGGCCGGGATCGGTCGAACCGGCGTCGACACCGATGAAGTCGACATCCTCTTCCAGCGCCCGTTTCAGGCCGGAAACCGGATAACCGTAACCCAACATACCGCACAATGACAAAAATTTTATTTTTTCCGGCATATCATTCACCTGCCTCGGTTGAATTGACATTGGTATATTGATAATCAGCGGGAATCCCCAGCTCCGCGTTGACTTCAGGCATGCAAAGTTCAATATCCCGGCTCAGCTCTTCAAAATAGTTGTTGCCGCAAGCATCAATTCCGACAAAAAACGGACCGAAACGCTCAACCGTGAATACCCAGGTAGCTTCCGTTTTACCCAATTCATCGAGGAAATACACCGCTTCCACCTTTTTGACCTGGGCACCCAGTTGATTACCGCAGATGCCGATTTTTGTCAGATAAACCCCGCCGACCTCCTGCAAAGCCCGGGCGGTAGCCGGCCCCATCGTGGTCTTGCCAATCAAGGTCCGCAGCCACAGTTTATGTACAACATCCGCGCCGTAACGTTCAAACCGAATACTTGAGGTCGGCTCGATACTGACCAGTTCCCAACCGTCACCCTGCTGGCGCATCACCGGGCCGACGTGAAAAAAGGCGTTGATCCGTGCAAAATCCAGCGGCGGCAGGATATCGTCTTTAATCGCACGAATATGAAAACGGCTGCGTCCGGTAAAAACCTGACCGCTGACAGTCACCATCTCACCTAGTTTCAAACTCCGGGCAGTCGCTTCACTTAGTGGCAGCTGCAAATTTTTTATAGTATTCATATCAATCTCAAATCTCTCCTGACAGATGATAATTATTGTTGACGTCGATCAACGCCTTCCAGCGTCTTCCGACCAGACATTGGGCGTTTACCGCCACCGGCAAGGCCGCGGTATGGGTAAGCGCGGTTTCAATATGCATGCCTATCACACAGTTTATTCCCCTCGCCCCCATCGGCCCGAGTCCCAGTTCCCGCGATGCATGAAGCAGGTCACGTTCCAACGAGGCTATTTCCGGATCGGGATTAGGCTCTCCAACCCGACGCAGTAACGCCGCTTCCTTGGCCATTTTCATGCATAAATCAGCGGTTCCACCAATCCCGATGCCGACAATCGCCGGAGGACAAATCTTACCGGCATAACAGGCGTTTTTAATGGATTCAATGACGAATTTTCTGATGCCCACGCTGCCGTCGGCCGGAAACAGCATCCGGTAAAACGTCCCGAAAATCTCGGACCCGCCGCCTTTGGGAGCAGCGATAATTTCCAAACCGCCGCCGTCACCGGAAAATACCAGGTCTACTTTCGGCATGCCAGGACCAAGATTGTTACCGGGATTTGTCCTGCTCAAAGGATCGACCATGGTCGGCCGCAAAAAAGCTTCTTCAGTGCAGCGTGCGGTTGCCTGTCGCGCACATTCCCACAATGTTCCAAAACCACTTTCAACCACAGTCGCGGCTCCGGCCCGGATAAAGAACAAAGGGAATCCGGTATCGCCGCACACCAAACCATGACCGGCATCGGCCAGACGGGCATTTTCCAGACTGATCTCCAAATGCTGCCGGGCCAGCGGTTCACGTTCTTCGGCCAGCGCCTGACGTAATTTTTCCTCAACGTCCGGGGGCATTACGGTCGCGCCCTTTTTCATCGCCTGATACATGGCTTCTTCAATAATCGCTTTGCGAATCATCATTATCCTCTCAAAATAAAAACTTAACTTTAAATAAGTTTAACATCCACACATTGATATTTCAATAATATCCATTATATTTATTAATACTATCTAAATATCAATAATATTAAAAATATATTAATCGGATTCAGACATGGAACTAACCCATTTAAAGTACTTTATCGCGGTAGCCGAGGAACTGCATTTCGGTCGAGCGGCAACCCGGCTGCACATGGCGCAACCACCGTTGAGTCAGCAAATTCAGCGACTGGAGGACGAACTTGAAGTAAAATTATTCAACCGTACCAGCCGACGCGTGGAACTAAGCGCCGCCGGAAAAATCTTTCTGGCCGAAGCACGTGGAATAGTCAACAAAGCGGATGAAGTCAAGCAGATAATGAGGAAGCTTGGGCACGGACAAAGCGGCTATCTTTCAGTTGCTTTCAACGAACCGGCGATTAATACGTTTCTGCCGGATGCCGTCAGGGAATTCATGCGTAAATATCCGGAAGTCCAGCTGACGTTGAACCAGTTGGAAATAAGCGAACAATTCAGGGAACTGACCGAACAACGTATTCACCTCGGTTTTATGAGGCCATTCGGCTATGATATAACGGCCTTTGAAAAACGTCTGGTCATGCGGGAAAATTACGTGCTGGCTCTGCCCTCGCAACATCCACTTTGCTCCGAAAGCATAATCCGTCTGGAATTACTAAGCGATGTCCCATTGATCATCTTTCCGCAATCTGAACAACCTTATCTACGAAAAAGTTTTGAAGAATGTTTTGAGAGTGCCGGTCTTCAACCGAATATTGTTCAGGAGCTGAGTTCCAAGCGAACAACCCTGGCTTTAGTAAAAGCTGGCATCGGTGCTGGATTCGTTCCGGAATCCAGTATGGTCTATGCACCGGAGGGAATAGAGTTCCGTCACTTGGATGGAAATCTACCGCCGATTGAAATCTTTGCAGTATGGCGTCCCGGAATTGAAACATCGCTGATCACCAATTTTCTCGATCTGGTCCCTTCAATGGACTGACAATTCGTCAAAAAAATCAACTATTGCACTGCATCATTAACCGCGTCCCGGAAATCAAGGTAGGATTTCGGATTGAAATCGTATGGGAGTATCCCGGTGCCGCAGATCACGTTTTGGAAATGATCGAGTTCCAGGACATATTCTTTTACCAATGCGGATATATCCCCGCCGGTACGGGCCGGATTGATATTGCGTCTGATCATCAGGTCGCCCTGAGAACCGAGGTTAGCGGCGAATTCAGTGGGATCGGCAATGTAGTCGCAAACCAGCATAGTCGCCCCGGTCTGCTTGAGATAACCGGCAACCGGGGACGTATTCCCTCCGAGGATCAACGGGAGTTCGCGTTGACCGGCGTGTTTTAATTCGTTTATCAGGCGGGAATGGCGCGGCAGAACTACGTCGGCAAACATATCCGGACTGAACATCGGCGGAGACGCGAGGGAGTCGAACAAGACCACATCAAGTCCGGCTTGCCGCAGTACCTGACACCAGGCCGAACAAAGTTCCGTGGTAAAGTCCAGTAATTTATCCGCCTGGCCGTCCTGCAACGCCAGTGACATGATAACACCGTCAAGTCCGGCCAGTTTAGTCGCAATGGTTATCGGGCCGGATGCCGCGACTCTTACCTTTGATCTATTCCCGATCGCATCACAAATACGCTGTCCGGCTTCGACCAGCATGGCAAAGCGGCCCGCTTCCGGGATCTTCGGTAAATCAAGTTCATTCTGGAGAGCGAAGAGGTCAAACAAAGGCTCCGCGATATCCGGACACTCGTTTTCCCCGGCTTCAGTAAGCTTTGCTCCGCAGGCTTCCGCCTCGATGTTATAAACATCGATCCCGACCGTCAGGTAATCGGCTCCATAAACTTCATATTCCCTGATGACCGCTTGAGTAAGCAATTCGGCTGAACAGGCGACTTCCAACGGACTTTTTCCAATCAAAGCCGCCTTGTGTTCATATATTGCAGGTTCCCAAATCATTGTCACCAACGGCAAGATTACTGCGCGGCAGGAACGCCGAGCAGCGAGAGGTGTTTCACAAAATGCTTCTTGATGGTTTCGTGATATTCCTCTTCAAATTTATGCATCGCGCTAAAGAACAGCGGTCTGATTTTCTTATCATTCAGGATCGGACCGTATGTAATATGGATCAGCTGACGCGCTTCATTCATATTCATCAGTTCCGGCAGTTCCGCATCACTCAAAGTATCAACGTCAGGAATAATGCTGATATCGGCGGTAATATGGTAAAGTCTGAGCATATCGTTAAAGTTTGCCAATGCACATTTGTGAATGGCGCGGTAAAGCTCTGGATCATGTTCTGAGATAACCCGGACCGCTTCCAGCCAGCTGGTTCCGGCTGTTTTAAGATGCAGCCGCATTCCGGTCATTTCGCCAATGGTCGGGTATACCATGAATTTGTCGCTGCCGGAGTGAATGGAAACTTTGTAATCGCCGTGCGCTTTGGCGATATCGGCGTGAATCCGGAACTGACGGGCAAACTCTTCGGGATCGCCGATGTAGTCGACCGCTTTCTGGAATTCGCCGATAAAACGCGGAGCCAGAGATGTTACTTCGACTTCCCGCAAATTCAGTTCCATAATAATAAAAAGGTGGTGTGAAGGCAGCGTGGGGGATGTGGTTTCGTCAATTGATATTTCAAGGTCGTACTGATCGCCGCGTTTGGCGGCCAAATGATCGTTTACCTTTTTGCCGAAATCCAGCGCGTCAAGATACATCACGGCACAACGTTTGGCGGTGGCCGCATCGATTGAAACGGTATTTTCGCCGATCGGAAAATCTTTACAGGCATAGGTTTCAAGGATTCTGGACTGAACGTCAGCCGGCATTTTAGCGAAAGCCGCGTCGATCTCCGCATCCGACCAGTCACCGGCGGCCGCATTCATGACTTCGGAGAGGTCAAGAGTTATCATCGGCATATTGGCCGCCAGGGCGGTATCCATGTCGGGAATATTCTTCAAATGGTCGCCGTCCGCGCCGTAGCCATCGGTGTAACCGGCCTGATAGACCTGGAAAGTGGCATCGTCAACCACCGCGCGATAGGTGCGCCCGGTCAGATCGAGTTCACGCATTGACTGCTGGGCCAGAACCGGCGTAACCTGAAACTTGCGGCAAGCGGCAATATGCCCGACTGATGCGCAGCCGAGACGGTCACCGCAGCCAACTGTGGTTTTACGGTCACGCAAGGAGATAGGCGCGGACCACGGAAAAAGTTTGCGCAGCATATCGGCGTTATGGGCATTCAACGGGCATTTGCGGGCAATAATGCCCTCTTCTCCAATCTGTTCGCCTGAAAAGTCGGCGATAACACCGTCTTCACGGGTGGAAAAGATCATCAGGAATTTTTCTTTGCAATCACGGGCCATGGCTATAATAGCGTTATTTTTCTTGTGAATTGACGGCTTGTAAAATGAAACCGCACTATCTTCATGATGAATGTTCTCACGGATGTGATCCTCATGCTGATCAATTACATTCTTCGCCTGACTGATAACCTTTTGCATAGAAAAACTCCTGTTCACCTGTTCATATTAGAAAAAATTAAGCTCAAAAACACAAAGAGAATCTAATATATAGGGAAGAATACAAAAATGCAATTATTTTCGAGTCAATTATCAGATTTTTTCTTTTTTATTAAACACGGACAGACACGGACCAGGGGAATATCCAATATCGAACAAGGAATGATCAAATAAGAAGGAAATGCGGAACATTGAACTTACATGAATCGCGCTAAACAGTCTAAATTATTGTTCTATAACATCACGGTGTAAAGAAAAACAGCACTGAAAGCGCGATACATAACAGGAGTACCCGGAATTTTCATCAAACATATTATGCGGTCATGCATACAGACAAAACGCACATAACTTACCGATGCCGGTATCGACTGTACTGCACCATGAATGCATTGAGTTCTTTGAGCGAATTCGGCTTCATTCGTGCGAGATACATCCACTTTGACGGCTTTCTTTGCCGCAGGTAGGCTGGCACATAAAACAACATTAACTCATGGGAACTCAAAAATTCCGGTACCAGTTCATTGATGATTTTCGGGTCGCGGCCATATTTAAGCTTAAATCTTGCCAACGCAACCGCGGCTATCGACTGTTGCTGTTTATACAAGTTATAATAATGATATAAATTATTAATAACGAAGTTTAAAGAATACAAACTAAAGCGATATTTTAAAATGTCCTTATCATTATACCCCACCCCATAATTAATACACTTCAAAGCATATAACATGCTATCGCAAATATTGAGATTTTTGTTTACTACCAGTGGAGATAAATACAGTGCGTCAAACTCGGAAAAACTGCTTTGTTTTTGTTCCTTGCGGGCATAATAGTTCGAGCAAAATTTCTTTAATGAATCATCTCTGGAAACTAATTCAGCATATCCATAAATACTCTTCTTTAAAAACTTAAGCCTTTTCTGGAATATTTGCTTTTGAAGTTGATTAAGTCTATCGAGTTCCGCAAGACTGGTTTCATGCTTTAATATCATCCCAAGGGAGTAAATATTATTGTTGACGGTATAATATTTGATATAATAAGCTTTTTGCAACTCATAAGATAAATTCAACTGATTTATCGCTTTGGAATATTTTTTTTGTTTAACAGATTCCTCAACACTTTCTGAAAGAAGTTCGCGAATAGAATTCACATTATTAATATTATATCGTTTGTGTCCATATTTTGTCATCAGGTATTGCTCGAACTGTTTCTTTAGATCGGCGGCTTCGCTCGCCGGAAGTTTAGAGGCGATAAATTTCCATACATTGAGATTGTTTTTCAGCTTAATATCCACTTTTTCCCCTGCCGTACATTCCTTCAGCGTCTTTTTTATCTCCTTTTGCTGATATCGGTTCAAAAGAAAAGTATATGCCGAAAAAGCAAGCAGAATCATCACAATGGTCACAATCATCCGCCGTGGAAGGCAAATATAGTCACGACCAAATTCATGCCGTTCTTTTATGATCTGCCGGTACTTGGCCAGAAACGGATAGATGAATACCAGAACAGCCGGAATAATGGTCAGGATAACCAGATAATTGGCCGCCACAACCAGCAAAACTGAAAAAACGAATGCCGCGATCATATAAATAACTTTAGCTATAATGCCGCGCTTTTCCAGATATAAAAGCCCCAGTTTTATGGTGATCAGCAAACACAACATTATTGCCAGCGGCATGTAGAGCGGCAGTTTACCGTAAACATAAGGGAATCCGTAATAGCGCTTTGCTATTGAATTGTATATCCCGTAAATATTATACTGATTCAAGTAATAAACAACCGTCAACGTCACCAACACAACCGACAGTAGACGATGATTCATATCCGCCGTGGCGATAAAAAACGCCATAGCAAAAGCCCAGACAACCAGAGCGGCAGCAATCCAGACGATCACGCCCGGTGATTCCAGGATTATCGCATTGAGATAATAGATCCGCGCGATAATAACTTTATCCACTAAGAACAACCGGATCACGCTCCATAGGAAAAACAACCCGAGACAGATCGAAAAGCTGTAGGCAAAACATTTTATCTTAATTTTCGCCAGCTCCTTTGACGCGACCGGCAAATGGTTGACGTACGCAGATTTGAAACCGATATTATCGATAAACAATCTGCCAAATAACGGCACCGGCAACGTCATCGCAAAATAAATCATCCCCAGATATATAAGCACATTCTCCAGCATTCCCCGGTTGTGGGAAAGGTCAATAATCCCGCAAACAATGATGAACAGCAAGGTCAGCAGCGGCATAAAGTACCAGGTGCGCTTCCATTCGGCATGCATCTGCGCGGCAGCCGGGCCAGTGAAACTCCTGTCCTTTACTCCTGCTTTGCGCCATCCCGTCGCCAGCGCAAAAATATCCTGAACTCCCGGCAACTCAAATGTTCTGCCGAAACGCATCCGGGCGACACCGATTATCGCAAGCGCAACAAGGAATAAGATAATCAACGGATAGTAAGGCAAAGCAAAAATTTTTCCGGCACAGTCGGGAATGAAATACAAGCAGATTATCAAAACCAGTCCCAGATATTGGAAAAGATTCTTGAAGCTCTCCTTGCTCCAGGCATAGGCTTGCATCACCAAGTAGATCAGCAGCGATATTTCAATATACAGAACCATGTCGTTTATGGTTAAATAGCGCCATTCGGACTCCACATAATATATCCGGTAAAACAAAATTTCAATTCCCAGGCAGAGCGCAACCAGAATCAAACGACAGACCATCGGCAGGATGGAGAGTTTCCACGACCGCACCGGCAGACTTAAATGATAGCGGCAATAACCCAGCTCGATGTGCCCTCTGGTATTCAGTTGCCACGGCAGGACCAGCCCGATACAAACCGCGTAAAAGACAATGAACATCCCCGGAAGGTCATTCTCCAACGCGTTAGTCATCCGTGTCATGGTGAATGACAGGATAAAAAAAATAATAACCGTTCCCGCGGTAATAAACTGCAACTGGAACTCCTGCTCCAGCAGCTTAAAAGACTTTCTTATTCTCGTGTCCATATCTCCACTTTCCAAGATGTTATAATTGAAAATATTAATGATTGTGAGTGTATGGTTGTCCCATAAATTCATTCATAATCTGCATTGAATTAGGAATCATAACCGGCACTACTTGCTTTTCTGCACCCATAGAATCATAAAAAACCAGTAATTCGTTTGATTCCAGAAACCCTGGCGACAACTCATTGAATTTTACCGGAGGCTTACCGTATTTCCGTTGATACCGGGCAATTGCGACCGCTGCTATTGATTTCTGCATAATACTCATATTATGGTTACGAAGTATTATATAGGGATTATAGCTAATATTCAGCGGCACAGATAATTTGTAAGACAATATATTTATATGATCATGCCCCATCGCGTATTCTATGGCTTTTATTTCGACCAAATAAATTCGACATAGTTGAAGATTTGAAATTGCATTCAAAGGCGTAAGGAATACATCATCAAAACCATTCAGAACCTGCTTTTCCGAAGAATACTGCCAGCGCCGGTAAAAGCCTAAATCTCGTTTGTATTTTTCCTGGCAAGAAAGACAAAATAGCATATTCTCCCGCTGCCACCAAAGATACCGCTGCAACACTCTTTTCTGAAGTTCGTTCAATGTATTCAGGTCTTTCAATGGCGGATTTGTTTTGAGGATATCTTTCAAGTTGCTAGAGAAATCAATGAACCTAAAACTACTCCAACTATCCATTTCATCAACCTCCAACAGGAAAAGCATATACTGCATTGCCTTTTTGAACTGCTTTCGGGTCAATAAAAATTCAATATATTTATTCAAACGAATACGTAAAACGTTAATATCCTCATTGGTAAACCTTCCCGAAGAATTCCAAATACCGTTAGTCAGCTTCCCAAATATATTTGGATTATCTTTGCAGTAAATTTTGTATTCCCTAATATAGGGCATTCTGGCTTTTATCATCGCCGTCCAGGTTCTCCATTCAGGCGACTTTGGTTTCTCAACTTTCAAGGCACGGCACTCATTTAACGTTTTCTCGATTTCCCGTGCTTGCGAACGATTTATAAAATATGTATAGCCGGAAAAAATAATGAAGATCATGCCCATTGTCACAATCAATCGCCACGGAATGGTTTTCTTAACTTGGAAAAGTTCATAACGTCTGCAGGAAATCTTCTCATATTGGGCCATCACTGGATAGGCAAAGGTCAACACATAAGGTAATATTGAGAAAAACGGGATTTTATTCATGAGAAATACATATGGCACACACATAACTGCCATAAGTATTGAGAAAATAACCTTTATATAAACATTTTTGTTGCGAAGCAACAATAACCCGACCTTGAGACCAATCATCAGGCATATCATAAGAGATACAAACATAAATACCATGACCGAACCATCATAAAGGATAAAGTCGTCAGTCATTTTTTTTCCGGTCACAAGATAGTAAATTGATTTTTGATTAATTAATATAAAAATCAGTGATAGCGGAATTGCAAAAGACATTAACTTATGTCGCAAATACATTGAAACGACAAAAAAAGCCATAGTCCAGGACCAAATAGATATTACCGCAATAAGCCAAATCACTATTTCAGGAGTTTTGAAGATATGCAGTGTACCATAACCCATCGTTTCTATAACAGGAATTATCCTGACTCCCGACCAAACAAAAAAAATGATCTGGCAAAGGGCGAAACTAGTGCTAAAACATCTCATTTTTATCTTTGACAAACATCCAGGTTCAATTGGCATATAATCAATATATGAAGAGTTAAAACTTCGGTTTTCAAGGTAAATCATTCCCAAAAGGGGCACGAGTAGTGACATCAATATAAAGATCCAGCCCCGGGATATTACATATATTGAAAATTCTCCAGAATGATTCCCCTTATGCATCCATAGCAACAATTCCAGCATCGTAATAAAAAAGCCAGTCAGCAGGGGCATAAAATACCATGAGCGTCTCCATTCGTGATAAAACTGAGTCCGAATTATATTTTTGAAAATTATTATCTTCTCCTTTCCATTACGTCTCCAATAAAATAAATCATAGAGCCCAGGCAAGATTAATATTTTTCCAAAACGTAAATACCGCACACCAATAACAGCAAGAAGTATAAAACAAGAAACTAGTATAAAATATACGGGCCACCCCATAATATACTTAAATAAGACAGGCCATAGCAGTACGCAAGCGGTAAACATGACTCCCAAATAGAAAAATAAATTCTTAAAGCTTATTTTACTCCAAGAGTATGCTTGTAATACCAGATAAATCAGAACCGCTATTTTTATCACATGCACTATATCCAAAGACTGAACTCTTTGATAAAAAATCCAATACAGCATTACCTCGATCATAACAAAAAATCCAATCAAGCACAATCTGCATATAAGTGGGATAATATACAACTGCCAGGTTCTTACCGGCATAGACAAATGGTAACGACAATACCCCAATTCAATTTGTCCTTTAGTATTAAATTGCCAGGGAAGAGTCAGGCCAATGACTATCGCAAAAAAGTATATACTTGTCAACGGGGTATCTAGATGATGCGATCCGACTAGAAGCGTTACAAACAAATTTAGCATATACAAAAGAGTAACAAAACCAAACGTAATAAACTGCAATTGGAACTCCTGCTCCAGCAATGTAAGTGTCTTTTTCCAACTTTTCGTCATGATATCACCTCTTATCTCCCTACTTCCTCTTCCCGGATGTTTTACCAGCTGCAAAACTATATTCAAGATCGCTCAAAGTTTTCATTCGCGTTGCGATATTCCTCGGCGACCGGGCCGGCCAATTGTATGATATCCTGTTTCCGTGTTTTACAAAGGAACCATCAAATATTTTAACCAGTTCATGGGAGTTAACAAATTCTGGAACCAGTTCACTCAATGCATCCGGCTCTTTCCCGTATTTGGCGCAATATTCATCTACCGCGGTCCGGACGATCAGTTTCTGCATTTTGCTGATTTCATCATAATTATTTATCTGACCTAAAACCGACCTGGGATAGAATATTAAATCCATAATATCCTGCTCAGTCCCGCCTCGTGCGTAATTGAGGCTTTTTAATACTGTCAAAGTATTATTCATCCGATTGATCCTGTCAATAAAGTAGAAAGGACGTAAATATAAATCGGTAAAATCAGACATTGAATAACCTCTGTAAACCATCGTGTGCCGGCTGATATTTGAACCAAGCAAACTGGATGAGTAGTTGTATTTCTCGAACCTTTCCAGTGACCGCAACAATCGTCTTTCTTTGCTGACCAATTTGTTATGGAGAATATTCCTGAGATAAAATTTCAAATTTTTCAATTGTTCCCGCGTCGGATTATAATGCTGCATTATGTCCCTGAAGCCACTTTCAATGTTAGTATGATAATTGCCATCGAAAATAAATTTTTCGACTATTTGAAGTCTGTACAGGTAATAATCAAATGCCCTTGCATATTTACCTTGCTTAATTAAACTGTGCATTTCGTTATTTAGAAACAACAGGCTACCCAAGACTTCCTCATATGATTTTCTTGCCCGATACCACATCGCATATCTTTTCTTGTATTTAGCATTATCGGCACTCCACTTGTCAACTCTAACCTGAGCGGCTGCAAGTAATTTCGAGTGATTTGGAAAATTATTTTTAACGTAGTCACGTAATGTTACAGGGGCATCCATATGCTGGCAATCATCCCTGTAAGCCAGACATTTTTTGTATAAAACGTTTTGTCGCCGTTGTAAGGATTTATCCAGAAACAAAGTGTAAACTGAAAAGATCAATAATATAGTCGTAACTGCTGTAATCATTTTCCATGGCAGTCTATGATGTAAATTTTTCAGTTCGTGCCTCTCCATAAATATTTTATTCTTATATGCCTGTACCGGATAGCACAACAGCATTATGAAAGGAATCAATGCCAATATTGCCAAGAAATTTGACAGGTAAATAAAAACCGCAGTAAGCAGAGCCACCACGAATACTGCGGCAACTTTGATAAACGGATTTTTTTGCTTCAAATAAAGCAGAACGCATTTTGCTATAATCACCAGAAAAATCAAAAAAGCGATTGGTAAATATTCCGGCAATTCATCTTGCATCACAAACATTTTGTAAGAAATATAATATTTTAATTTAAACCAGTTATAAATTTGCGATGTGTAGTTAGCATAGAGAACCATACCCGAAACAAGTACCAGCGATAATAAGCGGGGTTTCATATACAATATTACAATCAGAAACGCAAAACCATACGACCATATAATAAAAGCAGCGACAAACCAAACAATATATCCGGGCGATTGCACCAAAACCGCATTATATTGCCTGATCCCCTCGAGAAAATGTGCGCTGAATAACAGTCTGCATACGACATAAATAATATAGACAGCCAGGTTTAGCGCATAGCTGCAGGCAAAACATTTAACTTTGATTTCAGCCAGGGCTTTTGATGATATCGGCAAATTGTTGACGTACCGACTGCCAGCGCTTTTTGTTTCCATATATATAAGCCCGAAAACAGGAATCACTATAGCGATTGCTATGTAAGCCAATAACAGTATCCCCCCTTCATCTCTAACCGAGTATGACGTTACCATGCTCCATCTCTTCATCAATAACATCCCTTGAATTATCAGGACCAGTAACGACAACAACGGCATAAAAAAACAGGTGCGCTTCCATTCCTGATAAAAGTGGGCTTTGGCAGGTGTCATGAAGATTTTTTCATTAACCGATTTATCCAACTTGATGGCGAACCGCAAAGCTTGCAATCCCGGAAGCTCAATAATATTGCCGTTACGCAGGTTCCTGACTCCGACGACAGCCAGTCCGGCAAACACCAAAAAAGTCAGGTAAAACCATTGAGTCGTTGCTAATGAACCTATTATTGCTGGTTTGGTTAAAACACAAACCGCACAAGCAATACCAATGTACAGATATAAGTTCTTGACGCTGTCCTTGCTCCACCCATAAGCTTGGAGCACCAGATAAATAAGAACCGCAATCCTGAGATAACCATACATTTTTCCCATATTAAGGTAGTAGCCGCCGTTATGACAGTGGTAAAACAGCATGAATACCCCATAAGCCACCGCAAAAAACAGAAAAACAAGTAATAGCCTGAAAATTAATGGCAATGCATACAACTGCCATGAACGCACCGGCAAACTCAGGTGATAGCGGCAATATCCCGGCGAAATATGGCCTTTTGTATTAAGCTGCCATGGTAAGACTCCTCCGACAATTACCATATATAAAACCATAAAAGAATTCGCATACTCCGCCTGAGTCGGATAAGCAAGCTTGACCATACAGATCGAGACCAGCAAGCAAAGAAAAAAAGAACTGACGGTTATTATCTGTAGCCTTCCTTCATGCCCGAGTATGCTTAATGACTTTTTCAAGCCGTTATCCATGATGGTTCTCCAGGGAGCAGTAATCCATGAAGACGTTTTCCAGTGATGTCCGGGGATTTTCCAACACTTCCCCGCCAAGGGATTTTATCCGCTCCGGCAACGGTTCGCGGGAGACCACCAGCCATTCGGCATCCTGCCGCAGGGATCGGATAAGCTGCGGATCGGATTTCAAAAATTCTTCGACTTCCGCGGTTTCTTCCGCGAATCTGACAATATATCGATAATGCTCTTCCTTGATCTTGTCCACATGCCCGTCAATGATCTTTTTGCCCTTGTTGATCATAATGATGTTGTCGGTGACCCGTTCCACTTCATCCAGCAAATGCGATGAAAACAGGATAGTCCGACCGGAATCGGCAATCGAGCGGACAACTTCGCTCAAAATGTCATAACGTACCGAAACATCAAGTCCCGAAGACGGTTCGTCCAGCACCAGCAATTCCGGTCGATGCGCCAGCGCGGTAATCAAACCGATCCGGGCCTTTTCGCCGCGCGACATATTTTTAACTTTGATATTCGGGTCAAGATGGAATTTCTCCAGCAATTCTTCGGCATAGGACATATCCCAACTGTCAAAGAACGCGGCGGTATAATTAAGCAGTTCCTTTGCTCGCATCCACATCGGCAAATCCCGGTCCTCGGACAAGTAGCCGATCCGCGACAACACCGCCACCGGGTCGCTGGAAGGTTTAAGTCCGAAGACTTCAACCGAACCGTCCTGCGGTTGCAGCGCCCCGATAATGTGTTTGATCAAAGTACTTTTTCCGGCGCCGTTTTCGCCCAGAAGACCATAGACTTTTCCCGGCGTCAACTGCACCGTAACCTCGTCAAGCGCAACTTTTTCCTTGAATTTCCGGGTCAAATTAATTACATCTACAACGTACTGCATAATCATTCCTCCTCATTAATTTGTCTGTTTATTTCATTGATAATATCTTCATAACTGAAATCCAACTGATGCGCCTGGGTCAGCATTTGCTGGACATAATCCCGGAGAATTCTCTGACGCTCCTGCTCGGATAGCGGGGATTCCCGGTCGGAAACAAAACACCCGGCCCCCTGTCTGGAATATATCACGCCTTGATATTCCAGTTCCTTGTATGCCTTGGCTACGGTATTCGGATTGACGACAATGCTTTGCGCCAGTTTACGGATCGGCGGCAGTTCACTTCCGACCGGCAGTCGCCCGGATGTAACCAGTTGCTTAATCTGGTTGACTATCTGACGGTATATCGGAACTCCGTCTTCGTATGATATTTTGATTGAATACATTTTTTTTAATATATTTTGCTCATGGATTTAGTTTTCTTAACTTCAATTCCAGTTATCCATTTCGTGGAACGGTTGGAATAAATTGTATTATTGTACTATTAGTATAATACAATTATTTATTTTTGTCAATAGCCTTTTAAAAAATATTAATTAAAATATTCTATTGTCCTGAAGTTATAAATCCAAGCAAAGCTAATTGCAGATAATTGCTTTATTTAAAAGATATTACAAATAATTAATAATCAAACTGTCAGATTATTATTTAATTTTTATCATCATAATTATCATCATAATATTTTTTATTCAGAGGGGTTGTTTTTTTCAAAACGATCATGTATAATACAGTTGTAAGCGTAATACAACTGTAAGCAATTATTTATGTTGACTCAAACAAAAAAACAATCAAACGGAAAACTCGAGGCAAAATATCCCCGGGTCTATAAAGATATTCGCTCCAGGATCGAAAAAGGGCTTTTGAGCGGCGCGTTACCCGGCGTGAGAGAAATGGCCGAAGAATACGGCGTCAATTTTATGACCGTTAACAAAGCGATCAAAAAACTTGAAGCAGATGGCCTGGTTGACTGTATTCCGCGCAAAGGCACTTACGTCAAACGCCAATACAGCGTCGCGGCCTGCATCAACTCACCGACTTTAAGTATTCTGAGTATTCCAGTCTATCACGATGTGGTAATGTCGGCCCAGCGCTATTTCCGGGAACATGATTGTCCAATGTTTCTGGAAGGATCTTCGCTGGAACAGCAGGATGTGGTGGATACTTTATGTCAGCGTATTGATGGTTTATTGTTGTTCTACAGCGATATGTTCCCAATCCATGCAAACCTGCTGAAAATGCCGTATGTCCGGGTTATGGGTTCACTCGGCGACAAAATCCCCGGTGACCACGTCAGCTACGATAACCCCATGGTAGGTAGAATAGCAGCTGACTATCTGATTGGAATCGGCTGCCGCAGCATGGCATATATCGGCCCGTTTGACCAGGCTCTATTCGCTCAACGCCGGGATTCTTTTGCGGAACGCATAATCCATGCCGGTAAAAAATACTATGAATTCAAGACAACATGGAAATATGATTTCAACAGTACACTGGAACAAATGGAACTGCTGATGGCCCTCGACAAGCTGCCGGAGGCAATATTCGCACCATCCGACGGAATTATGTCCGACGTATGTTCCATCCTTTACCGTCACGGGATTCAACCCGAAACCGATATCAGGCTGGTCGGCTGCAATAATGATTTTACCAGAATCATCACATCACCTGAAATATATGCTTCAATTGACCTGCACCCAAAACAAATCGGGACAATGGCGGCCAGGCAACTTATGAAACGCATCGTCAATCCGAAGCTGCCTCCTTACGAACTATTCATCGAACCTGAACTAGTAACGCCTGAAGATATTTTAAATCAGAATCCCAACTATCCAAGCAAAAGGAATAACCGGGGATAAGGCTTAAACTTTATTTGTTTTTTAGTATATAAAATTCAATAACAATAAAAGCAAAATCAAGGGGTTTGGTAATGAAAAAAATCATTCTCGCCGGGATGCTTGCCGCGATAGTCTTGTGCGGTAACGCATCAAAGTATCTGGGCAAAGACGCCATCTGGCGTTGTCGTGAGGGGTTGGTATTTCATCTGCTCGATGAGAAAGGCACCGGCTTCAATCTCTCGATCGACGTCAGGGACATGAATACCTACATGCAGGGACCGCGGGAAGTTCTGGTTTTCGTCAGCGGACCTCAAGGCAATATTCTGGTCAACAAAATCATCCCGGACGACGGTGTTACCAAAGGCGATTTCAAGCATAAAGACGGCGTTGCCGACTTCTGGCAGGATGTTCGTTACCGGGAATTTTACCGCTTCAACTCACCCAACGGCATGCTGCCCGGCAAATCCCGCTCCCCTTTATTAAAGAACCCGGCAAAGATCGCGAAAAGGACCTTTGAAATCAAAGTTCCTCCGGCAGGGAAAGGCATTTACCGGGTAACCTTCGTAGCCACGATGGACCATTTTGTCGCCATGACTCCCAGCCGGGAACTGACTGCGGCCATCCATCCCGGCCCCGGCCCGCTCTATATCCCTGAAAAAATGGTCGACAAGTCATACTTCTATGTTCCGCCTTTAACCAAAGATATCGGCATACTGCTTAATGAGGAAGTAATGCCGTTTTCGTATTCGGCCACGGTAAAGGATGAACAGGGAAAAACCGCAGCGAAAATCAAACCTAAAGGCCGTTTCAACTACGCGGTCATCAGGAATGCGGCTCCCGGCTCAATTTATGAAATTGACCTGAAACGCGGCAAAGAGCCGGGCGGTTATCTGCATATTCTCGGCGTCCCTATGCTGCTTTGTCCGGATAAAGAAACCGCAAAGAAAATGCGCGGCGGCATAATCGAAGTCAGCCGCAACGGTAATTATATTTTCCACGGCTTCCAGAAGACCTTGGCAGACTGGGCCTATTCGCTGAAAAAGTCCGACTTGGCGGTAGATCCCCAAGGCGATAAAGACCTGGCAAAGATTCTCGCTGCTCAGGATCTCAACCCAAACAGTCGTACTTACGGGGATTACCCCAATATCAATAAAATATTCCCGAAGCGCTTCAATTTCTGGAAACAGCCGACCGATCATCTGGCAAAACTTGTCTCAAACGAAAAAAGCCCGTTGTATGGAAACCGGGCAATTATCAAACGGATCGCCCTTAACCGGATTATGAAATACCTCCTGACCCAGAGCCCTTATTACTGGTACGGAACCAATAATATAAAAGAAAAATCCATCCCGGCAAAACTGGATAAAATCTGGGACATCGGATTCCGCTCCAACTGGTATCCCCTGCAGGACGCCAAGCACGCGAATACTTACGGCTACATCAAGAACCTCGCTCCTTACGCCCTGCCTGCTGACGTGATCAAAGCCTGGGAAAACTCTTTCCGGAGCTGGGTTATCTGCCGCGCCATCATGTCACAGGGGGAATGCTCCAACCAATGGGGCAAAGGCCTTGAACACATGAACACCATGTATAAAGGGACCAGGGATTATTATGTGGGAGAGGTACTTAAAAAACAAATTAAAATGATCACAACTCCCGGCCTCCTCGGTCGCAGTTCACCGGACCTGACGCCTTATTCCCATAAAAGTAAAGTCGCAATTGACGGTATTGCCTGCGACAGCGGCCGGATGGGCGGCGGAGTCGCCTCAGACGGCTTGGGTCACGACGGCGAATACTGCCTGGAAACTACCTCTCATTTGAACAACGTCTGGGAAGAATTCAAAGATCCGCGGATCGAAGAGTTCCTGAATGAATATTACGTACTGAAAACCCATCTGACCGTTCCGCGGAATGCCGGGCTGCCACCCAACACATTTACCGGTACCATCCATCCGACCGGAACCAATTTCCGAACCCGTTACTATACCCACAAATCAGGCCTGGGCAAGGAACTCCGGCCCAAAATCGATTACGGTCCGCTCTGGGCCGGCAAGGCCGACAAAAAGACCTGGCCATGCATGGAGGACGGTTCGTTTGTCCGCAACATCGACAATCGTTATTACTTTATCAAAACCCCGGCCTACTACGCAATCGTCTACGGCGGACCGGCACTGCATAATTACGCGAACTGGGCCGAAATAACCATGCATGACGGCTATATCGACGTCACCGGCTTCGGCGGCATGCATTATGGCGGCTACGGACGCAAAGCCACCAAGATCGGAACCATCTCCGGACTTTGGGTTAAAGGCTGCGGCGCGACGCTGTTCGGCCAGAACCATAATGTCAACTACGCCAACGCCCTCTGGGGCAGAGTCAAAAAGCCGATAGCCCCAACCTGCGAAAAAGGTTTTGTCGATCCCTATGCGGTTTCAAGTTCATACGCCCAGTCCGTATTTGATTTTGACGAGAAAAACCGCTCATTCGAGAAGACTCAGGTTATGGACTACGCCCCGTTAAAGCTGGTCTCGAACGTCCAGTTCAAAGATAACGAGATAGCAGTCAGCATCACAATCGAGGCGTTAAAAGATATTGATTTCAAAGAACTCTATTTCACCCTGCCCTATTACTCGGAAAACCGGCGGGTATTCCTCTATAATTCCGGCAAAAAACAGTCTTTCGATATTCCCAAATACCTGGTAGCCTCATCCCGTAAACTCTATAAAGAGCAAAAGTACACCGGAGAAAATCCTGCGCTGCCTCAAGTCAAGTTTGACGCATTCAGCATTCTCTCAAAAAAGAATGATGCTGGCTCAAAAATTGTTCTTAACAAAACGTACACAGCGGTACAAACTCAACCATTGAAATACCGCAGTGCGGCCGGCGCTATCGCCGCATTCAATCTGGTCCTGCCGACCAGCTGGAAAAAAGGTCAAAAATATATACTTAAATATAAAATCATCAACGGAGTAATTAAATGAATTGTCTTTTTGCAATACTGGCGGCGGTAACCATCTCTTTTCCTGACAAACCAGCCAAGCTGACCGATCCTGTTGTCTTCGATAAACCCAATATGAACCGCAATCAGAATTCCGGTCCGATATTCTACGTCAACAAACAGAAGCAAGGTCCGTTCAAGGTGATTCTGACCTGTAAAACTGCCAGACGCGGCCAGCTGACCGATGGCAAAGCGCCAAACCTGGTATTGCGAGTATTCAGTCCCGAAGATAAATCTATTGCCGCCGCCACAATTGACGGTAAACCCCAAACCGTAAAAACCGCCGTAGTCGATTTGAGCGATGCCCCGGTCGGTCGCTATCGGCTCTCGCTTGTCGGCTGGTTCCACAGTATGGCAATAAAAACCGAACCGGCGACTGACGGCATCGGCATCGCCGGAGGCTACACCCTCGGACTCTATCCCGACAAAACATATTACCTTTATTTGACCGGCACTAAGGTTGAGTTAAAAGCTGCAACCCTGGCCTGGCCTAAAACCAAGCATACTATTGTCATCAAAGATTATTCCTCCGGCAAAATCCTGGCTGATAAAGAGATTGTCAACAGCCGCTATAAATTCACCAACGTCGATCTGAAAGGCCTGAAACCTGGTTCCCTGCTCAGTGTGGCGTTCACCGGCAAAAAACCCGGCAAGCTGATCATCAACGATACCGTCCCGATTCTCTGGACCACCCCCAAAGCCGCTTTAGCCTCTAAAGGCGACCAGATCAAAGCCGGAAACCGGATGGTTTCCCACGCCTGGCAGAAACCGCTGGCCGAATGGCTGCAGAACCGGAAAAAAGAGGATTTTGCAATCAGTGATTTGAAGGCTCCGAAAGTAGACCTCAAAGATCCTAAATACCGCAATTATGTCGTTAATATCAATTGGGATTTTCTGATACCGGTCGCTAAAAACATGATGCAGGAAAACCAGATCACCGATCCGAAAAATAAAAATCTGGGACTGTTTAAAGATGCGAAAACAAAAAAATACGAGTTCAAACAGCTCGGATACGCATTAACGATCATGGAGCTTTACAAGCTAGAAATGGCAGGACTCAATCCCTATTACAACAACGAACAGGTGAAAAACCGGGCCTTGGCGGCGCTGTTCCAATGTCTGCTGATGGTCCCGGAAAATCAGTTGACGACATTCGACTTCGTTCTTATCAAATTTCTCGGCGCGGCCGCGGACGGTATCGGCAATGATATCAAGGATGAAAAACTCCGGGAAGCTTTCAAAGACGGGGTTCTCGAATTCATGAGCCGCAACGCCTATTTCGACGGTTACCAGTCCAATCAGGGTCTTAATGTCATTCTCGGCTTGCGCAGATCGCTCAATCTGACAAAAGACAAAATCTTGACCCAATGGTACGAAAGATATATGAACGCATTTTTCAACGACCAATTTGTCGATGTCAATCACGGTCAGACGCCGGAGGGATTTTATCAGGAGTCCGGCGGTCTTGACGGCGGCTACAACTCTTACAGTAATCAGCTGATGCTTGAATTGTGGCTGGTCAACAACAAAGATGACAAATATCTGCAAAGCCTAAAGAAAAATTTCCTGCTGCTGCGCTACCTCAGTGTAACTCATCCGGAAAAAGGATATACCTCTTCCCGACAGTGGAACACCCGTACCGCCCGCGCGGCCTGGGGTAACCACAGTTTGAGAGCAGGACACGCCATTCCGGAATGCGTAACCTTTATCAAACGGGGAAACACCGTGAAACCTGATATCAATTATCTGGCTCAAACCCTGCCGTCCAAACTTAATGGACCATTCAAGAAAAATGAACTTGAGAGTAGGAAATTCTGGGCCGGGTACGGAGCTGTCGACCTTGACTACCTGTCCGCTGATTACGCTGAACCCGAAAAACTTTTGTGCGAGATTCCCGGTGATTTCATTAAGAAGATCGGTCGTAAATATTTGATTGCTAAGCAGGGCGACTATTACGCAGTATTCTTCTGCGGGGATCAATGGCACGTCGGCGACGCCGGCAGCGGCCTCGCCAACCTCTGGCACAAGGATTTCGGCTCGCTCATCCTTGGCGATACTTTGCAATACAAGAAAAATAAAAAACAGATTATCAGTTTCTGCGAAACCTGGCTTGACGCCAAAGGCCAAAACGCCTCATCATTCCGTTCCAGCGGCGACATCACGCAAAAAGGCAATGAAATTATTTTGAAGTTGAAAACACGCAAAAAACGCCGTAACGACCGGGATGTCGAACTGATTCGAACTTTCTCTATTTCCGCCAAAGGCTTGGCATCGACCGCAGTTAACAACGATAAAGTCTGGAAGGATCATATTCTTTACCTCCCGCTCGTCTCAAACAAAATAGTCAAATTGGAAGTTCTGAATAATAAAAAAGAAGTGGTCAAGGTATCCGCGGACAAGCCGGTCAAGGCCTCCGCATTCAGGTGGACCAATCAGAAAGGCGCGGTTATCGAACTTAATTTCGACGGGGAATTTGATGTCTCTTTGCATACAAAGATCAAGTGTCAAAGGGATTATCTTAATATAATGAAAATCATTTTCGGTAATAAACAAGGTAAATTCAACGTCAGGAGGTTGGAAAAATGAAACGTAGTTTTACTCTCATTGAACTGCTGGTTGTGATCGCGATCATTGCAATCCTTGCCAGTATGCTGCTCCCGGCCCTGAACCAGGCCAGAATCAAAGCTAAAGGCATCAGTTGCGTCAGCAACGTCAAGCAGATTGCCTCAGCTGAATTTCTCTATGAAGACGATTATGACGCCATGGCGTTCATTCCTGGACCGGAATACACCGGCGGGGGCTCTACTCGAACCAAGGCACATCGCTGGTCCTACAAAGAATTCTATCCTTACGTTAACCTGGAAGCGGTCAGCCCCAATACTAAAAAAATGAAAAGCGTATATTACTGTCCGGGAACTTTGGTCAAATACCGGTCGAAATGGGAATGTGCCGCATGTTACCCCAGAAGCATCCGTCAATGGGCGATCAGCACAAACGGCAATTTTGAAGGCCGGGTAATTTCAAGCATGATGCCCAATCCCAGCAAAGCGGTATTGCATTTTGAAGGGTCAACCGGAGTCTGGAGCAGCGCTCAGCTCCATACTGCCTACAGTTCTGCCACCTACGGAGACTGGCGGTACAGCTATCATGGCGGCAAAATTTCCACCTCTTTCTGGGACGGACATGTCAGTGCATTCGATTATGATATGTTCCTACTTCAAGATTTAAGGAACTACGCTTTTCAATAATCAATATTTTCCACAAGTATCCATTGGGCAAAAAAAGCTTATCCGACTCGTTGATTATTTCGCGAATTATGTTGTCGCGCATGTCAACGAGTCGTTCTATTCATAATAAATTCACGGCATAGTTATTTTAGGACAATGCATTTACTATAAACAGTTTGCAAATAATCAACAATCAAACCGTCAGATTATAACTAACCGAACGGTGTTGTCATTTTGTCATAATTTAAGAGGTATTACTTGGTGCTGAAACGCGAATTTAAAGCCTTTAACAAGACTTAGTTTCCTGCTCGTACAGGGGCTTGTAAACCCCTGAAAAATGTCATTGCGATGCCTTGCAATGGGCGCAATAGCGGTTTCATATCGATGGCCAATGAAAAATTTAAAATCTCATAAGTATCTAGTTTTAATGTATTTACGCATTGACATCTTTTACTTTCCTGCTATATTACAAGATGGAAAATTTAAATATGACAACGACACGAGAACGGTTTTTCGAACCTTTGAAAAACGCCCTTGCAGATGTAAATTCAACCCGAAAATGTAAAGACTTTGATGATTTTGAATTCATTCAATCCGGAGTCGGACGAGTTCTCGATTCAGTCAAAAGCGGTCGCGACTGGGTCCAGAAACTACAGTATTTTATTTCGCACGCCATAACGGTCAATTGTTTTTTCAGCGCATTAAGGAGCAAGCGCCGTTTAACCTTGTTGAATGAGGTAAATTGGCATCTTGTCAAAAGATGTAATTCAGTTCTTAATGACCCGTTCAAAGAACATGAGGAACTCAACGGTTTCGCATTGTATGCCGCGGATGGACACTATCACAACTGCTCGTCTCACGAAGATTTGTTTGAAGATGGAAAAAAGCATGCGCCTGCAGGAATTTACGCTCTAAACCTCAGAACGGAAAGTCTGCGGTTTCTTGATGTGATGAGGCCGGACCGGGCAAATAATAAAGTCAAAGAGCATGATATATCGGTAATGAAGCGCCTGCATCCTGAGACCTTGCGAATGGGGGAAGCCAAAGGAACCAAGGTTGTGATTGCCTATGATTCGGCAATCATTGATTATGCACTGTGGCACCGCTGGAAACGTGGTAAAGGCATTTATACCATTACCACGGCAAAAGCCAATCTGAAATTAATGGTTTCCGGGGAGCGGCAATTCGAACGTAGTGACCCTCGCAATAACGGGGTGGTTAAAGACTTGTTCGTCGGCAACAGCAGTTCCGGTTTATTGAGAAAAATCATTTATATAGACCCGGTTGACGGTACGCAATATATTTTCCTGACCAATGAAATGACCCTGCCTCCGGGATTGATCGCATTTATCTATAAAAGAAGATGGGATATTGAAAAATTATATGACGTCAAAAAAAATAAGTTTCACGAAAACAAAGCCTGGGGTAAAAGCGTCGAAACGAAGTGTCAACAAGCTAATTTTATCTGCATCACCCATAACCTGATGTTGCTGTTGGAACAAATTCTTGAAGACAATGAAGGGATACGCGATGAAAAATTGATTCAAAGAATTATGATCAGAAAACAGGAGCAGACGGCTCTGGCAAAACAGGCAAACAGAGCTATGAATTCATTAGTTTATGAATGGAACAGGCCGTCCCAGAGAAGCTTTCAGTTCATTCGCTGGTTGCGCAACGAGATCAACTTTCAAGCTTCCTGGCGGGACTCCATAGTGCGTTTAAGGCCGCTTATGGCAAGGTATTTGAATTGAATATGACAACACCGTTCAACTAACCGTCAGATTATAACTGATTATAAACTAGATAGTAAATAAAAAATACTATTTAGGGTATTTAGATCAAGCTTTTCCCCGGACCGTTTCAGGATCAGAAGAAAGTTTATTCGGCTCGCTGGTTATTTCTCGGATCTTGTCGCGTATATCAGCGGCACGTTCAAATTCCAACGCTTCCGCGGCATGGAGCATTTCAGCCTCCAGCTCCATAACTAGTTCATCCAGTTCTTCGGCCGTCAATCCCTGTTCGACATCAGCACCATATGGGACCGGAGTTTCACGGACCGACAAAACCTTATTCATGGCATCACCAATCGAATATTTCTTCTTATCCGCTTCAGGCGTAACAATATCACTGATAGTCTTCAGCTTGGCCTTAACAATGGTTCTAGGGGTAATATTGTGCTCCTGATTGAAACGCTCCTGAACCTCACGGCGATTCTGACTTATCTCGATCAGCTTCCGCATACTGTCGGTAACATTGTCGCCGTAAAGAATCACCCGGCCATTAACATTACGCGCCGCCCGGCCGGCAACCTGAATCAAGGCACGTTCAGAACGCAGAAAGCCTTCTTTGTCGGCATCCAGAATCGCAATTAAGGCAACTTCCGGTAAGTCAATGCCTTCCCGCAGTAAATTGATTCCGATCAGGCAGTCAAAATCACCGTTACGCAGGGCGCTGATAACCCGGACCCGCTGCAGAGCATCCATTTCCGAATGCAGATACTCCGCTTTAATTCCCAGATCCTGCAAGTATTCCGCCAAACGCTCCGAGCTCTTCTTGGTTAATGTCGTCACAATTACCCGCTCATGCTTTTCGGATGCAGCACGAATTTCATCCATCACGTCATCAACCTGCCCTTCAAGCGGCCTGACTTCGATCAAGGGATCAAGCAACCCGGTCGGTCGGATCAACTGGCGAACCGGCTCTGAAGAAATCCCAATTTCAAAATCACCGGGCGTAGCCGAAACAAATATAGTTTTGCCGCGCAACGTCTCAAATTCATCAAACTGTAAAGGACGGTTCTCCAAAGCTGAAGGCAGTCGGAAACCGTGGTCTATCAAAGTTTGCTTGCGGCTGCGGTCGGCTTTATACATCGCCCGAACCTGTGGCAGAGTAACATGCGACTCGTCAATGATCGTCAGCATATCCCGCGGAAAAAACTGCCACAGAGAGCAAGGTAAACTGCCTGGTTGACGTCCGGCCAGATACATCGAATAGTTCTCAACGCCGCTGCAATAACCGATCTCCCGGATCATTTCCATATCGTAAATTGTCCGCTGATATAAGCGCTGGGCCTCGACCAGCAGTCCGCGTTCCTCAAACCATTTGACCCGATCCTTCATCTCCGCCGTAATCTGGCTGATCGCTCCTTCAATTCTTTCAGGCGGCATGACAAAGTGTTTACACGGAAAAAAGATTACCCGATCCTTGTGCTCAATCACATTGCCGGAAACCAGCTCACATTTAGTCAGAGCCTCCACCTCGTCGCCCCAGAATTCAACCCGGACAAATTCATCGCGCTGCGGCATAAAGACATCAACCGTATCGCCACGTACCCGGAACTGGCCCTTTTCCGGTGCAATGTCATTCCGTTCATATTGAATCGCGACCAGATTACGCAGAAAATCATCTCGTGAGGTCACGCCACCCACCTCGAGCGAAGTAGACATCCCCTCATAATCTTCCGGTGAACCGAGGTTGTAGATACACGACACACTGGCAACAACAATCACGTCGCGCCGTTCAAGCAGTGAAGCGGTCGTCGAAAGTCGCAGCTTTTCAATATTCTCATTTATCCCGGCGTCTTTTGCGATGTAGGTATCAGTCTGGGGAATATAAGATTCCGGCAGGTAATAATCGTAGTAACTGATAAAATATTCAACCGCGTTGTTCGGGAAAAAAGCTTTGAACTCACTGTATAATTGAGCGGCCAATGTCTTATTATGCGAAAGAACGAGGGTCGGACGGTCATACTGCGCAATAACGTTCGCCATGGTAAACGTTTTACCGGAACCGGTCACCCCCTGAAGGATTTGATTCTGTTCACCGGCCTTCAGCCCGTCAACCAGCGCGGCGATAGCTTCGGGCTGATCTCCGGAAGGTTGAAAGTCTGAAACCAGATCAAACATCCGCCAGCATTCCCTTCAAATACCCGGCTATATAAGCCGCCTGCAACTTACGAACCGGTTCGTTAAAATGAACATGATCGCAAAATAGTTTTTCCTCCAGGTTGACGGTAAAACCATATAAATCAATCATCGGGACCTGACATTCGTTCATAACCACGTCAGCCGCCTTGTTGTAAGCCTCCAGATCAGCTTCATAGCGATGCATATCCTGACTTAATCCGTTATGAATTATTTCGTCAAGCGGAGTTGTGCGAACCCAGATAATTTTAAATTTATTCTCACGACAAAGCGCTATTATCTTTCGCAAATTATCCGGATACTCCGCCAATGGCACCTGACGCATCCCGGTTTCCGGAGTCGTCCGCAAATCATGCAAGCCGCAGTTCAAGAGTAGATAGTCCGTTTTAAATCCCTGAGACGTCAGTTCCTGCAAATATTCAAGAACCAGTCTGGAATCACCGCCATTAGTCTTTGAACCGAAGTTCAAATCGCCCCACTCTTCAAATTCTCCTTTACGCCCATAGGAAAACTTATCACTGATGAAAGCTTTCAACCAGGGGCCGTAATGCATTGAAATACTGTCCCCAAGGACAAATACTTTAGGTTTGCTCATATCATTTCTCCTTAAACTAAAAAGGACGCTCCAGTCAGAAGCGCCCCTTTTCAATTCAATCCAGGATATTCTTATTCAAAATCCTCAGATGTAATATCGTCATTTCTGATGTCCATAAACAGGAATCCGGTAATCAGGTCCGCGATTTCCGTCGGATGGATATAAACGTCCGCTTCAACCAGGAAAAGACCGCCGGTTCCGCCGATTGCCCAGTAATCAACCCAACCGGTGAAGTAATCATACATGCTGGTCGTCGGGACCGGAACACCACCAAAATCTTCCCAGTAATGATGAACAAGTCTGGTAGTATCGTCAACTTCAATATTTTCAGCGTAAACGCAAGTGAAAGCAGCATCCCAACCGACCTGGCGACCGAAACCATACTGACGATTCCATGCCTTGTACATTTTGTAAGTCGCGCCGACCCCGGCTCCAAATCCAAAAGCTCTGGTCACCTGAAGTTCCATTTTAGCCGTCGGACCGAAACCAAGATTAAGAGTAAAAATATCCATCACGTCAAGAATACGGTTCGGCAAATAGAACAATAACTTGTCAGAGACACTTGCTTCTCCCGCAAAAGACTGAGTCCCAACAGTAAAAACAAGCATAGCGGCGATCAGAAATTTTTTCATAGTAAAACCCTTTTATATTATAAAATAAATCAAACCCATTAGAAACTTACATTACCAATAAACTAATAGCAAAATTCATATATGCAAATTTTTTTACGGTAAAATTGTATGAAAATTGACATTTATCGATAAACGCGTCGTTGTTTTTGCTGTTTAACTCTAGGTTGTTCGAGGTGCAATGCATACCATTCATCTCCAAATCCGGCATTACTGAATTGTTTGACCTTATCGTTTGCCAGGGCTTCCCAATTGCTTAATATCACCGCGTGATCCGTCTTCTTTTTGGCTTGTACCAGTATCTTTACAGCATCTTCAACCCGGTCCTGTTTGACCAGAATCCAAGCATAAAGCCCGTACAAAAGGGCGCAATCATCGCCTTTGAATTTTTTTATTTTCTTAGCAAAGGTTTTATCCAAAGCTTTATCTTTGTTGACATATTGCCGCGCCAGCTTCATCGCCAGGGCACGTGGATCCATCATCATGCATGACGGCATCAATTCATCAACTTCTGAAAAGTTTTTCATTTGATAATGCAGCATCATCCGCATCGTGTCAATCTGCTTCTTTAGTAGGAAGTTCCACTTGAATAACGGTTCCATTGCAGTGGTCTCATCCAAAGCCAGTTGTAACGCGGCATTCTGATCCTTTTCCAGGGTTTTCTGGATGGCTTTAACATTCCCTCCCGGGCGGCTCTGAAACATTTTCACTTTACGGTTTATTTTCTCCGCCGAAGCCGCCATTTTTTCCTGAATCCCCGCATTTATCGCATTAACTTTTTTGCGCAGAATCAACCCGATAATCAGTTGAACCACGGCAAAACCAAATATCCCGCAAGCAATCCCCCAGCCGTACCCCCACGCGTGCCAGGACGGAATTCCGATTGCCACCCCGGCAATCAAAGCAATTATAATTGTCAGCATAACTCTTCCCTAAATTTATTACTATATAAACTTCAATCAGCTTTAACCCGGTAACTTTTTCAACGTTTTTTGCGCTGCTTTTTCTTCTGTTCTTTTTTCAATTTTTTCAGACGTTTCCGCTTATCGCGTTCAGCCGCACTTACAGCAGAAACCCCGAATCCTCCCATAGTCGGCATTGCTCCGCCAAAATCACCGTCGGTCATATCAGGCATAGCACCGGCGCCTGAAAAAAGCTTGCCCATCAAACCGGTCTTTTTCATCATCTTGCGCATACCGCTGAACTGCTTGATCAATTTTGATATTTGCTCCAGACTGGTCCCGCTCCCGGCCGCGATCCTTTTCCGTCTGGAAAAATCGATCATATCAGGGTTTTCCCGTTCCGACGGGGTCATTGACTGAATCATCGCCTCAATATGCTTGAAAAATTTCGGATCGAGATTCTCCGCCAATGCCGAAAGCTGTTTTCCTCCTGGCAGCATTTTCAGAATTGCTCCAGCACCGCCAAGATTGCTCATCTGTCGCAGTTGGGCAAGAAAGTCGTTAAAGTCAAACTTATTCTTTTTTAGTTTCTCGTGCAGTTTAACCGCTTCATCATGATCAATCTTCTCGGCCGCTTTTTCAACCAGAGAAACCACATCGCCCATCCCCAGAATTCTTGACGCCATCCGGTCTGGATAGAATATTTCCAGATCCTCTACTTTTTCCCCGGAACCGATATATTTGATTGGACAACCGGTAACTTGGCGAATCGACAAAGCCGCCCCACCGCGGGCATCCCCGTCCAGTTTGGTAAGAATAACCCCGGTCAGACCTAACGCTTTATGAAAATGGTCTGCAACCGAAACAGCTTCCTGCCCAAGAGCGGAGTCCGCAACCAGCAGAATTTCATCCGCTCGTGACGCCTGAGAGACCCGGACCAGTTCCTGAACCATCGATTCATCAATCTGCAACCGGCCGGCGGTATCGATAATCAGGACATCAGATCCCTCGAACTTGGCTTTTTCAACCGCCGCTGCCGCGATCGCAGCCACGTCCGGCGTGCTCCGGTCCGTATAAACCGGCACCTTGATCTCATTCCCCAATACTTCCAACTGGTCAATAGCCGCGGGCCGATAAATATCTCCAGCCGCCAGCATTACTCTCATTTTACTGTTTTTCAAGCGCAAAGCAAGTTTTGCGGCACTGGTTGTTTTACCACTGCCGTGTAATCCAACCATCATAATAACGGCAGGTTTGGAAGACAAATTCAGCGGCGCATCACTTTCTCCCATCAACTCGGTCAGACGATCATTAACAATCTTCACCACCTGTTGTCCGGGAGAAATACTCCGCAACACGTCTTCACCCAGACAATCCTCGCGGACCTTGCTGATAAAAGACTTTACGACTTCCAGATTAACGTCTGCCTCAAGCAGCGCCATTCTTATTTCGCGCATGGAATCAGCAATATTTTTTTCGGTCAGCCTTGCCTGACCGCGCAACTTCTTAAAAGCATCCTGTAACTTATCACTAAGGCTGTCAAACATATTGTATATGGTCCCAATTCAAATTTTTATATAATTCCGTAAACAAATAATATAGCAGAAATTTATGATTTTTTTAATGGTCCGATAGAAAAAAAATGATTTTTCTCATAAAAAATAAATAAAAAGCAAGTATTCTTACTTAAAAATCCACTTAAGTCTTAATCATTGAGCATTCGGAAACAATATAATATACCGGAGGGACTGGAGCCTCGAGAGAGGTGTTTTTTATGGATTCTCTCAGGATTGTCAAACAAGCTTCCGGTTTGGCGGATGAAGAGTTTTGAACCTAAAATCGCTCCTTCGGTAAAGTGTCTGGTGCGGCGCAGAAAACGTACATGCATCGATTCTTTTTGTCGGGCTTTGTCGCGCGCGGCGTAGATATCTTCGCTCGAGGCGCCTGTTTCCGCCGTGATGATTCGGGCCAGATCACCACGAAAGAACGCAAACAGTTCGGCATCAGTCCATTGCGAGGTGTCGCCGGTAGTGATATTGGGCTTCATATGTTTGACGAAATTCTTATAGAACATGTGTTTTCCGCTTCTGCAATAGCGTCCCCAGGTGGTGAAATTATAATCCGCCGGATCGTTTTTCAGGCCAGCCCGGACCGGGTTAAGTTCGACGTAAGTGACGCAGGCCGCCAAGGCATTTATTTTTTCGAGGATCACGCTTTTGAACCTACCTCCCCAGAGTTGTCCGGTGCGGTTTCTGGTTTCGTTGTAGACACAGGTGAATTGTCTTTGATAAGCCGACATAAACCGGCTGATATCGATCATTTTTAGGGCGATTTCCTGACACTGTTCCTTATTATCAAGGCTAATGACCGGGGTTCTCGGGCCGAATTTGAAGATTTTTTTCATTGCTTTGTAATAGGTGTTATGCCGTTTGACGATGACCTCATGCGGCGGCAATTCGTCGGGTCCGGGAGCGTAGACCACGAGATGAAAATGATTGCCCATCCATGCTGCAGAAATCACCTCTATCAGAAAGTAATCGCAAAGATATCTCAGCAACGTGAAACCATATTCCTTATCCACATCTGAAAAAGGGTGTTCGCCTTTAATGCAGCCGATGCGATTGTAAAGATGGTAGTAGCAGCCCTCGCCTTTAACTTTCATGCGCGCTTCCATTTTGTCCTCCTTTTGGGTGGTTTGGGAGATAATATAAACGTTAAAAGCAAGTTTGTCAAATTGTCGTACAGCTTGATTATATATTAAATATAACATGCTATACATTAGAATTATACAATTTTAAAATTACGTAATAATTATTTTTAAGACGGAGATTTATTATCTTCTGAATCAGGAACAGGCTCGAAACATTTGTTCAATCTCTCGCGGTCGCTGATCCAAGTAAACAGGACCTTGAAAAATCCTGTCACCACCAATATCCAGCATAATAAAATAAACATGTCACCGTATGTCGTGTAAAAAGTGGGAACAGGTTTAACCGGAACATCCACATCCAACACTCCGAATACACGACCGCGAATTTCCGGGGCAGGAGTAGGCTTCCCGTCCGGACCGGGCTTGGTAATCAAACATTTGGTAATGACTCCAGTCGGAGAAACCAGACATGAAGCGCTGTTATTGCCGCTGCGCAGGAACGGCAGGCGGGTTTCAATAGAACGAAAAACACTGTTCGCTAAATGCTGTTCCGGCTCGTCACTGGTAGGATACCAGGCGTCATTGGTTATGACTAGTAGCATATTGGCTCCAAGCTGAGCTTCACGACGCGAAATATATGGGAATACATCTTCAAAGCAAACGCTGATTCCTGCCCGGAATCCCGGCTTCAATTCAATAGGACTAAAATCCGTTCCAGGAGTCAGGTCACGATTCATGTCAATCCGTTTGACCACCCATTCCGGCAGATATGAGCGAAATGGGACATATTCACCAAACGGCACTCGGTGAATTTTATCAAACTTGTCGGTCAGCCCAGCTGCAGGAGTTATCATCATCGCGGAATTCATGACCCCGTACTCATCGGTTCCCGGCAGTTTCTCAGCGGTATAATCAATGCTTCCGATCAGAAACGGAATTCTTGATTCTGCAATGATCTGAAGTAAATCCCGGCGAAAAATAGAGCCGAACAATCCGCCTGACCGAAACGGAACCGGGACCGCACACTCAGGCCAGATCACCACATCAGGGCGTTGCAGCACCAGTTGTTTTGAAAGTGAAATATAAATATCCAATGCCTCTTTCGCCAATTCAAAATTCGCATTCCTTCTTTGAGAAATATCGCCTTGTACAATCCCGGATTTCAGAGTCTTCGTCGGAATCTTCTGCCGCATCCTGGCTACCACCGACATGTAGCCGATCAGCATTACAATTATCAAAACGCCGAGAGTCGGCAAAAGCGGAGCCCGACGCGGCCTTTTGAATGATATAGCCCCGCGATGAAAACATTCAATAGTCATAGCAAAAGTAATGTTAAACAAAACAATCAGGAAAGAAACTCCGTAGGTTCCGGTATATTCACATATCTGGATCAACGGCAGATTTTGCCACTGACTGGTTGAGAGATAATTCCACGGCAGCATCATACTGCGACTCCATTCCACAACAATGCACCATAAGGCGGAAACAACCAGTGCGGTAAAAATTTCGCGCCACGGACTTTTCCACTCATATGCTCGTATTGCAACGTAACCACGCCTTCTAACATCAGCCGGCAGCAGCAGATAACGCCAGACAACCGGAATCAGCATCGACCAGCATGCGATAAAGACGGCCAGAACCGGCGCCATCAAATAAGGTATGACCGGATCTATTTCACGCAGCCAGAAAAATGACGGGAAAGCCCAGCCCAGCCCCCAATAAAACCCGCCGCGCCAAGCAGCAAACATCGATTTGCCCGGAATTATCATAAATAACGGAACCAGCGCCACCCAGGCGATCAGTCCCCAGTTATATCCAGGCAAACTAAGCGTCATAAAAGCCCCTGACAACAGCAGGGCCGCAATCTCCAAGCCTTTTCGTTTCCATGAAATTAACGGCAAAACATCCACCGCAGAATCTTTATCCGATTTAATAATCTCTTTGACCATCAACTATCCTTATTCTTAATACAAACATATCTGACTAAATTTCTACTTTCCGGTTAATCAGGCTTTTCCTTTCAATAAGCCGCGAATAACAGCCGATGCACAAAAGCAGCCGAAAACAGCAGGCATATATGAGATCGTGCCAACAACGGAAGAACTCATTCCGGAGTCAGCGTCCTCATAGGCGATTACCGCATCCGCTGGAACATCTTCAGGCGAAAAAACCACCTCAAAGCCCTTGCGAATACCACGCCGGTGAAGGAGTTTTCGCAAGGCTTTGGCCAAACGGCAATTGTAGGTTTTGGAAATATCCGCAACCTTAACCATTCCGGGATCCATTTTCCCCCCGGCCCCCATCGAACTGACCAGCGGCAAATTCCGGTTGTAAGCCTTGATTATCAGGTTCAGTTTAGGTGAAAGCGTATCGATCGCGTCAACCACATAGTCAAAATCCTGCGCCAGAAGTTTATCGGTTTCCTCGTCTCGAATAAATTTATGCATCGGATGGAGTATCACGTCGGGACTGATATCACGCAGCCTGGAAGCGATGACTTCACACTTGGGTTTGCCGATCGTCGATCCGAGAGCCGGAAGCTGCCGGTTGAGATTGGATTCCTCAACACAATCGCCATCAACAATGGTCATCTCGCCAACTCCGGCCCGGCATATTGTTTCAGCGGCATAAGCCCCTACTCCGCCGAGGCCTACTACCAAGACGTGAGATTCCTGTAAAATTTTCAATCTGTCAGCTCCCAGCAGCAATGCGGTACGGCATAGTCTGCGGGGATTAAAATCATCAACAACGGGAATCATTATTATAAAATCCTTAACTTTTTTGTCGAATATAGCATATTCCTTAACTCTTTCAAGAGCAAATATAAAAACGCCACTTGACAGACTCGATATTTGCATTATTGTAATATTGTAAGGGTTTTATTAAACATTTATGAGCATGATCTTGCAATAACCTACCTCACAGGAGTTGTTATGGCAGAATACACCGAAGAAAGATTCTGGGAAATCGCGAATAAAGCTATTTTCCCGTACATCCAAACTCATTCTCATTTAGACGGCGGTGTTTATGACATCAAGGTCGAGGGAATTTCCCAACAGGATATTGAATGGGCTTTAAACACCATGTTTGAAAATTCAATGATCCAGGAGGGAGGCGCTGAAGGAATTTATGTTCTGACTGACCTTGGCAAAGGGTTCCTTCCGAAGCCGAAAGTGGAGGAATCCGGGCACGAACGGCTTGACTTGGAAGATGAAGACGCCCTTATTCTGGAAATGATCTTCGGTACTTTTATTTTCTATCGCCAGAACCCGATCAAAAGCACCTCTATTGACTTGATGAAATATAAACGAGGTTATGAACACCTCAATCCCAAAAGCAAAAGTGACGTCAAACGGATTGAAGACAGTATTCACCGTATAATGAACGATTTAAAGGAAAAAGGCATCATTTCAATCGAAGAAGGCAGCAAGGAAAACGTTGACCTCAACGCCCCGACCATCCCCGACCTGGTAACCTTGCTGAATTTTGATGCACTTCCGCCAAAACTGAACGATCAATATCTTCAAATAAAACCAATAATGGACAAAGAAGCAGCTCTTTATGAGGTGATTGACAGTAAACTGGTCGAGTCTTACGAGCGGGACCGGAAAAAAATATTCATGGGTAAAGAGGTTGCCCAGTATAATCAAAAGCTGAACGCTTTAATGGACAAATACCAGGATATTATGGACCGCAACCAGCGTGAAGGCCACGACGAAACCGCATTCATTATTGAGCTGCCGGAAGAGTTGCAGGAAGAATACAAGGAAAAATCAAAAAACATAAGCCGTCGCCATGAACACGATGAGGCGCAGGAAATACTTGGCAAACTACGGCAGCAATATCTGGAAAAAGCCGACGAACTTAGAGCTGCAAAAGAGAAAAAGCAAAGTTCTTTCTTGTATAAAACCACTCACCTTTTCAGCAAGAAAAAATCAGACTCAGGCGATTCTGCAGAAGAGGAAGAAGCTCCATCAGCAGCGGGCACAGACGGCTAAACCGCCCCGGGCGGTTTCTTTATAATCGGCCGACATCGCGCATCCGGTTTCCAGCATTGCCTGCACTACCTCGTCAAACGTAACTTTCTGTTGATTCGGATCTCCTGCCGAGGCAAGCAAATAAGCGTTGTAAGCCGTAACAGCGCCAACCGCATTTCGTTCAATACAGGGAATTTGGACATAACCGCCAACCGGATCACAAGTCAAACCGAGATGATGTTCCAAGGCAATTTCCGCCGCGTTGGCAATGATTTCAACCGGAAAACCGTTGGCACAAGCCAGCAAGCCGGCCGCCATGGCCGATGCTACACCGATTTCCCCCTGACAGCCGACCTCAGCACCGGAAATGCTCGCATTAAAACGGGCGATATTGCCAATAGCCGCCGCGGCAAGCAACCCCTGATGCAATTTAGCGCGAGAGAAATGCTGCTGCCGGTTAAGCAAATAAATTATTCCGGGAATTATTCCGGCTGACCCGGAAGTCGGGGCCGTAACAACTTTATGTCCGGCCGCATTCTCCTCGGACGCAGCCAGAGAAAAAGCATTCAGCTCGATCAGTGAGCGGTCCAAAACATGATGCATTTCATTTATCCGGCGCGAAAAAAACGGGGCCTTGCGACTAAGTCCGATCGGACCGGGCAATACTCCTTCAGTACGCAATCCGCGATATACCGCATCTTCCATCGTCGCGATAATGAGGTCAAGTCGATGTTCTATTTCGCCAATTCCGCAGTCGGATAGAACTTGTTCATTCGCTAAAATTATTTCCGGAATTGAAGATTCAAGCGACCGGGTCAATTCAATCAGTTCTGCCATGTTCCTGAACTGATGCGGCGGAGTCGGCGGCTCAACCTCCGGATCCCCCTCGCATTTGATAAAACCGCCGCCGACTGAGTAATAAATCTTTTCGAGAATGACCGTATCACCGTTGAACAGTTTTAACACCATAGTATTTTGAAACGGGAAATTATGGTCTTCGTTATGAAAATAAAAATCTTCGCTGCCGAAGTTAATTTTGCAGGTCTTGAAGTCTGCTACGCACGATTCCGGCGCATCAAGTAATTCCATCGCCAAATCATCACAAGTCTCCGGGTCGTTGCCGCACAACCCGGCGGCAATGGCCCGGTCGGAACCGTGGCCCTTGCCAGTATAGGAAAGCGAGCCGTAAAGATGTATTTCGAGTCGCTCAGCAACCGGGCAAAGTTCCTGCCCCCGCTGTAAAAAGTCTTTAGCAGCCTTCATCGGGCCTATTGTATGCGAACTGGATGGGCCGGGCCCGATTTTAAACAAATCAAAAACAGAAGTATTGATACATCCATTCATAGCTATGCCGCCTGTTGTCTTTTATATTATGTGCACACCAAAAAAATCTTCAACCACAATTTTGATACCGAGAAGAATTAAGATGAGACCACCGGCAATTTCAAATTTTTTCTCGAAAAAATGCCCAAAAACTGATCCAATCCAAATACCGGCCCAACTGACAAAAAAGGTAATAACCCCGATAAGCGTGATTGCCAGCACCATTGGAGCCTCGATCATTGAAAATGAAACCCCCACCGCAAAAGCGTCAATACTTGTGGCGACAGCCAGAACGGTAAGAGCCCAAAGACTTTGAAACGCATGAGAGGCTTCCTCATCTTTTCCGACGCCATAGGCTTCATGTATCATTTTACCGCCGATGAGCGCCAAAAGGGAAAAAGCAATCCAGGGCGCAGCAGTAGCAACAATATTCCGGAACAATCCCCCGGCAAACCATCCAAGAATCGGCATAACGGCCTGAAAAACGCCGAAAAACGCCGGAGGCAGTAAGGATTTAGCAAATCCCGGCTTTTTCACGGCAATTCCGGCCGCAACCGCAACCGCAAAGGCATCCATGGCCAAACTGAAGGCAGTCAAAATAATTTCAAGCAGTGTCATCATAAGGCACTTACTTGATCAGTAAAGACATTACAGCCTTCTGGACATGCAGCCGGTTTTCCGCCTCGTCAAAAACGATTGACATAGGAGAATCCATTACCGCATCGGTAATTTCCTCACCACGATGCGCGGGCAGGCAATGCAGAATTTTCACCTTTTCTCCCGCTTGCGCAACAAGCTCGGAGTTAACCTGATATGGTTTTAATACTTCAAGGCGACGGGCTTTTTCCTCTTCACAGCCCATGCTGACCCAAACGTCAGTGTAGATAAAATCAGCTCCGGCTGCCGCTTTTCCCGGGTCAATCTCCCAGGAAACCGTTCCAGTTCCAAAATCAAGGTCCATCAGATCCTGACGAGGACGAAATTCTTCCGGAGCGGCAACAACCATATTCAATCCGGCCAATTTGGCTCCAAGTATCAGCGAACTGCCCATGTTACACGATCCATCCCCGACGAAAACCAGTTTTACACCTTCCAGACTGCCGTAATGTTCCTGAATGGTAAACAAGTCGGCCAGCACCTGGCACGGATGATAATCATCGGTCAAGGCATTGATAACCGGAAAGTCGGCATTAGCAGCCAACTCTTCCACATCCTGATGTGAATAGGTCCGAATCACCAGACCGTGCAGATAACGACTCAGGACTTTTGCGGTATCAGCGACAGTTTCACCGCGACCAACCTGCATTTTTCCCTGGTCCATATAAAGCGGAAATCCGCCAAGTTCATTGATCCCGACCTCGAAAGAAACCCGGGTCCGGGTCGAAGATTTGGCGAAGACCATTCCGATCGTTTTACCGGCCAGCGGCCGGCTGGAATCAATGCCGCGGTTGGCTTTGAGCTGAGCAGTCAGCTCAAATATCCGCAGCATATCATCATAGGTCAAATCTTCTATTGACAACAAATCTTTCTTCATTATAATCTCCAATAATCAAATTGCCTGCAGTGCCGCATCGATAGCCGCAACCGCGGTATCGATTTGTTCAGCCGTAACATTCAACGGCGGCAGCAGTCTCAAAACATTCTCGCCCGCGGTCAGGGCAATCACTCCCTGGGCAAGCATAGCCGGAACCAGCGGAGCGGCTTCACGATCCATTACGACACCAACCATCAATCCGCGACCACGCACTGCCTGAATACAGGGATATTTGTCTTTCAGTTCCGCCAGTTTCTTGAAAAGATATTCCGACATGGCTTTGCAGTTTTCCAGAATATTTTCTTCGATAAACGCGTCAATAACCGCACAAGCGGCGGCACAAGCCAGCGGCGTACCGCCAAAAGTACTGGCATGGGTGCCCACGGTCAAAGTATCAGCAAGTTCCTTCTTAACCAGAAACGCACCAATAGGATAACCGTTGCCAAGCGCTTTGGCCAGTGACAAAGCATCAGGTTGATCACCATAACCCTGCCAGGCGTAAAACGTCCCGGTCCGGCCCATTCCACACTGGACTTCATCAAACAGCAGCAGGATTCCGGCTTCATCGCAGAGAGCCCGAACCGCTTTAAGATAGTCGGCATCGGCCGGCAAAACGCCGCCTTCACCCTGAACTGGTTCCAGCATGACCGCCGCGGTATTTTCTCCGATAGCGGCTTTCAGCGCTTCAATATCATTGTACGGCACATGCTTGAATCCGGGCATATCCGGGCCGAAACCTTTACGGTATTTCGCGCGTCCGGTCGCGGCCAGGGTGGCCAGGGTCCGGCCGTGGAAAGATTCTTCCATCACGACAATCTCGCTCCGGCCCTTATCAGAACCCCATTTCCGGGCAAACTTGATCATGCCTTCGTTAGCTTCCGCGCCGCTGTTACTGAAAAACGCGACTCCGTCAAAACCCTGATCCATCAGTTTCTGCGCAAGACGCGGCTGATGCTCGTTCATATACAGATTGGAAACATGCACGAGGCGACCGGCCTGTTCGCAAATCGCAGCGGTCACCCTGGGGTGACAATGCCCCAGGTTACAAACGCTGATACCGGCACCGAAGTCCAGGTATTGATTGCCGGCGCTGTCACAAACCATTGCACCCTTGCCGGATGTCAACAGCAACTTCGGAGCATAAGTCGGCATCACATATTTACCGTAAAGCTCCGTCGTTTTTTCATAATGACTGTCACTCATGATCACATTTCCTAAATTTTTTCTAATAAACAATTTTCATTACCGTCTCTCGAAATAATTCCGAGAGGAAAAGATTTAATTTACTTACTTTTTTTGCCTTGTCAAATCGGCAAATCGTTTTTGTTATAAAAAAGTTCAATAATTCACTGTTTCTTTTAGAATACGGAGCTAGATGGCTCCTTCAAAACATTATTACTCGAAAAACGGGACGGTTAAAAGATTTGGGACGGTTGGAATTAGAGGATAATTTCATGTGTCCCATCAGTCCCAATAGTCCCAGGCAATGAAAAACTTCGTTAATATTATAGAACCGAATACATACCCCTCAAGAAAGCAAACTAAAACATTTACTATCAAAACTTTACACATAAACATCAATCAAACTGTCTGATAATACACATTTAAAAAATACATTAAAAAATGAAACTTCCTGAATCAAAAGGGTTGATTGTAATGCAGTATAATTGTATAATCATAGAAGAACAGATAAAGGATCGATATGGCAGAACTGAGAACAACCAGATTGAAACGTGACATGTTGCAATGGTCACCTTATGTGCGACTGGTGCACGATTATCCGGAGGTCGGTCGATACGGCACTCGTGAAATCAAAAGCAGCTCCATAAACGACCACGCCCTGCACTACTTCTTTCAAGGGATTGGCGAATATAAAATCGACGGCAACACCTATCGGATCGAGCCGGGAACGGTATTCATCGTTCGTCCCGGACACGGCTATTGCTTTACCTTTGAGCCCGAGCCGCAACCTTACATGCTCAATATCCATTTTGACCTGATTGAACAGACAGACTCCTTCCATCCCCATCCATATCCCGATTCAGCTCGAAATCATACTCCATTAGCTTTACCGGATAAATTCACCAGCAAAATAAGTCTTCTCAATCGGAAAAATTATGAAAATACATTTTTTGAGCTCTATTCAATTTTTTTGCTTCAGGGAATAAAATGGGAGCTGAAAAAGAAAAGCCTGCTGCTTGACCTGCTGGGCATAATCTATGATAACGTCGCGCCATCAATTCCCGGCATTCTACCGGAACACCGGATTGTCGTTCAACGGGCGCTGGAATTCATTCACAATAATCTAAACCGCAAAATAAGTCTCGATGACCTGGTAAAGAACGCTAACGTCTGCCGGGCATTGTTCATTCGAATATTCAAGGCCGAATGTGGTTTAACACCGGCAAAATTCATCTATAAAGTCAAGATTGAAAAGGCCAGGAATGAGCTCGTTTCCGGCCTGCCGATAAAACAGGTCGCGGAGAACCTGGGATTTGCCGATGTTTATCACTTTTCCCGCATCTTCAAAGAATTCACCGGCATGCCGCCCGGTCAATTCAAAAAAACATTATTAGACTGAAAGACAAATAAATATACTTTTAGATAAAGATTTTCATCGCCGTAAAGTTTATATTATACCAGAAACATAACCAATCAGGGTAATCAGGCATGAAAAATCATATCTTGAAAAAAGACGCGATGGCTCGAAAAGGGTCTTTTATCACAAGCTTCAATCCTTTCATTAGAAACTACGTTTTTTGGCTGGCCGACAAAGAGGAAAGCAGCCCGGTCGAAGTTCGCGGCAGGATGCTGCTGGAACTGGTAAAAATAGCTCCGACCGAAATTCATCCGGGCTGGACTCTGGCGGGAGAACACATCACTATGGCACCGGGAAATCCCGGATTTTCACCTGATCCCGAGACTGATTATGCCCGCTTTATCAAGGACAAAGAAATTGACGCACCTTATGACGAAATCATGGCAGCTTGTGAAAAACATATTTCGCGGGGGAAATTTCTGCAAGCGGAGGCTCCCGGTAAATACGCCGGCTGGAACTTTACCGGCACGGACAAGGTCTATTCTGCCCGAGGCTGGATGGAAAACCACTCGATTCGGGATTACGCCAAGTTAATACGTATCGGCTTCGGAGGCCTCAAAAAAGAAATTGAATCCCAACCGGAACAAACCGATTTTCTTAAAGCGGCAAGCAATGTCTGCGATGCCGGAATTTTGTTAGGCAAAAGATATGCCGAACTGGCTCGTCAAATGGGCCTGCCCGAGATGGCAGAAATATGTGAAAGAGTTCCGGAACACGGCGCTACCAGTTTCAGAGAAGCAGTTCAGGCATTGTGGTTCGGGCATATCCTGACCTGCGGAGAAGACGGCATCAACGCCAACTCCCTCGGCCGTCTTGACCAGATATTATATCCGTATTACGTAAATGACAATATCAGTCGTGAGGAAGCTCTGGACCTGATGGAGGAACTGGCCTGCAAGCTCTATCTTGATTACGATGTTCAGGCAATTACCCTTGGCGGGGTCGACGCTGACGGCAACTGTGCAGTCAATGAACTTAGTTATCTCATTCTGGAGGCTACTGAAAACATGGATGTAATTCGCGACCTTTCAGTCCGAATCGACCAAAACACGCCTGTTGAATTCTTAAATAAATGTTCCGGGATGATTCTCCGTGGCGGCGGACTTCCTTTTATTTTCAATGACGAGGCATTCATTAAGGCTCTGACCGACCGGGGCATCAAACTTGAAGACGCCCGCGACTACGCCCCGATAGGCTGTGTCGAGCTGACCATTCCCGGCAAAGCTAATCCGCACGCGGTATCCGGCTGGTTCAACTCGACCAAGTGTCTGGAACTGGCAATGTTCAACGGCAAAGATCCCGGCACCGGAAAGCAAATCGGGCCGGAAACCGGCAGTCTGGATGAATTTTCTTCATTTGAAGAATTTTATGCCGCATATCAAAAGCAGATTGAATTTTTTGCTGAAAACATGGTAAAATATTGTAATAAAGGCGAAACAGGCCAGCAGAAAATGGGACCGTTGCCGTGCTGGTCGGTCCTGACTGACGACTGCATTAAACGCGGCAAAGATATTACCGATGGCGGCCCGGTTTACAACTATCACTCAATTTGTTTCATGGGCGCGCCAGACACCGCGGACGCGCTTTATGCACTGAAAAAGCTCTATTTTGATGACAAAAGTATTACCGCTGCTGAATTGCTTAACGCGATGAAAGACAACTGGAACGGACATGAAGCTTTGAGGCAGCGACTTTTGAAACTGCCGAAATACGGCAACGATATCGATGAAGTCGATACCATCTGTACCAGGCTCACCGATGAATTCATTTCGTTTATGGACAAGCAGCATAGTCCGCTAAATGGGCGCTATTTTGTCCACTTGTTCACATTCCTGTTGAATATCAGCTTCGGGAAAGCGGTCGGCGCGCTGCCGGACGGTCGCAAGGCCGGAGCGCCGTTGGCATATTCATTATCAGCACATCAGGGACGCGATCAGGAGGGATTGACCGCGATGCTCAAGAGTCTGTCAAAACATCCGCACAACCGGGCCGCTGCCGGTTCAGCGGCGATTATCGACATTCACCCGTCTTTGCTGGCCGGAGAAAACGGCGCGGCAATGCTGACCTCGCTGATCAAATCAGCGCTGGACATGGGAGTGGGACAACTTCAGTTCAACGTGACGACGGTTGAAAAACTCGAACAGGCCAAGGCCGATCCGGAAAATTACGGTAACATCCCGGTCCGGGTAGCCGGATATTCGCAAATGTTCAAATTGATCAATCCTGAATTACAGGATCACATTATTGCCCGGCACAAGCATACCGCCTGAGTTGCTTATTTCAGGAGCTTGATGGACAAGGCTTTTATTACGACCGCGGTTCCGGATGAATTTCGATCAGCCCGGAAATAGATATAATCGCCTTTTTTAACTGTACTTGCCGATATGGTTTCTTTAAATAATTTTTTTCCGGAAACAGTGATTGACCGGCTTCCGGAGCGCGGCGTTTCAATGCTGAATTTGACGTCCTTAGTCGGTCTGGTACCGGAAAGGCTAACGGCGATTTTAACATTACCATCAACCGGACTGCGCCAGGCGATGACCGCGTCAGACTTTTTACCGGGAGACAGCAAAATATCGTGTCTGCTTTTTTCCCAGCGATGAGTGATTGTCATTTGCGGGGCGTTCGGATTGACAATTTCAGTTTTCCACGGCATCTGGTCCCGGTTATTCATCGGAAAGCGGTGCTGATAGTACCAGTTGTCCCCGCTTTTCGGCTTCCGGTTCAACAACGTGGTCAAGCGCAAATCCGAACCGGGCGTGAGTTTTCCCTTGCCGGTAAAAGCCTGATAAAACCAGACTTTGGCTCGATGCGAATCGAGATCCGGATTGAAAGACAAATTTGCCAGTAGATCACGAATCAAATCCCAGGCGTATCCTGCAGGATAAGGAACATTGTCCGGCTTGGTGGGGTCGGTACAGTTTTGGTATTCTTGAAGATTAGTAAATCCGTCCTTATCCGGGTCATCTCCGGGCGCGGCGGCAGTGATATTGCTGAAATCGTTAAACTTACCAAAGTAAACCATCTCAAACCAGTTCGGCAAACCGTCACGATCCTTGTCGCCGTACCAGCCGTCAAGCATTGCCGGGGGAGTGTTGCCAAAATCGGCGCGCCAGTGTTTCATGAATTCGGTTGAATAGCAGGTTGGTGTTACCTGAACCCGGAAAATACGATCGGCAATAGGGTCAGGACAATCCAGTTTTTTGACCAGTTTCTTATCGCGATGAAGTTCAACTTTGACCGGTCCCGGAGTACCCGGCAGTTCCTTGACGCTGAATCCGGCCGGGGCCGTCCAGACTGCGTTGCGCCCGGGCAGCGACACGACCGCCGGGGCTTTGAGAATGGTGATTATTTCCAGCGGTTTGGAGAGCGCCGCCCGGCGATACACCCGGAACGGCACACAAGTATCTTCCGCGCCAAACTGATAATGCGGATAGATCGCGTAAATCCGGTCATCATTTACTACCGGCTCCTTACCAGTCTTCCAGCGCTCGACAAAATATGCATTAAGGTCAAGATAAGTGTAACGTGTTTCCCAGGCCGGGGCCAGCTGGGTATTTTCCGCATAATCGTTCCAGGTGGTGAACTGGAGCAAAGTCGACTTGGTGGCGTCAATCATCTTCCAGCGCTCAAGCATCATCTTTTTGACCGTACCGACGTGATAGCGTTCCCACATATCGTTGTCGTACTGATAACAGAGCGCCTCGCCCCATTCGCAATTGTTTTTGCGGGCGATTTCCGACAATTCGATCACTTCCTTATCCGATAGATAGGTGGTTGGCAGAAATGCTCCGAGGCAGTCATAATCCCGGGCCAATGCGGCAATGCCGGTTTTGAGTCTTTTGCGGCCTTCTTTGCCATTGAAATTTCCGCCCCAGCGAATAAATGAAGATAGCTCAAACTGCAAAAACAACGGAGTATTGAAACGCTGTTGATAGTGTTTGACGACCTTGCCGTGAGCGGCGAAACCGGCTGGTGTACGCCATAAATCCATTACGTTACTCAATTCAGGAAAGTCAACATGATCCCTCGGCAGTTGCGGCAGACCGGCAAAATTGGTATCTCGCTTGTAGCCGGGAGGCTCCTTGCGTACGCCGTTTTTCTTGTAATCCAGATATTCTTTCAAATATTCTTTGGCATCCCGGGTATGATAGGAAAAAAACAAAACTTTTCCGTTCCGGAGCGCGAGTTTTTTACTTTTGCCGTACTTGTCCAGCAGTAGCTTTATTGCTCCGGGGTTGCGGTAGGAGGCATCAAGGCAGAAAGTGATTTGAAACGGCAGGTCATACTTTTCAGCCGCTTTGAACAGCATATCCAGGGTACGCACCCCGCGTTCACGACCGGCAAGAACATCGATAGCGAACCCGTCAATCCCGGCCCGCATAGCTCGTCTGATGTCCAGGGCAGCCGCTTCAACTTCATCGAGTTTCAGATCAGGCGGCAGCAACGGAGGATTGCAATGCCGTCCGCCAATGGCAGACATATAGTCAGGTTTATCGTATTTATAGGTGGGATTACCAAACTTATCCAAAGGATAACATCCCATGTAATGCGCGAAAATCGTCTTTTGGGGTACCTTATCCGCTTTGACTGAAAAAACTGTGAACAGAGCCACGACAATGGACAACAACAGGATGTTTTTCATTATTCTGAAATTCCCTTTTATCTTTTACTATACAATATATTTTTATTATATGTATAGTATATATTATTTAAGAAATAAGTCAATATGTCAAATGAATTTTTTTTGCATAAACCTGTAACGATGTTATTGTATGGAAAAAATAAACCAAATCCGGCAAAAAGAAAAATGCGAAGATCAAGTTCGAAAAGCGTTCCGATACTCAAACAGAACATAATCGATCACATCCTTGATCATATTATCGGCGGAGCCTGGCCGCCGGGTCACCGTCTGCCGACCCGGGTAGAATTTGAAAAGATGTTTTCAACTACTGCGGTAACGGTAAACCGGGCGTTCGAACCATTGATCCGGGACGGTTTTTTAAGAACCGCCGGCAAAAGCGGCACTTTTGTCAGCGCCAACCCTCCGCATTTAAACAACTTCGCGATAGTTTATCCTGATCTGATCGGCGAAGAAAACAACGACAGCTCCGCCCTGTACGATGCGATGAGGCTGGCGGAAGACAAGGTTGCCCAAGAGTTAAAAATCAAGTTGGTCGAATACGATAAATTTTCCGTCTCATCAGACTGCCGGTCCTTTCTGAAGTTGACGGACGATATTGTCAATCACCGATTGGCTGGAGTCTTCTTCTCACATTGGCCGCGAGGATTGGAAAAAAGTTCTTTTCTCGACATTCTGGACATTCCGTCAGTTACGCTCTGCAGTACCCCGCGGCCCCGCAAGGTATTTTCGTTGAACACCATCCTCGACCCGGTCCTCGATCACGCAATTGAGTATTTCGCCTCCTGCGGCTGCCGCCAGGCGGCTTTGCTTTGTGTCCCGTTCTATCACGCTAAACTCGAAAACTTTCGAAAAAAATTCGCGGCGGCGGGGATAGAACTGAAATCGGAAAACATCCAGTTCTCCAACCCGGATTACAGTTGGACGGCTTCGCACTGCGCCAGACTGCTTTTCTCTGAGTCCCGTCAAAGCTTCCCGGACAGTCTGTTCATAGTTGACGACAATCTGGTGAAACCGGCTCTGAACGGGATGCTTGAAGCGGCAAGCCGAAACAAAATTGACGCGGTCAAAATAGCCTGCCTGGCAAACTTTCCAAACGAATTATCATTCAAGCTGCCGGTAGCTCAATTCGGCTATGACATGACCGCAGTCTTTCATCAGGTCCTCGATCTGCTGATGAGCCCCGAATCACGCGCCTCCGCGCCGAAACATCAGGATATTGATCAGAGCGGCTATCGCTGCTTGCTGCCATAATTATACTTTTTCAAAAGCATTAATATTTCGTGGAATCTGATAAACCTGAAAACCACAGTTGGATTAATTTGGAACTCACATGATCCTATAAAAAACAGTTAAAATTATGCCTAAAACAAATCTATTTGTTGAAGGTTTTATTAATCTCTTAGCTTATCGCAACAGTCGCAACCCAACATCATGCAACCAACTAACAACCTAATCATAAACCCATTGTGACTTTTTAACAATCAAACCGTCTGACTATTTTTAAAACCAAATAATAGTCGACTGCTTTTTATAGGGTTAATTCTTTTTAAAATATTCCAAAACCACTTTTTTCCGGGGATTATTTTTTGATGGCACCAATTCATCATCAGAAGGACCTGCATATTCCAAACTCCATATTTTTGCTTCACGAAATGCGTGATAGGTCCAGTCCCATTTAAGTTCTTCGAAAATCGAGATGTAGTCGGCTAAAAGCTGATCACCACCAATAGAACATGACCGGGTTGAAAATTCGCCGACAAAAATTTTAGCATGATGCTTTTTTTGAAAATCCCTGACCTGCTTTAATTTCCCGTACAAAGCCTCCCGGTTCCATTTCGAGCCATAAAAAATACCGGGATAGGCATTTTGTTTTTTGCCGCTTTCACGGTCTTTTCCGGTATATCGCGTATGAGTGTAAACAAATGGGTCATAGCAGTGGACTTGATAAATGATATTTTTTAATTTCACAGGAGACAGATACGAAAAAGTATACTGGGAACTGAGCATATTCGACGTCACGTAAATCGGTGTTTCAGGATCAATCTTTCTAATGGCTTCCGCCGCCATTTTCTGCAAGAACCAATAGTCGTATTTGGCTTTCCGCGTCTGTTTCGGTTCATTCATCAAATCATATCCGTACAACGCCGGATGATCTTTGAATTTTGTCGCTATGCGTTTCCAGATATCAATGAATTTATCTACCGACTTATCGCTGTCATATATTCCGCTACTTGTTTTTGTCATTTTACTGCTGCCGGGAACCATATGCAAATCAATGATTATTTTTACGCCATATTGTTGCCCGAGCTGCAGAACTTGCGGAATTACCTTTTCGATCTTCTCATTTATGAACTTATCATATTTATCCGGATTGTTGCGTGCCCAGTTTTCAGACGTATTCAACTGTAAACGCATTAAGTTGACGTTCCAGTCTTTTAAGACTTTGAAGTTCTCTTCGTTTGCCTGATCTCTGATAGGACTCATTACACCACGACGTACCTGACGCTTTTTGACCGCTTCGGAGTATTCGCATATATGGTCCAGATTTTTCTTTGTGAATTTTTTTACAATTTCAAACGAATCAAGGTCATATTGAATTTCACCTGAAACTCCCTGGACGCAGAAACGTATTTGCCCCATGTCAGCTTTGCCGTCAACAGTGTGCCCGAAAGACAATGTTTCACTGAATGAACCGTAAATACCATTTTTTTCATTATAATGCTTTTTCCCGTCCGGAGTTTTATATAACAACATGAATTTAGTCCCCAACCACCGTTGGGGCGGCCTGGTCAGATTTTTTGCCTTTGCAAACACTTTCAGGATGATATTCTGTCCCCGGAACGGTTTTAAATCAATATTGAAAATAGCGCCATTGAGCCCTTTGGCTTTTCCCGGTGATACATTGCAGGTAACAATATTGCCTTTTATGCCGGCTTGACCAACAATTTGAGCCTTGGCCGGATTCAACTGGTATTTTTCCGCCTGTAAACCGCCACATCCCCATAAAAGAAATAAAAGAAATAAAAATCTATACATGTCAAAGTCCTTTGTTATTTTTTCTGAATGCTTTTAATAAAATCTGTTTGCGCGGAGTGTCCCCTGCTCGGGATAGAGCATCATTCGCGGTTCCCTGATATTCTACATCCCATACCTTTGCCTCCCGGAAGCAATGATATGTCCAGTCCCAGTTATATTCTTCAAAAATTTTAATGCAGGCAGCCAGATACTTTTCAGCACCGGGAGCATAGGCAGGAATAGAAAATTCGCCGACAAAAATCTTTGCCTTATGGCGTTTTTCAAACGCACGCACGTAGGATAATTTTTTTCGCATTTGAATCAGATCCTCGCCCCATAAAGTACCATAATATTGTCCCGGGAATTTTCGATATTTTATGGAACCATTCTCGATATCCTTCTTTTTTCTGACAAAATAATGAGTTAATGAAAACGGCTCATAAAAATGAACTTGATAAATGATATTTTTCATCTTCAAGGTGGGCAGAAAGTAAAAAGACAAAGGACTGCACATCATGTTGCTTTCAATGTAAATGGGGGTTTCCGGATCAATTTTCCTGATCTCTTCCGCCGCCATTCTCTGCAAGTTCCAATAATCGTATTTGGCTTGCCGTGTCTGTTTAGGTTCATTCATCAAATCATATCCGTACAGTGCCGGATGACCTTTGAATTTTTTCGCAATGCGTTTCCAGATTTCAATGAATTTCTCAACCGACATATCGCTGTTGTACATTCCATCATCGGTTTTGGTCATTTTATTGCTGCCGGGCGAGGTATGCAAATCAATGATTATTTTTACACCATATTTTTGACCAAACTGCAAAACTTTCGGAATTACCTTTTCGATCTTCTCATTTATGAACTTATCATATTTTTCCGGATTGTTGCGAGCCCAGTTCTCTGACGTATTCAATTGCAAACGCATTAAGTTTACATTCCAGTCTTTTAATACCTTGAAGTTCTCTTCATCTGCCTGACCTCTATTAGGACTCATTACCCCACGACGAACCGTACGTTTTTTTACTGCGTCGGAATATTGACAAATGTAATCGGAATTTTTCTTTTCAAACAAAACCTTAAACTCAAAACTGGCTAAATCAAACTTGACCTTGCCGCTGCAATTGATTAAACCGATCCGCACCTTGCACCATTCCGCATGAGGATCAAGCATAATGCCAAAATGCAATGTAGTGTTTTTTCCCTTTATGAATGGGGTGGCGAATAATTCACCGCCCAGGCGTTCATGACTTTTATCGTCGGCCCAATAGGCCAGCCTGACTTGAATACCTGATTTGCTGCCTTTTTTCATGGACATTTCAGAACAAAGCGAAGCTTTTAATTGACCCGAAATATACTTCGACGCATATTTTTTTACTTTTATCTTAAATTCGGCGTAATTATCCGGGGATGCATCACCTTTTTTTACATCAATAATCAAACTTTGGCCTTCAAGCCTGCCTGAAGGAGGTAATTTTAAATCAACAATTTCAGGCTTTAAAACTTCCTGTCCATGCACGCTTACAGTTAAGGCGGACACCAAAATCAATTTGCATAGAGAATTAACCATAATATTGCGTTTTTAAATACCTGTTGTGGGATGAATAACATTAGGACTGAACAATAACTTATTAGCTAACTCATCTCTACTCAGAGTCATGACATGGGAATCAGCCGCCAGTATATTGCATCTCTGGCTGTGCCTGGTTACAACCCCTACTATCTGCATCGTGCTGGCGCCATTATTATTCGTGTAAGCAAACAGCGATGGTTGATATTGAAACACCCACGTAGCAACTGTTACTCTCTGGGTATCGGCCAATATCGGAAATTTGGATGGCTGCGTGGGAATCGTTCCACGCCAACTGTCTCCCAATGCTGATTTTGCGTCGGAAGAATAACCGATACGTTTAGTGTCAATACTTACAGCTCTGCTTAACCACCAGCCATTATTAATACCATAACCAACGCCCCGATTGCTTTCATCAAAACTGTATGTTTTCGCAACCGCGAGTGCGGCGGGACAATACGCATTCTTATAGGTGTTAATATACTTCAAAGAATATAACCTGTTTTTCCAACTCTGTCTATCTCCGGTACTGTCCGGACAATTATACGGAGTCAATCCATTGTAATCGTCGGTATATAGTCCGACGGACAGCCCCAACTGGTGAAGATTGTTGACACAACTAACCGCTTTGGCTTTATCTCTGGCCTTGTTAAGCGCCGGCAACAACATAGACGCCAAAATCGCAATAATAGCAATCACCACAAGGAGCTCGATCAATGTAAAGATTTTCCGGAAACTGTTCTGTGAACTATTCATTTTACTCTCCTGATTTCAGGTTAACATCCTGCATGATTATCCTTTCGACATAGCGAATTCTTAATAGCTCGCCATGATTGATGGTTCCATGAATATTGGAAAGACGAATTTCCCCGATATCATGTTTTGTCGATCCTGTAAAGCTGATAGGCTCATCCCCTTTCACTGTTATATTTGAAAAATAAATCCTGGAAATCGCTTCAATCTCCACTCCTTCGTCTATTTCAACCGCAATCGGTTTGGTCAATGATTCAACGTTAATATGGTCAAAAGATATGTTGTCGATATACTGCGGATAGCCCTTACAGGCCACGACATTATATCGCTCTGGATTGTCAAAATAAATACCAACATTGCGACTGCGGATATTCAGGTTGGAAAACCGACAGTTCCGTACGATATCATCGCAGGAGCATCCCACCCGAATTCCCTGACACGCACTTTCAAAAACACAATTATTGACCACAAAATCTTCCGCGATACAATGCCGTTTCATATTTTCCCAGGCATGTCCGGCCCGAACAACCAAAGAGTCATCACCGGTTGAAATAATACAGTCGCTTATTGTGATCTTTTTACCTCCGAAAAAATGAACCCCGTCATTGTTGATCATCCTGGGGTCGCCATATATTTTTATACGGGTAATGTCGACATGTTCACATTCGATTAGCCACATTGTCCATCCGGGAGAATCAATCCAGCGGACATCACTAAGTTTGACATTACGGCATTTAACCAGTTGCAGCAAGCGTGGACGTTCCAGATTGCGCTTATAAAAGAATCCGCCTTCAAGCTCATCGCAAATATAGAAATCCGGCCCGGAACCGTTAATTTCTCCCGCTCCGGTAATTGCGATATTTTCAGCATCGACCGCCGCGATCAGCGCCCGTCCGCATTTGCACGGCTGATACTCTCCGTATATATCTTTATCCAGTTCAGAATAAGCTTCCGGAACCGAACCGCCCTGCAATACCGCTCCCGCGCTTATATGCAGTTCAATGTTACTCTTCAAAAATATAGTTCCACTTTGATGAACTCCCGAAGTTAATATCACCCGTCCGCCGCCGTTTTGTGATAATATATCCACCGCGTTCTGTATGGATGCTCCTGGTTCGACTGGTTGTTCATGCAACATTTTTTAATCCTTTAACAAATACCTTGAATTTGTGAATTCTTAAGTGAATTCATATTTTTAAATCTGAAAAAACAGTCTGCCTGATGTATTCCTTACTATCAGCCCGGCTTTTTTAGAATTTTCAGTTAACATACAAAGCATATTCCGGGGAACTGCACTGATATTCATATATCTCCCGCCAACGTTCAGCATTCAGGAATTGTGACGGGAAAAGTTTACAGGATACTTTTTTATCAGGATTGCGTATAACCTCCAACATAAGGTCGATTTCCCCGGCGGCCCGTCCCCGGAAATCATGATAAATCACGCCAATAATTCTAGGATCAAAGAAATACTCGAACGGAACACTGTATGGAATAACCAGATCAATGTTTCTGTCAGGATATTTTAAACAATATTTTTCAGCCGAAAAGTTATTGAAAACAACCGCTGTGGAGCCGGTCTTTTCAATTTCTTCATTTATCATTTCAATTTTTTCAGACGAAGAAAAAAATGCATTCAGCTTGAGTTCTTTACAGTATTCATAAAAATACGGCAGATAGAAATCCTTTTGGCTGCTTAAATAGCAAATCTTTTTGTGTCCACGTGCTTTTAATTCTTCCAATGCAGTCCTGATCGCGTCCGGCTCATTGCCAATGGTATTGAAATCATTTCCGGCCTGGGGTACATGCATCAGAATCGGGTAGTGCTGCCTTTTCAAACGATTGTATACATCGCTTTCCGGGTCCAGATACAAATGGTACAAAATACCGTCAACTTGCTGAGCAAGCATATATTCCAACGCCTGACGTTCTTCGTCCTGATCATAGTTGGTAATCGCGATTATCAAATGATAACCGTGTTTTTTAGCCGCATTCATCAGCTCATGGACAAAGCATCCCCGTTTACGCAGAGAAAAACCGCCAAGAATCAAACCGATCGTGTGAGTTTTTCCCGTAATAAGAGCCCGTGCCACACCGTTTGGCTGATAATGAAGTTCCCGTACCGCCGTGTTAATTTTGTCTCGTGTTGTTTTTGCGACACGCTTGGTTTCCGGGTGATTAAGATAAAATGAAACAAGTTGAGCAGTTACGCCCACTTTTTCAGCTATGTCTTTCAGTGTTGTTTTCATATTTTATTTCGCATGTTTGATCGTTAAAACACATTATGCAAAAATTAATTTTTATTAGTGCTTTTCTCGTATTTTATTTTATGTGTTTGATCGTTAAAACACATTATACAACATTATTCCGAAAAAGTCAAGGGGGCTAAAAAAAATTTTATTTTACCTGTTTCTTTAAAAATTATTCATTTTAAAACTATACATATTGACTATACTACATGTATAGTATATATTATATTTTTCGACAAATCTAAATATATATGGGAATAAATATGTCTGCTGTAATTATGAAAAATACCTCTGTCATGGAATTCGCCATGGCGGAACTTGAACGTTTTCTGCCTGATTTTGAACGTAATATAGAATTAACCGTTGATTCCGAGTTACCCGCTTACTCTTTTGCAGGAAAAGAAAATGCCTCAGGCGTAGTCCTCTGCGGAGCCGATGAAGCGTGTGTACTCCACGCCGTATACACAATGCTGGAAATGGTCGGCTGGCGTTTTGAGATAACCGGTCCGGTCAGGATCAATCAAAACGTACCGGAGAACATTGATTTTCAAATAGAACCGGCGGTAAAACTTCGCGGCATTCGTCAGCATATTAATTTCCCGATGGATATCTCCAGCTATCCTCTTGAAGAAGCGAAGGAATACATTCGCAATCTGGCCCGTCTGCGCTACAATCATATTACCTTTCACAGCTACCCAAACCAATGGATAGATGGCCCCCAGGAGGGGAATATTGAACATGCCGGAGAGCTCTTTTACGGTTTGCGCTATGACATCCCGGAGCACCCGTTGCTCAAACGGGCAATCTCCAATAAAAAAACTTTCTGTATTCCAGCCATTGAGCCGTATTATGATGATGTCGAAGTAAAATCCCGCATGGCCATCGAGTGGCTGCGTGAAGTCATGATTGAAGCGAAAAAAGTCGGAATGCATATTCAATTTTCTTTCGAACCGCGTGGCAAAACCCGTGAAGCAACCCGAACTCTGATCACCTGCCGGCACATCATAAAACTCTATCCGCAGATTGATACTTTGGAATTGATCAGTACTGAAACCGGAGGTTGGGGAGAGGCAAGCTCACCGGAAGAGGTCCGCAAAGCACTTGACGAGCATTATTCCCGGGACCTTCAGTCAGAACCGGAATTCACCAGAGCGATAAATTCCGGGAACGCAAATTTCGATACTATTATGGGAGAGCTTGGACATCTACTCGCGTCGGTTCAGGAATTTACTCCGGAAGCAACAAAACTAAATCTCAAACTAAGCCTCGGAATCTATTGCGTACTGCCGGAATTTCATCCCGCGATATTCAGAGTGCTTCATGAACGTCTGCCGCAAAATATCGGGTTTGCCATCCTGGCCGGACACAGCAGTGGGCGCGTGGCCGACTTCCTGCAACAATCGCCGCTCAGTGATGATATATGGTCCCGGACCATGATTTACAGTTGGCTTGAATTTGACGGTACCATGTACCTGCAGCAAAACGGCATTCCCGGCATCGAACGACTGTTAAAAAACAATCGGAACAAAATGCAGTCTGTTGCATTCAATCACTGGCGAACAGCAGAAAATCAACTGGTCGCCCGTTATGCGGCGGAAACCTGTCTGACCGGCTTAATACCTGCAAAAGATTTTTATACATCTTATGCTGAGACTCTTGGCATCAGCAATCCTGCGGCATTTACCGAAGCACATGAAATTATGTCGAAAGCTGACTGGATAGCGACAAATGAACTTTTCAATATCGGTTTTTGCTTTGCCGGCTGTTGGGGACGCAAAGGACTAGGTTATTTTGAGAACTGGTCAATAGACCGTATCTATTACAATCATGATTTATTTGGCAAAGCCCACAAACTGCTCGCTCAATGTGCCAGGCAAACAACAGCTGTGACCGGCCGAAATTTCTTGAGTTTCCTGGAAAACCGGGTCCGTTGCACCATGGTTTATCTGAAGGCGATGGCCAAGGGATCAGAATTGCAGCAGTTCAAAAACATGGAGCCGGAAGACCTGAACAATGAACAAAAAACTGAACTGACACAAATTTGTGACCGAGCATTAGCTTCCCTTGAACAATATATGACCCTGCATGTGGAGGCAATGCCGGATCGCGGTTGCGAAGGAACGCTGATCAGCATCTACTACACCCCGCCAGTAGTCCTAAAACGTATCCGGGAAGAATTCGCTGGTATCCCCAGCGATCAGCCCCACATTTCTATCGGACACGACGAACCGCCATCACCAATTGAGTGGTAAGCGATTATTGGTCCTCGCTTGCAACTAAGTTTTTTATTTATAGTTATTTATATTTTTTTAATTTTCAAACAGTCCGACAATTTGACAAACCTGTTTTGAACGTATATATTATCTCCAAAACCAATCAAAAGGAGGACTAATATGGAAGCGCGAATGAAAGTTAAAGGCGAAGGCTGCTATTACCATCTATACAATCGCATCGGTTGTATCAAAGGCGAACACCCTTTCTCAGATGGGGATAAGGAATACGGCTTCAAACTGCTTCGATATCTCTGCGATTATTTTCTGATCGAGGTCATTTCCGCCGCCTGGATGGGCAACCATTTTCACCTCGTAGTCTACGCTCCAGGACCGGAAGAACTGCCGTCGCTTGAGACCATCGTCAAACGACACAACGCCTATTACAAATCAATGAAAAAAATCTTCAAATTCGGTCCGCGAACCCCGGTTATCAGTCTCGAAAACAAAGCACAATGCCAGGAAGTCGCCCTTAAAATGATCGACATCAGCCGGTTTATGTCAGCCTACCAACGACAATTCACCTGCGTCTACAACGAAACCCGCAACCGCACCGGACAACTCTGGGGCGGCCGGTTCAAAAGCGTGATTCTCGAACGCATAAACGCCCTGGCTGCCTGCGTCACTTACGTCGAACTTAACCCCGTTCGGGCTGGCCTGAAAAACTATCCGGCGGATTATAATTTCACCACATGGGGACGCTATTGCAGAAGCGGCAAACACATGTTTTTTAATAATTTCGTCAAACACATGAAGCCCAATATCACCACTGGCGACACATCGCAATGGACTGAAGCCGAAGTGTTTGCGTTCTTCGGTGGCGAACTGGCGCGAATCATTGCAGCGGAAAGCGGCGCTTCGAGTAAAGAAATCTATGCCGCGCGAGATCAAGCTCGACAAAAAGAATCGATGCACGTACGTTTCCTAAGACGCACCAGACACTTTACCGAAGGGGCTATTTTAGGCTCAAAACTATTCATACGCCAAACCGGAAGCCTATTTGACAATCCTGAACGAATCCAGAAAAAACACTTATCGCGAGGCACCAGTCCTTCCGGAATCCTGTATTGTTTCCGAATGCTAAAGGATTCGTTATAATTCTCTCATGATTCGTCCACTGAATTTTATTATTTTTCCTATTTTTCAATGAAAAAAGGTTGCAAAAAAAGAAACATCATTTATTATATCTGAAACGTTTCAGAAAACTTTTTTATATTTGATAATAATAATATCCTAAAACGATTCAGAAAGCGAGCGAGAGGCAATTAATGAGAGTCGGGATTAAAGAAGTTGCAAAAATTTCGGGCGTGGCCGTTTCAACCGCGTCAATGGCCCTTAGTGACAGCAGTGAAATAAATGAAAATACCAAATTGCGGGTTAAATCCGTCGCAAAACAGCTAGGTTATGTGCCAAACGGTCTTGCCAGAAAGTTAGTATCTGGCAAAAGCAAAACAATCGGTCTCATTTCTTCCATGATAAAGGGAATCTCCTATTTTCCTGAATGCTGTTCCAGTATCGAAGAAACCGCATCCCGAAAGGGGTATAAAATAATTACCTGCAACTCGGATGGGACCGAAAAAAAACTGCTGGATCATTTTGAACTGCTATTGGAATTACAGGTTGACGGAATCATAATGGATATGTGGCGACCAGCCTATGGGGAAAGATGTCTGGAAAAGCTAAAAACAATTCGGGATAAAGGGATAAAAATAATCGGTTCAGCTCCGGACCTTAATGATTTTGACATTGATGTGGTATTATACAACGCCGGAAAAGGAGCAAGTCTGGTCCTGGAACACCTGATCCAACTCAAACACAGGAATATTGCGTTTATTACCGCAAATGCAATCGGAAATTATGAAGCGGCAAAAGAGTCGACCTACCAAGATGTGCTTGCACGATACAATATTCCGTATCGTCCATCGCTTGTTGAGTCGGATACCCCTACTGTTGAAGGTGGATGCCGGGCAATGAGAAAAATTCTCAACCTTAAAAATGACGTAACCGCGGTTTTCGCGGTAACCGACCTTATGGCCATAGGCGCGATGAAAGTCTTAACTGAAGCCGGAATTAAAATTCCTGAAGATATGGCAGTAGCCGGGTTCGACAACATGAAGGCGTTAAGTCCCTTTGCCCCAGTGCCTCTGACAACAGTCGAGCCGGCAAAATATGAAATGGGCAAAACTTTATGCGAGCTTTTAATTGACCGGATAGAAAATCAAAATTCACATTTTTCTCCTGAAAAAATCATTCTTGAACCGGAACTCATCATCAGAGAATCCACCATTGGGAAACAAAAAAGAGAGGGAATATGAATAAAATCAGAGTAGGCATTACCGGCTGCGGACAGATTACCCGGATTGGACACATACCTAATCTGCTGGATATTGAAACCGTTGAGATTACTGCAATTAACGATGTAAACCTTGAAAACCTTGAAGCCGCGGGGAACATGGTTCCAAATGCAGAAAAATTTAGTGATTTTGATGAGATGCTGCACAACAGCCGGACCGATGCAATAATTATCGCGTCCCCTAACTGGCTCCACTGCGAACAAACTGTTAAAGCCCTGGAATGCGGCAAGCACGTTTTTTGTGAAAAACCGCTTGGAATATCCTTAAAAGAAGCAACCAAAATCAGGCAGGCACACCAAAAAGCCCGAACTATCCTGCAAGTCGGACACGAACTGCGCCACGCCAAAGCTTATGAAACTGCGAAAGAAAAAGTCAAAGCCGGCGTGATAGGAAATATCAAAATGATCCGCTACAGCGAATTTCGCAAACCACTGCTGTCCGGCTGGCGTCAAACCGGAAAAACCGGCGGCGTAATGCTTGAAAAAAATTCACACTTTTTTGACTTGTTCAACTGGTTCGCGGAAACCATTCCAAGCAAGGTCTTCGCTTCTGGAGCAAACGATGTCAACCGGGACAGTCCACTGATCGATAATTGTTTTGTCACGGTGGAATATAAAAACGGGATAAGAGCATCATTGACAATGTGCCTGTTTTGCGAACATGGCGGAGAAAATATTTTTGAACTTGTCGGCGATAAGGGCATCATCAAAATTAAGAATGAAAACCTGCAGATTTTCCGACGTGACGGCAATGGCGAAAAGGTTGAACTCAATTGTTCACTGGAAAAAACCGAAGGAATGCATCCGGGCTGCCGTCGACAATTCAGAGAGTTCATACACTGCATTCACTCCGGTAAACTTCCTTTAAATAACATAAACAACGCGATTCAAACTCTGCATTTGAGTCTGGCGGCTGAAGAATCAGTCACTGCGAGGCGAATTGTTCATATAAATTAATCAGAAGGGCACGAGACTATGAAAAAAATCGGTATCATCGGCACCCGGATAATTCATTCATACGGTTATGGCATGCACCTCAACCGGTTCAACCTGCAATTCGCGGAAAATAATGGACAAGCCGTTCCTCAATGGCAGTTGGATTTGATGAAAAAAAATCCGGATACAGTACCGCTGGGCGGAGCGTCTGTCACCCATATAAGCGGCGGTCCGGAAAATGTTCCTGAAGACATGGCCGGGACTTTTGGCCTGAAAGTAACCAAAACGGTTGAAGAAACCATTGACGCCTGTGATCTGATTATGGTCATGGATGAACAAATTGACTCCCGGACAAATCTGATACGAAAAGCCCTGAAAGCAGGAAAACATGTTTTCGCGGATAAACTGCTGTCCGATAAGCTCGAAGTCACCAGGGAATTAATCGGGCTGGCCAAAGACAACAATCTATTGGTATCCGGCTGGTCGCAAATGGGGTTTTGTGCGGAATTCGACATATTTCAAAACACGGATCAGGGCGGAGTTGCGTTGATCTCATACAACATGAAGCCGGAGATTTTTGCAATGTACGGAATTCACATTATCACCCCTATGCAGGTATGCTTCCCGGGGAGAGTCAGGCATATTGAACTGATCAGCAAAGACGCGGACCAACTTCTGGCCTTGATCATTAATGATAATAATACAAAAATCATTCTTTCAGCTGGCGAACATGCTCAAGCCGGAGTTGTTAGAATTGACTACGCCATTAATGGCCAGTCAATCCTTGTGCAAGGCGGGGACAGGTGCGCGGCGTTTAGAAGAGCGGCTCAGGAAGTGGCCAAGATTGCTCAAGGCGCCAGACCGGTTATTTCTGACCAGGAACTGCTCGATGCAAGTTTGATCCTTGAAGAAATATGCAAATAAAATATTTATGGAGGCAGCAGGATGAACAAGATTAAAATCGGTATGATCGGCGCAGGCAGAATGGGACAAAGGCATCTAAACATATTAAAGGATATAACAGAAGTTGCAATCTGCGGAGTAGCCGATCCCGTTGAATCGTGCAGAAAGGAAGTCTGCTCAACTTTCGGCTTAACCGGGTATTCTTCACTTGATGAACTACTTGAAAAAGAAAAGCCCGACGCGGTTTACCTGACCACGCCGATTGCTCTGCATTATGAAAATATTAAAACAGCCATGCAGGCAAATGTTCACATTTTTTGTGAAAAGCCACTCGTTCCAACAAACGAAGAAGCTGAAAAAATAAAAAATCTTGCAGATCAATATGAGAAAATCCTTTTCACCGGCCTGGCCTGGCGTTATGATTCGACTGTTTTGTCCATCAAAAAAGCGGTCCTGGCCGGAGAAATCGGTGCCATACGGCAATTCAGGGCGATTTGCGGTGGACCTTCAAGCGGAAAGCGGCCCACCTGGTTTGAAAACCGTGAAACGGCAGTACGCGGCTGCATGCTCGATAACGGAGTTCATTTCTTTGATATGCTGGCCTGGACCCTGGAAGACAAATTCACTCAGGCGGCGGCATTTAACGATCAAACCATGGATAAAGTTGATATTAACAGTTGCATACTGCTTAAAACAGCGGGAAACGTTACAGGCTGTCTGCAATTTTCTTCGGAAACTTTGATGGGAGCCTCAGTCGAATATTACGGGACCGACGGAACAATTCTTTTTTACCCTGGAAACTTTGAATATATAGTAAAGCGAGCCGGAAAAGAAGACGAAACAGTCAAGGTTCCGGAAAATGCGCGTTTCGCTGATATGTCGGCGGCTTTTATCAAAGCGATGCAGGACGGGAACACTTCTCCGGTATCAGTTGCGGATGCCCTGCATGCCTCGGCAGTAGCGGAAGCTGGATATAAATCGACCGAAACGGGAAAATTTGAGTCGGTAACAAGTCTGTGACAAAATCTGCGACACCTGCACGACTTACTGTTTCTGTGGATATTTTTTAAGCATCCACAAAAGGCCTGTCTCATTAAACGAGATCGCAAAAACAGCGTTACTTGAAAAATGGGACGCTTGAGAGGTTTGGGACGGTTAAGATTTAAGGTAAAATTCAAAAGTCCCATCAGTCCCAATAGTCCCATACAATGAAAAACTTCGACTTTTGTCCGAGCCCTCACATAAAAACCACTCTTTTTTTGCTACAAGGTGTTGACTTAGTCAGATTGATAATGTATAATTAAATTACTGACTAAGTCAGATTTTCAACGAATACGGATCAGATATGAAAACAGTGAAAAAAGATCGACAGACCAGCGTCAGACACTGGTTGCTGGACCGGATTGATTCCGGCGAACTCAAGGCATCCGAGAAGCTTCCCGGAGCCCGGGAAATAGCTGAAACAGTAGGAGTTTCACTATTGACAGTCCAGAACGCGATCGAAACTTTAGTAAATGAAGGAGTGCTTGAAACCTACCCGCGAAAAGGGTCTTTTGTCTCCCCGCAATGGCAGGACTGCATTTTGCAGCATAATTTCAGACCTAATAATTCCCGGCTGCCCTGGCTTCAAGAACTGGAAAAGATGGTGGGAGAAAAACTGCCGAAATTATACTTCTGCTCCGGGTTCAACTCCGGAATGCTGGAATTGAGGCCGACCCTGGCGTTACAAGCCTGGCGCGACCAGTACATCGATATGAATGACCTCTTTGACCGTTGTTTTCCCGATAAATCAGATTTTTTTATGGAAGCGTTTGCCAGCTATTACAACAGCGACGGCACTCTGCCGGGAATTCCGTTCATCTTTTCCCCCCGTATTCTCTTTTATAATCGAGAACTGCTGGAAAAAGCCGGTTGCCCGGAACCGCGACGCGACTGGCAATGGCCGGACTTTATTGACTCTATCAAGAAATTGAAAAAAATCATGAAGCCGGAAGATATCTTCAACTGGAACATGGACAAGCACCAATGGATGAACTTCATCTTCCGGTCGGGCGGCTGTCTGTTTGATTTATCCGACAAGGAAGATCCGGTCAAAATCGACCACCCTGATACCAGGCGCGGACTTTACCGGTTCAAGGAACTGCATCAGCTATTAAATACCTGCTGCGACCCTGAAGAAGATAGTTACCGGATAAAATTCGCCCGGGGCAAAAAGGCTTTGATGCTGTCACCGCGACAGGATCTTTTATATATCAAACGCGAAGGGTTAACCAACTGGGGCACGGTCAATATGCCGATGTTTGAGAATGGTTCAAACCTGACGACTCAGGCCTCCGATTTGATCTGCGTACGGAAAACCTGCGCCAACCTGAAAATGGCTGAAAAATTCTTAAAAATCATGTTATCCGAGGAAGTTCAAAACTTCATCGGCTCACAGAATTACGGTATCCCCATCCGTAAATCATCCGCCTATAAATGCATCAAAAAAGAAAATCCCGCCGACTGGTTTTTTATCGAGCAAATCCCGCGAATGTCGGCTCAGTACAATATTGATTCGGTGGAAATCATGAACCTGATAATGGACGGTATCAACCAGATCTGGGACAACGGAAATGATATCGACAAATTCACCTCGGAACTGGGCTCCGCTGTCAGGACTTTTATCAAAATCAGAAATAACAGTATTAACGCTGCATAATAAAGTAAAGGTTATGTTTCAGATGAAGAAAGAATTGTCATTCGCCCTGCTCTCGATTGCAACCGCAACTTCAACGGTTTCAGTTGGAAAAGAAATAAATCTGCCGGAAAAATTCTGGAACGCTCCCGCCGCGGCGGAACGTTTTTCCGCTTTTTCCGCGTCATGGAACGGTAATTCACTGAACGCGGATCAGGCTTTATCGTCTCCACTGGCAGGTGGTTTCGGAGTCAAAGCCGGCGTTCCTGGTGCCGTCGGTAAAGGAATTAAAATTGATGAAATCGGCGGTTACCTGCATTTCCGGGGAGAAAATAATATTAATCCGGAATGCGCGGTCATCCGCTTCAAAGTAAAAGGAAAAGTCTGGAACCGCAATGAATCAATGACTCTGTTTTCGATTCTCCGGCAAAGCTACAGTATCGATATTGTAAAACGCAAAGACCGGCTTATGCTGGCCTTGCGCAATCTTAAATATCTCTACGATACAAAAAGGGCAAAGGCCGATCCGGATGGGGATTTCCGGCGAATGGCGGATGTCACGATGAAAATCGGCGACAATCTTTCGACCGATAAATGGTATACCGTGACTGCAGGTTGGGATGCCAAAAAAGGTGAAGCGTTTATCTCTCTTGACGGCAAGGGCGTAGCGGCAAAAATCAAGTTCCCGGACAAGGACAAACGGGAGTTCCTGGTATTTCTGGTTGGAGGCGCGATCAGAGTAAATAACAATCCGGACGGGTTGTCGGTTCCGGGAATATACTTTGATGAACTGCAAATATACAACTACCCGCTGGATAAGGTTCTGGCATTTAAGCAGAATAAACCGGCGAATGAATTGCTGGTCAAGACTGAAGAGGGCGTTCGCAAATATTTTCACACCATGTCAAAACTTCAGCGACTCGGCGGCGGCTGGCAGAATCTCTACACCTGGCCGACACTGCTGGGATGCGAAGCTCAGGGCAGACAGCTTATTCAATACGATGACATAATCAGCAATGACAAATCACGCGGCTCCGCTTATGTCGCAACCCAGCTGATCTACGGCTATGAACTGCTCAATGATTATCACTGTCTGGATATGGCGAAAAAATGCGGAGATTTTTACGTGGCGGCACAAAGCCCGGAAGGAGCCTGGCTCTATCTCTATCGCGTCAAACTCAATAAAATTGAAGGCGGTTCGATCAAGGATGAATACAAACTACAAGATAGCTGCCAAAGCCACCCGCTCTATCTGCTGGGTTATCTTTACCGGATTACCGGTGAGAAAAAATATTTTGACGCAATGATTAAAACCGGTAACTTCTATCTAAAAGCCCAGAATCCGGACGGCAGCTGGTCGCACCACTATAATCCGAAAAATAAACGTGGTGAAACCTGCCGCGGCCTGCCGCAGGGCGGTGAGATCAACGATATGGCGATGAACGACGCCATCGACGTTATGGTACTGATGTATCATTTCACCCATGACCGCAAATATATCGATGCGATTAAACGCGCCGGCGAATGGCTGCTGAAAGCCCAGTTGAAAGGTCCGGTCCGCGGTTGGGCCGATCAATACGACAACACCCTAAAGCCAACCTGGGCCAGAAACTTCGAACCCCCTGCCCTTTCCTGGGAAAGTACCAAACACGGGCTCAACGCAATGGCTGAACTTTACCGTCTCTCCGGCGACAAACGCTATCGCGACGCTATGGTTGAAACCCTTGCGTGGCTCAAGAAGACATTCCCGAACAATATCATGTATCGGTACCATGACCATAAAACCGGCAGGCCTATCGCCGCCAGTATGAGTAAAATATATTTTCTCGACGACCCCGCACAGCTCAAAGCCTTTGCGGCATTAAGTCGTGGAAAAATCCCTAAACCTGACAAATCACTCATCAGTTTTCCATCAATTCTCAAACGGGCGGTTTATCCGATCAAGCAGAAACAACTCAGCAAATCCGACTTGCCGGGAATGTACAAGGAAACCGCCGGTCTCGCCAAAATGGCAACCACATCCCAAAACGAAGCCGGCGTCTGGGTCTATCCATGCTATTCCGGCAGCGTCAAGTCGGTCGGAGCGGCATTTATTCCGGGACAGGGCAGACTGCTGATGCAGTTGAGATACATCGATGTCATGCGCACTAAGCGCGGCGAACTGCCGCTCAAACATCGCGGGGGAATATACGGCTACGGGCCCGGTGCGCTGAAAAATTTCGCCGTGCCGGAAGGATGGTATAATATCCCATGGTGATAAATGAATTTTTAAATTATATACAGTAGAACAGAACCATTTTCAAAAAGCAAAACAACGGAAAGGAGTTTCCCATGAAACGTCAACAGATTTTCACCCTAATCGAACTTCTGGTCGTGATCGCGATCATCGCAATCCTCGCCAGCATGCTGCTCCCGGCTCTGAACAAAGCCAGAGACAAAGCAAGAGCGATCAAATGCACCAACAACCTGAAACAATGGGGACTTTCGGCTATGAATTATTCGGATGAAAACAATGAATTTTGTTTTTCAACGACAATGTGTTCCCAGGACAGCCAGCCGCGTAACAAGGAATGGCGTTATTTTGCGTCTCCGCTGGTTCAGGGGCATTTTCTCAGCGGCGTTTCCTCCGCCGCCATTCAAAACTGGCGTTATCAAGGCAGAAATGTCAACGCCTGCCCCTCACAGTCAATGGATCATGTCACCTACGGCGGATCAGAATATCCCTGGCGTTACTTCAGTTACATGCCGAACGGCGTTGTTACTTCAAACAGTAAGATTTCTCCTGGAAAAGATACTTCCTCCCAATGGGGCTTGAAGCTTGCTCAGATTCGCAATCCAACCGAAATTGTTTACTTGTCGGATTCAGTCGACGCGGTTGACGGACAAAGCAACGGGACCAATTACACAACCAACTACAATGTCAGAATGGGCTTTCTGGTTCACGGTTCAAAATGCAATATCTTGTGGGTTGACGGCCATGTCAACGCCAAAGCCTCGCATGAGATCACGTTAGACCACATAACCGGAAAAGACCGCTATCTTTATCCGTAACCTGCGGCAGGAATTATTTATGTTGTATCGATTATTATTTGTTTGCCTTGCCGTCTCAACCGCTACCGCCGAAACAGCCAAAATAAAACCGCCGACAAAGGTTGTCGCAAAGGCAGTCTACACAAAATCGCCGATAAAGTTTGACGGAAAACTTGACGATCCGGCCTGGAAAACAGCGCCGGGATACACTTTTCACGCGCAGATAGCCGAAAACAAAATCAGACAGAACGGGATTATCAAGTTCCTCTGGAACGATAAATATCTTTATATCGGCGCCGAACTTGACGATGACGACCTGGTGCAAAACGATCTTAAGGATCAACAGCACCATTATCGTTCCGGCGACGTGCTTGAAGTGTTCATTCGTCAACCAGGAGACACTCTTTACTGGGAACTTTATTCAACTCCGGCCGGAAACCGGACCTCGTTCCTGATCCTCGGAGGACGCAGCATGATCGGCGGCGATAAAGATATTGTAATGAAAGGCCTCAAGGTAGCGTCCGTAATGGACGGCACACTCAACAACTGGCACGACAAAGACAAGAAATGGACCACGGAAATGATCGTTCCGATTTCGGAACTGGCCTTGAAAGGCGGTAAGATCAAACCGGGAGAAGTCTGGCGCTTTTTCGTAACCCGGATCAACTTTACCAGATATTACCGGTTCCGGGAAGTCAGTTGCGTAGCCGACTATAGCCCGAAGATTATCACCGCGCATCACGGGCAGGATTACTGGGGAAGGCTCGTTTTCGTCAAAAAAGCTTCCGCTCCGGTCAAGCTAAAATAAGTTAATAATCATTGTTACATAAATGAACATATCAATTAATCGCGGTCACCAATCTCAAATCGAAGCATGTAAAACAATATAAAAATATGCATGACCGCATAACAGGAAAATAAGGAAACCATGAAGAAATTTATTTTGCCGGCAACCGTTTCAACGATTATAGCCATCAGCCTTAATGCAGGGGAATTAACGACCAAGCCGTTGTTTCAAAGCTGCAGTATTTATTATACCGGAAAAGACGGCGGAAAAATAAAATACCGCAAGGCTTCCTCCAATGACAAATGGCGGAGCGGCATGCCGCTGGTCAACTCAAAAGACCTCAAAACCTGGCGCGCCTCCATTAACGATTTGCAGGAGGACACCGGCTATGAAGTGCAGATTGTGGATAAATCAGGCAAAGTGGCGGTACAGCAGAAATTCAAAACAATGGGTCTGAAAGTACCGATCGCGTCCGAACGCAAACTTCCGGCGAACGGCCCGATAACCATAACCGCGAAAGGCTCCCCTAAAGGCTGGATCAGATATACCTCCAACCAGACGATCAAGGGCGGCAACGGCACTGAAGCGGCGATTCTGGTTGATAAAGCCGAATACGTGATCTTCGAGAATCTCAGAGTAACCGGTGGAGGCAAACACGCGTTCAAAGTCTCCAACGCCAAAAATATCCGGATCATCAACTGCGATATTTCCGGCTGGGGGCGTAAAGGCAAACGCGACTACCGCAGAAAAGGATTTTTATATGATAAGAATAAGGACCGGATCAATAACGATGCCGGAGTCTTTGTCGATCAGAGCTTGAACGTCCTGGTCGAACGCTGCTTCATCCATGATCCGCGCGGAACCGCAAATTCATGGGTATTCACCCATCCCGCCGGCCCTAATGCCGTTTTCGTCCATGCCAAAGGCGGCACCGTTCTCCGCTACAATGATTTCATCGGCTCAGACCGGCATCGCTGGAACGATGTGGTCGAAGGCAACCGGAACGGGTTTCCGGACGGAGGCTTCTGCCGCGATGCGGAAATCTACGGCAACATCATGCTCTACGGCAACGACGACGGAATCGAACTTGACGGCGGCCAGATGAATATTAAGGTATGGGGCAACCATTTTGAAGGTTCGCTGTGCGGCATCAGTACCGCGCCATGTATTAACGGCCCGACCTATGCATGGAATAACCTGTTCGTCAATCCAGGCGATATCGACAACATCATCGGCAGCGCCCTCAAAAACGGCTATAAATATTGCGGACAGGGGCAAATCTACCTGAACAACAACACCGCTGTTTATAAAACCGGCATGAACGCATTCGGTAAAGGCAAAACGCCACGCCGCCATTTGACCACCAGATACAATGTTTTCGATACACTGGGCAGTTTCGCGTACGGCTCATTGATCCGGGAAAAAAACGATCTGGATTACGACCTGGTCTGGTCCCCGAATAAAGACAGTTACACCATGATAAAGGAACTGTTGAAGGAAAACGGACTGGAAAAAAACGGAATTTTCACCAAACCGATCTTCAACGCTCCTGACAAAGGTGATTATCTCCTGCGCAAAGGCACTCCCGGCTATGGCAAAAACGGCATTTCCGGCGATATCCCGATCCGCCCCACCCCGTTAAAACTTGACCGGAAATATATTGATTTCAAAGACGAACTCTCACCTATAAAAATAACCGTTTCCTATCCAGGCAAAGGAACTCATAAGTTCAAGGTTCTAAAAAATGAAGTATTCAACTGGTTCAGCGTCTCGCCGGAATCCGGAATCATTAGCGCAGGCAAGAATATTGTCCTGACCGTAAAACCGACCGGAGCGTCCCCCAAACGCCTTAAAGGAGCTTTTATCGTTAAGCTGGACGATGGCTTCTCACGCCCAGCCATTGTATATGCGGGAACCGATAAACTGTTGAAACTGACGGCAAAAACTCCCGGCTGCATTGCGTTGATCAATGCCGGCGGCAAGGAAGGCTCCCCCGTAGACATGGTCAAAGGAAAAACCAGAATATTCACCTTTGAAGTTCCCTCCCCCGGCTGGTATTACGCCGCACTGAAATTCAATACCGGCGGCGGGTTGGCCTGGATCAAGTTATCTGTAGATAACGGACCGGAATTCAAATCCATGATGCGTGCTCAGAGCGGCTGGACCTGGGCCGGATTATCCCTGGTCGACAAAAGGCGTAAAGGTCTTTTCGAACCGGTTAAGTTGTCAAAAGGAAAACACCAACTGAAATTTACAGCCGAACGCGATTTCAAACTTGATCAGATTGCCATTCTGACTTCTCCGGAAGTAGTGACAACCTACATCAAAGACGAAAAATAACGGACCTCCATTCTGATCTAAAAAGAATTATCCATCAGCCCCGGAAATTTACACCGGGGCATCATATCCATTGCCAACCCGCAAAAACAATCTAAACACTTACAACATAGCATCTTAAATAAAATTAATAATCAAACTGTCTGACTATTTATAAAAATTAGACTTACCTGTATTTAATTGTGAATTGGTATTTTTATCATTTAAAGAATTGTGACTATACCGAGCCAGCCGTCGACAGATACAGTATCTCCGGTTTTAATTTTCCGGGTGGCATCCGGGACGCCGGTAACACAGGGCAAGCCATATTCCCGGGCAATGATCGCGCCGTGAATCAACATGCCGCCGCGTCGCTCGACAACAGCCGCGGCCAGAGGCGCAACTATCGTCATTTCCGGATCGACAGCATCACAAACAAGCACCTCTCCTTTTTGGAATTCAAACAGGTCATCAAATTCATTAATCACCCGTGCTTTTCCTTTCGCGGAGCCCTTGCCCGCCGGTTGGCCGGTGAGCTGGCGGAATTTGATCGATTTATCATTATAGTCAATGTCTTCTATCCCCAGCGACGGGCTATGCAATTCCGGAATTCCTTTTTGCAATTCTGTTTCAATTAAAGCTTTTTGCGAATATTCAATCGTCCCAGCATCCAGCCGCATCCTGGCTTCATTAATTACCGACTCCAAACCTGCTTTAACAGTATTCAGATACATGTTGTCATCATCCCTTAAACGGTAAGAAGCTCGGCCAAGTTCCAATAATTCCCGGGCTGAATTTTGCTGGTCCGGTTCGAAAGCAGCGATAAATTCATCCGCAAACGTTCCTGATTCAGCGACTCCGTCAGTAACTCCATGAAAGTTATCAGCCAGATGCCAATATTTCTCCGGGACTTGCTCCAGTGAATCAAATCTTTGACAAAAAATTTCTTCAAGCAAATCCATAATCTCAGGAGAATCAGGTTTCGATTCGTGCAAATGAGCAAGTCTGTTAAGCTTACGGTTTCTTTGCAGACTTAACAAATCGTCGGTTCTGAGAACATCGACAAACGCATAAGGGTCATCAGGTTTAAGCATGCTATTATAAATCTCTCCAAACAACCTGACACCATGACCAAACGGAATACAATATTTCTCATATTCCCCCAGAAAAAAACGGTATTGTTGACCACGTTCAACCAGGGTTTCCAATAATTCGGCATCCGTCATGACATTGCACGGCCGCTCTTTCCACTTCCTGCCGACAGACAACATATCAGGCAGTAATTTTTGCTCCAGAATTTGTCCGATCTCTTTTAATTGTTCAACTCCAGGCCGCAGGTTATCATAATATTTGCGAGAATCGGTTTCTTCTCCCGAAGTAGTTATCGGCCTTGATTGCAAAATAATCAAACATTCATCACTGAAGGTCCATTCAACATCCCGGGGATGGCCGAAATGCCGTTCCTGACGCATTGCCTCGGAAGCGACATCAACTACCTGTGTTTGAGTGATCGGAGGCTCTTCTTTATGCGGAGTATTTACCAGCTCAATTCCATTGACAACCGGTCTCATCAAACGGTTTCGCTCCGACGCTGGAAAAAAATCACGGACAGTCATTGCTTTGCGGTCGATATTCCAGTGATCCGGCTCCACCGAACCGTCGACAAGACCTTGATTGAGACCGTATACAGCTTCAACCGCCACACATTCCGGCTTATCCGGCGCAACGGAAAACGCCACTCCGGAACTTTGTCCGCTGACAACTTCCTGAATCAGAACCGCCATTGTACTTTTAAACGGGTCCAGATTAAGCTCTTTGCGATAGAGCAAAGCTGAAACTGACCACAAAGAGGCCCAGACCAGTCTAACGTGTTTACGGACCTCTACAAAATCGGACAGATTGAGGTACGACTCATGCAATCCGGCAAACGACGATTTACTGCCGTCTTCGCCAGGCGCGGAAGATCTCACCGCGACTGACGCACCGTGAAAAAAAGTTTGCATGAAGCCATCAATCTCCAGCTGCATTTCCCGCGGCATTTCATGGCGCAGAAATGAATTTTTAATCCGCAACGAAATGTCCCACAGTTCTTCCCAACGGTATTCGCTGAGTTTCTTCCGGTTGATCTCACGCAATATATACGCGTCAAGTCCCGATGAGAGCAGATATTGCTTGTAGGCTGAAACAGTCAGCACCGCGGACCGGGGTACTATGATATTCGCACGGGAGAGCAACGCAACATTGTACGCCTTGTCGCCAGCAGATTTTTTCTGCATAGCCGACAGATCTTTAATGTCGATAAGATATTTCATTTTTCGAAGTGTATTTCAGTTACTTCCTGAAAGTTCTCAACATAATAACAAGTGGAAATTTTAAGTTCAAAGATGGCTATAGTCGGAGACTTGATAAAATTCTCCAATGCCGGATGACGTTTCAGATACAAAGCAATGATCTCGTCGACTTCTGTTCCCGGAGCAAGTTCGTGAGCTGTACCGCAAACAGTTACTCCCCTCGCCTCCAACGTCGCGGTTTTATCCTGACGATTATCAATCATCATCGAGGCTGACGGTTCGGATATAAGATTGGCATATTTTCTGGTAGATTTTGATGTAACGAAAATCAAACTGCGATAATCGCGATACGGAATAAAAGCGACAAGGTTTAGATAGGGCATCCCATCCATATTAGAACCCAGCACTCCCACTTCCTGCCGGTCAAACAATTCTCTGATTTTGCCTACATATGGCGATGGCATTTTCAACCTCGGCGCAAAATTATTGAATATAGGAATAACTCTCCTGCATTATCTAATATCGCCTGTCAACCGGAAAAAGTCAAGTGTTTTCACTCAATGGAGATATTCCACTAAAAAATAAATGCAGGATTAATTTAAAAGCAATTTTGGCGATAAGCACTGCTTAAAAAAGTCAGGAAATGGCAATTATTCAAGATATACTTGCTGGAACGTTTATTTCCGGACGACATGACAAAGTGCCGTCCGGCAGGTCCATCATCCGAATGTCGATATTATAGATTTTTTTCATGTTCGCCGGATTGATCGTATCGCGCGGCAGACCATCGGCCAGAAGCTTCCCGTCGTGGATCAAAACGGTACGGTCAGCGCACATCAGCGCGTGTTCCGGAAAATGGGTCGATTTGATAATCGCCAGACCGTCATCCGCCAAAGACCTGACAATCTCGAGCAGTCTGACCTGGTTCCCGAAATCAAGACCGTTGACCGGTTCATCCATGACAATGACCGGGGTCTCCTGAACCAAAGCCCGGGCAATCAATACAAGCTGCCGTTCTCCCCCGCTGAGTTCGGAATAAATTCTTTCCGCCAGACCGGAAATACCCATTCTATCCAAAGCTTTTTCGACCATCTCCCGATCCCGTGCGCCGCGCCGGTAAAAACATCCCCGGACCGCTTCTCGCCCCATCGCCACAAGTTCCCGGACCGAATACGGAAAAGGCGAGGAATGCGCTTGCGGAACATACGCGATCTTCCGGGCCAGTTTATGCGGGGAATAATCATTTACCAAACGGTTGTCAACGAATATCGAGCCGCGTTCAGGTCTCAGCAAACCAAGCAGCAGTTTCAACAACGTGGTTTTGCCGCAGCCGTTCGCGCCCATCACCGCCGTGACTTCTCCCGCCGCAACCGAGAAGCTGACATCATCGAGAACATAATCCCGACGATATCGAAATCCCAGATTTTCAACCCTGATTATTCTGTGGTTCACCATTTCATCTTGGCCCTTTTCAGACAGAACGCAAAAAACGGAATTCCGAACAGCGATGTCGTAATCCCCAACGGCAGTTCAACCGGCAGCAGCAATCTGGATAAATTATCGGCCAGCAACAGCAAAAACGCCCCGATAACCGCACTGAGCGGAATCAAAAAACGATTGTCCGGCCCGATCAGCATCCGGCCGATATGCGGCGTCAGCAAACCAATCCAGGCAATAATCCCGGATATGCTGACGGCTCCGACACAGGTCATGGTCGCGGCAATAATGACAACCGTCCGGATCAGGCGCGGATTAACGCCCATGGTTCTGGCTTCGTCGTCTCCCATACTGAGCAGATTCAATTTCCTGCCGCAAAAACACATAACAATAATCCCGATAATTATCAGCGGTGCGACCGCGGCCATCGCGCCGGGGTCAACCATCGTCAAACTGCCCATCAGCCAATAAGTTATCGCCGGCAGTTCGTCCGCCGGATCGGCCAGGTACTTGACCGCGGAGAGCAGCGCGGTAAACATTGAACCGGTGATGATTCCACCGAGAATCAGCATCAACACCCGGTTGCCGCCGTAAAACCTGGCTATACACACCGACGTCGCCGCCGCCATAATACCGAATCCGAACGCCATAATCTGAACGCTGAACCAGCTCCCGGAAATCAGCATTCCAACCGCTGCGCCGAAACCGGCCCCGGAAAGCACGCCAAGGATTCCCGGAGAAACAAGCGGATTAACAAACATCGACTGATAGGACGCTCCTGACGCGGCCATAGCGGCCCCGACCAGCATAGCAGCGGCTATTCGCGGGAACCTTACTTCGAACAAAACAGTATGAACTATTCCAGATTCCTGACTCCCGGTCAACGCCCCGTAAATTTCATGCAGCGGAATCGGGTAACGTCCCAACAGAATTGAGCCAACGCCAATTAACGCCAGCAGCAGGGTCATTCCCCCGATTATGAAAAGTTTTTTATACAATGTTCAGCATCCTTCATCAATCATTTTGCCGCGGCAAAATTATTCAACTCCGCCTCGGTCAATTCGTAACGGTAAAAGCTTTTGTAAAATAACCGCACATATTTTTTTAGTTCCGTCACGGATATCACGGAACTGTCCAGAATCCCCGCCAGCCACAAAGCTCCAAGCAGCCGGGGAAAAGACGGCGGCCGGTTTATCCAACTGATCGGCTGCAGCGGAATCAGGTAGACCCGATTGTTCTTCACAGCCGACAAAGAACTCCAGGCCGGATTTTTTTTGATGTATTCACCGGTCTGGCGGGAATTGACTATTATCACGTCCGGATCGATTTTCAGCAAATATTCAAAATTAACCGTTACCCGCCGGTTTTTCTTTTGCCGCCCGTTGAATGATCCTTTCAAATCAATTGCGTTCACTCCACCGGCCAAGTATATGGCTTCCGTTTCCGGACTGCGGCCCGAATAGGAACTCAAACCGTCAGTACCCGAAGCATAATATACTTTTTTTCCATTTTTGCTGATTTTGGATATACGTTTCAAAAACTCCCTGGTCGTCGCCGCCAGTTCAAGTCCCCGTTCTTTCCGGCCAATGACCCGTCCGATGAAAGTAAACGATTCCGGCAACTTATCCAGATGGTGGATATCGGCATAAAGCAGTGGAATATTATAGCGTTTGATAGTATTTTCGATATATTTACCACCGCTTTTTCGTTTGTAATCAGGAGCGAAAATTATCTGCGGATGGTGTTTCAACAAAGCCTCGATATTGGCCGGTTTACCAAAACCGAGCCAGCCGCCGAGAACATCCTTTGCCTTTATCGCGTCGCCCAGGTAACGGGAAGCTTCGGGATTGATCGCTTTGTTCAACGCGCAAAGTTTGTCCGGCGCCAGCACGTAAAGGACACAGCTCATGGCATAGGATGTTGCGAATACCCGTTTGACTTCTTCACCTGAAGGACACACAATCTTGCGACCGACCATATCGGTCACAGCAACATCGCCGTACAACGGAGCAATGGCAAAAAACACCGCGTATATCCCGGCTATGACTGTTTTATAACACATTAATCAACCTGGGCTTTCGATTTTCCACAATATACCGGAAAGTCACATTGCCGCCTTCGGCAACATTGCATTTGACGTCCCAGTAATAAAAGGTCTCGTGATCGCCGCAGTCTTCAACCTTGAACCGGCTGACCTGAGTGAACTTGATCTCTTTTTTTGAAATTCGAGCCAGACGCTTCCGAATCAAACAATTCAAACACTTGGCACAGTCAACGTGCCTGGTCAGAACTTCGTCAATATTGCCTTTTTTGATCGACTTGTTCATGACACAAACTTCTGACTTGAAATATTTTGCCCTGGCCCCGTTTTCAATCTCTCCCTTCTTGACCTCTCGTAATTTGACCGCTGTCTCATGTTTAGGTTTATCGTTCCGCAAAAAGAACGCGTTCACGGCAACCGCCGTGACAATTAAAATACCGGGTAAAACCACTTTCTTATTCATTATATTATTTCCTCTTTATATTTTCATGAACATCCAACATCGAACATTTAACCTGGAATTGCATTTACCGGCAACTGGAAACTGGAAACTTATTTCGTTGGCGAAGTATCCAGGCCCTCCGGCTTCCAGATACTCTGGCCGTTCATGCCGTCGTCATAATTTCCGAACCAGCCGAGATCACGTTCCTTGAATTCACTGCCGAGTGAACTTTCAAATGTCATCAGCTCCCCGGTGGCATGTCCATCCATCCAAACTGCATTGGCTTTCCCGACATGTCTGAAATGCACCATCGGGATCTTGGTACTCTTGCCGGTTCCCTCTGCGGTTGTGAACCAATTTTCCACAAACGGCCCCGATAAATCATCATCAACCATACAAACCGTATCGGCAAACATTACTTTCTGAGCACTTTTGTGAATTCTCGACAACGGAGTTCCAGCCTCCCAGTTCGAAGCTTCGCAACTGCCGGGCCAGGCGCGTTTGGTCCCGATAAACAGGTTATAACCGTACCCGCCGGAATTCCGGGCCACACTGTCGTCCTTCATATTTACTTTCAAGGACTGACAGGTGAAAACCCGGGTATTCCCGCTCAGGTACGTATATAAAGGACTGCCGCTGCGGTCATAGCTTTCCAGGCCGCCATCCGTAATCATTGTGCCATGCCAGCGACTGGTCCGAATGTTATTATAATTTGAAGTGCTGCCGCCATTTTTACTGAAATAGTTGTCGGCGGCGGCCGGCGCGCAAAAACTGTAATCCTGTTCATACAAAAGATTGGCGGTTCCAAGTTGCTTGAGGTTATTTAAGCATCCGGCGGCCTTACCGGTATCTCTAGCCTTGTTCAAAGACGGCATTAACAATCCGGCAAGAATCGCTATTATAGCTATCACAACCAGCAATTCAATCAATGTAAATCTTCGCTTTAAAAACTCCATCTCTCTGTTAACTGTATTTATATTCATTCTTAATTTCCTTTTTATCACTTTTGTCTCTTCTACCCATGCTATAAAACAATTCGTTATCTTCGGATAACTGCCTGAGTTACATATCATTTTATCAGGCTCACTCATAATTCATTTATCAACATAAACTGTTCAACCGATAAGCACCTCCATAATTTGTGAAACGGTTGATTTCAATCAAGCATTGACCATGCCAATTAACTTTTTTAAAGCTTGAAAGAATGATCATGAGGTCTTTTTTTAAATAGCGGTCATTATATAACTCCTCCACTAACAACACATTAACGAACAAAAAAAATGTTTGTTCATTATTATGACTTCCGCAGGTCGGCCCACAGCAAAATTGCAATTACGTAAATCTATACAATTTTGTAATAATATGGCTATAGAGAACCAATGTCGGCAGCCCGGCAAATTATTGTAAATTGGATATTTTCTGCGTAAAAACCTTAATTCACAAAAAATATCCATTTAATTACCTTTTTATTTTGAGCAGTCTAAAATCCATAACACATCATAGAAAAAACATTAAATTACATATTTGGCATTATATACATTTTAGTATTTTTAAGGTTCTTCTGCACTTTATAACATGAAAATTTCCTGAAAGCAGTCAAGAACATTACGCAGTAAAGTTGACATCGGTCATAACCCATTCTTCGTTTCTCCACCATGTTCACCCACCACAAGATGACACACCTAAACCATTGATAACTAATCTTTTAAAATTTATTTACAGTCAAACCGTCTGATTATAAATATAAATAAATAAATAAATAAATGATTAAATTGATTATTAAATATTATGGTTTCCTAGTTTACTAACATGTGTTACAACTTTATTTGCAATGACTGATATTGCGGAATATATTTAATCGAGGAATTCAAGGGAAAAAATATAAATCAATTTTTCAGGCCGATAAATCTTTTTAAGAAGTGTTTACAGGCGGTTTTATGTTCACCATAAGTTTAAGATATCATTCCGAATGAAGATCCGGTCTTAAATCAAAATAAATGATGGAGTACAAATGAGATTTTTTTTATGTATTATTATATTATTCTTAACTCAATCAAACTATGCAGTTGATTACTTCAAATTAATGACTTCTAGTTTTGAACTTATGTCATTTAATAGAGAAGGATATATAATAAAATTTAAAGAAGAAAGAGTTTTTAGTATTATTAACAAAGAGAATAAAAATGGATTTATTAATTCACCAGGTGAAATATTAAAATATAAAAAAGCACAATGGGTCATATTAGCTCAAAGGGATCTATCTATTTATATTTGTGACATGTACAATAGCCGCACAACATTCGTTGGTAATCTACCAAATATAAGACAAATAGCCCCAGATGCTTATTTATATCGATATATTATGCCTGATAATGAAAAATTGTTTGCCTATATTTTTGTGACTCCCAATATGTCTGAAGATAATAAGGAAAAACTTTATAGTTATCTAAAGGACAAAACAAAGTTAATTACTCAAAAGTCCGGAAATTACTATCTTGCAATATCTCCTGAATATGCCAATCTTCTAAGAAAAACTGAAATTTTGATGAAGGCTTACAGGGAAAAAAAAGCCAAACAAATTAAAGTGCATATGGAAAAACTGGGCATGACAGATATCAAAGAATATAATGAGTATATAAACAGATTAAAGGCAAAAAGTAAAAAAGATTTTCTTGAAAAAATAAAGGTTGCTCGTGAAAAAAAACATAGAGAAAGCCAAAAAAGGGCAGCGGCAGCAGAGAAGATTAGGAAGGAAAAGGTTGATGAGGAAACTCGTAAATATAAAGAGCAATATGAGATTGAGAAAGAGAGAAAGAGAAAAGCAAGAGAATATGCCGGATTAACTAAAGAGCAAATTGAGGAAGTCGAAAAAAAGAAAAAAGCTGTTTTTGAGAAATCATTGGATCATCTAAAGTTTTTTGAAAAAGGCTCACCAAAATCTTTAAAGAAAATTAGAGCGGTATTGAGTTCAATCGGGAATAAAAATCGGGATGCTTTTAAGAAATTTGAACATATTCCAAATTATACTACGTTAAAAGAAATATATCCAAAGAGTGAAGAGCCGCAGCTTTTAGATGCAGCATTTAAAACTTATACTCAATATGACTTTAATGCTGGTTTATACGTATTGAACAATATGAAAAGTACTGATAATGATCCGCGTGCTGTTAAGCTAAAGATTCTTTGTCTTTCGAGGCAAAAAAATGGTAGTCAGAAATGTATAGAATATTACACACAATTACTGAAGAAGTTTCCAGACAAAGGTGAATATAAAGAAAAAATTCTAGAGTCAAAGAAAATTATTGAAGAGAAAAAAAGGATATTAAGTTTAGGTTTTACATCATACACAGAGATGAAAAAAGCCCCAAAAAAATGGGCTCAGGAAAATCAGCAGAAAAATAAATAACACTTTACTTTAATTATCAAAAAAGAATAAACGTAAACGAAAAGACAAAGAATCATATCAAAGCATCATTAAGCATATAAAGTCTCTCAAAAACGTGTTTATACGGTTTCTCTTTTAGGAAGCAGTTCCCAAAACAACAAAAAAACGAAAGAGTCCCGAAAGCAAAAATTTTAAAAGAGTCGTGCGAAATGCAAATATTAACCACGAAAAATCACGAAAAGTCACGAAAAAGTTTTTTTATTTTTCAGCTTATGCTGAAAATTTAAATACTTCTTCATGTTCTTCATGCTCTTCATGGTACAAATAATAGCTTCGCATGAGTCTAACAATTTTAAACGAAAGGATTATTAATATGAAAGTATGTTATCAAAGATCCGACACTTCATGCAAAGATTTTGTCTTCAACACCATAGATGAGGTATTGGATTACTGGAACAATATAGACAAAGCCCGGGAAGACGCTTTCTGCGGAAATCAGAAGGATTGTCCGTGGTGCCTTTATATTGAAGATGAAATAACTTTCCATATATACATCAAAAGATACATTTGGCATTCGCGTATGGAAAGAGGTCAAATATAAACTGCTGGGCTTCATCCCGATGTCGAAGGAGATTGATAAGTACATTGAGGAGATCCCTGCCGGCGAAGTTGAAAAATATTTCCGCTGGTATGACAAGGACCCGGAAAGTTTTTTCAATACAACTCCGTAAAAAAGCAGTCCAAGGGAGATTCAAAGAGGGATTTATGATTTTTTTGAATCAAAACATCATTTTATAGGGATTAGCCCCCAAAGATGGATAATTTAAGAGGAATATATTATGGCAACGTTTGATGATTTTCTGAAGATTGATATTCGTGTCGGGGAAATTGTAGAGGTCGAAGATTTTCCTAAAGCAAAAAATCCATCATATAAATTGCAAATAGACTTTGGATTTGATGTCGGCATTAAGGCGTCATCCGCTCAAATAACAAATTATCCCAAAGAGGATTTAATTGGAAAACAAATATTGGGAGTTATAAATTTCCCCCCCAGAAATATCGCCGGGTTTATGTCGGAAGTTTTGGTGTTAGGCGTCCCCTCAAGGGAAAATGAAAAAAAAGTTTCATTACTTACTCCAAGTAAAAAAGCAGTTCTGGGCAGTAAGGTATATTGATTCAGCAATATAAGCGAGAGGGACAAAACTTAATTTTCCGGGGATAAAAAGAGTCATTATTCTGTCAAAAATGACATGATAAATATGACAAACCGGTAAAAACGATAAGTGGTCAATCCGAGTTATTTGAAAATCAAAAAAGCATAGACCTTTCATCAAGCCGCACTCCAAAATTGCCAGCGACATAATTGGTATATATGCAATTTATGCTTCTCTGATTGAATTATTCATACGAAAACAGCGGGAAGTGGCTATTTTTACGACAAACGCTTGAATATAAGCATAACAAAAGACATAGAAAAAAGAGAACGAAATGAGAGGAAATGTGAAATGCGAATAACACTTAAATTATTAACATTCATATTGCAGTTAGTAATAGTAAAAACAGAGCTATGCGCACAACAAAAAAAAGAAGTTGACAAGGGATTTATAGCAAGGCAAAACGAAAAAAATAAGCATTTATTAGAAGAAGAAAAAAAAATAAATGCCTCGAATGGTATTAATGTTTCAGGAGTTATTGTTGATGAAAATGGAAAGCCTCTTGACGATGTTGTAATGAATATTCGTTTTTCTCGTCTAAATTTGAAAAAATGGGGAACTACAGATTATAAGAAAAAGGTTACAACAAAAAGTAAATTTATCCTTAAACAAGCTGGGTATTCGTTCCTAATGATAGATTTTCGCAAAGAAGGATATTTTCCAGTACGAAAGAAGTATTCACTTCATAAACGATCTAAATATCGCAAAAATAATTCTTTTTCAAAGAATAACGAGAAGGTTGTTATGCGAAAAATTGGGAAAAAAGCAAAGTTAATAAAATTCGATAAAAAATTAAAATATAATTTTATAAATAAAACTCAAACCCTATGCAATATGTCAAGCTTCGCATATATCAAATGTTCAGCGGATGAAAAAAATAAATATTCTAACTATATCTGTCTTGATTTTGAGAGGGATCAGGATGAAAAGGTATTGACAAGGAAAAATCTTCATGGAGAATTAATCCCAACAACTCTAATTATAAGATATGTTTCGGATTCTATTGATGATGGTTTCATAATAAAAGGAGAACAAAAGGATATTACTTATTTAACTCAAGCTCCTGATGCTAATTATAACACGAAAGAAATAAAAGTTCCATATAATGTAGAACGTATTTATTTTTACTATAAAAATGGAGCTAGCTATGGGAAGGGGTTTGTGGGATATGCTTACACGGCATTCAAAGAAAGCCGTGTAGTTCTTTTCTTAATGCAAAATATCGAAACGAATCCCCAAGAAAAATTTAACCTTAGATCTGATAAACGTTTGTGATAAATTATAATGGTTCTTTTGGTAATAAGTTCATAATCTGTAATTGATCCAATGTGATATATATTGTTGTCGATCTTGATACTTTGCTTGATTTATCTCCGAATGGAATGTAATTTTAATGAGAAGCAGAGTACAACCAAAAACGGCTAATAAGGAATCGGGCTGGCAGGAAAATGAGAATATTGGTTATAGAAGACGACCGGAAAACGTCAGACTTCATTGTCAAGGGATTAAAGGAATCCGGCTTCGCGGTGGACAGCGCCGACAACGGGCGGGACGGGCTGGTCCAGGCTGCGGCTTATGATTACGATCTGCTGGTTGTCGACCTGATGCTGCCGGGGATCGGCGGCCTTGACATTATCGAGTCGATCAGAAAAGAAAAAGCTAATCTTCCAATCATAATTCTAAGCGCCAAGCACTCCACTGATGACAAGATCAAAGGCCTGAATCTCGGCGCGGATGACTATCTGACCAAGCCATTCTCGTTCAATGAACTCCTGGCGCGAATTCATGCCCTGCTCCGGCGCAGCAGCAGCGTCAGCGATGCAACCACGCTTGCTTTCCGTGACCTGGAAATCAATCTGCTTACCCGGGAAGTCTGGCGCGGCGGAAAATCGATCGAACTTCAGCAGAAGGAATTTGCCTTGCTTGAATATATGCTAAGAAATCGCCAAAGGGTTATTACCAGAACCATGATTCTGGAACACGTCTGGGACATGAATTTCGATCCGTCCACCAACATTGTCGATGTCCTGGTCTGCCGTTTGCGTGAAAAGATTGACAAGGACTGCAAGGAAAAATTAATACATACCGTCAGGGGCGCAGGATATGTTCTCAAAGCATCGGATTAAATTTTTTCACACAATCAGTTTCAGGCTGATATTCTGGTATGCCGTGATCTTCTCCGGATCGTGCCTGATCCTCTTTTTTATTGTCTACAGCCATCTGAAGAGTCAATCCATCGGCAATGTCGATGAAGATATGCTTGAAACCGTGCGCGAGTTGAAAGAGATGGTTGAACAAAACGGTCTGGACAGCGCTTTCAAGCACATGCAGATTGAATCTGAAATATCCGATCAGCGCGATAAGTTTTTCAGGGCTTTTTTCAGCGACGGGAAAGCGCTGCGGGAATTCAGTCAGGGCTTATGGAAGGAACTGAGCGTCAACCAGCCCCTCCTGAAGACGGCCGAACGCAGCAAACAGCCCGAGTTTGAAACAATCCAGATACCGGGACATACCAGAATGGGCCGGATATTATATGTGCAACTTAACAAAGACATAACGCTCCAGATGGGGTATTCCCTGAGTAATGAGTGGCGGGTCCTGCGCCGCACCCGGCAACTGTTTATCCAGATCCTTTTTTTCGTGGTAATCCCGCTGTCTACCATCATCGGCTGGCTGATGGCTAAACACGCCCTGCGGGAAGTAAGACAGCTTGAAGCGGTAGCGCTGGACATAACAGAGGGAAAACTGGACCGACGGATGCCGGTTTCCCCCCACCCGACCGAGGTAACCCGGCTTTCAATGACTTTCAACGACATGATCGACCGTATCCAGCTGCTTTTGAAAGAGGAAAAAGAGATTACCGACAATATTGCTCACGATCTGCGTTCGCCGCTGACCCGCTTAAAAGGCGAGGTCGAAGTCGCATTAAGCGGCAAAAGGTCCGGCGAAGAATATCGCGAGAACCTCGAGTCCGTATTGGAGGAAGTCAATAATCTGCAAAAAATGGTTGACAACCTGCTGGATATTTCATCGGTTGATTTCGCGGTGCCGGCCGAGCGTAAAAAAACCGACTTGTGTAAGTTTATGACTGATCTAATCGAGATTTTCAATTACGGAGCGGAGGAAAAAAGGATAACCATCAATCTTGACTGTTCCAGCAGTCTGCCGGTGAATATCGCCCCCTCTTACATGCAGCGGGCTATCGCCAATCTGCTGGATAACGCCATCAAGTATTCACACCAGGACGGCGTAATCAACATTTCCTTCAAAAACTCGGACGGCCGGGTAAAAATCAAAATAGCCGATAACGGCATCGGAATTTCCTCCCTTGATAAAACGAAAATTTTCAACCGTTTTTTCAGGGCGGAAAACAGTCGTTCCCAACCGGGCAACGGGCTCGGGCTGGCACTGGCCCAGGCAATCATCAAAAGTCACGGCGGCTCCATCACGGTCGAATCGGAACTCGACCGCGGTACAACCTTTATTATCGACCTGCCACAATAATCCAAACGGCTCATATTTATTAACTGTCGCTTACAAGCAAGCGGCTGTGAGTACAGTTTTGCAAAATTTGTGCTGATCTTTGCAGGCTCTCTCTTGCTTTTTTTAATTTTTTTTTCATTCTGCTGTTGATTATTTCTTAAAAACCATTATTATAATTTGTATATACAAATTTTATTTAATCAGGAAAACCATGTTACAGGAAGTTATAAAAAGTTCAACCAAGCATCAAGTGCTGGTCAAAAAATTATGTGATCTGGCATTGACCAGGCCACCTGAAGGCCTGTTTCCGACTGAAGCGGCAATATGCCGCGATTTCTCCGTATCTCGAATGACTGCGCGCAAAGCAGTTGACGAACTGGTAAGAAAGGGACTTTTATACCGGGTACAGGGCAGCGGCACCTACGTCACGCCTCATAAACATAAACAACGCAGTATCAAATACCTCCTGCCGGTTCCGGATTTTATAGAAATTAATCCATTTCGGCGAAAAATTAATCAGGACTGTGTGAATGAACTGACCAATTCCGCCATAAAAAACAATTGCAAAGTTGAGCTTCTCCCGGTGTCGTACACAAACGAATTTGGTGACATATCAGGTTTGAAAACAATAGATTTTGTGCCGGGTGATCCGGTGATCATTTCCAGTCCGTGGTTCGCTCCGGCCTTCGAGTTTTTACTGGAAAAGGGTTGCCGCTGCGTCTTTCTGGAAGATTCTTTCCTGAGGCTGGAATATCGCCATTTACTGAAAGAAATGTATCATCTTCAAGTTGATATGGAACAGGTGGTTGTCGATGCAATCAAGCTTCTGTTTGAACGCGGACGCAAGCGTATCGCAGTGTTCAAATATCGCTTCCATCAGGATTATACAATTCACCCGTTCTATAAAGGCTATATCAGGGGGCTTGAGGAATGTTCGTTACCGGTAATCCCGGAAATGTATCTTGCCGCATGGCCTGAAGAAGACTTTAATACCAGCATTGCAGTGCTATATGAAAAATATAAATTCGATGCGTTATTGGGATATGATTCGGATGCAGATAAGCTTACCCGAATAATTGACAATCTGGGCCTGAAAATTCCACAAGATTTTTCATTTATCAATTGCTTTACAAATTTGTCTCATGATGATAAGACCAGTTTTTTTAAATTTCCTCACGATGTGATGATGAAAAGATCAGTCGAAATTTCTCTGGCGGAAAACTTTACTCCGCAAAAAGAGATTTTTAAAGCTGAAATTATTGATAAAGGTTCGATATAAAACGAAAAATAAGGAAAGGATTTTAAAGGATGAAGAAAAAATTCACACTAATCGAGCTTCTTGTAGTAATCGCCATCATTGCAATTCTAGCGTCAATGCTTCTGCCAGCCTTGAATCAGGCAAGGGAAAAAGCACGACAAATAAAATGCGCCGGCAACCTTAAACAAATTGGTCTCGGCTTGCGACAATATACCGATGACTATGATGAATATTTTATGTATTCAAAAACTCCTTACCCGCAATATTGGAATGGCGGCGTCAGCCAGCGTCCATGGTATGAACTGCTTGGAAAACTGGGACCATACTCAGAGCTGGATTATAGTATCGTGATTGGAACTTTCAAAAACCGGGATACTCGTCCAATTTATTGCAATTCCCAGAATCTGCCGTCGTTCAGCTATACTGATTATGCGATAAATGGTTGGCTTACCGGAACTATCGGCAGCGCAACCTATCTCAATCACACCATGAAAAAACTGACTCAGCCAAGTAAAGTAGTCACGGTAACCGATAACGGACAAGGCACCGCTTACAGTAATACTTATACATATAATCCGGTAAATGTCACTTACGAAGGACAATGTGTAAGAGCTAATCATAACGGAATGGCCAACATTACCTACGCTGACGGTCATGTCGATTCAAAAAAATGGATCGAACTCAATACCGGATCAGCGTTTTTCAGAGATGGCTTCAGATATAATGAAAGTATTTAATCCATACAGCGGATGGTGATATCCAGCTTCATTCTTCGCGCGATGCGCTATGGAAGCGGAAAACATCTATAACTTAATTATTCTGGTTTAATTTCCCGCTCCTCCGGGACGTTGCGCACAGGCCCCCCTCCTGGGCACGAAAGTTCTGGCGCCATAATCTGTACTACAGAAAACTTTTATTTAATGTAAACAAAAACGAGAGTCGATTCACATGAAAAAAAATCTTTCGCTTCTGCTGTTGGCGGCAATTGCGGCAAACGCGGATCAAATTGTCCACGCCCCTAAAACATCGGCCCCGGAACTCGATGGTAAACTGACCGATGCGTGCTGGCAACAAGCACAATGGCAGAATGACTTTAAGGTGATGAACAAGCCTGAAGTCAAAGCCCGCCCGCAGACCAGATTCAAGATAGTCCATGACAATAGTTTTTTGTATATAGCAGCGGAACTTGACGAACCGGCGATGAACCAGCTTAAAGCGACAATAAAGGAACGAGACGGAAAAGTTTTTCATGACGACTCTCTGGAAATCTTTATCGATGCAAATCATGACCGGGCATCTTACAAGCATTTTGTCATAAACAGCCTCGGCACGGTCTATGATTCCGAACGCCGTCAGGGCGGGCATGTCGGAACCGGCAAATGGAACAGTCCCGGAATAAAGACAGCAACCTCAAAGCTCGATAACAAATGGCTGCTTGAAGTCGCTATTCCCTTTGTCGATCTCGGAATAAGCGGCAACATCTGGGGAATTAATATCGCCAGAGAACGTCAGGCCGGAGGGAAACTGCAGCTCAGTACCTTCGTTCCGCTGAATGGCGGGTTCCATGAACCGGCAAAATTCGCCAGTCTGCATTTACAAAATGCTGATCTGTCAGGTTTCAGTTGGCAGATAAAGCCTCCGTATGACGTAAAAACTATTATGCGGAACGGAAAAAAACTGTTGACCGGCAAGACCTTCATCACCAACAATACCGGAAAATTCCGGTTTGTCATCATGACTGCAAAATTGACTGACGGCGGCAAGCAAACACAAACTTTTGCCCTGGACAACGGACTGGGCAAAGAATATACGTTTGCAATCCCGGTCAGCAAAAATGGCGCGGTTATGCTGTCATTTGACCTGAAAGACCGCAAAACCGGTAGTTCTATGAATTTTTCGCAATTTCCCGAAACGGTATCCTACACGCCTATGTCAATTATGTTGACCCGGCCATTTTATCGCAACTGTATATTTTCTGACCAGAAAATATCCGCGTTGAAAGGCCAATTGGAGTTCGGTCTGCCCATGGATGAGTTGAAGAACACCGGTTTGATAATAACCCTGAAAGATGGAAACGGCAGGACACTGGCAGATCAAAAGCTGAAAAAAATTCAAGTAAAAATGAATTTCAACCTGACCATACCGCCGCTGGCGAACGGTAAATATATCCTGACCGCGGCAACTTCCGACAAAAAATATAAAACATCCATTAAAGTAAATAAACTGAAACGGCAGGAAGGGCAAGTTAGGATTGACGAAAATTTAACCACTTATGTTGACGGCAAAAAGTTTTTTCCCTACGGCTGGTTTTCGATAAAACAGCAACATTTAAGTCGCGCGGTCAAAGAAGGATGTAATGTGCTGATCGATTATAATGCATATTACAAAACCGACGCTCAACTGAAAAAATGGCTCGACGATTTACACGCCGCGGGGCTAAAGGCCATAATTTACCCCTATCCCAAGCGTTCCTACAACAATAATGAGCCCTGGGGCAAACCGCTTTCAAAGGCCGAAGGCGACGGCATTCGTGGTTTTGTCAGCAAATGGAAAAAACATCCGGCGCTGCTGGCCTGGTATATGGGGGATGAACCGGAATTACGTCCGGCCCTGCCCGCCCGGATGACCGCGATATATAATCTCTGCCGCGATGAAGACCCGTATCATCCCTGCGTTCTGCTTAACGACACCATGGACGGAATCCGCAAATATATCGATGGCGGAGATGTCTTCAACCCCGATCCTTATCCGTTGTTCCTGCGCGGCGGCAACGCGGCGCGGCCGATTGAAAAAGTCGGTAAATTTATTGATACCGTACTTGAAGCCGGGAAAGAACGAAAAGCCGCCTGGATCACTCCGCAAGCCTTTAACTATGGTGATTACGGCGCGGTCAACAATCGGGCACCGAACTTTCTCGAACTGCGCAACATGCAGTATCAGGCAATCATCGCCGGCGTACAGGGCTTTACCTGGTACACCTGGTATGCGGCCCAGCAATACCCGCAGATAACCGTCTCAATGGAATACCTGACCAAAGAGGCCAGGATTCTTGAAAATGTAATTTTATCACCGGAGAAACGCACGGTTCTGAAAACCGGCGCAAAGCCGGTTCAAGCGGTTATGTATCGCAATGTAAACGGTCAAAGCTATGTTTTTGCGGTCAATAATTCGACTGAATCAAAGAGCGTTGTCATACAGCTCCCGAAAAACACCGGCGGCAAATGGTATGTCATAGGAGAAAACAGAACAGTTAAAAGTAACGACGATACAATCCGGGAAAAATTCGGCAAATACGATACAAATTTGTATACGACAGACGCCCGGTTGGCAAAACTGTTATCAGTAAAAGCAACGGAACAAAAAATAACCGATGCAATTAAATCCCTGGCCCGCCCCGGCAATCTCGCTTTTATCGGTAATGGAATAAAAATGAAGTTTTCCAGCGAAAAACCGAAATGGGATAACTCACACATTGTTGACGGTTCTAGAAATGGGAAAGGCTGGATCGACACCACTTTCCGGAAATTTCCAGACTGGGTCGAAATCCAGTTTGGCAAATCAGTAACAATGGGCCGGTCTGAGATTTTCTGTGACAAAGTTACCAATGCTGAACTGCAAGTACCGCAAAATGGAAAATGGAAGACCATTGCCGTATTTAAACGCGTTTCTCCGTCGCAGATGACGGCAGAATGTGCCCCTGTCGAGACGGCTGCGGCACGGGTTTTAGTAACTGGCAGTGCTAACGGCAAGACCGAAATTCAAGAATTGGAAATTTATTCAAAATAAGGATATTAAATGAGAAAAATACTCGCTTTTTTTATTATCGCACTGTGTTCAAACCTCTTCGCCGCTGAAGCAGATAAAACTGTTATCGCGCATTGGGGATTCGACCAGGATTCAGGCTCCACATTAAAAGATTCCGGGCCTGATAAGCTTAATGCTAGATTAAAATCAAAAGATACGACCGCCCGGGTAGTGACCGTAAAAGGCATGAAAGGTCAGGCATTAAAACTTTCAGATAAACCTTTGGTGCAATACCTGGTTCAAAATAGTAACAAGGTTTTGAATTTAAAACCGCCATTTACCATTACGATGTGGATCAAGCGTACCGGACAAAAACCGAGGAGCATGTGCCTGCTCAGTAAAATGCAGGACAGCTGTACAACCGGATGGGATTTGCGGTATAATTGGGGAATGATAGATTTCAGGTACGGAGATGGCAAAACGCGGAAAATTGTCTCGTCCCCGAAATACCAGATTAAAAACAATAAATGGTATCATGTAGCGGCAACTGATGACGGAAACAAAATCCAACTTTTCATAAATTGCGAAAAAGTTAAAGAGCAGAAAAAAGCAAAGAATGCGCCAGCGCCAGACAGGAATCATGTCGTCATCGGAAACTATCCGGGACGACCGGACGCATATCACTTTATCGGCCTGATTGATGAAGTCTATATCATCGGCAAAGCCTTATCTGCCGAAGAATTATTCAAACTTGCAGCTTCCGGATCTGACACAAAAAAAATTAATAACAGAAGCTCTACTGTATTAAAACCGCGTTGCAATTAATTCAATCGGTGCTATATTCCCGTCCCGCAAATCGTTATTAAGATATGGGACCCAACAATGAAAATGATGCATGAAATATTTCTGAACTCTTTGTATCTTCTGGCATTAATCAACCCAATCAGCAAAATTTGTATTCTTTCACTTTTTTCCGGAGAGTCGACAAACAAAAAAGAATTTAATCAGATAGTAATAAAATCAACTTTTATCGCTTTACTTATTCTGAGTATGGTGCTGGTGTTCGGCGACTTTTTGTTCTATTCATTTTTGCGGATTGAACTTTATTCTTTGAAGGTATGCGGAGGATGTGTTTTGTTCTGGGTCGGTTTTAAAGCTTTATCTAAAGGGGTCTTTTTTGAACAAAGTACCCAAAATCGTCTTTCCGAAATTTCCATCGTCCCGTTGGCGTCGCCGATGATAGCCGGCCCGGCGACAATTGCCGCCGCACTGCCGCTGGCGGTCACTAAGGGCTTCACCTCATCTTTTGCGGCCGTAACTATCGCGGTATTGATCAATATGGTGTTCATGCTTCTTGCACGTCCCATTGGCAAGGCTTTAAAAAAATTCAATATCATGGGGGCCTTGATCCGGATTACCGGACTTATTGTAGCCACCCTAGGGGTTCAAATGATTTTATCAGGAATTTCCGAATGGCTGACCTCCACTAAAATTATTTAGCACAACACATATTCAACTAATAATAAAGAACTTATAATAATATATAAAATCACATAATAGTTTAATTTGACAAACCCGTTTCCAACCACTATATTAACATCAAACCAGTCAACCAACGGAGGAAAAATCATGTCTGGACGTGGAAATCGCATGAAAGTCAAGAGAGAAGGCTGCTATTATCACCTGATGAACCGAGCCGCCGGCTGTAGAGGCGAAAAACCGTTTAATCGGGTCGATATGGAATACGGTTTTCGGCTGCTGCAGAATCTATGCGAATATTTTTTGATCGAGGTGATCTCTGCCGCTTGGATGGGCAACCATTTCCATGTGGTCGTGTATGCTCCCGGCCCTGACGAATTGCCGTCAATCGAAGATATTGCCAGACGACATAACAATTACTATAGCAGCATGTTAGACAAGTTCACTTACGCGCCAAAACAAATGCCAAAGATAAATCTGGCCAATCCTGAAATATGTCGCGAAGTCGGCCTGAAAATGATCGACATAAGCTACTTTATGCGCGCCTTCCAACAACGTTTCACCGTAGTCTACAACCAATCCCGTGACCGCATCGGCAAACTCTGGGCCAACAAATTTAAAAGCGTCATTCTAGATAGTCGCAACTCTCTTGAAGCGTGTGTTTTATATGTCGAATTGAATCCCGTCCGCGCCGGACTGACGACCAATCCAGCGGACTACCATTTCACGACCTGGGGCCGCTACTGCGGCACCGGTAAACACCTTTTTCAAGCAAATTTCGTCAAACACCTCAAACAAAACATCTGGCATCGCGACACCTCAAAATGGACTGACAACGATCTATTCAGCTATTTTCGGAGTGAAATGGCGCGAATCGTCGCGGCGGAGAGGGGAGCCTCGAATGAGGAGATATTTGAGGCGCAGGAACTAGCCAAACGCAGAGAATCGATGCCGATCCATTTTCTGCGACGCACCCGCCACTTCAGTGATGGAGCGATATTAGGTTCCAAACTTTTCATTCGTGAAATGGGCGCAAAATTCGACAATCCAGACCGAATCAGCAAAAAACAACTAAGCCGCGGCCTCGGCCCCGCCGGAGCAGTGATATATTGTTTCCGGAAATTACAGAGTTGACACAATCGATTCCCGCCTTTTAAAAAATTTCTATATATCAGTTTATTTCAAAACTACGTCAGCTGATTTTGATTAGTTTTATTATCCACAATACCTGATGCTAATAATCTTCAGGCAGACGTTTCAGAGGAAAGTCCCTGATTCCAAACGTGGGCCTACTACTCAAATAGCCACGATAAATCTCTTTTCTTCCAATATTACAGCATTGTAATGTTGGTGCAATCTTCGTGTAATTGTCTCCACGTATATTTGAATCAATTTACAATTATACGGAACACTTATCATGAAGATTTTATTGATATCTACAAACAATGAGAAACTGCCAATGCCGGTTGCCCCGATCGGGGCGGCTTTTCTGGCCGGCATGCTTAGGGACTCCGGATATTCTGTCAGTATCCTTGATCTTTGCTTTGTCAAAGACGCGGAAAGCGCAATTATCACCCGGATATCACAATGTCAACCGGATATTGTTGGCATATCTCTGCGCAACCTGGATAACTCTACCGCATTCGGAAACCGGAGCTATATCGAACGCCTGAAACGTTTGACCGACACCGTCAAGCAATCAACCTCCGCCGTAATGATCATCGGGGGATCAGGCTTTTCCTCCTCGCCGGAACCGCTGCTTGACTACCTCAGACTTGATTATGGAATCATTGGCGAAGGCGAAACATCGCTGCTGCAATTTGTCAGGTGCATTGAAAACGATAAGAATCCCGATCAGATCCCAGGCCTGGTCCATCGCCGGAACGGCACAATTCACCGCAATCCTCCTGAGAAATTTATTATCCTCGATAATTTGCCGCTTCCTGCCTGGGACTTGATCGAACTTGACAAATACCTGAAACGCGGCGGCTACGGCGCGGTCCAGACTAAACGCGGCTGCATGTTCAACTGCATTTACTGCAATTACCCGGTAATCGAAGGTAAACGCTACCGGCTGCGTTCTCCCGGACAGGTGGTTGACGAGATCGAGATTCTGCATAACCTGCACAACGTCAATCATTTCTTCTTTGTCGACAGTGTATTTTCTTTTCCCGACCATCACGCAAAGGAGATCTGCCGGGAAATCATCAATCGCGACCTCAATATCTCATGGGAAGCCATGACCAACCCGCGCGGCATCAGTGAGGAGCTGGTAAGGTTGATGAAACAATCAGGCTGTATGGGCGTTGAACTCGGAATTGACAGCGCTTCTGAAAAAATGCTTTTTGAAATGGGAAAAAACTTTACCCGTGAAGATATCGCCAATGCGGCCCGGCTTTACAAACAATTCGATATCCCTTTCTCCGTCTACCTCCTGCTTGGCGGACCGGGCGAAACCGAAGAGACGGTTCGTGAAACCGTGAATTTTCTCGACCGGATCGAACAACCGAATCAGGTCCTGATAAATTTCGGGATCAGAGTCTATGCCGGGACTCCGCTCGCGGCGGCATCCCGCAAGGAAGGACGGATCAGAGATGAAGACGAATTGCTCAGGTCCCTTACCTATGTCTCTGATAAACTGCCGGAAGACTTTTTTCCGGTTCTGGACTCATATTGCAAACCCCGGCTGCACTGGAGCAACGCCACCGACTGGAATTCGCCTGTCAGCAGGGTCATGATGAAACTGGCTCAGTTTCTGCAACTGCGGCCGTTCTGGAAAAACGCGAAAATACTGGGTTTGATAAGAAAATTTAAAGGAGCCTGCACATGAAAAAAATCACTGTGATATACGGGCACCCGGCCCTGGAATGCTTCTGCAGCGCTCTGAAACAAGCCTACTGTGATGCGGCTGAACTGGCCGGTGCGGAAGTAACCGTGATTGATATCGGAAGGTTGAATTTTGACCCGAATTTGCACAACGGTTATCAAACCATCCAGCCGTTGGAACCGGATTTATTAGAGGCTCGTAATGATATTGAACAGGCGGACCACCTTATGATAATCTTCCCGGTCTGGTGGGGCGGCCTTCCGGCCGTACTAAAAGGGTTCATTGACCGGACTTTTCTGCCGGGCTGGGCTTTTTCATACTCACCTGACGCATTGCTGCCGAATCATCTGCTGGCCGGTAAATCCGCCAGAGTGATGGTGACAATGGATAATTACCCGTTCATTTTTCGTTTCTTATACGGCATGCCAGCCATAAAACAAATAAAAAACATGACCCTTAAATTCTGCGGCATCAGTCCGGTCAAAGTCAATATGATGGGATCGGTCAAACACGCAGCACCGAAAAAACGGCGCAAATGGTTGATGCTGGCGGCAGAATGCGGTCGCAAAGATGCGTTGAGCAACTATATCCCAAGAGAAGGAGCAATGGATAAATTATGATTAAAACTGTAACACTGTTGGTTGCACTGGGAATGACGGCGGTGGCATCAGCCGCGGAAGAACCGGTCGACAAAATTATGAAACAAGGCGACAAAGCCTATGGGCTGTTTAAAAACGTCGAGGCTTTGGCGTTTTATCGCCAGGCCTATAAACTGGCGCCTGACCGGTACGACGTCCTGTCAAAGTTGACCGCCGCCTGCAATAACGTCGGCGAAGAAGCTCAGAATAAACAAAAACAGGAAAAGTATTTCAAACAGGCCATCATCTACGCGACGGAGCTGGTCAAAAAACATCCCCGGGAAGCGGAGGCGTATTTTTACCTGGCCATAACAAACGGCAATTTATCCCTCTACCGCAGCGGTCGCGGCAAAGCCGAGGCCGGGCGGAATATTGAGAAATATGCCAGAAAGTGCATTGAACTTGACCCTGATTTTTCCCCGGGCTATGTGACGCTCGGTATTTATTACCGCGAAGTATCACAGATGAACTGGTTCATGAAGGCCCTGGCTAAGACCCTTGGCGGCGGCCTGCCGTCCGGAACGATTGAAATGTCGGAAGATATGTTGAGAACCGCGGTCAAAAAAGCCCCCGATGTCATTTATCCACGCTACCAGTTGGCCGTAACCCTGGAACTGGCGGGTAAAAAGGCCGAAGCGGTCAAACACTATCGCAAGGTTATCGAACTGCAAGTGACCGACCATCAGGATTTGGAGAAAAAAAGAATTTCAGCAAAAAAAATCAAGGAGCTGACAAGTGGTAAGTAAAACAAAACGTCTGGCCGCAATCAGGCTGCACAGTAACCCGGAACATGGCAGTCCGTACTGGATCGACTTTTTCCGCAACACGGATTTGAGGGTTGAGGAAGCGGCGGAGAATCCGCTGCTGCTGCCGGTCATGCCGCCGGAAATCATGCGGCAAATGCCGCTGGAACATTTCGTCTCCCGCAAAGTACTGCGCGGACACCGTTACCTGATCACCGGCGAGACGTCCGGCTTCTCCGGTAAGCCGATCACCACGGCATTTACCGAAGAGGAATTTGAAGGCGGCTTTGTCACACCTTTTCTTGATCGTGCGGAACAGGTCGGTTTTCCGGTTGTCGGCAAATGGCTGTGGGCCGGACCGTCCGGGCCGCACATCATTGGCAAGGCGCTGCGGGCGATTATTCGCAAGGCGGGCGGAATAGATCCGTTCACTATTGATTTCGACCCGCGCTGGTTCAAAAAACTACCGCCGGACTCGATCTCACAGCAACGCTATTTCAAGCATATCGAGGAACAGATTTTCAGTATTCTGAATACCCAGACAATTGATATATTATTCTCCACTCCGCCGGTTATCCGGATGTTGATGGAAAAAATGCCGGTTGAACAGCGCGCTCAAATCAAGGGAGTGCATTACGGCGGGATAGCCGTCGGCTACGACGAGTATCAAATGTTTCAGGCCGCGTTTCCCAACGCCGTCCATTTGAATGGTTACGGCAACAGTCTGTTCGGCGTCTTTCTGGAAAAAGAGTTCACCCGTGAAGGAATCGAATATTCCACCAGTTCCGACCGGGTCGAGCTGCGTCTGGTAAAATCAAACGGCCCGTTGGATGAGGTCGCGACTGGTGAACGGGGCCAGGTGTTACTGTCCCGTTATGATGAAAGTTATCTGATAATCAATATGCTGGAGCGGGACATCGCGGTCAAAACCGAACACGGCATCAAAGACCCCCATCCGGTTGAAGAACATAAAAAAATAAAGGTACTGTACTGATGAAAACTACTGAACAGAACAATTCGATAAAACGCCCCGAACTGCTGGCTCCGGCCGGGCGGGAAGAGGTCTTTTACGCGGTAATCGAAGCCGGGGCGGACGCGGTCTACCTGTCCGGCAAACAATTCAATATGCGGCGTCACCGCAAGGACTTCAACTTCGATAACGAAGCGCTGGAGCGAGTGGTTGATTTCGCGCATGAACGCGGCCGCAAGGTTTATGTGACGGTCAATATCCTGATCGGGGAAAACGAGCTTCTCGTCCTTGTAGATTATCTGAAATTTCTGGAAAAAATCAAGGTGGATTCAATCATCGTTCAGGATTACGGAGTGATCAATATCTGCCATGAACACAATATCAAAATTCCACTGCATTCCAGTACCATGATGAACGTCAACAGCGCCGACAGCGCCAAACTGCTTAAAGAACACGGCTTCACCCGGGTTGTGACTTCCCGTGACATCACGGTGGACGAAGTCCGGCGAATCGCCGAAACCGCCGGAATCGAATCCGAATACTTTATTCACGGCGACATGTGTTCGGTCCAGTCCGGGCAGTGCCACGGCAGCGGCATCATCTTCGGCAAAAGCAGCAACCGCGGCCAATGCATGAAACCATGCCGCTGGGCCTATGACCTGGTTTCTGAAACCAGCGGTAACGTGGTCAAGGAACACGCCTATATGCTGGCGGCCCGCGATCTCTGCCTGCTGGAACAGCTTCCGGACCTGATCAACGCCGGAATCGATTCACTCAAAATCGAAGGGCGCATGAAACCGGCCGAAACCATGAGCCGGATCGTTGCGCTTTACCGCCGCGCCATCGACAGCTACTGCAACAAACCTTTGGCCTGGCATCGTGATTTCCTCGACGTCAGGGAAATGTATAATAACCGGATTCGCAACCTGAGTACCGGATTCGCATTTAAAACCCCGGACGACGAGTATTTCGATATGGAAGGCGACCGCGAACCCAAGTTCCTGTCGCACAGCGGCAAACTGCATACTATCAGCAACTGGTCCGAAGACGCCTTCAAAGATACTCCGGAACTGGCGGAGAAACAAGCGTTTCGCGCAAACGAGATTACTTGTGTTGCCGGGAACACGGCAACCGCGAAAGCGGCGCTGGAAGCCGGCGCGGACAATCTGGTAATTGCTTATGAAGGCGATCTGCAGGTTAATTCCGAATGGCATTTACCGGAACTGCGCGAGTTGGCCGCAACCTGTCGCCGGACCGGACGCCGTTTTGTCTTCAGCACCCCGAAAATCATTACCGAACGCGAACAGCGGGAATTCAAATATGCCGTCGACGCGCTCGGAGATGATGTGGATACCTATCTGGTCAGCGGAATCGCAGTACTGGATTTTCTTCATAGCCGCAATAAAAAAATCTGGGTGGATACCGGCTGCAACGTCATTAACTCGGCCGCGAGCGAGTTTTTCGCCGCCGCCGGCTGTGAAAGGATCATGCCGGCGATCGAGTCTTCCTTCGACAATCTGGCTTCCATGCTTGATGACGTCAACTGGATGCGGTTCGATCTACTGGCACACGGACCATTAACCTCGATGCTGGTGGAACACTGTCTGGTGGCAATGAATACTCAGCGCATCAGCAAACGGGATTTCTGCAAAATGCCCTGCCGCCACGAAAAATTCTCGCTGGTCGACTGTCAGGGCAATAAACGGGTTATCCATACCGACAAGTTCTGCCGCAACCATATAATGCTGGAACATGACCTGTGCATCCTACCGTCGCTCGATTCGTTCCAGCGCCTCGGCCCGCACAGTCTGCGGATCGACGCCAGACTTTACACGCCGGAAGATACCGCGTATCTGGTCGATCTGTACAAACGTGCGGTCGCCGACAAGACAGCGCGACCGAAGCTTATATCTGAATTCCGTAAACATTTTGCCGGTCAAGAGTTCACTTACGGCGGCTACCTGAGAGGAATCACCGCCGATGCCGACATCTCATTGCTCAATATCAAGAAAGGGGAACGCCATGAACAGCTCTGCGCAACATGTGGTTGATCTGAAAAAACAATATTTCATTCCGTGCCTCTATCACTTTTACCAGGACCCTCCGGTCATCGTCAAAGGGGAAATGCAATATCTTTATGACGACACCGGCAAGCGCTATGCCGACTTCTACTCCGGCGTGACGGTAATGAACTGCGGTCACTGCAACCCGGAAATCGTGGAACCGGCGATAGACCAGATTCGGACCCTCCAGCATACCACCAGTATCTACCTGACCAACCCAATGGTGAATCTGGGAGAAAAACTGGTAAAATACCTTGACTGCTCATTAAAGAAACTGTTTTTCGTCAACAGCGGCAGTGAGGCCAATGAAGGCGCGATCCTGTTGAGCCGCATCCATACCGGCAAACGCGGAGTGATCGCCGTCAACGGCGGCCTGCATGGTCGCACCGCTTTGACGATGAATGCCACCGGCATCGATATGTGGCGAACCGATCCGGATGAAGGCCATAAAGTGTATTTTGTCCCGAAACCGCATTGCGCCAAATGCCAGCTCGGCTTGCCGCCTGACACCTGTGGAATTGCCTGCGCAGACGCGGTCGAGGAACTGTTGTCAAAAAATGACGATATCGCCGCAATGATCATCGAACCGATTCAAGGCAACGGCGGCATTATTGTTCCTCCGGAAGGTTATTTTGCCAAAATCAAATCAATTCTGCAAAAGCACAACACGCTGCTGATCTTCGACGAGGTCCAGACCGGCATGGGCAGGACCGGCGCGAAATACCGGTTCAAAGCCCTCGGCGTGGAACCGGATATCCTGACAACCGCCAAGGCGTTGGGCAACGGGTTCCCGATCGCGGCGTTCTGTACTACCAATGAGATCGCCGCATCCTACCGTAAACCCGGCGCATCGACGACCGGCGGCAACGCGGTTTCAGCCGCGGCAGCGCTGGCGGTTTTGGCATATCATGAAAAACACAATCTGGCGGACCGGTCCGCCGAACTGGGACAATATCTCAAAGCGCAGCTTGAGGATTTAAGCGGAAAATACCCGTTCATCGCCGAAGTCAGAGGCGCCGGCCTGATGCTTGGTATGGAATTGCTTGAGAATGGGCATCCCATGCCGGAAGCGACAGACCGCATTCTGGAAAACATGATGAAACAGGGTTTTCTGATCGGCAAAACCGGCGTCAACCGGAATGTTCTGACGTTCCTGCCGCCGTTAATTATTTCGCAGCCTGATATTGACGCGATGCTGGCCGCACTGGAACTGTCACTGGAATCCTGCGTTTAACCGTAAATTTAAGGAATTAAAAATGAAAATAGGCATTATCAATTATATCAACTCAATCCCGTTCGGCTTTGGTATGGAAAAGTTCGGCGAAGTGGTCAAAGACACTCCGCGCAACCTGGCCGCGAAATTTTTCGCCGGGGAACTGGATTTCTCGTTCGTTCCCGCCATCGAATACATCCGGATGCGCGACCGCTGTTATCTGGTCGAAGGCGTGACCATTTCCTCTTTCGGCCCGACAAATTCGGTTTATCTCTACTTCAACGGCCCGATCAGGAATATCGTCACCGTCAAATTGAGCAGTGAATCGCGATCATCCAATTTTCTGGTCCGGGAAATACTGGAAGCCCGCTACGGAATTTATGCCGATTACATTGAAAACGGCCGCTGCGACGCCGAGGTAATTATCGGCGATAAGGCGCTGGAGTACGCCGGGGACCGCTACACCGACCGGATCGACCTGGGCTGGGAATGGATGCGGATGACCGGACTGCCGGTCGTTTACGCCGTATGCGTGGCAGACAAACGCCGGAACCCGGCGCAGTTCTCCCCGATAGTCAATAGTCTGACCCGGCAAAATCTGCACGACCTGCCGGCAATTTTACAGGAAATGGGAGCGGAAAAACACTTTGATTACCTGACCAACCTGAATTATTCCTTTGACGCGCCGCACCGCAAAGCGCTGGAATATATGACCTCGCTCTATCATAACCGGTTGGAAGCAGAAAGGAGGCCGCAGCTTGTCAGCGCTTAAACAATTCTTCGATAAGCTGCTGGTTCCGCAGGGACCGGCGGAAAAGTTCGATTTTACCGGCAATAGCGAGTTCAATACCTGTTTCATTGTAAGTTTGACCGATACCGGAGAGGTTTGGAAAGTGACAATTGAAAATGATCATTTGTCCACAGCCGGACCGATCCCCGGAAATACCAGTAAGTTGGGATTTGTCCTCGATACCGCCGCCTTTGCCGGGATCACTTCCGGTAAGCTGTCGGTCCAGAAAGCCTTTCTGACACGCAAAGTCGAAATTCAGGGCGGCCTTTTCAAAGGCATGATCCTGGCCCGGCAACTGGAAGCTTTCTTTAAAAAACTCTCAGCGCATCAGGAGACAACCAATGAAGCGGCAATCGAACATGAATTCGCGGAAGAATCAATCAAAGTTGCGCTGGATGATGGCGGAGAAATATCCGCGGTCCTGGGTTATGATGACAACGCCGCGCCGGATTCGGTTATCTTCATTTTTCCGCCGCATCCAATGCTTGGAGGAGACTATGACAACAACGTCGTCAACCAGCTGTATGGAGCGGCCGTCAATTCAGGCAAGTTTGCGGTCAAATTCAATTACCGGATGGTTGACAATGCTCATTCGGATGATGAGATGCTGCGTTACTGGCGCAACCTTGAAGAAAGAGCGGAGTTCGAGCGGATTGTCGGCGATGCCCGGGAACTGGCCTGGAATATTATGGAAAACATCGGCCGCGACCTGAAAATTGATTTCGCCGCTTATTCTTTCGGCAACTATATCGCGCTTCAGACAATGCGCCATATCACCGTCCGGAAATATATCGGCATATCCCCGCCGCTGCTGGAATATGACTTCGAAACATTGTTCGCCGAATTTCCCGGCCTGGACTTCGTCATCTCGGAAAAAGATGATTTCTGCCCGGAAGAACAGTTTTCCCTAATGGCCGGTAAATACGGAATGCGGCTGCATAAAGTTAATTCTGACGATCATTTTTATCGCGGCTCTGAAGCCGAACTCAAACAAAGCTGCCTCAATATACTGGAGAATAAACATGCTTAAAACTATTATTGCAAAGGTTGAGAACGACCAGAGAATAACCCCGGAAGAGGCGTTATTCCTGTTGCAAGGCGACCTCAACACGGTCGGCAAACTGGCTTGTATCCGACGTGAAAGACAGGTCGGAGACAACGCTTATTACCAATTCAATTACAACATCAACTACACCAACGTCTGCGAAAACGAATGCAAACTCTGCGCCTTTTACAAAGACGAAAAAGACGGTTACGCTCTGACTGTGGAGCAAATCACCGACTCGGTAAAAGAAGTCCATGCCGCCGGAGTGAACGAGGTACATGTCGTCGGCGGCCTCAATAAAAACCTGCCTTACTCGTATTATCTGGAGATGCTCCGTGGAATCAAATCAATTGATCCCAATATCCATATTCAGGGTTTTACCACGGTTGAAATCGCGTTTTTCGCGGAACTGGTCGGTAAAACCACCCGGGAAACGCTGGCGGATTTCAAAGCAGCCGGTCTCGATTCACTGCCCGGCGGCGGCGCGGAAGTGTTCTCGCCTCGAGTGCGCGAACTGATCTGCGAGAAAAAACTGCCCGGAAAAGACTGGCTGCGGATCGCCGGAGAAGCCCATGAACTGGGTATTTGCAGTAACGCCACAATGCTTTACGGACATTTGGAAACGGATGAAGAAATTATTGACCACATGCGGCAGCTCCGTGACCAGCAGGACCGGACCGGCGGCTTCCGGGCGTTCGTCCCCCTGGCCTTCTTCCGGAAAAACACAGAGATCGACGATCTGGCCCGTGGAACCAGCGGCATCTACGACATGAAACTGCTGGCCACCGCCAGAGTGTTTCTCGATAACTTTCCGCATCTCAAGGCTCTCTGGATGATCTACGGCTATAAAGCGTGTCAGGTCGGTCTGGATTACGGGGCCGACGACATCGGCGGCACCTATTATGACGAGGAAATCGTTCACTGCGCCGGGGCGAAAACCCCGAAGAGCCTAACCAAAGACGAGATTTGCGACCTGATTCGGAAAATGGGGCGCACCCCGGTTGAAGTATACAGCAATTATGAACCGGTAATGAAAGGATAACTGAAATGCTCGCACAAATAAAAAAGAAAATAGTCGCTGGCGACCGGCTCAACGCGGCGGAAGGCAAGTTCCTGCTCAGTATGCCGTTGCCGGTCCTGGGCGAATTGGCCACGATGGTCAAAAAACGTTTTCATCAGGAAAACATCGCAACTTTTGTGGTGGATATAAACATCAACCTGACGAACGTTTGTCAAGCCGAATGCGATTTCTGCGCGTTTTATGTCAAACCGGGCAGTCCACACGCGTTTACCTTGAGTATCGCGGAGATATTGGATAAGGTCAACGGACTGGTTGAACTGGGCGGCACTCAGGTAATGCTTCAGGGTGGCCTTAATCCCGAACTGACGATTTTCTATTATCAGGAAATCATTAAAGCTATAAAAAGAAAATACCATGTTTATATTCACGCCTTTTCTCCGCCGGAAATCGCTTATATGGCGGAACGGGAAAAACTGCCGACGCTGAAAGTTCTGGAAAAACTGCAACAGGCCGGACTTGATTCCCTGCCCGGCGGCGGCGCGGAGATTCTGGCAGACCGGGTCCGCAACCTGATCAGCCCCAAAAAGATCTCGAAAGATGTCTGGCTGCGGATCATGCGCGAAGCCCATTCCATCGGCATGGAAAGTACCGCGACCATGATGTTTGCCGGAGTCGAAACCCTCGATGAAAGGATCGAACACCTCGAAGCAATCCGTAATCTGCAGGATGAAACCGGTGGGTTCCGGGCCTTTATTCCATGGACCTTCTCACCAGACAATACCGACCTTGACGAAGTAATCATGGCCGGCGGCGGCGAATACCTGAAAACCCTGGCCGTTTCGCGAGTTTACCTCGATAATATTAAACACATCGGTTCCGGCTGGGTAACCGAAGGCATGAAAGTGGCTCAAATCGGTTTAATGTTCGGAGCCGACGACATGGGCGGAATCCTGATGGAGGAAAAAGTGCTGGAATCAACCGGCATGCGCAATCGCACCAACATCGAAGAAATCGTCGAAACCATCAGACAAGCCGGAATGACTCCGGCAAGGCGCGACACCGAATACAACGTACTGGAAACGTTCAAATGAAAATCACCATCGGTCACACCCATGACGCGGACGACGCCTTCATGTTCTACGCGATGTTGAACAACCGGGTGCCCAATCCGGGATTCGATATCCATGACACGATCGAGCCAATCTCCGAACTGAACGAAAAAGCGATAGCGGCAAATTATGACATGACCGCGGTATCCGCCGGATTCCTGCCCCGGGTAGCCGCGCAGTATGATCTGCTGACGGTCGGGGCCTGTATGGCCGAAAGCCGGGGCCCGGTTCTGGTCAGTATCCCGGGAACTGAACTGAATAATATCGCGGTTCCGGGTATTCACACAACCGCCTGTTACGCCGCCCGCTGTTTTATGCGGGACGCGCTGTATATCGAGCATCCTTATGACCGGATATTAACCGCTGTCAAACAGGGCAAATTCGACGGCGGCGTAATCATTACCGAAGAACAAACCATGTTGGATGATTCCGGTCTGGACGTGATTGATCTCGGCGCTTGGTGGCTGCAGCAGTTCAAAATGCCGCTGCCTCTTGGTGTGGATGTGATCCGTGCTTCGCTGCCGGAAGACGTCAAAGGCCGGATGTGCGGCTATTTCCAGGCATCGATCAAGTATGCGCTGGAACATGAGGATGAAGCATTGGAATACGCCCTCAAGTTCGGTCGCGGCATCGCCCCGGACAAAGGTTTGAACTTCGTTAAGACCTTCGTCAACCGGTACACTATTTCACTAGATGAAGAAGGGGGCGAAGCTATCCGCTTCTTTATGAGCAAATGTGCCGAATACGGCCTGATCCCCGAAGTCCCGGCAATAAAATTCATTTCACCGGTTCAGTAAAATATATTCATCACATAATCAGTTAATCTTTTTTCAGGATGACAACGGCGCGTCCGTCAGGAAGTTCCTTATGCGTCCAACTTCTGCAGAAGCACCTCAACTTGCTGTTCATGTTTGATCTTCATTCATATCAAACCATTAACGTTAGATTTTAACATATATAAATATGTAAATCTTTGTTTTTAAAGGCTTGATAATATATTTTTCAGCTGTATTATAATGTTATATATAAACAATAATAACACAAATTAACAAAAATATAAATCACAACATGAATAACAATCCCGGCAGAGACAAGAAGTCATGAGCAATATTACAACGACAAACAGAATTGAATTGACCGGCAACGCCGCGACGGAAGTGATAGAACGCTGCCGGACGCAACTTGCCGACTGGAAAATCGCAACGCCGGAAACAAAACCGCTGCTGCTTGACTTCGGATTGGGTGAGTTCAACAAAACCGGGCTTATAGAATACTGGATAGCCAATGAACTTGAAGCCGGCTACTGCGGCAAATATATGTTTCTGTTTGACGGCCAAACATGCCCGATGCACCGGCACCGTGAAAAACTCGAAACCTTCTGTATCGTCAAAGGCGCCGCAATCATGAACTATGACGGCCGGGTGTTTACAATGAACCCCGGTGATGTGCTGACCGTCGAGCGCTGGAAATATCACAGTTTCACCGGCAAAGGACCGTGTTTACTGCTGGAGTTATCCACTCCATGCATAATATCAGATAACTATTTTGAAAATACCGCAATCCCGGTTGGCGGAAATTTCAATGGAGGCTGAATGAGTTTATATGCCGGATCCGCCGCGGTTGATATCAGCCCTGATAAATCAATATTCCTGGTAGGATATCCCCATATTGAACGGATGTCGGAAGGGATTAACGATCCGTTGTTCGCCTCCGCGTTATATCTTGACAACGGGCATAATTCATTGCTGATGATTGCCGCTGATCTGCTTTTCATCGATGCGCAAACCGTCGCGAAGATACGATATGGAATAGCCGAAAAAAGCAACGTCAAACCTGAAAATATCATGGTCGGTTGCACCCACACTCATTCGGGGCCGGTAACCACCGACATGCTGGTTTTCAGAAATGATCCGGTTGTGCCAGGAGCAGATTCGGATTACCTGAAAAAAATGACCGCCGCAGTCATCGAAGCGGGAGTGGCGGCAACTCGCAATGCGACTTCGGCGGAACTGGCCGTGACCGCCGCTAAGGTTGATGGCATTGGCGGAAACCGCCACGATCCGGCCGGAACATACGACCCAGAAGCGGGAATAATTGTCATCAGAAGCCGGGAAAATAAAGCAATCATGACAATCTCGTTGATTTACGGCATGCATCCTACCGTTCTGCACGAAGACTCAAAGCTCATTTCAGCCGATTTTCCGGCATACACCCGACAATATTTAAAATCTCGACTTGGAAGAAATATAAACGTATTGTATCATAACGGACCGGAAGGCAATTTGAGCCCAAGGTACGATGTGAAAGCACAGACGTTTGCAGAAGCTGAACGGCTCGGCAACCGCCTGGGGCAATTTATCCTGAAAAAAATTGAAGCATTGACAGACAATGACTTTGACGACAATCCGTACTTGAAAACAGCCAGTAGTATGATTATTCCAGTCAGGCGCACAATAATGCCCCTGGCTAAAGCCGCGGCAAATCTTGAGTTCCGTCAAAATGAATTCAAACGACTCAAAGCGGAAAAGGCCGGTCACGGTCCGGTCCGTACCGCAGAATGCGCGGTATTCGGAGCGGAGGAATCCTGTTATCTGGCGAAATGTGTCAAGGACGGCAGCCTTGAAATGGTGATGAAAGATTATGCAGAAGTTGAAGTACAAGTACTGCGTATCGGCGCCGCCTTCATCGCGGCATTTCCGGGCGAATTATTTGTTGAATACGGTTTGCAGGTGAAAGCTGAATCACCGTTCAAAACCTTTGCCGTATGTCTGGCTAACGGCGAAATGCAGGGCTATATCGCCACTGCCGATGCGACCGGATACGAAGCGGACAACAGTCTGTTCAGTCCGGCGACCGGCAGCTTGATGGTTGCTGCCGCGTTAAAAATGATTTTGGAATTGAAAAATGATAACACTGGCAATTGATCTGGGCTCAACCGAGTTCAAGGCCGCAATCTATGATGATGCACGGCTGATCGGCTCAGGAGGATACAAACTCGCTTATCATCGCAAAAACGCCAAAGTGGAACTGCCGGTTGAGGAAGTACTGTCCGGATTCGATACCATCATCAACCGGGCAATCGAAGAGGCGGCAGTTTCCATTACGGAAATAAGCGCAATCGGCATATCCAGCCAGGCCCAGACCTTTGCGTTAATGGACGAGCACAACCAACCGCTTACCCCGTTTATTTCATGGCTGGACATGCGGGCGGGCAAGTCATATAAAACAATTTCTCTGCCAGACTTTGCCGAACACTCAAGTATTACCGAACCGATCCCGAATATGCAGTTATGCCTGTTGAAGAATTTGCATGAAAGAGGACAGGTAATGCCGCTGCCGTCATACGTGATAAAACTGCTGACCGGAAATTTTGTAACAGATAACAACCTTGCGGCAATGACCGGCTTGTTTTCTCTCAGGGACAAGAAGTACAACAAAGAGGCCCTGAAGCTGGCCGAAATTCAGGAAGAAGACCTGCCTGAAGTCATAGATATAGGTGAAGTTGCCGGAAAAACAGCAGCCAATCCATTCGGACTGCCCGAGGGAATTCCGGTTTACTCCTGCGGCAACGATCAGACCGCCGGAGCCTGCGGGGCCGGATTAAGCCCGGGCGACGTCCTGATAACCCTGGGGACGGCACAGGTTGTATATTGCTGCTGCGATAAAATGCCCAAACCCGGCAGTGTTCCGTTCCGAGGAAATTATCCCGGCGGTTTGTTTTATGCCATGAGCGCGGAAAACGGCGGCGCGGTAATCAGCCATATCATTGAAAATTATCCTGAATTTAAAAATTTCGATACCTTCGCAAAACTAGCGGAAAAAGGCTCTGTTACTTCCGGAATTGTTTATAATCCGGAAAGTGAACCGGAATGGTCGAATTTAAGCGGCCGCATTGAAAACCGGGCATTGGCTGTTTTAACTTACCTGGTAAACCGGCTTGAATCCATGGTAGACGCCATGCAGTCTGTCTGCGATATAAATAAGGTATATATCTGTGGCGGCGGAACGAAAAACAAAGTATGGGTTGATTTGATCTCAGACGCATTGTCCCGCGAAATAATTCTGCTGGATACCTCGCCGTGTTCAGGTATTATATCGATTATCGATAATACATTCGAACAATCCCAGGCATCACAGGGAGCACAATAGCAGTTCAATGACAAGAAACCGATTCCCCAACCTCAGGATTGAAATCCGCACTTTTAACCACCGACCGGTACTTGTTTTTGCCGGGATTGCGGATCATTTGAATTAACAGCTGGCCGGCTTCATAACCCATGGCATAACGATCAACCGGGATGCTTGTCAATGCCGGACTCACGTTTGGATTTATACCGTCTATTCCGATGACGCTGATGTCTTCGGGAATAGACAGTCCGGCTTCAGTTACGGCCCGGTAGATTCCCGGAACAATATGGTCGTAAGCGGCAATTATCGCGTCGGGCAATTTTCTTTTCAGAATTTTTCTCATGGCGGGATAACTGAATTTGGCCAGCGGCGGTGAATTTTCAATCAGGTCACTATCAAGTTTTCCGTGCTTCTGGATCGCGGCAAGATAGGTATGAAACTTGTCCAGATCGAGGAGATGTTCACCCTCACTTTGAGTAATACCAAGATACGCTATCTTTGACCGCCCCGTTTCATAGAGGTACTCAATCGCCTCAACAACCGCTTGAGTCGTATCCGTATAAACCGAAATAATTTCAGGGTCCGGCGTTTTTGCCCCCACCAGGACAAACGGTGCTTTTTGCCTTTTTAATTTTCTGATCTGTTCATCGTTGCAGGTTCCAATTAAGATTTTACCGGCTGACGGCATGAAATCACTATGTATTTCTTTAACTCCGCCAGTTCGTCTATTCTCTTCCAGCATCGTTAAAACCAATCTGAAACCGGTATCTTTCAAACTATCCAGAATGCCGCGCTGCATTTCACTGTAAAACGGATGGACCGACATTTCAGACGAACCGACAAAAAGCAGTTCGATCAGAGAGTCTTCCAGCCGGGCCGGCTTCTGAAGGATGAAAGTGCCGCGACCGGGTTTGCGATAAACCAGATGCTTTTCAACCAGCTGTCCGATCGCCTTGTTCAGGGTCTTGAAATTTACCTCAAACTCTGCCGCCAGCTCCAGCGCTTTCGGCAGCTTTTCAGGGTATTTGCCTGAAGCAATTCTTTGTTCCAGCTCTTCAGCAATAGCATCCTGTTTATTCTCAATCTTCATTCTATTTCCTTAATTATTTATGGTTTAATATATGGTATTATCCGCATTTTTACAAGAAAAAAGAGGAAAAAATTGAAACATGTATTGACATTATATTCTTCATCATATATATTTGCTTTATACGAATAAAGCAGGAGTGCGAAATATGCCCAAATCAATCACAATGGCTCAAATGGCAAAGGAACTTGGGGTCAGCCAGGTAACTGTGTCAGCCGTTGTTAACGGTCGTGAAAAAAAGCAGCGTATATCGCCCGGCACGGTAAAACGGGTAAGAGCATACCTTGATCAACGAGGTTATGTCCAGTCGAAGTCCGCGCTTCAAGTTAGGAACGGAATGGGCAATGATACGGTCGGAATACTGTTTTGCGGCGAGTTTATACATTATTCGTACTTAATTCAAGCATTATCTTACATGTCCAAGTCGCTGGAAGAAAAAAATGGCCTGGTGGAAATTGTCGGAATCTCACCGGATAATATCAAGGAAGGGTTACGGGACCAGGTTGCCAAGGGTATCAGGCGTTTGATTTGGATTCATGATAATGGACCGCAGGAGGAAATCAAAAATTCCCGGAAGCTTTTGCCGTTATTGTCACGAATGGACCAGGTGGTAATATTTAACTTCAGCTTTAATCTGGAACCATTTGAACATGAGTTTCTAAAAAACGGCATAAGTTTAGTTGGATTTGACCGGAAAGCGGCCTACCGTCAGGTTGCTGAAATATACCGGGATCTGGGGCACTCCAGAATTGCGCTGGATGAAAGTTTTATTGACGCTCCAGGTTGCGGCCCCCGCGGACCAGCTCCCGTTAAAGAGAGAGTCGAACAGTTCGGCTTTGAAGTTTATGGCTTGTGTCCGCGCAATGTTTTTGACATATCCGATGAAGAATTGGCAATAATCCTGGCTGAAAACTTAGTTCATCATCATCGTAAAAATCAGGTGAATTGTGCTTTTATCAGAAATTATCTGATGGGAACAGCAGTCATAAATATCCTTTTGAAACAAGGTTTTAGAGTTCCGGAAGATATTGCAATAATCGGTTTCGGGGATTTGCCCATGGCCGATTTCCAGCCGGTTCCGTTGACTACATTTCAGCATCCGGTACAAGATATGTGTGAAAAAACTCTGGAGCTTATCAGCAATAAATCCTCCGGTCCCGGAAAAAAATATTTTTTTATGGATAAGTTTATTTGTCGAGAAAGTCATAAATCGAATGATATGTCAGAATACAAAGGAACTGTTTAAAAATTAACTTGACAAAATGAGTGAATGATCCCGGAATGATTTGTGGAGTTGCCGATAAGGCGCATAGCCTCAGCTATTTAACGAATCGGCAAAGCACAAAGCAACCGGGGTAAACGCACAGATGTAAAGGTTATTTTAATACAGCTCCAATGGGTGAAAAAGCCATATCTTTGATAAAAATTAAAGCAAACACAAAGGGAGAACGCAGATGAAGAAGGTAAAAAAATTCACACTAATCGAGTTGCTGGTAGTAATAGCGATCATTGCTATCCTTGCCAGCATGCTGCTGCCGGCACTGAATCAAGCCCGTTCAAGAGCCCGGGCGATCAGCTGTTTGAGCAATTTGAAACAAATCGGTCAAGGCTCAATGATGTACGTCGATTCATACGACGGCTATCTGGTTCCGGCCAGGTATTACTACTCCGGCACTTCAGTATGGTACTGGGGAGGAATTTTGGTCTCTACCGGTGTAATAAGTTCAAACGTTTACATTTGCCCCGGATTTCAAGCGCCGGGGCATGACGCATTCAAGGCTAAATTTGAAGACAAGAAAGACGTTCCTACAGACGGAGTTTATGCTTACACGGATTATGGAATGAATCATGTGCTTGTTACAGCGGTAGACGGCAATAATGATCTTCTTGCCGGAGACAAGATCAATCAGCTCAGATGGCCAAGCGCTACCGCTCTTTTCATGGATAGTTTTCGTACATCAACCGAGAGCAGTACCGATGCCAGAGGAAAAGGATACTTCAGAGTGCTTTCAACATATTCCACCCACAATGCCTGGGGCCAACTCGACCCGCGTCACGACGGAGTTTGTAACAGCGTATTCAATGACGGACACGCAGAAGCCAGAAAAACCATGGGGCCGACCAACCGGTATACCTTTACCAGTGAAAGCAACCCATACAAATACGTACCTTTTTACAGGTATAGCACTCCTGGCGACAAATACTGGTACTCCAAATAATCAAGCTCAATCAAGCTCAATCAAGCTCCTGAAAGGTTCTAAAGTTAAATGGACAAGAAAAGTTATTTGTTTGCCGGCGTAATGGCCGTAAACACTATCGGGGCCGTGGCGATGGATAAAATATCTCCAAACATCCTTTTCGTTTTTGCGGATGAACATCGTCGGCAAAGTATGGGATTTATGAAGGAAGATCCGGTAAAGACCCCTAATTTTGATAAATTCGCCTCGGAATCGCTGATATTTGATAACGCATTAAGCGTTTTGCCTTTATGCTCTCCGTACCGGGCAAGTTTGATGACTGGCAGATACCCGTCATCAACCGGGGTCGTTAAAAATTGCGGTGGCAAGCTAAGACTTCCTTATGAAGAAACAACTATCGCCGAAGCATTAAAAAACGCCGGTTATCAAACCGGTTATATCGGGAAATGGCATCTTGATTTGAATCATGTGAAAAACGGTTATATAAAACCGGGAGCGCCAAGACAAGGTTTCGATTTCTGGCATGCCTACAATAAGGGAGACAAACATTTTAATCCTTTTTATTGGGAAGACAGTTCAAAGATGTTGCAATATGATGCCTGGAGTCCGGCTCACGAAACCGATGTCGCGATAAAATATATGAAAGATCATTCCGGCAAAAAACCTTTCGCCTTGTTTATGTCCTGGAACCCGCCTCATCCGCCTTTTTCCGCCCCTGAAAAGTTTATGCGGATGTACGATAATCTGCAAAAAAAGGACCTGCGAAAGAATGTGGCGCCGTGGACCGATTATTTCAAAGCGAAAATTAAAAAAAGCAAGCGCTATTACGGCAGTACCAAACTGTTGGAATTGAGCAAAAGGTATTTTGCGGCTGTGTCGGCGGTTGATTATGAGTTCGGCCGGCTTATGCAATACCTGCAACAAGCCGGGCTGGATAAGAATACAATTGTCGTCTATACTTCGGATCACGGGGAAATGATGGGATCGCATGGCCGTTTGACGAAAAATTGTCTGTACGAAGAAGCGGTCGGAATACCATTTATTATCCGTTGGCCGGGAAAAATAAAATCGGGCCAAACGAAAATGTTATTTAGTTCGCCGGATGTCATGCCGACACTCCTCGGCCTTGCCGGAGTGAAATGTCCAGCCGGAGTGGAAGGCGAGAATCTCTCGAAACAACTCCTAACCGGCAAAGGGACGTTTCCTGAATCAAGGTACTTACGAACGACAGGCAACCAATACCGGGCCCTGAGAACCGAGCGTTATGTTCTTTTCAAGGATGGCAGGAATTACAAGTTATATGACCTGAAAAACGACCCGCTGCAACTGAAGCCTGTTTTGCCGGGACAAGGGCAGGACGAATTGATAAACAAACTGAAAAAAGACCTCAATATCTGGCTGGCAAAAATCGAAAAACCTCATCCGGCGGCAAACAACAAAAATTAAAAAAAGGATATTTATGAAAATAACAGCTATTACTGCAATGGCTTTATCGTTGACGGCAAACGCACAGTTCCCAAAATTATCGAATGATGGTTATGAAATACAATTGACGCCTAAAACAGTTTCGCTGCCGGTGGGAATCTACGCGATGTGCCGTTACAAGCACCTTGTCACCCCGGGAAAAAATGGAGAAAAAGATCAGCTTGAAAGAATAGCCGAAAAGCCGTACATCCAATGCATCGCGCTGGGATTAACCTGGGAGGATATGGAGCCGGAACCGGGAAAAGTATCGGCAAAACGCCTGAAAGAGTGCCTTGAGAGAGTTAAATGGGCCTCTAAACAAGCTGGACGTAAAAGACCGTTGAAAGTATTATTCAAGCCATATTTTTACAAAATACCGACTTGGATGCAAATGTCTGGAGACGTGGATAAAACACAAGTGACAAAGAACAGTATAGGGATGAGTGTGATACGTCGTCCCGATGTGATAAGAAATGGAAAAAAGCATAAGCTGTACGATCTGCCGCTTAGTACCGATGAGGTTTTTCATGGAAAGATAAAGCAGTTAATGCGTTGCGTGGCAAATTTCCTTGAGAAATATGATCCGGAGGGAAAACTCGTTCCGATGGTCCATTACGCCGGTCCCGGTATGACTTCAAATCAGATGCGTCCACCGTTGCATGATAACAAACTGTTCCCCAATAAAGGCAACAGTTCAATTGGTCCGATCTGGTCAAAGCAGAAGCATATTGACAGTTGGGTAAAATTGACTGCATATATGAAAGAGTTCCCGGGATTTGCCAACCGCTGCTGGGTATTTAACTTTACCAATCTGGCGCTGCAGGGCGGACACCTTTCTTTGACAACCAAAGAACAGGGGCTGGTTTATGACGCTTTGAAAAAAATTCATCCGGACGGTCCTAAGGCCGTCATCTGTAAAACAGAAAGTCTTTGTGTCAATTTTGACCGCCGGTTCAACCTGAACGGCAAAGGAAAAAGGGGCGGTTATGTCACGAAAAATCCATCACCGGGCGGACGCTGGCGCAGTCAGGCTTTCGGTGAACCGTTGCGTCGCCCCTACGTATATATCATGAATCAAAAATACGCTCATGCCTGGGAAGACTGGGCGGGCTTCAATCACAATCGCGACAAAAGAGCCCCATCGTTGTATCCGCATCGGGAGTTGATTGAAAATTCCCTTTATCTTGATTTAGACAAAAAAGTCCCATCTAAACCGCAGGGGACCCTATGGGTTGAAGTATGGGTTCAGGAATCTATTGCCCCGGAGAGAGTAAAAATATTTGAAAAAACTGATCGGGATATGAACACAATACTTACTGACTGGGACAAACTTATCCGTCAGGTATTAAAAGAATCTCTCAATGAATAAAGTTGATCTTAAGGCCTGCGGTCTAATCCTGAAGTAAGAAGATTAACCGCATTTACAGAGAATAAACATCCGGCTCCAATCTACCTTTTTCATAACCGGAAAAAATAAGATATTTTCATTTTACACTTATTGATTTTTCGCTAAAACCATATATAATACCATATAGACAATCTAAATAATGGGTGGAAATGGTTATGAAAAAGTCAAAAGCAATTGTCATGGAACGGCCGTACCAGGCGGCGTACCGGGATATCGAATTAACTGAACTGACACCGGACAGCATCGTCTGCCGGACCACAATGAGCTCGATCAGCAGCGGAACCGACATGAAAACCTGGCGGGGCCAACAGCATCCGGAACAATGCTGGTACCCGCTGGTGCCGGGATACGAAAACGTCGGGATCATCGAAGAAATCGGGCCGGACGCGAAAACAGATCTAAAAGTCGGCGACCGGGTAATGATCAACGAATGCCGGCAGTTCGGAGACGTTTGCGCCGCCTGGGGCGGAAACAGCGGACTCGTTATCAAGAACAAGGAAACCGCGCCAAGCTGTTTTGATTATATTGTAAAAATTCCCAATAACGTATCCGATGCCGATGCGGTTTTGGCTTATTTGGCCTGTGTCCCGCTTAAAGGAGCCAAGCGCTTTAATTTTGTCGAAAATGAAACGATCCTGGTAACGGGAGCCGGAATGATCGGAATCAGCGCGATCCAGATTCTCAAGATTCTCAATCCTTCGGCTACAATCATTTGTACCGACCGTTCGCAATATCGCTGCGACATCGCCAAACATTACGCGGACCATGTATTCCTGACCGATGGCAGTGAAGTAGCCAAAATCATCGAAGTAACCAATGGTAAGAAGGTTGATAAACTGATGGAATGTACCGGGAATTCCGACATCGTCGGCACCTTGCACAAATACATTAAAGACGGCGGCTGGGATATCGAAGAACCGGTCGCGCACATTCATTTGCAGGGGGATTATCCGGAAACGATCGTATTGGATTCATGGCACCGCTGGTTCGTCAAAAACTGCCAGATCACCATGAGTTGCGCTTTGGCTCCCGGATGCAAGGAACAAATCCTTGACTGGATGAGCGAAGGCAAATTTGATACGTCGCACCTGCCAGTGGAAACCTGGCCCGCCGCGAAATGTCACGAGGCATATCAGTATAAACAGGCCAAGGGCGAAGATGTTTTCAAAGTATTGTTTGACTGGAGGGCTGAATAATGCGATTGGGAAATGCCGCATGGGGTTATCGTGAAACCTCGCTGGAAGAACAGTTACGAATCACCAGTGCAATGGACCTGGATTTGCTTGAACTGAGTATTGCCGGTCACCCGAACGACTTTCTTCAGCTTGACGCGACTCCAGAACAGATTGCAAAGGTAAAAGAGCTGTTTGCCCAATATAATATCGAATTGAGCTGTACATCCACCGGCAGCGATTTTACTCAGCCCAGCAAAGAAGATAATATTGCCTCAATGCAAAACGTCTTCAAAGTAATCGACATTTGCGCCGGATTAAACGCTACCTGGCTCAGGATATTTGCCGGATTTTCGCCGGTTACCGAGATCACCGGAGAACGCTGGGATACGATGATCGATTGCCTGAAAAAAGTCGGTGATTACGCCGCGGCGGCCAATATTGTCCCGGTCATCGAGACTCATGGCGGCGTCAATGGCTATGACGACGGGGTCGAACATTTCTACAGTACATCGTCCGAACCATCCGTTCTGAAAAAGATGCTGGATGAACTGCCGGAAACTCTTAAGATAAATTTTGACCCGGCAAATCTGTACGCGGTTGGGATCGAATATCCCGGAGATGTTTACAAACAAATCAGGGATCGGGTGGCTTATGTCCATTTGAAAGATTTTGTCAGGCAGCCAAGCGGTCATTTTCTGCCCGCCGCCTGTGGTGAAAGCGACATGGACTGGGATCATCTGATGGCGGCGATGGCGGATTATAACGGGCCGGCATTGATCGAATATGAAAATGTCGAAGACGTGGAAGCCGGTTGTCGCCGAAGTGTTGATTTTCTGCAAAAATACATAAACAAATAAGCTTAAAAAGGAGTATAGCAGATGGGACAGAAAATAATTTTTATGCCGCACGCGAATATCCAGTATTCGCAGCTCGCACCGGAAAAACGCCAATGGGTGATGAAGAATTCCTACGAGAAGTTGTTCGACCTGATTCTGGACGGTGATTACAAGATCGCGTTCGAGGCCTCCGGCAATACGATTGAGGAAACCGCGATCCAGGCCCCGGAAGTCCTGGAAAAGTTGAAAACACTGGTCAAAGAAGGCAAAGTCGAGCCGGTGTCGTCGCCCTATATTCATTTCATGCTGAGCAATATTTTGCCGGAAATCTGCGTTAACTCCCTGAAATACGGTCTCGACGTCTGGGAAAAATATGTCGGCAAACGCCCGACGGTGGGTTGGAACCCGGAATGCGGCTGGGCCTCATATATTCCGGAAGTGTATAAGGAAGCCGGTTTTGAGTCATTGGTCATGGACGCCGACTCGCTGCTGCTTTCGTTCGATGAGATTCGCAAAGCGACCGGGTTGAGTTATGACGTTCAGGGACACAGCAATAAGAATCATCTGTTCAAGATCGAAGAATATATCAAGGACAAACCGGAATTCCTGAAATACATCACCAATCCGTCTGTCGCGCCCAATGGTCTGAAAATGATCTTCCGTTCAGACTGCATGGCGAATCTGCTGTTGTGGTACCTGATGGGAGCCACCGAGGGCATGCGGGCCGAACCGATCAACGCCGGAGAGATTAAAAACATGCTGGCTAACTGGAAAGAACGCATTGCCGCCAGCGGTTCGTTCATCATGCCGTATGCCGAAGACGCCGAATATATCGGCACTTCCGCCTATTTTTACGTCAAGCAGTTCAATCAGGCCCGGTTCTTCGAGCCTGAACCGGACAGCGTTCCGCGTTTCAAACAGATTCTTGACATGGCTAAAGAGGCCGGATATGAGTTTGCCACGCCTTCTGAAGTTATCGCTGCTTCCGACAATGTTTTCCTGAACGAAAAAATCGATTGCATTGAAAACGGCGTCGCCTGGCACGGCGGTACTGCCAAGGCCTGGGCCAATACCGATTACAGCCGGATCATGGATCCGGTCTGTCTGTCCATCTTTACCGGAATCAAAGCGGTTGCCGCCAGACTTGGCCGGGACCTGAACTCGCTCGACGCGGATCTTGATGCCGCAATGAAGGCGGTTGCCAGCGCCTACGTTTCAGATTCCCGCTGGCCCCCTGCCCCGACCTCGCCGGGCCGGTTCAACGTCAAAGAGTCAATCCGGGACATGTACGCGGCTAATGCCGCCATCGGCAAAGCCATGGAGAACAATGGGATATCCGAACTCCGTGCCCTCTACTCTCCTGATCTGATGGCAACCCAGATCAAGGCGATTGAGGATAAATTGATGGCAATCGATTATTTTGGAGAATAAGCGGTGGATACGCCGGAAAAAAGACTTGAACTGGTCCATTTTCAACTTACACGGAACTGCAATCTGCGCTGCTATTTTTGTGGACAATGGGGCGAAAACGGTTTTTTCTCCGGCGATCATACTCCTGAACTGACGCTCGATGAATGGTTCAAGGTAATTGACTCCCTGGTCGCATACCGTCAAGAAAGCGGCATATCTCCGGATATCATGCTTTGGGGTGGCGAACCGTTGATGTATCCTGATTTTGAGCATATCGTCAAGTGCTTGAAGCAATACGGCTTTGAGCTTGGCATGGTAACCAACGGCGTCCTACTCAACCGGTACCGGGAACTCATCGGCGACCAGTTCAAAGTAATCTATGTCTCAGTGGACGGTGATCGTGAAATGCACGACAAGGTTCGCGGCGCCGGGGTATTCGACAAAGTCGCGACCAATCTCGCTGAACTGCGGGACTATCCGACGCAAGTCAGATTTATAACGGTCATTTCCCCGGTCAATGTTCACAGACTGCCGGAGCTTCCGTTAATGCTGGAACCGCTGCAGCCGGATCAAATCCTGCTGCAAAAATTGATTTATCTGACCAGGCAGGAATGCCTGGAATACGAAGCGTGGCTGAAAGAAAAATTTAATCAGGCCGCTCCGAAGATCCATACCTGGGCCAATGAAACAGTCGAAACATATTTAGCTGAATTAGACAAGCAGCTCAAAATATTCAATCATAACGTCGAATCCGGTCTTTACAAAACTCCGGTTGAGTATCTGCCGCATGGCTTCTGCTCAACCGGACAATATTGCCTGGCCGCATTCAGGCATCTGCATGTTACCAGTACCGGGGAGGTAAATTTCTGCACCGACTTCTATGATTTCTCCGCCGGAAATGTTCGGCAGGAGAATCTGATTGATATCTTCAACAACATACTCGCGGAAAAATACCGCAGGGAAATATTGCGACAGCACAACCCGTGCTGCAAACACTGCTCCTGGATCAACAGTACCTCATTTTACTTGTAATTAGCTTCCATAGAATCCGTCAGGCTCCAATTCAACCTGACGGATACTTCAAGACTGCCGTCAGGACACAAAAGACGCGACGCAACTTTTGGCGGAGCGTTTAACTATTTATAAAAGCAGATTAAAAGTGAAAATATATTCAAAAAACAATCCCCATACTTCCCGCCTCAAAAAAAGCCTTATCAACCCAACCTCAAGTTAAATTAAAAGCATAAAAAATAAATAAAAAATAAAAAGTCATTTGCAAAATGACTTTTTAACATTTATATTCGAGACAACAAAGAAATAAATATCTTTTATATTGTATAAAGAAAACAATCAAGCTTAAAGAAGGTTAGTTATGAACGTTACTCTGCAGTGGTGGGATATAATTTCAATTGTCATTTATCTTTTGATAATTGTTGGCATAGGAGTATTTTTCACTCGCGGAACCAAGACCACTGAAGGCTACTTACTTGGCGGCAGGTCGATTCCGTGGTGGGCAATCGGCATCAGTTATATGATGAGTCTATTCAGCACCTTGTCATTGGTCGCCACTCCGGGAGAAATTTACAATTACGGCATGACGATGTCCATGTTCGGATTTCTCTATCCGGTACTGTCGATCCTTTTCTTCTTTGTGTTCATGCGCTTTCTATTTGCGGCAAATGTCTTTACCCCGTTTGAATATCTGGAAAAAAGATTCAGCGGCAATATTCGCACCATGGTCGGCAACATTTATATATTTACCCGGATTTTTTATCTGGCCATGGTTCTTTTTGCCACCAGCATGGTCTTTTTCGGCGGCGCAGGCTGGGACCCCAAAATAACCATCATCGTGATTGGAGCGATTGGCACATTTTATACGGTTATGGGCGGCATGCGGGCCGTAGTATGGACCGATGTGGTTCAGTTTGCGGTACTGCTTGTCGGCGTGGGCCTGGTTTTCATAATTTGCTCACAGGAAAACACCGGCGGACTCATCGGCGCCTGGAACTACGCGATGGATCACGGCCGCGGGCCGGAAAAATTCGCGGAAGCTTCTTTCTACCAATTAAGCCCGTTCGTCCGGCTCAGCTTCTGGGTTTTGCTTTATTCACAGATCTCACAGGCAATCTTTTACAACTCCGGCGACCAGATTTCGGTCCAGCGGCTGCTCAGCACCAGTTCTTACCAGCAGGCGAAAAAAGCCATATTCACCAACTCTTTTACTTTTATTCCTTTTTCATTGGTACTTGTTGTTATCGGCTTAATGATCTACAGTTATTACGGCCAGCATCCTGATCCTAATGTTACCAGCGGCGACGTCGCGCTGTTCGCGTTTGTCTCGACAAAACTGCCGACTCCCCTGCCCGGTATTTTCTTTGCCGCGATGCTGGCGGCGGCGATGAGCACGCTTGATTCAGGCATTAACAGTCTTTCCGGCCTGATAGTCAAGGAAATATATGTACGCGCCAAAAAAGACGAAGTTGATGACGCCCGCCAGGTAACTTTGATGAAGTGGGGAACCGTACTGATCGGCATCATAGCCACAGGCGGCGGGCTTGGCATCTGCATCGCGTCAACCGCTTTGAAAGAAACGGTTATCGAGGCATTCACCATCTGGACAATTCTGGGAGTCGTAATGAATCCGGTATTCTTACTCGGAGTAACATCACGATACATAACAACTGAATGGATATGGCGTTTGGCGGCCTGGACTTTCGGTTTGTCATTCGGGCTTGCCGCCTGGTACGTAATCTCCAAGAGCGGCTTTGCCGCTCCTCTTCCCTGGAATCCGGTTATTATCGCGGCGGGAATAGCGGTTATTTTAGCGGTTACCGGCAAAACGACCGGACAGTTCACCGGAAAATTCATCAAACAATTTATCAACTGGCTTGCGATACTTTGCAGCGGCGCGGTCTGCGCTTTATTCTGCTGGGGTATATGCAGCCGGTATTTTGCACCGGGCGATACCGGCGGGGCCTTGAGTTTTATGTGGGTAGGATTTCCCGGTCCGATACTCTTCCTGGCAGGCGGTTATATTGTCGCCTTCTTCCTGGCTCGCCGCAAAAGCAAACCGGAACATGAATGTCTCACCTTGTGGTCCTGGCGTGAGGTCTCATCAAGGCTTGAACAGCAATAAAATCATAAAATAAGCAAAAAGGAGAATAATATACAAAAATCATGTTGAATTTCGATCATAAATAACAAATAGTAATTAAGGATTATCAACCATGTTAGACAAAATAAGAAAGAAAAAAGGAATTTTTACCCTTATCGAACTCCTGGTCGTGATCGCGATCATCGCAATTTTAGCATCAATGCTGCTGCCGGCGCTCAATAACGCCCGCGATAAGGCAAAATCCATTACCTGCCTGGCCAACTTGAAACAACTGTATACTTCTTTGTACGTATATTCGGATAATTACCGGGGCCAGCTCCCGTCCGTCCTCAACAACCCGACCGACGGTTATACAAGCACCCCGTGGATTCTGCCGCTGATCACTTCCGGCATAATCCATGTGCCGCGTAATGAATACGGAACCATCAACATACATAAAAAAATGGTATTCAACTGTCCAACAAGAAAGTCTAAATACTTCAGCTTGACCACCACCTACGGCATGACCTGGTGTAATATGACAAGTCCCGCTTATGAAAATTATTCTCTGGGGTTGCTGCCGCGCGGAAGAGGCAGTTACTATGCCGGCAACTTGTACAATTCAGGCTTCGACAAAGTCAAAAATACCGACTTTGCGTTAATGATGGACTCTTATGACTCCAACGGAGATAATGAAATCTGCTGTGTTTCCGTGACGAACCCGATCGGCAACTATTATGTTAATGCCGCACATCAGGACCGGGTGAATGTACTTTATCTGCCTGGACACGCAAAATCCACCACACCAAATGAATTAATTCAAAAAAGCAATGCTCAATTGAGCGCCATCTGGAGGCAAAACTAATATGACCAGCGAATGCTTGAAAACCGTACCTGAACACTGGCATCTTTTTGAGGTGATCTGCAACGAAATCTGCCGCCGGGAAATCCGTCCTGGAGATTTACTGGGCACCTCGAATGAACTCGCCAAACAACGCGGAGTCAAACTGGGCACCGCCAAAAACACGCTTGCGCAGCTGCATAAATACCATATAATTAAGCGTCAGCAGAAAGTGGGTTCTTTTATCAGTGAAAAAGCAATCGAAAACATCCGTCAGGAACGGCTCGAGCGGTCTTCAATTCTAGTGGTTTTCAGTGGCGTACCGATGCCGGAATTTTTCTCGCGGGTTCAGGGAATCATGGAAGTAGCAGCGGAACATGCCGTCCCCGTCAACATCGGCAGCACGACCATGAGCGGGGATCTGCTGCTCAAACTGATCAACAGCGATATCCGGCGCGGCCTGGTCGGGGTCATCTTTCCCCAGGGGCCGGATTCAAGCCTCCCGACTGATGTCAGAAGCTTTTTGCGTAAACACAATGTGCCGATTTTCGGCACTATCCCGCTCGAAGGCTGCCCGGTCAGCATCTGCCGTGAAAATGAAGATATGATGTATGACTGCATTGTCAAACATCTAGCGGAACAAGGCTACCGCCGCATCGGCTACATCGGCCTTACCGGAAAAACGGGCGACCGGGAATACTTTACGCTGTCTCATTACCGCATGCTCCGTGCGGCGGAAAAATACGGAATCGAAGCAAAACCGGGTGACCAGCTGGACATCCGGGCTCCTTTGAGCTGTGATTCAATTTTAAGGGAAGCGGATGAATGGCCCGATATGATCACCCCCTGGCTCAAGGAGCGGCCGGAGATAGACGCGGTTATCTGCAGTTTCGACCGTGTAGCCTGGGCGGCAATGAAATCAGCCAAAGCATTAGGCAGAAGCGGAGCTGACAAACTCGGAATCACCGGGGTCGGCTGCCTCAACCAGGCTTACGGCTTGAATGAAAAGGAATTGACTTCATTCGGACCGCTGCCGTCGGAAATAGGCAAGATTATGGGAAAACTCGCACTTGAGGCTATGGCCAATTATCCGCATACTCCTAAACCGGACAACGTTTTTTCCGGCCAACTTCATATCGGTAATTCCACTTTAAGAAATAAAAGGAGTTAAAGTCCTCATGTTTATCGACATTCATGCTCATGCCTACCGTCGGCCGACGCCGTTTGTCACGCAGTTCCCCACGGTAGAGCAAATTATTGAACGCTATGATCAGCACGGAATTGAAAAAGGCATATTGCTGCCGGTCGTCAGCCCGGAGATTTACCTGCCGCAGTCAAACGAGGACATTCTGGAAATGTGTGAACAATATCCTGAACGCCTGTTTGCCTTCTGCAATCTTGATCCGCGGGCGCTGACCAATTCAGCCGACGCCCCGCTTGACCGGGTCTTAGGTTATTACAAAGACAAAGGCTGTCGGGGTGTCGGGGAAATAATGCCTAATCTTTCGTTCATGGACCCGATGGTGCAGAATTTGTTCAAACATGCCCAGGAAGTCGGCTTGCCGGTGACCTTTGACGGTTCCGACCGGATCAGCGGCGATTTCGGGTTGTACGATGAGCCGGGAATGCCGCAATTGGAGCATACGCTGCAGCGTTTTCCAAAACTGAATATATTGGGGCACGGCATGGCCTTCTGGGCCGAAGTAGGACTTCTTGAAACCCCGGCCCGGCGGAAAACCGCATTCCGGCCCGACGGTCAACAAGTCGGGTTCATTCCGCCTTCGGGTCCGATTAGCGAAGAAGGCGTAGTGCCAAAACTTTTGCGCTGTTATCCGAATCTTTACGGGGAACTCTCAGATGCCGCGATATCATTGGGCTGCGATCATGAATATGGTCCCCGTTTCCTTGATGAATTTCAGGATAAACTGTTTTTCGGTACCGATTTTTGCTGTATCGGACAGCGTTTCAGCACAATGGAAATCCTGCTTGACTGGCGAGATCAGGACAAAATCAGCCAGACTGTTTTTGACAAAATCAGCAGGGAAAACGCCATAAAATTCTTTAACCTGTAATATTTTAATAAATTATCCGGACTATGCAATCATCTAAAACAACCCATTACCAGTTGGCTGACAACGGGTACGCAATCAGCGGCAGCCGGGAAATATTCAACCGGACGCTCTACGGTTCACATGCCAATGACGATCTGCCCGAGAAATATTTCACTTTTGCCGGGGACGCCCCGCTGTTCATGGGCGCGGTAAGCGATTACTCAAAACATACCGCCTGCCATTATTCCAAATGCGGCACCCTGATGAGCGGACTGGCGCTTACTCCCGGCGGGAAAAACCCGCATTTCTACAGCAGTGACATAGACACCTCCTCTCGCTGGTTTCATCAATGCGCGGATATTGAAGCGATTTTCCGCAACGGCTGGATGGAATACCGTCTGAGTCAATTTTCCCCATGGTTCCCGGATGTAAAAGTGGAGATTCAGGCGTTCCCGCTGCTGCCGAAAAACGGCTTTCTGGTCCATTACCGGATCAAGACCAATCAAAGAGTAATTTTCTGTGCAGGCATGGGTGGCATAACTGGCTTTATCGGTCGTTTCGAGTATTACGAGGAGTCCAAGCGCAACTTCACGGCCTCCGACTGCCGGGGCAACGCCGTCGAGTGCGGCGAAAACCGGGCATTGATCAAAGACGAACAGGGCCGGACGATCAGTATCGGCGCAAGCTTTCCGGTTCAAACCGAAATTGGAGATGCGGCGGCAATGCAAAGCGAACCGCCCGGCATGTTTATCGGAACAAAGGCTGAAGAAGGCGCCTTGCAGACCGTAAAAATATCTTCAGTTATCAATGCCGGTGAAACTCTGGACGGCTTTCTGGTTGTTATCCAAAACGACCGCGAAAACGCGCTGGAACAGTGGCTGAAACATGACAATCCGGTTTCCGAATTGAAACGCCGGATCCGGCAGAAACATGCCTGCATTGCGGTCAACACCCCGAATTCCATGCTCAACCAGACAGTGGCGCCAACCGTACTGGCAATTGACGCGTCATGGCACAAAAACACGTTCTGTCATGGAGCTCACGGTTACCATGCGCCGTATCTGGGCTGGAGAAGCTGGTACGGGCCCACCGTTGTCGGCTGGCACGAAAGAGTAGCCAAGGCTATCAGGTCCCATATCGCGGAAATTCCGGACAGCGCGCCCGGTCCGGAACAAGTCTGGTACGACGGTAACGACCGTCCCGACCTGGATCACGAGGGAACGCAATATCATCAGATCCGCAACAGCACCGGCTTTATTCCCTGCATCCTCGGCGGTAATGATATTTACAATATGCAGGAAGTCGGAATGGACATGCTCCTGCACCATTTAGATTGGACCGGAGACCGGGAGCTGGCGAGAGAAATATTTACCGCGCTAACCGGCGTACTGGATTGGGAAGAACGGATACTTGATCCTGACGGCGACGGCCTTTTCCAGAACTTCTTGAACACCTGGATCTCCGATGGACATGCCTACAACGGCGGCGGTTGCGCCCAGTCAAGTTTTTATAATTACCGCGCCAATTCGGCGCTGGCGAAAATCGCGGCTGATCTTGAACTGCCAAACGAAAAGTTTAAACAGCGGGCGGCAAAAATATTCGCGGCGGTCAACGACAAATTATGGCTGCCGGAAAAAGGCGTTTTCGCCGAATACATAGACACCGTCGGCAATCAACTGCTGCACCCGGAACCGGAGCTTTCCACCATCTATCTCGCAATCGACTGCGGAGTGGCGGATATGTTCCAGGCCGCTCAAATGTTCAAATATTTGGAAAAACAACTGCGTCATGAAACAACCGCGAACAACGGCAAGCTGTTTTACTCCTCCAACTGGTATCCCAAAAAATATTCGACCTGCGGCCTGTTTCCGGCTGAAAATATTCACCTTGCGCTGGTATATTTCCAGCTCGGCCTCAAAGAACCGGCATTCGAACTGCTGCAAGGCCTTACCGACGCGTTTTTCAACAGCAGATATCCGGGCTGCCTGAATCACATCCTGGTTGGAAACGGCGCAAGTGATATCGGCGACTTGGACTTTTCAGATGTAACCAGCATGTATCTGCGACTGATCGCGGAAGGGCTTTACGGTATCAGGTTCAAGATGCTTGACGATTTTATTGAAATCGCTCCCGGCTTCCCGGACGAATGGACCCACGCTAATTGCCGTCTGCCGGACGCATCGCTTGACTACTATCGCAACGGCAGCGAAGATAATTTCTGTTTTTATACAGAAAACGGGGCCATTAAAAAATTCAAAATCCCGTTAAGATCAACCGGACTTGAGTCGGTATTTTTAAACGGGGAACCAGTAGAATATGAACTTAAACCGGCAATCGACAACTGCTACATGGTTGTGGAAACCGGAATTTCCGGCCGCCTTCATTTACAGGTAAACCACGGCGGCTGCGCATTACCGGAATTACCATCAGACAATTTAAAAGTCGTTCAGGGAAATGAATTCGTTATTGAGTTCGACCGCGGTAACATTATGGAATGGCGCGACGCTGCCGGAGCCTTTGATATCCCTGGTGCGTCTGGCGGCAGAATCGCGGGCAAGGTTCCGGAAAAAGCAGGTAATTATACGCTGTTCATCCTGATAACGGCCGGGGAATATTCAGCCTGGAAGAGCGTTGTTTTTACTGTACTGCCAACAATAACATCTCTGATGACGCCGGTGGAAAAACCGGCGAATCCGGGAGATTTCACACCTTTGGATATTTCTGCATATTTTAACTGTTCAACTGATCGTATCCATACTCTGGAATACCGCGATCCAAGACCGGAAGGCTATTCAATCGGCTCCCGGCTGAATGGCCGGTACGCCTGGGAATGGAACCATCACGGACACAATAAAATAGAAGTTGACGACAGCACTCTGAGGCGGTGCGGCGGAATTTTCCGAACACCTTCGGGAATCGGATTCTCCACGCCGGAAAGCGGCGGGAATCTGGCCTGCGCCTCGATCTGGGAGAATTTTCATTCACGCCTGGAAATTCCCCTGGATGGAAAAGCCTCGGAACTGGCGATTCTTATGATCGGCTCAACCAACGCAATGCAGAGCTACGTGGTCAACGCCGAAATTCAAGTCAGATACCAGAATGGCGACCGGGAAGAAGTCAAACTGGTGAATCCGCTGAATTTCGACGACTGGCTGCAGCCGGCTTTGCAGACTGAAAACGAAACCGTTTATTTCAGCAATTGCAATCACGGAATTGTTCAGCGGATAAAGCTGGATAGAAACCGTGAACTTGCAGCAGTGTCGGTTGAAGCGGTCGCAAATGAAATCATCATCGGGATACTGGGAATCAGTATCGCACGATAAACTCTTTCCTAAAAGACAGGAGTATTTAATGAATCTGAAGAACATTCGGATAAAGGCACCTCTCGCGATTACCATCGGTCTGACCGCCATTGCGGCCTTCGCGGCCGGAGGCGACATTCCGGACAAGCGATGGGTAGCTCCGGCAGATAAAAAAGCCGGTGAAAATTTCGGCATCTATTATTCCAACGGCGACAATGAATTACTGTTAACTTCTCAGCCGATTGACTCAGCTACCGCCATTCGCGAAATGCTGACGATCCTGAAAAATCAGTATAATGTGAACCGTATTTACTGGCGCACTCCCGAGGTTGTGCAAATCGGCGAATCCGTTCCGCGGGAATGGAATTTCCACTACAACAACTTCGTCAGGTATCTGCATGAACTGATGATCGACAAGCAGCTTGCGGCAAAATCATCGGAAATCACCAGAGAACTGGGAATGGAAGCATGGGGAGTAGCCCCGCTGTTCAATTTCGGCTGCGGCGCGGACATTGACTCCGGCAAAGGCGGCGGCCCACTGGTGGTTGAACACCCTCTGCGAGTCAATCATCCGGAATGGATTCCCGTCGACCGTGCGGGAATAAGACGCATGCCCGGCCCGTTGTCGTTTGCCTACCCGGAAGCGCGCAAGGCCATGGTCAAACATTTTGTCCGCATCGCAAAGCTTTGTAAACTGGACGGGTTGATCTTCCATACATATAATGAGAATTTCGGCCTGATCAACAATGACGAGTTCGGCTTTAATGAGCCGATTGTCAAGGAATACAAAAAACGCTATGGAGTGGATATCCGGACACAACCCTACGACAAACAAAAACTGGCTGATCTCCGCGGTGAATATGTTACCGAGTTCCTTCGCGAACTGCACGCCGCGCTGAAAAAAGAGGGGATCAAACTGGGAGTGTTTATCGACGCCAAAAATCCGGGACTTCCACAATGCTGGCTGGCCAGTCCGGATACAATTATTTCCGGACGCATCACCATGAACTGGCGGAAATGGGTCGACGACGGTATTGTGGACCAACTGTTCAGCTATATCCACGGCAGTCCGGTCAACACGGCAAAAATGATGCGCAAGTATATCGGCACACGCCCGATTGAAGTCGGCCTGTTCAGCAGCGGCAAACTGCCTCCCGCGATCCGCCCCCTGGCATGCGGTAAAGGCTTCCGCATGGGCAGCGGCAGCTATGAAGAAATGGAATGCGGGGCAACAGGCAAATTAAGCGGCGACAAAATCCTCACCGGCTCAAATTCGGAAAAACGCGGCGCTATTCACCAGATGGGGCTCGGCAAAATTAAACCCGATATGGATAAGCTGGCCGCCGCGACCGGCGACAAAAGCATGCTGGTAAGACGGCGCGCACTGCGTTCCATTTACCAGCTGGGTAAAAACAAACCTGAGCTGACCAATGACAAAGTACGCAATGCCGTCAAAAAATGCCTTGACGACCCGGAAAATGTCAATCGGGCGGCGGCAGTGCAAACCCTTGGTACAATCGCCCGGGACCAGGCGGATTTCGACACGCTGTTTACCGCAGTGGCCAAATACGCCAATAATCCTATGTGGTATGTCTTTCCGCCCGGCCCTTTGTGCACCCTGCCCCGGGATAAAATCAAATTTCTCCGTCAGGGCTTGCAACATTCATCCCCAAAAGTTAAAACCTTTGTCCTGATCGCGCTCAGAGGTTCTGGTCCGCGCCCGGAACTGGTTCCTGATTTGCTCAAACTGGAAAAAGACCCGTCTCGTGAAGTGCGTTTTGCCCTGGTCAACGCAATGCTCTATTACCGGCAGCCGGCAATCCAGCAGATGCTGCTGCGGATGCTGAATGATCCTGAACCGACGGTTCGCTCCTGCGCGGCAATCAAGCTTTCCCAGATAGTTCCGGCAAGCGGCACCAGTCTTAATTCATTTCAAAGTCAGGTATTCAAAAAACTCAAGCAGTTGTTCCTGGCATATGCGGACAAAAATGTCGCGGATGCCGATTGGGGCTGGCGGCCGATCGGAATGGCGCTTCAAGCCATGGGGCCCCGGGGAGAAAACTTTCTCAAACGCTGTCTGCGCGGCGACCACGGCCTGCGTCTGGCGCAATTGGCCTGGCAGGTTTTGTATATCCACATTGACGGCTGGAAACATCACCTGATTTCGGATAAACAACTGGCGGCGGCGTATGCCATGTACCCTCGCAAAGGAAAATATCCAAAAGTAAATGTATCCAAGATCAGCGAGAGCGAATACCAGCCGTATATAGTTCAGAATTTCGCCAAAGGATTCAAGCCGAATAAAAACGGCGAATGGGTGGACTGGAAACGTCCCGAAGAAGGCTTGTGGCGCAATATCGCTCCGGCGGCCGCGCCGGCAAGCTTTCCCTGCCGGATCGTCGAGGCGCATGGCAAAAAAGCGCTGTTGCTGACCCTGAAAAAATCAGCTGGAGCCAAAGGCGTTCCTTATGTCATGAGAGCTAAATCCCGGATCAGCAGCGGCAAAGCCAAAATCGCTTTTTCGGTCTGGCTCGAACAAAAAAGCTCACAGTGCCTGATACGAATCTGCTCCTCCAACACTTACGACGGCAATCTGATGCTGATGATCTCGCCTGACAAAGTTGCTTACGGCAATGCCAAAAAGGGCTTTACCCGGAGCGATATCCGGGTTGAACCGGGACAATGGTACCGTTTTGAGCTGGACGCTGATTACGATAAAAATATTTATTCCGCCCGGGTCAAAGGACAAGACGGTTCATGGCATGAAATTGTCAAAGACCAGTCCCTGACCACCGACGTCAAATATAAAGAATACAATTGTATTTTCATGTTTCCGGGAGGGCAGCAGGGAGCTGACTGCTATCTAACCGACTTTAATTATCAAGTAAGCAACCCATTCTTTAACAAGGAGAAATAATCATGTCTGAAACTAATGCAAAAAAAGACCCTTTAACAATTCTTGTCGTCGGCGGGCATCCGGCCGACGTCTTCGACAACGCCGGCGGAACATGCTACCACCACTCCCTTGACGGCGACCGTGTCGTCGGCCTCGTCCTGACTCATGGCGCCCGTATTCATGATGTAGTCATATCTGACGAAATGCGCAAAAGTGAGGAAGTCCCCCAGGGAGAAAAACTGGAAAAACTAATGGAGGAACGGTCCGAAGTCAAGCGTCAGGAAGTACGCAACGCCTGTGCGATAATGGGCATAAATGAAGTTCGTTTTATCGACATGGACGATGAAATAGTCATGCTAAACCCGGACCTTGTACGCTCTATCGCCAGAATCATCCGCGATGTCCGCCCGGACATTATTATTACCCATTATCCTTATGACAATGGCGGTTTTGCGGATCAGCACGCGATTACCGGACAGGCGGTCCTGCACGCGTCCTGGGTGGCCAACACAGTCGACCCGGGAGATAAAAGGCCGCCTTTCTGCGCCGCCCAGATATATTTCATGGGCTTCCCTTCCAGTTTCCACGGCGGCGGCGCGCTGTACACGGAATTCAGCCGTAACTGCACGGTCTATATAGACGTCTCCGATGTTATTCACTTGAAGGTGAAAGCACTCGATTGCATGACCAGCCAGCAGTATGACGGGCGCAGCGCCGTTAAACGCATCGAGACTGTTGAAGGCAGCGCCGGAATGGCGGTACAGGTACCTTATGCCGAACCGTTTATTGTCGCCTACCCGGAAGTGTACCGGAAACTGCCGCTTTCAGAGTTCAGAAGAAGAACCGCCGATCAAAGCGAAGCTCATCGCAAAGACACCGTCGAATTTCTTTACAGCCAGGATAACACCTTTGAGGAGTATAAGGAAAAACGGCGCAAATTAAGCAGCAGACGCGAATCCGAAGATCCGGCGGCCTGGGACGTGATGGCCGCGAAATAAACTGCCCCGTAAGATGGATCATCCCTGACCAGGTTGAATTTTCCCATTCAACAATCTAAAAAATCCCGGCTTTCGCGAAATTGCGCAAGCCGGGATCTTCGTAATCGAACAGTATCAAGTCAAAAAATATTATGACTCATGATAGGTATTCGCGTTTTCTTTCGGAGCGTATTTGTCGGCTAAACCGGGAATGCGCCTGAAACGCTGCCCGAGGTTCGCGCCATTTTCCAGAAGGGTCGTTTGCAGTTCAACCCGATTGACTTCTCTGACCGCGATATTATGCTTAAGGGATAAAGCCGCCGCCGCGCCGGCCGCTTCGCCGGTGTTCATACAGGTAACAACAAGGCGAATACCGGACTGCGCCATAAAGTCGGCGGAAAGACAGCGTCCGGCCACCAGCAGATTTTCCATCTTGACCGGAACAAGAGAGCGATACGGGATATCGTAATATGGAATATCCGGGAAACTCATATCATCGCCGCCGCGACCATAACCGTCGCACAGCGCGTCCGCGCCGCCGGGCGGCATCCAACTTGAACCGTAACCGACATAGCTGAAGATACCATAAAAAGATTTGCCGCCGTGTTCCATTTTGGCCCATTTGATATTGCCCGGACCGTCAGGATTGTGCAAATCGTATCCATGATTTGAAATACTTATCACGTCGTCAAAGTTTCTACTTTGAGCCAGGTCTTTGACATCGAGAACGTATTCGCCAATGACCCGCCGCGATTCGCGTACTCCAAGCAGCGGAGCGGTATCGATCAAATAGCTGTCCTCAAATCCGGTGATGTTCTTTTTAATGAATTTTGACAGCATATCGGCCTGTTCCCGGCCTTCAAGATACATACGGGTCAGGTCTCGTGTATCCAGAGGCTTGCAGTTGCGGGAGTGGGCAAAGCAGATGCTTACTTCATCTTTGACACAATGTTCGGGGCGCCCCGGAACATGGGTCATCCAGTTCAAATGATTGTCAACTTCATAGGCCAGTTCCCCGGTTTCAAGACTATTGGTTATAGCTTTTTCCCAGCGCGGATCATTCTTTTTCAAGTCTGAATTCACGTACTGATCCCAGTTCACCCCGCCAAGTCTGAATTCAAGCGAACACGCCTGATGCTTGCCGTCTTCCGGACGCCCGGCAAGGTAGTCGCAGCCAGCAAAATATGCGGCATCGGCATCCCCTGAACAATCGATTATCCGTTTGGCGGTAATAACCTGCCGCCCGGATTTGCTCTCTACGACAACCCCGACAATCTTATCGCCCTCCACTATCGCGTCAACCACATAACAGTGCAACAGCAAATCACATCCGGCTTCCAGCACCATCCGGTCCAAAACCAGCTTGTGCTTCTCCGGATCAGTGTTCCGATGCCATTCGCCATTAACCTCTTTAAGCCTGCCAAGCATATCTTTGGCTACGCCGGATGCGGCGTCAAGCGGAATATTGACCAATCCGATTGTAGCCAAACCACCCAACGCGGTTTCACGTTCCAGGAGCATAGTTTTGCATCCGGCTCTGGCCGCGGCAATCGCCGCGCCGGTTCCGGCCATACCGGCTCCTACAACCAAAACGTCGTAGTCTCCGATGATTTTCAGTGTTTTTTCCGGATCGACAACAAGTCCGGCCTGTTTGTTCATGAAGATCATTTGATCCACCTTTCCGCTTTTTTGATGAATTACTCTTTAAAAGCTGTTTACAAATTAACTTGACAAGATAAGTGAATTCTCCCGGAATGATTTGCCGCATTACCGGAAAGGCGCATAGCCTTAGCTATGTAACGAACCGGTAAGTGGCAAAGCAGCCGGGAAAAACGCTTATCCTGAACTATTCATAAAAAATGTATGAGATGTGAAAATATGCTCAAAAAGAAAGTTTTTGATTATCCCGCAGGCGTAGCAGCGCTACGTCGAGGACATAAACAAATGCTTTACTTTGAGCAGATTGTAACAGGTCGCCATAAATTTGTGAATAATTCAGGTTAGATGTAAAGGTTATTCTTATACAGCTCTGTAACTATCCGATACGACTACTTTAGTAATCGCTTCTGACGCGCAATTAGCGGCGCAAAGCCCGCATCCGGTACATTTATCCGGATCAATTTTCGCCCCCTGAGGAGACATTTTGATAGCCCTGACGGGACATTCGTGAACACAGCCGCCGCAATAAGTACAGCCGCGATTCACTTCATACACACTCTTTACCATAATAACCTGCTTTCATTGTTTTCCACGGCATTGATTACCGCTGATAAAAAACCGGCTTGACAACCGGAAAGATTAAGTTTTCTTATGACAATCCGCGCCTGATTTCAGACGCATATTTATGCAGCATGGCTACCGCTGCGGCCTTTTTGGCCTCATCAAAACGGTAGCACGGAGCTGAAAAACCAATCGAGGCGATCATTGTTTTATTCGCATCATAAACCCCGACCGCCACCGCTAAACTGTCATCACACCCCATAATCATCTCGCAGTAACCGTTGGCAATTGTCCTGTCGATTGCCGGCTTGGTCTGGTCCAGCAAATCATCCAGTTTGTGACGATGCGCAAAGACCGTCTGTGATTTTTCATCAAGCCCTGCCAGTAAAGCCAACCCGGTGGCGGTATAGAACATTGACTCCGGCGTACTGCTGGTATTCTCATTTACCTGAACCAGATGGTCCGCGTTAAATTTGGCGATCACCTGACGCTCACCCTCTTGAAATACTGCTACTGTAATTAGTTCATTAAGTTCGAGATTCAGTTCCCGCGCATATTTTGTACAGCATTCACGCAATTTCATATTGACGTTTTTGCTGTCGGCCAGCACCGGAATGCCCGCGCCAATCCTGAAACGACCGTCAGAATCCCGCTCCAGCCATGATAATTCAACCATCGATTTCAGGATCAGGGACAATGTTGCCTTGTTAATTCCACTTAAAGACATCAGCTCCGTAAAACTTACGGGAGCATGTTTCGCGGTAAACGAAAGCAATGTGTGGGCTTTTTGCAGTACTTTTATCATATCACTCAATGTTTAATATTAACAAACTAATATAAATATACATTTTATACTTAAAAAAGTCAATATATAAAAATAATAAATTTTAATTTTTTATTTTGTTTGTTATTAACAAACAAATATCATGGAGATTTATTGAATATTTTTAATACGAAAGGTTGACAAAAAACGTTTGAGAGGATATACTCTTCACATGGGATAAGTAGTGGATAAGTTTAGGATTAGAACTGGATTAGAATTATATTAGCACTAAAGGTTGAATAATGGCTCTCGGAGTAAAAGTTGATAAAGCCGAAATTATAAGAAATTATATTTCTGAAAAAATAAAAAAGAAGGACTATGTTGACCGGATTCCTTCCTTGAACCAGTTGGCCGGTCACTTCAACGTTAATGTAAAAACAGCGAAACGCGCGGTGTGCGACCTGGAACGGACCGGAGTTCTTTATTCACAAAAAGGCAAAGGGACTTTTGTCAATCAGAAATCCCTGCAGCCGGCGCCATTTTTATTTGTCGGACGTGAAAGCAAGGAAATCTCCGGGGTTATTGCATCGGTACTGGCCTCCGCGGTTAAACTACTGGATTTCGATTACTATCCCTACACCTTTTTATTGCCAAGGGAAACATCCGACATGAAATTCAGATTGCCCGGACTGGAAAATTTGGCCGGGATTCTGGTTGAAGGCAGTTTGTTCAAAAGTTTAGATGTTGAGTCTATCGATGTTCCGGTCGTTCAGCTGCACGGATTGGGAAACAACCATGGCTTCCCAAGCGTAATTCCGGATGTTGAAGGGGGAGTCATACAGATCTTATATTACTTAAAATCTCTCGGCCATCAAAAAATTGCCTATTTCGGTCCTGAAACGACCGGACGGCGGGAGGGATTGGAAAATTCCAAGCGCAATTTGTTCTTTGAACGCCTGGATCAGTTGCGAATGCAGACAAAACCGGAGTGGAATCCGGCTACTTATTACCGGGTGGAATCAGGATACGAATCAGCCATGAAAGTTTTAAGCCGTAATGATCGCCCAACCGCGATAGCTTGCGTTAACGATGAAGTGGCCCTTGGGGTTTTAAATGCTTGCGATGAGCTGGGAATCCGGGTCCCTCAGGATCTTAGCGTCATCGGCTTTGATGATCGTTTACCGGCGGTTATGCGCAAGCCGTTCCTGACAACCGTAAAAGTGGATTTCAAGCAAATTGCAATAGAAGGAATAAGGATAATGCATCAAAGCATTCAAGACGGCAAAAATGCTCAAACGCACGATACTCGAAAAGTGGTGGAAACCCACCTGGTAATCAGGGATACAACCGGGAGAGTTCCGGAATGATAACAATTGATTTACATATGCACACTTCATGGTCGGACGGCGCGCAAACAATGCGGGAGATGCTAAATGCTAGTGAAGTATGCGGCTTGGAAAAGGTGGCTATCACCGATCATTTTCGCAAAAACACCCAGTGCAGAGTTTCGGATTATCACGCGGCAATCGAAGATTTACGCCGGGATTATCCTTTTGAAATTATTGTCGGAGCGGAACTGGAGTGGGACGAAGAAAAAGGGCTGGATTACTTTTCAAGCCGGGATCGCGCTATGATTGAGCTTTGTCTCTGCGAATTAATGGGAGACATGGTGTTCCGCCCGGCTATCCCGACTTACGATCATGAACGGCGTGAATTGAGCAAGTTTCTTGATACGGTGTTTGGCACATATTGCAAAATCGCGACCCACCCGCATGTCGACGTAATAGCCCATCCATTCAATTTCGGACGAATGCAGCTGGATTACAATTTTGAACTGGAATGTCTGCCTGGAAAGAGACTGCACGAACTGGCGGAGTTAATGCGGCAAAACGATGTTGCTTATGAATTGCAAAGCCAGTTTTACTACTGGTATCCGAAAATGCGGGTTAATGAATTGTTGAAACAGCAAATAGAAGTGGCAAAAATATTTAAAAACGCCGGAGTCAGGTTTTCAATCGGCTCCGACGCGCACAATGTCGGTACCGTAGGCAACCATTGCTGGTCGGAAAGAGTCATGGCGGGCCTTGGCGGGAATGTCGAAATCATTCAAAACGGGATGTTGTCATGCGCGTAATCAGGGGACATTTCAAGTGTTGTATTAAAGGCAGTGACCAGTCAGCCCTGATGCCGGCCCGGGTTTCATTATTTGATGCCGACAACAATTATTATGCCCCGGTTGACACTTTCTTCTACGGACACGGTTTTGCGGTCGGATGGCCGGCTGACTGGGGAATAAAAGGAAGACAAAAGTATTTTTACACCCAGGGTGAATTTGAGTTGACTATTCCATGTAAAAAAATTAAAATCATCATCAGTCGCGGTTTTGAATACGAAATTTATGAAGAGGAAATTACTATTCAACCGGACCGCAATCTTTTAAATGTTGAACTGAAACGTATCATTGACATGCCAGAACTCGGCTGGTATTGCGGAGACAATCACAGTCACTTCGATCACGCGCCGCTAGATTACAAACTCACAAAACAGGATGGACTATCCTGCGCGTCCGCCGAAGGACTGGATTTCATCTTTTTTCTCCATAAAAACACCGATCCACCGGTCAGCATTGAAGCAGAGGACATTACCGGACATTTTGCCTATGAATACGGTCATCATCCAGTTCTCAATACCGGAGTTTGCCCGCCGCAAAACCTGACCAGTTCTTTGAAAGATCATGGCGACTGGTTCAGTTTGAACGATTGGGTCCATGGAAATACCGACGGAACGATCATCATGGGACATCCCTTGTTCGCAAACCATTTGTATTCCGGCTTGCTCGCCAATGATTATCAGACGGCATTCATGACGCATTATGAAATTCCGGTAAATACTATTCTGGAAAAAGTCGATACTTTTGAATTGCAAAACAATCGTCAATCAATCCTGGCAACCTGGCTGCGAATCTGGTATCGTTTGCTTAATTGCGGAATTAATCTGCCCGCATCCGCCGGAACCGACGCGTGCATTTCAGTGAAAACCACTTTACCGCTCGGAATATACCGTTCGTATGTGAAGTCAGACGAAAACAAGCTTGACTCTTATCTCGCCGGCCTGAAAGCCGGACACAGCTTTATTACCGACGGCCCCCTGTTGTTTTTCAAGGTAAATGGAGTGGAACCGGGGGAACGTATAGATGTGATAGGAAAATCCGAACCGGTCAAAATAAAACTGCAGGTTAAAAGCGTATTCCCGTTGCCGGCAGTAGAGTTGATCCGGGACGGAAATGTAATCAAACAATGGGAATTAAATGGAGAGAAAGAATTCAGCGCTTCTTTTGAATGCTGGATTGAAAAAAGCTGTTTCCTGGCATTGCGCGTATTGCGGTTACGGAAAAAGACGGATCAGTCAGAAATAACGGAACTGTTCGCGCACACGAATCCGGTCTATGTTTATTACAATGCCGAACCCAGAACTTCCTCTGAAGACGCCATGTTTTTCCTGCAATGGATCGAAGTAATAAAAAAATACCGTCTTGCCGCGCCTGATACCGATGCGGCCATTGCTGCGATAACGCCTGCAACACAAAAATACCTGGCGCAATTAAATGAAGTAGATTTGCAGCAGTGGCCAATTTTACAACAGAACATCAAAGCTCTGGATATTCACACTCTGGACGACAGCGAAGAACTGACCATTGACGAAAAAGTTATCCTGAAAAAAACAGGAGACGAGGACTTTGACACGGTCTTCAAGGTTTTTACCATAGATTTGCAAGCAGACAATTTCTATAAGGTTTGCGCAGAAAGCAGAAAGAAAACCAATCCTGATGAACAGGATACTGGAGGTTATGTGTACTGCAGATTAGTAATTTTCGATCAAACCGGCAACTACCTGGGAACAGCTGAAGATAAAAGTTCCGGTGAAGACTGGCAGGGTATCTCAACCTTGATATATTTGCCCGCCGAATGCAGGCAAATCCAACTGGCTTGCTGTCTTGGCGCCCCCGGCGAAATTGAATTTAAAGACATCAAGATTAATCGACTGAAAGGAGGATTGTTTAAAATTAGCTGAAATGAGAATATTAATTTTTTGACTATAATTATTTACTACCGGATAATCGCGGTATTTTAACAAAATCAAAGTCTGCAATGTTATAGAAATAAAGCTCGACCAGTTAATTTACAGGTTCATGCAATAATAAAGCAGAGTACAGACAATGGAATTTTTAAGCAACAAACACTAAAACACAGGAGAAGGGAAAATGAATTCTCGCAAACAATTTACACTAATCGAACTTCTTGTAGTGATTGCCATTATAGCAATCCTTGCAGCGATGCTGCTGCCAGCTCTCGCGCAAGCAAGGGAACGGGCCAAAGCTATCAGTTGCGTCAATGGATTTAAACAGCTCGGGCTGGCCTTGAATGGCTATATGGACGACAGCGACGAGTGGTTGATGCGTCCGATGCAAACCTATCCGCCGGAATATAACAATACCTGGGGCAAATGGGATGACGGTCTGGTTGCAATGAAATATTTACCCAAGAAACTCAACTGTCCGGGAACCTCTTTAAAAGGAAAAAGCAATAACTACTATGCGTTAAATCGCCTTACCCACATGTATTCAAGTTATGACGAGCCGCACAGCATCATGGAACATTGCCGTTCAAAATGGGTAAAACCAAGTAAAAAAATATTGGCGTTTGACGGTGTCGGTTATGACAGCGGGGCACTCTTTGCTATCTGGGCCTGGTTTCCATATTCTACCAACAGCAAGGCAGTGGAAGCAAGGCATTCCGGTTACACTAACATCCTCTATATGGATTTACATGTCGATAAAACAAGCATACAGGAACATCCAAACGGAGTAAGAGACCGTTTCTCCTGGCAGTCTACCAAAGAACAATAATTATTTGCGTCTTCTAAAAACAAAAAGATAAGAGGGATAAATGATAAAGAAATCATCTATTATTTCCGCGGCCGCTTTATGTGCTATCCACCTAGCCGCGTCTGAAAAAACAGAAACCATTACAATAGAAAACCGTTATTACAAAACAATTAAGGAAGAAGCCGCGTACAAATCGGTAACGATGCCGCGACTTGGCGAAACAGCCGAATATTTTAAAACTCCGGATGGGCGTGAAGCAATGGCCAGGCTGTTTACAAAATATGGCCTCAAGTCTTTCCGTTATCATTATCCCGACAAATCCTCCTGGGATCACCCGGAGGAAATGTGGAAGGAACTAAAACGTACAAAAGGCGTAAGAAAAAGTGCCTCCTATCTGATACCGGATAAAGAATACATTAAGTGGCTGGATAAAAATAACTTGAAAGCGGGGATTCAGGTTCCGATCAAAATTTATTTTGATCCGGTTACAAAAAGAATTATTCGTCTTGACAAGCAGCCGGAATACATACCTGCCGCCGCAAAAAGCATTGCCGGTTTTGTAAAATGGGTTAAGGACAATAATTATCAGCACTGCATTCTGTACTGGGAGTTGGGGAACGAAAGCTATAATGGAAAAGATAAAGCTCTCACACCTCTGGAAGCTGCTAAAATAGATTTCGCTTTTATGAAAGCAATGAAAAAAGTCGATCCATCGATAAAAATAGCGATAGATGGTCAAAGTCCGGAGCATCCAGGACAACGTAAAGCAAAAACATGGAGCGGAACAGTCGGACAGTGGCATAAACAATTTTTATCCGAATTAGTGAGGCTGGAAGCGAAAGACGGAGATTTTGATTTCATATCTCAACACTGCTACGCGCACTGGATAAATGATGTTCCATTCAACTATCCGGAACAAAATCCTCCCGGTCCAATCGGGACCTGGAATTTATTAAAAGCTCCCAAAGTTACCCAGATTGGTTCGGTGGAAGCTAACGCAGCGTTCTTAAAATCTTTAGGCTTCAATAAAGTAAAAATTCAGGCTAATGAGTTTAAACGCGGAGCGTCCCACATGTGGTATAGCAGGACAATGATGCATGCGCTGGCTCAAGCCGACCCGCTGTTTTATTTCATCAAAAACCCGGCGGTGGAAGGCGCGGTTATCCACTCTGTCTTCAATAACGGTAAATTCGCCTTGCATCCTCAACCATGGAAACTGCATACCCTGGGATGGGCCATTTTCACTCCAACACCGGATGGGAAATTTATCGTCAGCCCGATTGCGGTAATGTATCAATTGATCGACCGGTTATTAAGCAATAACGATAAAATACTGAAAATTAGCGGCGGTTCCGCATCCGTTGCCGCCTATGGCGACAATAAGTTAAAATTCATTGTGGTTAACAAGGAAGATGACGCCGCTTCGGCCCGGATAAACCTGAAAGGATTTAAACTTGCAGGCCCGGCAACCGTCAATGTATATACCCTTAAATCTGATAAGCTGACCGATTTCCCGGTCCATCCTATTACTAAAAAGCGCATAAAGTTTGAAGTCGTAAAATCAACGCTCAAGATATCATCAACCGACTTTAACTACGTTCTGCCCAGGTATTCGTTTGTCCTGTTTGAAATTCCCGGTATAAAAATGCCGAATGCTGAAAAGATCGCTTTTACATACAAGCCTCCGGTTGAAAGTTCATACGAAGACGCAATGGATTTTTATGAAACTAAAAAATCTGCAATAAGCAAAACCAATAACTCGGTTTTTTACGTGGATTTTTCAAATACCAGTATTCAAAAAATTGCCGCTGAAACCAGGAAGGAAGCATACAAGTTCCGTTTTGACGGTTTCAAGGACAGTGATTTCACCAAAGACGGATTACGCTTCAGAGGAGAACAGCGGGTCAGTGTAATTAAGCTTGATACCCCGAAGAAGAATATAAGAATAGATGTTATTTTTAAAGCTGATCCACAGTTAAAGAATGCCATGGTGGTAGCGGAACATTTTCACTTTACAGGGATCGGAATTATGAAGCAAAAACTATTCACCAGTATAAAAACAGCAAAGAAACGCTATAGATTTCACAGCGCAAAATGGTATCCGCCGAACAAGTGGCTGCAAATGACTTTGACTTATGATGGTAAAACCGCCAGCACTTATTTAAATGGCGAATTGCTTGATTCAAACAATCTGTCCGGAGAAATCATTACTGACAAGTTGGTAATTGGCGGAACCATCAGTAAAAGCCAGGGGATTTTCAAAGGCTATATAAAGAAAGTCGCAATTTCCCGATTGGAACCGTAAATTCAAAAGAATCATCTCGATTGGACAATGGAAGGGAAAAACATGCGGATTATCAGTTGCAATATTCGTTTTTCTTTCATGCCGGAAAAGAAAGCGGAGCATACCTGGAAATACCGAAGCAGCCTTTGCGCGGAAACCATTCTGAAATCACAACCGGACATTATATGCCTGCAGGAATGCCATAATGACCAGTTCCATGAATTGTATTCCGCCTTTGGACAAAATGAGTGGAGTGTTTTCTGGATAAATACTTATGCCAGAGAAGAATTCCCGGAAAACGCAATCTTTTCAAAACTAAAATATTTGAGGTGATCAACCACGGCGGATATCATCTTTCAGACACGCCGCATATCCCAGGTTCAAGGTTTGACGGCAGTGAGTGTGTTCGTTTTGTCAATTTTCTCGTCCTGCGTGATTCACATGGAGTATTCCGGATTATTAATACCCATTTGGATCACGCTTCGCAGGACGCGCGTGAGAAACAGGCAAAAATGATCATATCCGAAGCAAAAGCATGGAATGATATGCCGCAAATTTTAACGGGTGATTTTAATTGTGATGTGGAAAACAACGTGATGAAATCCTTTTTTGAGTCCGGCTGGCGTGATTCCTATACGTCTGCAAACAATGTTAGGGAACCGGGCTTCACCTTTCACGGTCTTGAAGGGGAAGACTGGAACGGGGATTTAGGTGTTTGCGGTAATGGAAAAATGGATTTTATTCTTTATTGCGGAAATATTATCAGTCAAAGTTCCTGCTTGAAAGAAATCGCCACATCGTTATAAGTTCCTGCTCCTTCCGCATAAGTCTCTCCTGCTGAATTCCGGAGATATTGACCAAAATAAGCTGGAGCCGCCTGCTTGTAAAAATGGGCATAAGCACTGTTGCTGATTTCCGACGGAGCAGCGTTTTTAAATTCGGGGCACATAGAGCATTTCCATGGCAGATAGCAATGCCTGGAGGTTACAAGGCCAGCGCCGACCATTGTCGTCAGACGTGAAAACATTTTGCCCAGCCAAATGTGATCCGTCGTACAGAAAAGATTCTGAAAATCATTGTTGTCGTCGGCATAAAAAGATATGGACATATACGCCTGTTTAAGGTTGTTGCTGCATGTTATTGCTTTCGCCTTTTCACGGGCCTTATTCAGGGCTGGCTTCAATATTGAAGCCAGAATCGCGATAATCGCAATCACCAAGGAGTTCAATTAAAGTAAAATTGCGTCGTTTCATAGTTGCGTCCTCCTGTTTTAGTTAACATACTTTAAAATCACAAGCCGGAATGTTGTTGCCGGCATTTTCATACGAATCATTATTATAATTGATAATAATGGATCTTCCGTTGGAATAGTCAATTTTAAAAACACCAGGAACAAGTTCATGATGTCTTTCCATAAACTCAAACTGCAGTCCGCGTAAGATTTTATATTCGTCATATTCGCGTTTGATGTTAGTAACACAATCCTGTAATTCTTCATCGGTGCCGCATCCGCAATCAACCTCTCCCATCCAGTTACGACCGGAACTCAGGAATTTCGCATAAAAATAGGCCAGCGGACGACCACCGAACTCAATATTCTTCAACCAGAATTTTCGGTCTGGATTGACTGCGGTATTGACCGTTTCACAGGAAGCGTTATAGAGAATGATCCCGTGATAAACCAGATGCCAGAATGGAATTGTCTTATCGCAAATTTCCGGCAGTTCCTGCTGAGGATTAAAAACTGCATACAATACGTAGTCAATGCTGCCAATGCAAAAGTCCCATGCCCCTTCCGAACCGCTGGCCCCTACTTTTTCCCGCGCCAGTTGCAGGGTTTTCCCGCGCCAGTGTCCGGCTTCTTTCCGATTGAGCGGATGCCTGCTGTCGTAACAGACATCAGGTTTGAGGATGCTCATCACATCAAGATAATGTGTTCCCCGAAAGCCCAGATTCTCCATATCAACGAAATCATTCTCCGCGTAATGTTCGTGTGCCATTTTCGGACAGAGAAAGTAGGCCTGTCCGCCGCCCCAACGCCCGCCTTTGTGCAAACTGCCGTCCTGGTCTTTTAACACATAATCTTTCCGCCAGCGTTTCGCTATCGTATACGAATCCAGCAGATTAGTGTGTCCGCTGATCAAATAATCGTATTCACGCGCCTTTTGAATCAATCTTTTTAATCCGGCTTCTCCTCCAAGCTCCGGTTCGACCGGAAAAATATCCGGGAAACGTCCGTCGTGGCCTGATTTATTCCACCCTACCAGACAAAATTCAGCTTTATCAATCCCCTGCCGGTGAAATTCATCGAGAATGTCGCAGGCCCGGTCAAAACTAATTTCAACATGCATCGAAGGTTCATTCTCCTCGTTTTGCTCCAGAACCGGCGGCGGCACCGGTTTCCAGCCCATGCGAATCCTCACTTCATGTCCTAGAGCAGACTCACCGACAACCGGGTATTTTTTCATCCGCTCCCGGATCGGCTGGCACGCACCGCGGGCCAACTGATACTGGCGATAACGCCGGGCAATACCGGAATAACTTGCGTCATCGCCTTCCAGACGGAAAATCTTAATTTCAATATCTTCATAAGGCAGTTCTCCATCGAGAATAAAACGCGGATAGAGATAATACTTGCCCCCTTTTACACCGCATACCAGATAATACTCCAGTGACATGCCGCTGACCACAGCCAAACTTGCATCATTACCATGATTTACCGCAAAAACCGGCATCAGATTGGCAGGGAATACTGATTCGGTATCAGGACGCTTTGAAAAATAAGTCAGTGCCGCGTGACTGCTGTTAGCGGCAATTTTTTCCTGAATATTTGGAATGATGAAAAAGCCCTCTTCTCCGGCTACAGAGGAAAAGTCTCCAATCAATATTTCAATGCTCTCAGTATCTTCCGGAATATCTGCCTTTTTCATAAGCAATACATCACCGGGATGTTGAAATTCACGGGTTTCGCTGTGACCAGATTTAAAGTTGAATTTTAATATTGCGGTATTCATGTCAGACCAAACTATTTTTTTATTCAGTTGTTTCTTTATATGGAATGGTACTATCGCCGACCGTAAGCTGCGGTCTGATTAATACAGACCTGCCGTTGATCCGGACGGAACGTTCCAGTGCCAAAATTAGTAATAAGGCCGCCTCCGAACAAACTTCATCGAGTTTTCCTCTCAAAGAGGTGAAGTTGCCGAAAGCCTGACGATAACTATATCCTCCGACAATACTTATATCATCAGGTATGGTTCGTCCCAGTTTTTCCAGGGCGGTCTTCACCGCCAGTGACCGGGGATCATCAATACAGACAATGGCGGTAGGGGATAATTCCGACTCCAGCATTGGTATCAGTTTTTCCCGGTAATCCGGGACTTCCGGCCACGGACTGGTGCAGTGATTATAATCATCCTGCTGAAAATTCACAATCCATTCAGGCCGGACACTCAAACCAAAATGTTCCATACCGTGCATGTAACCCAAATAGCGACTGGGACCAAGGTGGAGCAATGAACAGTCCGAGAAAAAGCCGATCCGGCGATGTCCAAGTTTGTAAAGATATTCAAGCGCCTGAAAACTGCGGCTGAAATTATCTTCATCGACAAACGCACAATTCAAGCCGGGATCATAGCTGTTAATCCCCACGCATTTCATGGATGACATATATTTTTCGTAAAAAGCCGGATTCGGGCTGCCGAAAAAAACGATCCCGCCAATATCCCCGTTTTGCATACACGGCGGCGGCGGCATATTTTCACCTGCTTTCGCGAATAGAAGATTATATCCTTTTTTATGCAGAACCTTGGATAAACCGTTAAAAATAGGGTCATAAACTTCCGCCCGATTGAGTAGTTCTTCAGACATAGTATTGGCAAAGTAAAGAAAAAGTATTTGCCGGGAACTGATATGCTGCGCCTGTGGATTTGCATTGAGCGGACGTTCTTCTACCGGAACTACATATGTCCCGCTGCCCTGAACGCTTTGCAGCAAACCCTCGTGCTCAAGCTTACCAATGGCTTTCCGAACCTGATAACGAGTTAGTTGATAACGCCTCATAAAATGCAATTCGGAGTTCAAACGGTCGCCGCCGCATAGCTTATTGGAAAAAATATCCTGCCTCAAACGCCGTTCAAGTTCGGCACCGACATCCATCTTACGTGTAACCATACTGCGCGACATCGTTTAAATTCATCCTAATTTGTTTTTTATTTGTATAAAAACTTAGATGACAAGATAGATAATTGCAACATCACAAAGGAAATAAGTATAAACAAAGTTATTGATAGTTATTGAATAATTAATCTATATACAGGAATAACAGGACACTAAAAAACTTTTTTACCGATTTCACATAACTTACGCTGATGATCTTTAAATTTATCGCATCCTTGTTAAAAATCATTCATTACAAGTTGCATATTTTATTTCATGATGATATTGTTTTATGATCAAACGGAAACAATAATATGCGCAATAAAATAAAGATTATCGATTCGATCAGGACCGGCTCGGGCAAGTTTTCAAAGAAAGATGTCCACCTGCACTCAGGGGTTTCTTGGGGCGCGATGTACAAGATAGTCGAAAACCTGCTGGCGGAAAAAATCATCAGTCCTGGCAATGAAAAACCGGTCGGTCGCGGTCGACCCAATATTCCGCTGCAACTCAATGCTGACGCCGCCTGTTTCGTCGGGATCGACATTGGTTCGAATTCTACGAAAATAGTATTTTGCGATCTGGAATTCAAGATCATTCATCAGGAAAAAACCGCCACCCCGCCCTATTCAGGAGAAACAGCTTTCAGAGCCTGGCTGGAAAAACTATACCGGCATGCGCTGAAAAACAGCGGACTTGACGCCGCCAGAATTAACGGACTCTGCATTGCCGTATCCGGCACCGTCGATTCCGATGCCGGAATTATTGTATCCGGCGCCAACTGGGGGATGAAACCCGGAACCAATCTTGATATTGCGCCGTCGGGCGAACAACTCGGGCTGCCGATATGTGTCTATTCAACTCAGGTCGCGGCGGTTCAGGCCGAATACTTCTTCGGCAACGAAACCGGCTGCGGCAATCTGGTCTCTATCGGACTCGGAGTCGGAATCGGCTCCGGTGCAATCGCCAATCACGTCCTGCTGATCAGTCATCCGAAACGCCCGGTCGGTTACATCGGTCATCTGCTGATCCCGGATAACGACCGCGATTGTGTTTGCGGCTGGCATGGCTGCCTGGAAGCGTTTTCAGGCGGCAACAGCCTGATGAAAATTGCCGAAGGTAAACTTGACGGCGTTAATTCCGCAAAAGATATCGATACGCTGGCGGCATCCGGGAATAAAAATGCTAAGAAAATTATGGATACCGCAGCAAAATACAATGCGGTCGGTATCGCCGGAATGATTCAACTCTATTCCCCGGAAGCGGTGATTTTCACCGGCGGTCAATCGCGTCCGGACGGGTACCTTTTCACTCAGACCGTGTCGGAACTGAAAAAACTGCTGCCGCCAGACCGGCGTGACTGCGTCATCGGCATAACCGCACTTGGCGAATACCAGGCCGCCCTCGGTGCCGCCAGGCTTGCCTACGAAAATTTCTTTTAAAATATCTCTTAGGAGCTGATTTCAAAACTCCAGTTTGAGTATTATTTTTAGTGTTTTTAGCGAGAAAATTTAGTCTTTTGCGCGAATGAGCATACCCGCAGGGTATGTAATTGAGATCAAATGCTAAATTTGCCGCTAAAAATCAAAAATATCTCGAAATAGTTTTGAAATTAGCTCTTAGATATTGACTTTTCAAGTTTATGCTGTATATTTATATCTAAATAGATTTAAATAATAAATCATGTCAATCAAATTTGGAGAAAGCAAGATGATTACAGCTAACGAGGTAAAAAAATATGCTAAGAGTCTTGGAGCCGATCTGGTTGGGATTTCACCAATGAGCCGGTTTGAAGGCGCCCCGAAACAGAATGACGCCAGGTACATTTTTCCCGGCGCGAAATCAATGATCGTTCTGGGATTCCGGATCGCGCGCGGCACACTGCGCGGGATTGAGGAAGGTACATTGTTCAGCACTTATCCGTCAATGGGTTATGCCGCGTTGAATCAGGTCTACGGCCCGATGGTATTATGGAACCTGACCCGCTATCTCGAGGATCGCGGCTACGAAACGGTTCCGATGCTTAACGCCAACGGGGGTGAAGCGATCAATCCGGTCAACGGTAATTTCCGCACCGGCTGGAGCCGTCCGGTCAAGCCCGGCAACCCGTATCCGGACGTACTGGTGCATTTCCGGCTGGCGGCATATATGGCCGGGCTGGGTGAAATCGGCTGGAGCAAAGTCTTTTTGACCCCGGAATTCGGCCCCCGCCAACGCTTCGTTATTCTTCTGACCGATGCAGAACTCGAACCGGACCCGATCTATGAAGGCAAAATCTGTGACCGCTGCAAACTCTGCGTCAAGAATTGTACCGGGAAAGCTATCCCAAAGAATGAGTCTGTCAAGATCACTATTGCCGGACACGAAATCGAATGGGGCAAACTGAATGAAATGGCTTGCGAAAAAGGCATTCAGGGCGGAATCGACGGTGAACGCAATCCGTTTGACGGCGAGTATCCACGCCAATACGGTTATGGTCGCGCGGTTGAAGGCGCATTCGGCTGCATCCGTGCCTGCATGATTCATCTGGAAGAACGCCGCAAGATCAAGAATCTGTTCAAAAACAAGTTCCGCGAGGGCAAACCATGGGCCGACATCGACCGATCCAAACCATATGAAATGACAGATGACATTGCGGAATATTACCGTAAACAGGGAAAACTTGAGGATTTTGACACTTATATCAAATATAGCGAAGAGGACAATTACGGCACCGCCGGAAAAAAAGAAGTCGAAAATATGCTGATCGATTAAACTTCGGCCATGCGTAATTGAGACAAAGCGGTAGCAACTAGCTTAATACCCCGAAGCATATCACAGCCCGAAGTATGACCGGTTTTCAATAATAAATCAAACGCGTCCGGATCAGGGGCGCCATGTCTACCAAATATTGATCTCACGCAACGAAGCAGCGGCCGGGAAAAACGTTGCTGCGCGGCGCAGCGCAGATATTTCCGGCTGATGTCGGTGGTTTTATCCTCGGATAAACTGTAGACAAGATCCGGAAAATCCGGCATAAGGTTAATTCCGGCGGCGGCGTAAAACGCCATTACGGTCATTATTCCAAGAAGCGCGTCATCAGCCGCGGGGGTCAGCCCGAAACCGAAGCCGATAAGCTGCGGTAATATTATTTCGCATTTCAAACGGTTATTATCGATAATCGCGCCGACTATCCCTGGCAGTAAATCTTCCGCCTTATCAGGCAACCTATGCTGAAAGTTGAGTGAATTCAGCCGGGATAGGATTTCATCTGCGCCGGCAATATCTGATGATGCTAAAAATACATTAGAACCGTTTTTACCGGACTCAAGTTTTATGGTCATTCCCGGCAAACTTATTACGCAACGCTCCCAGGCCACTCTATCACCCGCCCGCAAGCCTCTCAAATAATTATAATCATCCGGCGTCAAAACCACACTGTCAGGAATCCCCGCGTCCAAAGACTCATGAACGGTAATCATGGTTTCACCAAAAACAAGATTAAGCGAATGCCGGAATACCGAATGAACTTGCCCGGCCAAGGGACCAGAATCAAAAAATTCCGGGATCAGGTATGATTCCAACGCTTTCATCAGTTTGTTTTCAATGCCTCCAATGTCTGGCGCGCCACCATCAGTTCTTCATTAGTTTCTATTACCCACACTTGAACTCGGCTGTCAGGCGTAGTGATTTTACCGTAACTTCGCGTGGGATCAAGTTTAATTCCAAGATAATCGAAATGCTTGCATATGCGCTCCCTGATCAAAGAACAGTTCTGCCCTATTCCGCCGGTAAAAACCAACGCGTCAAACCCTTTCAAATAGGCCGTATACATACCGATATAGCCAACGCAGTTATCGACAAATGCGTCAATTGCCAATTGCGCCTGCTGATTGCCGTTTTCAGTCGCATCGATCACGTCGCGCAAGTCATTGCTTACTCTGCTCAGGCCCTGAAATCCGCTTTGTGTCGACAGTTCCCGCATAACTGAATCAAGATCGCCGCAGGCTTCAATCAGACGCGGCAGGCAAAAAACATCGAAATCGCCGACCCGGTTATTCTGAAACAATCCGGATTGCGGCGTCGCGCCCATGCTGACGGCAATACTTTTGCCTTCGGCCATGGCGCATAACGAAGATGAACCGCCCAGATGCAGTGAAATAATCTTCTTTGCTTCCGGGGCCAGTTCCCGCATTTTTAAGGCGATATAATTATGACTGGAACCATGAAACCCGTAGCGCCGGATGCCGTACTTTCTAATCCAGTCGAACGGCACGCCGTAAACCGCGCGCTTGAGAGGCATATCAGCGTGAAAAGAGGTTTCAAAACAAGCCACCTGCCGCAACTCCGGAAAGGTAAGCCGCAATCGACGCATCAGCCCGGTATACATCGGATTGTGCGCCGGGGCGAACAGAGCATATTCGTCCATCGTGTCAAGAACATGATCGTCAACCCTCAAAGCACCGGTCAGCGGTCCGCCATGCACAGCCTTGAAGCCGATACCGTCAAGCTCCGCCAGAGAAGAAATAATTTTTTCATTCGTCAGCAAAGCCAAGCATAAGCGAAATGCCGCTTCATGGTCGGAACACTCCCCCGCCCCGCTTCTGACCTGATCCCGATATGCCAGTTTCCACGCTGACCGGTCCGATCCGACCCGCTCCACCAGTCCGGAAGCCAGCGAATTTTCACCTGAGACAAAATCAAATAGTTTGAATTTGAAACTGGTTGTACCAAGATTTAGGACGATTATCTTCATCTTCATTGCCTTTCTTTGTCCATCTCACAGGAATGCAAACAGAAACACCCGCATGCATTTTATCCTGGGAACGCGGACGTCTCGTCCGCATGTCGGCGTCTCGCCGGCAATATGACGCTAAATTGTGCATATTCCATCTATTTTACCGCGCATAGCGCGTTGAGCCGCCACAATGGGGGGGCCCGTTCTGCGGACGAGGACGTCCGCGCTCCCAGGAATTTCCGCGCATAGCGCGTTAAGCCGCCACAATGGGCTAGCCCGTTCTGCGGACGAGGACGTCCGCGCTCCCAGGGTTACGACAGGCTGAAATTAATCCCGGTATTTGGCGGCAAAGGCTTTCAACGCTTTTTCAAAACAGAGCATCGGCACCCGGGCGCTGCCCGCACCGATCAGGCCGCCTTCATGGTTGAACATGCCGCCATGAACCTCCGGCGCGATTCCTGTTTTCAAGACCTTGCGGATATCAACACCGCTCGGCAGAAAATCAAAATCCAGATTCGGAATTGGATAATTCGGATTGGAAGAGATACAAATCTCCTGCATCTCCCGGGTCAATGCGATAGCGTCTTTCAATTTCATGCCGCGCAGGTTACAGACGATCGGGCTGGTCGCCGCCGCCAGGCCGCCAAGACCGGCGCATTCAACAACACAACTGTCGCCGAGCCATGGCAGTTGATCTTTTTCGCTGTATTGCGACGAGGTATAACGTCCTTTCATCATCATCGATGGAGCGGTGAACCATTCGTCGCCCATGCCAGCGACCTTGATGCCGAATTCCACGCCGTTGCCGCCGAACGCCACCGTCATTGTCGAGAACGGCGTGCCCTTGGCCGACAACAGCGCCGACATACTGGCCCCCTGCCCGTAACAATGGAAAAAACGCGGAGTCTGGACAATATAGTCCATAACCTTAAGCAGGATTTCCTTGTCAACATCCATCTTAAATAAATCCGGCAAAACCTGTTTGATAAAGAGCAAATCGGCGGCACTTTGCCGGGTATGGTTTTCATCCCCCATCTGCATACCTTCGGCAAGAATCGGCTTGATCGGCAGTCCGCCCCGCTGATGAACCAGTTCCCGCATAACCGGAAACAACTCGTCTTTCATGTAACGCAGATTAGCGGCAATTTCCTCGGTATAAAGTCCCCAGCCGCAGAGACCGCCCTGAAACGGCCCCTCTGCCGGAAATGTGGCGGCGCGAACTCCGGTTTTCTTATTTTCCACGACAATCATCGCAACGGAAGAGGTAATAATTCCGGTTCCGGCTCCGACCGTATTATGATCCAGCGCACTGCTGATCTTTATATCGCCATTTTCAAGTTTCGCCACAGCTTCGGCCTCTGTCTTTGCCAGCCCCTCAAACAACGCGCCGCTGACCATGCCGCGTTTATGCAGCGGCACCATGTCGGCATACTCTATTGGCGGCCCAGCATGCAGGATCATGTTGGGTTCGAGTCCTTCCACCACTTCCCCGGCCGGCAAAATGTCAGTCCAAACCGGATTAGCATCGATCAGTTCACCAACGGCCTGTTCATTGGCCGCCGCTATTTTCTCTTTGAGATTCATAATTATTGTCCTGTTATTTATTAAAAACTTTCTACCGCTCAGGCTATCTCCGCCCAGAGGGTCGAGGAATTAAACCCGACATTGGTTATTCCGCTTCCGAAGCGCAAAGCGCGAAGTTTGAAGCGGCATATCGCCATCCGTCGTACGGATTAAACTTATTCAAAACAATTATTTACACCATGGAGACTATGAAGAAGTATTTAAATTTTCAGCTCCCGCTGAAAAACAAAAAAACTTTTTCGTGATTTTTCGTGTTTTTCGTGGTTATTACTTGTATTCGTACAACTCCTGTTATTTATAATAAAGAGTCCAGTAAATCTTCCATTTCCTTGTCATGTTTGACCGGGGGCCGCCAGTTGACCTGAGCAACCTTGACGCCCTGTTTCCGCAGCGATTCGGCAAAGCTCTGCAAGCCGATATTTATTACCTTCAGTTTTTTGCAACACTTTTCTTTCATATTCATTATCTCCTTGTATCGAGAGTCCGCATTAACGCGCCGGCCAGGACGGTACTTTGATAGTTGCTGCCGGTCAGGATCACCCCGGCATCCTTCAACGCCTGCCCGCATTTGCCGACATCCTGAGGGTCGTTGGCGGAACCGCAAATCGAAGCGATAATCGTCAACGCGCCTTTGCGTCCGGCGATTGCTTCCGCGCAAGCCGCCGCAAACGGCATGACCGGGTCCTCATGGACGCCGGGACCGGTAATAAAGTCCAATAGAATAACCGCTGTTTCCGGATCGGCAGCTTCCTGCCGGAACCGTTTCAAACGAAGTTCCGGATCAAACACCGGATGTGGCGCGTCCATGGTAAACTCCTCTGAACCAAGGTCAATCAGCGCGTGTCCGCAACTTTTTAAATGGTCGCTTAACTGCACCGCATATGGTGTCTTCAGGTTGCAGAACAATTCCGATTCAGGATTATGCCGGTGCAGATAGATCAACGATTCCTCGGCAAAAGTCCCGCCGCAATAGATACCGCGTAAATATTTCTGTTCCGGCCCGAACTTCGCGGTTTCACATTCAACCATTTCCGCGACTTGCGTTTCGCTCCAACCAAACGCTCCGGTCTTGACGCCGCTGAGTTCCAATGCTTTCAACGCCGCCTCCTCCAGACTGAACGCCGCGTTTGTCCGATGTCCGGCAAACAACGCTTCATCTCCGCCCAGAAAGATCGCCACCACCGGTTTGACCAGTTTGTCGGCCTCTTTCAACACCTTTTCCATAACCGCGCGGTCAGCCAGTTTCGAAACCAGCACAATGACCTCCGTACTATCATCCCGGTCCAGTCGTTTCATTCCCTTGATCATCGACAATCCGCCGACCTGCGGATAAAGATCGCGACCGCCGGTCCCGATCAGAGCAGAAATTCCAGAACCGGCTTTTTCCACAATACAGGCAACTTCCTGCGCCCCGCTGCCGGACGCACCGACAATCCCGACCGGCCCAAAGTTGACAAGGCTCATCGTCGCCAGCGCCGCGCCGTCAAGCAGACCGACGCCGCAATCCGGTCCCATTACCAGCACATCTTTTTCTTCTCCGAGCAGTTTAAGCTCCAACTCCTCATCCAGCGAAACATTATCACTGAAAATAAATACGTCGAGCCCCAGATTAATCGCCTTCTTCGCTTCCGCCGCGGCGTATTCTCCCGGCAGCGAAATCTGACACAGGTTCCAGCCATCATCCGGATCAACCGCATCAAGCGAAGAAAATTGTTCATTCTGATCGTTGTGACGACCGCTGAGCCGCTCCAGCACCTCGGCTTGAGCTAGTTGCAACGCCTCATCCCCATCGGCTTCGATAGCGACGACCAGGTCATTCGAGCCGGTTCCGGACGGAACCGTGAAACCAAGATCCCTAATTACTTCCAGATTGGCAGGTGTTCCCATCTGGATTTCCGCCAGGCGCACTCCGTCAAGTTTCATGACGCGGTCGCCGATTCCCATCAGCGACACCGAGTCGGCATAGCGGTTTTCATGTACTATTACTTCTTTTTTTGACATTTCGCAGACTCCGAAACGAATTGGTTATTGATTTAAATCAACTTTGATATATATTAATACTTATAAGTTGATTTGTCAAGGAGAAATCGAAAATGTTATTATTTAAAGAAGTAGTTCCCGACATTAAATTACTTAAAACGCCATTTTGCGGATTATGGAGCGGAATAATTCTGATAAAAGGGAAAGAAAATATTCTTATCGACAGCGGCGCCAACGCGGAAACGGTCGACACGTGCCTGCTCCCGGCACTCCGGGCGGAAGGACTTGAACCGGACAACATCGACTGGCTGCTGAATACACATTGCCACGGCGACCACATCGGCGGACACGCTCGACTGAAAGAACTCTCAAAGGCCAAAATCGCCGCCTGGCGCGGCTCCCGGGACAAAATGCGCGACCCGTTAAAGTACAACAAACTGATCCGGGCGCGTTTTCCGGAATACAGCGCGCCGCCATCAACCGGATTACAGGGAATCGAACCGGATATTTTGCTCGATGACGACGCCGTCATCGGGGGCCGCTTGCGCCTGATCCACACCCCGGGACATGACGACGACTGCGTCTGCTGGTTAGACGAAACAACTAAAACCCTGATCAGCGGCGACTCATTACAGGGCAACGGCACCTCACTTCAAGGTATCGGATTTTATCAAGATCTGACCGCTTACCGGAACTCCATACAGAAACTGCAGGCTATGGATATCGGGAATATTGTCACCGGTCACCCGTATGAACCGTGCGGCGCACACGCGGTCGGCAAAGAAAAATCCGTCGCTTACCTTGAGCAGTGCCTTTACTTGACCCGCAAGTATGATATATTAATCAGTGAAATACGAGAGCAAGGCACTACGGATCCCGCAGACATCGCAGCCCGGCTGATCAAACGAATCGGCGGCAATATTCCGGAATACCTGTTCCTTGCGTTATACACGGTTTGCGAACACTTAAAACAGGAGTCCGATGCGTAACAGCGTTTTAATAGCCGACACCGTCCGCAGGGGAAACGGCGATTTTTCCAAAAAAGACATACAACGTGAAACCGGCATTGCCTGGGGCACAATGTGCAAGGTCGTGGACGGCCTGCTGGCGGACGACTTCCTGTTCGCCAGAAAAATTGAACCCGCCGGCCGGGGACGACCGGTCGTTCCATTATGCATCAATCCGGAATCAGCTTTTTTTATTGGCCTGGACATCGGTGCCAGCCGAACTCGCGGCGTCATATGCAATCTCAACTTCGGAGTAAAACATCAATCCAGTTGTCCGACTCCCGTATACCGCGATCCGGAATCATTTTTTGCCTGGTTATTCGCTTTTTTCGACAAGCTCGTAGAAGAATGCGGCCTTCCGCGCAGCAAACTGCTCGGAACCGGGTTATCAGTATCCGGCAACGTTGATCCCGATTCTGGAATTATCGTATCCGGCGGCAACTGGGGCGTCAAATGGGGGGCGAATCTCCAAGCCGCCGAAAGATTGTCCATGCACACCGGCATGCCGGTATTCGCCCTGTCTACCCAGGCCGCGGCGGCGTGGGCCGAATACCACTTCGGACGGCAAAGCGGCATGGCCAATCTGGTCACAATAGGCCTCGGAATCGGCATCGGCTCCGGCGTCGTCTCAAATCACCACCTGCTGATCAGTCAGCCCGGACGCCCGGTCGGCTATATCGGCCACATGCTGATCCCCGGCAATCACCATACCTGCACCTGCGGTTTCCATGGCTGCCTTGAATCCTACTCCGGCGGCAACTACCTCGCGGCAGTCGCCAAAGAACAACTCCCGAAACGCCCGGAACTGCACAGCGCCGCCGCCCTGGACCACGCCGCAGCCAACGGCGATCCGGACGCGACGGCCATCATGAAAACCGCCGCGTCATACAACGCGGTGGGAATCGCCAGCATGATCCAGCTCTATTCGCCACACGCAATGATCTTTTCCGGCGGACAAGCCCGCAGTGACGGATTTTTATTCAATCAAACCCTGGAAGCACTCGATGAAATATTGCCGGCGGAACGGCGCGCAAACCTGAAAATAGAGATCAGCAATCTCGGCGACAATCAATCCGCCCTGGGAGCTGCCCGGCTCGCTTACGAAAAATTCTTTTAACCACGAAAAAACACGAAATAGATTTATTTTGCCGCTTCGCGGAAATACATTTTTTAGCCACGAATTTTACTAATCTCACTAATTTTTTGATTTCGCTTTGCGAAAAAAGAACACTAAGAATTTAAATTATTCGTGTAATTTGTGCGATTCGTGGCTCACCTATATTATCTATTTAATTCGAGGATGATGTTGTCGATGGCATCGATTACTTCCTGGAGGCGTCTTTGAACCGTTCCCGGCTGCGGTTATACGTTAACGGTAATATACACCGTCAACGTTGGAACCTTAAATGTTTATCAGCCCCCAAAGAGCAGACCCCAAAGGGCCACAGACCCCAAAGCCAAGAACCTTATATGTTTATCAGCCCCCAACTAAGGACACTAGGAACCAACTGGCCAACTACCCCTTAAGGGGACACCAACTAAGGTTTTATATTTTTCATCCAGTCATTCAATTCAACCAATTTTTCAATATTTATTTTATGCTTGCGTGCTCTTTTTTTTAGGTTTTCAAAATATTTTTTTTCATTGAAACCGGTAGGTCCGCATACTTTAAAACCAATGACTTTATTATTCTTATCAAAATATATATACAACTCCTGATATCCTGGAGAGTCCGTTATCCTGTATTCAACGACATGATAACTCTTGTGATTTTTGAGAAATCGCACGGCGAGGTGAGGTATATTATAATTAGCTCTTCTGTCAAAGCCTGGCTTCACAGGTATTAACCTCTTGACCTGTTTAATATCCATGCCTGGGCCTATACTATACAGATAATCTCCTAGCTTGGGTATGTATTCTATATTGCCATCGTTATCAGAGCAAGCAACGCCAGTGAGCAACATAAAAATTATTACATATTTCAATATAAGAATATTTTTAATCACAACAATCATTTTCTCCCTTTCTCATTCTACAATCATTTGGAATACAAGACCTTGGTCCAGGTGCAAAGTAGCTCTCGCGGGGGTCGATCTCGCGGGAGTGCTCTCGCGGGGGTCGACCCCATATCGAACCGTTTTTTGAACTTAAAAAAATCATAAAATCACCCAAAAACACCCCTTAGATTGATTTTTTGACGCAAAAAATTTGATTTAAGCATTTTCCAGTGTCATCTCAATTTAAATATACTCCGCAATATTCGAGAGTGCAAATTTTGTGGGAAAGATTCCATTCGGAGCGCCGCAGGCTACTGCGGGAAATGTATTCTTTCGGAGCGCCGCAGGCTACTGCGGCATGAAAGCTTATTAAGGCATATTTTATTCCCCGGTTGGGGATAACGTTTATTTTGAAATCAGCACATATATCTTTTATTATTTGCCGGTCTTTCGCGAAATGCCGCAGTGGCCTGCGGCGCTCCCGGAGATAAATACATTGGGTCATTTAATGCGCTTTTTCTGCGCGGTGGGTGCCACGCGCTCCCATTTTTATATGTCGCGCTTTCAGCGCTTTGTATTGTGGGTAAATATTACCCGGGGTTCAATCGCTATCGCTCAATCACCCCGGGCTGGATATATACCGCGCTTTCAGCGCTGATTCGCCGGTCGGAGCCCGGCTCCCACTATTGGGATATACCGCGCTTTCAGCGCTGATTCACCGGTCGGCAGGGGTATGCACCCCCGTCAAAAAGCCCGGCTCCCACTATTGGGATATACCGCGCTTTCAGCGCTGATTCGCCGGTCGGCAGGGGTATACACCACCGTCAAAAAGCCCGGCTCCCACTATTGGGATATGCCGCGCTTACAGCGCTTAATTCGCCGTGTCTAACGGGGTCACACCTACACTATGTCTCTAACGGGGTCATCTCTAACGGGGTCACACCTACACTATTGACTTTGTTGTCTCTAACGGGGTCACACCTACACTATTGACTTTGTTGTGCTTGAGGGTTTGTGCTTGAGGGTCGGACCCGAATGGCGCTAAGTTAAGGTGTTAAAATACCATTTTTCATCCCCTTGAAAAAGGTTTTAATTGAGTTAAAATAATGCCTGTTACGCAATTTAAACTACCACATAAAAAAGGAGCAACAGGCATGTCCGTTAAGACCCCGAAATATACCCCGACTTTTCCTGAAATGCAAAGTTTTTTAATCGGACGTAAAAATATTTCAGCAAAAGAACGGTTGCGTCGTGATATTGACGAGTTGAAAAAGAAACAACTTTGGGAGTTTCAATATCTGTTTTCCAGTTTTATTCCTGCTGATCTTTTGAGATCAAGGTTCGGAAACATCAACTTACGCAACCGTGTTTTCAGTATGGAAATAGTTTTCTGGGCATTTTTAAATCAGATACTTTTGTATGGAACAAGTTGTTCAGAGACCGTAAAAAAGGTTCAGAGCTGGATGTTGATCAGAAAACGACAATTGCCCAGCTCAAGCACCAGCGCATATTGTCAGGCGCGTAAACGTCTGCCACTGGAACTGTTGCGAAAAATAAACCAACACATAATTTCTGTAATTGCAGGAACTGAACCATCTGAAAAGCTATGGAAAAACAGAGTGGTCAAGGTGGTAGACGGCACCGGGTTAACCATGCCTGACACTCCGGGAAATCAGCAAATTTATCCTCAGCCGAAATCAATGAAACCGGGTTGTGGATTTCCGCAAATCAATTTGGCTGCAATATTTTCACTGTCAAACGGTTCAATGCTGGGCTATGCTTTCGGTGGTCGCAACCAGTCTGAAAATCTTTTATGGCTTAAGTTATGGCGTCTGCTCTGTCCCGGAGATATTATTTTAGCCGACAAAGGCTTTTCCTCTTTTTCAAATATTGCCGGTTTACTACAAAAAAATGTCGACAGCGTTATGCGCCTTCATGGATGCCGGGCAAAAAACTTTAAATTCAGTCAGGGAAAACGACTGGGACATAAAGATGTGCTTGTTACCTGGCCTCGACCATATACCACTGGCGCTAACTGGACTGACGAGCAATGGGATAATCTGCCGAAGTCATTGACTATCAGGGTTATTGAAGCTCCAGTATTACACAAAGGGTTCAGGACGCAAAAGGTGTTGATATGCACCACTTTGCTTGATGAAAAGAAATATCCTGCTGAAGATATTGCGCGTTTGTATTTCAAACGCTGGCAGGTCGAATTGTTCTACCGGGATATCAAAACTACCATGCATATGGATATATTACGCAGCAGATCTCCTCAAATGATCGAAAAAGAATTGGCCATGTATGCTATATGCTACAACCTGGCGCGAGGCATGATGCAGGACGCGGCCAGGATGTATGAGGTTCCAGTCCACCGCATAAGTTTTAAAGCAACAATACAACAGTTCAATCAATGGTTGTGGCTGTTTATGCGAACTGATATTACTTTGGAAAAAATACGAGAAATCAAGCGTAAATTTTATGCGAAACTAGTTGATCGACTTATCCAGGATAGACCAGGCCGCAATGAACCAAGAGCAAGAAAAAGGCGACCTAAACCATTTAATTTACTAACCAGACCAAGGCAGGAAATGGTCATAGATTACCACCACAACAGACCAGGTAAGAAAAATGCTTTTTTCGCCTTAACTTAGCGCCATTCGGGTCGGACCCCATATCGAACTGTTTTTTGAACTTAATAAAACCATAAAACCACCCAAAAACACCCCTTATATTGATTTTTTGACGCAAAAAATTTGATTTAAGCATTTTCCAGTGTCATCTCAATTTAAATATACTGCTTACAAACTGACAATGCAAATGACGCAAAAACCTCCTGCAACTGCCCAAATTTTCTTAAAATCAATAAAAGACCTTAAAAAATAGTTCTAATACCATAAAAATCCAAATTAAAAGCCAGTTTCAAGTTCAAATTTAATAAAAAATCAAGGTCATCCCCCAAAGGCTTTGATCCCGCATCCCCTGCCCCTAAGTCAATAGTGTAGTTTTGACCCCGCATCTCTCCCGCGTCTCTCCCGCATCCTGACCCCGCATCCTGACCCCGCATCCTGACCCCGCATCCTACACCCTGCATCCCAACTACCAACCCCCAACTACCATGTTTCGTGCCACTATGCCCAAATAGGCGCATATCCCCCTCTGGATTCTAGACCGGAATCAATTGCTTTTCTTTTTGTTATGGTCTTACTCCAGATTGTTTCACCTTTAAAATTGATATATTTATAGATATAAAATTTCTTTTTTGATAAACTAAGCATATATCTTGTTTCAAATACTTCGACTGCTTGAAAAAAAAGATCATAACATCTTCCCAATCTAGATGTGCCTGGAAGATAAGTTTCAGTTCCGTCCACTGAAAGTATTGAACATCTTCCATCAATGTCTTTTACACTGGCATAGCCATTACAAAAAGCACTGCATTCATCAGAGTATTTATAAGGTGCACCACCGGGGCGCACCACCGGGGGCACCACCGGGGTCACACCTCCGCTATTGACTTTTCTATTTCGTTAATTTCCTTGCATATATCCTTATTATTCTTTCTACTTATGTCCAACCTGTCTCTTGACCGGGTTAAACCACTTAAACTTACATTAAAAAGATGCCCAAGGTCAGTTAATGACGTGTGGCCCAAGCAATGTTGACAGCATAGATACATTGCCAATTTTCTGGCGATACGTAATGTACTGCGTTTTTGTAAGAGGTTTTGCTTATCAATTTTATAATGTCGGCAAACGGCGTCAATGATCTTGTCCGGGGATATGGACTTTTTAAAATGAATCAACTCCCTTTCCTCACGAGGATCTTTAACTGTTTTTTTTAGGATTTTCTCTCGCAATATCTTTTCAGCAAAACTTTCACTTCCAATGATCTGCTGCCGCTGCGCCAGTTCCAAAGGATTATTCACATTTTCATACAGTCCGCCTTCAACATATTGACGATAATTTTTAATCTTTTCCGGTAACTGTTTTCCCCAGGTCGACAGAACAACTGTTGTTTTCAAAAATTCAGGATGTTCTCTCAAGCCAAGGTAATCGGGGAAACTGGACCACTGGTAATTGATCAAGATATTTTTCTTTGTTTCAATTGAAGCATGTTCATGTTGCTTAATTCTTATGGGGTTCAAGTGAACATAACGTGACAACTCAGATATATATTTTTGATTTTCCACCAAATGCGCCTTGTAGCGCCCTTGAAAAAGATGTCCGCTTTTGTTATTGCGACGATTCAAGGTAATTGTGAAGGATGTCAGAAAGCTTTGCATAAAACGTCCGAGATTAGCTTCGTTGGTCTTAAGCAGCAGGTGAAAATGGTTTGTCATCAAACAATAGCAATATACTTCGACATGGAACAACTCTGCAAAATACTCTAATTTCTCAAGGAATGTTTCACAATCAATCTTCCTCTGAAAAACATCCTGTCGCTGATTTCCACGATTCATGACGTGATACAATGCGCCGGGATATTCAATTCTTAATGGTCTTGACATTATTTCCTCCATGTATATTAAGCATATACATCAATATAATACCCTTTTTCAGTAAAGTCAATAGCGGAGGTGTGACCCCGCTTCTACCTTTTTCAGTAAAGTCAATAGCGGAGGTGTGACCCCGCTTCTACATGACCCCGCTTCTACCCCGCTTCTACACTTTTTCAGTAAAGTCAATAGCGGAGGTGTGACCCCGCTTCTCAGTAAAGTCAATAGCGGAGGTGTGACCCCGCACCCGCACCCCGCACCCGCACCCCGCACCCGCATGACCCCGCACCCGCCGGTGTGACCCCGCACCCGCCAATAGCGAAGGTGTGACCCCGCATCCTCGCTCCCTCCCCCGCATCCTCCCCGCATCCTCCATAGCGAAGGTGTGACCCCGCATCCTCCCCCGCATCCTCGCAATAGCGAAGGTGTGACCCCGCATCCTCGCCAATAGCGGAGGTGTGACCCCGCATCCTCCGCATCCTCGCAATAGCGGAGGTGTGACCCCGCATCCTCCAGACCCCGCATCCTCCAATAGCGGAGGTGTGACCCCGCATCCTCGCAATAGCGGAGGTGTGACCCCGCATCCTCGCCGCATCCTCGCCCCGCATCCTCGACCCCGCATCCTCGGAGGTGTGACCCCGCATCCTTCGCCCGCATCCTTTTATTATTTGCCGGTTTTTCGCGAAATGCCGCAGTGGCCTGCGGCGCTCCCAATAAACAAATTCAATACTTCCAGCCTGATTGAAATGTATTGTCCAGCACTCTGGGCAGAACGGGCAACGCGCCAGACTTATATGCCGCCCTTACAGGGCTTTTATTTATTTTTGACTACACCTGGGGTTCATTCGCGTTGCTCAATCACCACAGGCTGGATATATGTCGCGCTTTCAGCGCTTAATTCTTCGTTTGGCATGGGTATGCACCCCCGTTAAAAAGCCCGGCTCCTACGATCACCCCAGGCTGGATATATGTCGCGCTTTCAGCGCTAATTCGCCGTTCGGCAGGGGTATGCACCCCCGTTAAAAAGCCCGGCTCCTACGATCACCCCAGGCTGGATATATGTCGCGCTTTCAGCGCTTAATTCTTCGTTTGGCATGGGTATGCACCCCCGTTAAAAAGCCCGGCTCCTACGATCACCCCAGGCTGGATATATGTCGTGCTTTCAGCGCTTAAACAGAGTAATATTCATATTTAATGCGCTTTTCTGCGCGGCTGGTGCCACGCGCTCCCAAATGTGAGTTGAAGGTTGAAGGTTGAAAGTTGAAGGTAAATAATCGTTACCTGGCAAGGTTCTGTTTTTCAAAGCGTCAGCTTTTTCTGCGCGGCTGGTGCCACGCGCTCCCAAATGTGAGTTGAAGGTTGAAGGTTGAAAGTTGAAGGTAAATAATCGTTACCTGGCAAAGTTCTGTTTTTCAAAGCGTCAGCTTTTTCTGCGCGGCTGGTGCCACGCGCTCCCAAATGTGAGTTGAAGGTTGAAAGTTGAAGGTTGAAGGTAAATAATCGTTACCTGGCAAGGTTCTGTTTTTCAAAGCGTCAGTTTTTTCTGCGCGGCTGGTGCCACGCGCTCCCAAATGTGAGTTGAAGGTTGAAAGTTGAAGGTAAATAATCGTTACCTGGCAAGTTTCTGTTTTTCAAAGCATCAGTTTTTTCTGCGCGGCAGGAGCCACGCGCTCCCATTTTTATATTTCGCACTTACAGCGCTTAATATTGTTGGAAAATCTTACCCGGGGTTCAATCGCTATCGCTCAATCACCCCGGGCTGGATATATACCGCGCTTTCAGCGCTGATTCGCCGGTCGGAGCCCGGCTCCCACTATTGGGATATGCCGCGCTTTCAGCGCTGATTCGCCGGTCGGAGCCCGGCTCCCACTATTGGGATATACCGCGCTTTCAGCGCTGATTCACCGGTCGGCAGGGGTATGCACCCCCGTCAAAAAGCCCGGCTCCCACTATTGGGATATACCGCGCTTTCAGCGCTGATTCGCCGGTCGGCAGGGGTATACACCACCGTCAAAAAGCCCGGCTCCCACTATTGGGATATGCCGCGCTTACAGCGCTTAATTCGCCGTTCGGAGCCCGGCTCCCACTATTATCCAAGGCTGGATATATGCCGCGCTTTTCTTCGCGGCGGGAGACAGGCGAGACTGCCCGCTAGCTGACAATCGATACGCTTATTTAAATATTACTCCAATATCAAAAGCAAAATCTTTATTATTTCATCTTCGACAGTTGACTTTTCGAACATTTTCATCTATATTTAAATCATGTTTGATATAAATAACAAATAAAAGGAGTTTATGAATGGCAAAAAATATCATCATTACTGGCTCGTCACACGGCATCGGCGCGGCGGCGGCAATAGCCTTCGCGGAAGCCGGATGCAATGTCGGAATTAACTATTATAAAGACCGGGACGGTGCGGAAGCGACCGCCGAAAAAGTCCGTAATGCCAGAATGAAAGCTGAAATATACCGGGCCGACGTCGCCGACTGCGCCGCGTGCGAGGCGATGATGGAAAAATTCATTGCCGATTTCGGTTCCGTCGACGTCCTGATCAACAATGCCGGCGGCGCGTTGACAATCCCGGAAGGCGGTTTTCAGGATATGCCGATGAATTACTGGGACTCCCAGATCAATCTGAACTTAAGCGCCGCCGCTTACTGTTCCAGAATCGCGGTACGCGATATGATAGGGAAAAAAAACGAGGGCAGGATTATCAATATCAGTTCGGTTCACAGCATCGTCACCTATGTCAAACGCAAAATGCTGCCGTACTGCGCCGCCAAAGCTGGACTTAATATGTTCACAAAATCCCTTGCGGCAGAGGTGGCAAAATACGGCATCAATGTCAACTGCATCGCGCCGGGATTCATTATGACCAAATTGTCGTACCGCTACACAGACGAACAAATGGCTGCGTTCAAGCGCAAGATCCCGGTCGGAAAACTCGGCAGTGTTGACGACATCACCCCGATGATATTGTTTCTGGCCGAAGTTGAAAAGACCCGTTTTATAACCGGTCAAACCTTCGTCGTCGACGGCGGTCAATCCATCGACGGCGTGCTCGATATCATGCTAAACGAAGAATAAAGACAAATGCAAAATGTTATTTTTAGCCACGAAAAGCACGAAAAGTCACGAAAAAAGTTTTTTATTTTTCAGCAGATGCTGAAAACGTAAATACTTCTTCATGCGTTGCCTTCGCTAGCTCAGGCTCAGACTGCGCTAGTCATGGTGCAAATAATAGTTTTCAGGTTCTTTCGGTGTTTCCGTGGGTTGGGTCTTACAAATTCGTTTTATTGCAGACTTACAGCCTGCTTTTGAGTTCTAAATGAGATCCCCCGGGCGTTGCCCGGGGCTGTGATATTGCGCCCCTGCGGGGCTGAAGAATATAAAAGACCACCAGGCCGCAGGCCTGAAAGAACAAAGCCCCGGGCAACGCCCGGGGGAAATAATAAAAAAACAACTGCAGGCTGTAAGTCTGCAATAAAAAACATGGAAAAATCATTGAATTATAGTATATCCATGAAAACACCGAAAGAGGCGTTTTTCATAAGTCTAAAATGAAGAATAAGCAAAGGAGACGGAAATTATGTGCGATATTCTTGAATCATGCCGCAGCAACTGGAAATACGGAATCGCCCGCGAATGCCGTCGAGGCCTGGTTCGCGGCATGGGCTATACGGAAGAGGAGTTCAACCGTCCGATCGTGGCGGTGGTAAATTCCTGGAACGAATACAATCCGGGTCACGTGCATCTGCGCAACCTGAGCGAACGCGTCAAACAGGGCATCCGCGAAGCCGGCGGACTGCCGTTCGAACTGATGACCACGGCAATCTGCGACGGCATGGTGCTTGGTAATGAAAAATATATCGAACTGCCCAGCCGTAATTCGATCGCCGACGAGGTCGAACTTATCGTCGAAAGCAATATGTTCGACGCGATGGTCCTGCTTTCAACCTGCGATTCCATCGTCCCCGGCCATTTGATGGCGGCGGCGCGTTTGAATATCCCGACGATCATGGTTACCGGCGGTTACATGCCGATGCCGTACCTGGACGGCAAAAGCGTCAACTATATCGAACTGACCGATAATGTCGGTAAAACCATGCAGGGCAATTACGACAAAACCAAAGCCGACCGTGAAGTGTCGCGCATGTATACGCCCTGCGGAGCCTGCGGAGTAATGACCACCGCCAACAGCATGTGTCTGGTTGCGGAAGCTCTCGGGCTGTCGCTGCCGGGCAACGCGGTCATGTCCGCGACCAGTTCCGAACTGCTGCAATGCGCCTACCGGGCCGGACGCCAGATTATGACCCTGCTCGAAAAAAATATCCGGGCTCGCGATATTATCACCGAACAAGCGGTGGAAAACGCGATAGCCGCCTCAATGGCGATGGCCGGTTCGATAAATCTGCTCATGCATGTTCCCGCCGTCGCGACTGAAGCCGGACTCGAAGGGGAATGGTGGCGCAAGTTCGATGCCGCATCAAAAAATATTCCTCAAATTGTCGGAGCATCGCCGAGCGGCCCCTGGCACTTGCAGGACATCGACCGCGCCGGAGGAACCCGCGCTTTGTTTAAGGAGCTCATGCCCAAACTGCACGGCGAATGCCTGACCGTGACCGGCGCAACCTTCGCGGAAAATTACGCCGACGCGGAAAATTACGACAGTGAAGTGATCCGTCCGCTGGACAAACCGGTATCGGCCAGCGGGGCGCTTTATGTTCTTTACGGAAATCTTGCGCCGGAAGGCGGAATTATCAAAGCCGGGGCGGTTGATGTAAAAATGCGCCGGTTCTCCGGTCTGGCAAAGGTCTTTGACGAACTTGATGACGCCATGCAGGCACTCGATAACAACGAGTTCTCCGCCGGCGATGTGGCGGTGATTCGCTATCTCGGGCCAAAAGCTCGTTTCGGCACCACGGCCTATGCGTTTCAAAAAGAACTCAAGGGACGCGGCCTCGATCATGATGTGGCAATCGTTACTGACGGTCGCTTTTCCGGTGGATCAAGCGGCCTGAGTATCGGCTATGTTTCTCCTGAAGCCGGACTGGGCGGACCGCTGGCCCTGGTTAAAAACGGCGACGTCATTGATATCGATCTTGATGAACGCAAGCTTGATCTACGCGTCAGCGAAGAGGAATTGGCAGAACGCCGGAAACAGTGGAACTGGGTATTTCCGAAAGAAAAATATCCGCCGTTCCTGCGCCTGTTCTCGAAGTGCGTCGGTTCACTGGCCAAAGGAGCGGTATGGGAATGAAAACCCATGATTGCGATGTTCTGATTATCGGCGGCGGATTGGCCGGACTTCAGGCCGCGGTCTCCCTTACAGAGAAAGCACCGGACAAGAAAGTGATCATTACCGATCTCGGCGGCGGCTCGTCATCGGAAGTTATGGGTTTTTGCGCGCCGCTGGCGCCGGGAGATTCGCCGGAAATATTTGTCGCGGACACCCTGCGGGCCGGGGCCGGAGAAAATGATCCGGCCTTAGTCGAAAAGCTATGTCATGACGCAGCCGGAATGGTTGAGTACCTAGAGTGCCTCGGGTTGGAATTCGACCGTAACGCTGACGGGACATATGATTTGCTGCGTCCGGTCGGATCATCGTTCCCGCGGGTGGTGCATCACAAAACCATCACCGGCAAACTCGTAATGGAAAAATACCGGACCATTCTGGCAAAGAATTCCCGGATTGAATTCCATGAAACCCGGATCGTCAAACTGTTCACAAAAAACGGAACCATAAACGGCGCGCTGGGTTTTCGCAACGGCGAACCGACAGCATATAAAACCCCTTGTATTATTTTAGCGACTGGTGGAGCGGCCGGACTTTACCATTTTTCAACCTGGACCAAAATATTACAGGGATCCGGGTACGCTCTGGCTCTTGACGCCGAAGCTGAATTGACCGGAATGAACCGGACACAGTTCGAACCATGCGTCACTGTCTGGCCCGCAAAGTTTTATTCATTTCCGATTATCACCACCTTACTCTTTGAAGGCGCGAAACTGCTTGATTGCGACGGCAAGTCATTACTTGACATAAATGCCCCTGCCCCGGCAAAACGGGAATTGGCGCAACTTATTGCCGCTTGTATCGAATCAGGCAAAGGCAGCCCGCACGGTGGCGTCTATTTTTATTTTTCCGGAGTCGACGAAACCGCGTTCCGAAATAAATATCCGGAATATTATCGTAAGCTTCGTCCAATAGCCGATAATTATGAAGATCTACGGCTGGAAGTAAAACCGGCGGCTCACACCACGCTTGGCGGAGTGAAAATCGCGTCCGACGCGTCCACCTCAGTCCAAGGCTTGTTCGCGGCAGGCGAAGTTACTGGCGGCATTCACGGGCGGGACCGCATCGGCGGCAACGCCGGCCTGGAAGTGCTGGTATTCGGGCGAGCCGCCGGACTCTCCGCCGCGGAATTTGCCGGAAAACCGGATAATTCAACCAATTGCATTAGAGATTTTTTAAGCAACTGTAAATGTGGCAATGGAGATTTTAATGGTTATATTAAAGAGCTTGGCATGGCACTGGACAAATATTGCGGCATTACCCGCAGCAGGAGGATCATGGCCGAAGGACAGGAGTTTTTGAGCGAATTAACTGATTCGATCGAACAGAATCCGCCAGCGCCCCCTGAACAGGTCATTATTTTGCGTCATGCCCTGAATACGGCAAAAATTTTATTGGGATGATACACTTATGTCTATTACGGAAAAACATATAGATAACGAACATATTGTTGATATCGATACATCGGTCTGGCATGCGGAAGTTGTTGTCACGAATAACGCCAATCTGATACGCCTGCATCATAAGCCGTCGGGAACTGATGTACTACGAACGCCGGCGACTCTTTCGGCCTTAAGGGAAAAACCGGAACACTACGGTATGCCGTTGCTGTTTCCGCTGGGCCGAATTGCCGGAGGCACTTATACCTGGAATGCCCGGACATACCGATTTCCGATAAACGATCCGGAAAACAACTGCAATCTGCACGGTCTGATCATGCAGGAACCGTGGAATTTAGAGGGATTCAAAGAGTCCGGAAATGAAACCAAGCTGACACTGAGCTATACTCATGATCGAACCAGAAGCACCTTTCCGGGATACCCTCATGAGTTCAAATTAATTTTGCGGTATGTGTTTTCACCTGAGGCGGTCCACCAACAGACTGAGTTGACAAATCTAAGCAATGCGCCAATGCCGTTTGGCCTCGGCTTTCATTCCGCTTTCAATGTGCCCCAAAACAGCCTGATGATGGTCCCCACTGACAGTGTTTATTATGAAATTTCACCTGAAACAAAAGTTCCAACCGGAGAAAGACACCCCGTGCCGGCAGCCTTTGACTATCGTAATCCTGACGGGAGCAGCCCGGGAAACCATTCGGTCGGGATGTTGACCCAGATTACCCCGACAAACAATTTCCGGGGAGCTGTAATATATCATCCGCATGCAAAAGTCATCTATGAAGTTGATAAAGCATATAAATTCTGGGCGCTGTGGAATGAGGGCGGCGGCAAAGGATTCTTCTGTATCGAGCCGCTGACCTGCCTGAGCAACGCCCCGAACCTTGACCTGCCGCCATCCCAAACAGGTTTACAGACATTACAGTCCAATCAATTATGGACCGGAAACACCAGAATAAAAGTTGAAGTATAATTTAGTAAAATCGATTGACAGGAAATACTTGTCGCAATTTATATCATAAATTCAGTGACTCTGCTTTCAGTATGAGACCGGGTTTCAAGTCAGTTTTTTACTTCAGGCGCAGCAGTCCGTCAAAGAGAAGTTGTGATGTTCCCGGATATCAGTAAAACAAAGATATATTTACCGGCAGTTGGCCGATCTTAGAAATCTAATACGTGTAAAAGCGTCCCGAATTTATCAGACAGGTAAAAAACGCCCGGTTTATAAAACATGGGTATTGACTTTTAAACATCCATCGTGTATAATATGCTTCACACGAAAGAAGCAAAATTAATAAATTATTATGCAAAACTTGCTTCATACGAAAGAAGCAATTTGCAAAACAGGTTTTATATATGTCTGAATTATTAACAATGGCTCAAATGGCAAAAGAACTGCATGTAAGTCAACGTGTAGTTTCAGCGGTTGTTAACGGTAAAGCCGATAAATTGCGTGTCGGCGCGGCAACCCGGGAAAGAATAGTAAAACACCTTAGCAGACGCGGCTACGTACAATCAAGGTCAGCACTGCAAGTCAAAAACGGCTCTGTTGCTAACCCGTTAAGTATTCTCTTTTGCGGAAGGTTTCTCCCGAATTCGCACTTGATCAAAGCGCTATCCCTTATGACCCGGGAAATCGAAAAAAAATACGGTTTTGTTGAAATCACCGGCGTATCACCGGAAAAAATTCAAGACGCGCTCCGGGAACAGGTTGCCAAGGGAGTAAGAAAACTGATCTGGATGCATGTAAGCTCTCCCGAAGATGAAATCAGCAATGCTGAAAAATTGTTTCCGCTGCTTTCACGCATGGAACAAGTTATCATATATAACTACAGTCACTGCCACTACCGCTGGGAAAAAGAATATCTGGATCACGGGATCCAACTGGTCGGTTTTGACCGGCTGTCCACTTATGATCATGTTGCGGAGATATTCAGCAGTCAGGGACACTGTAAGGTGGCTCTGGATGAAATGATGTTTGATGACAGTACAACCGGCCTGGCCGGAACTCACCGGATACGCCCGTCGTTTACGAAAAGAGGGTTTGAAATATACGGGATATGCCCCAGGGACGTATTTGACATCACCCCTGATGTGCAGGCTGAAGTATTGGCGGAAAACCTGATTTACCATCATCGTGAAAATGGGGTTAACTGCGCCTTTATCCGTAACGACATAATGGGACCGAGCGTTATCAATATTCTGCTGCACAAAAAGATCAGAGTTCCGGAAGATATCGCGATTATTGGTTTCGGGGATATGCCGCTGGCGCAGTATCAGCCTGTCCCGTTAACGACATTTTTACATCCGGTTGAACAGATGTGCGACAAAACACTGGAATTGATAAATGAAAAATCATCCGGAACCGGTGAAACATATATTTACAAAGATAAATTTATATCAAGGCGCAGCCATGGAAAATAAATTGGAGTCTCAGGATATGGCAATCGACGTATGGCACCATGGAACATACGGTTAACAGGTATGTATCACTTGAATGCATGATTTCAATATTAACTGAAAGGAGATTCGAAATGAAGTTAACGAAAAAATTCACACTGATCGAATTGTTAGTAGTAATAGCCATCATTGCAATCCTCGCCAGCATGTTACTTCCCGCACTGAATAAGGCGAGAGATAAAGCAAAATCCATAAAATGCATAAGCAATTTGAAACAAATAGGCCAGGCCAATGTGATGTATGCCGATATTTCAGACGGCCACCTTATGCCGGAGTTCTACGTTGGCACTCCTGATGACCCGAACAGTAGCACCAGGTACACTTACGGCTCGGTTGTCATGCTGAATGCCCTGGGATTAAAAGCCAACATGTTCTGGTGCCCGGCCATGACAAATGCCAGTTTCAGGAATTATTATAATAATGTAGACCTGGTTTATCTCTTTTATCATGGTAAATCAAACACCTACTGGTCGGTTTTTAAATATATTTCGTATGGTCTCAGCCGAAAAATGAGTTATTACGTCGGAAGTGATAGAATGTCGGTAAAAAACAGTAAAATAAAATCCCCGAGCGCCCTTTCTTTCGTTATGGATACTTATATGGGCAGCGATATTTCACGCGGGTTTTACCGGACATACAATTATTATTCCACCAGCAGCAGTTGGGGGCAAATAGATACCCGGCATCAGGCAGCCTGTAATGTTTCATACACTGATGGTCATGCATCAAAGGTAAAAATTCAGGGAAAAGGCGATAAAGCGTCATTTACAAATGATTACAATGCTTATTGGTTTTCTCCGCTGAGATATTTCAGCACTAATAAATTCTGGGAGCCGAATTATTAACTTTTACTTTCATCCCATCAAGCTGATGAACCGTAATTTTATATCTCTTTGAGGAGAACCGGATTTTTGCATTACGTTACGGCAGAAGTAAGCTGGAATCAATAAACACTAATGAAATAAGTATTTTGAAATATAATAGACACCTCTAATTACAAAAACATCAGCATATTTTTTAAAGGGAAAAATGTATAAAGCAAGCGTCCAGATCAATAACAATTGGCAACCTGTCGTCAGAATAAATCACCAGAATAATAAGGAATATCAATGGTTCCAGGCGAAATATACTAATAAGACGGATACAACCGTCAAATTTGGCGGTTTTCGTTTTGATCTAAAATTGTTTTCCGGGATTCCCGGCGCAAATATCAGGTTGTATAAAGAGGGCTGGACCATGACTTCGGCTGCCGCGGCAGTACGTTTCGGTGACACGGATTTTTCCGCAGACCCTGATTATCTTCAGTTCGCGGTTTCAGCGCCTGAAGAGTATAACAGTTCCACGCCGAATGACTTTTCTGCTGAAAACGTTATTGTTCTTAACGATAAAGAGACCGATTACTCGCTCCTGGCCGGCTTTATCAGTTCCGCCGACCAAATTACCCGGTTTGACATTGAACTGGAGGAATCAGGAGTAAAGACTCTGAGCGCCTACTCATGCGGAGACGGGATTGAAGTCGATCCGGGAGAAACTGTAATATCTGAAGAACTCGTCATATTTGACGGCGATGACGGGTACGGGTTGCTTGAGAAGTTTGCCGATTTATGGGGGAAACGGATGAAAGCATTGACCTGGAGCCATGTGCCGACCGGTTGGTGCAGCTGGTATTACTATTTCGATAAAATCACGGAAACGGATGTTCTGGAAAATATCAAGTTCATATCCGAACATAAAGAAGAGTTCCCGATCGAATATATTCAGCTTGATGACGGTTATGAGGCGGCATTAGGCGACTGGCTGATTTGCAATGAAAAATTTCCGCATGGACTTCAGTTCCTCGCGCAGAAAATTAAAGCTATCGGTTTAAGACCGGGAATATGGCTGGCGCCGTTTATGGTTGAAGAACGCTCGCAACTTTTCAAGTCACATCCGGATTGGATGGTTAAAGACGCGACAGGTGAAATTATGTGGGCTTCTGAATGGCGCGGCAGCCGGGTTGCGTGTCTTGACGGCACTCACCCGGGAGCGCAGGAGTATCTCTACAACACTTTTGCCACCCTGGTGAAGTGGGGTTTTGAGTATGTCAAACTGGATTTTATGACCTGGGCCTGTATGGGAACCGGCGGACATTATTATGACCGCAAGGCAACCCGCGCCCAGGCTTTGCGACGTGGACTGCAGGTAATTCGCGACGCAATGGGAGATCGATTTATTCTCGGCTGCACCACTCCCCTGGGACCGGTTATCGGTCTGGTCAACGGTGAACGGATTGGAACCGACATCACTCCTTACTGGAAATCGAATAAGCCGGTCATTTATGCCGAGGCCCCGGCGGTGCCGAATGTTTGCCGGAACATCATCAACCGCAGCTATATGAACGGCCGCTTATGGATATCCGATCCCGATACCCATATTGCCCGCAGCGATAACAATAAATTGTCCGAAAACGAAATTGTTCTCTGGACATACGCGTTGTTTATCGTCGGGGGCATGATGCTGTTGTCGGACCGTTTTGAGACCCTGGCTCCGGAACGGGCGGAATTATCGAAATTGCTGTTGGCGGAGCCGGGAATATTTGAAACCAGGCCATTGGATTTCTTTGAACGCGAATATCCGGCGGTATGGCTGAGACGCTCCAAAGATACGGGTGAAATGCTATTGGGATTATTTAATTTTTCCGATGAAACCACGGAAATTCAAGCCGACCTGAATAAAATCACGCCTGATCACGCTTTTAGGGTAGATGATTACATGTCAGGTGAAAATATTGGTACTTTTAAAAATCTGTTCCAGGCAAGTGTGTCATCGCATAGTTGTCTGGTATTTAATTTATCTTGAACAATAACGAGGAATCAAGAAAATGGCAATCATGACACGGGAATTCAAACCGGGAAAATTGAGCGATCCGAAAACCGCGGCTGAAATCGTCAAAAAACAGGCACTGGCATTTGGTGCCGACGCGGTTGGGATAGGCAACATCGAGCGTTGGGAAGGCGCGCCTATCCAAATGGACCCGAGACAGATAATGCCGGAATGTAAATCAATTATCGGCATGGTTTTCAGGGTAATGCGCGGAAGTCTGCGCGGGATCGAGGAAGGAACTTATTTCAGTAACTATTCAGCCATGGGTTACGGCGGAATAACCTACCTGTACATGCCAATGACAGTCATCAATCTGAGTAAATTTATCGAGGACCACGGCAAAGAAGCAATCCCGATGGGCCATCAGAGCGACTGGCGCGCCATTGATAATGAAGGTTTTCTGCGTCATGGTAAAAGTCGGCCGGTTGCCCCGGGACGGGCGGCTCCGGATGTGATGATCCAACTGAGAATAGCCTCCTATCTGTGCGGATTGGGTGAAATCGGCTACAGTAAAATGTTTATCAGCCCGCAATTCGGTCCGCGTTGCAGAGTCGGGATTGTCCTGACCGACCTTGAACTTGAACCGGACCCGATCTATGACGGCCCGGAGCTTTGCAATAAGTGTATGGCCTGCGTTAAAGCCTGTCCGGGACAATGTATCCCTAAAGACAAAACCATAAAAGTCAACCTGGCCGGAAAAGAACTGGAATGGGCCGATGTTTTTATGGACGGATGCGGAGTCGCGTTCTGCGGCGCGGAACTTCAGGACGAAGAAGTGCCGGAAAACGAACAATATGTCCCGGATACCGATACCAGGCCGGGAGACTGGACCCCTTTCTACAAAAAACAGCGGCATCTGTACAATACCGGTCAGGCGGTGTGCGGTTCACGGGGCTGTACCCGCGCCTGTATGATATCGCTGGAAAAACGCGGGGTTTTACAGAATAAATTCAGCGAGAAATTCCGGCGGCGTCCGCAGTGGAAAGTGGATTGGAACACTGAACCGGAGTATCCGGACAAAGACCAGATTTTCAGGGAAAAAGATTTCAAATATCTGCTGCATCCGAAAAGCGACGGCGGCGGTAAAAAACGGGATGAAAATCATTTCAAAGAACCGGATTGATCATCAGGGTATTTTGTGTAACCGAACAGGCAGTGGAACTTTTTTAATTCAGGAAAAAGCAATTTGAAAACCAAGGCAATAGTTATCGAAAGTCCCGGCAAAGCTTCATTACGGGAAATTGAATTGACCGAACCGGGCGGCGACGCAGTTTTGTGTCGTACCCGCATGAGCGCAATCAGCAGCGGAACGGACATGAATACCTGGTTGGGAAAACAATCCCCGGAAGTGGTGACTTATCCGGTGGTTCCCGGATATGAAAATGCCGGAGAAATCATTGCGGTCAATTCCGGTTCCCATGACTTTTCGGTCGGGGACCGGGTGATGATTAACGAATGCCGGAAATTCAAGGATATCCACTCCGCCTGGGGCGGCAATGTCGCGGTGGCGGTAAAGGATGAAACAACCGCGTTCGGCTGCGCCGATGCTCTGGAAAAAATTCCTGATGAGATCAGCATGAAAGAAGCAGTTCTGGCATATCTTCCGTGCGTTTCACTCAAAGGGGTTGAAATGATCAACTTCACCGGGAATGAAAAAGTCCTGGTCATCGGAGCCGGGATGATCGGGATCAGTACGCTTCAATTGCTGCGTATCCTCTATCCCGGAATCCGGTTGATCAGTCTGGAACGGAACGCCTTTCGGGCCGATATAGCTAAAAAATACGCCGACTGCGTAATTATGAACGATCAAAAAGCGCTGTCCCGGATTCTTGAGGAAACCGATGGCGGTGCGGATGTCATCATCGAATGTTCCGGCAATCCTGAAGTTATTCCGCATCTGCGCGAATATCTGCGGGATGGAGGCTGGACCGATGAGCAACCCGGCGGACATATCCATTTACAAGCGTTCTATCCCGGCAGCGTGTCGCTTGGCGAATACCATAACTGGTTCACCCGCAACTGCACTATTTCAATGAGCTGCGCGTTGAAACCGGACGGAAAACGGAAAATCCTTGATTGGATCGTCGCAGGCCGCTTTGACGTCAAAAATCTGCCGGTGGAAATCTGGCCCGCGGCAAAATGCGATGAAGCGTTCCGCCATAAAGAGAAAATGGGAGATGACGTGTTTAAAATTATTTTTGACTGGGAAGAAGTCGATGGTTAAAGAAAAAGCACAATGGACGAGTTCCCCGTGGGGATTTCGTTATTATGATTTTGCCGCGTATTGTGATTACATGCTCTCGCAGCAAATCGACCGGATTTGCGTATTGCTGGGTTCTGATGCCGGTTTACCTCTGGCAATTGCGACCGACCGGGAGCAGGCGCATAAAGCCATCGCCGTTTGCCGGGACAAAGGGATCGGTATTGCGGAGGCAGCCGCTTTAAACGGTGACCATACCGAAAATCTGGAAATTTGCGGAGTACTCGGCTGCGCCTATTATCGGATATGCAATATTTTCGACGACACGCCGAAGGTCCGGGCCGAACTCATCAAGAATCTGCAGACTATCGGCGACATCGCGGCTGATTACGACATCACGGTTATCCTGGAAAATCACGGGGGCTTGCTGGCCGGGGCCGATGCCTGCCGGGATATTCTACTGGAAACAGCTCGGAAAAATGTGCAACTCAACTTTGACGCGGCCAATTTTGCCTACTACGGGCAATGCCCTTACGAAGCCTGGACAAAACTTCATGATCTCACAGCATTTACCCATTTAAAGAATCTGAAACCTGACGGTGACAAAATGCGTTTCTGCCGGGTCAGCGAAGGTATTATTGATTACGACAGGCTTTTTACCGGGTTCGGCGATTATTCCGGATTCCTCGGACTCGAATATGAGGATAACGAAGACGTTGAACAGGGGACTGCCGACGATTTGCGAGTATTGCGCGAAATTTGGAGAAAACATGAAAACTAAGTTATCCATGGTCCATTTTCAACTGACTTCGCGCTGTAATCTGCGTTGTCCCTGGCGTTTTAATCCAAAACACCGGCTCGATAAAAAAACTGTTGTCGATCATCCGGCAGCTAATGAAGAAATACTGGAATATGGGTTTTCCGACAATTAAAATAAGATTGAAAAACAAATTAAGATAATGCAACAGGAAAAAAATTATGATCTCTAAATTTTTATGCGTGGCTGGTTTGCTGATTAGCGTACCATGCAGTTTCGGTGCAAACAAAGAGAGGGCTCCCTGGCAGCTAATTAAGTCAGGAACCCGAGGCACCGGCAAGGTCGTTTCCAACAGCCGTTCAGCCTTTAAAATGACATTGATCAATTCTGTTGAAGGAAAGAATTACGCCACCGCTTTGAGCCAGTGTGATATAAATGCCGCCGCCCAGAAAAAAATCATGTTCCGATGCCGTGGCAGCAAAAGCAATATCAGCGCTTATCTGACTCCGATGATTTTAGTTCAAGCAGCCGGAAAAAAATGGAAGACATACCGGGGCCCCAGATTGAAAATAACCAATTCCGTTTTTAGAAATTTTGTCATGGGACTAGACAGTGACTTTCATCTTTCCGACTCAACCTGGAACATACGTCAAATCAAATTCGCTATCAGTAACACCTCCAATGTTAAAGGGAAAAAGACCGAAATCGAAATAACTGATTTCCGGCTGGCTGACGCGGATGACACAATGTCGGCCATTGGTTCGGAATTTATAGTGGTTCCGGCAAAAAAGTCTTCTTCGGCCGTATCATCCTTCCCCGGCGGAAATGTTAAGATATTTTTTGATTTCGATAATGACGACCTGACCACCCGCATTACCAATCGCAAGTCAAAGCAGAAAGATGTCATCGACAATCTGCAAACTCTCGGCTTCAGGGCAATGTTGCTGGAACCGGTCAGTGACTTAACTAAAATAGTCGATAAACCATCAGATGCAGACGTAATTGTCTACTCACGAGCTGCGACCGGCAAGAGTTCAAAAGAGATTGTCGAAGCAGTCAAGGCCGGTAAAGGACTTATTGTTTTCGGCGGGGTTCATGACCCGGAAATAGCAAAACTACTGCCGGTCACGGTTACCCCGGTCAAACAACATGGCTTTGCTCAACGTCAGGCTATTAAGGCCGTTCAGCCGGATCACCCGGTTTTTAAAGGGGTAAAACTCAATCCCGCCTCTTTCGGAATTTATCAGAACACAACCTTGCGGAAGGGAAAAATTCTTAACGCGTTTGCAAACGGTATGCCGGCGGTGGTTGAAGGTAAATATGGCAAGGGAAATGTTATTTATTGCGCCACGGGAATTGGAAACGCTCTGGTTAACAGCAGCATTTATCATGACGCGTTCGCGCTGCGTTTGATCTTTTATCTGGCGGGAACCAATAAGGTCAGCTTGAACAAGTTAACCGAACGGGAACAGGAACTTATCGCAAAACGCGACCGTATCCGCAAAAAACTGGTTGATGAAGTATTGAAAAAAGCTCAAATATCGCCGGACGGATTGAACTATCAGGCCGGAATGTCATTTGATAATTTCGGTCGTTTCGGCTGGCTGATCGGCGAGGGACTGCTCTGCGACGACATCAGCCGGAAATTAAGTATTGGAAACGGCCTGCAGGAATATTGCCTCAGCGCCCAAAGTTCTCCGGCCATTCCGTTGATCAAATGGGACATGCGCCCAATATCCGGCGCAGTAAAGAATCAAACAGCTCTGAATCTGAAGCAGCAGGATTATCGTATCAACTGGTCTGGTGCAGGCGTTGTAGAATACACAACCGAGGTCAAGATACCGAAAGAATGGCAAGGCAAAAAGATATTTTTCAGTGTTGAAAAAGGTATCGACGATCTGGATGAAGTTGAATTCAACGGATTGAAAATCGGCTCTACCGATAAAAACACCCCGCATTACTGGCAGGCGCCGCGCAGCTACAAGATCCCGGCAAAACAGATACGTTTCGGACAAAACAACAAAGTCAAGGTTTTGATGAAAAACCTGAAAGGCCAGGCCAAATTTAATTCCTGCCCACGCCTGTGTGTCGCCAATCCGGGAAAACAGCGTGAAGAATTGAGTGTGACCGATATTGACTGGGCGCATAAAACGTACCTGATCACGAATGACCGGAGAAAATCATACCGAATGGTTTTGAGTCTGCTGCTGCCGTTTATTTTATATGATTTCAACGGGGCCGAAGTAACTATGAAGCTGGAAAATCTAGCCACTCATGCTTCCTGGTCGGATAAAAACGGAATCCATACCGTTGACCTGCAAAGCGGCGATCAAAACATTTTCGACCTGAAACGCAATGGTAAATGGACCGCCTCATGGTTGCTGCTGTGGCGGCAACGTGATAACCATCCGCTGCTGCTGGCGTTTGAACGCCAGCCCCGGCAAATCAAAGTGATCCGTGCCGGAAAAATGGTCAACGGACTGGTTATCGACGGCGGCAAGAGCCCAATTGGCCGGATCGTCGTCGGCCGTCCCTGGGGCGTGACTGCGGTCAATACCGTCAACTGGCGCAACGGGCCGGACAAAGCAGCAGAGTCTCAAATAACCAGAGCGGCAGGAATGGCATTACGTTTCCCGGTCAAGTGTGATGAAATTTTCGCCGTCGGCCGCGACAAAATAAAAATTATCAGTCGTTTCCAATATGAATCGATTAATGACGACTGGAAAACTTCTAAACCGGCTTACGCGTTTCTGCCGCCTTTGGCCGGGTTGGCTCTGCAACAGAAGAAACTGGTAAGCGCCAATAATATCATGAATTTCGGGATGCCGACTAAATTCGGCCCTCTGGTCGGACGCATCAACCGCAGTACCGTGAGTTACGAACTGCCGCGTCCCGATTCCGGGGAAATGATTCTGCCAAACATCACGACCGAGACGAAAATCAACCGGGAAATCAATAAGTTTTTCGCCGGAGGAGTACGCTGGTCCGCGGGCGGCAGAACCCGTTTTGATGCCTGGTCACCGGCACGTCCAGCCGGAAAGATCCCTGTCAATAACATCGACATGTTCGGCTGGTGTCTCGGCCTCGGTTCCTCGCTGCAGGGAATGCAGATCCTCGATGACGAAAATAAAAGTAAACTCCGGAATCGTGTCCGCATTCGTTTCTCGGAACCAGTGGAATGTTATCAATATAAATCGTATGTCCGTTTCAGAAAAGAACCGTTCTCCGGACTTTGTTATCCTGTTTTCTTCAACAGTTATTTCCCGAATGAAACAAATTATGCTCCGGGCTTCGGATCGAAAATCATTTACGGCGATGAAAACGAAGCCTGTACTCTGGTCGCCTGGGTTGGCCGTCAACTGGCCGATCGCTGCGGTCAGGCGGATTTGGTCCGGACCAACTGGAACTTTTTCCGGCAGGGAATGCGCTATATGCTTTTCTGCGATGACTGGGCGTTCAATTCCGGCAGTTGCCGTGAATTCGGCGTCGGGTCCTGGATCGACATGCTCAACTGCGAATATGCCTGCATGTGCGCATATGCCGGACTGGCTGAAACTGTCGGCGATATACCGGAACGCAATCACGCCTTGTACCGCGCGGCCAAACGGATGCTGCCGACTCTTATGAGATGGAGCTTTCAGAAATATCTGCGGCAGCATGCGATGGTTCCGACTGAACAAAAAATCGGCGCGGTTGCCGGATTCAGGGAGACTGACGGCGCCCGCCTGCTTTCGAATCCGCCAAGGTTCAGTCATCAGTTCCGCTTCGCGATGGATATGTTCGACTTCTCCCAGGGGTTTCCGTCCGAAACGGTTCTGCTCTACAAAAAATATGTCAATCAGGAAATTCGCGAATATCTCGGAAAAATAGTCCTTCCGACATTAAGCAGTCCTGATAAAAAGGCGTTAATGGGAACGCCCTATCTCCCCCCCATGGCCTTCTGGGGACCGGAGGAACGCCAGCTCAGGCATTTCACGGATGTTATAGCCAAAAGCAATACAAAAAAATTGATGGGCGACTGGCCGGGAATCCGGACCAACATCGACATGGGAACTGTAATCTATACCCTTCATCCCGAAGTTTATATCTCAAAATGCCGGGAACTCGACTTGAGGAAAGCTGTATATAATCCGGAAAATCGGACGATCGAACTGGAGTATCAGATCGGAGAAAGCGCCTCTAAAAGCGAACTCAAGTTAAGACTTCAAAACAAGCCGGTAAAAATGACCTTTAACGGAAAAGCACTTTCCCCTGCAAACACATTTAAAAACAGTGAACTGGTGCTGCCGGTAATGAAAGGCCTGAATAAAGTTGTTATCCAAGTATCCGATAAGACAAAGTCGCAAAATTAACCGCAACATGCAAGAAAGGATTAAAAAAATGAACACGCGACAAAGAAATTTCACCCTGATCGAACTCCTGGTTGTGATCGCGATCATCGCGATTCTCGCATCAATGCTGCTGCCGGCATTGAACAAGGCCCGTGACCGGGCCCGATGCATCACCTGCGTCAACAATCTGAAACAGGTCGGGCAAGGCAGTATGATGTACGTCAACAGCTTTGACGGTTATATGCCGCCAGGCGCATGTAATAACAGCATTTCAGGAGGGATCTGGTATTTCTCGGGAATATTAATTCAATATGCCGGGCTGAACGCAAAAGTATTTGCGTGCCCCAGTTTTCCCCAAACGGCTCAGGATTTCCTTAAATATCAATCCGATCCGACCAGTTGGAGGTTTAAATATGTCGATTACGGTATAAATACCGGAATACTTTACGCCGGCGGCACCTCGGAATACTTCGCTCTTAAAACCAGCAAACTGAGCTGGGCCAGCAGTACTGCCCAGACGATGGACACCTGTCGTGCCGGTGCCGACCCTGACATTGGCCTTTACCGACTCGCGTCTTTCTATACCACTCACAACTCTTACGGCATAGTTGATCCGCGCCATGACTCCGCAGCCAACGTTCTCTATACGGACGGCCATGTCAAATCACTGAAAAGCCCTGTAAAGGACCGTCATATTTTCAATACGGATTATAATCCATATGTTTATTCTCCTTTCATAAGATATTCAAATCCGAAAACCAAATTATGGTACGCTAATTAAATTTGAACAGAAAGGTCTTAAGCAAAATAATCCCGGAAGGAAAGATGCGCAAACGACAAAAAAGTTTCACGCTGACGGTGTTCCTTATGTATTATTAATGGACCGCTCTTTACGAGCCGTAAAAAGAGGATTAAAATGTCAAAATTCAAAATAGCTTCACTGTTTTTAATGTTTACACTCGGTGCGGTAAAATGCCCGGCCCAATCGGAAGATGTCGTATTTGACAGACCGATGACCAATATCAAGGATTGGAAAGTCGACAGGATCAAGACTCCGAAGGCTGCCATGTCGATCGATCCGTCAAGAACATTGAACGGACAGCCAAGACTGACTGTATCCTATGAATTCAAGGCAAAGCAGAGAAGCTATTTTTGTTTACAGTTGAAAGAAATTAAAGGCGTCAAAAACATCGACAAGATCACTTATTCCATGTATGAGGACAACTCACATAACATTCATGTTTTTTATTGCATTGATGCGGAAGGGGAAATATTTACAGCTCGAAAGAGAGGGGCTAATTCTGAAGGTTGGACCCCGTACAGCATTGCGTTCAGTTCGTTGAAACACTACCCGGCAAGCGGTTATAAAAAAGGTAATCACAAACTTGATTATCCGCTGAAAACAATCGGATTTAGAGTTACTAACTATTCCGTCTGGGGGAAATCAAAGTTAAAAGGGAAACTCAGTTTTGCCGATTTGAAACTTTATTCCAAATCATCTGTATCGACGGAGTTAAAGAATATTAAAAGTCCGCGGCGAAACAAAATTATTACCGCGCTTAAAAACGATAAGATATCTTTGAGCGGAAAATTGAATGAATGGAAAACCGGACACAAAACTATTCTTGACTCAAAACATTGCACCGTCCTCGAAGGTAAGTCTACCGGGTATTCCGCAGACCTTTACGCTAATTATGATAATCGCTCTCTATATATCGCAGTTGTGGTTCGCGATCCGGAAATCTACGGCGAATACAACAATAATGATATCTGGAAAAACGACGGCATTGAAGTCTGGCTTGATATCAAAAACAATTCCCTGCTTGCAATGAACCAGCCGGATGACTTTCAGTTATTGCTGTCAGCCACTTCCGGCAAGGGTAAGCCGGGAATATGGGTTGCCAGAAATAAGAAACCGGCATACCTTATTGCGGAAACAAAATCCACTGTAACCAAAATTCCCGGCGGGTATATGCTCGAAGCGGCAATCCCGCTGACCGCACTGACAGGTCTCCCCCCAAAAGTTGACGGTCATATCGCCGGAATCAATGTATCCTTATGCAATGCGGGCAAAAATGATTACAGCCGCTTGATATGGTCAAAAAGCGCGAATAGAAGAGCTCATTGTCCCGCTGAATTCGGGCTTCTGACTTTTGGCGAAGTCAATCAGGCTCAACTCGACAAAGTTTACCAGGCGAGAAAACAACTTAGAGAGGGTTTTATTCACAATAAAAACTCAAAGGCGAAATATGCCGGGGCTCCGGCAATTTTGAAAGTTGAAGCGCCGGAAACCGCCCGAAAATATAAAAAGTATGAAATCAATGTTGACTTGCTGGCCGAATATAAAAATCCCTATGACTTTGACGACATTAACTTATCCGCGGAATTCACCTCGCCATCCGGAAAAAAACAAAAGGTTGACGGATTTTATTTTCAACAACATCGATTTTTCCTGAGTAATAAAAGTGAAGAAATTGTCCCGCATGGACCTCCAATCTGGAAGATCCGTTTTGCCCCGATGGAAACCGGTAATTACAATGTTGCTATCTCAGTCCGGGACAGTAAAGGCCGAAAAGCCGTTTTCAAACCGGTCAAGTTTCATGCATCAGAATCAGGTTCTGACGGTTTTCTCAGGGTTAGCGGCAAAGACCCGTGTTATCTGGTATTTGACACCGGCAAACCTTTTTACGGTTCCGGTTTTGCAGCGCACTTCTGGCACAAAATGTTTACTATGGCGTTTTGTAAACAATACATAACGGAACTGGCTTATTTCGGGGCCAATTATACCAGTATTAATATGGAAAATGTGCAGAATTGCGGTTTCAAGCTGGAAACCGGTAAACTGGGCCGGTACAGTCAGGAGAGCGGAACCAGATTGGATTTCGCCCTGAAAATCGCCGAAGATCGCGGCGTCTATATCATTCCATGCCTGAACCAGACCAGCCTTGCCCTTTTCAAACGCTGGAAAAACAATATGTACAACAAAAAGCATGGCGGGCCCTGCACTTCCCCGGTGGAATATTTCACTAATCCCGAGGCTTTACGTCTGATCAAAAACCGGACCCGTTACACAATGGCCCGCTGGGGTTATTCCACCGCGATTCTCGGGTGGGAAATCTTTAACGAAGTCAATTATACTGAAGGCTTCAAAAAAGATAAGGAGATCGTCAGAAAGTTTCACCGGCAGGTATCGGATTGGATCAGGGAATTTGATTGCGGTAACCATTTGATTACCACGTCATTCGGCTCCAACAATCTATGCGAGGACCCACAGGTCTGGCGACAAAAAAATATCGATTTTACCATCACCCATTGTTATTCGCGCGACATGGCGCAAAGCATCTACGAACGGCAAAGTTCAAAATTGCTGTACCATAAACCCAATATCGGCGGAGAAGCCGGTCTTCCGGCCAGTGACTGTTCCGTCGCGGACCTTAAGGATCCGGATGGGATTTCCGTCCATAATATTATCTGGGGCAGCGCGATGGCTAAATGTGCCGGAAATGTTCTCTGCTGGTGGCCGTTCCGGCTTATCCAGCCGATGGACCTGGGGCGCCTGTTTGTCCCGTTCGTAAACTATTCATCAGACATAAACTGGCCGGAACAGAATTTCAAGCGTATGCTCCTGACCGCGAAAGCCTGCAGCGGTAAATCCGGCATGGCGGATTACTCTGTACCTTTCGCCTTGAATTGGGGACCATATACCAGTTTGGTTTATACAATCAAACCGGATGGGGTTTGGGGCAAACTTGATCCGAGTAAAGTCAAAGTTACTTATATCGCCGATGCCGATCTGAACGTTAAATTGCCGGCCGTTTCCGGTATTATATTTGGCCGCGCCAATCCGGATTGGCACAAAACAATGAGTCTGAAGTTATTCTCCGCAAAGAAAACTTCAGCCTTGCTGCGTCTCAAGTCTGTCGCTAAAAGCGGCGCAGACCTGACTGTAACAAATAACGGTAAAGCGATTAAAAAACTTTCAGTAAAAGATACTGATAACGCGAATAATCCGTATGCGGACGAACTAGACATTACTGTAAGTATTCCATTGGAAAAAGGCGAAAACACGATAGAGCTCAGCAACAACGGTCCAGGCTGGCTGGCAATTCAGGATATGGTTATCAAAAATTACGTCAGTGCCGGTAATATGGACAACGTCAGATGCTTTGCTTTGATCGGCGATACCCGGTCGTTATTATGGCTGCAGAACGCCAAAAGCACTTGGTATCTTAATTCTATCGGAACCAAACTGGACGCAATCGGAAATATCAACGTTGAAATTCCGGTCCGGAAAAACGGTAAGTTCAAAGTCGAATGGTGGGATACATGGAACAGTAAAATCGTAAAAACCGAAACTGTTACCGCTAAAAACGGTAAAGTGAAAGTATTGCCTCCGCGATTCATGAGAGATATCGCGGCAAAAATAACCATGATTAAATAATCAAGAAAGAACCCGATATTTTGAAAAAGTACAACAATGTTTGTGACGTACTGGTCCTCGGCGGCGGAACCGCCGGCGTTATAGCCGCGATCCAGGCCGCCCGAGCCGGTGCCGAGACAATACTGGTTGAAATAAACACTCAGCTCGGCGGTACGATAACCACCGGCGGGGTAGCAGCTCCGGCCTACTTCTTTGTCGGAAACCGGCAGATTGTCGGCGGCATCGGCTGGGAACTGGTCAAGGAATGCCTGGACCTGGGGCATAGCAAATTACCGGATTTCAATGACCATTCCAATAACCGCCCAAGCAGACATGTTCTCATAAATCCCTATATTTACGCTTTGCTGGCCGAAGAAAAATGTCTCAAGGCCGGGGTAAAGATCCACTTTCAGGAAATGATTCAAAAACTGGAACGACAACCTGACGGCTGGACCGCAGATTTTGCCGGCAATATGCTCTCCCGCCAGATTATCGCAAAAGAAATAATCGACTGTACCGGAGACGCGGTGGCGGTCAGGCTGGCCGGTGGTGAATGTACCCGGGATAATCCCCGTCAGCCGGGCACCATGTCTTTCCATGTCGGCGGATACGACCTTGAGAAAATTGATATGGCAAAACTTGACAAAGCGTATCGTGAGGCCGTTGAAAAAGGCGAATTGAAACCGGGTGATTACTGTTACGATGATCAGTCCTTTGAGATATTCCTGAAAAACACCGGCGGCAATATGCAGCATATTTTCAATGCCGAATCATCAGACTCCGAACTGAATACCGAAGCGAATTTCGCCGCACGGGCAAGTATCCTGCGCATGCTGCGTTTCCTGCACCGTCAGCCGGGGTTTGAAAAAGTAACTCTTGAAATTATGCGGACAACTATCGGGATCAGGGATTCATGGCGAATAGCCGGAGAAACCACCATAACCTCCGATGATTACTTGAACGGCAAAATGTACGACGACGCCATCGCCTGGACCTATTATTTTATCGACATCCACCATGAAAAGGGAGTCGAACGCAGATACATTCCAGAAGGAAAATTCCCGACGATTCCGTTCGGCGCGTTAATTCCCCGCGGACTTTCCAATATTCTTACCGCCGGGCGGACAATCTCAAGCGACCGTGCCGCTTTTTCGGCCTTGCGGGTGGAAGCGTCCTGCATGGCCATGGGACAAGCCGTCGGGGCCGCCGCCGCTCTGGGCGCGGCTTCGGGTATTCCGTCCCGGGATATACCGGTATCTAAAATAAGGTCTTTACTGCTGGAACATGGCGCATGCGTACCCAACGCGGATAAGAGCCAATAAAGCTAAATAAGGGATAAAAATATGACCTTGAAGCGCACAATTATACTACTGTTCTTGTTAGCGACATCAGTTTGTTTTTCAGGGGATGAGGTTACTGTATACAAGCCCGATGCAAAAGGCTTTATTACTGACTGGCTTATTTGCGGCCCCTTTCCGAGCTATCGCATTGAAAACAGTTCAGCGGGAAAAGGCTACAACACGGATTTCCTGACAAAACAAGGCGGCGAGCAAAATATCCAACCGCGAAAAGGAGTCAAGGAGAAAGTGGAGTTTATCGCGGATATAAGTAAATTGATCGCCGAGGTCGGTGCAACCAATGAATGGGGCTTCAAGGAATCACGCCATTTCACGGCGGAATGGAAGGAACTAAAGTTACCCGAAGGGGAATTTAAAATAAAACTAAACGGGCTCTTTCCACCGATAAAAGACTATCTGGTTGCTTATGCCGCTTGTTACATAATTTCCAATCATAAGCAGGCAATAAAACTACGGGTCGGCAGCGATGATGACAACAAGGTTTTCCTGAACGGTAAATTTGTCGGCGGCGCAAATACTTCACAGGACATAAAACCGGACTCATTCATCTATAAGGCTATTCTGAAAAGGGGCGTCAACTTTTTGCTGGTGAAAATTGTTGATCGTACGATGGGGCACGGGTTCTGTCTTGCAGTGAGTACCCGTGACGACAAACCGTTGAGAGACATCAAGATTTGTCTGAGTTCTCCCGTTTTCGCGATCAAGGAAAAATTCCCGGCAATAAAAAAAGTTGACGCGTGGTATAACGGATATGCCCTGAGCGGAATTTCATCTAAAAATTACTGGACAGGAGCGAATACCCTTAAGTCTGAAATTATTTTCCCGGAAAAAGCAAAATATGATTTAAATTTTAAAGTAAAAAACCGCGGAAACAAAACTGTTTTCAGCAACAAAATAAAAACAGACGGCACCCCCGGCAAAATCTTTGCTTTTTCTGAGAAAGTCAAATTGCCCGGGAAAGGCAAGTATACCGTTGAAGTTGAAATTTCATCCGGTACGCCGGTACGACTGCAGGCCGTTTTAGAAACAGATATTTCCGCGTATGATGAACAGGACATCAAAAAAGAAATCCAAGTCGTCAACGCAAAAAACGAAGAAGCCCAAAGACAGGTAGCCAGGCTTAAAAAGGAAGCGATACAGCTTCAGGGTACAGTTAAAAAACTGCAAAAAGAACGACTTGCTCTATGGGCGAAGATGGAAAAGGTCTACAGCCGGAAACGAAAAGAGAACGCAGACAAATATAATGTGGCCGGTATGTCGCAGGACGTTCCTTTCAACAGCACTGCGACAATGAGAAGCAAATGGTGTCTTAACGGGGATCAATGGCAGATCGCTTCAGGGAAATACGGGAACCATACAACAAAAAAATTTCATTCTCCTCCCAATAAATATTGGAAAAATATAACAGTACCTGTTTTGTGCTTCCCCAAATATTTCAGGTTCAGATTTTATCCAGTGGAAAACGTTGACCCTAAAAATCGCCATACAGGGGCTATTAAACCAGTGAAAGGCTGGGAAGGTTTTAAGTTTGAAAATTTATTGTGCGAAAACAAGCTATGGTTCAGGAAAAAATTGAAGATTGATTTTCCCGTAAATAAAAACTCCGCGACATTTATCTGCGAAAATATAGAAGGCAACGCCAAATTTTTCCTCAACGGCAAATATGAAGGGGCATATAAGGGAAATATCGGACTGGTCGAAATTCCCCTGAAAAACTTGAAACTGGGAGAGAACGTGCTTGATATTTATATGGAGAGTCCCGGCCCCCAAACCCCGGATCTGCTTCAAATGAGGGGAAGAGCATGGGGAATCCAAGGCGATGTATGGTTGGAATTTTCTTCTCCGGTAAGAACTGAATTTGTTTTAACCAAAACAAGCTGGCGAAAAAATCAATTTACAACAGAAACAACCATTGAAAACCGTACAGACACCCCGCAAAAGATACAGCTTAAACAGTACGCCGTATTGAACAACAGAATTAAGAAACAGCTGCCAGATAAAGAAATCAGCATGGCGGCAAACTCATCTGATACGGTCAAAAACAAAGTGCAATGGAACGATCCGGAACTATGGGGGATCGGAGGAAAATACGGCAAGCCGGTTCTTTATCAATTGTATACGGATATTTATCAGAACGGTAAACTTGTTGATCGGCAAATAACAACATTCGGCTTCAGGGAAGTATGGATTGCCGGAACTGATTTCTTCTACAACGGAAAACGCCTTATCGTTCAGGGAGATGTCGGGCATTATGAATATAACCGAAAGCGGGTCAATATTATTTTGCCCCTGCTGCGCAAGGATGGGATCAATACTATTCGCACTCATGATTCCCGTTTATACCGTACTCCCGAATTTTTCAACTCGTGTGATAAGCTTGGAATGTTTGTCTATGCACAAATGTATCCTATCCTGTATAGCGGTGTGTTCGATGTAAAAATGAATCCGGCAAAAAAAGCCTGGAAACAGAAAAAACTCACGTCCGGCAAAGAATGGTTCAAGGGTAAAGTACATCAACAGAATTTAAAAAACTATAGAGCCTGGGTAAAAATTATAAGCAATCATCCCTCCGTAATTATTCTGTCCACGGATAACGAAGTGTATACCCAGAGTCAAGATGTTTTAGCCTGGCAAGAATTCAATAAACGCAATGATAAACTAGCTGCATGGTATGGCAAGTATGTCAAATCCATCGCGCCGGGTTATATTATGACGCGTGACGGAGACGTCGGAACCTGGGGACTGCCCGATAAATGGCAGGAAAGCCCGCCATGCGACACCGCCAACTATCACTATCCCGATTTTCACATCGACCGTTTTGTCAGAAACTGGCAGACTGTATTCGGCTTTCGCCCGGTAATCTACGGCGAAACATTATATTGCGCGTATGGAGCCTGGAATGGCTGGATCGGCCCGATTCCAAGTCAGGTAACCGGAAAAGCGGCTAAAGTATTCAGGGTTGCGTCATTGTACAAGGATCTGGAAATCCCGGGACAAATATATATGGGATTAAGTTTGGACGGGTTCATCAGGTTTGATAATACCGGAAAAGGAAATCCGTGGGGCATAACGGCGAAAATGATCGAACAAAATCGGATTCCCCAATTCAAAGGATATCCATGGGCGGAGGTTAAATATCCGGTTTGCTCCGGCCCTGCCCTGCCTGAAAAACAAACCAATGTAAATTTAAAAAGATATGGCAGCCAGGCGGTCAACTGGTTTGATCCCGACTATCCTTCCCATATCAGGAATGAAGTAAACGACGCTTATCGCGCAGCTTTGCGGCCGATGCCGCCTCTTGCAAAGAATCCGGGAGCTGAATGCATCGTCGAACTGCCCGATAAAGCTAAAAATAAAATAGTCACGATTCATGGCAAAAACCGGGAAATCGGCGCGGTAACCGACAATAACGGGAAAGCATATTTTTCTCTGCCGGAACCGGGTCAATATATTATTTCATGCGAAAACGAAAAACGTACCGTGAATATTCCGGGAGCGGCCGATTATATAACCCAACCGGGCTTTGATAAAATCCCGCGTTACACTCTTAAGGGAAAATGAGGGAAACATCATGCACAAACTTTATATAATCACATTTTTGACTGTTATCAACGCAGTCGCGGCATATACCGGCGAAAACCGAGAGGCTCTGCTGCAAAAGCTTATTGAGCTGAAAAACAATCCTCCCAGGGAAGTCCTGGGGCTTAGTTCACAGTTTGATACAAATAAAAAACTGAAGCAAAGAATAGCTAATCTGGAAAAAACAATTCTGGTTCTGGATAATGAACTGAAAAAAATAGAAAATCCCGATCAGGCAATAACCTTAAATTTTAATGCTCCCGAAACAAATAAAAAAGTCATTCTGGAAAAAAAGCTGGCCAACGCCGACGAAATATTCGGCAAACGAAAACCAGCTGACTTTGTAAATTTCGCTGAAGGAGCCATGATAATAAACGCAACTCCGGAAAGAGTTGAAAGCAACAAGCTGACCACAGTACTGATCAGATTTTCGCCGGAACAGCTTAAAGCAATATCCGGTAAAAAAATTGAAGTATCCGCAGACGTTAAAGTAGAAAATATTTCCAGTCCCCAAAAACACTGGTATGGCGGCAAATTATCCACCGCCGCTAAAAACAGTAATGGCAAAACCATTTACAAAGGAGCCAAAATAGGAAGCGGAAGCTCTGATTGGAAAAGTGTAAAATTCAGCCATGAAGTCCCCTACGGAACGAAATCTTTTTACCTGAATCTCGGCATATTGAAATGCACCGGAACCATTTATTTTAAAAACTTGAAGGTGGTGATAATAGATTAAGAAAATTGTAATAATAGCTCATTGATTTTCGTTGATGAGTCCAACAAATTGAAAAAAACAATCGTATTCAAAGTTTTTCACTTGGAAAAGATAATATAAATATTGGAGAACACAATGTACTCAGATTCAATAAGAAAATTGTTTAATGACAACTGGCTCTTCGCCGCGCCGGATATCGCCGAAGGTTTGAGCCCGGAACAGATACCTGAATCTACAATTCAGGTATCCCTGCCGCACGCCTGGAACGATGTCGGCTGGAACTATGAAAAGTGGCTTCCGACTGAACCGTCAGGCACCGGATGGTACTACAAAAATCTGCCGGCATGTCCGGCTGAACAACCGATTGTCATCAAATTTGAAGGCGTATCCGCCGAGTGTGAAGTGTTTCTCAATGGTAAATTGCTTTATCATAACCTGGGCGCGTATAAACCTTTCGTAGTTGCTTTGACCGACCGGTTGGGCGACGGGACTGATTTGCTGGCGGTAAGAGTCACGGACAAACCATCGATAGAGCCTTTAGAGCCTGACGAAAATGATCCGTTCACTCAGAGTCCGCGCTACAAGGACTGGGCGGTCCCGCTCGGGTCTACCGATTGCGCCGGCGGTATTTGGCGCGATACCTGGCTGATCAGCAAAAGTAAAGCTGAAATGTCCACTCCCAAGCTTCATATATGCGACAATACGCTGGAAGTGAATGTTGAAGTCGATGGAACATTCGATCATATCCGATGTGAATTGTATGACGCCGAAGGTGGAAAAGTAGCGGAAGCATCCGGCGGAACCAGGATCGTTCTGGAAGTGGATAATCCAGAAATGTGGACCCCCGGCTCTCCTTATCTGTATTCGCTGCAAACTAAAATGTTTGACACAAACGGCAATGAACTCCAGTGCATCACCCAGCCCGCGGCGTTCTTTGAACTCCGGGTTCGCGACAGCGAATTCTATCTTAACGGCAAACCATATTTTCTGCGCGGTCAAAACGGTTTCCCCCATTGTAACGTTCCCCACGACAAGCCTTATATTGCCGCTTATGTGCGTAAAGTCAAAGAACAAGGAGTGGAAATCAGCAGGTTCCACACGGAACCGCCGTGCCATGCCTGGCTTGACGAATGCGACCGTCAGGGAATTATGGTAATCTTTGAAATGCCGATCCACGGTTCTATCGGCTGTTACGCATTCGGCAACCCGGTTTTCGCTGAAAACACCATTGAGGAAATCTGCGCGCTGGTCAAAGAATACCGCCGCCATCCTTCTATCGCTTTATGGTCACTGGGCAATGAAATAATTGTCGCGTCGGAACGAAATATTGGCCTGGGAGCCCCGTTGTTCGACATCCTCGATGGCTGGTGCAAAGCGGTTCACGAACTCGACCAGCGACCGATTATCGCTAATTCCGGCGGTGACGCCGTGGATCTGGTTCAGAAAAACGTCGGCGATGTCGACGACATGCATCAATATGGCGGCTGGTATACCGAAAACCTCCGGGAACTCGACAATTACGCCTATTACAGCCGGAAAAACGAAATGGTTTTCCAACCGGTGATAGTGACTGAAAGCGTAGCGGCCTACACAAATAATGACGGCGAATTCATGATCCATGATGAAACCGATATCAGACAGCGCAAGGTCGTCACAATGCGGCTCGGAACAATCAAAAAACTGAGTGAAGAATCGATGGCAATGCAGTCTTTTATCCTCAAGGAGTACGCGGAAGCAATGTGGCGTTTGCGTAAATCCGATTCCAAGTTAAGCGGCTATATCCCGTTCGGCCAGTATACCTGGTTCTTTAACCCGTTCGACAAGGACCGCCTCCGGGAAAAACCGGTCTGGGATGTTTACAGGAAAATTATGGGACCGGTCCACGTGCAATTCGAATGCTGGGACCGCCATTTGGGTCAGGGCGATTCTTTACATGGACGCCTTTTATTGTGCCATGAAGATATCACGCTGCCGGAAAATTGTGATTTTACCATTGAAGTATTGTTTGACGGAAAAAATATCTTCAGCAAAAAGGTCCGGGTAAAATACCATAATAATTTCAGTTGCGAATTGGCGCTGGACATACCTGCCGGAGCCGGAGACAACCGAATTTTGATCAACGCGTACGTCGACGGTCAGGTCAAGGCCGAAAACTATCTTGACTTTAAAGTATATAATTATTCCTCGCCGGAACTGAAAGGTGTTAAAGTTCATGCTTACGATCCGGCCGGCAAATTAAATATCAGCGCGAATTATCTCAGAAAACCCGGAGAAATTACCGGTTATACCCCGGTTGACAGCGTTTTCCTGATCGGACCTTTTGCTCTCGATGAAAACGTGGTCGCCGCTGCCGCTGAAATCCGGCAATGGTGTTCCGAAGGCGGAAAAGTCGTAGTACTGGAACAAAACCCCGGTCCTTATTCAGCAAACATTCTCGGCACCGGAATCAATGTTGTCCGCAAAACCCAGCCGTATTGGTCCCGCTGGGCCACCAATATGACAAAGCATGCAGACCGCGCCGATATCTGCGTCCCGGATCATCCGATGTTCAAAGATATTAATGAAGCGGATATGTCAAGGTGGAACATCGATACATATCTTACCCATACTTTCCTGACGTTTACCGAAGACCGCAACGGCAATCGGGAGGGACAAGTCCTGAGCCGGGTCGGCAACGGATTGCTGCCGGATGAATTGATGCCGATTGAATACGATTTCCTCGATTCAGGTTACAGTCAGATCGCATTTGAACTCCCGGTCGGCTCAGGCAGTATATTGATATCATCCCTGCTGGTCGGCTCTAAAGCCGAAACCGATCCCGTGGCCGGTAAAATCCTTGATAATCTAGCTTATGGATATACCGGAGACTCAAGTTCTAAAAAACATAATGGACATAAAACCAAACGTTCCGGCGCATTACAGGAACAACTTGCATACAGTGTATAAAGGATACTTCAAGATGCACATTTTCAGCCCAGAACAGTATAACGGCATTCTGCACAACCGGGGATGCGGAATCTCATACCTTCAGCGCAATCATAAAATACCGTTTTCAGCGGTACCGTCGGACAGCTGGTTTTTCAGGGAAAACCTCTGCGACAAAATCGCGATTGACGTCCCGTGGTGTCTGATTGAACCGTGCGAGGGCGAATTTAACTGGGACCATCCCGAATGGGAAGGTTGTTTCAACTCATGGATCGATAACGGGTACAAAGTTCATTTGAAGGTCCGCGGCATGGATACCCTGGGCACTTTATACGATCAGGGAACTCCGCAATGGGTATTCGACGCCGGAGCGAAATATATTGACGAGCCGATCGAATTTTACCGCAACACCTGGCTGCTCAATAATATCCCGTCCGACCGGGAACAGCCGATACGTTATCCTCTGTACTGGGATGAAATATATCTCGAAAAAACAGACGCGTTGATTGCCGAACTCGGCAAACGCTATAACGGCAATCCGGCCGTCGAAAGCGTCTCAATCTCGCATGTCGGGCGCTGGGGCGAAATGCATGTCGCCGATCACTACAAACCGGAGATATGGGTTGAACAGGGCTTTACCATTGAAAAATACAATCAGGCATTGATCCGCACAATAGACAGTTATCGCCGTGCGTTTCCGGACAAACAGTTGTCGCTGTCGCTCGGGCGTCCCATTTATATCGACAGCATCACCGTCAAAGACGCGTGGCCCGCCATTGACCATGCGGTCGCCAACAACGTTATGCTTAAATTCGACGGTCTTGGCCATTCCTATGAATTCGGTTCAGGTCCTTATATATGTAAAAATATTCATGACACCCTGATGAGGCACCGCGACAAAACCAAGATCATGTTTGAAAACCTGATTCTGCCGGAAGCGCTGGATTTCGGATTGCGCCAGGGCCTCTCCTACTGGCACGCCGGCGGCGAACCGCCAGCCATGACCGCGATTACCAATGTCGAGCGTGATATACCTTTACCGGAGAAACGTATTTATTCCTTCTATAAATTCTTCAAAAATCAATATGACCGGATGACCCGCGAAGACGAAAAAAACATCTGGCGCAACATGGCACTGAAAAGCGGTTACCGGCTGATTCCCTCGCAAATCAGGGTCTCCGGACTTTCTGACGGTTCACAGGAGATGTTAACCGAATTTACGTGGTGGAACCTTGGCTGCGCACCATGTTTCGAGCAGTTTGAAATTGTTCTGAGGCTGGTACGGGATGATAAAATTTTGTGGGAAGCGCAACAGTCCCCCGGTGTTGGCTGTTCAAACCAAGTCTGGAAGCCCCTGGCGAATATCAACGATCAGCTGACTTGGCAAGTTCCACAAAGCCTTGTCTCCGGAACGTGTGAACTGCAGCTTGGCGTAAGAATGCCGTTTTTCAATAACGCAATGATGCAGCTCGGAATATACGGTCGCCGAAATGACGGCTTCTATTCGCTCGGAGAGATAGATATTTCCAACGGCGCCTGATGGCGCCGGTTTCCGTACCGATAAAGATTTCTGCGCAATATTTACTCGTGACTCACCGTGGCTTAATGAGAACGGCGGGGACAGTAAGTATCAATCCGGGTGGATGGAGGAGATAGACCAAATCAATGATTTTGTGAAGGGCGAGTGTCCAACGAGCCGCCCGTCTACGCGGTATGTCCGGCTCAACGGTCGGGATATGCATCCCCGTTTGCAAGTTTCGCCCGCCAAATTCGGTTTTTAAATTTCCTGAGCAGGATTGAATAGATGTCTCATCGCAATTTTTTGAACCGTATTTGACTTTGCTTTCAACTTTCAACTTTCAACTCCAGTTATCCCGTTTGCGGGATGGCGGTCAATAGTTTTTTTAAAAATAATTATTTTTAATATTGACTTTTTGTATTCAACAGTGTATAATTTATTATTAATAAAACAAAGTTTATCAATACTAAATTTACTATGTCGAACGGAAATACAATACAATCAGTAGTCAAGGCAATGGATGTGCTGAAACTGGTCGGGAAGTCGGAGGACGGGATGCGTCTGAAAGAGATTGCCGACGCTCTGGGCATGAAAACCCCGGCAACCCACCATATGGTAAGCACTCTGCTTTCGGGCGGTTTTCTGGCAAAATATGACGGGGCCTTCGTCATCGGGCCGGAACTTTGCGAGATGGTGCTTAACGCCAACCCGGACAGCGAGTTTGAAGATGCCGTAAAACGTGAAATGCATCGACTTTTCAATACTCTACCGCGTTGTGTCGTAGTAATGACGCAAATCAAAAACTATTCAGTTGAACTGACATTCAGAATCGGCTATGAAAGGCCGAACGTATTACAAAAAGTCAGTGGTCATACCTACAATATATTTGCCAATGCGGCGGGCCTGTTAACCCTGGCTCACGCCAATCAGGAAATGCGGGAACATCTGGAAGAAAAACAGCCGTTTGCGGAAATGGGACAGCACCTTTGGGGAAGCCGCGAAAAACTCGAAACTTTTCTTTCAGAGGTTCGTACTCAGGGTTATGCAATAAGCCCGTTTGACGCAGAAGTGTCTTTTCGTGCGGCGGCCCCGCTCTTTGACGCGGCCGGGAACTATCGGGCCGGACTCGGCATCAGTATTGCGGCATCTCAGCTTGAAACAAAAAATGCAAAGCAGTCGGCGATAGATGAATTGTTGAAGGCTGCTAACAAGATTAAATAAAGAACAGGAATAAAGATGAAACCGAAAATTCTTTTCATGTGCAAGATAGCGGACCCGGAAGCCAGAAAACTCATTGAGCAATATGCCGATATCGTTGAAATCGATTCAACTGATGAAGCGGAGATACTGGCTAATATTGCCGGAAAGAGCGGAGTGGTTGTTCCTTATACGCCTGATATGCTGATAACCAGAGAAGTTATCAATAAAGGAACCGATTTGCAGTTGGTCGGATCAACCTACGGAGGCACCCGCCAGAATATAGAGGACATCTACTGTCTGGAAAAAGGCTTGACGGTTATCCATACCGGGTCGTCACGTCCGCGACCGATGGCCGAATATACCCTTGGACTGATCCTTTCTTCGTTGATGTACATTCACAATTACCATCTTTACATGCGGACCGGGGAAGCGTGGCCGAGATTCAAGTACGGACGTTCCAGAATTCTGCACAACCGGAAAGTCGGGGTAATCGGCTACGGCTTGATTGGCCGTGAAATCATAAATCTACTTAAGACATTTACGGATAGACTGATGGTATGTTCAGGGCATCTGTCGACGGAAGCCGCTGGAGAAGCCGGTTTGACCAAGCTTGAACTGAATGAAATGTTTTCCGAATGCGAAATCATTATACTGGCCGGCGGATATACCCCGGAAACTCACCATCTGATCGGGAAAAGCCAATTCGACTTGATGCGCGATGAAGCGTTGTTCGTAAACATAGCTCGCGGTAAAATGGTCGATCAACAGGCGATGATCGAGGCGGTAGAAACTAAAAACATCTATCTGGCGCTGGATGTTTTTGAAAATGAACCGCTGGAGGAAGACAGTCCGCTGCGGCAGAACGACCGGGTTTTGTTGACCCCGCACCGGGCCAATAACTCAATCGAATTTGAACAGCGCTGGCAGTGTCTGGCGGAAGAAATTGAACGGTTTTATATCGGCGGCAAACCGGAATCGGCGTTGACGCTTGAGCGCGCCGGAAAAATGAGCGAATCATAATTTTTTATTTAATGGACGCAATTAAACTGCGTTTACGAACGGCTCAACCATCCTGGTTTATCAAAAAGCGATTTTTCGACCGGGTTTTTAAATAATGGAAACAACATGAAAACATCGACTACACAAGCTGTTTTGAGTGTAAGAAACTTAAGATTGGCACTGATATGTCTGGCGCTGGGCGCGGGCGGAATCAGGACGGACGGCGCCGATATCTTTACGCTCGATGCGGCGACGCGGAACAAGCTGCGCACATCGTCCCAGGGACAGGCTATGCTTGCCGCCGCCGATAAGCTTTTGACGGTCGAGCCAGTGTCGCCTGACCGGGATTATGTCGCCAAAAGCAAAACCAATTCTTTATTGTGGCCTCGGATTGTCGGCATCCCGCTGGTTGCGTGGATGGAAAAACTCGGATACGCCTATATAATAACCGGAAACCGTAAATATGCCGACAAAGGAATTGCGCTGCTGACCGCCACCTGTCGTAATTTTCCTGTGACCAATAAAAAAATTCAGGGTGGAATGCCCGGCGCCAGGGGACATATCACCTATGGGCTGGCTCTGGGATATCTGTTTTTCGGCTCACTGATGACTAGTGAACAACGGGATTTAATCGCGGAGACCGGCAAGGGATATATCGATGATTTCATCCGTTATTTCGGTGATCCGAAGTCTGCGGTATATCTGGCCCATAATCATATCGCTCTAAACGGGGCTCCCGCCGGGATTCTCGCGTGGTGCTTCAGACATAGATCCGAATTTGCACGGCGTCTGGAAAAAGTCGTTTTTCTTTTGGAAGGCTGGATAAACCATTGTTTCGATCCACAGGGGCTTTATCTTGAGGGACATTGTTACGCCAGGTACGGCATGGTCCCGAGAATGATGATATTCGCCTGGCTGCTGCGCGGCTCCGGCGGCAAAGACTTTTTTAAGAATCCACGTCTGAAAAACATGCCGTTTGCATTTGTCGAGACGTTGATTCCGGGCACCAGGCTGCATGATACCAGAGGCGATAACGATTATGCTTCAGCCGGGTTGGAATGTCTGTTTCTGGCCGTAGCCAATCAGGACCCTGTAGCCATGTGGCTTTGGGAAAAATCACAGAAGGAACTTAAAAACTATTTTTTAACGCAATGGCTGTTGGCGCAAGGTACGCCGAAAGGCGTCGTGGATTTTGCGAAATTTCCGTTAAGCGCTTATTTCCCGATTCGCGAATACGCGTTGTGGCGGACCGGATGGCAGAAAAATGATGTGCTGTTCTCGATCGAATCCGGGCCCTACGGCCGGGCGCCGAACGGCAAAGGCGGCAGTCATGCCCAGTCCGACAAAGGCCATTTCTGTTGTTATGGACTCGGCGAGATGTGGGCCATTGATTCAGGTTACGCCAACGACTGGTTCGTCCAGGACAGCCGGAGCAACAGTTTCGCTCATAATCTTGTCCTGATCGATGGCCAGGGGCAAGTAACAAGACGGGTTGACGGCAAAATGACCGCATATTCCAATTCCAAAGACTTCGGTTATTCATGTTCCGACCTGACTTCCGCATACAATATCAATGACTCGGGCAAAACCGGCGCGGGACTGCGCCGGGCAATCCGCCAAACCTTGTTTATCCGGCCATCGAATGGCATTCCTGCCTATGCGGTAGTCCTGGACGATATGGAGAAGGATAATCAGCGGCATCGCTATTCCTGGTTGATGATGGTCCCGTCCGATAAAATTATCGAACTGAACAAAAACGGCGCGATGCTCAAATGTCGGCCATTCAGGGAATATGTCCACACCCCGGAAGGCGCGCCAAACGGCAGGGTTGAATGGAAGTTTGAGCTGGCAAAACCGCAAACGGTGTCGGTATGGGTCCGGGGGATGGCCGGCGCTGCTTATCCGGTTAACAGCAACTCTTTCTGGTTGAAGATCGATAACCGCAAACCGGTCAAACTGGAACTGGGACACGCAACTAGTTGCAACTGGTATTTGTTTGCCGGTCCAGCGAAAAAAAAATCGTTGGTTTCACGTCGGCTGGTCCCGATTAAATTCAATCTAGGTCCGGGCGCACATAAACTTGCTTTTACAACCCGGGAAAAAGAAGCGGGACTGGCAGAAGTATATCTGGCCTTCGACGCATCAACCCCATTCAATCCGTCAAAAAATTCCAGGAAATTGAACTTGGCTGATGCGAGTATCTCCGGTGGAATGGTCTTGAATAAAACCGGGCGGGCTGCCAGTCCACGCTGTGCTGTGTATATTAATGCGGCCTCAATCCTGAAATTGAGTCATGACCTTTATTTTCCGCCCAATTCGCATTATCCCAGAATCATTCAACGGCTGCGTGCCGATACGGTTGCCAGAAACCCTTATTTCGCCGCGCTTCTTCTGCCATTGCCGGAGAAGCAAAAGGCTCCGAAAGTTGAATTTGTCCGGCGCGACAAAATACTCAAAATTACCCTGAAATGGGAAAATATGACCGATACGATAAAATGGTCAACAGGGACCGATGGAAAAACGATCAGGCCGACTTATACCCGGGGTGAAAATTCGTTGTCACGATGACCCGGATTTGAATACGGAACATAATACATTGGATAGAAATAATGGAATATCAGGAAAAGAAAACAACTCTGAAAGGGAAATTATGATCGAGACAACTTATTCCGACGTGGCATTAAACGTCTGGCAACAACATCTGGCCAGTCAAGGCCTGGATCACTATGCCGGAATAGTAAGTCTGCAGGCTCTGGCAAGACTCGCCAGGATAATGCAATCAGAAATGCTTCTCGATCAGGTGAAAGAGTACATAAAGCCGTTCTGGCAGGGAAAAGTCACTAAAGCCGGCGGCATCTATGGCGACCGGGTCTACCGCTGGGGCGGCAACGCCACTGCGTTCATGGTTTTGCGGGGCATGCTGCCGGAAGCATACGACGCATTAGTGGCAACAGCTCATGACCTTTGTAAAAACCAGCACCGCGATTCCCGAGGTATATTTGACCAGCCCGGCGGCAATCGCAGAGACCAGAGCGAAGGTTTTATCTGGATTGATACAGTTTTCGGCATCTGTCCGTTCATGCTCTGGACAGGACTGGCGGCAAAACGCGACGACTTCATCGATGAAAGCTGCTTCCAAATGCTGAAGCATCATGAAATTTTATTCAACAAATCACGCAAGATCTACCATCAGGCGATCAATTATGAAGCCCCGGGCGAACTAACACCATCATTCTGGAGCCGTGGGTGCGGCTGGGGCGCATTGGCGCTGGCGGAAATGGTCTACGATCTACCAAAAGAGCACAAGGATTATCCGGCGATTCTGCAGGCGTTCCAGGATCTGATGGAGGGATGCCGCGATCACATGGACGAGGACGGTATGCTTCATCAAGCCATGGAGGATCATTCCAGTTATGTGGAAACCTCCGGCACCGGACTGGTTTTATACGCAATGGGACGCGGCATCAAGAACAAATCACTGGACGCGGTTGAATACATAGATGTATTTAAGCGCGGTCTGAAAGGCATGTCCCGCTATATCGCGCTCGACGGTTCGGTTTTCAACTGCTGTCAGGGCTGTCTTGCTCCCGGAAACGGGACCACTGTCGATTACGCAAACCGGGAATGGATACTTAATGATATCCATTCTTTCGGCCCGGTTATGTTATTATTCGGACAGGCCGAGCAAATGCTTCAGGCTGGTATCATTCCGCACATAAACGATATTTAACGGGAAGTTTGATAATGCTTGAGAAAGCCGCATAATTACGACTCAATATCAGGATTAATATGAACAAGAACAAACATTATGACATTATCGTGGCCGGCGGCGGTTCCGCAGGTACCGCCGCGGCGGTGGCGGCGGCAGGAAGAGGCAGCAAGGTGCTGCTGGTTGAAGAGACCAACGCGCTGGGGGGATGTTCCACTTCCGGGCTGGTTAACGAATGGTTCGCCAACACTTCCGGACTTGGCGATATTTTCGCATATTTATACCGGGAACTGGACAAATGCGGACTCTCAGGCGGCGGGCGAATGTTTAATGGGGAAACCCTGAAAGGCCTCTGGCAGTGGCTTTGTCAGCAAGCCGGAGTAGAGGTATTGTTTCATGCCAGTGTGATCGAAGCGACCGGAAAAACCGGGCAACTGACCGGAGTTAAAATCGTCGCGTGCAGTCAAATGATTGAAGCGACCGCAAAATATTTTATCGACGCGACGGGCGAAGGAGATTTGGCTTTTCTGGCCGGAGCCGAATTTATGAAAGGACACCCGGAAAACGGTATGCAGCTGCATATGAGTCTGATTTTTCATATGGTCAAATCACCGAGGCCGGTTGTGCCATATCTGCCGGAAGGAATGACGCCATACGATTCTATTGACGAGTTACCGGGGTTGAAAGTTCATCTTCAGCTCGAAGACGGCCGGGTTTATTGCAACACGACAAAAATCATGAAACATGATTCAACTTCCCCGTGGGATCTTAGCTCAGCAGAAGCAGAAGCCAGAATTCAAATGATGAAAATAGTACACTTCCTTCAGCGTGATCGTTTCAAGGATTATATTCCGGCAGCCAGCGGCTCGACAATCGGCATCAGGGAGGGCCGCAGGATTATCGGAGACTATATTCTTACGGCTGAAGACATTATAAATGGCTGCAATTTTGACGACGGAACTGTTGTCGCGACGTCACAAATTGATTTTCACAGCCTGAGTAAAGAAGGAAATACCGGCTGGCGCAAACGGGTTGCCCCTTACAGCATTCCGTTTCGCTGCCTTTACAGCAGGGATTTTGCCAATCTGCTGGTGGCCGGTAAATGTATAAGCACTGATCAAATCGCCCATAGCAGTTGCCGCATGACCCCGACATGTTGCGGCATGGGGCAAACCGTGGGAATCGCGGCCGCGATGGCAGTGCAAACAGAGTTATCCAATATCAGAGACTTACCGGTCAAAGAGTTACAATCAGAAATGGTTCAAGCCGGGTTTGAACTGTCACCGGCAAAGCATCTGGCGTTTGGACTCGGACAGGAGGGAAAACCTGAATGTTGTCTGTAATAAATTATAAAAAAAAGGAGGAAGTCGTATGGAGCAATAGGACGGAATAGTGGTCCGTCCGGATAGTTCTCCCGGTCAATAAAGTCATGAACAACTGGAACTAAACCGGAAGACAGTACAAAAAAGAATAATAAAACAGGGAGTTGGAAATGAAGAACAAGAGTTTTACACTAATTGAATTGTTGGTAGTTATAGCGATAATAGCAATTCTCGCCAGTATGCTTTTGCCGGCGCTCAATAAGGCACGCGACAAGGCCAAGGCGATTTCCTGCATAAGCAATTTGAAACAGGTTGGTCAAGCCAATACATTGTATGCGGACATGTTTGACGGACACGTAATACCGGAATATTACATTGGCATCCCTGACCAGCCAACCAGCACGACTCGATTTACTTATGGCGCGGTAATATTACTTCACGCAACCAATCTTAACGCCAAGATATTCTGGTGTCCCTGTTTATTGCACAGTGCCAGAGATAACTATATGAATAAAGACATTGTAAATTTATTCTACAATGGAAAATCAACTACATACTGGTCGGTATTCAAATATCCGGCATACGGTATAAATCGTAACCTTGCGTTGAATATCAATGGAAACCTGATGGGAAATAAATTAAACCGGTTAAGTCGTCCCAGCCAGTCATCTCTGGTCATGGATTGCTACCGTGGAGGGACCCCTGGCCAGGGTTTTTACCGAGTTTTTGATTATTATTCAACCAGTTCCAGTTGGGGCCAGGTTGATACCCGGCACGGCGGCGCCGCGAATGTCACTTTCGTTGACGGGCACGCCGAAGCGGTAAAAATTCAAGGCAAAGGTCTCAGCGAAACATTTACCACCGATTACAACCCATACAGGTTCTCACCTTTCCGGTACTATACAGGTAATTTTTTCTGGGATCCCTATGAATAATTACCATAACCTTAAAATCATTAACGGAAAAAATTAACTAATGACAACTATCAGTACTATCGAAATTGCGAAAAAAGCCTTTGACAAACATTGTTTGATATCCGACTTAGACAGCTATTCAGGCATCATATCTCTCTACGGGATGGCCCGTTTGTGGCTATGGAACAGAAAGCCATGTTTTATGGATCGTCTGGAAGAGCATTTAACTCCGTTCATCAATGGAGAAGTCACTCGGCGAATGGGCGCATTTAAACTCTACAATGTCGGCGGTTCCGCTACTGCGCTGCTGCTGCGTAACGGATTTTTCCGGAATGCGGAAGCGGTTGTGGAGGAAAAAGCCGAGGATTTGATAGAGAATTGCCCGAGGAGTAAAGAAGGAATTTTTTCGAGTCAGTTCTGGGAGCCTAACGATCCGCCGCGTATCTGGATTGACGTGGCGGCGGCGGTCAGCCCGTTCCTGGTCCATGCTGGAGTTCATTTTAACCGCCATGACTGGATAGAGGAAGCGATTGATCAAACCCTGCGGATGATCGAGGTATTCCGTGATCCCGAAAACGAACTGGTTCATCAAAGCCGCGGCTTCTGCGGTGAATGGCAGCAGGAGAAAGATCCCATGCAGATGTCTGAAGACCATTGGAGTCGCGGCAACGGCTGGGGAATTTTCGCACTGGCGGAACTGGTAAGGGGGCTGCCGGAGGATTATCCACGCCGGAAAGAAACGGAGAAAGTATTTGTGGACCTGCTGGAAGCATGTTTGAATTTTCAGGATGAAAACGGCATGTGGCATCAGGAAATAACCGATTACGATTCCTATGTGGAGACTTCCGGTTCCGGAAAAATCCTTTACGCGCTGGGAGTGGCTCTTCAATTAAATCTGGTAAAAACTCAATACAAAGAAAAGCTGGAATGCGGTTTACGCGGTTATATGAGTTATATTGAACCGGACGGTTCGGTTTATAACACCTGCACGGGGGTAATCTCACCGGGAATGGGAACTAAAGCTGAATATGCAGCTCATCCGTTTGCAACTAACAATTGTCACGGATTCGGTCCGGTCGTACTGGCATTTGGGCAGGCCGCGGCACTAGGACTAACTCAATTTGAAATAAATTAAAAAAGGAAATAAGTCTGATGGTTAAGATAAAACATATAATGGCAACAGCCGGCATATTCAGCATATTCCAAATGGCAACGGCAAAAGAACCATGGAACGTCAAACCAGCGCCCAGGGCGTTTGAAGATAAAAATCTGACTCACCAGTTCAAATTTTCCAAGCCGCTCGGAAAAATGAATCTGAAACTGAATGAGGAGCGTTTGAAAAAACTTGACCTCGGCGGCGCAGCGCTATACTTTTCCAGAGAGGAAATTGCCCGTTTGCCGGAGATTCTGAAAAAAGATGAAAAAGCCAGAAAGACCTGGGGCTGGCTTACCGTCAAAGCAAAAAAAACCATCCAATCCTATTACAAACCAAAAGGAAAAGACGAAAAATATATTTACAAGCTGGGCGGACTGAAAATTCCGGCGTTTGTCTGGATGTGCACCGGCGACAAAGAACTGGGGCGGGCTCTGAAAGCAATCATCCTTGACGCGGCAAAGCGACCGATGAGTTTCTGGATCCATTCGCATCTTCGCAAGTACAATCCGGAATATCCGGTAGGCGGCCTTGAAACCGGCAGTGCCGGAAGCGGCATCGCGACAGCCTGGCTCTGGACCCGTGGATTATGGACCCCGGATGAAGATAAATTCATGAGAGAAGCCATTCGAGTCAAAGTCATGTATCCGATCATGCGCTTTCTGGAAGTTCCCAGGGATCATTACAGCAACTGGCAGGCGGCAATGGCCGGGAGCGGGATAATCGTTGCCCGGGTCCTGGGCGAAAAGAAAGCGGAGGAACTTGCAGCCGATGGTTTAAAAAAGTGGTTGACGGCATTTGAGGACGACGGCAGCTATAACGAACCGTTGTCCTATCTCTGGTTTGGTGTTGCCAATTTCATCCCCGGCGCAATTGCTCAGGGCAAAGAAAAAGCCATCGAATTCGCGCAGGGAACCCATCTTAAAGGCACACTGGAATATCTGGTTTACAACTATTGCGCCCCAAAACATCCAACCAACGGACGTTCCGCTATCGGGGTCAATTTCGGTGACGGCGATTTCCCGTGTATCCCGCATCAAGCGATGTGTACCTACCTCTCATACGCATTTAATAACGGTCTTGGACTTTGGCTCAACCAGCGTTTCAGCGGCGGGCGCTATGATTTTGATTCGATGTTAATGCGGATAATCTTTGATAAATCATCCCTTAAACCGGTTTCGCCGGAAGAACTGAAATTACCGGCGGCAAAATATTTTGACTGCGGTATCGGCTTCATCCGGCTGGGCTGGAGTCCATTCAAGGAGATCATGCTGGCAATGCGCAGCGGCGGCGGCGGAAAAACAAAATGGGCCCATAATTATCCCAACCGCAATGCAATTATGCTGATTCAGGATGGAGAACTGATGCTCAATACCCCGGGCCGGGCAAGTTACCGGAATCCTTTGCATAATAGCTACGACAAATTGATTTCATCGCATTGTGCGGTCAATTTCGGCAATAAAAACCAGAATAAAAAAGCCGTCGCAAAGATGTTGTCAGTCGGAAATACCGCCGATTTCGCCTCTCTGGTCAATGAAGCGGCCGAGTCTTATAATAAGGAAAATCCGCCGCCGCAAAGAGTACGGCGACGCATCCTCTGCATCAAGAAGCCGCGTATCTTTGTCATGTGGGACGAAATGATCAAAAAACGGAACAACGACACTGTCAACTGGCGTTTTTACTTCAACAATTATGACGGCATCGGAAAAATGACAAAACTGGCTCAAGACATGATTGAATACAAACGCAGAGATGTGGCTTTAAAAGTCTTTACGGTTTCTGACGCCAAAGCGGAATATTCTTTCGGCAAAGGTATTATGCACAAGGGATATTCATACTTCCCCGGCGCTCCAAACGAAGGGAAAATGGGCTCGTCACTGTTCTGGCTCTGCCGGAACACCGGTAAAACTGACAATACGTCGTTTTATTCGGTTTTCGGCCCTCCGGGTTGGAACGCGGTAGAAGAAAAACATTCAGGCTCAAAAGTAATAATCATCAGCCTGGACAAAGAAAAATATGAAATAAGTTTTTCCGCCCCCGGTCAACAAATTGCTCAGGGAAGTATGCAATGTGTTTATTACCGGGACGGGAAACAAATCCAAAAAGTCGTATTGTACGACGACAAGGGACTGGTAAACAAGTAAGAATCCAATCTATGGAAACTTACTATACAAATAACAATTCAGACAGGAAAACTAACAGAAAGCAGTAATTATGATTAAACCAGTCATAGAAAAATGGCCGATATCAACAGCAGAACTGCGGGAACGGTATTTGAAGCTGTATGTGCCGGCAGTCAATGACGTCATGCGGTTCGACCACAACGTAAACTGTGCGCTGCCGTCATCGTATCTGCCGCTGGATCCAGACATGAAAATGGCGGGAATGGCATTCACCATCAAAGGCGCTCCGGATATCACCACCGACGGCGAATTCGAAATGCGGGCGGAAATGCTGGAAGACCTCCACGAGGACTCAATTGTTATGTGGGATTGCTCCGGGGATACCATCACGGCCCAATGGGGTGAAGTAATGACGATGGCCGCGATCAAAGCCGGCTGCCGCGGCGCATTCATCAACGGCATCCGCGACACCCAGGCAATCCTGAAACAGGACTTTCCGATTTTTCATCAGTATCGGACCAGCGTCGGAATGCTCGGGCGTTTTCGCATGTATTACTATCAGAAACCGGTTAGAATAGGAGAAGTGACAATCAATCCCGGAGACTGGATTTTCGGAGACATCGACGGCGTGGTATGTGTGCCGCAGGACATTGCATACGATGTATTGATAAGAGCCGAAAAAATATTGAACAAGGAAGACGATATCAGGGATATGGTCAATTGCGGCATGAGACCGACAGAAGTCGTGTCCAACGGCGGCTATTTTTAAATCAAGGAGTTTTATACAATGAATAATGCTTACAGTGCGGAAGCAATTCAAGACAAAGTAATTTTTATCAGCGGCGCGGGCAGCGGAATCGGCCGTGCGACGGCCCTGCTGCTGGCAGAGTGCGGAGCTAAAATATTTTCACTGGACATTAACAGTGAAGGCCTATCCGAAACAGCAACGATGATGCCGGAAGGGGCTTTTGCTTATGAAATCGGAAGCGTCGCGGACGAAAACGTCGTCAAAGCGGCGTTTACCGCATGCCGGGAACAATTCGGACCGGTCGAAGTGCTTCTGAACAACGCAGGATTGGGACTGCCGACTCCCGACCTGGCGGATTTTGATTTGGCGGTTTACCGGAAAATGGTCGATGTCAATATGACCGGAGTCCTGTTGTGTACCCGGGAAGCGCTTGCGGACATGAAAGCGTCCGGCAAGGGTCACATTATGACTTTGATCTCCATGGCAGGGCAGCGTACCAATCCGGGGGCTCCGCTCTATTGCGCCAGCAAATTCGGGGCTCGCGGCATCAGCAGCGGCCTGGCGGACCAGGTTTTGAAACACGGCATCAAGGTAACCGACATCAATCCGGGACCGGTTAACAGCAATTACTGGGGCGACCGCGAGGTTCCGCGTGATAAGTTCCTTTCAGTGGATGATGTTGCCAACGTCATTAAAATGATCCTGTCTACCCCGGATTATGTCGTAATCAGGGAAATCAATTTCGACAGTATCCACTGGCTTGCAAAATAAACTAAAAGAAAACTTATCATGAGTATTTTCATTAGCGCGGATGAACTGGAAATAATCCGTCAATCGGTGATGCAGCCGGGTTATGACAACCTGTATCGGGGCATAATAGAACGAGTGGAAAAGTATATTGCGTCACCCGGATTATCCGGACTTGGCACTACCACTGAATGGTGGCACAACTGCTGCGAGTGTCTGACTGAAACGGCGTTTGTCTGTGTCGTTCAACGCAATTCAGATTCAGCAAAAAAATGGCTGCATGATGTGGTTATGAGCATAGCGCGATGTTCCGGGGCTGACTGGATCGGCCCTAAGTTTCGCAACCATACTGCTCAACCTCCCGGCGGAAATCTGGAAACCGCGCATCTTGCTGCCGGGGTTGCCATTGCTTTTGATCTGCTGCCGGAAATATTTTCCCCGGAAGAAACAGTTGAAATAACCAACGCCCTCCGTGAGAAAGCAATTCCGCTATGTCAAGTCAAACTGAAACAGGCAAACTATCTGACCAATTGGACCAGTATTCTGCTGGCCGGAATGAGTGTGGCCGCCGCAGTCGTCGATGACCGGGAGGCGTTGGCTTACGCAGTACAAAAATATACTCTCTGCCTGGATTCCATTCAGCCTGACGGATCCTACGGGGAATCGTTTCAATATGCCAATTACTGTACTTTCGGCTTGATGCTGACCCGGGAAGCTCTGGCGCGTTCCAAAGCAGCTCCGGAAGAAATCCTTACCATCGAGCCGTACGCAAGGCTGGTTAACTGGTATGTGCATAATTACCTTTACAACAAACCGATGAGCGGCTGGGGTGAATATCCGCGTCCGCGTTTTGTCAACTTCAACGACAGCAGCGCGATTTGCGGTCCGGACCCGGATGGATTAATGCATATATCCGCCATTGTCAAAGATTCATTGCCGGAAATTGCCGGCTTGGCCCGGTGGATGTTTGACCAATTTTATATCGAAAACCCGAGTCAGGGACCATTCGACCGGAATTCGTTCGGCTTTCTTAACCGCTACGGCTTGTTTACCCTGCTGTACTATCCGCGTGCCGCGGCGGCATTATCGCCTGAACAGCTTAATATACCGGACTTCGCCTGTTTCAGTAACGGTGACTGCGTTAACCGGAATTCCTGGAGTTCCGGAAGAACGATTCTCGCATTTCACGGCGCACCGGGACCATTACATGACGTCGGGCATCATCATGAGGACCTGAACAGCGTTATCCTGGTCCACAACCGTGAACGCCTTCTGGTTGATCCCGGACATTGTTGCTACCGCAGCGGTGTGCATAAGCTGAATGTCAAGACCTCCAGTCACAACACCTGTACTTTCATTCTGAAGAAAGACAGTTACGGCAATCCGGCCCGGGAACTGGAGCAAACAACTTGCCGGCCGCGCCGGGTGCTTGAGGGCTCATTAAGCGTCGAACCTCCCGTTACAGGCCTGAGTCATTCCCTGTTGGCGGATAAAATCGATGACGTCTGCGTCTTCGCCGCCGATGCGGCAAAGGCTTACGGCTCTCCGATTGAAAAATTTGAACGCTTCTGCATTATGGCCGGAGAACATGCAATCTTTTTTGTTGACCGGATCGATTCTGCTGAAACCGTGGCAACCCGCTGGTACTGGCTGCTTAATAATCGTGACGGTCAACTGGAACATAAAACGGCTTATAAAGACCGTCTTGTTGCCAGGCGCGGCAATGCCGGCATGAAGTTTTTTCATCTTGGCAACGGCAAGCTGAGCGGACCGGGATATGCCTATGTGCATGACGCCTATCATCCGTTACCGAACCAACTGGGTGAAAATGTCGCAGGCAGCGGCATCATGTACAACTGGACCGAGCCGGAAACATCCGGATTCCGGATTGTTGCACACGCGGCCACGGTTGATTCCTACGGAGCGTCTGCCGGCTGGCATCTGAAAAAAGAGTCGGACAAGCTGTTTTCCTTAGAGGGACATCAGCGCTGGTGCAACTGGCAAATCCAGTTGGATGACAATAAAATCACGCTCATCGAAACGGTTGCGGACAGGGGATATGTCATTGCCCCTGACTCGGCAGGAACCTGGAAGCTTAAAAAAGTTAAATAAGAGACTAATCAATATATAAATTGTAACACGGAAAACACAGAGTAATACAGAGAAGTGTTTAAGTTTTCAGCGCAAGTTGAAAAATAAAAAAACTTTTTCGTGACTTTTCGTGTTTTTCGTGGTTAATATTCGCATTTCGCAAGAATTATAGTTAAACAAAACAATGGAAAATGAAATGAAAACAGCGTTATATCAGGGAAATAAAACATTCAAGATCGCGCAGTGCCCGGAAGGTACAGTCGGGCCGGATGATGTAAAAGTCAAAATCGCTTACTGCGGTATTTGTGGAACCGACTTGCATATTTTTCACGGTAAAATGGACCAGCGGGTCAATATTCCGCAATCAATCGGCCATGAAACCTCAGGAACGGTGGCTGAAGTCGGCAGCAACGTAAAAGGTTTCGCTCCCGGCGACAAAGTTGTGGTTCGCCCGTTACAGTGGTGCGGCAAATGTGCCACCTGCGCGGCGGGTCATAATCATATCTGCCCTAACTTGAAATTTATGGGCATCGATACGGAAGGCGCGTTTCAGGAATACTGGACGGTTCCGGCTGATACTCTGCACAAATGTCCCGATGATATGTCTTTGAAACTCGCGGCCCTGATCGAACCGCTGGCAGTGGCATGCCATGATGTCCGCAGGGCCAGAGTCGCCGCCGGGGAACGTGTTGTCGTTCTTGGCGGCGGTCCGATCGGTCTGCTGGTAGCGATGGTGGCGCGAGCCGCCGGGGCGGAAATACTGATATCCGAAATCAGCGAATACCGGCTTGAACTGGCTGAAAAACTCGGCTTCTCCACCTTTAATCCGATGCAGGGGGATTTGCTTGAGCGTGTTAATGAGTTAACCGGCGGAGTCGGCGCTGATGTTGTTTTTGAAGTTACCGCCTCCGCCGCCGGAGCCGAAGTGATGACCGAACTGGTCAGGCCACGTGGTCGTATTTTGCTGGTGGGGATTTACAGTCAACCGCAACCGGTCACTCTTTTCAAATTCTTCTGGCGCGAGTTGGAAATGATTGGCGCCCGGGTTTATGAGCATGAAGATTATGACCGGGCAATTGAACTGGCGGCATCCGGCTCCCTGCCCCTGGAAGCCGTTATTTCCGGGGTATATGAGCTGGACGACATCCAGGCCGCATTCGAATCATTCGAAGGTAATTCGACCGCCATGAAAGTATTAATTAAAACCTGAATCCGTGAAAAGTTCAGAATGTTACAGATACGAGGCATCAAAATGCCGCTGTATTGACATACTGCAAATTGAAGATAACGAAGTAGATGTGACATTATGGACTTTCCATAATGGTAAATTCGTACGGATTTTTTACGTCACCCAGCGGGTGAAAGTAAAAAAACACGTTAATTTTTAAAAAACAATACTTTATAACGAATAACAATAAATTTATCACTGATTCAGGTAAAAGTTAAATCTAGACGAAAAGGAGCAGAAAAATGAGTGTTCTCGAAAAATTCAATTTAAACGGCAAAATAGCTTTAGTAACCGGTTGCAAACGCGGTATCGGCAAAGGTATGGCGTTAGGACTGGCGGAAGCCGGAGCCGATATAATCGGCGTCAGCGCCACGCTTGAAACCAGCGGCAGCGACGTGGAAAAAGAAGTATCCGCGTTAGGACGAAAATTCAAAGGCTATTCCTGTGATTTCTCGAATCGTGAATCTCTGTATGATTTCATCAACCAGGTCAAAAGTGATTTTCCGCGTATCGACATCCTGGTCAATAACGCCGGAACTATTTTGCGGGAGCCCGCGGTGACCCATCCTGATGAATATTGGGATAAAGTAATAGAAGTCAATCAAAGTGCGCAGTTTATCCTGACCCGGGAAATCGGCAAAACCATGGTTGAGCGCGGCAGCGGCAAAATTATCTTTACCGCGTCACTGCTGACTTTCCAGGGCGGCATTACCGTTCCGGGTTACGCGGCCAGCAAGGGCGCGGTTGGCCAGTTGACCAAAGCCTTCGCCAACGAATGGGCCGGCAAAGGGGTAAACGTCAACGCGATTGCGCCCGGCTATATCGCCACGGACAACACCGCGGCCCTGCGAGCGAACGAAACCCGCAGCCGCCAGATTCTCGAACGTATTCCAGCCGGACGCTGGGGTTCTCCAGAGGATTTTGCCGGGCCGGTGGTATTCCTTGCTTCAGCCGCGTCCGATTATATGGACGGCTCGATCATCCTGGTTGACGGCGGCTGGATGGCCAGATAAAAACGGATTGAAGGCTTGCCTCTTCAAAATTGTATTATATATTAAAACCGTAATTGTTGATTTTTGCAGTTGTCACAGGGCAACTGCAATTATTTTTCAGGGTATGCAAAAAACATGGACAATACGGGTAAAATGTCACATAAAAATGTTCTATTAATAATGACCGATCAGGTCATAGCCGATACTCTTTCCTGTTACGGCGGGAACATTTGTCAGACCCCGAATCTGCAAAAACTGGCGGAGGCATCCGCGATTTTTTCCAAGGCTTATACTTCCGTTCCGTTATGCACCCCGGCCCGGGCATCAATCTTCACGGGCAAATATCCGCACAAACACGGCTTGCTGTATAACGCGACATACGAGTCTTACGGCAGACCGGAGCTGGTCGATGCTTCATCCATGATAACCACGCCTTTGAAAGACGCGGGATATCACTGCGGATATATCGGGAAATGGCATATCGGCGAAAAGCTGGGGCCGGTTGATTACGGTTTTGAGGGAACGCGTTTTGCCGGTTACGGTTTGCCGAGCGACTTTGTTGCCGATTATGATGATTATCTTAAAGAAAAAGGACATCCGGGACAGGAGTTTGTCAAGGTGAAAAACTTTGTCAGCTCAAGGGACATCGATTCATTGAACTTCCCCTTGGGCAGGAACATGCCGCCGGACTTCAATGGTTCCGAGCAATATGCCGGGGTTGTAGATTTACCTACCGAATTGACGCCGGCTGGATTTGTCGCATCGCGGACAGTAGACATGCTGAATCAATTCAAGGATGAACCGTTTTTCCTGACGGCCTCATTCTGGGGTCCGCACCATCCCGCCATGCCCAACAATACTTATGCGGGGACTCATTCGCCGGAAGCTATTGAAGAATGGGCCAATTACAACGACGAACTGAACGGTAAACCAAATATCCAGTCACGATATATCAAATGTCTGCACCGCCGCTTCAACGAGGAAGGCTGGCCGTTGTGGAGCAAGGTAATCGCGGCCCATTTCGACTTTATGACCATGATCGATTCTCAAATAGGTTTGATCCTTGATGAACTGGATAATCTTGGACTGAGAGAAAACACGCTGGTCATATTTACCGCCGACCATGGTGATTCGCTCGGATGCCATGGCGGTTTATGGGACAAGGGGCCGTACAATTACGAGGAAGTTATGCGTGTTCCCATGTTAGTGCGAGTGCCGGGATTGGAAAACATGTCAGTTCACAACGCCATGGTAAATAATATGGACGTTTATTCCACAATACTTGATTATTGCGGAGCGAAATGCCCGGATGATGTGGATTCCGTCAGTTTTCTACCGGTCGCTGAAAGAAATGCCAAAAGCGTCAGGGACTTCGTAATGACCCAGTTTTACGGCTTTGACGTTCGGGGTCTTTGCCTGCAGCGTTCAATTATCTCCGGGAATTTAAAATACGTCTTCAACCCTGCCGATATCGATGAATTTTATGACTTGGATGACGACCCTGACGAAATGACTAATGGCATTGACGATTCGTCAAAAGCAGGCGAGATAACTATGATGAAAACGAAATTATCAAACGAAATGAAAAGAGTAAAAGATCCATACGCAACGTTCGCGTCGCAATTGATGGGGCTTTGAAGATGTTTTGAAAATTAAACTTTATAAGGAATATTAACCATGCAGCGCCCTAATATCTTACTTCTTTTTCCTGATCAGCAGCGACATGACACCATTCATGCGAACGGAGCGGATTTTATGAAAACTCCGAATCTGGACCGCCTGGTTGAAGAGGGTTGTATTTTTCGTAATGCCTATTCGCCGAATCCTGTATGCATGCCGGCCAGACATTATTTATTAACTGGTGTTTCAGCCAGGCATCACGGATATTATGAAAATTCCCTCGCCCCGATTGCGGATGAAGGCATTCCGACTATTCCGCAAGTGCTTTCCGACCATGGCTACAACACCGTGGCCGTCGGCAAAATGCATTTTCATCCGCCACGTCGACACCATGGTTTTGATGAAATGCATTTGATGGAGGAAATCCCGCATCAGGTTCTCGATGACGCATATCTGAAGTTTCTGAAAAATAAAGGTCTGGAAGATCTAAGGAATATTCATGGAATTCGTCCGGGAGCATATCATTCTCCCCAAACAGCGATCATGCCGGAAAAGGACCATGGGGTTAACTGGGTGGCAGACAAATCTATCGAATGGCTTGAGGCAAATGGCGATTCGCCGTTTTTTATGATGTGCGGCTGGATCAAGCCTCATCCGCCCTGGAATATTCCGGAAGAATGGAGCGATTTCTACAAAGACGCTTCCCTGCCCGAACCTGCGGCCGTGTCACGGGAATTTCCATTTCATTCCGAAGAATGTGAATTTTACGGCGATAATGATTCACCAGAAACCAAAAGAAAAATTCGAGAGGCCTATTACACCTCAATTTCAATGGTTGACCAGGCTGTCGGCAGGGTTCTGAATACCCTGGAGGAAAAAGGGTTAATGGACAACACCATCATTATTTACTCATCGGATCATGGCGAAATGCTGCAGGATAAGGGACTGTATTCCAAGGAAGTTCCGTTCGACAGCGCCGCAAAAATTCCGTTCATCGTCCGCTATCCGGATGCATTCAAGGCAGGTTCAATCAATGATAACTTCACCGATCTGATGGACATTTTCCCATTAATCCTGGAATTGACCGGCATCGACTACAATTACAAAGCCCATCACCGCAACTATCAGTTGGAAGGTCAATCGCCGCTGTCCGCTCCAGCTCGCAAAGAGATTTATTCCGAATTCGGGACCGGCAACCGCCGTTGGGCGATGCTGAGAGACCACCGATATAAATATATTTATTTTTACAATGACGGCAAAGAACTGTTCTATGACCTGAAAGATGATCCGGAAGAACTGGTAAACCTGATCGGGACCGACCAGTTGCCCGAAGAGTCATTCCACAGCCTCAAACAGCAATGTATCGAGATTGAAAAACAAAGAGCCCCGGACGGTTACGTAGTCAACGGTGATTTTATAAAATACCCGCCGGAAGAATTTCATCCGTTTTCGGATAGTAAATACCCCATATGGGCCAATAAGCAGTTTCAGACATTCGGCAGCAAACCGAATGAACAGGAAGCGGAATTATTCTTCAACGAGGTCAAAACCGCGTTAGGTTTGAGCAAAGAAGAATTCCTCGAATCTTTCCCGGAAAACGATCTCTGGAGACAGGAATTCAACAATAACCTGCCTGAATAATTAACTCAATGATAATCCTGTAAAAAGCAATTTCCTTGATTTTTTGATAACTGTTGTATTGCTGCTTAATTGGTTCTCCTGGTTGGAGGACAAGAATAAATAAACTACAAGATTTTAATGTACTCCTGTTGTCCGGTGGAATTTTTTCCCCAGTTTATTCTGTCCGGTGACATTTGTGTCACCACTGTGAATCCGGCAATTTTCGAGCTTAAATTCTCATTCGGTTGGTTTTACTCAATCTTTTCAGGTACATTTATGAATAAATCATATAAAGGGCGATTGACATAGAAGTTGTATTTGCCAACTTTGCTCTTTTCAACTATGCCTGAATCAGCAAGTTCATTCAGGTATTTCATGGCGGTAATGCGTGATACTCCTAAATCATTCTGTAACAATTCAATTTTCGTATAGGGATGACTGAAGAGATTATTTAATAGTTCATGGCTGTATATTTTGGGATACTCCGACTTTAGTCGCTCTTTACATGTCTGCATCAACTCTTTGATGTTTTTGATGATCCAGATTGTCTGCTTCGAAGTTTGCTCTACCCCATCCAGCATATAGAGAATCCAGTCTTCCCAATTCTCCTTTTCATGTACTTCATTAAGCAGTTTATAGTACTGAGCTTTATTTTGAGTAATGTAACGACTTAGATACAAAATCGGCAGTTTCTGCAAGTCTTTAATTATCAGATAGAGAATGTTGACAATCCTTCCAGTTCGCCCATTGCCGTCATAGAACGGATGGATGCTCTCAAAGCGGTGATGGATGATTGCCATCTTAACCAACGGGTCTATATCTGATAGAGAATCATCATTAATATACTCTTCCAGATTTTTCATCAGGTTGACAATCAATTCATATTCCTGTGGAGGAGTGTATACTGTTTTTCCGGTTTTCTGATTCTTCAATTCGGTCCCGGGAAGTTTCCTGAATCCAGCATTGTTGTGCTCCAGCTCTTTGTGGATTTCCAGAATGATGCCAGATGTCAGCAGGTTGTTCTCACGAACTAAAGCAAAGCCTTTTTTTATGGCCTGAACGTAGTGAGAGACTTCTTTACTGGCAGGATTCTTCATAGTTTCAGAGAAAAGTTCTTCCTTATATAATTCATCATGGGTTGTGATTATATTTTCAATCTCGGAACTGTCTTTTGCCTCCTGTAAAGCAAGAGTATTAATGAGAATCACTTCATTCGGGATTGTTTCGGCAATACCTTTGAGCTCCGCAAGATAACGATGAGCGGAAGAAAGCTTCCTCATCACCGTAAGTTTTTCCACATTGATTTTCAGTGGTAATGCTGCCAGTTTTTTACCCATGATACACCTTCATGTAAAGATAACTCAAAAAACTATACATATCACAAACTTCAAGTAAACATAATCCAATTTTCTTTACTTGACAAGCGAAATGTGTAAAAAATATTCAATTTTCTTTACTTGAGGCATGATTTACATAAAAAAAACTCCGACTGGTCAGGCCGAATAAATTCTAAATATTATCCAGAGAATCTTTCATATCATCTTCGTAAATCATACCCTCACCAAACCGTTAACGCCAGTTATCATCATAACCCTTTCCATGACTCAGGAATCGCAATTGGAACACTGGTGACCCAGTCATAGCCATTTTACGGGCATAAAGAAGAGTAATTTGAATTCAAAAACGAGGAAAAAAAGTGGTACCGGAGGTCGGACTCGAACCGACACGTACGTAAGTACACCAGATTTTGAGTCTAGCGCGTCTGCCAATTTCGCCACTCCGGCTGGTCGTGACTACAGAACAATTCATGGGTGCGGATTGTCCTGCGACGCATAATTTACTACTATTTATAAAAAAATCAACTTCATTATATAAAAAAACTCAATATCAACTTGAAACTTGCCAAAATCAGGGAAATTTAATGTCATTGGACGGCGGTGCCGTCTCGTTATATAATCAGGAAAAGGTATGTCACAACTATATAAGAAGATTCTGAAAAGTTCCGCCGCTGTCGCAATTGCTACTACCATCAGCCGCTTGCTCGGTCTGGTTCGCGTCATGCTGGTGGCCCGGGTTCTTGGCGGCGGTGCATTCGCTTCCGCCTGGTACATGGCGTTTATGATCCCCAATCTGTTCCGCCGCCTTCTCGGCGAAGGAGCCCTTGGAACCGCGCTGGTACCGATTATCACCCGTTCATTGGAAACCCATGGCCGGGATGAAACCAAACGTGCGGTGGCGGCAGTATTCCTGGTCTTGAGTTTAATCCTTGGCGTACTTTGTATTGTCATTGCCGCCGGATGTCTGTTTTTTCAGGATTATCCGGATACGGAACGAGGTCGGCTTACTTTGCAACTGCTGCCCCTGCTGATTCCCTATGCTTTTTTCATGTGTCTGGTCGGCGCGTCGGGCGCCATCCTGAATACGCTGCGGATATTTTTTCTGCCTGCGCTGGGAGCTTTGAGTCTGAATATTTTCATGATCGCCTGTCTCTGGCTGGTCTGCCCTGCCCTTTCCGGAGAACCGGTTTTACAACTGCGCTATCTTGCGTTATCGGTACTTCTGGCCGGTGCGGCCCAACTGATTTACAATCTGATCTGCCTGAAAAAATATGATCTCTTTCCAGCGTTCAACCCGGGTTGCTTGAAATCAGGCTGGGCGCTGCGGGAACTCTGGTCCTTGATCCTGCCCGGACTGGCTGGAGCCGGAGCGGTCCAGATCAGCTTCTTCACGGATCGCTTTCTGGCCTATTTTCTGGGAGATCAAGCCGTTCCCGCCCTGGTTTACAGCGACCGGCTGGTTTATCTGCCGATCGGCGTTATCGCAGTCTCTTTCGGCACGGTACTGCTGCCTAATATGTCAAAGGCGGCGGAAGCCGGGGATAATCAGGGAATAGTTGACGCACTTCAGTTTGCGTTGCGGCAAATGCTGTTTATCTGTATCCCAATCGCGCTGTTCACGGCCTTTGCCGGAGAACTTTTTCTCAAAGTTATTTATTTTGGCGGCAACTTTTCAGAATCCGATTTGCGGGAAACGCTCTGGGCATTGCATTTTTACGCATTGGGCATTCCGTTTTTCTGTACCGTCAAAGCCTGTGTTTCCGCTTTTTACGCGCAGCGCGACATGAAGACTCCGCTCAAAATATCCCTGATCTGTATCGGAGTGAATATTATTTTTAATGTGATCCTGATGTTTCCCTTGCGGCAGGGCGGAATTGCCATGGCTACCGTTATCGCGTCCATCTTGAACAATCTGCTTCTTCTATTGATTTTGCGCCGTAACCTGCAAATAAAAGGAATCTTTTCCGGCTTGACCGGCACCGTGGTGAAATCCATGGCGGCAACTTTTATTGCTCTTGGCATTTCATATATCGGCTGGGAGTTCATCAAAAAGTTTGATCTTCCCTGGAAATCACTGATCCTGCTGCTTTCAACCGGCAGCATTTTCTGTTTTATATACATCGCAACGGCCCTGCTCCTGCGCTGCCGGGAATGTCGTGAAATAATCTCCGTCTTCAAGCGCTAATATCAAACATTTTCTGACAATAAATTCTATTTAATGCTTGAAGTATACTAAATCACAGGTATACTGTTTTTGATTTTTTGATTATTTTTTGACAAGGAAGGGAAAATATCGATGAAATACTTCACTGCTTTTATATTATGCCTAATATGCACTAATATATTATCTCAAGAGATCAAAGAACTTGTTCTGCAAACCCAAGCAGTCATGCAATTGGGACCGTTCTCTCCTCCTACAAAAGGAACTAAAATACGTTTCAAGCACCGCCAAGGTTTTATTATCAGAGGCACTCTGTTTAAATTAAAGGACGATAAGATATATGTCAATTTGCCAAGCGGGGATATGATTGCGTATAAAATTCGCGATGTTGCCGATTCTGACAGGTGGAAATTTTTCAAAAGCGCGTATGACAAGAAACTTGATACTGTCGTAAAGGCGGAAATGACCGGAACAAGTTCACCCCCCAAAAAGCCCAAGCGGAATATCCGTAAAGAGCTAATGGAAAAAAGAAGATTTGCCGCTTTGCTCAAAAGAAATAATCACAGACCGGCGTTTGATGACTACAACTTTGGAGACTCCTTCAGTATTATTTTATATAAGATAAAGCAAAACAAAATAATCAAATTAACTGAAGACTATAAGGACAAAGAATTCAAAAGAGTAGTTGTTGGTTATCTTTCATTTGGAGGACTTAATTGTTTCGTATCATTTTTATTTAATAACAATAAACAACTCTACTATATCGAATTCAATTACAAGGCATATGACATTTTGTCCTACAGCTCAAAAGTAAAAAGTTCCTGGTCAATATTACGCTCAAACCTTATTAAGCATTTCGGAAATCCATCAACAGATCGGGATTTTCCCAAGTATTCAGTATCTCTCGATGCGGGAAAAATCAGAATAACCAACAAATGGAAACTTAGAAACAAAACTATAGAATTGGGAATTGCCGCATCTGACGAACGAGAATATAGTCCAGCTATTATTATCTCAATGCCCGATGCACTAAACGAATCTGCGGCCGATTCAATCAGGAGAGACTTCCGGAATAAAATTAAGTGACTCAATGTTCAAAATTCAATTTACCAATATTAGCGGGGAAATTATGAAAATATTTATCTATACAATATGTTGTTTCGTACTTTGTCATCTTACTTACGCCAATCCGATCAGCAACAATGACAACGCCTTTGACTCTTTCAAATTCGGAGAAAGCCCAAGTGTGGTAAACGACAAAATTGCCAAGAATAAAAAAATATCCCTCTCTTATGCCGCCACTACCGGTAGTAACAAAATGATATTTTGCACCACCACCGTCTATGATCAGAAAGCAAATGCGGTTCTTGTTTTTGATAAATCCAACGAACTGAATAAGATAATCGTGTATTTTGAAAAATATAACGGTGATTCATTCACAATCAAACTTGAAGAAAACTGGCGCAATTTAAAATCAAAACTGGAACTCGCTCTTGGAATAGCTTCTAGCCATAATAAATTTCCTGATATCTCGTTCATGAAAGTATTGAAGATGTATATCACCGATGTATGGGGATGCAAGGACAAAACTATATCTCTCAATGTAGCTGAATTCAACGGACAATACCGAAATTTCATCATTATCGCCTCATGTCCGGGCCAAGAACTGAAATCAGTTGCTCCTGCGCCAAAAGCCGAAGACCCCGGCAAAGCTAAGACGCAACCTTCAGTCGGGAATAAGGCACAGGCTTATGCAAACTTTTACTTCGGCGATTCATGCAAGACTGTTCATAGCAAAATCAAAAACAGCAATAAAGTTTCTTTTTGTTTCGAGGAGGATGCCGGCGAAGAGCCCATTGACATTGAAAGCATTTGCGGAAAAATGACTTTGGCCGGAAAACCATGTTCTATAATATTCTGTTTTAATAATTCAGGTAAACTCGTAAAACTATTCATGCATTATCCCGAATACTTGGCAACACTTTTTGATTCAAAGGTCAAGCCAGATTGGAAAACAATGCGGGATATCATAATGAAAAAATATAAACAACCCTCAAAAAGTTTCCAGGTACCAAGGTCATGGGATATAAAAACCGGGACACAAAGATATACTGACATATGGCTGACAGATGACAAAAAAATTTCGGTGGGATTTGTTTGCAACGACAAATCTTACTATTTTTCATTTATTGAGATTGTTGATCCTGAATACGAAAAACAGGAGGAAGCCAGGAAGAATGCGAAAAAAAAATCTCAAACGGCAAGCGAAGCTGAAAATTTCTAAAAACAGAGCCAATATAGAACTACCTGTAACAAGATAACTCATCTGCCGTTCAGGCGGGTACAGATTATCTTAGACATCTTTTTTAACTGAGATAAATGTTAGTATATAACTTATACGGTCACAATATCAAAATTAAATTCTTCATTTTATCTTGAAAATGTAATATAAAGCTCTATATTATGGACTTTAGAAATAGCTGTATATATGACATTGATGAATTTATTCCGGAGCTTTTTATGACTGGTAACTACAAAACTTTTAGAGTCGTTACATTCCGGCTTTATTAGTATGATAAGAGCTTTTTGGAAAATGTGTATCTGGTGATTTTTTTCGCATAACTTTAAATTCTTATACTATTATTAACTAATCTTTACTAAAATTTTACGGTGTTTATATTGAAATCTTTTTTACTATTTATTGCAAGTTTAGCCTGCATTCAATTATATTCGGCAGAAATTGTAATTGAAAAAAACGCTCAGCCGGAAACAACTCCTCCTGCCGCCAAAGTGACGTCGCCTGAAAAACAACCGGTTCAGGATCCGGCGGTCCCCGAAGCGGAAAAAGCTGCAGAGGCAAAGGAACAGCCAGCCGACAAGCCAGCTGAACCCGTCGATCCCCAAAAGGCTTTGGAAGAAGAAAAAGCTAGAAAAGCCTTGGAAGCTAAAAAAGCTCTGGAAGCTAAAAAAGCCCTGGAAGCTAAAAAACGCGCTGAAGCAAAAAGAAAAGCCCTGGAAGCTAAAAAACGCGCCGAAAAAGCCTGGAAAGCTAAAAAAGCTTTGATAGAGAAAACCACAATCAAAGAAATGGGGTCTTTTACGCCTCCGGTCAAAGGTGAGATGATTTCTTTCCGAAAAAACCGCGGCACCCTGGTTCAAGGCAAATTCTCTCAGATCTATAAAAATAAGGTATTTATTGAAACCCAGCCCGGAGTCTCGATCGGCGTCCGGATCAGCGATATTTCAGCTGATGACATCTGGAAGTTTGACAAAAAACAATACGATGCGAGAGTCAAAAAAGTTATAGCTCTGAGAATTGCTAAAGCATCTTCCAAAAGACAGCTTACCTCATCACTCAACGACAACAAAGACAAACCGGCTTTTGCCTCGTTCAACTTTGACGACTCCAAAGAAGTAACAAAATTCAAGATCGGGAAGGCTAGGAGCGTTTCCATTAAAGATATGGAATTTGAGGACGTCGATCCCCGTAAAGTCTATTGTGAAACCACTCTGGCCGGAAAAGCCTGCGATCTGATCTTCAGATTCAATACCGATGACCAGCTCAAGGAAGTTGCGTTATACTACGAAGGTCATCCTGATACAGATTATGATGCCGATGTCAAATACGACTGGGAAACCATGCGCAATATCATCGGTAAAAGATATAAACAAGCAACAACAACCGTTGAGTTCCCGAAAATTGAAACCCTTACCCCGGAACGTTTAACCGCCACAGATACCTGGGAACTGAAGAACAAACGGATCAGTGTCGGCATCATGTTCAGCGCATTGGAATACAAATCAGCAATTGTCATTGAAGACACATCTGCGCCAGAACCTCCGAAAAAAGCCGAAACGGCAAAAGAGGAAGTCATCAGCGACGCTGATAAATTCTAATTTATTTCCCTTAAAATATACAGGCCGCAATCAAATGATTGCGGCCTTCTTTTTTGCATCTGATTGCAATTTCGATGTCAGGTTCTGACCTGTAAACTTCTGCATTTTTGGGGCAGAAAAATGTAATCGTGCAATGCAAATATTTGTTGTGTAAACAGTAGGGTCGCTTTCGATGAAAGCACCGGAATGCGAAAGCATCCCCCCACGGGCGAATTATCTAGTCACCAATTGACCTTAATTACATATCCGTACGTCTCCCGCCGGTTTCATCGAAACAGGCGCTACCTTCCCTCGACCATACTTACGTTTACGGCTGCCTGCAACTTGGTTCCGGCTATGCTGGTTTAGGTTCGATGTAAATGTTCAAAGCATTCGCCGTTCGGAGCCCGGCTCGCACAGTATTTGAGTTATTCGATGTTCGACGTGTCCGACGTGATCAATTAAAAAAGTCTTTCCGGTGTCCCCACAAGGCGTACCAGATAATCAACCAGACAAGAATCGCCCCGACACTGATTACAAGCACAACCCAGCCGCCTTTTGAAATTACCAGCGGCACTGCGGCTGAGGTCCATAAACCGCCGCCCATAAATGGTTCGTGCAGAAGTTGCTTGTAACCGAAAGCGGCCGGAGCCTCCGTCTCACTTTCCGGGTCAACTGTCCGCAGCAGCAGCAATCCGGTAGCGGTAACCCCCATAGACTGTCCCATTTCCGCGATAGAACGTTCAAACCAGTAATTCGGCAGAATGCGTTTTGCCAGGAACAGCACACAGAAGATATTCCAGATAATCCCGATTGCAACGACCAGAATAAATGGCCACAGGTTATCAGTAATCGTTTTGATCTTGATGGTGGCAATAGCTGCGACAACCAGGAAGTCAAGCGACGCGCCGCTGAGACGCTGCATCAGGCCGTGATTTATCAACGAAGCTTCTTTTGCTCGACCAAAAAACAATTGCACCAGTAAGCCGCCGATCATACAGAGCGGAAATAACGGAAAACTGTTAAGGATATCCAATTCCTGAATGAATTCAGGCATAAATTTATTGACGTAGACAAATCCCTGCTGAATACCATAACCGATCAGAACCGCTATCCCGATCAGTGATAGATGCAGGGCCAGTGAATCAATCGAATCGGCCGAAACCGTTTGTTTTCCGGCCGGAGGACGTTTTCCCTCTTCATAGATGCCCTGTCGTTCCAGTTTATTACGGGATTCAAACAACTGGATTTCCTTGAGCAGTCCTTTGCGGGCGGCCCAGTTGATCAGCGCCATCCCGATGACGACACCGGCAACCATACCCACCGTAGCCGAAGCCAGACCGAGATCGCGTCCCTCGGCGAAGCCAAGTTTTTGGAACGTCTCGGCCAGGCCGCCGGCAGTACCGTGTCCGCCCTCGAAGCCAACCGGCACAATTACCCCGAAAACATCAGGACAACCAAACATCGGACCAAGCACCAGTAGGGTAAGACCGATACCCACCAGATATTGTCCCCAAGCCACGATCTGACCGTAAGCCAGCTGCGGCCCGGCGGTTTTCCAGATCTCACCGATCCCGGGAATCCTCACGCCGAGAAACAACGCGGCAAAAACAATATTAATCAGGAAACCCGGTACTTTACTCCAGCCTGCATACCAGCCCTGCGGAATAACATCCCCCCAGATGGTCAAGATAATCAGCCCCAGTATTCCGCCGATAACCGATGACGGCAGATAGAGCTTTTGCAGTAACGGAATTTTGACTCGTAAAAATTTTCCAACCACTAACAGCAGGCAAAGCCCGCAAAACATCATAATAATATTCATATTCCGTTACTCCGAATCTCCTTATTTTAAAATTATTTTACGAATATTTTTCTTTCCTGCTTTCAAGGTAATCGAACCATCGACAAAATCAACTTCGGTCAGGTTCTGGTCCATGTTTGAAACACGTTCATCGTTCATATAGGCGCCGCCGCCTTTAATCAGCCGTCTGGCGTCACCATTGGACTTGCAGAGTCCGCAATCAGTGAAAAGTTTTACGATCCACATACCGTCTCCGGCCAGTTCGCCGGACGCGATTTCATAGGTCGGCAGATCGGCTTCAACCGTCTGTACCTTGATTGTCGCCACTTCGCTGGAAGTAATGATATCGCCTTTCAGGTCGGCAAAACCGAATTTACCACAGGCAGCCAGATACGCCTTTTCGGCTTCAGCCTTGCCATGAGCCAGTTTTGTAGCTTCATAGGCCAGAATCTCTTTGGCGCGATTGATCGCGGGCGCTTCCAAAGCGGCCAGATCTTTAATTTCGGCCAACGGAAGATTAGTAAAGTAGCAAAGCAGTTTACCGACATCCGCGTCATCGCAATTGCGCCAGAACTGATAGTAATCGAAAATACTGGTGCGTTCAGGGTCCAGCCAAACCGCCGCGCCGGCTGTCTTGCCGAATTTTTCACCCTGACTGTTCAAAAGCAGCGGGAACGTCATCGCGCATGACTGCGAACCGTTCATGCGGCGAACCAGTTCGGTCCCGGCCACAATATTACCCCACTGATCCTGACCGCCAAACTGCATCCGGCAGTTATGATCACGGTTCAAAATGTAAAAGTCATAGGCCTGAAGCAATGAGTAACTGAACTCAAGATACGAGATGCCGCTTTCAAGCCGCTGTTTTACCGATTCTGCCGCAAGCATCTTGTTTACGCTGAACTTTGAACCGATATCCCGCAGAAAATCAATATACTTGACGCCTTCGAACCAGTCAATATTATTGACGAAAATCGCATTATCAACCGAAATAAAACGACTGAGCTGTTCTTTCAGCGCGGCAGCGTTTTCGGCCACATTTTCTTTGGTCAGGATTGGCCGGGCTGAACTTTTGCCGGACGGGTCGCCAACCAGCGCGGTCGCGCCGCCAACCAGCACGATCGGGGTATGCCCGGCCTGCTGCAGCAGACGCATCCCCATGATCGGCAGCAGGTGACCGACATGCAGGCTGCTCCCGGTAGGATCGAAACCAACATAAAAAGTTACTTTTTCTTCAGTCAAAATCTTTTCGGTATTCTCAACGTCGGTTTCCTGATAGATGAAACCACGACCTTTCAATTCTTTGTAAATATTCATATTTCTCGCTGGTTCGGGTTAAAACATTTATACATAAATATTCATATTAATAAATAGCGGCCATTAATCTCGAATAGAAGTTTTCAAGCAATATTAAAATATGCATGACCGCATAACAACAACTTATACTATATACCTTTTTAAGGAAATTTAAAATAAACACCTCAGGAAATGTCTATTTTTGTTTGACTTTCACAAACTTATGTCTATGTTTATAATTTAATTTTTGCGTTGACCCTAACCTGAACTATTCATAAAAAATGGATGAGATGTGAAAATATGCTCAAAAAGAAAGTTTTTGATTATCCCTCAGGCGTAGCAGCGCTACGTTGAGGACATAAGCAAATGCTTTATTTTGAGCAGATTGTAACAGGTCGCCATAAATTTGTAAATAATTCAGGCTAAGTTTCCAATACTGGTTGCTGCTGATTATTATTTTCCTGAACACGGCAAGGTATGCGGTCATGCATATGTATTTATGGAGAAACGGAAGATGACTAAACCGAATATATTATTTTTCTTCCCCGACCAATGGCGCGGGGACTGGCTGAAAGCGACTGCGGGCATTCCGTTGCGTACTCCCAACCTGGATAAACTCAGAGCTACCGGCATGACCTTCAAACGGGCGTGGTGTCCGTCCCCCTTATGCGCCCCGAGCCGGGCGGCGCTGGCACTCGGACTTGAATACGACCGGTGCGGCGTCATCGATAACGGTCAGCCAATGCCGGTTGAACCACCGAATATTTACAAAAATCTGCGCAACGCCGGTTACCGGGTGGCCGGAGTCGGAAAATTCGACCTTGACAAACCCGGTTACAACTGGCAGTTGGACGGTTCCGGCCATCTTGACGAATGGGGTTTCACCGACGGCTGCGACAATGAAGGCAAACTGGACGGGTCAATCACCTACCGGAAATATGACGGTCCGGTCGGGCCTTATCTGAAAGCGCTGGATGAAGCGGGACTGGCCGATGATTACGCGCAGGAACATATCAACCAGAGCGAATTCCGTGGTGCGTATGTGACCTGTGTTACAAAAGAACTTTATTGTGATAACTGGTTGAGTCAAAAAGGAATGGAAATCCTCCGAGAATTCCCGGAGGAACAGCCTTGGTTCATGCAGGTCAATTTTACCGGTCCGCACAATCCAATGGATGTAACAGCAAACATGGCTGCCGATTGGGAGGGAACGGAATTCAATCCTCCACTCAATAATGACGACGAAAGATATTCCGAGGAGGATCATCAGCGTAATCGACGTCACTACGCGGCAATGATTGAAAATATCGACCGGCTGGTCGGCGAGTTCATCAAAGAAGTTGAAGCTCGCGGAGAGTTGGACAATACCCTGATAATCTTTTCTTCCGACCACGGGGAAATGCTCGGAGATTTCAATAGCTGGGGCAAATGCAAACCTCACGCGCCATCAGTTGAAGTTCCGCTGGTATTCGCGGGGCCGGGCGTGAAACAGGGAGAAACCAGGGCGCTGGGCGAAGTTGTGGATATCGCATCGACAATCCTGGACTTTGCCGGAGCCGAACCGTTGCCGGCAACCGATTCACAAAGCCTGAGGCCGATCCTTACCGGTAAAGCGGCAGCCGTCAGGGACCATATGTCCAGCGGCCTGAAAAACTGGCGGGCGGTAACCGACGGCTATTATAAACTGGTCGTCTGGGATGAAGCTCCGACCGAATTGTATGATCTGAATGAAGATCCCAAAGAATTGAATAATATTGCGGCAGCAAACATAGACATCGTGGAGCGACTTTTTTGCGAAATCGCTCCCGAAGCGTCTGTGTCTGTCTGTATATAAAAACATAAAGGATTAAATATTATGAGCACATTTTTAGGTATCGGACTCGGTCCGATCCAGACCGGTATTTTTCTATCCGGCGCATTCAAAGGCAAATTTGACCGGATTGTTATCGCGGAAGTTGACGACAAACTTAAAAAAGCGGTTAACTCAACCGGCGAAGTCTCAATCAACATCGCAGCGGCCGACCGGGTTTATCCGGAAACTTATACCGGCATCGAAGTATTCAATCCTACCGACGAAGCCGACCTGGAAAAACTGGTTGCCGTCGCCGCGGAAGCGGACGAACTGGCTACCGCCCTGCCCAGTGTAAACTTTTTCAAACATGTCGCGCCCTGGCTGAAAAAAGGTTTTGCCATGGCTCCCGGCAAACGGCGTTTCATCTATACCGCCGAAAATAATAATCACGCGGCGGAAGAACTGGCCGCGCTGCTTGGCGACGAGTTCCCGGAAACCTATTGTCTGAACACCGTTGTCGGCAAAATGAGCGGGGTTATCACCGCCGCCGAATGTGCCGAACGCAACATGAAGCCGTTAAGTCCCGATGCTGATCGCGGTCATCTGGTGGAGGAATTCAACAAAATCCTCATTTCCAGCGCTCCAGGCATCGAAAACCGCCTGACTCAGGGTTTGATCGTCAAACCCGACCTTTATCCGTTCGAGGAAGCCAAACTCTACGGTCATAACGCAATCCACTTTATGCTCGGAACTTTCGGCAAGCAGCGTGGACTTGAACTGATGAGCGAACTGCGCGACCATGTCGACCTGATCTGTGACGCATTTAGCGCGTTCGTCGACGAATCCGGCCGGGCGCTGTGTTGCAAATACAATAATTTTGATCCGCTGTTCACTAAAGCGGGATTTCGCGAATACGCGGTTGACCTGCTGGTTCGCATGACCAACCCTTTCCTGCGTGACGCAATCGACCGGATCACCCGTGATCTGCCGCGCAAATTATCCTGGAACGACCGGGTGATCGGCACTATGCGCGTGGTCATGAGTCAGGGCGTTGAACCGAATATTATCGCCAAAGCTGCTGCACTGGCCGCCCGGGAAGAGTTCGGCTCCAGCCGCGAAGCAGTGACAGCCGGTTTACTAGCCCTCTGGGGCGATGTCGATTCCGGGGAAAGTCAGGCATTGATCAATTATATCGTTGAATATATTTGAAAGATCAAATGTAAAAAAAGCATCTTACGGAATATAGGACTCGGACAATTTTAAATTATTGCCGAAAGTGCTGTTGCCAATGATATATTGCAACAGTCGCTTTATACTCGACTCGGCGAATAAGTCTGAGTTTATCGTATTTGAGACTTTTGGGACGATTGCGGCTCTTGAATTCATCCTCAAAACTCCAGTCGTCCCAAGCGTCATAACTGTCTCATTTTTCAAGCGACAACTCACCTCACCCGCCAACACTAATTACTCAAGCATCTAGCTTGCAAACACTTACAATATATAAACAATCAAACAGTGTGATAATAATTTCTTTTATTCCGCTTCCGTGGCTCGGAGTGCGAATAAGCAGTTTATCACCATCCCTCGTACGGTAACCGGTCAATCGGCAGGCCAGCAACTCATGCTCTCCGTTCAACGTCTTTGATTTAAGCAGTTAAGCGCTTGAAATCAATGACATCACTTCGAGCAAAATGATGTTACTGCGTCATGCGTTGCATGACAAATGCCCTTCGTAGCGAACGGCATGACCACCGCTTCGGCGACCAGCATCTCGTTGCTGGACCACGCCCGCCTACGACGCGGTGCGGTATAACTGCTACGCAGAGTTTTTTATAAAAATGACCGGTTACCTCGTACGGATTAATTTTCAGTTTTTCTATTTCAGAGGGGTTGACATTACCACAGTGTACTAGTATACTATATACACAGAAACAAAAACTGATGGATTATTAATGAGCGCGATAATTTATAATAAAGAAATTCCCAAATACATCCAGATGAAGCAAATCATTATTGACCGTATTGCTTCCGGAATCTATCCTGAAAACTTCAAATTAAAACCCCGCAAAGAGTTGGCCCGGGAATACAACCTTACGGTAGTCACCTGTTCACGGGCAATCGACGAGTTGCTGAGTGAAGGCGTTCTGGAATCGAAAATCGGGATAGGAACCTTTGTCGCGTCGCGCAGTCCAAAAGCCGAAATGATTGATTTGAGTGTTGTGGTCAGGAGTTATTCCAACCCGATATACAGCAAGTTCGCCAACCTGGTCAACGCAGCCGGTAAAGAACATAATTTTCTGCCGGGGTCATCATATAGTTCAGATGGCAACCTGAAGCATGAAACGGCAACAATCCGCAATCTTTTGCATAAAAAAAATACCTATATTTTTCTGCCGGATTTTTTGTCGCCGGAAACCCGGCAATTGATCCTGAATAACGGAGACCGGTTTTATATCTTCGGGACCGCGCCGGAACTGGCCGGAAAAACCAATATAATTGAAACTACCGGCAACGGCGGCAAAATGGCGGTTGATTACCTTATCGGCAAAGGACATCAGGCCATTGGCTATCTGGGCAGGCCAGTTGCGCATGTCAGTTCACGCTATGATGACTACATCGCAACTCTCAGGCATTACGGCTTAAAAATAAAACCGGAATGGATTGGTGAATGTAATCCTTTCGAGAATCTGAGCCCCGAAGAAAAAGATAAGTTCGTCATTAATTATTTGCAACGCAATATCGCAAATAAATCGCTGCCGAGCGCAATTATATGTTTTAACGACCATATCGCTATTCACCTGCTGGGTATTTGCCACAAGCTGGGTATTTCCGTGCCGGATGAAATCTCAATTTTCGGTTATGACGGTGCTCTGATCGGTTTTACCGGGACCTATAACATCAACACAATTTGTAAACCGTACAAAAAAGGAATTGAATTGGCGGTCCAACACATCCTGAATGGCGACAAAGAACATTTTATTTCGCCGCGACTGGAACCAAGTATGATCGCCGGCAACACGGTCAAAGAACTTTGCCCGGTTGTTACCTGATTTATGACTATGAACATTTTAATCTTTTAAATTACCAACAAAAAAGGAGTCGTTGAATGTTTACTGCAAGCAAAAAACACAGAAAAGAAGAAAGCTTCACACTAATAGAACTTCTTGTCGTTATAGCAATCATCGCAATCCTTGCCTCCATGTTGCTGCCGGCACTGAACAAGGCAAGGGACAAGGCTAAAACCTCAAAATGCGCCAACCACATGAAACAGATTTCCACCGCCATGCAGTTGTACCAAACCGATTGGGACGATTATTTTCCGCGATATCGCCGCGGCGGCAACGCTAATTATACCTGGATGCACACTTTAAGCACGGAAACAAATTATCTGCCGGGTTTCAAAAACGCCAACGGTCCGATCTGGACCTCGGTCTGGTTCTGCCCGGAAAGCATCAAAGGCTGCAAACAATATCGTAGCTTGTCCACCAATAGTAATCTGTATAAATACTACCTGAGTTATGCCTATCCCTACAGCGCTTCATCTTCACTGATCCTGCGCGGTCTGGGTGGCAAAGACAACCTGTCTCCCCCCAAAGTGACCCAGATAGGTTCAGCTTCTTCAACTATGGCTCTGGTCGAAAGAGTATACAGTATCTCAGTGTCAGGATTGACTTTCGATATTCCATACTCACAAATCGACATCAACGCCAACGATGTAGTTTTCGGCTGGCACGGCGGGGTCGGCAAAGGAACTAATTTACTGGCGGTTGACGGCCATGTCGAGTTATACACCAACGGCGTTCAGTTAGGCCTGCAATACTGCGACCGGGGATACTGGCAGAGACAAAAACCTTTTAACACGGATTTAAACTGATATGCAGAAAGTATTTAAGTTGAGAAATTTAACTATCGTTATCCTCGCAATTATTCTCCCCAACATATCTCAGGCCGAAGAACTCAAACTGGTTTCAGACAGTAAACCGACCGCAAAAATAGTCCTGCCCGACAAACCGGTCAAAGCGGAGAAACTCGCTGCGGAGGAATTGAACGAGCATATCGCTCTGATCACCGGAACCCGCCTCCCGGTAATCCAGGAAAAGAATGCCGGGGCCGGTCCGAACATTTATCTCGGCAAGACGCGTAAAGCGGCACAAAATCGGCTCGACCCGCAAAAATTCAAAGAACAGGAATATGCGATCAAGTTTATTCCGGACGGAATTCTTATCATCGGCAGAGACAAAACGGATCAGGGCACTTTCAAATATCGGTTCACCGACAAAAAATCAGGTCTGCAATATTACGACTGCCGGACCTGGCCCGACTGGTGGGATGAAAAAGGTACGCTGGACGCGGTCTATTATTTCCTGAAAAACTATTGCGGTGTCCGGTGGTTTGATTATACCGATCTCGGAACTGACGCAACTCCGAGCAAATCCCTCGCGGTGAAACGGACCGACATAAAAAGGCAGCCGTCATTCTTTATGCGCAATGTTTTTACGACCCGTAATCCGGCCGACTACCCGGCCGCGTGTCTGCTGTGGATCAAGAAAAGTGACAACTATAAAAAGTATATGCAATCGGCATTTGCGACCATTGCGACGAAAGACCCGAAACTATCTTCACGCTCCTCTCGCAGCCTCATCAGCAATCAGGTGTATGCGTATCTGCTGCGTAACGGCAACGGCGGCACCGGCTTTTTTCATCCCAATCATTCCTTTTATGATTATTATGCACGATTCTGGAAAAAAGATAAACGGTTCCCGTCTGCGTTCGAATCTGAAAAGAAAGAATATTTCGCCCAGGGCTATCCAGCGGATAAAAATCCCCCGCAGTTATGTTATACGAATCCGGAATTGATCGATCAGGTGTGCAAGGACGCGTCAAACTGGTTTGAAAAGAAACCGTTCGGCCTGTATAAATTTTCATCCCGTGGCAAGAACAAATGGCGGCAACTGCAGCAGATCGCCGCCGATTATTATCCTTTGGTGCCGATGGACAATCGCAGTTACTGCAAATGCCCGGAATGCCGGAAATGGTACAAACCCTATACCGGCGACACCTATGCCGAGAATAAAGGCATGTACAGCAATTATGTCTTCAACTTTGTCAATCAAGTGGCGAAAAGGATTAAAAAGCAATATCCGGACAAGAAGATTGGCGCTTTGGCCTATGCCATGTATATGGACGTCCCGGACAAAGTTAAACTGGAAGACAATATCATGGTCATGTTTTGTCCGGTCCTGCGAAATGTCTACTCGGAATCCAGGCAGGAAGCTGACCGGGAAATGTTGAGCCGATGGGCAAAAACCGGAGTTCCTTTATACCTTTGGCTCTATTACTGCTTTCCGGCTGAACGCAGTATCCGCACCGGCGGCAAATGGCATGTTTTTCCCGGATTTTTCGCGCATCATCTGGCAAAATCCTTTAAGGAATACCGGAAATATAACTGCAAGGGAATGTATTTCAACGGTTTCGGGCAGGAAGTGGAGGCATTCGTTACGTATGAACTCTTAAGCGATGCCGACCGCAGTGCCGATGAACTGCTTGACGAATATTTCAACCGGATGTACGGCCCGGCCGGACCGGCTCTGCGTAAACTATATTGCCGCATCGAGAAAATATATTGTAATCCCCAAAACTACCCGAAATTTGTTCAGGACCGTTCCCGCCAGAATGAAGAAGTAGCCTGGGGACTTTTAGGCAACCATGAACGCATGAAGGAGTTAGCCGCATTGATTCGGGAAAGCCGGGAAAAAATTAAAGAAGCTAATGAATTACAGCAGAAAAGATTCAAGCTTTTTGACATATCCACGCTCCAGTACATTGAGGAAGGCAGACGACGATATCTAACGAAACGCGGCAAGCCGAAAAAAATATTCAGGATCAGTTGCGCTCCTTTGCTTGAAAGTCCTGAATCCGGCAATTCTGAACTCATCAACTGGCAGGACGCTCAGGGCTTAAACCTCTGGACTTCCAACTACAATGAACCTGTAGCGTCGGATATTCAAAGCCAGGTAGCGCACGATAATAAGTACCTCTATCTGCGCCTGAGCGATTCAGACCTGAAAAAAAATGCCGTCGGATCATGGCAGATCATGTTCATACGGCGTTCAGGCAAAGAGTTCGTCCTCGATAAAATGGTTACGGTTGATGCCGACGGCAAAATGCAAGGACCGGAAAAGCTGATCAAACACATCAAATCCAGTTTAAAGGGAGATAACTGGACCTTAACGGCGGCATTTCCATTGTCCGCCCTGACGGTAAAACGCGATACCATCTATTTGAACGCGGCCAGACTCATTCCGGGGAGTGCGCCTGCGGTCCTGGCTCCGACCATGGGCAAACCGGAACTGCCATCCGCTTTTGTAGTGATTAATCTGGAGCAAAACAATCCCAAGGCGGCAACCGGAGTTTCTACTGTCCCCCTGGCAAAATACGATTTCAACGCGGTTTCACTGAAAGACCTGAAAGGAATCAAATTAAATTCAACCGCGCCGCGCCTGCGACCCGGTCCGTTCGGCAACGCACTGGAACTGGACCGGCGCATCGGTTGCGAATATTTTGATATATCCTTGCCGAAAACCGCTTCAGGAAATTACACATTCAGTGCCTGGGCTAAGGTCAACACCGTCCCGATAAGCGGCAAGTTATCCTGTACGTTACTGGCGTCTAAAAATGTCTATCTGGCAATCAAAGACTACGAAGTCTCAGTCACGCAGGTTAAACCAAAAATGCGCCTCAAATCTGATCGTCTAATCACCCCGGAACAATGGGAGAATATCGTTCTTACAACCAACTCATCCGGCACAAAACTTTATATTAACGGAAGGCTTGCCGGCTCATCCGGAACAAAGTTGAATGTAAAAACCGATAGCAAACTACGAATCGGCGCTGAATGGAAATTACAACATCACCGGCAATTCAGGGGACAACTGGACGAAATTAATATCTATGGTCGGGCCCTTACAACTGAAGAAATCATAACTCAATACAGATCAGGTTTGCAAAAGATACAAAATTGGAGAAAGAAGTGAAGCAGCTTATCACCTTGTTCGCGGTCGCGACAACAGTCTCAGTAATGGCTGAATCGCCCGGAATTCCCTACAACCGCAAAATAAATATCTACCGGACCAATACCCCGCCGGTTCTTGACGGCAAAATGGACGACCCATGCTGGCAACAGGCCGAGGTGGCGGGCGATTTCCGGCGCCTTTTTAAAAAGAGCGAAGCCGCTTACCCGAATACTGAAGCCAGAGTCTGTTACGACGCCCGTTATCTCTATTTTTATTATAAAATGTATGATGACAAGATCGATAAACTGCAGGTTGGAATGCCGGATGATGCCCGGGACATTATGGACGTTAACAAAGATGTGATCGAACTTTTTCTCGATCCCAAACGTTCCGGCAAAGCATATTTTCAATTTATGACTTCTCCGCTCGGAGCCAGATTTGACCTGAGAGTTACGCCGGCCGGGAAACGGGAAATCGGCCTTTTTACCCCGGATTGGCAGGTCACGCCGTTTATCGGTCAAAAATACTGGGCTGTAGAGTTCCGGATTCCGTTCAATGAACTGGTATTCGACGGCGGCGCGATCGGGACTCCGGTTCCGGGTGAAGAATGGGGCATTAACTTCTGCCGCGATCAGGGTTATCGCAAGGAATGGTCGTTCTGGTCGCCTCATAAAGACAAGAGTTTTCACCGTCCGGCGCAGTTCGGTACTGCCGTATTTCGCGGTTTCAGGACCGGCACCCCCCTGCCGTTAATTCAATGGAGCGGAAAATCAACTCTGGGCTTTGGTCCTGGGACACTTAAACTTAGCGCAAAGTCGCTTCCTCAAGTAAAAACTGTCTGGCAAGTTCTCCATGACCGGAAAAAGATAAATGAAACTGTAAAAGACAATTTACAGCCATACAAATACCACATCATCGAAGGCGGCGAATGGGATATCCGGGTCGATGTCTCCCGGAACGATCAAATGCTTTATTGTGGCCGGACAAAAATTACGCTGCCGGAGGTGACTAAATTTATCAATACTATCAACCGGGAGCTCAATGCGGCGGTTAAAAAACTGACGGCCGGATTAGGCAATCAGGCGGGATCAACCCTGAAACCGCGCATTCTTGAGATGAAAAAACTGGTCTCCCCTTTGGCCGAAAAGCTCGCAAACGCCAAGGTTCTGGATCATCGGCAATGGCAACAGCTAACCACTCAGATTCCGGCTATAAAAGCCAAATGGTCATCGCTGCAATACGCGGTAAAAATGCTCAACCTGTATCCGACTGGCGAAAAACAAAAAAAATTCGCGGTCGCCGTCGCCGGTCCCGCGCAGCGAATTTACCGTGATACGATAATCGCCCCAGGTAACAAACCGGTCGAACTGTGGGGCGCGGGAGGAGAAAGCGAATCTTTCCAACTTCTGCTGATGCCGTTCTGGTGCGATTCTAAAAACCTCAAGGTGTCATTTTCCAGCCTTAAAGGGACAAAAGTCTCGATTCCGGCGGATAATCTGGAATACAACATGGTCGGTTTTGTCAAACTGCCTGAGGCATGGGGCGGCAAATGGGTTCCCGATGTTCTGAACCCGAACGGTAAAATAAACTTAACCCGGGACCGGACTCAGCCCATCTGGATAAACGTACACATCCCGCGCGGCACTGCCAAAGGCGACTATCTCGGCACCATCAAAATCACTGCAGACGGACAGACATCACAAATTGCGTTGGTCGTACATGCATTTGGGTTTGACATCCCGGTCAGGCGGTCTGTCGCGACCGATCCCTGGTATTGGCCGGACGGACGAAGTTATCGAAAATACTACAAGTTGAAAAAAATTCCTTTCACTCCTGAGTTATATGAAAAGCAGTTGAAAACGCTGGCGAAATACCGCTACGGCTGCTATCCGCTTGATACCCTGCCGATGTGGAGTCTGCTCAAGATATATCAGGAAAAAGACGGCAGTTTGACGTTCAATTTTTCAGGGTGGGACTGGGTCTTTGCCTTGGGGAAAAAATACGGCGCGGACAATCTAGGGGCGTCCTTCGGGTGCAACTTCAACTCCATGCGGCCGACATTTTCGGGGCGGATACCGATCCTTGATCGTAAAACCGGAAAAAAAGTCAGCACGCCGGGACAATATGCCTGGAAAACCGCCAAATGGAAATACACCAGGGGCAAAACCGCAAAATCAGACTTTGCGGCCAATCCGGTCTACCGTCAATATATCTCGCAGTTAGTCGCATATTTACGCAAAAAAGGCTTATTGAATTCTTCTCATTACGAAATCTATGACGAACCCAAAACCGGCAGCGAATGGCAGGACGTTTTGAAAATGCACGGGTTTCTGAAAAAATTCGTTCCGGACCTGAAACTCAAAAGCTACGGGGTCGCGCCGTGGAATTATGAACACCGTCCTGAACTTCGCCCGTTCGGTTATTATGACGTCTGGGCTCCGGGTCTATATACCTTGACTCCGCAGCATCTTAAGCAGTTGCATGAAAGACAGAAAAAAGGTGAAGAATTCTGGTTCTATACCTGTTCCGCCGGATATCGGGATTCCGACCGGAAGAGCCGTCCGCATATTTGCCTCTACCAGCATCCGCTGGCACCGAGGATACACGGCTGGGCCGCCTGGAAACTCCAGGCCGACGGCTTCCTGATCTTCGCCCTGATGGCCGGATATCCGGAAAATGTGCAAAAGGACCCGGACAAATATTACTCAGAACCAATCTGGCACGCCGGACGCACCGCGGCTCAGGGTTATCTGGTCTATCCCGGCCCGGAACAAAGCCTGCTGCCGAGCATCCGCCTGGCGGCAGTCCGGGACGGACTGGAGGATTACGAATACTTCAAAATTCTGCAGGACAAACTTAAAACGCTGGACCCGGATAAAGACGCCGCACTGATAAAGGCAATCAAAGCTGAATTGGAAATCGGGAACGATATTCTGCCCTGGGACTGGCATGAGTGGACCCGTGATATTGCTAAATTGCAAAACAAACGCAAACGCCTGGCTCAGTTGATAATGGCCGCGTCAAATAAGCAAAAGATTACAAAGAAAGCGGCAAAATAACTTTACATGGTGTCATATTGCCACTCAAACAGGTTATATATTTTAAACAGTAAAGGCCTATGGTATGAGAGAACAAATTGAAAAGAGTCAATTCCGCCAAGCATCACCGGTATCACCGTTGCGCATGGGAACATGGCCTGGAGATCGGAAGGACAATCTTTACTGGATTTTACGAAAAGAATTTATTCTCGCGCAAGTTCCGGAGCGCGTTAATCTAAAGATAGCGGCAGACCGGCATTATGAGATATTTCTCAACTCAAAAAGAATTTCAGGTCAAAGAAATTATTTTCACGGAAGTAAATATATTTTCGCGCAGGACTGGAAATACAAAGGACGCGAATGCTGCCTTAAGCCTGGAATAAACACTATTGAAATATTGATCCGTTCAGATGTTTTTGGTAGTAAGAACTATGTCACGTTCCATCCATTTGCTATGCTGGAAATCTTTGATGGAGAGAGTCAGGCCTTGGCAGTTACCGACCACACATGGCAATGCGCCATCTTGCAAGATTGGCGCATTATGACCCATCTTGCGACATCAGCCGCTTATGAAAAAATAAACTTGCAAAACAGTGATGGCTGCGGCGTTTGGGGAACGCCAGAAAAGCTTGAGTTTTTCACTCCCTGCGTCCTTGAAGGCAAAAAAGAACTGCCATCGCTTTATGATTGGACAGATGTGCCGGTCAAATTGGAAAAATATCTGCCGAAGAAAGCGTTGTATCACGGGGGCTGTGTCACAAAAGACAATGCTTTGGTCTTTAATATTTCCGATATTTTCAAACTTTCCGCCAAAGCAACGTTGAAGACGGTGATTAGTTTGCCTAAAGCAACAACGGTTTCTTTGGCCGTTTCAGCTATGTGCAAATGCGAGGTCCAGTTGAACGGACGCAGAGTCGCCGTCAGGAACTCGCTGCCCAGCCGAGCTTTGATGCGGCAGGACAATTACGCTTCACCAATTTGCGAACTTGCCCTGAATGTGGGAGAAAATATTCTGGAGTTCCAATTTGACAAAGAGCACGAGAGGTTTTTCGGATGGCAAAATAAATATCAGGGAACAACTAATGTCGCGGGCCTTTTTTTTAAAATCATTATTCATGAAATAAACGGACTTTTCTGGATTGCTGGAGAAACGTACATTACTCCTGTTGAATATCCGGAAGGCATTTGGGGTAAACTTAATGCGAAAGGAAAAGAAATTTTCGATGCGGAGATATCTTTTAAACCGGACTTGTCATGCCTTTTCGTTTCCGGGTTGCATGCCTCACAAAAATATCATGTACTGCTTGACTACGGCCAAACCGTGCGGGGATATTTTTCATTTTGTGCTGAGGCCGAAACTTCTGGCCGGATTTTCTTGGCTTACGGCATCATGAAAGAAAGAGATTCAGTCGACTGCGCCAGAAACGGACGGAGAGCTGTTGACTCCCTAGTAATTCCGGCTGGTAAATCGACCTATATTTCTATGGAAAATCGTGCCTTTGTCTACCTTGACATAGTATTTGAAGGCTTTGAAGGTGACGTTTCAATCACCGACCTGAACGCTGAGGAACAATTGTTCCTTGATAACTGTGGAATACATTTTCGTTCTTCAAATGAATTGATGACCCAGATATGGAAAAGGGCCGAAAGAACCGCTCAGCTTTGTTGCGATGAAATATATATGGACAACCCTGAGCGTGAGAGAGGCCAATGGATTGATAACGCCACTCCTAACATGGCGGCGGGATATTACTGGTTTGGAGAAGCCGGGAAAGCCGCGAAGTTTCTTGAGGAAACCAGTTTGCTCCAAAGGACCGACGGACAACTGCCGGGCAATACCGGAGCCTGGGGAGAAAGAGTTCCCCTGCAAGGGCATATGGCGTTGTATATTTTTTCTGTCTGGCGTCACTTCCAATATACTGGTGACTTGGATTTTTCCAGACGCGCTCTCCGAACAGTCCTGAAAATAATTGATTTCTGGATGACCTATCAAAATCGGGACGGCCTGCTTGAAAACCTTGAGACGATCTTTATAGACTGGGGGGTCCATATTTATTCATATTGCCCTGAGTCCGATAATCCGCCACCAGTCGGTATCAACACCGCGATAAACGCTTATTATCTAAAGTGCCTGAGGCTGACCTCCGCACTGGCGAATTGTCTTGGCGACATCTGTGAAAAAAGATTAAGAGAAAATGCCGACAAACTGGAAAACGCAATAAGGAAAAACCTTTTCGATAAGAATCGCGGACTTTTTAGGGACGGTATGAACAACCCTTTGGCGGAAGCAAATTATTCCCAGGCCGCAAACGTGTTGGCGGTTGCTGCGGGCGCGGCCTCACCCCATTTGGCGAAAAGCATTTTAAAAAACGCGTTCGTTGAATCTCTCCCTTGGCGTGATATAATACCTGCAAGCGCTCAGTTTACGATGAATGTTGGCGAAGCTCTGTTCGACTGCGGCTTGGGCGAGATCGCTTACAATTGGCTACTGTGTGGGTACGGACCGATGGTCAACGACCCTGCAGGGACCTTATGGGAAACCTGGGAGCCGTATGTTTCGCATTGCCAGGGGAGTGCTTCCAGTGTGCTTTATCTCCTCGCCCGGTATCATGCGGGCTTCTATCCTGCTGAACCAGGATTTGCCAAAATCGGAATTAATCCGGCTCATTGCGGTCAGAAACAACTTGAAACAACACTGAAAACCCTCTTAGGGATAGTTGAAATAAATTGGAAATATGAAGGTGAAATTTATTATTATGACTTGAAGCTGCCTGAGGCTCTCAAACATAATGAAATAATCGCCAATGAGGCTGTGAGATTGCATTTGACCTAAACTCAAAATGACAGCAATAATCGAGCAAGGTACTGGTGATGTGTGAATAGCATTTAAGTGTCACGCTGGCGAGCACAATACCTCCTCATAATACATAAATGAGCCTTGTGATATGCATAATTTCATGGAATATGCCTATGGTTTTTTGAAATGGAATTGAAACAGTGTTGCAGGACGCGGGAGAAGTACTCCGCAAATTAGTTTGGTACATAAAAATAGAGAAAAACGGATAAAATTAGCATCTTATACAAGTTTTGCCGGAGAATCCGGAAACAAAGGTAAAAAAGCATGTCAAAAGTAAACGTCAAAATCGATTGAACAGAAAAATCGATTTTTTTGGGAAAAGAAGTAGCGTCTAAACACTAAAAAATTAACAGGTTATTAACCCATACGATAAATCTCGCCGGGATTGTAAATCTGCAGGAATATAATCAGATAACCTAGAAAGAGAATTTAATTATGCATTTGAAAAATGAAAGGCAGCAATGGTTCAATAATGCCCGGTTAGGAATGTTTGTCCATTGGGGATTATATTCCATACTCGGCCGGGGTGAATGGGTCATGAAACGCGATAATATTCCGGAAGCGGAATATGCCGATCTTGCCGGACAATGGAATCCGTATGCATTTGCCCCGGAAAGCTGGTGCATGGCGGCAAAGAAGGCCGGAATGAAATATGTGGTTTTTACAACACTGCACCATGATGGATTCGCATTGTTCGACACCAAAACAGATACGTTTAACAGTATGAATACACCGGCAAACAAGGACTTTGTTGCGGAATTTGTGCAAGCCTGCCGGAAGTATGATCTGGGTGTGGGCCTATATTACTCTCTTGTCGACTGGCGATATACTTGCCACGAAGGGAAAGATAATGCGGACATGGATAAGATGCGCAAAATTGCCCATGAGCAAGTCAGGGAGTTAATGAGTAACTATGGAAAAATTGATATTCTATGGTACGACGGTTCCTGGACTCCATCGACAGATATTGTTCCTCATGAAGGCACCGCGGATTTCTGGAATTCGGAAAAACTCAATGCGATGGTGCGTGAACTTCAGCCGGAAATCCTGATCAATAACAGGTCGGGGACGAAGGAGGACTTTGGGACTATTGAGGGTAGAAATATTATTCGTCCGCCGGAAAATGCAGAAGCGTGGGAAGCATGTATGACAATGGGTGATGATGATTTCAGTTACTGGGGATATTGCCGCAGTGCCATACATCGCCGTACGCCGGCGCAGGTATTGCTGCTGTTCTTACACACCATTGAGTTCGGGGGAAATTTTCTTCTGAACGTCAGTCCCGACCCGGAAGGCATCATACCCGCCTGGCAATTGGAAATACTTGAAGTTGTCGGCACATGGGTGAAAGAAAACGAGGAAGCGGTTTATGGTATTGAAGCAACAAATATTTCCCGTCGAACCCCGAAATCCCATCAGGGAAACAGCTGCGGTTTTTTTACTAAAAAAAGTAATGTCCTCTATTTCTATCTTTACGAGTGGCCCGGACGTGAAACAAGAATACCTCTTCTGCCAATGGAGATCGAATCCGTAACGGTATTGAAAACAAAGCAGGAACTTTCATTTTTCCGCGATGAAACAGGAGCGTTTATCATTTCCAACCTTCCGTCAAACCCCATTGATCCTTTATGCACTGTCCTCAAGTTGAAAACACGCGGAGCAATGCATAGGATAGAAATATAAACTTATATTGCTTACCGCCTGAAGATTACTCAAAATCCGGAAATTTTTCTGACATAGTTGAAACCGTCATCAACATTCAACTGGCATGATCTACTCAGAAAAAACTGATTATTCTTCCCGTATCATTGTTTTTTATAAAAAGCATTGTAATTTAATAAGTATTCCGTTTTTTAACTTGAACATATGGGAAGATAATCATGTCCGGATTTAATTTTTCACCGTCTCTGGTTCACAATCGTCTGATGGAAAAAATTGATAAGAAAATGGCTTATCAAGGCGGAGACGTGAAGGAATGGCAGACCGGCTTTCAAGCTGAATTGAAAAAACTGCTCGGAGACTGGCCAACCGAAAAGTGTTCATTAAACGTGCGCAGCCTGTGGAAACGGGAACACGAACTCGGAACGATCGAAAAGATCGTTTTCACTTCGGAAGAAATGTCGGATGTGCCGGCCTATATCTGTTTGCCGCACAATGTTCAGGCGCCCTACACCACTTTCATCTGCCTGCAGGGACATTCCACGGGGATGCATAACTCAATCGGAGTTGATTTCGAAACAAATGAACAGACCATCGAAGTTGCGGGCGACCGCGATTTTGCCATGGGCTGCATGAAGAACGGTATCGCCGCACTATGCATTGAACAGCGCTCCTTCGGTGAACGGCGTGAAAACGTCCAGAAGATGACCGCGGAACACATCTGCCACGACGCGGTTTGCCATGCACTTGAACTTGGCCGTACTTTGGCGCTGGAAAGGGTCTGGGATGTTGAACGCGGTATTGACTACCTGGCGGAACGCGGTGATATCGCGATGGATAAAATCGGTTTGATGGGCAATTCCGGCGGCGGCACTATCACAATGTACGCCTCAGCGGTTCTTGACCGGATCGCGTTCGCGATGCCGTCATGTTCGTTTTGCACCTTCAAAGCCTCTATCATGAATATCTATCACTGCGCCGACAATTACGTGCCGGGCCTGCTGAAATATGCCGAGGCGGCAGACGTAATGGGACTGCACGCTCCTAAACCGGTAGTCGTGGTCGCAGGGGTTGCTGATCCGATATTCCCGGTGGAGGACGTTAAAAAAGGATTTGCCGATTTACAGGCTATCTACCGGGCAGCCGGGGCGGAAGATAATTGCAAACTGGTCATCGGCGGCGAAGGACACCGTTTCTACGCTGACGACGCCTGGCCGGTAATGTTGGATTTAATCAAGAAAGGATGACGCGCGGCGGGGTCAGCCCCGTCCGTTTATGGATACGTTAACACAAGAGAGTTTCAGGCCAATCCGGCTTGCCGACCGGGAATTGTTTCTTAACAGATTGTCAATTCAGGATAACAGGAGTTGCGAGTGCAATTTTGCCAACTTGTTCTGCTGGGGACCGGAACTTAAGCTATGCTTTACCGAATACAAGCAGCGTCTGCTGGCTTGCTCGATAGATGAAAAATACCTGCTTTTTCCGATTGGAGAATACTTTCCGCCGGAAGAGCTGCTAGAAATAACCCGGACTCTTTACGACCTGGGGATGGCGGAAAACTGTTACGATGTACCGGAGGATTACCTTAAGCAATATCCCGATGCTGAACGCTTTTTCAATATCAAGTGCAATGAAGACTATTTCGACTACATTCACGAGGCTGAATCACTGGTCACTCTATCAGGCAAAAGACTGCGGAAGAAACGTAATCTTATCAAGCAGTTCACGGAAGAATATCCTGACGCCGAATGTCTGGAAATGACTTGCGATAACTCCTGGGAATGTAAAGAACTCGGAATGCGTATGAATTTGCAGCGCCCGGAAGACCTGCTGATGCATAATGAAACGGTGGCCCTACAGTTTGCTTTTCAATATTTCAAAGACCTTGAGCTCGAAGGACTGGCTGTCAAAGTCAACGGCCATGTCGTCGCCTTTTCCATTTTCAGCCGTATCAACCGGGATACCTACGATATTCACTTTGAAAAGGCCGATCATGACTGCAAAGGAGCAACTCAATACATCAATTTCAAAGTTGCCGAATATTTGCAATCAAAATGCCGCTATATCAACCGTGAACAGGATCTCGGGCTGGAAGGACTCCGCCGAGCCAAGCGTTCATATGATCCTGAAATCATGTACCGGAGGCATGAGTTCACCATAACTCCCCGGTAAGAGATTCCAGCCGGAAATATTACTTTTTGGCACAGCCGGCGACAAAGTCGGGAGTAGTCGCCAGGAACCACTTTTCGCCGCCGTCCTCACTCATCAGGATGGCGGGATCACGGTTTTTAATGTTCTTGTCCCAGGCCCCGTTTTTCGCTGGATTAAGATTGACTTTGTCTTCCGGCCAACGTTTATTGTATTCCTCAAGCGTCTTTTTATCAAACTGATTCAGAAAATTGATATAATAGACGAACAAACGGCCTTTCTTGTCTATTGAAACTTTGTGATACCAGCAGCCGTACATGGCGCGGAACGGCATTACCAGAATCTGCTGTTTCGCCCATTTGCCGTCCGGGGTCCGCTTGTTATACACCAGGGCAAAACGGTAACCGTAACCGGCCCAGCGCGCAATAGAGTGAATATTGCCGTCCTTGTCGCAATTTATGCTGTGGTAAGTATATGAGCCTTCACGGGTCTTCCTTTTGGGAATCCCGAATTCTTCACCGGCAGTCCATTTTTCAGTCGAATCCGGCTTCAGTGACCTGACGTATTTGGGCTGATGATGATGCGTCCCCAGAATCGCGTGCAGATAACCTTTGCCGTCAACGGTAATAACCGGCAGACAATGATTGTCGGCCTTATCAATATACTCGTTGCTGTTTCCAACGTAAGATACCGGGGAAAGTTTTCCGGTCAAGCGATTATAAGTTCTGGCGTAATGGCTGTTGCCTTTTCCGGTTTTCGATTTCCAGGTGGTCCAGATAAAGTGAACCTTGTCGCCAACCGAGACACAGAAATTGCCATCACCTGAATGCGGCGGACAAGTCGCGGAGTCTTTTGTGATGACCACCGGTTTGGGAATATCCAGGGAGCCGTCCGCCTTTTGGGTCGGAAAAATCGCGGAAAGTTCGCCTTTGGGACGATTCCTGATGTTATAAAATAAAATTACCGGCGGATATTTCTTCAAGTTGAACGTATCGTTCACTTCCAAACGTCCGAACTCAAGATACGGCATGGGGTATATCTGCCAGGTACGGCATTTGTCCCGGGAGTACAGCAGAAGCATCCGGTGAAGATTTGAGCGTCCGGTCGCGGCCAGGAAATAAGCGTCGCCGGTAGAATCAAAACTGATGCGGCGATTCCCGAAAGGCGTCAGGTTTATATAACCGTTCCACGCCGGAAATTTTTTCTTGATTGCCTTTCCGATATCCAGTTTTATCCATTTACCGTTTTTATCGAGGGTTTGTATTATTGGGTCCTTTTCGCCATTGCTGATGATATATGGGACGTTATCATTATCAAAACTAACTGTTCCCGGTTGGAATTGCGGATTGTATCCGAACAACTCACGTTCGCGCTGAAAATATTTTTCATGACGAATCGGTGCGTAAACCCGTTTTCCGTCCTTAACCTCCGGGGCCGCATTAAGCATTGTACCCGAAACTGCGACCGCAATGCCGATAAAAACTGATTTTTTCATTTATATACCTTATTTGTTTTCTTTGACAATTCTGAATCCGGCCCAGTCAAGCTGAATTAACGGATAGACACTATGGTAACGGCACGCACTGCGCAGATTGAAGCCGTTGAAATGACCGAACCGGTCATCGAGCCAACTGCCGCCGCGGATATTGGGACCAAATATTTTATTCGCATCATATAGCGGATCGACCACCGGTAAATCAGAGCGTTTCGGTTGATAATAATCAGAACAGTATTCCCATACATTACCGCTCATATCAAACAATCCGAACGCGTTCGGCAACAACATCCCGACCGGCTTCGTGCCGGTGGCATTAACCTTGTACCAGCCATAACGCGGCAGTTTATCCGGTTCGCCGCCGAAGTAATATTCCGTAATCGAGCCGGCGCGACAGGCATATTCCCATTCCGCCTCAGTCGGCAGGCGGTAAACGCAGTTCTCTTTTTTCGACAACCATTTGCAGAAAGCCAGCATATCGCCGTAAGTAAGGATGACCACCGGATTGTCAGGGGTTTGCGGCATTTTCGGATTTTTCCAGCTGCGTTCATCTCCCGGAGGAAATTTTCCGCCGCACCAGCTGTAAATCAGCTTTTTATTGGCAGTCTTTTCAAATTCAGTTTGATAACCGGAGTCCTTGACAAACGCGGCGAAATCTTTGACCCTGACCGGATATTTACCCATTTCAAAACTTTTGCTGATTTTCACCGGCCGCAGCGGTTTTTCATCGTAAGCGCCGTTCAAACTGCCCATAATAAATTCTCCGGCAGAAATTGCGATCAGCGGCATCCCGATCGAGTTAACCCGTTCTTTGCCGGAAACGGCCTTCCTGATCCGGCCGTAACTGAAATCATCGGACAATGCCAGACGGAACGATTCTCCGGAATCATTGGTTATCAAGGTTACCGGATCATTGTTTTTGACTTTATAAAAATGACCGTTTGGAGAGTTGTGGATTCCGCCGGCCAGGATCTTGTGTTCCGGCCATTTTTTATCATATGCCTTGGCCATTTCCGGCGACAGTTCATTCCCGTAATAGTAATAACTGACGAATACCCGGCCGTAAAGATCCTGAGACATTTTATGGTAGAAGCAGCTGTAAAGCGTCTTGAACGGTTCAACCAGTATTTTCTGTGGCAGCCAGCTTTTTCCGGCCGGCTTTTTCATGTAGATAAGCTTGTTCTTGTAGCCCTCTCCGGCCCAGCGGGCGGTCAGGTGCAGGTTGTCAAATTTATCACAGACGATACCAATATAGGTATAGGAACCTTCCGCCATTTTGGTTTTAGGCGAGCCCAGTTCTTCCGGCTCGGTCCAACTCGATAAATCGTATGGTTTTAGCGAACGTATATAGACAAAAGGATCATGGTGCGAGCCGAGCAGAACATGGACATAACCCTTTGAATCAAGCAAAATTGTCGGCAGATTGTGCGGGTCGGGAATTTCGCCGTAACCGTTGTTCGCGATATACGTCGGCAGACCGCAGCGACCGGTCGCATGGTCATAGCTTATGATATATTGCGGCGTCCCGACTTTTCCGGCCACCGGCTTGAGGCCGGCGTAAACGATAAAGGTTTTGCCGGGAATTGTCGCGGTAAAATTACCGCCGCCGGAGTGGGGCGAAACCATTGCGGCGTGATTAGCCACCAGAACCGGCTTGCCCAGGCGTAAACCGTTTTTAATCTTTACTGACGGCAGAATATAGATGGTTTTACCGTTGAACATCGACAACACCGGCGGGGTCGACAGGCGACGCATTGGCGCGGAATCCTCCAGCTTGGCAAACCATCCCCGGTTGAATTTTTTCGGCAGCTCATATACTTGCCATGAACGGCATTTGTCAGTTGAATAAAGGATCAGGGATTTTGACTGCGGCGAGCGCCGGGAAATGATCACGTGGGTGTAAGCATGCCCCTCACGGTCAAACACAATGCGTTCGTCCGCGAACGGACCGTTAAAGAGTTTCCCGTCCCATTTTGGAAAAACTTTCTTAATGAAAGGCTTGAAGTCCAGCTTGATCCATTTGCCGACTTCATTCAGCGTATTGATAAAACCCTCGCCATCCCGGATAAACGGGACATTGGCGTCGTCAAACGTTATCAGATTCGGCGGGTATTCCGGCTTGTAGCCCAATTGTTCGCGTTCGCCGCGATAGTAAGGCTGATGTTTGAACGGGGCGTAGATATTGGCACCGGCTTTGTACTCGGCGCCGTTCACAGCGAAAGCCACAGCCGGCAAAACGGCCAGCGAGAAAAGCGTTAATTTCATAGAACAACCCTCTTATTTAAGCTTATTTGATATTTCCTTGAACATCAGGTCACCGATAAAACGCTGTCCGGCGTCATGCTGGTGAATGGTGTCCCTATAATACTTGATCCTTTTCTGCGGGTCAAGTTTCAAATACACATTAAGAGTATCAAGATAAGCGGTATCTTTCGCTGCCGCGGCGGCTTTTACCCCGTCGACAATTTTTTCGACCGCGCCGGAAGACTTGAGCCTTCCCTTCTTTTCGAGTCTGGGAACTCCGTTGATCAGCAGGATGTCTGCTTTACCGCCGGTCCCGGCCCGAACCTCGTCAATCAACTTCTCAATTTGCACTTGGAAAGCCTTTGCGCCAAAGCCACTTTGAGGCGTAACCGCTTTGCAGTCATTGGCGCCGTAAAGCAGACAAACCAAATCCGGTTTCGGCATGGTCCGGAGCGACCGCGGCAGAACAATACAGCCGCCTCGCACCGTATGGCCGCCGATCCCGCAGTTGACCACATTAACCTTGCTGCCAAATTGCTTTGTGATCATCTGACCGCAATAATAAGCATAGGTTCTGTTTCCGCCAAAATCGGTAATCGAATCACCCAGCAAAAGGATTGTGACCGGCTTTTTCGCTTTAATAAGGGCAATAGTCCGGTCCAGTCCTTTACTGAAACCAGTCGGGGCTTTGGGTGCGGCTGCTTTAGCAAGCGCAATATTGCGTATCTCAAACTTACACTGTTTCGGATAGAATTTATGAAACTGGCTTCCCCGGCCAAAGCCGATGGCTTTGATTTTGCCGGCATCAAGGGTCAGGGTTTCAGCCGTAACTTTGCGCTTGACGGCCCAGGGCAGATCATTCTGGATGAATTTACTGAACGGAATATATACTTTTTTCCAGTCTTTTGATGCCAGTGGAAATGAAGCTTCATAACCGTTAAAAACATTGTTGGTATAAGACAGAAAAACTGTGGCAAAATATTTTGACCCGTCGCCTTTGACTTCAAACGATATGCCGGTCGCATCTTTAATCTTCGGCGTCCACGGCGCGACAATATATGACGACCATGTATGATTTTTCACCTTTGGCAGCAAATCAAATTTCAAAACCTGATCGGGGCAGGTCCCTTCAGTTGAAAATTTAATTAAACGTACTTTGGGTTTACTCCAGTCTATTTTTTCGGTTGCCGCTTGAATCAAAGTCGCCGCCCCCGCACAGCAAAGCGCAGCCAGTAATATTTTTTTCACTAATTTCTCCTCAGGTTAAAAACGTTCGCCACACGGGCGAACGCATTATTTAAATAAAGTTTCAAATTTTGACGATGAATCAATAAAATGATTTGCGGTCCCAACCGCCCTGTGAAGTAGCAACGATCTTCCACCACGGCCACTGACTGTTAAGATGCATGTACCAGGTTTTGCTCCGGTCCGTCTTAACTGAGCCGTTGCCATATAGCACGTTCAAACCTTCCGGTGCGTGAGTTGTATTAATGCCGCCAATGCCATATCCATAATCCAATGACGCAGCTGTATTGCACAGGTCAGACAAAACCGCCCGCTGGTTCATGTGGATGATTTTAGCGTATGTCCCGACATTGGTACCGGAAGTCACATCAACCGAACGCATAACCTTGGCTTCTCCAGCAGTGGAAGGACGCATTCCCCGCATCTTATACCCCATGCAACCCCAGGCAGCCGGAGGATAGTTCTTCACATCAAAACGACCTTTGGCGGTTGGACAGAAGAAAACTTTATAGTCCGTTACATAACCTTGTCCACGAATTTTACCCCAGTTGTAATAGGTGAAAACACCGCCGGGAGTCGATTGCATATTGGACAGATACCGGTCATCCGTATTTGATGGATTATAGACAAACGGCGGTAGGTAATCATCAAAATCACCGGTATAAAGCGCCGCTCCGGTCCCCAGCTGTTTAAGGTTGTTTACGCAGGTAATCATTTTTGCCTTGATCCTGGCTTTGTTCAATGCCGGGAGCAGCATACTGGCAAGAATTGCGATAATCGCTATCACAACCAGCAATTCTATCAGTGTGAAGAGGTTAATTCGTTTCATTTTTCATCCCTTTCATTTTTGAGTTTGTTAAACGGAGATATGCTCAATAATTTTTTCTTTATACATTTTTTTCAAAACCGGAGTATCCTGTGGATTCTCAATTCTGGCATGCAAATATTGTACCGCGTCGGTCAGCATCCGCTCAAACGGCATTTGAATATACGCTATATTATACGGCGCTTCCGGAGTTATGATGATATCGGCGGAGTCGATCAATATTTTCGGAGCGACTTCGGGGGCCATCTTCTGCCGCCGCAGGGTCCAGAGCATCGGCATTGTCAGGGTGCCGCTGCACAGGTATACCCCGTCATATTCGGACATACTGATATTCTTGTATATGATATCCTCATAATATAGAGGTCCCTGATTGGCTTCAACAACCAAATTTTCAACTTTTATACCTTCATCGATTTCTATCTGTTTAAAGGCGTCGGACCGGTTATTGGTCAGAGACGGTACTCCAGAAGAAGTTGTAATCAGTAAAATTCTTTTACAGTGATTTTTAATAAACCAGCTGGAACATAGCGCATCACCTGATTTGTAATCCGTTGAGACATAAGCCAGCCGGGGATCAGCAGGAGCCCGGTTAAACAGGATCGGATGAACGCCAGACTCATTCAGCTTGATTGCCAACTGGTAATAATCATAATGCACACATCCGGCCAAAATCGCCGCGTCACACATTCCATCAGCTAAAGAGTCCATCACCTGTTCGCCAATTAACGCGATCCTTAGTTTACGGGAGGAGCATATCGGTTCCAGATTATTAACCAGAGCGGTAAAAAACGGGTTATCCGGCGTTCTGTTAAAGTTGATCCCTATCGTATGAATTTTTTTATTCCGGGATGACTCCCCGGTTCCATCAGCGCTGTTAACAAAGGTTCCGCGTCCGGGCTGCTTATGGATCAGACCGTGATCTTCCAGATTCCCCAACGCCCTGCGGACAGCGGTACGGCTGATCCGGTACTGTTTACACAATATCGCTTCAGATGGAAGCATTGACCCCGGCGGCAGTTCCATTGCTTCAATCTGCCGTCTCAGGTCTTTCTGCAGTTTTCCGTAGACAACTTTGCGTCCACGCTTTACCGGTATCTCAATTTCACTCATGCTTCACCTATTTTCGATACATGTTATTAAATCATGTATTTTAATTATATATGATAATATCAAAAAAGTCAACACTTCCATTCAAAAAAAGTCAATAATCTTTTCATAATACTTTGAATTTTATCCGGTGATGTGGTATTTTGTTAGATTCTCATACATTATAAACAGGGTTCGAAAAACTTTACACAAAAAAGGAGAATCAAATGGCTAATCTTAATAGTCTGAAACAACTGCCGCTGCAAAATCGCCTGCGCGGAAAACTTCCGAAAATCGGTATCCGCCCGACAATTGACGGACGTTGCAACGGGGTTCGCGAATCACTCGAAGACCAGACCATGAACATGGCAAAATCTGCTGCCGCGTTCATCTCTGCCAATCTGAAACATCCCAACGGCATGCCGGTTGAGTGCGTTATTGCCGACACCTGCATCGGCGGCGTAGCCGAAGCCGCGATGTGCGCCGATAAATTCGCCAGCGAAGGCGTTGGAGTATCCCTGACCGTAACTCCCTGCTGGTGCTACGGTTCAGAAACCATGGATATGGACCCGTATGTCCCGAAAGCGGTTTGGGGTTTCAATGGGACCGAACGCCCCGGAGCCGTCTACCTGGCCGCCGTTCTTGCCGCACATACCCAGAAAGGTCTGCCTGCCTTTGGTATTTACGGTCGTGACGTTCAGGACGCCGGCGATACTTCCATTCCGGAAGACGTTCAAGAAAAAATGCTGCGTTTCTGTCGTGCCGGTCTCGCGGTTGCTGCGATGCGCGGTAAATCATATTTGTCGATCGGCAGCGTCTCCATGGGGATTGCCGGATCGATCGTCGATCCCGATTTCTTTGAAGAATACCTCGGCATGCGCTGCGAACAGGTTGACTCATGCGAAATCAACCGCCGCGTGATCGAAGGTATCTACGATAAAGAAGAATACGAAAAAGCTATTGCCTGGACCAAAGAAAACTGCATCGAAGGTTTCGATGACAATGCGTCTGAAATCCAGAAATCCCGCGAAGCAAAAGACGCCGACTGGGAATATGTCGTAAAAATGACCATGATCGCCCGCGACCTGATGGTCGGCAATCCGAAACTGAAAGCCGCCGGGTTCCCGGAAGAATCCCTCGGCCACAACGCCATCTGCGGCGGCTTCCAGGGCCAGCGCCAGTGGACCGACCACATGCCGAACGGCGACTTCATGGAAACCATCCTGAACTCATCATTCGACTGGGGCGGCATCCGTCAGCCTTACGTCTTCGCCACTGAAAACGATGCTTTGAACGGCGTTGCCATGCTGTTCGGTAATCTGCTGACCCAGACTGCCCAGGGCTTCTCCGACGTCCGGACCTACTGGAGCCCCGATGCAATTCAACGGGTTACCGGCTGGGCTCCCGAAGGCGATGCCGCCAACGGAATCATCCACCTTATCAACTCCGGCGCAACTTGTGCTGACGCCACCGGCGAACAGGAAATCGACGGCACTCCGGCGATGAAAAAATTCTGGGAAATATCCGCTGAAGAGGCCGGAAAATGTCTTGATCAGGTTGAATGGTGTCCGGCTGATGTCGGTTACTTCCGCGGCGGCGGTTACTCATCACGTTTCAAAACCCGCGGCGGCATGCCGATTACCATGTCCCGAATCAATCTGGTCAAAGGCCTTGGCCCGGTTCTCCAGATTGCCGAAGGCGTTACTGTCGATCTGCCGGCCGATGTTCACAAGACTCTGGACGACCGCACCAACCGCACTTGGCCGACCACCTGGTTCGCTCCGCGTTTGACCGGCGAAGGCCCGTTCTGTGACGTGTACAGCGTCATGGCCAACTGGGGCGCCAATCACGGTGCGTTCAGCTATGGTCATATTGGCGCCGACCTGATCGCGCTGGCTTCAATGCTGCGCATCCCGGTTTGCATGCACAATGTTCCGGAAGAAAATATTTTCCGTCCAAGCTCATGGGGTGCATTCGGTATGGACAAAGAAGGTTCCGATTACCGTGCGTGTGAAAACTTCGGCCCGATTTACGGCTGAGAAAAATATAATATGTAACCGCGAGAATCACGAAAGATACAATCTTCTTCATGGTTTTCGCGGTAAAATAAATTTGGAGTTAATATGAAGCTGCTGTCAGGCAAATGGCCGCCGTCAGTCAATGGAGCAATGCTGGCATTCTTTGTCATGCTGATGCTCTATTTGTTCAATGACACGGTCGGGATGTCTGACGGCATGCTGGTTTTCTCCAATTATTGCCGCGAGATTTTCGCCGAAAGAAGTCTGGAATCCCCCCCTGAACTGGGGTGGCAGCTTGGCTTCCTCGGAGGCATCTTTGTCGGCGCGCTGGCCTCCGCGCTGATCAGCGGCGGTTGGAAACTGAGTTTCAACCAGAAAGGCAGTTCATCATTTATGAACGCCACCTGGCAGACCATTGTTTGTGGTCTGGGCGGCGGCTTTCTGGTCATGATCGGCCTGCAATTGTGCGGCGAATCGTTCTTCGGACAGTTCGCTTCCGCCATGCAGTTGTCAACCGGCGCCTGGATATTCCTGTTCGTAACTTTTATTGTCGGCATGTTCATTTCAGTACTATGGGAACGCGGTTCCGACGGCGGCGGAGAAGAAGATGAATAAAATATCCAACATTCAATATCCAGTATCCAACTATGAAGGAATTTACAAGTTTATTCCTGAGCAAAAAAATTCTGCACAGGATGGACCTTTCGAATCAGTTTACTTATCCATTGGAATCAGGATTCAAAGCTTAAATAAAGATAAAGAACAATGATTTTAGCAGCAATAGAATTGACAGGAAACTACAAACTGGCGGTGGCAATCATCGTCGGCATGTTCGTCGGTTTCATTCTGGTCAAATCCGACACGACCTGGCGCTCTACCTGCGTCAAGGCCCTGCGCCTGAAAGACGGACGCATCCTTAAGACCTTGCTGTTCGCACTCGGGTTTGGTGTTCTGTTCTTTCATCTCGGCAGGAACTGGCAGCTGATCACTCCTCACGTCCGTGAAAGTTATCTCTGGCCATCGATTCTGGGCGGAATATTTTGCGGCACCGGCCTGGCTCTGTGCGGCAAAATTCCATTGACCGCAACCGCGTCGCTGGCCGCCGGGCGCATTCACGCCATCTGGGTAATTATCGGGATGGTTCTGGCCTATCCGGCTATCCATGTTGTTTCAGGATTCTTTTCCGAAACTATCTACTCCTGGGGACGCTCCCTGCCGTATCATGATGATTTCTCGGAATTTTTCGCCGTCAACAACTTTGCTTTATGGATTTCGGGATTGATGCTGGTTATGGCCGGAATTATTCATTTCGCGCTCTGCCGCAACGAAGGCGGCGAGTCATGAAAATCACCCGCGCCGCCAAAGCCGCTCATATCAGGCTGGGCAACGCCGGGGAAAAATACGCCGTCAAAATCCTGAAAGCCGAGCGCTGCCGGCTCCTCTGTCGTAATTATCGTTGTTCCGCCGGTGAAATCGATATTGTCGTCCGTGATGGGGAAACTCTGGTTTTCGTCGAAGTCAAGACCCGGCGCGGACACTTGCAGCCGGGAGAAAATCCCGGCGACAACCTTTCTTCACGACAAAAAAAACGTATAATCCGGGCTTCGCGTTACTATCTTTCTGAAATCGATTCGCCATCCTGCCTCTGCCGTTACGATCTTATTGAAGTTATCGCCGATCGTTTCGGGCCAAAAAGCATCCGGCATTGGCGCAGCGCGTTCAGTCCCTCGGACCAAAGAACTCATAAACGCTCATTGATTGATTATTGATTATGTCGCGCATTATATCCTTTCCGCCTAACATCGACAACCGCTGCAACCGGATAATCCTGGGCTCCATGCCGGGGGTGGAATCATTAAACCAGCAGCAGTATTACGCGCATCCCCGCAACCTGTTCTGGCCGTTCATGGCGGAACTTTTTAATTTTCAAGCTGATTTACCGTATGAAACGCGTCTTATCAAACTGCTGGAACACGGCGTGGCGCTATGGGATTCAGCCGGAAGCTGCATCAGGCCCGGCAGTCTTGATTCGAATATTCGCGATGTTGTTCCCAATGATTTCGAGTCGCTTTTCAAGCAGTATCCCGGTGTCAAAACAGTTTTTTTCAACGGCCGCGCTGCGGAGAATCTCTTTAGAAAGCATACGAAAGATATGCGGCTGCCTGAACTGAATTATCTCTCTCTGCCGTCAACCAGCCCCGCCAACGCCTCAATTTCCCGGGAACAAAAATGGGCTCAATGGCAACAGGTGAAGTAAAAATACGTAAAGTATTTTTTATCGCGGATCTGCAGTCTACATTTTTTTACCCATAGCGGCATCATGAGCTTCACTGGATTTTTTCTTTAGATCGCAGGCTGTCTATATATTATATAATCAGACAGAACGACTATTGAAATATCATAAATAAATACAGTATAATTACTTAAGAAATTATTAAAAATCAAGTGATGCATTATTTATCAATCCACAAGTCATTCAGTTTACTATAACCTTTCCCTTTTTTGAGATTAGTGGTTGACAACTTTTCTTTATTGTATAAGCATCAGATATGAGATTTGATGTGCAATAAACAATAGGAGAAAAGTTCATTATGAGTACTGAAAAAGAAAAAAGTAAACAAAAGATTATCGCCATCGTCAAAGAATTTACTGATCCTAAACACCGGAAGCTGGTCATGGAGGGTATGAATTATGCTCAGGAAGCAGAAAAAGCTTTGATAAAAACCGAGGCCAGTCTGAAGCAGATGGAAATGGACGTAAATCGCGGCAACATCGGCAACGCGGAAAAGTTGTACCGGAAAGTTTTTATCAGTACCGGAAAACTGAGAATAAAAAAAGCTGTGTCCGAACGGGAAATCAAGGTATTTCTCAATGATAAATCTTTAATCAAAAAAGCACTGGACAAAACCAGGAAGGCTAACGCTTATATCAAAGCGGTAGTACCGAAGTGCCGCATGGTCGTGGATGCTTACGATAAAATATGCAAGCTGTCCGGCGCGTTCGCCGATATTGAAAAACTGCGCATGGAACAGAAAAAACTATCCTCGCCCGGCACTTACGTCACTTACTACAATAACATCGCTCAAGGCTTTGCTTCCGCCAGTTCGGTTATGAAAGAAATTACCGGAAAACTACCGCCCGGAGCATCGGATTATTGCGACTTCATCTTTTCCGTCGCCGAAAATTCCGCAAAAGCAGCCAAAGTTGTCGGGGACTATACGACAAAACTGATTAACGAATTTAAAGCGTTTGACAGCCTGCAAAATTCAATAGTAAAGAGAGGAGTCACTACTAGTCATACATTGAAATTCGATGATAAGCATAACCGGGCAAGAACAATAAATGATGAGTTGGATCTGAAGTTGGGGAATCCAGCTAGAAGAAAGTAATTATTTATTCGTAGTCCATTTTTTAAGATGTTGAGTTAAACGCTCAACTTCTTTTTTTTTATCGGGAAATTTTCTAAAAATATTAATTGCCTCTCTCATGTATTTGATTGCCATAGGCTTATTTTTTAACTTATGATACATTACTGCCACTCCAACAGAATAAGCTCCGGTCCAAATATCATTTTCGCCATATTTTTTCTTTTGAAGCATTAACGCCAACAGTGCGTACTGCAGTGCCTTTTTATATTCTTCGGTATATTGATATGCATTTGAAAGTTCATTGTATAATAAAATAGGAAAAAAATCGTCATGTTCTTTTTCTTGAAAGTATGATAAAGCAACTTCAAGTTGTTTGCGGGCATTTTTATATTTATGATTCAGCAGATTGGTCGTTCCAATATAATAGTAAAGAACAGTGAGTAGTTTTTTGCGAGGATATTTTTTTTGCTCTTCAATAAATATAGCCTGATTCCAATTTTTAAGAGCCGGGACATAGTCTTTTTTTTGGAAGAAATCTTTACCAGTCAAGTATAGCTTGTCAACAATATCAGGCTTGTTCTGGGGGACAAGTATAGCTTTCTCTGGCTTGGTTATGGATGGTACAATCTCCTTTCCCAAGGTATTAAAAATTATAATAATACTGAAAAATATCAAAACGTTTTTCATAAGAATAACCCATCGTTACTAATATTGGTTATTCAATATAAATTGTCATAAATATTTTTCAAGAAACAGAAAAAATAATATTCACATTACTATCAACTTTTGTTCGGATATGTAAATGTTAGGGCAAAAGTTATTTTATCGTGCCTGTCTGAAGCAGATGGAAATGGACGTAAATCGCGGCAACATCAGTAACGCGGAGAAGTTGTACCGGAAAGTTTTTATCAGTACCGGAAAACTGAGAGTAAAAAAAGCTGTGTCCGAACGGGAAATCAAGGTATTTCTCAATGATAAATCTTTAATCAAAAAAGCACTGGACAAAACCAGGAAGGCTAACGCTTATATCAAAGCGGTAGTACCTAAGTGCCGCATGGTCGTGGATGCTTACGATAAAATATGCAAGCTGTCCGGCGCATTCGCCGATATTGAAAAACTGCGCATGGAACAGAAAAAATTATCCTCGTCCGGAAGTTACGTAACTTACTACAATAACATCGCTCAGGGATTTGCTTCCGCCAGTTCGGTTATGAAAGAAATTACCGGAAAACTACCGCCAGGAGCATCGGATTATTGCGACTTCATCTTTTCAGTCGCCGAAAATTCCGCAAAAGCAGCCAAAGTTGTCGGTGACTATACGACAAAACTGATTAATGCATTCAGTGCTTTTGACAGTTTGGGAGAAGCTATAGGAACAAATAAGATTAACGCCGCAACAGGGAGAATGCTTATAAAAACGAAGAATATTGACCAAGCTATGGATGTAACATTTGGCAGAAAAAAATAATTTTACTTCCTTAACTTTTTCAACAACCCGGACAAATTCCGGGTTGTTGAAAAATCCTTGCCACGTAATTTGAGATAAACGGCATGTGCTTGGATAACATATGGAAGAGCTTCTTTTTTTTTCGATGAATCATATAATATTTTACCTAGTAGGCCTGAACAACTCGCTGTACGAATATTATCCTTTCCCAAAATTTTAGTGGATAAATAAACGCTTTTTCTAGCATATTTTTCGGCGTTGACTGAGTCGTTTTCTAAAGAATATGAAAGGGCCAAATAAAAGTAGCCATTGACTCTGTTTTGACTTTCGTCATCTAAACTTTTTTTTATTTTTTCGGATTCACTTAGGTTTTGAATTGCATTCTTATATTTACCGTTTGTATAATCAATAATACCCAAAATAGTGTAATAGCTGGCTATTTCTAATTTGTCGGGCTTGTTTTTGTTTTTTTCGATAATAATTGATTTTTTTATGAACGGAATCGCTTTTCCTAGTAATTTTTTATCATTATCAATTAAACCGAGTTGATAGTAACAAATTCCCAGTTTAAGTACTGGTGGATTTTTTTTTGCTAATTCCCGTTTCAACAATTCCTGATAATACACTTTGGCTCTTGATTCCATTCTACGATTCATGGCATCAAGGGCTTTTCGGTAAAGTTCATCATCATCTATCGTTGAAAGTGACTTATCGGAAAGAATATTACCTCTTTCATTGTCGATACTTCGTAAAGCAGGAGAAGTATTTTCACTCAGAACATATTGAGATAAAACCATCATAAAAAATATGATTATATTTTTCAATATGAACTCCATTCTTTGATTATTTAACAGTTAATATATAACACCATATTCTTTTATCAAGACCCTGTTGGATTAATTTTACCATCGGCCAAATTACCGGGGACTGCAGCTTGTCGAATATTTCACACAGAAAGCAAAAAATTATCCTCGCCCGGAAGTTACGTAACTTACTATAATAACATAGCTCAGGGCTTTGCTTCCGCCAGTTCAGTTATGAAAGAAATTACCGGAAAATTACCGCCCGGAGCATCGGATTATTGCGACTTCATCTTTTCAGTCGCCGAAAACTCCGCGAAAGCAGCCAAAGTTGTCGATGACTGAAGGATTATAAGTAAGCCACCGACTAATACACATCGAAATCCGAAGAATACCCTTCTTCCTCATTTAGAATACAATTATCCCCAAAGCAATTGACCGGGGGCAATTAATAAACATTTCAGGTACTTTGCAGGTTGACTTTTCGTTATTGTTTAGTACATTATAAGTTTGGAGAAAAAAGGCATCGAACATTTTTAGCATGTTGATGTCAAATTACAGATATTCAAATTATTATTTTATATAAAAAAGTATAATAAAACGAAAGGAAACAATCATGGCTAACGAAGAAGCCAAACAAGCTGAAGAGTGGACCGAATTGCCTCCTGAAACAGAAGCTGCGGAAACGACAAAAGCGGAAGAAAAACCCGTAAAAAAACGTCGCTTGAGCAAAAAAGAAATGATTACCGAACTGGAAGAACAACTGGTTGCGGCATCTGAAAAAAATTTACGCATCCAGGCGGAATTTCAAAATTACCGGAAACGCGTTGCCAAGGATATCGCAAACGCCCGTTTGAACAGTCTGACGGACACGGTAGCACCGTTTCTTCAGGTTTTCGATCATTTCAGCATGGCGATGAAAGCGTCCGAGTCAACTGATAATATCCAATCACTGGTGACCGGACTGAATATGATTCTGACGGAATTCCAGAAAGCTATGGACGAACTCGGGATTACAAAATTCGATGCGCTCGGACAAAAATTCAACCCGGAACTGCACAACGCAGTAGCGAATGAACATTCGGATGAAGTAGAAGAAGGCATGGTCCTGAAACAATGGCTGTGCGGCTACAAACTGGGGGAACGCCTCCTGCGTCCCGCCACGGTTGTCGTCAGCAGCGGTCCGGAAAAAGCGGAAGAACTTGAAACAGCAGAAGCATCAGAAGAAGAATGAGGTAATGCCCTATGGCACAAGATTATTATGATACCCTGGGCGTCAGCAAAGGCGCTACCGCCGCGGAAATAAAAAAGGCTTATCGTAAACTGGCGATCAAATACCATCCGGATAAAAACCAGGGCGATAAGGCAGCTGAAGAAAAATTCAAGGAAATCTCTCAAGCCTACGAAGTGCTGAGTGATGATAAAAAACGCAGTCAATACGATCAGGTTGGACACGAAGCGTTCACCAGCAAAGGTCAGGGCGGATTCGGTGGCGGCGGCGGCTTCCACGACCCGTTCGACATTTTCAGTCAGGTATTCGGCGGTGGCGGCGGCGGTAGCATATTCGAGGATCTCTTCGGCGGCGGCGGCGGCAGGCGTTCCCGTTCCGGTGGAATCGACGGTTCCGACTTGCGTTATGATCTGGAAATAGATTTTGAAGACGCTGTTTTCGGCGCCGATAAAAAAATATCCATCCCGAAACTGGAAAGCTGCAAACGCTGCAACGGAGCCGGTTGTGAACCCGGCAGCAGCAAGTCAACCTGCAGTCAGTGCGGCGGGTCCGGACAGGTTGTCATGGCCCAGGGATTTTTCAGCATCCGGCAACCCTGCCCCAAATGTAACGGAACCGGTGAATCAATTGATAAACCTTGTAAGGACTGTCACGGCGAAGGCCGGGTCAGGACAAATAAAAAATTACAAATCCACATTCCGGCCGGAGTCGATACCGGCTCCAGACTGCGGGTCAGCAACGAAGGCGAAGGCGGCGCGCGCGGCGGCCGTACCGGCGATCTGTATGTCGTCATCCACGTTAAGGAACACGACATCTTCCGGCGTGAAGGCAACGACATTCTGTGCGATGTCCCGATCGATTTCGTTACCGCCACTCTAGGCGGAACAGTTGAGGTGCCGACTATCACCGGTAAAGCCAAACTGAAAGTCCCGGAAGGTTGTCAGAACGGAACCGTATTGCGGATGCGCGGCAAAGGCGTACCATCGCTACGCGGCGGCGCGCGCGGCGACCAGCATATCAGAATTTATGTGGAAGTACCCAAAAAACTTAACGGTAAACAGCGCGAGGCGTTGAATACGTATGCCGAAACTATGAGCGACAGCGGACATCATCCGCAGCGGGAGTCATTCCTGAAAAAGGCAAAGCGTTTCCTCGGCGCGGAATAACACAGGATTATAATGTCAGGTAAAAATAAAAAATCAGACAATAAAAACGAAGGGGCTTTGGCCCGGAACCGCAAGGCTTTTCACGATTACGAGATTCTCGATACGCTGGAAGCGGGCCTGGAATTACGCGGAACCGAGGTCAAAAGTTGCCGTTACGGCGGTATTTCCCCGGTCGACGCTTTTGTCCGGATTGAAAAGGGCGAGGCAATCCTTTATAACCTGAATATTGCGGTTTACGAGCACGGCAACCGGTTCAACCATGATCCGCGCCGTCCCCGTAAATTGCTGCTGCATAAATCTGAGATTCTGAAACTTGCCGGCAAGATCAGGGAAAAGGGGTACACCATCGTACCCCTGAAATTTTACCTTAAGCGCGGTCGCGTCAAAGTCGAAATAGGCGTTGCCAGAGGTAAGACCTTCGGAGACAAACGCGAAACCCTGCGTCGCAAACAGGACGACATGGATGCCCGCCGCGCTATCGGCAAATACACCAGCTGATCTACTCCTTACGGAGTCCAGAACGGCTTATCGGCGACCAGAATCATTTTCGCCATATAAGGCTTCAAGCTGATAATTGTATCTTTTGTGCCCTCGACCGTCTGATCGGTCAACGGGTCATAAACAAATACTTTGCCGTATTTTTCCGGAAGATTCAGTTTGAACTGCTGTTCATGGGCGGTTGAGTTAATCGCCGCCAGCAATTGACCTTTCCGGTTCAGGTAGGAACTGCACAGAACTTGTTTGTTATCTGACGGATTATTTTTCCAGTACGGAATAAACTGCCAGTCGTCGCGCCCGGCGGCGTCAATGAAGGCAAACTTGCGGTCCTGCATCCTGTCCACATATTTACGCTCGATAAAACTGGGATAGAGCATCAGGTTGTATACCAGGGTCAAACCGACGGTATGAACCGCGACTTCCGGCTTTTTACTGCGCTGGTTGCGAAATTGCGGCAGAAACATGCGCCAGGCACCGGTATTGGTACACATTTGCATCTGAAACTCTTCCGGAGTCAGGAATTGCAGATAATAATCATAGTCAAAACATTTGGCCCGGTACTCTTCTCCGGTCAGGGTAATATCCGCAAAAATTGAGGCGATGGTGAAAAAAGTCGCACCGGAATGCAGGAAAAACCAGGTATCAGGATTACGCTTGACCTGCTCATTATAGATTCTGCTGTAGAAATCACGCAGGGCGAAAACCTGAAACTTGAATTCCTTCGCTTTTTCATCCGCATAAATCCCCATGCAGTCATAATACACCCCGCCAAACTTGTGTTTGGTCAGAAACTGCCGGAAATGCTTCATATACAAATCCGTCCATGTTTTCTGAGTCTGATCGATCTTTATATCGTCATACCCCCATTGCCGCATAGTGGTTTTCGCCGAATAAATGCGCAGCGGCAGGCTGATCCACTTTTCCTCATAATACTTCCATTGCGGAATACCAGTCATGGCAAAAGACGGACACTGGTAGAAAAACAACAGCTTATCCTTGTTATCCTCGAGGTACTTGGGAAATATGTCCGGATCGGCCGGCTCCGGAAAACCGAAATATTTCATATTCGCCGGCTGGCTCCACGCCAGATCCATATTGGAATATTTTTTTCCGGCACGAAATCTCAAATTTTTGCCAGCCGCTCTTTTTGGCCTGACCGGGGTACAGCCGAAACCGTATTGAAAAGTTCCGGTTTTGCCTTCAGTGATCTTCAACGGCTCGCAAACTAAGTTAATGCTTACCCCCTGCCCCCGCTGGGCGGTCTGACATACTTTCGGCATTATCTCGGCCGCCGGGTACAACTGTTCGGCAACCCAGTAAACACCGCTCTCCATATTACCGTTCCACAGCAGCGGATAAAAGCGTTTACTGCTGAAATTCTTACCACTTTGCAAGTTGAGCAACTGGTAATTAGACCATGATCCATCATAGCAAACCTGCCAGTCCATGACCGACGGAGTATATTGCAGCGACAACTCATCAACCGTCAATTCTGATTTCGGTTTCAACTCAAGTGTATACTTAATAAAACTGTCATATTCAACTTGCGCGGTCAAATTGATATCGAGAGCCGAAGAACTCAAGACGGTTCTTAGAACTATTTTGTTCGGGGAAATAGTTTCTGCCGTAATGGCTGCGGGGGCAAATTGTTCAGCAAGGGGTTGGCCGTTCAAAATAAGTCGCGGCGGCGCGGCAAAAAGCTCAAGATCAGGCTTTAGAGACCGGATATTTTTGATTCCAAGATATTTATCAAAACTGACAACGGTGTTCCAGCAGGTAACGGAACGACTCGCCGTATTATATTTGAGCGGAGTCCAGGGAGAAGATGGTTTTTCATCCTGCGTGAGAATACCGATATCATTTTGCCAGGTGCATTTATTAAAGTTATGAAAACCCTGTGACGGACTGGTCAAGCGACCCTCTTTTGTCAACGCTTCAGCGAATATATTGAACGACTGATCCGGCAATAAAGCAAGATCAAAGCTGAAAGCGCCTTTTGCTCCGGCCTTGACGCTTTTTACGACTTTTCCGGCCCGGTCTTTCAGCATTACCACAGCCGGAGCTGCCGCTTTAGCGGCAATCAGTTCAGCTCGTCCAGAGAGTTTTTTCGTATCGGGATCAATCGACCAGACCAGGCGCAGTTCCGGCTTACCTTTGTAGAAATCAATCCCGTCAATGTAAATTTTTGCTTCAGGCAACTGCTTGTACAACCGTAACCGCAAGTCGACAAATGCCGCTTTCTCAGGTGCGTGAAAGATAAATTCCCGTTTACTCCATGATTTCGATGACATCATTCTGATTCTGCTCTGTTCTTTCAACAACTTTCCGGAGGTGTCGCGGAAAAACGCGATAAACATCCCGTTATTGGAAACATAAGGCCCGTCAGTGCGATAATTAAATGAAAAAGCATAATTGATACCGGGAATAATTTTTAAGCCTTTAATAGTCAAAGGATATTGATATGGATGCTTATTGCCCCGGGCCAATATGCACGCTTCTCCCAGTTTGGCTTTTTGCCAGTCATGCAGAAGACTGCCGCCTGCCCCGGTCAAAAAACGCTCCTGAACCGGAATATCACGACGCCATTTCATGAAGTTGATATTCTCCAACGCTCCGCTGCGAAATGATTTTTCAACCTCGACATTGCCAAAGCGAAGGTTGTCAAGAAACAACTTCTCTGTTTTTGCGATCTTGACCAGCCTGATATATACCGCGGCCTGTTTTATCTTAGGATTATCCGGAACGGTAAAGATATGTTCAACCCGATCCCAGTCGGCGGATCGAAGAATTCTGAGATTTTCAGTTGTTACCGCACGACCTTTTTCATCTTGATAAATACAGACAATCAGTCCGGTGCCGAATTTATTCGTGGTTCGGTACAAACATGAAAAACCGATTTTATCTCCCGGCTTCACCGGAACCGGTTTAAAAAAGGCCGAATATTGAACATTTTCAGTTGTTCCGGGAATCTCCAGCATTTTCTCACCGGAAAAAGCCTTTCCATCGACAATCTTTGCCGGGGTTTTAAGCACCAAAGCATCTTTCGGCTCGTCATCCTGATCAAATAAAACGCTGACGTTTCCAGCGGATGCGGCAATCGCGGACACCATCAAAACAGTAAGAATTTGTTGTTTCATAATAATACGTGTATATGGTTATTTTTTTAATTTGTAGATTGTCGTGTTCCAAGTCAAACCGTCCGGAATGCGGGAGACTGAACCATCGATCATGCAGAAATTGCCGGTTGATTTACTATTATGCGCCTGTCCGAGGTAACGGTAGCCGTTGCCTCCGGTAATATTTCTGGCGGGACATAGATAAGACCGGTAATGATACAAGGGATTGTTAATATCCGAAAGCGGATCCAAATTCGGTTCGGTAAATGCCGGGGTAGTCGAGGGTTGTTCTACATTAGAAATCTTATTACCGAACCACGAGATACCGTCCTCACTGCGTTCCGCACATTGCCCATTGTAGGCGTAACTAATTCTGCCATAGCCATTGAAATAGGATTCTGTAACACCGCCAATAGGCGTTGCGGCGGGACACCGCATCAGGTCGGTATTGCGAACGTATTGCAAGATCTGGCTCGGCCACCAGCGATTGAGATAGGTCGTATTCCACATTTGATAACCGCGCGAATCATAGATTGAACCGCCGTAAGAAGCAAAAGCACCGTCACCCACCGCGTGTGAGGCATTCGGCATATAACCGGTATAATCGTTGGTATACAACATCATGCCCTGCCCCAATTGTTTCATCCTGGCGGCACAACTGATTTCTTTGGCTTTTTCCCTGGCCTTGCCAAGCGCAGGCAGCAGCATACTGGCAAGAATAGCAATGATAGCTATTACAACAAGAAGTTCGATTAATGTAAAAAAGATAACAGACTCACCATGATAAGAGGTATCCCTGTCGACGACGCTTCGTTTATTAACGAGAATCAGCATTTTACTCATTTTGTTCTCCATTAAACTTTATGATCAGGAGCTGTATAAAAATAAACTTGACAAGATAAGTGAATTATCCCGGAATGATTTGCCGCATTACCGGAGAGGCGCATAGCTTTAGCTATGTAACGAACCGGTAAGTGGCAAAGCAGCCGATAGAAACGCTTAGATGTAAAAGTTATTTTTATACATCTCCCTGGTGATTGAAATTTTTTAATTTAAATTCAAAAGGAAATTCGATACATTGGCGCCCGGCATGTCCGCCGGCAACTTTTATCAACGCTCTGACCGCTTCCCGACCAAGGGTCATAAACGGCTGAGCCAGCTCATGCACCTGGTCTTTGCGGGGAACCCCCGGCGGAATGCCGTTTTGCGAATCAATCATAATGACCGCTTCGAGATCATCAGGAGTGACAATTCCCAGTTCATCCAGTAAGTCAAAAAAATCAAAGTACTGGACTCCGCCGGTCAGTATAAGCGCGTCAGGCCGGTTGCGGGACGTCAGCATTTGTTTCAATCCGGAAATCGCTTCATCCCTTGTAGCGTCAGAACTCCGGGTATTATTTATTTCAAGAATATAATCCACGTCGGGAGAAATTCCGGCAAGCTCAAGCGCTTGATGATAACCGCGTAAATAGTAATGCGATAAATTAAAATCCATCACCGGGGCATAGGCAATCCGGCGATGCCCTTTCGCTATCAGTTGAGAAGTCACTGAACGAATCAACTCCACCGGCTCCGGGCAGACATAGCTTAAATGGGAATTCTTTAAAATACGGTTTACCGCAATCCCCGGAATCCCATTCTGGCGCAGTTCTTCCATAATATCATACTGATTATGGTACGGCAGCATTCCGATAACGCCGTCAATATTCAATTTGCGGCACTCTTCAATCAGAGTTTTCCGAGTCTTTCCGATGCACATCACGTCAAGAAAACACGCATTGCGCGAAGCTTCGGCAACCGCGCCGGCAATAATCTCACGAATGCATTTTGCGGTCGGGGTCGGATCGTCCGGCTCGCCATGGCTGATAGCGAGAAAATGACGGGTTTTAGTTTTCTTTTCAGGTTTATTGATAAACGCCCCCTTGCCTTTTGTCCGCGACAAATGGCCGCTTTCTTCAAGAATATGCAACGCCCGCCTGACCGTGACGTGACTCACGCCGAAAAGGCGACGCAAATCGTTTTCAGATGGCAGACGCTCTCCATGACTTCCGGACAAAACCAAATCCTGAACGTAGTCTTTTACTTCTAGATACTTTGCTTTCACTAATATTTCCTTTGAGCAAACAAGACTGAATAATCATAACTCTAAACTTATTAATGTTTATATTATAATATAAGTTAAGAATCAAAAAGTCAAGACCTGTTTCAGCTTTTTTCCAGAAATTACGGTGATATGATGCAATGCTTCATAAAAACAAACTTGTGCCGGATTCAAAATAAAATAATAAATAATCAATACTTGGTTTTATAAAAAACTGTAATAAGTTAATGATAAACAACTAAACCCATATAACGCAACAAGTCGAGTGTTCATTTTATCGAAACAAAAATAATCGACAGTCCCCATTACCTCAACTGTCACATTGCTCGTTATGACAAAGCCGTATACTGATCTGCACTTGCGTAAAAATTACGCAATAATTTTATATTAGAAGACTTGAAATAGCAGAAATGAACGCTAAATTAAGTTGCGTAAACGGTTACGCTTTTTTATTGGTTAATTGAGGATTGAGTTGAATGAAAAGTAGAATGACGATCAAACAATTTGCTGAAATGCTCGGGGTTTCAACCGCAACGGTTTCGCGTGCATTCAGCGGGCGCGGCCGGATCAGCGAAAAAACCAGACAGGAAATAATTGCCAAGGCGGAAGCGGTTGGTTACCGGGTAAATATCCATGCCAGAAATCTGGGCGCCGGGCACTCAAATATGGTGGCGATGTTCTATCCTTCACTTGAGGGCGAAGAATTAGACTATTTTATCACGGAAATCATGCAGGGCGTATCTAAAACATTGAACCGGGAAGACAAAACCTTGCAGATCCATCCCTTTGTATCCGGCTCAAACGACGTCAGCCGCTGTCGCGACTATATCCTGGGCGGTTTGTACGCAGGCGTAATTGTCGTGGCCGGCGCCAAAGAATCCCGCCAACTAGTGGAAACCGCCCAAAGCGGCAATATTCCTTATGTCGTCATCGGGCATATGTCAGGCGAACATATCAATGCGGTTACTTTTGACAATGAACGCGGCGCGGAACTGGCCGGCAGATATTTCAGAGCAACCGGACGCAGGCATCCGGCTTATGTCAGCGGCTATCTGGATATGCGTAAAAAAGCCGGCTTCCGCAAGGGATTGCAGCATTTGGCGGATGAGTTGGTGGTCAGCGGCAGCGGCGGCAGTTTCCGGCACGGCGCACTGGCCTATGAGCAGTTAAGTAAAAATCATCCAAATGTAGATTGTGTCCTGTGTGCCAACGACGTTCTGGCAATGGGACTGTTGCGTGCGGCGATCGACGACGGCCGGAAAATCCCGGACGATCTGGCGGTTATCGGCTTTGACGATATTCAAATGGCCAGTTTTTACAACCCGTCAATCTCATCAATAACCCTGCGGCTGTTCCAGATCGGGGAAACCTCTGTCAGGTTATTAACCCGGATGATGAACGGCGAAGAAATAGCCCACGCCGAACAAATAAAATGCGATTTGATCCTGCGTGAATCTTCGTAACTTAATAACCAGGATCAAATAAAACAATGGTTTCCACTAAAATAAATTCTTTAAAAGTTTGTGTCATTGGGGCCGGAATTCGCGGTTTCAACCTTGCGAGGCAACTTTCCACTTCAGATATTCCTGCTAAAATTATTGGCGTTGCAGAACCCAATCCGAATAAAAAGCAGCTTTTTGCAAATGAATTCAATTTGGATGACAAATATTCATTCAACGACTGGCAGGAATTAGTCAACTCTCATATACCATGCGATGCCGCGATAATAGCAACTCTTGATAATCAACATACCGAACCGGCACTTGCAGCGTTAGACAATGGTTGGCATGTTTTACTGGAAAAACCGTTATCTGACCATTATGAAGGATGCTGTCAAATAGTCGCTAAACAAAAAGAAACAGGACAAGTCCTCTCTGTATGTCATTCGTTACGCTATATGGATGCTTTTGTCAAAGTTAAGAACCTGATTGACAATAAAGTGATTGGGGAAATTGTCCATATTGAACATATGGAGGGAATTGGGCATTTCCGTTTTGCTCATAATTATGTACGAGGTCGTTGGGCAGTGAAAGAAAACAACACTTTCCTGCTTCTGCATAAGTGTTGTCACGATATAGACTATATTTATTGGTTGATGAATACCCGGTGCGAAAGGGTTTCCTCTTTTGGTTCCTTAAAATATTTTACCACCGAAAACGCCATGCAAAAAAATGTATCCCGTTGTATAGATTGCGACCTCAAAGAATCCTGTCAATACTCCGCATTACGTATTTATGTAGATGGTAAACTTGATGAATGGCCGGCCCGGGATATCTGTGAACAACATACAAAGGATGCGCATTATAAGGCTGTTTCCAATGGACCATACGGAAAATGTGTATGGGCTGGAACTAATGATGTAGTAGATCATCAGGTTGTAATGATGGAGTTCAAAAACGGAGCTACCGCAACTTCCACTTTGACGGGATATTCCGCAACAAATGGACGAAGGCTCCGGATACAAGGCACTCTGGGCGAACTATTGTACGATGAAGCACAAAGAACCATTCTTATCAGTAAATTTTTTGAAGAGAAAAGTGAAATAATTTCTATTCCGGAAAATAATTTATATCATCCAGAAGATAGAGATATTGTCAACAACTGGTTGTTGTCTATAAGTTCATCTGAACCTCAAATCGCAGTAGATGCCCAGGAGGCAATGAAGTCTCATGCAATAGTTTTTGCGGCGGAAAAATCCAGACTGGAAAAACGCACCATTGAAATGTCGGAATTTTACCCGGATTAATATACTGTTCCCATAACTAATATGACTAAATAACCAAAACTATAATTAATGAAAAGGAAGTAAAATGAAACCTGTTTTATTGGTATTGGCCGCCGGAATGGGCAGCCGGTACGGCGGTTTGAAACAACTGGACCCGGTCGGACCATCGGGTGAAACGATCATGGACTATTCAGTCTACGATGCCATCAGAGCCGGATTCGGCAAAGTTGTATTCGTTATCCGGCGCGACATCGAGGACCAGTTCCGGGAGCAGATCGGCAGCCGGTACGCCGGAAAGATCGATGTCGATTACGCATTTCAGGAACTCGATATGCTGCCGGAAGGCTTCACGCTGCCGGAAACACGTCAGAAACCATGGGGAACCGGCCACGCCGCTTTATGCGCGGCGGATAAAATCGACGCGCCTTTCGTTATCATTAACGCGGATGATTTTTACGGAGCCAGCGCTTTCTGCCTGATGGCGGATTATTTTGCCCATCTGGACGTGGACTCAAACGACTATGCCATGTGCGGCTACATTCTGCGTCAGACCCTGTCCGATCACGGCAGCGTCGCTCGCGGTATCTGCAAATGCGGCATTAACAATTTTCTGTCAAACGTCGAAGAAATGACCAAGATCGAACGTGCCGGCGATGCCGCGCTCAACCGGAATGAAAACGGCTCGATCACTCAGTTGACCGGGGATGAAATTGTTTCCCTGAACTACTGGGGCTTCACCCCTACCCTGTTCAAGCACCTCGACCGGCTTTTTACGGAATTCCTGAAAGACAATATCGGGAAAGAAAAAGCTGAATTCTTCCTGCCATTTGCGGTCAATGACCTGATCAAGCAGAGAATCGCCAGGGTAAAAGTGCTTGAAACCCCGGATTCATGGTTCGGAGTAACTTACCGTCCCGACCGGGAAAAAGTCGAACAGGGCATTAAAGAACTCGTCGCAGCCGGCAAATATCCGGCTAGCCTGTTTTAATTTAGAGGACAAAGACTGAAATGATCAAATACGATATTCCGGAAATTTTCACGAATTTCAACGTTCCCGGCAACTACCTGTTTGCCGAACCGTTCGGCGGCGGCCATATCAACGACACGTTCAGAGTCACCACCAACCAGGGCGGAACCGAAGTACGTTACACGTTGCAGCGCATCAACCATTACGTTTTTAAAAATCCCCCGGAGCTGATGGATAATTACCTCAGGGTGACCGAACACATTCACCGGAAACTGCAGCATCGCCGCGATTCGTCGCGTCATGGGCTGTATGTTATTCGCGACACTCAGAACCGGCCTTATTATAAAGATAGCGACGGCAACTTCTGGCGTTGCTACTGTTTTGTCGAGAAAGCCCGGAGTTATGACATCTGCGAAACGCCGGAACAGGCTTATACCGCAGCCAAAGCGTTCGGTGAGTTCCAACTGCTGCTGGTGGATCTGCCGGGAAGCCGACTGTTCGAGACAATTCCCGACTTCCACAACACCCCGAAGCGTTTAGCCGACCTGGAAAATGCCATTGCCGAAGACCCGCAGGACCGGGTTAAAGACGTTCAGAAAGAAATTGATTTTGTCCTGTCGCGCCGTGCCGACGCTAATCTACTGGTTGATCTCTACAAGGCCGGAGAAATCCCGGAACGCATCACCCATAACGATACGAAACTTAATAATGTGCTGATCGACTTCGAAACCAACGAAGGCATTTGCGTGATCGACCTTGACACCATTATGCCGGGGCTGGTCCATTATGACTTCGGCGATATGATCCGCACCAGTACCAGTCCGGCCCCGGAAGACGAAACTGATCTGTCAAAAATTTATATGCAGTTTGAAATGTTTGAGGCGATTCTGCGCGGATATCTCGATACCGCCGGAAAGTTTCTGACCCCGACCGAACGGAAATATCTGCCGTTCAGCGGCAAACTCATTACAATGGAAATCGGCATAAGGTTCCTTGAGGACCATATTCGCGGCAACGTCTATTTCAAAACCCATCGTCCGAACCATAATCTGGATCGCGCCCGCAGTCAGTTCAAACTGGTTGAATCGATCGAGGAACAAATGGATAAAATGAACGCCCTGCTGGACAGCATTAACTAATAAAAAAACAGGAAAAAGAAAATGCAGAAGCTGAGAATCGGAATCATCGGAGCAAATCGCAGAGGCCGCCTGGCGGACAATTGCCATAAGCCGGAAGAAGGCGTGGAAATCGTCGCGGGAATGGATATTTCCCAATACCAGATTGATCGCTTTGAGAAACGTTATCAAGATAAATTCAACGCGAAAGTTACCGGTTATCTCGATATAAACGAAATGCTGGAAAAAGAAAATCTTGACGGGGTTTTCGTCACCAGTCCTGATTTCTGTCACGAAGAACACGCCGTAATGTGTCTGGAAAAAGGTATTCCGGTCTATCTGGAAAAACCGATGGCAATCACGATCAAGGGTTGCGACCGGATCATGCGGACCGCTCAGGAACATAAAACAAAGCTGGTTCTGGGTCACAATATGCGGTATATGACCTTCACAAACCAGATGCGCGATTTGATCCTGGCCGGTGAAATCGGCGAAGTCAAGGCCATCTGGTGCCGTCACTTCATCAGCTACGGCGGCGACGCCTATTTCCGCGACTGGCACGCCGAACGCGAAAAATCAACCGGCCTCCTGCTTCAAAAAGGCGCCCATGATATTGACATCATTCACTGGCTGGCCGGAGCTTTCACCGACAAAGTCGTTGGCATGGGACAACTGTCGGTTTACGACAAGCTGCCGCGCCGCAGTTCCGACCCGGAAACGCCGATTGAAGTGACCTTCAACCCGCAAAACTGGCCGCCGGAAGCAACCGGCAATTACAATCCGGTCATCGACGTTGAAGACCAGTCCATGATCATGATGCAGTTGAGCAACGGCGTTCAGGCATCCTATATGCAGTGCCATTTTGCCCCGGACGACTGCCGCAATTACACAATCATCGGCACCCGCGGCCGAATTGAAAATTACGGCGACTACGGTGATGAATGCAAAGTCGCGCTGTGGAAACGCCGCCGCGGCGGTTTCCGTCTTGAAGGTGACGCCATGTTCCGGGCCGATCCGACTCACGGAAGTCACGGTGGAGCTGATCCCAAAATCGTGCAGAGTTTTATTGACGCGATTCGCGGCACCGGCAAACCGGTATCCACGGCCCAGGCCGCGCGTTACTCGGTCGCCACCGGTTGCCAGGGAACGGAATCAATCCGCAACGGCTGCATTCCGCTGGAAGTTCCAAAACTTCCGAAAGAACTCGAAGAATACGATTACAGTTGATTGTAAGCAATTTTTATCTTAAGGAAAATAACATGAGAGTTTTAGTTACCGGCGGAGCCGGTTTTATCGGCAGTCATATTGTCGAGCACTTTCAAGGCAAAGCCGAAGTCCGGGTTCTTGACAACCTGCGAACCGGCTACAAACACAATCTGGACGGATTTAAGGTCGAATTTATCGAAGGGGATATCCTCGACCGTGAAACAGTCCGCAAGGCGATGGAAGGCGTAGACTATGTCTTTCATCTGGCGGCAATGATCTCGGTCCCGGAATCGATGGGAGACCCCATTGGCTGCGTTGAACTCAACGCGACCGGCACATTGATCGTGCTGGAAGAAGCCGCGGCCGCCGGCGTCAAAAAACTGTGTTTCAGCACCAGTGCCGCCATCTACGGCGACAATCCGGAAATGCCGAAACGCGAAACCATGCTGCCGGAGCCCAAAAGCCCGTACGCGGTAACCAAGCTTGACGGCGAATATTACTGCGATATGTTCACCCGCGAAGGCAAACTGCAAACCGCCTGTCTACGTTACTTCAACGTTTTCGGACCGCGTCAGGACCCCGGCAGCGCCTACGCCGCAGCCATTCCGATCTTTACCGCCAGAGCTGTCCAGAATAAGCCCATCACCATTTACGGCGACGGCGAGCAGACCCGCGACTTCATTTACGTCAAGGACATCGTCGCGGCAAACGTCTTCATGGCAACCAGTGAGTTCACCGGGGTCTACAACGTCGCTTACGGCGGCTGTATCTCGATCAATGAACTGGTCGGAAAAATCAAGGCCATTGTCGGTTCCGACTCAGAGGTCATTCACGGTCCGGAACGCGCCGGGGATGTAAAACATTCGATGGCGGCGGTTGATAAACTGAACGCCACCGGCTTTGTTCCAACCTCGGATTTCGATACCGGAATGGCCGCAACAATTGAATTCTTTAAAAAGAAATATTCCGGAGAATAAATCATGGAAGTAATTATACGGCCCAATGTGGAAAAAGCCTGTGAACTGGTCGCGGCGCTAATCTCGCGTGAAGTTCGCAAAAAACCTTATCTGGTACTAGGTCTGGCAACCGGACGAACCATGGAAATGGTCTACCAACAGTTAGCGGATTATCATAATAACGAAGGTCTGGATTTTTCATTGACCCGAACCTTCAATCTGGACGAATATATCGGTTTGGAACCGGACAATCCTAATTCCTACCGCTATTACATGAACAAGCATCTTTTCAGCAAGATCAATATCGACCTGCGCAACACCAATCTGCCGCTCGGTATGGCTGAAGATGTCGAAATGGAGTGCCGTTTGTATGAAGAAAGCATCAAACGGGCCGGAGGCATCGACCTGCAGTTGCTGGGTATCGGCCGGGCCGGGCATATCGGCTTCAACGAACCGCTTTCAGCGCTGCGGTCACGAACCCGAGCCAAAAGTTTAACCCCGATAACCATCGCGCAGAATTCCCCAATGTTTGATCCGCCGGAATCAATGCCGCGCCGGGCCATTACTATGGGCGTCGGGACAATACTGGAATCAAAACGGGTAATCACCCTGGTCACCGGTGAAGAAAAAGCGGAAATCCTGGCAAAATCGGTCGAGGGCCCCGTCACCTCAATGATCTCCGGCACCGCGTTGCAGCTCCATCCCCGCTGTACCGTGATCGCCGACGAGGCCGCCGCCAGCCTGCTCAAGGAACGCGGTTATTACGATTGGATATTCCAGAACGAACCCGAATGGGAAGAATTCAGATAATATCATTGAGTAAATAATTGGAAATTGTAAATAATAGAGGAGAAGTCGAAAGAATAATCGACTTCTCCTTTTTTATTGAGGCTTAAGTTCTACAAAAGCCAGTTTACTTCAGATGACACTTGACCATAATTTCAATCTCATCCAGAGAAAGCGTATGCTTGTCCCAGTTCCCGGCGGTACCTCCACATAAGAGATCGACCGTAAAGCCGGATTTTTCCAGCAGCATGCGCAATTCCATCGGGGTAAAACATTTTTCCTTTACCTCGATTTCCGGGTCGAAACCGGGATACCATTCGCCCAGCCGAACCACGCGCGTCAAAGTATAGGGATCGAATTTACCGGAGGCAATGTCGTCGTCGCTATAATTACGGACAAGCTCAAAGACATTACGCACCGTCATCAACAACGGAGCGCCCGGTTTCAGTACCGAAGCCAGATTCCTGAGAATATCAGCTTCATGCGTCAATGGATCATCCTCTATCGACAATAGCCCGAACGAGCCCTGGCAAATACAAATAGCGGCGTCAAACTGCTCATCCAAGACAAAATTTGCGGCATCGGCCTGAATTAAGCGGACCTTCACATCGGCCTGTTCAGCCTTTTTCCTCGCTTCAGCTAATTGAGCGGCGGAAATGTCCAGGCCGGTCATGTCCAGTCCTTTCGCCGCCAAAGCAACAGAATGACGACCGGTACCGCAGCCGAGATCCAGCACATTCATGCCGGGTTTCAGCGACATCTCCCTGATCAGGAAATCCGTCTCAAAAGCGGTATTTGAAGTAAAAATCTCCTTATCGTAGTCAGGAGCGTTGAAATCGTAGAATTTTTTCCAGGTATTATTTTTCATTATAGATTTTGATTCCTGTATTTGTAGTAAAAGACAATAAAACATATTTCCGGGCATGACTATGTCCGGTAAATCAAAGAGTGATTTTCGCCACTCAGTTTTATTTATACAAGCATCAAAATCCCTGGCTTATCGGCCACGACACCGTGTCTCAGCCTCAGCTCAATAGTATAACGATAACTCGTTTTTAATATTTTACCAGCAATAAAAAGAAAAATCTGCTGAATATTCAAAAAGCAGAATTAGTGGTTTAACATACTTCAGTAGGTCGGATGAAATAAGTAATGGAAAAAAATTATCAGAAAAGCCAATTCAAGTCTTATCCATTTATTTTTTAGAGGGGCAAACGTTACCCACAATGCGAGAAAAAAAACTAAAGTGGTTACAGCACTAACCATCATTAACGTTTGTGCTTCTGGCACTCGAAGCCAATGAGTAGCTGCATACATATATATATCAAAATAGTGTTGGTAGATTGAAATCGCAACAAGCAGAATCCAGGTTAAACTGTCTGGAATTTTCTTATTGCATATATGTTTTAAATTCATATAAGTTCCCCTTTTACACATCTCGTCAATAATTATATCCGAACTATTACACAAAAGCAAAAAAATCTTTTAATGAAGATAAATACACCATTATCATCAAGATAATTCAAAAATAACAATACTTGATTTTTAAATAAAACATAAATAAATAATAACAAGAATCTTACAACAAAAACAATTCCATTTTTTATAGATCAAATAGTTATGGAAATGACAAGGCAACAGGCATTGTCGGAAATAATCCAAAATCCAGACTTGAAAAAACCGCTGAAAACGGTTAAGTTATTGTTTTTATATTATTGTAAGTTATGAAATAAACCTGCAGTGATTAATTACAATATGCTCCAAGTCAAGAAACTGCTTGTATCTTCGGCATGGTGTTATAGACACATGCGGAATCTGAAAGTTCCAGTTGAACCGGAAATAGTTCCGCCGTAATTTAAAAGTTTGATATTTAGAGGAAAATTATGGATTATATAGCCAACCATTGGGGAATGTTGTTGGGAGGATCTTTTCTGGGATTTTTCGTCGGCATGTTGACCGCGTTGTTCGGGGCCGGCGGCGGATTTATCGTCACTCCGGCATTGAATATCTTCCTCGGGCTGGATATGAATCTGGCGGTCGGCACCAGTGCTTTCCAGGTCATGGGGGCATCGTCGTTTTCCCTTTACCATCGGCTCGACAAACGTTTCATGGGAATCAGAGTCGCGCTGTTCACCGGGATCGGCATTCCAGTCGGCGCATATCTCGGGGTTTTTCTGGTTCAAATGATGAAAAGCCAGGGCCAATGGCAGTTTGGCGGAAAAACAATCGACCCGGTAAACTTTATTCTGTTGTCAATTTTTGCAGTATTCCTGCTGCTGATCGGCGGCTGGTTGCTGTTTGATAATTTCTATCTGCGCCGCCATCACGACGGAGACGACAGCGATCACGTCGGCCTGCTCAAAAGATTCGCGATTGCGCCTCTTCTTAAATTCCGGACAATTCCCGCCGGAGAATTCAGTGTTCCGGTCCTCGTCGGACTCGGCCTCTTTACCGGCTTCCTCAGCGGTCTGCTTGGTATCGGCGGGGGCGTGATCATGATGCCGATGCTCTTTTATATGGTCGGACAGGAAACTAAATACGCGACCCAGACCAGTACGATGCTGGTATTGCTCTCCGGCGCGTTTTCCTCGATATTCCACGCAATCGACCACAATATCAATTATATTCTGGCTATAGCGCTTATAATCGGAGCTTTCTTCGGCACCAAACTGGGCAGTATAATTCACGACAAAATATCAGCAAAATCAATCCGGAAATATTTCGCATTCGTGGTTCTGGGCGCCTGGCTGCTGGTAATTTTCAAATTAATCAAAATAGTCTTTTGATTGCCTGATAAGTCAGTTAAAAACCACGATACAGATGCTCTTTTTCCCGCAGCATTTTCCGGTGTTTTTTATAAGCTGGACAAAGTTTTTCCACTTCCAGCCAAAAATTGGGTGAGTGATTCAACTCTTTGATATGCGCCAGTTCATGGCAAATCACATAGTCGATAATTTCCGGCGGGCACATGATCAGTCGCCACGAAAAATTGATATTCCCCTTGCCGGAACATGATCCCCAACGCCGGGCGGCGGAATTGATCTTGACCTGAGTGATTTCAATCGCGTGTTCTTCCGCCAGCTCCATCGTACGTTCGGTCAGGTAAGCCCTGGCGTCACGCTGATAAAGTTCCAGCAGCAGCTTCCGGGTAAAAACCGCTGGTCCAGGACGGCATTCCAGCCGGTCATCTTCAAAATCGGCAAAAGACTTACCCTTGACAAAAGTCAAAGTATACGGACGTCCGAGATAGAAAAAGTTTTCGCCTTCGGCAAACTTGTGTTCAGGGGCCTCCTCCTGAATCTCCTGATGTTTGAGCAGACGTTTCCGCAACCAGTCCTGATGCTTGACCAGCACATCCAGAATGTCTTTATCGGAACATTTAAGCGGAGCTTTTATTTCAATACTGCCTTCTGGCCCTACCCGCAACGCGATACTGCGGCGTTTGGAACGGGTAACCGTGCAGTCTTCAAGGTCGAACAAATTCATTCCGAATGCTCCACAATAAAGTCGCGTAAAGCGGAAAAGCCTTCGGCTTCGCCGTAAATTCCGGTCTTCACACCATGCTCAAACAACATAACCTTATTTTTCCCTCCGGCAATTCCTATATCCGCGTCAGCGGCTTCGCCGGGACCATTGACCACACACCCCATAACCGCGATTTTCTTTAAATTAATGCGTTTTCCGTTCGCTTTTATGGAGGCAACCAAATCCTCGACCCTTTCGGCCAGTTCAATAAGGTTGATTTCAGTTCTGCCGCAAGTCGGACAGGAAACGATTTCCGGCGCGGCGTCACGCAAACCCAATGCTTCCAGTAGAATAAGCGCTGTCTTGACTTCCTCGACCGGATCGGCGGTCAGGCTAACTCTGATTGTATCCCCAATACCCCGCAACAGCAGCGACCCGATTCCGGCGGCGGATTTAATAATACCGCGTTTCAGGGTTCCGGCTTCCGTGATCCCAATGTGCAGCGGATAATCCGATTGTTCGGCAAATAGCTCGTAAGCCGCAACGGTAATGGGAACATCGGAAGATTTAAGGGATACTTTCAATTCGGTAAAGTTAAATTTCTCCAAAAGAGCGCATTGCCGGAGCGCGCCATCGACCATGGCTTGAGCCAACGATATTTTCCGGTCCAGCACCGCCTGATGCAAATCCTTCGGAAGACTGCCGCTGTTAACGCCGACTCTTATTGGAACGCCTGCCTGGCCGCATGCTTCCGCGACCATTTGCACCTTGTCATCGGAACCGATATTGCCGGGATTTATTCTGACTCCGTGTACTCCGGCTTTAACTGCGGCCAGGGCAATGCGATAATCAAAATGAATATCCGCGATAACCGGAACCGGAGCCGCCGCAACGATATCTTTAATTGCTTCGGTTGAGTCCAAATCGGGCAGTGCGCAACGGATTATCTGGCATCCCGCCGAGGTCAGCTCGCCAATTTGCTTGAGTGTAGCCGCGACGTCGCGCGTATCGGTATTGGTCATCGACTGGACGCTGACTTGAGCGTCCCCGCCGATGGCGACATCACCGATTCTTATTTGTCGGCTTTTCCGGCGCTGAAGAGTCATTTTTCACATCCGAATTTTTCTTTTCTGCCGAATCAGACTTTTTTACATCTCCGGAATTTGTATTCGGCTTCAATAATTCCGCCCTCTCCTGTGGCGTCAACTGATTCAATATCGACTGCGAATATTCGTAATCAGGTTGATAATCATTCTTTGGATCGGGCTTTTTATCCGGAACGAACCGCATAACGTCATTGAAAGTGACATATATCATCAAGCCGATAAGCAGGAAGATGAATACAGTGAACAGCGGTTTAATAATTTTAGGAGATAATGGTCGGCGGAACGCCGCTTCAACCAGGCCCAATGCAATATATCCGCCATCAAGAACCGGCAATGGCAGCAGGTTGAAGATTGCCAGGGCGAATGAAATTACCGTCATAAAATATATGCCATACATTATAGACCGTCGATATACTGAAAGGAACAGATTCTGCCCCAAATTGAGCGGACCGCTCAAATTACGGGGTTTTAGTGAACTGCTTTTCTTCGAGAAGCCAAGTTTGAATGCGCCGCGATAAAGCATGCCCTTAACTGAATTATAGGTCATGTCAATTACATCAAAAAACTGCTCAAACGGACTTGGGTAGGCCCAATATGTCAAGCTGACTCCAATCATGTAGTTCGTCTCCTGAAGCGGAGTCATCTTCAAGGCAAGTTCCTTGTCGCCGCGTTTGACTACCATTGTAATTTGTTTACCGTCTGATGCCTGAATCAGTTTTCTGACATCCCCACCGTTCATAATTGTCTTGCCATTAATCTTCTGAATCAGGTCTCCCGGCTTCATCCCGGCAAGCATAGCAGGTTTTCCAGCTATGACATCAGCCACTTTAACCGCTCCGCCATTTTCATCATACAAGAATCCTGTCAGCCATCTTTTCTGATAAATTTTCGGAACTATATGCTTGACCAATACTTTTTCTCCATTGCGTTGGACCAGGATGTCCATTGGTTCGGACAAAGTATTTTCCAATAGCACAAAATGCCTGAAACCGGCAATTTTTTTACCGTTAACTTCAAGGATCACATCGCCATTTTTCATTCCGGCTTTTGCCGCCGGAGAGCCGGAATCAGGATAGACTGTCACCGGATATATCGGCTTGAAAAACGGATGCGCAATCCCTTCACGACGTAATTGAGATGGTGCAGCCGGATTGGGTTTGGGTTGAAAAGTTACTTCCATCGGTTTACCATCACGTTCAACGGTATATGAAACCTTGCCGACAGAGAAAATCAGCTTACGTATGAACTGATCCCAGGTACAATAAAACGGCTTGCCGTTAATCGCGACAATCGTATCTCCAGCCCGCAAACCGGCCTTGTATTCAGGTCCTTTTTTATCGATAACCCCGACCTCAATCCGGTCCGCTTGCGGAGTATCTTTAGGCATTCCAAACCACCAGACCAGACATCCTGCCAGCAACCCGAAGAGAACATTGAAAAACGGCCCGGCAAAAGCGGTAATGATCTTGTCAAGCGGTTTTGCATGCGGCAGCGGATTACCATCTTCGTCTTTGATCTCATGAGTAGTCATGTCGATTTGAGGAAGGTCGACATATCCCCCGAAAGGAAGCCAGCCGATCCTGAACTCAAAATCTTTAAACTTTTTACTCCAGGCTTTTTTGAAGCCGATGGAGAAAGCGACTATATGCATTCCGCGCCACCGCGCGGCCAGAAAGTGACCAAGTTCATGAACAAATATACATAAACTGATGGCCACCACCATAAACAGTACGCTTCCGACAATTTTCAGTCCTTCTGACAAAATTTCCATTAAACAATCCTAACCAGTTATATATTAATTCATTTATATTTTACATTCCAAAGCAAATGCCCGGGCCTGACTATCCGCCGCCAGCACTTCGTCAAGCTCCGCATACGCCATAACCGTATGAGCCGCCATCGTCTTTTCAATCACGGTCCAAATGTCTGTAAACCTGATCTCGCCGCGCCTGAACCTGGCGACCGCAACCTCATTGGCTGCGTTCATAACCGCCGGCATATCTCCACCCTGCCGCAGAGCCTCGTAGGCAAAATCCAACGACGGGAACCGTTTACGGTCCGGCAGCTCAAATGTCAACTCTGAAAACCGGGTAAAGTCCAACGGTTCCAGACTGCCCGGGTGCTTGTGCGGCCAGGTCAATGCGTATTGAATCGGAAAACGCATATCCGGGGTCGACATCTGGGCCAGCACCGTGCCGTCAATAAACTCCACCATAGAGTGGACCACCGACTGCGGATGAATGACCACGTCAATTCTTTCATGCGACACATCAAACAAAAAATGTGCCTCAATTATCTCTAACGCCTTGTTCATCAAAGAAGCGGAATCTATTGTCACCTTCGGCCCCATGTCCCAGGTCGGATGAGCCAAAGCCGATTTGTAATCCGATTCACGCATCTCTTCAAGCGTGGCGTTCCTGAAAGCGCCGCCGCTGGCGGTCAGAATCAACCGCGACGCAGAAGCCGGCGCTCTTCCTTCCAGACACTGGAAAATGGCACTATGTTCACTGTCAACCGGAATTATCCGGCCTTTTGACCTTGACGCCGCGTCCATGACAATCCGGCCGGCCAGAACCAGGACTTCCTTGCTGGCCAATGCAACGTCTTTGTCCGCTTCCAGCGCCGTAATGACCGGCATCAGACCTCCGGTTCCGACAATTGCGCATAAAACTATATCAACGTCCTCCCGAACAGCCAGATCGATTATCGCCTGTTGCCCGGACGCAACCTGACAGTCCTCCGGCGCCATCCCTCTGAGCGAATCCTCCAGTTGCAGGTCCGCGGTAACTACCGTGCGGCAACCCGTTTCGCGGGCCTGTTCCGCCAAACGTTCAATCTGCGAATTTGCTGCCAAGGCAGTAACCTCAAGCTCATCACTCAAGTGCTTAACCACTTTCAGCGCGCTTTCGCCGATCGACCCGGTTGAGCCCAGGATAGCAACTCTTTTTTTATTCATTTTTCTATTGACTCTACCATTAAAGTAACCGGCCCGTCGTTATGTATGTCAACATCCATTTTAGCACCGAAAACCCCGGTTTCAACTTTAATTCCGGACTGACGTACCTTTTCGACAAAATATTCATACAACGGGACCGCATGCTCCGGTCTGGCCGCTTCGTTAAAACTTGGACGACGGCCTTTGCGGCAGTCACCATACAAGGTGAATTGGGAAATAATCAGCGCTTCACCACCGATATCCAGCATGGAACGATTCATTTTCCCCTCTTCATCCATAAAAATCCGCAAATTAACACACTTGTCCGCGACAAAATCAGCGTCGGCATAATCGTCAAACTGGGATATACCGAGCAGAATCACCAATCCCTGTCCGATCTTTCCCGTAATTTCGCCATCCACTGTTACCGATCCCGAAGAAACCCGCTGCACCAATGCCTTCACTCAAGTCATCTCCCGTGTCCGGCCAGACTTAGAAACTCATTACGGGCCGCAACTTCTTCCCGGAAACAACCCAGCATCGACGAGGTAACCATCACCGAATTCTGTTTTTGCACTCCGCGCATGGTCATGCATAAGTGTTGTGCTTCCATGACCACCGCCACGCCAAGAGGGTTGATTTTCTCATTTATAATATCCGCTACCTGCTTGGTGAGACGCTCCTGTAATTGCAGGCGCCTTGCAAAAACGTCAACCAGACGAGCAAGTTTGCTCACTCCGAAAACTTTTCCGGTCGGAACATACCCGATATGGCATTTACCGTAAAAAGGCAGCAAATGGTGCTCGCACAAGCTGTAAAATTCAATATCCCGGACAATAACCATTTCGTCACAATCAGACTCGAAGAAAGCGCCGTTAATGACCTCTTCAACATCCTGTCGGTAACCTCTGGTCAAAAACTCCATGCTTCTCGCAAAGCGTTCCGGAGTATCACGCAGCCCTTCGCGTTCAATATCCTCGCCAATCGCCTGTAAAATATCCCTTCCGGCATTTTCAAGCGTTATTTTGTCTATACTCTTATCCATTATATATCTTCCATTATCGACACATGTTATTATCTTGATAATATACTCCCGCAAAGGTGGTTTTTCAATGGGAAAATCAGCTCAGGCGTGAACCGGCTAAGCTGGACACGACAAAAAAAAGCTTCCAACGACAGCATATCTCAATGTAATCTGCGAAGGGGCAGGAGTTTTAAATATCACTGAGCGGAATCCACAGGAACTGAAAATAGCCGGATCCAAAACCGATACACGGCCCAACTCCTGGCAGCCAGATAATCCCGGTTCGCCAGACGTCTTCTTTCGATGATTTGACACTATTGAACCAGAAAACACAGGCCAGATTAAATGTAAAGTCATCAAAAAAACGTTCCCCGTCTTTCTTGAACGCTTTTTCACGGCAGACATAGAACACCGGAATCAGCGACATCACCTTGCGACTCGCAAAAAACGTATCATTATCAAAACTGCCAACAGTAGTCCAGTAAAGAACAGGAATAACCGGCATTACCTTTGACGCGCTTTTATCGGTAGAATAATCTACATCGTCAATTTCAATGGTCATATCATCATAATTCGGCCAATGCGGCAGAGTCTCGGCGTATTCAATATCATCTTTACGCAGTTTGTCATTCGGAAACTTCCGGGTCAGGGTCCCACAGCCGCTGCAGATAACAGAAACAAGAGCCAGAATGCAGGAAACCTTCAAAAACTTTTTCATTGTAATACCTCCATATTTTTTAATATGCTTCGAATATAACATTAAAGCATTGAAACCGCAAGTTTCAGTCTTTATTTTGCGGGAAAAACATAATCTCATCAAGCCGGCTATCAACCTTAATCCGGCGCATCAGGTTCAAGAAACCATAAAACTCCCCGACCTCATAAAGATTATGTGAGTCGCTGCCGAAAACAATTTTCACGCCTTTCTCCAAGCAAATACGGATAAATTCCGGATCAGGATCATTAGTATGAAAATTAACCTCAGCGGCAACCCGGTTTGTTCGCAGCAAGTCGGCCAGTATAATGTATTGCTCAACCGGCGCGGTAAATCCACCGCGCCGATAAGCCCGGAACGGATGCGCCAAAAAATCAACGCCGGATTCAATAATCTGACGGCTTAAACGTAGAAACCGCGCTTCGGCCTCTTCCCGGCTTTTCCCCAGAGATGAACGATGCAGCGCACCGCAACGCAATTCCGCCTGTTCCAATAGACCAGGCTGCACAACCGGATGCCCGAAATCATCAAAATCAATCTCAAAACCGCAATAACATCCCGTGTTTTTCACTCGGTCCATTAGTTCAAGATAATCCTTTACCCGGCAATCCCCGGGAACCGCCGCGCTTATCCCTTTACTGTAAGCAATCCCCGCATTGTAATCCTGCCGTGAAAAATACAAATGCGCGGTATGTTCGTTAAATCCAATTCCGGATAAATTCAAGACCTTACCCAGATCAACAGCTTTTTCAGGGGACATATTTTCATTGCAATAGGCTAATTGCGTATGGACATGCAAATCGTACAACGGAGCATCACCAGTCCAGGCAAGATGTTCACATTGGGATTTTACCTCTCCTGAATCATCAATTTCAATTATATAATAAGCAAAAGGAAATTCACAGAACGCGCTGGCCGTGGACAGTTTTATCCCATTGGAGGTCACTGCCTCAAAGCCGGAATGATAATGTCCGGCCAGAGCAAGACTAACGCCTGAATCTTCCATTGTATGTATAGCCTCACCCGCATTATCCAGATTATAAGGACACCTCGTTGTACCGACAGGAAATACAGGTACATGCTGCAACGTGATCAGTTGGCCGGAAAATCCTTGTCTGGCACTGCTCAACTTTTTTAAATCTGAATCAGATCTGACCGCATTGAAACCAGGCGTTTCGCGATCCAGAAAAGGCACAATCCGGCATCCTTTCACATCAACATATTCACCGGCACTATCAAATATTTTGTAAAACGTTTCCGGTTCCGGATCATGGTTACCGGGAATAGCCACTACCGGACATTCCAAAATATCCGTTACTGTTTTGAGTTCCTTTAAAAGCTCAGGCGCATCGGCGGCCTCCGGATCATTGATAAGATCACCACCGATAATTACCACATCAGGCTTAATGTAGCGTTTAATCCGATGCACTGCCCGCAGCAGAAGCACATCGGCGTAATGGCCGCATCGCTCCGGACAGGCAACATTTGATTGACGGCTGAAATGCAGATCCGATAAAAAAACCAGCTTTATTCCCATTTGTTATATTTTCCCGCTATGAATATCTAAGTAAAAGAATAAATATAACTCCCGGACAGGATGACCGCAAGAAAGAAAAACAAAAAAAAGCGCGTTCCGGAACCGGAACGCGCTAAATTCAAAAGCGGATCAATTTATTTTTTATCGCTTTTCTTTGAGTCGCAGGATGAATTCAACTTGCTGGAACAGCAACTTGATTTTGCATCACAAGCTTTTTTGGCAGCAGGTTTAGCTTTGGAAGTCGGAGCCGGCATCATTCCCGGCATCATCATTGGGGCTGTTTTTACCAGGATTTTTACTTTGCGGTCAGCTTTGGCTTTTGCCATAATTTTAGCCAGCATTTCTTTTTCTTTTTTCGCCTGAAGGCCATCAATCAGCTGTTTTTCCACTTTCGCAAACGGCATGATCGTCGCTTTAGTCACTGATTCATCACGACGGACAATGTGCCATCCAAACTGGGTTTTAACTTTTGTAGTTTCACCCGGTTTCAAAGCAAGTGCGGCTTTTTCAAATTCAGGAACCATATTGCCTTTTTTAGCGACTCCTAAAGATCCATTGCTGCGTTTGCCGCTTGGACAAGCACTATATTTCAAGGCCAAGTCTTCAAATTTCTCACCACTCTTTAAGCGTTTATAGAGGTCGTCAATTTTCTTTTCCGCAGCATCCCAGGCAGCCTTATCGGCACCTTTGGGAACAGTAACCAGAATATGGGATGAGCGATAGGAATCAGCTGGATCAACCGGAGGAGTGAACTGCTTAGGATTCTTTTTGTAATATTCCTTAGCTTCAGCTACCGTTACTTTACATTTAGGAACAATAACCTCATCAATCCAGGTTCCGATTGCAACAGAGTCCTGAACTTGAGTTGATTTTGCCTGTTTGGCAATCTCTTCATCAATCGTTGACCCACTCATCGCAATCTGCTGCTTGATCCGCTGTAGCTCTGCGGGAGACATTTTAGTCAAATTTGCTTTCATTGCTTTTATTGCCATTGCGGCACTCGGCTTGAATCCAGCCTTCTCTACCAGGTCCATCAAAATCATTTTATCAATGTAACCGGAAACCATTTTACCAGCCATCATTTTCATATATTGGGGAGGAATTTTCATTCCGCCTGGAGCGGCCGCCAGCTGTTTTTCAATTTCCTTAACAAATTCAGCACGGGTAATCTTTTTTCCATCGATCTCTGCCACGACCGCCGGCAAAAAAGACCAATCCATTTTATCAGGACTAACTTTCGGAGCCTTCGGGGCTTTTGCATCTGTGGCGGCAATTCCTGCAGCCCCGCAGAATAATCCTGCAGCTAAAATTCCAATTGCGAGCTTTTTCATTCTATTACCTTTCGTTTATGGTTTTTTCACGATCAATTTTGCATTAGCATATATTAAAAGACATCGTCAATGTCGAATTGTTCCATAGAACATTTTCCAAGCCAGAATTTTATCAGTGTCTGGTTCCTGTATTCTTTTTTCTGCTCAACAGCGCACTGCGAATAAAATCCAGCTTTTCATCTTTTGTTGAACTCAATAATTTTATCTCGGACTTGCCGTTATCAAACTTTCCTTTCAAAACAACCTGGCGATATTGCTTGTTGTTAGACTGCATCTTTGAATCCCGCACGATAACTCCTTCTACCCGGGACCAGTCAATCTGCTTTCTGATTCCGATAAAACCGACACCATTAAACATTTTCAAAGTGTAGGAGTCAAGGAAAATACGTACTTTCCCGAACATCATATACAAACAAGCGCTAACCAGCGCAATACTGCCGGCCAAAAACGGCAATCCAAACAGTGACCTGAACAAATCAAACTTACCTGATAGAATCTGCGTACCATACAACCCCCACATTGAACCTCCTGCCCAAACACAAGTGAAAGGCAAGAAGAAAATCAACGCAGGCCAGCAACTTTGTGAAATAGTGATCTCTGTACCGTTGTACCCCTCATTTAAATAACATCCTCCTGGAGGATTCAACAAAATCTCACGACTGAACTCCTGAGTATCCTGACGGCATTCTTCAATTGTATAAGCTTCATTGCATTTCCGACATAGCACCAAATCTTCTTTCATATTAACGTCTTCGGCCGCTATCTGTTCTGAGCAATTCGGGCACAATAATTTCATTAAGTTACCTTAAAATCGCCTTTTTAATCAATTTGAACGCTTAATGTAGCTCAACCTGAACAGAAATGCAAACCCGTAAAGACTTGTTTTGCTTTATTACTCTATTACTCTAAAGCAAAAATACGACATTCCATAAAATTCAATCAACCCTGTAATTTTCTGAAGCAGTAGATAACCGCACCGGCGGGGCCTATGCCGCGGCTTAGTTGTTTTTTGTTCACTCGGTCGGGATTGTCGAATTTGCAGCCCATTTCTCGGATGAATAGTTTTGAACCGAGAATTGCTCCGTCGCTGAAGTGACGGGTGCGTCGCAGGAAGCGTACCGGCATCGATTCTCTGCGTTTGGCTTGTTCCTGCGCCTCAAATATCTCTTCGCTTGAGGCTCCGCTTTCCGCCGCGACGATTCGCGCCAATTCACTCCGAAAATAGCTGAAAAGATCGTTGTCGGTCCACCCAGAGGTGTCGCGATGCCAGATGTTTTCTTTGAGGTGTTTGACGAAATTTGCTTGAAACATGTGTTTGCCAGTGCCGCAATAACGTCCCCAGGTCGTGAAATGGTAGTCGGCTGGGGTTGTGGTCAGTCCGGCTCGGACGGGGTTTAATTCGACGTATAAAACACACGCTTCCAGGGAATTGCGACTGTCGAGAATGACGCTTTTGAATTTATTGGCCCAGAGTTTGCCGATGCGGTCGCGGGATTGGTTGTAAACTACGGTGAAGCGTTGTTGGAAGGCACGCATAAAGTAACTGATGTCGATCATTTTGAGGCCAACTTCGCGACATATTTCAGGATTGGCCGGGTTGATTTTCGGCATTTGTTTCGGGGCGTAAGTATACTTATCTAACATACTGCTATAGTAATTGTTATGTCGTCTGACAATATCCTCGATCGACGGCAGTTCGTCGGGTCCTGGAGCGTAAACAACCACGTGGAAATGGTTGCCCATCCATGCGGCAGAGATCACCTCGATCAGAAAATATTCGCAGAGATTCTGTAGCAGACGGAAGCCGTATTCCATGTCGACCCGATTGAACGGTTTTTCTCCTCTGCAACCGACGGTCCGGTTCATCAGGTGATAATAGCAGCCTTCGCCCTGAACTTTCATGCGTGTTCCACGTCCTGACATGATTTTTCCTCCGTTGTTAACAAGTTTACAGTTAATATAGTGGGCGGAAACGGTTTTGTCAAATTAAAGTATTATGTGGTTTAATAAAATTTTATATAACACTGGTTTAAATATATTTACAATTTATTTATCTCGGGTTAATTCACGGATTAAGACATCACGCAGAAACAAAACTTCTTCCGTAGTCCCTGATGAATGAAGATTTATTCTTTTATTATCATTGTTGAAATCTCCAACTAAAATGAGTAAGTCAAACGGCTCGGAGTTTCTTTGGTATCTTACTTGCTCAATTATAATATCCTTTACATTAGCCCAATCCACTTTTCTTGTACATCCCAATCCGCAAATTCCCGAATAGTATTTCAAAGTATAACCATCAAGGTCAATCCGCACTGTTCCCAAAATTGCTTGAAGAGAAAAATACAGGAATATCAAAAAAAATGTTCCAATTACTCCTCCTTTCACAACCAATCGCCAAGTAATTTTCCCCGTTTGCAACGGTTCATATAAATTATAATAAAGAATAAAGCCTCCAAGAAGAGTTGCCGCAACCAACAACACTATCGTTAGTTTATGACGCGGGGCCATCGTGATTACAAGTCCGTCAAGGCCTTTTTTCAATGAACATCCCGGTGGGAAATACTGTAAATCATTACAGGAATTGTCAGCGTCTCTAAAATGACTATTGTCCAAATCAGCCATAATCTACCCTTGATATTCCATATCAAATGCCGTCTTTCAGGTTACATTGCATGCGATATTCGCGAGGTGAAATCCCATATTCACGTTTAAAAACCCGACAAAAATATTCGCTGTGCCGAAAGCCAGTCATTGTCGCAACCATTTTTACCGGAAACATTGACATTTTTAATAATTTTCTTGCCCGCTGCAGCCTTTTCTCCATTAATATGGTACTAAACCCGCACTTAAAATGCTGCTTAAGAACCTGAAAAGTCCTTGATTCGCTCAAGCATAATCTGTCAGCCAAATCGGTTAAAGAGATATTTCGATGAAAGTTTTCATCAAAAAAATCCTCAATCTGCTGTTTTCTATCTTTCGCTTTAAAAGGAGAACCCGACGATTTGCTAAGTATTTTTTCCAGCTGCGAGGCAAGCAATTCTCCCATTGTCAACAGCTCTTTGAGCACACTCAACTCAAGTTCTGGAAGGTTACGACTGAGTTTAGTAATCTTGTCTGATTCCTCGAAAGAAGATGCGATAAGCGAGTTTTTCGGCAGAGTTCGCAGTTTTCCCGGCTTAAACGGGCCTATAAATAATACTCCGATATTTCGATTGTCCATAAATACCGGAATAACCGCTTCCACAATACCGCACGGACACATTTTCCAGAACGATTCAGTCTTGCGCGCCAGTCGTCGGGCCACTTCGCTGCGATCAAACATGATACAGCGCCGTTCGCCGTCAACATCGCTGCGTTTGGATATTGAGCAAAAAGGATTCAGGTGATATACCGGCATTTCCTCGACATTCTCAATAATCTGTCCGGAAAAATCATGAACACAAATATGACAATTATATAACCTGCGCATCAACTCCGCGCCGCGATGAAAAAGTTCAAGTTCACTCTGATATGTCATGATTATTTTATCACTTGTTTCGCAATTATTACTTAATGCCAGGAAACACAACTATGTAATAATATAGCAAAATTATCGAATTGTTCAATTACAAAGACATCTTTTCCTCATATAATATTATCAGTGTTAATTTCATCATGTATATTCAACTCAAAAGGAGAGCATCATGGTTAAGTATGGATTTTGTTCAAAGAATCGCTTTTTTACCCTCATTGAATTGCTGGTTGTGATCGCGATCATTGCGATCCTAGCGTCAATGTTATTACCGGCATTGAATAAAGCGCGGGAAAAGGCACACAGTATAAAATGCACCTCCAACTTGAAACAGTTGGGAACCGCCACCATGTTTTATACTGACGCTTACGATGGTTGGCTGCCGGAATACTGGCATCCGACCGCAGATACCTGGGCACATGATTATTGTAACCAAGGGTTACTCCATTATGACATAACAAAAGTCTGGTATAACACCGGCACCAGAGGAGTATTCGAATGCCCGAAGGACTTGCGTAAAAAGAATATCAGTTATTATATCAACGCACAGTTGACTGCCGGTCCACATACCGGCTGGTACGGCGCCGCGGCTTACTTTCATTATAAAATCAGCCAAATCTCCAAACCATCCGGGGTCATGCTGCTGATCGACGGCTGGCGCAACGACAGTTACCAGAGCGGCAGTTACGTCGCTCATGGACAAAATTATATCAACTGGCGCAATACCAATCCGGCGCTGGTTGCTGAAATGCCGGATTTCCGGCATGCCGGGCGAAGTAACATGACAATGGTTGACGGGCATGTTGAAGCACGCGGCATTCTGGAACTGCCAAACGTCACCCGGCGACACTACTTCTGGGATGGCGAAACGACTAACGACTGATATATAATTTAAAGAAAGAATAAAATTATGTTTTGTAAGTTCATCACAATTATCACAACCCTGTTTATCTCATCAGGATTGTTTTCCTCTGAAATTTATGAATTAAAGAATTTCGGCAAGGTAGATTCCCCTCAGGCGGCGGAACAGACCTTCAAAAAAGCAAAGCAGGCGATTATCGCCAAAGGCGGCGGGATTTTATTCATCTCAAACAGCACGGCCGCCGATTTTGACCCGCATAGCGTTGTCCAGCAGAAATTAAGCGGTAACTCAGTTATGATTGTTGACATCCGCGGCGGAAAGACCAGAATGGTAATGCCTTCGCTGGGTTATCGACTGCCCAATGATCCGCATGGATACGGCAATTTATTTCTGGACCGGCAAATCAACCAGACTGCAATCAATCCAAATGGCATGAATTCCAACCTGCGCATCAGCAACCGGGTAATAAAGGGACTTACTTCGTATTTTCAAATGGTCAAAGAATACCAGTTGCAACCAAACGATCTAATGAAAGTATATCCGCCGACAATGGCCGGCCTGAATGTCGGCGCGGTTCTGTCAGTCATGCAGGGGCGGGGTAAAAAAGGACGGACCGGAGAATTTGAAGCATCTTCGTCACTGACCGCAAATGTGGTAAAACTGGGCTGGGACAAGAGTAAAAATGCCGGTTACATTCTCCTTGAAAAAGTCAATCAAAGGGATAGGTGGGGTAAGCTGACAGCTTTGATCAACAAATCAAGCGCCGGAGCAATCCATATCGGCGATATCATCCACTGTGACGGCGAAATGCCCGGAACTATCAGTATGGAAAAGAAATTTTTCGGACAAGGCGATAGTTTCGGAATGGGAATGCGCTATATGTATATGGGAAATATCATGTCCTGCATGGGGGATGAAAACGGCTGCGGATATACTGTTGACACCTGGCAGATGCTTGACAGCTTCCAGGGCAAAGTCCAGAAATGGGATCCGAAAACCGGAGAAATGATTTACACCATGGATTCCCGGCGCGCGAACACCCTCGGAACCTCCAGGCCAATGATCAATCTTAATCAGGATAAATGGATAACCAGGGGTAAAATCAAAATAATGGCCAATAATTCAAGCGGGGGAATCGCAACAAACGGTTATATCATGGGTATTGGCGTGAATTGGTCCCCGGCAATCATCGGCCGGGCCATTGCGGTGGACACCCCGGAAGAATATTGCGGAACCGCCACAAAAGGTTTCTGGAAACTAAATCTGGCCGGTCGCAAGGTCAGACGCTGGTGGCGCATTACCAACTATCAGAAAACGGCTAACGGGGAACAGCGCATCTGGATAGAGCGGACCCGCTGGGCCGCCTATCCCAAAGCCACCCCTACTCTGATCAATGAAAAGAACTATTATAAGGAACTGCCTTATATAATCGCGCCATGCACATTGGTCACCGATGTCAGCGATGGCATTCTGGCGGAAAACAAGACCAGTATCAAAGGACGGTCGATTATGCCGAAACCCGGCGACAAACGCCTGGTACGCCTGGCTCCTACCGGCGACACTGGAACAAAATTCGACTTTGCCCCGGGTGATCCGGTCGAACAGGCAATCGGACCAGATCCGCGACACGTCATCGGAGTCCGGGTGCGTCACCGGGAAGCCAACCCGTCGACGCTGCCGAGTGCGAGTTTTTACTCTATCAATAACGGGGCCTACCCGGTATATGCCGCTTTGCTGGTTTCCGGCGCGCACGACAATATGCAGATTCCGTATCACAACAAATACCGTTCCGGCGTGGAAATCGCCGCCAGCAGCGACAATGCCATCAAAATAACTGGAAAGACCGGCAATGCGGCAATCCTATTAAAAACAAGCAAAGGACAGTCTCAAAAGGTCATCTGGAGCAGCGCAAAACACAAAACCAGCCTTTCCGCGGTTCCTGAAACCGGCGATTTAAAGCTGGAAGGTGGAGCACTGGACACTTCAGGCGGGCAGATAATCAATACTTCGGGAATTTCAATGACCGGGGAAAAATCTTTCAATCTGCGCGGCATCAACGTCAAAGTGCCGGCTGGACAAAAAGAATTCAGTGTGCACTTTACCCGCCCGGAGCCAAATGCTGATTACGCGATATCCGTCACTCCCAACTGGTTGACAAATCTGGCGGTTGTCAGTAAAAACAATTCCGGATTCCGGGTTGTTTTCGGCACGGCAGCTCCTGCGAAAGCCGGACTTGACTGGATTCTCATAAGGTAAAAAATCGGATCTTCATGTAACGCTAAAAAACGTGATTTCTTACAAAAATTATGAAAAAATACAGTAAAATTATCAAATAGTTCAATTTTTTCTTTATTTTTCCCGCTATATTACACAACCTTAAAAAATCACTATCAAACTGAAGGTGGAAAAATGAAAACGATCTCCTACACCGGGATACCAACTGAAATCCCGGTCACAATTGAAGCTGATGTAATCGTTATCGGCGGCGGGCCCGGCGGTTTGGGCGCGGCGGTAGCGGCGGCACGCTCCGGGGCCGACACGGTCCTGGTCGAACGCTATTCAGCCCCCGGCGGCATGGCTAATATCGGGGAAGTTTCGCCGTTCATGTGCAATCATGTAGACAAGAAGAGTCTGGACCGCGGCATATATCTTGAATGGGTGGAAAAGATTGTTTCATATCAACCCGGAATAGCTTGCGACGGAGAGGCAATGGAAGCCAGCAACCGGGTCGTACCGAAAGATGTCGCAGCTCTGGCGGCGGAAGATTTACTGCTCGAAGCCGGAGTGAAGCCGGTCTACCATCACAGCTTTTTCGATTGCGTCAAAGAAGACGGTAAAATCAAAGCGGTAATCCTTTATTCCAAGTCCGGTTTGACCGCGGCCTGCGCGGATATGTTCATCGACTGCTCCGGCGACGCCGACCTCGCGGCAAAAGCCGGTTGTGAAATAGAGTTCGGGAACTCCGAGGGTTTCTGTCAGCCGATGACCCTGTGTTTCAAGCTGGGTAACGTCGAAATATCGACCTCCGGAGTACAGGATTGGGAAGGTCTCGTTTCTGTTCGTAAAAGACTTACAGAAGCCTATCTGGAAGCAAAGGAAACCGGCTTGGTGGATTGTCCGCGCGAAAATATCCTGATGTTCGCGACCAATGACCCGACCGTCATGCACTTTAACACTACCCGGGTGATCAAACACAGCGCGATCAACGGCCTGGAATTGTCCGAAGCGGAAATAATTGCCAGAAAACAGATAAGGCAGTTGGTCAAACTTTTCCGGGAAAAAGTTCCGGAATTCAAGAACGCGGTAATTCATTCAATCGCAACCCATATCGGGGTACGGGAAAGCCGTCGGGTCATCGGGGAAAAATTCATCGGACTCGAAGCATTTGAAAATTGCACAAAATTCCCGGACGCTATTGCCAGAGTACGCTACCCGGTTGACATTCACAACCCGAGCGGCACCGGAACCGATCTTCGCCACATCCCGGAAGGTGAATGGTATGAAATTCCATACGGTTGCATTGTTGCCAAAGGCGTCGATAATCTTCTTGTTGGCGGACGCCCGATCTCTGTCGATCACGCGCTCCACAGCAGCATGCGGGTTATGCCGCCGGCATGCTCGGTCGGACAGGCGGCCGGAATTGCCGCAACCATGTCTCTTAAGGCGAAAAAACTGCCGCGTGAACTCGATGGATGTGAAGTCCGTAAAGAATTGAACAAATTCGGAGCCGGACTGGGATAACGGTATTGGGGCCAAAATGAAAATTAAATAAGTCTATCGTTTTAACGGCAGGAAGAAAACACTTCCTGCCGTTTTTTTATTTACAGACGCACCCCAAAGAACAACACCCCAAAAAACAATTTAAAGCGTTATTAATAAACATGGTATAATTTATTTAAAAAGCAGTTACTGCTTTATTTATACTTAACCATACTTGCCGATATGATTAGTAAAGACAAAGAACATTGCAACCCCAAAAGACAATTTTTGAAAATAAAATGAAAAAAATTGAAAATAAAATGAAAAAGCATTGACAATTTATTATTTATCAAGTATAATTAATGCAGATAAGATGAAAGAAAGGCCCGGTCACTGAATGTTGAATAATTCTCCCGTCATGCATTACTCAATCGAGGACATAGCCGAAAAAAACGGCGTGTCTGTTTCCACGGTATACCGTCAAATGCGGGGAGACAGCAAAGCAAAGACGCCGCGGCAGCGCAATATTTTGTCAATGCTGCAAAAGGCCGGTTATATAGATTCATGCAGCCGGGGATGTTATTTGTGTGTGACTTCATCGAATATCGATCCCCAGCATGGTCACATGTTTTATTTATACCGGGAAATGCAGCTGATCGGGGTTGAGAGAAATATCCGGGTCCTGCATTGTGATTACTCCCATCTTGAACAGGAATTACGGCAACATGAAATAATCGGGATCATATGCATATCGGCAGTCCCTGAGATTAATGTCAAAATTCCGATCATTCAGTTGAACAGGGATTGTTCCATCAGTAAATATCCGCTGGTTAATTGTGATGATTTTTGCGGTATGCTGAAAATGTTCGAATATTTGAAATCAATCGGACACAAACGCATCGCCTTCTTCGATGACTATGCCGAATCAGTTGAACATTATTCGTTGCGTCGCGGCAAGTATCAGGTTCCGTTTTTCTATGAAATGGCAGGACTTGAATATGACCCGGAGTTGGTCTATTCAGAAAAAATAACCATCAATTCCCATCCCCCGGCGATAAAAAAAGCGACCGAACAATTTCTCTCCTTAAAAGATCGACCGACAGTGATTGTCACTCCCGGCGACTGGTACGCTGTCTGCTTCTATGAAGAACTGAAAATGGCCGGATTAACCATTCCCGAAGATATCGGGGTAGTAGGGTTCGATGATTTTGACGTTGCAAAAATGCTGAACCCGCCATTAACCACAGTCCGGAAGCCAGTCCGTTTAATGGCGGAATCCGCCATGGAAATGCTGGATAAGTACATTGCCAATCCCCAACTCAAAAAACAGCGGGTTTATATTGAACCGGAATTAGTTATTCGAGATTCTGTCAAACCATTAACATAAAGGAAACAGAAAAATGAATCCGAAAACAACAAACGGAAAGCGGAACTCAGCCTTTTTTACACTAATTGAGCTTCTGGTAGTCATCGCCATCATTGCCATCCTGGCAAGCATGCTGCTACCTGCATTGAACTCCGCCCGGGAAAAGGCCAGGGCAATCAGCTGCCTGAACAATATGAAGCAGCTGGGATTGGCCTCCGGCATGTACAACCAGGATTATGACGGCTTTCTGGCACCATATTATATGCCGTATGGAACAGGCACAATTTACTGGCCTTTCCTGATTGCCAGACATGCCGGATTTTCAGGGAAACAACTCTGGTGTCCTTCTCATAAACACCGCGTTCATATGAATGCATTCTACAATACAATTACCGCTGATTATATCCAGCAAAACCCGACCAGTGGCTACCAGCAGTATGTTTCCTATGCGATGCACCGTCGTTTTACTGGTGGGCTGTATGATCCCGGGGTGCTTTACACAGCTCACCCGAAAGTGGAAAAAATAAAATCACAGTCAGCAACCGGCCTTTTCATGGACAGTACAAACCGTTCCGTACTTGAGAATGGAGCGTATCGCGGATATTACATCATGCCAGAATTCTTTCCGACCTCAGGTTCCTGGGGAATGCTGACGGCCAGACACTCCGGTGCGGTAAATGTCACTTACGTTGACGGCCATGCCAAAAGCGTAAGGACTGGATGCACAATTGACCGTTTACAGTATTCACCCGGTGATAATCCATATATGTATCCTCCATTCGCCGATCCGAACAGCGCAACAAACTTTTTCTGGAATTGCAATCAGTAACAAGCTGATTTGAATATTTAAGCGTAAAGGAAAGCGGGCAGAAAGGCCTGTCCGCTTTTATTTTTTTGAAAAATTGAAGGGGTAAACACATGAAAATGAGATTTTTTGTCCTGGCCGCAGCGTCTATTTCCAGCCTGACCGCGATCGCCGGACCGGAAAAGGTCATGACCGCCGACTTTGAAACGGTGGTCTTGAAAGGAAAAGGGCCGCACAAAGAAATTACGATTACCGACGGCAGCAACAAGGTAAAATCCACCTATGCCAGTCCGGATCTCAAGACAGTTCCGGGAGCAGACGGGAACGCCCTGCAGCTGATAAAATCGGATCAAGTTGTTTTTCCGCCGTCATCGGTTATCAGCCAATGGGCCGGGGAAATTTCCTGCAAAATCCGTTTCGACTTCGATCCCACCGCCAGAACCAAAGAGAACAAGACAACATTGCGCAATCAGGCTTTCTGGTATTTCCGTGATAAAAAGTCGGCGATCAGGGCCGAGCTCTATTCATGTCTCAGCAATATCTGTTTCAGAATCACCAATCAGCGCAACAAAATGATCTTTTACACCGGAGCAAGATTCGCGTTCAAGGGCAATAAATGGTATGAAGTAAAGGTCCGCTGGGGCAAAGAAGTAGCAATCTATGTTGACGGCAGAAAAGTTTGCGCCAAGCCGAACGAAGGAATTTTCGGGCCGCAACTGGTTAAGAGTTTTATTTTATTCCTCGGTTCCGGTCGTGGACGCGGCATCCTGAATAAATTCTCTATCGACTCACTTATATATACCGTGCCGGAAGAAGTCATCGCCGGAACCGCGCCCAAAACCACCCTGCCTCTGGTTCCCGGCAAGCCGGTTCTTGACGGTAAACTCGATGACGCGTTCTGGGACAATGCGACGGAACTCAATGCTTTTGTCCTCAACCGGCAGCCTGTATTGATTAAACAACAACCCAAGTTTTATATTGCCTACAATGACGACGGGATTTACATGGGCCTAAAGGCAATAGTTCCAGGCGGCACCGAGCCTAAAGCATCGCTGAAAAAACGTGATTCAGGGGTTTATTCCGAAGACGCTTTTGAAATCCGTTTTGTCCCCGAACCGCGAAAAATATACGCGTTCCTGTTCAACTCGATCGGAACTCAATATGACTCATTGACCCAATTCGGCGGACGCGCCAATGTTACCTTCAACCCCGACTGGGAAGTCAAAACTGCAACCGCAAGCGGTTACTGGACCGCCGAAGTCCTGATCCCATGGAAGGCACTCGGTAAAAGCGGAAAACCGCAAGCCGGAACCACCTGGCGCGGCAACTTTGTCATCGACAGCGCCAACGGTTACTTTTATGCCGGAAGCTGGGCATTTACCAATGTCAATTTCTGCGATCCCACTTACTTTGGCGAAATGATGTTCAGCGGCGGGCCACGGACCCTGCGATTTGAAAAGATAACCGACTTCGTTCCCGGCAATCCGCAAATGCTGTTCAAACTCTGCGGCCCGTTCCCTCCGGTAATCAATCTGAAAGGTTATTGCTTCGACCAGAACGCCATGCAAGTGGCTGATTTGAACTTTCCGCTGCGCGACACGACCACCGGAACATTCAAAACCGGGTTCCTTAAACCCGGTACCAGTTGCATAAGGATCCAGGCCGATGACGATAAAAATGAATATTTCCGTCAATTATTTTTCTTCACTCCCGACCTCAGCGTAACCCTGAATGCCGATAATTATCCCTACAACGGTTATGCCAAATTTGAATTACGCGCCGGTAAATATGCCGCGAAAGCGAAAAAAGCTGAAATGTCCCTGCTGTCCTCGAGCAAAAAAGTTCTGCAAACCCAGAAAATTGACCTGAAAAAAGGCGTGGGATTGGGAAAACTGAAAACCGCTGACCTGACACCGGGAAAATACACGATCACCGGAACAATTCTTGATGCAGTCGGGAAAAAACTCGATACGGCCCGGACAGACCTGAATATCTATCCCAGACCCGCGTGGTGGAAGAATAAATACGGTATCGACCACACGGTTCCGGTTCCGTGGACCCCGGTCAAAAGCACAGCCAACGGCTTATCCGTCTGGGGACGCGAATTCGTTTATGACGGCAAAGTTTTTCCGCAACAGATAATCAATCAGCAGAAGTCACAGTTTGCCGCGACTCCAAGCCTGAAAGTAAACGGTACCGAGATATTGAATATCAAAGCCGGAAACGTGAAAAAATATCCGGACGAAGTCATAACAACCGGAACAAAAAGCCTCAATAACCTGAAAGTCGAAGTAAGCGGAAAACTTGAGTTCGACGGCTGCTTCCGGTATGATTTCACCATCGCACCCGACAAAAAAGCCGGTGTTATCAAAAATTTGACAATGGAAATGACGCTGGATCGCAAGCTGGCATCCTACATTTTCACATCAAACGGAGCCAGCGGCAATGTTTCGCCGCTTAATGCCTCGACAGCAATGCCGTTTACCCCGAAAATCTGGCTGGGTAACTACGACCAGGGCGTGTGCCTGTTTTTCGAAAGCGACCAGTACTGGACCCCGGTCGGCCGCAAAAACGCGGTCACCGTAACCCCGGAAGGCGATAAGGTCAAGGTTCGCTTGAATTACATTGTCACTCCGTTGAAAATTACCGCACCGGCAAAATTTACGGTCGGGATCATGCCGACTCCGGTCAAACCGCTGGGACCGCACAATCCGTTCCGTTATATCAAGTGGGGCGCGCCAAATGTGGTAAGCAGGCACGAAACAATGCCGTATAAAGAACTGCAAAAGCTTGTTCCGGGTTCCGGCTGCCTGGAATTTTACCTGAAACGTGACAAATCAGCCAATAAGTCTTATTCAGAATTATTTTTCCTGAAAGGATTGAAAAACTATATTCAGGCGCGAGTATCCCGCAACAACCAGATATACCTTGATTTGAACCGTAAAAAACGCCTGATCACCGCAACCCCGGTTGATCTGTTCAACAGTTTCCATCATGTCGCCTTTACGTGGGATGGTAAAAACATCAGATTGTTTATCGACGGCAAACTGATTAAGGAAGCACCTGAACCGAAAGATTTTGCCGGAATCATCAAGGATATTGCAGTTGGTAAAGGAGTGCTCGCGATGGGCGGCCTGGTTCCCAGTCCGTCGCAAAGTGATATAAGCGTTGATGAACTGCGGATATCAAAAACGTCGCGATATGACAAAGCGTTTACGGCTCCGGCCGCGCCGTTTAAAACCGACGCGGAAACAATTATCCTGGATCACCTGGACGATAATTTCAGGCCGGACGGATCAGACGCATGGACCACCGGCGGCGGCGTTCCGAGCATAGGCTGTAAATTTGTCCCGGGCAAATTCGGCAGCGCTCTGGCTATGGTCAATGAAAAACAGAGAACCGGACTTGAAGTTCAAAAAGCCATCGGCAACAAAATTTACCTCTCCTGGAACTGGCATACCGCCGACCGCGGCGAAGTAGCCTGGCCGCCGATCCTGATGGAAAAGGTATCCAAGCCGACTCTGGCCGGAATCAAGCTGGCGAAAGAACAAGGCTGGCATGCCATGCCTTATTTCGCGTTTCCCGCCATCGGCGGACCATCTGACGTTGAAAAACAGTTCGGAGCCGAATGGGCCAATATTCCGATCAACAAGCTGCCGTACCCGCCGCCGCAGGGACATTACATGCTGTATGTCTCAATGGCTGCGCCGGGTCATGCCGACTACCTGGCGGCCGGAGCAAAATGGTGTCTGGAAAAACTCGGCTTCGACGGTCTTTACACCGACGGCAGCGGCCACGTCTACCGGACCGCCAACGACGCCTACGGCTGCGGCTGGACCGACGCCTCCGGCAAGCTGCATCCGACCTGGCCGTTCTTCGGCGTTCGCGAATGCATGAAACGCCTCTATAAGATCGTAAAACAAAATAACCCTAAGGGTTTGATTGTTAATCATGTTTCATACAATATAGAAATCCCGGTAATGTCGTTCACCGATATTTACTACACCGGGGAACATGAAGATTACGAAAACCTTAATACCGGTAAGATCCGGTTCCGCCGCGAACCATGGGGCATTGAATGCAAACTGCTTGGCGCCAGTTCTCATGCCTGGGCGCCGCTGCATACCGCGATATCCCTGCTCCATGGCACCTACATCTGGGGCTACGGCATTACCGGACGGGACGATATGTGCCGCAAGTTGATGAACATCCGCACCGCCTACGAAAAATTCGGATTCAATACCGCGGAGTGGATTCCCTACTTCAAAGGTGAAAATGTCTTTTACAAAGACCTTGGCGAAAAGACCAAAGTCAGCATGTATCTGCACAAGGGAAAAGACGCGTTGCTGATCGTCGCTAATCTGTCAAAACAGGATAAGGACATCAAGGTGCCGTTAATGCTTAACGCGATGGGCTTGAACGGCAAAAAACTGACAGCGGCAAACGCCTTGACCGACGTTGCTTATCCGGTTTCAAAATCCGGTGAAGTAACCGCCAAAGTCCGGGCCAAAAGTTTTGTCCTGATTCACATTAAATAAAAAATACCCGTTTCAGCCAATTGGCTGAAACGGGATATATTCTCAACTTTCTTAAATTGACGCTGAATGCTTAACGTTCAGCGTTAATTATTTGAAGCGATATTCGATTATTTCGTAATACTTCTCTTCCGGACGCAGAACGGTTGTCGGAAAATTCGGCTTGTTAGGCGCGTCGGGGAACGACTGCGGCTCGATGCATACGGCATGATGCGCACGATAAACCACACCGTTCTTCCCCTGCCCTTCCATGGCGTTCGCGGTATATAACTGCAACGCCGGCTGGGTGGTAAATACTTCCATTTTCCGGCCGGAAACCGGATCGAAGACAATAGCCGCAGGTGACGCGATATGATCGCGGGTTGTCAGGACAAAGTTATGATCGTAACCGGAAGTCAGTTTTTTCCCTTCACTATCGTCTCCGATGTCTTCTCCTATTTTCTTCATAACATTGAAATCGAACGGAGTACCGGCAACCGGCATTATTTCTCCCGTCGGGATTAAATTGGCGCCCACCGGAGTGATCGCGGCTGAATCAATATAAAGCTGATAATCGAGAACATCCCGTTTACAGTCGGCCCCGTCCAGATTAAAATATGAATGATGGGTCATACTCACCACTGTAGGAGCATCGCAATCGGCAATATACTCGATCTTCAAGCCATTTTCAGGCGTCAGGGTGTAAACGACCGCAACCTCAAGCAAGCCGGGAAATCCCTGATCACCGTCAGGACTGGTCAGGCGCAGCCGGACCGAAGACGCACCGTTGCGTTCAAAAGTCTCGCCCTGCCAGAGACGCTTGTTAAAACCTTCAGCTCCGCCGTGAAGGGTATTATCTCTCTCGTTACGGGACAACTCATACACCTTACCGTCGAGTTCAAATTTGCCGCCGCTGATCCGGTTGCCATAACGCCCGACAGTTGCGCCGTGATATGAACTGTCGGCAAGATACCCGTCCAGATCATCGTAACCGAGAATAACGTCAGTGCCGTCGGCCAGCACCAGCGACGTCAGGATAGCGCCGTAATCAGTTATCGAAGCGGTAACTCCATTTTCGTTTTTCAAAATATATAATTTGACTTCGGCCCCATTGGGCATAGTCCCGAACTTTTTAACTTCAATACTCATAATAAAATATCCTTATTTTCCGTCCCCGTTACGGGCAGATATTGTTGATAGTGTTTTTAAATTCATCCAGCGAAATCAGATTTGACAAATACATGCCGAGATATTGTGAAAACTTATTGATGCGATGATAATTTTTTACTTTCGGACTGCGGGCGTAAACGGCTGAATCCATGAACTTCTCCACTGCCTCAAAACATTTGGGGTCAACAACATCTCTAAGTTTATCTTTACTGACAGGAGCCACCGGCAGGAATAACGATTCTTCAAATAATTTTAACTGAATCTTTTCACTTAAAAGCTTTTTGCATAACTCAATCGCCCCGGATTTTTTCTCGGAAAACCTTGAAACGGTAAACGGTAAAGAAGTAATACAGGTAATACGCCGCCGACCGACAGGATAATCGAAAATTCGCCAGTCAATACCCGATTCCTTGAAACGCCTGGCCACTCCGGCGATATGATAGCTGGAAACAAACGCAAAAGCAAAATTACCCATTGCGAACAATTCCTCATTGAGAATTGGAATCATTTTGGGACACATATAACAGCTTTCAGACTGATATAATTGACGTAAAAAGTCCACCGCCTCCCACATGGCGGCACGGTCGTAACTCTCCGAATGAAAAACATCACAGCCGTCCTGCCACAGAAACGGCAGCCAGCGCTGATATGATAAAGTGCAGGGAAACGCAAAAATATTCTTGCCTGTACTCCGCCGGTATTCGGTAACCGCATCAGTCAAACGCAGTAAATCATCCCGTGATATGTGCTCCGGCATGGCGAAATTTATCTGCTTCAGTAAATTCATATTGCAGCATAGTGCCATGGGACTCCAGGTCAACGGCAAAGCGTGCAATTGGTCATCTGTCAAATACTGGTTCAAGTAGTCAATACTGTCAAAACAGTCCAGTGAAATATGACCGCGCAAAGGAATCGCCAGTTTCTGGTCACGCAACTCCGTCAAACGAATCTCGCCCGGAATAACCACATCACACAACCGATACCCCTCTTCAAGCAGCATGTCGCTTTCAAGCAGAACGGTCTCCACTCCGAATGCGCCATGTTCTTCGGTGTCAATAGTCTCAACCGCATTTTTTATGCTCTGATAAATGTTACGCGACGCAAATACCCCGACACGCAAATGCGTTTTTTGCGCCTCCCTCTCCAGCACAACTGTTCCGCTGCCTTGAATTCGCGCGATAAATTTCTCGCGCGCCAGCTCATCATAGGCCCGGCGTACTGTCGGCATACTCAAACCGGTCGTTCTTATCAGCTCCCGTTCCGAAGGCATTCTGTCGCCTGGCTGATACTCGCCGTTTTTTATTTTGTCCAGCAAAGTTTCTTTCAGCTGGAAGTATTTAGGAACTTTCATGTCTTTTCCACTCATAAAAAATTTCACGACACCAATTAAAAGTGCTTATAAGCATAGCTCGCAATTCACCTTTTGTCAAGTTTTTTTGATTTTTTTTGCAGAAATCATATTGACAAAAACCCTGAGATAATGTATACTCATGCCAAAGTGATAACAATCACATTACAAGTGATAATAAGCATTTATAGGGAAATATGAAAAAACAAGTAAAAATCGGATTTATAGGAGCTGGTGGATTTATCAGCGCACACCATTTGGCAACGGCCCGGGATTGCGAATTGACGGAAGTCAGGGCAATTGCGGATATCAATAAGCAAATATTGGAATATCATTCCAGCCGGATGTCGATTGGCTATACGACAAGCGATTACCGTGATCTGCTCAACGATGCGGAAATTGATATAATCGTAATCGGGACCAAGCAGGATATGCATGCGTCAATGATTGTTGAAAGCCTTGATGCCGGTAAATGGGTTCTCTGCGAAAAACCAATGGCCAACAACTCGGCCGAAGTGAAAGCGGTGATGGCGGCGGAAAGGCGGAATCCCGGACGTCTGGCAATCGGTTTCAACCGGCGCTTTGCTCCAGCCTGTCGCCAGGCGAAACAGTTGATGAGTCAGGCGAAACGGCCGTGGATGATAAATTACCGGATGATGAACCAGAGCACTCATGTTCATGATTCGTTTTACGCCCGGGAGCCGCGTATACTGTACGAAGGCTGTCATATTCTTGATTTGGCCTGCTGGTTTTTCGACAGTTACCCGGAAGAAGTTTACATGACCGGAGATGCATTGCTGAATAACTGCTGTATATTGTCATTTGCCGATGGTTCACAGTTTCAATTCATGTGCGGCTCAATCGGGGCAATATCATTCTGGAAAGAGAATATGGAGATCTTCGGACAGGACAAAAGCATCTCAATCAATGATTTCGTTGATATGCGGATTCGCGGCTTTGAAAATGAATTTGACCGTTTATACGGCGCATACCGGGGCGAACACGATGAAGAAATAATGAAATACGGTTTTGATTTTTACGATCTCTACCGTACGGCGCGCGGCTGCGAATATATCCCGGAGGAATACAAGGTGGACTGGAAAAAACTCGGCGTCGCGGATGTTCCGGTAAAGCGCCCGGTCGATCTGCCTTTTGACATCTCGCGTTACCATCCGGAAGATAAGCAATTGCGCGGTTTTGTCCCGAACAAAGGCTGGTTTGAGTCACTGGAACACCTGGCGAAGTGTTATCTGGAAGGAATCAAGCCGGACAATGCGGACGGTACGGCCGGAGCGGCGGCAACCCTGATGGCAATGTGTCTGCTCGAATCATTAAAAAACAAGCGTCCGGTAAAATTTCGTCATAAACTTGAAAAACATATTATCAACCCGAAAATCAAGGAGACTGCAAATGTCTAAGAGATCAAACAAAAGCTTCACCCTCATTGAACTCCTGGTCGTGATAGCGATAATCGCCATTCTCGCCAGCATGCTTCTCCCGGCGTTAAACCGGGCTCGTTCAACGGCAAAAAGTATCACGTGTGTCAACAACCTCAAACAACTGGGAACCATCACCGCATTCTATACTGATGACAACAAGGAGTTTTTTCCGAAATACGCTCAGAGCGGATATAATGGCTTGAGCGGAATGACTTACTGGGCCGGATATATGATCGATCAGAAATATATCACAACCGGCACACTCTTGAACTGCCCGGAGAAAACCAAAGGTTATGATTTTAAATTTGCAACTAGAACGGTGCCTAACAGCAGTTCATTCTGCTACGTTGATTACGCAATCAGCTACAACCTTGCATACGTCAGGCCACCCGGGGAAACCGTAAACCGCTCAGCCAAGCGTTCAGAGATCAAAAAACCTGCCGGAATGATCGCGATGGTGGATGCCTATCGCGGTAACGACCGGACAAAAGGGTTCTACATGGCGTGGTACATTTATCTGGAAGGGTCAAACGGGGAAATTGACGCCCGTCATTCCAACGCGGCAAATGTCCTATGGGTTGACGGACACGCGACAACCGAGAAAACCAATGTTACAGGTCCCTGTGAAGTGTATTCGGCCGTCAATAATCCGTATCTTTATCCTCCGTTTTCCAATGGCGGCTCCTGGGGCGCTGTAGATAATCACTGGGATTTCCTCTAATTACTTATTAATGAAAAAATTTAAGGATATGTAATGTTCAATCGAAGAATTATCTATGCTTGTGCCGGCATCCTGGCCGGGATCAGCATGCAGGGGGCCGATATCATGATCCAAAAACAACCGGTCAAACTTCTGCCGCCGCAAAGCAAAACATTTAAAGTCGAGGTTCCCGGCAACTGGAAAAAGTGTTTTCTCAAAGTGGATGCCAGAATGGAATATTCGTCAAAACAGCGCATCGGTTCCCATTACGCCTTCCATGCCGAATTCAACGGGAATAACCTTGACAGTCATCGCCTGGTCAATTATCCAAATCCGCTCTACTTCCGATCAAACAGCGGACGCGGTTTATACATTTATTCAAAACCGCATGAGATGTATCGGACATTTTACAGTCCTGATTTCGAAAAATACCCGAAACGCTATCAGGACTATAATCCGGACTTCGCCCCGGAATATCCTTATACCTACGTCTTTGATGTTACCGACCTGGTAAAAAAGAACGGCATCAACACCGTTACTTTGAAAAATAAACTGCGCCATTATGATTTTCCGGTATTTTGCCAGAATATCGAGATTATTTCCGACTATATAAAAATGAAAGATTACGCGGCTGACGGCGGCGGCACATTAAAAGAACCAATTACACCCGTCGATAAATATATCGTCGATTACAACCTGAAAGTTCTGGAAAACGGCGGAATGCGCCTGACGGTCAATGGTGATACCTATAACATAAACAGCTTCTTCAGCTACCCGGAAGGCAAATGGAACAGTTTGGCTTTGCGTCGGGCAAATTCTGAATGGCAGGTAAAAATCCTGAATAGATCAAAAAACAAGATAGTTCTCAAAGGAACCGGCAAATATTACAGCGTATATCGAACAATCAACCTGCTTCCCGACCGGATCAGCATCAGCGATAAAATAACCAACCTGACCGCTAATGATTTGGGCATGATTGTCCGCCGGGTCATTACAGATAACGGTAGTTGTACCGGGGTACGCCTTGCCGGGTTTGTGATTCCTTCAATGACCGGAAAATTTTCGGCCCAGGTTCGGACCAGCGAAAATCCAACTCTTTATGTCCAGCGGAAAAACAGCGGCCTCGGGTTGTTCGCGATGGATGACGTATTCCGGGCAAACGCCTCGATGACGGCGAAGAAAAATAAAGAATACGCGCTGGAAAATTGCCACCTTGTTCTGGCTCCGAAAAAATCATATACCGCCGTCTTTGATATCTATCCGACCGCGAAAGCTGATTACTTTCAGTTCGTAAACGCCGCGCGACATAATTTACAGGTTAATTTTACTATTGACGGCAATTTGACATTCGCTCACAGTTTTGAGAAAGAAACCACCAAACGACCGCAAAAAGATTTTGCCGATCTTATTCGCTTCAATAAACCCAAATACGTTGGACTCAACAGTATGGGGCGTATTCTGCCAAACGGTAGAATTGCCCCGATGAAAGACCTTTCATCCATGACCTGGGGCAGTTTGACGCTGCTTGACGATAAAAATAAATATACCAGACAAATGCTGCTTGACGTCAAAAAAAGATTCCAGAAAGTTGATCCTGATCTCAAATTCGTTGTCTATCATAACTGCTTCATCGGCGCGTTGCCGGAACCGGAAAAAACTCATCCGGACAGCAGTCTCTGGTACGATTCACGCGGCAAACTGGTCAAATATACCAAAATAAAAGGCGCCCGCATGACTCCGCGCGTTAACAACGCCTGGGGTAAAGATCTGCAAAAAGTCTATGAGTTTTACCGTGACAATGGCCTGGGAATATTCTGGGACGAATCCACGGCGGAACCATTTTTCGCCTACAACGGCTGGGATGGATATTCCGGAGTAATCGATCCCAAGACCTTTAAATTAACCAGGAAGATTCGCAATGTCGCGCTCGATTCTTTGCAGTTCCGGCTAAATCTGCTGGATTTCTGCGAAAAAAACAAAATGCCGGTATGGTGCAATTTTATGCCCGCTACCACCACCATGTCAAAACGTAAAGTTTACCGTTTTGTCGAGGGGCACAGCCCGCTCTCAGCCGTCCGTACTCATTTCTATACCCCGGTATCATGGGGGACGCCGCATACCGAAGTATCGGAGTCCGACATTACTGATTCAATGAAGAACAAACTGGCGAACGGCGGGCTGTATATGTACTATTCAACCAAGTTTACCAGCGACAATAATTTTATGCAGGATCTATATCCTTTCACCCCGATTGAACTGCATAGCGGTTATGTTATCGGCAAAGAAAAAATACTCACAATGCGCGATGGAAAATTCGGCTGGAACGACGCGTCGCCGATTACCATGAAAATTTATGACCGGACGGGACATTTGACGACAAAGAAAACTCCTGTGATCAAAATTGCCGGCAAAACTTTTGCCGACATGAAATTTGACGACGGAGATTTCGCGATCATTTACAGGAATAAAGAATAACGGCGTCCCCCGGACAAACCTTTATGGCTAATATAGTTAAAATCGCAACAATGGCTCCTGCCTTGACCATGGGAGCGAGTAGTTCCTATGACAACATGATCGATAATGCAATCAGGCTCCTGAAGGAAAAATTCAATCAGGTTATACCGGACCGGCCTGATTTGATTTTAACGCCTGAGTGCTGCGACAACTACTTCGAGCTCGATGAAGCAGAGCGCTCCGGATACTATTTGAAGCGCGGAAATAAAATACGCAACTTCTGCAGTGAAACAGCGGCAAAAAACAGATGCTATATCGGCTATTCAGCTTTACGTCAGGATGACGATGGGTATTGGCGTAACTCGCTCCAGATGATCGGGCGCGACGGAGAAGTAGTCAGCCTCTACGATAAGAATCATCTTACGATCCATGAGATCGAACAAAGAAAGATAAAATGCGGCGATAGAGCGGAAGTTATGCAGCTTGATTTCGGAACTGTCGCATGCGCGATTTGTTTCGATCTTAATTTTGCCGAACTGAGAAACCAGTATATCCGCCAGAAACCGGATATAATATTATTTGCATCAATGTATCATGGCGGCCTGATGCAGGCATATTGGGCTTATGCCTGCCGGGCATTTTTCGCCGGTTCAATCTGGCGGAATCCCAGCCCGATAATCTCTCCTGCCGGAAAAATCATCGCAACAACGACCAACTATACGGAAACGGTTACAGCCCGGATAAACCTTGACCGGATAATTTGTCATTTAGATTATAATCGCGACAAGTTCACGCAACTCAAAAAAAAGTATGGCGCGGAAGTGACAATCGACGATCCGGGACAACTTGGCTCCGTAATTGTAAGCAGCGAATCAGACCGCTTTTCAGTGCAGGATTTAAAGGCCGAATTCGGGCTGGAAGAATTGGATGAATATTTATCCCGCTCGAGGCAATCTCAAGAGTCCCGATAAAAGTTTTATGGCTTTTTCGGTGTTTTCATGGATATACCATAATTCAATGATTTTTCCATGTTTTTTATTGCAGACTTACAGCCTGCTGTTGTTTTTTTATTATTATTTCCCCCGGGCGTTGCCCGGGGCTTTGTTCTTTCAGGCCTACGGCCTGGTGGTCTTTTATCTTCTTCAGCCCCATAGGGCGCAATATCACAGCCCCGGGCGTTGCCCGGGGCTTTGTTCTTTCAGGCCTACGGCCTGGTGGTCTTTTATCTTCTTCAGCCCCATAGGGCGCAATATCACAGCCCCGGGCAACGCACGGGGGCTCTGATTTACACCTCAAACGCAGGCTGTAAGTCTGCAATAAAACGAATTCGTAAGGCCCCATCCACGGAAACACCGAAAGAACCAGTTTTATTATCAGCTTACTGCGGTTTGGTCATTGCGGCCGGATCGACGGCTTTGTCGAAAGCGGCTTCATCCAGATAACCCAGTTTAAGAGTCGCTTCTTTTAATGTCAGGCCTTCTTTATGGGCAAACTTCGCGATTTCCGCAGCCTTGTCATAACCTATCACCTGATTCAAAGCGGTTACCAGCATCAGCGAGGAAGTCAAATATTCCTGCACCTTGTCATTATTGACCTTGATCCCTTCAACCATATATTTTGTGGCGGAGTGACAGCAATCTCCTAAGAGGCGCATTGATTTCAGGACATTGAAAATCATCAACGGCTTGAAGACGTTGAGTTCAAAATGCCCCTGAGAAGCAGCCATTCCAACCGCGGCGTCAAGCCCCATTACCTGAACCGCCGCCATTGTCATCGCTTCACACTGGGTCGGATTGACCTTGCCCGGCATGATCGAGGAACCGGGTTCATTTTCCGGCAGTACGAGTTCCCCGATCCCGCAACGCGGGCCGGAAGCCAACAGCCGCAGATCGCTGGCAATTTTAAACAAAACCGAAGCCAGGCCGCGTAACGCGCCGCTGACCGCGGCCAGTTCGTCATGCGCGGCCAGCGCGGCAAATTTATTCGGAGCCGATTTGAACGGTTCGCCGGTAAGTTCCGCGATATGCGCGGCGGCACGATCCGCAAATTCCGGATGGGTATTCAAGCCGGTGCCAACCGCGGTCCCGCCAATCGCCAGATTATATAAACCGTTCCGGGTATATTCGATATTCCCGATAGCGGTATCAAGTTGCGCCACGTAACCGCTGAACTCCTGTCCCAACGTCAACGGCACCGCGTCCTGAAGATGAGTCCGGCCTATTTTAACGATATCGGAGAACTCTTCCGCCTTGTCCGCCAGGGCGTCACGAAATTTCCTGACTTCCGGCAGTAGCACCTTGTTCATGGAGGTTACAGCAGCGATATACATGGCGGTCGGAAAAGTATCGTTGGAAGACTGCGACATGTTAACGTGGTTGTTCGGGTGGATCATGTCCTTTACCCCGATCTGACCGCATGCAAGCTGCGTCGCCCGGTTGGCGATAACTTCGTTCGCGTTCATATTGCTCTGGGTTCCGCTGCCGGTCTGCCAGACATAGAGCGGAAAATGTTCGTCAAGCGCTCCGGCAATGACTTCGTCAGCGGCGCGCACAATGAGTTGTGCTTTGTTCGCGTCAAGTTTGCCAAGGTCGCGGTTGGTCAAGGCTGCGGCTTTCTTCAAAATCCCCATGCCCCGGACAACTTCGACCGGCATGCGGTCGCCGCCGATATTAAAATGAATCAGTGATCTCTGGGTCTGAGCGCCCCATAATTTATCGGCCGGCACCTCGATCTGCCCCATACTGTCGCACTCAATCCGGACATTCTCTTTCGTCATTCGCATTTCTCCTGTATTATCCAACTTAATAAGCGGTCAAGCTTATTTTTCTATAACATCACAGATTTCGATTTTGTTCAAATACTGCGGTTAGCTTGTTATAGATAATTATGATCAAAAACTTATTTATAAACATCCTGACAAGATAACTCCAACCTCTTAAAAACGCAAGTCAATCCCCCCTTTTCTTGTCAGTAAGGAGCAAAAAAATATACAAAAAAAACCGGGCCGCAACAAATCGCCACAACCCGGTCTTGGATTTTAAAATAATCAGACGTTTTGCGAATGATGCAGGAGAGAACCTCCAACACGTTTCAGGAAGTTCGCATGATGTTTAACTTTACCTTCAATAACCCGGTAAACAACGATTTTCACAACGTCCTGGCCGAGCATCCAAATCAGGTTGTAAACCCAGACCAGACCGATCAATGTCCACGGCAGCTGATTGACCAGCCAGCCAAAACCGCACATTGCCGCGGCAAACAGCTGAGTCCCGACAATCGCGCCGGCAAGTTTCCAGCTCGGCCACGGTTTAAGGAAGAACCAGGTTTTCATGCGGGTCAGGAACAGCATCAGGTGTCCGCCGACTACCAACTGCAGAAACATCATGGTCTGCAAGTGACTTTCATCGATCTTCACACCCCAGACCACAGTATTCAGGTTATGCATACCGATAAAGAGCAACCCGAAAGTCTGAACTACCGCCAGCGCGCCAAGGACACATGAAACGGCGAGAACCCGCCCCATCTGCCAGCGCACCGGCTTCGGGGAGATCACCGTATTGTCATAGGCAATCGTCATAATCGGGATATCATCGAGCAGCGCCAGAATGATAATCATAACCGCGGTTAACGGTTTGAAAGCATGATCCGTTCCCGGCACAACCGGAAAGACCAGCATAGCCAGAACCACAAAGAACATAACGTCAATCGTCATGGCAATGCGGTAGATAGTGTAACTCATCATGCGTTCGAAAATCTGCCTGGCAGTTTCAATGGCGCGAATGATTACGCTAAGACCGGGAGCCGTCAAAATGAGCGCGGCGGCGGCACGGGCCGCATCAGTGGCGCCGGACACGGCAACTCCGGCATCCGCCTGTTTCAAGGCCGGGGCGTCATTAACCCCGTCGCCGGTCATAGCCACAATATGATTGCGTTTCTGCAGGGCTTTGACAATCGCGTATTTATGTTCAGGAAAGACCCGGCCAAAGCCGTCGGCTTTCTCAATGCACTGGCACAGTTTATCAGGAATATTATCCAGATCGACGTCAGTAAACATGTCGGCGGCAGCCTGGATATGGGTTCCCATGCCAAGCTGACCGGAAATCTCGGAGCCGATCGCGACATCGTCACCGGTGACCATTTTCACCATCAAACCGTGTTCTTTAGCCTGTTTAATGGTTTCAGCCGAATCGTCACGCGGGGGATCAAACATCGGAATTATTCCGAGGAAAGACCAGGTTTTATTATCCGCGCTTGAAGCAACACCCAGCGCACGATAACCGTGAGAGGCAAAATCGGCGACTTGCTTGTCGGCTTTGGCCTTATCGTCATCGGACAAATCACTCATCGCGATAATGACCTGAGGCGCGCCTTTGGTATAATGCATTTCTTTGCCGTCAGGACCGGTAACCACGCCTTCGGTCCGTTTTTTGACCGGATCGAACGGCACAAATGAGGTCTGCTTGTAATTATCAAGAATACTTTTATCATCCAGAGCAGCAATGATCGTCAAATCAATCGTATCGTTATCTTCCTCTTTACTGGCCAGAGCGCCATCGAGAATACACTCCTGGGCATCTTTTGCCGCATAGAGTACCGGATCGCCAAGCGTAAGTTCGTTCTTGGTCAAAGTCCCGGTCTTATCGGAACAAAGGATATCCACCCCGGCCATTTCCTCAATCGCCTGCAGACGGGCAACAATCGCTTTACTTTTCGACATGGCCAACGCGCCCAGAGCCATTGTCACCGACAACACGGCCGGCATTGCGACCGGAATCGAGGCAATCGCCAGAATCAGGACAAACTTAGCCAGACGCAAAATATCATGCAGATTAATTGCTCCCTGCATATGGTCACGGTAAAGCACCACAATAGTCAGCAGCAGACAGAGACTAACCGACAGCAAGATCAGAAAATTACCGACCCGCATAACCGCCTGCTGGAAATGTGAGATATTACCGGCACTGGCAACCAGTTTAGCGGTCCGGCCGAAGAAAGTGTTTGACCCGGTCGCTGTAACCACCGAGGTCATTTCCCCCTGTTTGGCAATCGAACCGGAGTAGACCGGATCGCCGGACATTTTATTAACCGGCAGGGATTCTCCCGTCAGCGCGGCCTGATCGACGCTTAAATATTCACCGTCAAGCAATTTGCCGTCAGCGGGAATTACATCACCAAGTCGAATCCGGATAACATCACCGGGAACCAGTGTAGTCGCGTCAATTTCCTGCCATGAACCGTCACGCAAGGCCCGGGCTTTCAGCGCCAGAGACGCTTTCAACGCATCAAGGGCATTACTGGCCTTGTGCTCCTCCCAGAATCCGATCATGGCATTGAAGATCAGCATAAAAGAGATGATACAGAAATCTTTCCAATCCTGAGCGATCAGCGAAAGAACCGCGGCAATCTCGATCATCCACGGAATCGGGCCCCAGAAAAACTTGAACAGCTTCAGCAGTGTGCTTTCTTTTTTTTCCTCCAGAGCGTTAGGTCCGCATTGCTCAAGGCGTTTTGTCGCCTCTGCCGAACTCAATCCTTGTTTGGTACTTTGAACTTTGGCCAGAACATCCTCTACAGATAATTTCTCGGCCTGTTCGGATTCAACAGTAAACGGTGCAGTCTCAGCCATGGTCAGATCTCCTTATTTCAAGTATAACACATGCATGCGCTACAGGTTAATTAAGTAAATAATAATCTCCGAAAAGCAATTCTGCAAATAAAATAACAGTTTTTCCTTGAATTTTGAGTAATATTTGTCATATTTCATGTGTATAATGGGGATGAGAAATTATTATCTATTCACTAATCGCTTGACCAGAGAAATATAAGGATCACTATATCTATGCTTACCCCCGTTCTGCTGCTGATCTTTAACCGGCCGGAAAAAACAGCTCAAGTTTTTGCGGAGATCCGGAAAGCTCAAGTACCGGTTTTATATATAGCGGCGGACGGGCCCCGGCCGGAAGTCTCCGGTGAGGTTGATTTATGTGAACGAACCCGGACTGAGGTATTGGACAATATCGACTGGCCCTGTGAAATGAAAACCCTGTTCAGGACGGAAAACCTGGGCTGCCGGTCAGCCGTCAGTTCCGCCATTGACTGGTTCTTTTCAGAAGTTGCAGAAGGGATCATTCTGGAAGATGACTGCCTGCCACATCCTGATTTTTTCCGTTTCTGCAGCGAAATGCTTGACTTTTATCGTGATAATCCCGCGATAATGCACATTGGCGGAAGCAATTTTCAGATGGGTTGCAAACGCGGAACCGGAAGCTATTATTTTTCGCGTTACGCTCATATTTGGGGATGGGCCACCTGGCGTCGTGCCTGGGAACTTTACGACGTCAAAATGGATAGGTATCCCGGCTTTGTCAAAAGGAACGCGATCGCTTCAATATTCCCCGGTGAAAAAGAACAGAAGCGCTGGCTTGAACTGCTTAAACAAGTCTATACCGAAAACAAACATTTTAACACGTGGGATTTCCAATGGAACTTCGCATTATGGGCCAATTACGGATTGGCAATTATTCCGAACCGCAACCTGGTCACAAATATCGGCGAAGGCGGCACACACCGGGACAGCTTACGGTATTTGTCACAAGAACTCTTTGAAATGGACAATCCCATCATCCATCCACTTGATATTGCCCCGGACGTTGAAGCCGACCGGCTTACTTTTAAAAACTTTTTCGATGAAAATATTATAATCAGCACCTTGCGTAAATTAAAGAAAATAATCAATGCAGTGTAAAATTTGTCAAACCGAATCTCTGGAATTGTTTAGAAACAAGGTTCTAAACAAATATGATATTCAATACTTTTATTGTCGCGAATGCGGATTTATTCAAACTGAAAATCCGTTCTGGCTGGAAGAGGCCTATAACAAAAGTATCACCCGAAGCGATACCGGAATTATTGCAAGAAACTTTCTCATGGCGGAAAAAATCGCTCCGGTCATCTATTTTTTTCTGAACCGCAAAGGAACGTTTGTCGACTGGGGCGGCGGCTATGGCTTATTTGTCAGGATCATGCGTGATATCGGCTTTGATTTCAAATGGCATGATCCTTACTCATGCAATATCTTTGCAGAGCATTTCGAATTTGATCAGACTTCCAAAGTCGAAGCTCTCACTTGTTGGGAAGTATTTGAACATCTGCCCGACCCGTTACAGGAATTACACGCGATGCTGGAGTTCGGGGACACCGTAATATTTTCAACCCGACTTCATAAATTCAATCAGGAAAATATTGACAGAACCTGGGATTATTTCAGTCCTGAACACGGCCAGCACATTGCTTTTTATACTTACGAAACCTTGCAGCGGATCGCAAATTTGCACAATCTGTATCTTTATTCGAATCGCGACGACCTCCATATCCTGAGCAGACACAAACCGGGTCCGGCCTGGCTTGTGAACCTTATGTTATGCTCGAAGCGCCGCTCTTGTCTGTTTATAGCTGAAATCATCAAACTTTTATGTTCCTCAAAAACGATCAGCGATTCAAACCTGATCAAAACAGGTAATCAAACCTGCGAATTGATGGAGGCTCAAATATGAGGATAAAGCGTAAAATAAAACTCGGCAGCTTCCTGCTGCTGGATTTTCTTTATCTGGCCATGCTAAAGATTACCTCCGGCAAACGGCCTCCGTATCAGCGCAAAAAAATATTGATCCCCCGATGTGATGCGATTGGAGATTTTTTCATGTGGCTTCCTTACGCCCGGGCATTAAGAGATGCTTATCCGCCTGACGAATATGAAATATCGCTTCTCGGCAATCGTGTCTGGATCGATGCGGCGAAGAAACTGGTTGACTTCGACCACTTTATTCCTTTTGACACCAAACTTTTTCTCGATAACTTCAAATATCATCACAAGATGCTGAAAGAGGTCTATTTCAAGGCTTATGATGTGGTTCTGCAACCCAGATTATCCCGGGAGTTTCTGGTTGAGGATATGATGACATTGTTCAGCCGCGCTCAATTCAGTATTGCCTTTATGAACTCTCCCGGCAGTATAAATCCGGTACTGATGCAATGGAGCGACAAATGGTATACCGATCTGATTCCTTTCCGAAGAAGATCTTCCGGCAATACGGTTGTCGGCACCCCGCTGCTGGATTCGGAATTCGCCGCCAATGAACAATTTTTGGCAGAGTTAAACGTAAAATCTGACTCTCCTGACACCCGGATTCAATTGAACGACGTCAGGAAGCGTTGGCTCAATACCAACGACCAGAACTATTTCGTCGTCATTTCCGGCAGCAGCTGGATCAACAAATGCTGGGATATTGACAAGACCACTGAAACAATCAAACGCATTGTCGGGAAATATCACATTAAAGCCGTGATATGCGGAACCCCGGACGCTGATGAACGGGCAAAATACATCGAAGATGGTTTAGATTCGGAAAAAATTCTGAATTTAAACGGAAAAACGTCCCTGCTTGAATTCATCGATATCATCACCCATGCCCAGTTCGTTTTCGCCAATGATACCGGCGGCATTCACATCGCCGCGGCCGCCAGAGTCAAAGCATTCTGTCCAACCGGCGGCGGTCATTATGGCAGATTCCTGCCCTACCCTAAATTTGTCTCACATATATATGAGATGCCGGCGGTAATAAATCAACCGATGACTTGTTACGGCTGCAACTGGCAATGCCCGTATCTGGATAACAACCGCAATCCATACCCTTGCATCAGCAGCATTGAGGTCGATATTGTATTCAAGGAAATCGATACCTATCTATCGACTCCGCGCTACTTTATGCAAAACTGGAACGAATCCGGCAAAAGAGCAGGCTGATTTCAAAAATTTCCGGCATAAATTAAACCATATTTCCCTAAAATTTTGTTTAATTTTTGTTTCAGGACTGGATTTTGATTTAAAAGTGGTTTAGAATAACTTTAGGAAGTCGAGTCAGGCAACAAACCAATCAACCATTTAAATCAGAAGGGCCCGCAACTGATGCCGAAAACTTTCGTTCTGGATACTAATGTGCTTTTGCACTCCGCTCAGAGCATGGAATCGCTACAGGACAATGACGTTGTTTTACCAATGGCGGTAATTGAAGAACTCGATAAGTTTAAAAAATTTCAGGATGAACTTGGGCGCAATGCCCGACAAGTAATAAGGCGTTTGGACGCTCTTCGCGAACAGGGCTCTCTCTCAGAAGGCGTACCGCTGTCCAGCATTGGCAGCCTGGCCACCGGCAAAGTAAGAATAACCTCCGCGGCCCAACTGAATAATTTCAGCGACAATACTCCGGATAAAGTTTTCGACTCAATCCTCGATATGGACATTCCGGACAACCGGATTATCCGGGTTGCTTATGTTCTGAATAAACAACTGCCCAATGTTATTTTCATCAGCAAAGATATCAACCTGCGCTTGAAAGCTGACGCTCTCGGTATCAAGGTGATGGATTTTGAACGTGAAAAAGTCGACTTTGAAACTCTTTTCACCGGCTGTAAAACGGTTGAAGCCGAAGGCGATCTCATCAATCGGCTGTACCAGGAAAAAAGCATTGAAAATCCCAGCTTCGACCTCTATCCGAATGAATTTGTCATTATTCAGGATACCAGCAACCCCAAACATACCGCCATGGCCCGGCTCTGTAACGACGGGAGACTCTACCCGGTCAGTTCCAAACAGCAGGATCATCCTATCTGGAACATCCTGCCCCGCAACAAAGAACAGACAATGGCACTCGAACTGCTGATGGATCCGGATGTTCAGGTGGTTACTCTGGTCGGACAGGCCGGAACCGGAAAAACCCTGCTTGCCCTGGCCGCCGCGCTGGAATCAACGATCAGGCGCAACAAATATGAAAAGATTCTGGTGTCCCGGCCAATCGTTCCGCTGGGCAATGATATCGGATTTCTGCCGGGCGACAAAGAACAGAAGCTGACCCATTGGATGCAGCCGATCTTCGATAACCTGGACTACCTGATGCAGTCCAGTGACGGCGACAAGCGGGTTTCCAGTAAAAAAACCGACGACCTGATCAATTCCCACAAAATCGACCTCGAAGCCCTGACTTATATCCGCGGCCGCAGCATTCCTAAACAGTTCGTCATCGTTGACGAAGCGCAAAACCTGACGCCGCACGAAGTTAAAACCATCATCAGCCGCGCTGGAGAAGGAACCAAAATGGTGCTGACCGGCGATCCTTATCAAATTGACAACCCGTATCTGGACGCCTCGAGCAACGGTCTGACCTACACGGTCGAACGCCTTAAGGCAAGTGAGCTTCACGGTCATATAACCCTGGAAAAAAGTGAAAGAAGTTCCCTGGCTGCCGTCGCGGCAAAGTATTTATAAGATATTATGCATAATATGCTTGACTGCATGGTCCCGGCATGTAGATTAGCAGTGGAGTAAAATGCCGGAACGTCGTATGCAAATTAAAGGTTGCAAGTAAGAAGCAAACAATAATCAACCCTGGATTACAAAATTAATGTATTTATTTCATAGTAATAAAATTGAGGTGAACTTTGTTCCACTATTTTCAACTTTAAACGCTCATCCGAAATAGCGGTTTTGCATGAGTAATAGTGAAGGAGTGTAGTTATGTCAAACGAAGTGATGCAAGCTCAAGATGATTATCAGGCGCAGGAGCAGAATCAGTCGCCGCCGCCAAATAAAACTCAGGTAATGATGCTTCGTTTGCTGATCTATGGGCTGCCTTGCCTGATCTGCTTCTACATTCTAAGTATCGGTCCCGCTTTCTGGCTGTATAAGGCCTGCGCCTGGGATTTCGGAAGTTTTCACATCATCTACGCCCCCCTCTCCTGGCTGCACGACAATACATCTTTGAAAGGAATTCTGGACTGGTACATCGGGCTGTATGATCTGTAATCCAACTGAAGATGAATTTTCCAATATTAAAACTACGCCGTTGGATGCCGTTGCCGGCGGGACTTTTCTTGCTGACCGGTTGTGTATGTACGAAATACGTGGACAACATGGGCAAGACCACTCCTGTATTTGATATCAGGCAAACCTGGAGCGACTCTGCCGGAAATATTGTTTTCGAGGGAATGCTTTACCGCAGGCCGTTAAACGATTTTCATTCCCCGGAACCAGTCGGACGCAGATATCTGATTTTAAATGAGCCGGAAGTAAGAGATAAAATCATTACCCGCACAATTTCACGCAAGGATAATGACCGCAATATCCAGCTGTATGCCCCAATAAATATTTTTCCGGGATTATCTGAAGACAAACTTCGCGCTCTCGATGTCTGGTATCTGTACCCCCCGGATATTATCAACAAAGTTGACAATGCCCGGCCGCCGGAATATATCAAGTCGGCAAAGGCCAAAAAATTACTCTACAATTATGCCGACTTTAAGCTTCCATACAAAATTGACGACACGACATATTATCTTGATATAAACACCAAATTCAGCGACAAGGATAATATACACATGGCCGACTGGGCATATCCATGTAAAATCCTGTTCGTTCCGGCTTTCGTGCTTGATGTTATATCTTCTCCGGTACAGTTAGTTATCGAAGTAGATAAACTGATAAAAACGCATTGAAATCCGGTATTTCCGGATAAGTCCTGTTAAACCACATATAACTGCTGCTTTTAGCCGGAAGCTTTGATTTTCCGCACTTAAGTATATAATACAATAACTATGATGTTTTTATTAAGATAAGTCTTGCTGCATAGATATGCATTATAATAAAAAAATGAGGCCGCAAGTTTCGAACCACAGCCTTTAAAGCAATATAAAAAATATGCATATCCGTATAACAAAACCGTTGATTTTCCAGATTTGAGAGTTTATACTATACTAACTATGATATTTTAATGTAAGTATTTTTGCATATTACACTGGAAGTAAAAGAGGCGGAGCATATGTTAGACGTAATTTTAAATGAAACTGACGGCATCGCAATTCTGGAACCGGATGGCGAACTTACCAGCAATGATTTTCAAAAGGCGGCGGCAATCATCGATCCTTATATCATGCAGCATGATAAGCTCAACGGCATTATCATTCACGTCGAGTCATTCCCGTGGTGGGATTCGTTCGGCGCCATGATCTCGCATTTCGAGTTTATCAAAGGACACCACAAAAAAATAGCTAAACTGGCATTCGTCACCGATTCCCCGATCGGTTCGATCGCCGAACATGTTGGCAGCCATTTCGTCAATGCCGAAATCAAGCATTTCGATTACGGGCAACTGGAACAGGCAAGGTCATGGATCGCTAATGGCGAATGAAAGAAAAATAATTGTCAACGACCTGATGCAGCGGAATTATGTTTACTGTTTGACCGAACCGGAAGGTAAAAATTTTCATCCGGATTTCAAACCGGAACTGTCTCCCCGGCAAATGCTTGAACTTGGGGTTTTCGGCGGCAGATACATGACCGATTGCCGGGAGGAATTTCCCGCCGAATGGTTCGCAGAGGCAAAATTGTGTCATGAGCGACACGTTCCTGAATTTAATTTTTTCGGCGTTAACGCTTCGCAGCCCCTGGCGGTATGGCAGGAAAAAGGCTGGATTAACCCGGACGATCCCCGCGGCTGGTTCCAGTGGTACTGCCGCTATTATCTGGGCAGACGGAGCGAAGACGACGAACGTCAAATCAAACGCTGGAGGGCCATGACCAGGCACATCGCGCAAATCAGAAAACATTGTCGTCCCGGAAATATAACTTGCCGCCCCAAACAGCGGCAGGCACTCCTCAACTGGGCCTACGACAGCAGAAAGTTCTAAGCAAGGAGAAATATATATGGAAGAAAATGGGAATCCCGCACCTTGCGGAATCATCTGCAGAACCTGTCAAAATCTGCTCGAGGGCTGCGGCGGCTGTGCGTCAGGTGATGGCGAGGTAAATTGTCATATCCGCATTTGTACGCAAACAAAAAAAATCGCCGGATGCTGGGATTGTGAATATTTCCCGTGCCGGCATATTAAAGATATTGACCCGGCCTGGCGCGGCCTGACAATCGGCCTGATCGAAGCGATCAAACATTTCGGCGAGAAGGATTATTGCAAACTGGCGCTGAAAAACATCGGCCAATACGCTGAATACGGCGATTTCCGGTTCAAAACCCCGGAAACCATCAAAAAAATCATCGAAGGTTCCGGCAAATAACAGTAGGGTAGCTTTCGATGAAAGCGCCGGGATGCGAATGCATCCCACCCACAGGCTTATTCTTCAGTCACTGATTGACGTTAATGACTACTACTTACGTTCCCCGCCGGTCTCATCGAGACCTGGCGCTACTGGGACGCTTGGGACGCTTGTATTATATAACCGTCTCAATAGTCCCTACAATCCCAATGGTCTCAGCTATTCCGGTTCTTATTTCTGGCGGCATACATTTTCTCCCTGATGCCGCCGTCTTCAAGAAATTCATTCTCCTGTTGTTTAATTTGCTGAAACAGCAGGTACGAACATTGATGGATCAGGCAGATCAATATATTGGCCACGGTTTCCGGCAACCTGCTTTCAAAAAATGATGCAAAATCAGCTGTAGTTACTCCGGGCTTTCGCCCCATATTTCTGACGTAAGACGCTTCCTTGCTGTCTTTACCCCATAATTTCAGCTCGTTATTCCTCAAATAATCTTTGTAATCCTCCAGCAGTTCTTCCAAACTTGCCCGGGCCACATTGGTCAGTTTAATCTCGGTCTCAGTCGAAGTCAAAGAGGCCTTGGAACCTTCAATAATATTCTGCTTCCCGGAACGCGCCGCCTGGACCATCTGATCATAAGTCCGGTCCCGTTTACTCATAAAGCGCCGACAGAATACAACCGTACCATCATAAATAATCAAAGATTTCTGATATGACAACAAAGCCTGATAGTTTCCTTTTTTAGGAATGAAACCGCTATTATCCATGATTACTTTTCTCCTCTTTTTGGGACGCTTGGGACGCTTGGGACTCTTGTATGAAAACAACCGTCTCAAGCGCCCCAACAGTCCCAATTGATTTTATAATCGACCGCTTCGCGGTTCTTCTTTATGCTCTGTCGTCACGCCCCTGTCGCTTGATGGCAGGCTCCGCTTCAGCCATCCGCTCCGGCGTTGCTCCTCTCTCGCACCATTGCATGGAGCTTTTGCTCAGATGAAGAGCGAATGTCTCAATGAACTGGGGCGATCGCGACACGGAAACCAAGGAGGTTGAGCGTGTTGCCCGGCGAAAAGTTGTAACGAAGAGCGGAACGGCAGTCCCTGGCGTGGCTGTCCCAACTGCCGCCGCGAATCACGCGACGAGAGCCGGAACCATTACCCCAACGACTACCATTACTTGGCGCTCCATTATAGTTGCTATGCCAATCGTCCAAACACCACTCCCATACATTACCGCTCATATCATAAATTCCAAGCTCATTGCCGGACTTTGTACCTACTTCATGCGTTTTGCTGCCGGAATTGGATTCGTACCACGCTACGTTATCTATATTATCGCTACCACTGTATTTATATCCTCGGCTCTTATCCCCGCCACGAGCCGCAAATTCCCACTCCGCTTCGGTCGGCAGGCGAAATTCATAACCCGACGGGAGACGTTCCGCCAGACGTTCCCGTTCCGTCAGTTTTTTACAGAATTTCACCGCATCGTTCCAGCTTACGGTTTCCACCGGAAGACTGCCTCCCTTGAAATTACTCGGATTACTACCCATGATCGATTGATACTCACTCTGTGTTACCTCATACTTCCCAATCCAGTAACCACGACTGATTGTTACACGATGCACCGGTTTCTCATCGCTGTCGCCATTGTTCGACCCCATTTGGAAACTACCCGGCGCGACATAGGCAAACTTCATACCCAGCCCCGGCATCGTCCAATCTTTGCCTTTCAGCGGACCAATATACAACGTCTTCAGGTAACTCTCCGCCTGATTTTTCAAGTTGGCTATCTTCGCTTTGGCGTCTGAGTCAAGGTACGCATAGTGGCTGCTTGATACAAAAGCCTCAAGCGTCTTAACCGTCTCAGCGCATTTCTCATGCGCCCGCGGGTCGGTTTTGCCCAGCCGTTTGCTGGCGTTGTAAAACTCGGTGGCTTTGGACAACGCGGTTTCATAAGCTGTCCTGGCCGCCACTCTCTTCAGGGTAGCTTCTTTGGTATTCTTGGCATCGGCTATCACCTGCGGCAGGTTGGCGATGGCGGCTTGATATTCCCGGTGGGCGGTTGCCAGATTCTTTTGTTTCAATGAGTTGTCCGCCTTGAGGATCGAGGTTTTGATCTTCACCCAGCCGGTACCGCCGTAGAGCGCCATGTCACTGGCGGACAACGCCGATTGCTTCAAGCGGTCAAACTGATCTTTCAGCGCGACCACTTTGCGATATTCAACCGCGAAGGTTTGGGCATTATTGTAAAGTTCAGTCGCGGATGTGTAGTGTTTCCGCGCCCCTTGATAGTCCCGCTGGGTCATGGCCTTAGTGGCATCGGCAACAGATTTTTCCGCCTGAGTATAGATATGCTGCGCGTCACGGGACGCTTCGGCTTTCTCGGCGGCGCGTTTGGCGGTGGCGCAGTCGTTGGCCGCGGCTTTGGCGGCATTGCGGGATTCGTCCAGTTTTAACAACGCACTGCATTGGCTGAGTACGCTTTGATAACGTTTGAGCGCTGAGCCGTAGTCTTCTTTGTTAAACAACGTCTCAGCGGTTTTGATCTCGATCTTCAAGTGTTTCAGGTCCTGGTCAAAGCCATCAGCCGGGCTGAGTTTCTGGATGCTTTCCCAGTCTACTTCAGCCTTTGAACGGATCGGCGAGACATCAGCCAGACCGGCGGCCAGCGCCAGTTTATCCTGCAATGTTTTAGCGTTGGCATTATCACGGTCGAGATCGAATACCTTTTGCAGGGCGTTGGACGCTTCGCTGTATTTGCCGTCGTTATACAGGTTGTTCGCCTGGCGTAAAGCGGCTGAAATCTCTTTGCGCTTCTCTTCGTTCAGTTTAGTGATCCGGTCAAGTTCTTCTTTAGCCTTGACTTGCTCATGGTAAACGTTCACTCCATACCAACTCACACCGCCAATGATTGCAAGCAGCATAAACACCACCACCAGTTTCTTCAGTGTATTGGCGGATTTGCCATTTGCGTTCGGAGAACGCAAGCTACCGGTTTTGCCGCCGGACAACGCTCTGATGAAGTCACCACAGGAGGCGAAGCGTTCTTCGGGATTCTTGCTCAAGGCGCGCAGTAAAACGGTGTTTTGTTTTTTGGTAAGGTTCGGCAGCGGTTCGGGAGTTTCCGTTTTGACCACGTTCATCATCAGTATAGCGTCGCCGGTCTCAAAGACTGACTGGAACGGCACTTCACCGCTGATAAGTTCGTAGAACATCACCGCCAGGGCATATTGATCTGTCGCGGCGTTTTGCTTCTTACCGGCCCATTGTTCCGGGGCCATGTAAGGGCGGGTGCCGGAGGTGTCAAACTTCTCCTGCGATACCCGGCTCATGCTGGACCGTACTTCCGCCGCCAGGCCGAAGTCCATGACTTTGACCGAATTGTCGGTTCCGATCATAATATTCGCGGGTTTGACGTCACGATGGATAATATTCCGGCTGTGCGCGTAATCCAGCGCCTCTGCCGCTTTCGCGCAGATGTCCAGCGCCTTGTCCAGCGGAACCTTGCGATCAGGATATTGTTTCTTCCAGACTGAAAGCGTCGTTCCCTGGACATATTCCATCACCACCAGGTAACTGCGGTTGGATATCCGCAGGAGCTGTTCCGCCGCGGCGTCACACTCATCAACCTTGTGCAGATACAGCAGTCCGGCGATATTCTGATGCAGTAATTTGGAGACAAAGGCAAAGTTGTTGCGGACGTTATCCAGCTCCTCAGGTATCGCGGAGATTTCCGGCGGAAGGGCTTTCACCGCCACCAGCGTTCCGGCTTCCGTATCCTTCGCCAGGAATACAGTTCCGAAGCCCCCGGCCCCGAGTTCTTTCACGATCTGGTAACGGTCAACTTTGCCCAGCGGCTGGAACCCCGTCTCGTCCATCGTCGGCTGATCGCCTAAAGACAGCTCAAGTTCCGCTCCGGAGTTTTCCCCCGCTATTTCAGTATTCATCTCCCCGATGGAGATATCATCCAGTTCACTCATAAACCATACCTTATTCCCGGAATAAATATTCAAGGTAAAATAAACTCAAAAAAATCATTGTTCAAGCGTCATTCGCGACAAAACGGGTAATCTCACGCAAGTAAAGAAAAATAGCAGGAGGTAATTTTAAATAAACTTATCGAAGTCCTCGATGACTTCATTGATGGATTTAAGGAAGTTGTGAACCTGTTTTTTCTCGCCGCAGAAGCTGACGGAACCGACAGGCTGACCGGATTCTGTTTTCATCCGGCATGAACCGATCGCGATGAAACCGTGTTTCTGCAGCTCACTGATCGGAGCGATAAATATCTCCGCATCCTTGATGATTGAAAAACACATGGTCCCGACAATCTCACACAGGGCTTTCGGCATCATATTGATCGCAAAAGAGTAAACAAAAGGATGAGTCATCGCCATTAATTCCAGGAATTCATGACTTTCACTCCGTCCCATCCGGGTCGCGAAAAGCCGCTGATTGAATTCACGCTGAAAACGCAGAAAATCCTCCAAGGGATGACCTGAACGGAAAAGACCCGGACGCAGGAAAACCAGACTTAATGATTTTTCCGCATCGAGATCCGTAAGATTAGTGGTGTCAACCGGGAAAACGAATTTGATATCCCGGAACGCGTCATAACGGGACAGACCCCAGGTTATCAAACTGGTAATTGATGCGTTGCCGCCCATATCAACATAATATTTCTCGTTGATCTCCTTGCGAATCTTGAACAACCGTGAAAAATCGATAAAAGATCTGACCCGGAAAATGTCGTTGCCGAAATAGGAAAATTCCGGTTTGGCGGCCGGAGAATCAAGGTCCGGGAAAGTAATCTCGCCGCATTTGCCCCACTCTTGACTGAGCTTATCCAGCCCCTCCTGCATCGGCGTGCCGTCGACAGGAGCATGATGGTATTGCATCCATAAATCAGCTTCCTGATAATCCGGGGTAAAGCGACATAGGACATTTAGCAATCCGCCTCCGATATGCCTGCGCCTGTTAAATTTCGGAGTCCTGATACGAAATTCGGAAAGCTTGCCGGGAACATCAGACATCGTCTCAAAATGGATGAAAGTCCCGTTAAAAATCCTCGTGACGAACAGTTCGATTTCAAATCCGATTTTAAGAGAACGAAGGATGGAACGATGCAACTTCTTTTTGAGGCTTTTGACGATCAAACGAACCCGTTTATTATCGTCCAGGGTTTTATAGCGATTGAAAATATTAATAACTTCCTGCAAAATTTCCTGGCGAAATTGATCGCTCAACAACGGAAACTCATCTCTTGTCCGGTCAAAATGCGGAATTAACTGTATTAATGTGCCTTTACGGTCAAATTCGGCCTCGATAATGTCGGTATAGTCGAGTTTTTCACGCTTAGTCATAAATCTGCGCCAGCGCAGGTGCCAATGGTATCCCGGCTCACTGCGAATAAATTCCGCTAAACGCTGAATCAGAATTCGACGCGCGTTTTTCTCATCCAACTGGGACGCGTCGGAACGGTGGGACAAGTAATTCAACCGCAGGCAGGCAAGACAAAATTTAGCGTGTTCATTCCTGAAATATATTGCGGAAGCTTTTCGCCAGCCGTTTTCCTCTGCCTTAAACCCGAGCTTTTTGAAAAATTGCAAGCATTTTATGACAATGATGAACAATACCGTGCCAAAGCTCCAATAGTCGAAAAGCCTGCGCATTCGCAATTTTTGAAAATAATCATTCGGCCCGATTCCAGCCGTAGGTGACGGCGTGATTATAGTTTCATTTTCCGTATTCTTCGATCTTTCCTCGCGCTGAACTTCCGGTTGCCGCTTGACAAAATTCAAAAATCTTCTGGCCATTCGGTCCGGACATTCCTCCTGTGGCGAATGTCCGCAATGCGAAATGATCCGAAGCTCGGAATTAGGGATATCGGCTTTAAAATAAAGAGCATCTTCAACGTTGATGATACGGTCGTCCTCGCCCCATACAATCAAAGTAGGCGTATCAATCGTTGCCAGCTTGCGGTGAAAGGATTTCACATTGGCAATAGCCACCTGTCTGGCGGCAGTCATCAAGCACTCTTTGGCCCCCTCCAGTTTCATAAGTTCAGCATAATGCGCAATGGTTTCTTTGGTAATTTTGGCATTATCGTAGTATACCTCTTCCAAAACCAGATTGACAAACACATCCTCTTTAAAATGCCGCAGCAACTGGTCCTTATTACTCATCTGGTAGGCAAGGTCAATTATGCTTGGCATCTGTTTGAAAAAACCGGCGCTGTCGACCAATATGAGGTGAGACACCCGCTTGCGCAACTCCTCGTCAAACATGGCAATGGCACAAGCCGCGCCCCCCATTGAATGTCCGCACAAAATAAGGTCAGACAAAGCAAAGTGATTAATGAAAGCAGTAATAATCCGGGACTGATCGAACGGCGAAAGGTGATCATCACAGACCTTCTCTGAATAACCGAACCCCTTCATATCCATCGTATAAAAACAAAATTCGTCAGGCAGACAATCAATCATCGGCTGCCAGGTATATGAATACGAAGCAAAACCGTGAACCATCAGCACCGGGCGACCGGCACCATGTCGACGATAGGCAATTTTCACGCCTTCCAGTTCAACATACTGGTAATCTGATATGTTATTCATCATTTTTATGACTTTAAAGTAATTTTATTCATTGTTTAATATAGTACCTGCCGCATTAGTTTACAAACCCGGTAAAAGATCAACCAAGAAACTCCTCCGGCGATTTTCCATGATTCCAATGAATCAATTCATATTAAGGCTCTGAAAAATATCAGCATGTAGTTTAAGATTAAAATACAAGTAATTAAATAAAAGCACCTTACAATATATTTAAAATAATTCACGGGTTCTAAATAAAATCACTTATTGATTTTTTCCTTTTCAAAATGTATTCTATACTGAAATCATTAACATGATTTATTTGTGAGGCATGAGGGTATCTGGATGAAAATACTGTTTGTAAATAGAAAAACACTTTTGACTTGTCTGCTGTTTCTGACTATCCTTATCGGACCAGGAATGACTGAAGGCATCGGAGCTGAAGCAGGTAATCCGCTCAACCTGACACCAAAAGAGTTGGCCTGGTTAAAGACGCATAAAAAAATAAGAATCGGCATCAATAAAAACTGGCCGCCAATGGATTTTATTGACTATGACGGAAAACCTCAGGGAATCGGAGTGGATTTCATTGCCGAACTCAATAAAAGCCTGGGCAACAGGTTGGTCATCGTTCCGGGGGCCTGGAAAGAGATTTTTGACAAGGTAAAAAAACAAAACGGTCTTGATGCACTTATGGATATAACTCCACGCGTTGAGCGTCAGCAATGGTTTAATTTTACCCGTCCTTACGTTATTGTTCCGCAGACCATTTTTTCAAAGGGAAAGCGAGGCAAGTTTTATGCATCCACCAACGACATTCCCGGTTCAAAGATTGCCGTTGAAAAAGGTTTTTTCCTGGCAAGCGATTTTCGTAAGGGGCGCTGGGGGAAAGTCAAAGTCAAAGAATATCCAACCACCTCCGATGCCTTGTATGCGGTAGCCAACGGTAAGGCTGACGCTTACGCCGGAAATCAGGCAGTTGCCCTCTATGAAATTACCATGAAAAGGATACCTGGAGTACATGCCCAGTGTAAATTGGCATCGCGAGGCTCCGTCAATGCAATTGGCATCCGCAAGGACTGGCCGGAACTGGTCGGGATTCTCAACAAGGCTTTGAATGCAATTGATAATAAAACTGCATTTCGAATTCTTAAATACTGGGGCAGCAAGATTCCTAAAAACGTGAAAACAAAAAAAGATCAGGTTGTAACAGTAAAAATGCCGCGCCCCGGATATGACTGGACTGTCCCGAAAATCGGAATGGAATTTGTCTGGATCAAGGAATTGAATTGCTGGGTCGGCAAATACGAGGTAACAAACGCTCAATACCGCAAACTTGAGTCCGGGCATGACAGCAGCGCCTACAAAAATTATTCATTGAACGGCGACGAGCAGCCTGCGGCCTTCATCAGTTTTACAGATGCCAAGACTTACGCCGACTGGCTGACTAAATTGGAAAAAGATCAGGGGCGTCTGCCGTTGGGATTCCGCTATTCGCTGCCTACCCGTCAGGAATGGCAGGCGTTTGTCCAGTGCGGAGATAACCGTAAATATCCCTGGGGCAATTCCTGGCCTCCCAAATACGGCAACTATCACGATCAGAGCGGAGCCGGCCCCTGGCACAAAATCGAATATTATAACGACAAATACCCGGTAACCTGCCCGGTCAAGGAAAGCGGAAAAAATGATTGGGGGCTTTATGGCGTCGGCGGCAACCTTTGGGAAGCAACAATAAAGTCTTCTTCAGACGGTTCATTTGAAGCCTGGCGGGGGGCTTCCTGGCGTATCGGCGGCACCGGCAGCATGAAAGCACCATGTGAATTTTACAGCCGAACCGCAAAAAACTCCTCCGGACGCATCGGCAGTCACGGCTTTCGCCTGATCCTCGGACAAAGAAAATAAGACTACTGTCAACTATCCCTCCTGCAATATATTACCTTTAAAGTAAGAATTAATGCAATGCTCGATTCCGGCTTTAATGGTAAAAAATACCTCAAAGATACTTGTTTTATCGTTTTCTGCTTGTATCTTATAAATATAATAACCATTATCAAAAAAAGGATAAAATCATGTGGGATTATAATGATAAAGTAATGGAGCATTTTCTCAATCCTCACAATGTGGGACAGATAGAAGATGCTGACGCGATAGGCGAAGTCGGCAATATATCTTGCGGTGACGCCTTGAAACTCTACTTGAAACTTGATAACGAAGGCAAGATCAGCGACGTTAAGTTTCAGACCTATGGCTGCGCCAGTGCGATTGCCTCATCATCAGCCCTGACCGATCTTGTTATCGGCATGACGCTGGATGAAGCGGCGGAAGTAACCAATCGCGACATCGTTGATCTTCTCGGCGAACTGCCGGAAGAAAAGATGCACTGCTCGGTTATGGGAATGGAAGCGTTACAGGCGGCTATCGCCAACTATCGCGGCGAAACTATCGAGGCGGATGAGGACCACGAAGGCCGAATTGTCTGTCGCTGTTTCGGAGTAACTGACGCGAAAATCCGTCACATCGCCAAGGAAAACAGCCTGACAAAGGCTGAAGATGTAACTAATTACTGCAAGGCCGGCGGAGCCTGTGGTTCTTGTCTGGACGATATCCAGGAAATCCTCGACGGAATCTGGAACAAACCTCACGTCGAAGAGGAAGAGGAAGTGACCGGTTTTGCCGCACTCCCGCTGGTCCAGAAAGTAATCAAAGTCCAGCAGGTTATTGATAATGAAATAAAACCCATGCTGGAACAGGACGGCGGCAGTATCGAACTGATAAATGTCGACGGGGCCAATGTACTGGTTAAACTTAAAGGCCGTTGCGCAACTTGTCCGACCGCATCGGTAACCCTGAAACATGTGGTTCAGGATAAACTGCGCGAATTCGTCGCCAAAGAATTGACGGTTGAAAGCGTATAAGGGGCGAATCATGAATGAGCGAAAAGTAATATATTTTGATAATAACGCCACCACTGCGGTGGATCCTGCAGTATTTGAGGCGATGCGCCCGTTCCTGACCGAACAATACGGCAATCCTTCAAGTATCTACCGTTTCGGCGGCGAAGTCGCGGCCCATATAAAGAAAGCCCGCGCCCAGGTTGCGGCGCTGCTCGGGGCCGATTACATTGACGAAAAACATGGTGAGAATACGGAAATTATTTTTACCAGTTGCGGCACTGAAAGCGATAACGCGGCCATCAACAGCGCCTTGCTCACATGTCCTAAGAAGCGCAAAGCAGTCATTTCCCGGGTTGAACACCCCGCCGTACTTAATGTCGGCAAAGAACTCGAGCGCCACGGCCATACGGTCGCGTATGTTCCGGTCGACAAAAAAGGCCGGATCGACATGGATGCGCTTGAGGACATGGTGGACGAAGAAACCGCCGTGGTTTCAGTCATGTGGGCAAATAACGAGATCGGCAATGTATACCCGGTCGAAGAGATCGCGGAAATAGCTCACCGTTACGGCGCGTTGTTTCATACCGACGCGGTCCAGGCAGTCGGCAAAATTCCGATCAATATGGCGAACTCGAATATCGACATGCTCAGTCTTTCAGGACATAAGCTGCATGCGCCCAAGGGCATCGGCGCGCTTTACGTCAGGCGCGGCATCCGGTTCCGGCCGATGATGGTCGGCGGACACCAGGAACGCGGCAGGCGCGGCGGGACGGAAAATACCGCTTCGATCGTCGCTCTCGGCAAAGCATGTGAACTGGCCATGAAAAACATGGAGATCGAAAATACTTATGTTCGCAATCTGCGCGACCGGTTGGAACAGGGTTTGCTTGAGCGAATCCCCAAGACCCATACCAACGGCGACCTCGAACATCGTTTGCCTAACACCAGTTCGATCAGCTTCACCCAGATTGAAGGCGAAGCGATCCTGATGCTGATGGACCAGTTCGGAATCTGCGGGTCAAGCGGCAGCGCGTGTACGACCGGTAGTCTGGAACCGTCACACGTTTTGCGTTCGATGGGGCTGCCGTACAGCTCGGCACACGGCACGATCCGGTTCAGCCTGTCACGTTTCAACACGCAGGACGAAGTGGATTTTGTTTTGGAAAAGATGCCGCCGATTATCAAAACTCTGAGAAAAATGTCACCATATTGGAAAGAAGATGATTAAGGATTTTGGAAAAACCGGCGTCAAAGTCATGCCTTTGGGTTTCGGCGCCATGCGGTTGCCGATGGTCAATATCGGCGATGAAGATTTTGTCGATCTGGACAAAGCGGTTGAAACCATTCGTCATGCCTATGACAAAGGGATCAACTATTTCGATACCGGCTTCATGTATTGCGCCAAAGAAAGCGAAACCGCTGTAGGCAAAGCCCTGAAAGGAATTCGCGACAAGGTCATTTTGAACACCAAAGCGACTAAAATGCGAACAAAAAATCCCGGCGATTTGCGGCGCATGCTGGAGCATCAGTTAATCAAGTTGGATACCGATTACCTGGATTTTTATTGTTTCCACGGCATCGGCTTCGATAATTTTCACGAGGTCGATGAAAAAACCGGCTGGCTCAGCGACATGCTCCGAGCCAAAGAGGAAAAACTGATTCGTCATATCGGTTTTTCGTTCCATGACGAACCGGAGAATATGAAAAAGATCATTGACCTCGGATTCTTTGAAATGGTTACCTGCCAGTACAACTACCTTGACCGCAAAAACGCCGAAGGCCTGGCCTATGCCCGTGAAAAGGGTTTGGCAACGGTTGTCATGGGACCATTGGGCGGCGGCAGATTGACGCAGATACCGCCTTTTGTGCGCGACGCGACAAATATAACCGCCGAAAGCGCGGTTGACCTCGCATTACGTTTTGTTCTGTCCAATCCTGACGTTGATGTTGCGCTCTCAGGTATGACCACCCCGCAAATGGTGGAAGAAAACCTGGCGGCGGTTGCAAAAGGCCCCCTGACAGAAGAGGAACAGCAGAAACTCAATGCTCTGCTGGAACACACCGCCGGTTTGGCCGATTTGTACTGCACCGGCTGCGGTTATTGTATGCCGTGTCCACATGAAGTGAATATCCCGGCAAGATTCTCCGCGATGAACTCTCACAAGGTATATGGCCTGACGGCACACGCCAAACGACAATACGCCAATATTACTGCGAACGACGGCGAATGTGTCGAATGCGGCGTCTGTGAAGAAAAATGCCCCCAGAAAATCCCGATAATCAAGCAATTGAAAGAGACGGCGGCAGCATTGAGTCAAGCTGGTGAATGACAATATTTACATTCATGTCCCGTTCTGTGCGTCCAAGTGCGGGTACTGCGCATTTTATTCAGAGACAGACCATTCTCTGATCGAACCATATCTCGACAAACTGGAAGCTCAACTGACCGTAAAAACCGCCGATACCGTATTTCTTGGCGGCGGGACCCCTTCCCTGCTTCCGCCGATTCAGTTGGAACGGCTGTTCAGGATGATTCCCGTCGCCGAAAATGAAACCTCTATCGAGTGCAATCCGGAAACCATTACCCCTGAGAAAGCGGAACTGATCAAAACCTTTACCAACCGAATCAGCCTTGGAATTCAGTCTTTCAATGCCGGGTTGCGACAGCGTCTTGGCCGCCGCGCCGGAGACGCCGCGATCGAGAATGCGATTGAACTGCTCCAGCCTTCCAACATCGACCTGATTTACGGTATTCCAGGTCAAACTGAAGCAGACTTTTTGAACGATCTGGAAACCGCCGTCGATTACGGTATAAAACATATCTCATGTTATGCCCTGACTGCGGAAGAAGTGTCCGCTCTTTTTGCCGAACATCGCGAAGATGACGAGCTTGAAACCCGGATGTGGCATCTGGCTGGGGAATTTCTGGCCTCACACGGCATCAGACGTTACGAAGTATCCAACTATGCCGTTCCGGGCTGTGAATGCAGACACAATATGTATGTCTGGCACGGCGGGACCTATTCCGGCTTCGGTCCCGCCGCCTGTTCATTTGACGGCATCGTCAGAAAGACTGAAGTCTCTTCGATCAGGGACTGGATGGATGGCGTACCGGCTGAAACCGATGAACTGCCAATTGGCAAACGCAACTTTGAAGTATTCGTCATGGGCTTGCGTACGGTTGGCGGCTGGACACGTGAACAATGGGAAAGTTGTGCTTTACCGGAAAAGATACAGTGGAAAGATTTGCTGGAATTGCCGGTGTTACAAGAATTTGCCGATATAAATTCCCAACAGATCAAACTCACGACAGAGGGCCTGTTATTCTGGGATGACGTCGCAACGGTATTACTGTAAGCTCCGAAGTAAGTTTATCACGTCGTTATCGCTCATTTCGCGGGGATTGCTGCGCATACTGCCGCTGCGACAGTTTTTAACGATAAAATCAAAATGCTCCTCTTTCAAGCCGTAATCGCGGAAATTAGCTGGCATCTTGAGTTCGCAGCATAGTTCTTCAACGTTCTCGATAAAATCATTAACACACAGCGCGTATGCAAGTTGCGCCAACTCCTTTTTGCAAACCGGATAGTTCCATTTCAAGATTTTCGGCAGCAAGATCGCACAGCACTTACCGTGCGGCACATGCAAAACACTGCCAAGCGGGTGGCCGATGCCATGCACCGCGCCGAGACTGCTCTGGGTAAACGCCATCGCGGCGATCATACTGCCTTCGGCCATATCGCTCCTGGCGACCCGGTTTCCGGGATTAACGCAGACTTTCGGCAACGCCGGAAAAATCAGCTCGACCGCACGTCTGGCCAAAGCCCGGGAGGGATTGCTCGCGCCGCGCGAGATATACGACTCCACCGCCTGGGTAAAGGCGTCCAAACCGCTGGCAGCGGAGAGTTCGGCCGGACAGCTCCAGGTAAGTTCGGGGTCAACAATAGCAAAATCCGGAAACATTGTATCATGCCGAATTGATTTTTTTATTCCGTTGGCGGGATCGATTAAAACCGAATTGGGAGTTATCTCCGCCCCCGTCCCGCTGGTTGTGGGAGCGGCAATAAAGGTCAAACCTTTTTGAGTAATCTCTTTTTCCGCATAGAAATAATCGCGACACAGACCGCCAGCCGGAATTATCGCCGCGGCCGCTTTAGCCGTATCAATCACACTGCCGCCGCCGACCGCAATTACGATATCGGCCATGAACTCCCGTCCGGCAGTGATCAGGCGATCGACATCACCAAGTTCCGGTTCAGCCGGAATACCAACTTCACAACGTAAAGCACGGTCGGCAAGCAGCGCCTGCAGACGCTCAAGCAGACCGCCGGTTGCGGCATGCTTGCCGGTCACCAGCAAAACGCGTAAGTCGGAACCGACCAGTTTCGGCAGCTGGCCGATTGAGCCGTCGCCAAAAAACATTTTTCCCGGAAACTTTAAAGTATACATTATCCCGCCGTAACTTTCATAATATATCTGAGGGTATCGGCATCCTGGCCGTTAAGCGCTTCCGCCGCCGCGATAGTTTTCATTATGGCTTCCGACGACGGATTACCAATCGCGGTGGTCAGGCCTTTGCCGATCGCCATTGCCAGGAAAGTGCTGTTCAGCAACGGGCGCTCCGGCATACCGAAACTGATATTGGACAGACCGCAGACCGTGGGATACCCGGCCTGATTGGCCAGGCTGATCGTCTCAAGGGATACCTTACCGGAAGTCGGACTGGTACAAACCGCCAGCAACAGGCCGTCGACACAGATGTCCTTCGGCTCATAACCGTAAGCAGCAGCCATATCGGCAATCTTTTGCAGCGCCTCCCAGCGTCCGGTCACGGTCTCCGGAATACCATCGTCAGTCATCGGCAGCGCGATAATCATCGCTCCGTACTTGGCGGCGACAGGCAGCAGATTTTCCAGTCTGGGTGATTCGGCTGAAATAGAGTTAACCAACGCCCGGCCCGGATAGACCCGCAGGGCAGCTTCCACCACCTCGGGGCTGGCCGAATCGATACACAACGGCTGTTCGACGGCTTTCGCCAGCATGGAAACTACGTTTGCCATGGTTTCTTTCTCGTCGATGCCGGGCATTCCGATATTGACGTCCAGAATTACCGCGCCTTTGGCAATCTGATCAAGAGCCATTTCCTTGACCATATCCAGACAACCTTTTTTCAATTCTTCCTGCAAGGCAATCTTGCCGGTCGGATTGATTCGTTCGCCGATAACCGCAAAATCCCGACCGGGACCGATGAACACGGTTTTGCAGGCGGAAGTCAACGCGCTGACTTCCGGATCGACCGGAGGTTTTACCTCCAGTTCCTGTTCGCTCTCGATATCACCGATCAGAATATTCGCACCGGCGTCAACCAGGGCGGCAATATCGTCATCAGCTTCAACTTTGACAATCAACGGAATCGCCGCATATTCCTTTAATTTTCTAATGGTAGCGAGCGAATTGTCCGCACAACCGAACGCGTCGGCACCAAGCGCCTGCAAAGTCAACAAAGCCGCCAGCGGATCGTCACATTTCTCCATGTAGCACAGGAACGGGATTTGCGATACTTCCCGGACCGCCACCAATGCGGCGCGGGCATCCTGAATATGATTAAAGTCGCCAGTCAGTACACTCTCTTTGCCGACATCCAGATTACTTACCTGACCAAAATAGTTCTTGTATGATTCGTCAAAAGATACTTTCGCATCCGGGGCATTTGACTTCAGTGCGTTAAAGTCCTCCGCACCATTCAGGACAAAGACTTTTTCGGAAACAGTCCTCATAAATTCGTTTCGGGTCATATATAATACCTCCTGTATATTTGAATTAATTATTCTAGCGTTCCATAAACAAGAAATATACCCGCTTTCCCCGGTTATTCAAGCTTCTTAAAAACGCGTAGACTCCGAATCTTACCGGATTGAAATCCTTTCTCCGACATCGTCCTTTACATATTATTGTTCAAGCATTTCCGGATAATGTTCTCAAATACCTTAAAATATTTCAACCGGAAGAAAAACACCTGATACGGTAAATTATGGGTGCGCTGATGATATAATGTACCGATTATTGCATCTGACTCTAGATAACCGTTTTCAGCTTTTAGGCTTAAGTTGTTTATTTTTAATTTATTATATTTTTTTAAGAAATCAGTTACTGTTTATTTAGAGCTAAATCAAGTCGATGGTATGCTGGAGGGCGAGAGCCCCTCGAGCTCCCCGGCAGCGCGACATGCCAGCTCGAGGGACTCTTGCCAAGGTTGAACAATCAGTCCTGGAATATGGGAAAAGATTAATTTTATTGCCAGAATAGTGGATGTTTTAAAATCAATTAACATCATATCATCAGCACACCCTAAATTATTTTCGCAAACTGGTTTGATTTCAACAATAAGCAGATTATAATAGTTTAGCGGAGAGGATCCCGCCTGATCAATCATTACAACAGGAGATGAAATGAGTAACAAAAAAGTATTTTTGGCAACAGGGTTAATTCTGATATTTCTATGCGGTTGCGGTATTACATTCCTCATTTACCGGCAAATAACCCGTACAACCATGGGTTTAGTCATGGCTCCTGAACTGGCAAGCAATAACAACCTGGTTGAAAATCTGGATTCTACGGATCCGGATTTGGTTATGACTTCTCTTAGCATCCTTGGCGAAAGAGCAGACTCGTCTGGGCAAAAGAAAGCCAACTTGTTATTATCAAGTAAAAATAAATATATTTGGCTGAATGCGGCAATGTACCTTGGCAAAATCGGCGATGAAAACTCAATCCCTTATCTCATAAAAGGCTTGAAACATCCGGCGTGGCGGGCACACGAGAAAATTGCGTCAATGCTGAATAAATTAACCGGGCTTAAGTATGGAAAGGATCAGGCAAAATGGATAAGCTGGTGGAAACAAAAAAATCCTGAATCAACATTCAATTTTCGCTATCTTGATTTGGAGAAAGAGGCAGAATCTCTTAATTCCACCAATCACTATCTGATCACAGGAGTCGTTGATCCATTGACAATTAATCATTCAGGAGTGCAAATCCGCTTGATCGGCATAAAACTAAAAGATAAAGAAAATCCCCAACAAGCAATTGTCAAACTTAAGACCTTGATTCTTGGACAATTTGCGCAATTTGAATTTGACCAGGGTGCTAAATTGGATAAAAATAAAGCCAGGCGGGCATTTGTTTATTGGGTCAGCAGTTCGCCCGCGGGTAAAATGTTTCGCAGAGGCCTGAAACCGGTGCCATTTACCCAAAAAACATTGATAAACTCTTTTTTGCTGAAATCAGGTTTATATGAAATTGACTCTGATTCTGTAAAAAGTGAAGCAATGAAAAAAACATTAGAGCAGGCAAGCAATCCGTAACCATTTGGATATTTTATTGCGGAATAGCCTCTTCAGCCACATCTTCCATCACGGAATCCGCCTCAAGTTTTTTCGAGTTCCATTGTTTGTAAATATTGATGATGATCTTAATACTTATGCCGGCAAAAATACCGGAAATAATCAGTTGCCAAAAGGTTAGTTCCGGTTTAGTAGGCCGAGCCTGCTGGAAAATCATGGTAAATGCTTCATAGATAAAAATACCGACAAACCACCAGATAATTTGACGGAACCGTTTTCGGGATATTCCCAACAACACGGCAGCGCATGCAGCGGTGTAAACCGACATGCTGCACAGCTGAAATATCGGGGATAGCAGCAGCTCATTCCAGGAAGAGTAACCGGGAGCATTGCTGATATACTCCTTGAAAGAAATGAACTCTATACAAAAGCAGGTGAGATAAAGACTATTCAATATTAAGTCAAGAATCATCGCACCAATTCCAACGGCAATAGCAGTCTCTGCATCACGTCCCAAACGTTTCCAAATAAATCCCGCCAAAGCCGTAAACCCGACCTTGGCAAGACTGAAATGTAAAGCCATTCCCCAAAGGATAATAACCGGACCACTAATAAACAATAAAAAAGACCTGCAGAGAGCCCCTACAATAAAATATCCCAGAATAAGAATCCAAATTGCTAATCCCCCCCCGGCCAAAAACCAGCGATATTGCATTCCGGGGAAACGCCGCCAGAAGTATATTGAAGCACAACATATAAAAACAGTCGCAAGGTTTGATACCAGCAATATGATGCTTCGATTATCCAAAATAAACCTCCCTCTTTATGATAGTGTTCCCTAAAGTCATGCAAAGTTGCCAGTTTCAGAATTCCACTCCCAACTCACAACTCCCCACTACCCACTCACCACTCACAACTCATCACTCATCACTCCCAACTCATCACTCCAACCGATACGGATTGCTGCTATATGCCTGTTTTAAGTCATCGGGAACGATTGACGCCGGATCGATAAACCGTCTGGATTCGGCCGATTGGATCGCGGCATAGCCCAGCATTTCCGAGGCAAAAGCCTGGGCGACAGTAGTTTTAGGTTCGGCTTCGCCACGGATTATCTGCATGAAGTGACGCAGCATAACCCCGTCACCGTTGTAATGGTTCCGGCCAATGTAATCGAATTGATGATTGGTATCGTCATATCCGCAGCCGAAACGCGGGCTGACCTTGATTTTCCCCATCCCGGTTCCCAGATCGATTTCCATCGCGCCTTCGGTACCATGGATTTCATAAACCCGATGGTGATAATTCGGGGGGGAAAAGAACCATTGGACGTACGTACCGAACGCGCCGCCTTTAAAGTTGATCAAACAGTGATCATTGTCAGGGGAGTCGACCGCCAAATTATAAACGCACAAATCATTATCGACCCGCTGCATGTTCTCCAAACCAAGCTCCGGCCGACCAAGACGATCGCCGCGATTGAACTGGCTTTCCTGACACGTCAACATTTCCGGACATTTTGAACATCTCAATTCAGGAGACTTGTCTCCGCCGTAAGCCTGCAATTTCTGGATTGCCGCCACCGCGTCCGGTACGTCTCCGACCAACGCCAGCATAACGTCGAAATCATGGGTGGCTTTTTCCAGCAGCATTGTCCCGCTGTATTTGCGCAGCTGCCGCCAATTGTGAAACATATTGTTGCCGTAATGACAATTCTGGACAAAACGAACCGAACAAATATTCCCGATATCACCGCGACGCAGCATGTTCTCTGCCGCCGTAATGACCGGAGCGTAACGCATGCAGTGACCAACCATAATTGGAGCTGAATACTTCTCGCAAAAGCGAACCACTTCAAAAATACTTTCAAGGGAACTGTCCAGAGGTTTTTCAAGCAGCATCGGTAAGGCAACGTCACCCAGCTCCAGCAGATTTTGCAGATGAACGTAATTACTGCTGGCAATCAACAGACCGTCAAGTTTTTCAGAGTTCATCATCTGCGTCACGTTCGTATAGCGTTCCGGCCGTACCGAACATTCCGCCAGGGCCAGCTTCCAGGCCGCATCATCCGGTTCAACACAAGCGACCGCCTGCATTTTTCCGGCGGTGGATTCCGCCATTTCCTGTCCCAGTCTCCGGCCCCGGCATCCCCAGCCGATTACTCCGATTTTCAATACATCAGACATGTTTCATCCTTATTTTCCTGTTTGAAGATAGCTTGAAATACCAATATACCACGCCTCAAAACCGGTTTCAACACATTAAATAATAATTTGATAATTGATTTTTCATCACTTAGCATATATAATAATAGAAAGTCACTATTATATAAAAGTGACAGAAAATATCTAAGGAGAATAATCATGAAAAGAATGTTCATCATGCTTGTCGCGGTATCGTTCATCGCCGGATGTTCGTGTACCGGAGATAAATCTAAATGCGGGAAAGCCAAAGCTTGCCCTAAGGGACAAATGGTCAAGGCTTGTAAAGGCTGTCCCGGCAAAGATGGCTGTAAATGCGGTAAATGCAAAGATGGCAAATGCAGGAAAGATATGAAATGCAAAGGCGGCGAATGCAAAGCCCCGAAAGCTGATAAAAATTGCTGCGGAACTTGTAAAAAATAATATATTCCGTCCTTTCTTTGAGAATCCCCGGTTTTTTGCCGGGGATTTGTTTTTTATAACAAAATTTTTCATTATCATCCCATAATTCTAAAAATTGAACGTTTTTAACTTTTTCCTGAGCTTATGATTTTCATTTTCAGAGACCCCGTTGTTCGGTTTTTAAATTTCCTGAGCGGGAATGAGTAGATGTCTAGTCACAATTTTTTGAATCATATTTGACTTTACTTTCAACTTTCAACTTTCAACCTTCAACTTGCAACTCCAGTTATCCCGTTTGCGGGATGGCTGTGAAAATGTCTTGTATTTTACCGGGATATTGTATTTTCCAATTTGACTTTAACCTGCGTTCCGTGTATGGTTTGTAAAGCAAAACCAACGGGGGAGCCGCATGTATCAAAAACATATTCCAAGCGAATTTTATACTGAACTTGCGTTGTTGGTCAACTCTGAAATGCCATTACCTGAAAGCCTGATCACGCTGGAAAAAAATTTGCGTAAACGCGGCATGCGTAAAATGGTCAAAAAGTTGTCCGGAAGTGTCTCAAGCGGCAGCAGCCTTGCCTCGGCAATGGCTGAACAACCTGATTTTTTTCCGGATTATTACCTTGCGATAATCGAGTCCGGGGAAAAAGAAAATTTACTGCCTGAAGCTCTGCATGAAGTATCAAGACAGTCCCGCTTCAGTGAACGCATGGTCGAAATTCTCAGAACCGGTGCCATGTATCCGATGTTCATTTTTTTCTTCGGCATTATAATCTTCGGTTATATCATGGTGGATTTGGTTCCAAACTTTAAAGAATTGTGCATAGAGATAACCGAAGGCAAGATCCACGCATACAATATAATAATATTCGACCTGGCTGAATTCATAAAAAGCCATCTCAAATTTTTTATTATCTGCTGCGGCCTGCTTGGGGCTTTTTTGCTCTTCTTATTTTTCAACTCCCGCGCTACGCCGTTCCTTGTGTGTCTGTTGAAACTCCTCCCGCCTTATTATCGCGTGTTCCGCCAGCTTAACATGGCCCGGTTTTGCGGACTGTGGGGTATAATGACCCGGCAACGCGTCCCAGCTCCGAACGTCTTCAAAATTATTGCCGATATGACCGGAGGCCGTTTCAGCCGCGCTTTAAGAACAACCGCAAAAGAATGCTCCGACGGCAAAAACATTGAAGACATATTGTTGGAAAATAAAACATTATCTAAGATGATCGTAACCGCAATGAAACATCTTCCGGCTGAAAAACAACCGGAAGAGTTCAAAAAGATGGCCCTGAACTTCGAGTACCGCGCGGCAACCGCCGCCACCAGGGTTGGTGTTCTGCTGGAAATAATCATGATAATCCTGTGCGCCATTTTTATCACGTCCCTGCTCGTGGCAATGTTTATTCCTTTTTGGTCAATTATGGAGTATATTTTATAATGCTGATGCCTAATATAAATATCCTGACCGATCATCATTTCGAGGCTCTTGTCGAGTCGAAAAATGAAAAGACGAGAAAAATAATCAGCACCCTCGGCTGGGCCGCTCAAAATAATATCCCGTTCGACGCGGCAATCGACGCGATGGATACCAAAGATATAAGATTCGCCCGCGCCTCCAATGAAATCAAGCGTGGCCTTTCCCTGAGCCGGGCCGTTGAGCACCTCCGTAAATATCTGCCGGAATACTACATCAACGCCTTACGCCGCGCGGAAGAAAACGGGCGCCTGCATGAAATACTGCCGGCACTGGGAAATAACGCTTCAATCATATCTTCGTTGTTCGGTTATATTAAAAGCGCGATCTTTGCTCCGGTGATCGAGTTATGCATAGGTTTGATGCTGCTGGCAATATTGTTGCCGAACGTCATATCGGTAACACATATAATAAATCAAGAAAACAAGATTCCTGAACCAGTCATAATTTTTTCAGAAGCCTGCATTGATTTTTTTCATTTAATCCAGGCTTATACCCCATTCATCGCAGGAATACTCGGTGCGGCGCTGTCATTGGCCGGTTATATATTTCTGCATCAAATCAGACGAGGTTTTTACCTTGACAAAACCTCATTTCTCCGGCTGCCGGGAAAACAGAATTTATTGTATTGCCTTGTTGCTTTTTCCGTCGGCATCCTGCCGATGATTATTATGCTGGGGTTGTGCCTGCACTCCGTCAACGATTACATTACCATAGTTGACCGTAATTATCGGTTTGAAAGGTTTTTTTATTTTTCATTATCGTTTTTCCTGGCCAACATGATATTTTATATTTCTCTGATAAGACCCGGGCTCGGCCATAAGGCAAATAATACTAAAATTCTAATAGTAGCATGGTTTTGGATATTTCCTGCTTCAATAATAATTATATCTACCATGCTATTCGTAATGAACTCAAGGGGGGCTTATTCCCTGGGTTTCGTAACAGGAAGCAAACCGTTAATCAATGAGGGACTTCGTTTTTTCAGCGGATTGTCAGTTATCAGCTCCTTTATCCTGGCAGTATTGATTATCGCGCATAAATTCAGTGAAGATTCCGGCAAGCCGTTTCTGGTGCGTCTGCCGTGGCTCGGTAACGTCGCTAAAAGCGCCGGCTTGATGGAACTGGCAATGAGTATGAACGTTATGATATCAGCCGGCGACGATGTCATCGCGGCCGCCGAGAATACTCTGCCGATATGCTATTGGAACTGGCAGAAAAAACTAATGAACCAATTTATTTCAGATATGAAACAAGGCATCCCCTGGGCAGACGCCTGGGAAAGGATGACGCCGCATGGAACCATGGAACAATTCATAATCCGTAATGCCGCCGCTCGTGAAAACGCGGCCGCCGGATATAAATATCTTTGCGAACACCTTGTTATCAAACTTGATCGACATTTCACCAGGTTAGCGGTTGTCACAAAAACCCTGATCATCTTTTTTTTCTGCCTGCTGCTGGGAACAACCGCATATTTCATGTTATGGTCTCTATTCAGTATTACAACATACTATTGCGAAACATGGAACTATTATTAAGGAATAACAATTGGGAAAATACATCTTTTTGCCGTTTCTATAATTTCTTGATAATGAACCGGTAATTCATTTCCATACTTAATCTGCTTTACTTTAAAGGGAAAAATCTTCGTAATCGGTCAGACCATTTTATAACAAACTCTGCGTAGCAGTTATACCGCACCGCGTCGTACGCAGGCGTGGTCCAGCAACGAGATGCTGGTCGCCGAAGCGGCGGTCATGCCGTTCGCTACGAAGGGCATTTGTCATGCAACGCATGACGCAGTAACATCATTTTGCTCGAAGTGATGTCATTGATTTCAAGCGCGTAGCTGCTTAAATCCAAGACGTTGAACGGAGATCATTTGTTGCTGGCCTGCCAACTGACCGAATACAAATCTTCAGCATTTTGTCAGGATATTTTATTTTTAAATTTGACATTAGCAAGCGATTCGTGTATGGTTAATGTATACTTAAAGCGGGGAGTCTGGCTGAATGTACAACAATTACCATTTTCCAAGTGAATTTTACAACGAACTGGCATTACTGGTCCAATCTAAATTGCCTTTACCTGAAAGTTTGAGATCTCTGGAAAAAAGCATACGCAAACGCCGCACCCGGAAAGTTCTTGGCAAATTGAGCATGAGTGTTGAGAAGGGGCACTCTTTATCTCGTGCAATGTATGATCAGAAGGAAACATTTCCGATACATTATCAAGCAATCATTGAAGCCGGTGAAAAAGATAATTTACTGGCAGAAGCACTACACGAAGTAGCACGACAAGCAAGGTTTAGTGAACGCATGCTGGAAGCGCTGAAAACTGCGTCTCTATATCCACTGCTCATCCTTTTAATCGGTTTTTTGTTGTATGGTTTCATTTTATATTCCGTTACCCCTGGTTTTGCGGAACTCTACAAGGAATTGCTTTTTGGATATAAGCTTCCTACTCTCACCCAAGCGGTGGTTTTCCAGTCTAAAATCGTTTGTGCTCATATCTATTTGGTCTCTAGTTTATTTTTTGTGATTGTTTTATTGATCGCATACCTGTTCACCAGTCAGGCGGCTGTTCCTATCTTGATGAGACTGCTTAAAATTACACCTCCTTATTTTATTGTTTTCCGAAATCTTGATATGGCTAAGTTTTGCGGATTATGGTCGATCATGATGCAGCAAAAAACACCGGCGCCTAAAGCATTAAGAATAGTAGCCGGGATGTCTGAAGGCTATTTATCCCGAGCTTTGTATCATGCGGCAAAGTCTTGTGAAGGAGGCTGTCCGCCAGCAGAAGCGCTCGAAAAAATATCATCCGTTTCCGGTATGGTTGTCTCTGCTATGCGTCATATTCCCGATGAAAAACAGTCGGATGAATTCGAGAAAATGAGTGAACATTTTGAAGGGTGTGCGGCAGATTCAGCCGTAAAGGTAGGAATTATAATGGAAGTGCTTATTACAATTGCTTGTGCGTTTATTGCTGGAACAATAATTTCAGCTATGTTTATTCCGCTTATTAAAATAATCGAGAAATTGGCTTAATTCAATATGGCAGTTAATATTTCATCAACCATCAATAAACATTATGAATCCTTTTCCGGGGTATATAATGATAGAGTTAAAAGCATAATAATCATGCTGGGATGGGCTGCCGAAAACAACATTCCTTTTCATGAAGCACTGCAAAACTTAAGCAAATTCGGTAATAAATTTGCCCCGGCGATCGCATCGCTTAAAAACGGCAGTACGCTCAGTGAAGCATTAAAACATTCAAAGCAGAGTTTGCCTAAACATTATTTAAAAGCGGTTGAAATAGCAGAACAAAATAATCGATTACCGGAAGTATTGCCGTCAATGGGCCGCAATGCGGCAATAATGTCAATCTCATTTGGCCATCTGTGGATCACACTTTTTATGCCTTTGATAGAATGTTTTTCCGTCACAGCGATGATAATTATTATCTTACCTAATCTCTACAAAATATTTAATGAACTCAGCAGTAATGACTTTGCCTCGAGTATGACTCCCTACTCTCTCATGTTTATGGATATTGCTAAACATGTTGAAGATTATGCTCCTCAAGTTATGATGTTTACATTATTTATTTTTGCATTGTTTCTTATATTGGCGATCACCCGCTATGCGATCAATCTGCCTGTATTGCCAAGTTTTCACTTCAATCTCCTCCGACAGCCCCTTTTTATGTGGATTCCCTGGCTCAGCAGAATTTCAAAAGATACATGTCAGCTTGAAATGGCCTTATGTATGAGCATAATGCTTGGTGCCGGAGATGATATAATCCAGGCAGCGGAGAATTCTATCCAGACTTGTCATTTGAAATGGCAAAGAAAAAAATTACAGCAATTTATAAACGATGTCAAAAGCGGTACATCATGGATGGACGCATGGGAACGTATGAACTTGAGCAGTCCGATGGAACTTTTCATAATCAAAAATTACGGCAGAAGAGAAAAGGTTGAGGAAGGATTTAAACTTATTGCTCAAAGACTGACAGTGGTTGTCGGACGCCGGTTTCAGAGACTTGGTTTGTTTATAAAAATCGGTGTTATTTTATTTACGTCCTTATTAATCGGTGCTGTCGTGATCATGTCAGGCAATATTTTGTTTGGATTTATTCTTTATGCGGCAGAACAGTGGAAATGAAAACAAGGAAGTAGTCATGGCTAAAAATCAAATTGATAACAGAGTACCGGATTTTGTCGATAAACTGCTGAATCAGGCAGTAGCAAACGACGCGAGCGATATTTACCTGCTGCCGCAACGGGAATGCCTGAAACTGCGGATGAGGATTAACGGCATTCAACAAGACATTGATACGGTGGACGCTGCTTTCGGGTCGCAGTGTACCGCCCGGGTTAAGGTACTGGCGAAACTGCTGACCTACCGCACCCGTATACCACAGGACGGATCGTTTCAATTTGCCGGTTCCGAGTTCCGGGTTGCGGTAATGCCGACCATTCATGGGGAACGCATCACGATCCGGGTCATGAATGGCGGCGCGGCCCCGAAAACGATCAATGAACTCGGTTTTTCCGAGGAAGTCACCGGAACTCTAAGATCGATGCTGTTGCCGACCGGACTGATTATCCTGACAGGGCCGACCGGCTGCGGTAAGACAACCACCGTATACGCCATGCTGCGGGAACTGCTGAATGATGATCAGGATCCCTCATCGATAATCACCGTGGAAGATCCGGTGGAATGCGAACTGCCGGGAATATCGCAATGCGAACTGAAACGTTCCGATGAAAGCGAGGATGATTTCGCATTCTGGGAAACCTCGCTTAAATCCGCGCTGCGTCAGGACGTCAAAACCCTGGTCATCGGCGAGATGCGAGACAAGGCGGTAGTCAGGATCGCGCTGGAAGCGGCATTGACCGGGCACCGCGTCATCTCAACCTATCATGCAGGGGATATCGCCTCGGTTTATGCCAGGATTATGCATCAGGGATTTGAACCGTTCCTGGTCGCGGCGGCAATCAAAGGAATCGTCTCTCAACGCTTGTTTCATACCCGGGAACACGGCATTGTCCCGATTGCGGCGTGCCTACAGCCGGATGACGCCTGGCGCGATTTCATTATGACCAAACCGGGGCTGGATCAATTACGCAAACACATAAAAGGGATTAAGACCGCCGATCTGGAATATCAGGCAATGCTCGCGGCGGAACAAGGCTTGATCACTAAAGAACAGGTTAAACTGCTTTGATGAATTGGTTCAAAAACAATTTCGTAATGATTGAAATGGTGATGGCAATGGCTTTTGCCGTCATCGTTTTCAGCGCGTTTTTTAACATTATGGATTCTCTTAACCGCACCAACAAAGTCTATCGGGCCGAAGCCAGAGCGGTCCTGGTACTGGATAACACTTTAGAGCGGCTGGAGGCGGAAAAAGCCCCGGATTCGAAACGGCTTGCGACAATCCTCAAAGAAGAATTAACCGGGGGCGGTCTGGCGTCTGATAACAAGATCACGCATGAGATTGAATTGAAAAACGGTAAATGCCGCCTGACCATTTACCGGGATGCCGGAAAGAACCGGAAAAGAAAACTCGCGGAGGTCGTTTTACCATGCACAAAATGAGCCGTAAAAACTTTTTGGTCCGTCCTGCAATGCTGGTTGAATGTATGCTGATCATGGTCATAATGGCTTTGCTGTCGACATCCGTGATAAAGTCATTTCAAGTATTGCAGGACACTTTCATCCGCAACTCACGGGCGCTATATGCTCAAGCCAGGGCTGCCGATTTGAAAAGTCGCTGGCGACATATCTTCAAAGACAAAAGCGCTTCAGAAGCTAAACAAATTATACACAATGCGAAAATCATTGAAAAAAATAAACGTAAACTGCTCGCAATAGCCGATGACCGGTTATCAATTCCCGGCACCTGGCGCGCGGAATTTAAGTTTGAACCCCATGAAACCGGAGCTGATTGCGCCGTATTAACCTTGTTTAATCTAAAAAAATCAAAACGCAACGCGACCAACCCTGAATATAAAATGCGTATCGTTGCGGCCCTGAGAAAACCAAAATCATGAATAAACTGCATAAAAACGAAAAAGGTTTTATGAGCATTATGCTGATGGTCATGGTGGCTCTGCTGTTGATAATGGCTGGAATGTCATTTAAATTGACAAAAGCCCTGCATCAACGAAACCGCAAAGAAAAAACGCGCATCCAGGAACGTGCGGATAAAATCATCATCAGGTCTTCTCGCAAATCACCACGTAACAACAGTCATTAAACGCATGATATCTTTTTAATAATCAAAATATTATGATTTTTTATAAAATCACATAATGATTTAATTTGACAAACCCATTTCCAGCCACTATATTAACAGCAAAGTTGTCAACAATGGAGAAAAAATCATGTCTGGACGCGGAACGCGAATGAAAGTTAAAGGCGAAGGCTGCTACTACCATCTGATGAATAGGACTTCCGGTTGCAAAGGCGAAAAACCGTTCAATCAGGTCGATATGGAGTACGGCTTCCGACTGTTGCAAAACCTTTGCGAATATTTCCTGATCGAGGTGATCTCAGCCGCCTGGATGAGCAACCATTTCCATGTGGTTGTTTACGCTCCCGGCCCGGATGAATTGCCGTCGCTTGAGGACATTGCTAAGCGTCATAATTCATACTACAATAACATGTTGGATAAATTTGCCTACGCGCCGAAACAAATGCCAAAAATCAACCCGGCCACCCCTGAAATATGTCGCGCAGTCGGCCTGAAAATGATCGACATCAGCTACTTTATGCGGGCCTTCCAACAACGCTTCACCGTTGTTTACAACCAATCCCGCGACCGTATCGGCAAACTATGGGCCAATAAATTCAAAAGTGTCATTCTCGACAGGCACAATTCATTGGAAGCGTGCGTTTTATATGTCGAGTTAAATCCAGTTCGCGCCGGGTTGACAACCAATCCAGCCGATTACAATTTCACGACGTGGGGACGGTACTGCGGATGCGGTAAATACCTTTTTCATGATAATTTCGTCAAGCACCTCAAACAAAACATCTGGCATCGCGACGCCTCTGAATGGACCGACAACGATCTTTTCAGTTACTTCCGCAGTGAACTGGCGCGGATAGTAGCCGCTGAGAGTGGAGCCTCCAGCGAGGAGATATTTGAGGCGCAGGAACATGCCAAACGCAAAGAGTCGATGCCGATACGTTTTCTGCGACGCACTCGACACTTCAGCGACGGAGCTATATTAGGCTCGAAACTGTTCATTCGAGAAATGGGAGCAAAATTTGATAATCCAGATCGAGTCAACAGGAAACAACTCAGCCGCGGCATCGGGCCCACCGGAACCGTGATATACTGCTTCCGTAAATTACAGGACTGACTATAGCTTGCCGGCAATCTGTCTGATTTATTTTTTATTTAATCAGATATTTTTTACCGGCACGGGCCTCAAAAGACCAGAGCCCGGGGGCATATTCATTAACCGCTACATCCATTCGCGGTTTGTCCGTTGAACGCAAAATACATGGACCGTCAAAATCAGGAATGATCACGGCCTCAGCGAGAACACTGTTTTGCCAGGCGATATCAACGGTAAAACCGCCGCGCGCCCGCAAACCTGTCACTTTTCCGTCAGGCCAGTCCGGTGGCAGAGCCGGCAGCAGATGCAGCGCAAACAACGGCGCATCCCCGGAGAATTCAACTTTCTCATAACTTTGCAGCAACGCTTCGGCCATCCCGGCGGTTCCGCCGAAATTGCCGTCAATCTGGAACGGCGGATGACAATCGAACATATTCGGATAAGTTGATTTTCCAAGCAGCGCGTTCAGGTTTTTACCGACTTCTTTGCCGTGCAGCAGACGTGCGTAAAACAAAATCATCCAGGCGCGCGACCAGCCGGTCCCCGCACCGCCATGGGCAAGGCGGTATTCCAGTGTTTTGATCGCGCCGTCAACCAGTTCCGGCGAATAATGCGGCGATATCTCACTGCCGGGAAAAAGGCCGAAAAGATGAGAAACATGGCGGTGTCCAGGTTCAATCTCTTCAAGTTCCTCGCGCCATTCCAGAATCCTGCCGTCGGAGCCGATTTTAGTTTCAGGCAGCTTTTCCAAAATGTCCGCAACCTTGTCGGAAAATTCTTCATCTTCTCCAAGAATAATTATCGTATCCTGCACCGCCAGGAAAAATTCACGCAGAATTTGCGAGTCCATTGTCGGAGCCATACATAAAGCGCCGCGTTCGCCATCAGGAAGAATATAGGTATTCTCCGGAGATACACTGGGCCCTGTACCCAATGTTCCATCCGGCAATTCGGTCAAATAATCAAAATAAAACAACGCGTATTCCCGCATCAGGGGCCAGGCGATATCGCACAGGAATTCCCGGTCACGAGTCATGCAGTAACGCTCCCACATATGCAGGGCAAACCACGGCATACTCATCGGCCAGTGGTTGTTGTTGACACCTTCGCCGCAAACCCCGCAATCGAAAAACGCATCGGAATTATGCTGGCAGACCGCGCCCCGGCAATTGAATATTTCCCGCGCCGCCTCCCGTGCGTTCGGCAGCAGTTTCTGCAGAAAATTAAACAGTGCGTCATGGCACTCGCTCAGGTTGCATATTTCCGCCGGCCAATAACACATCTGAATGTTGATATTGATCGTGAACTTGCTTTCCCAGGGCGGAGTATACGAATCATTCCAAATCCCCTGCAGATTTGACGGCAGACGGCATCCCGGCTGACTGCATGAAACAAGCATCAGCCGTCCGAATGCGAAATAAGCGGCCAGCAAACCGGGGTCACTCCCGCCCTGCCCCATTAATTCCAGCCGTTTATCGGTCGGCAGTTCTTCAAGTTCCGGCGGCGACGACATCAGCAAATTACAGCGCCCGGTCAGTCGGCGCATTTCAGTTTCATGCTGAGTCTTGATAATATCATAGCCGGCGACAAGCGCCGCATCAAGCTGGAGCAACGACTCGTGCATCGGATCATCACAGGCATAGTCAGTATTTGCCGCGACGTATAAGGTTAAGGCATCAGCTTTTTCACAAACAACATGGTCGCCGATTGTCTTTAGTTCGCCGCCCTCGGCCACGGCCTTGACCACCGCAGCGAATCTTACACCATTCGGACCACACGAGCCTTCAATAGAACATGAATCGTGGTTGAAAACCGCAGTTCTGCCATTGAAAGGCCGTCGGGTCAAATAAGCGTAAAGCGAGATCATTTCCGGCCGGTCAGCGGAAAAGCGCACCGCGATAACCTCGGAATCCCGGCTGACAAAAACTTCCCGGTAAAATGTCACATCATCAATCTTGTAGCGACAGGAAATAACTCCTGTTTGCAAATCAAGTTCCCGGCGATAGCCGGACAAATTCAGAGGAAAAGGCCGGTCGGTCCAGGTAATATTCAGGTAGCCCAGCGGCTGGTAAACCGATTGTTCTTTCGGCGTCGAGCGCAATGCCAGCTGGGCAAGGTTTTCCGCTTCTCTGATTCGACCTGCCAGCAACAGTTGTCGAATTTCATCGATGGATTTTGCCGAGTCGGGATTGTAGCGTTTCTCCGTTTCATTGCGATACCAGACCGTTTCCTCGTTGATTAAAATGCGTTCATCGTGAAAACAGGAACCTTTTGGAGCATCCGGAACCATCACGCCAAGGCGACCGTTTCCCGCCGGCAAATTATCGTTAAAATCTCCTCCTGGTTTATCATACCATATTTTCATAAATATCCTGTAGTAGAAATTAAAATAATTTAATCAGTTCATTCACCGATTTTTTGATATTTTCTTCAAGTTTTTTGCGTCTGTCCCGTGTCGATGAATTGTCATTGTTTTCCGGCGCATTTTGACTGTCGTCCGATTCCTCCTGCTTGACGCCATTGCGAATATTGTTGAAAATCTGCTTCAGATCTTTGCTGGAATTCTTAATGATCTTACCAACCCCTTCACCCCTCAAAATCCCCAGTGTGTTACGGCGTAAAAACTCCGTGGATATTCTGGCAGCCGAGTCTGTTTTCGGATGTTCAAGTGTGCCGTAAATTCGTACCGGCAGATCAATTCCGTAGAATGAGTATAAAGAGTTAAGGTCCAACCTGTCACCGGTGCCGAGTCTCATAGTGCCGGTAAATGAAAAATCTCCTATCTTACGACCGGAAAACTTGCATTTATTAACTTTTATTTCACCATTGTCTGACTGAAGTCGAATCAGGCTTTTTTCCAGTTCAATATTATATTTTGATGAAACGATATCCTTAAAATAATTAACCGAGAACATAGCGCGGGGACTTTTCGCCAGTACCGGAAGGTACTTCGAGATCTGAAGCATCATATTCAGAGGGATGAAAAATACATTCCCAACCCAGGTATTCGAAAAACTGTAAGGAATTGAAATATCTTCGAGGTCTATATTCAAATTTCCGTTCATATTATCCCACAGTTTGGGCGCATGCAGACCCACGCCGTGAATGTCAAGCGCCAGGTCGCGCAATTTCCCGGTCGAACTCTGCGCTTCGGTTACCGGCAGGAGCTTAAAAAACGGCGCCAAATCAAAGCCTTTGGAATCGGCTTTAATTTTATACGCCACCCCGGCAGGTTTACTGACCATAGTAATTTTTGCGTTGAGCGGAGCGTCATTTACCACCAGTTTCAGCGGGTCGGCGATAAAAGTTTTTTTCCTGAGAAAAAGGTTTCCGGACACAGAGCACTTGTTGTTTCCGGCCAGCAGGATTTTCTTCAAATTCAGCTGGCTTTTGATGCCTCTCTCACCAAAATCGAATTTGACTTCTACCGGTTTTTTCGATTGCGGCTTTTTGTAGGCGGATCTTTTTTGATCGACCTTCTTAGCTTTGCGATCAGCCGCAAACACATTGCGCAATCCCGACATATCGATCAGCGAGGAATCCACATTAATAAACCCGGTCTTTTTTGAATTAACCAGAGGCCATTTATATTTCATATTCAAATTTGCCAGTTGCCTTTTGGTCGAAATGGAATTTAACGCCAAATCAGCGGTTCCGGTCACAAAATCAAGCCCGCCGTCACCGCCCAGATCAAGCTTACCGCTGATCGGTGCAGTTTCGGGTTTTGTCCGCAAATTATGCAGCGCAACATGCCCGGAGTAGCTGAATTTCTTAAATCCGGCCGATGCCAGACAATTCAGTTTCAAGTCAGTGTTCAACCGGTTCAGCGCATTCGGTTTGAAGAGATTAACCGCACTCTGGTTGAGGCCGTTACAACTCAGTTCGAATGATAACGGCCCGGCGGGAAAGACGCACGAACCGTCCCCTTTAAATCTGGCAATTTGCTGTGCCTCCTGTCCAAGGGAAATATCAAAAGAAGTCTGCTGCAATCCGTATCTTTGCGACCACCTTCCCTGGGTTTCAAGCTTGTAATTCAAATCATTGAAGCGGCCGTTCGGAGCTTTGAAATAAATCTTATCCGCATCAGACTTGATCGCAAACTTAATATCGGTAATGCTGCTGCCGAAGGTCGCAGTTCCGTCAAAACTGGCTTGTCCCTGTTGAAAGCTGCATTTATCCCGCGGCAGAAAGCGGTTAAGCCAGGTCAGATCCAGACGGTTTATTTTCAGTGAACATTGCGTATTCTCGATCTCCGCCAGCGGTTTCTGCAGCAGCATTTTAAAATCAGGCACTTTGGCAATAACAAAATCCCGGTCATTCTGCTTGAAATCCAAGCTGGTATCCTTGTAGACAATACGATGGGCGGAAAGCCGCAGATCCGTTGCCGCATTGACCGTCAACGGCTCCAAAGAAGTTATATAACCATTTACCGGGTTATCCGGGGTAAAGATAAACTTACGGATAAAGCTTGAATTCAATTTTGCGGTTCTGAATTTGACCTGTCCAGCTTTTGATTTCAAACTGTATTTCCCGGTCAGAGTAGCCTCGCCCTGATATTTTTCACCATCATAAAATTTTAATGTATTTTCGGTAATATTGAATTCCTTAAAACCGGTTATAGAACAGTCCAGTTTGTTGGCAACCGAGATTTGGGGTATCAGCCATGTCGGAACTTTCAGGCTGAAACCTTTGACAGCCCATGCTCCACGCACCGCAATGTCTTTGTAAAGCCTGGCAAGGTCAATGTAAAGTTTCGCACTGAAAGAACCGCCGAGATCAAGACCGGATGCAAACATATTGATGAATTTCAGATCAATATCCCGCGCTTCCATGAACAGGTTCAACGTTCCCGGCTTTTCCGCATTACGGTTCAGAGTATAAGCCTCAAGCAGTTTCAGGTCCAATCGTTTTTGGCCTCTGGAAACAACATTTACATTAAAAGAGCCGACTTTTACACGTTCCTGCTTTAAGTTGCAGAGCAATTCGGTATCGGCATTAACAACTGCCGGCATGAGCGGATAGGTATGTTTATTAAAGACAATATTGCCGGAACGGGTTATCTTCAATTTCAACGCGGCTTTGATATTATCATTAACCGTAGTGATTTTTCCCCCGAAATCAATCTGGTTGTTCCCCGGCGAAACTCCCGCCGCGATCATGGCGACCGAACTGATAAGGTCGTTTGACAAATATCCCTTGCTGATTTCTGCATTAATTTTCCAAGGCTTGAAATTGATGTCGGCAGTTAAATCGATTCCGCTTAGTCCCCGGCCGTTAACTTCGGAAAAATTGAATTTCGAGATTTTCAGGCCGGTTTCGCTCATCGCAATATCGGCCGCAAGGTTCAATGAACGCTTCGTGATTATGGTATCCCCGACTTTTCCGGACACGCCAATTATCCCGGTTTTGTTCAAAATAAGTTTATTCAGCTTCCAGTCAGACCCCAAATTCACCACGGCGTCAATATCCAGCGCGCCTTTCAGCCTAAGTTCATCGCCGGAAGTTATATCAGCCAGCGACGTCAAAACTATTTTCGCATCCTGACCGTTGGTAAAACGTTCAGCTGCGACATTCACCTGATTAAGAGAAAACGTTCTTTCGCCACTGGGACCAGTCATTTTAAGTTCAAAATCAACATCTGAAAGTTTGACATCCCGCAAGTCAAAAGTAACCGGAGAACTTTTTGTTCCAACCTGAGGCTTCTTTGGCGTGGAAGGTGGGACGGTGGGGGGCGTTGACGGTGGAGAGGGTGATGATTCAGGCTTTGCCGGCTTGGATTTTTCTGTAATTTGCAGATTTCCTTTGACCCCGTCAACTCTGATGTTGCTGAGTTTGATATTGCCGTCCATAATCGCGCCAAGATCAAAATTACAGGAAATTTTTTTGCCGCTGAATTGAAATTGTCCAGACCGTTCAGCCTTTAGCCCGGTTAGCGCAATCCGCGATTTAAATAAAGAAGCATCGACCTCATCCGCCTGGATTTTCATACCTGCGCTTGCCGCGATCCTTGGCAGTATCAGCTCACGGATACCCCACGACGAAGTTATTGTTCCATACAGAACTATAACCAGCACAAGCAGAAGTATCACCAAATAGAGTAGCCGCTTTAACCAGCGCCGTTTCTTCTTCGGAACCGCCTTCTGTTCAGTAATTTCTTTTTCACTCCCGGACATACTGTTCCCTCCGAGCATTAATTCTGATTAGCGTCTTCCGCCGGATACCGCTTTCTGGAGTTCCTGCTGGAATTCCTGGATATCTTCTTCAGTCGGTTCACCGCCGGTCAGTTTGTCTAGCCCAAGCTGGCCGCGACTGTCAAGAATCCACTCGGCGGTCGGACCGGAACCGAATTTCACCGAACCGTGCATCATCGCGCCGGGACGAGCCAGACGGCTGATCTCGACTACCGTACCGGTCTGTACTTCCGGCTCAACAACTTCATCTTCATCCGTTTCATCTTCTTCGTCTTTCGGCTCCTCCGGTTTTTCCCACTGAACATTTTCCAGTTCAGAAGCCAGCAACCGCAGTTCCAGGAACGTCATTTTGACGCCGTGTTCATCCGCCAGAATCTTCTGGATTTCAGACAGGCCAATGCCCTCGTTCAATTTCTCCGCAATAATCTTCTTCGTTTCATTAACATCCATAATTCAATCCTTTCATTTATCTTAATACGTTATTTTAACCACGAAAAGCACGAAAAAACACGAAAAAGTCTTATACAAAAACATCAACACTAAGAAGCCTCTACATGTCCCATGGGTCCTATAAGTCCTATAAGTCCTATGGAATCAATGCCCCATCGCTGCTAACAGGTGCTTTTTCGTGGTTATATTTATTGTCCGTAATAGGCGTCGTCGCCGTGCTTACGGAGATAATGTTTGTCCAATAACTCCTTTTCTATCGCTTTTTTAGAGGGGTTCAGGGCGATTGTCCGCAACGCCATCTCGGCGACAACCTCAAGGACAACCGACGCTTCAACCGATTTCGCGGCGTTCGCGCCCCAGGTGAACGGCCCATGCTGAGCCACCAGCACCGCCGGCATACTCAAGGCATCGTCGCCAAACTGCTTAATCGCCTCGACAATCACCTTGCCGGTATTCAATTCATAATCATCCTTGATCTCCTGCAAAGACAGCTTCCGGGTAACCGGGACATCTCCGAAGAAATAATCGGCATGAGTAGTCCCGAAACAGGTGACCGGACGCATCGCCTGGGCAAACGAAGTCGCGCACTGGCTGTGGGTGTGGGTAATGCCGCCGATCTCCGGGAAAGCCCGGTAAATCGCCAGATGAGTCGCTGCGTCGGAAGACGGATTCAATGACTCTTCATAAACTTTCGAACCGCAATTCATGTTCAGCAGAACAATATCATCCGGCGTCATGGTTTCATAATCCACCCCGCTGGGTTTGATCGCCACAATCCCGGTCTCACGATCAATCTGGGAAACATTGCCCCAGGTGTAAGTGATCAGTTTGCGTTCGACCAGTTCCAGATTGGCCCGGTATACTTCTTCGCGCAGTTTGTCAAATTTTTCCATATTGCCTCAGCGGTTGCTGGTAAACGGGTTTTCTTCAGGATAAAGCATGGTCGGGGGCAGCGGGAACGCCGGGGTATTGCCGGTCAACAGTTTATATGCGTCAAAGAGTACTCCGCCGCAATTGTTGAACGCGACCGCCGCGTGATGCGGGAAGTTCTGCCCGATCAGGACATGACGATAGAACCGCTGCAATCCCTTAACACCGATCACGCCGGTAGATCCGAACGTATTCGGCTCCATTTCCAGCACTTTGCCATCGGCAACATACCCGCGCAACTGGCAGTCGGAGGTCGATTGCAGACGGAATACGGTCACATTACCCGGTTTCAGATAGCCTTCAAGCGTCCCGCGAGAGACGTTCGGAGCAACATCGCCTTCAAGCAGGCGGTGCATGATCAACTGGTATTTCATCGCGAAGCCGTCACGCAAATGACAGCTCGGGGTGTTGCCGCAGTGGAAGCCCATAAACAGGTCGGACGGATCGAAGCCTTCCAGATTGTCGCTGGTGATCATATTCGGCGGCACGGTATTATTGATGTCAAGAATAGTCGCCGGCATATCGGTTGCCAACTGGCACATATACTCGGAAACCGCGCCGTACATATCCACTTCGCAAGCCACCGGCATGCCTTTGGTACTCAAGCGGGCATTGATAAAACAGGGGCAGAACCCGAAATCGCATTGAAACGCGGGCCAGCATTTATTCGCCATCACCACGTATTTGCGGGAACCGGCATTGTCTTCCACCGATTTCAGCAACGCGCTTTCAAAACAGGCCAGTTTGCGCAGCATTTCCGGATACTGATTACCGGTACACAGCTCTTTCGCCATATCGGCGGCAATCGCGTCGACGTCGGGATTACCTTCAGCGGCCTTCATCGCGTCAAGCAGATCAAGTTCGCTGTTTTCCATTACTTCGACTCCAAGGTCGTAAAGCGGCTTGATCGGCGCGTTACAGGCATAAAAATCCTGCGGTCGCGGCCCGTAGGAAATAACTTTCAGATTTTTCACACCCAGCCAGACTTTGGCCACTTTATTAAAATGGACAACCTTCTCCGCCAAATCTTCCGGCAACCCGACCGGCTGTTCCGGAATATGGGCGCTCAGGCCACGCAATTTCAGGTTGTACGACAGATTGAGCATCCCGCAGAAAGCGTCGCCGCGACCGTCGACCAGATTCTGACCGTCTTCCTCCGCGGCGGCACAGCACATGACCGGACCGTGAAAACGCTGGATAAAAATGGTAGTCGGACCTTCCGGGCCGAAGTTGCCCAGAAAAACAATCGCGGCATTAGCGCCTTTTTCCCACATTTCCTGACCGGCTTTGACCGCGTCCGCTTCCGATTCGATCACGGTTTCACCGCGAATAACACTCAATCCGGCCGCTTCAACCGCGTCCGCCAGTTTATTCATCCGGGTGCGGGACAATTCCACCGGGAAACAATCGCGGCTGACCGCCACTATGCCAAGTTTTACATCAGGTACGTTAAACATTTCACCTTCTCCTTTTTTGCTGTCGATAATTGAATATCAAAATTATATTTGCTTACAACTGAATTTGTTATTTTTTTGCGTTACTGCTGATTTCCAAAAGCTTTTTCATAACCGCGCTGTGGTCAAAGGACTCGCCTTTGATACCGAAACTGTCGTGCAGTTCACAATAAAGATCATACAGTTCCCGATAAGCCGCGACATTTTCCGGGATCGGATCAAATACCCGGTCCTTGAATGTAACAATATTTTCCTGCGCGGCGGCAACCGAATCATATTCCCCGGCGACAATCGCACCGAAGATCGCCGAACCAAGCGCACAAGTCTGAGCCGAACCGGAAATCACCATACGGCAATTCAGGACGTCGGCATAAATCTGCATGAACATCGGATCTTTTTCGGCGATACCGCCACAATTGATGACTTCGCTGATCGTAACCCCGGTTTCAGCCAGCCGGTCAAGAATCTTGCGAGCCCCGAAAGCAGTCGCTTCGATCAATGCGCGATACATTTCCGCCCGCGATGTGTGCAGGGTCATTCCCAGCATCAACCCGGTCAGTTTCGGATCAACCAGAACACAGCGGTTGCCGTTGTTCCAGTCCAATGCGAGCAAGCCGCTTTCTCCGGGTTTCATGGCGGAAGCTTCTTCAGTCAGGGGACCGAATACTTTGTGGTCGCTCTCGCAGACTTTTGAGACAAACCAGTTAAAGATATCGCCGACCGCCGATTGTCCGGCTTCGATTCCGTAATATCCGGGAATGACCGAGCCGTCAACCACGCCGCAAATTCCGGTAATTTCCGGTACGGGAGTATCGTTCGGCGCTACCATCAGGTCACAGGTGGAAGTCCCGATAATTTTGACCAGACGGCTGCCGCCGACTCCGGCCCCGACCGCGCCGAGGTGCGCGTCAAAAGCGCCGACCGAAATTGGAATGCCTTCAGGAAAACCGGTCTTTTCGGCCCATTCGACGGAAAGATTTCCGGCCACGACATCGGCGGTATAAGCCTTGTCGTACATGCGGCCGCGCAGTTCCGCCAGTTTAGGGTCAAGCATCGCCAGGAATTCGGCATCGGGCAGACCGCCCCATTCTTCACTGTACATCGCCTTGTGTCCGGCGGCGCAAACTCCGGCTTTGACCTGCTCGACATCATTGATGCCGGCCAGAACCGCCGGAATATAATCACAAAATTCAAGCCAGGTATAAGCTGAATCAAAAACTTTCGGATCGATATTCAAACAATGCCAGACCTTTGACCAGAACCATTCCGAGGAGTAGGTTCCGCCACAGCGTTTCAGGTACAGCGGACGATTAACCGCAGCGATCTCTGTAACTTTTTCAGCCTCTTCCATGGAAGTATGGTCCTTCCACATCCAGGCAAAAGCGTTTAAATTGTCTTTAAATTCATCCAAAGCAACCAGCGGAACGCATTCTTTCGTCACCGGCAAAGGCGTCGAACCGGTGGTATCCACCCCGATTCCGACAACCGCGCCGATATCAAAATCGCTGCGGGCGGAAGCTTCTTTAACCGCGGTATTGATCGCCGTTTCCATCGCCTCGACATAAGCCAGCGGATGTTGTCTTGCCAGATGATGATTCGCCTTGTCCGTGTAAACCCCGCTGGTGCCGCCTGGATAAGTGCAGGTTCCGCTGCCGAATTCTTCACCGTTTACCAGGGAAATGATCAAAGCTCTGACCGAGTTGCTGCCGAAGTCCAGGCCGATTGAAAATTTAGCCATACCGATTCTCCTTTTTATTGCGTCTTATCAAAAAATACCTATTCATTAAGTAAAACATAAATATTCATGCAAACCGGTGTTTTTTCAAGTAAAACAAACAAGAAAATAAGCTTTTTAAATATTAAATATTGTTAAAGATCAAAGAAAAAAGATAGGATTGTGTATGCCGGGAGCGCTGGTCACCAGACCGGCATTCGTTTAAGTTAATATTCTTCATTTCTTCGATAATATTATTCACACATTCTCCGTATTCAAAAAAATATTCTTATGTTCTTAAATACCAACCTGAAAATAAGCTTTTAAGTATTGTTCATGGGCAATGAAAAAGAAGTAATATTGTGTATGCCGGTCTGGGGACCAGCGCTCCCTGGATAAACATTGCAATAATAAACGAGCAAGGAGAAAAAATGGTATTGTGAATGCCGATAAAGAGATATCAAGTTTACAAAATCATGGTGTTTTATCCTCAATTTTCACCGGGACAAGTTTCATCTTTTTCTCCGGAAAAGCTATGGTTTTCCATTTTAACGGCACATTGAAATTTACTTTTACATCCTCAGTTTTTACTTTTTCAACAAAGAATAAATTGAAGTATGCATCATCATTGTTGATTATTTTCTTAGGTATTCTGAAAATTTTATTTATTTTGTCCCAATATAATTCACGGTTGGCGATATCTTGCTTTGCCGGGTCATAAATTCCGACATAATAATGTTTGATTTTTCCCATGTCCACTTTCAGAGTAAAACGCGGTACATTTTCTTTTTCGTTCCAAAGAATGTTTATGCCCGCTTTATTAAAATCACTCAACCGCCCTTTTAGATCCTTGAATTTAACTCGAAATATTTTTAATTCCCCACTATACAACTTGATAGTTCCACGCAAGCTGACAATTTTAGTCCCGTAATGTATTCCAGGAGTCCCATAAACTGATAACCACAGCCTTTGACGAATCGTATTTTTTTCGTCTCTCAACACCGAATACCGGTTCAACAACGTCTGACTGTTCTTGTATTGAAAAAGAAGAGAAGAGTCGCCATTGACCTTTATATCACAATCATAATAAACCGGTACATTTTTTCTGTCAAAATCACTAAAACAACATGCAAATCTCGTTGAACCTTTTTGAATCCAGTAAGGTTTGCATCTATGATCAAAAGCCGCAAATGGCACTCTTTCATTGGTAATCTTACATAACTTTAATTTGACCGCCTGAGCTGAAACTACAAAACCGAACATGACAAAAAAATTGAATATTAGTTTATGCATGACCAACCCTCACTTTTCCGGTTCCAGCATTAGGTCCCATGTCCCAACTCTGAGGCTTCTGTTAAATTCAATGTGGAGAATAGCAGGTTTTCCAAAATCAAACTTATCCTTCCATCGGATTATTCCACTCAGTCCCTCAAGCGGGTCGGATTTGATTTTGAAAACTTTCCCCTGTTGGGAAATACTCATTTTTACTTTTGAAAACATTGGACTTTTGACTGTCAAGATAATAGTTCCTCCATCTCCATCTTTTGCAGGAAGTATTTCATTAATAGATATCTTAATGTTTTTACTACGTAAAATTTTATTTGATAACTCTTTACCTCGAAGGTCCCAAACGTTGGAAAAGTTACATTTGGTTTTAAGAAAAGGTAGGCCATACCTGAAATAATTAACTAAACCAACCGTGATTCCAGTGAGCTTTAAAGGTTCGTTAAGGTCACCAGGAATATCTTTCAAACTAAACATAGACTTATAAGATGCCCCATACTGCAAATCATTTGTCCAGCCATATCCACCAGTAAAAGATATTTTTCTTGAAAGTTCAAAGTTACGCATTCCTGAACATAAGCGTAATTTATCTACGACTATCCATGATCGGTAACTCTCCATAAAGTACTCCAACCATATCTGACTGGTCCCGACCAATGGAGTATTGGTCTCAGTGTCATTATCAATTTCACATTTCCACGTATCAGAGGAATACGCAACGACAAACTCAAATTTAACGTCATCAAGGTCCGGGCATTGTTTTTTCACATGTTCAATCCAGCTATTAGCTTTATCAAGACTTTCAGATTCCGTCCCCGTTCGAAAAACTCCACATGAAACAAGCTCCTTATCTAATCCTTTTTCAGTATCCGGCAGATAAAATAAATAATTGATCGCGGGATATCTTTTAACAAAAGAAGGAATTACTGGTGGATCTGTAATTTTACCGTATTTATCAACGCCCCAACGATGCAATTGCTTGTAAAAGGGAACATAGACCGCGAAAACAAAAATCAACAGCAGAAACAGAACTCCCAGCAATATAGCAGTCCTTCTTTTGACTCGAAACTTCAAAAACTCTCCTCCCTCTCTTATTTAATCAAATATGCATCTGTCCCAAACTATTTCTCTTAAACGGCGGAAAATGACAAAACCCCAAAATTATTCCAGTCATATTAATAACAATACAACAAACTCCACTATTTACAAGATTATGGTGTTTTATCCTCAGTTTTCACCGGGACAAGTTTTACCTTATTCTCAGGAAAGGTTATGCTTTTCCACTTTAACGGTACATTGAAATTTACTTTTATATCTTCGGCTTTAAGGTCTGTTGCGTAAATAATATTCAACTGGATATCATCGTCTTTAAATAACGACTTCGGAATGCGGTAAAATTTATTTACGCTGTCCCTGAACAAATCAATATGTCCAACTGGTTTTAAAGTGTCGTCAAACCCGACATAATAATGATTAATTTTTCCCATGTCCACTTTTAGAATTATACGTGGTATATTTTCTTTTTCATCAAAGGACATCTTGATTCCCGCTCCATTTAAGTCATTCAAATGTTTTTTTATGTCCTTAAGTTTTATCCGGAAAAGTTTAATCTCTCCGGTTACAAGCTGCATGTTTCCAGTTATGGTTAATTTTTTTGTTTTGTAGCGCATTTTCTTTGAAAAAGAAATTGCAAAACTCGTGTCAAAATTCTCCTGTGTCCGGTCTTTTCTGGCAAACTTCAGAATTGGGACACGCATGAGAAAGTTATTCTCTCCTGTTTTTGAAGAAATCAGAGCGTCATCGTTATTTGCCGTGATATCATACTGCAGGCAAACCGGATACCTGCCTCTTTTTAAATCACTCAAATAAAAAGATAATATCAAGGACATTGAATCAGGGTTGTGAGGTCGATATTTGCTGTTAAACGCGGCAAACGGGACATAATAGCTTTCAATTTTTCGCAACTTCAATTTCGCCGCATACGACGATACTGCAAAAATGATCAGACAAAAGAGGATTGTTTTGCGCATTATCATATCTTTCATTTTACGTTATCGAATTTGAATGAACGCGTTTCCCGCAAAACCCAACTTTTTATTTCAACACATAATCGGGCACTTTTGCTGAAATCGAACGTATCCTCCCAAACAAAAGTTCCTTTGGAACCCAAATAAAAGTGTTCGGGAGGATATGAAAACACGTTTTTCCCTTGAATAATTTTATATTTCACAAAGGTATTATATGGTTTAACATATTTTATTTCAATTTGCCCCTTAGACCGGTATTCGGAATGAATAATTTTGCCAATTGATATTTCAATATTATTGTTTTTCAGTACTTTACTTTGTAAAGTTTTCCCCGCTAATGTCCATACATCATCATATACGCAACATTTCTTATAGTAACAGCGTTCCGTCCTGAAATAATTAACTAACCCAACAGTAAAACCTGTCAACTTCGGAGTTTCATCAATGTTATCGAGAATTTTATCTAATTTAAAGTATGAAGCGCCATATTTTTGATATCCAGGAAAGTTGAATCCACTATACCGGTATAGCGAATACGCCTTTGCTTTAACGTCAAAGGTTTCATTCCCCGATTCTAACAGCAACTTATCAAAAATAACACCAGTGCAATAACTTTCCATGTTGTAAAAAAGCAAAACATTGGCTTTGCCACGCAGTGGAGCTTTGACCTCTGAATTATTTTCAATATCACATTCCCAACTGTTGTTCAATGAAGCTTTTACAAACTCAAATTTTACTTTATCAAAGTCCTCTGACTGCCTTCTCCATATCGGGATATCTGCTTTAATCTTTTCCATTCGTTTTTTGTCTGGTTTAATGTCCGGAAAAACTTGAGTGTAAAACCACTCGTCAGCCAGATTATCTGCGGTATCCGGCACATCAAACTCATAATTTATGGGAGGATATCTTTTTACGTAAGCAGGAATTGTAGATGGCTCAAAATAAATAGCGATATTGCGTAAATGAAACCGAAACCACGAATTTAATCCGACATCACAGGATATAGCTATTACAATAACAACGATAACAGAAACAATAGAAACCACAATCTCAACTGCGGTCTTTTTTTTGACTCTAAACTTCAAAACCTCTCCTCCCTCTCTTATTTAATCAAATATGTCTCTGTCCCAAACTATTTCTCTTAAACGGCGGAAAATGACAACATCCCTAAATTATTCCAGTCATATTAATAACAATACAACAAACTCCACTATTTACAAGATTATGGTGTTTTATCCTCTGTTCCCACCGGGACCAGTTTCATTTTCCTGTTCTTCGGAAAAGTTATGGTTTTCCACTTTAACGGCACATTGAAATTGACATCAATGACCTGACTTTTAATATCTTCCGCATAAACTATTACAAGATATACGCCATCTGACTTGAACAACTCCGGATTGATTGCATAGCCTTTTGTTCCCGTAAAAACAGATATATCCCGCTCTGGTTTTCGGCTTGTTGAATCATCCAGGCAAACATGGTAATGTTCTTTTTCTCCAAAATCAATTTTAAGTAAATAATTTTTCGTCTTTTCATTCAAATCCAGTGATATACTGATATTATCTTTCTTGAGATCATCCAAATGATCTTTCAAATGGCTAAGCTTGACCTTTAACCGTTTAATTTGCCCGGTAAAAACTTTCATTTTACCGGATAAACTGATCCCGGCGGTTCCAAACTTAACCTTCCGATCAAAATACACTCTGAATCGGTAATCGTCAGGCATCGAGACTTCATCTTCTTTGTCCATCCCCCTGACATAATTTGCCATAAATAATTCCTGACGCATCTTTCTTGTTGCAGAAAATACATCATCTTTAAAATCAAGATTATACTTTAAATAAATCGGGCCCCGTCCTTCAGCAAAGTCACTAAGACTTAAACTTGTATATAATGATGGGTAGTGAAACCAATTTCTATGAGGATAGTTAGTTTTAAATTCAGCGTATGGAACTTTGTTAATATGTATTTTACGTAATTTTAGCTTAAAAGCACAAAGCGGTGTAATACATAAATATCCCAGTAATAAATGTAAAATTATCTTAAGCATAGTCTGATTAATCCCCTTTTGAATTGACTAACTTTAATTCACATTTATCAGTCGGCTCCCATCCTATGACTTTCACAACCAATTTTGCAGTTGAATCAAAGTCGAACCGATCCACTACCCGGTATACTCCTTTGCCAGCGAGAATAGTATTCTTTGAGGGAAAAGAAAAAACTCTATTTCCCTGAACTATTTCAAACATAAGCCTCTTGTAGTACGGGGCTTGATATTGAATATCAATATACCGGTTATGATTTGTATCCACATATTGAAGCTTTTTGATCGAAAGAGCAATATTCATTTTTTGCAATTGCGAGTCAATCAATCGCGTGCCGGGTTTATGCCAAATATTCGGGATCTCTATCCTGCTATGCTTCAACCTGTTTGCATCAAAATGCGACCAAACCCCCAAGCTTAAACCGGCAAATTTCAGTTTATCCTCAGGACCTTCTGGCAACTTTATTTTAGCCATTAAATCCCGGTAAAAAGGGTTACCGCATGAATATCCATATTCATTACACACCGACTTTAAAGGGATATTTTTATCATCAACATTTGCTTGAATCCCTTCAATTGTAACTCCGGTATTATTGGTTTTTACTTGATATATCAACAAGAAATAGCCTTGCGCACTCAAAGGTTCAGCAGCAACCTGCTTGTTTTCTATATCACATACCCAATCAAGTGTGACCGAAGCAGTCATTAACTCCACATCAATGGAATCAAATTTTTTTCCTGCTGCTGACTTCAAATTATTCGCTAATTCGCGAAAACATCTTCGCCTTTCTTCGGGTGATGCCTGAGGATAAGAACCAGACTCAAACTGCTCTTGTGATAATTTATCCGCAGTGTATGGATCATAAAGAGAAAACCGAACAGATGGATATAAAACTTTTTTATCAGGAGCAAAATAATAATATAAAGCAGCTCCTGAATAACATAAGATCGTAAGGACAACTAATAAAACAACTTTATGCTTATTAATTTTAAACTTCAAAACCTCTCCTCCCTCTCTTATTTTTGGCAATTATCCAATAAACCGCATCTCTTTTGAATCGCAACTGCCCCCCATCGTTTATGTTTATACCATTGCAGCGACCGGTTTAATATTTTTCAGGAAATCCCTGCCGCTGTGAGCAGCTTGCCAAAGATCATAATTGGCTTGCAGATTCAACCATAGCTGTGGAGAAGTTTCCACCGCTTTGGAGATTCTCAGCGCCATTTCGGCGGTTATCGACTTGCGGCAGTTTACTATCGCAGAAACCGCTTTACGCGATACATCAATATCCCGGGCAAACTGCGTTATAGTTATTTGCAATTCATCCAGATACATCCCTTTTAATATTTCGCCGGGATGAGATGGACACCTGGACCTTTCAATTACCGGTATTGTTTTTTCAAGTTGCTCACTCATATCATATATCCCTTATTACATCATTAATGATAATCCAAATAATCAACAATATAGACATTACCGCTTTCAAACTTGAATGTAATACGCCAGTTCCCTGATACTTTTAATGACCATATCGAATCTTGTTTCGGCTCAAGAATGTGCAAATTCGACCCAGGCATATTGGCGTCATCAATATTGTCTATAGCGTCTAACAGGTCAAGAATCAGAGCTAACTTCTTCTTATGCTTTACTTGAATTCCTTTGGTTGAACCAGACTCAAAAAACTTTTTCAATCCTTTATGCTTAAAGCTTTTTATCATCAACTCTACCTATATATTATTGTAACCCCTAAAGTTACAAAAATCAAGTTTCATTATAAAAAAATCAAAACGGCTGGAAAATGGCGGTGCCTTTAATGAAATCAATGCCGGCAAGACGCAGGAAAATGACGTCTCCGGGATGATATTCCTTGTGTCCGCGGACCGAATAGAGCATTTCATTGTTTTTATCGTATTTGAAACGTCCGTTGAGCCGCTCGATCGGGATAAAACCGTACACGCCCATGTCAGGGATGTCCGCCACTATACCGGCGGCGGTGATCCGGGCCGCCACACCTTCGTGCATTGCTTCCGGATTGGTATCCATCTGCTGTTCCATATAACGCAGTTTCATGCGGTCGTTGGCGGCATACCAGGCTTCGTCGTTATTCTGTTCCTTTTCCGAACATTCGGCACTTATCTTGGCCATGGTCTTTTTGGATTTCAACCGGGCATTGGTATCCGCGCTCCAGAGCTGCTGATGCACCGCCAGGTCGGGATAACGCCGGATCGGACTGGTAAAATGACTGTAACGGCCTTTGCCCAGACCGAAGTGCAATTCCGAATTTTCAAGATAACTGGCCCGCTGCAGCGAACGCAGAAACGCACTCAGGATAATCGGTTTATTGGGCCCGTCCGGAATGCTTTCAAGGAATTTATTGCAGTTGATCCGGTTGCTCAAATCCCCCGGATAGAGATCAAACGAGGCAATACAGAAGTTGCCAAATTCCTCAAGTTTCTCCAGTTCCGGTTCGGGATGAACCCGGAAAATGCCGGGAATGGATTTCGCGACCAGTTCCTTGGCAACTTCGGTATTGGCCGCCAGCATGAATTCTTCGACCAGTTGATCGGCTTCACGCTGTTCTTTGCGAACCATGCCGGTTATCTCATTGGTTTCCTCGTTGCAGATAACCCGGATTTCGGGTATCGCCATTTCCAGGAATTTATCAGTCTTTTTCCGATACTGGCGCATATTTTTATAAAGATCGATCAAACCATTCATCGAGGCGCAGAATTTATCGTCCCAATCACCTTTTGCGCCGGTATCGATATACGCCTGAACTTTATTGAAGGTAAGCCGTTCAGTGATCTTGACCATACTGTGGAAACGCTCGGATTTCAGGATGCGTCCGCTGATCTTGTGGACCGTCATTAAAACGGTATGAGCCGGACATGCTTCGCCCGGCTGCAGACTTATTTTGGCAGTCAGATTTTTCGGCAGCATCGGCAGAGTTCGCCCCGGTAGATAGGCCGTAAACGAACGGTAAAGCGCCTCGGAGTCCCATTTGGTTCCGGGTCTGATCCAGGCGGCTACGTCAGCTATATGCACCCCGATAATGACTTCATTTTCATCCTCGCCGGGAGCAATACTGACCGCGTCATCATAATCTTTGGCATCTTCAGGGTCAATCGTCACACAGAAATACTTTGTCAGATCGCGACGCTGAATCGGGGTAATTTCGAGGTTTTCAACTTCCTGCAGATCCTCTTCCGAATAAGGTTCCGGCAAGCTGAATTCACTGCATACCGCGTCGAGGTCGCCGACAATCGTTCCGGCGCGTCCGACTTTGCCGCGAATAATTCCGCGCCGCATACCGTTAAGTTCCACGCCGGAAGCGTGCAAAAGCTCAACCTGGACCCAGTCGCCGCGCTTCGCGCCGCAAAGGCTGCCTGATACCTGAACATCGTCCCGGACTTTTTTATTGATCGGCCTGACCTTGTGTCCGGCCAGCAATTCGCCGACGATCATGGTGCGGCCGTGTTCGATAATATTGACAATCCTGGCGGCCGGCCCCTGCCCCGGTTGCCGATAGCGGTCCTGAGGCAACAGTTCAACTTCCACCTTGTCACCATCCATTCCCTGTCCAACATAACGCGGGGGAATGAAAAGGTCCGGTTGTTTTGGTTCATCCGGTCCGGTTTCGAGAGCTACGAAACCGAAGCCGCCGGCGGAAACTGAGAGAGTTCCGGTTGCCCGCGGCATTTTTTCCCTTTTACGGGGGACCCGGTGGTCACTGCGATGTTTGCCGCGCGGAGTTTTGCGTTGACGATGCCGTTTCATGGATTACCAACCGACTTTGGGAGTACGGTTCTGCTTGGCAATCTCCTTGGTATCCTCCCAGACCGCCAGCCCGGTCTTCAAGTCGGTCAGAGTCAGATGAAACTGAAAATATGATTCCCGTTTATTCCCGGAAACGGTTTTGGATTGAATGATCTCACCGGCCAGACTCATATCCGGAGCAATCGCAGTACCGCGTTTCTGAACGGTAGCCTGGTTGAACATATCATCATTTTCCAGTTTTCTGACATCACGGGTAGAACTGTCTTCCGCCCCGCTGCCGCTGACCGCGGTTGTGACCAGGGCTTTCCCGGTACGGAGCATCGCGGTTCGAATCAGGTTGGTCAACTGTTTCGTATTAACGTGTTCACTGGTCCGGTTCTTGACGCCGCCCATCATAACGATGGTCTTCCGACCGTCAGGCCGGGTCAAAGCGCCGGACTGGAGCATTGAATTAATCAATGCGTTCGAGGCAATATGCCAGTCTTTGGTATTAACACTATCAGTGGTAATCAACGAACGAGTCCCGCCCGGATCGATGTATGAAGCCTGTTCCCCGGAATTGCAACCGGCAACAAAGACAACCGATAAAACGGCGGTTCCCGCAGCATACAAACTTTTTTTCAGCATAATCATATTTCCTTTCAGGCGTTTAATTATTTTCCGAATAATCGTGTTCTTTCAGACTCAAAGTAAAATTAACGCAACGTTCGTTGGGCGCGATCGCCTGCAACCAGGCAATATCCCCTGGAATAATATTTTTCATTAACCAGTTCCCGGTATTGTTGTTAACCACCATCCCGTTTTTGTCAAACCAGGTAAATTTGTAAGCGATCGGATAAGGATTTTCACCGCTGAAACTGCTCCAGAATTCGGAAAACGCTCCGGTCCTGGCATTACGCAATCCAACCTGGACGTGCATCAGCCCGGTATTGGTTTTAGCCTGATTGATGCGAACGACGACAAGGCGTCCTTTCAAAAAGCTGTCGGTAATTACTTGATCGGTCTTGATCCCCCGGCTGTTATCCGGTTCCATACTGTTAATGGTATTCGTGGTATCCTGGCATCCTACGGCCAGGAGTAAAGCGGCTAAAGGTATAAGTTTTTTCATTGTCAGGGCCTCCTGCTATGTAAGTTCAAGTTCAATTAACACTCCTGTAGTAAATATAAGACGCACTTTCAGCACTTGCAAGTCATAAATCACGTTTTATCCCCTGTTAGCCGGATGAAACGATTTTAAGTGGAGTATGAATCGCGCCCTCGGAGTTCAGTTCGCTGGCATACAGGGTTATCCGATCAACCGAAAAACGTTCCGGAATAATTGGAGCAAAGGATGTTTGCAAAGCCGCTTTTTCAACCGGAGAAAGCCGCTTTTTCAACCTTGACAAGGTTATATGAGGGACAAAATCACGTTTTTCGTATTCCATGTCCAATACGTTGTTCAACAGGTCGTCAATCCGCTTTTTCAAAACCGACAACGCCTCAGCTTCATCCAGCGACAAAAAAAAGATATTAGGACGAAAAAAACCGGTTCCGGAAACCGTTAAGTCAAAAGCGGAGAAATCAAGCAAGTCCATAGCTTTTGACAGTTGCGTTACTTTATCGTCCGGGGTATCCCCGATAAAACGCAGCGTCAAATGCAGTTGTCCGCGTTTAGTCCAGCGAATTCCTTTTATATCGTTACAGACCCGGTAAATATTTTTTTGGACCGCATCGGACAAGTCAACCGCTATGAACAGACGTTTTTTATTCATAATTAAATTACCTGAATAGTAAATATATTATATAGCCGGATAAAACAACTATTCCGGACGAAGTCAAAAAAATCATGATAGTTAGCAATATTCTTTTTGGTTCATCACATCTCGGACATAAATTTTCTGAAGTCATCAATCGTCCAAGACTGCCATCATCAAACCTGATACCTTTACAAACAAGTATCGATTTCATTTCGCGTCCACACTTTTCACAAAAGTCAGGTTCATTTTTAGATGGAGGGAGATCACAATCAGGGCACAAATCAACCAGTTTAAATTCAAAACCTGAATGACCAATGTTCACAATTTCCTCTTGGACCAGCTTACGACCGCATTTTTCACATATTGGTTCTTTTTCAGTAGCGTCTGATTTGTTTTTCAATGTATCATTCATATAAACAACCACATCAAACCTCTATTTCCCTTGTAACATTTATTTAATATGCAACACCTACGGGATAAATGCAACCATAACCATCAATTAATCAGGCTCTGTCTGCCGCAGTGGCCTGCGGCGCAATGTTTTAAACTGTCTGTCGTGATAGACTGTTAACTATGATATTTAATCAGCATGTGATTTAAGATAAATACACAATAAATTAATTACCAACAACTTAAAACAAATAAAAAACAACAAACACACACCTTCTCGAACAAAAAAATCCCCGGGCCGATTAACAACCGGACCAGGGAGTAATTTTAATTTATATTGTTAAGGAGTGATTTCAGTATTGAATTACAACCATCTGATGGCAGGTGAATTCATCAACCTTGAATGAAACGGTATTACCGTTTCGGGTAAATTCAACAGCTTGTCCCTGCGGTTCAAAGGTCACAGATTTGACGTCACCGGCAACCTGCAATTCAACTCCGACATTTGCCAGCGGCATCAGCTCTTCAATAACTTCAACCGTTTTCGGGGGCTGATTAAACAGGATCACGCCGCCGCCGCGATTGACGGTATTGGCATACAGCAAATGCAGAACGTCACGGTTTTCCGTTGCCTGTTTCATCATTGAAACACGCGAAGTCGACGGCATATTGGTCAGCGTCAGCGACTGATCTCCGGCCAGCAGCTTGCGGATAGCCGCTGCCGCATAATGGCGATAAGCCACCGCGCCGTTACCGTAATAACTGGTAAACACCGGATGCGCCAGATAAAGGATATTATCTTTCATCACGCCGCAATCATAACCTGACGGGTCATCGACGTTCGGAGCATGTTGATGCGAACAATAGTGACGCCACGTACGGTTGAAGTAAGAGTCATAGGTCTGCCCCAGAGATTCGCCGGAGGTTGCCTTGATACGGTTCGGGCGGTTATACATAACCAACGGGGAATTGATGAAATCAGGACGCAATTCATCATTCGGGAAAATGTAGTCCGGCTGAAACGGGCACGCACCTTCATAATCCGCACCGACGTCAAAAACAAAACCGGTCTTTTCTGGATTCAGGCCGCTGTCCCCGGTCAGGAACAGTTTACCGCCTTTGGCCAGATATGCGTCAAGTTTAGCCTTGAGAGCCGCATCAACCGTGACACTGTCAGGCAGAATCAGCATTTTGTATGGACTGAAATCCATGTTGTCGTCAATAATATTGAACAGGAACTGCTCTTCCAGCAACACCCGTGAAGCGCCAATGTCCGGAGCGTTGTCGCGACCGTGTTCGCCTTTGCCGAACAAGCCTTCGCAGGAAAGCAGAGCGATGTCCGCCATGTTTTCCGTTCCGACACACCACGGTTCCTTCTGCTCCACCTCGGCATAGGCCGCGCCGATAATATCATAAGTAGTCTCGTCGATCAAGCCGTTGGGATGTAACTGATCTCCAACTGAGCAGCGGGCGCCGTAGGCCAGCATCGCTGCACATTCATAGCGCAAGGCATTGGGGTGTTTGTAGCCGCCGAACTCGCCCCAGGTGCTGTGGAACTTGCCGGTCATGCCCATGATATCGAAATCGAGGTTTTTAACGTATTTGGCGGAAACCGGGAAGTGGTCGTAGCCCCAACCGCCGGTAGGCAGTGATTCCAGTTCCAGATGACTGAAATAGGGCAGAATATCATAATTGCCGCGGGTAATGTGGCCGCTGTTATGGAAAATCGGCATATCCGCACTGACCGAACGCAGAGCGGCAGTGGTTTTCTGGTAATATTTCATCAGGACTTTAGCGGCATGGGCCTTGCGGTCGGATTCAAGTTCGGGATTGAATCCCTGCTCAACCATCGACTTCATGCACCATTTACAACAACACGCATTCTGGTTGATAATATCCAGGAAAATACCGTGACAATCGGGGAACAATTGAGCGGTTTCAATGATCATTTCGCACAGCAAATCAAGGTATGGAGTATTAAAACAGACTTTTTTGAATCCCGGCTGCAGAACCCCTTTGCTCCACCCGATGAAACTGCCGTCGATATCTACCTCGCGCCACTCAGGGTGGAGGTCGATTACCCGATCGTTCACCCCGGCCGTCAGGTAGATCGGAACGTTAACGTCGATTTCCCGGCAGGCTTCATATTGAGCTCGGAGCAGGTCGAATTTCAAATGGGGGTGCATCTCCCCGACTTTCGTTTCATGATAATGCCAACCGTGATGACACATAGCGAAAGTAGTAATCGAATCGACATGGCCCCGCTTGAGTCCTTCCTGATACTGTTTTTTATCGAATTTTTCACCGATTCCCGGAATATGCGGAGAAGTGTGGAAGTCAAGGTGAATCTGTCTGAAGCGTAATGAATCTTTCTGCATTAATATAATCCTTAAAGTTGCATGGTTATTATGTTGAAATTACGTAATATACATCAAATAATCTTTTAGTCTATTGAAAATAAGAAAGTTCTTATGTAAAAAACTAACAATAGAGGACTTAAAGAATGATTCAAAAATCATACTCCTCTGGCGTCAGGCGGCCAGATATATTTGTGAAGCTGAAGCTGCAATCTGGCCGGAATCCGGTCACGGATCATCCATTCGGCCAGAGTCTGCGGAGCAAGTTGCGCGGTCATGGGGCTGAAAAGGAGCGAATCAACTTTTCGCGATAAAGCATATTCCCGGATAAAATCACAGGCAAAATCATAATCCGTTTCATCACTGATAACAAACTTGATCTGGGAATTGGTTGGCGGAGATTTAAAATTCGGAATAAAATTGTCGGCGGCATGGCCGCTCGAAGGGGTTTTGCAATCAATAATGCAAATGACTTCCGGCGGCAAGACATCGACCGGACGGGAGCCATTGGTTTCAATCAGGACTTTGAGTCTTTGCTTGAGCAGCGCACGGCACAACTCAGGTGTATCTTCCTGAAGCAACGGTTCGCCGCCGGTAATTTCCACCAGCGGCGATCCTGATTCATCAGCCAGCCTTACCAACGTCGACAGTTCCATATCGCTGCCGGCATCGGCGGGAGTGGCAAAGCGGGTATCGCAATAAGCACAATCGAGATTACAGCCGGAAAGCCTGATGAAAAAACACAACTCTCCGGCGTAAGTCGATTCGCCCTGAATACTCAGGAATGTTTCACATACCCGCAACACGTTCAGCCGCGGATCAGAGCCAGCAGCTCGTCACGTTTGGCGGTCATGGTCGCTTCGTCTTTAGCTTCCACAATCAGCCGCAGCAACGGCTCGGTGTTTGAAGCACGGACATTGAACCACCAGTTGTCATACTCAACCGAAACGCCGTCAAGTTCGAACATGTTGCCGTCAGAGTATTTTTCACGCAGTTCATCAAGAATGACTGCGGTATCGCTGACTTTGGAATTGATCTCGCCGCTGGAAAAATATTTGCGCAGCGGAGCGACCAGTTCGGATGCGCTTTTACCGGTTTTGCACAGGAGGTTGGCCAGCGCCATAAACGCCAGGCCCTGGGATTCCGCGGTAAAGTTCTCCTTGAAATAATAGTGTCCGGAAAGTTCACCGGCAAAAACCGCGTCGTTTTCACGCATTTGAGCTTTGATGAAAGCATGGCCGACGCGGGACATGATCGCCTTGCCGCCGTTTGCCTCGATACACTCACGCACTGCCCAGCTGCTGCGCAGGTCATACAAAATCGTCGCCGGACCATCTGACAGAACATCCTGAGCCAGCAACGCGGTAAACAGGTCCATCGGAATGATTTCGCCTTTGTCATCAATAAATCCGCAACGGTCGGCGTCACCATCGAATCCGGCCCCGAAATCAGCACCGGCTTCAACCACTTTGGCCCGCAAGGCGTCAAGCGTTTCCAAGTGCAGCGGATTGGCTTCATGGTTCGGGAAACTGCCGTCGAGTTCTTCATACATCGGGATAATTTCAAAAAGATCGCGAATTCCCGCAATCTCGAAAGAGCCCATGGAGTTGGCAAAGTCACAAACGACTTTCAGTTTGCGATTGAGTTTATTGTGTTTACTCAGAAACGCGGCATATTCTGGGGCGATATCATAAGTCGAGACGCCGCCGGGTTGAGCGGCCGCGGTAAAATTGTCCGCTTCCACCAGTTTTTCAATGTCGGCAATTCCGGTCGCGCCGCTGATCGGTACGGCATTGGCAATACACAGTTTGAAGCCATTCCAGCCGTCGGGATTGTGACTGGCAGTGATCATAATGCTGCCGTCGGCTTTCAAAGTACCGTTAGCAAAGTAACTCATTGGAGTGGAACAAAGACCGAGGTCGATAACATCCGCCCCCTGCATGTTCATACCTTTGAACAAGGCTTCTTTCAACGGAACCGAACAGGGACGCATATCGTGTCCGACGACAACCTTTTTCGCTCCGGTAAATTCCACATAGGCACGCCCGATGTTCAGCGCCATCGCTTCATCCAACTGTTCCGGGTAGAGTCCCCGGATGTCATAAGCTTTAAATATTCCAGCCATTTTTTATCCTTTTCTGTTTATCTTACGATGAAAATATGCGGTCAAGCATATTTTTATGTCTTGCATGACTTCGAATCCAGTCTGGTAAGATACATTCAAAATGCCTGAAACTCAAGTTTTCTTTATGAGAAATTCGATAGGAATATGGTGCAATATGACTATTGGGTTTGAAGAAGCCGCCAGATATCGGAAATACGGATATCACCTTGATACGTAATTACATTATTATGATTTACAGTCTAGAATTGCGCCTTGTTCACGGAGGATATCTTGCAGTTTTCCACAATCAACATCTCGATATGGAATAGCTTTCCTCAAAGATAAAAAGGCGGCAATTCCTGCCGCTTCGCCCATGGCAAAACAGGTCGACATGATTCGTGCCGGACCAAGGGACTGTCCTTCCGCCGCGATACAGCGTCCCGCCACAATGACATTATCTGCTTCACGGGGGACAAGACAGCGATACGGGATAGGCGTAATTCCTCCTTTCACAGACAAATCACGCTTCTGGAAAGGCTGTTCCTGTTTACCCCGACCAAGGTCGAAATGACGTCCGGCCAGAGCAATGGTATCATCAAAACGTTTTCCTTCCAGTAGGTCTTCTTCCTGCAAGGTGTATTCCGCAATAATGCGCCGGGTTTCCCGGATACCGGGATAAGTGGCCGTCAACCTCAACCGACAATTTTCTGCACCCGGCACATAGGGACGAAACAAATCTTCCACAAGTGTTTTGGCCCGCTGTCGTCCCTTGAGCATGATCCTGGTGACATCATCGGCGTTTGTTCCGTCGATGCCGTTCATTCCGGTACCGCCATTAACCATGAACACGCCTTTCTGTATCATCGGGAATATGATCAGGGCCTTGGGAATGTCCGCGTCCGGTTTGTTTTCTTTTGCACTCTGACAGCAGCCCCGGAACCAGGGATCGCCGCCTTCATTAAGATAGTTTTCCAGTGCCGGAGAGTCGATATCCTCAATGTGAATAACCAGGCTTGACGCCGTTAATTCTCCAGTTTTACGATCCCCTTTGTCGGTGGCGAGGCCAGAACGGGCTATCAGATCAGCGTCACCGGTACAGTCTACAAACCTATCCGCCGTGATATAAGTAATGCCTTCTTTATTTGCAACATAGACACCCGCAATTTTACGTTGGGAAAATTCTGTTCCGACTATCATTGAATGAAAAAGGATATCCGCACCGGAGTCGACAACCATTTCATCCAGAACGCGTTTGCCAATTTCCAGATCAAAGGTAAATTCATCGTGACATCCTAGACGGTCAAGTCCGGGACAACGGTCTGTCTGTGCCATAACCGCCGGACCTACACCACCATCGGCAGCGGTGATCCGGTCTATGGCTTCCTGAAAAATACCTCCCACTACACGTTGAGGTCTTGGCAGGTTCTTGTAGACCAACCCCTGTTCCACCATTTTAGGAAAAGGTATGGAACCATTCATAACCCCCAGCCAGAACGGCAATACCCCGGAGGTGGAAATTCCTCCGAAACATCCAGAATGTTCGATGACCAGAGTTTTTAATCCCTGTCTAGCAGCGGAAATGGCAGCCGCAGTTCCCGCAGGACCACCTCCGGCAACAATAACATCATAGCATTTTTCATTCATATTAATGTTTTCCATTATTATTTTCCTATGTTAGAATCCTCAGGTAAACCAGAGTGATCATTTTCGTGAATAACCCGATAAAGAGTTATATTCCTTCCGGTCAGACGCAATCTGCAACACCTGAGCGCCATTTGCTCATCGGATTTGCAATGCCATCTTAACCCCTTGCAGGTTTTGTCCTTATCATATATTTCCAGGTTATCAAAACCATGACCCGGTATCGTATCTCCGTTTATGTCCAGCAATTCGGCTTTTAATTCGCCTTTTATATCCATATCCACAGAAAGACAGTTTTCGTTGTACACAAAAGGTTTACTGATTATACTTCCGCTTCCGCGAAGACCCAGAAAACGGTTTTTGGGCAATTCCGCCACATTGAGATCTCGAAGTCTCGGTTTGGGTTTTGGTTGGAGACAATTGTTGTGTAAAAAGTAGGATGAATTGTAAAAGATTTTCCAATGGTCACCAAAGTCGACGAAATGATGCGCCATATGAATCAGTCCGGCATTTTCGTCTTTACCATCTTTTTTAATCCATGACTGACGAAAAGGACGGTTCCAGTTAAGGCCGTCGCGACTGAAACATATTTCAGGTTCGATAATTTGCTCCTTACACGGATAACGTCCCAATACTCCCACTCTCCAGCCCTCATATTTTGTCTCGCTCAAATAATAAAACTGCATAGCGTCCGGGTCTTGTTCATCAGGCGTTACTACAAATTCCGGAAGGCTCCATGAAATTCCGTCAATACTGGTGCGTCGCTGAATAATTCTTCTTATGCCCGGCCCGTTATCGTAATCCACATAATGTTTTGATTCGGCTGGATTATTAGCCAGCCAAACTGAATAAAGCTCAAAACGGTTCTTTTCTGCATTGTAGTAAGTAAACGTTGAATCGTTGGAATGTTTTGAGTTGACATCTAAAAGTTTGTTGCGGTCAAGAGTTTTTCTCTGCTCTGACATGTAGGCTGCCGGGGTAAGACCGGCAAGTCCGAGATCACCTCCTGCATCAATATCATTCGGGTGCATCAAACACGGGTTTTCAATATTGACTGCATGCCAGTTTATGCCGTCTTTACTCTTGAAGTGTACATACCGGATCATGCCTTCATGAAAAAGCCATGCAAACATACACCAGGTCCCGGAAGGATGTATGAATATGGAAGGGATACGAATCTGCGGTTCGTCGCGTTCAGGGAGATTATCGCAATGTATTCTATGACGAAAGTCATCGTTCCAGACTTCGCCATCATCTGAATCCACGCAGAAAAGCGTTCTGAAGGAATTGCCGGGAGAACCTTCATCGCTCGTATAGTACATGCGCCATTTCCCTTCAGGAGTTTGCAACACCGGACTGCAAAAGATGGTATTTGCCTCTCCTTTGAATGAAACCGCACCCAACTTTTTCAATGGCGGAGCCGAGAATGAAAAGCTTCCGTTTTCAACCTTTAGATTTTCCGAATCAAAACTAAACATTACCTTGACCTCATAATTTTAATCAAATATTCTTTATTGTCCGTACGACGGACAGCGTTATACCGATTCAAGCTTCAGTCGCCAAAACTCCTTGCTGAAGCGGAAATTAAATATTTCGTGTTTAATACCTCGTGAGCTCTGCCCCGGGGTAGTTTATTCAAGGATGAATTTCCGATAGACATAGGGATTCTTGCTTTCGACGATTCCCGGCGTTAATCCCATATAGAAACGCACGCGGGCGCCATCGTGATCGTTGGCGGTAAAGTTAAGTCCGAAAATGGCTCCTTTTGCAGGATTTATTTTCAGCACCGACCAGGGAATCGCGATCCGGTAACAGGTGCGATCTCCCTGTCGAAAAATGTTGCTCTTAATCGCAGCCTGTACCGTTTGGGCTCGACCATGCTGATAGATATAGGTCAGCTCTTTTTGCGGACCTGAAGGCGTCAATCCAAAACCAAATTCATAATCATCCTTATCATATCCGGCATTCGGAGCGGCGTTGGCGCCGGTGTCGATTGCCAACTGAATCGAATCACCCGACCAGAGACGACCTGGTTTTGCTTTCTGGTATTGCGTATCGTCTCGTACATCGGCCAGTAGATAAAGGTTGTTACGATCATAACACAGGACACTGTCTACGCTCAGATTTCCAGGACCTGTCCAGCCGTTTCCGGGATCATTGGGCAACAAATTTTTGCGACTGTCCATCTGGGGCAAACGGCCATACGCAGGCAGAACAGAGCCTGTTGTCAGGGAAGGCGTTCCCTGTACGCACGGCAAGGTGGAACATGTGAACGATGACGCAAATTTACCGACATTACACGTTCCGGTCAGTTTCAGAATATTCCGTCTTAGTCCATCGGGTGCCTTAAAACGTAAATAGACGGTTGATCCAGGCTTGACCTGAAACAATTGCTCGGACTGGGAGAAGCGCGCACCATCAATTTTTACCGTACCGGCAAGGGACTGAGTACGTACGTTGGTCAGTGCGACCTGCAGGTCGTTACCGTTTTTTAATGACCAGTTGATCCGCAGTGGCGGCAATTCGTAACGAGCCTTGGAAAGTATTTTTTTCAGTTCGTCCGGGGTCATGTCACGCGCAAAACCGTATAACACATTTCCTGATAACTTTAGTTCAACCGGTTTGTTGGGATCAAGTTTGACCGGATTGTTCATCATGTCCCGGATTTCAACTTTCCGTGGATCTAGTTTAGTTTTAAATACAGTCTTGTCATCTGTGCTTACCCAGACGGCAAAGAACAGCCGTCCATCGCGGTGACGGAACATATAACAGTGAAGGTCACGGTTATGGACGATGTCCAGAAATTTTGCCTTTTCCAGCAATTGGACCGTGGCGGCATAGGCCACCGTCGCCGGCATCGGCTGAAAATATTGCCATAAACCATAATTTTGAGATTCCTTTTCGACTACATCATTAACCTGGAAATAAATACACTTTTCGACCCCGGCAGCAAGGCCGATCAGCATTGTCCTTACCATGTAAGCCGCATGGCGCTGGGCACAGTCGCTAAGAAAATCTTCACGCACGTCTACTCCCCAGCCAACTTCTCCATACCAAACAGGCTGGTGCCCGCCCAGTTGGCGAATGATTTTCTTCAGCTTCAGCGTTTTTCCATACATGCCGCTGGCTTCTGGGCCGACATCACCGCCTTCGGGAACAATGTAGCGATTTATGGAATAGGGATGTACAGCCACAATGTCAATATTTTTCCCCGTCTTTTTGAGCACTCTTTTAAGAAATTGAAAATGGCTGTTAAAATCAACACCACTGACCCCGGCTGCCAGAATCTTGAAGTTTGAATCGACTTTTCTGACTTGCGGTGCGAGCATGTTAACCAGATCTACATATTTCTCAACGTGATTCTGATAGCTTAAATCGGGTTCGTTTTGAAGTTCTACAAAATTGATGCAGCCGCGATAAACTTTAGTCAAGGCCTGTATCCACTTTGCCATGTCGTCCGGATTGCGGGCAAAGTAGCCTTGACGTGGTATGCCGAATGGCGGATTTCTCAGATTAGTACAGCGGAGTTGTTCCATGCCGGTCTTTTTTGTCAGTTCACGAATACTGTTGGCGTTGAGATGATATTGGCCCTGTTTGTCCGGACGATGATGACGCCATTTGTCGAAGGCCCGGCTGATCGAAGCACCGATTTTTCTGCCCTTTTGCCCGTAATAACCATTACAGGAATGGAGCCCGAAAAACGAGTCACGCGAAGCTGGCGACGGAAGCGGCAGAACAACGACCGGTTGACTGCTTTGATATTTTTTTCCATTGGTTTCGGCGGTAAGACGCATTACCCAGTATCCCTGCTGCTTCTGTTTCTGTATGGTTATATTTTTTTCCCACAGTTCGCCTGGAGCGAGAGTCAGAACTGTTTTTTCAAGGGAGCGGGAAGGCTGGTTAAAACCGTTGAGCAAGGCCGTAATCTTAAGTTTCTGCGGCTTGCCGGTGTTGTTGCAGACGCCCATTCTGGTGGTTAACGGCTGGTTGTCGATAACGGCAATTTTATCGATCGGCTCGATCGGCACAAATCCCAGCGAGATCGGAGCGGACGGGGTATAAGGCACATCTTTTTTCCCCGCTGTCAGGGCAAAGGAGTCGAGCCAGATTTTTACCCCTTTCGGCTTCTGGAAATTAACGCTGATGCCGGTAGTGTTTTTTTCAGGGCGGAGATTAAAAATATAGCGTTTCCATTCCTTATTGATACGAATAGACCGGTAAGCGCATTTGCCATAAAAGTCATTGGATACATAGAAGTTTACCCTAACTGCCTTGTTGCTCATCGCATAGAAACTAAAAACATAATCGCGGTTGTTTTTTTTAATCAACGGCACACGGACGGTTCGGCAGGCTGTGAGGTCAGCAGGCAGCAGTAGCGCGTATTTACCGTGCCAGGCATAAGTGGAGTCTGCAGGCACCGCCGCGCCTCCGGTATTGGTTTCAAACGAGGTATCGAACGGCAGCAGATTGACCGGAGACAAAGGTGAATTTATTACTGGAGTTGAAGCCTGAGCAGATACTGTGAACATTTTTTTTACGGGAGTCACAGTTGCAGGCGCGACAGACTGTTGAGTTGTAGTCACGGTTTGTTTTCCAATTGCTATTGGTTCGAGAACCAGATCATCAACATAGATTTTGCCTTTACCATTGTTTTTTCGCTCAATGATCAGATTAAACCGTTCGGCTTCATCAGGAATCATATCACGGGTAATGGTAGTAGAAAACTCTTTCCAGTCATGGCTCCCTCCAGTAAGAATTAATTTGTGAACCCCATGCTTAGATATCCATCCGGCCGGTTTATATTTGCCGTCTTTTCCCTGTTTCCGGGCAAGGATATGAATGCAAATATCGTCCTTTTCAACACCTACGCACTTGATCGCGACGGACAGACGGTACTCTCGATCTTTTTTCAGAATGATGCCACAATATATATAATTGCGTTTATCGTCTTCGCGAAACATACAGAGAGCCTTCTTGCCGCCATAAGAAATGGAGTCAACAACGCTTCCAGCCGCCCCCCGGCTCCGAACAGTAGCCCATTTTTTTAGGTTTGCTTCAAAGTCGCCATTATCCAGAATATTTTCTGCAGTCGCTGTTCCCCCCAAGACAAAAAAGAGAAATCCGGCATACCATCTTTTTTTTATCATTTATTTTCCTTGTAGAATTATTCTAATGTCCAACGCAGAGAATACTTGTCGAGTGGCCAAGGCATCCCATACTGTGCAACGTGCCCATCGACAAAAGCACAATTAGTTTTCGAATTATGCCTGAATGAAGTGGAGAGACTTGCAGGGTAAAAATATTCGCCGGAACCGGACTCATCAAACGTATAACTCTTGTTCGGATCCGAAGAAGTACATTTTATTCCTTTACCATCAACAATCAAAAGAGCCTGGGATGTTTTTGAGATCCGGTTAAGTTTTCGAGCTCCGTATTTGATCAAAGGAGACGCGGCATAGAACCAATCGAAACGCCCACTTCTGGCATAGTAAGCATAATTTGTTCCAAGTCCACTATTGGTTATCGCATCACGGTCACTCGGGCACTGAAGTGTTTTCAGCTTAGCTCCAGATGTAATACTCATTTTTTTCCCCATGATAGTCTGTATTGCTACATACCATTTATAATATTCTGACACCACATGCGTTGATCCGACTGCCGGTATGAGATAGCCGTCATTTGAATCAGTATAAAAGAAATTTATTTGCATGATCTGCTTCAGGTTATTAGTACAAGATATTTGTTTTGCCTTTTCACGAGCCTTGTTTAGCGCCGGAAGCAGCATTGACGCGAGAATTGCGATAATGGCTATCACCACCAGCAATTCAATTAGTGTGAATCCTCTGCTTTGTTTCATTGTTTTCCTCCGTTAGTTATTTTTCAGACAAAAGTCCACGAGTTCATTAATATTGACGGTCGCCAGACACATCCGGGTGTCCGCGCCGCCGTAATAGATTTTTACTTCCCCCTCCGGCTCAACCACCGCTCCGGAAGTAAACACCACATTAGGAACCTGTCCCACACACTCATACAACTCTTCCGCCGCTAGAATAAATTTTTCCGGCGCGGCAATCACTTTATGCGGCTCCGCCAAATCAAGCAGGCAAACCCCAAGATGATAATTCTCTGTCGAAGCCGTCATACATGTCGCATGATATATTTCAAGCCAGCCGGCCCTGGTTTTTATCGGCACCGCACCGGCGCCGCTCTTGATTCTATTCCAGTTGGTCTCCGGTAATATTACCGGCCGGGAATTGCCCCAGTGGACTAAGTCCGGGGATTCACTTACCCACATCTGCCCGCTCCCGTCAATATCCTGAGGCCGCTCCAGCCGGACATACTTTCCGTCTATTTTTTCCGGAAACAAAACCGCATTGCGGTTTGACGGAACCGAACATGAAATCTGCCGGAAAGTTCTGAAATCATCCGTCTGCGCAATCCCGATGCAACACCCCCAGGGATCAAGCCAGATCGCGTGGCTGACGTAAAACGTACCGTCAAGCGGGGTGATTCTCATATCAAATCTGTGAACCCCGGTCCCCATCTGTTCAACTTCACTTAAAGGATAATAAATCGGCTCTTCATCTACCTTAAAATTTATTCCGTCACGGCTGCGAGCCACATGAAAACTTGTTTTTCTGGCATAACTTTCAGTCCGGAGCAGCAATATATATTCACCTTTGAATTTGACCGCTCCGGCATTGAATACGCTATAGCATTCAAACGGCATATCCCGGGGACTGATTATCGGATTGCCGCTATAGCGCTGCAACAAATACTCCATTTTTTTATTCCTTTCAGTATTAAACAGAAAAAATATTAAATCTTTTTAACTGATTTTTTATCAATGAATTTCACCGGAGTCAATATGTTGTAATTTCCGCTGACATTTTTCTTTACGACATTATTAAGCAGCTGAACTACCTGATTGGCAAGAGCTTTCAGATCAAAGCACACGCGGCTCAAGCTCACATCGATAACCTGATAGTAATCATAATTATCATAGCCGATCAAACTGATATCCTCCGGAATCCTGTAACCTCTTTTCTTTAAGAAATTACTTAAAAATATCGCGGCATATCCATTTGTCGCAAACACGGCTGTCGGCATCTCATCAACATTATCAAAATAATTTTCCAAAGCCTCCAGTTCCAGACGGTCCGCGTCATCATGATTAAGCGGATTGTTGAATCTTATCAGGTCAACCCGACTGCCGGGAGCATGATAAGTCATCTCGGTATGGAATCCGGCATAACGCAACCTGAAACAAAGTTCATCCAGTACCGTAAAGACAGCCGCGTGCCGATGCCCGTTCCTGATCATGTTTGCCGCGGCAATCTGCCCGCCGTGAAAATCATCCGGACATATCGTGTAACTGTCTGAGACCTCCGCGAAAATCGATATAACATTCATATCGCTTCTTTTCTTCCTCAGACCGTTTAGCACCGCGGACGGGACTTCATTCATCAGAATCAGCGTTCCGCATTTATCTATAATTTTCGCATTTTCATCCCGCTCCTTGCTCAAATCGACCGTATATCCCGTATACCCCAGCTTTTTCAGATAATGGATCAGATTGAAATACAACTGTCCGTAAAAGTTGAAATATATGTCCCCATGCAGTTTTTCCTCTATACAGTGAATCGCAATGCGCTTCGCCCGGTTATTGCGCACGGTCGTCGACTTGGACTGGTAATTATATCCAAGCTCATTGACTTTTTTCAGAATTTTATTCCTTGTTGCGGTTTTAACCCCGGGATGCCCGTTCAAAGCCCGGGATACCGTAATCGGACTCAAATCAACAGATTTGGCAATCGTCCTGACGTTCAACTTATCCATAATGCAATACTTTCATTTTGTATCATAATAAATTTATAAATATTATCATTTTTAAACTGTTTTTATACACAATGATAATTTTTTATTTTGTATCATTATTTATAGTATACAACCCCATTCACAAAAAAGCAATACCCTAAAACAAAATAAATTTCATTTTGCAATCCGGACAAGTTGCCTGATCGCATTAATTTGCCTGATCGGGATTGATTTTTCCGGAAGACAGACTACATTAAACTGCTTACAACAAAAAAGGTGGAACAGTGAAAAAATCAATTCTATGCATCGGGGCCGGATATGTCGGAGGGCCAACTATGGCGGTTATCGCGGATAACTGCCTGGAATACGAAATAACCGTGGCGGACATCAATGCCGAACGCATCGCCGCCTGGCAATCAGACCAACTACCGATCTACGAACCCGGACTGGATGAAGTTGTCGAACGGGTTCGCGGGAAAAACCTCTTTTTCACGACAGAAATTCCAGCGGCAATCCATAAGGCCGATATCATTTTCGTCAGCGTCAATACTCCAACCAAGACTTTCGGTGAAGGAGCTGGCCGCGCCGCCAACCTTCAATACTGGGAGCAGACCGCCCGCGACATCGTTGAATATTCAGACAGCGGAAAAATCGTTATCGAAAAAAGCACTCTGCCGGTCCGTACCGCCGAAGCCATGAAGCGCATCCTTGATTCCAATACCAAAGGCCTGACCTTTGAAGTCATTTCCAGCCCGGAATTCATGGCCGAAGGAACTGCGGTAGATGACCTCCAGAATCCCGACCGGGTCCTGATCGGCGGCATGCACACTCCCGGCGGCCAGGCCGCAGTCCAGGACATCATTGACATCTACCTCAACTGGGTTCCCAAGGAAAAGATTATTACAACCAATATCTGGAGCAGCGAGTTGTCAAAACTGGTAGCCAATGCGATGCTGGCTCAACGCATATCCTCGATCAACGCCATTTCCGCCCTGTGCGAAAAAACCGATGCCGATATCCGTGAAGTCGCCGGCGCGGTCGGCATGGATTCCCGGATCGGCGCGAAGTTCCTCAAAGCCGGAGTCGGCTTCGGCGGATCATGCTTCCAAAAAGATATCCTTAACCTGGTCTACCTCTGCGAACATTTCGGTCTGCCGGAAGTCGCGGCTTACTGGGAACAGGTTGTCAATATCAACGATTACCAGCAACACCGTTTTGTGCGCAACGCCATCACCCGGATGTTCAACTCAGCCGCCGGCAAACGGATCGCCCTGTTCGGATTTGCGTTTAAAGCCGATACCAGCGACACCCGCGAATCCCCCGCGATCAATATCGCAAAAATGCTGCTGGAAGAACATGCCGCCCCGGCAATCCATGACCCTCAAGCCTTAAAGAGCGCCAGAAATGATCTGGCCGATTTTGGTGACCGGGTTGAATACTGCAAAGATCCTTACGAAGCCGCAACCGGTGCGGACGCCATTATGATCCTTACCGACTGGCGGTGTTTTATCGATTACGACTACGAAAAACTTTTTTCCGTCATGCGCAAACCGGCATTCCTTTTTGATGGCCGCAATCTGCTCGATCACCGGCGGTTGTACGACCTTGGCTTTAATGTCTACCCGTTAGGCGGCCCGGCGCTTAGTCATCTGTAATTTAACAATTTATCCATAGGCACACCTTATGAAGAAACCGAATATTCTTATTTTTATGACCGACCAGCAACGCGGTTCCACCGTCACCGGTCCACGCTGCCTGACCCCGAATCTTGACAAATTCAGAACCGGAGGTGTAACTTTCACCAATACATTCTGCCCCTCTCCTCACTGCTGTCCGTCCCGCGCCACTTTTATGACCGGATTATATCCGAGTGAACACGGCGTCTGGAACAACGTCAATGTCACCAACGCCATATCCCGCGGCCTCAATCCCGGCACCAGACTCTGGTCTCAGGATCTTGCGAAGAATGGTTACGACCTTTTTTACTCAGGCAAGTGGCACGTCAGCGCGGTTGAGGGCCCGGATACTTACGGCTGGACTGAAGGCATGGTCACCGCGCGCGGCGGCATCATGACTCCGGCTGAACGCTGGAAACATTATGAATCCCTGCCCAGTGAATTCATGCAGGAGCATGACCGTGAAGACGGCGAAATAATTCGTCCGGGCTGGGCCCCATACTCCCACTACGGCGTCAATGAAAATCCGTTCAACGACCAGAACGTGGTCGATGACGCAATTGCGATGCTCAAACAATCTGATAGCGCCCGCCCCTGGTGCCGGTTTGTCGGCACCCTCGGGCCGCATGATCCGTATTGTGTTCCGAAACGTTTTATCGACATGTACGACATCGACGACATCGAACTGCCGGAAAACTTTTATGACGAACTAAAAGATCGCCCCAATCTCTATCAACGCACCCGCGACGTCTTCAGTCAACTTTCCGAAGAAGAACACCGCAAGGCAATTCTGCACTATCTGGCGCTCTCCACCTATGAAGACTACTTATTCGGCCAGGTACTCAACGCGTTGAAAGAATCCGGACAACTGGATAATACCATCATCATCTACACCTCGGACCACGGCGATTACTCTGGAGAGCATGGACTCTGGTGCAAAGGCCTGCCATGCTTCCAGGCGGCTTATAATGTACCTCTGGTTATTGCCGGTCCCGGCATAAAAGCCCCCGGTCGGCTCTGCGGAGAATTTATATCCCTGGCCGATTTTGCGCCGACCCTGCTGGAAATCGCGGGAATTTCAACAAATCAGGAATTCGCCGGTTCAAGCATCATGCCATTCCTGCGCAATGAAACCGTCTCCGACTGGCGCGAAGCGGTCTACACCCAGAGCAACGGTAACGAACAATACGGAATTCAACGCTCTGTGATGACCAGAGAATGGAAGTACGTATATAACGGCTTTGACTATGATGAGCTTTACGACCTGATCAACGATCCGTTTGAAACCAAAAACCTGATCAATGACGAACGTCACCAGCCCAAAGTCAAAGAACTGTGTACCATGATGTGGAAATTCGCGGCGGCAAGAAACGACAATTGCATCAATCCGTATATTATGATCGGATTCGCGCCATACGGCCCCCAGTTCGCCTTTTCCTGATCTTTCAGACGATGGTTACCGGCTCGAGATCGCTTTTGCGGAAATCAAGAAGTGGCAGGGAACTGAGAAAAGCGTAAGGCACGTGGATATGAGTCACTTTTAAAATCACTATAAACTCATCCAGACGTTCTGATTTACTGACGGCATCCCTACACATGTCCACGGCTTCAATACCTTCCTGGTGACCGGCAACAATCAAGGACATCTCCTCCACTTCGCCATCCGTATCGTAGGCGTCAAAAACAATCTCAGTGACATCTGCCATCAGCATACAGCAACTCCTTATTTCTGCATCATTATAACACTATTTAATACAGTTGTCAAGATGCGAACACTATTTATTATAAAAAAACTTAAAACCACATCATCTTTCATATCTTGCAATCCACCGGAAAAATGATAGATTTATGTAACATAATTATTTAATTATTTTATTAACCAAGATGAGCCATGGAACGCAAGTATAAACCTGATCCGCTGATAATTACCCTGATCGCGTTTGAAATTCTGCTGGTATGCCTCTATATCGGCAATTGGGCCATCGGTCGACCGTATACCAAGTTCAATCACCTTACCGACCTTGACGGTGAAGCAAGTATCTGCTGCTGGTTTTCCGTTGTGCAATTAAGCCTGGTCGCAATGATTACCTCAGTCATCGCCTATGCCCGGTTTGACCGGAAAAACCTGATCTCATGGACCATTATCGGCATTCCTGTAATCTTTTTTCTGCTGTCCATGGATGAGCATATCCAAATCCATGAGTGGCTGGGCGTCAAAAGCGACATATTTCTGAAAGGCGGTTCCCGCCTCAACACACCATACCGTAAAACCGGCATCTGGGCGTTCCTGATCGGCATCCCCTTTATGGCACTCTTCCTGACCTACATCTACCTGCTGAAAAAATACGTCGGCAATATATTCAATTTCAGGATTTTTACTTTCGGCATCCTTATTTTTCTGGGCGGCGCCATGACCCACGACATGTTCAACAATATATATCCGAACACCAATACTTTGGGCGGAATAATTATCATCTCCCTGGAAGAATTTCTTGAGATGTTTGGAATTACTATTATCCTTGCCGGCATGCTGGATACCTTGAATAGTATCTTGCAATATCAGCGCAACGAAATCAAGTCGGCGTCTCCGCAAAAATCAGAACATTTGCTTCAAGATGACTTGAAAAAATAAAATTTCGTGGCAAATTACCTATCTGACAAATTAGTCGGGATGTAGCGCAGTCTGGTTAGCGCGTTTGACTGGGGGTCAAAAGGTCGGAAGTTCGAATCTTCTCATCCCGACCATTTTTTTGCCTTTTTTCTGCCTCAAGACATCCTTAAAACAACTTCTTTGCAATAAACTGCAAAAACATGCTTTTTTACGCACATTAGTCATTGGGTTGGAACATTTTTTCAGAGCGCTTCAAGCTCGAATTTTGCGTTTAATGAAAAAAAACTATTTTTAAATTACTAATTATCAAAGTGAGGTTGATTTACCCGTATGTTGCGTATGCCTGTTTATACCTCCATATAAGAATTAATTATCAGATCGGTGGTCATGCTAGTCTCAATATTAAAGTATATACAAACGAAAGACAAATTCGATATCGCTTTAATCCGTTGTTGAACTCCACTTCAATCACACTCCCAAAACGGATGATGGACATGGGGCAAGTTTCTGAGTATATTATTAATATCAGGTGATATAATCTAATTCAGATACATTTTTTCCGTAAATATCAACCGAAAGAGTTTTCACCTCAAAGGGCATCAATTTTAAATTACAGTTAACCGCGCCCTCAAATATTTTCAGGGAGGTCTTGATCGTTGCTCCGGTTGGATTATATAGCCTTACCAACATCTCTTTATTGCCACTGATGCGACATGATGTAAGAACAACTCTGCTGTCGTAAATATGCATAAAATTGGATGAAGCGCGACTTTGGCCTTGTCCATCAGGGAAAAACACCATCTTTTGAACAGGTTCGTTAAAGATCATAGCTTTGCGATCCAGATTCGCCAGCAATTTATCACTGTTTCCAGCATCAATGACTATTTTGAACTCCCTTTCTCCAATATCGATATGATCGTGAACCCTGTCCTCTGTGACCAGCGGCTTATCAAATATCGGCAGGGATGAATAACATGGGGAGCGAAGCAGGGAATACCGGATTTCGCCGTTCATAAAATCCATTCCATGACCGGAATCACAAATTATACCAAGGGCTTTTTGTTTGTCTGAAGAAGAGACCGCACACCATTGGTTAAAAACTTTTTCTTCTCCGGAACTGGCAACATCCTTGATACCGAATATATCCTGAAGCGAGCATGTCGAATCTTTATCTGTAAAAGGAATGGAAAGCTTGAACATACAATTGGGTTCGCGATTGAGCATCTGCATTCTCAATTCAACTTCCGAACCTGTACCGGGAACAAGGTAATGGGTTCTCAGGGTTGATTTTTTATATTTGAAGAGCGCTTCAACCACGGTTCTGACCGGTCCTGATTCGATAATCCTGACGGCGGCAATATTCTTTGTATAACCGCCGGTTAGGTCTGCAACATCGTTCCGGCTCATTCGGGTAAAAGACCCTGTCTTTTTCCGGAATTTCCGGGCGACGGTTTCCCACGAGTCGGCATTGTCTTTCATCACCATAACTTTGCCGGCTCCGGGACGTATATATTCCACCCCGTCGATACTGTACGAATCAAGTAATCCGGTGTACCGGTTAATAACCAGTTTCATGGTCCCGTTGTCAATGGTTATATGTTTTTGACTTATAACAACATTATCTGCATGGTTAACATGCACTGACTCCTCCGGAACAAACTCAAAACGCTTGATAGAGCAAGGAGGCAGCTCTACTGCGAAAGCAACTTTTTTTCGCCATTCAAAACTTAAATTCGATGCTTCGTGCTCAATTTGCGAAACGAGTTTTTTGCTCCCGTCATACACCGAGATATCGATATATGTATCGTGCCGCGGTTCCGCAAGCTGGACTTCGCATTCAATAATCTTCTTTACCTTATAGGGATGCGGGTTCCAGACAAAAACGGGGATATTGCCATTTGCAGCCTTCTCCCGGCCACTCAGCATAGAAATAAAAGCTTTGGTTCTTATCTTTGCTAAAATTTCCCTGCCGTGTGCAATCTGCTGTAGGGCATCTTCTTCGACGGCCTTAATGCCTGAACCTGGAAGCACGTCATGGAATTCCACAAACGCCAGGTCCATGGCAGCCTCAAGCAGTTTTTCTTCAGGATAGTTAATCTGTGCGGCCAAACAAGCCGCGGAGGCCATTTTTTCGGTTAGATTTAGTTCGCCCTCCAATCTTCGGTGCATTTGTTTAATTCTGATCTGTGAAGTGTAACATCCGGTTGCGAAAAAATTTAATTCACGATTATACGATGGTAATTTAACTCCCGACCGAATAAGGTCAGAAAAAAATTTATCCGGGTTTGAATGAATTATGTTATATTCCGGGTGTTCCTTGATATAATTATTGATCGCTTCAAGATCTATGCGGGAGGCTCCGCCGCCATGGTTTCCCATGCCCCAGGTTACCATCCCGATGCTGTACCTGGTTTGTGTTTTTACGAATTCCTCAAGTTTTTCTCGTGCTTTGCCTTTTCGAGTCAGATAACACTGAAACAGACGGTGCCCCACAATTTCCGACCCATCATAACCGATCCATCGAAACAGATCATCCGGCAGGGAACATCTTTCAGGGTTGGGGCGCATAAACAGGTAATTATTATAGCCGGTTTTTTTCAGAATCTGAACCAGTCCCCGGGAATGCCCGAAAGGATCGAAGTTAACGGCTGTTTCACAGTGAACCCCGAATTTTTCCTGAAAAAATTTTTTCCCCAGATTTATTTGTCTTATTACCGACTCTCCTGAAAGCATATTGCAATCAGGCTGCAAATACCAGCCGCCGATTATGTTCCAACGCCCCTTTTTGACAAGGCTTTGAATTCGCCTGAACAGATCGGGTGAAAACTCTTCAACCCACTGGTAAATAATCGCTTCGTTATGACAGAAGACAAAATTATCATATTCATCGCAGAAATCGGCCGCGATGCGAAATGTACTCAGGGCTTCAGCAATCCCCTCTTCCCGCTGCCAAAGCCAGACAGGATCAAGGTGAGCATTGCAAATTAGATGGATTGTTTTTTGAGACATATTAAATAGTAATTCCTGTGCTTAAAGGTTAAAAAAATCAATTTGAACAAGCTTTTACCGCTCCGAACATGGCAATAATATTTTCCACCGGAGTGTTTGCTTGAATATTATGTATGGCATTAAAGACAAATCCTCCGTTCCGGCTGAATATCCGGCATCGCTCTTCAACTTGCTTGAACACTTCTTCGGGAGAGCCGAACGGCAGGGTTTTCTGCGTATCGACTCCTCCACCCCAGAACACAAGCTGGTCGCCGTATTTATCTTTTATCATCTCGGGCGACATTCCAGTTGCTGAGCATTGAACCGGATTAATAATGTCGAACCCGGATTCAATCATAGGCCCAAGTAACGGCTCAACCGCTCCGCAGGAATGTTTGAAAGTTTTCCAGGTTGTGTTGTTGTGAATCCAGTCGTTCAGTTTTTTATAGTAGGGATGCCATAGTGATTTGTAGTCTTCGGGAGAACAAAAGGTTCCGGTCTGCGTGCCGAAATCAGTTCCGCAAATAAAAACCACGTCAACTTTATTACCGACTCTACTGTGAATCTTTTCCAGGTTTGCCAATGCAAATTCAAGTTGTTTATCGAAGACCGCGCGGACATAATCCCGGCGTATTGCAGTGGATATGTACCACTCTGAAATATCCCTTATTCCTTTGGGATGCTTGAGAAACGGCGCCGGAACCAATGCAATGTCTCCAAACGCGGTTCCGCCGAAGTTGGCAACTATTCCTCTTCCGGTTTCGGACGCCCGACTTATTTCCCGGTCAAAATAATCCAGGTCATCGTCCGAAATAAACCCGAACTCCTCGAGGTTGTCCACGGGGTCCAGAGACGCGTCGTCGACAGGTTCCTGGCGGATGATCGCATCAAAGAAGAATCCGCCTTCGGGCATATGCCCACTTGGCGCGGTGCCAGTGTCCCCTTGCGGAAAAATATAAATATCATTGCCATTATATTTGATATTGAATTTCTCCGGCACCAGTAACTCCTGCCCCCACGGGGCTTGCCATGCTTTAGTGCATTTTAACGGAAACCCGAACATTGTTTCAGGCGGTAATACACCTGTTACGTCAAGTTCCAGAGCGGAAGCAAGGTCATCTTCGATCAGCCCCAACATCTGATACGGTTCAACCGCTTTTACCGGGCGTTTCTCAAGGCCAAAACAATTCCTTAGAGCCGCAATGCAAGTAACATGCATTCCAGTTACGGCGGTCCCGCCAAAATCGACGGGAATTGCCCCGGATTTATGATTTAGAGAGTTCAGTAATTTTTCTCTGCCGGTAGTTGTTGACATGATATAGTTCTTTCCATTGATAACAACTTATTGTCTGTTAAAGTAATCATAGTATTGAGTATTAAATCCCGGTTCCCCGAACGCTTTAGCCAGGACAAAATAATCCTCTGTCTCTTCCAGTTTGTCACGAAGCATTTTATGATGTTCGGCAATCTCGTCGGCGTACACCAAATCGTCTATCAGGTTATCCATCTCAAAAGGGTCATTCTGAAGATCAAAAAACTGCCACGGCTTTCCTCCTGAAAGGTCATCTCCGAGAACAGTGTATTTATATTTCCTGCTGCGGAAAGCCCGCCATGATTGTTTATGGTAGGGTTGCGACGGACGGAAATCATGCATAATCTCCAGTAATATTCCATTTCGCGGCAATTCCGTTATTTCACCGGTTACAAGCGGAGTTAAATCGAGCCCGGGTTTTTCGTGTTTCGGAACCAACCCCGCCAGTCCAAGCAACGTCGGGAAAATATCTTCGGTGCAAACTGGTTCTTTAATTCTTTTAGTTCCGGTCTCAAGTGCGCCATTAGTGTTGACGATCAACGGAATACCTGTCGATTCCTCATAAGGATGGGTTTTTCGCTGATTCCTCTTTGCGTGGGCTCCATCCATTTGACCATGGTCGGACATAAACACTATAATGGTATCAGTCAGTTTACCAGTTTCTTTAAGAACGTCAATCATTCGACCAACGTTCCAGTCAAGGTTCTCTATCATCGCATAGTATCTCTTGCGCAAATCGATTAGCGCCTCAATGTCGTCTTCAGCCTGGTAAGTTTCATCTCCGGGACATGGATATTTGTCTCGATACAAAAGATTTGGAGGCAGTTCGAGTTCTTTGTTACTCCATTTCTCCAGATAAATATCCGGTACCTCTAACGGAAAATGCGGCGGCTCAACCGAAAGAACACTGACAAAGGGCGGATCATCTGAATGGTGTGACTTAATATAATCCATTGTCAAATCAAATAAACCATCGGTTTGATAGCCCTCGATCCGCCTGGGTTCCGGATTGTCGTCTTCAAAATAAAATGTATTAAAAGGATCATTGGCTAGTTCAAAACCGAGCCATTTTTTCCACCGTCCCTGATGCGAGGGCTTGATCTGTGCCAGATTGGCAATTGCGCCGGTCTCATGCGGCAAACCGTCCAGGTGCCATTTACCACAGTACATCGTATCGTATCCAGCCTCATTGAATTCGTCCGCGATAGTTCTCTCCGCCGGGGACATCCGGTAGTGAATATTCGCCACTGCCCTTGTATGGGCATATTCTCCGGTCATAAAGGTAAAACGAAACGGGACACATACCGGACAAGTTGAATATGCGTTATCAAACAGCACTCCGGTCCTGGACAGAGTGTCGATGTTCGGGGTATTTATATCTTTGTTTCCGTAGCATCCAAGGGCATTTCGGCGTAACTGGTCAGAGAGGATGATTAATATGTTTGGTCTTTTCATAAGTACAGTTTATATTTTCAAGTTACGTGTATATATGTGTGATGCCGGGTGCTGGGTCTCCCTCATCCAATCCGCCATTTGTCTTCTCAATTCTCGCAGTACTGCGGAGTATTGCGGATCGGAGATAACATTGATTGTTTCAGAGGGATCAAGATTCAGGTCGTAAAGTTCATCGATATTTGAACAGTTCCAGCCGTATTTAATATCTTTACAGCGCACTGTCACCATGGAAGTCGCAAGATTGTTGACGCCGTAAAATTCAATGAATATAGAGTCCCTCCATTCCGTTTCCCGTTTTTCCAGCAGAGGGCGGAGCGAACTGCCTTGAGCCTTATAGTCAATATCGGGGGCATTGGCATAGTCCAGAAATGACGGATACAAATCCAGCAGGGAAACAAACCGGCTTATCGTGGAACCGGGAACAATGGGGTTGGACTGAAATTTTTCAGGAATTTTGATGATCATTGGAATGCGCTGTATTTCTTCAAAGTGGTGCCACCCCTTATCGGTCAGGCCGCCGTGGCTGCCAAGCGTTTCCCCGTGGTCCGCACTGAATACGACTATGGTGTTTTCAGCCAGACCGGACTCGTCAAGGTAATCAAGCAGTCTGCCGATCTGGCAATCAATCAAGGATACAAAAGCATAATAGTACCTTATTGCTTCGGCCCAGTCGTCCCAGGTCAATTTATCCCGGTCGGGATGCGTTTTCACCTGACACGGGGAAGTCTCCGCCGGCTTCCAGTCAAAATTGGGCCACGGCGGAATATCAACGTCTTTATAGAGATTGTAAAATTCTTCAGGCACATAATACGGGGAATGCGGTCCCCAGAAATTATGCCATATAAAAAACGGCTTGTCGTCATTCTTCGAAAAGTCTTTCATCAAGTCAAGCGTATTTTGAGTAAGAAAATATGGTACGGTCGACTCTACAGGGCCGGACAGAATACCACTTGGCCACACTTCATTGGCCCTGACATCGCGATTGACTTCATGAGATAAGCCGCAATCATTCAGGTATTCCTTGTATTCCGGATATCTGAAGCCGCCGTCACCATGTCCCGGAAAATTTTGCCCTTTAAATCCAACGTCGCTAGGCAAACTCGCTTTATTATGCAAATCGAACCTTCCATGAGAACCTTCTCCCAGGTGCCATTTCCCGCTATAGCCGCATTGATATCCAGTCGATTGCAGTCGACGGGATAATATTGTCGGGCTGTCAATTAATTCATGAACCGAGCACCCGAGATTGTAGATATTGGAGCAAATCCCGTGAGAATGAGGATAAAGTCCAGTCATTATAGACCCCCTTGCCGGGCTGCAGACCGGGCAAACCGTATATGCGTTTTCAAAGCGAATTCCCGCTGCCGCAAGACGATCTATATTGGGCGTCCTGCATGGGGTATCGCCATAGCAGCCGACTCCGCTCAGCCGGTGTTGATCGGTAAAAATAAATAAAATATTTGGGGTGGCAGGATTTGAGCTCATGTTAAACCTTTTTCAGTATTTTTTCACAGGACCATGACCCGTTTCTGAATGAACCATGGATATTATACGTCTTTTCCCTGAGTGGAAGATTGTTAATTTCAAAATCGTTCCAGGAATCAGGACATTTGGGATCGCCGCATATTAATTTATCCTTTTCCGGTCGAATGTCCAGCATATTCCTTATTATTACATCCAGCAGCATGCCGGCCCAGCCAAAGTTTACCGCGTCATAGCCTTGCCCGGTTTCAGGATTGTAATTTTCAAATATATTGGGAATTCCCATTGGCATAAGTCCGTCAAGAATACGGTCAAACAGTTTCCAGGCGGCGGTCGGGTCATATTTGAACAGCCCCCGCAATATATAGACAAGGTAGCTCATCCAGACACCTCCGGACCAGTAGCTGTGCTCGGCCCGGAAGCACTGGTCGTCCGCCGCGACGGAAGGAACCGGGAATCTGGTCCAGAACTTATTTACATCAAACAGTTTTTCCAGCATGGAAGAAAGCCTGTCCGCGGCAACATCCTCAAGCATCAGCGGGTAAAATCCGGTCGGCGACATAACGGGAATGAACTCGCCGCTCGATTCACAGCGATCCATATAAAAACCCGCATTGCCATCCCATAAAGTTTGATGGATCAAAGAACTTCGTTCCCGGGCCTGGTGATGTAATTCAGCCGCTTCATCCTCCATTCCGACCGCATTGCACATTTCCGCAAGCGCCAGTTTTTCAAGTACGGATAAAACGTTAAGATCCACCGTAACAACCGGCAGGCTCCATTTCGCTTCGGTATTTCCGGTATTGTATATTCCTGAACCGTATTGGCCCCAACGGGGGGAATTGTCCATTCCGGAATCGGACCACCTTTTTACGATCAGCAAGCCGGGGATAACGGAACTACGGCGCCGTCTTTCAAACCAGCCATGATATGCTAATGCGTCAGGCAGCAACCGCTGCATATTCAAATCGTTCCCATCGGATGACCAGACCGAAAAAAGCGCTTGAGCAAAAATCGGAGGGTGAGTTCCGTCTCCGGACTCTTCCGGTAAAAGATGGGGCATGCATGCGATTCGGGGCGACATCGGATCATCTGATAAAAAAAGATCAACACCATGCGGAAACGCCTGGTTGGTCACGGTACCCGCACCGGTAGTTCCTGGCGGATATTGGATATTTTCTATATTCAATAGAGATCCCCAGGTCAGCATTTTGTCTTTAAACCAGCAACCGGCAATGGCATGAAAACATGAGTCCCACATCCACCACCCGGTAAAAGTTTGTTTGGGCATGGTATACTCATGGGAAAGCAGCCCCCATCGCTTAATTCCGTTGCTTCTGTAGACATATGCCATGTATTCGCAAAATTTATTAAGCCTTTCATCTGGAGTATTGAAGACCGGAACACATTCATCGTAGTAGTTTTCCCAGTTTGATCTGCTTTGCTCGAGGCGGGACGAAAAACTTTCATGACAAGCGGCTTCTGTTTGTCCGGCCCGGTTGATATTGACCTCCATCTCCAGATCTCCGCTAAGCTTGTCCCATACGAAACTCCATTCGGTCCGGTTAGCGTAACATTCTATTTTGCCCGGAGTTTCATTCAAGCATCTGCCCGACACAAACACTTCAGGTTCATGGTTGAATTTGATTGAATATGTCAATGGACGAAGTTTGGGAGATACTTCAATTATGGTCAAACCAGTTCCGTTGTAATATATTTTACATGGTCCGTAACTAATACCTATGAGACTGAATTTTTTAACCGTACCTTCCGAAGTTATACGTACTCCCGCTCCATAGTCGAATACCGTTGTTTGCTGGGTGAATTTCCGGTTGTGATATACGAATGATGATTCAAGGCAGTAAGGCGTCCATGTTCTATTTTCGAGACTTAATCCGGGATCCGGTGCAATGGCCGGATCAGTCGGGGAATTTTCATGGGGCAGCCATGCTTTGCGAATAGGGTCCTTTGATTTATCCAGCGCTATGACGCCAGGACAAAGCGGGATGGCGAATTGAGTGTTCCCGATTACCTTCAGGCAGCCGATTCCAAGTCCGGTGTCTTCAACGCATGGACAATATTTGTCGCTCAACCACATCAGTGGATATTGAGGAAGCTTAACCTTCTTCATTATTTAATGTTTCCTTAAGGAGAATATGGGATATAATAAATATATACCAAAAGATCAATCTTATTTTTTTGAAATGAAAAATACCGGATATTAAGTATCACCGTCCGCTTAAGTCAGGCGTTTTCTGACTTTCCAGGTATTTATCAGGATTCAGACGCAAACCTATTGTTTTGTAACGCCATTCCAACAAATTTCCGTATATTACATTACGTTTGGTTAAATCATCCGCCATCTTTTGCATCTCGGCGTACAATTTCTTATTCTGCTCCACAGTCATCCCTTTAGGCCGGAGTTTCGGATTGGACGCGGCAATGCAGTCCCGGGTAATTTTCATAAACTTCAACCCGTCCATCAGAAAATGAACCTTTTCCAACGCCTGAGTATCCCTGACCGCCAGTTTTTCAGCCTGTTCAAGAATCTTCATTGCCGGATCAATAATTTTGTCCGGATAAAGATACGGCATGCCCCTGTAAGAACCCGCCAGTGGATGATAGGGAAACTTATATTTTTCAGATAACTTCGTATATAATCCTTTTTCCTCACTAGCGCCTCCCACACAATATGGCGTGGAGAGTTTATCGCTATACTTATCCCAGTAGTTCAGGTATTCCAGGATTTTGGGCGCGGCTTTACCGAAAGCATTCGCATATTCATTTTTTATTTCTTCCAAGGACATATCTGGTCTGTATGAAAGACGTGCCAGCATATAGTAAAGCGGTCCTTGAACTCCCCAACTGCCGATCATGGTATCGAAACTGTACCCGATCATATTTTTCGCTCTGGCCATCTGATAAAAGTCATAGACCTTTTTCAGTTGTAAATTGGGTGCCAGGGCCAGGGTATGAAACCAGTTTGGACGTAAGATTAAATCTGCGCCGGTACTGCTCCATTCCTGCCATAAATCGTAATATTCGGGCGTCAGACCAGGAACCATACTGATAACAAGATGAGGTCCAATCGTCAATTCCTTTGTCGGATGCCTGTAGGTTCCGTACGAATACGTGAACAATTTTATATCAGGATTTTCTTTTTCCATTTTTTTGCATAATTCACCCCAGAATTTGTAATAGCGGGGGGCAAGATTAATCTTTGCTTTACCAGAATGTATTAGTTTGTCCGGGACATTTGCAAACTCAGGCGGGTCCTGTTTGCGGCAGTTTTCGCACACGCACCAGCCGACTCCATCATTGGGAGCAATGGACCATCCGTCCGGACTGCCTTGTTCCCGCCACTCTTTCAAAATAGTTTGCATAACCGCTGGATTACTGATACATAATTTCATATATCCCTGGTGTTTTGCATGGGGGTGGATATAACCTTCAGGAGGCTTGGCAAAAAGGTCCCGGTGAGTATTATTCTTATAGTATTTCCTGTACCAGGATGTATAAGCGTGCCGTGACCATGATTTCATCCTGGCCCCCTGCTGTTGTCTGGATAACCATTCATTCAGTTTCTTCTGTTTTGGCATATCTTTTTTATACCATTTCGGAAGAGCAATAAAGACCCGCTGTTTAAGCGGTGGCTGCTTTTTCCAATCCAGGTTGGCGGGGACGGCTACGGTTTTCATTTTCGGCACATATTCTCCGGACTTACCCGGCCACAGCCAGCGCACCCCGACAACCCGGTCCAAAAACTCATCCACCGCCCAGCGCGTCGCCAAACTTGGCAGCTTGTTCCCCTCTACAACACTCTTTTGCGGCGCAGGGCGACTATTGCCAATGAAAAACATGTCAGCCCCTTTAATCTTGACGATATACTCTTCCGTCTTGAGTTTTTTGGGGTCGATGCCATTTTCCCTGGCATATTTGCAGTCTCCGACAATAAGTCTGTTTAAACCCTTTTTGATTGTAGAGATTTTTTCGACCGGCATAACCTGTAACTTTACCCCGGTGCTTTTTTGCAAATAACTTCTGAGTTCATTTGCCGCCAAAAGGTATTCCCTGGATTTGTTACCGTAAAGAATAATACTGGCCGGCTTTTCATTTTTTATGATATAAAAAGGGGCGGACGTTGAACCGGACATAAGTGTTTTGTTGTCATTATGTCCGGAAATGCTGATAACGGCAGTCATGAAGACCGCAAGAGTTAATATTTTACGTTTCATATTTATCTGATTTTAAAATAGAATAATTTCAACATTTCAGGCCATTTCATACATCAACTTGTTTTTCGATGCTTTACCCCGGAACGGGTAATACTATCGTAAACAATTAATGCAAAGCCGGCGGTTAATAAACCGAAATCATCAATCCGGCCGCGTCGTATACTACCAGCGTGTTTGTAACTATTACTTCACTCTGGATGTCTTCAGCAAGCTCTCCTTTGGATCTTGAAGCCGCATGACCATCTGCATAAAGCACATTAGCCCGGTCCGCATGACGAATGCTGAGATTGTTCTTATTGGCTACACTGGCAAGCGTAAATACATAGTACTGCTGCCCGTACGCCCAGGCAACTCCGGAATTGCCGCAATAAGTATCTCCCATGTAAACATAGCGGGATGGTTTTTTCATAGCCTTAAAGATGGTATAGCCTTGATTCATCATACCGGCTCCTTTAGGGGTATAAGCATCCGGACTATCATTGTCAAGATATCTTATTCCGTATGTCAGGTATCTTTTAAATGTCGGTACTTTGTACGAATAAGGAGTTGCTGACGGACAAACCAGAGTCTGAAAATTTGGCAGGTACCCGTAAGTATTGAGCCTGTCCGACCAGACTCCCCCGGTTTTGGATGATACGCCGTTGTTGTCATTTACATACATCAACACCGAAAGACCATTTTGCTTGAGATTGCTGATACAGTGAATTGATTTGGCTTTATCTCTTGCCTTGTTAAGCGCCGGCAGAAGCATAGAAGCAAGAATTGCAATAATTGCTATAACGACAAGAAGCTCAATTAGTGTAAAATTGTTTTTTTTAATCATTATTCTTTTCCCTGTTTTTTCCAAGTTTCAAAACCATAAATTATGCAATTTTCAGATCATAATTATACTGTCTCCTTTTTTGTTTAAACATAACACTCTTCCATTTGTGAAACTTTTGACGTTCTTAACGAACTGGTCCTGACCACAAGTTCCGGTTCTGTAAAAATAATCTTCCCGCTTTTTGTCGTCCCTTTTTCAATTTTATTAAACAATAAATTAATTGCCTCTTTTCCTATTCTTTTCAATGGCTGACGAATACTGGTCACTGGAACTGAAGCATTTAAAAAGGCCGCGTTATCGTCAAAACCAACTAAGCCGATATCAGCGGGGACTTCCAGTTTTCTTTTTCTGAGAAAGTCCAACACTTGGACAGCGACACCATCGTTTACGCAAACAATGCCGTCAACTCCCAGATTAGCATTCAACAAAGCATTGATGCCGGAAGCGGTATTTTTTACAATAAGCTTTTCATCAACTTTAAGCCCATAGTGATTTAGTGCTTTTTTATAACCATTTATCCGGTCCCTAACGGAAGTTATGTATGAACACTTTAAAAATGCGATCTTTTTATATCCCTGATTGATCAAATGTTCGGTTGCTATGAACCCGGCTTTTTCGTTATCCATTGTAACACAGTCTGTTTTCATGTTTTCCAGATAACCGTCAAAGAAGACGAAAGGAATTGAGGATTTTTCCAGCAGCTTGACCAGCGTCGTATTCTTTTTTTCGTATTCCACATTATCGCCTTTGTTCATGCAGGGAACTAATACGACTCCAGCCACATTATGTGCTACAAAGGACGCAATATATTTTTTCATCATTATAAAATCGTGGTGAAAATTACCCAGCAACACATTATAGCCACGTGCATGCGCTTGAGCTTCTATTTCAAACGCAACCCCGGAATAAACGAACGGGCGGTCTATTGAAGGAACCAGAAGACCAATGAGGGAAGACATGTTTGCCTGGTTTGAGTTATTGTTCAGTTCTGAAACAAAAGTCCCCCTGCCGTGGTCAGTGTATACCAGCCCTTTTTGGACAAGAGAAGCGACTGCTTGTCTGACGGTATTCTGGCTCACTGCATATTTCTGCATCAATTGCGGTGTGGAAGGAAGCGCCTTGCCACGCTTGTATTTACCACTTTCTATATCTTTCTTCAGGAGCTCCATTACCTGATGGTATTTCGGCATAGGGCTCGTATTATCAATAATGTCTGCCATTTTTCGCACCTATTTATATACTTATTCACACATACCAATAAGTTGGTCTTTTTTAATTATATATGATTTTATAAGGATGTCAATAGCTTTCCCGTAAAAAAATAAAAATAAAACCTGAATCCGTAAAAAATTCACAGATTCAGGTAGTACACAATTATTAATTTATATTAACACTTGTCTAAAAATTCAAATAGATTATTAATTCCTTTTATGCCTACAACATCAAATGATTTTTGTTTTTCGAAGTCGAAATCTTGAACTGTTGATGAACCTGGAAAGGCCTTGAGGATTTCCTTTGTTGCTTTAATTGGTTTTGAATATACAATTTTATCTTGTTTTTTATCATAGTATGAAAATATTTTTTTCTTGCAATCAGCTATAATTTCAGATGGCTTTCTTGCTGGCGTGAGCTTCTTTTCAGGAGTAGTTATATATAATAATACTCCCTACCTTCCCGGATAGGGTATCATAAAGTACTCTTACTTTATTTTAATATATTTACGTGCTTTTATTCTGGTTTTTCATTCCGGTTGCATATACATTACTGACAGGACGATTAGTTCTAATCCTGAAAATACGGCATTGAAAAAATATTTTTAACGAGAATAATATTATGACAGTTCAACATCAAGACGATCGGATCACGGCGGTAGAAAAATTAAAGCTTGATTCAGGCAGAATCACCCGGATAATACGTTACCCCTGCCCGGATGACCCTGAGTCGGAGTCGCCAGGCGAAGAAATGCCGCCGCATACGGTAGTGAGGGTAGTACTCAATCCGGCGCCGGGTTCAAATATCAACGTGGAAGTCAGACTGCCTGACGCGGAGGAATGGAACGGCCGCTATCTGGGACTTGGCAATGGCGGTCCGGCCGGCAATATCCACCCGTCAACTTTTGTCGATGCGCTCAATAAAAAATACGCCGCCGCCACTACCGATATGGGTACCGCGCCCGATTCGGCTTCAGGGATCGGCAACCGGGAAGTCTGGAAAGATTTCGGTTTTCGCGCCACTCATTTGATGACCGTCGTCGCCAAAACAATTATTGCAGCATTTTACGGGAATGCCCCGATCTATTCATATTTTCGCGGCAGTTCCACCGGAGGACAACAGGCATTGCAGGAAGCGCAACGTTATCCGGAGGATTATGACGGTATTGTCAGCCGGGTTCCGGGACACTGCCGGACGCCGCTGCACGCCTATTTTCTCTGGAACCACCAGATTCTCCAAAAGTGTCCGTTTACCGGGGAACAGGAAAATAGCGTTATCGCCGCCGCCCACGAATATATGGCCGAGCGGGAACTGCCGCAAACCGCCGGATTGCTTATATCCGACCCGCGCTGCACCCCGGAGGACATTGAGGAAATTATCACGCTGGCCCGGAAAAACGATTCTACCTTGACTGATCAACACGCCGCGGCACTGCGTAAATTGTTTGACGGACCGAAAAACGCCGTTACCGGAGAACGGATCTTCGGCGGAATCCCCCCTGGCAGCACTTTCGAGCCGGCCCGGAACAATCTTTATTTGTTTAACTGGGTTTTCGGCGCGGACCGGGATTATATGGCTATTGATTTCGACCGGGATATTGATACTTATACAACGGAGCTTGGCCCCTGTCTCAACGCGGAAAATCCCGATTTGAGCCCTTTTGAAAAACGCGGCGGCAAACTGATCATGCTTTCGGGTTCAGCCGATTCGTGTGTGCCGTATCATGCCACGCTCGATTATTATGAGCGTGTGATCGAATTATTCGGTTCGCCGGAACTTGTCAGATCATTTTTCCGGTTTTATATTATCCCCGGCATGGGACACGGACTTGGCCCGGTAATCAACCAACTGCCGGATTTCCTTGATCTGCTGGTTGACTGGCGGGAGAACGGCGTCGTACCGGAAATGATCCGGGGACAACAAATCGTTGACGAAAAAACCATACTCGATATTCCGATCCATCCGTATCCTGAAAAGACTACCTGGAACGCAAAAGACGGATTCGGTAAAGAAGTCGGACCTCGCGGCGGAGTTGGGCGCATCGCGGAACGTTTCTTGCCATCGGCAGCAATATAGCAGTATCATATTATTTTAAGGAGACAACAATGGAGGTCAAAACAAACAGGTTATGCAATATTCTTCTGATTATGTCCGGGATATTGACATGCCTTGTGGCGGGATGCAACAGCGGCGGCAACTGCCGCAACTGTGAAGAGACCAGCGGCAGCGCTTCAAAGGCGATGTTGAATACCGTGAATCAACTGGTTGCCGACAGTATCGACACTGACCTGAAAAATCTGGCGGCCAGTGTCAGCGCGCTGGGCGATGAATACGTTGATCTTTATGCAAAAACATCTGCCATGTCCCAAAGCGAACGCGATAAATGGCTAGCGAATTCGACCCGTGAAAAAAAAACTGTTATTTTTCATCCTTTCACGATGAAATCTTCCCTGAAATACCAATCCCCGCAACCGAGTTTCCTGTATTATAAAAAAGGCATACCGACCGGACAGGCGTGGCGCGAACTAAAGATATTCGAAACTCTCGCTGCGTCCTTCAAAGTCTCTTCGGCAACCTTCAATGACAGCTGGGTCTACATGACGACGACCAACAGCGCGTTTCTGATTTATCCCTACCTGCCGCTGAAAGAAGCTGTCAATAACTTTCCGCCGACAGAACAGGTTTTCTATAAAGCGGCTGATTTCAAAAACAGAAAGATTGGCTGGACCGATCCTTATCTCGATCTAGTAGGAGCGGGCATGATGGTCACAGCATCCTGTCCGGTTTATTACCGGGGCAAGCTCCTGGGAGTAATATGCCGGGATATAACCCTGGATCAACTTTCCACACAAACCCTGAAGCCGGTCTCTGACGCGAAAGCCAAACTGACCTGCATCATTATGGATAAAAATGGACTGGTCATCGCCAACAGTCAAAAAAACGCTATGAATGAAATCGATAAGGTCAATCAAAAAGCCGGCTCCGCTGTTTTATTTTATCGAAACAAACAAGCCCTGTCCTCACTGAAAGGGTCAAATATTCAGAATTCAAACACGGCGCTTTTCAATCAGATCGGCAGCGAAGTCATTCATCGCCTCAGGCAATGTCCGGCAAAAAGAACATTAAATTTCCAATTGAGGTCAAAAAAGCAGAACATATCGGTCAGCGCAACAAAAGTAAAAAGCACCGGCTGGCTGGTTGTAACTTTTGATATAAATTAAGATTTTCAGTAATCAGCCAATCATCGCAAATTAACAACGCGGATTTGACTAATTTTGAAATTCGGTTATACTACTTCAGCAGATTGTAATAAGTTTTTGATGGTAATTATCTATAACGGTGAATCTAGATCGAAGCCTGTGATATTATAGAAAAATAAGCGTGACCGCTTAGCCTGAACTATTCATAAAAAATAGATGAGATGTGAAAATATACTCAAAAAGAAAGTTTTTGATTATCCCGCAGGCGTAGCAGCGCTACGTCGAGGACATAAGTAAATGCTTTACTTTGAGCAGATTGTAACAGGTCGCCATAAATTTGTGAATAATTCAGGTTAGTAAACTTTAACCGAATGAATTTTTATGATTTCATCTCTTGAACTGGCAAAACTATGCGAAGTATCGCAGGGAACGGTTGACCGGGCACTGCATAACCGTAAAGGGATCAGCGAAAAAACCAAACAAAAAATTCTTGAAGTGGCCAAAGAACACGGTTATCAGCCGCATCCGGCCGCCAGAGAACTGCTGACTGGAAAAAGTCGGATTGTCGGCGCGGTAATTCCCCAGTTCAACAGTGTTTTTTATATGGATCTGCTGACCGCGATTAAGCAGAAGCTGACGCCGCCGGGCTTCAAGCTGTTGATATCGCAATATGATTCGGAGTCGGAACTGCTGGAACTGTTAGCGGATTTTTCAGCCCGGCGCTTTCGCGGCACAATAATTGTACCACCGGTTGAGAATCTTGAAATTCCGGAAAATATCTCCAGCAAGATGAAAATTATTTCCCTGTTGTCGCCGGTATCCGGCACAAACACCTGTTTTATCTCGCCTGACGAAAAACAAACCGGAATTGATGCCGTCGATTTTCTCTTTAATAAAGGACATCGAAAAATCATTCACTTCACTTATCCGCATCCGGAATATTATGCCATACGCTTGAGAGCCGCAGGCTATCGCGAAGCCATGAAAAAGCATGGTTTGGCCCCGACAATATTAACCAGCCATCAGGAGGACGAGCTGCTGACAAAAGCCCGCAGCAATCAGGTAGATGCTCTTTTCTGCCACAACGACTGGCTGGCGTTAAGCATTCTGCGGCGCCTGCAAACAGCCGGAATAAATGTCCCTGAACAAATATCGCTTTTAGGCGTCGACAACAGTCCGACCTTTAACGCATTATGTCCTGACCTGACGACAATGGCTTATCCAGCCGACTGGATCGCGACGGAAACTCTGAAATTCCTGACCCGGAAGGGACAACCGTCGACACCGCCCCGGCTGTCGGTAATTCAAAGAAAAACGTAAGCCAACACACAACACATCCCCATTAAATTTCAAATCTAAACAATTACTCATTAAATCTTTATAAATTTTAAACAAACTAAGTGATGATATATTATTATTTTCGTTTTCAATTGTTTGTAATTTGAAAAGCCATCAAAAAAAAGTTGATTTTTTTTCGAATTATGTTTGCAAAAAAGCTTTTCGAGTATTAACGTGTAACTACACGTAAAATAAAAAGGAGTTCATGATGATCGAAAATAAAGCTTTTAAAATGGTTATTCCGGAAGAAAACCTAAACCAGGTTGCGTTTCCGTTGGGAGGTATTGGCGCAGGCATGATCTGCCTTGAAGGAACCGGAGCTTTTTCAAATGTTTCGCTTCGACACAAACCGGATGTTTTTAATGAACCGTTGATTTTTTCAGCTCTCACTATCAGAAAGCCGGAAAGTGAAAATTTAACTTTACTACTTGAAGGCAAAGTTCCGAAAAGAAAAATATTTGGAACTCCGGGGAGTGGAAACGGTTTGAGGGCCTTATCATACGGGATGCCCCATTTTCATAATAGCAATTTCAGTTGGGAGTTTCCTTTCGCAAAGATAGAGCTCAGCGCTGACGACTGCCCGTTGAAGGTGGAATTGACCGCCTGGAGCCCGTTTATACCCGGAGATTCGGATAACAGCAGCCTTCCGGTCGCGGCAATTGAATACACTTTTGAAAACCCGACCAATGAACCGATTGACGCGGTATATTCATTCAACACAAGAAATTTCCTTATTACTCCTGAAGGCTCGTCCTATGTCAAACGGACCGCGAACAGTTTTATCCTGATTGAAAACGGCAGCGAGGAAGAACCATACCTGAAAAGCAGTTTCAGCGTGGCTTGTGACGATCCTGAAACTAAAATCAACCCAAGCTGGTTCCGCGGGGCGTGGTTTGATCCGTTGACAATCGCCTGGAAGGATATTGACTCGGGCGTATGTCCATGCCGTCCGGAAATAACCGATGGTGAACCCAGTCCGGGAGCAACTTTATACGTACCGGTCAAATTACAACCCGGAGCTACGAAAAGCGTTTGCCTCAGACTTGCCTGGTTTACCCCAACCAGCGATTTGCGGATTGGCGAAGATCCCGGAGAAGAAGCCGGATGCGGATGTAACGCCAAAAAGATCAATAAAAATCTTCCGACCTATGAACCGTGGTATGCTGCAAAATTCAAAGACATTGATGATATTGCCGTATATTGGCAGGCAAACTATACAGAACTGAAAGATAAAACGAAAAAATTCAGTGAATGTCTGTATGACAACACTTTGCCGAAAACACTGCTGGAAGCAGTTAGCGCCAACCTTACTATTTTGAAATCACCGACGGTACTGCGGCAGTTCGACGGCCGTCTCTGGTGCTGGGAGGGATGCTGTGACGCCCGGGGATGCTGCGCCGGAACCTGTACGCATGTCTGGAATTATGCGCAGGCTCTGCCGCATCTGTTCCCGGACCTGGAGCGTTCGCTTCGGCAAACCGAATTCAACGAAAGCCAGGATGAGAGAGGCCATCAGAATTTCCGGGCCTCCCTGCCGATCCGTCCGGTAGTCCACGAGTTCCATGCGGCCAGTGACGGTCAGTTGGGCGGAATAATGAAGATCTACCGGGAATGGAGAATTTCCGGCGACCATGAATGGCTGCAGGAAATATGGCCAAAAGTCAAGCAGAGCTTGGCATACTGCATAGAAACCTGGGATCCGGATCATATTGGCGTGTTGGTAGAACCGCACCATAACACTTATGATATTGAATTCTGGGGACCGGACGGGATGTGTACGTCATTCTATCTCGGCACGCTGAAAGCAGCGGCAAAGATTGCTGAAGCACTGAACGATGATAACGGTCTTTATTCAGAGCTTTACCGTAAAGGGCGCTGTTACATGGAGACAGAACTCTACAACGGGGAATATTTCATCCAGAAAATTCAGTGGAAAGGCTTGCGGGCAGAAGCCCCGGTAAACGCTGTATCATTAGCCAAAGATAAATATTCCACGGAGGCAATCGCCCTGCTTGAGAAAGAGGGCCCCAAGTATCAGTACGGCGATGGCTGCCTGTCTGACGGAGTTCTGGGCGCCTGGATGGCGGAAGTATGCGGAGTGGGGCAAATCCTCGATCCGGAAAAAGTAAAAAGCCATCTACTGGCGATCCATAAATACAACTTGAAACACGATTTGAGCCGACATGTCAACCCCCAGCGCCCGGGTTATGCTGTAGGCAATGAAGGCGGGCTGCTTCTTTGCACATGGCCACGCGGCGGAAGCTTGAGTCTGCCGTTCGTTTACAGTAATGAAGTTTGGACAGGAATCGAGTATCAGGTGGCATCCCATCTTATGATGTTCGGATGTGTAAATGAAGGCATGGAAATAGTTGAAACGGCCAGAGAACGTTACGATGGAACAGTACGCAATCCGTTTAACGAATATGAATGCGGTCACTGGTATGCCCGGGCGATGTCGTCTTACGCCCTGATTCAGGGAATCACCGGTATCCGTTACGATGCGGTAGACAAAGTTCTGTATATCGATCCCCAAATATCCGGCGATTTTTCCAGTTTCCTGTGTACCGCGACCGGCTACGGCACTGCCGGCATCAAAAACGGCGAACCTTTTGTTGAGGTTGTCGACGGTGAAATTGAAATCACAGAAATAAAAATAGCAAGTTAAGCTGGTAACACTTTCAGCATTCAGCCTTTAAAAAAAAGCGCGGTCCATGGGGCCGCGCTTTTTTATTGATAATCATGAATGCAACTTAGTTGTCAAGACATTCCGGAGTAGTCATTGTCCTGAAGAACTCAGCATATTTGTCGCGCTTTTCGGGATTCTGCCGCAACGCGATCGCAGTCCGGGGATGCTCATTAAGAATACCGGTTATCATATAAGGAATCAGATAGCCCCATTCAATCTCCTTCCGCAGATCAAGAAAAACATCTTCGATAACCTGAAGAATCGGTTCAATACTGAATTTCGGGTTTTTCAAGAAGCTCAGGAGCAATTCGAGCGGACAATTGCCGGCGCCGCGGCCGATACCGGTGACAGTCGCATCAAGATAATTCGCGCCTTTGCGAATCGCTTCAATCGTATTGGCGAAACCAAGCTGCTGATTGTTATGAGCGTGCATGCCAATTGATTTGGTTTTCAGATTTTCGCCGAATATTTGCACCAGATGATGAACCGACTCGGAAAATAAGTAGCCGAAACTGTCAACGATATTTACCGCGGTAACATTGGTTTCAGCTTCAACCTGCTGAAGCCCTTCAGCCAACTCGAAATCGTTGACGGTTGAAATCGCCATAATATTGATAAATGATTCATATCCTTTTGATTCAACATGTTTTGCCAGGGCAATAGCTTTATCAATATCCTTGAGATAGGTTGCCACCCGGATAAAATCCAGCGGACTTTCTTCACACGGGGCAATATCATCTTCCTCAACCCGGCCGATATCGACCATAACCCCGAGTTTCATATTGACCGGAGTATCCTGAATGATTTTGCGCAAATCTTCATCAGTAGTAAAACGCCACGGACCGTATTCTTTGGGATCAAACATCTTTTTGGACGCCCGGTAACCCAGTTCCATATAATCAACCCCGGACTGGTTTACGGCCAGAAATACGTTGCGAACCAGATCATGGGAAAACTGCCACTTGTTGATCAAGCCGCCGTCACGTAATGTGCAATCTGTTACTTTTATTTCTTTTCTATACATCATATCATCCATTCAGTTAATTGCGATTTCTTAGCAAAATACTTTTTGCGTGCACAAGTCATAGCGAATAAGCAATATACACCAAGTAAGCCGTAATTTCAAGTCACATGGAGGACGTTTCATAATCATCAGACAGATGCCAACGCCCGGTCAAAAGCCGGAATAATTACCTCGGGAGCATATCGCGCCGCAATTTTCCGGGGAGAAACCGGCAACCCGGAAATAACGTCACCAGCGTTTTTTTTCATATGAGCCAATGCTGAAAGGTGATTAACCAGATCGTCGGAGCTTTGACCGTAAAAAAAGTCAGTTGCGATTTTGCCGTCCGGTCCGGTAAAAATTTCCGGGTAGGACAAACGCTGCGGCAGTACCGGACGGGCCCCGCACGCCGCCGCTTCAAGCATACTCAACCCGAAAAATTCGTGGTCGGCGGTAGAGACAACCACATCAGCCGCCGACAAGACGGAACAGTAAGCTTCACGCGACGGCAGATAGCCCCATTGAACAATATTATCAGCAAATATCCCTTTGGCATTATCAAATATTTTCGGAGAGGAATTAACTTTTTGGCCGATTACGCTCAAACGAAAATCAACACCTTTATTTTTGAGAATCCTCAAAGCCCTGAAAAAGTCTTGAGGATTTTTGTCCTGTTCCCAGCGTGCCGCCCACACTATGTGCAGAGGGCCATCAGTCTTTTTATCAGACAGAACGGGCGGACAACTGACGAACAGGGGCATGATTCGAGTATTTTCCCTGATCCGGGCTAACTCTCCATGCGGCTGAAAATCCGGCATGCCACTGAAAAAATCAGGCAGACCCGATAAAAACGAGTCGCGATTATACTGTGAATTGAACCAGACCTGATCAGCAGCCAAGGCTGTCATAAAATTAGCCATTACCGCTCCTGTCGACACGCTGGAGCCGGAAAGAGGGTATTCCAACTGGTTTTCATGGAAATAAGCAACCATTGGAATATTTCTGAAACGGGCGGGAGCAAGCCCGCGAAATTCGGCTCCATTCATAATACTGGAATAAAAAATAAGGTCAAAATCGTCGTCGATGTCTTTCAACTGGAAAGCAAAATGAGCCGCGGCGTGACGCATTCTCCAGCGCCAGGCTTCGTCCGGCAGCGTAAGCAGGGTCCACCGATGCCTGCTGCCGGCGATGAGTCCGTCGATAAAATACTTGTGACTGCCGCCGTAATATGACTCTAAAGCCAATATTTTCATGCGGTAATCTCCGTTTAAAAGTGTCCTGTGGCCAGAAATGATATCACCGCGCGAATAGCAGCCGGCATATACATCATAAATGAATGTTCTGATTTGATCACGATATGGGCGCTTGCTCCGGGCAAATAGGTGTAGGGCAATGCCACTTCAGAGTCAAACCGACCGGCAATAATCCCAATCTCCAAGCCCTTCGGGACCGGGAACTGGTGTACCGCGGCTTCCGGCGCGCTGCTAAGGCCCGGTAATGGTTTGATCAATTTTCCGAGAGCCGGCAGGTATTTCATCAACCTTTTTGCCAGATCGGAGCCATGATGAGGAGGAGCCAGCATAACAATCCGGTTAAAACGATCCCGAGACAGGATTTCGTCATCAGGAGTTGTTCCCGGGTCCATCAAATGGCCAAGAGCCAGACGAGTCAGGATTCCTCCCATACTGTGGGTTACCATATTGATTTTCATATCAGGGTGGTCGACGGCGATTCGTTCCAGGTATTTTTTCAGGTCGTCGCCATGCTCCGGCATTAATTTGCGGGTGGTCCGGTAATCATATACACAAACGGTATAGCCGAGCCGACTCAATTTACGCCCCAAACTGTAAAAAGCGTAACTGCGGCGCAGTAAGCCATGAACCAGAACAACTATTTCCCGGCGGTCTTCGACGCCGGGAGCGGGAGAGAGATATAGATGACACAAGTTGCCTTTAAAATACTCTGTTAAGGCTTGCAATATCATGAAATATCTCCCCCGGTATTATCAATTGCTTTTAGCTATAGCTTTTGCCGGCTGCAACTTATTTTTCGGCATATCAATGTAATCCCGCATAATCAATATTGATTCATCGAGCAATAGATCCTGTATTTTATCATCCTTTTCCCGGTCTTCATCAACCAGTTTTTTCTGTTCGTCCTGAAGCTTCTTTTCCGCCAGGTATTCCGACCAGCGTTTGTTTTCGTTCAATGAAACATGCTTGCGCTTCTGATAGTCCCGGAAAGTTTGCAAATCGCGCTCACGGAGTTTATACTTGGAATTCTTGCTCCGTCTGGCCAGCGAAGCTTTTTCCAGTTTTTTGGCAGTCTCGGTCAGGTTCGGGCTAAAGTTCTGATGGTCGACTTCAGCTATTTTCGCCCACGGAATAGAATGGCGGTTATGCTCTTCGCCGACCTTCATCGCTTCGGTCACCGAATCAATAAATATATGCGGTTTAACACCAATTTTCTGGGTTGAGGAGCCGTTAACCCGGAAAAACAGAGCGGTTTCAAATTTCAAGGTTCCACCGGGAAATTTCTTGCCCATAAAACGCAGCAGGTTCTTCAGTTCGTAGACATCGAGCACGGTTCCTTTACCGTAAGTCCGCGAATCACCAATCAGAATGCCGCGATTATAATCCTTGATCGCGCCGGAAAAGATTTCCGCGGCGGAGGATGTCAATTTATTGGTCAAAACCATCAACGGACCGGCATATTGGATGTTGGGATCAGGATCTTCACGGACATCGACTGAGTCATCCGCGCCGCGGACCTGGACAACCGGGCCGCTCCGGATAAACAATCCCGACAGAGTAATAGCTTCCTGAAGACTGCCGCCGCTGTTTGAACGCATATCCATGATAACCCCGTCAACTCCGGCTTTATTGAATTTTTCCAGAATTTTGGCGACATCACGGGTCGAGCTTTTATAGTTGGGATCATGTGCGAAAGCTGCTTTGAAATCCACATAAAATTTATGCAGGGTTATGACGCCGATTTTCAGTTTTCTGCCATTATCGCCGGTTACTTCCTTGATTTCACCTTTGGCTTCGCTGTCCTTGAGTTTGACAACGTCGCGAACGATAACTATCTGGGTTGGAACCGCATTGATTCCTTTGTCCCCGGGTAGAACAGTCAAGGTTACTTTCGTATCCTTTTTACCCCGGATGTAACCGACGACCTTAGTGATCGGCATATCAATTATATTGATCGCCTCCTCGCCATCCTGAGCGACGGCGATAATCCGGTCTTCAGCTTTGAGTTTTCCACCCTTTTCTGCCGGACCACCAGGGATCAGCTTGACCACTTTGGTCATGCCGTCTTCACTGGTCAACAACGCGCCGATTCCGACCAGGGAGAGTTTCATATCAATATTGAAATCGTCTTCCTGCTTGGGAGTCATATAACTGGAATGCGGACCGTAAACCTGAGATACGGCGGTAAGGAAAATACCCAATATTTCCCGCTTGTCACGTTTATCTATTTCATTGGCAACATCGTGAAGACGGCGCATGATTTTTTCTTCAGGAGAACGGGTAGTCCATGAAACATGGGCTTTAGCTTCTTTATCGTCTTTACCTTTCTTGCCAACAGATTCCTTTGCAGCTTTTTCAGCTTTTTCTGCCGCTTCCTTGATTGTTCGCTGCATCAGTCTGAAGTACAAAACGTCATTTTTCAATTTTCTACGCCACAGATCATGTAATTCCTCGATATTGGCCGGGCGTTTCGCTTTTTCACGATCCAGCATAAGCTGTTCATCTTTGGTAAAGTCAAATCCTTTTTTTAGCTGCGCTTCGGCGAACTTACGATATTCGTCAAATCGTTTACGGAATAAAGCGTAAACATCAAGAGCGAAAGTCGTATCTCCCGCGATGGTCAAGTCGTCAAGATAAAGACGGTACTTGGAGAAGCTGTCTACATCCTTTTGAGTGAAATAAAGCCTGCTGGGATCGAGAATCCGGAAATATTCTTCAAAGATCTCTTCCGAGTACTCATTGTTCAGCTTATGCTGTTTATAATGGTTGCGACTCAGAATAGCAGCCGTCAATTTGGTAATCAACTGCAATTGCTCCTGCTTTTTGTCACCTGGTTCTTTACGACCGATAACATCCGCATCCTGAGCAATACTGTTTATAGAAACTGCGACAAACAGCAGTAAAACAAAGCTTTTTAAAATTTTCAACATAATATCCTTTTACTGAATTTTTCATCAAAATAATTCCGATACCATACCATCATACCGGCAAAAATCAATTTTATATGTTACATATATGACAAATAAATAATACGGAATGTTCCCTGACAATATTTTTTTTACCGATAAATTAAACGCCATATATATATTAATTAATTATAAAACCCCACAAAACAAAATCAACGATACACAATTACCCAACAACAACTTACATAATATTTAAAAATCACATAATGATTTAATTTGACAAACCCGTTTCCGCCCACTATATTATCTATAAACTTCTCAATAACGGAGGAAAAAATCATGTCTGGACGCGGAACACGCATGAAAGTTAAAGGCGAAGGCTGCTATTATCATCTGATGAATCGAACCGCCGGCTGCAAAGGCGAAAAACCGTTCAATCGGGTCGATATGGAGTACGGTTTTCGACTGCTGCAAAATCTTTGCGAATATTTTCTGATCGAGGTGATGTCAGCCGCCTGGATGGGCAACCATTTCCATGTAGTCGTTTATGCTCCGGGGCCGGACGAATTGCCGTCGATAGAAGATATTGCAAGACGACACAATCGCTACTACAACAGCATGTTAGACAAGTTTACTTACGCGCCCAAACAAATGCCGAAGATTAATCCAGACAATCATGAAACATGTCGAGAAGTAGGGCTAAAAATGATCGATATCAGCTATTTTATGCGCGCCTTCCAACAACGTTTCACCGTAGTCTACAACCAATCCCGTGACCGCATCGGCAAACTCTGGGCCAATAAATTCAAAAGCGTTATTCTCGATAGTCGTAATTCATTGGAAGCTTGTGTCTTATACGTGGAGCTAAACCCCATCCGTGCCGGACTTACAACGAATCCGGCGAACTATCATTTCACGACCTGGGGACGCTACTGCGGGACCGGGAAACACATGTTTCAAGCTAATTTCGTCAAACACCTAAAAGAAAACATCTGGCATCGCGACACCTCGAAATGGACCGACAATGATCTTTTCAGCTATTTTCGAAGTGAACTGGCGCGAATCATTGCGGCTGAGAGCGGAGCCTCAAGCGAAGAGATATTTGAGGTGCAGGAACACGCCAAGCGCAAAGAATCAATGCCGGTGCGCTTCCTGCGACGAACTCGACACTTCAGCGATGGAGCGATCCTCGGGTCAAAATTGTTTATTCGCGAAATGGGTTCCAAATTCGACAATCCTGATCGAGTCAATAAAAAACAACTAAGCCGCGGCCGCGGCCCTGCCGGAGCCGTCATCTACTGCTTCCGAAAACTGCAAGAATAATATACTCTTTTACCAGCAAAACAAAATTATCTCTCCCCAAGGTGGCTGTATTTCCATATTGTTTCAGGAAATATCCGGTTTATGATTGGACAATTGTCGTACAAACCTTTTGATTAATTAAGTAATTTTCATTTTCCTTATTATGTCCTCTTGACTTTTTGACAAACACGTTGTAAACTGTTTAGTAAATAATGAAACAGTTTAAAAAAGGTTGCAAAATGTCTGATGTGACGATATACGACGTTGCCAAACGCGCCGGAGTAAGTACGGCAACCGTCTCGCGGGTAATAAACCGGCGCGGCGGCTTGAAAAGCACTACGGTTAGGAATGTCGAAAAGATCTTGAACGAAATGAATTTTCGTCCGCGCTGGAAAGCCGCTCCGATCAAGTCGGTGGGGTTGGTGGTATTTCCGTCGGAAGATTATTTATACCAGGCATATCAGGGCACGCTGATTTCAGCCGTGACCTGCAGGTTGTTTGAAAAAGGTTGTTCAGTGCAATTGATTCCGGCGTATGGCGACGGAAAAAGCTTTTCAAATATTGCCGCATTGGCGGCCGCCCATATGGTGGGCGGAATCATTGTTTCCGAAATGCATGCGGTCTATAAACTGACCGAACAGTTGAAAAACATTAAACTGCCTTGCGTCTTAATGGGATCGCTGCTGAATGAACCGGAGTTTGCCCGAATGGTTTCATGCGATGATTACGCAGCCGGGCGTGAGGCGGCGGCATACCTTTATCAACTTGGACACCGCTCGTTCGGTATAATGACCGCAACATTATTGGACCAGGGACAACAATTACGGCTCAAAGGGGCCGTTGATTTCCTTGATGAACAAGGAATTAAGCACGAAGATATCTGGACTGTGCAGTTGGAGAGCGGAATAACTACCAATGTCGGCAACGTTACTCTTGGAAGATTCCTTGCATTACGCAAGCGACCAACTTGTTTCATTTCCACTAACAGTTCATTGATAAAATCGATTGCCAGCGCATTCAAGAACGCCGGACTGCAAATTCCGGAGGATATTTCGCTGCTGGGGTTTGAGGATAACAATGAACTGGCCTGTCTCGATATGCCGATTACGGCAATGAGTCAGCCGGTGAAACAGATCGGCGAAACTGCCGCCGACATGATCCTGGACCAATTGGCCGGAAAAAAGATTGATAAAAAAAGAATTTTCAAATGTGAATTGTCGATAAGAAAATCAACGTCACACGTTAAATCAATTTAATCCGTACGACGGATAGCGATATACCGCTTCAAATTTCGCACTTTGTGCAACGGAAGCGGATATACAAGGTCGAACCCAAATTAGTTTTGGCTAAAGAAACATTTTTTATACAACAAAAACCAAAAAAAGAAAGAGAGATGTATGAAGTCAATTCTGCTTTTATTCTGTGTATTGGGGATTCTGGGGTCCAGTTATGGCAAGGAAAAAGTCTGGCCCGACCGGATACGCGGCTTTTGTGTTGGTAGTCCGCAAAAATGCCTAACTGATGAGAAAACATTCAAACGTCTGGCGGACTGGAACGTCAACGCTATAACCGTCAATTTTGCCACCGACAAAAAAGGCCGAATAAAAAATGCTGGCAAATTACCCGAAGTTCCTCCCGCAATGGAACCATACCGCGGAATGCTGGACCGGCTTGATAAAATTGTTGCCCTGGCGAAAAAATACAAGATATTTATTATCCTTGACGGCTCCGGAGCGGTCGGCAATGACAAAATCAACGTCGCAACCGGAAAAACGACTCAACAACGTGCAGAAGACGAACGCAAATTTCTCAAGAATGTAACCGACCTTTATATCTACCTGAGCAGTAAATATAAAGGTGAACCGACTATTCTCGCGTATAACTTCATATCCGAACCGCATACGCCGTGGATTGTTAAAAACTGGACTACTGTAGTCCCCCAGTTCATCAAACGTATCAGGGCGGTTGATTCAAACACTTATCTGATCTTTTCAGCCGGCTTATGGGGATTTCCTGATTTCGGAGCAGGCCGGAGAACTCCGGCCCCATACAAGGATCCGGCGAACAAAACACTTTACGGCTGGCATGACTATGCTCCACACAATTATACACATCAGGGCATCGGCAACAAAGCAAAACAGGCAACCCGCCCCCGAGGCCAGGTTTATCCTGGAAAGTTGAAAATGTTTCCCGGAAGCGCTTTAAAAACCTGGGACCGGGGCGCAATGCAGGAATATATGCAGCCGGCACTTGATTTCAAGAAGAAATACAACGTTAAACTCTTCGTTGGTGAATTCGGGGTTGTCCGCTGGGCTCCCGGCGCGGATACATGGCTGAATGACAAAATATCATTGTTTGAAGAGTTCGGCGTGGACTGGACCTGTCACAACTACGCCGGAAGCTGGGACGGCTGGAATGTCACAGTGGCCCCTGACGCCAAAGGCGGTCATGTTGCTGACGGCCATGTGGATACACCACAACTAAAAGTTTTGAAAAAATATTTTGCAAGAAATAAAATCTTTAACCGATAAATAAAATAAATGCACTGGAGGTAAAAATGAAAACGGTTGAACAATCTCTGTATAAGCGGTTCACGCTTATTGAACTGCTGGTTGTGATCGCGATAATCGCAATTCTCGCAAGTATGCTTCTCCCCGCGTTGAACAAGGCGCGGGACAAGGCAAAAAAAATCTCATGTACCTCGAACATGAAACAGGTCGGATCGGCTTTTCAATTCTATACTCAGGATTACAATGACTGGGTTCCGCCTTCAAGAAATGATTTTGAACCATCAGGAAATGAACTGATTCGCAACTGGCAGTGGAAATTGTCCAAATATCTGGGCTATGACATGTATCAAGCTAACGGAACAAAGAAATATAAGATAAAGGTCTTTTTATGTCCCGCGGATGTTACAAACATCGTCGGCGGGGAAGCCAGCGGCTCCAACCTTTATCTGGCGACGAATCTGGGCTACAGTCGTCCAATGGGCTGTCTGGGAACGGCTGCCTGGCAATACAACTGTCAAACCAATACCGGCACCATCAGCATGTCCTGCAAAAAAATGAACCGCTTCAAAAAAGCTTCAAAAGTCATTGTTCTGACTGACATCCTGACTGATAAGAACACTGACGCCGGCTACGGACTGCCGCCGGCTGACGGTTACCCGGTAGTTTCGGATACTTATGTTTCATGGGACGCCTCCAAAAACAAAATAGACATGTTCAGGCATGGCGGAACCGCGAACATGTTATTTGTCGACGGGCATTGCGACGCGTTCGATCCGCGTTACCTTGATCGCAATCAGGTCAAACTGAGCGACAGCACGTATTATGCATATTAACCATAAATAATGAAAAGAAAAACTCAATGAAAGTACCATACATTATCATGGCCGCAATCATCGGCGGAACCACCATTTCAGCCGCATCGCCGACAAAAAACTGGCCGGAACGGGTCAGAGGCATCAACACCGGCGGACCGCGTCAGGATCTGGCGACCGAAAAGATATTTAAAAACATGAAAAAGTGGCATGTAAACGCGATCAGATTGAATTTAAAAATGGATACCGCCCGGGATATCGCCGCGGAAAAAGGTAAAAAACTTATTAAAGTACCTGACTATATGAAACCATACCAAATTCATTTGTCCCGGTTGGAAAAAGTTCTGGCTTTGTGCAAAAAATATAATATCAAATTGATCCTGTGCGCTTCAGGGATTGTTGGTCGCGATAAAAAGAATGTTGCCCAGGACGGTCAGGATGCTGACGCCAACTCCAAAACTTTTGAACAAAACCTGATCAACTTCTGGAAGTTTATGGCGACAAAATACAAGGACAATCCGATAGTCATCGGCTATGATTTGTTGAACGAACCGCATACTCGCGACGAAATGAAATACTGGCAAAGCAGGACGCTGCCGAAACTGATAAAAACCATTCGGTCAATCGATAAAAAAACTACTTTAGTAGTGGAACCAGGCCCCTGGGGCCTGCCGAACGGGTTCAGTAACTTTGAGCCGGTAAGCGATGCGAACACAATTTATTCGTTTCATTTCTATGCTCCTCACAACTACACCCACCAGGGCGTAGGCAAAGCAAAACGCGACGGCAGCGGCATCTATCCGGGGAAATTGAAAATGTTCAATTCCAGTCCGGAAATCATGTGGAACCGTGAAACGTTGAAAGAAAGTATGAAGGATGCGATCAATTTTGCCCGGAAACACAAGGTTCGCATGTTTGTCGGGGAATTCGGGGTGATTCGCTGGGCCAAAAGCGGCGCGGCGCAATGGATCAAAGATTCAATATCTATCTTTGAAGAGAACGGCTTTGACTGGGCTTTCCACAGTTACACCGCCTGGAACGGCTGGAATCCGACTTTTCCGGCTGAGGCAAAATCGAACAATGAAGCCGATGGCGGGGTTGACACCGATCGCTTGCAGGCATTGAAAGCAAATTGGAAATTAAACGAAAAGAACAAGCAGAAAAAATGAAACGGATTTTTATTAAACACCCGGACAACCCGATCATCAAACCGGAAGATATTCCCGGTGACGTTATGTACGCATTCAACCCCGGAGCCATCAAACACAATGGAGAGTATATCATCATGCTTGACGCGGCGACGCTGGCGCAGCCGATTGTATTCTGGCTGGCCCGGAGTAAAGACGGGGTGCATTTTACCGCCGACCCAGAACCCGTGAAGTGGCCAACGCCGCCGAACGGGCTTGAGACTTGCGTCTATGATCCGAGGATAACCAAAATGGGCGACGATTATATTATTATGTATTGCTCAAGCGGTTCGGCCGGGGCCAGGATAGGTATCGCCAAAACCCGGGATTTTGAAACTTATGAGCATATTGCCATCGGCAGCGAGGAAGGCAATCGCAACGGAGTACTCTTCCCTGAAAAAATAAACGGACTGTATTGCCGCCTGGACCGTCCGTTCGGAAATCCGCGCGAAACCTGCAATATGTGGATCAGCTACTCGCCTGATCTTGTTTTCTGGGGTAAAAGCGAACCGCTGATGCAGGTGCGCACAGAGCTTTGGGACAACGGTAAAATCGGCGGGGGCGCGGTGCCGATAAAGACAGATAAAGGCTGGTTGATTATTTATCACGGTGTAACCAACACCGGCGCCGGCGTCATCTATCGTCTTGGAACCGCAATGCTTGATTTGAATAATCCGGCAAAAGTTATTGCACGGGGCGAAGATGCGGTTCTTTGGCCGGAACACGATTATGAACTGCTCGGACGGGTCGGCAATGTGGTTTTTACCTGTAACGCGATCGTCGAGGAAGATGAAACCGTAAAAATTTATTACGGCGCCGCCGACACCTGCATCGGCCTGGCTGAAGCCAACTTATCCGACCTCATTGATAACTGTTTCAAGAAAAATGCCTTGACACTGTAATCCTGCAGTTCCAAATAAAAATATTGCGGAATAATCGGGTATATCTATTGAAACCTTCATCATGCATATTAGATTACAGAATAACTGTAACCATATAACTGGATTGATATGCATGATGAAAATAGAACACGATTTTGAGTTTGACCCCACCTGCGGCTATTCTGAAGCTGATTTACAGGCAATGGGGCTGCCGGAAACTGAACCGGAGGATTTTTGCGACTTCTGGCAGGATACTTATGAACAAGCCTTGCAAATAAAGTCTGAAATATCCAAAAGACGGATTTGGAGCCCCAACCCTGATGTTGCGGTTTATGAGCTGCGCTATAAATCCTTCGGCGGCATTGACGTCGGAGCCTGGCTCAGTGTTCCGAAAAATCCAGTCGGCGGGATTGTGGAAGGACATGGATACGGCGGAATTGCCCGACCTTCATTATATGATGATTTTGCGGTCATCGCACCTTGCATTCGCGGATTCAACCTTTCAAATTCTCCGGATATTCCGTGGAACTCCGCGGAACATGTCATCCATGGGATCGAAACTAAGGAAAATTATGTTTTGCGGGGCTCGGTTGCCGACATTTGGCGGGCGGCATCGGTATTACTGGAACTTTATCCCGGGTTGGGCGGCAACTTAAACTATACCGGCGGCAGCTTCGGCGGCGGAATGGGCGCTTTAAGCGTCCCGTGGGAACGCCGGTTCAAGGCTGCTTACTGGCATGTACCGACCTTCGGACATCATCCAAGTCGTCTGCTGTTTCAATCAACCGGCAGCGGCGAATCGGTCAGAAAATACCACATGAATCATCCGGAAGTGGTTGAAGTGTTGAAATATTTTGATGCCGCTACCGCTGCTCAATATGTTAAAATACCGGTACTGTGTTCTCCGGCCCTGTTCGACCCGTGCGTTCTACCGCCCGGACAATTCGCGGTGAATAACGCGATCCCAGCTCAATACCGTACCACTGTTATCTATCCGGCCGGACACTATTTCATAAAAGAAAATGTTCCGGTACAGGAAAAAATAGATAAACTCAAACGCGAGATGTTCGTTTCCGTTTAAGTTTCAAATGCTTTTTCAAGTCTTTGTGGAACAGATAGACCAGAACGATCAATAAGATGATTATCTCCCAATAGCAGACGGCTACCCACAGGTGTTTAACCAATGGGAAACCGTCAATCATGATATCGGAAAACGGATAGAGAAACGGCGTGGGAAAATAAGCCTGGGAGTGCAGCGGAATATCCGTAAGGATGTGCAGCGGCCAGGCTAAAGTGGCCGGCCATATTTTTTCGAACAGGATACTGATGATGATAATAAACGCCAGCGCCGTAACCAGCGAATGGGTTGTAAAATAACTTTGGAACACGTAAGACGGAAGGCTCTTCAATGCCGGTGGTCCGAAAATGTACCGGTTACGGAACACCCGTTCAAAAGAATAAATCCCAAAAGAAAAAAAATCTGGTAAAATGCCAAAGCCGAAAGCAATCGCAATCGTCCAGTCAAAACCTTTACGCCTTTCAGCCATGATTCCATATTTGCGGCAGAATATTCCCAACAGACCGGAACGACTGAACATCACGGCCCCTAATGCTCCGTGTGCGACGATATCCATAAGTTAACCTGTTATCTAATGTGAAAGTTCGCCAGCATTTCAGATGGCGGTACTTCATTGATTTTTATATCATCCACCCTGCCCCAGGCGGGCCCCTTTGTGAGATCATGAAGAAACTTTTTCAGCGTAGAATCATCTCCCTGACAAAGCGCTTCCACGTGACCGTAACCGACATTCCTGATCCAGCCTTTGATATGCCCGTAAGCTTCAGCCCGGTTGACGGCAAAAAACCTGAACCCCACACCGGTTACCCGACCGAATATATCGATATGGTAAGCGGTCTCCATAGTATAATCATCCTTAATAGCCGTTTGCAATCACATTCCCTGCTGATCATTGTTATCTTCTGAGGGTTGTGTTTCGGTCTTGCCAGTTTCTGTCCCGTCCTTTGAATCATCAGTTTTGTTATCGTCGGTTTTCTTGTTTTCAGACTTATCACCATCGGCCTTTTTATCTTCGGGTGCTTTTTCTTTGATATCTTTCTGCGCGACCAGCTTCTGCAATTTTTTCAGTTCTTTTTCGTACTCAGCAATATCAGCTTGAACCCGAGTGGTGCTTTTCCCTGACTTTTTATATTTCTCAAGCCGCTTCTGCTGATATTTCAGTTGTTTTTCAATTTTTCCGGCTTCATACTCATATAACTTATCAATTTTTTTGCTTGAGGCCTCAATTTTGCTTTCCATTCGTTTAATTTTGGATTCATTGACATCCTTGCCGGCTTTTTCTTTTTTGATGTCCTCCTCAAGTTCTTTTATCTGCCTCAGCTCCCGCTCAATCCTATTGTATTTGCCTATCCATTTTGTGGTTTTACCGGAAGAATATTTAAATCCTCCGAAACAAATCGAACCGGATAGCAACAGCATTGAGATAAAGAGATGAATTTTCATGATAGCCCCTTAAGAATATTTTAAGCAATGAATTTTGTAAGTTGAGCGAACAGCCCATCGCGTTCGATCGGCTTGGTCAGGAAACCGTCAAAACCCTGATCAAGCAAAGCCCGTCCTTCAGACGGGGCATAATAAGCGGTTTGAGCGATAATCGGCAAATCCGGCCTCATTTTTTTAATTTCAGCCGCAGTATCAATTCCGGACATCTTAGGCATATTCAGGTCAAGCAGTACAACATTGATTTCTTTATGCTGAGCACACAGTTCAACCGCCTCCATTCCGGAACTGGCGACAATGAGCTTGCACGAGGTGACCGAAAGCAGCGCTTGAAGGAAAATACGCACGTCGACATTGTCATCGACGATTAAAATAGTGCGATCCGGCCAGGTTGGTATTTTGTCATTTATTTCTCTGGCGGAAACAGTGCCCTGAACTGCAGCCGGCAATTCGACCGAAAAAGTGGTTCCTTCGTCCGGGAACGATTTAAAGCTGATGGTCCCGAACATTTTTTCAACCAGTTCCTGGCAAAGAGCCAAACCGATACCAATACCGCGATACTTGTTAGTGAAGGAGAGTGAGCCTTGACGGAACTGTTCAAAAATATTCTTGCTCATTTCCTCGGATATTCCGCATCCGGTATCTTCGACGTAAATCAAAATCTTATCCTGCTTGAGTCGACTTCCCACCCGGACATGACCCTGACCGGTGAATTTGAACGCGTTATCCAGCAGGCTTGAAATAACCTGCTTCAGACGATCCGGATCAGCCAGAACCATCAGGTTACTCTCCTGAAGATCAAGGTGGAACTCCATCCCGACTCTGTTTTCATTTTTCAGACGCAAATCAAAGTGTTCATACACTTCTTCCAGAACATCCTTAACCTTGGTCGGAACCGGGAATACTTCAAGTTCTCCGCTTTCAAGTCTTGACAGGTCAAGAATGTCGGCAATCATGGTCATTAACTGTCTTGAACCGCCATTGATCAAGTCAAGGTAGCGGTTTCGTTCTTCTTCGCTTAAATCCTTATTGGAAAGCAACTGGGAAAACCCGACAATGCTGTTGAGCGGAGTTCTTATTTCATGGGAAATATTGGCCAGGAAAGCAGATTTGAGACGGTTGCTTTCCTCAGCCTGGTCTCTGGCTTCAACCAATTCGGCTTCATAGCGCTTCTGTACCGTAACGTCACGGGCGCAAACACAGACTAATTCCTGATTACCTGATTTTACCATATAAAAGTCTGCTTCAACCGGATATTCATTACCGTCCTGACTGGTATGGATTGTTTCCTGAACCAGTAACTGTTGTTTACGGATTTTGTTCCAATGCTGCTGCCAGTTATCGTCAATTCTGAAAAACGGATTGACGTCTCGGATATTTTTTGTCAACAGGGTTTCACGAGTATAACCGGTCTTGCGGCAAATATAATCATTCACATAGACAAAATCACCGTCAGCGTCAAGGTAGTAAATTTCCTCAGGCGCTGAATCCACCGCAAATTGAGTTTGTTTGAGCATCTCTTCAGATTGTTTGCTAGTGGTTATTTCACGGAAACATCCGGCCATCCGAACCGGACGATTTTTCTCATTGCGTTCGGAAATTATGCCAACCGCAGAAACCCATTGCCATTTACTGTTGGCATCCTTGAAGCGGAATTCGGCGGAAAAGGTCTGGTCCGGACGTTCAAAGCAGCGGTTAATCTCACTCTTAACCATCCTGCGGTCCTGATGATGGATCGCCTCGGTCCAATTATTTATACAACTTCTCAGTATCTTGTTATTTGCTTCTCCGCCTTCGCGGTTGGCAACCGGATATAAAACATTTTCACTGATGACCCAGTCCCAGAATTCAAGCCCAGCCGCATCAGTCGCCAACTGAATGCGACGACTGCGGTCTTCAATTTCAATTTCATCTTTCATACGACGCGTTACATCAGAGAATATGCAACCGAAAACCGGATTCGAGTCGCTTCTGAACAGCGGGAAAATAGTCCCGCGAATAATCGTTTCAGGATTGTGACTAATTGCACCTGGATAGGTAAATTCCGCTTCCCCGTCACACATTGAACGACCGCGCAACCGGTGAAATTCAGTAATAAACTCTTCCGAACACACATCTTCCAGTGTCAAACCCTCGGTACTGCTTACTTTGAACATACGTTCAGCCGCATGGTTCGCCAGCAGAAATTCTCCCTGCCGCGAACAAATCATCGCAGATGCCGGCAACTGACTCAGGAACAATGAAAAGTTTTCATTGACCTCGGCGAGTTCGATTCTTGACCGGAGAAATTTGCGCCGGTTGACAAGAAGGGTTCCGATAATCAGTGCTTCAACAAGAATTATCGCAAGAATAATAATGATCCATTCGCGGTATTTCTCTATGAAAGTTCTTTTGATATTAACAATTGACGCATTGTCAGGGACGTTGCTGCGCGGGATTTTCAGACGGGTAAGCTCATCGGCATCAAACACCAAATGATTGGTAAGAGAAGCCCGAACCGGAAGCAGATTGGGGTTTTCCCCGGCCAGAACTTTCATACTGAGCCTGGCGACATCTTCCCCCTCTTTATAGCCGTCTTTGAGCATTCCTCCGACAATGCCGTTGCCGATATAGTATTTAGCGACCCCGAAAACCGGAACATTTGAAATATCTCTGATCATTCTAGCCGCTTCCAGCGATGAAATAATACGATGATTCCTGTCCAACGAATAATTCAACAGAAGAATGATGGAGTCACTTGGCATCTGGGATAGTTTTTGTTTCAACTCATTCAACGTCATCTTAGGCAGGTATTCAATTTTGATGCGTTTATCCAAGCCGGACAATTCCTTGGAGGTCTGACGTCGAAACACCTTCGAAGTTGTAGTAATGTTATCACTGATGACCAGAAGGCTGCGGGTTGCAGGTTTCATTTTAAGCGCCGTCAAGACAGTTTGCAGCGGATAAATTCTTTCGACCAGACCGGTGATTTGACGCTGCGACCGCATTGACTGATCAAAACAGCTGACACTGCAAAAAACCACTGGAGCATTTTTAAAAAGAGCTTTGCCTTCCTCAAAAAGGAAGTTCAACGCATTATCATCAAGGACAATAACCAAGTCAAACGGGTGCTTGCGTTTCGAGTACTTATGTCTGAGAGTATCCGCCATAATCTTGAGATGTTCAGTCTCAACATGACGTTTGGTATCAAGGTATTCAAAATAGAATTTACAATCATTATATTTTTTGCTTTTTTTGAAATAATCAAGCATTCCCTGAGTAACTCTGTCGGCCCACGGATGGGTTGGGTGATACGATTCGAGCACCAGGATTTCCGGTTTTGCGACCGGCTTGCGCTTAGGCCCGGAGCTCCAAGCCGGATGCGGCAGCATAACTATAACAAATAACGCCATCAAAGGAATCAGCAGTTTTCTGGACTGAAATAGAATCATTGTCAAGCCCCTCCAACCGCCGGGGCTTTGTAAAAAATGCCACGCTCTTTTTTTTCCATAATCAGTTTCCCGGCAGATTGCAGCGTATCAATATGTTTCTTCAACAGCAACCGGTCAACCAGCAACGCTCCGGTCATATCATTCAAAGTACTGGGGCGTCGGGTAACCAGATCGATAATCCGGTGATCAATTTCTTCTTCCGGCAATTGCTGCTTGGGGGCTTCACTACGGTATTTGAACGGGCCGATGGCTTCAACTCTGACATACGGTTCAAGCGCTTTAACAAAGCGCATGGTATTTTCCGGGGTCGAGGCCCGGATCCAATCGACGCACCCCGGACGGTCCAGCGTATTTAACTGAACCAGATCAGGCGCGATCTCACGGACAATTGCAACAAAACGTTCAATTGATGCCTCAGAATCATTAATTCCCGGAACAATAAAAAGTTCCAAACGATACTCTGCCTCACTGGATGCTCTGAAAATTTTAAGACCATCAACCAGAGCCTGAAAAGTTATCCCCGGAGCCGGGCGATTTATTTTTTCAAATTCGGCTTCGTTTGAAGCGTCCAGCGAGGGACAGATCAGGTCAACCCGGGATATTTCACGACGCAGCTTCGAATCTGAAAACATTGAAGCATTGGTCAACAGACAAATGCGGTATTGAGGGTACTTGCTTTTGCAAAACTCAATAATTTCTCCGATACCTGAATGCAAAGTCGGCTCTCCAGCCCCGGAAAAAGTCAAATAATCCAATTCCGGACTGCCGGAAAGAAAATCATCGAGCTGCTGCAGAACCTCCGATGTCGGAACATATTCAGCTCTTTGGGCGGTAAGACAGGTACTCTGTCCTGATTCGCAGTAAACACAGTTCAAACTGCAGGTTTTATGTGGAACCAAATCTATTCCAAGCGATAACCCAAGTCGCCGCGAAGCTACCGGTCCAAAAAGATATTTTTTCTTGACTGCCTGTTTTTCAACCATTTTTGACGAGTAATCCTGCCAATTATTAACTTACCCGATCCTGTAATAACGATTACCCCGGATACTTATGTGTATACTCAGGAAAATTTAACTCAATATAGTTCAGGAATAACATTCTTTCAACCAGCTTATAATAGAAAATCAGTAATATTAAAAATCTTCTGATTTTCAATCGCGGTATTTCCTTTTATTTAATTTCATCGGGAACAATATTTTATTCTGATTGTCTAAATGAAAATATGAGCGCGGAGTTTCGTCAAACACACATGGGTATGAAACAAAAAAGGGAGCTGTCCGGGAATCTAAAATACTGACTTTTTTGATGTTTATGATTTGACTTATGGTCGTTTCACACATAAAGTGTATTCCTTATTATAAATGTTAGTTTTTTATGTAGGGTAATATATTTGGGAAGGAAAATCCCGCATATAGCTGGAGAGCCGGGTTTGACACCCGATCGTTAAAGCCTCCGACGTATATGAGCCTGGGGCCAGATGGGTTCCGGACGTCAGAGTGGTTTTATTCAGCCGGCTGGGCAATATAAAGTTGGAGAAATAACTATGGCAGAATACTTGATTACTTTCGATACCTGGAATCAGGACGGACAGATTTCTTCGTCGTCATCGATTACCTTTAATGAATACACCCTGAATCTGGGGAGTGAAGATTCCTATGTCGGGTGTGTCGCCACTGCTACAAGTCAGCTTCTTTACTATTGGGGAGTCACTCAACTGGCCAACAATCAGGCTCTAACTTTGTCGTCTCTGCATTTCGACTCGAGCGACTACTATATCAATACCTATTATGATTATGACCTGCAGGATTATATCGACATTTATATCGATAAAGATGCCGAAGAAAACGGGTTCCTTTCTTTTAGTGAACTTAACGCGAAATTAGGCAATATTGAATACGATTTTGACCCGGATGAAATAGCCGCGCTGTCGTTTGCGGTCGGGGTTAAAGTGGAATCAACGTATGAGATCGGCTCGACCGGCGCCTACTTTGAGGAAACTCGGGATTTTCTTATTGAATGTGGATTTGTCAACGCCACCGCCTCCGTCATAGAGCAAGATTCTGACGGACTGCTGGTTTCAGACGACATTGATTTATTTGCGGAACTGGTTGATGACATTACCAGCGGCTATGTCGTTCTGGTCGGTATCGATGATTACGATATTTACGGCCTAGTGCATGGGCGTCATGCGGTGCTCATCGACGGTTATGATTCGGATAACCAAACCTTCCACTTCAACCTTGGTTGGGGTGGATATTATGACGGCTGGTACTCACTGGACAGTCTTCCGGCCGGTTATGACGTCATATCACAAATTGTTTACAACATTGCTCCGGACGTGCAGTACGAAGATGATAACGTGGCGCCGACCGACCCGGTTAATTTGACGCAGAACGTGATGGATGGCGCAGTCGCTCTGGATTGGGATAATTCGGAGGACGAGGACAGTGGAATCAGGCTCTACACCGTCGAATATTCGACCGATTCAACGTTCACAACATTTGCCAGCAGAACTATTTCCGTCAGCGAACTATTCGTCAGCGGCCTGACGGATGGCACCTATTATTGGCGGGTTCAAGCGTTGGATAATGCAGGTAATTACAGTAACTGGAGCGATGTAAACTCATTTACCATTGTTCTTCCTGATATTACCCCCCCAAGCTCTCCAGACAACCTCGAAAGCGAGGTGGATCATCAAACCGTTACTTTGGATTGGGACGATTCGATTGACGATAAATCAGGTGTCGGGAATTATGTTATCATAATTTCTGAAAACTCCAGTTTCGCCGATGCGCAGATGTACGAGACCGTGAGCAGCGAACTGGAACTGGAAGATATGACCGAGGGAGAGTACTACTGGCGGGTCAGAGCAGTGGATAATGATGGTAATATCAGTAATTGGAGTTCTTCCGGAACCTTTGAAGTTTTCGCTCCTGACGATGTTAGTCCCAACAAACCGAAAAACCTGGTTGCATATGTTGATGATTCCGTTGTCCGGCTTGACTGGGCCAATGCGACCGATGTAGGTTCGGGAATTCAAAACTACGTTGTTCAATATTCTACCGATTCAGATTTCTCAATCATCAAGACAAAAACTGTCACCGCCAGTGAATTATACTTGAGCATTGTTACTGACGGAACCTATTACTGGCGGGTCAAATCCGTCGACAACGTCGATAACGAAAGTGGCTGGAGTGACACAAATACTTTCATTGTCAATGTCCCGGATATGACCGGCCCCAGCCTGCCGGAAAATCTCAGCAGTTCCGTCAACAGCGGCAACGTCGCCCTGGACTGGGATGACTGCACCGACAACAAGTCGGGGGTTGCTCAATACGTTGTCATATTGTCAAAAAATTCCAACCTCACCGACGGAACCTATGTAACAACTACGAGCAGTGAAGTTGAATTGTCCGCGTTGGATGGGATTGATGACGGAACCTGGTATTGGCGGGTTAAGGCGGTGGACGCTGAAGACAATTCCAGTCGCTGGAGTGTCGTCAAATCTTTCAGCCTGGATTCGACCGCGCCGTCAAATCCCGGCAGTCTGACTGATGTGATAATTAATGGCAGCATTGTTTCGTTTTCCTGGGCTGCGTCTGTTTCTACAGAGGACAATAGTGTTTATTACATTTTCGAATGCGCTTCCGATGCCGGTTTTACCAATTTAGTCTGGTCCGATTATAATTATTACGGAACCAGTGAAAGCTTATCCGGCTTGAGCGTCGGAACTTACTACTGGCGGGTAAAAGCGGTTGACAGCGTCCAGGCCAGCACTTCAGAATGGGCCTCTGACAGCTTCACGATAATGCCGGACGGCCAATATAAACTTGATGCGTCTGATTATCTGGCCGGGGACTTTTTCGCTCAATGTGTCGCAATTGACGGCGATTTTGTTGTCGTTGGGGCCGGGAATACCGATCCCGATTCAAATGATATCTATATCTACCAATGGAGCGGTTCACAATGGACCGAAACAAAAGTGCATGTGTCCGACAACCGGGCCGGATGGGCCGATTACCTGGACATTGACGGCGAAACCATTATTGTCGGAGATTCCGCATCGGATATCAATGGCGAAAATTCCGGCAGTGCCACTATTTATCAATGGAACGGGGCAACCTGGGATGGAACCGAAATCAACGCTTCCGACGCCGCTGCCGGCGATCAATTCGGCTGGGCCGCTTCAGTGGATGGCGACCGGGTCATAATCGGTGCCCCGGGCCAGGATACCGGAGCCGTCTATGTATATGAATCCGTTCTTGATTCATGGGACGAGTACAAATTAACCGCGTCTGACGGAGCTACCGACGACATGTTTGGCTTTGCCGTCGACATAGATGGAGACACTGTTGTGGTCGGTGCCCAGGGATCAGATACCAACGGCGAAGATTCCGGCAGCGCCTACATTTATGAATGGGATGGCTCCGCCTGGGTCGAAACTGTAATTACCGCATCCGACGGCGTTGCCGGAGATGGATTTGGCGGAGCGGTTGCTGTCGATGGTGACACTGTTGTTGTAAGCGCGATAAACGCCGACAACGACAGCGGAGCGGTGTATGTTTATACCAGAAATGGTGATTCATGGGACGAATACAAGTTGCTTTCCTCTGATATAATTTCCGGCGACGGCTTCGGCTGGTCCGTGGATATTCAGGGAGATGTTATTGTCGTTGGTGCGCACGGCGACGACGATAACGGAAACGGCTCCGGCAGTACATACATTTTCCAATGGGACGGCTCTGACTGGTTGGAAACCAAAATTTCTTCAGACGACGGCTCCTCCGAAGATTTCTTCGGTTGGTCAGTCGCCCTGGATTCAGACAAACTTGTTGTCGGCGCCAACGGTGATGATGTCGCAGGAGAAGATTCCGGCAGCGCTTACGTTTATGACCTTGAGGAACTGGTGGATTTTACCCCGCCGACCATACCGTCCGGATTGACCGATTCCGTTTCAGGACAGGATGTCACACTTGACTGGAGTGATTCTGATGATTCCGGTTCCGGTCTCAGTTATTATATTGTCGAATATTCGCAAAGTATCATCTTCAACAATGCCGTTGAAGCCATCGTGACTTCGAGCAGTCTGGATTTATCCGGACTGGCTGACGGAGACTGGTACTGGAGGGTCAAGGCGGTAGACAATTTGAACAACGTCAGCGACTGGAGTGAAGTCGAATCTCTGAATGTTTATGTTCCGGATACTATCGCGCCAAGCGTCCCGATGGACCTTGAAATGACCGTCAACGACGATACGCTCGAATTCGACTGGTCCAACTCCGCTGATGATAAAACTGGAATTCAAGCTTATACATTTGAATACGCTGACAACTCCAGTTTCAATAACTCCACCTCTCGAATCGTCGCAACCAGCGATATTGATATTCAAATGCTGCCGGAAGGAAATTATTACTGGCGGGTCAAAGCTACTGACGGAGCCGGAAATACTTCGGCCTGGAGTGATACTGCATACTTTGCGGTTGACGCATCCGCGCCAAGTGTCCCGGACGGCCTGAGCGATCAGGTATCAGGAGCCAATGCGGAACTTGACTGGAATGACTCTGCTGATAATATTTCCGGCGTTCAGTCATATTTAGTCGAATACGCTGATAATGCCGGTTTCTCTGACGCCTTAAGCCAGTCAAGTGCGGTCAGCGAAATTAACCTGGCCGATCTGACTGACGGAACCTGGTACTGGCGGGTTAAAGCGGAGGATTATAATGACAACGAGTCGGCCTGGAGCTCAGTTAACAGTTTCCTGGTTGATACGACCGGTCCATCCGTGCCCGCACTGCTCTCATGCAATCTCAATGGCAATGATGCATATCTGACCTGGAGCGCCTCAACGGATGCGACTGGAGGCAGCGGTCTGAAAGAATACATTGTAGAGTATGCCGATAATTCTGAATTTGACAACGCAGCCCAGCAAATCGTTTCCGGATGCGAACTGGAATTAACCGGACTTTCCGGCGGTGTATATTACTGGCGCGTCATGGCGACAGATAATTATGCAAACGGTTCAGAGTGGAGCGATACTGACGCTTTCGCCATAGACACGGCTGCTCCGGCTGTGCCGGTAGGCCTCTCGGTTGATATCGATGGCGGCGGTGCATTACTGGATTGGGACGACTCCGATGACGGTGCCAACGGCAGCGGAGTCAAACAGTATGTTGTCCAGTATGCCGATAACGCGGCTTTCAATGATGCAGTGGAAAATACTGTTTCAACGTCGGAACTGGCGGTCGAAGGTCTGAACTTCGGCACCTGGTTCTGGCGGGTCAAAGCGGTTGATAACGAAGGAAACTGGACCGACTGGTCAGATACAGCCTATTTTAATACGGGTGACACGGTTGGCAATGCCTTCTCACAAGCAACTGCCATTGATGTTTCATCCGAATATACCTACAGTGAATATGTCGGAGTCATGGATGCTTATGACTGTTACAGCTTTGAAATCGCCGCAGGTTCCTCCGGCGAATTTGACTTTAGTCTGACCGGTCTTGAAGCAAAAACTCTTATTTATCTGTACAAGCTTGAAAATTCTCTGATTATCAAGATTGACGCCTCTACTTCAAAACATGATTCGGTGGCCGGTTATGAAGTCGCTTCACTTGAGAATATTCTGCTGGAATCCGGCACCTATTACATTGAAGTTGTTTCCGGCGACAGAGGCGCGGGACGTTTCAGTTCCGGCTATACTCTTGACATCGTACCTGACTACTTCCCGGATGCTTCATTTGATGAAATGGACTTCAAAAACGGTTCAGGAACCCCGTCCGACCTTCTGAGTCTCGATCAGGATGCCGACGGCAATGTATCCGGCTGGGTTGGATTCGGCGACGGTCAGGACGTCTATGAACTGGCAGTTAACCAGGCGGGCGAGTTCGACTTTGCGTTAACCGGCCTGGACGAAAAAGCTAAATTGACGCTCTATGTTTTTGATGGCAATAAATATAAGAAAGTAGCCTCCTCCACCGTAAAATACAGCAATTGGACCGGACAATATGAGGCCATGTTCGATAATGTTCTGCTTGATGGCGGGACTTATTACGTGGAAGTTTTGTCTGGCGATAAAGGCAAAGGCAAATGCAATACCTACTATGACCTGGCAGTAACCGGCGACTACTTCCCCACGGCAACCGCCAACAATTCCTGGGACACTGCTACCGAGATCACCCCGGAAACCAACCTGTCCGGCTATGTCGGATTCGGTGACTCCAGTGATTTCTATAAGTTTGAAGTTACCGATCTGGCGTCGTATGATTTCGAACTCAGCGGTGAGGATAAAGATGCCAAACTCACCCTCTACAAATGGGATGACAACAAAGACAAGCTCAAGAAGGTTGAATGTGCCAGCATGAAGTACGGTTTCGCTGAAATCAGCGCGATGAATCTCGATGCCGGACTGTATTATGTCGAAGTTACTTCAACTGATAAAGGCAAAGGCAAGTACAATACAAATTACGACCTCGACATAACCGTGGCGTAACTTATTAAAAAATCATATGATAAAAATCTCCGGGAAATTTTTCCCGGAGTTTTTTTTGCCTGCTTTAAGGACAAGAGGTAATTTTTTTTAAACCGGAGATCAAAGATAATATTCCACATCGCCCGCTTCTTCTGAATTATCCTGTTCGCGGGTTTTCAGCTTTTTACAAATGAAGATGATCAGACGACAGATGCATTCTCCCAGGAAAGCCCCGGCAATCAATAAAACACCCCAGAAAACTTGAGGAAGAAGTTCAAATGCCTCCAGATTATTCGTCAATCTGATCGGCGACAAGGTAATCAGATAATCGTTATCGCCACTCAAATCAGCCTCATATTTCATTGTGATCAGGTTGCCGTCACCGGCATGACCGCGGACCAGGGAAAATGGCTGATTTCGGGAATTAGTCGGACGCATTTCTTTCCAGGAGTCACCTTTTTTAAGATAAAGCCTGATTTTTCCCTCGTTGAACAGGTTAAAAAATCTCGGTTGATCCAATTTGAAGCTGATAATCCGGGTTTTGTCACAATTGTCATAAACAGAAAAATAACCGCTGGTGGCAGGGTCAATAATCACATCAGCCATTCCCGTTTCTCTGCTTTTCTCCATCGCGCTGATTTTCATTTGCGCATCAACAAACAATGCTATACCCGCAAACAGCATGACCCATTTCACCAGATTAAAGAAAAACTTCATATTACCACTCAACTCCTTAAAAATATGTAGTCACAAAAAACTACAGCTTGTTTTGTAAGTGCAGCATAATTTTATGTCCGCCTGTTTTATCGACACATGTTCCTTATTCGGGATATTCAAGGAAATATAGTAGTAAGATAGACTAATGTAGCAAAATTGCAAGAAAAAAATACGGCTCTTTCGTTCAGCCTTCCATAAAATGGCCATGCAGCATTAAAAAAGGAATATTAATTTTCCAGCTTTGCTTGAAGTGCAGCGCCCTTTTCCCGAATCTTTAGAGACAACTCTTTCATACCGCAATACAGATTGGGAATAACCAATGAAGAAATCAGGACCACCAGCATTCCGCCGAATGACGGAATAGCCATCGGCACCATGATATCTGAACCGCGCCCGGTTGAAGTAAGCACCGGCAGCAACGCCAGAATAGTCGTAGCAGAGGTCATCAGACACGGCCTGATCCTTCGGGAAGCACCATGAACCGTAGCGTTGCGCAGCTTTTCAACCGTTGATATATCTTCCGATTCATAACACTGGTTCAAATAGGTTGTAATGACCACCCCGTCATCCGACGCAATGCCGAATAAAGCCAGAAAGCCAACCCAGACCGCCACGCTCAAGGTTATTTCATGCATCTGGAACAGGTCACGCATATTTTCGCCCATGATCGCAAAATTGAGAAACCAGTCCTGTCCGTATAACCAGATAAGAATGAAACCGCCGGACCAGGCCACCGCGATGGTTGAAAATACCAGGGCGGTAACCGGAACTGATTTAAACTGAAAATAAAGAATCAGGAAGATCAGCAACAGGGCCAGCGGCAGGACAATTGACAGGGTCCTCTGAGCCCGGAGCTGATTCTCATAATTTCCGGCAAAAGAGTAACTGACTCCTTCGGGTATTGACAATTCCCCGGACTTGATTTTCGCATTCAAAAACGACTGGGCTCCTTCAACGACATCAACTTCCGCATATCCGGGCTTTTTATCAAAAAGAACATAGCCGACCAGAAAAGTATCTTCGCTTTTGATCATTTGCGGACCTCTGGTAAATTTAATTTCAGCGAGTTGATCCAGCGGTATCTGCTGACCGCTCGGAGACGCAATGAGAATCTTTCCGATCTTCTCTATCTGATCGCGCAACTCGCGCATATAACGAACCCGGACCGGGTAGCGTTCGCGGCCTTCAACTGTGGTTGTCAGCTTTTTGCCACCAATCGCGACTTCAATGACATCCTGCAAATCTTTGACCATGATACCGTAACGGGCAATCTCTTTACGGTTTATCTTTATCTCAAGATACGGCTTCCCGATAATCCTGTCGGCAAAAACCGTTTCCGGTTCAACTCCGGGGGCATCTTTCAATAACTTCTCCAACTCCAACCCGACTTTTTCAATGGTTTTCAAGTCCGGACCTTTTACTTTTATACCCATCGGCGCTCTCATTCCGCTTTGCAGCATCACGATCCTGGCCGCGATCGGCTGCAGCTTAGGCGCGGAGGTAGTACCGGGAATGGCCGCGGCCGCAGTGATTTCGTTCCATATATCATCGGCGCTTTGAATTCCCGGCCATGCAACTCTTGCCGGGTTCAGCTTCGGATCGAGTGCGGGCCGCCACAGCCGGAAAGGAACTCCTAAAATATCCGGAATCAATTTACCGTTTTTATCCCGTATGTACTTGCCCGCTACATAATATGGTTTGCCGTCCGGCGCCTTGACGGGATTTCCTGTTTCATTCCTGAAAAGATCTTTTTGATTGTACTGGTATTTATATTGCAGCCGGTTGCCGGATTTATCCACCAGGAATTCAGGTTTGTAAATGATAACCGTCTCGATCATTGAGATCGGAGCCGGGTCCAGCGGGGTATCGGCCCGCCCGATCTTGCCGACCGCACTATCAATTTCAGGAATAGCGCTGATTGCCATATCCTGTTTCTTCAACACATCCATCGCTTCGCCAATCGAAGCATGCGGCATGGTCGTCGGCATAAACAGGAACGATCCTTCATCCAATGGCGGCATAAACTCTTTTCCAAGTCCGGGCAGTTTATGTGAAATCGCGGCATAGACATTGTTTTTCTTCACAGGCTCCGGCAGCCAGCCGAATAACCGGTCAAATCCCAGCCATATAGTCATCCCGAAAATTATAATCAGCATAGGCAGGGATAGCAGCAGCAGTTTATGGTTCAAGGTCCAACGCAGGACCGGAGCGTAGATTACTCTGAATCCCCAGAAGAAAAGCAGTAGACCGCTGATCGGAACCGCCACGACAATAAAGTTGCTGATCAGTCCGGCCCCGGGTCCAAGCGGCGACCATTCCTGCGTCAAGAAAAGCATAACCGTCAAAACCGCCAGAATGTTAACCGCCATAAAGACATATTTTTGAACGTGGTCGGGAATCTTTTTCGCGAACAGGTGGTAGAGCGCGAACGCGACCATAATCGCCCCGGCCCACCAGAATGTAAATATACCCAGGACCACTCCCGCCGTCGCAAGAAGAATCAAAACCAGCTGCTTCAATTTATCTGATTTGATATTGACCGAAAATAGCAAATGAGCCAACGCCGGGATCAGGGTCAGAGCAACAATAACTGAAGCTATCAGCGCAAAAGTCTTGGTAAACGCCAGCGGCCGGAATAGTTTGCCCTCTGCTCCAACCATGGTAAAGACCGGCAGAAAACCAACAACCGTGGTCATGACGGCAGTCAAAACCGCACTGCCCACTTCGCTGGCGGCACGGTAAACCGTATTAAAAGTCGATTCTCCCGGCTTCATCCGGCCAAGGTGCCTGATGATATTCTCACAAACAATTATGCCCATGTCAACAACAGTTCCGATAGCGATGGCGATCCCTGACAAAGCGACAATGTTGGCGTCCACTCCGAATAATTTCATCGCGATAAAGCAGATCAGGACCGCCATCGGCAGAGTTATCGATATAACTATAGAACTCCGCAAATGCATCAGCATAATCAGAATGACGATAACCGTCACCATTATTTCTTCGGTCAGTGCTTTATTCAATGTTCCGAGCGTTTCATAAATCAGTCCGGTCCGGTCATAAAACGGAACAATTGTTACTTTACTCAATCTGGCCCAGGCCGGACGCTGTTCTTTCGGCATGTTTTTGATCACATTCAGCCATACCTTTTGATCAGGCGTACCATTATCGGCAAAGGGCTTGAAATTGTGGGACACGGCAAATTTCTTTAATTCAGACTCATCGACTTTGGAATAATCGAGAATTACTTTTTCCGGCAACCCGGGGCTGATTTCGCTTATTTTTTCCTTGATATGTTTTATCGCCGCAAGAGGATTATCTCCATAGCGAACAACCGCGACACCGCCGACAACTTCCGCTCCGTCTTTATCCAGCGCGCCGCGACGCAAAGCCGGTCCCAGAACAACATTCGCGACGTTCTTAACGTATATCGGCGTATTCGCAACAACCTTGACTACCGTATTTTCAATGTCCTTTGTGCTTTTGACAAAACCCAGACCGCGAATAACGTATTCCGCCTTGTTGACTTCAATGGTCCGGGCGCTGACATCGATATTGGACATCCTGACGGCGTTGAAAACCTCCTGCAATGAAACATTGTAGGCCCTGAGCGCGTTGGGTTCCACGTCTATCTGGTATTCCTGAACAAAGCCTCCGACAGAAGCCACTTCGCTCACGCCGTCAGCGGCCATGAGGGCATACCGCACATACCAGTCCTGAATCGAGCGTAATTCGTCCAAATCCCAGCCGCCGGTCGGATTGCCTTTCGAATCAAGTCCCTCCAATGTATACCAGTAGACCTGTCCCAAGGCGGTGGCATCCGGGCCTAACGCCGGCTGCACATTTTCCGGCAGCGAACCGGCAGGCAGGCTGTTAAGTTTCTCCAGCACTCTCGAACGGGACCAGTAAAAATCTATTTTGTCCTTGAAAATTATGTAAATAGTGGAGAATCCGAACATGGAATAGGACCGAACCGTTTTAACCCCGGGTATCCCCAGCATCGACACCGTCAGCGGGTAAGATATCTGGTCCTCAACATCCTGCGGTGAACGCCCCGGCCATTCGGTAAACACAATCTGCTGGTTTTCACCGATATCCGGAATTGCGTCAACCGCGACCGGATCTCTCGGCAACCCTTTGATATTCCAGTCGAACGGAGCGACCATAATAGCCCAAACGATCACAAAGACGACAAAAATGCCCACAACGAGCTTGTTTTTCATGCAGAAGTATATAACCTTGTCCAGAATGGTACGTGGAACCGGGTTATCAACTGCACTTATGTCATTATCTTTTTTTTCGCTCATTTTGCAAATTCTTTAACTTTTTCGCCGCATTTCAACATTACGTCCCCATAATAAGGATTGACCAGATCAGGATTGTCCTGAAACCAATAGGCGCCCCGGTTATTCATAAACATCGGACAGAAAAATTTGTATACGGTTTTGCCGGGAGAACCGGTACGGCTCAAAAGAGCATCCATCGGCGCGGTAAGTTTACTGAACTGTGTTCTCGCGGCCGTTATGTCTTTGGCCGCCTCAATTCCGCCGGCTACGGCGGATATGCTTTCAAGAGTTTTGAGCGTTTCCTGATCCGCGCCTTGTTTATACACCTTCTTGAGCGATGCCGACATTTTTCCGGCACTGACCTTTGCTTTGGCCCAATTGTCATCTGCCAGAGCTTTCTGAAGGCTGAAATAAGCGGCATAAACGGCTTTAAGGGATTCATTGAACATCTTCGGCATTTTATGCGTTGTTTCAGTGTTTTCGTTTTTAGAACCGGCTGGTTTGGTCGTTGCGGAAGTATCCATGTTCATCATACTGGGCCTGGCCTGAATTTGCAGGGCGCTGTCAATCTTGAAGTTGCCGTTGACCACGACCATCTGTCCGGCCTTCAAACCTGATTTTACGATATAGTAATTCCCGGCGCGCGGCCCCAGTTTGATTTCCTGTCCGTAAAAGTGTCCCGGTTTGTCATTAATATATACTACGGCCCGCTCTCCGGTTATCAACGGGGCCGATGCCGGAATGACCAGTGGCGGTTCCTGATTTTTTTCTGTGATATAACCCAGAGACTCCGATTTAACCAGTTTCATTCCGCAAATATCGCATTTACCCGGATGATCCTTGATAACATCAGGATGCATCGGGCAGATCCATTTCCCAACCAGATCAGGCGCAATCGCCCTGCCCTCCCGGGATACATCGGAATATACCGTCGCGTTGACAAACATATTCGGCTTCAGCTTGCCGGAAGAGTTGGCGGCATCCACCCGCAGCTTTACGGTTCTGGTCGCGGGGTCAAGGAATGGATCGATAAAAGAAATTCTGCCTTCAAAAGTTTCTCCCGGATAAGATTTAGTCGTAAATTTAACCATTTGTCCGTAATGCAGCCAGGGAATATCAGATTCATAGGCGTCAAGCTTGATCCAGACTCGCGACAAGTCCGCGATCGTGAACAAACTGTCCCCGGTCTTGAAATACCTGCCTTCAATGGCGTTTTTATGAATAACAATCCCGGAAATCGGAGCATAGAGGGTTATCAAATCCACGACTTTGCCAGTTTTCAGGATGTTTTTGATATTGATATCAGTCAACCCCCATAACTTCAACCTTTTTATAACCGAGTTAAAAATATCTTTTTCATTGAGATTCCTGCTGTCTCCCAACCGGTCAAGTAATGATTCTTTATCCGCACCGGGATCCATTTGACTATAAGCTTTGGCCGACTGCAGCAACTCTTTCTGGGCGACGTAGAGGTCTGGACTGTAATATCCGACCATGTGATCGCCTTTGCGAACCGCGATCCCGGTGTAGTTTACATACAATTTATCGACCCGGCCCGGCATGCGTGCGGTTATGTGCGCGATCCTTGATTCGTCATAATCAACCATGCCAACCATCCTGACCGGCTTTTTGACGAACTTTCTTTCAACCGGCACCGTTTCCACTTCGGCCAGCTTTTGGGCTCGCGGGGAAAGGGTTAATTCGGCCATGTGACTTTCGGTCTCGGGAGAGGTTGTTTTTACCGGCACCAGATCCATGAAACAGATAGGACACTTTCCTGGTTTCGGCTGCCTGACCTGAGGGTGCATGGAACAGGTCCAGAATTCATGGTGCTTTTTCTGCTCAGATTGCGTTTTCTCAGTTGGAGCACCAGCCGGAAGATTGGAATTAAAAGGAATAAATCGGGCAATTATCACCCCGACCAACAATGAAATAACTGCAACCGCCACAAGTTTCCATGACGCTGTCAGCTTTATAAACCATACCGGTTTTTTCATTATATTATCTCTCCTTTTGTCATATTTTTATAAAAATCAATCATAAAAGCACATGTCATAAATAATCAGAGATGCTGTCTAACTATTTGGAGTGCGGTTAGATTTAACCGCTTTGGCATGGAAGTTTGCATGATACTCAAAGGTGTTCCGCAACCCGGTTGCGGTCGTATAAGCCATGGCCAACTCGCCATGGATCAACATCAATAATTGTCTAGTTTCAACCTCATAGCGGTTAAATCTAACCGCACTCCAAAATCCTCGTGAGTTTTAAGCACTAAATCGGCACACATGTACTTTTCTGATTTTTTCCTGCACTCGAATAAACCAATTTTATTTTGTATCAGCGCTGGCGGTTGCAGCTTTAGCAATATCCGCCTGAACCTTTTTCAAGTATTTTTCCGGATTCTTTTTTACCGCCGCAATACATCCCTGGCAGCAAACATAGATTTTATGGCCCTTATACTCATAATAAAGATTTTTATTGATTTTGCCGCCCATGACCGGGCAAATCGTCTGTTTAACTACCGCGTTTTTGGCAATATTCGCCTGAACCTTTTTCAAATACTTTTCCGGGTCCTTTTTTACCGTCGCGATACATCCCTGACAACAAACATAAATTTTATGGCCCTTATACTCGTAATAAAGGTTTTTATTGATCTTGCCGCCCATGACCGGACAGATTTTCTGAGCTATAACTTCTTTTTTAACTTTATTGCTTTTCGCATTTTCCGCCATAACATTTAAAGCCAAAGCAAGAGTTACCATAAGTACGATTGTGATTTGCTTTTTCATTTCAAGGCCCTCGCTTATTGATTTTTCATAAGACTCTCTATATTCTATTATACAGGTTGAGGTCATTATAATCAACCTGATTCACGACATTCAGTTCCTTTTTCAATTATTTTACTTAAAGATTACCAACTAACTACACTTTACAGACAACATATTAATAATATTGTTCATTTTTTCATAAAATAAATAATTATTACAAGAGTAATAATTTGCGAAAAACAACATAAAAACTATCTTCAGACTAGTTAATGGATATTATATATGGAGACAAAAGAAGTATATGGTCTTACTTTCCGGCCCGGATAAAAAGCGAACCGGCAATTGAGCGCAGCAAGGGTAGATTTTCCGCCAGCGAACAACAGGGCAAAGCAATCGGCAATACCGCTTTGGGTATCGCCGGATGAATAAAGTCAAACGGAATTACCTCAATATTGCGAAAACCGTATTTGACAAGCATTCGCTTAATCGGCCCGGCGAAAAACGCGGTTTCATCCGGAGAATCCCCGAGGCGTTTTTTCAACCAGGGAATATTTTTTTGCAAAGCAATCTGCGGATTGAGCATATTAGGTTCGGTGAAACGAATAACGCCGCCCGGACGCAGTACCCGGTAAATTTCCGAAAGAGCCTTTTCAATATCAAGATGATGTAGAACCGAACTGCCGATTACCGCGTCAAATGAATCATCGGTAAATGACATGGAATAGGCATTATCAACCATGAAATTAACATTGTCAGCAGGAATCTCTTTTTCAGCTTCCGCCAGCAGTTCAGGAGAAATATCTATCGCGGTAAGCTGAATGGCCTGCTTGACGAATTCCCGGGTAAACAGGCCGGTTCCGCAGCCAAGTTCCAGAACTTCGGCATTGTCCGGCAGATCGCCGGAAAGCATCTTCACCCGCCGCTTGAAACGCAGGATTCCAGCCGGAGAGGTCCAGTTCCAGATATCTCCTGCGCCCTGCTCCAACAAATACCTGCCGTGGGCTATTTCATTTTCTATCCGTTTGTCACTGGTCATCGTCATGCTTCACGGTTCTGAACGTTCACACATGGCCCGGTATATCTGAGAGAAGATATCGTCGATCGAATATTTATACTGCCACTGCGGAAAATGTGATTTGAATTTACCGACGTCGCTGATATACCAGATATGGTCGCCGATCCGGTTATTCTCGTCAAAGACAATATTCATCTTATTACTGGTCAATTCCTCACATTTGGCGATAGCTTCCTGCATGGAACAGTTGCTGTGGCGGCTGCCCCCGGCATTGTAAACTTCACCCGGCCGCGGCGCGTTGTAAAAGTGCCAGAACATGTTGACCAGATCGTAACTGTGGATATTATCGCGAACCTGCTTGCCTTTGTAACCGAAAATGGTGTAAGGCCTGCGGCTTACCGCGCACTTCATAAGGTAAGCAAGAAAACCGTGCAATTCAGTTCCGGAATGACCGGGACCGGTCAGACAGCCGCCGCGAAAAACCCCGGTATTCATTCCGAAATAGCGGCCATATTCCTGAACCAGCAAATCGGCGGCGGCTTTCGAAGCGCCGAAAAGTGAGTGCTTGCACTGGTCAATGCTCATCGATTCGTCAATGCCGTCTTTGGCATACGGATGCGCAGGATCGACTTCCCAGCGGGTTTCCAGTTCGACCAATGGCAATTCGTTCGGCGTATCGCCGTAAACTTTATTGGTGGAAGTATAAATAAAAACGGCTTCCGGAGCGTATTTCCGGGTTGCTTCCAGCATAACCAGCGTACCGTTGGCGTTAACGGTAAAATCCATGATCGGGTCCTTGGCGGCCCAGTCATGCGAAGGCTGCGCGGCAGTATGGACGACCAGTTCAATATCCGCACCGTGTTGCTGGAACAACGCTTCAACATCCTCCGCCGACCGGATATCGACACTGTGATGTCGATAATTGGGGAGTGTTTCTTCAAGTTTTTTCCGCTGCCATTCGGTCGAAGCCTCATCCCCGAAAAAAGATTTCCGCATATTGTTATCGATTCCGGCAATCATAAAACCTTTTTCATGCAGGAAACGTACGGTTTCCGCTCCGATAAGCCCGGCGGCCCCGGTCACAACGGCAGTCTTCATATTATCTACTCCTGAATTAACAATCTATTTCATAAAACATAATCCCGAAAACATTAATTTACAATAAACCTCCCTACATATTTTCCAGTAGATTGATGTAAAATGCAAGCAAACGTTAAATTAATATCACCCAGCCCGACTATTCAGACCGACTATTCATAATTTATAAAAAATTACTAATAAACACCTTAACCAAAATCTACAAAGCACATATTGCTATTTACACATATTGCTATTTACATAGATAACCAAAATCTACAAAGCACATATTGCTATTTCCATAGATGTTTCGCAACTTTGTTGCGACCGCTAACACCGGACCGTTCAGCGATGGCAAAATCTTGCCAAGGATAAACTTTTTTGATCGGCGAATTCCACAGCAAAGCGGTTAAATCTAACCGCATTCCAAAATGAAATCAAAAAGATATTCTCCGGGCAGTTACATGCTCCAGCGTGCCGCTGGCCTCTCCGGCTTCGCCTCTGTTCTCATCTTCATTTCTAATTCGTAATTCGTAATTCATAATTCATAATTCCCACTGGTTGACACTTTTTCTATCAGCAAAGACTTGTTTTTTTCGAGGCGTTTGTTGTGCTTCGGCAGGCTTTTTTATTAAACGAACACGGCAGTAGCCGGGAAAGGAATTGAAATGTTCAGTTCAACATCAATTACCGGGAAACGTTTTAACGTTTCCGTAAGCATCAGAAATGTGGATTCAACAAGCGTTGAAGGAGGTGTGAAATGATTGGAATAACCAGAAATGTCGAGAACGCGGTAATCAGCGTTCTCGCCGCACAAATCGGACTGGAAAGCGTAGCGGTCATTCGAGGTAAAGACGCTCCGACTCACGCAGTCTTTCCCCGGGTAGTGGTAACCTGCAATCCAGGCAAAGCATTATTTCCGCCACTGCCTAAACCGATGTCCGCGGAACTTGAACTGTTTATTCAAACTGAGGAAAAAGTCGACACTGATGGCGAAAACTGCGAAGATTATGCCGATGTGGTTTATTCCGCACTGCAACCGCCAAACGGGAAGGCCGTGGCTGACGCGGCTTTCACGGAAGGTAAACTCGATAAACTCGAATTCAAGTTGATAGATGAACTGCGTAAACAAGATGGAATATTCAATTTCAAGATGACCGCTGAAATCTATTTTCAAGTATAAAAACAATATTGTTGCGGACATGATTGTGCCGCAATGTCAGTTTCAGGAGATAAAAATGTTATTTGATTATGATGCTATTTTACAAAAATTCTATCCGGCTGACTCGCTGGAATACGGAAAGTACCGAGACTCTTTTATTGAACTGGCAAAAAACTATGCGATATACGACGGGGTAACTTCGCAATCGCTGCACCTGACTGGACAGCTTTTGACAATTCTTGAAAGCGGTGAAGATATTGCTTTTACGGTCGGATCTGCTGTGACTTCGATAACCCGGCTGAATTATATCGAAGACTCGCCGGAAGTGGCTAATATGGTGAAAGATTGTTTCAAAAAATGCCTTTCAGAGATGGAAATCATATAATAATAGTGTATTATAAATATAAGGAATATCAAGATGGAAAAACTAAATTTGGGATCTTTTAAGAATTCATCAGAATGGCTTGAAGTGCAACGTAATATCCAGGAAAAAAGAAGAAAACTAAAACAGTTGCATGATGAAATAATGCGGATGGAAAAGCAGAGGAACCATAGTTCTACTATATTACAGAATAAGTATCGTCAATATAATGAAACCGCAAGAACGCTAAGCCTGGACGTCCCCAAAAAGAATCAGGAACTGTATCTCAAATGGGCGAACAGAATTTTGTTGATTTGGAAGAAGCGACAGGTTAAGCTTCTAAGAGAAAAATTTTATGAGCTTATACCAAAGGAATCGTTCATACTTAAAGAAAGGGTTAACAATTCTAAAGGCTTCGTATTAATTCGTCCGGATGATGCCAAAAAGCAAGCAAATGATTTGGTTGATGCAATTGTTGATACGGTATATCATAAGCTTAAAGAGGGAATTGAAGTTTACAATAGGCTTCCTGTGGGTGGAAACATGGGGAATATACATAGCTGGTTCCGTAAAGGAGAAGTGCAATGCGGAGACAAAGGTTGGGCAGAGGCAATACAAAATGGCTGTAGTGACATAATACATAAAGCTATGAAAGAAGATAAAAACTCATTTATTATGACTTGGAAATATACTCTAGGTTGGTTTTCAGATTGGGGACAACACAATTGGATAGAATTCAGGCGTGCAGGAATGAATAAACGTATTATTATTGATCCATGGCCATCTGGAGGTCGACATATATACTCAAAAAAAACATATAACAATAATGATAGTGGACTTCGGCACGATTATATTCCAGATTCAAAGAGTTTGCCTTATGATTAATCGTTTCATACTAAATTGGTGGACTGCATAGTGAAAAAAATATGCCAAAAACTTTTTTTTATTCTCACAAAAAAATTATCACATCGAGGAAAGATCAAAGCCGTAGTTCTACTATTTATTATCTGTTTGCTAGATTATGTTTTAGGTCTTATAATCTATGCGGGATCTAAGAATATAGCGCATATTAACAACATTACTTGCAGGAACATATTTGGACAATATGTCCGTGCGGTAAATGCCTATGACCAACTGACAGATAATGAAAAAAAATATTATCTCCGATATATTCCTGACTGGGAGCATTTTAATACGGTTGAAGCCAGGACCCAATCACAATATTGGACCGACAATGATTATTTAGCTCCTGCTCCAGCATCAATTAATTACATCAGAAAGCTTTTATATCAGCGCAAGGGAAAATTGTTGCTGTTTAATATGAATAATACGTCAACTGAAATTCAAAATGATCCTAAAACAATCATAATCGTTGAACCATATCCCCTGCGTGGTGAACGCATGGCCCTGACTGTATATGGAATGAAACATCAAGGGAAATATACTCGTTTGAGTGAAGATCAGGTACAAAAGCAATTCAAACGGCAAAAATGGTTCCCTGAGGTCAGTGTGATACCAAGGCAAAATTTAAAGAGTTTTGAAAGAAGGGAAGTAGATGGTAGTTTACCTTTAAGTAATATTGGAAGTAGTTTGCAATGGGAAAAAAGTAAATATCCTCGGGATCAAGTGCCGGATAGAAACATTCATTGTAAGCAAACATTTTGATAAGAATAGAATCCAGAGTGCATTTTCAAGATTCATTCAGATGATTTGGAAAAATGTTTCCAGAAACATTTTTTTATTTAGAGGAGAGCATAACTTAAACCGAAATTTAAAAAAATAACTGGTCCCAAACATCTTTCAAATAAAGTGATAGACCATTTTGACTATGACGATTTCAAGGACAGAATGGACTTAACCAAAGACGCAATTGAAGGCTTGAAATATTCCTCTACGGTTTTGAACCGGTTAAAGTTCCTGATCGAGAGAAAAAAATACGAACGGGCGCGTAGAATTTATGAGCATATATATATATCAAGGGGTGTCCGTTGAAGTTTGGCGGCTACGCTTCATCAACCAAAGGGAAATTCTCGATCGGGGAATGGGAAGCTTTTTTAAAGTCAAAAAGCAAGTTTATCAAGTTTGCAGACAGATATTATGAATTTTTCCAGAAAACGTCAAAATGCCTGGGATATATTGATCAACTGGTAAACGCCGGAGAAGTGATTCATTTGCTCTACAAAGCCGGGAACAGTATCGAACGGGTACGACATACACAGAAGGCAAAAATGAGCCCGAAAGAGTTGCGTGAAGAATTTGCGAAGAGTTACGAGGACATGAAAATATTTATCGAGCTGGGCGGCAAACTGGCCAAACTGGCCCCGATAGGCATCAGCGATTACGTTGACATGGTTGTCGATGTCTTCAAAGGAGCCGGGGGCGTCATTCAAGCAGCCAAACTCCGGGCCGAGAGCTGGGAGAAAGAACTCAAAAATATTCAGAAGCTGGAGGCCAAGCAGGCAAATAAGCATACCAAGAAATATATGGATGATGTAAATGATTCAGCTGAAATGAATACTGAGTTAGATATTAATCAAAAGCTTGATATTATTTTTAAATCTAAAAAATGATTTTTATTGGGACTTCTACTGCCTCTCTGACTCCATACTCCATTTTTTTAGGAGCTGAGAGGCATTTTTGAAACATTTATTACTACCTTGATTGTATTTTGATGAATATTCTACTGACGCTTTGATTGCGTTAATTGCTTCACTATTTTTCTTCATGCCATGCAATCCTTGCGCTATATTATAATAAGATATTGCAATAGGGTATATCTTCCCTTCTTGTTTAAAAGTTTCAAGAGACTTTTTTCCCCACATTACTGCATTTTGATATTTAGCAAGGTTATTGCAGCAATCAGACATTAAAGCATAAATTAATGCTGCTTCCGTGTCGTTTTTTATGTTTGTTGCATTTTTTTCTTGTAAAGCTCTATTTAACAATTCATATTGGGTTTTGTAATCTTTTAATGCGCAATACACGGAAGACAATTCCTGGTAAATTTTTGAGATATTAAACTTTTTGGATAAATCAGGATGTTTTGTGCATTCCTCTAGTAATTTTTCGTAGTTAAACTTACTTTTTAAATAACGTTCTTTTCTAGTATCAATTCTGGCAAGTTGAAGCAATGCCGTACATCTTATCAGAGCAGGCATATCACCAACTTTTGAGTCGACTAAAATTAGGGCCTTTTTGAAATATTGTTCAGCGTCTTCATTATTTTTATTTTTAATGAAGATAATTCCAATTTGAATACAGGCATTAGCTTTTGAAATATCTGGTATTTCTGAAGTATTTGCCAGATATGATAATATCAATTCCGGGTTGTTTGTCTTATGTGCTTTGTCAACCGTAGCTTCAAAATCGGCTTCTAAGAATTTCTTCTTGTTACTGCATCCTCCGGCGAGAAACATAATAATGCAAACAGTTATTATTGATATTAATTTCATAATAAACATTCATTTAGTGTTAGTTATGTCGTAATACTAGCACATGTAATATAAAAATCAAGTCTCCTGAAGTTCAGATAAGCCGTCAAGCCTTTTTTCTATAACATCACAGATTTCTATTTATGTTCAAGTACCGCGGTTATCTTGTTATAGATCATTATGATCAAAAACTAATCACAAATTTTCACCCTCCTGCAACCATGCTTTATCCAAGGTTTGACCAGGGATTTTCCCTGTTCTTTTCTCTATTCTTATTTCCGGCTGGAAAAACCTTTATTTGAGGAGAACGGTTGACACTTTTGCTATAGGAAAACACTTGATATAACCCAAAAAACAAACGGAGTAAAAAATGAAACTGAAAGAGATCATCGGAAAGATCATGTCGGGCGGCCAACTGGTCGCGGAAGAAAAAGAGTTCCTGGAATCAATCCCGGATGTTCCAACCGCGGACAACAAACCGCCGCAACCGGACCCGGCATTGAAAGAACTGCAGTCTCGGCTGGAGTCAATCGAACAGCGCGATATCCCCCCGGAAGAGCTGGAACGGCGCAGTCGTGAAAAAGAACTCAAAGAACTTCGCGACGCCGTTGCCAGGTTGAACGGAGAAAAAGATCAGGCCAGCCGGGAACTTGAATCGATAAAATTCAATTCCGCCGTCCGGGATCTGGCCGCGAACAGCAGTTTTACCGATGCCGGCTACCTTGGATTCCTGATGCAGCAGCAGAACATTGACATCAGCAACACGGAAAACGTTACCGCCTTTATCAATGGTCTGCGCGAAACCAATCCCGGCTTTTTCCGGGCCGACGTCTCCCCCGGTGCCGGCAGCAGACCCAATGCCGCCGCTTCCGGGCACGGCGGTTCAACCGCATTCCAAACCGCCCGCGGTAGCGGCAACCTGGCCGAAATGCTCAAATACGCCCCGACCGAACGGCTCGATGCCTGAGGTCTTAACCAAAAACAAAAGAAAGGAAATCCGTTATGGCAGTCTATGAATATGCACTTGCTAATCGGAAACGGGACCTGAGTGAAGTACTCAGTACCGTAATCGCCAACGAACCCCGTTTCATCTCAAGCTTCCCGCGTCGCGGCATCTTTGCCGTCGCCCGCAAACATGAGTGGCTTGAGGACCAGATCGCCGGGCGCAGCCTGACCGTGGTTTCGATCTCCGAATCCACCGTTACCGCCAGCGCGGACGATGTGGCCAAGGTCCTGGTCGGAACGCTGTTCACCGTCAAAAACGACACCGCGCTGTTCCGCGTCACCGCCAAACCGACAAGCACGACCTTCACGATTGAACTGGTCGCCGCCAACGGTTCGGACACCACCGCCCCGTCGGCGGAAGACGCCCTGAACATCGTCTCAACCCCGATGAAAGAAGCCACCAGCGACGGCGACGGCGAAGACACCCATCGTGTCATCGGCAAGGATTACAACTACACCATGATCCTGCGTAAAGACATCGTCGTCTCCGGGACCGCGCTGGCGGTCGATACCTTCGACAACGTCGAAAACAGTATCAACCGGCAGACTGAATTCGCGCTGGCGGAAGCAGTTCGCGACCTTAACCGGCTGGCCCTGTACGGACACCGGGTCGAACCAGGCATTGCCGTCAACGGCGCGTTCGGCGGACTTTACGAGTTCGGCGTTCAAACCGGCGGTCTTTATGTCGACGCGTCCTCCGCCACACTGGACAGCTTCATCGTCAACGACGCGGCCCAGGCAGTCCTTGGAGAAGGCGGCAATCCGACCCAGATTCTTTGCAGTCCCGGTCAGGCCCGCGTGCTCTCCAACGAGTACAAAGGAAACCTGCACATCGTGCGTGAAGACACCATGCGCGGCGCCTATGTCGCCCTGGTCGTCAACGAAATCAACGGCCGGACCATGAGCATCATGGCCGATCCGGACATGCCGGACAACGAATGCTGGGTCAATGATATTGACGGCTTCGCCCTGGCTCCGTTGAAAGGCCGTGATCTGGCGGATGTCGATGCCTCCCCGAAAGGATTTGACGGCATCAAGCGTACCGCCATCGGCGAACTGACGCTCGAGTTCCGCAACGCCAAACAGCGTTTGTGCCGCGTCTACAATCTCAAACCCAGCTCCCAGGCTCTGACTGAGCTGCGCACCGGAGCATCAAGTTAACGGACTTGTAATTTCCGTTCCTTTCCGGGGGCCTTCGGGCCCCCACTATTTAATTAGGAATTACGACGGAGGCGTAGCCGTAGAGGCCGGCTGAAAGCCGGAGCGAAGCGACAATTAATAATCGGGAAAATCATTAATCCATTAATCAATCTGATATTATGAAAATTACAGCTATAATCGGACAAGGCGGAAAACAGAGTGTCAGCTACCGGCTGGTTGACAACGTCGCGCGGGTGCGGGACTTTTCCGCGAAACTCAGCCGGGAGGAAATCGTCGCGGAACTGAACCGGGAGGAACTGGAACTCTACGGTTCAGCTAAAGGCAATATCATCATCCGGACCCGCCCGCAGCATAAACGCAACGAAGTATTGAAAGCGTTTGCCGAGGGATGTCGCGCCGCCGGATTCACTCCGGTTGAAGTGCCGTTGCGCAATAAAAATGTTTACACCCGGGGCCTGGCAACCGTTATCTGGGGACTGCATGCCGGGGCCGACCGGGTTCTGGAAGAATGCCGTCAACGCGGCGAAAAAGTGATCGTAATGGATCTGGCAATGACCGGACTACTACGCCCTGACTACTATCAGGTATGCCTGAATGGACTAAATCAGCTACCTTCTGAAGGCGATGCCGAACGAGCAGCGAGTCTTAGCTTGACTGTCGGCAGCCGCCGCAAAACGGCGAAAGACGCGCCGTTTCTGATCCTGGAACAATGCCCAGGCGACAAACAGCATAACCTGGCCGATCCGGCAGCGTGGGGCAGGAATATCGCGGAGGAGTTGATAAAATATTCATCCCGTCCCGTGGTCCGCCGTCCGCATCCGAAAATTTCGCGAACTTCCACGCCGCTGGCCGCCGCCCTGGAACAGGCCTTTTGTGTGATAACCTATAACTCAACCGCGGCAGTCGAAGCTTTCGCTTCAGGGATACCGGTAATCTGCGATCCGTCGGCCTCTTATGCCGACTGCGCTAATGTGCTGCCGATAGCTTCCGCGGTCGATAAAATAACATTTCGTTCTAAAAAAATACAAAACTATCTGAACCGGCTGGCCGTCGCGAATTTCACCCTCGATGAAATCCGGGCCGGACTGCCGGTTCAACAACTGATTGGAGATCACGATCATGATTGAACTAAGCACCGCCGATACATTTTTCGAAACTCATCTGGAAAAATCATTCTGGGAAAACCTTGATGAAACAACCCGCACCGCCTGTCTGGCAATGGCCGAAACCGACGTCCTGCTGCGTCTCGGGCTTGACGCTGTCGACGTTGAACAAACCGGACATCTGGCGGCGGTCTGCGAACAGGCCGTCTATCTCTGCCGCAACCGCGACCAACTTTCGCTGCCGGTCAATCTGGCCTCGGAAAGCATCGACGGCGCGGGCAGCCGGTCATACAACACTAATCCGGCCAACGAACTGTTCAGTCCGCGCGCCGCGGCGATTATCCGGCGTATTTGCGGCGGCAGCAGCCTCAGCCGGGGATAATTTTTTCCAAAGCTTCATCAACTGACACAAGGAAATAAACAAAGACACAAATACAAAATGCGATTATTAACCACGAACAATGAAATGAGCGCGAGCATTGCGCAGGGCAACACACGGAAAATCACTGAAATAAGTTTTTTATTTTTCAGCTCAAGCTGAAAACTTAATTACTTCTCCGTGTCCTCCGTGGTGCAATTTGTAATTCGCAGGAGTATGAAAACGCAATAAAAAAAGGAATTAAATTATGTATCATTACAGCAAAAGAATCAAAGTTAAAGCGATGGCGAAAACAAATTATTCTACTGTAAGAAATAAACTAGCCGGAGACATAAGCAATAGTAAAAACAACCTGAAAAAACTAAAAATCAATCAGGAGAATCTCAAGAAAAGTACTAATGAGCTCATTGTTGTAGCTGATAAATATTACACCATCGGCAAAGAGTTTGAAACAATTATTTCCGGCCTGAACAGAACCAATCTGCAATTGCGTATTAAATTGGTAATAGACCGGATTATCAATCGACATGTTCCGAGCAATATCAGGTCGAAATTTGCAAGCCTTAAAAAAGACCTGGAACAGTTCAGCAAAATGACCGGACTGGATATCTCAAAAGTCAAGAATAAGATTGTGGCGGATGCGAAAATCAAAATTGACAATGAAATTCTGGATGAAGCGGAAAAAATGTATAACAAATTATATATGAATGCCGGATTTAATAAAATCAAACACGCGTATTCAAAAAACGAAATAGCCAAATGGCTGCGAAAAAATAAATCTTCTGAACATATTAAATCATTTGTGAATAAGTTAAACGTAGCAAAAACTATAGTCGAAAAACTGGAAAAAGTTATCAAATTGACTGATAGCGCAGTGTCAATCTTTGATTGTTATTCAAAGGGTAAAGATTTACTTAATGAACAAAACCAATTGAAAACCGCTCAAGATTACAATGAGTATTATTACAAAATCGCCCAGGGAGCCTCAGCAATGGCTTCAGAGTTGAAAAAATTTTCCAACAAACTGCCGCCGGGAATGCGCGACTATTATGAATTCATCTTCACCGTCGCCGAAAACACCGATAAAATGGCAAAAGTAGTCTATAAGTACGTTGAAGACCTGGAAAAGGCGATGAAGGAACTTGATAAGGAACTGAAAAAAATGGGTGAAAAAAATTCGTCCATTAATACCTCTTTGGCAAGGCCACCTAAAGGAAAAGAAAGTTCAGATTCATGGGTGGGAGGGAAATAAATCTTTTTTAATTTCAGATTCCCAGCTTTTTATGTTGCTCAAGATATTTTTATTGAAAGCTTTTTCATCTAAGTTGTAAGCAGAATATCCTTGAGCAACAGCTTCTTTAATTTTTTTCTGATTATACAGTGACTGAGCTAATACCCATGACGCAAGAGCCATATTTTTTTTCCGGTGATTTGATTCAGGTAACGTTTCAGCTATTTTTAGAGAAGCCCTGCAACACTTTTCCGCTCGTTCAGGATTCCCGTCTAATAACATGATATTTGCCATTTTAAAGTATACTTTTACAAGATTCATCGTCTTGCTTCCTTTGTTTCTGACAGATTCGATAGAGTTGTAACAAGAAGATCCGAGTGAGTATTTTTTTGTTTTATATGCACATAAAAACAGCCATTGCCATGCGTCATATAAACAATCATATGTAAAAGAGGTTCTGTGGGTTTCATTAATTTCCAGAAATTGGTCTGTCGATTTTTGAAAAACGTCCAAGGCTGACTCCCATTTTTTTAACTCAGCCAGGCACTTCCCTTTCAGCAACAGCGCAAGGCCCAAATTACCGGGCTCATTCTCTTTTGCGAGACTAAAAGAGTTAATTGCTTTGTCGAAATATGCTATTGCTTTTTCGTAATCCTCGATATCATAATAATACATCCCATGATTGTAATATTGATATCCTATAATTATCTTATCGTCAGCATAGTTCCTTTTGCATATTTCAAGGCATTTTTCCCGGTATGGCAATTGCTCTTTCATACGTTTTTGATGCGTAAGGGCACTGCAAATGAAATTATAGCTTTGGATTAAACTAACTTTATTTGTTTCGTTGTAATCAGAGCCTATAAGTGAAATGCATTTTCCGGCAAATTTAATTGCATCAGCCGAATTTTTCTGAGCAATCTGAAGCCTTGCCTGCCAATAATAATACTTAATTAAGTATTCCTTGTTATTGAGCGTTTTCAATTCCGGAAGTGATTGCTTAACTGAGTCTATTTCCTTTTGCGCCTCCGCATATTTGTCTAAACTAAATAAAATATCGGTTAGAGTGAATTGTAATTTGTAATACAACAACGGTTTTAAGGTGTGAGCCATTGAACTGCAATAAGATTTACGAACATCTTTTAAAGTTACTATTGCCTGGTCGTATTCATTTTTTTTCATGTACAGTGTAGCAATCTGCATTTTCATTGAAGCTTCGATAATATTATGCTCCCCCCATAATGGATTTGCGTCACGAATTGCATTTTTAAGACACTTGATAGCTTGACTGTATTTCTTTTGTTTTTTATACTTATCAGCCATTCGTTGCCATTGTTGGACTTTTTCTTCAACTTTGTCTATTTGCCCCGGATTTACTGTTTCCTTGATTACCACTCCCAATTCATTTTTCAAGGATGACGATTTTTCTTGCGCAAAAATATATTGAGTGTTTATCACAAAGAGGCAAACAATAACTAACCAGCATCGTTTTATTAATTCATTCATTATACGGACATTCTATTATTAATTGTCTGTTTAAGTGTTAATATATAGCGACACAAACAGATTGCAAGAAAAATCGTCCTCACTTTTTTCATCTTCACCGTCGCCGAAAACACCGAAAAAATGGCATTAGTAGTCAAGAATTACGTTGAAGACCTGGAAAAGGCGATGAAGGAACTTGATAAGGAACTGAGTAAAAACGCATTTGGAAGTAATCGGCCAACTTTTTGGAATCAATATAAAATTAACAACCGGAAAGGGGCAAATCCTAACGATGATAACGTCAGGTAGTTCGAAAGATTAAAAGATTAATTATTCAGTTTTTCATGTAAATAATCGCATTGTTTTAAAGCTCGTATCACAGTATTATTATCTTGAGGAAGCTTGTTCAGTTGAATTCTCAATTTGTTTAACTGAATTTTAGCTTCCTTTTTTTTGTTGTTTTTATATAAGAACAAAATATAAAAAAGAGATAGTCCAGCTCTATTTGTTTGTTGATGCAAGTTGTTGCTTTCAGGGAAATTGTCCAGAGATAACTTTATATAAACAAGAGCATTTTTATAATCATTTTCTTTGTAATAAGCAATTGACATTTGATGATACACATCTGAAGTGTTTGCATCAAGCTTATTTTTTTTTAATATTGCCAGGAAATTATTATAATATGAAATGCTTGCTTTATAGTCCTTTAAATATAGAGATAACTCTCCCAAAAGGCAATATGTGCCAGGATTTTTCGTATTGGAATAGTTCAAAGAATCCTTGTTTGCCAATGCTTTCAATAAATATTCCTTTGCTTTATTTGCACGTTCTTTTGTCTTATCACACTTCCAATAATAATAATATGCACTTCCCAGATTATGATAATTCAACGTTTTTTGAGATTCCTGATTATGTATAATATAAGTCAGTTTCTTTTTGGCCTTCTTATACTGTCCTTTTTCTTGAATCAAGTACACAGCATCATTATATTCTTGTTCAATACTTTTACCATGGTTATTGCTATTATTCACAGCTGTTCTTGCGGATTGAAATATAAATAACATAGCTATAAAAATAATTTGGCGTTTCATACGAAGGTCCTTTTCTATTTGATAATTTTGTTTAATATAATGTTAGAAATTAACATTTCAATAATTATTATCCTTATTCATCTTCACCGTCGCCGAAAACACCGACAAAATGGCAAAAGTCGTCTATGATTACGTTGAAGACCTGGAAAAGGCGATGAAGGAATGTGATAGGGAACTGAAGAAAAACGCATTTGGTAGTAATGCCCCGACGTTCTGGAATCAATATAAAATTAACAACCGCAAAGGAGCAAGTCCTAACGATGATAATGTCGGCTTATTTGAGAGCTTAAAAGATTAATTGATCAGTTTCTCTTGTAAATAATCACATTGTTTTAATGCTTGTATCACATCTCCGACTTGGTTCCGACTTGGTTGAAGAAATAATACTATATGATAATAAATATTGAGAAAAAAAAGAATGCAGCGGTTTTATGAATTGTAAATATAGCAGCATGTGATATTTTGATGATATATTATATGAATCATACGTCAGGGTGGGTGATGTTGCAAAAATTACTTTTATTCAAATCAAAACTCTCGGCTTTACTGGTCGGTTTGACTGCTATGGTGACCGTTCCGGTAATCGGAGCAGTCATTTTGTCTTTTACAATACTGCCGGATATTGGAAAGTTCTCGCGAGGAGAAACAGTTCTGTTGTGGGGATATGGTTTATTATGTTTGTTTTTGATAGTTTACGCGCATTTTGCCGGCTTGATGTTATGGTATGAGTTGTGTAAAAAATCTTCTTCTCCACTGAAAAAATGGCTTCAATGCGTTATTCCGCTGACGGTGGTCCCGGTTATTGGAATATTCATCATCCTGATGCTTTGCTATATCGTCAGAGGGAGATTGGATAGTCGAAAAACGAAAATATGCAGTATTGGTGTTTTGACTTGCGAATTGATTTATGTTGTATTCTTTGTGAGTAACTCATTATTACAGTTAAGCATTAATAGTGTTTTGCTTGTTTCACTTGCTTTTTTCGTTTCCAATACCATCCTGATGATAATTATTCTTGGTGAACTGACACAGGAAAAAATAGTAATCAGCGCGAAGATAACCATTGCGGCTTTGCTTCTTTGCCTGTTTGGAGCGATATCGGCCCTGCCTGTTTCAACGTGGCTGATTGACCGTAAGGTGGATAAGGCTATGGCGGATTTGGCGGCAACCTACAAAAAACCGTTAACCCCCGAGGCGCTCAAAGAGACATATTATCACGGCTTAAAACCCAACTATGATAAATTTGCGAAGGTCATGCCGCTTGACCGGGACGGTGAAGACAGAGAAAAATTAAAACCGGAAATACCTGATGATTTATTGGATTTGCTTGGCCATAGCCAAAGCTTGCCAGGACTTGACAGGAAACTTGCCAACTGGGAGAATGAGAACGCCGTATTTTTCAAAGATATGGATAAAGTTATCGGGAATGAGCCATACCTGAAAATGCCGGAAAAATGGCGTGATTACAATAACGATATAATGCGTGTTTCTATGCCGGAGCTCAGGGTTATGCGTCATCTAACCCGGGTTTATTCATTAAGGATTCAAAATGCCTTGCATAAGAATGATATCAGACAGGCGCTGTTGCTTCTGGGGTATATGGAGAAAATTCATGATTACTCTTTGGATGGAGGAGTATATCTTTCATTTGTCGTAAGTCTTGCGATTGAGAGTGCACGCTTGCTGGCGTTGGAAAAAATTGTTTCAAGCGGGCAGTTGAGTAATAAAGACTATCTTAAACTAATTGAAAACCTGAAGACCGCCAGTGCAAGCTGGAACAAGGCATGGCAGCAGGCGAAATATGGTGAAGCAGTTACATGCATTCGTGTCTTTAATATTTGTATGGGGGAAGCCTACTATGAGATCGTTGACGCGATGGGATCGGGAAAAGGCTTGTTCGGAACACCCGGAATTGATGAAATCTTAGCGATGCCGTGCTATTGGGAAATCCAGAATGATAAACTGTATTTGTTGAATGGTTTGATGGAAAGGGAAAAATCTCCTTATCCGGGAGATAATATTAAACAATTATTGAAGAACATGCCGGAAAATTATCACTTGAGCAGACTCTTATTAAATGATTTTTCCAGGGTTTTTGATAGACTAGAAAACATCTGTAATCAACAGCAGGCGGCAATTGTCGCCCTGCAAATTCAGCTCTATCGTGACAAATACCACCACCTGCCGGAAAAACGGAGCAACCTGATCCCTGAATTCATGGATAAAATGCCGATTGACTCGTTTAGCGGAAAGCCATTCAAATATATACATGGTAAAATCGACGTCATTATGTATTGCCCGGATGAGAAAACTAATGATTTTGAGGACAAAATCGTTAAAACAGATGGGTATTGTGTGTACAGTGTCGGCAGTAATAAAATAGACGAGAATGGTTTGTTCGGATATGTCAATGAAAAGGAATACCGTGATTTCGGCTTCACGGTCTTATTGAAAAAGTAAAACATTCCCGATACTAAATTATAAATTCTTGACTAACAGTGCGGCCCCGGCGCCGTCGTAAACAGTCTCGGGCAGAAGCTGGATTTGTTTGACCAGTTTGAATTCCGGGTGAGTTTGGATGAAATCTTCAACCTGTCGGATATTTTCCTCCGGCTCGACACTGCAGGTGCTGTAGACCAGTTGGCCGCCGGGGGCGACCAGCGGCGCGGCGGCGGCAAGAATCGCCTGCTGCAGTTTGACGATTTCAGTCAGCGAATTTTCGGTAAAACGCCAGGCGGCGTCCGGCCGCCGGTGCATCACCCCGGTGTTGGAACACGGCACATCAAGTAGAATCGCGTCAAACGATTCCAGCTCAAAGGAAGGTTTAAGGGCATCGGCGATCACAACCTGATGGTCATAGCCGAAACGCCAAAGGTTCTCGCGAGTCAATTCCTGACGTTTTTCCGAACGGTCGGCCGCGACCAATGAACCTTTTGGTCCGAGCCGTTCAGCCAGCAGCAATGATTTGCCGCCGGGCGCGGCGCAAAGATCAAGCACCCGTTCCGAGCCATTCAAGTCGAACAAGGCAGGCGCGGCGGCGGTGGCGGGATTCTGAATGTATATTTTATTGTCGCTCAACAACCCGGAATTAATCAGGGCTTTGCCATCGTCGCAACGGTAAAAACAACAGTTGCCGACATCAAACGGCGGCTCCAGCCGGACCGCCGACACGGCATCCAGTTCCGCCTGAGAAATATCCGCGCATGACCTGAAAGTCAGCGGGGGCTGCGACAGGAAAAGTTCAGCCAGTTGCACGGCCCGGTCATGCCCGAAGTTTTCGACAAACCTGGTCCGCAGAATCGACGGCAGGCATTTGAGCGGCGATGGGCCGGCTTTGGTCGACTCCGCCCCGGCTTCCAGACAGCGGCGCATGACCGCGTTGACAAAACCGGCTTCTTTTCTGCCGTGTTTTTTGATCAGCGCGACCGCCGCGTTAACAACTTCGGCCGGATGCAGTTTATCAAGATACATGGCCTGGGTCAGGGCCGCACTCAACAAACGTTGAACCCGGGGTCTGACGCGAGTCGTATGCGCCTTGATGAGTTCATTGATTATGGCCCGATGACGATAGTAAGCGAACAAAAGAGCCGAAACGGCCCGGCGGGGCTGAGTTTCAAAGTCAAGGGAATCAAGGTATTCATCCAGCGACATATGGCCTTCCTGAATCTGGGCCATACCTGAGATCACCAGGTTAAGAATATTTTCGATTCCGTTACTTTTTTTGTTCATAAAAACCTTTATTTGTCCTGTTAATAAGCCGGTTGCCGTGCTATAATATCAAGTTTATTTGAAGATTGTCAAATTATAATGAAAGATACTTGAAGATTAATGAGTAATTTGGTTGCCATCCTGATTCTTGGCATAGTTCAGGGGATTGCGGAATTCCTGCCGGTAAGCTCATCCGGACACCTGGCCGTACTGGGCCATTTTTTCGGACTTAAAGACAATTCCCAAATCAGTATTTTTCTGCATGCCGGCACCCTGCTGGCGATTGTCGTATACTATTTCAAACAACTGATAGCAATGACTAAATGGGAAAGCCGTCACAACGTCGGGCTTTTACTGCTGGGCTCGGTTCCGGCGGGGGTAGTCGGTCTTTGCCTCAAATACAGCGGTCTTAATGAATTATTAAGCTCAGAAATAGCGGTCCCGGCCGTCTGTTTTATCATTACCGGCGGGATATTGCTGGCGGGAATGAAAAGCGGAGAAAACGATATCGGAATCAAAGAAATGCGAATCAAACACGCTCTACTGATCGGCCTGGCCCAGGCGGCGGCCATTTTGCCGGGAATATCCCGCTCCGGCTCGACCATCGCCGCCGCCATGCGCTGCGGCATTAAAAAAGAGGATTGCGCCGAATTTTCATTTCTGCTGTCGATTCCGGCGATTGCCGGAGCCACATTGCTTGAAATCATCTCGTTACTGCGTACGTCCAGTTTCGAAAATGATTCATCCCAATACATAAATCTCTCTATTGGATTTGCAGTATCGGCGGTTATCGGTTATATTTCTTTGACTTTGCTGGTCAAGATGTTGAAACGCGGCAAATTGCAGATGTTCGCATGGTATCTTTTCGCGATAGGCGCAGGCTTGCTGGTGTGGCGCGTTTGGAGCTTATTTTAAATAATTATTGGAGTCGAAAATGAAAAATATTGGTAAAATAGCCTTTATCGGCGCGGGACGCATGGCCGGAGCTATCGCCGGCGGCCTGATCAAAAACGAATTTGCCGCGGACAAAATAACTGCTTACGACGTCTCAAAAGACGCGGCGGCGGCTTTCTCCGCCAAAACCGGAGTCAAGGTTGAAACCGGATCATGTAAAAAGGCGCTAACCGGCGCTGAAATAATAATTATCGCGGTCAAGCCCCAACACATGGCCGCGGCCATGATGTCATACAAACCGGCGGTTACCGATCAACTGATCATTTCCATTGCCGCCGGCGTCACTATTGAACGACTGGCTGAACTGACCGGCTCGCGCCGGGTTATCCGGGTCATGCCCAATACCCCTGCCCTGGTCGGCTCGGCAGCATCCGCCTACGCGGTCGGCGAAGGCGTATCGAAAGATGACGAAAAACTGACTGAAGACATTCTCGGAGCAATCGGCGAAGTCGTTCAGGTTGATGAAAAATTAATGGACGCGGTAACCGGCCTGAGCGGCAGCGGCCCGGCCTATGTTTTTGATTTCATTCAGGCTATGGCCGACGGCGGAGTTCACGAGGGCCTACCGCGGGATACCGCGCTCAAGCTGGCGGCGCAAACCGTGCTCGGCGCGGCGGAACTGGTCCTGAAATCAGGCGAACACCCGAATGCGTTGCGGGATATGGTCACATCACCCGGCGGCACCACGGCCCGGGGACTCGCGGTCCTCGATAAGGGCGCGCTTCGCGGTCTGGTCGCCGAAGCCGTAATAGCGGCGGCCCGCCGTTCACAGGAATTAGGCAAATAAACGAGGTATAATCATGCTGGATCTATTTCATACCGATATTGACCTGACCGGTTGCGTCAGCATCATTATGCCGGTGTACAATGAGGAAAAAACCATTTGCAAAATTATCGACACGGTGCTGGCCCGTCCCGAACCAGGCGAACTGGTAATTGTCGATGATTACTCCACCGACGGCACCCGCGAACAGTTGAAAAAATACGAGAACAATGACCGGGTAAAACTCTTTTACCAGGACCAGAACTGCGGCAAAGGCGCGGCGGTGACCCGGGGAATTTCCCAGGCAACGTGTGATTTCGTCATGATCCAGGATGCCGACTTCGAATATGACCCGGCTGATTACCAATTTGTCCTGACACCGCTGGTCATGTGCAAGGCCGAAATCTGTTTCGGCTCCCGGTTTATGGGCAGTCCCGGAGTCGCGCGGTATTTCCGCCACGAAATGGGCAACAAATTCCTGACTTTCATGTCCAACTTCTTTACCGACATCCACCTGACCGACATGGAAACATGCTACAAAGCGTTTCAGCGGGAAGTTATCCAGAATATTATTTTCGACTCCCAGCGTTTCGGTATCGAGGTGGAATTCGCGGCCAAGATCGCCAAGGCCCGATGCCTGAGAATTTACGAAGTGCCGATCTCTTATAATCCGCGGCGCTACGACGAAGGAAAAAAGATCACCTGGAAAGACGGCGTATCCGCCCTCTATCACATGTTCAAGTACAACTGGCTGGACAATCGCGCCAAATTTTACCGCAAGCCGTGGGAGGAAATTGTCCCGATGTCAACGGAAAAGATCCGGGCAAAGTACAAAGACCGCAACACTGATTCTACAAAAATCTGACACGGAAACCAATTATGACCACCGATTTCATCAGAATATGTTCTGTTGACTGGGAACGGGCGATCATCGCCTTTTCCCTCCGGCAGATGAGCAATGTAACCGTAACATTTGAGGACCGTCAAATCGACAGCGTCGAGGCTAACCGCGTCGGTCGGCTGGAACTGCCTGACCTATCCCCAAATACGGAATATGAAGTTACCGTCAAGCACGATCACGGCGAACAGCAGTTAAACTTTAAAACCCTGCCCGAACCGGAAGGCGATCTGATCTATTCAATCGCCGCGCTGGCCGACCCCCATGTTTCCGATAAACCAGAAAACCGCAAAGGCCGGCTCTTTGTCGAATCCGCATCAATCCTGCGTGAAGTGGCAAACGCGGCGGAAGCGGCGTCATGTGACCTGATGATCATCGCCGGCGACCTGACCAACGACTCCCGCCGGGCGGAATTCACCGCGGTCAAACAGGCGTTGAAAGGTTTCACCCGGGAAATCATCATGGCTCCGGGTGACCATGATATTCAAAACAGCGATCCATCCAAATGGCGCGAAAATTTCGGTCCTACCTCCGACCGCTATTTTGCCGGGCCGTTCCAGATAGTATCCCTTAATACCGCGTCATACAAACTGCTTGACAGCGATCGGGAACTGATATTGAAAGCCCTGAAAGACTCAAGGATTCCGTTACTGCTGACCCACGTGCATCTGCTGGAAAATCCTCTGCTGGACCGTGGCGGCAAAAAAGACGGCATTAAAAACCTGGCCGATCATCAAGACCTTTTTGAAAAGATGGCATATCGTGATTCCCTGATCTACGCCGGGCATCAAAACGTGCCGACAATTGTCAAAAACGGTCAGACCACCCAGGTAACACTTCCTCAGACATCACAATATCTGTGCGGCTGGTATCTGGTGCGCTGTTACGCTAACGGCATTTACAATACATTCATGCCGATCGCAAGTGAGGAACTGCGCGAAGCGTCGCGGCTGATGTCGAACGCCGCGGCGGTCAAATTCGATGAACCGCAATGGGCCGACGAATATCGCGTCGGACGCAGTTTGGAAATGTCCAATTTCTTTATCCCGATGCCGTTGCATGACTCATAAAGCCGACGGAAAAACTTTAAAAGAGGTCATTATCCACACTGACGGCGCATGCAGCGGCAATCCCGGTCCCGGCGGTTACGGCGGCGTTTTACGTTACGGCAAACACCGGATCGAGATATCCGGCGGCTACCGGAAAACTACCAACAACCGGATGGAAATCATCGCCGCGCTCAAAGCGCTCGAACAGCTTAAATATCCGTGTAAGGTCAAACTCTATACCGATTCCAAATACCTGGTCAACGCAATCATGAAAGGCTGGGCCAAACGCTGGCGGGCCAACGGCTGGAAACGAACCAAAACCGAGTATGCAAAAAATCCCGACCTCTGGCAGGAACTGTTGGATTTGTGCAATACGCATCAAGTGGAATTCATCTGGGTCAAGGGCCATGCCTCAAACGCCGAAAACAATCGCTGTGACGAGTTAGCCGTCGCCGCCAAGAGCAGTAAGAATCTTCCACCCGACCCCGGCTTTGAAAACCCGCCACAGCTTGCCCCGATTCACGATGAATTGTTTTAAGTCTGCCGGGACCGACACGCTCTAACAAGTCTTAATAGGACTTATAGGTCTTACAAGTAATGTGAAATCTGATCATACTGTGTCTTTTCCCGAACAATAATATAGCCGTGTGTTGAAAACATTGTTAGATGTGGTATTTTACGAATGATAGGATTAATTTTAACTGAAGGGGGCACAAAATGTTGAACAAATTTGATATCCGCAGCGCCAAAGATTATTTGCCTCTGGAACAACTGCGGCAGTTGCAGCTTCAGTGTTTGCGCAGTGAAGTTGAAAGAGTTTATAATAACGTTGATTTTTATACCAAAGCAATGGATAAAGCCGGGGTTTCGCCCCAGGACATACAGTCCCTTGACGACCTTGAAAAACTGCCTTTTACGACCAAGTCCGATCTGCATCGGGCCTATCCTTTCGGGATGTGCGCGGTCACGCTGGATAAAATAGAACGTCTCAACGCGGCGGGTTCAGGCAAGCCCCTGATCTGCGCGTTTACCGCGGCGGATATCGCTGCCGGGGCGGAAGTCATGACCCGCGCCTTTGCCGGGTACGGCATCAATGAACAGGATATTATTCAGACTTCAGCCGAATACGAATCCTTTTCAGGCGAACTTGGCGCGACAATTATTTCCGCGGCCGGACATAATATCAAGAACCAGATTATGGCAATGAAGGCGCTTGGCGTTTCAGTTGCCTGCTGTACCCCGACTTATTTCTGCTTTCTGATCGAAAAAGCGGCGGAATACGGGATCGACCTCAAAAGCCTGCCGATCCGGATCGGGGTCTTCGGTTCCGAATTCTGGTCGGACGAGACCCGCAAAAAAATTGAAGCATCCGCCGGGGTCAAAGCATTTGACATCTATGGACTGCCGGACATTATCGGCCCCGGCATTGCCGCCGAATGTGAATATCAGGCCGGACTGCATGTATTCGAGGATCACTTTTATCCGGAAATCATCGACCCGGAAACCGGGAAAGTCCTGCCGGACGGCGAAACCGGTGAACTTGTCCTGACCACCTTGACCAAAGAAGCCATGCCGCTGATCCGCCTGCGGACCGGCGACCTGACCGCGCTGATTCCGGAAACCTGCAAATGCGGCCGCACCATCCGCCGCTGTAAACGGATTTTGAGTTACAGCGACGACCGGATAGTGGTCAACGGGATAAACGTCTTCCCGGCCCAGATCGAAGCCGCGCTGCTGTCGGTTGAAGGCACCAGGCCAAATTACAACATCATTTTAAGTACGGAAAACGGACAGGACCGGATAGAAGCCGCGGTGGAGGTTACCGGGGATATTTTCTCCGACAAGGTCAGGGCGATGGAAAGACTGCGCCGCGACTTGACTTCCGCGCTGGAACGGACCCTCGGCCTCAGGGTAGACGTAATCCTGATGACCGACCTGCCGGAAGACAACAAAAAGATAATTGACAACAGAATAAAATAACGGAACCGGATAATGACCCAAAAAACGAAAGAACGCTTTGCCGACCTTTCCCTGCTGAAAGCGTCGGAAAACAATTACCCGACTTCGCCGGACGAGGCGAAACTCGAAACCTTTAAAAATATTTATTCCGGACGTGATTACGAGATTACGTTCGACTGTCCGGAATATACTTCGCTGTGCCCGGTGACCAACCAGCCGGATTTCGGCCATATCATCGTGCGCTATGTCCCGGACAAATTGTGCATTGAGAGCAAATCTCTTAAACTGTTTTTATACTCATTCCGCAACAGCAACACTTTCCACGAGGAATCGGTAAACACCATTCTCGAGGCAATCGTCAAGGCATGCAAGCCGCGCTGGTGCGAAGTAACCGGCAATTTCCGTCCCCGGGGCGGTATCGCTATAAATGTCAAAGCCATTCACGGAACCAATCCAAATGCCTGAAAATAAATTCAAATTCGTCGTCGACGGCAGCGTGACTTCGCCCGTCGGGTTCAAAGCCGCAGGAATAACTGCCGGACTCAAACGCAGCGGTAAACCGGATATGGCGCTGATCGTCTCAGACGTTCCCGCCACCGCCGCCGGAACTTTTACCACCTGCAAGTTCGCCGCCGCTCCGGTCCGGATCTGTCAGAAACGCATTGCCGCCGGCAAACCGATGCGCGGGGTTATCGTCAACAGCGGCAACGCCAATGCCTGTACCGGAGCCCAGGGACTCAAGGACGCCGAAACCATGTGCGCGTTGACCGCTGATGCTGTCGGCTCCGCCAACGCGGATGAATTTTTTGTTTCATCCACAGGCCGGATCGGGGTGAATATGCCGATGGATACAATCTCCGCCGGAATTACCAAAGCCGCCGCCGCGTTGAACTATGAAGGCGGCAAGGTCGCCGCGAACGCCATTATGACAACTGACACCGTGCCGAAATCAGCGGCGGTAGCGGTTCCAATTGGCGGTGGCCTGGTAACCATCGGCGGCACCACCAAGGGCGCCGGGATGATCGACCCGCAAATGGCCGCATTGCACGCCACCATGCTGTGCTATTTGACCACTGACGCGGAAATCGAAGCAGATTTATTGAACAAGATGCTTTTCAAAGCGGTCGATGCCTCATATAATCGTATCAATATTGATGGCGATATGAGCACCAACGACACCACCTTGATGTTTGCTAACGGATTTTCCGGACTGAAGGTTGAATCTGAAGAGGAAATTGAGTTGTTTTCCGCCGCGTTGACCGCGCTGTGCCAACAGTTGGCGCGTGAAATGGTCCTGGATGGCGAAGGCGTGACAAAGTTCGTTACCATCAATATCAAAGGAGCGGAATCTCAAGCCGACGCCAAGCTGTGCGCCGAAGCTATTGCCAATTCGCTCTTGTGCAAAACCGCCTGGTTCGGCTGCGATCCAAACTGGGGCCGGGTAGTCGCGGCCATCGGCTATTCAGGCGCGTCATTCGATCCCGACAAAGTAACCATCGATTACAATGACAAACCGGTAGTCCGGGACGGCGGCGACGCCGGAACCCCGGAAGCGGTACTGGCCCAGGAATTGCAGGCTGGAGAATTTTCAATCAATATCAATCTGAACGCGGGGGATTTTGACTACTGGGTCTGGACCAATGATATTTCGTATGAATATGTGAAGATCAACGCGGAATATCATACTTGATTATGGATTTGGCCCACTTAATACCCGCAGACTGGCGCGCTCATCTGGAAGACGCGATTTCGACCGATTCTTTCAAAGAACTGGAAGAGTTTCTTGACCCGGAAATGGCGAATGAACAGGTGTTCCCGCCGGAAAATGAGATTTTTTCGGCAATGGCATTAACGCCGTACGATAAAGTCCGGGTGGTTATTCTCGGCCAGGACCCCTATCACGACGACAATCAGGCCCACGGCCTGGCGTTTTCGGTCAGACGCGGAATCAAGATTCCACCGTCATTACGCAATATTTACAAAGAGCTGGAAGACGACCTGCAAGTTCCGGCGGCGGAACACGGCTGTCTGGAGAAATGGGCCAGGCAAGGCGTTCTGCTGTTAAACACCGTCTTGACGGTCCGGGCTCATCAGGCAAACTCCCATCGCAAAAAAGGCTGGGAAAAATTCACCGACGCCGTAATTCGCGCCGTCAATACCAAAGACGAGCCGGTCTGTTTCATTCTATGGGGCGGACCGGCCGCCAAAAAGACGGCGTTAATCGATCAGGACAAACATCTGATCATTGAAGCGGCCCATCCGTCGCCGCTATCCTCCTATCGCGGTTTTTTCGGCAGTCGCCCGTTTTCCAAAGTCAATCAATTCCTGAAAGAGAACAAACAATCGGAAATCGACTGGGAACTCAGTGAAACGACTCAGTTGGAATTACAATTCTAATCATATCCCCCCTGCCATCTCGACAAAAAACCGCAAAACAAAAAAACACAACATATTGTCAATAAACAGTTAACGCTAATATACCAAATCAGTTATTGATTATTTATTAAAAGTATTGAATGCTAAAAAGGCCGGCGGCCGGCATGAGCCGACCGCTGGCATTGCTCCTTAATTTGTTTTGTTATTTAAGGTGAGAGTCAACGATTTCCATAGCGTCTTCGGCTGTGAACTCGTTGTTTTTAATGCTCTTTACGATTTCGGCAATACTCCGGGCATGGCTGATGATAAGATCCTTATTGGCCTTTATCCAGTTAGCCACCCGGTATGTCGGATTGTGAACCTGCATGACTGCAATCTTTTCAGTCTTGACAAGATATTCTTCCGGAATTTCTGTCGTCCAGGTAACATTTCTGGTTCGATACTTTTTGAAGAACGCGGCATTGATACCGTAGCTTTTTACTTCAGTGGTATAAACCGCGTTATTACTTTTATCCAAAGCCACCACGAACACTCCGCCAGTGAATCCCTTGACATTATTCCAGTTTTTCAACTGGGTCTGTCCTTTAACTGTGCCATCGGACGACAACGTAACTGTCGAATACATGTGAAATCCGTTCCCCACCCGGGTATGAACATTGAAGGTTTCACTTGCGGCGAATGAAGCTGCGCTTATGGCAAAAACAGCGGCAGTTGCAAACATCATTTTAAATCTGTTGGTAATCATGGTAGATCTCCTGTTAAGATTGTTTTTTCTGGAAGTTTCAGGTTATCAATATGAACATCAATAACCGTCAATAAATGAGTTTGCCTGAAGCCGCTACAATTTCATATCCACCTCCTTATGTTTGATGGGCTGTCCGTGTCCTTATATTATTTCCGACACCCCCAAATTTTATATTGTTCCATTTTTCTGAATTTTTTTTCAAAGTCCGCAATCACAAATGTTAAGCTTTCGATCGAGTGACAGGGGATGAAGAAGAAATTACATCGCGCAATCTCGGAAGTGGATGCGGATCACGCGAACTCTTACACCAAATGGCTGACACTGGGCAAGCCGGAAATATCATCGCAGACAAATAAGATTTTGCGCAATGCCAACCGAATCAAGGCAGAACCGTTCAACCAGTTAAAAATCAATGACAAATCGCTTGAATTAACCTTCGATATGCCGTCAAACGCGATTTTCTGCCTTGAGTTCAAGTAAATTACTTAGAAGTTTCAGTTAATCTGACGATGCGCATTTCAAAAGGTTTTAACGTGATCAAACGTTGCGGAGTTGACTGCCGGAACGATTTCGGCTCAATGTTGTTGACCGCCGGCTCGGTCCATTTAACGGTCCGTTTGAGATAGCCGTCCGGAAACAAATCGGTTCCGTAAACCCAGCTGAAACCGGCTATGTAACCTGGAATTCCAATGGTTCGGGGTTGTGCCGTCCGGTTAATCAGAACCGCATGGGTCATTCCGGATGCTGTCCCGTAGCCGAAGGCTCCGACCGGACTGTATTTGACTTTACGCTTGAGTCCGGTCAATTGCCGTTCAATCACGTCAGACTTGTCAACCGGCTGCAATGCATAAAAAGTATCGCATTCTTTAAACATTCTACCCAATGCCTTAAAAAGGTGAAAAACCGGCAGCGCAGTCAGCTTTCCCGCATCCTTGCCGGTCTTGATTCGCTGCATTGCGCCGAAACCGTTGGCGCTAATCGATGAATGGTAGGTGCTGAGAGTTATGTTCGGATCACGACTCATCCGGCAAAGCAGATCGCCGATAACAACCGCGAACGCAGGCGATTTATTGATCATATAGGCATCCTGCTGTTTTCCTTTGGCTCTCAGTACCGGTACGTTCATAATGCCCCATTCGGTAAGCCAGAACTCTTTGCCGGGAAAACGCTTTGCCTCCTGGTGCATTGATTCCGAGAAAAAAGCGTTTTCAGCGTAAAAATGGTTCATCAGTTTATCCGGAGTATCGAACGGCTCAAGTTTGCGCACCCGGTTGTAATAATGAATGATTACCGCGTCGTAAAAATCCGGTTCGGCGGCAATGGTCGCGGCCCATTTAGCCACCCGCCCGGCCTGAGTAAATTCCCAGTCCTCTTTATCCGACTTTTTGTAATTGTTCGGATCGCGGATGATCCGCTGATACAAAACCGGATTGAAGCCGACAACCCCGACTTTAGCTTGAGGATCGGCCCGTTTGATGGCTTTGCTGATCAGACGGCCGCGTTTAATATAGTCGCGAACGGTCGGGAAGACGTGTTTGAAGTGAATACTGTAAAATTCGTTGCCAAGCTCGAAAAAGAGCTGTTTCTTACTTAAGCTTGAGGCTTTTTTGACCAGCTCGTAAATATTATCGGCATCCTGAGAAACTATATTCAGGTTGAAACAATACGGCACGTCCAGTAAAGCCGCGGTATGATAAATATCTTCAACCGTCAAAGGCGGATCTTTTTTCGCGTTTCTCACCAGAGCGCAGGACCATTCGCCGTAATATTTCTTATACATCGGGTCATTGGGAGTCATAATCGCTCCGCGTTTCCAAAGAAAATAATTGCCACCGGTCCCGCTGGGGCCACGAATAATTTGTAAATTCATATTCCCTAAAAAGGCAATAGTTTCCGGTGAATTATAAACAATATTTTTGCCGATCTTGTTGCCGACATTGTGGTGAATCCCCAGCAAATACGGCGACAGGAGATGTTTTGTCCCGACCTTGAACTTTTCAACTTTTTCCGCGTTCGTTACGCCGCAGACACAAATCAAACCCAACACAGATAACATCTTTAACATTATCGCAATACTCCGCTTGTAAATTATCCTAGTTTTGATTTGATTATACAGCGGAAGCATGTCTTTTTCAATCAGCGTTATCTACTCTTTTAATGTTTTTGGACTTTGCTTAATGATGCGTCACGTTGTTCACAAGGCTAATCCTGCGTGCATCTTACGCTCAAACGTAATTGTAAAAGCTCAAATCGCTTTTCCAACTACATCGCTTCAGATGAGTTGAATATACTGCGGCGAACAAGTTCGCCAATACGCGTTGCTCAATTTCGCCTATGGCGACCAACGTTCCGCCGTTGGATCGCGTCCGAGTACGACTCGGTTCGATATAATTAATAATTTTTTTAGCTTGCAAATAAAGCTAGTGACTATTTTAGAAGTCAGTTCAGGATGTTTTCTACATCAAGGCGAACTTTTTCCAAAGTTTCACGGGTTGGGAAATCCGGCAAATGAATTTCGATATTGCACGGACCGGTATAGCCGTTTTCCCGCAGCGCCGCAAAAGTTCCGCGCAGGTCAATTATGCCTTCTCCCGGCGGCAAATGATCCTCCCAGTCGCCATGGTTGTCGGAAATATGAACGTTGCTGATGAGTCCGCGACAGTTCCTGCAAACGTCTTCCAGATCTTCATTCAGGTTGGAATGGTTTATATCGACCGTCATATTCAGGTCCGGAGCATTAAACGAGCGAACAAAATCAGCGATTTCCCGACTGTTTGGATAGCGCTCATTCTGCTGCGGTTTATACGGCGCGGTTTCAATTGCCAAATCAAAACCAAGTTGTGATGACCGGGTATAAATATCTTCGATGCTGCGCCGGAAATTTTTGCCGCAAACCGGATCATTGAAGCGGTCCAGATAGTGAACGACATAAGGACATGGAGCAAACATCGCGGTATCTTCCATATTAGCTATTTCATCCGCAACGGCCTTGGGACGAATTGCTTCGTCAGAGCTGACAGCCCCTCCCCCGAGAATTCCATGAATCGCCCAGACTTGCAAACCTGTGGCCTTTATTTGCTCCGCCCGTTCGGCAATGTTAAAATGTTTGCGGGATAGTTCGATACTTAAAAAACCGGCCTGTTGAATAATGTCAAGAAACTGTAGTAAGTTCCTGTTTGGTGTTTCCGGTCCGAATACGGTAGTGCTGATTGCCAGTGGAGTTTTGGTCACGATGTTTTTCCTTTATAAAAAAGTTGAGTTGGTTAAGCGATTTTCCTTCGCGATAGGAACTGTCCCATTGCGTTTCGTTGTAAAATACCACAGCCTGATTCCCGGCATGGCGGGAGTATTGTCTCAGAACTTCGCTGCCAATCGGCATGAATGTGTGATAATAGCCGTTGGCGTAGCATCTGACATAGGTAAAACCGCAGGGATACTGGGCCGGTTGCGGAAGATTTATTTGATGGGCATTTCCGCATGATACAATGGAGGGAATATTCTGGTGTCCGGCGTAGATGATTGCGGGCGTGACCATCAATCTCTCAAGCATGGAATTGCATGACGCGGCATTGGCAACTATTTTCTTAAGACTTCCGCGGTTAATATCAGGATTGTCAAAAAGCTGGTAATGTGTAAAAATAAAAAGCTTCTTTTTCCGGGACAACGCAGTTTCGAGGATTTCAATGCTTGATGCGGGAAGAACACCAGAACTGGTATCCAGCCCGAGGAATATTCCGTATTCTGTTTCCAGAATATGTTCAAGGTAGCCAAACCATGATTGCCAGAGATTCTTTTTTTCATCCCCACCATCCAGATCATGATTTCCCGCCACCGCAAAGCAAGGCATTTGCAAACCAGACAGAATTTTATGTGCGGTTGAATATTCCTCCACAAGTCCTTTATTTGTAATGTCGCCGGGCAATAAAACAAAATCATTTTGCAGATTGTTGCATTGATTGACAACATCCTGAAGCAGCATTGCCGATTCCATAAAAAAGCGGCCTTTGCGGTTTTCCATTCCACAGGATAAATGAGGATCGGCAATAACCGAAAACGCACCGAGCATTTTACCCTGCGGCAGCGGCAATGTATCGAAAGTGAAATCTGTTTTACCGCCGTCCCAGATAAATTGCCCCAAATAATTGCAGTCTGCTTTAAGCTTGTCCAGTTCGAGCCGTCCGGTTCCAATGGCTTCCGTGGAGCCGTATTTTTGCACCGAGCCGTCCGGAGCGGTCAACTCCACCGCGACAAATCCGGCCTGGCGGGTATCATAGGCAAAGAGCGCGCGCTCCCAGTCAACTGCAATTATTTTTGCGAAAATTTTAACCATTAATCTCCTTACTGATTACAATCCCAGAAGTATCGATTAACAACCGCAGCAAACGGTTCAAATAAATAGGGATTCATATCACTGGTATATGCCCGGCTCGGCAGTGTGCATTGGGAAATGATACTTTTTGCGTGACCGTCGATGAATGAGCAATTGGTACTCCGGTCATGGCGGTTATCAAGCAATGCCCACGAGCCGCTGGTTGAGAAAGTATTGCGCCCAATATAATATCCGCGATAAAATCCGCCTGTTGCGGTCATGCCAACGCCATCAAAAAAGAGATTGGTTGCGCATGGACTTTTGATCTTTCCAACCTTAGGCAGGCAAACAAGATTAATATCAATGGTGGCGGAAAACTGTCTTTGCATGGTATAGGCCGGATAATTGAAGTTCGTACTGGATGGATTAGCCTTAACATATTCCGCCGTCATCGTTTTAGTATAAGCTTTGCGGAAATCCGGATTGACCAGAGAGTCGCACCAGAGAATATCCGCCCCCATTCCGGCATGAATGAGCAACGTTGCTCCCCAACGTATTTTGTCTGTCCCCTGCTTGAACGGAGGGAGATAACCGTTGAAGTCATTAACATATACTCCATTTACCAAACCCAGCTGTTTTAAGTTATTCAGGCATTTGATACTTTTTGCCTTTTCCCGTGCCATATTCAATGCCGGCAATAGCATTGAAGCAAGAATTGCAATAATTGCAATCACTACAAGAAGCTCGATAAGCGTAAAACTTTTCCTGCTTTGCATTTTTCTTCTCCTTATTGTCTTACAAAAATTTGCTGTTAAAAAGCTGCTTCCTCTGAAAAAAATGGATTTCTTTTCCAGGCGACCGTCTTGTTGTTTTTGTTCCGTCATGTTTCACAACTCCAATTTTTTAATTGCATAATGTATGTCATCCAAAAATCATTAAACGAGACCAATCGATTAATTTGAGATGACTTGCGCTAATAGAATTGTAAAGCGTATCAGCAGCAATTTCAAGTTATAATTTTCGTTTTAACATATTCCTAATAAACATTTTATCAAAATTAAAGATGTTCTTTCATAGAATCAAAAACTTTTACTTTATCCTATCGTTTCTCCTGTTAATTTGGTTATTGCCGAAAATCTTTTGTTATGGCGATACGCCAGGTCTGTCCGTTATCATCTGACATAAGAATTACCGGATCATGGGCCTTGACTTTGAATTTACCTATTTGGTGTCGTGGATTTCCTCTCCATTTTCCCCTTTGCTTGTCTTTGATTTTCTCCTGCGGCCATTTTTTATCATATGCCTCAAGGGTCTTGCGGTCAAAATGATTGATATAGGTTCTGTATTTCAGAAAAAGCCGGTCTTTGCGATCAGCAGTCAGTTTGTGATACCAGCAGGCATAATTATTGTGAAAAGGCTCGACCAGACATTGCTGTTCTTCCCAGTTTTCTCCCGGTTTCTTCCGCATATAAACCAGTCTGAAAAGATACCTGTTGCCGGCCCAGCGGGAAATAAGATGCAGATTGTCTTTTTGATCACAATACAATGCGGCATATGTATAGCTGCCCTGACGCCTCTTCGTTTTTTGTTTGCCGATATAAACTGGACTGGTCCAACCGCCGTTGATGTCCAAAGGTTTTAATGAACGGGTGTATTTGAAAGGGTGATGATGCGCGCCGAGGATTACATGGATATAACCTTTGGAATCAATCGCCATGGACGGGAGATTATGCGGGTCAGGCTTTTCCTCTATGCCATTTGCCCCGAGCAAAACCGGTTTACTCACTTTGCCGGTTTTCCGGTCATAAACCGCAATACATTGCGGGGTGCTGCCGTCTATTTCAGTTTTTTTCTCGACCCGGGCCCAGACAATATAAACTTTATCGCCGACCGATTCGACGCATTCGCCTCCGGAATGAATGGCGGTAAATAATGAATTATCAGAAACAATGACCGGTTTGGACAAAGAAATATCCCCTTTGGAATTGATGCGGGGAACAATTATTTCCAATGCATGTTTTTTGTTGTCACCGTGAACTATGACCGGCGGGTGGTTTAGTTGATTGTGCCCCCTTCTGCCTTCCAACCGGTAGAATTCTTTTCCGGGCAGACGGTAGATTTTCCAGGTCCGGCAGCGATCCTTTGAGAACAGCAGTAACGCCCGATGTAAATTACTGCGCCCGGTTTCAACAATCATATAAGCATTGCCGGAATCGTCAAAGATAATCCTTTCATCGGTAAAGTCACCATTTTTTATTACTCCGTTCCATTTGGGAAACTGCTTTTTGATCGCGCCGGTAAAATCCAGATTTATCCAATTACCGTTTTTATCCAAAGTCTGGATCACGGGTTTCTCTCCGATCGTCCTGATATACGGCTCATTATCCGGACCAAATGTGACGACATTAGGAACAAAGGCCGGGTTGTAACCGAACCGTTCTCTTTCTCCCTGAAAATATTTTTTATGAACAATCGGCGTTTTTACGACCGTTTTCAATTCCGGAGAAGGAGCCGCGTTTAAAACCGCCCCGCTTATCCCCCAGAGAATTATGCTTATTGCTTTGATCATTCTTTTATTTCCTTTACTATTCTAAACCCCATCCAATTTGTCTGAACTCGGGAAAAAACCATGTAATATCTGGCGGCTGAACGCAGATTGAATCCGTCTCCCTCACCATGCATGTCGTCCAGCCAACTGCCGCCGCGCAAACTATGGCCGCTGATCACAGACTTATTTCCTGCCGGATTAACTTGTGGTAAATCTGAATATGCGCCATAATAATCTTTGCACAACTCCCAGAGATTGCCGTGCATATCATATAATCCCCAGGCATTCGGAGCCAATTTGCCGACTTCATGCGGGTGATTTCCGCTGTTCTTGCGATACCAGGCATAATCGGATAATTGGGCGGAGTTGTTGCCAAAACTGTATTTTGTCCCGCTTCCGGCCCGACAGACATATTCCCATTCCGCTTCAGTCGGCAGGCGATACCGGCAATTTTCCTTTTTACTCAACCAGTGACAATATGCCTGCATATCTCCGGGAGTAAGCATCGTCACCGGATAGTCATCGTTCTGCTTGTATCCAGGATTACGCCATGAACCGTTCCTGAGCGGGGAAAAACCATCAATAAACCACGAGTAATGAGTTTTGACCGGAGTTCGTTCCAATTCCGTTTTATAACCGGTATCGGTAATAAATTTTTTAAAGTCTTTTACCCGTACTTCATATTGGCCGATGTTAAATGGACGGGTAATCGTAACCGGATGCAAAGGTTTTTCATCGGCATCGCCGGCAATATCTCCCATCAGAAAATGCCCGGGCATAATCTTTTTTAAAGGCATACCGATTGAATTAATTTCCACTGCCTTGTTTTTACAACCACCTCGCGCCGGGGCCAAATCCGCCATAACCGCCAGTCGCCATGTATCTCCATTATTGCCGCTGACCAGAATTGCCGGGTCGTGCCAGACCGGTTTAATCTTAGCCCGCGAACCGTCAGCGTTTCTTGAGAAATTATACCCGTTGACATATTGATCGAGATCAGCCGGGAGCGGCAGTTTATCCTGCGGCCATTTCCGGTTATAGGCCTCCGCGTCAGCCTTAACCATATGATTGGCAAAAGTAACATAATTAATGAAAAGTCGCCCGCGCCGGTCAATGGCCTGTTTGTGGTAGAACACGCTGTAATTACAGCGAAACGGCTGGACCAGTATTTTGTGTGGCTCCCAAATTCCGCCGCATTTCTTGCGCATATAAACCAGCCGGTTGATGTAGCCGTTGCCGGCCCAGCGCGCGGATACGTGTAAATTATCAAAACGGTCGCAATTCAATCCAGCATAAGTATAACTGCCTTCCGCTATCTTACGCTTTGGAGTACCGATTGAAATAAGTTTTGTCCAACCGCCGTTGATGTCCAAAGGCTTTAATGAACTGGTATATTTAAACGCGTCATGATGCGAGCCCAGAATGCAATGCAGATAACCTTTCGAATCCATGGTTACCGCGGGAATATTGTGCGGATCGGGAGGTCCATGACCGTTACTGCCCAGGAACACCGGAGAACTCAGTTGACGCTTTTTGCGATCATAGACTGCTATATATTGCGGCGTGCCGTCTTTACCGGGAACCGCAATACTGTCCGGCCAGACAACATAAACTTTATCGCCCTTTGAGAAACAACCGTTACCGCCGCCTGAATGCTGCCCGCCAAAAAGCGAGTTTTGGGAAATTATTACATTATGGCCGATTTTCAATTTATGGTCTTTTGACCATTCAGGCAGCAGTAAATTCAATGTTTTCTTTTTGCGTTCAAGTCCCAGCATAGCCGGGGGATTAGATTTATCGTTATTACCGTCCGGAGCTTCAAGCAGGTAACGGTAACTACGCCCGGGCAGTTTTAAGCAGTTCCAGGTTTTGCCATGATCAGTCGAAGCCAGCAGCAAAGAACAGCGCAAATTACTTCGACTCAAGTCGGCCACAATATATATATTGCCAGCATCGTCTATTGCAACCCGCTCTTCGGCAAACGGGCCAACCTCAATGCGTCCATTCCATTGCGGATACTGTTTTTTAATAGCGGCGCAGAAATTAATTTTATATAATTTGCCGGCTTGATCGATGGTCTGCACGCAAGGAACTTTTGCCCTGCTGCGGATATAAGGGCGATTCCGCTTGTCAAATGAGACCACATTGGGATAGAAACCCGGATCGTAATTAAATAATTCATGCTCATGGCGGAAGTTCTTACCATGAATGATCGGAGCTCTCCCGATTTTATTTTCAGCCGCGAATCCTGAAAACGCAATACCGCACAAGGCCCCAAAAGCCATAGTTACGCTTAACAATTTATTTTTTTGTGACAAGTTATTCATTTCTCTTAACTCAAGCCGAAATACTTCTTACCAGTTCCGGCGGAATTTTAATATGAGTTATTGTATTATCATGGCTCGTGAACATTTTCTTTATCAACTCACAGGCATTAAACCCCATTTCAAAATACGGAATCCGTACATAAGTCAAATCGGGGCTGATATTGGTGATCGCCTGACGACAGGTATAGGACATAACTTTAATGTCCCGCCCCAGCTTCCAACCGCGTTCATAGATCACCCGCAACAATGGAATCGGAAAAATCATCTGGTCACAGTAGAGTAATTCAGGCAGCGATTCCAGGTCGCGGGAAAGGACAGAACTCAAAATGTCATATCCCTCGTTAATTGAACAATCTCCCATCGGGTAAATCCATCCCGGAGAGGTTTTAACCCCGGAAACTTCCAGATTCATCTTGATTCTCGCAGCACGTTCCGCCAGACTTGAACCGACCAGAAATCCGACCGATTTATATTTATTTTCGATGATAAAATCAGAAACCATCTTTATCCCCTCTTCGCGCCCGTAACCGACACTGGAAAATCCCGGCATTCTGGATGAAGGAGCCATTACCACGCAATTTACGCCGCGCTGCGTCAAACGTCTGAGAAGCTCTTCCTGAACTGTATCCCAGAAAATGACTCCATCGGACCGGGCAAACATTTCAACCGCGGTATCTAAAGTGAATCCGGCCGGATCAACCAGTTGCAGATTCAGACCGAACTTACGCATCCCCGCCATCAGGCCGGTTTGTATTTCGTGGTGCCGCTGCCATCTTGAAAAGCCCAGATTCGCCTCACTGATCTCTCCTTCCGGCAGAGCATAGATGATATTAACGGCAGTCGATTTTGCCGCGTCGGGATCATTCACAAACGCTCCCCTGCGGTCAATGCGTTTAATATAATTTTCCTGTTCCAGTAATTTCAAGGCTTCGACAACAGTCCAGCGACTGACGGAATATTTATCCGCGATCGCCCGTTCGCCCGGTAATTTTTCTCCCGGCTTCAGTTGTCCGGATTTAATTAATTCCTGATAATGCTTTTTTAAAACAATATGAAGCGCTTCATTTTGCTGAATATCCAATAACTCCATAAACTTGTCTTTCCAAATTTGATATATGAATTCCTCTTGGACTGGACTGGACCGGTCCAGATTGTATGGTTATAATACATGACTATCGCGAATATGTCAAGTGCAATTTCAAAAAATCAGATCTATTTACCGGAATGACCGTCATAAAACAGACAACTATAAAGCAAGTATTTTAAATGGGTTAGGAGTTAGTTCGGTCGGCATTAGTGCATGGCAATATTCGCACTCTTTAATGTTAAAGAATTGAAAGTATTGAAATATGTAATATATTTTATTATGCGGTTATGAATTTTTTTATGTTATTTTCTAAACTCCGATTTGAGTTTAGTGACCTTGATTAGCAAAGTTAATAATTTTTTGAGGGATGCGAAAGTGAAAAATTTGAATTACAGTTATGCTTCAAGAATATCCGGTTATCTCCGGCTGACCATTATCACTCTATGCCTGGTTGCCGGGTTCACCATGCATGGACAAATGATGCCGGTTGAAGATAAAGCAAAACCAGCGGCAAAGGTTGAACAGAAAATACCGGATTCGGATCAAAAGTCCGTTGGCATATATGAAAAATATTTTTCGGAAAATTCGCAATACCGCCCGATAATTCTGGCATTGCTGACTTTAGCAGTCTTACTGGCGCTGAAAAAATACACCAGCGGCCTGATGAAAAAGAGTCTGGAGCAAAGAGCTTTTTATCAGGAAAATGTCACGACTTTCATGGGTATCTGGAATAAATTATGGAAGTTTGTAATCGCGGTTCTGGTATTGATTGCGCTGTCCGGTTCATTCAGGGTACTGGGTTTGACGGCAGGCTTCTTGGGCATGATGCTGGGCTGGTCGCTGCAGCAGCCGGTTACGGGAATCGCCGCCTGGCTGATGATCGTTTTAAAAAAACCATTCAAGGTTAACGACCGGGTGGTAATAGCCGGGATGACCGGCGATGTCACCAGCATCACCCTGACCCATGTGATCCTGAACCAGGTTGGCGGCTCGATAGCCGGCGAGGAACGCTCAGGGCGCGGCATTCTGATTCCCAACGCGATCCTGTTCCAGAATGTCATCATCAACTACACCCTGGACCAGCAATACATGCTGGACGAAGTTCCGGTGCGTCTGACTTTCGATTCCGACTGGGAACTGGCAAAAGAAATTATGGTTTCAGTCGCGAAAAGCGCCACTAAAGAGATAATCGCCGTTACCAAAGAAGAACCGTTCATCCGGGCCGAGTTTCTGGATTGGGGCATTCTGGTCAGACTGCGTTATCATACTATTCCGGCCAGACGCCAGGAGATATCAACCGCGATTATTGAAGAACTGCTGCGGAAATTCAAAGAGCAATACCCGAAAGTCAGATTTGCCATCCCGTCGTCATACGTTCACTACCGGGAAGAAGCTCCGTTCACCCGCTCGATAGCCGGCGAAGGCAATGAAGTATAAGAAGGACAGGTTGGATATAATATGAGCAAGATAACGACAGAAGATTTCATCAGCAAATATCTCGGCCGGAAAATTTATCTCAATAAAGATAAACATCTGGAAATAAAAATCGGCCAATTGGAACTGGAATTAAAGTTATCAGACGATGATTCGGAATTATTGATGCGCAGTCGTTATGTTGGTGTATCAAAATTATTGAAGGAAAAATTTGAAACGGAGTGGCACAAAGCGGCATGGAAACCGGAGCACTCCTATATCACGTTTTCTTTAGGCCTGCCCGATCATCCGGTGGTCCTGAAACCGGATGTTTGCCAACATATCCTGCCGGGACAGGATACGCTGGCCTATTGCTCAATTCCATTGTCAATCGGTCTGGCAATAAATGAAGTCAACGTAGCGGAATATCTCCTCACGGTCCTGTCAAAAACCTGGTTCGGGGAGCCGCACGAGGGAATATTGGGATACTCCCTTAAAAGCCAGGTATTGTCTTCAAAAGCTAAAGTAAAAATACCCCCTACCCACGCTATCTGCACTATCGAAATTGAAAACCGTTCGACCGAAGTATTGCGCTTTGACCGGCTTTGCCTGAGAACCGAGTATATGGGGTTGTTCAACTCCTCTGAAGAGAAAATACTGCATACGTCGGTATGTAAAATGCGTTATATAGATAAAGATAAAATGAGCAAAATTAATTATGTTCCTCCGGCGCTGAACGGAAGTGCTCAGATCACCCCTCCCAGGATGAAAAGCAATCAGGGGCTGATATTTAAATCATTCAAAACAATTTAAGGATTGAAAGATGTTTCTTGACGGACTGCTAAAACTTTACAATGCTCACAGCGGAATGATAAACCGAGTATCGCTGACAATCATTGTCGGCTTCATTGTCCTTTTCGTTATCACCAGGATCACCAAACGCTGGTTGAAAAATAAACTGCTGCCGCAATCACTGCTCGTACTGCAAAAAGTCATTAATTACGGCGGTTTTGTAATTGTCGCATTGGTGGTAATGCAGCAATTGGATATCAGGTTGTCCGCATTCTTCGGCGCGGCCGGGATTGCCGCTATCGCGATCAGTTTCGCGGCCCAGAACAGTCTGTCGAATATTATCAGCGGCTTGTTCCTGCTATGGGAAAAACCGTTCCAGATCGGTGATTTGATCGAAGTGGAAAATAAGTCCGGCATTGTTTTTTCGATGGACCTGCTGTCGGTTAATCTTAGAACCTTCGACAACCGTTTGATCCGCATTCCGAATGAACAGGTGATGAAAGCTAATTTTACCAATATAACCCGTTTTCCGATTCGCAGGCTCGATCTGAATATCGGGATATCATATAAGGACGACGTTGACCAGGTATTTAATATTCTGAGAGATATTGCGGCGAAAAACCCCTATTGCCTGGATGAACCGGAGCCGGTGTTGATTTTCAAAGGATTTATGGACTCTTCCCAGGATATCCTTTTCGGCATCTGGTTTGAAAAAACTGATTATATGGTTCTGCGCAATTCAATTCTTAAGGAAATCAAGCGGAGATTTGATGAAGAAGGAATCGAAATACCGTTCCCGCATCGTACCTTGTACACCGGTTCGGTGACCGAACCGTTCCCGGTGACAATGGTAGCCAACCAGCAAGTAAAGGAGGCGGAAAACAATGATAAGCCTGACGACGATTAAATCGAAATATGAGTCTTTCGGCAAGCAGCCCGGATACTTGAATTCACAGGCGACCACCACGTTGACCAGCCTGGAGGTAATTAGCTACAACGCCGAAAAAGTTGAACGGAAAAAAAACGTTAAGTTATCTGAAGTATTAACTCAGTGTTCCGACGACAAAGTAACCTGGTTAATTTACAGAGGACTCCCGTCAACAAAATCACTGCAGGAAATAGGCAAGCACCTCAACCTGGATTCACTGGTACTGGAAGATATTCAAAACTGCGCTTTGCTCAGGCCCGGATACTTCATCAGCGACTCTTCGCTGTTTGCCTCGGCCAAGTTTCCCCTTATGGTGAAGGATGACCGGTTCGCGATGACAGCGACCTGTTTCGTCGCCGCAAAAAATATTTTCATTACGTTCCTGACCTCGGATAACAATTCTCTTAACCCGCTGATCGAACGGGTCGTCAACAGTCAGGGACGGATATGCTCAAGAGGCGTGGATTATCTGGCTTTCTGCCATCTTGACCTGGCGGTTGACTACTATTTCATGTTCATCAACAATTTAAGCAGCACTCTGGAGCAGATAGAGGAGCGGATCATCTCCAATCCCGAGCCGTCAATGCTGGGCGAACTTCAACAGTTGAAACGAATCAGCGCGGCAATGCGTAAATCCATCTGGCCGATGCGGGAAATGATCCATGCGGTCCGCGGCAATGATTGTTCTATTATGACTCCTGACACCGAAAAATATTTTATCGATGTCGACAGTCATATGCTGATGATCTTCGACAACGCCGAATCTACCCGTGAAATGATCTCCGGCCTTCTTGAAATTTATCTTTCAAGCGTCAGCAACCGGATGAATGAGGTAATGAAGGTTTTGACCCTGATTGCAACCATTTTTATTCCGCTTACGTTTGTCGCCGGCATCTACGGAATGAACTTTGAATTTATGCCGGAACTGAAATGGCGCTACGGTTATTTTATCGCCCTCGGAGTAATGGTTGCAATTGTTTTTGGAATGCTGTTGTTCTTCCGCCGGAAAAAATGGCTGTAAAGAGCAAAATATCCTCTTTAGTTATATATGTCTGTTTTGATCAGTTGTATTTTTACTAACAACTGATTTAGCTTGTTTAATTATTCAAGTATCTATTTTGGATATTCATATCACTACTGTCTGGTAAACTTTTTAATATCTTTCACTAATAAATTACTTCAATCTGGTGGTTTCATAATTTGCTTCTTATTATCACAATAGGTCAGACAGACTGGAAAGATTCACACGCCGCATTGCCGCATGTAAGTTATTAATAATTAATTCTTAATAAAATTCATAAAATCAAACCGTCTGACAATTTGACAAATCAGATTTAACGTATATATTATTTCTTAAACCAATTAACAGGAGGATAAAATGGAAGCGCGAATGAAGGTTAAAGACGATGGTTGCTATTATCACCTTTATAATCGTATTGGCTGTATCAAAGGAGAACATCCTTTCTCAGATCAAGATAAGGAGTACGGCTTCAAACTGCTTCGATATCTTTGCGATTACTTTTTGATCGAGGTTATTTCCGCCGCCTGGATGGGCAATCATTTTCATTTGGTAGTCTACGCTCCGGGGCCGGACAAGTTGCCTCCGCTTGAGGTCATCGTCAAACGACACAATGCTTATTATAAGTCAATGAAAAAAATCTTTAAATTCGGTCCCAGAACCCCTGTCATCAGCCTCGAAAACAAAGAACAATGTCAGAAAATCGCCCTCAAAATGATTGATATCAGTCGGTTTATGTCGGCATATCAACGACAATTTACTTGTGTCTATAACGAAACCCGTAATCGCACCGGACAACTCTGGGGAGGACGCTTCAAAAGCGTGATTCTCGAAAAAATAAATGCTCTGGCCGCTTGCGTGACCTATGTCGAACTCAACCCGGTCCGAGCTGGCCTGAAAAACGATCCGGCGGATTATAATTTTACCACCTGGGGGCGCTATTGCAAAAGCGGCAAACACATGTTTTATAATAATTTTGTTAAACACATGAAACCGAATATTACTACCGGTGATACTTCGCAATGGACTGATATTGAATTATTTGCGTTTTTCCGCGGCGAACTGGCACGAATAATTACAGCGGAAAGCGGTGCGTCAAGCGAAGAAATCTACGCCGCGCGGGACAAAGCCAGACAAAAAGAATCAATGCACGTACGTTTTCTACGTCGCACAAGGCACTTTACTGAAGGAGCGATTTTAGGTTCAAAACTCTTCATCCGTCAAACCGGAAGCCTATTTGACGATCCAGCGCGAATCCATAAAAAACACCTTTCCCAAGGCTCCAGCCCATCTGGAATGCTTTATTGTTTCAGAAAGTTGTCAGAGTAACATAACTGGGCTGTAAATCCTTTGTTGGGTTTGTCCCATTTTCGTTCTAAGACCATTTTGCAAAATCTATATCAGAATAGATTCTGAACTTCGACAATTTCATGTCAGATTTTAAAATTGCGTTTATCCAGACCATGACTTTGCATTTTATTGTAGAGAGCCCTGGTGGTTATACCAGCAAGTTTTGCCGCATCTTTCAATCTGCCGTGCGTTTCTGACAAAAGTTGCGTAAAATAAAGTTTTTCCGCTTTAAGGATAATTTCCTCTCTTACATCATTCCAGTTTCTGCCGCGCCAGTCTTCCACAGATTGCAGGTCAACCGGCTGTAGCATTGAAACCGAATTATGAGGACATCCGGCGATTTCCTCCGGGAACTCGTTAATCGTTATCTTTTTGCTTTCACACAACAACATCGCCCGTTCAATAACATTTCGCAGTTCCCGAATATTACCGGGCCAATCATACAAAGTTAATTTTTCTAGGGCGTCATCGCTAATATCGGAAACTCCGGTTCCGATTTTATTGTTAAGCTCCTTGATAATCATCCGGGTCAGTTCAGGAATATCTTCACCTCTGGTCCGCAAAGGCGGTACTTTTAGGGATATAACACTAAGTCGGTAATACAAATCCTGCCTGAAAAGGTTTGCGTCCATTCTCTCGGTCAAATTGATATTGGTCGCGGCCATAATTCTAACATCAACTTTGATGTTTTTTTCTCCGCCCAAACGGGTAAAAGTCTGATCCTGAAGTACCCGCAACAGCTTGGTTTGCAGATGAATCGGAATATCCCCGATCTCATCCAGAAAAATCGTCCCACCGTGAGCCACCTCAAAAGCTCCGCGGTGGGAGCGGGTTGCACCGGTAAACGCCCCGCGTTCGTGTCCGAACAACTCGCTCTCTATCAGGCTTTCCGGCAAAGCCGCGCAATGAACCGGGACAAACGCGAATTCCGAACGATGACTTTCATTATGAATAGCCCGGGCCAGATATTCCTTTCCGGAGCCGGTCTCTCCAAGGATCAAAAGAGAAGAATCTTTTTTCACAACTTTGTTAACCAACTGCATAAACATCTTCATGGCTGGACTTTCCGCCACGAATTCGCCAAGATTGTGTTCTCTTTCCCCCAGGGGCAGATAACTATCCTTTTTGAGTTCCTGAATATTACTGATCTGGCCGATAATCGCTTCAGCTATATCGTTCAGCGGAATATTTCCCTCCAAAATAGCATCGACACCCATTCCCAGTAATGCGGCTCGATTCCGGGGATCGTTTTCCCCGATAATTATGATTGAGGGCGGAGTGATGGTATTCCGCAAACTGTCAATCATTTCCTCCGGGTTTCGACCAACTCGCGTTTTACTGATTACCAGCATATCCATCTCATGCATACTGAGCAGATTAGTGATATTTTTCCCCTTGCGGATATTACTTATAATATAATCATGGTCCCTTCGCAAAAGTTTGGCCAGTTCCTGTGAAACCAGATCGTTGTCCAGGGCTAAAGCAACTCGTATAAGCATGACTTGTTCCTCTGATAGTGTCTTTTCAGAAAATATACTTCATAAAAACAAGAAGTCAAGATTCCTGTTTTCGTTATTTTGTCCGAAAAGGAACATATTATCTTCTTGTAAGGCTATCTTATCCGACAAAGCACTCCCCCGGCCCGGCACTTGTCCTGAATACTTATTCACCTGTTATTCAAACGATTATGAGTATTCCACAGGCAAACCAATTATTGCCGGCCAGAGATACCGGCGTATTAAATAATAGCATTTGGCAAAAAAAATATGAAAAAAAACTTTTTTTGCAAAACTGGCATGAAAAATGTTATTTAATACCGGCAGCCAAGAGCTGTAAACGATAAATATAAACCATTATAAAAGAAGGATGGAACATTGGAAATCAATCTTGATGATTACTACACCAGGAAGCAGTGGAATAAAATCGTTGCTATTTCAGAGCGGAATGAAACGCCATTTTTGATCGTCGACCTGGAAACGGTGAAGAAAAAATGGACAGATCTCAAAGACAATTTGCCGAATTCGAAAATCTATTACGCGGTTAAAGCGAATCCGGCGGAAGAAATTATTACACTGTTGAAAGATTTGGGATCATATTTTGATGTCGCTTCAATTTATGAGTTGCGCAAGGTGCTTAGTCTGGGAGTCACAGCCGATAGAATCAGCTATGGCAATACCATAAAAAAAGTTTCCGACATCAGGGAATTCAGGCGGGCGGGAGTTGACATTTTTGCAACCGACAGCGAAGGTGATATTCGCAATATTGCCAAGGAAGCTCCGGGATCCAAGATTTTTGTCCGGATCCTGGCGGAAGGCGTCATGACCGCCGACTGGCCGTTGTCACGAAAATTCGGCTGTCAGCCGGATATGGCTTGCGACCTGCTTGAATTAGCTCATAAACTGGGTCTTGAACCTTATGGAATCTCATTCCATGTGGGATCTCAGCAACGTGATATCTCGGCATGGGATGCGGCGATAGCTAAAGTCAAATATATTTTCGACTGGTGCGAAAATATGGGTATAAAGTTAAAATCTATAAATATGGGAGGTGGACTGCCGGCTAAATATATAGATAAAAACAACAGTATTGAAACTTATTGTCAGGAAATAGCCCGTTTTCTGGAAGAAGACTTTGGTGATGATATCCCGGAAACGGTAGTAGAACCCGGTCGTTATATGGTCGGAGATGCCGGGGTTCTGGTCAGCGAAGTTGTGTTGATTTCCAGAAAATCAAGAACTGCGCTGGAGCGTTGGGTATACTCTGATGTCGGTAAGTTCAACGGCCTGATGGAAAGTTTGGACGAATCAATCAAGTATCCGATCTATGTAACCAAAGACGGTCCGAGGGAAAAAGTGATTATCGCAGGCCCGACCTGTGACAGCGTCGATACCATATACGAACATTGTGATTACACGCTGCCTCTGAACCTCGCGGTCGGCGACAAAATGTACTGGCTGTCCACCGGGGCTTATACCAGCAGCTACAGTTCAGTTGATTTCAATGGATTCCCCCCCCTAAAAACAATTTTTATTTAACAAATGAGGTGTAATGATGGAAAAGAAAAAGCTCGAGTATTACGAAAATTTTGACAACTACGAAGATTATATTGACGACGATGATTACGAGTACTGGCAGTTTGGCGATGACGAATTGCTCGACGACGAGGATGATTTCGAATTTACGATGGACGACGATGACGAAGATTTCGACGACGAAGACGACGAGGATGATGACGATGATACCGAAAACCGCGCGTCAGCAATGAAGGGCGCAGACTTAATGGAAAGGTTGACATAATGAAAAAACACGTGATTGCAGTTTTGTTGGGTCTCTTTGTCGTAACTTCGGTTTGCTCGGCAGCTTCTCAGGGCAATCCGTTCAGCCGGTACGATGAAAAGATCGCGACTCTAAAGCAGAAGATAACTCAAGCGACCGGGCATCGTAAAAAAGCCATTGAAGAGGAAATCGCGAAAGTACAAGCGGAAAAAGCTCAGCTTGTTGAAAAATACAAGAGTGCTTTCACAAAAGAAATCGAAAAAATCCAGAAAAAATTGAAAAGAGCAAAGGGCTCGCGCCGGACCCAGTATATGACCCAAATAAAGGCATATCAGGCTAAAATCAAAGCGCTTGAAGCTCTGGCTAATCAGAATCAGAATCAGACCGCGACGACGGCTGCTGCAACAGCAACAACCGCGGCTTCCACCAAAAAGAAGTAATGTAAACTTTTTGACTGAAGCATCAGCCATTAAGAGCTGAAAGAAATAAAAAATCCTTTATGTCGCAATACATAAAGGATTTTTTATATATTTTTAATATACCCGATATAGCCTGATCACAATATAAGCTTCATGTTCAACTGTTATGCCGTTTGCGCTTGGCAAGCAGTAAAACGTCGTGCAGTTGCTCTTCATTCTGCGCCCTGATCCAGCGTTCTCCAATCTTTTTATTCTGGACAATCTGGGCGATCGCCGCCAATGATTTCAAATGCAAATTACGCAGGTTGCGGGTTCCAAGCAGTAGAACCACGGCCCTGACATCGTCGGCGTCCTCGGAAAACTCGATTCCTTCCTCACATTTGATCAGGAAGAGCATAAAGCGATCCTCTCCGCCAATAATAATATGCGGAATCGCCAGATTAGGAGTTATCGCGGTACTGCTCTCCTCCTCTCTCTCACGCAACAAAGAGAACATTTCGTCCTCACCAAGACCGGCTACAGCGGAAAATTCCGCCGCAATCCGTTTGAATAACTCATCCCGCGATATTTTTTCTTTAACTATCAGAACCGGGGCTGCCTCCACCAGATGGTCGAAATCATCCTTGACCACATCGTCCCGACGGTGAATAATCTCTTTAAGTTCCCGTTCGAGCTGATGGTCAGTAAGTTTTTTATTGGTTATCCGTTCCGATAAATGGAGCAAAGCAAACTCAAGATTGGCTTTTCTTCCGTAGAACATGAAAATTATCAAGCCCAGCAGCAATACCCCTAAACTGACTTCGATCGCCTCCAATCCCATCATCGCGACCAATACGCAGAAAAGAATGATCGAGATAATCTGCATCCACGGGTACAGCGGTGACTTGAACGAGGGACGGTAATTATGGAGTCGGCTTTCACGCAAAATAATAATCGCCAGATTACTCAGGACATAACTGGTCAAGATTACCGAAGATGCCGCTTTAACTAAAACTGTCAATTCAAGCTGCAAAGCCAGGATAATAAAAATCCCGGTCACGATCAGAGCGCCGGTCGGCGTTTTGAAACGGGGATTCACTTTGCTGACCCAGTCCGGAACCAGTTTATCGCGTCCCAGCGCCAGGGGGTAGCGTGACGCCGACATAATCCCGGCATTGGCTGTAGTCAGGAACGCAAACGCGGCGGCAATACAAATAATAAAGAATGCCGCTTTGCCGTAATACTGTTGAGCAACATCCGCCAGCGGCGTAACACTGTCGTTCAGCGCCTTCAAGTCACTTACTCCGGCAATAACGAGCATGATCAAAGTATATATGACCGTGACAATCGTTATCGACAAAATCATTCCGAGTGGAATATTACGCGACGGATTTTGCACTTCCTCCGAAACGCTTGAGAGATTGAGCAATCCGCCAAAAGAGACAAATACCATTCCGGCGGTCGCAATAATCGTAAAACCGGAAGCCCCTTCCGGCACGAAAGGCTCAAATCTGGCAACCTGCATATGCGGAATACAAAACGCGATGAAAGCAACCATAATCGCCAGTAGAGCCATCACCAGCATGGTCTCAAACTTGGCCGCCTCATGTACACCGACAATATTCAAACCGACAAAAAACAGCGTAATAAGAATTCCGACCAGAGTAGGATTCCAGCCAAGCAAAAGGTGCAGCATCGCCGCCATCCCGAAGATCGCGAACGCGCTTTTCATTGACAACGCAAACCAACTGAGAAAACCGGAAACCGTTCCGGCCAGCGGTCCCATACTGCGCTCGACAAAATAATAGTCGCCGCCGGCTTTAGGCATGGCGGTGGACAGTTCGATGACCGCAAAAACCCCGACCAGAGCCAGTATACCTGCCAGCATGTACGAAAGAAAAAGCCCGGGACCGGCTACCGCAAAAGCCACCCCCGGCAAAACAAATATCCCGGAACTGATCATTGCCCCGGAAGAAATACTGAAAACATCGATCAGTTTGAGCGTTTTTTGCAGATGAGCTTCCTGATGTTCCATATAAAAAATCCTTTCTTAATTATTCCGCTCGTTTACGCTTGGCCAGAAGCAATACATCCTTGAGCTGGTTTTCATCAATTGCCAGCTGCCAGCGCTGTTCAAACAGTTTGCCCTGAGTGATCTGGGCAATAGCCGCCAGCGTTTTCAAATGACGGTTTCGCAAATCTCTGGTACCGAGCAGCACGAATACTGCTTTAACTTCATTATTCTCTGCCGAAAACTCGGCACCTTCAATACATTTAACCAGAAATAACATGAACTGGCCTTCCCCCTCGGTAATCAAATGCGGGATCGCCAGATGCGACGTCAAAGCGGTACTGCTTTCGGCTTCACGTTCTTTTAATAAAGCATACATTTCGTCTTTTTTCATCCCGGAAACACCGGAAAATTTTTCTGCGATCCGCCTGAACAGTTCATCACAACTTACTTTTTCCTGAACAATCAGGATCGGCGCCGATTCGACCAGGTAATCAAATTCATCCTTAACAACATCGTCTCGACGATGAATAATCTCTTTAAGTTCCTCCTCCAGACCATGAGCCGGAAGTTTTTTGTTGGTAATCCGCGCCACCAGATGCAGCAGGGCGAACTCCTGATTGGCCCGGCGGCCGTAGAACATGAAAACTATCAGTCCGACCAGCAGTACCGCCAGACTGACGTCAACCGCCTGCCAGCCCATCAGACAGATAATCACGATAAACAGAATGATCGAAACCACCTGCAGCCACGGATATAGCGGAGCCCGGAAAGTCGGACGGTAATTACGCAGGCCGCTTTCCCGGAGAATTATGATCGAAGCATTGCTCAGAATATAACTTGTCAGGATTACCGCCGAAGCGGATTTGACCAGAATGATCAACTCAAGCTGCAACGCCAGAAGAATGACCGCACCGGTAATCAGCAGAGAATAAACCGGGGTCTTGAAATATGGATTGATCCGGCTGATCCAGGCCGGGATCAGCTGATCCCGGCTCAATGCCATGGGATAGCGCGAGGCCGACATGATACCGGCGTTGGCTGTGGTCATAAAAGCAAACGCGGCTCCCATACAAATGATATAGAAGGCCGGTTTACCGTAAAATTGACCAGCCGTATCCGCCAACGGCGTCAAACTTTTATTCAAAATCTCCGGCGTACTGATACCCGCCACAACAATCATAATCAGCGTGTAAAGGATTGTGACAACCGTTAATGACACAATCATCCCCAACGGAATATTCCTTGACGGATCACGTACCTCCTCGGATACGCTGGACAATTTCAGCAACCCTCCGAAAGAAACGAACACCACTCCGGCAGTAGCGAGAATCGCCAATGCCGACGAGCCGCTCGGGACAAACGGCTCGAACCGCCTCACCTGAACCTGCGGCATCCCTAAAATGATAAAAGCGGCCATTATCGCCAACAGAGCCAGAACCAGGACTGTTTCAAACCGGGCCGCTTCTTTCACTCCATGGATATTCAAACCGACAAAAAACAGCGTAATGAGAATCCCGGTCCAGGTTTGATTCCAGCCAAATAAATGCTCAAGCATCGCCGCCATCCCGAAGATCGCGAACGCACTCTTCATCGATAGCGCAAACCAGCTGAGAAAACCGGAAATCGTCCCGGCCAGCGGCCCCATGCTGCGTTCAACAAAATAATAGTCGCCGCCGGCTTTGGGCATGGCGGTGGAAAGCTCGATCACCGCAAATGCGCCGATCAGAGCCAGAATTCCGGCCAGCATATAAGAAACGAACACACCGGGTCCGGCCAGCGAAAATGCGATCCCCGGCAAGACAAAAATTCCGGAACTGATCATAGCTCCGGAAGAAATGCTGAAAACATCGATCAGGTTAAGTGTTTTTTTTAAATTTCCGCCCGGAGTTGGTCCTGTCGACATATAATATCCTCACCTTTATAAGATCGACCGCGACGCGGCGCAAAAGATTCCCGCCACCGCGCCGGTCATCAGGGTAACCAGGGTCGCAGCCAGTAAAGCCTTAAACCCGATTTTAGCCAACAAAGGTCGCAGGTTCGGAGCAAGCATTGAAATTCCGCCGATAAAAATCGCCATCGACGCGATATGAGCGAACCCGCAAAGCGCGTAACTGGCGATGATCACGGAACGCGGCTCAAGTTTATCGGCGATTTCAGCCAGTTTATAATAAGCCGGAACTTCCGTCATAATCAGGCGCATGCCGAGCAGATCACTGACCGCCGGAACATCCTTGCAGGAAACTCCGCACAACCAGGCGAAAGGATAAAAAATATAACCGAGTATTTGCGTAACCGTTATGCTGTCGCCACAGCAGGCATGAAGCAGCGCTTTGAGCATTCCGAGAATGCCGATAAATGCCAGCAGCGTTACCGTTACTCCCCAGGCCAGCTTGCCGCCGTCATTCGCCCCGTTCAACAGAGCTTCGGTAAATCCGCCGGGCGTTTCCTCCCGGTGAATCTTGACCTTGTGCCAGTCGGCGGTCAACGGCTCCCCGTTTTCCGGTTCCATCAGTTTACACACAGTGAAAGCGGCCGGAATCGACAAAAAACTGGCACTGACCAGATGTCCGGCAATCGTCGGAAAAACATTGTTCAAGAATGATACGTAAACCGCCATCACGCTCGAAGCGACCGTGGACATTCCGGCAACCAGAATAAGAAAAGCCTCGGAACGAGTCAAACCGGCCAGATAAGGGCGGATCGTAGTACACGATTCAATCCCGACAAAAATATTTGACGCGGCGCACATCGATTCCGCCCCACTGGTCCTGAAAACCTTGTGAATGAATTTTGCCAGGTGTCTTATAATGAACGGCATCAGCCCGATATAGTAAAGCAAGGCCATTAACGAAGCGAAAACCACAATGAACGGCAGCGCCTGGAATGCCAGACAAAAACCGATCTTTGAATTCACCTTGCCCAGATCCCCAAAGACAAAAACCACGCCTTCACGCGACGCCTCAAGGGCATGATTGACAAAATTACTCAGACAGACAAATACCTGACGACTGCCGGGAGCTTGAAAAACCAGCAATGCCAGCAAAAGCTGTAACACGACCCCGGCAATAACCGGACGCCAGTTAATCTTTTTTCGATCAGAACTGATGCCCCACGCTATGAGGCAAAATACTATTACACCCGCGACACTGATTACATTGCCCATCCAACATCCTTATAATTACTTCAAACTCTGTCCGCAATCAACCGGTAAAACCGCGCCGGTTATCGATTCATTTCGGATCAAAAACTCCACGGCCGCCACAATGTCCTCAAGCGCGACCGGACGCCCAAGCGGAACATTCGGCAGGGTCTTGACCATTTTCGAATCCTCCATGCCAACCGGCGGCAACACCGGTCCCGGTGCAATACCGTTGACCCGGACCTTCGGGGCAAAATCACATGCCGCCTGCAGCGTGGCGTCACGCAGCGCTTTTTTGGACAACGAATAGCCGCCGCCGCGCCCGGTTCGCTTCGCGACTTCCTGATCAAGAAAATTAATAATACAGCCGTTACCGGGACACTGACGGTAAAATTCCCGCATCAAAACCAGAGGAGCGAAAAAGTTGACCTCAAACTGTTCCCGGCAATGGTCAAGTGACTCATCGCAAAGCGACTCGCATTCGAAGACTGAAGCATTATTTATCAATACGTCAACCGGACCGGACTCGTGAAATATATCAGCGGCGTTGTCCGCACAGGAAAAGTCGCGGCTGATCACTTCGGCCTTAATTTCACGCGCCAGTTGCCCGGCCGCTTCACGCGAGTTGTTGCAATGAATGATAATCTTTGCCCCCGCCGCTGCAAGTCCGCGGCAAAGAGCTTCGCCGACACGAAGCGCGCCGCCGGTTACAAGTATGGTTTTTCCTGTAATTTCCATGTTGTAAATATACGCTTCCATGGTTCATTTACAAGTATAAAAACCGTTCGGGGCCGACTATTTGAACGGAATAGATTTTTTATTCGCCCATCAAAGGTGCCCAGCTGGTCTGGCACGGCGGCGTATTATCCATGATCCAGTCGCGCCGGTCCCGATACTTCTGAAGAACACCCTGCCCTTCATGTGTGTCGACAATATTAACCAATTCTTCCGGGTCATTCTCAAGGTCGAAAAGCAGTTCCTCATACTCTCCCGGCCGCTCATATTCCAGCATGCGCACGTATTTGTATTTGTCATCAACGATAACGGCCCAGGCGCCGCCGCATTCGGAAAAAGCGAAGTCACGAATCCGGTCAGTCTCGCCCCTGACAATCGGCATCAGGCTGCGACCCGGAATTCGATTGTTGAATACCGGCCACGGAATTGACAATGCCTCGACCGGGTCAAGTCCGGCCAGATCAAGAATCGTCGCGGTCAGGTCGGTAATCTCAACCGGAGTTGCCACCAGTCGTTTATCCAGATAATCAGGATGACGGATCGCGGTCGGCACCAGAATCGACTCTTTATAATAAATACCTTTCTGCTTGCGACAATGATCCCCGCCCATTTCGCCGTGATCGGTCGTAAACATAATAACCGTCTCATCCAGCAGGCCTTCTTTTTCCAGCGCGTCGAAAACCCGGCCGATCTGGTCGTCGGTAAATTTAATTGTCGCCAGATAAGATCGGGCCATCATCCGGAGTTTATCACGCATCTCAGATGGAATTTCAATATCCCCTGGAATCAATTCCAGTTCCTCATCCGGAATCATGTCAAGATAGCGCTGCGGCGGATCGAACGGCTTATGCGGACTGCAGAACGACCCGAAAATAAAAAACGGTTTATCGGCGGGACGGTTTTCGATCTGTCCGATTATTTCATTCGCGGTTTGGACTTCCACATGATGTTCTTCCGCAAACGGCCACGGTGCGCCGTTGGTCTGATCGATATCGTAGGTGTTCAAAAGATTGTAATTTGTGCCAGCTGAATCGACAAAATCCCGATATTGATCAAGCAGGCCCAGGTCATCCAGATATTTGCAGTAATGACAATAATTCTGACGGGCCAGCTGTTTGCCGGAGGACTCCCAAATATAGTCGAAACCATATTTTTTCATCTCGTCCTCAAGTTCATAAAGATTGATACCGCGCTGTCTGCCCGCCCGCCATTGCCAGGTCTGGAGAAAATGAAACTTGCCGATTCCGGCAGTGTAATATCCGGCTCTCTGCAAAGCCTGCGGGTACGTCGGAATACCTTGGGGCAAATCGCCGGACATCGCCAGGGTTCCAATCTGATGGGTATAGCGTCCGGTCAGAAGTCCGGTCCGGGCCGGGGTGCAAATCGGATTGATAGTACGGCAGCCGGTAAAACCGATGCTTTCGGCAATCCGGTCAATGTTGGGAGTCTCGACCCGGTGTGATCCGGCATAAGAAACGCAATCCAGCCGATGCTGGTCGGTCATCAAAAAAATTATATTTTTAGGCTTCATGAAATTCTCCTGCTTACAAATAAAATCCAAGCGTTATAATATCATCAAAAAACCGGGAATCCAACCTTTATAAGCATAATAAAAGAGAGAATTTACAATATCCAGACCGGAACGCCTAAAAAACTGCCAAGCAGTTCGGCATCCTGCTTAACACTGCTACGTTCACCATGCAGATGCACCGTGATAGCTTCAGCATTATGAAGCACCAGATTAAGTTCATAGACAATATATTGTTCGTTTCTATTGACCAGCACCTGAACGGCATGAACATCCTTCAAGATAATGACGGAGTCAGACGTTTCAACAAACAAAGGACGTGTAAAACCGCGCCAATAACAACCACGGGATTTGTCAAACACCTTAGGTTTTAAATTGGGAACAATCGTCAAAAACGGAATCGCAGCAAAAACCAGAGAAATAATTGAGCATATAACGGCCCCTAAAACAGCATCTCCCCCTTTGTTCCAAAGGTATGAAACCAGATAAAAACCACTGCATCCAAGCAAACAAAAAAACATCGGTATAAGTGTTTCTATAAAACGCAGCCTGTAATAGACAATATCAGGGTTTGCCGGATCAAGACGCAATTTCAAACTTCCGTTACGGGATGAATTATATTGCTTTGCTTCCCATCGAACCTTCAATGCAACCGGATCGTTAAAATCAGCCGGATCGGCTTTTTTGCGTCTGCGTTCTTTTGCCAGTTCCTCTTTGTTCCAATTATCAAGATTTGGACCGAAATTTGTTGTTGACATGTTCTTCCCTTATAAAAAAATGATACAGACTAAGCGGTATAATAATTGCATTCCGGAGATTATACAATGCAGAATTATGAATTTTTACATTCAAAATATAACAACACTTACTTTTAATAAATATCACTAATCAATAATAATCAAATACTTAAATCATTATGACGTCAGCCTTTTTTGGGAGAAAAGATATTTTGCGGATGCAGGTTCCTGTATTGGGTTGGCGTAAGCCGGTAGTGGCGTTTGAAATAACTGCAAAAGTTTTTCATATCCGCGAACCCGACTGCAAAACAGATTTGCTTAACGGAATCAGAGGTATTCAGAAGCAGCTCGGCCGCTTTACCCAAACGCAGCTTTAGCAAATACTGGACCGGAGACGTATCAAGATGCTTTTTGAATAAACAATGCAAATGGGAAGAGCTTACTCCGGCAACAACGGCAATATCGTCTATATTGATTTTTTCAGCAAAACGTTTGTCAATGTGGCTGATCGCTTTTTGCAGCGGCTGCGGTCTTTCGGAATCCTGTTTTTTTAGCGAAAACCGCATAGCCTCCCAAAGCATCCGGGCATATACGCACTCGGAGAGTAAATCCAATGCCATATCCTCCATTTGATATGAATTGAACGCCTCCCGGCAGAAGTTAATGCTGGAAGCGATATTTTCCCATTCAAAATAAAACGGCATCAGGATTTGCGGACGGTCGTCTGCCTGGAAGCTGAATACAAAGGTCCTATACGGATTGACCGGATCTGATTCCGCCTCAACCTTTTCGCCGGAATAATACCAGACCGCCGAACCGGGACCGCAAAGGACACTCATATCACCTTTTTTTAGAATCCCGTAACCGGCCACAATGACCTCAACCTCCTCCGTCTCCGGTTTGATTTCCCGTGGTTTGTAAATTGTCGACGGCGGAGTCTGGAAATCCAGAATATACTTGATTTTTCGGGAACCTGCAATATCCATAGCCCTCACCAATAGATAATAGTTTTTACCACTTGTCGTTTTAATAAATATAGCATATCTTATATAAACAAACAATAATATTAATAATTACAAAATAAAATAATTAAGATTATTTACCATGAAAAGCACAGAAAAGCTGGGGCTACCGTTACCTGAAAAAACCCGGAAATTCCTGAACGATTCCAGTCAAAGGATAAAAAAGAATATTACCTCGCCGAAGGTTAAAAACTTGAATTATGCCTACTTCGAGCTGTATAAGGCAGAGAAATCATTATGGAAACGTCACGCGCTTTCGCTTGCTTATGCCCTTGCTAATGAACCGGTAATCCTGCTTGACGATGAACTACTGGTCGGCATCCATTATCAGGAGGCTGGTGCTCCTGAGAACAAAGAAATGATTGACGCGTGGAACGAAGAAGGCTCGATAGCCTATTTTGAGAACCGCTATGGTTATGCCGGAATACGCAAAAGAATTGAAGAAGAAATTCCTGAAATACTGGACTTGATCAGGACCGGACATGCCGAAGTCTGGCTTGGTGATGCCGATTGTTCATCCGGACACATCGGCTGGCGCTGGAATTGGATTGTCGACGCGGGAATTACCGGCATGCTGGAACGCATCGATAAAGCGTTTAACCAGGCAGATGATACTGGCAAAGAATGTCTGGAATGCATGAAGATATGTCTGAACGCCGTGCTGGACTGGAACGACCGGCATATAGACGAGCTCGAAAATAAACTGGCCTCCGCAACCGGACCGGAGAAAAACCGTATTCTGGAAAAAATCGAAATATGCCGGCAAGTGCCGCGCCAAGGAGCGAGGAATTTTCGGGAAGCGATTCAGGCTTTTCATTTTTCCTATCTGGCGACAATGTTTGAAAACCCGGCCGGAGGCAATGGCCCGGGCCGATTGGACTATTATCTGTGGCCCTATCTTGAAAAAGATTTAAAAACAGGAGTTGAAAACCCGGAATCTGCAAGAATGCTGATTGATGAACTGTTTATTCGTTTTCATGAGCGCATGTTGTATGGCCGTGACGGGCATGTTGAAACAATAGTAGTTGGCGGCTGCCACCCGGACGGCTGTCATTCCGTCAGCCCGTTGTCTGAAATAATGGTCGAATCGATTGCCGGATTGAAAATATCTCATCCGTCCGTCTATATCAGAATGCCGGAAAATGCCCCGGAATCCTTTGTCAAACTGGCCGCGCGCGATCTATGCGAAGGCGGCAACCGCTCACAGATAGTAAGCGACAAGGCCATCATCGAAGCGATGACCCTTGACAAACATATTTCACTGGAGGATGCCCGGATGTATATGTGCGGAGGCTGTATGGAAATATCTCCTCACGGGATGAACGGCGATTTGTTGTTTTCCGGCTTTTTCAATGTTCTCAAGGTTTTTGAAATCGTTATGACCGGCGGCAGGAATCCAATTAATAACGAACCGATGTTCAAGCATTTAACCAGAGACTTGACTGATTTTGCGTCTTTTGACGATTTCTTCGATGCGTTCGCAGCCGAATTGCGACGTTCCCTGAACCTGACCTTCAAACTAATGGATATCACCTGCGAGGAATGGGCGGAGCGTCGACCGCAGTTCCTGGTTTCCAGTCAAGTGGAGGACTGCATTGCCAGAGGCCGCGGCATCAATAACGGCGGAGCGAGATATGAGGACTATGGCTCAACCCCCATCGGCCTGCCGAATGTCGCCGACTCGTTATTCGCGATAAAGAAAGCGGTTTTCGAGAATAAAATAGTTGGAGCGGATGAGCTGCTGAAAGCGCTTAGAGCTGATTTTTCCGGTTACTATCTGCTCCATAATCGCTTGAAAAAAATCCCCCAATATGGTCAGGGCGACAGTGAGGCAGATGAGATGATGGCCCGGGTTGTCAGGACAACTTGCGATATTTATGAGGACTACACCAACCGGCTCAATGGCAAAATCAAACCGATGATCATGACTTTCATGGTAGCGCCGAGGGCTGGAAGAGTAGTCGGAGCCACCCCGGACGGACGTTTGAGTCAAAAGCCGGTGGCCCAGGGCATAACGCCGCAGAATTCGGCCATGACCAAAGGCATCACGGCCGCTATGCTCTCGCAAAGCGTTATCGGGCTGAATCGTTTTTCCGGCGGCGCCAGCAGCATGTGGGACCTTGATGTTCAGGCGGCAACCACCGATAATGTCATTCCGCTGCTCAAAACATTTCTCAGCCTTGGCGGCCAGATGTATCAAGGCAACACTACCGATGTAAGAGAACTGCTTGCCGCGCAGAAGCAACCGGATCAATATCAGAATCTGCTGGTCCGGATTGGCGGTTATTCAGGGCGCTTCGTCACGCTTGACGAAAACCTGCAAAATGAAATTATTCATCGCACCCGCCACCTGGGGCCAGGAACGTTTTAAGGAAACCGAGTCCAGTAGGCCGGTAGTTAAAAATTCACATCGTTATTATTAAAGAAGGGGAATTGGTTAACCATTCTTTTCCCGCGGCAAACTTGCCTATAAGTTTTGGAGTCGGCTTCGAGTTTTTTAGCTAGAGTATTCCCATAAACACAAAAAGACACGCAAGAGATTCAAGGTAAGAGCGTTATCAAAAAAGAATTTGCCATTCTCAAAGTTTTACTTTGCAGTTATTGGCAAATTGCATATTTGGGATTAATTCCTGCAAGTATAGTATTTCAATGAAAATCGCTATTGGAAACTACTTGTCCTTTTTAAGGCAATCCTGCCGGGCTGAATAATTATCATTGACCCCATCGGAACCGAGTATCCATGAGTTGTCAAAGGCAGTGGTTTCCAGTCCGTCCCATGGAAAGAAGGGAAAATTGCATTCGACTTCTCCGCTCATAAAGGGCAGCGTTGATACTTCAAGCTGGTTACAGGCGAAGACTGGATGGGCAGGATACCTGCCGTTGATTGCTTCGGTTTGAACCCCGAACGGAGTCATACTCATCGTAAGATCAAAATCAACGTCATCACGTTTGAAGTTAATAAAACGATGCTGGTTGAACATGAAATCGACAATGCGACTTCCGGACAATTTATCATGAAATTCCTGGAGCGAAGCAAACTTGCTTTTATCCTCGATTGTAAAGACAAAACCATTGAGTGCGTGTGACAGTTCAACCTTGGTGAATTCCCTGAATTCTCCTTCATAATTGACCAGCTCCAACACTGCGTAATCATTGATTTTTTTGAAGCGTATAGCGGCTTCTCGTGGCAAGCTGGTCGGTAGCAGCGGCTGGATATGCATGTATACCAGACCGGCTTCGACCGACACAGGGACAACATTTTCGCTTTGTCCGGATATGCCCGGGGCTTGTCCATTATTGCCGATTATCGAAGCTGTTATACTGCCGTAATGAACCGGAAAAACTACGCAAAGTTTCAAAGTGTCGGTGCAGACAGGCTCCTGGAGCGACGGCATGCCGGCAACCATTGCGGTATTTTCTTTTTGCATGGAATAAATCCAACCAAGACTTTTCTGGTATTTTTCGCCGGAATAAGCTCCATCGACTGAAGTTTCCCGGGTGCCAATCTCCGAGTCGTCGATAAAAAATTTACAGAACACCGGCGCGGCATTTTTGAATGTTTTCGTGTCCTCAGTCAGTTTGTATGTAGCGTAGAACTGATTGGTCTGGCCTATTCCCCCCAGTGGAAGGCTTGAGCTGCCCAGCGAAAAGTTTTCTTGCATATAAGTGGTGGTGGTGACCATGGATGAAAAATTGTTGTAGGTCCACAACATCTCGATCCGCCCTTGAATGTGGACAGGATAATCGCGATGGGCCATCAACTCATAAGCATGTTCCGGCAGGTGAAAATCGCAGTCAAGAATATCGACATATTCGGCAATGCTCTGGGCCGGATTTCCGCAGAAGTGCAGGACTTCCCGGCCGTCAGGTTCAAAGTAGCTGGAAATAAAATCACGCCCGCTTATTTCCGGACCAAAGACAAGCCAGAAAACGGCCTGCAGTGAATGAGTGTGTCCGACGCAGTCAATCGCATAAGCACGACTGTGGGGGCCTGCCTGCATAAAAGTTCCGGGATGAAAATGCAGGATCACTTCGATCCAGATCCGCTGTTCAATTTCAAGGGCTAGGGTTCTGACCTCTTCATTGTGAGAGAAGGCTGCGAGTCTGGCTGCTCCGGTCAGTGTTACCGCGGTATAGGTTGATGAATTGTATTCGCTAAGCCAGGCACATCTGGACAAGTGGCGGCGTAACTGGTGCAATTTCCATAAACCATGCTTGACCGCCTCTTCGTTGCCCATTACCTCTCCTCCGAGAATCAACCCGCAAGTCGACATCATCGGCATATTGTCGTTGACGCCTTGAAAAATATATTCAATCTGGGCTGAGCCGTGGCGGGTGGAAAAGAGCATGTTGCAATGAAAACGAGCCGTTTCACGCGCATCCTCGGTCATCAAGTGTCCAAACTGGTGAAACAGGTATGCCAAGGTGTTGCTCTGGAATATCCCGAATTGATGCCCGCTGCTTTCCTTCATTTTTGTTGATTGAACAGCTGGAGCTTTTAAGTAATTAGCCACAATTTTATTTGCCAGAGCGATATCCTCGCTACTTCCAGTATATAGTGCTGCCAGGCACCATAGCGGCTCCCGCCAAGGGGCGTTGAACTGAGGGATGCGCCCGGTGCCATCGGCGTTGAGCAATTCTGATTTCAGTAAGTCTCGGGTTTTTGAGAAAAACAGCTCCCGCCGCTTAGCAATGCCCTCTATCGCTTCCGCAACTGGAGCTATAGTCGATTTCTTTAACACGGTACAGACGCGTCCTTTTGCTTATTCATTATTAGATATCACGCTGTAATTATGTTAATAACCTTGCCAGCGCTTTGACCAGAGGTCACTGGATGATTTTGGGCGCATTAAGCCTTTGATATTGGTTGTATGGCCGTCAGCAAACAGGGCATTTCCGGCATTTTCATGCGGATACCGAATTCGCTGTACTCCCGCGCCCATATAAGGAATGGTGAGATTGCCGTCATTCTGAGAAGCGTTGTAGTTATCAATACGACCGGCCATTCCGCCTTCGACAACAGAGAATAGTGATGATGCATTCTTGAACTTCGCCAGCAGGTTAGGTTTAAATGTAAGCAGGTCGCTCGATATGGAAGTCAAATATCCGCATAAGTTGCCGGCATAACTAAAGTTAGTCGCGGCTCCGGAGGCGGTTCCAAGTCCAGTGTGACCGATGCCTCCGGCACTTGTGTTAGGAACTCCGGGACAGTAAAAGACGCCCATTTGTTTGGCGGTGCATTGTTTACCGAAATAGTCGCGCTTGACGTTTACGTATGGAGCAATGAACCACTGCCAAGTGGGTTTTTTGTAGTAAGCCGACTCGGTATCCCATAGAGTTGATTCAGTGTGTGGCACGGTATACCCATTATTGTCATCTGTGTAGTTAAGCAACCCTGTTCCCATTTGTTTTAGATTGGATACGCAGGAAATTGACTTGGCTCTGGCCCTGGCTTGATTCAAAGCCGGCAGCAGCATTGACGCAAGAATCGCAATGATTGCGATCACAACCAGAAGTTCGATCAACGTAAATCTCTGTTTTTTCATTAGACGTCTCCTTTTGGGGTTCAAGATTTATCTGTAACCCGATTATACAATGTACCTCTTATATATGCAATATTCCGACGGGGAAAATGTTTTAAAAATGTGTGAAATATGTAATCTATATGTTATTTATTGTGTGACTTTGATTGTTGTTTCAGGTTTTAGATTGGAGGGTAAGGCGTGTGTGGAATAAAATGTGTGTTGCAGTTATTAAGGTTTCTATTAAATTTCATAAAAGTTCCATATAAGTTACATTTAATCTTGATTGTTTGGTGCTTGCGGTTTATATTCTTCTGGAAAGTTAGGAGTTTACTATGCGAAGTCTGTCAGAATATATAATTACCGGTCAAGGGCAGTTGCCCAAATATGAACTTGCAAAACGAGCGATAATGCAGTATATCGCGGATTTACCGAATGACGTTGATTGTCTACCGTATGAATATGAAATGGAGGAGCAGCTTCAGGTGGGACGCAGGAGTGTGCGCAGGGCCCTGGAGGAATTGCGAAAGGTAGGAATGATAAAAACGGTGAGAAACCGCGGCAGTCTGATTCTTTCCCGTACTCCACGCAGTCATCCAGAAGTTAATGATGTCGTGTTGGATGGTTTGCGCGTCGGGATGGTTTTTTATAGCGATCAGGATGTTCATGGTCCAACTGGGTATTTGCCATGGCAGGTGTCAGATGAACTTGAAAAGAGGCTGAGTAATGAGGGCGGGTATGTCACTTTGTATAACTTGCGCCAGTTGAAGTGGGAGCCGAAGACTTTGCTGGATAGTCTTAGGTGGCAAAAAATTAATTGGATTGTAATATGTAAGCACGAAAAATTTTCTGATGATTTTTTTGAGCTTATGGCTACGGCCCGAATTAAAATTGTTACAGTCGAGAACGACCTTTCCTATCTCGCTTATTGCTCAAGGCCGCTGTATTCCGAAATTGATTTTGTTTCGATCAATCACGAGAGGCATATTTACAGTGTGTTGTGTTCTCATTATGGGGATAGTGACTTGCTGGTTTACTGTCAGCCATTGGATGACTCTTTCTGGGTGACTGCTCGTGCAGATGTTATTAAGCGTTTTGCAAAGGAAAGAGATATCAGTTTTCTTGACCAAAGGGCCGATGTTAAAAAGCCAAAGGAATTCTCCTGTCATGATGAATATTTGGATTATTATAAAGAGGTAGGTGGTAAGTGTATCGCTCTTGTTGTTGATGAATTAACACGGCACAGCAAGCCTTTGATTGTCGCCGGAAATGATCTTGTCGCCAAGGGGGTTATGGATTATTTGCATGAGCATGGCCTGAAAGTACCGGAGCAGGTCAGGGTTATCGGTTATGATAATATTGCAAATCTAAGATACCTAAACTTGACTACTTCCGACTTTAATTCCCCCGCTATAGCCGATGCCCTGTTCTCGTTGTTGAAAGAGCATCTTGAGAACCCGGAAGCGCATAGGGCAGTCAGTTCAGGCAGGATTGTTATGCCTGTATTTATAAAACGGAATACCGCCTGAAATTGAAGCTGATTTATCTGTTTATTTACGCTGGACAAGATGCCGGTTGCAATAGTTAATGCTCCTGCTTTTTATAATAAATCACATATAGATATCGTTATTTTGTGATTTATTGTGCCTTTTATATTCCTGTCTATTGACAAAGATAGTTTGAAGACTCATAATTAGAAATATTATTAAAACGAAATATAAAAATTATGAAAATTACTGGAGGATCTATGCAAGCCGTAATAAAAATACAAACTAAAAAAATCTGTACAGTGATGTGCTTTATTGCCGTTGTTATATTTTGTCCTGGAAGTATTGCGTCAGGTAGTACGGGAAAAAGTGCTATAATAAAACAGCAGTTTAATTTTCGCGCTTTAGGAAAAATAGAAGCGACGTGCAAAAACTTTAAAGGTGGGGCTGCCTCATGGACCACGTTAGCGGCCTCCGACTCAAAACATGCACAAATGACCGCATCCAAGTTTGTCGGCGACATGATGTCATTTGGTGATGTAAAAAAGACATCAGGTCCAGCGACAAGTCTGATGCTTGATGGTGGTGGAAACTGGATAGTCGGCCTGGACGGCAGTAAAGTGCAGGTTCTATTTTCTAAAGATAAGTCTTTTCTCAACCGTCTGGCCGTCGAAGCTGGTGCTGAGGCCTGGAAAGCTGTTCCCGCCAATGCCTATCCTCGCTGGCTTGACCATTTTGATAATGACGCGGTTAACTTCGGCTTTATGGGGTGGGGCGGGCATCATAAAGACAAAGATATTAACGAAAGCATAAAATGGCTTGGCGATCATAAATTCAGCTTCAGCGGCGAGCTGGGCAGCCGTTTCTACCAGATGGTCGCTCCGGGAATTGTCGATACCAGTTACGCAGACTATTATGAAGCTATTGCTAAAAAATATAATACGACCTGGATTGGCTATGTCGGAACCTTCAGTCCCATGCGTCCTGAATTCATGCTTAATATTAAGCCTTTGCCGCATTATAAATCATCGAACCGTACCGTGAGGACCGACATATTAAACCATCATGAAAGATTCAAGCTCTATGCGGATTTTATTCCCACCGCCACAACCGATGCCGAAACTTCATCCGGCGATTACGGGATATTCGCCGAACTGGTGAAAAATGATCATTTCAATGCTATTCATGGAACAATGGAACTTGGCTCTCATGGGGCCGGAGTCGCTGAACTTTCGGCAGCCGACAAGACTCCGGGCATTCGGGAAAAATGGGAAGACTATCTGAAGCAAGACCGTGGTTACACATTGCGGGAGCTAGGTAGACTTTACTGTGGCAATCCTGACGCTTTTAAGTCATGGTCGGAAGTACCGGTTACAACAATTAAGAGTTTTACCGGCTGGAATCCGGCGACATCGGTCAATCTGGAGGGGGAGTGGCAGGCGAGAAACGGCGGCAGGAAAACTGTTAAAAACTGGCTCGAAAAATCAAAAGACTGGAAATGGACAAAGCTGAGTCCGTCTGATCCGGTTATCATTACCGATCATACAAAGCACTTTTATTTTAAGCGGAATTTCAACTTAACTAAGAAACAGCTCAAGGAGAGTGAATTCCTCCATGTATCCCATGTTTTTCCTGGTGTGACTCCTGAAATATTTATCAATGGTAAGTCAGCTAAATTGCTGAATAATGTAACCGGCAACTACAGGTTTCTGGCGGCAAATTTTGACTATTGTTACTCGGTAAAGAATCTTTTGCACGCAGGAAATAATACCATTGCCATGGATACCCACGGACAGCCGATCGCCAGTTACATATTTCTCAACTCGACCGGACTTTGGCTCTACCCGTCTAATGACTCCCGGCGGAACCTGATGTATTTTGATATGGTTGAATTTGCCGCCAGGCTGGTTGTTGATAACGCCGAGCGTATGCTCCTGGCTCGTCGCGCGGCTTCTCCTGAAGGTCGTCCAATGTTTATTATGGCTCCAAGGCGCTATCAGGATCTGCTTGTGGACGCGGCCAAACGCTATGGCGCGATAGCTCACTGTACCGGGCAGAGCGGTGCCTGCTGGGCGCCATGGGTTTCCCGTGCTTTTTCCTCGCATGGCATGCCGGTCAGCGCTGAAGTCGGTGGTCCGCCTAAATCAGCAGCTTCAATGCGCCGGAACATCACGCTTTATCAAATGATCGGGAATGAAGGAATCAATTTTCTTTTTCACCCGACCGCATATTACAAAAAATATCCGGATGTCGGAGCCTGGATAGATGCTAATCGTGAACTGATGAATTGCACAGGTAAAACCGTCCGTCCTAAACCTTCTCTGGGCGTATTACGCTCGGCTAGGAACGCATCCCGTCTTGGAATAGAGGCGCCATGGCGCTGGGATGTCAGCCGCGGTGAGGCTCAGGCCGTTGGACGTCCTATCGACATGCTTGACCTACCCGATATGCAGGCAGGTGGGATTGCCGGTAACTACAGAGTTATATTCGATGCGGCCACTGAACTGATGACCCGGAAAGAAGTGGCCGGGATCGAGAATTATGTGAAAAATGGCGGGACTTTCGTTGCATTGCACAATAGTGGCCGCCATACCCCGGCACAGAAAGATGCCTGGCCGATATCAAAACTGACCGGACTAAAAGTAGTCGACTCCAAACTTGTAGCAGGGAAAATGCGTTTCACCGAAAAGCAGAGCCTCTGGCCCAGCCTTCGCGGCAAGGAAATGATCTGTCACGGGATTGCCCTGGACTGGACCGGGGATAAAACTCCGCCAAAATCACTGGGCATGGAGCCGGTCGCCGATAATGTTGAAGTAGTGGCCGAATGGGTCAAGCGCAGGCCGGGAACCGGGCGTATCGCTATTGCCGTCAGGCATCTTGGAAAAGGCAAGGTAATCACCCTTGGAGCGACTTTCTGGCGCAGCAGCAGAGACATTGCGGGCAGTTGGAAACCTGATGCCGGATACCGGCCGTACCTGGCGGAGTTGCTTGACTCCCTAAAAGTTCCCAAAGATTCGCGGCGCAGTCTGAAAAATGCTGAGAACGTTAGTGTTTTTGCTGAACACTTTTACAGTAAAAATGGTCTCTATGACCTTTACATGCTTGCCAAAGTCAATGACAGATGCAAGCCGTCAAAAGCGTCAATCGGCTATACCCGAGAAAGTGCCCCTGCCTTTCTGAAAGAAATATCTACCAAAGGTCATCCTGATGTCGTCTTTCAACCGGAGAAATATGGTTTCAGCGTGTCTGACATCGCGCTTGATCCGATGCAGCTTCGCATCTTTGCCGCGCCTCGCAGTGATATCGCCGAGGCCCCGATGAACTGGCTTAAGTCCATGAACCGCAACTGGTATGCATTAACGCCACTGACTCCGGCTGAATCTCCGGCCAAGATACGAATACCGGACTCCTTTATCTCCTTGAAAGATGGTTGGAAAATGATTGCTGGAGACAAGAAATGGATGTCATTGCCTCCGACAAACTACTGGAAAGGCGGACGTACGGTTAGGCTTGGAACCTTTAGGGCCATGAACGTGCCTGAAAAGGATATTGCACACTTCCACAAAGAAGTAATTATTCCGGAAAGCTGGAAGGGTAGCATAATATCTCTGCGGCTGGCCTGTGATCCTTCCCTCGGTGGCATTCACTACAATCCGCGCCTCTGGATTAATGGCAAGCCAAACGGTTCCGGCTTTAATTTGACTAATCCCAAAAGTGCCATTGATCTTTCTGATTTATCCTCTGGCGGTAAACTTGTACTAGACCTTGAAATTGATGGCGGAGCGGTCAGGCTTAACGCCAGACGCTCTTACCCATCTGGTGCGGCTGGAGTATTTTTTCTGGAAGCTGTTCCCCGCCCAATTGCCCGTACTCCGCTGAAATGGATAACCTGTGCCAAGGCCGGCATGCTTCCGCGAGCGGTGTCAGGCGGGAAAGCTCCATCAGGTAAATATCTTGAAGCCCGTTTCAAACTCCCGTCAAAATGGCCTGCAAAAAGATTGTTTCTGGAGTCAAAGGACTCTTTAGGGCTTCTTTTTATCAATAAAAAACCAATTCTGCTCCCACCCTGGATGAACCGACTGGATATTAGTGGACTGGTAAATAAGGATGATTCTGAAAACGAAATTCGCTGGATGTTTCATCCGTTCTCTGCCAAGTCGGCGATGCCGCAAATATATCTTTCGTGGATACAGGCCAAAGCAAAATGACGGTTCTTCGAAGATTTATGGCATGAGTTAGGAGCAAAATTGTAAAATAGCAGTACAAATTTCCTCAATAACTATGCCCCCATGGAAGAAGATGGTAAAACTGTTTTACGGAATATCAGAGTTGATTATCAGGATAGGATTTAGACAATGCCTGTATGTTCAAAGAAAGCCTTGGCGAATCTATATACAATCTAAAATTTCATACCATTTAATAAGAACCTTTAAAAAATCTTCCAACTACCGGAAATTTCAATTGCAAGGGAGTATGGAGTTATGTCATAAACCATCGATGAGGCATTCCTATCACTATAAACATAGCATCACTTGCTTTTTTTAAAAATCATAAAAACCTAATAACAAACCAATTAAACCCAAAAAATTAAATTTAAAAAACAAAGAATGTTCATTGCAACGCTACAGGAGATTCCAGATCAGGCAAAGATTATAACCGTGACCATGTGCGGATGAAGCCACGCGTTTACAACGGCGGCAACCGCATTGTTTTCAGGAGCTTTTAAGAGAGAGTTAAAATGATTTCACCAATTCGACAAACTTTTCGCCGCGTTCGGCGTAGTTCTTGAACATATCCATGCTGGCGCAGGACGGGGACAGCAGGACCGCATCACCGGGCTCGGCATCACTGGCAGCCGCCTGCACCGCAAGGTCAAAGGACCAGTATAAATGATATTCAACGCTATCCTGCAAAGCTTTGGCAATGGTTTCACGGCACTCGCCCATAAGATAGGCTTTTTTCACAAACTCCATACCGGAAACCAATTCGGAAAAGTCCATTCCCTTATCCAGTCCGCCCAACAAAAGCCTGACGTTTTTACCATTAGCAACAGCTTTGAGCGCGGCTAAAGTTGCATGCGGATTGGTGGCTTTAGAGTCATTGACAAAAGTAACGCCGTCCTTGACTACAACCGTTTCAAGTCGATGACTGCCCGGAGAAAATTTCCGCAGAGCATCAAGCAGTTCAGGCTCAAACAACTTGTCCGTTCCGGCAAAGGCGGCAACCAACTGCAGCGCGACAATGATATTTTCCAAATTATGAGAGCCCCGCAACTTCAATTCATCCAGAGAGACCAGTTTTTTTCCCTCGCAGTATAGAGCATCATTTTGTAACATAACCGCCGCCGGACAATGCTCAGGGACGACAAAATCAGAATTGTTTTCAAGCGAAATGCCGATGACCCGGTTTTCAGGGGCAACTTTTTCCAGCATCGCGAATTTAGTGTCGGCGTACTTGTTAATGTCATGATCATAACGGTCAAGGTGGTCGGAGGCGATATTCAAAACCGCCGCCGCAACGGGGCTGAAAGAGGACACTTTTTCCAGTTGAAAAGAACTTACCTCGGTAACAAATACCGTATCCTCCCCCTGCTCCGCAACCGCTGCGGATAAAGGTGTACCGATATTGCCGGTCGGTTTCGCATCATAACCACAGGCGTTGAGCAGAGCGACCGTCAATTCAGTTGTCGTGGTTTTTCCGTTAGTCCCGGTGACCGCAATAACCGGCCTTGAACAGTGCCGGAAGCCGAATTCCATTTCGCTGACCAATTCGACTCCGGATTCAATCGCTGCTTGATATGTTTTTGAATAAGGTGGTACTCCGGGGCTGACAACAATCAAATCGAAGCGGGAAAACTCATCCGAAGTTGGTATTTTTTCGGAAAAGTTATCATCAAATACCGTAGATGAATGCATCTGCTTTTTGCATAGATTTTCGACCGCCCGGCCACTGACGCCGTATCCGATAATTGCTATTTTCATTTTATCATTTACCAATGCAAAAGCGACTGAAAATATTATCCAGGACATCAACATCCGCGGTTTCACCGGTAATCGTCCCCAAAGCGCTGATCGCGGAACGCAGACATGACGCGGTGAGTTCCCAATTCTCATTTTCGAGTTCAGGAATAATCTCAACCAGCATCAATGACGCTTCATCCAGCAACGCGGCATGCCGCGAACTAACCGCGATTTCCGGTTCTTCGGTATGCGGAAATTCCCACACCGCCGCCTCGAACAAATCCAACATCTTATCAATTCCAGAATTTGCAGTGACTGAAATTTTGGCCGTCGGCAAATCAGCATCCGGCAGAACCTTCTCCCCGATCAGATCAACCTTATTCCATACCGCGATTACATTGCGATGACCGGCTGTGTGCTGCCGCATTTCCGCCAATTCCTCGGTCACATTGCCGGCGGCGTCAAGCAGCCATAAAACGACTTGAGCCTGTTCAATGGAACGGCGGCTGCGGTCAATCCCGATTCCTTCGATCAAGTCATCCGCTTCACGAATTCCGGCGGTATCGATCAGGGTCACCGGAATGCCGCGCAAATTAGCCAGTTCCTCAAGGGTATCGCGGGTAGTGCCGGGAAGTTGAGTAACTATCGCGCGATCACGTCCGAGCAGACGATTAAGCAAGCTTGATTTACCGGCGTTGGGACGCCCGGCCAGAACAACCCGGATGCCGTCACGCAAAACCACGCCCTCACGGCGTGACGCGCCCAGTTCGGCAATATCCTTCATGGCATCCACAGTAATTTGATATAGTTCTTCAGAGGAAACCCAGTCGAGATCCTCCTCCGGAAAATCCAGGCGGGATTCTATTTCGGCCAGCATATTCACCAGCTTGCCCTTGATTTCCCGCACCCGCTGTCCAAGCAAACCATCAATCTGCCGTTCCGCCAGATGCAGGGCCATATCGCTGTGAGCGGTAATTATGTCGCAAACCGCCTCGGCCTGGGTAAGATCCATTTTGCCGTTGACAAAGGCGCGGAAAGTAAATTCGCCGGGTTCAGCGTGCCTGGCTCCGGCCTTACATACGCTTTGCAAGGCCCTTTTGGCGGCAAGCGCTCCGCCGTGACAGTGAAATTCAACAACGTCATCACCGGTATAACTGTGGGGTTCCGGCATACATACCGACAACGCGGTATCGCCGGTTTCATGATGATCCGGATCAATCACCTTGCCCAGAATCATTTTCCGGGCATTCTCTCGCCCGGGATAAGTCTTGCCAGACCACACTTTATGCGCAACCGCAATTGACTCCGGTCCTGATATCCGAATAATCGAAACCGCGCCGCCAACCCCGGTACATACCGCGCAAATTGTGTCGTCTATGTTCAATTAAGTTATATTATCCCTTAGCGATATTTCTTGGGATCAACACCCAGTTTATCAATCTTATAGTGCATAATGCGCTGGGTCAACCCCATCTGACGCGATGCTGAAGCGACGTTGCCGCGTGAAAGTTTCAGGGCGTCGACGATCAATTCACGCTCGAAGGACGCAACCATAGTCATAAAATCAGCTTTATGCTCAGGGACAATTGAAGCAGTGTTGGTGGACTGACCAGTCTGCAGGGACGGCGGCATATTGTAACCGTGAATCACATTGTCAGTCGCGGTCAATACCGAACGTTCGATACAGTTTTCCAGTTCCCGCACGTTTCCGGGCCAGTGATACGACATCATCATATTAATCGCCGGGGTCGAAATACGCTTGATCTGCTTATTGTAAATGCGGCTGTATTTTTCAAGGAAATATTCAACCAGCAGCATAATATCAGTCCGACGTTCTTTCAGGTCCGGAATGTGGATCGGGAAAACATTCAAACGATAATACAGGTCTTCCCGGAACTTGTTGGCGTTCATCAGTTCCTCAAGGTTCCGGCTGGTCGCGGCCAGAATCCGGACATCCGCCTTGCGTTCCTCATTGTTGCCGACGCGTTCATAGGTCCGCTCCTGGAGAAAACGCAGCAGCTTAACCTGGACCGGCAAACTCAAATCGCCGATCTCATCAAGGAAGAGCGTTCCGCCATTGGCGGCTTCAACCCGGCCGACACGAGTCGCGGTCGCCCCGGTAAACGAGCCTTTTTCATGCCCGAACAATTCACTTTCAATCAAATTTTCCGGTAAAGCGGCACAATTGACCGCGATAAACGGTTTGTCTTTACGATCGCTGGCGTAATGAATAGCACGCGCCACCAGCTCCTTACCGGTCCCGGAACTGCCGCGAATCAATACCGTGGCGGTGCTGTCGGCGACCTGGGCGATCATCGCAAATATCTGCCGCATGCTGCTGCAGTTTCCGACAATATTGGCGGGACGGTAGTTTTTATCCAGTTCACTTTTGAGGCGACGGTTTTCCGCCAGAAGTTCTTCTCTTTCATCATGCTGCTGACGGCAAACTTCAACAGCATCCGCCAGAATGTTTGCGACGGTTTCAAGCAGATAGAGGATCGGCTCCAAATTACCGGCTTCTTCATTGATACGGTCAATACTCAAGGTCCCGATAACTTCTTCGTCGCGAAGAATCGGCACGCATATGAAAGCAATATCCTGACGCTCGGAACGAGTCTGCGTCCGGTCAAGAAATCCCGGTTCCTGAGAAATATCCGGTATAACAATCGATTTAGCCGTTTCAGCGACTTTACCGGTGATACCTTCACCCATAAGATATTTGCCGCGTTTGATCTCCACATCCGTCAGTCCATGGGAAGCTTCGATAAACAAATAATCACCTTTGCGCAACGTCAGCGTCCCGCGCAGCAGGCCCATTTCACGATAAAGAATATCCAGAACTTCAGTCAATAGTGAAGAAACATTTTTCTGATGCACCAACACATGGCTGATCTGATTCAGGACAGAAATGCCCAGTGAATTGCCGGTTGTATCATTCATTATTGTTCTCCCATATTATAGAATCAACATTTTTGTAATATAAACGGTAAAAATAAAAAATGCAACCCGCCGGGCTCAAATCCCGGCGAGTCGCGGAATAGTTTACTGGTTAGTGAAAATCTGGAACCCGGAATATGCTTCCATACCGTGTTCCCCGATATCAAGGCCCTGAGCCTCTTCCGCTTCGCTGACCCGGATACCGCAAGTGTGTTTCAGGACGGCGAAAATAACCGATGCGCCAACGAAACTGACAGCGCCAACCGCGGCAACCCCGATCAACTGAGTCAGGAAAGAGAAATCCGATGAGAATATGCCGACAGCCAGAGTCCCCCAGATACCGCAAACAAGGTGCACTGAAAGCGCCCCGACCGGATCATCGAGATGCAGGCGGTCAAACATCATAACCGAGAGAACCACAATCACCCCGGCAACCAGTCCGATGATAATGGAGGCAGAAACCGAAACCACGTCCGCTCCCGCGGTAATACCGACCAGACCGGCCAGGCAGCCGTTAAGAACCATGGAAAGGTCAGGCTTCTTTTGAACGGTCCATGAAGTGAACATCGAAGCGATGATTCCCGCGGCCGCAGCAAGAGTAGTGGTAACAAAGACATAGGATACTGAACCGGCGTCCGCGGACAATACTGAACCGCCGTTAAATCCAAACCAGCCAAGCCACAACAGGAAAACCCCGATTGCAGCCAAAGGCATGTTGTGCCCGAATACCGGCTTGGCAACGCCGTTGACATATTTACCGCTGCGCGGTCCGAGGAAAATGACTCCTGCCAAAGCGGCCCAGCCACCGACGGAATGGACGAAAGTGGAACCGGCGAAGTCATGGAAGTTCATCGCATAAAGCCAGCCCTCACCCCAGCACCAACTGCCCAGAAACGGGTAGATCAGCGCAACGTAAACGGCGGAAAAAACCATGAAACTGCTCAATTTGATTCGCTCGGCCACCGCACCCGAAACTATGGTCGCAGCAGTCGCGGCAAACATGCCCTGGAACATGAAAAACGCCCAATAGGAGTAGTTCCCTTTAGCGTAATCGATAAGCCCGGCGGCGCCTTCCGGACAATTCAATCCGAAGCCGTTGAAACCGAGAAAATCGGTGATCAGCCAGTTTCCGGCCGGAAACATCAGGCTGAAACCGATCATTGCGTAGGTCAAGATGCCGATAGCGACAATAACCGTGTTTTTGAAAAGAATATTGACCGTATTTTTGGCCCGGGTCAAGCCGGCTTCCAAAGTGGCAAAGCCGAGATGCATGACAAAAACCAGAAAAGTTGCAACCAGAATCCAAGTATTGTTAATAGTAAACATTTCCGTTGAAACTTTTGTCTCGGCAGCACCAAGACTGCCGCAAAGCATCAGCAACGCCGGCAGCACCAGCAATTTTATATTATTTCTACGAATCATCATTTTGTTCCTCATATTATATTTATGTTTTGTTGGATTCCAGTGTTCAGCCAATAGCTTCCTGTCCGGTTTCACCGGTCCTGATACGGATACAGTCTTCCAGCGGAATGACAAAGATTTTACCGTCTCCGATATTCCCGGTTTTTGCCCCGGCAATAATCGCGTCAATGGTCGGTTGAACAAAATCCTGATTGACCGCGATCTCGATACGAATCTTTTTCAGCAGATTAACTTCAACATCCACTCCGCGATAGCTTTCGTGGTAACCTTTCTGCTGACCGCAGCCCAGGGCATTGGTTACTGAGATTTTAAAAATCTCATTTTTGTACAGTTCCTGCTTAATGGCATTCAGCCGTTCAGGCTTTACGTAAGCGACGATTAATTTCATTTCTACTCCTTTTTTGAATGAAAACTACAATATAAATTACGACATATTTATTCATACGCAGTAAATATGCCAACTTTTTTGTCAACACCCCCAAACTCATTACAATTAAGTAATTATATAAAATCCAATCTTGTCATAATGTAATTTTATTTTCACATATTTGTATTTTTAATACCGTATATTACAATTTTGTGAATAATTGGTGGTAAATCGAAATCAATTATGTGAAACCAATCGAGGCATTTCCTCCAAAAGCCCAAATTTGAATATGCAAAACGGGCCAAGGAACGGCATCGGTGATTATATTCAAGCTCCTGCTGTTAATTCCTTTTTTACTGATTACAAACTGGTTTTTTTGCAAAAACGTGTTATATTTCTGTTAAATATAATAATGATTATTAAATATAAATACAGGAATAAGTGCAGGAATGAAGCGAACATATTACCTCGGGGTTGACCTCGGGTCAACCACGTTGAAGGCTGTTATTATAAACGATCAGGGGAAGGTCAGGCACTCTCTATACCAGCGAACCAAAACCGTTGATTCAGGTCGTCTGACCTGCTCCGGAATTTGTCACCGCTGCGGAGCGTGCAACCTGGGCGCCACCAAAAAGAATATTGAGTCATTTCTGGCGGATGCGGGTCTTTCTTTCGACAATCTGGAATGCACGGTAGTCACCGGCAGTCAGATAGTTGAAGATACAGCCCGTTTTATTCCCTATGATTTCCGCGTAAGTGAGGTTTCCGCCCACGTCGCCGGCGCCAGGCACTACTATCCGGACTGCAAAGCCATCCTTGATGTCGGCGGTCAGGATAGTAAGGCGATGATCTACAATGAAAAGATGCAGATGTGGAACTCAAAAATGAGCGGAATCTGCGCGGCCGGAACCGGCGCGTTTCTGGACAGCGTCGCCAGTAAACTGAATGTTCCGGTCGAAGAAATGGCCGACCGGGTCAATTACGACAATTCGCTGGAATTCTCCTCCGTCTGCGCGGTTCTAAGCGCCACTTCAATCAATAAATTTAAAAACCGTTTCCCGCTGGGCGACATCATCGGCGGCGCCTGCCGCGCCCAGGCCAGAACTATCATGAGCGGGGTCGGTGAAATATTCAACGATTACAAAGGTGACATCGTCTTCCAGGGCGGCGTAGCCTACAACCGGGCCGTAGCGTACTATCTGCGCGAGGTAACAGGTAACAATATTGTAATTCCTGAGTTCCGTGGAGTCATGGGAGCCCTCGGGGCGGCCTGTCTGGCCCTGGAATTCAAAAACCTGACCAACAAACTCAAGCCGAGAAAAGAGCTGTATTCCGACCGGCCGCTCGAATCGATCACTTTGCGGGCGAAAAGCACCCGTAAGGATTTCCTGTCGCGCGACGACCGCCCGGTCGTCTGGCGGAACCTGTTTTTCCCGACCGAAATACTCAACGCGCTTGATGTGCGAATGCTGACTCTGGAAACTTATGCGGCGTTGTTCGCCCGTAATCCCAAGCGAATCAAAAAATCGTTCGACAATGCCGCCTGTAAAGGTTATTCGGCGGAAACCTGCTCGTTCCTTCGGGTACTTGAGGGAATTGAGCTGCCGCAGCCAAGCTATTGCGCGTCGACCTCGGAACCCTGCCAGCAAGGGGAAAGAGTATTCCGTGACCTGTCCCGGTCTTATGGTATCGAGGAACAATTTTACTCGCTGTACACCCCGTCCAAGTTAACCGATGCCGCCATCGAACATATGGCAGGTGAACTGGAACAGGCTATTTCAGAGTTGGAAAAGGCGACCGGCCGGAAACTTGACAAAGGCCGGTTGGCGGAGGCATGTGAATTATCCAATCAGGCACGGGACGTTTCCATTCAATGCAATAATCTGCGCATGATCAGTCCGCCGTTGCTGCGCGGTACCCAGGCCGTATATTTCTCCGCGATCTTCTCTCAGGCGTGGGGACGCAAAGAACTGGTCGATATTCAGAAGCAATTCCTTCAGGATCTGCTGATCCGAAAAGAGGAAATCGGGAACAATATCTCGCTAAATGATACTCACCGTATTTTGTGGCTGCATCTGCCGCCGTTCTATGATCGCGAATTATTGAATTACATTGAAGTAGACTGCAACGCCCCGATTGTCTTTGAAGAGGTCAACTACATTGCCTGGGATCCGCTTAATCCGAGTGATCCGTTACGCTCACTGTCCCGTAAGCTGATGCAGAGCGGTTTCCTTGACCCGAACGACCGGGTAAAAACTATCAGCAATAACGCTGCAAAAGCCAATTTCAACGGTTGCATCCTCTATAATCACGGTTTCGGCCGCTGTTCGATGTCCGACGCTTCTTTCGTCAAGCATCTGCGAGAGGAACTCAATGCAAAAGGCGTTCCGCTGCTGGTTCTTGACGGCGATTGTGTCGACCCGACTATCGATCCGTGCAGTACCTACACCAAGGTCAGCGCCTATATCGAAGCTCTCAACAGTAAAAAATTCGGCAATATCTTTGGGCCGCTGAAATAATCCGGCCTGACATCTCGTAATCAAAGGGGGCTCCGGCCCTCTTTTTTATGTTAACAGTATACCTGACAAATATATGATACAGGTAATTAACTTCAACTCAACCAATCTCAAATGTTTAAAGTGAACTGATAATGATTTCAACCTCAAAATTAACCATGCGTTTCGGCCGTGACGTTCTGTTTGAAGATGTCACGGTAATGTTTACCCCGGGCAACCGCTATGGCCTGATCGGCGCCAACGGTTCCGGCAAATCGACTTTCATGAAAATCCTCACCGGTGAACTGTATCCGTCAAAAGGCGAAGTGATCATCGGCAAAGACTGTACCATCGGCTACCTCCATCAGGACCACACCGTGTTCGACGAATACTCCGTCCTGGATACCGTATATATGGGAAACAAAAAACTATGGGATCTGCATTGCGAACGCGAAGAGCTATATTCCAAAGACGAACTGACCGACGAAGAAGACGAACGCTGCGGCGATATCGAGATAGAATTCGGCGACGCCGGCGGCTACGAAATGGAAACGGAAGCCGCCAAACTGCTCTCAGGCCTCGGCTTTACCGACGAAATGCTCAACTCGCAAATGTCAGTGCTACAAGGAGGATTCAAGCTGCGGGTGCTGCTGGCGCAGGCCCTGTTCGGCAATCCCGATATCCTGCTGATGGATGAACCGACCAACCATCTCGATATGGAGTCGATCGAATGGCTGATCGAGTTTCTCAAACGCTACGAGGGAACCGCGATCTTCATCTCGCATGACCGTTTTTTTCTGAATAGCGTCTGCACCCATACCGCCGACCTCGATTATCATGTCATCCGCATGTTTCCGGGAAATTACGACGCCTTCACCATCGCCAGCCTGGAAATGCGCGAACTGATGGAAAAACAAAACAAGAAAATGGAAAAACGCATCCACGATTTAAAAGCGTTTATTTCCCGTTTCAGCGCCAACGCGTCGAAAGCCAGACAGGCAACTTCGCGTGAAAAGGAATTGAAAAAAATTGAATTAAACGAGATGAAACCGAGTTCGCGAGTATCGCCGTATATCAGGTTCAAACCCAAATCGCGCCTGGGACAGAAAGTGATCGAGGCGCATAAGATTTCCAAGACCTACGATACCACCTTGTTCAAGGACTTTTCCTGCGAGATCGGCCAAAACGAGAAAGTGGCGATCATCGGCAAAAACGGAATCGGCAAAACAACCCTGTTGAAAATCCTGACCAAACAGCTTGATCCGGATTCCGGCATGGTCGTTCACGGCGATACCGCCAACCTCAGTATCTTCCCCCAGGACCCGAATGAAATTCTGGATAACGAAAGAATCGCGATCGAATGGCTCGAGTCGGCCGGATCGGAATACATGAGCGAAGAGGATCTCCGGGCATTTATGGGCCAAATGCTGTTCAGCGGCGATGATGTTTTCAAGCCGGTGAAAGTGCTTAGCGGCGGTGAGAAATCGCGTCTGATCATTTCCAAAATGATGATGGACGGCGGCAATGTCCTGATCCTTGACGAGCCGACCAACCATCTGGACCTGGAATCGATTGAAGCCCTGAACTACGCCATTTCGCTGTTCGACGACACGGTGATCTTCGTATCCCACGACCATCGACTTATCAGTTCACTGGCCACCAGGATCATCGAAGTTTCCGACGAAGGCATCACCGATTACCCCGGCACCATTGAGGATTTCGAGGACTGGAAAAAGAAAAAGAAAGCCGGCAAAATCGGGTAACAGACAAGCTTTTCGGCAAAACAGGAAAGCCTCTGTCCACACGACAACATCAGACCGTTGAAATAAGATTGAGGTTACACTATACAGGACTTACAGGTCACATAAGACCTGTAAGTCCTTTTTTCCGTGTAGCATCCGACCGCTCTGTGAGTCTTTTCAGCAATCTCACAAATCTCACATCTCACAAATAATCTCCTTTTTAAAAAACCCGGGATTGACAAATCTATAAATGGAATGTATAGTCTGGATATCAGCGTTAGAAGTGTTAGAAGTGTAATAAGAGTTAGAAGTTTTTTGAAATGTTAAACTTGATTGAAAACAATACCGCCCCTTTGTTTCTTCAAATGAAAGAAAAGATTGTTGAAGAGATCAAACAGGCCGGACTGAAACCTGGGGATAAAATTCCTTCAGAAAACCAGTTTTGTTTTGCCAGTGAAGTATCAATCAGGACGATCCGCAGAGCACTGGCCGAGCTGGAAAAAGACGGAGTCATAGTTCGCCGTCAGGGTAAAGGTTCATTTTTGCGGGATATAAATGCCGCAAACAAACCGGTTTCAGCCGGAGTAATCGGAATTCTGTTTTCTGATATGCAATATTTATCCCACCCGGTTTTTTCCAGTATATTACAGGCCATCGAAAAACATGTCCATGATCACGGCTATTCTTTCCACCTGTATTCCACTGGTGATCGTTTAAAAACAGCACACAACCGTCCTATGGAAACAATTGTGCCGCTTCAGGAAGTTAAAGGCTTGATCGCCACATCAGCGTTAAGCCAGGAGGATATTCTTACTTTACGCCGCAGCAAGGTTGCAATGGTTGCCTTCAATGAATATCGCGATATGCAATTGAACTCGATAGTTTTTGATTATTATTCCGCCGCCAGGATGGGAGTGGAATATCTCTGGCGGCACGGCTATGAGAATATCGCATTTATCTGCAGAAGATTCAGTGAAGCGTTTTCCTCTGTAATATTCAATAATGACATTTTCTTGAAAGGCATAAAAGAAATATATTCTGAAAACGGCAGAACTCTGGACGAAAGCATGATTTTCCAAAGCAACGCGGAGCGTGAGGACGGCAGAAACATCACCGGCCGACTTCTTGAATCCAATAACCGCCCCGACGCAATTTTTACTATCGATGACCGGCTGGCCCAAGGGGTACTGGATGCCGCGGAAGATTACAGTCTTAAGATACCCGAAGACTGCGAACTGCTGACTTGTTCCGGCGGAATAACCCCCAAAGGCATTGACTATATTGAAATCCCAGTTGCCGAATGGGGCAAAACGGCGGTTGAAATGCTGATGAAATCAATTGACGGAGACGGTTCGGTCAAGAAAAGCAAAATACTCGCGCCGCAATTAACCGTATCAAAGATATAAATCCCTGGAAATCCTGAAAAACGGGCAAATATCCAGCAAATATTAAGCACAAATAACCAATCATTGGAGGTACAAATGAAAGAATCTGAAATCCGAAAAAAGAGTAGAAACATCTTTACACTAATTGAATTACTAGTCGTAATAGCAATCATCGCCATCCTTGCGTCAATGCTGCTGCCGGCGCTAAATCAAGCGAGAGAAAAAGCCAAAGGAATGGAATGCATAAATAATCTGAAACAAATTGGTCAGGCGATGCAATTTTACACTCAGGACAATCAGGACAATCTGCCGAACGGACGAACTCCAAGTAGCGTCTCTCCGGCTCAATACTGGTATTCGGCAAATCCCGGCGAAGGCTTCCTGTCGCCATACCTTACAATCGTCAAAAACGGCAACCATATTGGAGCAATCAAAGCCGCCAGCCGCGGCAAGTTAAGCTGTCCGTCCGTGCCGAATCAGACTCCGCCTTCCGGTACAACCTTATGGTCATATGGTTACAACAATGTTATTCAGAGCAACAATTCCGACCAGATTTTCAGAAAAATAACCAGATTCAAACGCACCTCTGAAACCTCTCTGGTCATGGACAGTCATTCCACCGTCGGAGCGTACGCGGATACCGCCAAACAGGATACGGTTACAACAAAATATCCGGTCGGCTATCACCACGGTAACAGCAAACGGGCAAATATCGTATTTTCCGACGGACATTGTGAAAACCGCCTGTTCGGGACGATCCCTGACGAATATTCTCCCGGCTGGACGTTCAGCCGGACTAAATCCTATTTCTGGAGTCCCTTTGCCCAGTTACCGTAAATATGAACCTTCCGGTTTGAATATTATTACCAAGATTATCCACATTGAAAGAAAAAAATGACCAGACTTAAATTCACATCTCTTACCCTTGCAGGTGTATTATTTTGCTCAAACGGATTTGCCGATAAAAGTAATCCTGAAAAAATATTATTTGATTTCAAAGGAAAAAATCAAATTGAAAAATGGAGTGGAACTCAAGGTGCGAACATCAGCTGGATGCCGGCTGGCAGCGTTAATCCCGGAGCAATGCGGCTCGAAACTCCGGCGTATACCGGTGAAAATAACCGTTGGCCCGGAACCATTACCAACGACATCCCCAAAGACTGGTCGGATTATGACGAACTCCGGCTTGACGTTTATCCGGAAGCGGGGATTTGCGCGGAATTCCCCATTCTCGTGAGAAGCGGAAAAGGCAATTATTTTGAGAAACCGTCCATTGACTGGCAGGGGCATTGGGGAACTGTTCGTTACCGGATAAATCGGGCAAAGTTAGATACAACCGACATCAAATCCTTGACCATCTATCAATCACATCCGGGTTCCGCCTATGCTTTCCGGATTGATAATATCAGACTGGTGAATACAGTCCGGGAAAAATTGACCAATTTGAAAAAGGATTATGAATCAATAGGAGATAAAGCGTCCGCCGGAAAAGTTATCAGACTGCTCGAAGATATGACGAATAAGCAAATTTCTCCGGCAGTCGCCAGAAAACAATATCTGTCTATGAAACTTAAAGCCAGAAAAGCAAGCCTTGTTCATTTGAGAAAGGAATTTGCGAAAATCCATGGAAAGCAAAATTTTACGGTTGTTTCGGCTGATTCTTCCACCAGAGTACTGCCGCAAGCAAAAGCCGTTATCGCCAGAGTTCCGGAAAAATTCTCCGTATCGCTGGCCCGGGGAGAATACGAGGCTATCCAGCCGGTAATCATAGCTCATCCCGGCAAAGCCCTGGAACTGGTTTCTCTAAAATTATCTCCCTTGACCTTAAAAAGCGATTCATCAAAGACTTTTCCGGCAAAATACGTATCTATCTCTCCAGTCGGCTATGTCAAGACAGCAAAAACCAGCCGTATTACGGATTATACCGGCTGGTATCCCGATCCGATCCTTAGTTTTATGAAAAGCGTTAATATCAAAGCCGGGGAAACACAACCTTTCTGGATCAGATTTTTTGGCGGAGAAGACGCAGTTCCCGGAATTTACTCCGGAACGGTTATGATAACCACGAAAAACGCCGACAGTATTAAAATCCCTGTTGAAGTCAAGGTTCGAAACTTTGCGATTCCCAAACGCGGCCATCTGAAAGTAGCCACCTCGGTTTATACACATAAAAATCTGCTCAAACAAAACCAGCTTGATAAATTCTATAATTTCATTCTCGACAAATACCGGATCAGTCCTTTCAGTATTTATTCATCTTCAGCTTACGGAGAACCTGAACTGCCGGAAATAAATGAATATTTGCGGATGAGCTCAAAGGGCTTGAACTTTATTCCGCTGCTCTACCTCAAGCTGCCGCGCCAGGCGTTGCATGGACACCTTTCCCCGTCCCAGTCGAAAGCTGCATGGTCGGCAATGTCGGCGCAGGAACGAAAGCATTATCCGGAGGAATGGCGGAAAAAATTTCTTAAAATATTGGAGAAACGCGTTCCGGAGCTTAAAAAGGCCGGGTTGTATGATATGTCTTATTGTTACGGATTTGATGAAGCGAATACCTCGGAATGGCCGGCCTGCGTGGAACTGTGCCGGGCGATAAAGGCAAAATTCCCGGATATTAAGATCATCAGCACGGCCGGAGATTCATCATACGGACGAAAAAGCATTCTTGGCAGTGCAATAGATGGATTTATTCCCCTGACTTCCGTCTATAATTACAAAGAAGCCGACGACGCCAGAAAAAATGGCAAAGAAGTATGGTGGTACTCAACCCAGATGACGGTCGACTCCGATTCGTTGACTGACATCCGGAATCTTTTGGGCAAACGTTCTTTTGATAATAATGTCGACGGTTTTCTGGTATGGACTGTTTCACGCTGGAAAAATAATAATAAGCCGATTTCATCAGGCCCTTACACAACATGGAACCCGGAAAGCTACACCGGCAGCAATGGCGGCGGATCATATTTTTGTGCCGGCCCGAACGGCACTTTTTTACCAACTTTGCGGTCCGAGGCCATGCGTGACGGGCTGGAGGATTATGAATACCTCTATTTATTGAAAAAACTTGCGTCAAAATCAGCCCCGGACAGCGTACTGGCAAAACAGGCCGCCTTTTTATTGAATAAACCTGCTTCATCCGATGCCGCTGACTGTGGGAAATACCGCAATCAAGTCGGTGATTTGATTGAAAAAATAATTGTAGAAACAAAAAAATAAATATAAGGATTCACATTTTGTCTAAACATCTTCTTGTTACTTATAGTTGGAGCGTAAATAATATCGGGGATATTGGCATAACTCCGGGACTTTTGAATATGGTTTCCCGGGAAAAACCGGATCTGCCGGTAACCGTCATGTCCTGGCTGCCGGAAAAAGACCCCGGTTATGGCAAAACAAAATCATTCCTGGAAGGATATACCGGGAATTGTCGCGTTCTACCGATGCCGTTTGTCACCAGTGACGGCGGCGGACTGCAAAAAGGCCGCGCCTGGCAAGCCTTCGAGACCAGATGGGGAGTCAGCAAGCTCCGCAGTTTTCGCCAGGGGACTTTGACCTCCTTTGAAAGCGAAGCCATGGTTCAGGACATACTGGAAGTATATTCCAAAGAGCTGGTTGAGGAATTGCGGGAGAATAATCCGGCGGCATTCAACGCATTTACCGACGCCGGTTTTGTTTACTACAATTCAGGAACTACTTTTAACTACGGCAGGCTCGGAATAAAAAATATCTGGGGTTATACGCTGCCGCTGGCGATGCCGTTGATTATTGCCCGTCTATTAGGAATTCCCTATGGCATTGGCTCCCAGAGTTTTGACGCACTGGAATGGCCGATGGACCTGCTTTACAAAAAACTGTTTGCCGATGCGGCGTTTGTTTACTGCCGGGATACCGATTCACTTAATTATCTGTCACAGCGCGGCTTGACCAATAAATTCTCAGGCTATCGACCGGACACGACTTTTTTCTTTAATATCTTTGATGAAAACTGGGCCGATGATTTCATGATGCGAAATCAGTTGCAGACAGAGCAGTTTATGAGTATAATGCTGCGCATTTCCGACGCAAAACCGATTTTCAACGACCCCACCGGAGGCACCGTTTCAGAAGAACGCAAATTGGACCAGATGCGCAAAATGAAGATTCTGATCGAGAAATGGATCAAGCAGACCAACTGTAAAGTTTTGATCTGCCACGAAACCAGGCATACACTGGAAACAGCGCGAAAATACCTTTATGACATTCTTTCTGAAGAGGCAAAGGAAAACTGTGTTTATATGGATTCATTCTGGACCAGCGAACAGGCTTTTTCCATCTTCAAGCGCTCCCGGATTGTGACCAGCATGGAAATGCACTCGATCATCATGGCAGTTAACGTTGGTACTCCGGTAATTCACAACCCGTTCGACGAATGCGGCCGGAAAAAATATATGATCAATGACCTGGGGCTGCGGGATTATTTAATTGATATTGACTCATGCACGGATGATGCCATGGTTGACGCCGCGATGCAGATCCACAACAATTATCCGGTCGTCAAACAATATCTGCAAGACTTGAAACCGGCTCTCGAAGCCAGAATGGCAGAAACGCTGAAAGAAGTCTGGTCCGCCGGAAACTGGTAATGAAAAATTGTGAGAATTAAAAGAAAATAATAAAACGTTGCGAGAAGGAAAACCGTTAATTTCAAAGCTCAAAATACAGTCCCCCTCTGACATTACCAAGAAAAAAAACAAAGACAACACTCATACAATAAACGTCTTATGATATTTTAACAAACTAAATACTGCTTATTTTACTTTAACTTTAAAGATGATTTTGAGAAGTTAAGAATTCACAAGCTACGGCACTTTTTTAATTAAAAACTAAAAACTTAGTTGACAAAAAAGCACTGGGGTATTATATTCTGGAAAATCAACTAAGATTTTAGTTTTTAATTATTCCGGAGACCATAATGACCACTCGCAACAATAAACGCCTGACTCAGGCTGAAATGCAGATAATGAACACTCTTTGGGAGTTGTCGGAGGCAACTGTCCGGGAGGTCCAGGAAAACCTGAAAAGTTCTAAAAAGCCGGCCTATAACACCGTCCTGACCCTGATGCGGATTCTCCGTGATAAAGGAATTGTTGCCAGCCGGAGAGAAGGAAAAACCGATATTTACCATTCGCTGGTCAGTCGCAAGCAATTCGGACGAAACTATCTGGATGAGATGCTCCAGGTATTTTTTTCCGGTTCGGCTTCGGCTCTGGTCAGTCAGTTACTTGAATCAAAAAAAGTGAATAAGGAAGAAATAGCTGAAATCCGGGAAATGCTTGGAGATTCAGTCTCAAAAGAGGGATAAAAAAATATGAACGTCATTGCCGGGACGTTGAACAACCTGGGGGTATGGTTGTTCAAAAACTTGCTTCAAATGAGCCTTGAACTGCTGATTCTGGCGGTTGTCGTCATGCTTGTCATTCTGGTTTTCAGGATCAAGTCTCCGACTCTTCGCCATCTGTTCTGCTGTCTGATTCTGGCAAAACCGGTTGTGACATTTTTGATCGCGTCGCCAATCTCGCTTTACTGGTTTCTCCACCCAGCCCCCCGACCGGAGCCGGAGCCAATCCCCATAACACGCCACGTACAAGCGCCAGTTATACCGCGTTCCAGTCCTGTCACCACCAGCTTCCATCCGAGAATCCGCCGCGATAGAACAATATCCGCACCAGCACCGGAACCGTCATTCATGGAGTTGATCGACGCCAACGGAATCTGCGCCATTATCTGGCTTACCGTATCGTCAATTCTGTGTTTCAGGTTTATTGCCGGCTTCATTTATCTGCTCATGATCCGACGCCGGGCGATTATCCAGACCCACGGCAGGCTTTTCGATATTCTGGAATCAACCGCAAAAGAGATAAAAACTTTTCCCCAAACGCATATCGCCATCACAGCCGACAACTGCGGCCCGGTTGTCGCGGGTAATATTCGCCCATTGATCCTGATGCCGGAAAAGCTGGCTGAACACTTGTCGACTCATCAATTGCGTTTGATAATCGCGCACGAACTTATTCATGTAAAACGCAAGGACAATCTGGTCCTGATAATCCAGCGTCTGGCGGAAATATTTCTGTTTTTCCACCCAGTGGTATGGATTTGCGGCCGGATTATGCGTAATGACGCCGAGGCGGCCTGCGACAATGCCGTATTGTCTTTGTACGGAAACTCAAATGATTACGCGGAAAGTTTGCTCCGGGTGGCCGAATCCAGGAATAATCTGCCGAAACGCCTGCTGGTAAATACGTTTGCCGCGGCCGAATCGGATTTTAAAAAGAGGGTAAAACGCATTGCCGGAGGCAAACCGGTCAAAATGACGGTCGGACTGACGATCTTTTCAGTAATTACGATGGTCGTTATCGGCTGCCTGGGGCTGCCGGGGTCTACGGAAAGAAAACTTGATAAAAACAAAAAAGACAATAAGGAAAAAAGGAGTAACCGGGATATGAAAAAGAATGTAGAAAAAATAGACGGCAAAACATTGATCAGTAAGTTCCCATCCTGCGCGATGGATAACTACCCGGCTTCAATGCTTCAGGGCTTAAAACTTATCCTGGAATATTACGGTGAAAAACCATCCATTGGTGAATTAATGGTATATTCCGGTGATGCCTTCAACCTGTGTCATGCCACCAACTGGGAATTGCGAACCGCGCTTTCAATTCCGACCGACACTATGGCTAATGCCGTATCGGCTTACGGCTTCAAAGGCAAATGGACCGGGCCGGAATTCTGCTGGACTTTCAATAAAATGAGCAAACAGGAAAAACAGGAAAAGGGCGAAAAATTCATCGCCGCCATGTTGAGCGAAATTAAAAATGGCCGCCCGGTCCTCTACGGCGGAGCAAACGGACAATGCGGGAACTGGCGGGTTTTGACCGGATACGATAAGGAGGAAGACAATGTTCTGCTGGCCGGTTATGGTCCGGAACTCAAATGGCTCCCGCTACATGATCCCAAGGTAAAAAAAATCGGATTCTGGGACGCCCAGGTACGCGGAACTGTTCGAGGTGGTTTTTACGGTGGCTGGCTGGCCAACGCGGCTTTTATTCCCGGCAAACCCGGCAAAAAACCGGAGTATAAAAAGTCCGCAAAAGCCGCGCTGAAACAAGCCGTTGAAATTTTTAACGCCCCGGCATTTTCAACCAAAGCTTATGGAGATGTAACTTACAGTTTCGGACAGGAAGCCTATCTGAAAATGGCAATAAACTTACAGTCGCTGGATTATCCTGCCACTGTCAGGCGGGAAGAGGCGGATGGGAATCCATACGGGTTCTACGATATGAGTAATCTCTCGTGGCAAATAAATCAGATCATTGCCGGGCGGACCGCAGCAGCTGAATTCTGCATCAAAGCGGCGGAGGCGTTCCCTGAATCGGCCCGCAACCTGAAAACAGCGGCGACAGCCTATCGTCAGGAAGTAGCATTGGCGCAAAAGTTTTTTAAACCTTTTATCAAAACTAAAAAGTTCAATCCCGGAGATGAACAATGGCGAGACGCCATTCTTTATGCCGACGCGAAAAAATTTCTGTCCAGCCCAACCAAACGCAAGGCCGGAGCTGAAGCGATCCGGCAAATGCTTGAATACGAACAAAAAGCCGTGGAAGAAATCAGCAGAATGCTGAAAGCCGAAGGCGTTGAAATAAAGCTTGCGAATGGTCAAAGCTTCAATGATAACCAACCGGCGGAATTGGACGGGGTTAAATTGATCAATATGCCGGCGCCGTCTAAAGAGCGTGGTAATACTTATGCAAGGGGCATGTCGTCTGTACTATCTTATCTCGGTAAAGATATCAGTTATGAGCAGGTTATGGGTTTGACCGGCGTTGCCTTTATCCTGCAATTGGATACCAGCGGACCATACATCAACGGAAAACTTGACTGTGCCTGGTGGCCAAATGACGCCTGGGGATTCAATCTGGGGCTCCCCGTATTATCAAAAGCTGCCGGCTGGGAATTCAAGCAGTTGCGCAGTGACTTTGAAACTTATCAAGCCGACGCGGCAGGAACATATCAGAAAAACATAGCTCCGGCGGTTACAAAATCCCTTAAGGCGGGGCGTCCGGTGCTGGCCGAGTATGACCACTGCTTCATTGTTACCGGAAGTGATGAAGGCAAGCCCCCATTGCTGGGCTATGGCACCAGGGGGGCATCTACTCAATTCAATGATATACTGAGAATGTCAGCTTATCCGTGGGCGGCTATTGTTTTTGACAAGAAGATTACGCCGGATAAACAAAAAGATATCGACATAGCTTCTCTAAGTCATATTGTCGCTCTGTTTGACGATCAGGTTCCAACAAATTCGCCGACCCGCTTTTCCGGCAAAAAGGCCTGGCAGGAGTGGATTAAGTTACTGAAAGGTGACGGCAAAAAAGGTGACGCCTGCGATAACAACATGCTTATTCACATGCGTTACAAGCGCAGTTGCGCCGTAGCTTACCTGAAGGAAATGGCAAAACGTTACTCCGGCAAAACAGCCGAACAAATCAATACCGCCGCCAAGCTGTATGAGCAGGGCCTGGACAAACTGAATAAACAGGGACTGCCCTGGAATCTGGTAAAAAGCGGCAAGCCGGCAAAAGAAGTACTGGCGGAATACACTGCAATGGTTGAAAGCGCATTCGAATTGGAAACCCAAGCCATTGATCATCTGCGTAAAGCATTGGAACTTGAAGGAGTCAAAGTGAAAAAGGTCAAAACAATCGATAAAAAAATCATTACTGACGTCCCGGTAATTTCATGGGGGAACCCGGGATCGTGTTCTTTCGCCGCGGCTCTTGAAGCGGCATTCAAAGTTACGAAACATCCGTATTCATACAATGAGATCATGGGCGATTCGGCTTTGGCATTCCGGGTTCGCTGGCGCGGATTGAAATGCAAAAAAGGCGGTCCATGGTGGTGCGGCTCAATCCCGGTTGCGGAATTTCCGGATGTGACAGCCAGAATATCCGATCAAACCGGCTGGAAATTCAAAAGCACCGGCATGCTGGAAGCACAACCTGAAAAGATCAGAGATTATATTCCCGAGGTTATTGAATCTATTAACAAAGGATTGCCGGTTGTCGGGTATCCGACCGGAAAACAACTCGACTGCGCTACTATCTACGGGTATGAAATTAAGGATGGCAAAATATTCTTCTACTGGCGCAACCTGTATACCGGAGCCAAAAACAATATCGCTCCAGCAGACAATACCGGGCCCTGGCTGCTGTTCCTGGAATCATGGAAAAAAGCGCCATCAGCAAAAAAAAGATTCATCAACGCGCTAAAACAGAGTGTAATCAACTGGTACCGGGCTCCATCCGGCAACCCTGATTATTACACCTGGAGTTACGGCAAAGAAGCGCTTGAAATCTGGATAGACGACCTCAAAAAAGTCGAAAAATATACCGAAAAAGAACGCGGCGAACTGTTTTTCGTAAACGCCTGGAACTTCCAAACGATTAGAGACGCAAGAAATAATGCGGTCAAATACCTTGAAGCCAACATTAAACTACTGCCTGAAAAGGCTGCAAAAAAACTTAAGAAGGCTCTTAAACTGTACAAAGAGGAAACCAAATTATTTAAAGCTAATCCGGACGCATTCAAAGGACCGATGAACGGCAAGAAATTAGCGGACTGGACCGAAAAAAACATTAAAAAAGAATTAAAAATTCTGGAAAAAGCCCTGAAACTTGAAAACAGCGCGATTCAACTTATCGAAAAGTATCTTAAATCCATAGATGTCGAGGCAAAAACTGAACGACCAACGGGAAACAACAGAGAAAAAGCTCCGGGGGCAAAGAAAAATCGTAATTGAATCCGAAACAGCAGTTTCCTGAAAGAATTCCGAAAAACACAATGCCGGATTTGTAAAATAATTCTTCCCGTATATTTTATGAATTAGCGTACCGGAATTGCACTTCCCGGTTGCATAAGCTGCAGCCAATTACGACGAAATTGAAATATAGCGAAAGGATTCCCATGAGCAAGCCGAAGTCTCCACAAAGAGTTATCTGGATAACCACCGACCACATGCGTTACGACTGCGTCGGCGCAAACGGCAACAGCTCTATCCATACCCCGAATATCGACTTTCTGGCCAATAACGGCGTAAGTTTTGATAACTGTTTCTGCCAGAATCCACTTTGCATGCCGAGCCGCGCTTCATTTATGACGGGGCTTTATCCGCAGCAGACCGGAGTCACCCGAAACGGACACGAACTGCCGCCGGATTTTGAACCGGTCGTCGCTAAGTGCTTTAAAGCCGGTAACTACTCGACCGCCCAGATCGGCAAACTGCATTTCGAATGTCATGAAGACGTGGACCTCGATCCGCGCCCGAGTAACAACTACGGCTTTGACAAGTTCTATCTGGCCGAAGAACCCGGCCCCTATCAGGACGCCTACATGAAATGGCTGTTTACCGAACATCCGGATCTGGTCCAAACTTTCCGGGTTCCGCGTTCGGTCAACCCGGAACGGGCCAGCGGCGAGAACGCGAAAGTTCTGGACGCGCCTTGGCAGGCCAGTTTCAGCGGTTGGGTCTGTGAACAAACTAAACGTCACATCGGTGGTTTCGGCGGCGGCAAACAGCCGGACCGCAATTTTGTCCACATGGGGTTCTACGCCCCGCATCCGCCGCTCAATCCCACCCGGGAGATGTTTGAACCGTATAAAAACGCCGATCTTAAAGGTCCTAATTTTCAGCAGGATGACGAATCACTGGACAAACCTGCCCCGCTTTGCAACACCTTGCGCCACTGGCAGGAAAAAGATGAAGAATATTTTATCAATTACCGTCGGCATTTTTACGCGATGATAACCGGAGTCGATATGGCTATCGGTGAAATCCTGGAGATGCTGCGCAACCGCGGAGAACTTGATGACACGTTGATTGTATTCAGTTCGGATCACGGTGATATGTGCGGAGATCACAATGCCGTCAGCAAACACGTTTCTTTTTACGACGAACTGATGCATCTGCCGCTGATCCTGTTCTGGCCCAACGGCCTGGGAGCCGCGCCGCGCAGAGTTTCCGGGTTGGTTGAAATGGTTGACCTGCTGCCAACCCTGCTTGGACTCTGCAATATTAATATTCCCCGCGTCATGGCCGGAAACAATTATTCCGACGCCCTGCTGAACGGAGAAGATATTCCCGGACGGGAAGATGTACTGGCTTATCACGCGCCGGACTTCTTCATGCTCCGCAGCAAGAATTATAAATATATCCGATACGCGGAAGACAAAGAAGTACTGTATGATTTACAGCAGGACCCCGGCGAAACCATAAACCAGGCCGGCAACGCGGAATACGCAGACGCCTTGAACCATATGCGTTACCGCTCCGTCGGCCGGCTTGCCGCGGCATCGCAATCATGTCTGCCGAGATACTTTGAGTTCTAATCAGTACGACGGATTGCGCTAATAGAGCTGACGCCGCAAAAATTTAATCGAACTGTTTTAAAATCTCCAGACAGTGTTCAGTAAACTAAATTGGCGCCAAAATTTGGATTTTTCCCGACTTTGACCTCCTCAGTCCATTTAGCCGGACGTTTTTTGCCAAGTTTCCAGAATTTGGCACATTGTGCAAAGACCACCAAAACACTTAAACAACTAACAATTAATTCTTAATAAAATTCATAAAATCAAACCGTCTGACAATTTGAAAAATCAGATTTAACGTATATATTATTTCTTAAACCAATTAACAGGAGGATAAAATGGAAGCGCGAATGAAGGTTAAAGACGATGGTTGCTATTATCACCTTTATAATCGTATTGGCTGTATCAAAGGAGAACATCCTTTCTCAGATCAAGATAAGGAGTACGGCTTCAAACTGCTTCGATATCTCTGCGATTACTTTTTGATCGAGGTTATTTCCGCCGCCTGGATGGGCAATCATTTTCATTTGGTAGTCTACGCTCCGGGGCCGGACAAGTTGCCTCCGCTTGAGGTCATCGTCAAACGACACAATGCTTATTATAAGTCAATGAAAAAAATCTTTAAATTCGGTCCCAGAACCCCTGTCATCAGCCTCGAAAACAAAGAACAATGTCAGAAAATCGCCCTCAAAATGATTGATATCAGTCGGTTTATGTCGGCATATCAACGACAATTTACTTGTGTCTATAACGAAACCCGTAATCGCACCGGACAACTCTGGGGAGGACGCTTCAAAAGCGTGATTCTCGAAAAAATAAATGCTCTGGCCGCTTGCGTGACCTATGTCGAACTCAACCCGGTCCGAGCTGGCCTGAAAAACGATCCGGCGGATTATAATTTTACCACCTGGGGGCGCTATTGCAAAAGCGGCAAACACATGTTTTATAATAATTTTGTTAAACACATGAAACCGAATATTACTACCGGTGATACTTCGCAATGGACTGATATTGAATTATTTGCGTTTTTCCGCGGCGAACTGGCACGAATAATTACAGCGGAAAGCGGTGCGTCAAGCGAAGAAATCTACGCCGCGCGGGACAAAGCCAGACAAAAAGAATCAATGCACGTACGTTTTCTACGTCGCACAAGGCACTTTACTGAAGGCGCAATTTTAGGTTCAAAACTGTTCATCCGCCAAACCGGAAGTCAATTCAAAGATCCTGAAAGAATCCAGAAAAAAAACCTCTCCCGAGGGGCCAGCCCATCCGGAATACTTTATTGTTTCAGAAAGTTATCAGAGTAAGATTTATTGTCCAGTAAACTTCTGATGGCACTAAGGTTTTCATTGCGAATTTTAGCATACAATAGGATCAAATGTCGATTAAAATCCATATTGTGATGGAAGATAAACGCAAGGTATTCAGTAAACTAAATTGGCGCCAAAATTTGGAATTTTCCCGACTTTGACCTCCTCGGTCCATTTAGCCAGACGGTTTTTGCCAAGTTTCCAGAATTTGGCACACTGAGTAAAGTATTTTAATACGGCGTCCTTTTCGCCTTTCTCCAGAAGCGCTTTTGCCAAAGACATATTGGGGCCAAAAGAATTAAGTTGAGGCGATCCGGATGTATTTCCGGCTTTTTCCAAATATTTTCTGGCTTGATCAACATCGCCTGCTTTCAGAGCGATGATGCCGAGAATGTTATTTCCGGTATTTATATTATTTCCATGATTCCAATCGGACGGATTATCCGCCAGCATCTTTTCAGCATAAATTTTGGCCTCTTTTAGTTTCCCGGCAGCCAACGCCATTTTTGCCAGCGGCCCCATGACAACCGCTGCTTTAGCTCCTTTTGAAAGCTTGTAGGCAATCTCAAACTGCTCAAACGACTTTGTGGCAAACTTGCTTTTTTCATCCGGAGGTGACTGCATCATATCCAGCATATATACGTAACCGAAACAAGCATGCCATTCCGGGTTATCCGGATCAATTTTACATGCCTTTTCAAGCGATGCGGCGGCCAGTTTACGATCATAGAGCAAAAAGAATTTAGCGGAGTTATCCAGAATCTTGAGATTATCCGGCTGTTTCTTGATTTGCTCCTGCCAAAGAACCTTGGCCTGTTCGTATGCCTTCGCCTCCATGATTTTATTAAGCTGTCCGTAAGGCAGAGCAAGCACCTTGGAGTCCGGAGCATTTTTGATCAACCAGAGAACATGTCGGCTTTTCGCGTCGCGAGCTTCCTGATTCCGAAATGACTGGACAAAATAATAACCGAGCAGTTCTGTGCGGGCGGCAACATCAGCCGGATCTTTTTTGAGTTTTCCCTCCAACACTTCCGCCTGCTTCGCTGTCAAACTCCGGCCAGAGCTGATCAATTGATTGACATTATCGGTATACGCGGACAAGTTCAAACAAACGGCAACCACGACGATCAAAATGATTTCAAAAAACTTTTTACCCATAAAAACCTCCTATGCTTTATCTTGAAATACACAAATACCTCTTATCCACTATATCATTATTCCACCGCTTTTCAATGAGAAATATCTTCTTATTGAGAATCGTATCCAAATATCTTTACACAGCTTGATTTTGCTTCCGGCCGGGATATATTTTTGTTTATGAATATACTCAACCCTACTGGAATTTTATGACTGACAAATTTGATTATGACGTTATAGTGGTCGGGGCCGGACATGCCGGCTGCGATGCCGCGCTCGCAGCGGCCAGGGTCGGAGCCAAAACCCTGCTGCTGACCATTAATATGGATCACATTGCTCAGATGAGCTGTAATCCGGCTGTCGGCGGTATCGCAAAGGGACACGTCACCCGCGAGATCGACGCTCTGGGCGGAGCCCAGGGCCGCGTCACCGATGCCGCCGCGATCCAATTCCGGATGCTTAACAACACAAAAGGCCCGGCGGTGTGGAGTCCCCGCTCACAATGTGACAAAGTATGTTTCCAACGTGCGATGAAACGCGAAGTCGAACTACAGCCGAACCTTGACGTCAAACAGGCAATGGCGACCGCTTTTGTGTTCGAAAAAAACACGATTACCGGAATTCAAACCGACTTTGAAGATACTTTCAGCTGCCGTGCGGCGGTTTTGACGACCGGAACTTTTCTCAACGGACTGCTGCATTACGGCATGATGAGTTTTCCCGGCGGCAGGGCCGGAGATCCCCCCTCGGTGAAACTGGCTAACAACCTGAGAGAACAGTTGGGGCTGCGGGTCGGCCGATTAAAAACCGGGACTCCGCCGCGAATCCTGGCAAAGACCATTGATTTCTCCCGCATGGAGAAACAGGATGCGGAAATCTTCGAGGAAAATTTCAGCTATTTTCAGGATGACGCGGCCCTGCCCCGCGCGGAACGGCGCGACATGAACTGTTTTATGACTCACTCCGACGAAAAAACAGCGCAAATCATCCATGACAATATAGATAAGTCACCAATGTATCAGGGCAAGATCGAAGGTATCGGCACCCGGTACTGCCCGTCATTTGAGGATAAAGTAATTCGTTTTCCGCATCATCCGCGCCATCTGCTTTATCTGGAGCCGGAAGGTGAATTTACCGAAGAATATTACATCAACGGGATTTCAACCAGCCTGCCGCCGGAGGTCCAGAAACAGATGATCCATTCGGTTCCCGGCCTCGAAAACGCGGAAATATCCCGCTATGCTTATGCTATCGAATACGACTTTATCTTTCCGGACCAATTGGAACGTTCACTCCGGTTGAAAAAATTTACCAACCTCTTTACCGCCGGTCAGATCAACGGCACCAGCGGTTACGAGGAAGCAGCCGGGCAAGGTCTCGTCGCCGGCATGAACGCCGCCAGGATCGCCGCCGGGCAATCCCCCGCCGAACTGGCCCGAGACTCCAGTTATATCGGGGTTATGATTGACGATCTGGTAACCAAGGAAATCGTCGAACCGTACCGTCTGTTTACCAGCCGGGCGGAATTCCGGCTGCAGTTGCGGCAGGACAATGCCGATTTGCGTTTGTGTGACTTCGCGTATAAGCACGGACTTTTGCCTGAAGCCAAATATCAGGTTTTTTCCGCTTATAAAAATAAATTGCAGGAATCGGAAAATATCGCGAAAAAAGAAAAACTCGACGGCAAGCCCCTGTGGGCACACCTGAAAACCCTGAACGGACGCTGGACTTCCGGTTCGGAATTACCGTTCCCGGCTGATTTGTTGAAACTTGACCTGAATAATTTTACCGACCGTCGCACCATGCAGCAGTTGGCGATAATGGCTCATTACGAAGGCTATCTGGAACGTGAAAAAGTTGCGGTAAGTCGTTTAAACCGGCTTGAATCATGGAAGATTCCGGAGGATTTTGACTATTCGGTCATTCAGGGACTGCGTAATGAATCCCGCGCCAAACTTGAAAAAATCCGACCGACAACTTTATCCCAGGCCGGACGCATTGACGGCGTCAACCCGCCGGAACTGGCCCTGCTGCAAGTTCATTTGAAACGAGTTCTCTCAAAACAGCAGGGAACCGGGGACTCCTGAACACATGAAAATAGCATTGTCAATACTTAAATTCCTGTTAAGGCATCTTGAGCGGATAAAAGAACTGCTCAGACAAATTGCCGATGTTATAAGACGCCTGATGCGGGATAAGCTCCACGCCCTGGCCCTGATTACCGTACTCATTTATCTGGTTGGGGCATTGAGTATCGAGATTTACAGTGTTAGCTGCAACCAAAAAAAAATCGTTCCGCTCTATGACCGCGACAATATGGAACAATGCTATCTGGCGCCCTCGAGCCAACATCTGTTCGGAACCGATTACCGGGGGCGCGATGTCCTTTACCGTGCAGTCGCCGGTATTTCAACCGCCGTTAAAGTAGGTTTAACCGCTTCGATCATTTCTGGCATTATTGGCGTAACCCTCGGCCTGCTCGGAGGTTTTTTCGGCGGTAAGATCGACGACATTGTTGTATGGATATACAGTACGTTCGCGTCAATGCCGACAATGCTGTTCATTCTTGCGTTCGCTCTGCTGGCAACCCGCGGCTTTCTTTTTTCGCCGTTGGCTAAATCATTCAACCACTGCGCCGAGCTATTCAATATCGATCCCGGCATGATGGCCGTATATCTGGCAATCGGGATTACCGGCTGGGTCACGCTGTGCCGGGCGGTCCGGGGCGAAACCATGCAGCAGCGTGAGCGCGCTTATATCCAGGCGGCGAAAATCCTCGGCTTGAGTGATCTGAGAATCATCTTCCGGCACATCCTGCCGAACGTTTTCCATTTGGTTATTATTTACTCGACTTTACGCTTCGCCTACGCGATTATGACAGAAGTAATCGTCAGCTACCTGGGTCTGGGCGTGCAAACCGCGCCCAGTTGGGGCGTTATGATCGCTGACGGGCAGGAACGCCTCTGGCGCGGTATCTGGTGGGAAGTCGGTGCGGCAACGTTGTTTATGTTCATTCTGGTCCTGGCCCTGAACATTCTGGGCGACGCGCTGCGTGACGCTCTGGACCCCAAGCTCAAAAACTGAATACAACATAATTTTTCAATTTAAGGTTGATGCGTATAATCAGTTGATATATATTCTAAATCAAAAGTTTTGTATATAGTCAGGGATATTAAGATGCAAGTATCGGATTATTTACGCTTGACCTTGTATTCCCGCTTCCGTAGCACAACGTGCGTAGTTTGAAGCGGTATATCGCCATCCGTCGTACGGATTGAATGGAAATAAAGAGAGGGCTTTGTAATGAACAGTTCCGGGGATTCTGCGCCTAAGAGTGAAATAAGCCTGAAAAATATCAAGAAAACTTACGTCATGGGCGACGTAAAGGTTCCGGTTCTACACGGGGTCGATCTTGAAATATACCAGGGGGAAATAACGATTATCCTCGGCGCTTCCGGTTCAGGGAAAAGCACTTTGCTGAACATCATGGGAGGTATCGAGAATCCGACCGACGGCGAAATATGGTTCGGCGGCGAAAACCTCGCCAAGTATAACGATGCACAACTGACCAATTACCGCAGAAACAACGTCGGATTTGTATTTCAGTTCTATAACTTGATTCCGACTTTGACAGCAAAGGAAAATGTTGAGGTCTCAACCGAAATATCAACCAATCCCCTCGAACCGCTGAAAGCACTTGAACTGGTTGGAATGGATGACCGGGCCGACCATTTTCCTTCCCAGATGTCCGGCGGTCAGCAGCAGCGGGTCTCAATTGCCAGAGCACTGGCAAAAAATCCGACGTTAATGCTTTGTGACGAACCAACCGGAGCCCTGGATTTCAAAACCGGTCAACTGGTGCTTGAAACTCTGGTCGATTTGAACACAAAACTGGGAACCACTATCGTAATTATCACCCACTGTGTCCCTCTGGCCGATCTGGCTCACCGCGTCATTCACCTGGGCAGCGGTTTGATCGGAAAAACCGTGGTAAACGAACACCGGCGCGAAGTTAAAGAGATATCATGGTAAAAAAATGAGCTCAGTCCTGAATAAAAAATTGCGGCGTGATATTATCAATTCAAAAGGGATTTTGTTTGCCGTCATAGCAATCATAACGGTTGGTACCGGAGTACTGATCGGGCTTGGGGGAACTTATAACAACCTAATCAATGCTCAGCACAACTATTATTCCAGATGCAAAATGGCCGACTTCTGGATCGAATTGAAAAAAGCGCCTAATTCCTCAATTGATGACCTGAAATCGATAAAGGGAATAATTGAATTGCGCAGACGGATTGTCTTCCCGGTCATCGTCGATATTGCCGATGTCAGCGAACCCTTGACCGGAACTTTGATTTCAATGCCGGAATCACACACAAACGTGATCAACGATATAATAATCAGAAGAGGAAATTACTTCACCAAAGATAAAGAGAACGAAGTTATTGTCTCCGAGAAATTCGCTCAGGCCAGAAACATTTTGCCCGGAGATTTCATCCACCTGATTTTGAACGGCCAGAAAAAGAAACTGTACGTTATAGGCACCGCGATCAGCCCGGAATACGTCTTCGCGACACCGCCCGGGGGCATCGCCCCGTCAAATTCGACCTACGGGATTTTCTGGATCAAACAAAAATTCGCCGAAGACCGGTTAGGGTTTGATGGAGCTTATAATAACCTTATCGGCCGGTTGTCTCCTGAAGCCGGAGAATTTCCCGATGCGGTGATCAAAAAAATCGACCAGAAACTTGCCCCATACGGAATTTTCTCCAGTTACTCTTTAAAGGATCAGGCATCAAATCAGGAACTCTCCTCTGAACTGAGCTCTCTAAGCACCTACACGGTTCTGCTGCCTTTTCTTTTTCTCGGGGTAGCAGCCTTGACCTTGAACGTGGTCATGCAGAGAACAGCCGAACAGCAAAGAGTTATTGTCGGAACCCTGAAAGCACTTGGCACAGATAATAAAAACATCCTGTGGATTTATGTAAAATACAGCCTGTTTGTCGGAATAACCGGAGGTTTGGCCGGTTGCCTTCTCGGTTACTGGATTTCCGGCGGCATGACCGTTATGTACCAGAATTTTTACACCTTCCCCCACCTGGCTAACCACGCATATCCCAACCTGATGCTGATCTCAATGTTGTGCTCGATGATCTTTGCCGTCCTGGGTTCATGGCGCGGAGTGCGCGCAATGATCAGCCTGAATCCGGCTGAAGCGATGCACCCGCCGCCACCGCCGATCGGGGGGAAAATTATGCTCGAAAGATGGAGCTGGTTTTGGAATAAACTGGATTTCCGCTGGCAAATCGTCCTGAGAAGTATTTTCCGCAACAAAAAACGTTCATGCGTTGGAATTATATGTGCGGCAATGGGTTCATCTCTGGTATTTATGGCTTTTGCGATGGCTGATTCAATCGAGTATATGGTATCCTTCGAATACGATAAACTTCTTCACAGTGACTACACCCTCAGTCTGCGCAACTGTGTGGATTACGGGGCCCTGTATGAAGCCAGAAAGCTGCCCGGCATAGTCCATGCGGAACCGGAACTGTCGATTCAGTGCAAACTGAGCAACGGGCAATACACCAAAAAATGCCTGGTCACCGGCCTTGAAAAAAACGCAAAACTCCTGACCCCGTGCAGGATAGACGGCACCCGGGTCAAAGTTCCGGAAAACGGCCTGCTGCTTACCGCCAGATTAGCTCAATTGCTCCATGTAAAGGCAGGCGATCCGCTCGACTTCTCAACGGTAAAAGGACTGAGGAAAATCCACAGAACCCACGTTGCCGGGGTCATCGACAGCACCTTCGGTCTAACCGTCTACACTGACTACGAATATCTCAACCGCCTCGTATCCGAAAACGGCGCGATTTCTGTCTTGCAGTTAAAAGCCGGACACTCCCCTACTGAATTGAAAAGCTTCTTGAAAGAAATAAAAAAATATCCTCAACTGGCATCTCTGACAATAATCGAAAAAGCCAAGCAGCATTTGAATGAAACAATGGTGGCGGAACTCAATACGATAGTTTATGCCATCGTAATTTTCGCCGCTATCATTTTTCTGGGCTCAATCCTGAACTCCGCCTTGATCTCCGTCTCTGAACAGAAACAGGAGCTGGCAACCCTTCGCGCCCTTGGTTTTACTCCGGGTGAAACCGGCAGGATTTTTCTCAGAAATACATTTATAATTAATATAACCGGCTCCATCCTTGGAATTCCTATTGGATATTATTTCAACTATGCTACCTCTTTAATGATCCGCAACGATACCATGGCAATGCCGTGCTATGTCGACTTTTCCGCTTATGTCTGGACCGTATCACTTTCTTTATTGTTTATTTTTATAGCATATTCGATAATTCAAAAAAGCATCAACCGGATGCAGTGGCTTGAAGCTCTGAATGTAAAAGCATAAACTAAATTAAAATAACTTCCAGGAGGTAAATTATGAAAAAAAGAACAATGATTATCGGAGGAAGCATCGGGATTCTAATTATTATCTGGATAATTTACGCGGAAATGCAGGGGGTTCCGGCTCTGACCGGTAAAGTAACCAAAGGAGCCGTCAGGGAGTATGTGGAAGACCGTGCCGTCACCTCTTTGCCGGTACTTTATAAAGTTTCAATGCCGCAATCAGGACGAATCGAACCAATTAAACTTATTCCCGGATCAAAAGTGCAAAAGGGGCAGTTGATTGCCAGTCTGGACGATACTGAGTTCAAGAAAGAATGCGCCATTGCATCTGCCCGGGTCAACGCACTTCAAGGTCAAATAAAAATCAATAAATATGATGGCTTGGAGAAAACCGCCGTTAAAGAATCAATGAAATGGATTCAGGCCATCGATAATCTGGTGGATGTCTCTGAAAATAAAGTTAAGGCAAGTAAATTGATTTACAAATATGCTGATGACTACAAAACAACCTTATTAAATAGCGGCCAGGCAATAAGCCGGATCCAGGACAGCCAGGCAAAAATGGAAGCCGCGGTAAAGAATGTCGATGTGGAAACGTCCAAAGTAATGCTGAATGCCTTCAAGGTAGTGGATTCGATCTTCAAACTGGCGCCGGTCTATATTAATGAATACCTTAATATCAAAAAATTGAAACTTCAAGTATTACTGAGTTCACTGACTGAAGCGGAAGCGGAACTGAAACTGGCCCAAACCAGGCTCGATCGCTGTAAAATCAAAAGTCCGACAAACGGCATTGTGTTAAAAAAATATTATGACAACCTTCACTATCTCCCGGCAGGAACTCTGCTGCTTGAGCTTGGGAATCTTAATGAGATGCAAATCACAGCGGGAATATTGTCCAGTGACGCAATCAACATCTCTCCAGGAAACGAGGTTGACATCAATGCTCCCTCTCTTGCCGACATTCCAATTAGAGGCAAAGTAATCAGAGTTGACCCCAAAGGCTATACTGAACTATCCTCACTTGGAGTAAAACAACAGCGTGTGCATGTAAAAATATCTTTTGATAAAGGCAGTCTTGAAAAACTGGACCATGCTAAAAAAACGCTTGGCGTAGATTTCCGGCTGCAAGTTAAGATTTACACCGCAGTCAAAAAGGACACGTTGAAAATCCCCAGAAGCGCCCTTATCAAAAATAATGCCGGAGCCTGGCAAGTCTATGCGGTAATTGATAACAAAGCATCGCTTAAAACCGTTTCTGTAGGTTTGCTTAACGATAATGAAGCCGAAATAACAAAAGGTCTCAATGAAAACGATATAGTAATCCTTGCCCCCGGAAACAATATCCAGACAGGCGAAAGAATAGCCGCAATCCAATAAAAACACCAAGCAACAAATAACCCCAAAGCATTAGCCATTAGCTATTTAAATAATTATACTAAAGCACATACTGATTATTTATCAAATTGTAACGGCTGGATTAAGGGTATATATTTTCCGGGATAAAGCGGCTGCGAAAGCTTGAAAAAGGTTAAGCGGGAACTATATTATAGAGTATTATCTGTAAATACCTGCCTGTGCGGAGCAACCGCCGGGTTATATTTTTTATTTTAACACTCAAAAGGAGAGAATAAAATGACTAAAGTACTCGACGTAGTAAAGCCCGGAGTTCTGTTCGGTGACGACGTTCAAAAAGTCTTCAAAGTAGCCCACGAAGAAGGATTTGCCATTCCGGCCGTAAACGTAGTCGGTTCAGACTCAATCAATGCTGTTCTGGAAGCTGCCGCAGTTGTAAATTCACCGGTGGTTATTCAGTTTTCAAACGGCGGCGCCGCTTTTAACGCCGGCAAAGGCCTGAAACTTGAAGGTCAGGAAGCCGCAATCGCCGGTTCAATCGCCGGTGCTCAGCATATCCATCTGCTGGCTGAAAAATACGGTGTTCCGGTAATCCTGCATACTGACCACTGCGCCAAAAAACTGTTGCCGTGGATCGACGGTCTGCTGGATGCCGGCGAAGCTTATTTCGCTGAAAAAGGTCGTCCGCTGTACAGCTCACACATGCTGGACCTGTCCGAAGAGCCCCTGGCTGAAAATATTGATATTTGCTGCAAATACCTCGAACGCATGAGCAAAATCGGTATGACACTGGAAATCGAACTGGGCTGCACCGGCGGCGAAGAAGACGGCGTTGACAACTCACATCTCGATAATTCCGCTCTTTACACCCAGCCGGAAGATGTTTGCCTGGCTTATGAAAAACTCGGTGCGATCAGCCCGAACTTCACTATTGCCGCCGCTTTCGGTAACGTCCATGGCGTTTACAAACCCGGTAATGTTGTTCTGACTCCGGTCATCCTGAAAAATTCTCAGGATTACATCCAAAAGAAACACAACACCGGCGACAAACCAGTATTCTTCGTGTTCCATGGCGGTTCAGGTTCAACTCCGGAAGAAATTCGTGAAGCGGTCAGCTACGGCGTCATCAAAATGAATATCGATACCGATACCCAGTGGGCTTTCTGGAAAGGAATCAAAGATTTCTACGTTGCCAACGAAGGCTATCTCCAGGGCCAGATCGGCAACCCCGAAGGCGAAGACAAACCGAACAAGAAATACTACGATCCGCGCAAATGGCTGCGTGAAGGCGAAGTATCAGTGGTTAACCGTCTCAAAGAAGCCTTTGAAGCGCTCAACTGCATGGACCGTAACTGATCCATTCTTTTGTATTTTACCGCCCGGAAACGGGCGGTTTTTTTTTGACCTTTTTTCTCCATTTGCTTAATTTTTCGCTATTTCAAACTTGTCCATAAGCGTTATTTGAATATTCAAAACTGCATATATTAATATCGCTAAACCGATGAAAAACTAATATAGAAAAAAGCTTGCTGCTCATTTCGCGAGTAAAAAAGTCTTGGCAATTTTCGATAAAGTAGTACAGAGCAGTGATTTATCACGCTCCTGACAAATTCAGTAAAAACTAACATTTTACTTACAATTATCTTGACTTTTAGTTGAGCTGAGTGTATAATTTAAATAGATAAGATTCATTCTTGAAGGTTAGTAATGAAATTTGAATGGAATAAATTGTCAAAAGTGACCAGCGACTGCTCGATAACCGGGCAGCCGCAGCAATAGCTACTACTTTTACTTCGGCATTGCTTTCTGCAATGGTTATCGTTCTTTTGTTTCCAACGTTTTTTACTAATAGTGATCTCAAACAGATAATGTATTCAATCACATTCAATAATGAAATTATATACTTTGGCTTTTATGCTCTGGTTGCAGCTTTCATTTTAAAGTCAGAAGCTGTTCTGGGATTACGTGCCATTGCTTCACTTATCTGCAAGTGTAACGACTGGATTATTGCGCGCCAAATGGAAAAAGCGCGCAACTCTTTACCTGTAATAGTCGGACGTTATTGTTTTATCCGGATTATCTGCCGTATCGGCGGGGCGCAATTCCGGGATAATTCAGAAGCATTACAACCACCTTTCCTATTTGCAGATCACCAGCTTTATTATTCATAGGATATGGGATATCTCTGGTTATTAATTTTCAGAAATGAAAATTGTTGCTACTCTACAGGCGATCGGCATCTCCCTCTGGGTGCCGGTTGCCCCTAGCCTGATAACGAAGAATCTGTAAAATCAGGCTCTATATGACGAAAGGAAAAAAATGAAACCATATTTACTTGTGCTGAGTACTGACTTTCGCGGGTTCAAATTTAATTTGGACAGCGAAACGATTACCTGCGGTCGTGATAAAGGCAACACGATCCGGTTAGCTGACAAGACAGTTAGTTCCCAGCATTGTCTGTTCCATTACGATGAAAGTACTGGGATAGCTTCGCTGGAAGACCTTGGCAGTAAAAACGGGGTGTTTGTCAACAATATTCGGCGATTCGGGAAAACTGAAGTAAAAGGCGGTGACGTAATTCAGATCGGCTTGATCGAATGTATGATGGTCGATTCAGAAAACAGCGAATATGATACGGTCACCCGCGGAACCTGTCCTGATCTGGAATCAACGGTAGGTTCAATTAATACCGTAACCCTGACCAATCTTTCCAGGCTTTACGAAGGCGGCAAAAAACGTGAAAAGCGGACTAATATGCTGCTGAACGGAACCCTTGGAGTACTTGGGCTGGCAATTGTCGGTGTAATCAGTTTCCTATTGTTCTTAATATTCAAATAAGATCGCGATCGTTTAAAACCAGTTTCTCAGTTTGTTTTTCCGGTTTGATTCTGAAAATGGAATAAGCCGCATTTGTCGACATGTGAACTACCTCTGCATCCGGGGATGCGGTAAGCATGTCGCAACCGCTTACTTTCAGAAATAAGCCCAAGGGGTCGTGTTGTCTCATGACTTGCAGATAATCCGAAAAATCCAGCTCAATATTTTTTCCGTCGCATACCATTCGCGTTAACGCAAAATACGGCACCAGACACCTGTGTTCAGCCGAATCGCGAGCAAGCATGGTGTCCGGCCTTGCATCCAGACTTAGCATAAAGTCAGCCCATTTCCTGACGACTTCCTGATTTCTAGCGGGATTTTCATGCAGCAAATTCGGCCAATGAGCGCCAATAGTCACCGCGTCTTCCGCCATAGCTGGAGTACCGCCAAGAATATACCAGTTATTCTGATCCATCCCCCGGGAAATTATCGGAACACCATGATCCATAAGCATCAATTGGCTGCTTGGAAATGATCGAAATGAAAAGGCGCCGAATGGCTGATTTATATAATGCACTCCATGCTTGGCCAACAAAGATATAATGCTTGAGTCATCTTCTTCACCACAAACCAAAGCAAATGCCGGCGGAATAAATGCTTTGGGTAAAGGGCCCAAATTATTTTGCTCCATGATTTTTTGAAAAAATTCCAAATGTCGCAGTATTTCAGAAACCGGACGAGATTTATTAGTTTTTCGGCAGCACCACTCCGCCCGGGTAAAAGTCCCGTCAGGATGCCAGAACTCATGGCCAATACCATGAAGCAGCAATTCAATATGCTCTTGATTGTCATTGATAATAGCGGCTGCCTCATCAAGCTGCGGACCAACATTTGCTGAGTTATTCCAGTCGGCTCCCATCCAGGTAGCCGAAGGCAGATCCCGAAGAATATTTTTGCGGTCCCACTCACACAGAACCATTGCGGCAAGAGGTTTTGAACCGGTGATACGGCCAAGACTGACCAGGGCCTGATAGTCAGCCGGAACATGGGAGCGGTTAATTCCGGTACGATAAGGGCCATTCAGCGAAGAATCATCTGAACCCGACCACCAACCGACGTCGTCGACTACTAAAATAACCGGTTTTGGCAGCCAGGCCCGCATGATTAATTACCAACGCAAACTGGGATCGGTTGTCAGATACCGGACCCGTTCTTCAACAATTTTGTCGGCATTCTTTTCCCGATTGGCATTTTTTTCTTTCAGGTCAGCCAAAACTTTTTCCATTTTTCTAATACGAATTTTATTTTCGTGCAAACGTTTCATAAACTGGTTACGGGTCAATTCCGCCAGCTTCTTTTTTAATTCCTCTTGTTTTTTAGGATCTTTCTCCTGCTGATATGCTCTGATCAGAACGTAGGTTTCCTTGCTTTCCCGAGCCATCTTGTCTCTCTTCCAGGCCGCTATTCTATTCCGGATTTCACGTTGGAACGCTTTAGGGTCCTGGCGATAGAGCTGCTCGAGTCTTTTTCTTTCAGCCTCCGGCAACTGGCTCAAAAAAGAAGAGTATTGCGATTTTCCGGCACTTTTTTTGTTACGCTTAGCCCCGGTCCTGGCTTTTTTTGATTCATCTTTGGCGTTCTTAGCAGTATTTGTTTTTTTATCGGTGGCATCAGCCGCGAAAGAAACTACAGCAGGGAGCAAAAGCATAATAAATAATTTTCTCATAATCTCCAATCCTATTGCTATTTATATATCTTCAAAAAGTTTTTCTATTTGTTTATTAATCAGCTTGAATTCAGTTCGAGTATGCCCTGAAGTAAGATCCCGTCGAACAATCTCAAGATTAGTTTCCAGGTACAGCATATCGTTATCGATCGACGAGGAGTGCCAGCTGATGTTTGCCTCATCCTGATCTTTCTCGCTTAAACGGTAGTTATAGGAAAGAACAAGCCAGGAAACCAGAAGCATACATGCAGCTGCCGCGGTAAAATAAATTATTTTAGTCAGAATGCTTGAAGGACGACGCAGATTCTGACGTCGGGAGAAAGCGTCACTCCGGCTGATCACCGCAAAATCAATTTCGGGAGAAGTTCTGCCGTCATCCGGCAGGCGGACATTCCGCAGTGACATCCAGGCGGAAGCCAGCGCCTCGCATTCCGGGCATCCGGCAATGTGGTCACAAGTTTCGCGATCCAGATGGCTGTCGGATGCCATGATTATCGCTTTATATTTTTCGCATTCTTTATTCATTGGATATCCAGTTAAAATTTTCCATGCGGGGTATTCCGCCATTCCAGCAACAATTTTTGTAAATTTTTCAAGGCATATTGCATACGGCCCAAAGCTGTGTTAACCGAACATTTTTGAATTTTCGCAATTTCCTTAAAACTTTCGCCATCGCGCCGGAGGAGAAATACCTCGCGCAGCAACGGGTTCAATTTTTTAATCGCGGCACCAATTGCCACCGATAATTCATCGCGGTCAAGCTCCTGCCACGGCATGGCGCTGAAATCCGGCAAACTTATTCCGTCATCGGAATCAATAACCAAAGCTTCCGGCTGACGGCTGTTCTTCCTGAAATGGTCAATCGCCAAATTATGGGCAATCCGCAAAAGCCATGCCTGAAACCGGTTCCGGCAGCGATAATGCCTTAAACTGTTTATCGCTTTCAACCAGGTCTGCTGGAATAAATCATCAACCAACGCATGCTGCCCCGGCAGCATATTGTTCAAGTACGAATACAAACGATTTTTATATCGATCATACAATACTTCAAAATCCAAATTATCACCGGACAAATAGCCGTTTATCAGCTCCATATCAGTCGCTTCCTTACGGTTTTTATCTGTTCCAGTCATAATATAAAACGTTTTTCCAAGATGATTATTGTATTAAAAAAACCGGGAATTTACACTTTTCCCAGATTATCATAATTTTTGAGCAGGAATTCCGCCGCCGCACGATCCGGTTCCAATAACTCGTATGCCGGGATCCCGGCCGGCTTTGACCAGACTATTTTCTGACCATGAACCGGCTTCGGAAACGAACCGTCAACCTGGCGGCACTCAATAAAATAAAGTTTCAACAAAGTATCGTCATCCTTGTATTGTTCATATTCAAAAACAATCCGCGGCATCCGGATTTCCAATTCCAATTCTTCCAACAACTCACGTCTCAAGCAACTTTCCGGCGTTTCCCCGGCTTCCAGTTTGCCACCGGGGAACTCCCACCAGCCGGCGTGATGCGAACCGGCGGGACGCCGGGCCAGCAATATTTCACCATTCCGGCAAACAATTCCGGCGCTGACCTCAATTATTTTCAAATCTGCAGCCAATCACGCATAAATTTCACATATTCCATATCGCGTTTAGCGGCAATGATGCCATCCCCCGGACACGCATACTCAACCGTCACGACTCCGGACCGGACCGATTGACCGATTCGACTCAGGATATACGTGTTGTCGATATGACCTTCTTCAAGCCGGGTCGACATGAAAATATCCTTCTTGTACATCAGGACATTTTTCAAATGAGCGTAATAAATCTTATCCTCTCCGATAGTATCAACCGCCTCCCGGGTATCACAACCGTTCTTGTTGATGACGATGTTACCCATATCCAGATTGATACCGACCGCATCATGCCCGGTTTCCCGCAACAGTCTCCGGCAGGCTTTCGGCAGGTCATGCAAGTAGCAGTTATGCGTCTCAAGCGCGATCAGAATCCCCAGTTCAGCGGCTTTGTCTCCAACAATATTCAGTCCGGCGGCGGAGCGTTCGTAATTAATATCTTCAGCCATCCCGCTGCCATTGCGATCAAACTCATAGTAATGAGCACCCGGACGAACCATAGCACCGGTAAAAAAATTCATAACCCGCGTACCGCAATTGATTTTAGCCCATTCCAGAAACTCCAGATAACTGTCCGTGTCACGTTTTACCTTGTCACGGTCATCGCCCATAAAATCCACCATTCCGCCAAATGACAGCTCAAGCTCCGGATACTGATTTTTCAGCTCAATCACTTTGCGTTGATAGGCCGCCTGGTCCATATCGTCAGATGAGTATTTCCAGCGCAATTCAATTCCGTCGTAACCATTCATGTCGGCAATTTTAAACAGGTCGTCATATTTACCCGGGCCTTCATGATAATTAACGTGGAGGTAGACTTTCATAAGATAACTTTTCCTTTATTTATTATGTACCTTTTGGGGCATTGTTGTCGTAGAACCGGTTGGGAGCGATTTTGGCATACCACGGATACTTCGCCTGGAGTTCCGGCGAAGCATCGCGAGGAATATTCTGAAAGCGCTTGTAGAACCATAAATATTGATCCGGATATTGTCGAATCATATCCTCAGTAAGCTTCATATAATCTGAAATAATCTCTTCATCAGTTTCATATTCCTCCACCGGTTTCGGCAACGGCTTCATATAAGAATGCAAATGCCCGGTTTCAGGATCACGATATACGCCGCCGAAGTAAGGAAAGTTTCCTTTGCGCTTCCCCAGGGTGGCTGGCATTCTGCTGACCGGGACCGGCAGACCGAAAAAGTCTACGAACACCCCGCCGTCACGCACCCGGGTATTCTGGTCGATCAATGATCCCAGCCCGTAGCCTTCTTTCATCGCCTTCATCACTTCCCTGACCGCGCCTTTAGAGTAGATGACCTTATTGCCGGTTTCGCGGCAACCGTTGACCAGTTTATTATAGAAGGGATTACCAATCGGCTTGGCGATAACGACAAAACGCATCCGGGTATAATGAGTCATCAACAAACCGGCGATCTCCCAATTCCCGAAGTGCGGCGTCACGAATAAAATGCTTTCCTTGCGGTCGGCATGATAATTGATCTCATCAGCATGATGCATATGAGCATATTTTTCAATTCGCTTCATATCATCGACCATCCAGAAGAATTCGGCAAAACCAAGTATCAGATTCCCCAGGCTCCGTCGGGCGATACCGCGACATTCCGCCGGTGTTTTTTCAGGGAAAGCCGCCGTTACATTAGCCTTGGTCAAGCGTCCAACCGATGGAATGAAATAAATGATTGTGCCGATTGAACGAGCCAGACAGCCCACACTTTTAAATGGCAGCAAACGCAAAACCTTTATCAGAATAAAGGCTGGGATATATTCAATTATATAACGTATTTGTTTAAGGAATTTCACGACGAATTTTTCTTTTCCTGGGGGCAGTTGTTAAACCGAAGCGATTATCGCCAATATGTCTTATCCCGTTGGCTTGCATAAAATCACGCAGATCGGCTTCGGCAATCTTTTGAATCAGATGAAGTCTGGCTTTTTCCTTGCAGGCGATAATGTCCGGTTTGCGAATAACCTCAACCGACAAATCGTTTTTCCAGTATATCAGGCCCCAGCCATCAGCAATCTCATCAGGAGAAACGGTCCCGTCCGGTACTGCCAGATAGAGCAAATTGGCCACTCCGCTGCGACGGATCATTTCAAAGCGACTGCCGTTGTAAAGCGCCTTTTCAGTTTCCCTGATCTGTTTCATGCAGCGATGATAGCTGCGGTTACCGCTTAATTCATAATCCCAATCGACATATTCGTCAAAAAGGTTATCATCGCGCCGCAACTCCGGTTCTTTTTCCCGAATCACAGATCGCAACTGCTCTCTTTTCTCCTTCAGAGAACGCAAAGTCGGCAGCAGTTTATCCTGATGCGAACACTCAGGCCAACACTCTTCGCGTCCCCGCCTGATTTCAATGATCGCGGTCCGTTCAGGCGTGAGATATCGACCTTTTTGGATAGACCAGAACGCGGCAATATCCGCCTGAAATTTGGAAACCCGGGTAGGAACCTTGAAACCGATTCCCGTTGGTTCGCGTTTCAAAACCCATGCTGCCAGCGCCTGCCTGATTTCGCGGTTTGAAAGATCATCTTCCTGATGAATCGGTATTTCCTCCTCATCGGTGGAACTCTCAGTAGAGTCAATTATTTCTGGAGTCTCTTGCGGTTCCTGTTTAACCCCCATATCTTCGAAAAAATCGAAACTCAACTGACTTTTTTCATCCGTCATCCGGGCTATCCTTCTACAATTGTGCATTTATCCTTTAATCTAGCACAAAAAAACTGAAATTGCATTACAAAAAAAAAGAAAAATGCCGGATTTTTCCGGCATTTTTCAAATATATCAGTTTTCAAGTACTGAATAGAAGCAGCTTATTTTTCTTCGCCGCCGATATCCAGACCATCCAAACCATCCAGCTCGTCCATGGAATCACCGAATACGGCGCCCATGTCAACCATTTCTTTGCCAGGCATAAGCTGGGTGAATTCTTCTTCGGCCGCCTTGAGATCTTCTTCAGAGAAGTCCTCAGTAACCGCCTTGATAGAGAGACCGATACGACGTTCCTGCTCATCAATCTTGATGACGCGGGCTTCGATATCCTGACCGATATTCAGAACATCTTTGACCTTTTCAACGCGATCTTTGCTGATCTGGGAAATGTGGACCAGACCGTCAATCTTGTTGCTGAGTTCGACAAAGGCACCGAAAGCAGTGATCTTGTTGACTTTACCGGTAACGATGTCACCGAGCTTGTAGAGTTCCTGGATGTTGCTCCACGGATCACCTTCAAGCTGTTTCAGGCCGAGAGAGATGCGCTGCTGTTCCGGATTGATGTCCAGAATGATGGCTTCGACTTCTTCGCCGGCTTTGAGAACTTCGTTCGGATTGTTGATCTTGCGGGTCCAGCTCATGTCTGAAACGTGGATCATTCCGTCGATATCGTTTTCGATTTCGATGAATGCGCCATAGCTGGTCATATTGCGAACTTTGCCCTTGATCTTGCAGCCCGGAGGATATTTTTCCGCCAGAACTTCCCACGGATTGCGTTCTTTCTGACGCAGACCGAGAGAGATCTTCTTGCTGTCTTTGGAGATATCGAGAACAACCGCTTCGACTTCTTCACCAACGCTGACGACATCGCCGGCCTTGGTAATACGTTTGGTCCAGGACATTTCTGAAACGTGGATCAAACCTTCAACGCCCTGTTCCAGTTCAACAAACGCGCCGTAAGGCATAATGTTGACGACCCGGCCCTTGACAACCGCGCCAACCGGATATCTTTCTTCAACCCGATTCCACGGATTTTCGCTTTTCTGCTTGAGCCCCAGTGAAACGCGTTCTTTATCATAATCGATATCAAGAATAGTAACTTCAATTTCCTGACCGATCTCAACCATTTCAGACGGATGAGAAATACGGCCCCAGCTCATATCGGTGATATGCAGCAGACCATCGATGCCGCCGAGGTCAATAAAGGCACCGAAATCGGTGATGTTTTTGACCACGCCAGGACGAACCTGACCAGATTCCATATCTTCAAGCAGCTGAGAGCGTTTACCTTTGCGGTCCTCTTCCAGCAATTCACGACGTGATACGACGATATTACGACGATCAGTATTGATCTTGAGAATCTTAAAGTCAAATTCCTGGCCGATGAAATCGTCCAGATTGCGAACCGGACCGATATCAACCTGAGACCCAGGCAGAAAGGCTTCAACCCCGTTAAGGTCGACAATAACGCCGCCTTTAACGCGATGACGCATGATACCGGTAATAATATTACCTTCCTCATGTTCGGAAGTGATGCGATTCCAGGCCTTGATTGATTCCGCTTTCTGCAGACTCAGGCCGGGCATGCTGTTTTCATTTTCAATTTCTTCGAGATAAACATCAATTTTATCTCCGGGCTTGGCTTCTTCCCAGTTGCGGAACTCTTCGGCAGATACAAAACCTTCCGCCTTGTAGCCAATGTCAATCAGGGCGCCGTCATTGCGCTTTTCAACAATCTTACCGGAGATGATTGATCCTTCGGTAAACTCGTTCTTCTCTTCCTGCGCGAGCAGGTCATCCATTGAAGGCATGTCGCTCAAATCAAGAAAGCTGACCTCTTCAACGGGGTTAATTGTTTCGTTACTCATGTTTGTTCTCTTGCTATCGTCACTCCGACAACAGCACCTTCGGGTTACTTTTTATTATTTATGACTTTCTGTACTTCAAAAAGCCAACGGAACAAATAATATATCATATTCCACAACCAAATGCAACTTTTTTCGCACGAAAAACAGCGATTTATGACAACTTAACTTGTTTTTTTCAGGAAACTTACAATATTATTGGTATTATTCACCCAATCCAAGGAGAAAAGCAATGAACAAAGTTACGGTTGAAGAACTCACAATGGAAGCATTCGCACCTTTCGGCTATTTTGACGGATTCATCGATCCAAAAGTTGAAAAGTTCGGAAACCCGCCGATTGAATTCTTCCGGGACCAGCTCCAAATTCATCTGCCGCCGCGCAACAGCGTTTCATACTCAACCTGCCGCGTAGAGCCCAGACCGTATGTAATCGACGTTACCGAATACCATTCGTCAACCGGCGAAGGCAATCTGCCGCTCGACAACGACATCCTGATTCACGTTGCCCCGGCCGTTCCCGGCGGCGATCCGTTCCCATCCGACCGTGTCCGGGTTTTCCGGGTACCTCAAGGCACACTGGTCTACCTCAAACCCGGCGTCTGGCACCACGCCCCATTCACCGCCAACTCAAAACCGGCCAATACCCTGATTATCCTGCCGGAACGCACCTATGCCGACGACTGCATCGTTGAAGAGCTGCGCAACCCGATTGAGATTGATTATCGGTACTGATTACTTATTAAAAAATTAAAAACAGCCATTCATGCTTCAGTCGAATGCGTTTCAGGTATAAAGGAACCTGATGAATCCTCCTCAAATATTTATTATGGTGCTATACATTGGTTTCATGGGGTACCTATTACTGCCCCCTTTGATACACGGGAAAATACGCATTCCAGGTTTTAATGTAGCGAACAGAAAATCAACTCCATTTAAGTTTTGGAGCAGGTGGCTATACTTTTTCTTTCCGTTATTAGCATTAGGGTTCGGTACTATTTTCCCTGAAGTAATATTTTATGCACTGCTGACCGCATGGATGGGCATTATTCTGATTGTACACCTCGGTCATGAGAATGAAAAATAAATCCAAAACATTCTAAATGTAGTATACCTCTTTATGCGACCCGACATATACCGGAACGATTGTATCATTCTCAATAATGAATTCCAAGGTAAACCGGCAACTGATATTGATTGTAACTAGGTTCAAATAGCCTTATTAAAAAAATCTTTAAATACTATCACTTAGTTTAATAAAATAATGTAAAACCCTACAAATAATACTATTGCGCAAATCAAGAAAGATCAGAAAACATACATTAAAAATTTCAGTTACTTCCGGAATTGTTTGAATATAACTTGTAGAGTTCACGCTTGGATTCAGATATCTTATCGCGAATGTTGTCAATAAGCTTGTCTGCGATCTCCTCGCCGACTTCCCCCTTCATTGATAAATCCTGCAAGGTTTCAATTTCAGTTCCGTAAAAAGCATGTCTGATAGCGGTGTTTTCAATAGCTTCCAACACTTTATGGTTTTGAAGTTCAAGTTCTTTCAAGTTAGCAGCGGCGGCAAACTCAAACTGCCGATAACTTTGCCGACACTCTTCAATGTACTGCGCCTGTTTCGGATACAAATCTTTCAGCGGCAGCAAAGCGTGATCGACATCGTGCACGGCTATAATGACCGCAATTGCCATCATATAATCCTCAATCGCGTCATTCACCCGACGCTGAAATAAGTATCGACTGTTTGGAAACAGTTTTTTCAGATACATGTTGAGCTTGCGGGACAATTTCATTTCAAGAGGAAAATCATTCATATTAAAAGTAATTGTCTCACGTTCATTACACTGATCCCGACGCTGGTTCGCGTGAAACTCAAGTTGTTGGAAAACCTTTTCACCAATAAATCCCTGCTCAAAAAGCTTATAATAAGTTCGCATTTCCACTTTTATCGCTTCATTCATTATGAAAAAACTCATCAATTTGCCGGTAAATTCCGGATCTTTACGCAATTGAGCCAACAGGCGTTCATCTTCCTCAATCTTTTGCTGATATTCCGCCTCGAAATCTGCAAATAAAATCTCCGGAAGTCTGCCATCTTTATGGAGGTTGGTAATACTTTCAATCCCGGCCCTGCGAGCTGTAATCATTGCTTTCACTTCAGCAAACCTGACCATCATACTCGGACGGTCAAGTTTGAAAAACATCATAAGTTTGCTGATCGTAGTCCCCTGCACCAGCAGCGTGAACATCACAACTCCGAGCGTCACCTGAACAATCAAATCATTATGCGGCAAGGTACTAGGCAAACTGAAAACCAACGCCAGAGGAACCGCGCCACGCAATCCGCCCCAGAACATGACCATCTGATAACCAAGGTCGGTACGATATTCCTTGCGCCACCACCCAAGCAACGGAATAATCGTAAATATGATAAGCCCCCGCGCTACCTGAATCGCCACAATAGCCCAAAAGACCGCAATTAACACCGGATTCCAGGCTTTGACATCCAGCAGGACCGAATCCTCCGTAAATCCCAGCAGAAGAAAAATAAAACTGTTGGCAATAAAAGTCATCAGTGACCAGAATTGCTTCATGTACGACCGCACTTTCGGAGTAAAACGAGTCGCGCCGTAATGACTGATGACAATCCCGGCACCCAAAACCGACATAACCCCTGAAAACTCAAAAAATCTGTCTGCTATAATAAATGCGGTATAAGCCACAATCGTCGATAACGCAACCCCAATCAATGGATCATCACCAGAGAATAAAATAAGATTCATCATCATATATCCGATCAGCGCTCCCAGAATCAGCCCGCCGAAAAAGACCACACAGAATTCAATTCCACCAGAAGCCAGCGTCATCATCGATACCGCCGCTCCAGTCAGCACAATTTTTGAAATAATCCCGAATACAACAATCGCGGTGGCGTCATTGAACAGGCTCTCCCCGTCAACCAGAATCCGCAACCGCAACGGCGCCCCGACAATCTCAAATAAAGAAATCACCGCCACCGGGTCTGTAGCTGAAATCAAAGCCCCGAACATCATTGCCTCTCCCATCGAGAGCGGCGTCAACCAAGCCATAATCAGTCCGACAACCACCGTGGATATAACCAATCCAGGAGCAGCCAGCGCCATTACCGGAAGCAGACTTTTCTTCAGCATTCGCGTATTAATATTCACCGATGCGTCAAAAATCAAGGTCGGCAACAGGATGTAAAGAATCACGTCATGATTCAACCGCAGCTTCCTGACCCCCTCCAAGCCCGGAACTTTGGTACACAACCAGGCAAAAAGAAACCCGATAATCACCAGACCGATTGTGTACGGGAATTTTACCTTTTTCAATAAAATAGCGGAAACTGTTGCCAGCAGCAACAGCAAAACCAGGCCAAGAACAAATGCCGGGATCGGAATCATTCTGTCTCTCTAAAATTCTTTTTTGCAATAAATAAACTGATTACATATAACATACCGGCTATCATAACGATAACCGGACCACTTGGCAAATTCATTTTATAACTCAAAAACAATCCGGATATCGACGAAAGCATACTCAGAATTGACGCCAGAACCATCATGCTCCACAGCCTCTCGGTAAACCTCCCGGCGGTCGCGGCAGGCAGCGTCAGCAGCGCTATGACCATAATAATGCCGACAACATTCACCATCAAAACCACCGTCAATGAAACCAGACATAACAGCAACAAATAATAAAAATTGGAATTAACGCCTCTCAACCAGGCAAAACGACTATCAAAACAAACCGCAACAAAATTATTGTAAAATAGTACCGACAGCGTCACAACTATTATATCCAGAGCAAGTGTGATAATGAATTCAGTCCTTGAAACCAGGAGAATGTTTCCAAACAAATAACTTTCCAGATTGACATATCCAGGCGTATTGGCAATAAACAACAAACCGGTCGCCATTCCAATCGCCCAAATCGCACCGATAACCGTATCCTCTCGCTGTTTAGCTTTCAAGTGGACCAGCCCGATAATTATGGCCGCCACTAATGCCGCTATGGTCGCCCCGATAATAGGATGACACCAGTTCCAATTCAGCTTGGCCCGGAAAAACAATGCAGCGCCGATTCCACCAAGCACACAATGCGCCACCGCTCCGGCCAATGATGAAATACGTCGAGTCACCACATATGCCCCGGTCACTCCGAATGCAACACTGCCGATAATCCCGATCAGTAAGGCATATAATAAAAAAGACATCCCGGGGGAAGTGAGAGCACTGAAAAAATCACCCATGTGTGTGTCCCCTCTCCGAACAATTATGGTTATGATGAATCAAACTTACATCATAGCCGTACATTTCAGAAACCATGTCTCCCGAAAGCTGACTTACCGGGTGGACATGCACTGTTTTGTTAACACATGCTACCGTGTTTATATTATTCGAGACAAAGCCCAAATCATGTGATACTATTATCAATGTCATTTTCTTATTTAATGCTTCAAGGATATCATAAAATTTTTCCTGAGCCCCAGGATCAACGTTGGCGGTCGGTTCATCAAGCAGCAATACTTTGGGGTCTCCGGCCAAAGCCCGGGCGATCAATACCCGCTGCCGCTGACCGCCCGACATATCGGCAAAACGTCTCCCGGCTAAATCTGCAACACTCATTTCCTCCAATGCCGCCATAGCCGCAACACGGTCATTTCTGGAATAACGTCCCCAGAACTTTTCATGCAAACGTCCCATAAGAACGACATCAAGCGCCGATATCGGAAAATCCTGATCAAGATTATAATATTGCGGCATGTAACCAATCAAGTTACGACTAATTCGGGGTTCATAGCCGTTTACCGTAATTGTTCCTTTAGAAGGGCTCAACAAACCGAGAATCAATTTCAACAAGGTGGTTTTACCACCGCCATTAGGCCCGATCATACAGACTGACTCATATTCATCAATGCTTAAATTAACATCTCTAAGTACCGGAGCAGTATTACCCGGATAGGCAAAACTTAAGTTATTGATTTCAATAATAGGGGCAGTCATTTTGCCCGGTCTCCGGCAGTACCTTCGGCCAGAGCTGCGGCAAACCGATGATAAAAATCAACCAGATTATCCGTCAGAGGATCCAGCTCCATAACTTTGGCATCAAGCGCTCTGGCTATAACATCGGCACTGCGCTGGTTGAACTGAGGTTGAACAAGAATTATCTTGACCTTATCTTTACGGGCTGCAGCAATCATTTCGTTCAAATGCTTAGGAGTTGGACTTTTTCCCTCGATCTCAACTGCTTCCTGCTTCATTTTATATGCATCGGCAAAATATCCGAACGCGGGATGATATACATAAAAAACCTCGCCTTTATAAGGCTCAAGGATTTTTTTCAAGCCTGAATTCAATGCCATAAATTGCTTCTCGAACTTCTGGTAATTCTGCTGAAAGTAAGCTGCATCAGCTGGATAAAGTTTGCTCAATGCTTCAGCGGTATTTTTTGCTATTTTTATATCATTTTCAGGAGATAACCAGATGTGAGGATCAAGATTTTCAGTCGTTTTATCAGCTTCGTGATCATGGTCGTGATCACATTCGCTATTATGCTTATGATGATCATGTTCATGCTCCTGGTCAATTTTACGGCGAACAATCCCAGTACTGATGTTTATTATCCTGGATTTATCGGAACTGAACATAGGTTCAATCACTTGCTTTTCAAATGGCAAACCAATAGTCATATAAGCACTGCATGATTGCAGTTGAGCTATTTGACGCGGAGCCGGAGTATAATCATGAGGCGAATGTCCTTTGGGTATCATCGTTGAAATAATGACTTTATCCCCAGCTATTGATTTGGCGATAAACGCCACAGGAGGAATACTGACAAAAATCTCCCGCTTTTTCGTTTCAACTCCACTATCGGAACAAGAACTGAAAATCAACCCACAAAATAAGCTTAAAACCACAACAACAGCTTTATTTATCATTTTTGGAATCCTCCCTAATTTTATTTACAAATAGAACAACACAATGAATGAATTTAATAGATAATAATATCATATCTTTACAAAGTCAAGTTTTGTAGATTCTGAAAATAGTCTTTTTATCCGATTGAAAAAAACTTCAATCAACCCTGTAATTTCCGGAAACAGTAGATTACTGCACCGGCGGGGCCGAGGCCGCGGCTTAGTTGTTTTTTGTTGACCCGGTCGGGATTGTCAAATTTGCAGCCCATTTCACGGATGAATAGTTTTGAACCAAGAATCGCTCCATCGCTGAAGTGACGGGTGCGTCGCAGGAAGCATACCGGCATTGATTCTTGACGTTTGGCTTGTTCCTGAGCCTCAAATATCTCTTCACTTGAGGCTCCGCTCTCCGCCGCGACGATTCGCGCCAATTCACTCCGAAAATAGCTGAAAAGATCGTTATCGGTCCACCCAGAGGTGTCGCGATGCCAGATGTTTTCTTTGAGGTGTTTGACGAAATTTGCTTGAAACATGTGTTTGCCAGTGCCGCAGTAGCGTCCCCAGGTCGTGAAATGGTAGTCGGCTGGATTGGTCGTTAGTTCGGCACGAACGGGGTTTAATTCAACGTATAAAACGCACGTTTCAAGAGAGTTGCGACCATCTAGAATGACGCTTTTGAATTTATTGGCCCAAAGTTTGCCGATGCGGTCGCGGGATTGGTTGTAGACGACGGTGAAACGTTGCTGAAATGCCCGCATAAAATAGCTGATATCGATCATTTTCAGACCGACTTCGCGACATGTTTCGGGATTGCCCGGGTTGATTTTTGGCATCTGTTTCGGTGCGTAAGTAAACTTATCCAACATGTTGTCGTAGTAGCGATTGTGTCGTTTGGCAATATCCTCTATCGACGGCAATTCGTCCGGTCCTGGAGCATAAACAACCACATGGAAATGGTTGCCCATCCAAGCGGCGGAGATCACCTCAATCAAAAAATATTCGCAGAGATTCTGCAGTAATCGAAAACCGTATTCCATATCGACTCGATTAAACGGTTTTTCGCCTCTGCAGCCTGAGGAACGGTTCATCAGGTGATAGTAACAGCCTTCGCCTTTGACTTTCATGCGTGTTCCGCGGCCTGACATGATTTTTCCTCCTTGGTTGACTGGTTTGATGTTAATATAATGGTTGGAAACGGGTTTGTCAAGTTAAAGCATTATGTAGTTTATTAAAAAAATACATAAAACTTGTAGTAAGCTACTTACATCAAAATTCATTTAACAGAAAGTTTATAACTCCATCGTCTAAATTGGAATTTATTGTTAGATCTGCTTTGGATAATAATTCTGGAACTGCATTTGCAACTGCTACGGATTGACCAGCAATATTAAACATCGAAATATCATTCAACTGATCTCCAAAAACCACAATGTCTACAGCAGGTATAGAAAACATTTCTGATAGTTTCTTTAAAGCATGACCTTTCGTCGCATTCGGATGTTGAACCGTTAGCCAATACCAGGGACGGAAATACCATTCCTCAAAAATTTGACATCTGCAAGCTTCCCCAAGCTGTCTTGTTATCTCATCTTTAACCTCAGTGACTAACTCCAATCTGGAAATAAAAGCACAACTGACAATTTCCATATCTAATGCAGATGCAGGATCCTCAACCTCTCTTAAGCGCTTATCCCCCGCATTACGACGAGCATTTAAATAGAACTCATATGCAGGGTTGACCGGAGGTGGAACAAACATGTGATGAGTCTTTTCATTATAAGCGGCAATGTTAGGCGGCAAACCAAAACTTTTGCCTATATCAATGACCGTCGCGGCAATGTCGCAAGGCAATAGTTGCGCGTCATAATGGTCGCCGGTATGATAATTACTTATAAACGAACCGTTCAATTCGATAATCGGCAGCCGGAACGGCATTTCTCCAATAATCTCCCTGGCGGAGTAAAGACTCCTGGCTGTTGCAAACGTAAATGGAAAATCCGCGTCAAGTAAGTTCAACAAGTTCCTGCGAGTAAACTCGGACAGGTCGGGACGATTATCAAACAAAGTCCCATCAAGGTCCGATACATATAATTTCTTATAATTTGTCATCTGGAAGACTCTTCTTTAATATTTCTGGTATAATTTTTAAATGCCTTAACTGACGACGACAAATCCATCTTTGACTCGCGAACAGGCTGCATAGTTTTGCCATCAGGCCCGGGTGCGGTTGATGAACTAATAGTCAGGGATAAATTTTTCCCGCTACTAATTCCTTTGACATCTTTATTGGGCCCAGTACCGGCTGTAAACGATTTTATTGGTTCCTCAAATTTGCCGGAAGGATTAGCGGCAATACTTCCGCATCGATTCGATCGGGTTGCGCGTGATGATCGGGATATTCCTGGGACCGTAATACGAGACGCCGTCTGTGCCCTTTTAGCGTTTCTGTTTGACAAAACAGAGCGTTCATAGTAAAGTCCGCCAACAATAATTATACAAGTCAGAAGAATCATCGTTCTGTTAATTTTTTCTTCCGACAGCATCAGTATTTATCCTCAAAATTTATAATCCGTCCGTTTCCGCTGCAGTTAAAATCTCTACATCTGAATATAATTGTCCTGCATAAAAAAACAAGTTTGATAACAGGTCAAACGAGGTTTAGACCGCGAAAATGCAAAGTATTATAATCTCCGGCCAATTGGGGTCTTGATTAATTATGGTTTTAGTGCTATAATAATACGGTATGCGGTGACAGTAGGCAGTCGCCCCGTTTTACGGGGAGGAAAGTCCGGACTGTACAGAGCAGGAAGTCCTTTTGTTAAAGAAGGATACCGTGAAAGAATGTCACGGGAAGGAAAGTGCCACAGAAAATATACCGCCTCATTCGAGGTAAGGGTGAAATGGTGGAGTAAGAGCCCACCGGGTGTCAGCGAGAGCGGCGCCGCATGGTAAACCCCTTCCGCAGCAAGACCAAATAGGGGGCGATGTTGTTGCTCGCAACGCTTGAGTCCCGGGTACTGGTCGCTTAGACAGATGATTGCCGTCTCTCTCAGAGAGAACACAGAATCCGGCTTATTCTGTCATCGCATTTTGAGTTTATTGTAGTAAATAATAGATGGTTTGAATCAGGAGAGCCAATGGACGTAATTGAGATTGTGCAAGCAAAAATTCGCAGCATACCGGATTATCCGAAAGCGGGAATTATCTTCAAAGATATTACCCCGGTGCTTGGTGATGCGGAAGCGTTTGAAGCAACAATTGATGCGTTGGCGTCAGGACTGGACAAACTTGATATTGATTACATCGCCGGAATCGAGTCAAGGGGATTTATCTTCGGAGCCCCTTTGGCACGAAAACTCGATTGTGGTTTCATTCCGATTCGCAAGGCCGGCAAACTTCCCTGGAAGACGCTTAAGGCAACTTACGAACTCGAATATGGGACTGCTGAAATAGAAATACATAGTGACTGTGCCGAGCCGGGTTCCCGGGTTGTGCTGGTGGATGATCTGCTGGCGACGGGTGGAACTTCAGCGGCGGCGGCCGGTTTATTGGAACAAGTTGGTGCAAAGGTTGTTGCCATCAGGTTTTTGATGGAATTGGCCTTTCTTAATGGTCGCAGCAAACTTGATAACTGGCAGGTAGACAGCCTGATAGTCGAATCTTAATGCGACATGGAAAGTAAAAAATATGACGAAATATGCGATTCTTAGCGATATTCACGCAAATACCGACGCCCTGAATGTGGTTTTGGAAAAATGTCGTGAACTGGAGGTTGATAAATACGTTTGTCTGGGAGATATTGTCGGGTACAATGCCGAACCGAAAGAATGTATTCAAATAATCCGCGACTTAAACCCGGTTGCCGTCGTAAAGGGAAACCATGATGATTATGCATCCCGCAATGACGACCGGATGGACGGTTTCAACCCGCACGCTCAGAGGGCGGTGATCTGGACTAAGAATCAGTTAGACGAAGATGAACAAAATTATCTGGCGAGTCTGCCGTTGCGCCGGACAATTCCGGGAACCAATATTACCGCGGTTCACGCCACTTTGGATTCCCCTGACACCTGGGGGTACATATTCGATTCACACCATGCGGCCAACAACTTCACCTACCAGTTTACGCAGCTTTGTTTCTGCGGTCATTCCCACGTTCCATTGGCATTTTGCAAACGTCCCATCACCTCGATGATTGAAAAACCGATTGATGAGATTCTGGAATGGGCGTATAATTCCGACGACGGGATGTTCCCGCGCGACCCGACCGTTGCGGATGAAGTGATCCTTGAGCTTAAAACCGGCTACAAATATTTGCTCAATGTCGGTAGCGTCGGTCAGCCCCGCAACCATGATCCGCGTGCTTCTTTTGCGGTTTATGACATGGCGGAAAAGACGGTTACCCGTTATCGGCTGCCTTATGATATCGAATCGGCCCAAGCCAAAATTCTCAGTGCTGAACTGCCGGAGCGTCTGGCCATCCGTTTAAGTAACGGTAATTAAGCACTTGCGTTCGAATTTCAGAACCAACGAAACGTTAATATGCTGGAAATTAGTGGAAACGAACCTGCTATTTTGATTATAAAACCCAGTAGTCTGGGAGATATTTTTCACGTGTTCCCGGCAATTGAAATGTTAAGGCGTCATTGGCCGGGAGCTAAGATTGACTGGCTGGTTCGTTCTGAATTCATTCCTGCTTTGCAATTTTATCCGCATATTCGCCGGACGATTGAATTTCCCCGCAAACAACTGGGATTCAGGCTTTCTTTCCCTTCTGCGTTAAAGCGACTCATCAAAGATCTGCGAGCGGAAGAATATGATATGGTTATTGACTTCCAGGGTCTTTTCAGAAGTGCATTTTTCACCAGATGTGCCAGAACTGGTAATCGAATCGGCTTTGCTTCTCCACGCGAAAAAATTGCCGGATTATTCTATAATCATAAACTGGCTATTCCGATGCATTCAATTCACGCACTTGAAAAAAACATTCAACTGGTATGCGCCCTGACGGGAGAACCTTTTGAAGTATTGAAACCGGAGCTGATTCCGCCGCCGCAAATTAAAAAGAGCGTGGATGCGCTATTGGATGGGTTCGGCGGGAAGCCGGAAAATACTTTGGGAATAATTCCCGGGGCCAGATGGCCCAGCAAGCGATGGGAACCTGAATTTTTCGCTAAAACAGTCGAGAAACTGCATAGAGAATCCCCGGATATGCATTTTCTGATAATCGGGGGGGCTGACGATGCCGAAGCGTCTGAGTTTATCTGCCGACACGCGCCGGCCAACCGGATTAAATCTTTAACGGGACAAACCGGAATCGGCGAGCTGATTGAGGTTATCAATCGCTGTCGGGCATTGTTAAGCGGAGACAGCGGACCGATCCATATTGCAGCGGCTTTGGACCGTAAGGTGTTTGCCCTTTTCGGCCCAACCGACCCTGAGCGTACGGGGCCTTACGGCGGAAACCATACGATATTTCAGTTGCCACTGGACTGTATTATGTGCTTAAAGCGTGAATGTCCAATTAATACTCTGGATTGCCACAACATTGAACCGTCAAATGTCGCAGCGGCAATCTGTCAAACTTTCAACAACGGAGAAACAAAATGAAAAAGAACGTATCAATACCCGTATTTGTCTTTATGGTGTTTGTTCTATGCATTTTTATCACCCCATCTTCTCACGGACAGGTAGCGATGAAACTGCTGATGAGCAGAAAAAATTATTTACAGTATGAACCGATTTATGCCAAAGTAGTTATGCGCAATGACAGCGGACGACCGCTGGCATTCGGACATGATCAAAAGCTACGGGGAAAACTGCTGTTTGAAATAACCCGTCATGACGGTACCGTAGCCAGTCGGATAAGCAAGGATTCTCCATCTGTTATCGGAACATTGCTGCGTCCGGGAGAAGTCAAGGAATTCATCGTTCCCATTTCAGATTTTTATGATTTGAACGATCTTGGCCGGTACAGGATAGTCGCCTATGTCTCTCATGCCAGCATGAAGAAACAGTATCAGTCTAATGAACATGGTTTTACGGTAAAACCGGGGGTATTGCTATGGAGCAGAACTGTTGGTGTTCCCTCATATGTCGCGGGCGATCATCAGGCGAAAAAGATCAAAACCGTCACCTACAAAATTAAATCACTGCATGACGGGCGGCGTAAAGTAATTTATATGTGCGTCGAAGATGATAAAGTCATTTATTCAGTCAAGAAAATCGGTTATGAAATGGCGGACACCATGCCCGCATGTGAAACTGACTCTTTCAGCCGCCTGCATCTGCTATTGCGTTCTACCCCGAAAGTTTACGGCTATTTCGTATACAATCTGAAGGGAACTCTGGAACAACGCGCGGTATATAAAACCACAAGTACAATCCCGGTTCTGGTACACAGCGATAAAACCGGGACTGTCATTGTTGCCGGCGGAACCAAAGCAACCAAGGACGTCGACTATAAATCCGGCACCGACAAACCTTTCTAAGGGTTGTCATATAAATTTTCATATTAATATTTCAAGCGTTTAAATTATAAATTGCGGTCTTTGAATTTGAATCGAAGCATTTAAGCAATATTATAATACGCATAACAGCATAAGATCATATCTTGAACAGGAGTAAATAATGCTTGACCCGGTCAGTTGGCAATTAAATAATGGTGATATAATCCGAGTCAGTCCGCAATTACCTGCCAATCTGGACGGTTCCCTGCGTCTAATCGACCAGACGCTCCTGCCTGAAAATCTGGAATATCTGGTCACCAATGATTTGGAAGTCATCTACGATGCCATTAAGCAATTGAAAGTCAGAGGCGCACCGGCAATCGGCTGCGCCGCCGGACTGGGACTGGCCGCTCACTGTCGTACGCTGTCGGAAGATAGTTCCGAACAATTTATAGCCGAGGTAAAAAAAGCCTCTGACTTTCTGGCCGGCTCCAGACCCACTGCGGTCAATCTTTTCTGGGCACTGAACCGATGCGTAAAAGTCCTTGAACACGCATCGTCATCCAATGTCGCGGAATTGAAGGATATCCTGACACTCGAAGGTTTAGCCATTCTTGAGCAGGACATTGAATTGTGCCGGTCGATCGGCCAACACGGGGCAACACTGCTTAAACCGGGTATGGGAATTTTGACTCACTGTAATGCCGGAGCGTTGGCGACCGGCGACTACGGTACTGCGTTATCCCCGGTATACTGCGCCGCGGAACAAGGGGTTCCTGTGACTGTATACTCTGACGAAACCCGCCCTCTGCTGCAAGGTTCGCGTTTAACCGCCTGGGAACTGAATCACTCAGGAGTGGATGTCGTAACAATTTGCGACAATATGGCGGCTCAGGTGATGAAAGAGGGTAAAATCGATATCGTTATTGTCGGCACCGACCGGGTAGCCGCCAATGGCGATGTTGCCAATAAGATTGGAACGTACGGGGTTGCGATTCTGTCCGCATGGCACAAAATTCCATTTTATGTGGCTACGCCTTATTCCACAATCGACCTCGAGCTCGAACACGGCGGATTGATTCCAATCGAGCAGCGCGATCCGCAGGAAATCCGTTGCGGCTTCGGCAAAGTAACCGCGCCAGAAAATGTGCGCTTCTATAATCCGGCTTTTGATGTTACCCCGCATGAACTGGTAACCGGTTTCATCACGGATCGCGGTATCATCACCCCGCCATTCAAAGAAAAAATAGCTGAACTGGTAAATTGCGGAGGCAATTAATTATGTCTGAAGGTATCAAGTATTCCGTTGTTGTTCCCACCCTGAACGAAAAAGATAATATCGCTCCGCTGGTTGAATCTATTGAAGCGGCAGGCCTGAGTGATTATGAAATAGTCATTGTCGATGAAAACTCTCCTGACGGGACTTACGACGAGGCAATGCGAATCGCCGCGGACAAACCATATTTGACGCCGATGCTGAATGAAGGAAATCCCGGACTCAGCCCAAGTATTGTTCAGGGTTTCAGCCGTGCTAAAGGTGATTTTCTGTGCTGCATGGACGGTGACTTACAGCATGATATCGCGGCCCTGCCGCGCCTGTTCAAAACGCTTGAGGATAATTATGATATGGTTATCGGTTCGCGCTATGTCGAAGGCGGCGGATTCAAGGAAAAATGGAGCCTGTCAAGAGTGATCATCAGTCGCACCGCCGCTCTGATGACTAAAATTCTGCTCCGGGTAACCGTAAAAGACCCGATGTCAGGCTATTTTCTCATCCGCAAGGATGTTTTCAATGAAGTAAAAAACCGATTGAATCCCAAAGGTTTCAAAATCATGCTTGAATTGCTGTTTCTCCTGGAGAATTCCGAGAAAAAGTACCGGATAACCGAATCCGGGATTATCTTCGGCTTGCGGGTTCACGGCGAAAGTAAATTGTCATTCAAAGTAATATTCCAGTTCCTGCAATTATTGCTTAATCTGCGCCGATCCCTGAAAAACAGTTAAATTTCTGCATGCTCTTTTGGCAGTCTCAAGTAAAATGTTGTCCCGTTTTCCTCTGAACTGGTAAAGGAGACTCTGCCTCCAAGGTATTTTTCACCAAAAAGCTTGATGCTGTAAGTACCAATTCCGCGTCCGGCGCCCTTGGTTGAAAAAGAGCGCTGGAACATTTGCAGTTGCAGTTTTTTCGGCATATAACATGAATTATGGACTGAAAATACAACAAAATCTTCGTCATCCAAACACTCTAACGACACAGTTTCTCCCGGAGAAGAGGCCTCAAGCGCATTCTTTACCATATTGCCAATAACCCGGCGTGCAAGCACAACATCGGTTGCGAACTCAACATTATCGGAAGCCGGATTTATCTGAATGGTCCGCTGATTCGCAACTTCATGTTCAGAATAAGAATTTGCGACGTCCTGCATCAGTCGAAGTGATTCTACCGTATTGATATCAATTTCAACCTCGCCGCGTTCCGCTGCCGCGAGTTGCCGATGAGATTTCACTTCCTCGATCAAACGGTCGGCAGCCCCTTGAATCAGTGAAACAGTCCTGATTGCATCTTCCGGCTTTTTTCTGCGCATCAAAATCGAGGCCAAACCCGATATTCCCCCGGCTGAATTCATGATATCATGGTAAAACAACCTTTCCAGACTCTGGCGTCGTTTCTGGTCACTAATGTCGATCAGCAGGAAAATAACATAAGTATTACCTTCAAAGATATAGGGAGTAGCCCAGGCCTGCATGGTATAAGCCATATTTTCTTTGGTCAGCAAATGACATTCCTGGCTTGACTGTGAACCATCCTGAGCGCCGAGAATAGCTCCAACCGCTCCACAAACCTGGCAGAATTCAGAGGTGCCGCAACCAGCCGGCATGTTATCCGCATACTCGCAATTGAACAACTCTCCCGGGCGCTGACCTTTGATTTCATCTATTGACCTTACGCCCAAAACATCGAGCAATTGTTTATTGGCATAAACAACCTCTCGCTGCCGGTTGAGAACCATCATTAAATTCGGTACCGCATCACCAAATTCAGCCAGCAGTAATTCATTGTGGAACAAAGAAACTTGACGGTTGAGTTCCACCGAATCAGTTCGTTCCGGCGCGGCAAAGTGTGTCTCCAGTGTTGCATTTACCATTTTCAATACCCTCCATATAAATTAAAATCAATCATTATCGCTTTATAAAACATAATATGCCGCTGTGAAAAATCAAGGATTGAAGCAATTATAGCCGATATATATCATACTTAAACAATTTTTTATTCAAAAAATGTAAAGCATACTTGACATATTGTAAATAAAGCATTACTATATGTATAGATCGATTGACATTTTATTATGAAAGGCAAAACAATGAATCGAATGCAAAAAATTTCGTGGTTGACCGTAATTTGTCTTGGGGCATCACTCATTTTGAGTGCTATAGTCGTAACTGTTCTTTACTTCAATATTGGATTCCCGCGAGCATGGGCCGGCCTGGGCTGTCTTGGCCTCGGCGGCATTGCCGGCCTGGGACCGGCAATCTTCAGGAAAGACAAAGCCCAAATTCAATTTGACGAGCGCGACCGGTATATAAACCAAAAAGCCGCATTTAACGGGTTTGCCATGTCATATATGTTTTTTGGCATTATCTGTATGGGGATTTGGGAGTATCTGCGTCTGCATGGCAATGCGACAATATCCATTAATATTCTCCCGTTGCTGTTCGCGGCAGGCGGTTTTACTTCGTTCTTTGTCCACGCAATGACAATTCTTATCCTGTACAGACGGGATAACTGCCTTGAGGAAAATGGCAATGACTGAGGAAAGAATAAAAAATAATATTCGCCGCTGCCGATTTGACTGTGATCAGATGACCCAGCAGCAATTAGCTGAAAAAGCCGGAGTCACCCGGCAAACTATCATAGCGATTGAACAGGGGCGTTACTCCCCAAGTCTGCCTCTGGCCATCCGCCTTGCCAGAATATTCGACAAACAGGTTGAAGAAATATTTATCCTTGAAGACTGAAGCAGATACAATAGTTTCAAAAGCATCGGAGCCCCAATCCGGGGCTCCTTGTGTTCTGCTTATTTAGCCTTTCCGTAAACATCCATGCTTATTTGATCGAATTCGTCAAACATGATTCTTTGGGCTTCGTCACTATGGCCGGCTCCGACCGGATCGCCATACCAGCCGGGCAGGAAACCGCCGGATTTGCCACCGAGATGTTTAAATAAAGCTCTGCAATATGCCCTTATTTCCGCTTCGGAACCGTGACACATTGTCTGCTGAATATCTACTGGACACCAGAATGCGATGCGACCTCCAAAACGTTCTCCAAGTAACTCCACCCCCATATTTTCCTGCTGATCCATCTGAATAACATCCAGTCCCGCATCAATCAGATCATCGAGGATTTCCACAATATAGCCGCAACTGTGCAGGAAAGTCAACATCCCGGCATCGTGTGCGGCTTTGTAAATTTTAGCATAAGCCGGCTTCCAAAATTCTCTCCAGGCGTCAGGACTTATCATCAGAGCATTCTGCAACCCCCAATCATCACAGAACATAAAACCGTCCGGTTTGTACTTGGCATAAATATCGATTGCTTCCAGATTCATCTGCGTTAAAATACCGATCAACATTTTCAGTTGCTCCGGATTCTCATAGATATCGATCCAGGTTTCTTCCAGGCCGCGCAAAAAATGTACCCTTTCGTATAAAGAAATTCCGCCGCAAAAGATAAATTTATCCTGGTCTTTCTGCAAAACTCGTTTTATTTCATCATGATTCCAGCGATATGGTGCTTTAACATCCGGAACATTAAGTTTATCAAAATCATTCCAGTTTTTAAGCGGAAAATCTTTGACTTCTCCAAGTTTGCATATTCCGATGTTTTCCCAGACCGCACCCCATTCATCGACAAATTTCCTCTGTCCGCCACCTCCCCTGGCATCGGGACTCGGAGTCATTCCAATCCCGGAATAATCGGTATTTTCTTTTTTACTTGTCGCCAGTCGATCCGGAAATGAAAAATTTATCGTGCGTTTTACAACTTCTTTTGGAGTCATTTTATATGTCCTTTTAATTGATTTTGTCTAAATTTGCGAATATTATATAATATATGTGTATTTTAGAATAAAGCGTTCAATTTTTCAGGCAGGAGAAATTTATACATGCTGATTAAAAACGGTAAACGGATCGCATTTCAGTCTCAATTTGCCGGGATGCCTCTCATAACCGGTGCAGGTACGGATATCCTGCATAAACCGATCAGCCTGGCGCCGCATGTGCATACCGGATACGAGCTGACTTATCTGACAGCCGGTGAAGTTGTCTGGGAAACCGTCAGCGGAAAAGAGCTGCGACTGACCGGAGGCACTGCGGCAATAGTCCAGCCCGGCGAAAGCCATTGTGGTCGCGGACATGTAATTACGCCTGGAACCTTGTATTGGATTGTCTTTGACCCAAAAGTGAAAAATGCCGCCAAAAACTCGGTTTTTTCAAAGCGGGAGCTAATTGACATGGATACTTTTTTTGGAGGTTGCGGCAATGTTACTGTTGATTGCACACCTCTGCTTGAAACCCTGAAAACGTTCAGACTTCTGCTTGATGATCTTGGCCAGGATCAGTCAAGCATCAGGATAGCACAATTGCGGGCGATTTTATGTCTGATCATCAGCGAATCATACAATCTTTTCAAAGCGGCCCCGACATGCAAAGCTTCCGAAATGGAGCTAATGACCAGAAAATATATCGAAAAGAATCTGTCATCACCAATTGCCGTAAAAGATCTGGCCGACCAGTTTGGATATTCAATCTCAGTATTCAGTGAACAATTCCGTCGCGAATGCGGCATGACGCCGGGTGATTTTATCAGTCGGATCAAATGCCAAGCCGGAGCAGCCATGCTGCGAAAACCAGGATTATCGATAACGGACATAGCGTTCAACCTGGGTTTTTCGTCCAGTCAATATTTCGCATCTGTCTTCAAGAAATATCACGGAACCACCCCGTCGCAATGGCGAAAAAACCAACTTTGAAACATTCACCCATTCAACTAAAGACCAACAACTTAAGAAAAAATATTAAAGTACATACTGCTTTATTTTACAGACAAAAATTTTTTACCTGTTGAACATTTTTTTGAATCTCTTACTATTGAGTAAACGAGTTGCATTGCAGATGCCGGAACTTGATGCCTTCAGCAAGTATTTTTTTGCTGTTCGCAAATTTCGTTCAACACCATTCTCTTCAAAATACATTCGCCCAAGATAATAATATGACCTGGGATGATTAAACTTGTCTCGTGCAAGAACAAAATAATATTTCGCAGCTTCGTACCGACCTTCATCATAAGCAATTTGCCCCAAACTAAAAGAAGCCTCCCCACTTTCTTCCTGAATTAATGCCGCATTATACCACTTTTTTGCATGAACAAAATTTTGCGTCACACCATAGCCATTGAGATAGTGCCAGCCGAGTGCCAGCATCGCATCGTTATATCCAGCCTCTGCTGATAATTGGGTCCAGTAAAAAGCTTTTTCAGCGTTCTTCGACACACCTTTGCCAAGCAAATAGCATAATCCCAAATTGTAGTGAACAATAGGATTACCATTCTTTGATGCTTTGAGATACCAGTAAAAAGCCTTCTTATACGATTTACGCACTCCGCTTCCATTGTCATATATCCAAGCCAATTTCTCCTGAGCGGTGTAATCACCCGACATTGCTTTTTTTAATAAATTCTTAATTTTCATTTTTCATTCTCATCCTTTGATGTCAGATTCAAATTATTATCCTCATACAGTCACCGGAATGTATTATTCCAGAGGCCGATATTTCCTCCTGTCGGCTTGTTGTCGCTTTTATTTTTACTGGTTTCCGGAGCAAGTAAATCTGCGGCTCCCGGAAGCAATATTTTTTTCTCACTATGATAGGTTGGATAAAGCAGAACGATATCTTTCATATGATTTTTGTAAATACAGGCAGTATAACTCATAGTTTCACCGTTATCCATGGCAATAATAAAATTGAATTCTGCTCCGGCTAATTCATGGTTGGGATGGAAAAGTTTTGCTTGTGAACAAGATTTTTTCAAGAGAGAAATCTTGGCTGCGGAAGTATAATTTTTATCTTTTAATGAAACTCCGGAAATTTTTTTTGACGAAATAGAACGAACCTTATTAAGTTCTTGCTCAATCTGAATAAAACCTGGCAATGCAGTCATCCCGAAACAAAATACCCCCAAAAACACTGCACCTGCAAAATAACATTTTCTTTTGAATTCTTTATTGAACAGCCGGGGATTTTGGGGAGTAGTAATAAGTCTGCGTCTAAATATAAATATTACAACTATACTCAGGAAAACAGCTGTTACACATCCCAGCCATATTTTATAAAACCAATAGATGTCAGGAAAAAATAAATGTAAAGCAATGAGTACAGTAATGATCATACACATAACCAGAAGTATCATTTTTTTGCAATTTGTTATGACGTATTCCGCAAATTGTATTTGCCAGGCAGCGGATGTTAACTGTAAATTTTCCTCATCATCACAATATGGACAAGGAGTAACCCATGAATTGAAAAATTTTAAATAAAAATCTATTGTCGGCCTTCGTCCGCATTTTTGACAGCCAGAAGAGAGCACAAAGGCAATCCCACTGAGAAATATAAAATACCCAAGTATCAAAAAGTCTTCATTAGAATAATGACTACATATAACAAGAGTTGTAACCAGGCAGAGAAAAACAATAAAAATAACTTTATTGAAAATTCCAATGATTAAATGATCTCTACTATTACTCATGAGAATTACAAATCTTTAGGGTTCGGGCCAATTCTTCAGTTAAATATTTTTTAATATAACAGGACCTAAATCTGGGATTCGTTATTTTCTAAAATAGCGTAATTGGAGCTAAAATAACTCTTTTCATCTCCGCAGTTTGTCCTTCTTTCTCCATTTTTCCTAATAGCGCGTTGGCAAAAATATCCTGCAATCAAACAATACTTGGCCTTGATAAGTCATAAACATCAACCTGCGCTTTTTGAAACAATTGTTCAAAAGCATCAGGCTTATATTTACATAAACATTCATACTCTTTTTGAGAGATGAAAAAACCAGTGTATACGAACCCGGACTTGCCATTAATTTTTATTTCTTCAAAGCTTGCCGGAAGGTCAAATGCAAATGTAAAATAAATGGCGTCTTTGTTCCACTGTTCGAAAAATCCCTTATTTCTTAACTTTATTTGATCTACGACAGTACCTCTTTGTAAAGGCGTTTTTGAACATATTATCCCAAAAAGAGCTGCAGCTATAACATCAGGCACTAATTCAATATTCTTTCCGATAGCATCATCTATTGGAATAAACACCTCTGCAAAATTATTTTCTTGAGGGTATTTACTTAGCCCTAAAGAACAATATACTTTGCAACGGGAAAAGACCTTATCGTATTCGAGTAATTGCAACGACTCTGCATTATGATTTTTATAAATATTTGCATTTGCGTATTGACCAAAATACTTTTCATAATGATTAAGGTAAATTTCACCCCAACTTTTACACATAATATTTTCTGTTATTACTCCTCAAACTTGTGGTTTTGTAATTTATTAGATCTTAATTAGTTGGCCTTCTCAATGTTTATCCATACCCAGACCATTTTTAACCTTAAAGTAAAAAAACACCTCTTAAAAACACATTTTGAATTGTCTTCCAGAATGGCAGATTCAGGTTTAAAATACTTATCATCTTAATTTGCATCCCAAGTAGTTAAAATATCCCCGTCCAAGTCATACAAATAACAAGACAAATCATATTGGCCTTCTTGTAGATTTGCAATCCTGTGCCCGGGCAACATCTCCCATAACCATTCAGGATCATTATCATTATCATTATCATATAAAGATTTGATAAAATGCTCTTTTGATTCATAATCGATCTTTGAGGCTATTTTTATAAATTTATATGGTCTGCCATGCTTAATGGGCCAAAATGATTCCTGCCAGGTTGGAACTGACGGAGTACAATACCTGATCTCATTTGCAACCTTGTTAACATCGATTAAACTCGGATTAAGCAATGATACATCTATTTCGTTTGCAGATATATCCAACTCGATAAGGCAGCCTTTCTGCATACACGAAAAACAAACTGCCCCTATTTCCTTCGCCCCAAAAAAGTGAGACCCATCGAGACAATTAGCAGCTACCTGGCAAAAGTGACAAACCTGTCCACCATCAGCCATATAGGCAAAGTCGCCTGGATTTTCAAAATATGTAAAAGTCATAGAATTATCTCCCTTACCTTATCAAGATTCTACCCGTATCTCTATTATTTTTGAATCATCAAAAAAACTTTTAAAATAAACTGTGACTGTGAAAAAAATCCAGCCTTTCCGCGTCTCCTATATCATCTCAATTAAATATAATCCTTTTTGTCGGACATTACAAACAAAGCAAAAATATCAATTGAAACGATTATTCTCTTGATAAATGCTTTTTCCATGAACAAACGACTGGATTGAAAGAATAGTTGGGGAAAACTTTACCTGAAGTTGGGATGAATATATGCTCATCCCCTGCAACTAATGCAAACAAGCGGAAAGTCCCGCATGGCAAATCATTACTATGATATTTATTTTCAGCCACTTACACATAAATCAAAAATCAAGTAATGCTACTTTTAAAACGAAAAAAGCCATACAATAAAGAGTACTGAAAAAGATATTATCAAGCCATTTCGTTGGAGAATTCAGAAACGTCAGCCAGCTTTTCGAGTTCCGGCATAAACGCTTTGGCTTCATCAAGACGCACCTCTTCTACCAGCCGCCAGAAAGTAGACAGCAGTTCATGATGAGCTTCACATGTCAGGAGGTTGCGAAGCGGCATCAGTTCAAACAAACCTTCCGGTGTTTTTGCCTTTTCCTGCCAATTCTCTGCGCGTTTGTAGAGATCAACCATTCCCCCGCCTCGAGTACCGGCCCAGGCTTCAAAATATTTCTGAACTAAGGCCAGTTGGGACAGCGGTTCTGACAACTTGTTAAGATAAGCGGCAAATTTTGCTGTACCAGCCTCGCTCAATGAACGAACTCTGGTATTATCCGGAGCAAAAGTATGCGGATGAACCTGCAAACTCGCAGCGCCGTCACGTGAAAATCCGATGGTAACGGAATACCCCAGCGACCAGGCAAGCGGACGTCCATCATACGGGAAATAAAAATTTCCGAGACTGTAGACAATCGGAACGCCGTTGTACATTTCAATTCCCTGTGGACAATGAGTATGAATATTGACAACCGCAGTCGCGCCGGCATCGGCGAACGCACGATATGTGCTGACCATTCTGGGACTTGGAACCGGATTATACTCATTTCCGCCGTGGATAATCACAATGACCGCATCCGATTTAGTAGAAGTTTCACGAATCGTTTTGATCAAATGAAACGGATCCAAAGGCGCGGCTCCCGGCTTGTTTGGCCCGGCACTGCCGAATTCATGTTCGGCCGCGTTGATAACTGTAAGTTTAAAACCGTTTTTCTCAATAACTAAAGGTTTATTGGCATCTTCAAGGTCTTTTCCGGCTCCGACCCGGCAAATCCCCGCGTCATCGATTCTCTGTAAAGTTTCCAATAACGCATCTTCCCCATGATCACCGGTATGATTGTTGGCCAGGGTTACCGTGTCATAACCACCGGCTTTAATCAGGTCGATACAATTTGGATGCACTTTCAGCGGCGGTCCGGATTTAATGATCGGGGAACTTGCCTCCGTCAACGGAGCTTCAAACTGAAGGATTGCCACATCAGCGGCGGATGTCAACGGAACAATATCAGATAAAATAGAGTCAGCCTTTCCGGCGTTAACCAGTTCTTCGCCAATGCCCTGCGGACAGCAGTCCCCGGAAATTAAAACTTTAAATTCCTGATCAGATCCGGATGAAACACGAACAAAACACTTTGAATCAAGCATTTGATTTTCTTTCATTTATTATTCAGCAACAAAGAAGATATTATCATCAGGATCGGTAACCCGGTGCAGGGTCATCTCTCCCTGTTCAAGCACTTTGGCTTCGGTATTGTAACCGGCCTTGCGTAGTGAGGCAAGCACTTTTTCGGGGTCATCCGGGCGGTACACCCATGGCATTCGGCGATACCCCTCCAGCATCACCGGAGGAGCCGGCGACGCTTCCACAAACAAATCACCGCCGCCAGGCAAAGCATACCTCAACCAGAAATTCGAATCCAGCTCAGGTTCGCCCAACATCAAAATATTACTGAAAAAGAACCTGCTGCGTTGAATATCCGAGGTTCTTATAACGATACCAAAAAGATTTTCCCGATCCATTTAAAACAAGTGCTCGTTTATTAATGCAAAATTACTATCATATCAATCTAATCTGTTTCCATGTGAAAAGCAAATCCGGATGAATATATTTTCGGAAAATATGATTCCAGGCCCTTTTACGCGAAAAATATCCCCCCCACTACGTGGGATTTTGAAAAAAAACTTTTTTTTACGGTTTTTCTTAATAAAAAAGTTGCAAAATGGGTGGAGAAAGTATACTATAGGGTTAAATAGGGAGAATTAGCATTAAAAAGGGAGAATTAAGAGAAGAACAGGGACATTTTGGTTTGTACCGGGAGCCAAAGCCGTTGTCAGGGAAAGTAATATCCGGTAATGATGAGTGAACCGCAGATGGAACAGAGCAGACAAAAACCTTTTTTCTCCAGCGCCTACGAGCGTTCCCTGGATAGCCAATACCGGGTCCCGATGCCCAGTGAATGGCGTCGCCGGAACAAAGATCTGGTGCTGGTACTGGTGCCGGGCATGAATAATGACCTGTTGCTGCTGCCTTTCTATATGATGGATGAATATATGGAGAAACTGAGCCGGGAAGCAATGCTTGACCCGGATTTGCAGCTGGTTATGTCGTGGATTGGGTCGTCCACCCGGGAATGTCTGTGCGACAAGCAGGGGCGGATCAAACTTGACCGTGAACTGCTTGAGAGCATCGGCGTGGAGTCGAAACTGCAGATGATCGGTTCTTTGTCTTATATCAGAATATGCGCGCCGGAAAACTGGCCGCAGAAACCGAAAGACATGAAACCGTATCTGGATAAAGTTAAAGAAGCGTGTAAAGGAGATTCGCTTTCTGAAATATTCAGGAATGCTTTGAAAAATAAGAAATGACAGAAAAGAACAACACAACTTCAAATGACAAAAAGGTATTGGATTACTCCCATATTCCGGTCCTTCCAAAAGCAGTGTTGGAATTTCTGAACTGCCGCGAAGGAGCGGTCCGAATCATTGACGGAACCCTCGGCTGCGGCGGACACAGCAGTTTGATTTTACAGGAAAACCAGAAGGCTGAGGTGTTGGGTATCGATCGCGACGGCGACGCATTAATCAGAGCGCGGGAAACTCTGAGCTTCGCTTCCGGCCGCACCCACCTCACGAGAGGCAAGTTTGGAGATCTGGCGGAGCACGCCCACGATATAGGGTGGGACCTCGTCGACGGCGTTCTGCTGGATCTGGGAATATCCTCTCCGCAAATAGACGATGCGGACCGCGGATTTTCTCACCGCCTGAATGGACCGTTGGACATGCGAATGGATAAACGTTCGCCCAACACCGCCAGCCGGCTCTTGAATAACGCTACCGAAGACGAATTGGCCGAGATTTTCCGGGACTACGGTGAAATCCCCAAAAGCCGAGCCCTGGCCAGAGCGATTGTCGCCCAGCGTGAGACAGCGCCCTGGACCGAGACATCCGAGTTGGCGGAACTGTGTGAAAAAGTGCTGGGGAATCCGCGAAAACGCGGTTTACCGGCAGCGACACTCTGTTTTCAGGCACTGCGGATCGCGGTGAACGATGAACTCGGAGAACTCAAGAAGGCGCTTGAGTCAGCGGTAAACATTTTAAAACCGGGCGGAAGACTGGTAATGATCAGTTTCCATTCACTGGAAGACCGGATCGTTAAACAATTCTTCCGCGACAAAGCAACTGACTGCATTTGCCCGCCGGGTTGTCCGGTTTGCATCTGCAATCATCATAGTGAAATAAAGATTTTAACCCGCAAACCGGTAGTGGCCGATGCGGATGAACTTGAAATAAACCGCCGCTCCGCATCAGCGAAATTGCGCGCGGCTGAAAAACTGTAAGGAAAAGAATACTTGGACATATTTGCAAAAAGGGTGGCAGCATGATTTTAACAGCAGGAACTACCAGTAAAAAAAAGGACAATCGTCGTAACGACGATTCAAATATCCATGTCGGCTTTCAAGCGCTGACCGCAGTACTTAATGTTGTAATACTGCTGTCGGTGGTCTTCTGTATTGCCAACGCCAGAATCGTCTTGAACAACCGGATCGACAAACTTGATGAAGAAGCCAGACAGCTCCAGATCAAAATTGCCCGGATGCGCCTGGAAGCGGAAAACCTCAGGTTGCGCCGGGAAAAGCTTTCCAGCTGGCCCGAAATCAGTAGTCGTATCGTCAAGTTCAATCTGCAGCTCAGAGCTCCGCTCCACACTCAGATCAAACAGTTGGCGATTGTCCCGTACAACCGGAAAGATGCCAAAGATACCGGCACCGTCAGTACCGGTTCTCGTCTAACGTTGCGTTAACCGGGAATTTCGTAATAAGTTTTAGATCATAATTATCTATAACAAGATAATCGCGGTATTTGAATATAAATCGAAGTCTGTGATGTTATAGAAAAATAAGCTTGACCGCTTATCAGGCCAGGAGTCAGTACATGCCGTGGAATGAAGATTCAATACGATCAAGAATCGTCATCATCGCATTTGTGCTGCTGCTGGCATTCCTGGCCCTTGGCAGCTACTTGTATACAGTCCAGATTCTCCGGCACGACGAGTTATACGAAAAAGCCAAAAAGAAATACACATCGACAAAAGAAAGTCATGGCGAACGCGGCGAAATCTATGATTTTAACGGCAATCTTCTGGTCGGGAACCGCCCCGTATACAATATCCAGTTGGACCCATCGTTATTAACCGACGAAAATTCAGAATATCTAGCCCGGTTGTTCTCCCGGTATCTCGATTTGGACTATCAGAAGCTGCGGGAAAGCTTCATAGTCCGTACAAGAGAAGTAGTCAAAGACGGAGAAAAAGAGGTCAAGAAAAATCGCTACGCGCCGGTTCACTCCAAAGTTCCGCTGAATATCGGCGATATGCTTAAAGATAAAATTCAGAAAAAGAATGAAGAAATCAAGGCATATAACAAAAGAGTCGCCAAAGCGAGGGCTAAACTAAAAAAGGCGAAAAAAATCGCCGAAATGGAAAAACTGCAATACAAAAAATTTATTCGCGGTATTCAGTTTAAGGTAATCCGGACCCGCTATTATCCGAAAGACAGCATGCTGGCAAACGTGCTGGGATTCACTTTTATCGATAAGGAAACAAACAAAGAATCAGCGTTTGGACTGGAAAAATATTTCAACAAATATCTGGTCTCTAAAAATCAGGTTGCCACCTATGAACGCTCCCGCAAGGGACGTCCCCTGCATTACGGCGACCGGAAAGTAGAGATCACTGAAGACAACGTCGCGCTGAATGTCATCATGACGATCCGGGAACCGATCCAGTCGATTGTCGAAGAGGAACTTGATAAACTCGTTGCGCAATGGAACCCTAAAGCAGCCTGGGCCATCCTCGCCACTCCCGAAGGGGACATTCTGGCGATGGCCCAGCGTCCGACGTTCAATCCCAATGACCGGCGCGGCTTAACTCCGCATCAAACCGCCAACATCATCATGCGCGCCAACTTCGAACCCGGCTCGACCATGAAACCAATTGTCGTTTCCAAAGCCCTGGACTTGGGGATTGTGACTCCGCAAACTATTTTTTATTGTGAAAACGGTTATTGGCCGCAATATAAAATGAAAGATGCCGGCCATCACTACAAAGACTTGAATGTCGCGGAAATAATCCAGAAATCAAGTAATATCGGAACCGCAAAAATAACCTTAAAAATGGGAGAAAAAAATCTCTTTAAGACGCTTCGCGGCTTCGGGTTCGGTAAGCGTTCAGGAATTGAAATCGGCTTGGAGAATGTCGGAATGCTGCATCCGATTCGGGAAGGAGACGGCATGACTATCGCCCGCCTCCCGATCGGCCAGGCGTTCAATGTTTCACCACTGCAGTTGGTCAGGGCCTATTGCGCGTTAGCCAACCACGGCAAACTGCCATATATGCGACTGATCGACCGGTTGGAAAACAAGGAAGCGGGAATTGTCAAAAAGATTGAAAATCCGCCGCCAATTGAATTATACAAAACCCCGTCCACCTGGGCAAAAATCGTTTCAATGATGAAACTGGTAACCAGAGAGGGCGGCACCGCCACTCAGGCCGCGGTAAAAGGCTACTCCGTCGCCGGCAAAACCGGAACCAGTCAGAAACTCGAACCGGTAATGATCGGAACGAAAAAAAGAATGGTTTACTCCCATACAAAATTCTATGCTTCATTTATCGGCTTCGTCCCGGCGGAAAAACCCGCCTTTGTTTTGCTGGTCAGTGCCGATGAACCGGAAAAAAGTCACTACGGCGGTACGGTTTCCGCTCCCACTTTCAAGAATATCGCGATTCGCACCCTGCGCCATATGAATATAAAGCCGACGTTCCCGGAAGAACTGAAAGAGACTCAATAAAAAATCCGGGAGGAATTGCGTCATGTCATTTACAATTTCACATGCAGCGGCGGCTTTGCCGTTTTATAAAAGCAGATTGTGTTTTCCGGCCCTGATCGTTGGCTGCATGGTTCCGGATTTTGAATACTTCATCTTTTTCGACTATATCCGGCGCGGCGCGCATTCCATCGGCGGACTTTTTTATTTTTGTGTCCCGGTCGGTCTGGTCATCCTGTTTCTTTACTACAAAGTCTGGCGCTATCTGATTGCCGACCTGAGCCCTGATTTTATTCGTGACCGGTTGCTGACCCTGAACAAAAAACCGTATGCGTTTTTTCCGGTCAAACGCCTTGGCGTAATTATTTTGTCCATCATAATAGGCGCGATCCTGCATGATGCCTGGGATCTGCTCTCACACGGCTTTGGTCGCGGCCCCCAAATTTTCCCGTGGCTGCTGCAAAAAGTGCCATTTCTGCATATTCACTGGTGGGCTTTATTCTATGCGGTCGGAACCGCTGGCGGCTTATTCGCGGTTATGGCGGCGCTTCTGGTCTATCTGGCCAACACAAAACCGGAAAAAGAACGGTCTGCCAGGATTCTACCTAATCTACCTTCGATAATCATCATCGGCTTGACCGGGATGATATTTTCAATTGTTTTCGCGTTGAAAATGCCGCAGTATCACGATTATCAGGCGGCCAGGATTCTGGCTTTTTTCGTGCTGGGCGTAATCTGCTATTCAATCGTCACAATCACAGTGGTTGGAATCTGGCGACAATTTAAAACGGGGATAACGAGAAAACAAGTTTTTCAGGACGTTTTCATTTCCGATTACGATAATACTCCTCAAGACTGAGCAGCGGCTTTTTATTTTCCTTATAATAGGCTTGCTGCAATTCGGCCAAGGACAACTCCGTATTATTCTTCACTTTTTCACTGATAAGCCGGAAAAACCATAATGCGTCTGCCTGCTTGAAATAGGAATACCATTGATGCGTGGCAGCCTCATCAAGCGCAAGACTAATTCCTGCTTCATCATGAACACTTAATCCACCGGAGATCAAGACCGGCTTATCCGTTCCGGGCCGATAGGAAATCATGCATTTCCCTCTCAAATCATTAAATACACCGGCGCCGATGAAATAAACATCACGTTGGCCAACGGTAGCTCTTTGAATATTGGCAGGCCGTCCATTAATGGAGTCTTTCAGCCAACCTCTTAAAATAGTCCGGTCCCCATCAGAAAGAAAACGTTTTGGAAAAATCCGCCATATCCCTAAGGCATCTTGGAACCGGAAGGTCAACTTCGTTTCCTTCCAGCGAATATACTCGTTCCAGCGTACTGTTGATTTGCCGTGCCGGGAAGCTACAACAAGCAATTCAGGCGTCAAAACATAGTCGGCTTTTTCATGCAGCATTTCATCTTTTTCAAAATCCCGCCGCGCTTTCTTTTTATAAAATACCATGAAATACTGAAAAGCGACAAAGGCGCAAATTAGCAGAGCCATCTTTAACGGATCACCGAAAGAAACGGGAGGATGCCCATTGTTCAACTTCAGAACCATCTCAGGAAAATAACGATTAAGAAGTTCCATCCCCAGCAACAGAAAAAGTACTATAGAAATAATGATAAACAGCACCCGGTATATTCGGTAAAAAGGAAACATTCCTTCCGAATACTCATCATACTCCACCTGACCGGAACATCTGATGGCGTCTTTATAGTGTTTTTCATCCTCCAGCGAAAAATCAACAGAACCGGAAGCAGTCGCGGGTTCCTTGATAATCTCCCTCAGAAATTCAAGCTCGACATCGTTAAGTATGCGCTTCGGGAGATATCTGCACCGGCTGTCCGATTCGAAAAAAATGAAGAATTCATCAGTCTCTTTTGTGGACGAAAAGTCATTCCAGGGAATCCGGGATGTTCCGCTGCTATCAGAGAAACTTATATTTTCATCGCATACCACCACGTCAACCAGATAGTTTCCGGCATCAAAATTCTTTGCGGCCTTTTTCCGGAAATATGAATATAAGAAAGTAACCGGAATCACACATATCATGATCAGGCCAAGCATGGCAAACTGGTCATCCCAAAGCAAATGCAGTTTTTCCAGATAAGACCCTCCGTCACGGAATATCAAATAAGCCCGGTATAACCCGAAAATAATTCCGGAAATAATTAATACGCAAGCTCCGCCCAGGACCAGGATCAGAGTTTTTACATTACCGGATTTTACCACTTGGTCTTGAATTTTTGCGAGATCGGCAGATAACACTTGAAATCTACACTTTATTTCTTCCATCTGTTTTGCCCCTCAATTTTCAATAAAAAAGACAACTTTCGACGTAAAAATAGCTCATAAAGACTAATTTGTCCAGTCCGGACCTGCGTACAGAACAAACTTAAGCAGTTGATTTTTTCAATTATTGCTCTATCTTTATAAAAACCGCATCTCCCGGGAGGAATATAAAATGCGTATTTTAAATTTATCGGCAAAGATCCGATTGGTCGCTGTTGCTCCGTTGTTAATCTTTCTCTGCTCATGCGCGTCAAGCAACCGGATGATGCGACTGTCGCCATTTAGAGAAAACCGCCACTACAGCTCCTTGAAAGACGGCGGAACAAACATCAGCCGGAAGAGCATCAAAAACTTTAACCGGCCCAAGGACCGTGAAAACTTTGCCGCGCGATTCGAAAACCGGATCAATATCTGGCCGTTCGTCTATCGCGAGGGCGATTTCACCTCACTGATGTGGCCGTTTGCCGACATTGATCCTTACGGGGTCGCAATTCGTCCGTTCTACAATCAGGAAGGCAACGAATATTCGATCATGTTTCCGCTTTCCGCCTGGAATCCGGTCAATAATAATGGCTGGGCCGCGCCTTATTACTGGAACCGGGCAAAAGGGTTCTATGGAGCCGCGCCATTCTTCCATGTCAAATACAACGGCGACACATTTCAAGAGTATCTTGTATTGGGCGGATTATTAAATCATTACAGCGTTAACGGAAAAAATAACTACAGCTTCTCTTTGTTGAATTACCTTCAGTCGCGAAATGGTCAAAGGTCATTCAATACTTTTATTCCACTCTATTTATTCAAATCCAAGCCAAACGCCTGGAGTTTCTTTATGCTGCCGAGTTTTTACGTCTGCAAAGCAAAAAACACCTCCTCTTCCTTATGTAATAAAAACAAAACAAACACGACTGCAGAAATCGATGACCGTCTTATTCATACCCTGTTGCCGCTCTATTACTATAATTACAGCGGCTATGAAAACTATTACTTCTGGTTATTGAACTTGTACTACAATCGTCATAATGATGATTTGACCCATGCATTTGTGCCGCTATATCTCTACAAAAAAGACGACAAAGAACAGGTCTTATGGATCCTTAATTTCTTATATAGCCAGAATAAACAAGGGAATGGAAGTATGCTGTTTCCGCTATATTTATATAATAACAAAGCCGATAAAGAAAAGCTCTTATGGATTCTTAACTTCATGTATAGCAAGAAAGCGCAAGAGACTGGAAGTACACTGTTTCCGTTATATTTCTATAACAATAAAGACGACAAAGAAAAGCTTTTATGGATTCTTAACTTCATATATAGCAAAAAAGGACAAGAGACCGGAAGTACACTGTTTCCGTTATATTTCTATAACAATAAAGACGACAAAGAAAAGCTTTTATGGATTCTTAACTTCATATATAGCAAAAATGAACAAGAGACCGGAAGCATACTGTTTCCATTATATTTCTATAACAATAAAGTCGATAAAGAAAAGCTTTTATGGATTCTTAACTTCATGTATCGCCAAAAAGGACAAGAAACTGGAAACGCGCTGCTTCCGCTATATTTTTACAATAAAAATCCTGAAAAACATAAAGAAAAATTCCTGATTCTGGGTGGAATTCTCAGTTACTTCCATAAAAACGATCTCCAAATAACCATGTCGATATTGAACTTTTATAAGGATAACAACAATCACGCCTTTATCCCGATTTACTGGTACAATCACTCAGCAAATAAAGACAACCTTAATATATTGGGATTGTCCGGACTAAGTCACAGGCAGGATAAACTCCAACGACTCTACGCATTGCCGCTGTTCTGGTATGAACGGGACTCTGCCTTATGGGTATTTCCCTATTTCCAAAGATCTGCCGACTCAAGATACTATAACGGCATACTCCCTGTTTACCTTTATAAAAAAACTCCATCCTTTAAAGAATTACTAGTTTATCCTTTATTGTGCAGTTTCACTAGCGGAAAAGATTATTGTTCCGGGAACATTCTTTTTCCGTTCGGCGGTTATAGCTTCAAGCGAAACTCCAGTAGTTCTTACTTTTGGCCGCTATACAGTTATAAACAAGCTCAGGATCAAAATGTTAACGCCAGCGGGCCTTTCGTCCTAAAATATGTTAATAGTAAATATCATTCCCCGGCTCTATTTAATACTTTTTCCAGTGAAGACTGCAAAAAAGCAAAAGTTCCGGCCAACACACGTTACGCATTTGATTTCTTACTGTATGGATACGATGAGAAAAAACAACATATCCTGAATTATGGCAGGCATGAAAACTTTATTCCGTTCACAACCCGACAAAATGACAACTACATGTCCAGAATAAGCGTATTTCCATTTTTCACGACAACCAGAAAAGAACAACGCTGGGATTTCTCAAAAATCAATCCCGATATAATAAATCAAATAAACAAAATTGCCGCTAAAATTGAAATCGCAGAACAATTTGAAAAGAACTTCCAATACTACAAAGAATTGACTAATCATAGTAGCCGTAATTATTTAAAACGACAATTGAAAGACCAATTCAAACTTAAACTCGACATCAATAAACCGTTCCTGCCGCAATTAAATTCGTACCGGAAAATTATGGCCGAACGCAAGAAAATTGCTTTTGCGGATTTAAAAACGATTTTCGAGCGTAATTCATGCAAAACACATGATACTTCCAAATGCGAAATTTTAAAAGGGTTGTATAATTTGCAAAATGCAAACAGTTATCAATACACTACTAAAGAATTTGAGTTTTTTCCAGTATTCTCATGGAAATACTCTCCTGATTCATGGAGATGGTGGTTTACAATTGCTTACGCCAATCGCAATAAAGGTCAATGTTATGATCAGATTCATCTAAATCAGATATTTGATGGAAAAATCAAAAAGCTGCCGTCGAATGATTCTTTTGGTCATGGAGTTTTCCCGCTTTACTTCTATTCATCCAAACCTCAAAAAGCCTCACTGACCCTTCCAGCATTCTTATCGTGGTATAATTCTAAAAAGATTGATCCGGACTGCGGGTTTCCAGAACGTGTCTTCGGCGATGCAATGAAACAATCAGGCCTGAAAAACGGCAAGGAAGCTTCCGCCTACTGGCTGCTGTTCTGCCATACCAGTTCTTCCAGCAAAGACGCGATCCTGCCAATGCCTACCAATTATTCCAATAAGGTTGTAACCAAATCAAGTGACCAGTTTTTCTGGCTTTACAATAACTGGAGTAAGCAATACAAGATGTGGGATTACGAAAAAGTCAAACAGCAGGACATTAAGGAAGTCATGAGTTCCGTTGCCGCGCTGATAGACCTGGATTACTGGAATATTGAAAAGTTGAATTCTTTTCCTGACTTAAAAGTCAGATCCTACAGCCTGGGCTACAAATACCGCCGCAAGAAAATGAAGCCGGAAGAACGCAAACGACAGATAAAAATAACCGTAAGTAAGCTTAGTGCGCAACTAAATAAACTCGGCTTCAAAGATATAGACCTGAAAGACCGTACCGCATTGTTCAAAGCCCTGTACGAGCTTGACAAACGTTATACCGTCGAAGCCAGATCCGGCACCACGATCATTCCCCTGCTCTACTACAGGAATTACGACCGGGACAAAGACTACTGGAATATCCTGCTGCTGCTTTCCGATTACAAACGGGAAAAAGATTACAGTAAATTCGCCATCCTCAAATACCTTTTCCGGGTGGAGCAGGACAAACAGCGTTATAATTGCGACGTTTTTCCTTTTATCAATTATTCCAGTCGCCAGGATCAATCAAGTTTCTCGTTCATGTGGCGACTTTTCAGAATTGAAAAACAAAAAGGAAAAGTCAGCAAACTTTATCTTGGGTTCATCCCGTTCAAGCTGTAATTTCAAGGCAGTTTGCGGTAGTAACAATGAAAGCCATATTGTTAAATTACGCAGAAGCCCTGCCGCAGGACCGCTTTAGCTGCAAGCCATTCTCGGGTTTATTCTTTGCTTTCTGATTGACGTTGTCAACAATTACAGACGTTCTTAACCGATCTTCGTAATTAGCATCACTTGATTTCTTAAAATATTGTAAAATCATGATAACAAATAAACTACAAACCCAAAATCATTATATCTCAAGAAAAAATCCAGTACATATTGAAAAGATAAAAAAATAAATTATAGTATTTTGTTTGTCTGAAAAATATAAAATAATCATCACTGTGAGGAGTATCATGCAAAATAACAACGACTTGCCGGCAGTCTCAATGAGCAACACTAAAAAAGAACTCTTTGATGCCTATGAAGCAATGAAACAAGTTTTAAAAGCCCAGGAATCAGAATTACTGAGCAGTGAAAAGCTGCGGGAAGCCGCGGAAAAAAAAAGCCGCGTCCGCAACCGCAGCCAAGCAGGCCGAACAAGATCCATGCAAGCGAATTCATGACCTCAGAACCGCGCTCGGTAAAGAATTATTGAATCTTTCAGAACGTTTTGAAGAAGAAGTCAATACCTTTAAACAACTCTCCCGGGCAATAGACGATAAAAAAGAAGAACTGCAGACGCTATACAGCATTGAAGCTGCCGCTGCTGATCTCGCGGTGTTAATCGCGGCCCAGAATGAAAAGAAAAGCAATTTCGACCATGAAATGCAAACCGCAAAAAACGCTTTCGAGCAGGAAAAGGCGGCAGCGGCAGCCGCCTATGAGGAAGAAAAAACACGCCGCCAACGTCAGACCGAACGGGAGAAAGAAGAATATGAATACGATCTGAAACGGGAGCGGGAGCAGAAGCAAAACAAACTTAAAGATGATCTTATGCAAATGGAAAAAGAGATCAAACAGCAAAAAGAACTATTTGACGCTGAAACCGCCGGACGCTCGGAGGAACTTGACAAACGTGAAAAAATTATCATTGAACGGGAAAAAGCCATCAATGACCTGCAGGCACAAGTCGAAGCCGCTCCGCTTGAAAAAGAACAGGCGATCAAACAGGCGGTTCAAGCCAATACGGAGCGCTTGAACGCGGAATTTGCCGCAAAACAAGCCCTGCAAAAAGCCACTTATGACGGAGAAAAAAGTGTCCAGGCCAGTAAAATCGACGCCCTGGAAAAACTGGTAGCTTCTCAAGCCGCGCAACTCGAACAACTTTCCAACAAACAGGAACAGGCCTATCAAAAAGTACAGGATATCGCCAACCGGGCGGTCGATGCCGCGCGCCGGGAAATTATCTCATTTCCACAGACCAAAAATCAGGAATAAGCGAATATTTGCATCTGCCATAAGTTGACAGACACAAATATCCCGCGATCCAGCCCGGATTAAATGATTTTCTCTGTAATGCGCCATTGCGGTTCGGTCCGGAACGGATTTTTAAACTGCCGTTTGAGCAGGTTGTTTTCACTCAAATGAATGAAACATTCCTTCTGGCAGGCTTTACCGCAAATGCAGGCGGCAACATTGTATCCGACTCCTCCATAAAACTTCCGGACAATATTTCTGACGTCTTGCGCCTCATCCGGCGTCAAACGCTTTTCGCCCCGGACCAGTTCTTCCGCATACGGCAGAGACGAAAGCGCGTCCGGCGGCAGAAACGGATTCAATTCGGAACAACAGCCGCGGTAATAGGCGCTGCATTGCCATTCGTCCAGCGTCCATGACGGTATTTTCTTACCGTCCCAGTCGCGTTCGCATATTTCCTTTATAATAGCGTTTCCCGGACAGGCCACGGCACACTTCCCACACTGATCACATAATGATGCCGCAGCAATCGGATCAGATTCGAGTTCGGCATCGGTCAGGATAAAAGCAAAGCGCTGTAACGGCCCGAAATCCGGGGTCAGAAAAAAGCCGCCCATCCCGATCTCGCCCATCCCGCACAAATAAGCAGCCTGAGCAAAATCGATTTGCACATCCGGGGCCGGTTTGCCGGGGGCGACCGGAATCGCGGTATATTTTTGAGTATCCTCACCTTCAGGATTTATCCCCGGTTTGTCAGCGTGGCGGCGATCCGACTCCGCCATCAGAGTTACACCTTCGTAACCGGCATCTTCAAGAAAACACGATACCCGGCGCAGCGTATGCGGCGCGATATTACAATCAATATTACGAATGCTCATAGCCGGGTACTGGAAAAATTCGGTTCCGGTCTCAATCCCGCGCATACTGCCGCGCAAAACCCTGAAACCTAGCCCGATTACCGATTTGGCGGCCGGAGCGATATGCCTCGGATCCTCGGTCAGCCCGGTTCCTTCAAAACGTTCGATCGGAGCGATACCAACCAGGTCGGCCCCGAAAAATTTAGCATTTTCTTTTATAATAGTACTGTTTATCTGCATTTTACTTCTCCCTGATTTGCCGATCAAGCTTCCACGGTTTGCCGGTTCTGAAATTATTTTTGAATTTGTTACTCATACAGTTTCGTTTTTCCATTGTATTAACACAGGCCCGCAAACAGCCACCGCATTTCGGAGCGTTATATCCCAGCGGATTAGCATAGTTATTCCGGATGACTGCGGCATACAAGTTGAATTCATGGGCGGTCACGGCCCCTTTACCTGCAAAGACTTCATCTCCTCCCGGCAATTGAGAAAACGCGCCTTCCTCCAGGAACGGATTTGATTTACCGCTTGCTCCCTGATAGTACGCGAAACAATCCCATTCGTTCAGCTTACCCCATTCGACTTTATTACCGGCCAGTTCAACCTGAACGGTTTCTTTGGCGGAAATACATTTGCCCGGACAGGCGGCTACGCACACCATGCAGCGGTTGCAGAGCGGTTCGCCGTTGTAGATCGGGTCCGGTTCTAATTCCGCGTCGGTCAGGATAAATGCCTGCCGGTTACGCGGTCCGAACTGCGGGGTCAACAGCATTTTACTGTAGCCGATCTCCCCGAGACCGCAAAGATACGCAGCAATCCGGAACTGGAAAAGGATATCCGGTCCCGGAAAGCCGTCCTTAACCGGATGCGAGTATTGTACCGAGCGCTTGTGATCTTCCGGCGACTCCTGGAATCCGGGCCGCCCGTCCATATCTGAAACCGGACCGCGTCCGCCGGTGTTGCGAAACACCGACGCCTCGTAACCGTGATCCTCGATCAGGCGTCCCACGTTATGCAAAACAAACGGAGCGACGTTTTCGTTGATCGACGCATAGCCCATTGACGGGTACATGTAAAAGTTAGTACCTTCTTCAACTCCCCTGAGATAACCGCGCGGAATCCTGAAAATAAACCCGATCATGCTTTTCGCCTGCGGGTGGATATAACGCGGGTCCAACTCTTTCGGAGCTCCTTCGAATCGCGACATTGGGGCGATCCCGACCGCGTCAGCTCCGTACTCTCTGGCCAGACGCTTTATCTTAGTGCTGGTCAAACCGGACGATTCGGAAAATTTGTTACTTTCCATACTTCCTCGTTTTGTTGTTTTCAATAAAATACAGGTCCTGTTTATCAGAACTATTAATTACAGTTGATCAGAAATTTGCTCTGCATATGTCCGCAGAATTTTTACCCGTTCGTTAATATCTATCCTGCCTGCTTCGATGAACAGGGACGGAATCGACTGGGCCAGCGCACCGACAAATTCGCCATGCTTATCATAAACCGGAATTCCCAGCGCTGAAACATCTTCCGAACACTCTCCCATACACAATGCATAGCCGTTTCGTTTGATCTTTTCAATCTCAGCTCTCATTTCTCCAACCGTGGTTATCGTATTAGCCGCAATCTTTTCAGGCGGATTAAGTTCCGCAAGTTCGGCAAACCAGTCAATCCCCTTCTCCGCGAGGATCACTTTGCCGGCTCCGGTGCAATGCAGCAGCTTCAACCAGTGCTGTTCCGGTCGCACCACCAGATTGCCTCCGCCCTGGCACAAAGACAAACAAACCAGCGACATATTCGCTTCACAACCGAAGAACGTCGTATCATTCGTCTCTTCCGCCAATTTCCTGACCACCGGCCCCACCGCGTCCCGTACCCGGCTGAAACAATTCAACGCCCCGGTTTGCAGTTGCATGCATTCCACTCCAAGCAGATAGCGGTTGTGCTTATCCTGAGCCAGATACTTCCTCGCGAACAAAGTGCGGATGATATTGTGCGCCGTAGCCATTCCCAGACCGGCCACGGCGGCAATATCCGTCGACCGCATCGGTTCGGAACTGTCTCTAACCGCTTCCAGAATGTCCAGCGCACGCATCAGCGATTGAATATGTTGTCGTTCTTTTTTCATTGCAAAACACATTATTACAATATTATTGTATTAATTAATAATTTATACAACTATATAATAATACCTGCAATATAATTTGTCAATCTTAATTCTAAATTTTATAACTTTTTTGTAAAATTTTATCGCATAGTATTGACATATTCGAAATAATCATGTATAATGGTAAGGTATGGTAAGGTAAACCAAGAAAGAAACAGGAATGGCCCCCCATGTCCACTGAAGTAATAGATAAAGAATCAATAAAACCGCTCTATATGCAGATCAGGGAATGGCTGATGCAGGAAGCAGAGAAAGACCCGGATTTCCGGTTTCCGTCGGAACGTGAACTTTGCCGGCTGTATGGCGTAAGCCGTCCGACAGTACAAAAAGCTTTGAGTTATTTTATTGAAAATGACCTGATCGTCCGACGTCCCGGTATCGGCACCATGATCCGTAAAGGACGTTCCATTTCCCCGGAGGCAATCACCGCGGTAAAGGTGGTAATCAGAGCGGACTGGATCAAGTGGGAGGATGACCTGTATTTTGCCCGGATACTGGCGGGGATTCTGGCTTGCATCAGAAACAATAATCGTCAATTGACCATTCAGCAGTATTCGGATAAAGTCCAGCACTTACTGCTGAATTCTCCTGAAATATGTTCTCTCTGGCTCTCTCCCGAATCCACCGAGATTGATGCGATGAAAACCCTGGCCCAGAACGGACATAAAGTAATCGCGATCAATCGTGAAGTGGACTATCCGAATATTTCCTATGCGACAACCGACCATGAGTGCGGCGGGAAAATTGCCATTGAATATCTTTTAGGCAAGGGTCACCGCAACATTCTTTATATCGGGACCATGCTGGACCAAAAGATTAACGATCAAAGATATCTCGGCTATCTGGCCGCGACAAGAAATATCCCGGCCCGCATCACGCCGCCTCCGATCAACCTCGAAAAAGTCGATTATGCCAACGAACTCAAAAACAAGTTGAAAAAAGCTCTTGCAGTGCAACCGCGCCCAACCGCTCTTTTCCTGGCTAACGGTCACTTTCAACAACCAGTCATGGACATTTTGGCCGAACTTGACTTGAGCGTTACTGATGATATTTCAGTTATCAGCTTTGATGATATTGAAAACGTATCCGAAAAATACGGCATAACGGTAGTCCGTCAGCCGCTTAACAATCTCAGCCGGCACGCATTTGAAGCGATATCCCAAAGAGAACATATCAAAGAAAAAATCCAACCGGAAATAATTGAAAGAACATCAATAAAAACCATCACCCCGGAGAACTAACATGAAAACATCCAGGCTGCAACCATTCACACTAATCGAACTGCTTGTCGTGATCGCAATTATCGCGATCCTCGCGTCAATGCTGCTTCCAGCCCTGAATCAGGCCCGGGAACGGGCAAAACAAATCAGTTGCGCTTCCAATTTAAAGCAAATGGGTACTTTTCTAACGATGTACTGCGACGACTACAACCGCTGGCTGCCGCCCGCCACCCAGTGGGGACATTATCCACAAGTCGACGGCTTGGTCGAAGCCACTTACAATACCGGCTATATCAAGGACAACAAAATCTTTTTCTGTCCGAGCCGCCCACTCGGAAAACCCGGAACCTACTGGAGCCCAAGTCCCGGCGGAGCCAACAACTGGATCAGTTACCAATATCTGCCTTATCGCTGGGGCATCCTCTTTCCTCATAAAATATCTGATGTCAAATCCCGCTGGCCATTGCTGATGACCGACCTGAACGACTTGACCAATAGAGGATTCAACCATCCCATGAGCACCACGGACTGGAGCGGATTCAACACCTTGTATATGGACGGACATGTAAGCTGGCGCAAACCCGAACAGTATATCAACAAATACGCCAACGGCAGCTGCACCTATTACTATTAATAATAGATAAAAACTTACACAATAGAAATTAAGCTTATGAAAAACACCTTGTGCCTCGGAATAGCGCTCATTCAATTCGCCGCCTTTGGCGACTGGAACTCAAATAAAATTGATCTTGGACCACAAAATGGCGGACTTCAGATAATTTCTGAAACCTGTTCCCTGGACGGCGTCTGGAAAGTTTCCAATGTTCAGAAAAGTCATCAGCGCCCGGAAGTTAAGCAGGCCATGTTAAGCAAAAACTACCTTCCGGCCACCAACACCTCCAACTGGCACAATATAACCGTTCCGCATTACAACTGGCACAAGCAATTCCCGTACACCTTTCCCGACCCGGCCAAGAAATACAAAGGATACAGTTTCACCGACCGCCAATCCACTTATGCCGACGGCTGGTTCAGTAAGCAATTCAATGTTCCTTCCTCTTTAAAAGGGAAACGCATATATTTAAAATTCGGCGCTGTCGCCTGGGAATCGCACATCTGGGTTAACGGCAAAAAGGCTGGAAGTCACCAGGGTAACTTTACCGGATTCAAGCTTGATATAACCGGCCTGATTGAGTTTGATAAACCGAATACCCTGAGAATATGGGTTTATAATGATTTTGGTGAACGTCCGGTCAGGCATACTTACGGCAAAATGTTTTTTCCAGCGTCAAATGTCGGCGGTATATACGGTTCCGTCGAGCTGGAGGCTCTCCCCCGGATAAACGTCACTCGCTGCCTGATCACTCCCGAACTCAAATCAAATACGATTGAATTTGATTTAAAAATAGCTAATGAAACTAAAAAAGAACAGAAGCTTGCCGTTTCAGTGGTGCTTGAAGGACAGTTATCCGGCAAAAAAGGAAAAATCGTTAAATTCAATGCCGGAAATGTGAATCTGAACCACTTACAGGATAAAGCTCAATTCAATATTAAACTTGACAAGCCGGAACTATGGACCCCTGCCCGGCCTTATCTTTATAACGTATATATTGTTTTACGTAATAAACAGTCAGGCAAGATTGTCTCCTGCTATAAAGACCGGTTTGGATTCCGCGAATTTGTTGTCAAAGGCAATAAGTTCTTCCTGAACGGCAAGCGAATCAGACTTTACTGCGGCAATATCCGCAGTGCCGGAGGCTGGGAGGTTTATGAACCGGATAACCTGAAAAGCCGGCAGTTTATGCGTCGACAAATAGCATCAGGAGCGAATACAATCCGCTACCACATAGCCGGAGCCGATTCGCACCGTCTTCTCGCAATGGCTGACGAAGAAGGATTGCTGATAATCAGCGAGTTCCCGATGTTTCACCGGGTCTTTCACCACCTTGCGTTTAAAAACCCGGCGGACAGAAAAGTATTTATGAATAACGTCCTCTACGAATGGAAAGAACGACTTTACCGCGACTACAACCATCCGTCATGTGTGGTTTGGTCACTGAGTAACGAGGTATGGACCGATTCCACGGTTGATGAACTTAATGAAATTTATACCGCAATGAAACCGCTGGACAAACAGAATCGACCAATGAGTGCCGGGTCCGGCCTGTATTCGTTCGGTATTCCTACTTTAAAAGTCAAAACTGATTTCTGGGATGCCCATTTGTATAATCTGGTTTCACAGATTCCATATACCTTTTCAAAAGCGGATTTCGACCGCTATTTTGCCGGACTGGTAAAAGTATATGGTAAACTTGACCGTCCGAGCGCGGCGTTTGAATGTCTTTTAATCGGAGCCGGCAGACCTCCAGCCAGGATTCCTTATAATAAAGAACTGAAAGTTGATGAGTACCTGAAGCTGTTAAATGCGACAAAATCACAGGATGTGGCATATTTGGGCTTGCGCCATTTTCTAGCCTGGCGGGACGGCGGCTCATGGCTGGCGGACAACATTTCAAAAAAAGCGGTTGAGGAATTTCGCAAAGAAACCAGAATTCAGGGCTTCCATCCATGGTGGCCGAACCGGAATCGGATATTTCCGGCATATAAGCTCATCACTTCACCGGTTTTCATCGGCGCCGCACAACTCCCGAAAAACCAGTTTGCAGGAGAAAAGTTCAAGTTTAACGCAGTTCTGATCAAAGATCCTTTACGGCAAATCAATACATCATGCCTTGCCGAGATAACCGACAACAACGGCAAATGTATTGCAAGCAGCAAATTTACTGCGCTTCTTTTAGCTGACAAAGATAAAACCATTGTTCCGGTTTCAATCAATATTCCGGAAAACGTCAAAACCGGATTCTACAAACTTGATTTAAAGCTGCAAGCAGGAAACATCCTGAAAAATCACAACTACTACTCCATCTATATCCTGAACCGGCGCGATCTGCCGCAACTCAAATCAGAAGAAACCATTGCGATTTATCAAGATTCTCCGAAACTCAGCAATATTCTTAAGAACAACAAACTTAAATACAAAGTTATTAACGATCTTAAAGATATAAAAGATTATAAACAACTGGCGATACATATTACCAACACCAAAGCCTGGAAAAAGTTTCTCGTAAACGGAAACGCAATCAGGCAGTGGGTAAAAAAAGGAAACCGTCTGCTGATCATGGAAATCCCGGCTGCCGGTTCCCTTAACTGGATTTTCAACGGCTATGAAATCAATAAAGACGATTCAGGTTTTCAAACTACTTCTATATTAATGGAACCGGTCGTCAGGCAGCATCCGGTATTCAAAGGGCTGACGGTAGAAAACTTCGATACCCTGAACGGCGAACACGGTATCGTCGGAGACGCCCTGCTGTTTCCATTGTCCAATAATCTGCTTGGCGCCGGTTTTGTCGCCAGCAAGGAAAAGGCCGGAGTACTTGTTTTTGAAGCAAAAATCGATAAAGGCAGTTGCATAATTTCCCAGGTAAAAGCCATAAACCGCTATAATTCCGATTCCAGCGCCACGTTGTATTTACACAATCTGCTCAACTATTTTATCAGCGGCAAAAGTCTGGCAAAACCATTGCAGAAAATCAGTAATTTCGGAGTTCGGGCTCTGCTGTCGAAAATCAAAGCATCAGAATGCATCCCCATCGACATATCAGGAACTGTAAACCGGGGGTTGCGCGATAAAACCGCCAGAGACGGCAAAGGCGGCTGGACCGATGCCGGACATTCGGATTTTCGTCAAGCACCGGTCGGCGACAACAAATTTATCCGGATACCGTACAAGATCATCAATCCTGACAAAAACGGCAATCGCGCCGCCATTATCCTCAAAGGCGGGAAAACGCCGGAGTTTCCGGCTCAAGTCAAAATAAGTAATATAGACCGGAAATTCCGCCGTCTTTTCTTTTTCCATACTTCATGGTATATGAAAAGAGACTCAAAAGTTATGGACTATATTATAAACTATGCCGACGGCTCCAAAACGAAGTTTGAGATTATAGCCGGAAAAGATATCGGCGACTGGTACGCGCCCAGCGACCTGGCCAATGCGGCGGTTGCCTGGAGCGGTAAACATCCCGTCATCAACGCCCCGTTCGGCTTCTACATTTCTCCCTGGGACAACCCGTCCCCGGACAAGAAAATTACCAGTATTGAAATTATCAGCAATGGCGACACTACCCCGATAATCCTTGGCATAACCGGTCAGGCAAATGTCGATTTTGCCTCAAAGATCGGGCATCCATGGAATTTTGCCAACTCTGACAATATTGCAAAGGAAATAAACCTTAAGCCGATAAAGCGTCAGGCCGGTCTGTATACCTTCAAACTGACTACCCAACACGGGTGGCTGGGGCTCAACCTTTATGACAACAAGGTAGACGCTAAAAAATGGAAACGTCTGACATTCGCGTTAAAGGCAACAAATCCGGTTTTAGTCAAAGTTATCTGCTTCTCTCCAAGTGGCGACAACGCAACCTGTGACGGCATTCCTCCGATAAAGAAAGTGGGCGACTGGAGCTATTATGACGTCGATCTGGAAAATATCAAATGGCGATGGGGAACCAGTCCGGAAGCCAAACAATGGGGTGGCAGAGACAAAACTGTAGTCATGCTGGCCCTTGATTTCACATCGAAAAAAGGAACTGTCATCGATTTAAAACCGGTCTGTTTATACCAGGATTGAGGGTTTGGAATCATCTCCTGGGTGCTTGCGAGGGGTTGAGGGGGAGATTTCTTGGGAAAAGTTTGTTTGGGTTCATTTAGCTGCTGGATAGCGGGTTATGTTACATTTTTGGGTGATTACGATTACTTTTTTGTAAAATTTATTAGATTTGGGTTTGCAAAATCCCTGCTTGATGGCATATTAAAAGCCGCTAAAGAAAACAGCGTGTTAAATTGATAAATAATCAAGAATCCTGATATGCTCCCGGTCTCAAGTGTTCAAGCTTGAAACCCGGCCTGAAAAAAATCTGAAAAAAATAACGTTTCCGATTTGCAAAAATTCAAGGTTGTGGCATATTATGAGCCGCTGCAGAAAACAGCGTGTTGTAATCAATACAAACTCTTGCTTGACATCGCCTCAACGGCTGATGTGAGAAATTTTTCAAAAAAAGTGATAAACTTGATTTGCATTATTTAAAGAGTATGATAAATTAAAAATCTGTCGCGCTTACTGCAAGACAGTTTTGAGCGGAGTGAAATCTCCGTGAGATGTTTGAAAATTGAATAGTATGATGTAGGTCAACGAAAAACCTTTGAAAATCCGGAAGTCTTAGTCGTCTTCCGGTCTATAAGAATAACATTCTTGTAGTTCCTGATACTAATTCAGCGGAATTAGTATTTTTAATCTTTTAAGCAAGATTAAATTTTCTGAAAAGTATATAAACCGTCTGATCGGTTTAAAATACAATTTTTTTCGGAGAGTTTGATCCTGGCTCAGAACGAACGCTGGCGGCATGGATTAGGCATGCAAGTCGAACGAAAAGCCGGAGCTTGCTCCGGTGGATGAGTGGCGAAAGGGTGAGTAACGCGTGAGCAACCTGCCTCTGAATCGGGAATAACAGTTGGAAACGACTGCTAAAACCGGATGTGAACATTTTATCGCATGTTATTTTGTTTAAAAATTTATTGTTCAGAGATGGGCTCGCGTCCCATTAGCTAGTTGGTGAGGTAACGGCTCACCAAGGCAACGATGGGTAGCTGGTCTGAGAGGATGATCAGCCACACTGGGACTGAGACACTGCCCAGACTCCTGCGGGAGGCTGCAGTCGAGAATCTTCCGCAATGCGCGAAAGCGTGACGGAGCGATGCCGCGTGCATGATGAAGGCCTTCGGGTTGTAAAATGCTGTCACTGGGGACGAAATTTGACGGTACCCAGAGAGGAAGCCACGGCTAACTACGTGCCAGCAGCCGCGGTAATACGTAGGTGGCGAGCGTTGTTCGGATTTATTGGGCGTAAAGGGTCCGTAGGCGGTCTGCTAAGTCTGATGTGAAATCCCGGGGCTCAACCCCGGAACTGCATTGGAAACTGGCGGACTAGAGTATCGGAGAGGTAAGCGGAATACCTGGTGTAGCGGTGGAATGCGTAGATATCAGGTAGAACACCAACAGCGAAGGCAGCTTACTGGACGATTACTGACGCTCAGGGACGAAAGCGTGGGGAGCAAACAGGATTAGATACCCTGGTAGTCCACGCCGTAAACGTTGTGAACTTGATGTGGGTCGGCTCATCCCGATCCGTGTCGAAGCTAACGCGATAAGTTCACCGCCTGGGGACTACGGCCGCAAGGCTAAAACTCAAAGGAATTGACGGGGGCCCGCACAAGCGGTGGAGCATGTGGCTTAATTCGAGGCAACGCGAAGAACCTTACCCGGGCTTGAAATGTTTCGGACCACCCTGGAAACAGGGTTTCTCTTCGGAGTCGAATCACAGGTGCTGCATGGCTGTCGTCAGCTCGTGCCGTGAGGTGTTCGGTTAAGTCCGGCAACGAGCGCAACCCATGTCTTTAGTTACCAGCGGATAATGCCGGGGACTCTAAAGAGACTGCCCGTGTCAAGCGGGAGGAAGGCGTGGATGACGTCAAGTCAGTATGGCCCTTATGTCCGGGGCTGCACACGTGCTACAATGGCCGGTACAATGGGCAGCGATATCGCGAGATGGAGCAAATCCCCAAAACCGGTCTTAGTTCGGATTGGAGTCTGCAACTCGACTCCATGAAGTCGGAATCGCTAGTAAAGGCGTATCAGCTACGACGCCTTGAATACGTTCCCGGGCCTTGTACACACCGCCCGTCACATCATGGGAGTTGATTGCACCCGAAGTCGTTGACTCAACCTTTCACGAGGAGAGAGACGCCTAAGGTGTGGTTGATGACTGGGATGAAGTCGTAACAAGGTAGCCGTAGGGGAACCTGCGGCTGGATCACCTCCTTTCTAAGGAGTAATCCTGATCTGGTACAGATCGTTTGCATAATGCAAGCGACATTAACCGCCAGTTATCAGGATACGGATGAGTTCCAACCAGGTCGCAACCAGGTTGGATATGGATACCGGTAACGGTATCAAGTTAATCTGCATCATACTATTCAGTTTTCAAACGTGTTGTTTGAAGAATTGAAATGAACCCCTTTAGTTGAAGTCTGAAAAGATAGATACCAACGGTAAGGATTTGAACTAAACGGGCGTATAGCTCAGTTGGTTAGAGCGCGTCCCTGATAAGGACGAGGTCCCTGGTTCAAATCCAGGTACGCCCACCATCCGTACGACGGATGGCGATGAACCGCTTCATACTTCAGTCGCTAACGCTCCTTGCGGAAGCGGAAAAAGATGACGGACGGTAATGTTTAGTTGAAGGAGTAAATTTTGAGCTGTAATTAATTTACAAATTTACAAATTTACAAATTCTCAATTGAATTTACGGGGCTGTAGCTCAGTTGGCTAGAGCACCTGCTTTGCAAGCAGGATGTCCAGGGTTCGAATCCCTGTAGCTCCACCAGTCCGTTCGACGGACGGCGATGGATCGCTTCAAACTCCGCGCTAAAGCGCTGCGGAAGCGAAAAAAGGGTTTCAAAGATTTCGATTATACGGCGCAAGCCTTATAATATAAGGAATTAGCTTAGTTTTAGAATTCATTTCTAATTTCTAATTTCTAATTTCTAATTACCGCGCAGCGGTAGTGTTGTTTGATAATTGAAGAAGGTTTTAGAAAATGTCTAATACCGCAAAAAAAAGCAACTTAGTTGAAATAATAAGCCGAAAAATTAATATTTTTTGGTGGTTAAGCTACTAAGGGCGCATGATGGATGCCTTGGCGTTGACAGGCGATGAAGGACGTGGTTAACTGCGATAAGCCTCGGGAAGCTGTAAGCGAGCTTTGATCCGGGGATTTCCGAATGGGGCAACCCGGCTGGAGTAATGTCCAGTCATCCGTAACTGAATACATAGGTTGCGGAAGTGAACTCAGGGAAGTGAAACATCTCAGTACCTGAAGGAAAAGAAATCAACAGAGATTCCGCTAGTAGTGGCGAGCGAACGCGGAAGAGCCTAAACCGACTAGTTTACTGGTCGGGGTTGCGGGACTTCGATATGGCATTGGTTAACTGTTAGCTGAACACTTTTGGAAAATTGGACCAAAGATGGTGAAAGTCCAGTACGCGAAAACAGTTACCAGCCTAGAAGTATCCCAAGTAGGACGGAACACGTGAAACTCCGTCTGAATCCGGGGGGACCACCCTCCAAGGCTAAATACTAGTCAACGACCGATAGCGCATAGTACCGTGAGGGAACGGTGAAAAAGTACCCTTGTTAAGGGAGTGAAAAGAACCTGAAATCATGCGCCTACAAAGTGTGGGAGCGCAAGTGACCGCATGCCTTTTGCATAATGAGCCTGCGACTTACTCTATACAGCAAGGTTAATCTTAGAGAGGAGCCGAAGCGAAAGCGAGTGTGAATAGCGCGTTTAGTTGTATGGAGTAGACCCGAAACTGGGTGATCTATCCATGGCCAGGTTGAACCCTCTGTAACAAGAGGTGGAGGACCGAACCAGTTCATGTTGAAAAATGTTTGGATGAGCTGTGGATAGGGGTGAAAGGCCAATCAAACCTAGTGATAGCTGGTTCTCCTCGAAATAGCTTGAGGGCTAGCCTTATGTAATTAGCGCACGGGGGTAGAGCACTGACTGTTCGCGGGCCCTGACCGGGGTACCAACAACTATCAAACTCCGAATACCGTGTTGCCGTATCATAGGAGTCAGACTGCGGGGGATAAGCTCCGTAGTCGAAAGGGAAACAGCCCAGACCGCCGGCTAAGGTCCCTAATCTGGACTTAGTGGTTTGAAGGATGTGGAGTTGCACAGACAGCCAGGATGTTGGCTTAGAGGCAGCCATCATTTAAAGAGTGCGTAATAGCTCACTGGTCGAGTGATTCTGCGCCGAAGATGATCGGGACTGAAGTTCAGAACCGAAGCCGCGGAGTATAATTTATTATATTGGTAGAGGAGCGCTGTATACGGGTTGAAGCCGATGTGGAAACGGAGGTGGACTGTATACAGGTGACCATGCAGGCATGAGTAGCGAAAAACCAAGTGAGAATCTTGGTCACCGAAAGCCCGAGGTTTCCAGGGGTAGGTTCGTCCGCCCTGGGTTAGTCGGACCCTAAGGCGAGGCCGAAAGGCGTAGTCGATGGACAACAGGTTAATATTCCTGTACCACCTTATCTGAGTGATGGAGGGACGCAGTATGCTAAGCGATCCCGGCGATTGAAAGTGCCGGGCTAAGGACGTAGGGTGTGAAATAGGTAAATCCGTTTCACTTATACCTGAGATCTGATGGGGAGTGTCTCCGGACACGAACTCGCTGATGCTTTGCTGACTAGAAAAGCTTCTAAACGTTGAAGATAGGGTGTCCGTACCGTAAACCGACACAGGTAGGCGAGGCGAGAAGCCTAAGGTGCGCGAGAGAAACCACGTTAAGGAACTCGGCAAATTAGCCCCGTAACTTCGGGAGAAGGGGTGCCGTCATTGTGAGCAGACTTGCTCTGCAAAGCATACGACGGTTGCAACAAAGAGGCTGGTGCGACTGTTTAACAAAAACACAGCTCTCTGCTAACTCGCAAGAGGATGTATAGGGAGTGACACGTGACCAATGCCAAAAGGTCAAAGGGAGAGGTTAGCCTTCGGGCGAAGCTTTGAACTGAAGCCCTGGTGAATGTCGGCCGTAACTATAACGGTCCTAAGGTAGCGAAATTCCTTGTCGGGTAAGTTCCGACCTGCACGAATCGTGTAACGATGCCAGCACTGTCTCAACGTGGATCTCGGCGAAGTTGTAATTCCGGTGAAAATGCCGGATACCCGCGGTAGGACGGAAAGACCCCATGAACCTTTACTGTAATCTGATATTGGTATTTGGTATCTCATGTGTAGGATAGGTGGGAGGCTTTGAAACTGCTACGCCAGTACCAGTGGAGCCATTGGTGAAATACCACCCTTGGGTTATTGAATATCTAACCAGGTTCCCGTGAAACCGGGCCTGGAACAGTGTCAGAGGGTCAGTTTGACTGGGGCGGTTTCCTCCCAAATTGTAACGGAGGAGTTCGAAGGTACACTCAACACGGTTGGCAATCGTGTGTAGAGCATAAGGGTATAAGTGTGCCTTACTGTAAGACCGACGGGTCGAGCAGTCGCGAAAGCGGGACCTAGTGATCCAGCGATGGAACGTGGAATCGTCGTTGCTCAACGGATAAAAGGTACTCTGGGGATAACAGGCTGATAGCGCCCAAGCGTCCATAGCGACGGCGCTGTTTGGCACCTCGATGTCGGCTCATCACATCCTGGGGCTGAAGAAGGTCCCAAGGGTTCGGCTGTTCGCCGATTAAAGTGGTACGCGAGCTGGGTTCAGAACGTCGTAAGACAGTTCGGTCCTTATCCTCCGCGGGCGCAGGACATTTGACGGGATCATTCCCTAGTACGAGAGGACCGGGAATGACCAACCTCTGGTGTTCCAATTGTTCCGTCAGGAGCATTGTTGGGTAGCTATGTTGGGAACGGATAAGCGCTGAAAGCATCTAAGCGCCAAGCCCACCCGAAGACTAGATGTCCCACCCACTTAGTGGGTCTGAAGACTGGTTGAAGACTACAACCTCGATAGGCCGGCAGTGTAAGTACAGTAATGTATTCAGCTTACCGGTACTAATCAGTCGTGAGGCTTAACCACCTCTTTTTAGATCGCTTGATTCATTCAAGCTATCTAAAAAATAATAAATGACTTTTATCGGTCAATTTATCTCAGCATAATCGCTGATTAACGCGGAATTTGACCTTTCTAATCCTTCTTTTAATTATACTATCAGTTAAGAGTTGATAGTTGTGAGTTGTGAGTTTTACTGGCAACTGGCAACTGTAAACTGTAAACTGATTTGTTGAATTTTTTGTCCGGTGTCCATAGCGGAGTTGTCACACACGTTCCCTTCCCGAACACGATTGTTAAGGACTCCAGCGGCGATGGTACTGCCTTGCGGGAGAGTAGCACGATGCCGGACTTTTTTCAATTTACCAGCGTTTGTAGATTTGCATCTTCTACAAACGCTTTTTTTTTGGTTCTTACGAAGAACCACGAAACTCCGGTTCTTACGAAGAACCACGAAACTCCGGTTCTTACGAAGAACCACGAAACTCCGCTTCAAACTCCAGTCGCTACCGCTCCTTACGGAAGCGGTTCTTACGAAGAACCACGATACTCCGCTTCAAACTCCAGTCGCTACCGCTCCTTACGGAAGCGGTTCTTACGAAGAACCACGATACTCCGCTTCAAACTCCAGTCGCTACCGCTCCTTACGGAAGCGGTTCTTACAACGGAAAGCGAACCTCCCTGGGAGCGCGGACGTCTCCGTCCGCATCTTCGCAGGCGTCCCGCCTGCCACACGGACACTCACGAACGAACACAGACAAACACGAACAAGCACAGACAAACACGAACAAGCACAGACTTAAACAAGTCCACTATGTCCATTCCCCATCGACCTTCCTCACAGTGTCCACCACCATCCACTGTGTCCACTGTGTCCACCCCGTCCACTTTATCTTCTCCTCCCAAGTCTTATTCTTACAAAATTATTTATCGGGTATTGACAAAACAGCATATGCACACTATTATAAGACCAGATATAACCAGACAAAACAAAGTCTTATAATATGTCAACAGAACAAGCATTACATCGAAATCTGGAATCCGGCAGCGCCAAAGGGCGTCCAGCCGTACTTTATAAAAAAGTTTATGACCAATTATGTGAATGGATATTGTCCGGCCGCTGCGGTCCGGGTGATCTGCTGCCAAGCGAGCGCGAGCTGTGTCATATTCTTAATGTAAGCAGAATCACTATACGGCGTGCAATCAGTGAATTGGAAAGTAACGGCTGGATACGGAATATTTCCCGCAAAGGAAATGTAATTTGTGAATATGCCGGAACAGTTATTCCTCCGGTTTCCATGCTTGTGTTCCAAAAAACTTATGATGATTGCATGAGATATGGCCAAGTATCCTTTCTTGATCGCTTGAGCGGAGCAATCAATGAATGCCGCAAACAAAACATTCCGTTTAACATCGCGACAATCCAATCGGATATTGATCTGGATGAACTGCAGAGAAAACGTCAGTCTCTTCTAATCTTCGAATGGAAACTCTTCGAACAGTTAAAAAATTTTCTGATTAAATATCCGGATTACCCCGCCGTCACTTGTCTGCTTTCTTTGGCTGACAACTGGCTTACCGGAAACCCTCCGGTCTCAAGTGTGATAAATGACGATGCCCCAGGTGTGCGTGAAGCAACGGAATGGTTGATTTCCAGCGGAAAACGCAACATTATTTATCTGGGAAAAGATAATTATAACTTTAACCTTAAATCCCGACAAAACGCCTATATGTCGGTAATGACTGAACATAACCTGAAACCTAACCTGATAATTGCCAACGCTGAGATAAATTTGCCGGCATACAAAGGACAAGCGGTCAAACAAGTTTCTTACGCTCGTGCCACAATGCGAAATTTTCTGGCTCAAGGAGGAAAAGCTGATGCGGTCATTGGCTCAAATGACGCCTATGCATACGGAGCTTATGACGCTTTAAGGGAATTCGGCATAAAGGTCCATGAAGAATGTACGGTGGTGGGGTTTGACGACAGCATCATTGCCGGCTTGACCGATCCGCCGCTTTATTCTATTTACAAACCGCGTTTTGAAGCCGGCTCGGAGGCAATAAGATTATTATTGAACTCATTTAAGAAGAAAAGTAACACGCATGAAAAAATTATTTTAAATTCAAGATTTATCGTGGATCAACCCTGATTATTACATTAGAAAGGAATCGGAAAACAATGAGTTATTATCTGAAAAAACTATTTATCGTTCTGGCATGTCTTTCGGCATCGCTAGCCGGGGCAGTGGAAAAAGTCAATTTTCTCTTCGATCAGGAGATTGACGAAAACATCAAGGACCGCAGCGGCAACAACGTTATTCCGTCGACAACGACAACCGAAAGTTCATGGGTAACCAGCAACGGCGAGGATGCGTTGCAGTTCAAGAATAAAACCGATGTTGTAAAAATCCCGTTCAAAGCATTTCCCGGTCCTCGCGGAACCTTGAAGATAAAAGTCAAATTCGACGTTCTGGACAATGGCTCAAACCAGACTTTGTGGCGCGTCTACGGGAAGAAGGACGGCATGAGCCTGGCAAAACATAAGAACGGTTCACTGCGTTTCAGTTACTATGACCGGAACAAGAAAAAATGGCACACAGCCGCGAGCAGCAGAAAGTTTTTGCAGCCCAATCAGTGGTACGAAATTGTCGCCACCTGGGACTGCAGCACCGGCAGTAAATTATACATTGACAACAAGCTTCATGGCAAAACCGCAATGAACCTGACGCCGGAGTGGGACGAAAAAACCATTATGCTCCTGGGCAATGATTATAAGGATTCCGGTCCGTTCAAGGGAATGATGCGTTATTTCATTATGACCGACACGACCGAAATTCCTTCCGCACCGGCAAAACCTAAAACCTTAACCGTCAAACGTTCCGGTAAAGTTACAGCTATCAAGCTGCCCGGAGTAAAACTGGGATTCGACGCAGACGACCTTAGCGCGGTATCCTGCATTGACGAACAAACCGGAATCAATCTCTTTTCTTCACGCATACGTCAACCGTTATGGGAAATTATTTTAACCGACAAGGACAATCCGCTCAAACAAATAAAATTGAATGCGTTCGGACAGGCGCAGCGCAGTGCAAAAATTACCAAAGACAAAATGATCTTAGCCTGGAAAAACGTCGAAATCCCCGGTGAAAACACAAAATTTGATGTAACCGCGACAATTACCCCCGGCCCCGGCAAAGGAGACGCGTTCTGGCATATTTCAGCCTCGAAACTGACTGGCAAATGGCGCTACCATACCGTTTCATTCCCGTGTCTGCCATTTACCATGACCAACCCTGATCCCCAGAAAAATTTTCTGGTCTGGCCCTATCGCTGGGGGCGTAAAACCCCTGATCCGTTTCTGGCATCACGCTCCGGCCTGACCAGCGAAAAATATTCGAGCGCAACTCATTATCCCGGCAGCATGCATTTTCAATTCAGCTACCTGTATGGAGAAAACAAACCAGGCTTTTATATGCAGATGCTCGACTCCGTCGGACATTACAAAGAACTGCATTGGGACACCTATCCAGCGGCAAAAACCCGGGTTCAGAAACTGGCAATGCCGCCATTGCGCCGGGGGATTTCCGATACTTTTGATCAGCCGTATCAGGTTTTGACGTCTGTTATGCGCGGCGACTGGTATGACGCTGCGAGAAAGTACCGCAAGTGGGCCGTCAAGCAAGTATGGTGTTCCCAGGGGCCGCTCAGTACCAATAAAGATGTGCCGGAGTGGTATAAGAAAACTTTGCTGGCAATGAAATGGAGTACTTCCAAGCCGGAACGCACCATCCCGAACAACCAGAAAAACACCGAGTGGATTCTCAAAGAATTCGGCCATCCGGCAATGGGCGTATGGTACCATTACACCGGGAACCGGCAATCCAAAGACTCCGCCTGCGTCAAGCTCGGCTGGTTCGGCTGCGCCTGGAATGCGAGACTCGAGGCAAAACCGTTTCCCGGGGTAAAAGAAGCGATCGCCGCCATGAAAAAACAGCAGTGTTATCTGATCGGCTATATCAATTCGCGCATTTTCGACCAAAGTCTGGACCCGGATCATCATGCGGATACGATCCTGGCCCGCAAGCACACCATGAAAAACCGCGACGGCTCGCTTCAGCTCTACAGCAAAGCAATGTACGACGTCTGCCGTTACGACAAATGGTGGCAGGACCGGATTATGAAAGTATGTGTTGAAGGCGTTCGCGATCTCGGATTTTCCGGGATGTATCTGGACAGCTTCGGACGCGGGCAGTATTTTTGTTATGACCCGTCCCACGGACACGTCACCGGCGACAGCGCAATGAGTATAACCGGAATGCGCACAATGGGCAAACGCATCAAAGCCGAGATGCGCAAATACAATCCGGGCGCGATAGTCTCATCCGAGGCCAGCATTGAACAGTTTGTCGATATTATCGACGCCAAACTACTGCATTACAATATCTTCTCGGAATCGTGCCCGGTCTGGCAGGTTATCTATCATGATTACGAACTAACCTACGGACGTTTTTTCTTTCCACAGCCGAAAGAAGATATCATCTGCGGCCGGGTCAGGCTGGCAGCAAACTTCCATACCGGAACCCAGTTGGCACGTTTCAGACCAGACGGTTCGATGAAAGGCTGGAAAACCGAAACCGGTAAAAAAATGGAGGTTTGCTTGAAGGGGATGTCATATCTCCGGGCGGCAGCGATCGATTATCTGGCGTTAGGTGAAATGCTGCGTCCGCCCAAAGTTGCAAACAGTAAAAACATTAAAGTCAAGACATTGAAATTTACGCTTGACGTGCCGGAGATATTCAGTTCCGCCTGGCGCGCCCCGGATGGTTCGGTCGGATTATTCTTCACAAACATCACGAATCGGACGATCAGTTCCGACTATTCGTTCAACGCGGAAGAATACGGAATTAAAGGCAAAAAAGCACAAATGATTTACGTCGGCTCTGACAATAAAATTATCCGCGCGGGGGCAGCGCCGGGAAAAATATCTCTGGAATCCGGCGCAACCATTGGAATAATTTTCAAATAAATAAGTTATAAAAATGCTTACCACTGATACTTAAAACATTTAAAATATAAACTTTTTATTGTGCCATGCAAAGCCCGGGATTGACTTTTTGAAAATCCCGGGTTATTATATTTATATGAGGGTTAGAAAATCATTGCCAAGGAGGTTCCCATGAAAGTTATTGTTTTTGGCGGTACCGGCTGGGTAGGACACGAAATAGCCAAGGCATTTGTCCGCGCGGGGTATAATGTAACAATATGTTCCCGTGGGCTGAAAGGCCGCTACGGCTCCGCCGTTGCGAATGTTCCGGCGATCCGCAGTGATAAAAATGACCCGGAACAGATGAAAGAAATTTTTGCCGCCGGCAAATATGAGATCGTAACTGATTCAGTTCCAACCGAACAATCGATGGAAAATGTAAAAAAATACGCAAAAAATCTCAAACATTACATACACTGCAGTTCAACCGGCGGCTACACTCCGCTGCCTTTGCTGCCGGGTGATGAAACAATGCCCTATACCGCTCCGCATGGGTCCGGCTGGGCTAAAAAAGCGGTCATCGACGCAAAAGTGATCAAGTGGTATAAGAAAGACGGATTTCCCGGAACTGTGATTCGACCCAGTTACATTGCCGGGGCCGGTTGCCTGCCGCTTGACAACCTGGGTGGCCGCCGCGAAGATTTTATCGCGGATATTCTGGCCGGAAAAGAACTCGAACTACCGGACAACGGTAAATCCCTCCTGCAACCGGTACTGGTCAGGGATTTAGGTAGATCTTTCCGGCTGGCAGCCGAACATCCTGTAAGTATCGGCGAAATATACAATATATGCCTGCGAAAGGCTATTACCCTGACCCGTTACCTAGAGTTAAACGCGAAAGCGGTCCGACGTAAAGCTAAAATCAAATATGTTCCGGTTGACGAACTGCTGGAAAAATATGGCGACACTATCAACCCGACCGGCTTGAGATTTCTTAACGACCACATGTGTTTTGATATTTCGAAAGCGCAGCAGCAGCTCGGATTCGAGCCGTCTTTAACGGTTGAGGAAGTCGTGAAAGAAAACGCAATGTGGGTGGTCAAGTCCCAGCATCTCAAGCTGAAATAATCCGCCCTGCCCGGTCGGATACCGGCATCTGCTCAAAGGTATCGTCAGTTTCGCTCATCCACTGATCGAGCTTCTGAGAGAGCTTTTCTTTGATATGCTGATAGTCCGAACGGTTCGCAAGGTTATGGTTTTCCAGCGGGTCGTCAAGCTGGTCGTATAGTTCTTCATAGCCGTCGCGATAACATACATATTTAAACTCAGTCGTCGCCAGCATCCGGCAGGGATTGCACCAGCGCTGTTTGCAATAATATTCCGAAACGACATATTGACGATGCTCGTTCTTTTTCCCGTCGATAACCGCTTTGAAACTTTTTCCGTCCATTTGCGATTCAATATTCAATCCGGCATATTCGGCAATTGTCGGCAGCAAATCGATATTATTGACCAGCGCGTCCGAAGTCCGGGCCAGAAATCCCTGATCGGGAAACGCCACAACTAAAGGTATATCCACCAGTTCGCGATACATGAACGGCCCCTTGAAAATCATCCGGTGCGCGGTCTCAAGGTCGCCATGATCCGAGGTAAAAATTACTATCGTATCTCTCAACAAATCTTTTTCCCTTAAAGCGTCCAGCATTTCCCTCACCTGGGCATCGACCCCACGCAGCATATAACGATAAAATGCGCGATACCGTTTCCAGTCAATATCGGGACGCTCATTATATTGCGTTCCCTGATCTTCTTCCATAAACGGCGCTTTCAGCGGATGGCTTCCGTTGTTTTTCCGCAGTTCAAAATCATCATGCGGTTCAAGTTCAGCATCCGGATACAATTCGTCGCCGGACGGATGGTTGCCCGGAACGCTATAGCAGTCATGCGGATTAATCAGTTCAGAAAACAAAATAAACGGTTTTTCATGCTTTTCTTTGATATATTCGCAACACAATCTGGTTGTTACCGGATCAACAGTCCCTTTTCCTGGGTGATAATCCTCAAAAACTTCTTCGGTTGCCGCCAAACCCTCATCACAAAAATACCGGTCGAATCCTTGCGCCCACGCTGACTCGCCAAGGTGCCACTTTCCGAAATATGCGGTTTCATAACCGGCGTCTCTAAAATATTCACCGGCATTTTTGTATCGTGGATGAAGATCGATGCCTTCAGGAAAATCGGTATTTCCACAGCCGGCGCCAATATTGGTCACAACTCCAGTCCGATGCGGATACAATCCGGTAAGGATTCCACCTCGCGACGCGGTACACTGTGGCGTACAGCAGACTACCTTTGTAAAAGTCACTCCGTTATCGCGTAAAAATGCTATATTAGGCAGTTGACTTAAAAATTCCGGATCAATTATGGAATCAGCGGTTTGCTGATCGGTACAGATAAAAAGGATATTCGATTTATTCATCTTCATAGACATTGTTAAAGTTCAACCAGATCGGGCTGGTCCACGCCATGTGACCATCCCGCTGCGTCACTCTGGCGTAAATAAAACGCGACACATTCATATAACCATCCCCGATCAGCCTGGCGCCGTCACTCGGGAATTTTTCACGGAACCAGCGGAAAGCCATCTGGTCAAGCCTTGCCCTGGGTTTAGTCTTGGTATATACGGTAATCCCGTTTTCCACAATGTCAACCTTTTCAATCGGCGCGGTTCCCTGAACCGCACAACCAATCTCCAGCGGAAACAATTCATCGGCATTTGCCGGGGTAAATTCCACACATGACCCCATCGGCATTCCGTTGATATGGAAATCGACTTTGATCTTCGCCCCGGTGGTGGCATAGGTACGACGTTTTTGCAATGCATCCCACAATGCCTCTACCGTTAATTCGGAAGCGTAAATCCCGGTTATACCGCTGTCGCCCGGATCGGCCGGATGCCCGTCACCGCCCCCGACAAAGCCCATGCGATATCCTCGCAACAGCGTATCGACGGCAAAATTCCGGGTGAAACAACGATCGGTATCCTGCAACGGTGCGCCGTAGTACTCGTGATTTCCCCAACCGGAAAATATCTCGAACGCCGCTTCGAGTTCGGCGTCAGTGACACTCAGATCGCAAGCCAGTTCACGCGGAGCGTGATGCGGGATAGTCAACGCGTCAAGTCGTTTGTCCCGAATCGCCTGCCAGAGTTTTTGCGGAGACTTCTCGGTCAAGGCCGAAAGCAGCGGCACATCGTAATTCTTGTAATAGATATTACGATGTCCATATCTCGGGCTGGCCCATTCGACCGCCGGCCAGGCGATAAATTTGCCCGGCTCGGAGATGCTTTCAGCTGTCAGCATTGACTCGCGCCATTGCTCTGCAGTCATCCTTTCGGCATGGTCGCAGATGGACAGAAAGTCATGACCTTTTACGTTTTTCGCGTGATCGTAACATTCCGGCAGAGATCCGTTCCAGCAGCTGACATTGGCGCATGGACTAAGCGAAGAATGCTTGTGAACATCTCCGAAATAGATGTTGACCTCCTCCGAATAGTCCTCATTCTCCATCTTTGCTTTGGAGTATTTGCGATGCTCAAGTTCAGGAATAGTCCATGAAACATGCCACGGTTTGTGATGAAATTTATCCATAATTTTACTCATAAAAAGTAATGAAAGGGGAGAGCAGCCATTGTTTATCCAGCGCATATCCCAGACCGATATTGAATTCAATCTCTTGCTCATCGCCAATCCTCATCAACCCGACCGTCATCGTATGCCGGCCGGCTTTCAGCGGCACAAAAATACGCTGGTTGACCGGACAACGGTGGAATGACGGTGCCATCCGGCCGCTTTCACGTCCGAACATATAAACGTCATCAACCCAGACCCAGGAGCTTGACGGAGTGTTAAACATTACCGCGACTTCCATATCCTCCGACAACTCGAATTTAAACCGCAGAACCTTGAGCTGGTCATTACGGAGGTCTTCCACCGAAATTTTGTTCAGGTACGAGGTAAAGCGCACTGTTTCCACCGGCCCGCCCGGATGCGGCGCGGGTTGAAACTGCAGATTATTATCAAGCGCAATACATGGAGTTACCCAGGATTCAGCATCAAACTGGACCGGAGAAACCACCGGCATTGTCGCGGTACATTCCGGCGGCAGTTTTCCGCCGATACGTTTGCCAAGATCAATCACCATATCGGTAAAGCCATCCAAAGTAGCCGGATGCTCGATCCCGACTATTTCCTTGTTGATGACCAGCTTCCGCCCGATCGGTTCAAGCCAGCGGTCCTCAATACCGTCCGGGTTCAAAATTCCCAGAAATGCTCCAGCCGAAGCGGTCGTGCAGTCCGCGTCACGGCCAAAGTTGACCGCCAGGCATATCGTCTTACTGAAATCACCTTTGCCATGCAATACACTCAGCAGAAACAACGGTAGATTCATCACCGCGTCAGTAAAGTTTTTGTTCTCATATTTATCCAGAATCATTTGCCGCACAACAAATGAATCATCATGCTCCGCGGCCCATTTGCGCGTATCGCAAAGCGCCTGATGCATCCGGCTGTCAGCCGGAATAACCGCCAACCCGGCATCGATACAGGCTTCGAGCGAATTATTGACAAACGCCAGACTCTCCATCGCGGCCAGAAACATCTCCGCATAAATTCCGTCACAAGCATGATCGGTGCAGGCGTCCTCATAGGCATAAGCCGCCGCCAGTTCAGGATTGCCTAGCGCGATACAGGCCCAGAGTTCGCTGCGGATCGCCGCGCCCAGACCGTCGATAAACCAGTTGTCGTGGGAACCGGAAAACGGCGGCATAATGCCGTTGCGCATATTACGAATACACACGCCGTACTCGTCCCATGGAAAGTTGACATGCTCAAGCCAGGCCCTGCCAATAATTTGACGATCCACTACCGGTTCCGCCATTTTGTCCAGAATGCAGGCCCACAGCACCTGAAGATCCAGGTCGTCGTTCGGAATCATATCTTCCGGCACCGGGTCATAAAAATCCAGCTCCAACGGCCCGAGGACTCCCTCATAAGGTTGTCCTAAAGTACCTCCGACCGCTTTACCAAGCCAACAGCCCATAATCTTTTCACGCAAAATTTGCTCATTCATGACAGGATTTCCTTGTTAAGTTCAATTAAATAACTGTATATCTTTTTATAGAAAAAATCAACTACACATAAAATAACAGTTATTTACTTTTAAACCATAACAATCAACGCAATCACTAGCACTATTGTATCAGCAAACTCTTTGCCTGTTTCTCAAAACAGTTTCCGGAGTTGTTTTAAGCACATAAAATTAAATTTTACCAGCCCTGTTTCCGCTTCAAATTGCTGAGAAATGACGGCATATCCAGCTTCATGACATTGCCGGCATTATTCAAAGCCAGAGTCGCCGCGGCCATGCCGGCCGCTTCTCCCATCGCCATAGCCACCGGCATCACCCGGACGCTTGCCTGTACCCGTCTTTCACAGGAAATCGAGCGGCCGGCTACAAGCAGATTCTTAAAACCTTTCGGCACCAGACAGCGATATGGAATTCCATGCGATTCACCAACCTGGTAACGAATGCTTTGTCCGCCTTCGCTGTTGCACTTGGCCTGATGCCCGGTGAAACCATCATAAGTCTTGCATGACTCGTTACGTTCCCGGCTCTGGTGCAGATCGACAAAATAACAGTTGATGCAAATCTCATCATCAAAATTTCTCCGGGCAATGTAATCGTCCAGCGTCAACATATATTCTCCAACAATCCGGCGGCTTTCCCTGACGCCCAGCAAATTGGCCGTGGAACAAAGATAACTGCCGGCATAAGTTTCCGGGCTGACATCCGCCAGCGCGCTTCTCATCTGCCAGGCTTTTTTACGCCCCAGGAGCATGGCTTGAGAAACCTGCTCCGGATCGGTACTGTCAACGTCAAAAAGATGATTGGCGTTGAAATCGACCGTCCCCGGTCCGACCCAGTTACTGCACAAGTGGATCGAATCAAGCAGAGGATATTTGTCGTTATTGATAATCTTCCAGATCGGACTTTCCCGGTTACCGGCGAAGGTGTTGCCGCCGCAATAGTAACCGTAATCATCCACGTTTGATAACAGGAAACAGAGCGATGACGGCATCAGCGATCCGGTCAACTTATCACCTTTTTCATATGCGGCACCGGCAAAATAAGCTAGATCGGCATCCCCGGTGCAGTCAATGAATATCTTTGCGCGGTAAGAGGTCAAGCCTTTCTTGTTGGCGACGATGATTGAAGCGATCTCATGATCGTTGCGCATTTCCACCCCGGCGACAAAACTGTGGAACAGCACTTCCGCGCCATTTCCGGTCACCAGATCGTCATACAACACTTTGATATGTTCAGGATCGAACGCCAGATGACCATGAATCTGATCCTGCTTGATACAGGATATTGCCCTTTTCGATTCCTCAAACACATATTCGGAAAGTCCTTTGTAAATAACTTTCTCGCCGTCACTGAACGGACACCAGCAGGCAACCAGTCCCGAGGTAGCCATACCGCCGAGACAGCCGGTTCCTTCGATCAACAAAGTTCTGGCGCCTTCCCGTGCGGCCGCGGTCGCCGCGATACTTCCGGCCGGTCCGCCGCCGGCAACGATAACATCCCACTCCTGACTTTCTGCTTCACGACATTTAATCATTGCACACATATCTGCCTCCGTTACAAGTTTTTCATAATTATCATTAACGATACTTGAATATTATCATAAGTTACTTATATTGTCAATATTAAACAATTTTCTATATTTACTGTTTTATTTTCTATTTTTACCATGAACAGAAATAAAAAACTTGCAAACCAGGACTGGAAGCGTCTTGATACAACGTTGTTATGGGCGTATAAAAACCCGGTTCCAGCGCAAAGCAGCAATCTGGAAATAAAAAGAGCGGAACACTTCTCGCTGTGGCTGATAATTGAAGGCCAGGTTTCATTCATACTGCCGGATAAGAGTATTGACAAGGCTGAAGCCGGCAAGCTGGTCGCGACTGCGCCCGGGGTAAAAAGATCCCAACAATTTTCCTCCGGCGCGAATATCCTGTCGATTGCATTCAATGCGCGCTGGCCGGGCGGCATAAACCTGTTTCAGCAGAAAAAATCGATTATTGCCAATATCTGCGATTATCCGGAGCTGGAACAAGCTGCAATAAGTTTACAGGAATTTATCTGCGGCAATTACGACCCCGTCTATACGAAACAGCCGGCGGCAAAAGTCGGTTTTGCGGTCACTACCGGAATGAACATCCGTTTCTGGGAATTTCTACGACAGTGGCATCAGTTTATGAAACAGCATAAATGCGTTCCGATTGTGCCGGAAAAAACTGATCCAAGACTTGATGCGGCAGTAACAATATTACATAAACATCATTTCAACGCGCCCCTGCCCTATGACCAGATCACCCGAGCCACCGGTATCAGCCGCAGCCATTTCGACCGTCTTTTCTCTCAACAATTCAATCTGTCGCCACATAGATACTGCGAAAGAATTTGTCTGGACAAGACGTTTGAACTACTATCATCCAGTCATCTGACAATCAAAGAAATTGCCTATGAAACCGGCTTTGTCAACGTATCGCATTTCTGTACCTGGTTCAAAAGAAAAACCTCTCAAACCCCGGAAGAATACCGTCGCTATCTGATCTAATCACCCGTCAACCATAGTATTAAAGAAATTAATAATATATTATCAACTGGTTTAATAAAAAATCATAAGCAAATAAGGCATAACTACTTACAAAAAACATAATCAAGTATTCAAGAGAGAAAAGCTCTTTAATAGACTACATCCAGAACTTTATTTTTAAGCATCGCTTCGTCCATAGTCAGACAGGCGATGGCGGCTTCCAGCCCAATTTCCAAAGGCGTCAACGGCTCAGTTCCTTTGGTTATCACATCGGCCCAGCAATCACTCATTACCGCGTCACCGTTGCCATGACCGTTACCATTTTTATTGAAATTAAATGATTCCGCTTCTTCATTGAATCCGATTTTTTTAACTTCAAGCAGGCCTGAAACCAGATCGGCCCTGATCGCCCCGTCGGTTCCAAGCAGAAACATACGACGCTCGTTAAAAGCCGCGTTGAGATTTGTATGGAACGTACCGCGAACCCCATTTTCATATTCAAGGATCACAACCTGATTGTCGATAATATCTTTGTCGTTGGTAAACGGGTTTGAATTCCTCGCGGTCGGCAGGGCGCAATAGGCACGATAACCTTCTTCATTACGTTCCAGGGTTTCCAACCGGTCCTGATTTTCCGGCAAAAAGAAATCCAGCCCGCCGAATGACGCGACTTTTTTGATTCTCGAACCAACCATCCAGTTCATCAGGTCAACGTCGTGTGAACATTTTTCCAGAATATGGCAACCGGTAAATTCCCGTTGGCGCCGCCAGCAGGACATGATATGCCCGCCGTGATTAAAATTCAAGGTCTCATTGAATTCAAAGCTGACAATGTTCCCGATCCTGCCGGAATCAATAATCTCTTTGATCTTGCGGTAGTGATCTGAATAACGCAATACAAAACCGACAATCAGACGTCTCCCGGTAGCGTCCCTGACTTGCCTGAGCATCTGACAATCTTCAACGGTAGTAGCGACGGGTTTCTCCAGAAAAACATCTTTTCCGGCATGCATCGCCGCCGCAGCCTGTTCCGCATGGAGATAATTGGGCGTAAATATACCGATCCAGGCAATCTCCGGATCTTTTAATGCAGACTCCGGCGATTGAATAATCCGGGCTTCCGGTGCATATTCAGCCGCGAACGCGTCAGCTTTCGTGCGGTTGGTATCACAAATATATGTTATTTCAGTACAGGCGCACAATTTTGGGCTGCAACCGAAAACCGCATTCGCTCTTGCGCCGGCTCCGATTACCGCAATTTTTGTTCTTTTCATTCGGCTTTCAAACCTTTATCTTTTATATCAATTTTCAGTAAACGCGATTCTCCCGGCTTCAACCCGACTTCAAGTTTCCGGCCGTTTTGCAGCAAAGTCCTGTTTGTCATCAGATCGACAATATCAACCTTTTGCGGGAAAGACAGTTTGTTGACATTGCCTTCGACCCCGTGCAAACATACCAGGTCGTCACGATGATAGACAAACATGTCTCCCGGAGTATTGTAAACATGCACTCCCGCAAAACGGGCGATGTTCTGCAGAAAAGACGGCGAAAAGCCCGAAGTTATCCCAACATAAATACTGTTCCAGCCGGACATGGCTTTGACGGCGATTGCAGAGGAGCCATCCTGATACACTGCCAGGGTCTCAGCCCCGGAATCCTTCACCGCAAAACGCGGTCCGTACAGATTCATACCCAGACCGACCAACTTTCCATTCAGTCCATTGAGGAGAGCGTGTTTCCCGCTGAGAAAGTGAGCTTTCCCTACATTGCGGCCATTAAGCTCCAATCCGATCCCGGTGATCTTTTGCATATTTTCGACCGATAAACCTTTGGGGGTAAGATAACCCGGGGCGTAAAGCCAAATCAGGGTTTTGCCCTGCTTTTTCAAGCGATTGTCGATAAATTTTCGCTGTTCCTGGGTAATCATCCACGAGTTCATAAAAATATAGACTTTATAATTATCACGATTACCAGCTATAATGTCGTTAAAATAGATAAAATCATATTTGAGCCCGGAACGCAGAAACGCCCGTTGGCCCAATCGCAATGCATGATAATTCGGGCCGTTCCAGACATCGAGCTGCTCGGTGGTCCGGAAAAAATTCTGTTCATCGACTACGAGAGCGATCTCAGCCGGGGAAACTTTAACCGGCTTTGAATACAGTTCAGCGGCTACGCCCGACATTTTTCCGATTAATTTCATGATTTCCGGGTCATTGAACCAGCCGGCACTCATATCATACCACCAAAGTCCGCCGCCGACCGCGATTTGTTTGCCAAAGTCCCGCAGGGCCGCGCCTTTGAGGTCGTAAAGATTCCAATACCGGGCCACATGATAATCGTGCTGCATACTTTTATAGGGCGATTTCCAGGTCCGGAAATCAGCTTCCAGCATCGTAATCTTGCGGTGGATTCTGGCGGAATCGTAAACCCACGGCATGAAACAGGTACAACCGTTTTCCCGTTCTCCGTAATAACCGGCCTGTGAACCCATGACATTAAGATCATCGGCCGGAAAAATTTTATCAGTCTGCCCGAAATGCGGATAAACCAGTTGAGCAGCGCCGCGCCCCCACCACATTACGCTCAAAACGGGTTTGCCGGCGGTATTTTTCGCGGTCCGGCAAAGCTGATTGGCAAACCCGGCCATAGAAACATTCAGGAAGCGGATAAAATCAATGTAATCCTGCTGTTTCGCCGGATTCAGGAAGGTCGTTTTAATGCGTTCGGCTTTCACCGGAACGGCGGCGTTTGCAAAAGAGACATCTTTGCGATTCCAGGCTTTTTGCAGCGCCTGTTCCGTGCCGTATTGCTCTTTCAAGTATTTTCTGAATGCCGCGACCGCGGCGGGAGACCGGCCATTCTGGAGCGTCCTGCCGACAGAATTATAATAGAACTGACCGTCTTCATTACCGCACAGAAAAAATCCGGCAATGCAACTGTAGTAGGGTTGCTTTTTCAAAAAACCGACAACTGCGTTGACGTATTCACAAGCCTGCTGCCGATACAGTTCCGACCAGTACGAAGGTGGCGCCTTCCGCCCGTGACGGCCGGTTGTTGGCTTGCCGTTAATATCGACGGCGACATGTCCGGGATACTCATCACTCCACTTCTGATACGGCGATACATCGATTTGAATGATAAAATCACCATAAGGGTTTCTACTGATAGCGTCACGCAGGTATTTGTCGATCTTCTTAAAATCGTATTCTCCTTTGCCTTTCCAGAAAGCCCGCTGCCGATTCAAGCTTAAAACCTGCAAATTGATTCCAGCCTTGCGGAATGCCTGAACCTTTGAACGCTTCGGATTAAAGGCGTCGCCCAGATACATTAACGGCGGAACAATTTTACCATTGACCTGAAACGCCGGCACGTCGCCGTATTTGACAACCGACGCTTCCGCCGGTTTCCGCGACTTACAGATTGCCGCCAGCTTCTCCGGCGACACAGCCGGTTCACTGTCACTATAATATTTTGCTTTATCAAAAGCCCTTTTCGGCGGCTGCGGCCCGAAATACACCGAACTGTAATCGACCGTTACCGGGGCGCCGTATTGAATTATCACCACACAGACCTTTTTAACATTGGCCGGAGCGGTATAAGAAGCGGTTCTACGTATCCAGTCTCCGGCTTTGCGTCCGATAATCTCAGTTTTTCCCATAGCGATGTAATAACCGCCTTTCTGGAAACCGGCGATATAAGCGTCAACCTGATTATACGGCACGATCTCCATTCTGGCAAAAGCCCCGAATTCGGCCTTTCGACAATTATACAGGGCGGTCATCAGGTATTTTTTTCCGGCGTCAACCGGACACGGAGCGGAGATCAAAGCAACAAATCCCCTGTCCTTGGTCCGCTTGACCTGCAAAGCAGGAAAGCCGTCAACTTTAACCACGGAAACACTTGCCCCACCTCTTTGCTTGATGACTTTCCAAAGACTGGCTCCATTCTTGAAATTACCGTTCTTCAACAGGTTTAATGGCGCCAGTCCGGGTAGAACTTCCCCCGGAATCCGGTGTCCGGCCGCGATCAAGGCAAAGCTCGCAGCGAATAGCAATAATATAAATACTTTTTTCATTTTCAGCAATCTTAACAGGGGTTCAGAGGGTCGGATTGAAACCGGAGGTATCGAGTTTATTCTGCAAACGCAGCCAGGCGTTTTTCTCACTGGTAACATGACCGTCACCCCAGCCGACATTGGCACTGTCGGAATGACGGATATCAAGTCGCGGCCTCAGATAAGTAATATTCGCGACCGGATACATCAAGAGTTCCTGTCCCCTGCGGCTACCGGTTCCGTCAGGCGTCATATCAATGGAGTCGCCGATCAGTACCGTGACACTGGGATGTCTGGTGTTACTGAACCGGAATGGAACTCCGCCAATGTCATTTGCCGCGTAATACCGGTTCATGCCGTAGGTTATCCAATCGTAATAAGCGTTGCCGGTAGTCAAGGTCGCGGCAAGTATTTTATCGGCATAATCATAGGTTCTGGCCTCGGGACATACCAACAGTTTGGCGTTGGGCAAATAGTTCTCCTGATAAACAGTACCGCCCCAGCTGGGTTTACTGTAGGCAACGCTGCCATCGGCAATACTACGCCGAGGCGGAACATAACCGCCGCTATTGTCGGCATACATCATCAAAGACGTGGTAAGCTGTTTTACCTGATTAGTGCATGAAATAGCTTTGGCCCGACTCCTTGCCTGATTAAGCGCGGGGAGGAGCATGCTGGCGAGAATCGCAATGATCGCGATCACAACGAGGAGTTCGATAAGGGTGAACCCATATAGTCTTTTCGGCGTTTCATTCATTTTTTAATTTCCTTTCAATGAATCTTCCAAAAACCTTTTTTCGTTAAATTTTCCATTATTTTTAAAGTTACAAAGTAATTACCCAAGGCACTTAAATGTACTCCGTCGGGCTGAAACAATTCAGCATTGGCCGGATAATTCTCCGTATATTTATAAAGATCGATCAGGATACATTTTTGCTCACGCGCCGCTTCAATCACGGCATCGCGAAATTTTTTCATAATTGCCGGCTGCCCGAACAAATCTATCCGCTTTCCCTTCTGCCGCCATATCGCCTGTGATTTTGCGAAATTGCTTGCCGCCGGAGTGAGCAGGACTATTTTTATTGCCTGATTTTTCCGTCGCAGCAAATCTACGGTTGCAAGCAGATCATTTTTAAATGTTTCCACCGACACTTTCGGAGAGGTAAACTTGCTTGAAGCCGTCAGTCGTGAATCATTGTGTCCGCAGAAAATAAAGGCAACGTCCGGCTGGTTTGCGAATATATCATTATAGCGTCTTTTACCCCAGACCTGATCGCCTTTGAGCCGCCGGAAAATCCTTGATATATAATCACCGCGAACTCCGTAATTGAACCAGCGAATATCAAAACCGAACTGCTTTCCGGTCCAGAACGCCAGCAAGTCAACATAATTCTGTCCCCGGTAAAGATCTGAGAGGCTGTCGCCAAGGACCAGCACATTCAAGCTCCTGGTCGGCCTCACCTGTTGTTTCATAACCCGCTCAACCGCCAGATACTGTGTCCGGGATACTGCATCAAGGTAGACCTGACGTCCTATTCCCGAGCTGCGATCGAATAAATCCATCCTTAGCGTTTTTCCGATTGACTGAACCGGAACGTTAACCGTCAACTCACCTGATTTTTTGTTCCAGCTCACGCACGAAGCGGGAAAATTCACCGGTACGACCGCTAAATCAGCTCGGCTTTTATCGTCTTTATATGAAATTGCGACTTTGATCTCGACATGTTGCCCCGGATATACCATATAGTTTCCGGACGGAGCCTTAAACTCTGCTTTACGTTTCACAACCTGAATCAGCATCGCGTCATCCAGTTGGACTTCAGCTCCCTGCCCTTGCAGCTGAATCCGGTAACTGAATTCAAGAACATCGCGTTTGGTAAAGGTATGAGTGAAAACGATTTTCCGCCATTTTTCATCCAGCTTGACCGGCTTTGAACTGACAATCCCAAGTCCTTTCAAGCGCATCGGGGTTCCGCCCAGCATGGCACAGCCCAGCGACAAAGATCCCTGGCCTTTTGCCATCACGCTCAGTTCAAAGGTCTCTCCGGAAACAACCCGGATGCGCGGACATTTATTTTCGATAAACGCGGATTCCTTACTCTTACCCAGCTTGAATGACGCGGCCAGTTTACCGGAACAAACCTGTCCGGGGCCGGAAATCTGTTTAACGCCGCACCCTGAAGTTTTCCAGTCGTAGACATATCCGACATCTTCAAAACCGGCATTAAAAAGCAAGTTCCCGGTCTCCGCACCTCCGACTGATAAGCTGACAGTCAAAAATCCAATTAGAAATAACAGGTAATTTTTCAAAACAAATCCTTTTATATCGTTGAATATCATCCGCATTTTGCTGTTATTATTATACAACAAAATATTTGTCAACTCAATCATTTTCCATAAATTTCCGCCATAAAACCTATATTCTTATATCTTATTTTTTTTATAAAAAAAGCATAATATACTTGAAATAATGCTTATTTGAGTATATAGATAACCTATATTCTTATATCTTTTAAACAAAGAGTAAATCATGTTCTCAAAACTGGATATTCTGAAAGACCTATTGATAAAAGAGATTCATTCAAAGAATCTGCGACCGGGCGACAGTATCCCGTCCCGGAATCGCCTGAAACAAAAATACGGATTTTCGTTGACCACGATCAACAAGGCGATAGCTGATTTAATCGAAGAAGGTTATCTCAGTTCAGTCAAAGGCAGTTCAACCAGAGTACTGGCACGCGAACCGGTCACAAGTCCTCAATGCATATATGCGATTTCAGGGTACAACGACAGTAATCTGGAAGCGGTCAGGGAGCCTTTATATTCCTACAACAACATCTCGTGCCAGTTTGTCGGAGTTCGCGAGGAAGACGTCATGCTGAAATTCGATGCTATTTGCAAAGCCGGCTCGGTTGTGATCTGGATATCCCCGAACTTCAAAAGCATTCTCGTAATGGAACATTTCGAGCGTTACAACATCCCCCAGATCATCATCAACCGTGATTATGAAGGATTTAATTTCGTCACCACCGACAACCGCAAAAGCATTCAAAAGGGCTTGTCATGGCTGATGATCGAAGCGGGGCGGGACATTGCGTTCGTCGCGCCGGAACCGTCGACCAAAACTTCCTACATTTATCCGCGTATCTACTCCTTTTATGAGGCGGCGCTTGAACTTGGGGCAAAACTCTCAGCATCGATGATATTTTCGCATACGCAGCAGGATTTTCCAGCGACCGCCAACGAACTCGGACACAAGTTATTTTTAGGGGCAGACCGACCAAGGGCTATCTTTGTTTTGAATTCAAAACTGGCGGTTTTGCTGGTTACGTTCGCCAGGGCTCATAACATCATTCCGGGGCGGGACTATCATATGCTGGTCTTTGATTACATCGAAGAACTGGCCAACACACCTGGAATCTGCATGATGCGTCAGCAATTTGACTTGATGTATCAGGAAATTTACCGCTGGCTCGAGAGTTATAAAGACAACCGGAAACAACCGGAAGTTATCAGGAAGTATATCGAAACAAAACTGGTCATTCCACAAGAGTAATCGACTAGCTGAATAGATAACTTTATTAACAGTCATCCCGCAAGCTGAACAACTGAAGTTGAACGTTGGAGGTTGAAAGTAACGGCAGAAACAGTTCAATAATTTCCTGTTTGAGAGATAACCCCAGTTAATTGCCGGATACCCGTCCGGGAGAGCGCGCAGCTGCGCAAAAAAGAGGTTTAAGCAGGCATATTAATTCTCATAACCGGTTATCCGCAAGCAAAGTTGAAAATGAAGGTAAAAATCCAGACCTCTATTTGACACGACGGCTTACGCCGGATGCTCTTTGGGCAATGAAATACTTTCCCATGCGCAGCTGGAGCTACGCGCTCCCAATGTCCTAAAGACAAAGCAAAAATCGTTTAAATCAAGAATTACGGGATGGTAGTGAATTTGATTAAATAATCCTGTTTTTTATAATACGCGACACGGTCTCAAGCAATTCATTCTTTTTGAAAGGTTTGGCGATATAATCGTCACACCCGATCAAAAACGCCATCTCCTTTTCCTCGTCTCCGGCATGCGCGGTCTGAACAATTACCGGGATATCCGGACGGAGATTTTTGATTTTTTCCGTAGCCTCAAAGCCGTTCATAACTGGCATTTTGATATCCATCAAAATAAAATCGTAGTTTTTTTCCATAACAAATTGAACCGCTTCCAAACCATTGGCTGCATGGTCGATACACTTAACCTGATTCTTCAAAGCAAGTTCAAGATATTTATAATTTACCGGCTCATCCTCAACAACCAGAACAATGAGGCTGGAAAAATCAATATGATCGTTAGAATTCGCCTCTTTTTCGCAGGAAGCATCTTCCATTTTCTCGACAAGAACAGTGAAAAAAAATCGGGAACCTTTATCCGGTTCTGATTCAACACCTATTTGTCCACCCATCGCGTTGACCATTTCTTTGGCAATGCACAATCCCAGACCGGTTCCCCTGATAGCCGCCGTCATGGCTTTTTCTCCTCGGTAGAAATTATCAAAAATCAGTTTCTGTTCGTTCTCCGGGATTCCCATTCCAGTGTCTTTAACATAGAACTCCAGGAAGTCGTTCTTCATATTAAAACCGATATTAATTCCGCCTTTTGAAGTATATTTGGCGGAATTTGAAACGAGATTTGTCAGGACCTGTTTTACCTTGTCGGCGTCGGCTTTAACCTTCAGATTCCTCAATGACGCGGGAACGCTTAAGGAAATATCAAGCCCTTTAGTCAGATCGGACATTGTAAAAATACTGTAAATATCACTGACCAGTTCGGCCGGAACAAATTCACGTTCATTCAAAACAAGCGACTCACTTTGCAACCGCGACAACAGAATTACATCATCAATCAATGTAAGCAATTGTCCGGCGCACTTTTGAATAATACAGGCGTATTCCTCCTTTTCTTCGGCACTTGCCTCAACCATTAAACTGGCCAACCCCATCACCCCGTTCATAGGAGTACGTATTTCATGTGACATATTATTCAGAAAAGCCATTTTGAGACGGTTGATCTCTTCGGCCTCCTCTTTGGCCTGGAGTAATTCCCGCTCAGCGCGCTCATGCTGTCTGACTTCCTCTTCGAGTTCGGCGGTTCTTTCCGCGACCAGTAAATCTAGTTTATCGCGATGTCGGCGCAACTCCTCCCGGACATTATCCATTTCAAGAAATAATTTCACTTTCCCAAGAAGAATCTGCGGATTATACGGCTTAACGATATAATCAATTCCGCCGGATTCATATCCTTTAAACATCTGCTGGGAGTTATCATCGGCGGCGGTAACAAAAATAATTGGAATAATTTTCGTTCTCTCGTCACCACGCAAATATTCCGCCAGCTCATATCCATTCATTCCCGGCATCATAACATCGAGAATAGCCACCGCGAAATGATGATCCAAAGTGGCGGCAAGGGCATCGTTGCCGTTCTGCGCCTCGATAATCTCCGCGTCGAGATCGCTCAAGGCCTGTTTCAACACAAAAAGATTTTCTTTCCGATCGTCAACTATCAATATTTTTTGTTTCTCCAGCGTTTTCATCTCAACCTCCATAGGTAATATCAATTTTGTTTAAGCTGCCCCAATCTCGAGTAATCGTTTTACGATCTCATCAACTCTAAGCACTTCACAAACCGCTCCGGCATTAATCGCCGCCAACGGCATAGTCGGGCTGACCGCTTCATCCGGAGACTGAGCGATAGTCAAGCCCCCTGCTTGTCGAATTGCCATCATTCCCTGAGCGCCGTCAGCATTAGCGCCGGATAGAATTATTCCAACAATATTCTCTCCCCAGGCAACAGCCGCACTTTCAAAAAAAACGTCAATCGAAGGACGCGACCAGTTAAACTTCTCATCGACTGACAGACTTATAAAACCATCCGTCTCTAAAAGCATATGGTAGTTGGCCGGTGCCACATAGATCACACCGGCTTCCACCGGCGTTTTATCACATGGTTCGATTACAGAAAGAGACGTAAGCATATCCAGATATTCAGCAAAACCGCCATTATCGTCGGCATGAAGATGATTGACGACAAACAGCGGCAGGGAAAAATCATCAGGAAGAGCACGGAGTATACAGGCAAGAGGATGCAGGGCTCCGTATGAACCGCCCAACATGACAATCTTAAGCGCATCTGTCTCCGAAAGACTGGGACAAGCAGTCTTTTCCTGTTTCATATTCATCGGTGCTTATTTACCTCTTTCAATTCAAGTTTCCGATAAATTTTTGCTTTTTTATCTACTGCTTCATATTTATCTTGAGCTGAGCTAAACCGTATATCCTCTTTCGTTCCAAGACATAAAAAACCGCCATGTACCAGACTTTCCGAAAAAAGTTCAAGTACCCGGTCTTGCAATTTCCTGTTAAAGTATATCAGAACGTTACGACAAAAAATCAGGTGCATTTCTCCAAATACGCTGTCTGTTGCCAGGTTATGAGTGGAAAATACAATACGTTTTTTCAAAGAGGCATCAATCAATGCCGCACCATAACAGGCATGATAATAGTCCGAAAACGAGGTTTTACCTCCGGCCTGCTGATAATTTCTGGTTGCGTCCCGGAGTTTACCAATTTCATACCGGCCTTCGATCCCCCTTTTTATAGCCTCGTCATTAAAGTCAGTAGCATAGATAGTTGCCCGCTCTAAAAGCCCTTCCTCACGAAGAACGATGGCCAGAGAATAAACCTCTTCCCCGGTTGCACAGCCGGCCACCCATATTTTGACGTGAGGCCAGGTTTTCAGCAATGGTACTACATTCTCACGAACCACTTTGTAAAAAAAGGGATCACGGAACACTTCAGTTACCGGAATAGACAGGTAGTGGACAAAACGGGCAAAAAAACTCTGGTCGTGAATAATCCGGGGAATCATAGCCGAAATCGAATCACAACCGGTCCCGGCCAGAAACTGATTGATACGACGCCCGACCGACGCCTCGGAATATGACCTGAAGTCATATCCATAACAACGGTAGACAGCTTCAAGCAAAAGGTCTTTTTCAATTTTTGCTGTTTCATTATTCATTATGTCTAATCATCCCTGGTTCTATCTGTAGAGCCAAACACGAATCATCGAAATAAATCTTTCTTCATCAACAGGTTTAGGCATATAATCATTAGCTCCGGCCGCCAGGCATTTTGCCCGATCCTCCGGCATCGCCTTGGCAGTCAGCGCAATAATCGGCAGATCGCTGAATTCCGGGCGCTGGCGAATCTGTCTGATTGTTTCATACCCATCCATGACCGGCATCATAATATCAGTGAGAACCAAAGCAACATCGTTGTTTTCATCGAGCAATTTCAACGCGCGCTCACCATTTTCAGCTTTGAGCGGCACCATTCCATGCTCTGAAAGCAGTCTGGAAACCGCAAAGGTAGTGCGCATGTCATCATCGACCACAAGCACTTTCTTCCCAAGCAAAAACGAATCGGTATTATGAAGGTTCAGGATAATATTACGTTTTGTCTCGGGCATTTGCTGGACAACCTGATGCAGAAAAAGAGTCACCTCGTCCAACAACCGTTCCTGGGACCTTACTCCTTTAATCACGATGCTTTCAGCATGCTCCCGCAAAGTCTCTTCTTCTTTGGAGGTCAGATCCTTTGCGGTGTGGACAATCACCGGAGGCAAAACCATCCCTTCATTCTTCAGGACTGTAAGGATTTCAAATCCATTGATATCCGGCAGCCAGATATCAAGGATAACACAATCATAATGGTTGGAACGCAACGCCTTCATCGCCTCTTCCCCGGTGGCTGCCCCGTCAACCTCTACATTGTCAGTCTTAATCAAATTAATGGTCTGACGCCTCATCTCCTGATTATCTTCAACCACTAATACCCGCCTCGGATTTTCATTTGACGACTGCTCCAATTTACTCAATACAAGCTCAAGCTGCTCTTCATCAATCGGCTTTTCGGTGTGGCCGATCGCACCTTTGGTAAATGCTTTGTTGCTTTTTTCCTCCGCCGATACAACATGAATGGGAATATGCCGGGTGTGAATGTCATTTTTCAAGGATGTCAACACCGACCAGCCGTCAATCCCGGGAAGGTTGATATCAAGAATAATCCCCTGCGGAACATATCTTTTCGCCAATTCAATACCTGATTCGCCATCCGGGGCAGCCAGACATTTAAAATCTTTTGAACGACATTTCTCCCTCAGTATTTTTGAGAAAGCAACATCATCTTCAATAATCAAAACAACTCTGTCAGACTTTTTAATGTCATCACGGTCATCAGAGATATGTTGAGGCACTGAACCTTCCGGCGGATCGACCTTTTCCCGGCCTTCGTCATTGTCTTTTTCCGGCGGCACGGAAATGTCGACTGGATCGGCTTGAAATTCAACCGGCAAGTAAAAAGTGAATGCGGAACCTTTCCCCTGTTGGCTGGAAACCTTAATTTCTCCGCCAAGGAGTTTGGACAGTTCCCGCGAAATAGACAACCCCAGCCCGGTTCCGCCATACTGCCGTGCGGTCCCGCCGTCAGCTTGCTGAAAGGCTTCAAAAATGATCTTCTGCTGTTCCTCAGTGATCCCTATACCAGAGTCCTCCACCGATATTGCAATACAGTCCGCTACCGTAACATCATCTTTCTTCAAAACATAGCCTTCCGGCGGTCGGCCAAACGTAACTTTCACATAACCCTCATCTGTAAATTTGACAGCATTTGATATCAGATTACGAATTATTTGCATAAGCCGTTTGTTATCAGTATATATTTTTTCAGGAGCGTCATCACTGACTATTACTTCGAGCGATATGCCCTTATCCTTTGCCTGCGGGTCAAAAGAATTGCGGACACTTGCCACCAGATCACTGATAAAGACATCTCCTGGAATAATATCCATTCTGCCAGCCTCAATCTTTGACAAATCCAGAATTTCATTAATAAGATTCAGCAAATCACTGCCGCTGCCATAGATGATTTTCATTGATTCAAGCTGTTCTTCCGTCAGATTTCCGTCGTTATTCCGAAGCAGCCCCTGTGCCAACAGCAGCAAGCTGTTCAGCGGGGTCCTCAGTTCATGCGACATATTTGATAAAAATTCTGATTTATATTTACTGGCTAATGCCAGTTGCTGGGCTTTTTCCTCAACAATTTTACGTGAAGACTCAAGTTCAAATTTTTGACTTTGCAAAATCTCATTTTTCTCTTCAAGTTCTTCATTTGAAACCCTCAGTTCCTCCTGCTGGGACTGTAATTTTTTTTCTGACTCCTGCAGTCGCCTGGTTTGTTCTTCAAGCTCTTCATTTGAGACCCTTAACTCTTCCTGCTGGGTTTGCAATTCCTCCGACTGCTGCTGAGTTTCATTCATCAGTTCTTCCAATTCCTGCTTTGCCAGAGCGGAGCGAATAGCGATGCCGATAACCAAAGTACTGGTGTTCAGAAATTCCTGTTGAATATCAGTAAAGCCGTTGAACGAAGCAAGTTCAATTACCCCAATCAGTTCGTTTTCAAAAAAATACGGCAGCGCCAGAATATTTTTCGGTTTCTTTTGCCCCAAAGCAGACCCAACCAGAATATAGTCATCCGGAACGTCATCCAAAAGTAACGACGTTCCCTGAGCCGCGGCTTGACCAACCACGCCATCCCCCGGCGCAAACTCTTCCGGAACCAGTTCATGTTCGCAATATGCATATCGTCCGGTCAAACGCAGACGTCCCTCTCTCATAACAAAAAGAGCGCCCAACGGAGAACCGACACAGTCACATAAACAGGCAATAATGCCATCGGCCTGATTTCCAAACTCCTTATCCCCCTGGATACTGTCGCCTAATTTTAATTGACATTCAAGCAGCCACTGCCGCCGGGAAAGACGATCAGCCATCCGGTTAAAAGCGCTTGAAAGCAGGCCCAGTTCATTATCTGAATCATATTCGCAGCGAACCGAGAAATTCCCATGGCAATATTCTTCAGTTATTGCGATCAGTTCATTAAGCGGCTTCTTGATTCCTTTTATCAGAAGATATCCGGCCCCGATCGAGAAAACTATAATTGCACAAATCAAGGCAAACTTATGATTGTACATCGTACTATCGTAACTGACAAATTTTTGGTATAACTCTTTCTCTTTTCCGGTAGCAAATTCCTCTATTTTGTGAATGTCCGCCAATATTTTCCTGGTCTGCAGCCACCCCACTCCGTTTTCCACGGTGCGCTTCTCGGCCTCGGCGTGTTTGTTCCAGCGCAGCATGCGATAGGTTTCGTCACTGATAGTTTTCCACTGGGCCAAATCCTTTTGAAGATCTTCAACATCAGACATAGGACCAAGATATCGATCAAATAAAACCTGGACCTGACGATTTGCCTGTGTTTCAAAGCTATTGATTTTAAGGATGGCTTTCTGCTGCTCGGACGGCGTTTTAGCTCTTAAAAGGTCTTTCATCAAATGGTGCATATTAGATATATCCACCTCAATCTCGGCTAATGCATGACGAACCACAAGCGGATGATTATACAGTATCTCGGTGTTTTCCCACATCTTACGCATCGTCAGCAGTGTCGTAATCCCCATTGCCACGACCAAAACCAGTATAAATGCGATACCCAGCCACAGCTGAGTCCCTACTCCAAGACTCCTTATTTTCATAATCCACCTGCCTTTGGGCCCATTTATACAAGTTATCCAATAAATAATATATAGCAGTCAATCAAGTATAAATTTTTATCAGACAATCCGCATAATGATCTATTAACTGTATCAATTACCAGGGTAATCTATATATATTTTATAATATATTCTAAAAAAAATAATTCAAGTACTGACAATAAGCAATTATTTGATTCTTACATAAATTAGTAATATTACTAACAATTTAGGACAAAAAATAAAATATTCACCCAATATTTATGCAATAAAATGATAAAACAAATAATAAAAATAAGCAAAGGGAAAGAAAAAAGATGAAAGCATGAGGACAGTTTCTTCTAAAATTTGGAGAAACTCAACAGTTATCCAAAACAAAACAACTGAATATCCTGACAAAAAATTATCAGGATATTCAAAATAAATAATTGAGCAGATTAAAACAGCCGAAAACAGATGCCGGCAATTATTTCAGGCCGTCAATTAAACGTTTTGCCGCCGCCGTGATCTGATCGATCGACCAGCCGGCCTTGTATACCGCTGAACCAATACCAGCACCGACGGCATATTGCAGATAATCTTTGATATTGCCCGCGCCTACCCCGCCGACGGCGATAAAGTCAGCCGGGACCACGGCTTTAAGATCTTTGATATATTCCGGGGCCAAACGGCCGGCCGGAAAAAGCTTGAGAAAATCCGCTCCGCTTTGCAGTGCCGTAAAAGCTTCACTCGGGGTGAATATCCCCGGCAGAGAAAGCAGTCCAAGTTTTTTGGTGCGCTTAATTACTTCCGGATTGCAATTCGGGGAAATAATGTATTGCCCCCCTGCCCCGGCCACCGCATCCACCTCCTGTGAAGATAATACTGTTCCTGCTCCAATATTAACCGGGGAACCGGCAAAATGTTCAACCGCGAGTTTTATCGATTTCAGCGCCTCCGGGGAATTCATGGTGATTTCGATCAAAGAAATCCCGCCGTCTGCCAAAGCCTGACAGGTTTCAACCACACTATCCGGCGTAATCCCCCGCAGGATCGCAACAACCGGACATTGCTCCAGAGCTTGAGACATTTGTGATTTATTCATCGTTTAACCCTCCCGGACGCATCGCCGCCCATCAACGTGACCACTTCCCCACGGGTGACATAATTAAAATCCCCCGCTATCGAATGTTTCAGGCAACTGGCGGCAACCGCGAAACTGATCGCGTTCTGCGGCGCATTGAAATCTTCACTGTACAAGGCATGAAGCAGGCCGGCGCCAAATGAATCCCCGCCGCCAACCCGGTCGACGATGTCCCGGATTTGATACGGGGCGTAATCACCGTCCGCATCGAGCGGGGCAAAGCATGCCTGGCTGGTCGCTCGATCATAAAGCATGGCCCCCCAGTTGTTATGACTGGCGGAAATACTCTCCCGCAGCGTGATCGCCACTTGCGAAACATTGTCGAAACGCGCGATAATCTGTTGCGCGACCGACTCATAACCGGCGGCGTTGAGTTTACCACTGGTGATCGAAGTTTCACCGGCTTTTATCCCGAACACATCCGCCGCGTCCTCTTCGTTGGCAATAACCAGATCAACATAAGGCACAATCTGCGCCATGCAATGTTCAGCCAGCGCGTGTTTTTTCAATTCAGGGTGCCAATTCCAAAGTTTTTTCCGGTAGTTCAAATCGCAGGAGACTTTTGCTCCGGCAGCTTTAGCGGCTTTGACCAGTCCTAATGTTGACAGGAAAGCCTTTTCGCTCAAAGCCGGAGTTATACCGGTAATATGTACGTGCGCGACATCTTTCAATGCCGCGTCAAAATCATACTCTTCCGGCCCGGTCAGGGATATCGCGGAATACTCCCGGTCATAGATGACATTAGATGCACGTTGATTGGCCCCGGCTTCAACGTAATAGACGCCCATTCTGCTATTCGATTTAAGCAGGACATTCGAAACATCCACCCCGATTCCGCGCATCTGAGCCAAAAAACTTTCCGCAATCGCATTATCAGGCAGCGCGGTTAAATAGACGGCCTCCGAACCAAACATGGAAACCGATGCGCAAACATTGGCCTCACCGCCGCCGAAAGTTGCATCCAGACTGCCTGGAAGACACTGTCTGAGACGTTTGAAACCGGGAGGACACAGCCTCAACATTACTTCTCCGAAACCTAAGATTTTATTGCTCATGATTGCTCCTTTACTCCGCCGGTGCGGTTGATTAATTGTTTTAATTTTGATTCATCTGATACAAGTTTTCCCGCGATGATGTCAGCTTCGGTAAATTTGGCGAAAAGAATATCGCCGGCCTTATAGCGCTCGTGATCATAAATAATCAGGATATTACCGTCTTTATCCTGACAGCCGTCGGGATAGGAAACCGCGTTCCGCTCGTCAAGCAACAATCCGCCCTGCCAGGTTTGCCCTTCGTCAGTTGACAGATACGCGGTCAAATGGCTGCGGACGTATTCTCCGGTTTCCGGATTCCTGGCATGATTGATCAGCACTAAATTACCTGACTGCAGCCGCCGGATATAAAAACGTGAATTCGGCCCGCCCAAACCGGAATCCTTACCCTCAGACCAGGTCAGCCCCCGATCATTGGAAAAGCTTTCGCCAATCCCCTTCCTTGTACGGGTCAGACACCAGAGACGGCCATCCTTTAGTTCAACAATATGATGCTCATCAAAACAACGGTCAGGAATGTCAGGCCCGATTCTCAGCTCATAAGATTTCCCCTGATCATGCGACAAAGTCATATTTGAAAAACATTCGCGCTGTAATTCCTCAGGCGCGGTAGCGCCGCCAAGATTAGAGGCCCAGACCGCGGTGGGAAAAGCCCAGCCGCCGCCGGACAACACGACCGGCTTATTCATCATCACCCCGTTAGCGATCCTGACCGGACCGGCCCATTCCGGGGATGGCGATTCAGCATCGGAGCAAGCGGCAAACCAGACCCCGTCGACTCCATTGGAAATAACACCGTCCTCGGGACTGTTAGTTTGAGCCCAGAACCAGCGCAGCACACCGTCCGGGCCAATCCACAAAGTAGGATCGTAGGCTCTCTCATTATCCGGCGGGTCCACGACCGCAACCGGTTCACTCCAGGATTCTCCTCCATCGTCGCTGGTTACCAGAACCACAAAATTCCGCGGTCCTTCATTTACACCGCCGGCATACCAGGTAGCCCAGAGTCGACCACCTGGAGAAATTTCAATTCCGGGAATTCCCTGAAACTGCCGTGACCCGGTTAAGTGTGTTTTTTCAGGCTTACTGACTCTTACTGCTTGTTGCATAATCCTGTATCCTTTTTATGTATCGCGCTTTCAGCACTCGCTTTAATTATTTATTCGATGTTCGATGTTAAGCATTCGACGTTCAAAGCATTCGACGTTCAAAATGTTTTTATATACTTATAATACAATCTATGATTTGATTTTTAAATATACTTGAATTATTATTTATATGCATATTATAAACTTTAAGGTGTTTTATGGATAATCGTTCAATAATTCTCGGGCAAATCTCAAAAGCCAGACAATTGACTCCGGGCAAGGTCTATTTTGTCCTGCCGGATAATCCGCCGCCGCCCGGTGGAGAACTCAATAGTTTTCCCCGCCTGATCATTATCACTGAAGGGGAAAAAGAGGCATTGCTCCCGTTGGAAACCGGCAGATACAATTTGCATTTGCAGACCGGCGACATGCTTTATTGTCTGCCCGGAACCTGGGAAAAACAGGACTGGCGCGGCAAGTACGGCATGCTCTGCATAGTTCCAAGACACGACTTTCTCCGGGTATCGTTCTATGAGCATTCAGACCGGAAAGATGGCCGGAGACTGGCGCCACTGGCATTTATGCACACCGGCCTGCCATATTGCGAGACGATGCGCGGCACGGTCGGCGCGTTAAATTCGGCATCAGGGCTTTCAGATGTATCAGTAGTCCACAATCTGGCCAAGGCGCTGCTCGGACTGGCGGAGCAGGAATGCCGCCGCACCATGACAAACAGGGGCGGCAGACCGGAAAAGCTTTTTAACCGGATACGCAACTGGACCGCAAACAGTTTTCAGGAAGATATAGATCGCGGTCTGGTGGCAAAAGTATTCAATGTCAGCACCGGATATGTATCACAACTCTTCACTGATTTTTGCGGCTGCACGTTTCAGGATTATTTGACGCAGTGCCGGATGGACCACGCTCGTAAACTGTTGAAGAGAACCGATTTAACGGTCTATCAAGTCGCCGACCAATGCGGCTTTCGGAATTACGTTCATTTCGTTCGCCGTTTCCGCGAATTGAATGGCATCCCTCCCGGAAAATACCGGGAAATCAGCAATGACTGAAAAAAATCACCAATCAGGAATATTACGCTTGCATGACTTCATGTTTTTTGCGCTGCCGTTCGCGCAAAAACAAGAGATAACCCGCAAGACAAGCAAAACTTATCCCGGTGCAAATAAGTCCGGCTTCAAATAACGGCGGCCGGGTCCGCAGAGAATAGCGGCCTTTCTCAGGAACTTTGAAAATAAAATCCCGAGTATATTCAATCGCTTTTGCATCGGGATATAGCATCGCCCCATCCAATCGCCAATAGCTCCCCGGATTCTGATTAATGGCAATCACCGTTGGGGATGACGTGACAAAAACAATTTCATCAGGCGACCAGCGCTCCACGGTTGCATCAGGCGGAAAAAAGCTGATTTCGCCTCGATACCCCGGCTCGTTAAATGCTTTTACTTTCGTTGTTTTGTTTGTATTAAATAACGGGTCGAATGAATTTTTCAACCCGATATTTCGAAATGTCGCCGGATACAGAAAGCCGTTTCCATAATCAGCCGTGACAATTGTTTTGCATTTTGTTTTGAGCAAATTTTCCGCTTTGGCAATAGAAACCATTTTGCGATGCGACCAATTATAATATTGGCTGAAGATAAGCCCGGCGATTGATACGGAAATAAGAGTTCCCAGCAGCCAGTTGCGTTTTCTCCGGTTCTTAACTTCTGCCGCAATCATCTGCATTCCGGCGGTCGCCCCGATAATCAGGAAAAAAATCACGGCGAATCGCCAGCGGGTCGGCACCCTTATTATGCTTGGACCATTTATCCAGTAACCAGGAAGAAACGGCAGCGAGGAATCCAACGCAATCAGTAATGTTAATACGAAGCAAGTATGAAACCAGCGCCAGCCTTTCCACAATGAACTAAAAAACATTACAACCGCGATTATTCCGATATAACAGCCAAGTTCGTGCCAGCGTAAAACATCTTTCCAGGCATTCGGCATGGAGCACACCCATTGCATCGGCCATACCAGAGCTTTTAGAAAAAGCCATGGCTCAATCGACACTCGTTCGGCAAACGGTTTATTCGTAAACTGCAGGCATAAAGGTATGGTAATCAGCAAGCGGAACGACGCAACGGTCGCAAAAGCCAGAACTGATGCGATCATATTTTGATAAAAAATCCTGTTCTTATAATTTTTAATCCACAAATACAGCATCAGACATATGGTAATCAACGAATTGATGATTGTCATGTAATGAAAATACTGCAACATCATAATCCCCGCGGTTAAACCAAGCGCCAACGCGGCGGCAAGACGCTTCGGAGACATTAAGGCAAACAGGCTCAGCCACGGCAGCCAAACGATCCCGATCATGCATGAATGACCAGCAGTAATGTGCATAGCCAAAGTGCCTTGAAGTCCAAATAAAACCGTACCCCAGAAACATATCGAATACGCCTTTATAGATCTTTTCAATAAAAACCACATGCCGGTCGCCCCCAGCAAAACATTGAACATGATCGCCAGGCGAAGTCCTTTCACCGCACCGAAGCAAATTACAAAGAGAGTGTCCAGTGAAAGAACACTGGCAAAAGGATGGGCAAAAAGCGGCACTCCTCCCCGGTGCCAGGGGAACCAGAACGGAAATTGACCATATTCCATAATGGATTTTCTTGCACCTTCATGCATCATAAAAAACCAGTTCCAGTCATCATCATAGGTGATTGGAACCTTGTCGTAAGTAAGGATATAAGGCATCCACCCCAGACAAATCACCAATAGCGCCCCGGACAGCCAGAAAAATTCGGGTTTTCGGCCTTCAAATATTTTTCTCAGTATTTTTTTCACAAATTTCGCAGATTTGAATTTATGTTAACACGTATGCTGTCAATTAATGTGTAATATGCATGACCCAGGTTCAAAATTCAAGTCGCAAAAACTTCCATTTTCAATTTTACATTTATTTGGATCAACCGTATCCTAAGAATTGAAAAAACCAGCATGTGATTTAATAAAAAAACCTAAAACATTGATAATAAAAAATTAACCCAACAAAAAACAAGAATAAGGACACTGCAATTTACCGCTAAAATGAAGATTCAAACTTCGGCGTTTTTTTGCGGATTTTTTAATTTGAATGAACAGATCAAAAAGATTATCGCGCAAACGGTACAGGCTAAAGCGGCATAGCGATAGCTGCCGGTAAAATCAAGTATTTTACTGAAAAACCACGGACCGATGGCGCTGGAAAAAACCATCATGCTCATGATAAAGCCGTTGATCGCCCCCAAATGACTGCGACCATAAAAACGGGGGAACGGCACATTGGCCAGAATCCCGAACAGACCGCCGCTCAACCCCATCCCGGCAATCAGCGAGGCATAGGCAAAACCCGGAGCAAGGAAGGCTACAGAAATGCTGTTGATTATCAGACCCGACAAAAAGATCATTAACAAATATTTGATATCGATTTTATCAGCAATATAGCCATACAATATACTCATCGGCACACTGATGCACGAACCGTAAAAGAAAATTTTGAGCCCGGTTTCCTTGTCCATTCCGGCCAATTTAAAAATTGATACGACATGGAAGGGCATGGCGGTCAAATACAATCCGGCAAGTGCCAGAGACAACCCGATCAGCCAGAACGGAAACGTCCTTCTGGCCTCAGATACCGTGAACTGACGCATTGCATCATTACTTTTTTGCTGCTTTTCGTGTTTTTCCCGGGTCACCCCGTCGGGAAGCAAACCGCACCCTTCCGGGTTGTCACGGAAAAATACCAGCGCAATCAGGCTGAATCCGAAGACTGAAAGCAAACCGAGAATCAGCCAGGCCATCTGCCAGCCCCGAAACTCGATCAGCTTATTGAGTATTACCGGCGTCAGAGAAAAGACCAGCGAAATCATCGGCCCGCTCAGACCGGTAACCAGCCCACGTTTACGGTCAAACCACTTCATCAGCATGTTGCGACAAGTCAGAGTCAGTACGCCCTGCCCCCAAAAACGCAGCATCAGGAAACCGAAAAACATCATAACAATAATGCTGATGACATTCATTCCGGCAGCCAGCCGATCGGAAAAGCTCAATAGAATTAATGCACATCCCATGCCAATGGAAGACGCAATTCCCATCACCCTGGCTCCAGCCCGGTCAAAAACTTTTCCGGCATGCGGCAGGATCAGCGAACTGCTCAGGGTCCCGAACATATAAGCCAATGCCAACTGGGAACGAGTCAGTTTGAGCGAGACAATCAGGTGCTCGGTAAACGCTGACACCCCCATCGTCTGACCAGGCATGCTCATCAGCGTACCAACCGCGCTGAAGAGCAGAATCACCCAACCGTAAAAGAACGGGCATTTTTTCGGAGCAAACGGAAAATTATTATAATCCTGCCTCACTCGACCTCCGCAAACAGGCATGAACGCGCCGGCAGTTCAACCTCGATGCGGCCATTTTCAATTACTACAGGTTCATCGTTCCAAAAATTGACGGCCGATGTCCCGTCAACTCCGTATTGCGCTAAATCAAAAACATGTTTTTCGGCTTCGTCGTTCCAGTTTATCAGCAATACCCGATGCCTGCCGTTAACCGGCTGCAGCCAGGTTTCCGGCAATTCGCTTTCAAACAGATCAAGCGGGATTGCCACCTCGCCCGGTTCGGCACTGACCGTACGGCGCGCCAGATCAAGGCCAGATTCATTCAACAGGCTCATTTTATCAGAAAGATTCCGGGCTCCCGCGGCACAAATAACCATACTCAAAAGAATTTCAAGCTCTTTCCGGTTAACATCGACAAGAGGCTTTGTAAAACGGTCGACATTTTCCATCTCCTCATCTATATAGACCAGACAAGGAAGCAGGCGGGTGATATCCGGATCATTTGAAGTATCAAAACCGCGGCACAGGGCAAAATCCGGATCATTGATCCAGAGCCGGTTATGCGTCCAGAAACGAGCGGCCACCGAAGTGGTGTTGGTCTGAATATTGTGCCAGGTTGCGTGAATGTCCGACCCGGTTCTGACGGCATCGACATATTTGTTGCCGCTCTCAAAGAGATAATTGCAGCCGAGTATCGCGGCTTTTCCTTTAACAGCTTCGCAAATCGGCTGCATGATCAACTCCTGAATCTTGCTGCGCGGCACGGTCGGATCGGCAAACTTCCGGGCTTTCAGGGTCTGCCAGATGAAATCCAGTTTGAAATATTTGTAGCCCATATCGGCATAACGCGAAAACAGATCATAGAGAAACTTACGGGATTTTTCAACCGTCGGATCCAGCACGAAACCATATCGCTGCATACAGGAATACGACAGACAAGGTTCGCCGGATTCACCTTTTGCCAGCATATCATAGTCCACTTGGGCAATGCGACAGTGCGGCTCGATAATTGTCGGAGCAATCCAGATACCAGGTTCAAATCCCAGCTTTGTCAACTCTTCCGCCAGATATTTCATACCGTGGGGAAAAAGCGGATTGGCATCCCATTCGCCGTAGCAATACTGCCAGCCGTCATCAACGATGATGCGTTTGACATATTTGGACAAAACCGGATCATTGGCAATAAATCGCGCGTTTTCCAGCACCTCCTCCTCGGTAATTGTCCAGCGGTAATAATCCCAACTGTTCCAACCTGGCGTCTGGGCGTCGGTAAAGTCTTTTTCACATTCGATATTGACGTCGGCATAATCGGTCATCAGTTTGAACCCGTCATCCGAGGTCCGCAAAGTAAGGGTTTCAGTCTCATATTCGCTGCTGCCGTAATGCAGAATATTTGAGACCGCCTTCAAGTCAACGATATTGCCCTCTTGCACCTTTCCCTCGAAAAGGGTATAAAGCTGATGCTGCATAGGAAATGATAGCTGCAAATGCCTGCCGTTATCCGTAATCATCAACTGATAATGCCCGGTAAAATCCGCGTCTTTTCCGGGTCCGGTCAGAATCGAACTGCATCCACCCATTTTCGGCCCCTGGGCCAAAACATGCGACGCGGCCAGTTTCGGAACCTGTAACGGATACAGGTTCACTTCCCGATGTCGGCCTTTCGAAGTTCCGGCCAGTTTTATCGCCGCTTCCGAGCCGGACAAACAGAAGTCAAGTTTCCAGCTGCCGTATTGATTTTCCGCACTGTATTTGGCGGAAACTTCGTCGGAGTCGTTTAAAATCCATTCATCCGGAGAACAATCAACTCCGTCGATCTCAACACAGACTTGACAGTTATTCAGTTCAAATTCACCGATTTTAAGATTATATGATCCTTGCGATGCAAAATCCAATTCAACTTTATCATTTTTGATATGCGTATTCACAATCAGCCCTTTATTATTGATAAACGAAAGATAGAAAAATACCGCCTCAAGTGTTCAATGCAAGATTTTTTTAAAACAATTTTAGCATTTTTATGTCCATATTATTTGTTTTTCCCGTTCTCTTATATATTGTTATTCAAGTTATAAATTCACAATATAAAAGGACTGATACCATGATAGAATATGAAAAACCGTGGCTGCGGCCGGGTGAAACTTTGATTTGTTTCGGCGACAGCATCACCGCGTCGGAAACCGGTTATGTCTCAATGCTGACCGAAGAACTCGCAAAACAAAAAATCAAGGTCATTAACGCCGGACGCGGCGGCGACAAAACTACCTGGGGACTGACCCGGTTCCAGACGGATATTATTGATGCCAAACCAGATGCCGTCTCAATCTACCTTGGAGCAAACGATGCCGCGGTCGGGCGCGGCCGCTGGGCCGATGAGCCGATGGTCTCAGTCGAGGCCTATCGTACCAATCTGATCTGGATGATCTACCTTTGCCGGCAAAATGGGATTGAAAAAGTCAGCATCATAACCCCGGTCATGCGCTTCGAAGGCGATACTTTTGCCGAACACGGCGATATTCTGGTCGACTATTGTCTGGCGGCCCGGGACGCGGCGAATCAGATGAAATGTCCGCTGGTTCCGCTGGATACCATGTTCGCAGAGGAGTGGGCAAAACATCCCGGTCACACCGGCCTGCTGCTGACCCGGGACGGGACTCACATGACTGAAGAAGGTAATCGCAAGATAACCGAAACAATCCTGAAAACCTGGGGACTTTATGAATTAAGGTAACCTCTAAAAATACGTTTTTTAAGCTTTGAAAATTAAAACTTGGAAATAGAGAATGAAATCAGTCAATCAAAATAAGAAATTAGTCTCTATTGCCGTCCCAAATGGCAATAGTTGGATGGCTTTTTCTGATGATTTTACTGATTTCGGTCCCATTTCTGACATATCCTCATACTTTTGCTTTCAAAGTACCAAAACGGTCCATGTTGAAAGCAATATTTCGCAAGCCAATTTTTACTTTGGCTCTCGAAATTCCTATCGTTCTCATAATCAAAGTTCCGGCTTTTTGCGACTGAACGCCAAAGATATGTTCAACTCTGGCGCGGACCTTCGCCCGAGTCTTATTTCCGCACTTTTCCCAGTTGGTCAGCTTGCGGTTCCGGCATCCCTTACGCTGCAGATGCTCGCGATATCCAAGCTTGCCAAGTTCGTTAAGCCGGGCTTCAGACCGGTATGCCGAGTCGGCATATACATCACGGCTGGAATTGCTCTTATCAAGCAGTTCAGCAAACACCTGGCTGTCATGGACAGAGGCATCCGTGACGGCGTATTCACGAATGAATTTGTGCTTGACATCGATTTGTATATGGTTCTTATAGCCATAATGATTTTTACCGTTTTTCTTGATCCAACGGGCATCGGTGTCTTTTTGCCGCTGCTTGTTTTCGCTCCAATCTTTGGGTACTTCTCCGTCTTTGATTTGTTGATTTTCCTCACGGCTGTTGCGCTGCCTGGGCGCGGAAATAATCGAGGCATCAACAATCTGCCCTTTTTTCGCGGTAAAACCTTGTTCCCGCAAATAACGGTCGAACTGGGCAAAGACCTTTTTCTCAAGGCCAAGTTCCCCGAGTTGTTCGCGAAACAGCCAAACCGTCTTGGCGTCGGGAACGCGGTCGTCAAGCGCAAGTCCGAGAAAACGCATGAAGCTCAAACGGTCCCTTACCTGATATTCGAGCGCGTCATCGCTGAGGTTATACAGCGACTGCAAAATCAGCATTTTGAACATCAGAATCACGTCAAACGATTTTCGTCCGGCATTGCTCTTGCGATTCTTTTCCCGAATCCTTTCGAGGTCACCACGAAAAGCATTCCACGGAATAACTTCATTAAGTTTAGTCAGCGGGTCGCCGCATTGATCAAGTTGTTCCAGGCGAAAATCTATGTCGAAAAATCCATTGAGCATCATAAATCCCTTATCAAATTGCTGAGGTTTTCAAAAATACAGCAAATAATATATATCACATCGGACCAATTACAGGTCATGAACTAATTTTTAGAGGAACCCTTAAGAATTAAAAATTAAAAATTAGAAGGGAAGCGAAGCCGTATAGGCTGGTTCAAAGCCGGAGCGAAGCAGCAATAAAGGAATTAATAATATTATTATGGAATGGGGCATTTGGATAGTTACATTAGCCGCTTTGCTGATTTCTTTCTGTAAAAACCGGGAGAAGACCAAAGGCGCGTTAAAAATGGCCGGCAAGAGATTATGGAAAATAACTCCTGTTTTTCTGCTGGTTATGCTGCTGTTCTCATTTTTCATAACCGCCGTTCCTCAAAACTTGATTCAGGCGGCAATTGGCGCTGACAGCGGTGTAACCGGGTTGATTATCAGCCTGGGGATTGGTTCTGTCGCCTTTATGCCGGGATTTATTGCTTTTCCACTGTGCGCAATGTTAAAGGCCCAGGCTATTCCATACTATATTCTGGCGGGATTCAGTCTCGCTTTGATGAACGTTGGGATCCTGTCATTTCCATTGCAAAAACAGTATTTAGGCTGGAAAGTAGCGATTATCAGAAACTTGATCGGTTTTGTCACGGCAATTCTGGTCGCAATTATTATCGGAATTATTTTTAGAGAGATAACGCTATGAAACAAAAAATTATATGGAGTTTCATTTCACTCTCCGCAGTATTTCTCCTGGGCTCGTATTTCATTAAATGCAATTACGGGATTGCGACTGGTGAACAGTTTATTTCCGTATTCTGGAGCATGATAAAAATATTACCCTGTGCATTCATTCTGATCGCGCTGTTTGAAAAATGGTGTCATCGCGACACCGTAGTCAAGCATTTGGGCTCAAATAGCGGTATGAAAGGTTATTTCCTGGCGCTGCTGCTCGGCAGCATGACTATCGGGGGTCTATTTGTCGCCTTTCCTCTGGCCTATTCGCTGCAACGCAAAGGAGCGTCTTTGAAAGTAATTTTTTCGTTCCTCGGCTTTGCCGGAGTCTGCCGGATCCCCATGACTCTTTTTGAAGCATCTTTTCTCGGAATTGAATTCACCATAATCCGCCTGTGTACCGCGATCCCGATAATGCTTGCAGCTGGAATATTACTGGGTGGATATCTGGAAAAACAAGATTACGTTATACAGGAATAATACCGTGAATTTTATACTTGCGGGTACCGGGTAACGATGTATAGTATAATTTAAACCTATGAAATTCTGAAAGAATTATTTGATGATCGATAAAAAACTCGCGAACGGATTTTCCATGCCGGTCTTCGGAATCGGCACCTGGATGCTCGGCGGCAACGCTCAAACAGATCAGAATAACGATGACGCAGGGGATATTGCCGCGATCAAAGCCGGACTCGAACACGGCCTCTCCCACATCGACACGGCCGAAATGTACGCCGCCGGGCATGCCGAGGAACTGGTGGCGGAAGCGATCAAAGGTTATGACCGCAACCAACTGTTTATCGCCTCCAAAGCCTGGCCTAACCATTTTTCCAGCGAAGCGATCCAGACTGCGGCGGAAAACAGCCTGAAACGCCTGAAAACCGATTATCTCGATCTGTATATGCTCCACAAACCGAACAACGATATTCCACTGGAAGAAACCATGCGCGGCTTGGATAAACTGGTTGAACGCAGTTTGGTCAGATATATCGGGGTCAGCAATTTCGCCATCGCCAGACTGCAAAAGGCTCAGGCCTTATCCGGTAATAAAATCGTCGTCAATCAGGTTCATTACAATTTGATAAGCCGGGAACCGGAAACCAGCGGACTGCTGGAATACTGTCAACAAAATGAGATCATTCTTTCCGCGTGGCGTCCGCTGCAGAAAGGCGGCCTGCTGGATGCCGGGATTTTAGCTGAAATGAGTGAAAAATACGGCAGATCTCCGGCTCAGGTCGCAATTAACTGGCTGGTCTCCCAACCCAACGTGGTAACGATGAGTACGATGCGTTCAGTCAAACATCTTGAGGAAAATCTTGGAGCACTGGACTGGCAAATGGATAACAACGATATTGAAAAACTGCGTCGCGAATTTCCAGGTCAATGTGCCGTCTCTCCGGATGTTCCGTTATCATGATCGACTTGCTGACAAGAATCGCGCCTTTTAAATATGTACTGTCCGAGGGGGCGGTAATTGAGCGATTGCGGCGGGACTTCGACATTCCCTTGCATCCGCGCCTGGAACACGCCATGCTGATTTATGATGAAAAAGGCCGGGCCGCACTACAGGAAATTTATTTTGATTACATGGACGCAGCCGCCAGAGCCCATGTTCCTATCCTGTTATCAACTCCGACCTGGCGGGCAAACCGGGAACGGGTAATCCAGGGCGGAGCTCCCGCCTCCGTCAATCAGGACGCGGCGGAATTCATGCAATGCCTGTTCCGAAACGGCGTCATAAATTATACTATTGGTCTGATGAGCTGCAAGAACGACTGCTATAAGCCGGAAGAAGCGTTGTCCAGAGACGAAGCGCGCAAATTCCACGCCTGGCAGATCAAATCGCTGGTCGCCGGCAACGTTATCAGTGTTCTGGCCGCGACACTGCCGAACGTGGAGGAGGCATGCGGCATCGCCCTGGCCATGCAGGACGCCGGATCACCGGGTATCATCAGCTTTGTTATCGACCGCAACGGTTTAATTCTCGACGGAACTACCCTGACCGAAGCAATCAGAAAAATCGACGCGGCCTGCGATAATCCGCCGCTTAGTTATATGCTGAACTGTTCCTATCCGTCCTTTTTTCACGGTGAAAACATTTCAAACGAAATCCTCTCCCGGATTATCGGCTTCGGCGCCAATGCGTCATCACTCGATCATTGTGACCTTGATAACGCCGACAGCATGCACTCAGACTCAGTCTCAGACTGGGGTGATCATTTGATCAAGTTACATCGCAACTACAACATGAAAATCCTCGGCGGTTGCTGCGGCACCGACCGCCGACACTTGGATTACATCGTCGACAACATCTGATCCGCCCCACAAAACAAGCATCACAACAAATTTATTACTATGAGTTTATATATTTTTATAAAATCAAGTGATGATTATTTATCTAATTATTATCGAATATTGTGCAATCCAGTTTTTCTTTCAATGCTCAATGTTCGATGTTAGATGTTAGACTCCTAATAGACGGCCCCGCCAAAACATCGTTACTCGAAAAGTGGGACGGTTGGAAACCGAGGTGAAATACAAGAGTTCCATCAGTCCCAATAGTCCCAAACCATGAAAAACTTTGGCTTCTGTCGGTCCCGTCCTAATACTCATCCCAAACTTGTAATTTTTTTTTTTGAAAAAGGTCTTGACTTTTTCAATTTCATCATCTATAATCTTAATACCGCAAATATTTGCGGTAACATTTGCGGAACTTTTTTCATAAGGATTAACATGGCGAGAAAGTACATAGTAAGTCTGAAAGATATTGCTCAGGAAACCGGAGTTTCAATCTCAACGGTATCACGGGTGATCAAGAAAAAAGGAGAACTATCCCCCGCAACCAGAGACAAAGTCTTGAATGCCGCGAAAAAACTCGGATATCATTCCAATCTGCTGATCGACGGCATGAAAACCGGCAAGACCCGGACCATCGGCGTTTGCGCAACTATCTCCGACCCATATCTAAACCGGATTGTCTATGGTATCCATAACGAACTTGACAAACACGACTATTCGATGAACCTGGTCTGTCCAACCAGTCAAGACAGTAATGAATTGAAACTGATTCACCGACTAATGCAGCACCGGGTCGAGGGCGTCATAATCAGACCTTCCCGGGATTATGTCAGCAACGACTATTTTCAGGAAGTTATCGACAGCGGTATTCCACTGGTGACAGTCGACCGCAATCTGCCGAATGCCAGCGTCAACTTTGTCGGTTCGGACGATTTTGAAGGCGCAAAACTGGCAACGAAATATCTCATAGACAAGGGACACCAGGTCATCGGCCACATTCAAGGCCCGCAATACACCAGTACCGGCCGTTTGAGGCAGGAAGCGTTTATCGCAACCGTTTCCAGGCACCGGAATGTCAAGGGCATTTTATCTGAACATGAAACTTTTAACGACGGATCGTATGAAGAGACTGAAAAATTCCTTCTCGAAAATCCGGATATGACCGCGATATTCACCGCCAACGACAATGTGGCGATAAGCGTCTATAAGGTGGCCGCAAAACTTGGTAAGAAAATTCCACAGGATCTGTCAGTAATTGCGTTCTCAGATATCTACGCGAATACGATGGTGCCGGAACTGACCGCCATTGAACAAAAGCCGGATGAAGTAGGCAAAAGCGCGGTCAAACTTATCTTCAAAATTCTCGAAGACGACAACAGAAAGCCGGAAAAAGTCTGTATCAAACCGGTATTAGTAGAAAGAGATTCAGTAAAAAGCTGTTGACAATACTAATAACACAGGAGTAAGACAAATGCAAAAAGAACAAAAAATTTTCACCCTGATAGAATTGCTTGTCGTCATAGCAATTATCGCCATCCTGGCCAGTATGCTGCTTCCGGCACTAAATCAGGCCCGGGAAAAAGCAAAACAGATCAGCTGCTCCAATAACTTGAAACAAATGGGCACTTCGTTCGCAATGTATCTGGGAAATTACGAGGACCAGTTCCCGGTGGCTTCGGTCAACAGGACTGGCGGCGGCAAATATTACTGGGCGGATTACCTGCGACCGTATATGGGCTCAAAATTTCCGGATGACAGACTGATAGTCGGAGACGGAACCGCACCGATCCCGAAAAATATGATCTGTCCGTCATTAAATCTTAACGGCCGAAAAGCTTCAAACATGTATACCGGATTTCTCAGCTACGGCTACAACAATTACGGGTTGGCGGACGGCATTTGGGGAGGAACCGTCAAATCAACCCGCATCAAGCGTGCTTCAACAGTTCTGGTTACCGCCGATTGCGGCCAGGTCTTCAACGGAGAGATCAGAGGTGTCAGCACTTTGAATGACGGCAGCAGATTGCGGTATCGCCACAACAACAATACTGACGAATTCCCCGGCGACGGCATGGCTAATATCCAGTATGCGGACGGTCATGTCGGCAATGTCAAATATCCAACGCTCTACAAACCGAACGGAACCTGGTGGGCCTCTTTTTACAACGTCCAGCCCTGGATGGAAAAAGGGATGAGATAATCTTTCATCGCAAAACAAACACACTTTTTATTCGGCCTTCTTAAAGCCGGAATAGGGATTTCTATACATTAATACCGTTGAAAGGATCGGAAATGAATAAAACTTTGCTGCTTTTCGCACTTGCCGGAATACCGCTGGCACCGACATGCATGACGATAACCGCCGCCGATAACTTCGTGATAGACGGCTTCGGCAAACAATCCGCCGCCGTCTGGAAAATTACCTGCGCACCTAAATTCACTCCGAACCCGGACTTTGGCGCAACAGTCAAGCTGGGCAATGACAATCAACCGGTTCTCAAGCTGGAATTCACGAAAAAAGACTCAAAAGGAAAAATTAAAAACAAGTGGTTTAAAATATCGCGCAGCATTACACCGCAGCCGGAATGGAAAAACGCAACCGGGATCAAAGTTGACCTGGCAGTGAAAAAAACTGGGCAATGGTGGCTGCAGCTATCAGTCACTTCCGGCGGCGAACAGTTCAACAAAACATTGATTCCTTACAACTATACCGGCATGAGCCTTCAGGACCGGACTGCACCGTTCAAAAGCTTCAAATCAAAATCAGGAAAAAAGCTTGATCCGACTCAAATAACGGCAATCAATATCACCGGGTCCCTGCCGGAAAACACACTTTACCTGGCTAAACTTTCCCTGATGATGAAATCGCAATTAAAACATTTCGTCAAATTCACCACTAATGTTCCGGACCTAAACATATTTGAACCAGGGCAGCAAGTCGAAATGACTTTTTCCGTACTCGGCAATCTGCCGCCAAAAGCCAAATCATTACGTTATGAAGTCCGCGATTACTTCGATAAACTGGTCAACACAGGCAATATCCCGGTGAAGCATGGACAAAAACAATACACGGCAAAATTCACCCCGGCACAGTCGGGTTATTACGATGTCAAAGCCTACTGGCTGGACGGAAACAGCAAGCAACTTGACAAAATGTCCTGCATAAAGACTTTCGGTTCCCTGGAGCAAGGGCGCGGCACTTTCGCGGTCATGCCCAACACGATCAAACAAAATATCGCCCGAATGAAAAAATACGGCGAAGCAGCATTTTTCGGTTTTCACGGCAACTCGTCAAATCTGGTTGACCGGATGGGCATGTCGTGGCGGCTGCGCGGCAGAAGATGGAAATGGGACGAGCCAAAGGTTAAACCGAAAATGATCGACGGCACCGCCGAGTGGGCCGCCAAAATCATTGCAAATGACAAACCCGATCCTGATTGGCAAAATAATTTCTGCAATCAGGCTATGAATATCGCCAGCAATCTGCCCGGATGGGCCAAGCGGAGCAATCTGAACCCGGCGCCCGGCTTAAAAGACGTCAACGAGTATTACCGTTATCTTCGCGATGTTGTAAAGGTTAACAAACATCAGTATCCCGGCATGAAACAACGGGTATACGACATCTTCTGGGAAGTTAATTTGAATCGTCCAAAGGTCGGTATTCACAAACCGACATATTATCCGGAAGACATCATCAAACAGTATCAAACAGCCGGCAAAGTGATAAAATCCGAAGATTCCAACGCAATCCTGTCCGGACCGTGCTGTTCAAGTCCTTTCAAAAACTTTGATTGGAACATTCCGCTGTTTGAACAGGGACTTTGTAAATATATTGACGCCTATAATTGCCATGGCTACCATACCCCGCCGCCGGAAGACGACAATGTGGTGCCAAATCTGCGTCGCTTGCAAAAAATGATCAAACAGTATAATAACGGCAAACCGCTGGATATCTACTGTACCGAACTGGGTTACCGATCCCAGTTCGGCAGTCACGATAAACACAAAGAACACGCGCAGTGGCACGCCAGGATCGCAACGATCCTCAAGGGCGAAGGCGTCAGAGTTTATTATCCGTTTTATTCTTATGACTACCGCGGCGCGGATAACAGTTGGGGAGTATGCTATAATCTGAATCCTAAGCTTGGCTGGGGCCCGAAACACGTTTCACCGAAAGCCGCGGTTCCGGCGCTGGCAGTCTGCGCCAACGAACTGGAAGGAACTGAACCAGTCAGCGACCAGCCGTGGTTCGGACGCGATATCTGGTGCTACATTTTCAAAGAAATCGAAAGCGGCAAACCAGTTGTCGTCATCTGGTCCGTCCATAACAAGCATAAGTTGAAATTTCCCGCCGGCAACGTGAAAAGCCTGCAGGTAACCAACATCATGGGGCACCGTTCCAACATCAAGGTCAATAATGGTTTTGCGACGCTGGACATTTCCCCCTCTTTACTCTATATAAGAGGTGCGGATGCCGCTATCTATGCCGCTCCCGGTAAAATTGCAGACCGGCTGATAGGCAAACTGTATCCGGGTGAAAAGGTCAAGCTGAAAGCCTGCAGCAAAACGATCAAAAAACTTGAATATTACGGAGATATTAAGTTGAACGCCGCATCGGCCACTGGAGAACTGGAAATATCGGTTCCGGCAAACAGCCGCCCCGGAGCGATACCGGTACTCATTAACGGCAATATCGTCAAATGGCTGGCGATCCTTGAGCCGTTGAAAGTGGAAAAAACCGCATTGCAGAAACAAAACGGTCAACTGGCAATTGCACTCACATTGAAAAACATGGGAATTGTCCCGCTGCCGACAAAAGTAACCTTCGATCCAGTCGGCTCCAGGGAATTGACGGTTGAAAAAATTATCGGCAAGCAAAGTACGGCCGAATTCCTGATGCCGCTGCGCATATCCGGAAAAATCGATCCGGGCAAACCGCTGGCCTGCAGAATCTCCATCAAGTCAGGTTCCCTGGCTGAGACCGTTCTCGATAAACAGTTCAGTCTGTTGTCCGCCCATCTCCGTGGTGAAAACGGCAAAGACAAACTGCCGAATACCATAAGCTGGCAGGGGAAAAGCGCCTCTGGCGGCATTGATAAAGCGACAGCGGCATTTGAATGGGATAAGAAAAATCTCTATATTCAGGTGAAGGTCAAGGATAAAATATTCCATCAAACCAGAACCGACGGTACGATCTGGAAGATGGACAGCCTGCAAGTCGCGTTTGACACTCATCCGGAACTCAACGACCTTTATGCACCGCTGGCCGGAATATTCACCAAGAAAGTAACCAGTCTCGACTTTGCCATGACCCCGAAAGGCAGATTGGTATGGCGCGACCGGACCCATAATGCCGAAGAGTTGAAACTCAATAAGGTGACCGACAAGGTCGGCTTCGACTTCAAACGGGATTCGAAGAATGGTATATTAACCTATAAACTGAGTATTCCGTGGAAAGAAATAGGCCTGGACAAGGTAGAAAAAGGCAAACCGATCGGTATCGCCATCCTGGTAAACGATTCAGACGGGGAAAAGACCCGTCGGACCGGGCTTGAATTATTCAAAGGCATCATGCGCGGCAAGAACCATCGCCTCTACGGAGTAATAAACCTGAATTAATTCTTCTTCGAAAAAATTCAGTCTCATGTGAAATATCAATTTCACATGAGACTTTTTTTCCCGAGCAAAAATCCCGTTTAGAATAATTATTATTTGTAACGAATGTTATACATCTCAGTCGCAACTTTTCTTGAAGCAGCGATAAGTTCCGGGTAAGGCATATCCGCAACATTCAGGAATCCGATATTGGCGTTTTCACCGTCAAAAATTCTGCCGGTAACCGGCTGATCGCAGTACTGGAACCAGTGGCAGCCAACGAAGAGCGGATGACGCAAAGCCGATTCGACATATTTTGTATATGCTTCGGCCCGCTCCTTCTGATCCTTTACCTGAACCAGACCCGGACCGAACATACCACGATCTTTCGATCCGAAATGAAACTCGGTACACATGATCGGCGCGTCAATTTCTTCACTCAGCAAAAAGCCGTTCAGGGACCGGTAATAGATATTGAAAGAAATAACATCGCAATATTCCGCCGCAGCCCTAACCACTAACGGGGTATACTGAGACGCGGCATAGCGCGATCCCAGATAGAGTTTTCCGGAACAATATTTGCGGATAGAATCACGAATAGTCTTGTAATAAACCCTGGCGGTCTGAAAATAGAATGCATCCATATCCGCCCCGGCTTTTTTCCGGTTCGGAGTCTTACGATTCTGTGAAAGCTGTTCCCAGCCGGCAAAACCAGTACCCCATTGTTTGTTCAGTTTTGCAATTTCCCCATATTTATCTTTCAGCATTTTAACAAAGGCCAGCTTAGCCGGTTCGCCCGAACGGGACCTCAAAACGGTTGCCGGAAAATCATTGCCCCAGCTCAGCTCGTTATCAAAAAAGATGCCGATACACCAGGGCGAGGCAGATATGCCTTTAAGACTTTTTACCCGGGCATCCACATGACCTTTGAATTTGGGATCGTAAACGTCCCAGATACCGCCGACCCGCCATTTGCCGCCGCCAACCACCCTGGCGCCGCTCCCGGCTAAAGCGGTCCCGACCGTATAAGGCAGCCGGTTCGTCTGATAGACCTCGTAATCGCTCCAATTGGCAATGGTGTTGATTCCCCAGCTGCGCAAGCGTACAGGAGCCAGAGCGGTAGCTGTTTTTTTCCAGTCGGCTCCATACTTTTTATATAGGTTGTACCCGATGAAAGTAAAACCCGGTGAGTAATTCCCGGAATAATCACCGCTATATATGTATCTGACAAAATAAAATTGCTGATTATTCGGCGAATTCGGCGACGGCAATTCCTTGAACCAGCCATTCCGGCGAAACAAAGCTGTGCTGCTGTGAATACCGGCAATATTGACATGGTTAACGCCAATAGAGAAGAAAAGACGTCCGGACGGATCAACCAGACTCCATTTCCCTTTATACTTTTCAACCCTGAAATGCCCGGTCGCTTTCAGTTGCGGACCGTCAACCCAGCCGCCATATTTGTTCCACTCTTGAGGACCGGGATTATTTTTCAAATCAAGCTGCTGCGCCGCGGTCATCTCCCGCATCTGCTTGTAGGATTTGATCTTACCGGGCCAATCAGCATGACGATACTGTCCAAACTTATCAACCAAAGGAAGGATTTTTCCCATAAAAGGTTTGTACTCCCCTTTCGCTGCGATTTTTTTTATGGTAACCGAACGTTCCGCCCCGCTGCGCGGCAGAATAAATTCCATCGATGTAACATTTGAGACATCAATTCCTTTTTGAGACGGGAAACCGGGCAGGATCGAGTGCATACCATGAAAAGAAAACGCATCAGGAGAACTTTTCTTCCTGACCAGGCGCATATGAATATCTTTTTCTTCGCCGGGTTTTAACGGGACCCGAACAGTTCTTGAATCTTTTTGCCAGGTTCCGCCGGGATTATTAATGCGCCATTCCAACCGCACCGGAGAACCGCTGGTGTTTTTGAAAGTCCCGACCAGTTCGGCATAAGGTGAAAAATCCCACTTGCCAACAAACCGGACATTCGGCCAATTGCTGTTCGTATTGAAATCGATTCTGACGTCCTTTCCAACTACTTTCAACCTGGCATTTGTCTCAATTGCTTTACTTGAGGCAAGATTCACGATGCCGGGATTTGAAGCTGCGGCCAGGGTTAAAGACTGCGCGGCGATAATAAAAATTTGTAATTTACGTCTCATGCTGTTGTCCGGATTATCTTTTCTTGTTGGTTTGAATTATATATTTATTATTTGCGATAGAAATATATCCACGGCTTGAGGATCTGATAGTCATACGTCCGTAGAAATTCCACATGACCATCTGCGTAAAGGCTGTTCTTGCCCTGCCCGTTATTGTCATGGCGCAAGTTTGGGTAGGTCTTATTAAGAAACGTGGTTCCATTGGAATCCCACCACCAGCCAACCGAGGTGCCGGTCACCTCGCTCATGACAATAAGTTTGGAACTGTTTTTGAACTTATTCAATGTCTGAATGTAACCATAGTTGGTAAAATCACGATAAGCTTTACCGCCGGATACCTTGATTGGCCCTGAAACATTGAAATTGGTTCCATAGTGACCTACATAACCCTGCTGAGTTGTATTAAAAACCTTCTTTGTTTCAGCCGGGCAGAGAAATATTCTGCTGTCGTTTTTCACCAGACCGGCAACTTCCATAATCTTCGCAGCACCCCAACTTGGCGCATTATTATAAAATCCCGGGACAAAACCACCATCGTACATTTCCACGTACATCATTTGCGCTACCCCGATCTGCTTGAAATTCGAAGTGCAGGCAATACGCTTTGCGGTGTCCCTGGCTTTGTTCAAAGCCGGTAGCAACATTGCTGCCAGAATAGCAATGATTGCTATCACAACAAGTAACTCGATCAACGTGAACGCAAGGGTTTGTTTATACCTGGTTTTCATTTTCCCGATTCCTTTCTGAATTATTTGGAATAATATAAGATCAAAAACTATTCTTCTGTCGTTAGTCAACAGCTGCGACTTTTATTCTTTAACCGAGTTGCCTTCAATCAGTTTCATCGGAACCACTATTCGATGCGGCAGTTCCTCGAAATTCGGCTGTTCAATAATCTGGATAAGCCGCTGTGCCGCTTTTTTACCAATAAGATGGGGAAATACGTCTAAAATAACCGGCTTTATATGAAAAGTTTCATGATTCATATAACTGAACGCAACCAGCCCGACATCCTCCGGACACTTCATGCCTTTTTCGGTCAGAACAATTTCAAGGCCGATTACCGCATCCGAGTAAGGCAGGATTACCGCATCAGGAAATTCTCCCGAGTCGACCCATTCTCGAAACACCCTGATTACCTCTACCAGCTCAGTCGACTGAAGTTTTCTGGTTTTAAAATGATCGTCGCCGAGTCGTTCAGAAACTTCCACCCTGGCGCCTTTTTTACGTGATTGCCATTCGTGTATTTTATCGGGACCGTCAAGATATCCGATATTTTTGTAACCGTGGTCCATCAGATACCTGGCCGCCAGCATGCCGCCCTCTATGTTATCACTGCCGACGATATCGATTGGACATTCGCCTCCTCCGGTGGCAACCAGTACCGCTTTGATTTTACTTTTGACAATCCGTTCCAGCAAATTGTCATCCGGATTTCCAAGGATAACTACGCCATCGGAATCAAGCAGAGATTCAAAAACCTGCTCGTTATGTTCAGCAAACTCATCCCCGACCTGCCACGTCCTCAAATTATGGTTTACATATGGTATCTGGTTGAAGATGAAATGTATCCCGTTGAACACATCACTGAAATATCTGATTCCGAGCATATTTTTTTGTTCGGGCAGAGGACACAGCAGCACCTGAATACTTATTGCCTTGCTGTTGGCCTTCGCCGTCCGGACCAACGCTTTACGTTCGATCGATGAAGTATCATAGCCCATTTCCCTGATAATATCAAAAACCCGGTTCCGGGTGCTTTTATTGATTCGCGGATGTTTGTTCAAAGCCCGGGAGACTGTTGACTGCGACACTCCCGCCACTTTAGCGACATCGGTCAGGGTTACTGTTGCTTTCTTACGCATTTGCTTCTCTTAACGGTTGATTTCTTGTTTCTGCCATTGATTATACAACATGCATTTTCGCATGTCAATATCCCATGATAAAAAAGTGCATAATTTCATATTTATGCATTAATTATTCATAAATATGCACGGAATATTTGTGACTGAATTTATAATTAAAAAATTAACGTAAAGTTATAAATTTACGTTAAATATAAAAATTGCATACAAAGAAATCTCAACATGCAAAAAATTTTAAATTTCCCTGAATAAATCAGAAGCGATATTGTGTCATCCAGACTTCAAATCATAAGCAAAGTCATCGACAAAAAAGAGACGCCTGTGCAAAAACAAAGACGCCTCATTGACTTCTGCTATCTATTTGGACTTAACGGTCTCAGCGCTTTTTCCGGATTGTCTGACGCAGCAAAAGCGGTTTTGGCACCAGCTTTTTGCATTGAGGACAAACTTTCATATTAGGCATGTCAGCATCCTTGAATTCCTGATAGGATATTCTCTTACGACATGAAGGACAGGAAACAAAAATATCCATGTCGGCACTATCTGATCTTACACTTTGAATTTCTTTCTCCTTGTTGTCTGAACAGCCAGTCGTAATTCCGAGACAAAAGGCGCCAAACACAACAGCATACAATATATTTCTCTGCAAGTTCAACATGACATACCCCACGCTTACAATTGATCGAACAAGGTGAAGTTATCCGGCCCGAACCAGCCCAGGTGGTAAAGTGGAGCAGTGCCCGCACCATGAGACAAATATTTGTCCACGGTAAAAGACATTTTGTCGCTGTCCACATGTCCGTCCAGCCAAAGAATATTGGCCCGGTTATTATGCCTGAAATGAATCACCGGGTCGGGACGCATTCCCCAGCCGTCCGGCTCATAATATGGCGGGGAAAAGTCCCATTCGGGTATTTCAATCATGCTGTATTCGATAATATGGGCACTGGTCAGGAACCCGGTATCGCAAAATGCCACGGTTTTTGAGTGGTGCTTGAATTCATTCCTTCGTGAATGTTTTGTAAAAGTTCCGTAACCGGAGTCCCAACAGCGGCTTCCCAAAAACCAGTAATTGTAACCGTAGCCGCCACAGCCTTTTTCAAAACTGCCGCTCCAGGAGTCATCTTTATGCGCCTTTAGTGATGGACAGGCCGTAACCCTCTGCTTAGATCCAAGATAGGGGCTCAAATATCCGGTTGTCGGATCGAACTCCTCCGTATTATTGCTTCTGGATCCGAACCAGCGTTTATTGTTCGTTCCCATCATATCCTCGCAGCCTAAAGGCATGTATTCATTCCAATCACTGCAATACATGCTGAATCCCATGCCGATCTGATGCAGATTAGAGCCGCAATTCGACATTTTACCTTGTTCCCTGGCCTTTCCCAGGGCTGGCAAAAGCATTCCGGATAAAATTGCTATAATAGCTATTACAACCAGCAATTCGATAAGTGTAAAAAGTGAACATGATGACCGAAGTGCAAACCGGCACTTCCCTTTAATTCTATTTTTCAGGTAAAACATTTTCTGATAATTTCCGTTTTTGATTTTCATTAAAACGGGAAATTCCAGCAAAGAAGATTAATGAAAGAGGTATTTTTTCAGACAAAAAAAACAACCGCTCTCCGGTTCATAGTTTCTTCCGCGGAAACTCCCTTCGAACTTGTCAACCACAGGCTCCGGCTCACAATATCAATTGTTTACGGTTGCGCGACAGCTCCCGGTTTTCACGGGATTCACTGTGGAAAACTGCAATATAACTTTTCCAGTAACTAAACAGTTATGCACTCAAGCATACATTTTTAAACAATCCTATAATAATACCTCCTCATTTATTATTCATTCCCGAACGTCCTTCATAAACTGACTTAATTCAGGCAGGCATAACACTGTTTATAATAACTCCGGATAATATTTTTTCAAGACTTCAAAAAGCTTTAATTGGCATAACATGCCATATTAAAATCGGCCAAAGCCTGACCAAATGAATCAAGTTTAACCAATGTATTACCCGGCGGTATATCACAGCCGGATGATAGAATGAAATTCTTACAACCGGAAGTTTTTTTCAATAATTCAGATGTCATGCGATACGTATCTTCAGGTTCGGCAGTCACAAATACATCAGAAGGGTTGAGGTTACCGCCGATCAGGAGATCGGCCGGTACCCGCTTTAATGCCTCTACCACGTCAAGCGGCTCGCCGAAATGCAAAAAACCGGCACCTGAAGCAATAACTGCATCCAAGTGTTCAATAGAACAACCGCAATTATGCAAAATGATCTTGAAATCATCTGTTTCCACTTCTTCTATCAGACGTTTGACATACCCCGATGAAAACTCCGCCAGGCCTTCCGGCCATAGCAAACCCGCCGCCGGCTCCGCCATGCACACAGCATCGGCCCCGGAAGCCCTGAATGCCCTGGCATACTCGATCAGATATCCGGTGGTCTTTTCCAGCAGACAATGCGCCGACGCGTTGTCAAGCAGCGTCAGCTCCAGCGCCTCAGTTACACCGAACAATCTTGCAGCAAGTGTATATGGCCCGATCATACCGCCAATAATGAATTTCGGCCGGGAAGGCTGATTTGACATCTTACGAACCACCTCAAGAGACAAACGTCCCCGGCCGAAATCTTCTGATGGAATCTTCAGCATGGCAATATCTTCAGCAGAAGTCAGAAGACGCCCGGTCACGGTTGGCACCTCATCCTCACTCATTACCACATTGGCCCCGAATACTTCCGCCTCAATACTCAGATCCATAGCCGTCAACACAAACGGACTTTCGTAACGGCGATGCAACGCCGTCACAGCCTCATATTGCGCCTCACAATCCGTAGCCATCTGCCTTACTGTTTTGCCGGTAATTTCCAGACCTGGATATACCGCAACCGGCATACTCAGGCATTCTTTCGATGATAAAACATAGTCGATAATATTCATTTCAGCACAGTCTCCCTGTTTTAATATTTATAATATATTAATCAGAAAACCACGAATATTCTTGCCAAATATAATCATTTTTTACTATATATTATCATTATTATAAAAAATATGCAAAACAAAATAATCTATGAACGATGGTAATGCAGACTTAAATCCGGAACAGGAAACAAAGGCCGGCTTTACCTGCAAACCGGCTTCATGCTTAAGCTCTGATAATCCAGTCTTAATGGAAAAACAACCTGAACGTCAATATCAACATCTTGATCAACATAGAGCTAAACAGCCTGATTATATAAACGATTTTATGATAGAAGCCATAAACAAAAATACTAACAAAAAATCAATAAAACGCGCTATAATTTATCCGAGTTGGATTTTTTATTTTATTTTTTTATGTTCAAATATTGACTTTTTTCTTTTAACAACCTATAATATACTTTAGCGGGTTGGTAAATTTAATAAATAAAGAAATTACATGAAAAGACGCAAAGCAACAAGAAAAGATGTGGCGTATGCCGCCGGAGTAAGTGTCACGACCGTCACCCATGCCTTGTCGGAAACACCTGGTTCATGGGTAAAGAAAAGTACCCGGGAACATATTAAGGCGGTAGCGACCAAACTGGGATACACGCCAAGTTTCGTCGGAAAATCATTGGCAACCGGACAGAATTATCTGGTCGGCTTGCTGCATCCCTGCCGGAAACACCTTTCTTACGGTTTCTATCAGGAAATAATGATCGGCATGACCAGTGCCATGGAAAAGGATGACTATAATCTGGTAATGCTATTCGCTTCCCCGGAAAAACGCTATCTCAAACCAATTGCCCAACACCGTCTCGACGGAGTAATCGTACTGCAGAGCGAACCCGGCGACGAGCATATTCGAGAGGTGATGTCAACCAATATCCCGATGGTGGTGGTTAACAAGGACATAACCGGTTCAGATACAAGCAACGGCTGTGTTCGCTCCGACCATTATGACATGATGGAAAAAGTTATCGATGATTTACAATCCAAGGGCTGTCGTTCAATGCTGGCGGTACAGGATTTCAACGCCTGCGACGCCAATGTGATAATGCATAAAGCCTATTCGGAAATTCTAGCCAGGAAATCAATGGAGCAACCGGTATTCGGGACAACAATGATTCCAGACCTTGAACATCCGGACCGGATCGCCGCGCAATTCCGCAATTCTTTCGCATCAGGGCAAAAGTGGGACGGAGTGTTCATTGACGGCGTCGAAACGGCTGAAATCTTTATTGAAACGGCATTGGAGTTCAATTTACAAGCTGACCGCGATTATCACTTAGTTATCGCCAGCGTAAAAAGTCCGCCGCACAATTTTACCAGATCCCGCGCCGAGATGCGCTGTTACGTACAAAATCCGCAAGCGATGGGTTCTTTTGCCTGGGAACAAATGAAAAAACTTATACAAGGAAAACAATTAACTGAAAAGATACTGGTTCCCTATATTGCACTTGAACCATAATTCTATTTCCCGGTGAATATAAAATATAACAGGGCCGGACATAAACTTGATAGCTGTTCCACGGATCGTAAATAATGCGGCATACCGGACCAGCATTTATTAACGAACGAGACCGGGAACTCATAGCAATGTAATTTGATAATGCATGTGAGCTCTCAGCGCAATACTATATGATCTGTTTTGAGAATCTTAAGATAAAGGACCAAAATGAAAGAAGTAATATCATTAATCGGCATCATCTCACTGTTTCCATTAGTCGGAACGGCGGCAGCGCTTACAGAGTCAAAAAACATCAACGCTGCTGAATCAGTTGAAATAGCCCTTCCGGATTTTTCAGCCGGCAAACAAGTTATTTTGCAACTGAAATGTCAACAGCCCCGCCCAAAATACAGCGGTTATCTGCACATGATGAGATTAATGGTTAACGCTCAGACAATAACTCCAAGGCGCTACGGCAAAATTCCCGTACTGCTCAACAAAGAGCCGGAATTTGCCTATATGAATAAAAAGGTTCCATTCTTCAAAGACGGAAAATGGCTGGTGTTTTACAATAAAGATTACGGTAAACTTCCGTCATTTGTCAAGTTATCACCGGATCAGGCATATTGTTATACTTTCGACATAAGCTCTTTTCTCAAATCTTCCGGCAACAAGCTGAAAATAGTCAACACCTGGAACAAGGCCGCAGCTCAGCGTTACAAAAGCAGTATGCCGCTGGAATTTTCGCTAACCGTTAAAGAACAATCCGCCCTCCGGAACAAAGATGCGATTTTTCAAAAGATCTGCGGTGAAACTATCCTGCGGGCGGAAACCAGTAAAGACTGGACATTAATGGTTCCGGAAAAACTGGACAAAGACGTTTATCTCCTGCTGGAAACCTGGCAGCCATATAAAAAATTCGGGGGCTTCAACTATCCTTTGAAACTGAAAATCAATGGACTGCCGGTCGATGCCGATCTTGATCGTCTAAACCCGGTTTTGACTAATAAATCCAATAAATTCGTTTATAACGGCAAAACCTATTACTACAACTCCGGGGCCGGTATTTGGCTTTCAATGTATTCTCCCGGCCCGGATTATGCTCTGGGACGTCACGGGATCAAGGAGCCGGAACCCTATGCTTATTTGCTGAATATCACGTCATTCCTGAAACCGGGGAAAAACATACTGACCGTGGAAAACGTCTGGACAAAAATGTCCCAGAAGCAATACAAACGTGAATTACCGTTGACGGTGCGGGCAGATCTAGCGTTTCTTCCGGCAGATAAAAACCGCCTCTCCTCATTGCAGCCCAAACCGGAATTGACCGGCGCTTTGACCCTGAAGCCACAACCTGGCGGAGCATTCGCGATAACTGCCGGAAATACCTCCATTCCGGTATATTCACAGTTTTCAAAAGACGGCGGCGGCTGGAATTGTCTTACCGGCTCAGCTCCTGACAATATCTCCACTGACTGGAAAGTGATCACCGATGGCAGCGGCAGAAAGTTGGAAATTGTCGCCGAATGTAATGATTACCGCCTGCAACGTACCGTGCAATTAATTGATCGAAGAGTGAAAATCGAAGACCATCTGATTAATAAAACGGCAAAAGACATAGCAATCCGGCAGCATAATCAAATTAATTTTTCCGGCTTTAATTTACCCGTGTGCCGGATGGGAGGACTGCCCTCCCACAGCACAAACAATTTCACCTGTGCGACCAACAGTACAATGTTTTTACCGGCGCAAAAGTCTTCTCTCGGCTGGGTTATGGAAGACGACGTTCTACGCAATCACGGTAAGATGTTTTACCGGGCAAAAGAGAAGAGTTTCGGGGTTGCGGATGATTTCTTCGTTCTTGGCGCCGGAAAATCCTACACGGTAAAATGGTCGTTGTATGTCCTCAGGTCCGACGATTACTTTGACTTCATCAACCGGGTCAGGCAAGATTGGGGCGCAAATTTTACGATTCCGGGACCGTTTTATTTTGTCAATATGTCACAGGTTCTGGCATCCTCTCCGGAACAACTCAATGAGCTGATCTCAATAAACCGGGCAAAATACATTTCATTCTGGGAGTTGCGGGCAAACAACGTCCCGGAAGCGGATAATAGAGCGGTCCTTGCTTACGGCAACGCTCTTTGGATTCCGCAAATGGAAAAAACCCGACACGAAGCACAAACAGCCATCGCGAAACTGCACGCCCTGAACTCGGGAGTCAAAGCGACCGTTTATATTCACTGTTTTTTCAACGGGTTTGAAGCTCCCGGGGACCAGTCATTCAAGGACAGTTGGATTACCGGTTTTTCGGGTAAACGAGCGCAAAGCGTTTATTCCAGTAAGATAAACTATCCATATCGCACGGTTTACCCCGGCAGGAACAATACATTTGGAAAACTTTTTCACCGTTCCCTGGATTTCTACCTGAACACCCTGAAAGTCGACTGGCTCTACTGGGATGAAAGCAATGGCCCGGGCGCAACCGCCAAAAACAACAAAGGTGCTTCAAACGTAACATTTAACGACTGGGACGGATATAGCGCGGTCATAGATCCCAAAACCAACCGGATAGATAAAAAATTCGCCTCGCTGCCGCTTATCTCCAGAGACGTTTTTAAATTCGCCATCAAAAAAATCTATGCCAAGCCTGGCGGATTGATTCTGTTCAACGGTCCGGCAACAACCGCCTGCCGACTTAAAACGCTGTCGATGGCCGAATCGCAGGATCATATTGTCAGGTGTTATTCAACCCACCTCAACACGCCGCTGGCCTACGGTTTCGGCACCCCGAAATTCAGCGCCATTGTAGAACGACTCAATTACGGCTGCCTGTATGTACGCACCCACCTCAATTACAACTGCGACGCGGTTACAAAATTCTACCCGTTCACTCCGCTTGAAATTCACAAAGGCTGGGTTAAAGGCAAAGAAAGAATTATAACCAATAAAAGCGGAAAATTCGGCTGGCCAGGGAAATTTAAAGCCAGAATATGGGACTATGACAAGAATGGGAAAAAACTTGAATCCAATCCGGCAACCACAAATTATCGGGACAAAGCAAGTATAACAGTTTCGGAAGGAGGTCTGAGCATTCTGGAAAAAATTGAATAACACTTTTTTTTAATGATGTATTATATTTGTAAAGGAAACTCTTAAATGCAGGATAAATAGAAATTTGTCGTTAATATCTATTTTTAATCAACAAGGGAAAAAGGAAAAATGAAAAAAAGAGCAGGAATTTTCACGTTAATTGAACTCCTCGTCGTGATTGCGATAATCGCAATTCTCGCCTCCATGCTATTGCCGGCCTTGAATCAGGCAAGGGCTAAAGCCCACCAGATTGCCTGTCTCAACAATCAGAAGCAAATCGGTTCCAGCATGAATTTTTACAATAGTGATAATGACGATTATTTTGTTCCGTACCGTGGAAATGTGTATTCGACCGTCACCGGCTATTGGGTAACTGGATTTAAATCGGACTATAAGCTGTCGGAATCAGTTTTTCTTTGTCCTTCCGCAGCCCATAAACACGCATATTATGAAAACTTGAAAAAAACACAAAGCGCAACTTACGCCAACGCATTTACCGATTATGGCTATAATTACCGGCATATCGGCAGCAGTTTAAAACCCACCGGCACCTATATCCCCGCCAAACTGTCGCAGCTTAAACAACCTAGTACAATCATTTGCACCCTGGACGCGGCACGAAAAAATATCAATTACATTGCGGGAGCAGCCTTTGCCGCCGACTACGCCTCCGGCTTTGAAGAAGCCGACGCCTTTACGCACGACAAAAAAATCGTCATTAACTGGGTTGACGGACATACCAGCATGAAAAATATTTATTATCCTGCTAATGTTTATACCGACAGTGACCTTGGGGTATCCATATACGGTAATTCCCTATGGAATCGGAATAAGTAAGAACATTGATCCCGATTCCGACCACTGCACAAGTCATTTTTTCGGAGGATACACCAAAGCAGTTGAATAACTTTCAGGCGCAAAATATTTTTTTATGTCCGGGATGGCTCAAATCGCTGCCCCACCTGGGGATCATATAATGAACACCCAAGAGCTCCTCCTATATCAATTATTTTATTTATATTGTCAGGGGATTTCAGCATACTATATCCACAATAAACAATTATCATTTTAATATTCGCGGCATCTGAATATAAAAACCCGACGCTGAAACTGCCATCCTGCCCTTCCCAATCAAGTTGCGAACCACCATCAATTATTTCCGGAAAATTCGAAATAAAATATTTTTTAACCAGATCAACTGGGATACTGGCAAACTTATAATTTGCTCCATCATCCGCTAGTTCCGTCATTATCTCCTCAACGGAATAATTCAACGGGGCGATTTCTTTCCAAAAATATAAATCGAAACTCAATTTTTATCCCCTTATTTTCAAATATCTCTATTTGTTTCCATCTGTTTTATTAACATGTAGCAAACGATCAAATCCGTTAACCATCACTTTCTTTCGAAAAAGAACTTTGTATTTATTATATCGCCTCCCTGCATTATGTATCACACGCCAGTCAGAATAACAACTGCTTGGTATAGGTATATATTGCCATTGAGCATGTTTTTAACTCGATGTTCCTTATTTTGCATTTTCTGTTAACTGCGGACATTATCTATTTTTTCGGAGGATACACCAACGCAGTTGAATAACTTTCAGGCGCAAAATATTTTTTCGCGGCGAGAGTTAAATCCTGTTGAGTTACGGCGCCAAGCTTTTTCGCCAATAATTCCGGGTCGACCCGCAACTGTTTTTGCCGACCGGCAGCCAGAGCGACTCCATAAACATTTTTTGCCAGAACATGATCCGGATACTTCTGCAACCCCAGCGCGAAACCATATAACTGGCTGGTAATTGTCTTATCCGCATTCGACAGTGGCGACGCAATTGTATCGGCCACGAACCGGCATAGCTTTTTTTCAACCTCCGCAGTTTTTTGACCGGCCCTGACCGGCAAATGCACCAACAACGTCTCAGGACGGTCAAGTACGGAATAAACCACCGGAAAAAACTGCTTAGGCGGCCTCAGAGCCTGAGAGTTCATTTGCAGCCTGGCGGCGAGAATCAAAAACGCGGGAAAAAGCTTATCATTCACTTGCGGAGCAGCGACAGCCAGTGCCACATGCCCCTGACGGGACAATGATTGAGAGGGCCATAGCGAGATCGAACTTTGCGGTACTTCAGACCGGTAATCCGCAGATGGAATTTTTCGCCCTGCAGGAATCTTCGTAAAGGCTTTAATCACCATCTCCATATCCTTGTCAACATCGATATCACCGGCAATGATCAAAGTGGCGTTAACCGGTTTGTAATAATCTTTCAGCCGATTTTTTATCTGAGCCAGTTCAATCGTCTTGATTTGTTCGATGAGTCCGCCTTTACGGGAACCGGGTCGATGCGGCACCCGCAATTTGACCGCCTGGTTCTGAGCCGCCAGCATCGGAATCCTTTCGTACATGTTTTCCAGCTCCAGGTTCATCCGGGGAATTTCCCGCCGCAAATCACTCTGCTGCGGTTTCAGGTCCCCTAACCGGGCCGCGGCTTCAGCCAGTTCAGTTTTAAGCCGTTTTTTAGGAAAGACCGCCGCAACAATGGTATAGTTCCGACCGGTTTGCGCATTCCAGCCCATCGGGTACGCGGCCATGAATGCCTGAATACTCCGCGGGGGAAGATCTCCGGCGGCGGCAGTCACATAAAGATGTTCTATTAAATGCCCCATCCCCGATTTTCCCGGCGGGTCCTGATCTTCTCCAATATCGAAAAGGGTAATCAGTGCGACTTTATCTGCTCCGTCAATATGGCGTAAAATGACCGACAACCCGTTTGTCAGCTGAAATTGCACTTCCCCGGTTTTAGTGGGACCGGGACAGCCGACCAGGATCAAAACGCATAGAATAAAAGCCGCCAGCTTTTTCATTTTACATGCAGCAAATGATCAAGTCCGGCAATCATAAAGGTTTTTTTGATTACCGGATCGACATTTTTGATCGCAAAAGCGCCCTCCGGCATGGTTTGGGCCGCCTCGATACAGACCCGCAGGAACGCCGAAGCAATATAATCCACATCTTTCATATCGAAAATCAACTTTTCCGGCATCTGTTTAATCTGGCTACGCAGATCGGCCACCATATCCCGACACGCCAAAGTGTCAAGTCGACCGCTGAAATCACAAGTCGCGATTCCGTCTTTTATTATTACTTCATACATTATATTTCTCCTCAACTGTTTTTGTGATATTCTTTTTCAAGGTCGGTTGATTCCAGGGATTCATCAAGATACTTAGCGATATCCACCTGCATAAACTTATTGTTGATCCGGCGTCGTGCCACCCGTTGAATATTCAGCAGATGCGACGCGGAGACATTGTCTGTGGTAATGTTTTTACCGCCGCTGCCGCAACCCAGAGTCATCGAAGGATGCAGCGTGTTGAAGATGCCGCCGACCGCGCCCTGGGATGAGGGAGTGTTCACCACAATACGCCCGGCATTCATTTGAGATGAGAAATGCATGATCTTCTTTTCATCGTTCGAATAAATGCTGGCGGTATGTCCGATGCCGCCGTGATAATTCAGATCGATGCACTTGTTGATTGCCGCGTTGAAGTCATCCACAACATACATGGCCAAAACCGGGGCCAGAATCTCCGAAGACAACGGCTCATAATGCCCGACCGCTTCGCGTTCGGCAATCAGCAGCACAGTATTATCCGGGACGCTGACGCCGCCTTTAGCCGCGATTTTTTTAGCAGGCTGACCAACAATATCCGCCTGCATCAGATGCCGTTCCAAATCGAAAACAATCGGTTCGAGAATTTTACATTCTTCTTCCGTCACAAAATAAGCGCCCTGCCTGACGAATTCGGCCTTGACCTCCGCCGCTACCGATTTTTCCACCACTACCGCCTGTTCGCTGGCGCAGATAGTGCCGTTGTCGAAAGTCTTGGAGTAGACAACCTGCGATACCGCGAACGGGATATCCGCGCTGGCTTCGATACAAACCGGCACGTTCCCCGCCCCTACCCCGATTGCCGGAGTACCCGAACTGTAAGCGGCATGAACCAGGCTGCCGCCGCCGGTCGCCAGAATCAGCGCCATATCGGGATGCGACATCAGCCCATGAGTTTGTTCGCGGGAAGATTCAGTTATCCATTGAATGCAATGTTCCGGCGCATCTTCGGCCATCGCCGCGTTGTAACAAATTTTCGCGGCTTCGATTGAGCATTCCAAAGCCCGGCGATGCGGACTGATAATAATCGGGTTACGGGTTTTCAAGGCTACTAAAATCTTGAAAATCACCGTGGAAGTCGGATTGGTCATCGGGGTAATCGCCAGGATCGGCCCGAGCGGCTGCGCAATCTCCACAATACCCGACGCCTCGTCCTCACTGATTACACCAACGGTCTTCAGGTTTTTAATATCCTCGTAAACAAGCTGGGACGCAACGACATTTTTAATGACCTTGTGTTCCATCACCCCGAGCTGAGTTTCCTCAACCGCCATTTTTGCCAGCTTGACGCGATTGTTAAACGCAGCCTGATATACCGCTTTGACAATCCGATCCGTGTGTTCCTGGTCAAGTTCGGCAAAGACTGCCGACGCCAGTTTCGCATTACCGAGCAATTCATTGACCCGGTCAGCAACAGGATTATTTTCCATAGTAATCTCCTTCAGCCTTATTTCATGAGATATTTTATTAATATCTTAATCATTCAATATATATGCCGAAAAAGGTTTATGCAATATTAATTCAGAGACTTGATAAAATAATCGCGCTATTCGACCTGGCGTTTTCAGTCTTGACTTTGCCGTCCGGCCAGATTATTTTGAGCTTGACCGGCCCTGAATAATTACCAAGTCCGAAATGCAAACGCAAATCATTCTGATTTCCCGCCCCGGTTCCGGCTTCAACCTGACGGCTGTATTGTTTATCCCCGCAGGAAACAATGACTTTTGTTCCGATCGCTGAAGTATTCGGAGCCCGCCCTTTCAGGGTAACTTCCAGCCAGTTACCATTTTTTTCCGAAACATTGCGATAAAGCCGGCCGCTGTTGATCAGGTCTATCCGGCCGTCATTGTCAAAATCAGCAAACGCGTTCTGATAGGAACGGGCTGATTTAATGGTCGTCAGCGGCGTAATGTCCTTGAACTTCCAGCCGCCGAGATTATGAAACATCCGACCGGTATCACGTGGGTAAACCGTCCCGTAAAAGAGATCGACCAGCCCGTCGTTGTCAATGTCGGCGGCGGCGGGAGAGGCGTATGACTCCTGCCACGGAATTTTGGCAATACTGCTCTTGTCGATAAAATGGTATTTAGTGTCCGGACCGCCGTTTTTCAGGAACTGCGGACGGTCCTGGTATTTCGGCGGATGCGAAAAATTGCCGACAAACAGGTCGAAGTAAGTATCATTGTCAAAGTCAGCCCAGAGCGAACCGATGGTATGACCCGAGCTTCCGTATGGAATTTTCAAACTGTTCTTGAATACAGTCTTTTTCCGTTCTGTTCCGGCACAACCATACTCCCGTGCCAGATCCTCAATCACCCAGTGTCCCCGGTTAACCCACAGGAAATTGGGCATTAATCGATAATTTGAAACATAAACGTCCATCAGCCCGTCATTATTGAAATCACAAGCAGTCGCACCGCGGCCCCGCATCAGCTTTTCGTCCGGTGCTTCCCATTGCTTGACCAGCGCGCCTTTTTTATTGCGCAGGATGATATCGCGGAACCCGATCTGTTTTTTCCATATCTCATAGTTGGCCACATAAACATCAACCCAGCCGTCATTATCCAGGTCAACCGCGCAAGCGGCCTGAACCGCGGCAGTATTTTTATACACTTTGCCGGGCTTGAATTTGAAATCACCCTGGCCTAGATATAATCTGCCGCCCTTGCCGAGAAAATAAATATCCTTGATTCCGTTTCCGTCAAAGTCGGCAACGATTGCCGGTCCCCGCAAGGATTCTATCCCGGATTCCGGGGTCACATCGACAAATTTTTTACCTTTTAGATTCTTCCATATCCGACCGTTTGTCACCAGATCAACCCAGCCGTCGTCATTCAGATCGGCCCATGCCGCTTTTTTGTTGCCTACCTTTGCCAGTCCCATCGCTTCCGTTACATCCGCGAATTTGATTTGCGATAAAACCGCTTGTGTAAAAGTCAAAACAACTGCGAAAATAGTAATTTTTAGTACTTGCATATTAAACTCTTATCCTTCCTTGTTTTTTTGTCTTAATTTAACCACAAATCTGACAAAATCAACAATTGATTGCGCTATAAACAGTCCAGGAAATAAAATAAGCGCGAAAAATAAAAGCCAGCGATTCAGATCATCTGAATATCGGAACGGATGATCAACAAGTCCTCCTAGCCATCCAATGTTAGACGTATCGGCCTGCGGACTGATAAAATATGAAACAAGACAGTACAGAAATACTCCTGCTGCAGTATAAGCGATGGATTTAAAAGAGACAAATCCTATGATCGCATGAACCAGATAATATATACCGCCAATCATCAAGATGGTCAGGCAAAAATAAAATACAATGGCCCATGGTCGTTTTTCATCTGAACCTCTTCCACCGAATTTAATATCACCGACCGGTCCCGGATTGAACATTTCGCCCAACCACTCAAATAGATCCATATCCACTTCCTCCCCTAACAATATTCGAGCATATTATTTATCTCTATTTATAGTAATGAATGTTTAACACCGCTATTTTTAATATAATGAATTCAGGTAATATTTCAAAGCATAACGTAAAATCATTGACAACTTATTTTAAATCGTTATATATTACGAAAAAATGTTTGAAAAATTAAACGCAAGACCTTTGAAAAACCCCGTTGCCTGCTACGTTACTAATAAGCTGTTATGCATAAATAATATGCATGACTGCATACACAACAAAATTGGAGTACTGGTTATGTCTAAGATGGAATTCAAGACAGAGTTGAATGTTAATGACAAGTATGACGTCATCGTGGTCGGCGGCGGTCCAGCCGGTTGTTCGGCGGCCGCGGCGGCGGCGCGTGAAGGCGTCAATACCCTGCTGATCGAGGCGACCGGAGCACTCGGCGGCATGGGAACCAGCGGCCTGGTCCCGGCCTGGTGTCCGTTCACCGACAAAGAAAGAATTATTTACGGCGGCATTGCGGAAAAGGTCCTCAAGCAATGTATCTCCGGAATGCCGCATGTGGCAAAAGACCGTTTCAACTGGACCCCGATCGACCCGGAACTGCTCAAACGAATATATGATGAACTTGTCACCGGCAACAGCGCGGACATTCTCTTCAACACCCAACTTGCCGCCATAGATATGGACGGCAGCAAAATAAACTCGATCATCGTCTCCAATAAATCCGGCCTGAGCGCGTACAAAGCGTCTGTTTACATCGACTGTACCGGCGATGGCGATATGGCCGCATGGGCGGGGGCCGAATACGAAAAAGGAGATGAAGAGGGCAGTCTCCAGCTTGCCACTTTGTGCTTCGCTCTGGCCAACGTCGATTATTACGCCTTTACGACCGAACCGACATTACATCCGGCCAACAAAGAAAGCAAAATATATGAGATCGTCAAATCCGGCAAATATCCGCTGATTCCCGACCATCACTGCTGCCAGACAACTATCGGCCCCGGAGTTGTCGGATTTAACGCCGGACACATCTGGGACGTCGATAATACCGATCCGGTCAGCGTTTCCAAAGCACTGGTCACCGGGCGCAAAATGGCGCACCAGTTTCAACTTGCGCTGGCGGAATACGCGCCTAAAGCATTCGGCAACGCGTTTCTGGTCACCACCGGAGCCCTGATGGGTATCCGGGAAACCCGCAGAATAATCGGCGATTATTATCTGACCGCCGACGAACTGATGAATTTTGCGTCTTTCGAGGATGAAATTTGCCGCAACGCGTATTATATCGACGTTCACCGGTCGAAAAAAACAACGGAAAACGAGCAGCAAAAAACTTTCGGCTTCCGTTTCCCGCCAGGCAAAAGCCACGGCATCCCGTTCCGCTGCCTGATACCAAAAGGACTCGACAATATCCTGATGGCGGGCCGCTCGATATCCACCGACCGTCCGACCCAGGGCAGCACCAGAGTTATGCCGGTATGTCTGGCAATGGGCGAAGCCGCCGGAGTTGCCGCCGGCATGGCCGCCGGTTCCGGCACCCCGGAAGTGAGAGCAGTCGATACCGCTAAACTGAGAGATAAACTGATCAGTTATGACGCTTATCTGCCGCCGGTCGAAAAATAAGAAAATTTATTTTTCTTTGATGGTAATGCTGTACGAGATGGCGTCGCTTTCCGACGCCGTCTCGATGACCAGCTTGTAGACGCAATCGCCCCAGCTTTTTCGTAAAAGATCGTCATCGATACTTATTTTTTCAACCTTGAGCTGTAGCTTGTCTTCGGTATTGACAACCAGCTGCAAAACTTTACCGTTGACCGCTATTTCCGCCTGAGACGCCCCCGTGATTCGCGGTTCAGGCAGACAATAAAGCGGCATAACTATATTGTTGCCGGCAGCCGTAAACTCCGCCCGGTCAAAAACTGAAACGGTTTTTCCAGCGCGATCCAGCACCGTCTTTCTTGACAAAGTTGAAAGTTGACTTTCCCCCGAATAGGCGGAACTTATTTCCAGCGCCATTGCCGTCGTGTCGGCGGTAATGTCATAGCAGACATCTTCCGCTTTACTCTCCGCCCCCGGCAACTGTTCCTGACCATTGACCAGCGGAACATTGTGTCCGCCTGATGCAATGCACCAGATATCATAGCGCTGAGGAGAAAAAGTCTGCCGGGTATAGGAGCCTACCCCGATATCGATAATAACCGGAGCATTGTCGTAGAACAGCTCAAAAACCCCGATATCGTTATGGTTATGGTTCTCCGCGTTATGTCCCCCTTTGGCGGCCAGAATAAAGCCGTCGCCGGAGGCATTTTCCCGGGCAATTAGTATTTCAAGGTCATCAAATATAGTCACCGTTTCATGTTCGAACCCGAGATTCATCGCGCCGTCGGGCAGCCAGAAAAGTTCCTCAAGGGTGTAAAGCAGCAGATTGCCGCAAAACCTTCTGTCGGTGATTTGCATTTTATCTTCATTCAGTAACTTCATCGCAAACCGCTTCAGCTGCTCACTGCCGGTTGTTTCTCCAAAACGGTAAATCAACGCCGGGCGCGGATGACATTTAGGCTTGGCGTCGGCTGGACTCATGAAATAATCCCCGGCCAGATGTACTTTTGAAATGTATTCCCCCATATTTCTGATCAGCGGCTCCTGGTAGATCCCCGCCAGCGCATCTCCGGTCACACTGTTCAGTATTTCCAGTTGTTCCAGCAGCTTGCCGCCGGCCACGCCCCAGTATCCCGGCCCTTCGTCACAACCGCCGTCAGGACCGTAAGTGGCAATAAAATTATCGGTCGGCGTCAGCAATTGCATGATCAAATCGACAATTCGCTTTTTATCTTCTATTACATAAAGCGCGGTGCCGATAATATTTGACGCGCACCATGGCGTCCAGTTATTGAACCCGCGCATCCAGCCGTGATATTCCGGATGCTGTTCAATCGGCTCGACAATTCTGGTAACAAGATATTGCCTGACGGTTTTGCATAAGGCCGGAGAGTGTTTTTCAAGAGCGTCGTCATGCAGCATCATAGTCAGGGAAAGCGTCATGCCGGTAACAGCGGAAAACAGGTCCACCCAGACCTGATCCGGGTTCGGGAGCCGGTCGCCGTCAAGATATTTACCATGAGCCGGAACGTTCCAGCACGGTTCACTGAGAATCGACCAAATCCCGTTGACAATCTCCTCGATAAAACGGCCCTGATTTTCCAGACATTCGGCAATGACCAGGATACCCAGATTGTTCCTGCGCATGAAATAAGAATTTTCGTAATTACTGCGGTTCCCGTTGGTCATGAATTGTGAAAAAAGCGCGGCTGAAAGCTGCGGCCAAGGCTGTCCGATAAACGTCTCGGCGGCGGCAATTATCTCACTTACCAGTTGTTTTTTGTCCGCTCCGACGGCAATCTTTTCCCATGCCTCGCGATCCGAAGCGGCTGGAAAAAGATAGCTTTTGCGATTGTCGATTAATCTTGCAACGAAGAATTCCCGGTCAAATCTTTCACACAACATGATGAAAGGCCCTTTTATTTTTTATCAGATCGAACGCCGGACGCAAACCGCCGTTAACGAAAAAACCGGCATCACAGCCGGTCGTTTATAATTTAAACTAAATCCACAAACTGATTTTGCAACGCCCGTTCCACATTAAAATTCAAACATTTACTTGCATTTTGTATTGAAACACAGCATATTTAGCTAAAGTGACGGTTGAACCGAGCACTTTACGGGGTGAACATTTTCAGAATTGACCGGTAACGGGGAAAAAGTTTTGTTTAAGATGGACTTCTAACCTGAATTATTAAGAAAGGCTAGCGAATGAAGATGACGAGCAAAAAAAATTCTGGCATAAATCCAGGCTTTTTATTGAAAATTTTAATGCTTTGGAAGCTAACTCCATTTCTATATCCGGTTCAGCCGATTTAATCAGACATAATAGTCCGTAATCGCTTTACCACTCCATACAACACAGCTCCCAAAGATTTAAAGTTCTCTACAAATACTTAATCTTTCAGCATTCGAAAGCAGTATAATATTCCGGAGGCGCAGGATCCTCGAGAAAGATGTTTTTTTCTGATTCGTTCCGGATCGTCAAATTGACTTCCAGTTTGGCGGATGAACAGTTTTGAACCTAAAATAGCTCCTTCTGTAAAGTGTCGGGTTCGTCTTAAAAAACGTACATGCATTGATTCTTTTTGTCGAGCTTTATCGCGCGCAGCATAGATTTCTTCGCTTGACGCGCCTGTTTCCGCCGTAACAATCCGCGCCAGCTCGCCTCGAAAGGACGCAAATAGCTCGATATCAGTCCATTGCGAAGTGTTGCCGGTAGTAATATTCGGCTTCATATGCTTGACAAAATTCTTATAAAACATATGTTTACCGCTTCTACAGTATCGACCCCAGGTGGTAAAATTGTAATCTGCCGGATCATTTTTCAAGCCTGCCCGGACCGGATTGAGTTCGACGTATTTAACACAAGCCGCCAGAGCGTTTACACGCTCGAGAATGACGCTTTTAAATCGACCTCCCCAGAGTTGTCCGGTCCTGTTGCGGGTTTCGTTGTAGACGCAAGTGAATTGTCGCTGGTATGCCGACATAAAACGACTTATATCGATCATTTTGAATGCAATTTCCTGACATAGCCCCCTGTTTTCGAGACTGATGACCGGATTTCTCGGGCCGAACTTGAAGATTTTTTTCATTGACTTGTAATAAGCGTTGTGCCGTTTAACGATAGCCTCAATCGGCGGCAGTTCATCCGGTCCTGGAGCATAGACTACCAAGTGAAAATGATTACCCATCCAGGCCGCTGAAATGACCTCTATCAAAAAGTAATCACAAAGATATCGAAGCAAAGTAAAACCATATTCCTTATCAGTATCAGAGAAAGGGTGCTCGCCTTTGATACAGCCGATTCGATTATAAAGATGGTAATAGCAGCCTTCGCCCTTAACTTTCATTCGCGCTTCCATTGTCAATCCTCCATATTGTGGGTTTGTTAGATAATGTAAACGCTGAAATCTGATTTGTCAAATATTCGTACAGCCTGATTATATAAAAAACATTATTTATTAGCCATGAATGGCTTACATATAACGATGACGCATGTAAATCTTCTCAATAGTTATGAACTACCGGCGATAACAAGAAGTAAAATTCTGAAACTGCCAGATTGGAGTAATTTATCAGGGGTAGTTATTAGTAATAGTGTCCCGGATAGTAATGATTTATGATTTTTATTATAATCATAATCATTGACTAATTTCAAACATTTTTCGACATTTGGCCAAAGCACTCTTGACATATTACAATCACTATGTATATTAAGTCTATCATATTAATAGACAAAGGAGCCGTCTGAATGAAATTATCAACGAAAAGCGAATACTCCCTGCTGGCGCTGATCTATCTGGCCAGACATCAGGATCAGGGATTTGTCAAGATCAGTGATATTTGCGACAATTACGGGATATCCAAAAAATATTTGGAACTTCTGTTATCGGTACTCAAACAAAATAAGTATATCAAAGCCAAACGCGGGACCGACGGCGGTTACATGCTGGCGAAACCAGCAAATACAATATGTCTGGCGGAAATAATCCGCCTGATGGATGGGGCGCTTGCCGCCACCGAATCCGTCAGCAAGTTTTTTTATTCGGAAACGCCTCTGATGCAGGAATCCGGGGTCATCAGTATTTTCAAAGAAATCAGGGATTTGATTTCCAATAAACTGGAAAATATCTTCCTGTCAGATTTGGTATAAAGCCTGGATTTTATTTAAAAAAATATAATTTCTCCCAGGGAGCAGAGGGGGTACTATATTGTAAATATTAAGGCCGGACGGGGACGTCCGCGTTCCCAGGCAGGCGGGACGCCTGGGGGATTTAAGGCCGGACGGGGACGTCCGCGTTCCCAGGCAGGCGGGACGCCTGGGGGATTTAAGGCCGGACGGGGACGTCCGCGTTCCCAGGCAGGCGGGACGCCTGGGGGATTTAAGGCCGGACGGGGACGTCCGCGTTCCCAGGCAGGCGGGACGCCTGGGGGATTTAAGGCCGGACGGGGACGTCCGCGTTCCCAGGCAGGCGAGACGCCTGTAATTGATAATAACAGATAGAAAAATATAATTCAGATGTAATTGTTGCTTTATTTAATATAATAGGGCTAATTAGAGTTATTAAAAATAAATCATAGAAAAGGAGGATGTAATGAATGAGTTTTCAGAAGAAAAAATAATGGGTTGGGAAGTCGCCAGTGAAAAAGACAAACTGACTTTCCGGGAAAGAATGGCAATATCTCGAAGAGACGTCAACGCCTCAATTTTCGGGTTGATAGTTCTGGTCGGCGTCTTTGCCGTCGGCTGGTGGCTGGCTGGCAATCCTTTTGTGAATACAGTCAGGATTCAATCCCCGGCGGTGACGGCCGGAGGCTGGGGGCAGCATTCGTGGGGAATAATCTGGAGCGTAGTTCTGCTGGCAATCATTTTTGAATTTCTCGATTCCGCTGCGGGAATGGGTTACGGAACCGCGTTCACGCCGCTACTGCTGATCATGGGCTACGACCCGATGCAGATTGTCCCGGTGATCATGATCCAACAGGCGTGTGCCGGCCTGATCAGTTCGTACATTCATCGTGAGTTCGGCAATATCGAATGGAAATTCAAACCGATGTCGGAATCAGTCAGACTCTGGCTGATCATCGCAATAGCCGGAAGCGTGGCTGTTATCTTCTCAATTTCATCGGTTTATGCGATTCTGAAGTTGGCAAAGGTATGGATCAAACTATATGTCTGCATGCTGTTGCTGGCGATGGGAGTTATTTCAATTATTCACGCAAGAAGATCCGGTAGTTATCATCCGCGCAGAATGTTGTTTTTCGGGGCTCTGGCCGGTTTTAACAAAGGCATCGGCGGCGGCGGATACGGTCCGGTGGTGACAATCGGCGGCATTCTGTCCGGCATTCCGGCAAAAAGTATGATGGCGGTGACCGCGCTGTCAGAAGGAACCGTCTGCGTTATCTCAATCCTGGTCTGGTTCCTCCTGATGAATACCGGGGTAAAAATAGACTTTATCCTGCTGCCTTCAATGATGCTGGGCAGCACTCTCGCGGTTCTCGCGGCCCCATATGCGGTCCGGGTTTTTCCGGAAAAACGCTGGCGGTTCATTGTCCCGGTTTATTGCTGCATTCTTGCCGGAATAAGCTTGTGGAAACTGGCTCCGTCGCTGTTGAAAGCATTCGGGTTCTAACTGTAATGACAGTTTTCCCGGGATAAAATACATACGGGCATAACCATTGAATGGAACAGCCGCAATATTTTTAACCTGATTGTTCACATGCTGGACGGCGAAACTCCGTTGAGCTGGACATGCCGCGCAACCGGGCGGCTCGAGGGCCTCTCGCCCTCCACCAGACTTTCAACTGGATGATTCCGTCCCAATCTCTTTGAGCATTACTGTTTATATCAAGGGAACCGCGGTCTTTGAACTCCAATCGGAATCATAATATTACCGGGAAAAAGCTTGACCGTTTAGTCTGTCGAGATTTCAAGTGCCGCGGGAAGCAGAGACAGCAGCAATTCCTGCGGCACATCTCCAGACGGATGCGAAATCAGGAATTCACTGATTACCTTGTGTTTTGGTTTATCACTCTCCCTGAAGGCATTGACCAAAATTCCGGTAATTTCAGATTCGGTAATCTGCTGTTCGACAATTTCGCTGGTAAGCTTATCGATGTCCTTTCCTGCGGCCTGTTTCCGTCCGCAGTTTTCCAGTAAAAGCTCCATGGCTTGAGATCGGTCTTTGCCAAATATTTTCAGGAATTTATAGATTTCGTCTCCTTGCCCCAGAAGCAGGATTATGCAATAGATAACCTCATAAAGAACCTTCTGCGGAAGCTCCGGCATGACTGCCTTTTCCAGCAGCAGCCGCAGACCTTCTTCGTCGTCGATAACAGTCATGGCGGCGGAACCGTGAATAATCAGGCGGGGATTCTCGGTTTCTTTAAAAATCCGCTTGATAGCGGAAAATGATTCGCGGTCATCCAGCTTGGTCAAAGCCAGCATGGCTTTTCCCTGAAGATAAAAGTCTCTCGAATTTAGACAATTCCTCAATGGCTCAACCGCTTCATACAACTTTTTGTCACCGGCAATTTCCGCGGCAATATATGCGGTGGTATATTCACCTTCCTCCAGTTCCCGGAGCAAAACTTCGACCGCATGCTCGCCAAGCGGCATATCCCGTAACGCAGTAATTGCACGACCGCGCAACGAAAACTTAGGGGAATCCAGAAACGACAACAAGCTCTCCTCGGAAAGATCAGATCCGAACTTATGGAGCCGGTTAATATTTTCCGATTCACGTTCCGGTCCATCTTCAAGCTTGATCCGGTTCAGAGTAAATAAAGTAATCATGTCCCGGGGTGCAATCAACAGACTGAGAACCCGGCCAACTCTCCAGTCAGCCACCGGCTTCAAACGAATAACCAAAATCAAACCGAGGATTAAAACTCCCATTATAAAGAGAAAATACAATTTGAACATTTGCATCTGTGGCATAGAAAGAGAACTCAGGTATTCCAGCAAGCCGCCGCCGACAAAAGAACCGATAAAACCGGAGATCAAACCGGCCATCGCGTAAATGCTCAACGACGCAGCTACCTGCTCTTTCCCCGGGATAGTGTTAAGAAAATAATGGGTCATCGAAGCATTAACCCCGATTACCGCCGCACCACCGAGAATAAACGGAAAAATCATGTAGTACCATCTGAAATCAACCGGAGCCAGCACCCAGAGCAGGCAAACAAAGATCATCAGGCAATAAAAAAGAATAGCCAGAGGACGCGGCCCGGTCACTCCGGCCAACATGCTCAAAACGTAAGAAATCGCCACGGAACTGAGAATCTGCAGCAGGGAAAAATAAAGGGCCAGGTTATCGTCGATGCCATAGCCTTTTTTCAGTGCCAGCATTGAGATCGGCACGGTCAGGGCGATTGCGGAATTGACCACACAGTTCGCGGCCAGCTGTCGCAGCCGCATAGGATTGGACAAAGTCAGCAGCATATCGGCAAAAATCGGCTGCCGGGCGGATTCCCTGATTTCATCCGGTTCTTCGATCCGGCTCATGAACCAGGTTGCGGCAAGCCCCAGACCGGCCCCGAAGATAATAATTCCGATAAACACCCCGGTCGCGCGACTGATACTCATAACCAGAATAACCAGCGCCAGCATAATCAGGTTGGCCAGATAGAACAAACCACTGCTGATCGAACTGAAATTACCGCGATTCTCCGGTGTGGTTATTGACTTCATAATCGGCCTGAATCCGATCAGGCCGACAGAACGGCAACTGTAAAATAGACTGGTTACGGCAATGAAAATAAACGGAATCACTACCGGAGAAAAAAGATAACTGAACAGCGGCGCGGCCGCCAGCAGCAGAATTGCGGAATTGCGCAGCCACCAGCAAAGCGATATAGTCTTTACCGCGCCGATCCGGGCCATTATAGTTTTACCCAGCGGCATGAAAAAATTGCTCAGAAAAAACAATGACCCGATAACCGCGATACAATAGTCGGGGCAGCCCATTCTGATCGCGAACAGGATAATAATCGTTTCACCAACGCAGATATAGGATAACCCGTTAGTAAAGTTGAACAGGTTGAAAAATTTTCTGCCGTTTTTCTGCTGAACAGAGGTCAGACTGTCATTACTAATCATTACTATGCCAAATTTTATTTTTAAGAGCGCCGCAAAGGCGCTGATCATGTTTGTAACGCCCCCGCCAAAGACGGGGGGTATTTTGACTTCATTTCCCGCTCGCGCGCAATTCCCGCGCGGCGGCGACCATATTCCGCAAAGCCGGAATAACCTCTTCCCAGTTTCGGGTTTTCAAACCGCAATCCGGGTTGACCCAGAGCCGTTCGGCCGGAATGTATTCACATGCCTTCCGGAGCAGTTCAACCATCTCCTCAACCGTCGGGATACGCGGACTGTGAATATCATAAACGCCGGGCCCGATCTCATTCGGATATTCAAAATCACGAAAAGCGTCAAGCAGTTCCATTTTACTGCGGCTCGACTCGATACTGATCACATCTGCATCCATCTCCGCTATCGCGCCGATGATCTCATTGAATTCACTGTAACACATATGGGTATGGATCTGGGTTGAATCGTCAACCCCGGAAGTGGTCAGCTTGAATCCGTCGACGGCCCATTTCAGGTAAACGTCGCGGTCACGTTTTTTAACCGGCATACCCTCGCTGAGCGCGGCTTCGTCAATCTGAATGATCTTGATTCCGGCTTGTTCGAGGTCGTTGACCTCGTCGCGAATCGCCAGCGCAAGCTGCTTGCATACCTCGGAACGGGGAATATCGTCACGCACAAAACTCCAACAGAGAATCGTTACCGGTCCGGTCAACATGCCTTTCATCGGTTTCCGGGTCAGGGATTGGGCGTATTTGATCCAGTCTACCGTCATCGGTCGCGGCCGCGAAACGTCGCCGTAGATCACCGGCGGCTTGACGCAGCGGCTGCCGTAACTTTGCACCCAGCCGTTTTCCGTAAAACAGAATCCGTCCAGTTGCTGACCAAAATACTCAACCATATCATTCCGTTCCGGTTCGCCGTGCACCAGAACATCCAGATCAAGTTCTTCCTGTTTGTCAACCACATCGGCAATTTCAGTCCGCATAAATTTCTGATACTCCTCCTGAGACACTCCACCCTGTTTGAACGAGCGGCGAATACTCCGAATCTCTTTTGTTTGCGGAAACGAACCAATGGTAGTGGTCGGAAAAAGCGGCAGTTGCAGCCAGGACTGGGCCTGCTTGCGTTCTGGATAAGCACTTGCCCGGTGATACATGGCGGCATCTACCGAAGCTGCGCGTTCGCGAACAGCATCATTATGAACTCCGTCACTATGGCGACGACAGCGCATCGACTCCCGGTTGGCCGCCATTTCAGGCTCACGCGATTCTCCGGCACAGACAGCTCCAAGTACATCAATTTCCGCACATTTCTGCACGGCAAACGCCATTAAGTCTTTCAACTCAGGCGCAAGTTTGCTTTCGCCGGCAAGATCCACCGGAACATGCTGCAGCGAACAGCTTGAACCGACCATCACCCGAGCGCCAAGCTTGTTTTTGATTTTATTAAGCAGTCCAAGCGAAGCTTCAAAATCATTCTTCCAGATATTCCGACCGTCAACCACTCCGGCTGAAAACATCATGTCAGCCGGAAAACGGTCCAGAACATCATCCAGATTTGCCCCGCCGCGTACAAGGTCCAAATGGAGTCCGGCGCAACCGGACGCCAAAGCCAGATCAAGATTATCATCCAGAACGTCAAAATATACGGCAAGCAGCAGTCTGGTTTGTTCCGCCGCCGTGTTCAAGCTATCGTAAACTCTAATGAAGTTATCCCGGCCCGCCGACGGCAGTCCAGCGGCAAGGACCGGTTCATCTACCTGAATCCATTCACAATATTCGGACAACCGGGAAATAACATCAACGTAAACTTCAACTATCGCGTCAAGCTGAACCCACGGGTCGTAACCGTCAACGCCTTTGCTCAGCGCCAGGTAAGTTATCGGCCCGATCAAGACCGGTTTGGGAGAAAAACCGGCGGCAGTCGCTTCTCTGGTTTCATTAATTATTTCACAATTCGATAACTTCGGACTATTATCAGCGCCAATTTCCGGGACGATGTAATGATAATTGGTGTTGAACCATTTGGTCATTTCCATGGCCGGAATGTTGTTCCGCACGTCGCCCCGGGCCAGATTGAAATAGGCTTCCATGTCATCAGGAGCAAGGTGTTTGAAGCGTTCGGGCAGCAATCCAAGCATGACACTGGTATCCAGCATCTTGTCGTACATGGAAAAATCCCCGGTGGCAACCCAACTCAGACCGGCGTTTTGCTGAATTGACCATTGTTTATGGCGCAGGGAGGCACCGCAGGCGGAAAGCTCTTCAAGCGTGCTTTCGCCTTTCCAGAAGGATTCAAGAGCTTTTTTAAGCTCCCGCTGAGCCCCGATTCTCGGGAATCCTAAAATATGTTTTTTCATTCTGTTGTCTCCTTTCTTTTTTTTAGAATGAAAAGGAGCATCAACATCTCGAAGTGGAACAAGCAAGGACGGAAGTGCCTGAAAAGGTTCCCCCGCTATTGCGTTTGCCCGTCTGTTCGCGAGACAGTCATGCTCTTCTCCACTGTGTCGTCTCCTGGCTTCCGAACCTGGTTTTCAACGCCTTCCCATTTTCACAGTGACATTGGCAGGAATAATTTTCGGTTACAGTAGCGCGTCTGCGACGGAGTTTCACCGTACTTCCGTTTCACAGCGGAACTTGTTAGCAGGAATATATCATCTTTTATTTTTAAGGCAACCCCTGAAAATCGCAAAATACTTTAAAAAACTTTTTTGCAAAGGTTGACATCTCAATTCCAACACGTATATTTAAATATATTAAATACGTTTAATTATTTTAAACAAAGGGTCAATAATGGGATCGGTAATTGAGAAAACGGCATTGATAATGCGACTGATAAGTGAAAATGAACCCTGCTCACTGAAAGAGTTGACCCTGGCCACCGGCATGAAAAAGCCGGCTCTTTATCTAACGCTGAAATCAATGGTTGAAGTAGGCTTCCTCGACAAAAGCTCAGATAACCGTTATCATCTGGGGCCAATGCTGTTTGAACTGACAAAAGCACGCCGCAACGAAGAAAATGCCCGATCCCTGATAACAACGGCAGCGGAAAATCTGGTTGCGGAACTGAATGAATCGGTAACCGTGGCCGCTATTTCCGGAACCGAGTACCGGCAATTACTGCTGATCCACTCCAACCAGACAGTCAGGATTAACGACCGGGTGCTGGGTGAAATGAAATTCTACCGCAATGCCACCGGACACGTTCTGCTGGCCCACGCCTCCCGGAATCTGCGCGACAAGATCATTAACATCGTGGGACTGCCGGAACCGGAAGACTGGCCCGGCATAAACAGCCGGGAGGATCTGGAAGACGAACTGCGCAAGATTCGGGAAGCCGGAATCGACTTTAGAAAAAGCGTGGACGGACAGGCGGTTTTTATCGCGGTTCCGGTTGCCGGGGAACAACTGGCGCTCGGAATCAGCGTACCGGGCTTCAGATACCATGGCGAACACGCGGAAAAGATTGAAAAAGCGCTTCGCAACGCCGCTCGACATTTGTCCGCTGATTTGCAGGATATTGATTAATACACAGAAGCAATCTGTTTTAACAAATATAAAAAATATATGAAAACGGTCAAAACCTGAAAAGAAAGGAATATGGTTATGACGGCTTCAATTTGTATGAAAGAGCGGGAAATTCCCGTGGTAAAAGAGGTGGATGTTCTGGTAGTTGGCGGCGGTTACGCCGGTTTCGGCGCGGCTTTGTGTTCAGCCCGGAACGGCGCGGAAACCATGCTGGTCGAACAGCAATCCGCCCTCGGCGGCCTGGTAACAATGGGTTATGTGGCCCTGAAATTCAGCTATATCGAAGGAATCGCATATGAACTGTTCCATGTTTTGCAGCAGATCGGCGGGGTTCAAGGGCGTTTTGTCGATACTGAAAAAACCAAAGTGATCCTCGAGCAGATGTTGTTGAAAGATGGCGTCCAACTGCTTTACAACACCTCGGTTATCGACTCGATTGTCGAAGACGGTAAGATCACCGGCGTAGTTATCTTTAACAAAGGCGGCATCCAGGCGATCAAAGCCAAACGGGTAATCGACGCTTCCGGCGACGGTGACGTTTCCGCTTTCGCCGGTGTCCCGTACGAAGTAGGATGTCCCGAGCTGAATAATTACAATCAGGCGACCTCGCTGGTCATGCATGTCGGCAATGTCGACATGGAAGAATACGCCACGGTTCCAAGGATGTCAACCTACTGGCTGGAACAGATCAAAGAAGCGGTCGAAACCGGCGAATATCCTTATATGATCGATAAACGAGTCAACTGGGTGGTCAAGGTTCCCGGACGCGATCCGAAGCATCAGGAACTGTTCATCTGTTACGCCCACAGCCGCAAATGCCGCTGCCTGGACGGCGAGGACCTGACCCGCCAACTGGTAGAACAGCGCCAGCAATGCCAGTGGGTGATCGAATTCTGTAAAAGACGGATTCCGGGCTTCAAAAACGCCTGGCTGATCGATACCGCCCCGATGCTGGGAGTTCGTGATTCCCGCCGGATCATGTGCGAATACAAAATGACCGGTGACGACTTGGTCAACGGTTCACGATTCGATGACGCGATCATGCGCGGCATGCACGCCTTTGACGCCCATCATCCGACCGAAGTCGGACACCTCAAGCATATCGTTCGTAAAAACGCCGAAGGTGAAGATGAAAAACGTTATGTCAATCCGGGCAACTGGCGCGAAGTGCCGTACCGCGCACTGGTTACATTGAAAGTCGATAATCTGCTGGTGGCCGGACGTAATTTCTCATCCGACTTTATGGCGCAGAGCGGTAACCGTCTGGTACTGGAGTGCCTGAACATGGGACAAGCCGCCGGAACCGCCGCCGCGTTATCGCTCAAAGACGGCGTTACACCGCGCGCGCTCAATGTGCAGAAACTGCGGAAACGTCTGGTTGAAATGGGCGTCAATCTGGAAAATGACCCGAAATTCGGTTTAGGCGGAGTCTCCACCGATATCAAGATCAAGCCTGACGACCTGATTTTTCCGGAGAAGAATGCCAGTGGTCAGGCGACCACCGAACTCCGGCAGGACAAACGGGCCGAATACGTACTCGACGTAAGTGAAATCGAACAGGAAAACATGCAGAAATATCTGCAGTCGCGCAGCGACGGTTATACCGATACCGGCGGCGACGTCGGAACCAATCTCGAATAAACAGCTATATCTATATTATCCCGGTCTGTCTATCGAGTCCGGGATTTTTTATTTTTCATCCGGATATTATTATTGATAAATTATCATTATGTGATTTGATAATAAGACATAAACAATTAATAACAAAACAATTAAACAACATATAAAACATGGGTGTTTTTGACATAGTCTACCTGTTTTCTTTTGCTGTTAAGTAATCGGTCAGTCCATTTTATAAAAACTCTGCGTAGCAGTTATACCGCACCGCGTCGTACGCGGGCGTGGTCCAGCAACGAGATGCTGGTCGCCGGAGGCGAAAGTAAGCAAAGCGCATTTGTCATGCAACGCATGACGCAGTAACATCATTTTGCTCGAAGTGATGTCATTGATTTCAAGCGCGTAGCTGCTTAAATCAAAGACGTTGAACGGAGAGCATGAGTTGCTGGCCTGCCGACCGACCGATTACAAATGATGCTGCTTGATTTCTTGTCTTCAATGCCCATGGGATATCGACTAACCGATTACGCTGTTAATCATGTTTTTTTTGAATTTTTTCCTTTTGCCTGTTGCTTTTTTTTAATCAATCATATATAATAAAGTTATACAATAATTGTATAAATATTAACATCAATTGTTTATTTGTATAATTCACTTCTTGATAATAAAAAGGATTGAGATTGGCAAAATACAAGCAAATATCCGAACTGCTGGAAAAACGCATCAGTCACGGCGATTATTACAATCAGGAACTGCCGACCGAAAACCGCATGGCGACGGAAATCGGAGTGTCCAGAATGACCGCCCGCAAAGCAATTACCCATCTGATCGAACGCGGTATTCTCAAACGCAAAGACAACGGGCGGATTGAGATTTGCGACTCGATCAAGGCGGCGGAAACCAAACTTGCTTTTCTGGCCCCGTCATGGCCGTCATCCGAATTGCAGATATGGCGCAACAACCTTGAAAAGGAGGTGGCTCGCCATGGCGCAAGCCTGCGTCCGATCGACTATGTCCATGACGACGACCCGGCGATAATCGAAGCTATAGAAAACTTCGACGGAGTATTTATGCTGCCGGGAGCCCAGACTTTTCCGGGTAAACTGGTTGAACGCATGACCAATTGTCCCAAGCTGGTTATCCTGGGACATGATTACAGCTGGGCGGGAATCGTCTCGATCAACCCGTTCCCGGCTTCGCATATCCGCCGGTTGCTGGACATTTACAAAACCAAAGGTATGAAACGGGTCGAATGCGTTTGCGGCCAACCTATGAATTCATCCACTGAACTGCGGATCAGGGAATGGAATCTCTGGCGGCGGTTGAACCAGGTAGACGGAGATTTGATTACCTCGGATATCAAGCCGTCAACCTATGCGGTGCAAAATGCTTACAAACTGACTGCGGATTACCTGAAAAAGGCAAAGCGCAAACCTCAGGCCTTGTTCTGCTGCAGCATCACCGGGGCAATCGGAACCAGCCGCGCCTGCACCGATGCCGGGTTAAAAGTGGGAAAAGACGTTTTGATATCAGCAGTCAACGGTGAGGAAATGAACCGCTATCTCCAGCCATCAATCACCAGTTTGGAGGGGAAGGACGTAAGAAACTATCTCTCTTTGACCATCGAATGGATGAAACAGTCCGACATCGAATGGGACGGATCGATTCTGCTGGAGCCTGACAGCCCCCAATTATTCCTGGGGGAATCAACCGGCGACAAAGGTATTGTAGTCAATTAAATTAATTGTTCTTATAGTAGTCAAAACAGTCAAGAAGAAGGAGAAAGAAATGAAAAGTCGCCAAAACCAACAATTCACACTGATTGAACTCCTGGTCGTAATCGCAATCATCGCCATCCTCGCCTCGATGCTGCTGCCGGCCTTGAACAAAGCCCGGGACAAAGCAAAATCGGCAACCTGCCTCAACAACCTTAAACAAGCCGGCAGCGCAATCGCGCTTTATATGGGAGATTCCGGCGATTACACGCCTGAAGCAAGCCCCTCCTACTACTCTACCAGCAGCGACAGATACTGGTCGAAAACCATGATCGAAAATAACTATTTACCAGAGCCCAAAAAAGACAGGCCCTATGCACTGGTTTGTCCTGAAGCCTATCCAAAAGTATGGAAAAAGCCGATCATGGTTTATTCAATGCGCGGCTGCAAGAGCGGTTCTGTTACATACTCTACGTTTTTCAAACTGTTCGGCTCAAAAATGCAGGATACCGGCAATGCCTCTCAAGGCATTGCCAGTCAAGTATATCATGATCGCAGTCCGTCAGAATTTCTGCTGCTATTCGACTCTTTGCAGAAGACGGGATTGACGTCAAGCGGCGCTGATCTGTTTTCAGGCAAAGGCATGGCCAACCAGGACTGTTTCGGGCTCAATCACAGTGGACGCGGCGGCATGCTCTTTGTCGACGGTCATGCGATTATGGACAAACAGCGTTATGGCTATCTCTACAAGGGTCGCGTCTACGATTCTCCTTACGAAACAATCATATTGCCGGTTAACTAAATCGATTAACAGAAAGAACTAACTATCATGCGGTCAATTATCGGCGCACTCGGACTGTGCCTGTATGTTTCACTTGCAACAGCTCAAGTAACCAACCTTTCTAATGCGTTTTATTCCCGTAAAGGATTGGAAAAGATGCCGCGCCTGAACTGGGATAAAATGCAGTTAGTCAATGTAGTTGACTGCGGGGCGGACAACAGCGGAAAAAAACTGGTCGGACCGGCATTCAAAAAAGCGGTCGAGAAACTTGCGGCCAAAGGCGGCGGAATCGTTTATATTCCGGCCGGGAAATACCGTTTCAAAAACCCCATATCGGATCATAAAAAATTTGACGACCGGTATTCATGGCTCATCACAGGTTTAAAAAATATCCATTTCGTCGGGGCCGGGCCGGAAAAGACTATTATCATTACCGAATACGACGGAGTTAAATATCCGGGAGATCCCGCTCCTTATTTATGGATGGTCAGGGATTCTGAAAATATCTCGTTCCGCGACCTTAGTTTCTCGACATTTCCGTTTTTCGGAATGCGCAGTCCAAGAATGGCCGAAGGCGTGTTTGACCTGGCTTTCGCCAATAATAGAGGAGTGCAAGTTATCAACGTGACCTGTGACCAGGGACGGATTCCGATCTGTTTCTGGGGCGACAACTCCAACGCCTGGGTGGTTGACTGTGATGTCAGGAACACTGGGGCCGACGCCATCAAATTCGATTCGTCATGCGACACGGTCGCCGCCTACAATTACGTGGAATGGAGTAACGACGACAGTTTTTCCGGTTTGGAAATGAAATCCGGACCGGCAATTAACAATGCCTTCCTTTATAATACGGTTGTTTACGACCGGGGCTGGGGGCGCGGCATCGCCATCAGCGGCAAAGGACACAAAGTAATCGGCAACTGGGTCGAGTCGCAATGTTCCGCCTCGGTCCTGCTGCACGATTTAAGGCAAAACAGAAAGACTGGTTACGGCTGCACTGATTTTACAATAGCCGGCAACACTTTTATTAGATCGGATCTTCAGGGAATTGCGTCAAATAACCTGAAAGGAAGTCGCCGCTACGGCGCGATATCCTGTCTGGCCGCAGTAAAAGATATTGAAATAATCAATAATAAAATTTTCGGTTCCGGCACGAACGGTATTGCTTTTTTCAAAAAACCGAAAGCCGACGATATTGTTTTTGCCGGGAACCGGATCGAGGGTTGCCTCGAGTACGGACTGTACTTCAGTATCAAGAACGGCGGATCGATGAAAAACTGTAAACTTGCGGATAACACGATTGCCGGCAATTTGGCAGGTAGCATTTTTATGCGCGGCAGTATAACGAATACGCTTTTTCAAAACAACGCGGTCGACAAACCGGTTTCAATGCAGGACAGCCCCAAACTGCTGCCGAGAGCAAAAAAAGTTCAAGTCAGTAAAATAGTTCCGGAATACGTCGACATCTACAAAGCTGCCCGTACCGCCAAGCCTCCGGTATTGCAAAAAGTTCCGGCCTTAAAAAGCATTGGACCGATTATCGACGTAAGGAAATTCGGAGCAGCGGGAGACAGAAAAACGTCTGATACCGCCGCTTTTATGAAGGCCATTGCCGCTCTACCAGACGATGGCGGTATATTGAAAATCCCGACCGGGAAATACCTGCTTGAGCCAATTCCCGGACAGGACACATTACCTTTCACCTGTATCAAACACACCGTTCTTATAAAAGATAAAAAGAACATCACGATCTCCGGCGAAGGCGCGAAAAGCGTGTTGATGTTCCCGTCTTTGAACCATGAAGGACTGCGGCTGATCGGACTTGAAAACGTGGTAATTCGCAACTTGACGCTGCAAGCGACCGGGAAATCTTATCACCGCAAAAATCGTTCACCACTGGACATCGTCGCCAGCAGGAATGTGATATTGGATAAAGTAACCAGTCTGGACGCGGTTGGCTACGGCCTGCGTTTCGATGCCTGTACCTCCGTTTTGCTCTATAACTGCGCGGTTAAAAATTCAAATCAGATCGGCATTAATCTCTTTGGCAGCCAACAGGTCACGGTCAAAGATTGTGAGGTTTTCAACCCCCGTGACCACGGGATAAATATCAGCAGTATAGGCGGCATCGCCAGAATGCCGATGTTTATCGACATTGTCGGCTGCAAAATCACCGGAACCCGTGAGGGAATAGGCATCTCACTAAACAGCGGTACGGAAATCAAGGTCCGGAACTGCAAAATTACAAATACCTATCACGCCGGGATTGCCGCCTATTACGCCAACCCGATCTTTCCACTTGAAAAAATATTTATTTCCGGCAATACATTGACCAATTGCGATTTCGGGAAATACGCGATCATGCGCGGCGCGATCAGCGGCTTGAACATTCCGGCCCGGAAACGCCGCAGCAAAGGGCGTTTTCTGCCGGTAATAACCGGTAATACCATCAATACCACCCCGGCAAACGGAATTTGGCTTTATAATTGTGATATCGGAAACAGTGCGATAGTCAAGGATAATATCTTTAAAAATATCAAGCTCAAAAAAATAATCACAAAGGAGGCTCCGCCTAAAAAGAAGAAAAAGAAGTAAGGCTATTATTTTAATTATATAAATTAAGTATATATTCGGATATGCAACAAAAATGGAGAAATAAATGAAATTGTTTACAGTTTTAACGGCTTTTTGCGCCGCGCTGTCGCTGCAGGCCGGACCAGTCAAGAATCTGCCGGACTCGTTCTACAATCGCAAGGGACTTGAAAACATGCCGCGTTTGAACTGGAAAAAAATGCCGCTGGTCAATGTGCTTGACTGCGGTGCGGACAATACCGGCAAAGAATTGTGCGGACCGGCTTTTGACAAAGCGCTTGAAAAACTCAAGGGATTTGGCGGCGGAATTGTCTATATCCCGGCGGGGATATACCGTTTCAGGAATCCGATATCGGACAAGAAGAAAATTCAGGATCGTTTTGCATGGAAAAAAATGGAACTGAAAAACATTCATTTTGTCGGAGCCGGGCCGGAAAAAACAATCATTATTACCGATTATGACGGGATAAAATACACCGGAGATCCGGGTCCGTACCTGTGGAACTTCGGTCAGTGCGAAAATATCTCCATCCGCGACCTGAGCTTTTCCATTTTTCCGTTTTTCGGAATGCGCAGTCCACGCATGGGCGAAGGGGTTTTCTCGCTGGCGTTCGGCGGCAATAAAAGGGTACAGGTCATCAACGTAACCTGTGACCAGGGGCGAATACCTATCTGTTTCTGGGGCGGCAACACCGACGCCTGGGTCGTCGATTGCGATGTCAGGAATACCGGGGCCGACGCCATCAAGTTCGATTCATGCACAGACATTGTCGCCGCGTATAACTATATCGAATGCAATAACGACGACGGTTTTTCAGGTTTATACATGAAAGCCGGTCCGGCGAAAAACAACGCGTTTCTCTATAATACCCTGGTTTACAATAAAGGCTGGGGACGCGGCATTGCCATCAGTGGCTATTCCCATAAGGTCATCGGCAACTGGATCGAGGCCCAGGGCATGGTCGGAGTACTGCTTCACAAGGTCGGGTTTGCTAATTTCAAGCCGGATATAACCTCGGAAAACTGGACCATATCAAACAACACGCTGATCCGCACCGACCTGCATTGCAAACCGTCAAACCGTTTACTCGGTCATCGCTACAACGGCGCGATCGCCGGTTATGTAAAACAGAACAACATGACAATCAGCGGTAATTTGATTCTGGGAACCGCGTCGAACGGGCTCAACCTGTCGCGTTACAACAAGATCAACGGTCTGGTCATCTCCGGCAATACGATTGCAGGAAATATGAACGGCGGCCTGGTAATGGCACCGAAAACTAAAAAGGACTTTCTGAAAGATGTAACTTTAAAAAACAATAAAATCCTCGGCAACCGCGATTTCAGCCTGAAAACAGCGAACAAGGTTGAACTGGCTGAATGCAGCGGCAATATTATCGACACCCCGGCAGAGGTATATAAAAACAGCTCTCTTAAAAAAGATATAAGCAAGCTAATCAAACAAGGCCGCGATATGAGTCTGGCGGTTTTAAAAGGTTTTGAATTGGAAAAAGCCGCTTCCGGCTATACCGACATCTACCTTGCCGCCCGTACCGCCAAAGCGCCTGACTCAAAAGGCCAACTGCCGCTGTTCAAAACAGCCGGTCCGACTGTCGACGTTAAAAAATTTGGAGCCCAAGGCGATGGTCAAACCTCGGATACGGCGGCTTTTTACAAAGCGATAGCCGCCCTGCCCCAGGCCGGCGGCATCCTGAAAATCCCGGCTGGAACCTATCTGCTTAAACCGCTGGCCGGGCAGGATACGCTACCGTTTACCTGTATCAAGCACACATTGCTGATCAAGGACAAAAAGAATATCAAGATCACCGGAGAAGGCGCTAAAAGCATCCTGCTGTTCCCATCAATGAACCATGAAGGATTGCGGCTGATCGGCCTTGAAAACATTGCTATCACCAATCTAACGTTGAAAGCGACCGGCAAATCCTATCATCGCAAAAACCGCAGCCCGCTGGATGTGGTTGCCTGTAAAGGCGTGGTCGTCGATAACGTCACTTCTCTGGATTCTATCGGTTACGGGTTGCGTTTCGACGCCTGCACTTCCGTCCTGATCCAAAACAGCAAGGTAATTAACGCCAATCAAATCGGTATAAATATTCTTGGCGGCTGGCAGATCACCGTGCGCGACTGCAAAATAGTCAACAGCCGCGACCACGGCATCCATATCGGCAGCATCGGCGGTATCGCCAGAATGCCCCGTTTCATCGACATCACAAATTGTAAAATCAACGGCACCCGCGAGGGCCAGGGAATTTCCGTTTGCTACGGAACTGAAATTAAGGTCTCCGGCAACCTGATTTCAAACGCCTATCAGGCCGGAATTGCCTCCTACTACGTCAACGCGATATTCCCGCTGGAAAAACTGTGGATAACCGGAAACACGATAATCAACTGCGCATCCGGCAAACTATCTTTCATGCGCGGCGCGATAAGTTGTTTTTACGGAACTGCACCGGAACGCCGCACCGGCGGCCGTTTCACCCCGGTCATAACCGGCAACAAAATCGAATCAACCGCCGCCAACGGCATATGGCTGAATAATTGCTACGCCGGCGACCGGGCCGTAGTCAAAGACAATGTCTTCAAAGATGTAAAACTTAAAGATGTCGTCATTGTGAAAGCTAAAACCAAAAAGAAGAAAAAGTGATTGTGATCAAAAAAGTTTTAACTCTGATATTAATTTTCGGGACGATTTTCAGCATATCAGCAATGGCAAAGAAACTGGAGCCATGGCAGGAAAAAAGATTGAAACAGCTGAAATACGATACGGTTGTTTATAAAACGGTCAACGGCCAAAAACTTGATATGTTTTTCATCCCGCCGACCGTAAAAAAATACGCAAAGGCCCCGTTGATGGTGTTTATCCACGGCGGCGGCTGGACCGGCGGCAACAAATATAAAATCCTGATTCCGGTATTCTTTCCTTCCCTGCAAATGCTGTTGAAAGACGGAATTGCCTGTGCGGTAGTTGAATATCGCCTAGTCAAACGACACACTCCCAACGCCTCATCCTTTGAATGCGTAGTGGACTGCAAGGACGCAGTCCGTTTTCTTATAAAACATGCCGATAAATACGGAATCGATCCTGACCGTATCGGGGTCTGGGGAGATTCCGCCGGCGGTCATCTCTGCCTGATGACCGCGCTTGGCGGCAACTCCCGTTTTACCGGCGATTCTGAACTCAAAGATATCATTCCGAAGTTTCGTTGTGTCGCGTCATATTACCCGCTGACGTCCTTTATGAAGCCGGAACTGCACAAGGGCGGCCTGTTCGCCAAACCCGAAAGTTACAAACATCTTATCGGCGGTCCCGGAACCTTTGAACAGCAGGCGGCCGCGTTGAGCCCGACCGAACTGCTGCGACCGGACAGTCCCCCGATCCTGCTGCTGCATGGAGAGAAAGACAACATTCTGCCCGCCGCTTATTCCATAGATCTATATAATCACGGTAAAAAAATCGGCGCGGACGTCAAGCTTTTGCTGGTGAAAAACGCTAAACACGGTTTTTCAGGGAAGAATATTCAACCCTCAATGGCTCAAATCAACAAGTACGCTGTAGACTACATTGTCAGCCATTTGACCGGAAAAGGAGAATGAGTCTTGGACCCGAATAATTCATCCCGACAAGTGATAATGGTCACGCACACCCATTGGGACCGGGAATGGTACTACTCGAAAGAGCGCTGGTCCTTCCGGCTGGCCAGATTGTTCGACGAACTGCTTGATATTATCGACAACGAACCGGAATACCATTCGTTCTGGCTCGACGGCCAGACGATCGCGATTGAAGACTATCTGCAACTGCGGCCGGAGAACCGGGAACGACTGGAAGCCGCCCTCCGTAGCGGAAAAATTCTGATCGGTCCGCATTATATCCAGATCGACGAACGCCTGACCGGAGGCGAAGCCATTTTCAAAAATCTGGAATTGGGCATTGCTGACATGGAACGCTACGGCCAGAGCAATCTGATCGGGTATCTGCCGGACACATTCGGACACATCTCGCAAATGCCGCAGATATTCCGGCAATTTAATATTGACTCGGCGGTATTCTGGCGCGGCTACGATAATCGCGATATTGCCCAAATGGAAAACCGGTGGCAGTCGCCGGACGGCTCGGAAGTAACCGCGATATGCCTGGTCCAGGGATATTCCTGCGCCTCGGGACTGGGAACGGTCCAGCCATACCACGGCAGCATGAAACATCAGCGCGAACGTATTGATCACACATTTCCGGTTGTTGTCGAATATTCCGGCGGTGACACCATCCTGATGATGAACGGCATCGATCATTCCCTGCCGACCGCTTCACTCGCCGAAAAACTAGAAAAACTCGCCGACCAGTTTCCGGGCTTCAAGTTTCGTCACGGTTCCCTGCCGGAATATCTTGCGGAGGCGAGGAAAACCGCTGGCAACGGCGCATTATTAACCGGAGAACTGGGCTATGCGCCGCGCCTTGACGCAACCTTATCGAGCAGGCCGCCGCAGAAATTATTGATCCGGCAGGCGGAAAACGCCCTGATCAACTATGCCGAACCTTTACAAGCGCTGGCCGAAACGAACCTTTCCGGATTTAGCGACCGCGCCTGGAAACTGCTGCTGAAAAATCGTTTTCATGACACGGTCTGCGGCTGCCACGCCAATGATGTCGCGCGCGACTTCACCACCCGGGAAGAACGCTGTATTGAACTGGCTGAAGGAATAACGCGGGAAGCCTGGAACACTTTGACCGGACGCGCCCCGGAAATGGAATCAGTATCTTTACCGGTTTACCTTTCCGTTTTCAATCCGCTGCCACACTCATATAAAAGTATGCTCAACGCGGTAATTGAGATCCCGGCCGACAGCGATTTTGTTCCGGCATCACTACGTCGCAGCGACCGGGAATATCCTTTGCAGATCTGTAATATGACAGAAACCAGACGCCGCCGTTTCCATCGTGACATCAATCCGACACTGGAAAATATCAGACGTTATGAAGTTACAGCCGGTCCGGTTGAATTCGATGAGGGCCTGGGCCTAAGCACTTATGCCGTTTGTGATCAAGTCGAAAAAGCTCAAACAACAAAATTATCGCTGGAAGCATCCACGACGCAAATCAAGATAAGCAATCAACTGATAACCGCGACCATCCGCCAGGACGGGGCGATAGACATAGAACATGCCGGAACCGGGCGCAAACTGGAAAACCTGAACCGGCTGGTAAAAGTCACCGATTCAGGCGACCTCTATCATTCAGTTCCCGGCCCCGAAAAAATATTTGTGACTCCGGGAAAACTACAGGTGCTCGAAAACGGTCCGCTGCAAATAAAGGTCCGACTGTCCGCCGCAATTGACGCTATGCCGGTAACTTTTGATTTCAAACTGGGTGCTGTTATGGATTATGTCGATATCAGATTTGTTCTGGAAAACAGCAAGGACGATTACCGGCTAAGCGCCGAAATGCCGCTGCCGCAAGATATGTCGCAGATCAGGGCGCATACGCCGTTCGATTTTGTTGAGCGTCAACCAATCCCGTTCAATGGTCGTGAGGAAGTGATAAATGGGCAGTTGCAGCGCAACTGTTTCTGCCGCGATATGCAATATCTTGTCGCCGCGTCATCAGCAAATGATTCGCTTGTTCTGCTGAATCGCGGGCTGTACGAGTTCACGTACGAATCCCCGGACAAGCTGACTCTGACCCTGTTCCGGGCCAGCGGGATTATCAATGCGGACCTGGCAATGCACGATGCGTCAACCGGCCAGAGTCACGGGCGTTATGAGGTTGATTACGCCATCGGGATAACCAATGCGACCGCGGCCGGGGAACTGGTCCGGCTCGGACAGCAATACAATCTGCCGCCGTGCTGTCGGCAGTTTTCAGAAAATGCCCCGGCCGAATCAAGCACAATCAAACTATCGATGCCGGGAGCAGTCTACTCTTCCCTGCAAAACAATAAAATACGCCTTTTCAATCCGAATGCATTTACCGTCTTCGGCCGCCTTGACATTCCGGCATCGGACAACTACATTAATTCGACAATCCCGTCAGGCGGGATTAAAACCATCAACATCTGACGGAAAATAAAATGCTTACTTATCCTTATCATACCGACAGAGTCACCACGTCGCTTGACGGCCTATGGGACTTCAAGTTCCTCGGAACCGATATCGACCTGAATTCAATCGAACCCGACAAAATTAAATACAACGACAAGCAGCCGGTTCCTTCGGCGTTTGACGCGTTCCCGGCCTACACCGGTCTGCGCGGAACCGTCGCGTATCGAACCGAAGTTGAAATCTCACCCGGAACTCCGGGAATGCTTGAATTCCAATCTGTCGGCATCTACTGCATGGTATATATTGACGGTCAACTGGTGAAAACACATCATCCGCCTTACATCCCGTTCACCTGTGAAGTTCCGGCAGCCGATAACGCGCGGCGCGAAATTGTGGTAATAGTCGATAACCGCTACGACGCCGAACGCGCCCCATTGCAGGAAAACATCTTTGACTTTTACAATTACGGCGGCATTTTCCGCAGCGTCACCGCGTTTGAACTCCCGGCGTGTTATATCGAATCGTGCCATGTCACGCCAATCGATATAAACACCGGGGAAGTTGAGGTAAAAGTTATCCTTAACGGTACGGTCCCGGACGTCATCGCATTTGAACTGACCTTTGATGACAAAGCACCTGAGCTTTATCCGGAATTAAAAGTCGAGCAAAATACCGTAAGCATTAAGACACTGGTTCCTGATGCGAAAATATGGAGCCCCGCCTCCCCGGCCCTGCACCGACTGCAAGTGCAAACCGGACAGGATGACATTGTCGTCAGGTTCGGCCTGCGCGAAATCAAAGCCAAGAATCACGAAATTCTGCTCAACGGTAATCCGGTCAAGCTGCTCGGGTTCTGTCGACACGAAGCTCACCCGCAATTCGGCCCGGCCCTGCCGGACGCCCAACTGGTCGCGGATATTCAACTGCTAAAAGAACTCGGCTGTAACTTTGTCCGGGGTTCGCATTACCCCCAGGACCGCCGTTTCCTCGATCTTTGCGACGAATACGGTATTATGGTATTTGACGAAAGTCTGGGCTGGGGACCTAAAGAAGAACATTTCGTCAACGACAAATTTGTACAGGCCCAGATATACCAGACCGAACAAATGATTCAATCTTCATACAACCACCCCTGCATCATCATGCGCGGTTTCCTGAATGAAGGTCAAAGCGATATCGAAGCAGCCAGAAACTGCTATGAAAGCCTGATTAACCTGATAAAAGAACAGGACCCGTCACGACTGGTCACCTACGCCTCATTCAAGCGCCGCACCGACCTGTTTCTTGATCAGGTCGACGTAATCTGTTACAACACCTATCCCGGTTGGTACAATGAAGAGGATATGGATAATCCGCTTAACAGCGTACTGCCAAAAGTCCGGTCCGACGTCGAATTTCTGCAAAGTCGTCCGGATTTAAAAGACAAACCATTCATTCTCTCAGAGATCGGCGCGGGCGCAATCTACGGCTGGCACGACAGCATGAACGGACACTGGACCGAAGAATACCAGTCAGAACTGCTGCGAATCGTCTGCGAAGAAGTTCTGTCAAATGACAAGATCAACGGCGTTTCGCTCTGGCAATTCTGCGATTGCCGCACCTATAACTGCGGGCGCTCCCTGAAACGTCCCCGCGCGTTCAACAACAAGGGAGTTGTCGACGAATACCGACGTCCCAAACGTGCTTTTTTCACCGTCAAAGAAATATTCAACCAGGAAAAATGATTTCATGTCAAAACCAAAACTGTACGTAATGGGCGACAGCATCTCAATGCATTACGGCCCCTACCTTAAATCTTATGTAAGCAACCACTTTGCCTATGCCCGGAAAGGCGAATTCGAAGAATGGGGCGACATCAACTATGTCTCCAAAGCAAACGGCGGTGATTCGTCTCAAGTTCTTCAAGTCCTGAAAGAACTTTTCGATGGCGGTTTCGCCCCGGATTTCCTGCTTTTGAACTGCGGCCTGCATGACCTCCGCGTCAATCCTGAAACCCGCGAATATCAGGTACCCCTGGCGGAATATCCGGACAATCTGGAAGCCATAATCAAACTTTGCCTACAGCATGGAATCAAGGGAATCTGGGTCAGAACCACTCCGATCGATGAAGTCAAACACAATTCAAGCGTCAGCGATATGTGCCGTTACGAAGCGGATGTCGATGCCTACAATACCGCCGCCGACCGGGTCATGCTTGCACAGAATATTCCGATGATCGATTTATTCGGTTTTACCATTTCTCTGGATGAAGAACTGTTCTGTGATCACGCGCATTTTAACGAACCGGTCCGCAAGCTTCAGGCCGCGTTTATCGCCGGATTTCTTTACAGTCAGCTGTAATAGAAACACCGCTTCCCGGATGTAATGATTATTTTCATAAAGCTTCTAAAATAGAGATATCAGAAATAAACAACGGATAGTCAACAAACGGCAATCCCCTGAAAGTAATAAAGCCCTGAACATTTTCATCAAAACCAATCGGAGGGTATTTAAAGCTTTGTTGACAAGATTCAAACTCATTTATTTTGTAGACGTTTTTGCGAATTGGATCTATTAATACCGGATTATCCAATTTATCCTTTTTGTCAATCCAAAGTTGCACGTCGACCAATCCAGGTTCAATACTTATCTCGGGATTTTCCGGAACATGGTATGAAAATACCGGAATTCCCTTGCGACGAAACTTATTAGTCAATATCGAAATATACTGCAAATGCGAACGCAATGGAAAGCCGAAAATACTAATACGTATATAAAGGTCTTCCGCCTGTTCAGCCGAATCAAACAGATATCCCATAGACTGTAATGCCTGATACGATAGTTTGGGTTTCCCCATATAATCCATCACTCCAAACCCGCAAACCTGTTCCCCCTTGTTGTTATCGCTGTTATTGTAATGCTGCTTGTCAATAACCATGAAGTATGAAGACACTTCACATCCGATCCTGAAATCCGCGGTAAATCTGCGGGTGACAAATTTAGCCTGGACATATTCGTTGCCGGAATGAATATCATGCGGAATGGTCATCAGACCGGTTTCTCCCTGCCATATCCTCACGTGGAAACCGCCATGGGAATCGAGTTCATAACGCAGATTGTCATAACGGGTTTCAAGTCCGAATTCCGGGTTGGAGCCATAAGGGTGAAAGGTGAGAATATCAATATATTTGGCGATACCGGCCTCCACCAAATTTCTTATAAAGAAACATGCATCCAGCGATAATGAAATCGCCCCTCCGATAATTTTCGCGTCGGGATTGGCGTTACGAATTTGCACTGAGCTTATTTTGACTAATTCCACGTAATCCTTCGCGCAGTTTGCTTCAAATTCGCTTCTGTCGCAATCCTTGTACAGGTCACGGGTTCTCCAAAAAACAAAAGGTGCCGTGTTTGGCTCATTCCATATTTCCCAGTAATCGACTCGTCCTTTAAAATGATCAGCCATAGCGAAAAGATAATTTTCCCATCCACTGACCGCATCTTTTCCGTGATACAACGGAACTTCACCAACATAGCCGCGGACACGATGAGGAATTTGTTCACCCGGATGATCCGCCTCGTAGGTGGTATATTCTTTTACCGGGGTATAGAGCGGATTGCCGAAACTAACGCTCAACCAGGGCGTAATGCCGATAGCCAGCAAAGAATCCACAATTTCATCAAGCCAATTGAAATCATAAACACCTTTCTCCGTCTCACATTTCAGCCAGCCGGTCTGAACACGGGCCCACTTAACGCCTGTTTTTGACATAAGTTCGTAAGTCAATGTGGGATCAAAAGTATCCCGGTCCAAAGTTTCGTAACCAATTCCAAGAATAGAATTTTTCACCTCAAGACTTGTCGTTTCCGGCAACAGGCCCAACAGACTAAGGTTATGCCGGTTTGCCAACGGATCATGATTGAACCCGTATAATTTCACATCGCTTGATTTAGGTATGATATTTACCGGCGGCAGTTCCATTTTTTTTGTATCCATGATTGTCCTTTTTTTAACTTTTAGATTAAATTATACTTTAAACGCTTGAAATATTAACCTTTAATTGTGCCCTGCCAACGCCGTTTCAGCTCTTTACAACTCCCAGGTTATCCCTGGTAGCCAAAGACATGCAAAAATCAACCCGGCATTTGGCATCATCACATTAAAAGTTAAATTCCCTCCCGCTCGAAGTATATCAGTTTATGCAAATATTCAGTTTTTATAAATTGTATCGACTGAAAAATTATTATTCCCGGTCCAAAAGCGGAAGTGATGATCTTATTTTACATTTGCCACGGTATATGGGGAAATCCTCACATAGTCAATATCCATGGAATTCTCTTTTCTCTTTACCGAAGCGAGTTTGAGCGCCATGAAGATCAATTCCGCATGATCGTCCTTAATGCCGGAAAGTTTAAACGGATCAATTACAAAGTTTCTCCATTTGCCTTTTTCAAGGTCCCGCCGGTCCGACGTCCAGGCAAATTTGGATTCTTTGCCTGTTTTTAACTTGAATGATACCGAAAGCCGTCCATAGTGTTTTGCAAATGGTCCACGATATCTCACCTCAATCAGGTCTCCCTTTTTCAGGATGGTTCTCGGGTTTGTTGAAACTTGCGCGACATGGAACGTTTTAGACATCATGGCGGCAAGTTTTCCATAGCCGTCATCAATAGTAAAACTCACTTTAGCCTGAGGATCATCCTTCGAGCCTATCACAAATGCGCGCCACTTGCACTTGGTAGAGCGTCCAAAGTCTTCAGACAGACGATCCTGACCGGTAAAGATCAATGTACCGAAAAATTTCGTGTTGTGATTGCTCTGTTTGAATGTCGGACTCATGGCGTAAATTTCACTCCGCCGTTTTCCCGTTTTACGATTACGAATGACATTCGCCCGCATAGAGTTTCCTTTAGCCGGCGCGGCAATAGCAAGCTCCCGCCAGGGAATCGCCACTTCCATAGTAAAACCGCCTTCTTCCTTGTTGATGTGGCGTTTAATTTTAAAATCTTTTTTTGTCGTAAAACCGGCTATCGCCTCTTTCCAGCCATCGAATATTACCCCTTTTGTGTTGATCGCGATCTGGACATAATGATCCGGATACTGCTGCGGACTGATAAAAATCTCTATTCCGTCATCGTTCCAGGCGCTTTCGTCATGTTTAGCCGCCTGGGCTTTGAGTTTCTTCATGAACGGTTCGGTAAAATCACATCCGATGTAAAGATTCTCATTGTCATAACACATTTTAACCAGTGATTTAACTTTGGCGTCCTTACCGGAATCTCTTTCACACATCTGCAAACCGATTATATTCCAACACTTGTCGCTAAGCTTTCCGTCCAGTTTTTCAGGAGTAGCTTCCGGCACATAAAGCACCGCCCCGCGCCCCAAACGGTCATACAGTTCAGCTTCCGTATAAAACGCTTTCTGGCTGTCCACCACCTGTTTTACGCGTTTGTGGAAATCGCTGCCTTCAGGAGCCAGTTTTAACGCTTTTAATTCAAGTGTTTTGAGCTGTTTACGTATTTTGGGAGAATAGGTTTCCTGGTAAACCTTATCCAGCGGCAGACCACCGCTTCTCCCGCACGGCACATTCCAGATAACATTTTCCCAGCGATCGATCAATAAATCAAAATACTGTTTCATTACCGGAGCCGCCGGACCATAGCAGTTTTTGTAATATTCGTCAAGTGCGGCCTGAACGTCAAAATCCGGGTTCCACATTGATTTGAGCCAGAAATATGCATTCAAATGATCCTGGGGGAAAGACCTCATCAAACCACACAGAAATGCCCCCGAACAAATCTCTTTTGCGTCCCGGTGCCACCGGTTCACCAGACGGGGGAAAATCAACGGCATATTGGTTGTTTCCATCGGCCAGGTCGGATATTCCCAGGAATACGGTTTGTTGCCTGTCAAATCTTTATATTTGCGCAACACATCCAACCATAATTTATATTTTTCCGGCTCTTTAAAAAACGCCGGGCCGTCCATAATACAAACTTCGGCAATCATGTTCGGACGATAATCAACTCCTTCAGCCGGAAACGTATATTTACTATACGCCCCGAACAACATATATTTCTCAGGCCAAAGCTTTTCCGCGTCCCTGGCAAGTTCCGAATAGAATTTGTGAACCGGCTTGCTATACAACTGGAACTGCGGGTATTTCCCCTTATAGCTTTTGATGTATTTCTGAAATGCCGGAACCTGATTTTCAACCATGCAGTCATTCGGAAATTCAATAAAGTAACTGTTTCGCGGAGCCCGATGCTTCCAGGGGCTTTTATCTCCGGTTTTATAAAAATTTTTCAAATGATCAAGTTCAAGTTTTTTCACTTCAGGATTAGTATAATCCAACTGACCACCGAAATATTTCATTTCCCTGCTGCCGTCAAGCTTAAGCGCAAACAACTCCGGCCTGTTCGCATATTTCCGCACCCAGTTGTCATGAGAGTGATTACCAATCCCGATACCCATTCCGAGCCGCCAGCGAAGAGCCAGTTTCTTGTTTTCCCGCAATTGTTTCGACCAGACGTGGCGGCGTAGATATACCGGGCCATTTTCATAATTGCATGGGGCGATAACCAAATTCTTGTCTTTCTTGATGAATGAGCCCAATTCACCGGCAAAATACCATCTGGCGTCAAGGTAACGCTCAAGAAAATCATATACGCCGAACAAGGTGCCGCGTGAGTCCATTTGTTCTCTGACGTTCTTGCCGTTTGCCCCTTTGATGGATATTTCTTCCGCGTCATTGCCGATGATCGCTAAATTGCCGTTTTTGGTCATAATACGAAAATGTTCAGGCTCAAGATTGTCAAATTTAAATCCTGCTTTCGCCGCAGCCGGAGAATTACCCAGAAAAATGGCAGCCCCCCCTTTATAGTTTTTTGAATTGACAACTTTAAGAGTTGCCCCGGTACTCTTTTTTATATGTTCGACCAGCTCGTCAATCGCCTGTTTCTGTACTTCTTTGAAATACCTGTTTTTCGGGGAACCAACCACTACTACAGCTTTGGCTTCCCCGTCTTTTACAATGCTGACCAACGGCTGCTTTTTATCAATTCCATAGTTATTTAAAGGAGGAGCCAGCACATTGCCCCCATATCCCAAACAACTTAATCCAAATAACGTTGCAAATAAAACTTTTTCAGTCCAATTAATCATGTTGTTTCCTTGATGTTTTCCACGTTTTTAAATTTCTATTTGTGTTAATTTATACAGTGATGATGTCGAATGCCGGATTAATGTTCGCAAGCAACTGGCTTCCAAAGAAAACCCTAAATTTACAAAGAACAAAAACGACACCGGCCAAACACTGAAAAAGTAAATACTTCAAGCGTTTAAAATACCGTTTAAGAACGAAAAGATGACTTACAGCGTGCAAAAATCAGAAAAACTCACCTGTCTCCCTGTTGGTTATTCTTCCTGTAAATGTATCTTTCCAATCAATTCAGTAATTATAGCGATAAACCATTGTTGGGATCAAAACCGGCGCTGGAGGAAAAAATTTCCGGCGAGAGAACTTCTCTACCGGTAAATCCGGCAACGTGCCCATCCATAAATAAGAAATTACTTCTTCCATTTGTCGTTGGGGTTGGAGTGGCTGCTCCTGTTGCAATTATTGGCCGGGGATCCTCCACACCGTGACGGTAGGCACAATAGTTTGAATAATCAACTCTGAATTGGTCTGTCCTGATGAGGTCACCCAACAACATCGCCTTAGACGGAGTGGTTAAAGCCGATGTTTTTCGTATTTTATTGTAAAGTGCGGAACTTTGCCCGCTACTTCCGCTTAATCTAAAATTTATTCCAAAATGAGTATTAGCATAATATGGAGCGGCATGATCCTTAAAGCCGGTGACGGCAGCTGGACAGACAAACGGACCAGTAGTTTTATTAATGTCATATTTAACATATTCAACCGATCCTTTGCAATAAGTTTGGTTGCCGGAAAGCATTCTGAACCATTCAGATCCCCATCCCTGAATCCGGCCGGGCACAATCCATTCATTAAAGTCATTGGTATAAAAAGCCTGCGCCTGATTGAGCGTTCTTAAGTTATTAATACAAGCGGCTGTTTTGGCGGAATTCCTGGCTTTGTTTAAAGCTGGCAGCAACATACTCGCCAAAACAGCAATGATAGCTATTACTACAAGAAGCTCGATTAAAGTAAAAACTCTAAATAAAGAGCTTTTACAGCTTCCTGTTGTCCTCATTGTTTTTACTTCACCGACCAAACCATGCATGAAGTTTTTCCTCGCACAGCTTTTCATCTGAAATTCATGATGCCACATTTGTATACCTCCTGTTCGAATTGATTAGTTTCGGTAAATATAACAACTTATGTGCATAGAAAAAGTTGTTCCTCAATTTTTCCAACGCTTCCATCGTCCCGGGTTCGTCTAACCGAAGCCCTATGGCTCTGGCAATTATAATCGCCACGCCTATTTTTGGATGTCGGTGCATATTCATCATCCAACGACCTGTTCATTTTTTTCTGCTTTTTGGGATTATCCTTTTTAACTGTTATTTTTATCCCGGTGCTTTACCGGTAGTATTTCCTACAAACAATTTGGTTGGTATCTTTACATGTTCTACGGATTTTCCCGAGCTGTCAATAGCATCTAAAAGAATTTTTACCGCCGTTTTTCCAGCTACTCTGAAAGATCTATCTATGCAGGTAATATCCAATCTTGTGTTTATAGTATTTTCATAGCCTGCAACGGAGACATCCCGTCCAATTGTTAACCCTTTATCTTTTATAAATTCTATTATTCCCTGAGTTCCTATCGGTTCTATACATACTATTGCGGAATATTCTTTTAGTTGATCCCACTTTTCTGCCGTTTTTTTGTAAAAATACATTTGTTTTTCAGAAATATCTATATGAGTTTGACGCCAATTATAAAACTCAAAAATATCTTTATTGGAAAAATTAAATTTATGTTTAACAACTGCTCTCTTGAATGCCGGGATAATATCCATACAAGGACCATTTGTAATATACGCGATTTTTTTGTGCCCGAGTTCAACAAGATGCTTCAAAAGCTCTTCCTGCCCTGGATTCTCATCGAAAGCAAGATGGTGGATGGCAGGAAAAATACCAAAATTTTCGTCTCTGCAATGAATGTCCCAAAGAAGCACAGGAAAGTGATTAACCTGGAACAACTCTCTTAGTTTTTCATCTAAAAGTCCGCCTCCTATTATCGTTGCATCAACAGTACTGGTCATCAGTAACTTTTGTATTTCTTTCGTCATGTTTTCTCTGTCAGACACCGTTACAGGGGTGATAATCAGATTATAATTATTTTTTCTTAATTCTCTTGAAACAGTGTCAACAAAAGCAGATATTCCTGGTTTTCTTAAATCCTTTGCTATACTGGCAAGTAAAAGGTTTACACTGTAACTCTTTCCTGACACCAAAGATTTTGCTGAGAGTCGCGGATGATATTGAAGTTTTTCAGCTATTTCCTTTATTCTACGACGACACTCATCACTCACGGGAAATTGTGTTGATCCACTTAGAACTCTGGATACAGTAGAACGATTCACCCCGGCCTTTTGGGCTATGTCGCGTAATGTTACCGTTTTGCTTTTTTGCAACATTTCAAGTATTTCTTTTCGATTTATTGTCTCTTAGGCAACCGATAGCTGCATCCGGTTGCGTTGCTTATTTATAGTATACAGTAAAAAGCATAAATAGCAATACTTATTTTGCAAAAAATCAAAAATAAATCTAAAATCAAGTTGATATGATACTTGAGATAAAAGCTAATTTATCATGCAGATATGCTGTTTCTTGCAGACTTACAACTTCGCGAAGAAATGTAATTAGACCTTTTTGAACTTTTGTCTGAACGATTCATAAGAAATGGATAAAAAATATGCCTGAAAAAATTTTTGATTCTTCAGCAGGCACAGCACTCGCCCCCCAGCGAACAGGTAAATGCGTTATTTTTAAAAAATTGCTGAAAGTCTGCATAAGTTTATGAATATACTTTGAGCGGGAGGAAATTTAACTTTTAATGTGATGATGCCAAATGCCGGGTTGATTTTTACAAGTCTTTGGCTACCAGAGGTAACCAAGGAGTTGTAAAGAGCAAAAACGGCGTTGGCATGGTACAATTAAAGGTTAATATTTCAAGCGTTTAAAGTATAATTCCAATTAAGGCTTGAATTTAATTTACTTTGCAGTATTTTTTTGTTCTAATTTTCCATCAAATTTTTTATAAAAATACTATTGACAACCAGATATAACCGTTGTATATTTAAACAATTGTTTGAAACATACATTTGAAGAAAATATTAGAAAGATTAAAATTATGAGAATCGGAATAACAGCATTATCAATATTACTGCTGGCAGGCAGTGCGCATACTCTTTGCGGCGCGGAGAAAAAAGCCGCTAAAAAACCGGGCGGGCATCCCCAAATGCCGCCGGCGCTGGTTGTTGCCGGAACAGTACAAACCATAACCAACACCGCATCTAAAGAATTCATTGGTAATATCGAGGCGGACGAAGAAGTCGATATTCAACCCCGTATTTCCGGTTTTATAACCGGCATCATGTTTAAAGAAGGTAGTCTGGTAAAGAAAGGTGATCTGCTCATTACAATAGAAGATACCACTTATCGAGCAAAAGTAATGGCGGCAAAAGCTGTTCTGGAGCAGTCAAAGGTGGAATTACGCTATGCTGAAAGCAACTATCACCGGCAAAAACTGCTGGCTAACAAGAAAGCGATTTCCACCTCTAACCTTGAGGATGCGGAACGTCTGGTCAATTTTCGCCGGGCAAAATATAATCAGGAACAAGCTGAACTGCTTAACGCGGAAAACGAATTGAGTTATACCAAAATATACGCTCCGATCACCGGGCGTATCGGTAAAGTCAAATATACAAAAGGCAATTACGTAAGTTTGAACAGCCAGCCTTTGGCAAAGATAGTCAGCGTAGACCCGATCCTGCTTAAATTTTCGCTTAGTGAACGTACTTATCAAAATCTGTTCAAATCAATCGTCAAGCTGAACAAAAATATAAATATCAGGATAAAATTATCCAATGGAGATATATACAAGGAAAAAGGTGAAATATCACTGGTCGATAACGTTGTAGATAAAAACACCGGGACAATATCTGTCTGGTACAAAGTCGGAAATCCTGAAATGATTTTGATTCCAGGCGGCTATGTCAATGCGATGGTTTCAGAGCATATGGACAAGCCGGTTCCGACCGTAAAAGTATCGGCAGTTATGACTGACAGCAAAGGCAGCTACGTATATGTTCTCGGAGTGAAAAATATTCCGGTCAGACGCGCGGTTACTCTCGGAGATATGATTGGAGATCTCTATATTGTTAAGAAAGGACTCTCTCCTGGAGAAAGAGTAATTATCGACGGCACTCATAAAGTATTCCCGGGAGTCCCGGTTAAAATTGCCAACACGGCAAAGAAGTAAGGAGCCCGGTGAATGATTTCCGCAGTATTTATTAAACGTCCCAAACTGGCTATGGTTATTTCGCTGCTGATAATCCTCGGCGGCTTGATGAGTCTCTATTCGATTCCGGTGGCAGAATACCCGGAGGTATCCCCCCCGACAATCACCGTGACAGCCTCTTATCCCGGTGCCAGCGCCCAGGTCGTTGCGGACACGATCGCTGCTCCAATAGAATCTGAGGTCAATGGCGTTGAGGGTATGATATATTTCAACTCAGCCTCCGATAATAACGGGAACTACAACCTGACTATCACTTTTGAATCAGGAACTGATACCGACATCGCCCAGGTAAACGTTCAGAACGCAATCCAGCGGGCGGAACCCAAGCTGCCTTCTGAAGTTGTCGCACTGGGTATCACGGTCAGAAAAAGATCGAGCGATATTCTCGGGGTATTTATTTTCTCCTCAGAAAACAAAAAGCTCGATAAACTATTTTTGAGCAACTACGTAAGTATGAAGGTCAAAGACGCACTGGCTCGAATTGACGGGATAAGCAGTGCTTCGATCTTCGGGGCGCTGGACTACAGTATGCGTATCTGGCTGGACCCAGACCGGATGAACGCATTGAAAGTAACCCCGGATGAAGTTTCAAAGGCGATTCAGGATCAAAATGTTCAGGCCGCCACCGGTTCCGTCGGCACGGAACAAAGCAGTGACTTCATACAATACAAAATCAATACATCGGGTCGTCTGAAAACGGCTGAAGACTTCGGTCGGATCATTGTCCGCAGTACAGAACACGGACGGCAAATCCGATTGCATGATGTAGCAAAAATCGAGCTTGGCGCAAGCAGTTATTCAGGCAACAGTTATTTTAATAACAAATCTTCGGTGGCTCTGGCAATATATCGCCGGGACGACGCCAACGCGCTGGATGTTATTGACGCAGCCAAGGCCAAAGTCGATGAACTGTCACAGTATTTTCCGGAAGGCATGAAATATACTATTGCTTATGATCCGACTAAATTTGTTAGGGCAACTATTAAAGAAATTGTTTCAACTTTATTCCTGACCATGATCCTGGTGGTACTTATCACCTGGGTGTTCCTGCAGGACTGGCGCGCTACGCTGATTCCGTCTATCACAATTCCGGTATCATTAATCGGAGCTTTTATCTTTCTGCGGATTCTCGGATACAGCGCCAATGTCCTGACGTTATTCGCCTTGATCCTGGCGATCGGATCGGTTGTGGATGATGCCATTGTTGTAGTAGAAAATGTGATGCGCCTAATCGAAGAGGAAGGACTCTCTCCGCTTGACGCCTCTTACAAGGCAATGCAACAGGTAACCGGGGCGGTTCTGTCGACAACCCTTGTATTGCTGGCGGTGTTTGCGCCAATCGGTTTTTACGGCGGCATGGTCGGGATTATTTATCGCCAGTTTGCGGTAACCATGTGTACGGCACTTGTTTTGTCAACATTCAACGCATTGACATTGAGTCCTGCTTTATGCGCATTATTGTTGCGACATCACCGTCCGCCGCGCGGGCCTTTTAAACTATTTAATATATGCCTTGATTTTTCTTCCAGGACCTATCTGGCTTTTGCTGGCTTTCTGGTCCGTCGCGGGCTTATTACCCTGATTCTTATTGTGGCAGTAATCGCTGGAAATTATTTCTTTTTCAAGATAAGCCCAACCTCGTTCCTGCCTCAGGAAGACAAAGGCGTACTCTTCTGCGCGGTTCAATTGCCGCCGGGAGCCACCCTTAAAAGAACTGATGCGGTAATGCACAAAGCTACAGATCTGGCGAAAAAAGTTTCCGGAGTAAAGGATGTCATCGCGATCAGCGGGTTTAGTCTGATCGGCGGTAACGGGGAGAATATGGCAATGCTGATTATAATCCTGGATGACTGGGACGACCGTAAAACCCCGGATTTAAGCATTAATGCAATCAATGGTAAGCTGATGAGAGAATATGCTTCGATTCCGGCTGCCCGAATCAACGTTTTCGCTCCTCCCGCGATCATGGGGCTGGGGGTCACCGGCGGAGTGAGTTTTATGCTCCAGTCCACCGGGGACCAGACTCCACAGGAACTGGCGTCTGCACTACGCGGATTTTTAGGAAACCTCAACCGCCTGCCTGAAACAAAAATGGCATTCAGCATGTTTGACGCCAATACTCCGCAGTTGTTCCTTGACCTTGACCGCAGAAAATGCGAAGCGCTTAATGTTCCGGTCAAGCGGGTATTTACCACCATGCAGAGTAAACTGGCATCATCATATATCAATGACTTCAATCTTTATGGCTATTCATTTAAGGTTAAGATTCAATCAAAAGCCGAGAAGCGTAATTCCATTGCCGATATTGAAGAGATTAATATCATGAATGATTTGGGACAAATGGTGCCGCTGTCAGCAGTTGCCACCTTGAAACATCAAGCCGGACCACGACAGCTGACCCGCTTCAACCAGTTTATGGCTGCAGAAGTTAATGCTTCCGCCAAGCCGGGCATCAGCAGTGGAACATATATGGCCGCAATTGAAAATAATGCGTTTAAAACATTGCCTAAAGATTATCGCGTAGCCTGGACCGGCATGAGTTACCAGGAAAAGAAAAACGCCGGAACTATCGTCATTCTTATGGCTTTCGCGATGCTCTTCGGCTATCTGTTCCTGGTTGGACAGTATGAAAGCTGGACCGTTCCAATGTCGGTTATCACTTCAGTTGTCGTTGCGGTATTGGGAGCTCTGGTCAGTCTTTATTTCCTTGGCATGCCTTTGAGTATCTACGCCCAATTGGGACTCGTTATGCTGGTGGCCCTTGCAAGTAAGAATGCGATCCTCATCGTTGAATTTTCAAAGCAGCAGCGAGAGGCCGGCCTGTCTATCACTGATGCCGCATTGATTGGAGCCAAAACCCGTTATCGTGCGGTATTGATGACCGCTTATTCATTCATCCTCGGAGTTTTACCAATGGTTATCGCTACCGGTGCCGGAGCGGGCAGCCGAAAAGCGATTGGAACGACAACCTTTGCAGGGATGATTACCGCGACCATCATAGGTATCATTTTTGTCCCGGCTCTCTATGCGATGTTCCAGCGTAACCGTGAACGGGTAAATAAATTTTTCCGGCGGGCAAAGCGCCCCCCTTACCCCCCTCATGCCTCATAAGCGCTTTGTCTGCCGTCTTTCCCCTCTAAAATCCCCTGACGATCACGTCAGGGGATTTTTTTACGCCTTTATATCTCTCATAAACAGCTATATACAACTTTTTTAAAGTCAAACGTAGTGATATTATACAATTAAACTTTGTGATAATTTACAAAAAAGATGAAGAAGGGGATTGACTTATTCGTTTCCATATGTTATACTAAAACTACAACAAGAGTATAACAAAGAAAAATATTCATCGACAATGAAAATAAAACTACCGAAAGCGGAACAAGTCAATCAGGAATTGCAGGCGGAAATATTAGCCGGCAAGTTCGGAGTTGCCGGATCTCCGTTCATGACTACAAGAAGCTTATGCGATTATAAGTCTGTTTCCCTGAAAACCGCACATCGCATTCTGAATATGCTGAAAGACGAGGCGTTCCTGGAATTGAAGGGCAACCGTCATTACATCAGCACCGGACCTAAAGTAAAACAAAGTTACAACAAACAAAAGCTGATCGGATTTTTGGCGACGAATCTGGAAAACCCTTTCTTTGCCGGTCTGGCCAGACACTTGGAGTATTTTGCCCGGGAAGCCGGATATGAGTTGATGATCGCATCAAGCAACTACGACAAAGATCAGGAAAAGGAAAAACTTGACCTCTTCTGTCGCATGGGTATAACCGGAATTCTGGCGTGTCCCTGGGGCACTGAGGATAATGAAGGCTATTATTCTCAGCTTCCTGTGCCTTTTGTATTAATCGGCCGGAAATTCAAAAACCGTTCAGCCGATGCGGTCATGGTAAACAATCAGATGGCGGCCCAGTCGGTGGCGGCACATTTCATCAAACAGGGCTTCAAACATTTTGCCTACATCGGCCCGTCCGGGGTCGCCCGTGATGCCCGTCTGGCAGGTTTTCGCAGTGAATTGATGACACAGGGCTTAAATATTGATCCCAACAGTATCCTGCAACTGGACAATGTCTCCCCAGAACAGGATTTAAGCAAAATATCAAAGCTGATCAAGACGATCAATAAGCATAGAACCGCCATCTTCTGTTTTCACGACCTGTTCGCGGTCCGGGCTCTGAAAGTCTGTAACCAGCTTGGGATAAAAGTCCCGGAAAATATCGCCATTGCCGGCTTTGACAATCTGCCGGTAGCTTCAGAAGTTTATCCGGCCCTTACGTCAGTAAGTTACCCGATACGAGATATGGCACGTATCGCGCTGGAAACCCTGATTGCCAAACAAAATGAAAATTATTCGGAAGAAGGCGTCACCCGTTATCTCGAATCAAGGCTGATCATCCGGCAAAGCAGCCAGGCCGATGCCGAAAATCGTTTGAATGAGATTTCATCAGACTGTATCGAATATCAAGTCTCATAATAGAGATTATCATATACATATATAGAACTATTAACAGTTAAAGCAAGAATAAAACTATGTCTATCAAAGAAACATCAATAAGTTATTACGGACTCAATTATGTTGAGCACGCGGAGCAGGACTTCAAGGAAATGCTGGATCATGGCTGCACGAACGTGATTCTCGCGGTAACGGAATTCGACTTTGACTTCTGGCGCCCAAATATTCCGAAAATAGTCGATAAGGCTCATGAACTGGGACTTAAAGTTATAATCGATCCCTGGGGAATCGGTAAATATTTCGGCGGGGAACAGGTAAGTTTGTTCCTGCAGAACAATATCGAGAACCGGCAGGTATCGGCAACCACCGGGGAAAAACTCAACGCGGCGTGTTTCAATACCAATTCATTCCGGGACTACTTCAAAAACTTCTGCCTGACGCTGGCCCGGGAGACTGAAGCGGACGGCTTTTTCTGGGATGAACCGCACTATGCGCTGCCGAAAAGTTACGCGTCAATCACCGGCGGAGCGGGCGACGACTGGGCCTGCCGCTGTCCGGTTTGCATGAAAAAATTTGAAGCTTATTACGGCTATGAAATGCCGAAAGTCCTGACTGACGACGTCAAACAGTTCCGCTGGCGCGAAGCAATGATCATTCTCGAAGATACATCAAAGGCATTAAAAGAGCTCAAGCCGGAACTGGAGATCACCTGCTGCGTCCATGCCACGTTGAACACCTATTACGTGACCGAACTGCGCGGCTATGACAACTGGGATAAAGTCGCGGCTTGTCCCTATTTCGACGTGTTCTCGACCACAATCATCAACTGGGAACTGCCGTTGAGCTTTTTCGAGGATATTACCCGACGCACTGTGGCAATCGCCCGGAAATACGGCAAGCAGTCGGAACGCTGGATCATGAACTATTACAAACAACCCCGTGATTTCACGCAAATGGACGAGATCGTCGATCTGTACGAGGAACTCGGGGTTGACCGGCTGGCGGCCTGGACCTATCGCGGCGGCTACGGCACGGTATTAGCGGCCCCGGACGCGCTCAAGCTCTGGGACCGGCTTGGGAAAAACTACAATAGCAAAATAAATAACAAAAATTTGAAAATGGAGGTATCATAAGTGAACGATTTCGGCTACATTGAAAAGGCGTTTGCCAATATTTCACGGGTCATGAACGAACAGGCGGACAACATCCGCAAGGCCGCTTGTCTGATGACGAACGCGATCGAACAGGACAAACTGATCAGTGTCTACGGCGGCGGCGGGCACACCACGCTGGTCATGGGAGAAATGTTTTTCCGGGCTGGCGGACTTTCCAACATCAATCCGATCATGGAAACCGGTTTGAGCGTCTTCAACCAGGCGTTGAAATATCTGGAACTCGAACGCAGCGAAAATTACGGTCGCTCGATCATGAAATATTATGATCTGCAAAAAGATGACCTGTTGATAATTTTCCATAACATCGGCATCAACGCGGCGACTATCGACGCGGCACTGGAGGCGAAGGAAAAAGGCGTTAAGATAATCGCCGTATCAAGCTCATACTGGCAGGATGAAATGCCGGCGGACCATTTTATCCGGCATTCAAGCAAAATCAATTTGTTTGAACTGGCCGACGTCTGCATCGATGACTATAATCCGGTCGGTGATGCGATTGTCGAAGTTCCTGGTTTTGAAACACCGATCGCCCCGGTCTCGAATCTGGTTGACTTCGCCATCGCGCATCTGCTGGAAATCGAAACCGTGCGCCAATGTGTCGAACGCGGCATCAACCCGCCGGTCTGGAACAGCGCCAACGCCCCCGGCGGCGACGAGAAAAACGCCGCCTACCTGAAGAAATACAAACCGTTAATCAAAAGTCTCTGAGGTAAACAATGTGGCATAATTCAATAATTGCGTTTCTTTTACTAGTCAACATCACATTGCTTAATGCGGCAGATTTAAAACCTCTGGTTCATTGGGATTTCAATCAAATTACCAATAATACGATCAAAGATGTTTCGGGCAATAATGACGGGATTATCATCGGAGGTTCTACGGATAATTGTATCCGTCCGGGGCTGTTCGGCAATGCTTTTTATTTTGATACGGGAAAACACTATATCAAAATTAATAATTCGGACGCATTGTCACTGGAAAACGATTTTACAGTGGAATATGTCATCAAACCGGAAAAAGTTTCTTCATACCGGACTATTTTCTGGAAAGGATACCGAAAAGTCAAACCGGAGGCAATCAACTATTATTTTGATATTCGAGACGGCAAACCGGAGATGAAATTTAAGGATAAAACCGGCAAGTGGATTGTTTATGCCTGCAAACCAATATTGAAACCGGGACAATGGTATCATGTAATATTTACCTACAAAAGCGGCAATGTGGAAATATATGTCAACGGAAAAAAGAGGCGCAACAGTAAATATGAAGACGGCAAGGGGAAAAGCCTGCTACCCAATAAATATGACGCATATATCGGTGCGGGTGCAAATTCCAGATCAAATGCATATTATTTCACAGGGTTGATTGACGAGATCAAGATATACAAAGGTCGGGTAATCAACATTTCTGAAAAATATGAAAGTCAGTGGCGCCATCGTTTGAATAAAAATAAAAAACGTATGGAAAAGCTCAATAAAATCCGTCAACACAGAGAAGCGGTAAGAAAAAAGAATCTGGCGGCTGAATATGCAAGTTTATTTAAGCGTCAAGCCGGTAAAACGGATGCCCCTTTTACCGTCACTGTTTTGCCTGCGGTTAAAAGATTAGTCAAAGAACCAGAGTTTTTCAAAAAAATAGAACGTCTTACCCGAACCGCGGAAATCAGTGCGGCCCGTAATGAATATGAAGGATTTAATATCATTACGCTAGGGAATCCAACAAAATCGGCTAAAATTGATAAAGTCACCGTTTCTGATTTGATCAGTACCAATGGAGCATCCCGTATCCCGGCAAAAAATATCACCTTCGGATACCTGAAATGCGTGACCAGTGAAAAGCCGGACATTCCCATTGACTTTATCGGAGCGTTTCCAGATGTAATTATGAACGGAAAAAGCGCATACTCAACTGCAAAAGGCGACTTTACCACGGTCTTTATCAAAGTCTATACAGGTAAAGCCCAGTCGGGCAAATATCGCGGAACCATAACTCTCTCCGGCGGAGGTCATACTGAAAAAGTTACTGTCAATCTGCAGGTTTATGATTTCACCCTGCCCGAAAGAGGCTCATTACGTACCGCGTTTTCGTTTTTTGAAAAATTCTACAAACAGTGGTACAACTTGAAAGAAATTCCGGCCGAAAAGAAAATGTACATTTACAATTTTCTCCTCAGTTACCGCCTGGCGCCAAACAATATTTATACGAAAGAAGCGGAATATCCTAATCTGGAATATTTGGAACAAATCAGGAACCGGACTAATTTCTTCACTATCAGAGGTTGTGGTAACAGCAAGCCGGTTTCTCCGGCAATACTGGAAAAACAGGTTGCCGACTGCGGAAAAACCATCGCGAAAATAAAACAGGCCGGGCTGCAAAATGATATGTATTATTATTCTTATGACGAGATTATCGGCCATCTTGCCACGGATAAGCTAGCGGCGGCCAACCAGATCAATTCGGCGCTACAGAAAGCGAATCCTGACCTCCGCATGATGCAAACATCTTTCCCTGATCCAAGAATAGAAAAATTGTTTAATGTATGGGTGCCGATTTTCAGTTCATTCGCCTCACAGTCCAAATTAAAAATTCTGAACAGATTAAAAAAACAGGGCCATGAAATATGGTGGTATTCGGCCGATGAACCATGCCACCCCTACCCGAACTTTTTTCTGGACTATCCAGTATTTGATTGTCGGATAATATCAACTTTAAGCTATATGTATAAAGTAGAAGGTATCCTTTACTGGTGTATCAATCGCGAGTGGCTCACCAATTTGAAAATCCGCAAACAATGGCCCGATGCCGAATGGAAGCCGCATATTTTTCATATTTCCCGCGGAACCAGAAAAGCAAAAAACGGAATGGGCAACCTCCTTTATCCCGGACCCGACGGAACTCTGCTTCCATCCCCGAGACTCGAAAATCTGCGCGACGGGCTTGAGGATTACGAATATTTGAAAGCACTGGAAAATGTTATTGAGAAACTCAATAAATCAGCAATAAAAGAGAAGGATGTGTTATTGAAAGAGGCAAACGGGTTATTGCATATTCCGGGCAATGTCGCAAAATCCGTTGACAACTGGTCAAGTAATCCGGAAAATTTACTGGAATACCGAAACAAAATCGGTTTGACAATATCTAAAATCAACTCTAAACTTAAATAAGAAAGGATAAGAAAATGTCACGTCACAAATCTCCATTCACGCTAATTGAATTACTGGTAGTGATAGCTATCATCGCCATCCTTGCCAGCATGCTGATGCCGGCTCTGGGAAAAGCGAGAGACAAAGCCTATCAGGTCAGTTGCCTGAGCAATATGAAGCAGGTGGGGTTATCATCGCTCCAATATGTCGACACCTATGACGGATTTATGGCAACCTACAATTATGTGGCTCCGATTGAAACCGTCTGGAGCGATTATGCACTGTTTGACGGAGTTGTTGATCCAGCCGACAACAGCAGAGTAAATACCCCGGTCGACATTCTTATGTGTCCGGCAGCCATTCCCCGCAAATGGAAAACAAAATACTACACCATCGGTGCCTGCGCAACCAACTGGACGATTCCGACCGAATATCGTTTCGCAACCGGAACCGGAATTGCGGTCAAGAAAATAAAAACGCCTTCCTCATTTGCATTTCTGGCTGACGCGGCGTATGCTGCTAACGGTTCAAAACCGGAAAGAGCAAATATGCAGAGCTACAACGTTTATTATCATGACAACAGCACCAAAATCGGCGCCCACAACCGACATGGCGGCAGAATCAACAACTGGTACTGGGATGGCCACGCCGATGCCGTTACCCCGGTTCAGTGGGAAGTAATTATCGACGGCATGATGGGGGACAAAACGGTTAATTACGTGAATGAACATGGAATTTGGGGGCCGGTACAGTAATGAGTCTGAATGCCCCTATGATAATGCAGCCACTGGAAGCGACGAATTCTGATTCCATTGCGGAGGAATATTACACCGCTTACCCACTCCGGGAATGGGGTCCGGTAAAGAAAATTTTTCAAATAATTAAAGAAAATACCTGCGGTGAGCTATGCTCCTTGCGCTTTACCTGGCAGAAACCGAAGAAAGATGCTTCCGATGAACAGACTTTCCTGTATCAGACCTTACCGTGGCTGCTGGACGCGGCCCGGCTGCTGACTGACAGCCCGTTGAATACTTTGCATATTGAACGGGTCCCGCGGAAGAATAATCTCTTTGCGCTGGCAAGGTTTGAAAACGATGTGGCGGTTGAAATTGAAATGAACGAATGCTTGCCGGATTCCATGCCGGCAACCCATTTCGTCAAAGCCAATTTCACCAACGGGCACCTGACCAATCAACCAATTGTCGGGCATTTCAATGAAGAAGGCTCGATCCTTGCGGACGATTCAGGCATGCAACGGCTGGTCATTGAAAATGCCGACTGGGACGACTGCGGCGATGAAATTGAGATATGCCGCCGAAGTATGGAACTCGCAATAGAAAAAGGCGAATACCCGCACGGCCCGTTACACTCAGTTGAGATTATAAACGCGATAAACGAGGCACTGTCATGAAGCCGATTAAATTACTTGTCGCCGGGACCGCCAATCCGCATGTGCCGGCATATTTACGTGGTTCCGGAAGAAATATAGCCGATATCGATTTCATCGCGGTTTCCGATTTTGATGAAAAGCGCCTGGAACAGGCAAAAGAATACATTGGCGGACACCGGAATGTAAAATTCCATTCCGACTGGCGGAGAATGCTGGATGAACATCCGGAAGCGGAAGCGATTATGATCGGCAGTGACAACAAGCATCATTTTGAGATGTTCCAGGAAGCTGTAAAACGTAACTTGCATATTTACAGCATGAAAGTCGCATCGATGGATGAAGCGCAGTGCCGTGAAATGCAAAAACTGGCGGACAGTTACGACAAAATGATTCAAGTCGAACTTGAGCTGCATTTCAGCCCGCAGTTCAGGTATGCGAAAAAACTGGTCGAACAGCAAAAGCTTGGCAAGACCGAGTCTATATACCTGACCAATATTTCACAAAGCCCGATCAACTATTTTCCGAACTGGGGCGACCCGGAACTATCCTACGGTAAAACCGTCCCGATCCGGCCCGGCTCGAACATCTGCCGCGGCGGCGCCCTGACCGATCATCCGCATCCATTTGACCTGATTCGCTGGATTACCGGGCAGGAATTCAGAAAAGTCTACGCTGTCAGCGGCAGAAATCAGCGCAACCACCTGCGCGTGGAGGATCATGTGGCTATCACCGGAGAATTGACGGACGGAACAAAAATATTCATCAATCCCTCTTATTCAAATCTTGAAGAAAATATCCCGCAGCGCCGTTTGATCTGGCCCAAATCGCTGGAATGCAATCTTAAAATAACCGGTACTGAGGGTTATTACGCCGCCGATTATTTTGACAAACATCTTTACGTCGTCGGCAACAATCATCCCTCGCCGAATCGTTTGATCGTTGATGGCACAGGACGCACCAGCCTGCAAAAAGATGCCAGTTTAATGGGATGTTTTGCCGCATGCATCCGGGGCGAACGCGCAAAACCGGAGTCATCATTAGCCGACGGCATCGCCGCCGTAAAAGTCATGAATGCCGCCTACGAGTCAATCTATCACGATAAAGAAATAGAATTGTTCCATTAATTACTCGAATTGCGGACAAGACGTCTGCATTCCCGGGACAAAAAAGAGCGGAACGGCAAATTAATGCGGTTCCGCTCTTTTATTATATGTGTGTATGCTTCGCTTCCGCAGCACAGAGCGCGAAACATCGCACCGGGATGCTCCCGGCGCGATCCGTTGTACGGATGATTATCCGAGGACCTCGTAGCAGGCTTCTTCAAAGACCGCCAGGGATTCGCGCATGGCTTCTTCGTTGATAGTCAGCGGAGGAGCGATCTTCAGACATTCGCCGCCGATACCGACCGGAGAAAACATCAACAGGCCTTTCTGGAAACATTTGACGTTGATTGCAACGGCGGTTTCCGGGTCCGGAGTCTTAGTGCCGGGTTTGACACATTGAATACCGGCAACCAAACCTTTACCATGTACGCAGCCGAGACGTTCCGGATATTTTTTCTGAATGCGTTCGAGGGCCGGCATCATAATCTCGCCCATTGCGGCGGCATTCTCAACCAGTTTCTCGTTATGGATCAGTTTCAGATTCTCGATCGCGGCGGTAACGCACAGCGGAGAAGCGGAGTGAGTTGAGGTCATTGATCCCGGAGGATACATACCCATGATATCCGAACGGCCGATAACCGCGGAAAGCGGCAGGGATGATGAGATACCTTTACCACAGGCAATCAGGTCAGGCGTGATGCCGTAATGTTCAAAGGTGAACATCTTACCGGAACGACCGAAACCGGCCTGTACTTCATCCATGATCAGAACGATGTCATGCTTGCGGCAGAACGCTTCGAGTTTCTGAGCATATTCAACCGGCAGGAAATCAGGACCTACGCCCTGGTATGATTCACTCATGACTCCAGCAATTTCGTCACCGGTAATGCCTTTGTCGGCCAGAGTTTTCAGGAACAGGTCAAACGAAGTATCTTCGTTCTTGAAACCGTCCGGGAACGGAACTTGAACAAAAGTCCGATCGCCATCGACAATCCAGGTTTTCAGTTTATCCATCCCGCCGGCCATCTGAGCGCCAAGGGTACGGCCGTGGAACGCGTTCCCGAAAGAGACGAAATATTTCTTTTTCGGACCGTATTTATTGATCGCATAGGTCTTTGCCAGTTTAATGCAGTTTTCAGTGGCTTCACTGCCGGTTGAGAGCAGGAAGACATGATAATTCTTCGGATCGGGAGAAATCGCCTGCAGCATTTCAGTCAGCTTGGCACGTTCTTCATGTACGAATACATAAGTAGCCAGCAATCCCTGTTCAACTTTGTTGATGATTGCGTCACGAATCTCTTTGCGGCCGTGTCCGGCATTGGAGATCAGCACACAGCTTGACCAGTCGATCCAGCGGTTGCCCCATTTGTCTGAAACCGTAAAATTATCGGCTTTATTCCAGACTATCGGCGGCTGCCCCTGCATGGAGCGCGGCTCGCTTTTCTGAAGGGTTTCAAAGATCGGTAATGATTCCGGAACCGGAATCGCGGTTTTGATAGAACGATACTTGGTTTCTACTTTCGGTACATCGACCGGAGTAAGATCATATTCAGCCATGATTATATTCCTTTTATTAAATTGCACCATGAAGAGCATGAAGAACATGAAGAAGTTTTTAGATTCATGCCTACGCATGAAAAAATCTTATTTCGTGTCTTTCCGCGCCCTTCGTGATTTAAGATTAATGTTCAATTATGTTTAAGACGAACGCTCGGGGTATCGCCATCGTATTCGATGAACGCGATATCTCCGCCGTTAAGAATTGAGAGACGCGCGGCTTCCTGAACCAGTTCATTGTAGGAAGAATTTTCCGGCGTCGCGATCAGTCCCTTAGCATTCGCCGCCCTGATGGCGCGTTGACGAATCGCCATGGCATTAGCCTGGTCGTCGTCAACTTCAGCCTCGATAGCGCTGGCGGTGGTCAGGGTGGCGGCAATTGAATCAAAGCCGTAACCGACCGGCTTCAAGCCGTCGCCTTCCCACGGCACAACCCGGTAAAAGTCCGGATTGATAAATTGGAAACGTTTCGTGTTGTTGTTTGCAAATCCGTACTCAACCCCGCGCGAATGATCGTCGTGATCCAGCAATCCGCCGCAGTTATCACCCTCGAAGTACATCAGCAGTCCCTGGTCGTTGCCGCCGGCGCTTTCGTCGGGGTAACCCAAACCGTTATTGACCGACAGGATGCCGCCGTTCTCAAAACGGATGCGGCCGTTGCTCCAGAGGTAACCTTCTTTACCGTTCGGGAATTTGCCTTTGATCCCGGAAACGGATACTTCAACCGGTTTCAGTCCGGTGATAAAGCAAACGAGGTCGACATAGTGGCAGCCGACATAAACGAACGGGTCGGTGTTCTCACAGGTGAACCAGTTTTGGAAGTTTGAATGACGGTAGAAATACGGCTCGATCAGTTTGGCTTCACCCAGCGCGAAATCACCGAAGTCGCCATTGCGGTAATGTTTTCTGGCCAGCAGGGCGCGACGGTCAAAACGTTTGTGATATTCGACCCCGATGAAGATGCCGCGGTCATACGCTTCCTTCTCGATCTCAAGCGCCTGGTCATATTTCAGTACCAGCGGTTTTACGCAGAGAATATGCTGGTTGAAAGGAATAACGCCTTTCAATACCCGATAATGCAACTGGTCCGGCAAAGCAATGATAACCAGGCCATAGGGATCTTTTTCAGCCAACACTTTTTTGTACAGTTCCGGATCACTTGAATCCCCCTCGCCAATGGTCGGACAGGTTTTGAAATCCTGCCCCGGGAAAGCATCACGAATTTCCGGATTGTCTTTAAGCGCCTTGAGCGCGCTTTCACGCATGTCCACAACCGTGATCTCTCCGACCACGCCAAGACGTTGCAGATGCAGCGATGAGGGCAGCAGCAGATCATTGACGATCATACCGGCACCGATAATAGTCAGTTCCAACGGTTTTTGTTTTACAGCCATTACGACTTGTCCTTTGATTAGTTCAGGTTGTATAAAATCAATCCATCGCCATATTGGCAATGGTTTTATCCAGAATCATCACGGCACCGCCCACCGCCGGCTGCAAACGGCCGAAAGTGGAGAACCGGATTTTAATGCGTTCTTTATGCGGAGTACCGGGAAATGTAATAAAAGCGCCCTGGAAATGCTCCAAATACGCTTCTCCCAGCTCGCCGGTCTTGCCACCCAGAACAATCACTTCCGGGTTGATCAGGTTGGCTACAACCGCCGCGCCGTAAGCAAGGTATTCAGCATTGCGATTCATAATATTCGTTATATCCGGATCGCCTTCGCGATAGAGCTGAAGCACATCGCTATACCCAAGTTCCTGTTGCTTGAGATTACGCACTTCCGCCAGGATATTGCTCTGGCGGGTCTGATATTCCAGCGTTCCGCTGGCATCGACATTGACCACGTCATGGGTCCGACCGGGAATCAGCAAACGCCCGATTTCACCGGCCGCGCCAAAACTTCCGCGAAATAAAGCGCCGTTGTTGATAATACCGCTGCCCACACCAAGACCGCTGGTGATGTAGACCATATCATGTCCGGCCAGAGTATCTGACAGACGATATTCCGCGAGCACCGCACAGTTCGGGCGCTTTTCCAAAAGCACCGGAATGCCGATTTTCCCGCTTAAGACCGCGGCAATATTTTTTTTGCCGAGATCGAAGTGGGTACTCGAAACTACCTCATTGGTCTTAACGTCAACAATCCCGGATATCGCAAGCCCGACGCCTCGGATCTTTTCCCGGCTGACATGACTGGTTAATTGAGCAGTCATCTGCTCCAGTAATTGAAGAATCGACGCAAAACGATTCTCATATGGAGATTCCACTTTGGCGCAGATTTTACCGGAAAAATCACACAAAACACCGCGAATCAGATATTCATCCGCCACGTCAAAACCAATCGAATAAACCGCCTGTTCGTTGAATTTAAAGATCATCGGCCGCTTGCCGCCGCTCGACTCACCTTTGCCGACTTCGGTCACCCAGCCCATTTCCGTCAAATCGCGCATAACCGCGGAAACGGTCGGACGCGTCAAGCCGCACAACCGTGACAATTCGGAACGCGAAATCTCACCGTGTTCCAGGATCAACTTAAAGATTTTTCGTTTATTGCGGTTCCGGGCCGCCTGTTTCATATCCGGCATGTTTCAACCCAATCAATACTTTGTTAAGAGCTTTTACAAAGTAAGATAATTCATTTTTCGAATATGTCAATACCGGAATCAAAATTTTTCAAGGAAAGTGGAAATAAACACATTACAGCCAGCAATGTCAAAACCCAGCTTTTCAAAAGATGGGACGCTTGAGACGCTTGGGACCATTGAGGTGTAATTTGTAAATCTGTAAATATGAAAATTATATTTTGGCGTTATTCCGCGAATTTTTCATCCGAGTTGGATTCTTTGATAACCCGTTGCCGGTTCTTGCCGCGAATCAACGCGCTGGGATCATCGTTCAGGTAATTTATCAGTTCGGTCAACGAATCAAGAGTCTGGTCCAGCTTGAGAAGCGTATTCGTCAGGTTACGCCTGGCTTCTGAAACAGAGTTGGCAGCACCGCGGAACGACTCTGTCGTCTCGATCATCTTAGCGCCTTTGACCTGGACTTCGGTCGTTTTAGCCAGTTTCTCCACCGACTTCAGACTATTGTTCATTTCATCCAGCAGTTCGCGCAGACGTTTTTCAGTAAATGTCTTATTGATCGTAACGCTGGTCTTCTCAAAATTATTGCTGGTCCGTTCAAAACTGGCCATGCCGCGTTTCAATTCCTGACTGTTGATAAGCTCCCTGGCATCTTTGATAGTCGTACGCAAATCAGTGCTGATCTGTGCCAGAGGCAATTTGGAAATTTTTTCCAGAGAATTATTGATCAACCCGAGAATATCATTGAAAACAGATGGCAGAGAAGGTATATATGCCTGTGCCCCACCCGTACTCGGTCTCGGCCTGACATCCATCAAAGGCGCTTTTTCCGGGTTCGGATAGTAATCCAGTTCAAGATATTTCAATCCGGTAATCCCGGCATATTGTAGCCGGCAGCGTAATCCCTCTTTGGTCTGCTTGTCAAAATAGCTGTAAAACTCGGTCAAAACTTGATGCCTGGACATCTGTTTCTCACGGGAAAACACTTTCAGATCAATTTCCATATCAACCCTGATCAGGCTGTCTTTTACACGGATGGTTATACCCGATACACTGCCTATCGGCACGCCCTTGAATTTCACCGGAGATCCGACATTCAATCCTTGCACCGACTCCCGGAACAACGAAACAAAATGCCCTTTCGGCATGAATTCCTGGTAAAGCCCAAGCACAAATAAGCCTCCGACAAAAAGACCAATTCCGACAATCGTAAACAAGCCTATCTGGAAATTATTGATTTTCATATTTCACCAGCCTCCTCAACATTCGCCTCCGGTCGTTTCATACCGGTTCGATTCAAAAATTCTCTGACCCAGGAGTTCGGACTTGTTTTTCGCAAAGTTTCCGGATCCCCGGTCGCAACTACGCTCTTCGTGGCCTTGTCCAGCATGACTACCCGGTCAGCTACCGAAAAAATACTGTCCAGTTCATGGGTAACAATAATGATTGTCGCGTCTATCTTGTCACGCAGCGACAGGATAAGGCGGTCAAGCCCGGCCGATGAAATCGGATCGAGCCCGGCTGACGGTTCATCGAAAAACAGTAGTTTGGCGTCCAGCGCCAAAGCCCTGGCCAGTCCGGCCCGTTTATTCATACCACCGCTGATCTCAGACGGCAGATAATCGTCATATCCGTCAAGGTCTACCAGACTGAGCTTTTCCTGCACTACTTCTTTTATCTCACTTTTACTGAGGGAAGTGTACTCTTCCAGCGGCAGAGCGATATTTTCGGCCAGGGTCAATGACCCGAACAATGCCCCGCCCTGATAAGTAACCCCGAACTTCTGCATTATATGCCGACGCCGGTCCTCATCCGCTTTAACGATGCTTTCACCGAAAATTTTAATATCACCGGACATCGGCTCATATAACCCGATCAGATGCTTCAGCAAAGTACTTTTGCCGCAGCCGGAGCCACCGAGAATTGCGAATACTTCGCGTTCACTGACACTGAAGTTCAAATCATGCTGAATGATGTTGGATCCGTACCCAATGGTCAAATCCTCGACCTCCACAACTTTTTTATATTCTTTTTCCATGGGTCAAACCTTCAATATTGTAAATAATAAAGTCATAATAACATTTGCGATAACCACCAGAAAGATCCCGCTGACAACCGCGGAAGTCGTCGAACGACCGACCCCCTGCGCGTCACGGTCAGCCTGAAATCCCCGCATACACCCGACCGCGGAGATCAAAAAAGCGTAAACAACACTTTTGACCATTCCTTCAATAAGCGCCATTGGATAAAGCACTTCAAGCGAACGGCTGACATAGGATTGAACCGGCAATTCCAGATAAACTTTACCAACCGTCATCCCGCCAAGCACTCCCGCCAGATCACCAAAAACCGCCAGCAGTGGAATAACAATCAGCAAGGCCAGCAACTTCGGCACCACCAGAAAACGATGCGGGGCAAACCCCATTGTCTGCATAGCGTCAATCTCCTCAGCCGCCTTCATACTGCCAATCTCAGCGGCAAACGACGCCCCTGCCCGGCCAGTGGCAATCATCGCCACCATCAGCGGGCCAAGCTCTTTCAGAGTGGAAAACCCGATCAGATCGGCAATAAATATCGCACCGCCGAATTTTTCCAGCTGGATCGCCGCTTGCAACCCGATGATAACCCCCATCAGGTAACACAACAAAAAAACAATCGGCAGCGATTGGCTGCCGCAAAGCTGCATATAGTATCTGGTTTCGCGCCAGCGAATCCGGTCCGGCCTGATAACCGCGCCGCCAAGAGCCTTAGTCATTTCGCCGATAAACGCAATCATGAACAAGGTGTCCTGAGCAAATTTTACAACCGCTTTACCGGTAGACTCACAAGTGCTTTTACAGGTTTCAACCGGGGTATGCATCTCAGTCAATCTCCATATCCAGCTTTCGCTGTTTCAATTCCTCAACGCCCTCTTCGCCGTAAAGATTGCGAATAATCTGCACGTTGAATTTGAAAAACACCTGAGCATCCGGCTGCGGAACAAGTTCCTTGCGTGAAAGCTCAAGCGATTTACGCCGCTTTTCCGCACTCTGCCGGTAACGTTCAAGATAACGGATCAACGTCCTGGGGCTGAGTTCCTCAAAACGTTTCTGTCCGAATTCCGCCACATAATCAGCGGCCACTACCGCCACCAACTCCAGCGGAGGCTTACTCATTCCCATCGCCCTTAGAAAGTCAGCCACCATATCCTGACAGGTAATCTCGTCAAACATCGGGAACGTCACGCCCCGGCCGCGACTCGAAATATTGGCCGGAAAGCGGTAATTCGACGCGATCACCACGTTAACGTTCGGAGGCAGCATATAACTGCCGCCAACATTTGTCCGAAAGAAATACCAGTCAACCGTCCGGGTGTCAACATCGTCAAAAAACAAAACGAACTTGCGGCTGCGCTTGGCCGCCAGACGCTTGAAAAGTCTTTCCAGTGAATGCTCTAGATCCTCCGGTTCCGGCAAGATCAAAATCAAATTTTCCTGAGCCATGGTGAACGCGATTGAAAAATGGGTTTTCCCAAGCCCGGGCAAACTCGATATAAGCAAAGGCAGATTACTTTTGCCTGAAGCGAAGTTGCTGAAATGCTCTTCAAATATCGCGCGTTCCTGCTGGTAACCATAGAAATCAGCAACGTCTCGAATCGAGGTAAGTTTGGCCGGAACAAAAGTGTTGTCGAAATAACGAAACGCCCGGTCCCGGCTAAAAAGATCAGTTTCGGAAAGCCGCGCCCTGAGAATCGTCATGGTCTCATCCGTAATCTCACCATTATCGTTCAGTACGAATACCGATTCCCTGTCCAGTTTTTTCTCTACCATCGGTGAAAGGCGTTCCAGAACCGCGGTCCCGGCCCCGTCCCGAAGCAAACCAATGTATTTCCCGATGAGTTGAGGCAAGCAGGTCAACCTGATCGCATGATGAATCAGGTAATCACGTTCTTCAAGTTCCATCTGATCCGTAAACATCCCGCGCATTTCGAATACTTCCAAAATCGCGCGCTCAATCATGTCAATCACATGACAATTGCAGATATCGGCCAGAGCATTGAGACAATCAATCGAGTCATGATGGCGGTCAATCCGATTATAGATTCGTTTGGATGAGTCAGGTCGTTCAATCAATTCGGCAAGGTCAAGCGTAACTTTTTCCAGCGCATCGCGTAAACATTCCGCATCAGCGGCGTTGTCCATGACAATTATGCCGGCATCACCGCCTCTCGACGACTCAAAAAGCACATTGAAGCTTGCTCGTGCATCTTCAAGTTGCTGTTCCAGTTCAGCTTGCATTTTTTGCGACATACCAGTCCCCGCAATCCTTTATTATTCTTTCCGCTTGTAACATATATCCTGATATGCTCAATTGCAAATAAAACAAGATACCCCGATTCAGTTAAGTCCGCTTGGTAAATACCGCCATGTAGAGATGGTCTCCAATATTCAATTTACAATCTCCGGCCGGGTTGAACGAAACTTTTCCATTGGCATGGCGCACCGCAATCACCATTCCTCCGTATTCTTCCCTGATTTTAGATTCCGCCAACAGTTTTCCGACAAATTTGCTATCCTTTTCGATTTCAAGCTGTGACAACTCAAAACTAATATCCCCTTCGCGGGAAATCAACTCACTGAATTCGGTCACTCCGGGCATCCTGAGCAGCGTGTAAATATGCTTTGCGCCGGTGTTATACGGGGAAACCACACGATTCGCTCCGGCATTGAGAAATTTCCGGGAGTTGCCGTCGTCCTCAAGCCTGACAATGATATCCACGTTGGAGTTCATCTGACGCGCAGTGACCACCAGGAACAAATTATCTGCGTCATTAGAAAGCGCCGCCACCAGAGATGCCGCTTTTGACAACCCCGCCCTTTCCAGCACCTCCTCCTCTGTCGCGTCGCCATCGATAACCAGAAATCCGTTCGACTCAGCCAGTTCGATTTGCTCCGGATCATTTTCAATGATCACAATACCTGGAACTTTGTCTCTCATCAACTCTCTGGCCAAACTGCGTCCCATGCGACCGTAACCGCATATCAGAATGTGATTCTTCATTTTTTTCACCATTTTATTTATATATGCTCTGCTTGTAAACATCCGTACCTGACGCTGGACGATATATTCAATAATCCCTGAAATACCGTACAACACCGACCCTGTTCCGAAAATAATCAAAATGATGGTAAAGATTCGCCCCGATGGGGAAAGCGGCAAAGTTTCACCATAACCCACAGTACTAACAGTAATAATCGTCATATAAAAACTGTCGAGCCAGGTCCAATCCTCTCCATACCTGTAGCCGAGGGTCCCCAAAAACACCACTACCAGCAAAATACCTAAACAAAGCAGCAATCTGACATTTGTGCTGGAATGTTTGCGCCGCAATGGTCTTAGAAATGTATATTTTCCGGACATTATTTATCCATTTCGAAATTAATCAACAGATTAGTTATCATTATTCTAATATAACTCTCAACCGCAGTTATTCAAGACATCAATTGAACTCAGCACCGCTTAATAAGCTGCTCGTTTAACGGCAAAGAAGAAAGCAGTTTTTTTAATAACTCAGAAACTGTCATTTTAGTATCGGGAAATACGATATCCGGCTCAATGTCACACAACGGCTGCAGTACATAGAGGCGTTTAGTCGCTTCCGGATGCGGTAGAACGAGTTTTTTATCCGTCCTTGTTTCATTTCCGAACAAAATAATATCAATGTCTAAAGTTCGAGGAGAATTTTTTTCTCTTATTTCAGGTCGTCCAGCTTCTGACTCAAACTGGTGGCACAATTCGAGCAATGAATCTGCTTCTCCATTCCAATTTCCAATAATTACCGCATTAATAAAATCAGGCGTTCCCGGTTCACATCCAACCGGAGATGTTACGTATAAAGGCGACAATTCAACTTCTCGCAACCCAAATTTTGGAATGCTCGCAGCCACATGTCTGATTGCAGCCTCAACATTGCCAACATTACCACCCAATGATAATACCGTCTTCATAGACAAACATCTTTCGAATCAATTAATAAAATCAACTTCTAAACAAAGTTAATCTCAACCTATCATCTTTTCCAGTCGATAAGCATTTTTCATAACAATAACTTCCGGAAGCAGTATATTGCGGCGCCTTTTGGATCAAGGCCGCGGCTTAATTGTTTATTCTCCACCCGGCCGGAATCATCGAATTTGCGGGCGGTTTCACGAATGAATAGTTTTGAACCTAAAATTGCGCCGTCGGTAAAGTGACGGGTTCGCCTCAGGAATCGGACCGGCATCGATTCTTTGCGGCGCGCTGATTGTTCTTCTTCGGCTATTTCGGCCGCGTTCGCGCCGCGTTCTGCAGCGATTATCCGGGTCAGGGAACATTTGAATTCAGTGTAGTAATCCTCGTCGCTCCAGCTCGAAGTATCGGTATAATCGATCAATTTTTTGTAGTGTTTGATGAAGTTGGCGTGGTATGCATGTTTGCCGCTGCCGCAGTAGCGTCCCCAGGAGGTGAATCGGTAATCGGCTGGGGTTTCGGTCAATTTGGCCCGGACCGGGTTGAGTTCGACGTATTGCAGACACGCTTCGAGGGCATCTGCTCCCTCAAGGATGACGCTTTTGAAGCGATCGGCCCAGAGTCGACCGATGTGGTCGTAGGTCCGGTTGAAAACCACGGAAAAACGCTGTTGGTAAGCTCGCATGAAGTAGCTGATGTCGATCATTTTTTCTCCGACCTCGCGACAAAGCTTTTTATGTTTGGGTTCGATGTATGGCATTTTCTTCATTGCATAGGTGAAATCGCCCTCCATCGACTTGTAATAAGCGTTGTGACGGGAGGCGATTTCAGCCTCAGACGGCAGTTCGTTTTTGCCTGGAGCGTAGACCACCAAGTGAAAATGATTGCCCATCCACGCCGCTGAAATAACCTCGACCAGGAAATAATCCGTGAGATTTTGCAGTAATGTAAAGCCGTATTCCTTATCGACATTGTTAAAAGGCCAATCACCTTTGTACCCAGAAACCCGATTCATCAAGTGATAATAGCACCCTTTATCCGCAACTTTCATTCGTTTCATATAGTCCTCCATTTGTGTGTTTGAGTTACAATAGCGCCGGTTTTGCGAATGTCAAATAAAAATAACCTGGTAATTTAAAAAAATAAAATTTTTAATATAAACTTGAAACCTTTTAGTTGAGTGATATTTTATTGTTAGTTACAACTGTATAAGATAATTCCGGGGATGTCGTTATGCTGAAAAATACTTATGATAGATTTGCTGGATATTGCGATAAACATGTTAATCCTGTTGTACTTAAAGAATTAAGACAATCATTCAACACTAACGGACTAATATGGGGAATGGTGGTTCTGCTGCTTATAATGGTCTCCATTACCGCTTTTATGATCGCATCAGCAAGTCGTCCGGAAAATATATCCGGTAATACCATGTTTATAACTTTTTTCGTAATTATGAGCCTTTGCTGCTGTTACAGCATAATTCCAATGGGCGGTTATCGACATAATAGAGAGGTTTTTGGAGAGCAACTGTTTAACATGAGCGGGCTTTCCCCTATTCAGTTGCTTAACGGAAAGCTGACATCCATGCTTATCGAAGTCGGATTGATCATCTTTTTAATGGTCCCGTTCATGGCAATGGCCTATATGTTTCAAGGCCTATTACTGCAAGTCATTTTTCAAGGAGTCTTCATCTTTGTACTGGTTGTGGTCTTGTTATCGCTTTTTTACTTGTGCCTGGGCTCATTTCAAGTCAAACAGATGTCCGGGTTAGTATTAGTCTGCTCCATTATTGCAGGCCCCATCCTGGCAAGTTCTCTCGCCGGAGTTATAAGTTACTGGGGCTACCGGGGAACTCCGGAAACCATTCTTCTATTTGATTGCGCTATATTGTTATGGGCACTGAAATATGCTGTTTTTCTCTACACGGCCACGTACACTCTTTTATGTCCGCCATCCTGGAACCGAACGACTCCATTGCGACTCACGGCAACTGCGCTTTGTCTAATACAAGGCATAAGTCTGTTTATTTTATCTTTAAATCCCGAACTATTAGGCAGTGAGATGAAGAATATCGTTGAATTATTTTCTTATGAATGGTTCATTTCATTTTTCATATTCGCTATTATAATAATGTTTTGTGCTATTTCTTTTCGGGACCAGACGAGGAAAAGTAAGCGCAGATACAATTCCATCCCCGAAAATCTACTGGGACGACTTTTGTATTTCCCTTTCTTTCCGGGCGAAGTAAATGGCATTATGTACTCACTGACAACAGCTGCGATTCTAATCTTTGGGATTCATGTTATCATTTACAATGTACGAGGAAAACTTCCATCATCATTAAGTGAAATCATAATCTTCTTCCTGATTCCATATTTTTACTTTATGGCCGCCAGAGTTCTGAGTATGATCAAACTGCCGGGAACTAAATATCAGAGATTCGTTTATTTTCTGCTGTTTCTCGCAGTCAGCATCAACGCCTTACCAATATATTATTGTCTTAAAAACAAGGAAAATATGTTGTGGAACAACCAATTCACCTATTTTATGAGTTTTTCATATGTTGGATTGGGAAAAAATTCATTTCACCAGACACAAATCATAATTCTTTGTGCCTTAATTATTATTTTGGCAATTCCATGTATGTTCTCTTTTGTGGAAAGTTTCATGCAATTCCATCGGGAACTCAATAGAAAAGATAATTCTTCCTTAGAAAACATAGATGCCGAAAATTATAAATTTTGACCAATGAAAGTTAACGATGCCTGAAAATTACCGAGAATATCTGCACGTTGGAGAAGAAATCGGCAGTCTGTTTTCCATGTCAGTTCCGTCCGGAGTCTTTGATGGACTCGGTGGCAACCGGTTCAGTAACCGGACCGGCAGTTCACTCGAATTCATGGAGCATCGCGATTATATTCCCGGAGATGATTTGCGGCGTCTGGACTGGAGCGCTTATGCCAGAACCGACCGCCTAATGGTCAAACAATATCGAGAAGAGGTCTGTCCGCGTCTCGAGTTACTGCTGGATACGTCTTCTTCAATGGCACTGGATGACTCGGAAAAAGCCAGGTCGACATTATTCATTGCCGCGGCACTGATTTCAGCTGCGGTCAACAGCGGATTTACGGTTCGGGTTCACCTCTGCCGGGAGACTCTGGAACCAATACCCGGAGACGCAACGCGTCCGGCAAGCTGGGAAATGTTAAACTTCAGCCAAGCCTGGAATCCGGGAATTGCACTGGAGAACTTCGGGGGGAAATTTCAGCCGCGCAGCATCAGAGTGCTGATCTCAGATTTGATCTGGATGTACGACCCGGAAGTTTTTTTATCGCGTCTGGCCCGGGAATCAACGTTGACCGCAATTATCCGGGTACTCGGAGGAGCCGATCTCAATCCACCGTCAGGCAGTGTCAAGCTGGTTGATTCCGAAACCGGGGAAACCGGTGAATATTTCATCGACCGTGAAGCGGCGGAGTCATATACAAAGGAGCTTGAGCGTCATATGCAGAACTGGCATCAGGCCTGTCGTGAATTTCATGCGCCGTTGATTGAACTGGATGCCAGTGAAAAAATGGATGTATCCATGCTGATGCCGTTAGCCGAAGCCGAATTGATCCACAGGATGTCTTAAATGCCTTTTTTGAACGAAATAAACTACTTATGGGCTCTGGGAGCGATCCCGGTTCTCACGCTGATTTATCTGCTGCATCGCCGCATTATCACGGTCAAGGTTTCCGGACTTTGGCTATGGCAGCATCTTGAACCGCGACGACGCAGCGGCGGCGGCTTGAAGCGCCAAATGCCGCCAAGGACATATTACCTTGAACTGCTGATCATCATTCTACTGGCCCTGGCGGCGGCAGCTCCATTTATTCCCGGCAAAACTTACGGCGGTCTGACGGTCGTACTGGATAACTCTTTTTCGATGCGGACCGGAGGCAGTGATTCCACTCGGGCCAGTTCATTGAATAAGTTGCAAAGCGAGATCAGGAAACATACCGGTCAGATCAGGTACATTCTGGCCGGCAGCAAGCCTCGTCTTATTTCCGTCGGCAGCAACCGCCAGCTCAAGCCCGGGCAATGGACGTGCGACGAACCGGAATCCAGACTTACCGACGCTATCGCGTTGGCCAGAAAACACGCCAAAGCGCCGGTACTGGTTTTAACCGATCAACTGCCGCCGCCCCAGGCTAAACTGCCGGACAATGTCCGCTGGTTGTCATTCGGAAAGCGACGTTCCAATCTCGCCATCATCAATGCTGTAAGAAAAAGCGACACTCCGGGAGACCGCTGTCTGGTCGAACTGGCCTCTTATGCCGACACTCCCGGAGAAATTATCCTGAAAGCAACATTCCCCGATACCAATATTCCCGGGCGGGATTACAAAGTCATGTTACAACCGGGTAAAAGTCAAACTTTGAACATAAAGTTACCCAAAGGCGCAAAAACCGTCAAGTTCAATCTGCCGCAGGACGAATTGATTTTTGACAATCAGGTTACGCTTTTACCATATTCACAAAAACCGGTTTCAGTCGGCTTGAACATCTATGACGCCAAACTGAAACAAGCGGTGATCGACGCATTACGCGCGAACGGAGCGATCATCTCCAATCGTCAGTTGGAAATTATTATTACAGACAATACAGCGGGACGGTCTACAATCCCGTCCGCCCAATGGCAGGTGATTTTTCACGGCTCCGGCAAACCGCGGGTGTTGATCGGACCGTACACAGTAGACCGCGGCGCAGCTCTGCTTGAAGGTTTGAGCTTTAACGGCCTGCTGTGGGATGTCGGCAGCAAGCAAACTGCAATGCGCGGAACTCCGTTGGTCATCGCCGGTGACACCACCTTGATCAGCCGGGAAAACCTGAATGAGAATCGCCGGATATATAATTTCAAGTTTCGCCCGGCCTATTCGACTTTTCAAAGCAATCCCAACTGGCCGGCGATGTTCTGCAACCTGCTCAATCTACGACTCAACAGCCGTCCGGGTTGGAACCGGGTGAACTGTCTGAGCGGAGACGAGGTTGTATTCACACCTCCGCTTAACGGCAAGGCGTCAATTGTCTTTCCCGACAAAAAAAGTCATGCAATATCATTCACCGGGCCGCTACAATTTATCCCGATAACACGCGGCATCTACACCGCCCAAGTTGACAAGAAAAAATATCAGTTGTCAGTATCCACCCTGTCCGCGACCGAATCCGATCTGCGCGGCCTGGGCTACAGTGAAATATCCGGTCGTGATTATATTACGCATTTGCAGCGCAGCAGTTTTGACATTTCATGGGCGCTGCTGCTAGCAGCGCTTATTTTATTGATGATCCACCTCTTTACCATTAGAAAATATCCGGGGATATAACAGATATGACAAATATTTTTGCACAACCCGCCTGGCTTTTACTGCTGCTGCCGATTTTGCTGCTGCTGCGACTCAGGCCGATGCCGTCACGGGTTTTGAATGTGCTGAGAATCATTCTGATAATCTCGATCATCTTCGCGCTGGCAGGCCTGCGGCTGCCGCAACCGGACCGGGCCGGAACCGTGGTGGCGGTTGTCGACCTGAGCAAATCGATGCCGCCCGGAGCCAGGGACCGCCACAATGAAAGTATCAGGCTGCTTGAGAAGTCCCGTCCGCGCCTTGACCGTTTGGGAATTGTTTCTTTCGCCGAAAGCGCAACAATTGAAAAACTGCCGGACAACTTGTCGATCAATGATGTCCGGGCGCAGCCGTCCGGCAATGCCAGCGATCTTTACGAAGCCATGAATTCGGCGGCGGCCCTGATTCCGCCTGACGGTTCGGGCCGGATAATTCTGCTGACCGACGGAGAATGGACTGGCCGTGACCCGGCGCCGTTATTCAATATGCTGGCGGCGCGCGGAATTGCCGTGGACTGGCGCATCGTCAGTCGTAAAACCGGACCGGATCCGGCGATTCGCGAGATCATAACCCCGCTGACCGTGGCACCGCGGGAATATTTCACCGCGACCGCGGTAATCTATTCTCCCGTGAAACAGACCATCGAGTTCAAACTCAGTCGCAACGGCAAAGTTGTCCGCTCAGGCCGCCGTTTAGTTCAGGCGGGAGAAAACAGACTGTTTTTCCGGGACAAGGCTGAAAATTCCGGCGTCATCAACGGCCGTCTGACGATCAAGGCACTGGGAACAAAGGATATGATAAGCGAAAACAATTCCGCGGCTTATATGGTCAAGGCAGTCGGACGTGAGCCTGTTTTACTGGTGTCAATGAGCGAGAATTCGTCGCTTGGGCCCTTATTACGCCGGGGCGGCTTCGATGTTCGTATAAAACTGGCTGAAGAGATGCGTTTTACACCGGGTGATCTGGCGGGATATCGCGGCATAATCCTGGAAAACGTTCCGGCCAACCTGATCGGCCGGGCCGGAATGCAGAATATCGTCTCACTGGTCCGTAATACCGGAATAGGCTTGATGATGACCGGAGGCAAAAATTCTTACGGCATCGGCGGTTACTACCGTTCGCCGCTTGAAAAAATCATGCCGGTCAGCATGGAACTGAAAAAAGAAATGCGTAAATTCGCCATGTCGATTGTCGCGGTTCTGGACCGTTCCGGCAGTATGGGCATGCAGGTACCCGGCGGGAAAACCAAAATGGATCTGGCCAATCAAGCGTCGGCAGAACTGCTTGAGATTATCGGGCCGGAAGATGAATTCGGGGTAATCGCGGTTGACAGTTCGCCCCATATTATCATCCCACTCAGCAAAGGGAACGCCCTGGCCGGGGCGGCCGGCAGAATCATGTCGATAGACTCTATGGGCGGCGGTATCTTTGTTTACACCGGACTGGTCGAGGCGGTGAAAATGCTGACTCAATCCGGCTGCGGCACCCGGCACATTATCCTTTTCGCCGATGCCAACGACGCCGAGGAACCCGGACAATATAAAGCACTGCTGGAGCGAAGTTCAAAAGCCGGCATTTCCGTCAGCGTGATCGCTTTGGGAACTAAATCAGACCAGGACGCCGATTTCCTGATCGATGTCGCCAAACGCGGCGGCGGCCGGGTTTTCTTCACGCAGGACCCGCATGAACTGCCGCGTCTGTTCGCCCAGGATACTTTTACAATTGCCCGCAGTTCTTTCATCGATAAGCCGGCAAAAATGAAATTCACCCCGGAACTGAAAACCATAACCGGAAAAAATTTCGGCAAATATTTTGAGGTCGGCGGTTACAACATTAGTTATCTTCGTCCTAAAAGTGGATTGGCGGCGGTTTCAACCGACGAATACAAAGCCCCGGCAGTCGCTTACCGTCAGGCCGGGACCGGCAAGGTCATGTGCCTGATGTTCGAGACGGACGGAGAATACACGGGAAAATTCGCAAAATGGAGCCAGGCCGGAGATGTTCTTTCCGCGCTTGCCGGCTGGACTTTTGGAACTGACGGCAGCACGCTTCCCGGTGGAATGATGGCAACTCAAAGCGTAAGCAACGGACTGCACCGAATCAAGCTGCATCTGGATCCTGATCGTAAAAACAATATTTTCAAAACGGTTCCGGAAGCGATTACAGTCAGCAGGCCGGATTCCCAGGCGGAAAACGTCACCACAACCGGCAGATTCCGCTGGCTGGATCCGGACACTATGGTTTGCGAAATGCCGCTGAACAATCCGGCCGCCCATTTGACCGGGATCAAGATTCCCGGTCGGAAAATCTGGCGCGCGGCTCCGGTCCGATTGCCCTATTCGCCCGAATTCGCACCGCGTCGCAAAGGAGCGGCCACCGAATTACAGCGGCTATGCCTCAGGACCGGCGGCAGTGAACGCAGTAACCTGACCGGCATTTGGAAAGACTTGCCGGTCAGAGTCAGAACAAAACCTCTAACTCCGTATCTGTTAGTTGCCGCAATAGTTTTACTGCTGCTTGAAGTATTAGAGCGTCGCACCGCTTTTTCGGCAAAAATGGTCAACTGGCTCAGTCTGGCAAGACTTCCCGTCAAACGTGAAAAACCAGTTAAAGCCGAACCGAAAAAACAAATTAAGACCAAATCACCGTCACCTGATGCTCCGGCTGAACAACCGGTAGCCCGGCAAGAGAAGAAAAAGTCACAAGAAATTTCCAATGTAGAAAAAACAGAACAGGATAATGAACATAGCTCGCTTGTCAGCGCATTACGCAAGGCCGGCAAGCGCACCAATAAAAAATAAAGGAGACATAATGTTTCAGGGACAAAAAAGTTTATGGAACGGTTTTGAACGTTACGATTTCAAACTTGAAGGGATCGATGTAATCATTGTCTTGCCGCGACAATTGGAGTCGCATCGGCGCTGGTTATGGCGGGCGAGATTTTTTAACGCCTGGCCCACGGTCGACCTGGCAATGCTGGAATCCGGCTGGCTTCTGGCCTATATCGACGTAGCGGATCAATTCGGCGGGCCGGAAGCAATGCGCCGTTTCGATCTCTTATATAAATTTCTGACCGAGCAACATAACATGGCTAAGAAAACTGTCCTGGAAGGGTTCAGTCGCGGCGGACTGGTTATCTACAACTGGGCCGCGAGGAATCCTGAAAAAGTATCATGCCTGTACGCTGACAACCCGGTCTGCGATTTTAAAAGCTGGCCCGGCGGCCTGATGAATGGTCCCGGAGCTCCGGAGTCATGGGCCAAATGTCTTGACGCCTACGGCCTGAGCGAAGCGGAAGCTATCAATTATCAACTCAATCCGATAGATAATCTTGCCCCGCTGGCAGAAGCCGGAATCCCTCTGCTGCATGTTTATGGCGACGCGGACGAGGTTGTTCCTTTTTATGAAAATACGCAAATTGTCGCAGACCGTTATCAGGAACTTGGTGGAACGATTGAATTAATCTGTAAACCAGGCTGCAAGCATCACCCGCATTGTCTTGAAGATCCGGTTCCAATTGTCAACTTTATGCTGCAATACAGCTGAACCGACTCATTCATTCAAATCGCAATGATGAATATACTGCATGTAAAAAAAAAGCCTCGTTTTCACGAGGCTTGAATATTCAAAAGAGGAAGTCAATTATTCTGAAATAATGTAGTCGTAAACGCTTTCCGGGCTATCGATCATATCAACAAGCTTCTGGATAACTTCCGGATTCCTGAATTTACCGGAGATACCACCGAGCAACTTGAGGTAATCATCCTGATTGCCTTCCGGAGCGGCAATATAAACGATCACTCTGACCGGCTCATCATCCTGAGATTCGTAATCCGCAATCGGATTAGTGCAAAGACCAACAATAATAACCGGATAAGGAATATCTTCCACACGGATATGCGGCAGGGCTAAAGAGCCGCCAACCCCGGTTGTCATCATTTTTTCACGATTCCAGGTCAAACCGGCGACCACATCACGTGGAACTTTGGCTTTGAGCGCGGCGGCATCAATAAGTTCACCGATGACTTCCATTTTGTTCTTTCCATGAAGAACAATCACGGAATCTTTATCAAGATATTTAACGAATACTGCTGACATAGAATTGACTCCTGAAGTTGTTTTAAAACAATTAAAGTTAAAAATATATCTGTTACATCACGATTGCAAGTTTATTTCATAGAAAACTTCAAAAATATCATATCTATATTAATCTTAACGACAGTGAAAACAAAAAAAAGCGCCCTTCCCGGGCGCTTCATAATTCAGGTTAAATATTATTTTATTGTATTGTCTTTTATAGTGATGTTTTTCAACCCTCTGCCTTTGACAATCGAAATTCCGTAATCGGCCGGGTTCATATAATGACTAGGATTATAATTCTTCTTATATGGACGACTCTTCAGACCGGATATCAGATTTCCGATAATTTTTACGTTCAAACATCCGGCCAACTCAATACCCGATCCGCGGGGATTAATTATCTTATTGTTCTCAAAGAGTATATTGGTAATCGGCTCCGCCTGTTCAGGATCGCCTTCTACTTTCATAACCACCGCCGCATTGCCGCCGCAGCGTCCGCAGTCTTTAAAAACGTTATTACGAATGACGACGTTTTGAGAATTTGTTGACTCCCCCCAAAACCCAGGCTGTCCGGCCAGAGTCAATCCCTGTCCGGTCGTATAGGAAATATTATTGTTCTCAATCACACAATTGATTGTCTGCAACCGAATCCCCCTCGCCAGATTGTTACGAAAAACATTGTTGCGGATAGTTGAGCCTCGGACTATTGCATTTTCAGTCCAGAAAATTGAATTTTCATCGACCTTTACCGGTTTGTCCAGTTGCACTTTCATGGCCGGATACTTTTTGCCGGGAGTATACCTGCTTGCAGCGGCCCATTTATGCAGTTTCCGATCTTTAGGGATTGTGTAATGCGTCAAAGTTTTCTTTATTACTTTACGTTTTCCCAAATACCCCCAGCTCTTCAAGTTAGTAAGTTTCGGACGCGACGGATCTTTATAAGGAGTACCGGCGATAAAATGCCAGATTGGATTGTCGCCGTCATTTTCCGGCGTTCTGGCAACAATCAATTCAGTTGGAGATTCCTGCTTGAACACTTTGTAATAGACCCCCTGCAGATTGACACAGTCATCCCCGATTGCCTCGGCCGAACAATTTTCAATCGTCGCGCCGTAATATATCCCGCGCACATTGAATCCGTCAGCATTGTTAGCAACCAGACGACTGGTTCCCGGGCGTATTTTGATGTCGCAGTTGCGGAAGATAAACGGGCCCTGCCCCAAATAACCAACATACGCCACAAAACCACCGGCATAAATATCGACGTTGTCCAACACCATTTTCCCACAAACCTCAAGTCTGATGGTTCGACCGGCACGCTTCCATATTGCTATTGCATCGCCAACTTTAAAACCGGCCTCTTTCAGGCTTCTGCCCCACCAGATCCAGGTATCAATCCGGTAATTACCGTTGGCAAGTTTCTTCACCGGTTCTTTGCTGTGGACTATATCCATTCCCGGCTGATCAGCCTTTATCAATCCGGTTTTGCGGTCGAACAATAGCAAGCGGGAACTGCCGGCACTGAATTTCCTGCACCATTTAAACTTGCTTTTGACCAGAAAATCCGGCATTTTATACCCTTTATCCGGCTTGAACTCGAAGGTTCTTGGCCGGGACTTGTCATCGATTGCCACAACCGTACCCTGAACATAAGGTAAAGGGTCATAATCTATATTGATATTTTTGAGCGTAACATTTTCACACCTGGAAAACAAAAACGCACTGGCCTGGCGGTCAAAATAAAACCAGGAACCATTTCCATCAATAGTTAAATTCTTAGCTCCGCGTAAAAAAATATGCGTCGGCTGCCACGGATTAACGGTCTCGGAAAAACGATATACCCCTTTGGGAATATTGACGGTCTTTTCCTTTTTTGCCGCCGCGGCATATATCTTTTTCAAAATATCAGCTCCGGCTTGCCGTTGGACTGCCTTGTCCTTGTCGGTCCACTTCATTACCGCATCAGGATAAGGAGAAGCGTTCAAACAGGCCCCGGCCAGGGCGACACACGCGAAAATTGCTACAGATGTTTTGTGCATTTTTAATCTTTCTATATTATGTTCAGGTTAAATTTATCAAAAAAAAAGGTAATAAAGGTACTGTCCGTCTTGATTAACGGGATATATCGCTTTGATATTTTACGCTCGTATTTATCGCTTATTCAAAAGTTGCGCCGTCATACATCATTTGCGCAATAGTCTTCTGGGTATTGTTCATTCTGGAAAAATACCGAACGGTAAAATCAACCGCTTTGGTGGATTTCACATGCCCGGCATACCAAAGCGCGTTGGCAGTCCCCAGACGGGATATCTCCGGAAATGACCAGGCATAGATTTCACCATTGCCTCGGCCATGATATGTTCCCATGCCATAGGGATAATTACCGTGTTTGTATCTGGTCAGAATAGCGCCTTCGGAAGCGTTGGAGCTACGCATGCAGTCAGTTACAATAGGCTCATAGCGCCCCATCTTATTAGTTATCTTTGTACTGAAAGTAGCACCTCTGGCCGTTAGATCATTACGGGTGTCAGAGGTATCTCCAAAGAAGCAGTTCATTCCGTAGCTGCTGCGGCCAACCGGATGCTTACCGATTTTTCCATAAGCTTTCTGGTATCCCGGACATTCAAACATCTTCCATTGTTTGCTTTTGGTCATCCAAGCCTGAATACTGGTTGACAAAGACGGGTTTTCGATATTCATATCCTGAATACCAACCAGCCGGGTTGTCCAGCGCCTTCCTTGTCCGAAAGAGTTGTTTTCCTGATATTGAGGAACATAGTCATTATTGTCTGAGGCATAAATATTAAGCATCTTGCCAATATTGGACAAATTGCTTCTGCAAGTAGTGTCATAGGCGCGTTCCCTGGCTTTATTCAAAGCAGGAAGGAGCATTGATGCCAGAATCGCAATAATCGCGATCACGACGAGCAGCTCAATTAGAGTAAAACTCAATGACTTCATGATTTTTCTTTTTTTCATGATTACCTCCAATTAATTTTAATCTTCAATTATTTCAGGTGCGATTGAATTCTCAAAATACTTTTCAAGGGAGACGCGCTTTGCATGTACTTTATGCGAAGTAATTTTACTGTCATTCCTGACCGCCTCCAACAGTACATTTACTGACTTAGCTGCCAGTTCATAAATATCAAGTTCAAAAACCGTCAAATCCTCCAATGCCGGCATTACCGGGTTCTGTTTATTCAGAACAACTGCGGATTTCGGTAAATATTTTTTCTGTTTATCCGCCTGAAGCCGATACAACCAACCTGAAATTCCCTGGAAAACCACATCGCCATTAAAAATCAAGGCATCCGGCCGTTCATCATCACTTTGCCGCAATAATTCTTCGACTATTTGGCGTGAATGAGAAAAACTGTGAGTCAACAAACGATATTTATCGGGATCAAGTTCAGGGTTTAATTGCTTTAACAGCCTGGAAAATGCAGATGAACTTGAAGTACAAAGTTCGTATCCTCTGGAAATAACAGCGGGTCTCTTGGCCCCCTGCTCCACAATGGATTTAAAAGCGGCTTTCAAAAAACTTGCGGAATCATAATAGCAGTTATTGCGACCATGCGGCAGGTTTATCGTACTTACATACTTGATCCCTGTGCTGTCCAGATATTCGTATTCATTGTCGAGCAGCACACAGGTAATCAGCATGCCGGAAATATGATTTTGTCTGATATTTCTAAGCAATCCCGGATAATTTTTTAATTTTTTGCTATCCTTATCTCCCGGGCAGGAAAAGACAATGTTATGACAGTTTTGTGCTTGTAATTCTTTCTGCAGTTGGCTAACCAGGATGTGAACATAGATTGAATTACTGATGTTTACCAGAATCGCGATATTGCGTCCTGAATGACCATCGAGACCGATATCTTTAACAAAAACGCCGACCTTATCGCGAATTTCCAGCACTCCATCTTCGGCCAATGAGTTGATCGCGCTGGCTATCGTGGTTGTCCCGACTTTTAATTTCAGTCTCAGCTCATTCTGGGAAGGCAGCTTATCACCCGGAACAAGCTGACTGTCGGCAAGAAATCTCACCAAAGCCTGTTTCGCTACCTGTGCCTTCATACCTGCCATTTCGGACATCCCTTTCCTAGTCATTAAACCGTAAACCGTTTTTGGTTTACAATTCTATTATACAATTTAATATATCAAAAAGCAACAGGTAAATCAGAAAAAAATAAAAAATAATTATTTAAGCAATTAACCGTCTTTTAAAGCCATCATTTCATATCATAAAAGGACCTTTAAATCACAATATCGGCATTTCCAAAACAGCCATCATGCCATTGTAAAGATTAGAATAATGCCTTTTTTAGAGGCTATATTTAAAACTACCTGGAATTTTATTATGAATAAAGAAAATGGAATAATTGCGTGGATATTCTATGAAGAAATTCGGGATAAGTGGTTTGTTTATTTTGCTTGTTGTCTTTGCGCCGGTACACAATAGATACCGCGCCCGGCCAAAGCCGGCCGAAAACATGCATTACATGAAACACAGGAAGCCTTTTGGCGATCTCCGGAATGCCATCTGGCAATCAATCCCGGTTCTCGAATCAACGGTCTGGACAAAGATACGTAATCCGTAGAATTATTATCAACAACCTGTTCGCAGGCTTCCATTGAACGAAATCCGCCAACCAAAATTAATGGGACATTGATAGATGCTTTAAACAGTTTGGCCGCATCCAGATAATACCCTTCCTCCGCGATGGAGCCGGGATTGACATTCCGAATCGGGTTCAATTCTTTCGGGCCTTCCAGGATTCCTCCGCTAAGCTCAATCGCGTCAATACCGTAGAGCGACAACATTGCGGCAGTCCGCAACATATCCGGCACGGTTAAGCCTCCGTCAACAAAATCCTCGGAATTCATTTTAATCATAACTGGAAATTCACTGCCGATAACATTTTTTATCGCCTTGAGAACTTCTACCACGATTCTAGCGCGGTTTTCAACTGAACCACCGTATTCATCGTCACGTTGATTATAGAACGGAGATAAAAAACTGCTCAGCAGATAACCGTGAGCCGCATGTATCTGCACTCCGTCACAACCGGTTTTTTCAGCCCGGGAAGCGGCGGCGGAAAACGCCTCAACTGTACGAGCGATCCACGCTTTATCAACAACATTCGGACCACATTGCCCCGAATCGCAGACTCTCGAGGCTTTACCGGCGTGGGCCAGTTGGATTGCCAGTTTACCACCGGCCTGATGTACCGCTTGCACCATTCGGGAAATTCCCGGAATGCACTCATCGCGGTCAATTGCCAGTTGCCGGTTTCCCGCCTGCCCTTCGGCGGCAACATAGGCATGACTGCTGATAATCAACCCGACCTCGCCCTCCGCGAGTTCACGCATCAACTCAATCAGACTTTCAGAAACCAGGCCATTATCTTCAGCCAGACCTTCCCAGGTGGCAGAACGCACGAAACGATTGCGCAGTTCCATCCCGGCCAGTATGTTATTCTCGAAAAGTTTTGACATATTAATCTTTTGCAAACAAAGCGGTGGACAAATAGCGTTCCCCGGTATCCGGGACCACTGTAACAATCCGTTTGCCGGCAAAATCCGGTCGGGACGCAAGTTTAAATGCTGCGGCAATGTTGGCTCCGGCACTGATCCCGCATAAAACGCCGTCGAGGGCCGCAACCCGTCGCGACATATCAATAGCATCCTGATCAGTGATCCGGATTACTTCATCGAGCAAATCGCGATCCAGCACATGCGGAATAAATCCGGCGCCAATCCCTTGAATCCCGTGCTTACCTGAAGGTTCTCCGGAAAGAACCGCAGAGGTATCAGGTTCCACCCCGACTATATAAACAGCGGGGACTTCCTTTTTCAAAACCTGACCGGCACCAGTAATAGTACCGCCGGTTCCAATCCCAACCACAAACGCGTCGAGTTTACCATCCGTATCATCCAGGATTTCACGCGCCGTTGTACGGCTGTGAGCCTGCGGATTAGCCGGGTTCTCAAATTGCCTGGCTACGAACGATCCCGGAGTTTCCTGAGCCAGCCGTTCAGCTTCACTGACCGCACCGGACATACCAAGCGTTGCCGGAGTCAATACAAGCTCCGCACCAAGATGTTTGAGCAGCGCGCGGCGTTCCAGCGACATTGATTCCGGCATTGCCACAACCAGTTTGCAGCCGAAAGCGGCCGCAGCCATCGCCAGTCCCAGTCCGGTATTGCCGCTGGTAGCTTCATAAATCGTCCCGCCGGGTTTCAATCTTCCGTCATCAAGGGCTGCCTTGACCATTTCCAGGGCGGGACGGTCCTTGATACTGGAGGTAGGATTAAAATATTCAAGCTTCACCAGTATCTCAGCGTTAAGCCCTTCCGACAAACTTCGGTTCAACCGTAATAACGGTGTTGAGCCGACGGTCTCAGTGATACTATTCAAAATAGCCATAATACCTCCTTCATGACTTACAGAACAAAACCCTCTCCGCAAATAATCCGAATTACCGGATTACGCGTTGCGGATGGCGTCGATGATGAATTGTTTATCGCGAATTCCGACAAACTGGTTGACAATCTCACCGTCTTTGTAAATAAACACAGCAGGAACGCTGCGAACTTGACATTGGATAGCCAGATCACGGGCTTCGTCGATATCGACTTTGGCGATAACCGCCTCGTCACCGATTTCCGCGGCGACTTCGTCCAGGATCGGGGCCAGCATTTTACAGGGACCGCACCAGGTCGCCCAAAAATCTATCAGGGTTACACCATTAGCAACGGTGGATTCGAAATTTTCTTCAGTGAGGTGGATTACTTCGGCCATTTTTTAATCTCCTTTTCTTACTCAAATGATAACGATTTACAGTCGAAAATTTAAATCATCCATAAATGAATTATACAACCGTTATCGGCTTAAAGCAAACGGTAAAAACAAGAACTTTCAAGGGTTTTTTAAGTTTTTTTCCTGACGAATTTCTGGAAAAATCCGTAAATGAGTGTAGATTAACAGGCTATTGAGTTTTAAATCCTTGAAAGATTGAATAATGTTTACTAATAATGTGTTGGATTTGATCGGCAATACCCCGTTGATCGAATTGAAAAATGAAAATATTTTTGTCAAAGCGGAATTTTTGAATCCGGGTGGCAGTATCAAGGACCGCGTCGCTCTGGCCATGATTGAAGGAGCGGAACGAGACGGACGCTTAAACCCGAATTCAATTCTCGTGGAACCAACCAGCGGCAACACCGGGATCGGGGTCGCTCTGGTCGGACGGCTCAAAGGCTACAAAGTAATTATCGTCATGCCGGAAAACATGAGTGAAGAGCGCAAACGGATAATTCGCAGTCTGGACGCCGAACTGATCCTGACTCCGGCTCAAGCCAGCGTTGGCGGCGCACTTGATAAAGTAGCTGAAATACTGAAGAAAAATCCTAACGCATTATCACTGCACCAATTTAAGAACCCGGACAATCCTCAGGCTCATTACGAAGGCACCGCCAGAGAACTCTGGAGACAATGCAACGGCAATGTCGACTGTTTTGTCGCCGGCGTCGGCAGCGGCGGAACGCTGCAGGGAGTTGGTTCATTCCTGAAAAAACATCGTCCCGAAGTAAAAATTATCGCGGTCGAACCGAAAAATGTTTCCGCCCTGCTCGGACATGAACCGGGCTTGCATCAGATTCAGGGTATCGGCGACGGTTTCATTCCGGAAATTCTGGATGTCAACATGGTCGATGAAGTCATTGAAGTAACCGACGAAGAAGCGATCCATACGACACGGGAATTGAATGGCGATTTCGGTCTGATGGCCGGTATTTCATCCGGCGCCAACGTTTATGCGGCACGTCAGATCGCCAAAGCTCATACGGACTGGAAGATAGCCTCCGTCCTGCCCGACCGGGTCGAACGCTATTTCAGTTCGGCTCTCTATCAGGAATTGAGCTGAACATCAAGCAGATAAGTCACGAATTTTTAAATAGTATAAAATATAATGAGAGGATGCGAAAAACATGAAAGCTAACGAATTAAGAAAAAAATACATTGAGTTTTTCAAAAGCAAAGGCCATAAAGAGATCAAGAGTGCGCCGCTGGTGCCGGAAAATGATCCTACCTGTCTGTTTACAACCGCCGGAATGCACCCGCTGGTTCCCTATCTTCTGGGTACAAGGCATCCCCTCGGCACCCGCCTGGTTAATTATCAGAAATGCGTCCGTACCGGCGACATCGATGAAGTCGGCGACCCGGTACATTTGACCTTCTTTGAAATGCTCGGAAACTGGTCTTTGGGGGATTATTTCAAGGAAGAAGCCATTGAGTTTTCATTTGAGTTTCTGACCAGCCCCGAGTGGCTGAATATTCCCATCAACCGTCTGGCCGTATCTGTTTTCGCAGGTGACGATGACGCACCTTTTGATGAAGAAGCTTTCTCAATCTGGCATCGCCTGGGTGTTCCGGAAAGCCGTATTGCCAAACTCGGCAAAAAAGACAACTGGTGGGGCCCCGCAGGTCAAACCGGGCCCTGCGGCCCCGATACAGAAATGTTCTACTGGACCGGCACCGAAGCAGCCCCGGAAGTTTTTGATCCCGCCAACAAGCTCTGGGTTGAAATCTGGAACGACGTCTTCATGCAGTACAACAAAAACGAAGCGGGCGTCTACGAACCATTGACCCAGCGGAATGTCGATACCGGAATGGGGGTTGAACGAGTTACCGCAGTCCTGCAGGGCAAAGCAAGCTGTTACGAAACCGAACTGTTTCAACCGATATTCGCCAAAATTGATGAACTGCGCGGGATCGAAACCCCGGCGGAGCGCTGCGATTCCGAAAGGATTATTGCCGACCATTTACGCTCAGCCACCTTTATGATGGCAGACAAAGTCGCTCCGGGCAACGTTGATCAGGCTTATGTCCTGCGCCGGTTGATTCGCCGGGCGGTACGTGAAGGGCGCAAACTCGGTTTAACGGAAGCTTTTGCCGATAAAATAGCCCAGGTCGTTATCGACAATTACAAAGAAGTTTACCCGGAACTGGCGGAGAATGCAAAATTCATCCTCGATGAACTCCAGACCGAAGAAAAACAGTTCGCCAGGACGCTGGAAAAAGGTACGCGCGAGTTTGAAAAACTGATATCAAGAGTCCCGGCCCATATCCAGCGCAAAGTGGTCAGCGGCAAAAATGCGTTCTTTCTCTATGAGACTTACGGATTTCCGATTGAATTGACTGAGGAAATGGCGGCGGAAAGCGGTTTTGAAGTTGATCGTCAGGGCTATGAAAAAGCTTATGAAAAACATCAGGAGCTTTCACGCAAAGGTGCGGAACAGAAGTTCAAGGGCGGACTGGCTGACGGCGGCGAAGCAACCGCCCGGCTGCACACGGCGACTCATCTGATGCAGGCGGCGCTGCGCAAGCTGCTTGGAGATCACGTTGAACAGCGTGGATCAAACATTACTGCCGATCGCCTGCGCTTTGACTTCTCGCATGGCGACAAGGTTCCGCGTGAAGTTCTGGACCAGGTGGAGAACATGGTCAATGAAGTTATCAAGGCGGATATTCCGATCGTTTGCGAAGAAATGACGATTGAAGAAGCCCGAGAACGCAATGCCATGGGACTTTTCGGGGATCGTTACGGAGAGAAAGTCAAAGTTTTCACAATTGGTGATTTCAGTTGTGAAATCTGTGGTGGGCCACATGCTGAACGCACTGGTGAACTGGGTGAATTCAAGATCAAAAAAGAAGAGAGTTCCAGCCGCGGCGTTCGTCGCATCAAAGCTGTTCTCAAATAAAAATATAACATAAAAATAACTTGTTTATCTTTGTAAAAAGTTTAAGACGGGGTTATATTCGGGTTAACTTTAAAAAAATTCCTGTATCACCTGTTAAGCTTGTTTGGAGTTAAATATATATGAATAAAGTGCCGGATCTCAGTGTCAGGGTTGACAATGATATCTGCTATATATCGGTTACCGGCCGGGCTAATTTTGACTATGGCCACGATTTGCGGATGCGCATCAAAGATGACCTTGAACTAATCAAATATTTTGTTGTAGACATGGATGGTTGTGTCTTCATGGACAGTACCTTTATGGGAATGCTGACCATGCTGGCGAAACATGCCTTGCTCAAACACGGCAAAATTGAACTGATCAATTGTTGTGACCATTGTCATGATCTGCTGGATGGACTCGGGGTTGCCGACGTCTTCACGTTCACCAAGTCAGCGGAACCTGTTTCCGTACCTGCAACCGCCAAAGAGGAAACACCATCCCCATCAGAAAACAAACCGTTGGATTTTGCCAGAACGGTCAAGTTAAGTCACGAAGAAATAATTAAACTTAACCCTGATATGAAGCCTTCAATCCAACCAGTCGTTGACGGGGTTGGCGAAGAGATTAAAAGGATGGAAAAGCAATGAGCGTGCCTCCTCCCGGAGTTGAGCTTGATGATTTTCTAAAGGTTAACGATTTTCGTTCCAGTCCTGAATCGCGACTTGATGCCGCTATCCGGATCGTCCGGCAAGCGTCCCCGGATTTGCCGCGTGCTGTATGCGAAATTGATCTGCATTGCCATTCGTTCTATTCAGACGGCTACAATTCCCCTACTATGCTGGTGTTTGAGGCTTTCCGTCGCGGCATGAAAGGTATTGCCATCTCCGATCACGATGTGATTGATGGTCAACGGGAAGCGATAGCAGCCGGAGCTATCTTTGATATTGAAATCGTTCCCGCTGTTGAATTCTACACAGACCGCCCCGGAATTGAAATCATTGCCCATTTCCCATCGAAGTCGCATTTCCTCAAGTTATTGGATGAAAAAGCGTTTGATCCGATTTGTGAACCGATACGTGCGGCTAAGAAAAAACAATTGGCCGGTATGATTGCTCGTATTCCATACTGCATGGAAAAACTAGGCTTCAAGGCGGAAATTTCTCCGAACGATATTGACCAATATTTAAGAAACGGGGTCTCCACCAAGGGAGACATCAGCGTAGTCATGTGGCAGAAATATGGAGCAAAACTCAAGCAGGCAGGGATTGCCGACGACGTCAAGGATTTTCAGGCAAAATACACAACAAAAGACGATCAGTTGAATCTGCCGCTTGAACTTGATATGGATTTATCCCCGGAAGCTTTTGTCAAACGAGTAAGAAGCTTGGGCGGCCTGGCGGGAATTGCTCATCCGACCGAATTGCGACGCAAAGAGAAGCTTGGCAATGAAGCATTATACCGCATTATTGAAAATCTGGCTGATATTGGTTTGCAAACCCTGGAGGTCGATGGCTGGCGTAATGAAATATGTCCGGAAAGCGGATTATATCAAACCGACCTTTTTGAACAATTGAGACAGCGTTGGAACACCGCGCATCCGGAATGCCTTCCGCTGCTTTTCACCAACGGCGGCGACAGTCACAACCAACCGGGAGAGGGCTTGGAACTTGGTTGCGGCAAAGATCGTAACTTGCGCCCTGAATTCGGACGATTGTCAAATATCGCAACGTTGCAAAATCGTCAAAAACGCCTTTTCTCCAACAAATAAAAAAGCAACTACTAAAGTACAAATAATTAAAATAATACCTATTTTACTGGTATTAATTTAAAACTACCAGGTATTTTTTAAAATAATGAACGGTGTTGTCATTTTGTCATAATTTAAGAGGTATTACTTGGTGCTGAAACGCGAATTTAAAGCCTTTAACAAGACTTAGTTTCCTGCTCGTACAGGGGCTTGTAAACCCCTGAAAAATGTCATTGCGATGCCTTGCAATGGGCGCAATAGCGGTTTCATATCGATGGCCAATGAAAAATTTAAAATCTCATAAGTATCTAGTTTTAATGTATTTACGCATTGACATCTTTTACTTTCCTGCTATATTACAAGATGGAAAATTTAAATATGACAACGACACGAGAACGGTTTTTCGAACCTTTGAAAAACGCCCTTGCAGATGTAAATTCAACCCGAAAATGTAAAGACTTTGATGATTTTGAATTCATTCAATCCGGAGTCGGACGAGTTCTCGATTCAGTCAAAAGCGGTCGCGACTGGGTCCAGAAACTACAGTATTTTATTTCGCACGCCATAACGGTCAATTGTTTTTTCAGCGCATTAAGGAGCAAGCGCCGTTTAACCTTGTTGAATGAGGTAAATTGGCATCTTGTCAAAAGATGTAATTCAGTTCTTAATGACCCGTTCAAAGAACATGAGGAACTCAACGGTTTCGCATTGTATGCCGCGGATGGACACTATCACAACTGCTCGTCTCACGAAGATTTGTTTGAAGATGGAAAAAAGCATGCGCCTGCAGGAATTTACGCTCTAAACCTCAGAACGGAAAGTCTGCGGTTTCTTGATGTGATGAGGCCGGACCGGGCAAATAATAAAGTCAAAGAGCATGATATATCGGTAATGAAGCGCCTGCATCCTGAGACCTTGCGAATGGGGGAAGCCAAAGGAACCAAGGTTGTGATTGCCTATGATTCGGCAATCATTGATTATGCACTGTGGCACCGCTGGAAACGTGGTAAAGGCATTTATACCATTACCACGGCAAAAGCCAATCTGAAATTAATGGTTTCCGGGGAGCGGCAATTCGAACGTAGTGACCCTCGCAATAACGGGGTGGTTAAAGACTTGTTCGTCGGCAACAGCAGTTCCGGTTTATTGAGAAAAATCATTTATATAGACCCGGTTGACGGTACGCAATATATTTTCCTGACCAATGAAATGACCCTGCCTCCGGGATTGATCGCATTTATCTATAAAAGAAGATGGGATATTGAAAAATTATATGACGTTAAAAAAAATAAGTTTGACGAAAACAAAGCCTGGGGTAAAAGCGTCGAAACGAAGTGTCAACAAGCTAATTTTATCTGCATCACCCATAACCTGATGTTGCTGCTTGAACAAATTCTTGAAGACAATGAAGGGATACGCGATGAAAAATTGATTCAAAGAATTATGATCAGAAAACAGGAGCAGACGGCTCTGGCAAAACAGGCAAACAGAGCTATGAATTCATTAGTTTATGAATGGAACAGGCCGTCCCAGAGAAGCTTTCAGTTCATTCGCTGGTTGCGCAACGAGATCAACATTCAAGCTTCCTGGCGGGACTCCATAGTGCGTTTAAGGCCGCTTATGGCAAGGTATTTGAATTGAATATGACAACACCGTTCAAAATAATAAAAAATATAGTCTTATTATACTTGAATATGAGAAAATCCACACGCCTGCAGGGATTCACGGAGTTTATCACATGGCAGGCCAATTACATTATCCAGAGGGCCGTCTATATCTTTGACTAACATTTCACCATACTCCTGAATTGCATACGCTCCTGCTTTGTCAAGAACATTTACTTTGCAAATATATGTCTGAATAACTTCGTGGGATAGCGGAAAGAAAGTAACTGAGGTTGAGACAACAAAACTACAGCGAATTTTCCGTTCCATGCAGACAATATGAACCCCGGTTGTAACCAGATGGGTACGATCAGAAAGCTGATGTAAAATTTGTTCCGCATGCTTGAGGCTGTCCGGTTTACCAATCAGTCTTTCATCAAGCTCGATTACCGTATCAGCACCAATAACTAATGCCCCAGGATACAAATAAGCAACTGATAGAGCTTTATTGGTGGCATTGACCAAGGGGAGTCGTTCCGGCCAGATGCCCGAGTCGTATTCCCTGGCATCGGCCGTAACAATTTTAAAATCAGGATAAATCCCCGCCAGTAATTCACGCCGTCGCGGTGAAGCGGAGGCCAGGATTAACTTCATGGAAGCGGGTCCGGATCTTTAATATCAACTTTTTCAGGCTCTTTTTCCGTATCTTCAGCAACTTTATCATCCAGTTTTTCAGGCTCAACCTTTGATGCCGGTTTAAACTCGATCGGAGTTGGAGCTGGCTCCGGGGTAATTACTTTTTCCGGAACTGGGGCAGATGGTATAGAGTCGCCGATTCTTTGTTCTACCTTGACGGAAATCCGGCATACGCTGTCAATTCCGTAGGTATTTCGGAGTCCTTCGGTAATTTTTTCTCTTAAAAGATCTTCCTGAGGAGTCAAACTACCACCAGAGGTATCGAAATCAATCCGCAGTTTCAGAAAGTATTTGGGACCACGCTGAAAAATCTCAATTTTATTGACAACAATATTCCTAACTTCGCTGCCGGAAGAACGAATTACAGAAATAACGGCCTCGCGGCTGATCTCAGTATCACCCTCCGGACGTCGAATAGCGATACTGCTGCACCGCCGGGTACGAAATTTCCAAATGGTAAAGATTCGCAACAGCAGCAAAACCAGAATTATCAACAATGCAAATGCCACCCCGGCAGCAAAGCCCATGTTGAAGTTGTTCATCAACTGATCCTGCGATTCAAACAACCTGGTGAGGAGATTTTCCATGATACATTCCTTCCGGAAGTTATGAATTCAATAAACACAATAAATATCGAAGGTTTTGATATAAAGTCAAAACCCGCAATAAAAAGAACTAATTACCGATAAGTCAGGAAAAATTATTCCTCTTCATCAGCTTCTTGTTTTTTGTCCGGGATAACCGCCGGCGGCTCTTCAATTTCCTGAACAACAACACTTACACCGGTTACGCTCATGCCGGTTGTCGCTTCAACCTGTTCAACGACCGCAGTCTGAATAGCTTCAGCCACTTCAGGAACTTTATAGCCGAATTCAATATTTACTTTAATTTCAATCGCAACTTTGTCTTCATCAATCTGAATTGAAATAGCCCGGTCGGTAATACGGCGATTGCCGATGAATTCAGCAATATTATCAACCAGAGTACTGCCTGACAAACGAGTTACGCCTGCAATCTCACTGGTGATCTTGCGAACCAGAGAGGAAATAACATTGGCATGAATTTTAATGACACCGAGTTCATTATCTTTTTCACTCATTCCCTGCGGCTGCGATCCCTCATTTTCCGCCGGTTTTCTTCTGACTTTTTCCTTCATGATTACTCTCCTCAATTGGGTGTTCTACTATTACAAATACTGAAAAATCTTCATCGTAATGAAGATCAAAAACCTTCCTGCATCAGTTTGTCAATAAATCCGGTATTGTATTTGCCCGCGGCAAAATCCGGATTGGAAACAATGTGATGGGCGAACGGTATAGTCGTATGCACGCCTTCAACAATAAATTCATCAAGCGCCCGGCGACAACGGGCAAGAGCCTGCTGCCGGTCTTTGCCGTAGACGATCAGTTTTCCAACCATACTGTCATAGTACGGCGGAATTTTGTAACCGCTGTATACATGCGAATCAATTCTGACGCCCATCCCGCCAGGCGGCACAAACAGATCAACCACGCCTGGACTCGGAGCAAAGTCACGGGTCGGGTCCTCCGCGTTAATCCGGCATTCAATGGCATGCCCGCGGAACTGAATATCCTTCTGGGTATAACCAAGTTTTTCACCTGCGGCGATCCGGATCTGTTCCTGAATCAAATCAATCCCGGTAATCTGTTCCGTTACCGGATGTTCAACCTGAATACGGGTATTCATTTCCATAAAATAAAATTCGTTTTCATCTGTTAAGAGAAATTCAATGGTCCCCGCATTGACGTAATTTACCGCTTTTGCGGCTCTGACCGCGGCCCGCCCCATTTCCTCTCGCAGTTTTACGCTCAAGGCGGGAGACGGACTTTCTTCAATCAATTTCTGATTCCGGCGCTGGACAGAGCAATCACGTTCACCGAGATGAACGACATTGCCATAGGAGTCGGCCAGTATCTGGAACTCGATGTGACGCGGGTTGACCAGATATTTTTCCATATAGAGATCACCGTTGCCAAACGCGTTTTCAGCTTCGGTCTTGGCGGCGTGATATCCTTGGATGAGGCTGGCGTCATTATGAGCAATACGCATCCCGCGACCACCGCCGCCGGCTGAAGCCTTGATAATAACCGGATATCCCATTTTTTTGGCCCATCTCTGAGCATCTTCTTCAGTTTTGATCAAACCGTCGCTGCCCGGGGTAACCGGAACATTTGCTTTCATCATTGTTTCGCGAGCGACATTCTTGTCCCCCATAGCATTCATCTGCTCCGGTTTCGGACCAATGAAAGCAATATTACAATCAGCGCAAACTTGCGCAAAATGAGCATTTTCAGCCAGGAATCCATAGCCGGGATGGACGGCATCAACATCACAGATTTCCGCAACACTGATAATCCTCTCGACCAAAAGGTAACTGTTGGCGGAAGCGGGAGGTCCGATGCAAACGGCTTCATCAGCCAGCTGCACCGGTAAACTTTCAGCGTCGGCCTGCGAGTAAACCACTACGGTTTTTATACCCATCTCCTGACAGGCCCGAATAATCCGCAAAGCAATCTCGCCGCGATTAGCAATTAAAACTTTTTCAAACATATAAAACTCCAGCGACGGTTCAGTCGATTACAAAGAGCGGCTGACCGAATTCAACCGGCTGCGCATTATCAATAAGAATCTCACGAATGACACCGGACTTCTCAGCTTTGACTTCGTTCATCACCTTCATTGCTTCGACGATACATACAACCGTATCCGGAGTCACACTGTCTCCAACATTAACGAAAGCCGGGGCTTCCGGAGAAGGCGAACGATAGAAAGTTCCGACGATAGGAGAATCAATCGTTACCAGGCTCACAGCCGCTTCAACAGCCGGAGCGGCGGCCGGGGCAGCGGGAGCAACGGGAACTGCAGGAGCAGGAGCTGCTTGAAAAACCGGAGCCGAAGCCATGATCTGGGTTTCGCTTGAACCACGACGGATACAGAGGTTATAGTCCTCCGCCTCAACCTTAAACTCGGTAAGGTCGTTTTTACTCATTAACTCAACGATGGTTCTGATTTCGTCAATTTTCATGTTTGCTTCCTTTGTTTTTTTATTGTATTGATTGACGTTATTAAATTATTACTTGTAGCGGCTTTAACCGTTGATCAGCTTTTTGACCAGCCCCCGTAAGGCCAGTTCGTAGCTGTAAGCGCCAAAACCTGCAATCACGCCAATGCAGGCCGCTGCAGTCATTGAAACATTTCGAAATTCTTCACGCGCGGAAACGTTACTCAAATGCACCTCCACAGTCGGAATATTGACCGCTTTGATCGCATCCAGGATAGCAACGCTGGTATGAGTATAAGCAGCAGGATTGATGACAATGCCGTCCACCCCGTCAGCCAGAGCTAATGCAATACGGTCAACAATATCACCTTCATGATTGCTCTGGAAAAAGTCCAGATCACATCCAAGAGTAGTTGCGACCTCGTTCAACCCCTTATTTATTTCGGCTAAACCGGCCCTTCCATATATTCCAGGTTCCCTAACCCCGAGCAACTGAAGGTTGGGTCCGTGTATAACTAGTATTTTCATAAAAGTTAATATATATCGTTTTTATATCTTTTGCCAGTTATATAGTCATTATTAGTCTAAAATATTATTTTTTTTATATTTGCAGCGGCATTTTTCAGCTGATAAAACCGTGCTTCCAGGCGGGTATCAGGCTTCTTCAAGCGGAATTTCATTGTCGTTCATGTATGAAATCAACCGGTCAATATGGTCTTTATCGCAATCATTCAGCTCCTGAAATATTTTCTCCATCTTTGAGCATTCCCGCTTTTCCATAAATTGCTGATAATGCAGTTCAGCCCCGTTCATTTCAATTTCAAGCGCAACTCTGAATGCGTGAGCCCTTGTTGGTGGATTAATTTTAAATTCACGACAAAGACCGGCTATTTCGGCAATCAAGTTAGTAATCTCGTCAAGCGGGGTATTCATTAACTCGTCCGGAAACTTGCCTAACGGAGCAAAATATTTGACTCCGGAACGTAATATCGCGGCATGGTGCTTCTCCTCCAGAGAAAGAGTCCACCAGATTTCTTCATCTGCATGAAAAAGCTCATGGAAAACGGCATAGAGGCTCGCAACCTCAAGCTCTAACCGGATTGCAGCTTCGGCAAGTCTGGCAAAATCATTTTCCATAACACCACTTTCTCCGTAAAAATACAAACTGCTTCCAGAAGAGAACTGATTGAAGAAGCAATTTTGCTATTTAACTAAATTATACATTCCATTAACTCTTTTTAGCTTTACCGTTACTGATAAATTAACATATTACATTGAAAAAAGCAAACTTTTTTCGCGAAACGCCATTAGAAACGAGTTAATTTATTTACTTTCTTATTTAACGCAACACCGGAAAACGAGCAAAAAGAAAAACAGAGAAAAAAATACTTCATAAACAACTATTATTAAACAACTTAAAAATAAATAAAAAAACAAGTATTGACTAATTATTATAATACCAACTGGACAAATAGAAGCAATTGAGAGTTTGACTTTTTCCGCAGCGGCAATACATTAATTCAGGATATTGTTGAATACTTTTCCTCTAATTACGGGGTTTACCATGAAAGTACTGATAACCGCCGGACCGACTCGGGAGCGTATAGACGCGGTCAGGTTTATCTCAAATCGCTCCACAGGCAAGATGGGATATGCTTTGGCGGAAGCCGCAGCGGATGCCGGGCACGAAGTAATTCTGATAAGCGGACCAACGGCTCTGCCCTCACCTGAAAAAGCAAAGCTGTTCCAAGTTGAAAGCGCGGCGGAAATGGCTGACGCGGTGTATTTGTATGCCCCTGAAGCCGATGCGATAATCATGACCGCCGCAGTGGCGGATTACCGTCCGGTCGAAGTCAATCCCGGAAAACTGAAAAAAACAGATGGACAGATGATATTGCGTCTTGAACGCACGGAAGATATTCTGGCTGGTCTTGGTAAAAGCCGCCGCCCCGAACAAATACTGGTCGGCTTTGCGGCGGAAACGGATAACGTCGAAGCCTACGCAAAAGATAAATTACAGCGAAAAAAGCTTGATTACATTGTGGCAAACGATGTTTCAAAGAGTGATCGCGGCTTTGGGGCCGACAGTAATGCGGTCACCGTATTCGGCGCTGACGGCAGTTGTCATGTTCTGCCGCTGGCATCAAAAAAAACTATTGCCCAAAACCTGTTAAAGTTAATTTTCAGTTAAAACACTTGCTTGAAATCATTTCCGCATTTATATTAAGCCCATAAAAAAAAATGTGAAAGACTTTTTATGTATACTGATGATGAATCTAAAACAATAAAACATCTTTTTGCTTTACGAGCAATCGTATGCGGACTTATCATCCTGGCCGGAGCGGGTGTAACCTGGATATTTGTTCGCATTAAAGTGGAACCGCCTCAGCACGAATTCAAAGAGTTTGAAAAGGTCCTGGAGGGAACAACGGTCAAATCCGGCAGCATTCGTCTTGAGATGACCGGGTACGGAACAGTCGAACCGACTGATGAAATCCAGATCAGCGCCGAAATAAGAGGTCGGGTAACGACCACAAATAAAGACCTTTCTGTCGGCCTGGTTGTAAAAAAAGGCGACATTCTTGCGACAATCGACAAATCCGACTACCAACTGGCAGTCGTTGAGGCGGAAGCCAATTTGATCCAATTGCAAGAAGAACAGGAACTGTTGGCGCAAATCGTCCGTGATGTGAAAAATGAATCAACAACTGAACAGGATTTGCTTAATTTGACCGAAAGCAGCTGGAAGCGCCGCGCCAAGCTTTTAGCTAAAAAAGCCGTATCCCAGGAAGAGTTCGAGGTGGCGTTACAAAATCACTCCAGGCAAAAGCTGGCTATTATTAAAGTCAAATCGGCCTTGGCCCAGGGGGAAATCAAGCTGAAGGTCAATGAAGCGAAAATCAATATGGCCAAAGCCAAATTGAATCAGACAAAAGTTGATTTGCGTCGCAGTGAAGTAGTCGCCCCGATCAGCGGCCGGTTGACCAAAGTATTTGTCGATGATGACGAATACGTCACCGCGGGAACCCCGGTTTGTGAACTGGCTAATGATAGAGTATTTGATATATCAGTTTCTCTTGACGCCAAAATCGCTTCAGAGGTATTCAATCTTAAATTGCGCAACAAGCAATATGGCGTTTCTTTCGACACGCCTGAGAATGTTGACGTAACCATCATCTGGCCCGAGCTGCCTGAAGATTGTCGCTGGAAAGGAAGAATCAAGCGAATAAAAAAGTTCGATCCTGAGACCAGAACTTTTGTCCTGATCGTATCACCAACTGAACAACTGCCATCGAAAAGTAAGCCGCTGCCACTGGTTGCAGGCATGTTCTGCCGGGTAACATTTAAAGGACGTCAACTGGAAAACGCGGTAAAAATTCCCTGGTCCGGATTGCAACTGAATGACCGGATAGCCGTCGTGGATAAAGATTCACGGCTGGATGTTAGAAAAGCCGATATTGTTATGGTGGACGGGGATACGGTAATTATCTCAAACCGTATCGGGCCGGATGAAAAAATTATCACTCAACGACTTCCCCGCGGCCTGGTCAACGGCATGAAAATCAAAGTTATGTCAGATAATCCCGTAACCGCAAAAGCCCGGAATGTCGAATGAAGAATTTCCTCTACAGTATCCTGCACAACCCGGTATTTGCCAATCTTTTAATGTTCATAATTATTGCCGGGGGGATTATCGGTGGACATACGATGATCAGGGAGACATTCCCGCCGTTTTCCATGGACCAGATTCAAGTTTCGGTAGTTTATCCCGGAGCCGACCCGAGCGAAGTGGAAGAAGGTATCTGCCTGAAACTTGAAGAAGCGCTTGAAGGCATTGAGGGTGTCAAGAAAGTCACCACCCAGGCTGTGGAAGGGGTCGGGACCGCATTAGTTGAATGCGAGGACCAGGCCGACACCGATTATATTCGAAACGAGGTCGATACTCTGGTTTCAGGTATTACCAATTTTCCCAAAGATATTGAAAACCCGGTAGTTCGCGAATTGAAGCACCGCAGCGATGTGATGAGTGTTGTAGTATGGGGGCAGTTGCCGGAAGCGCAACTGAAAGAATTTGCCCGCGAGTTTGAGGATGAAATAAAAAACCTGCCGGGAGTCAGCCAAACTAATTTGAGCGGAACCCGCGATTATGAAATCTCGATAGAAGTCTCAGAGGAACGTCTCCGGCAATACGGCCTGAATTTTACCGACATATCGGACGCGGTAACCAAAAACGGGTTCAACATGCCGGCTGGAACCATCAGAACCAAAGGCGAAGAAATCAGAATTCGCGTTCTCGGCAGAAAGTACCGGGCTAAAAATTACCGGAACATTCCCATCATCACGCGAAGCGACGGCACTACCATCTATCTAGGGGATATCGCGGAAATAAAGGATTCATTTGACGAGGATGCGGTCGTTTACTCACTCTTCAACGGCCAACCGGCAGTATCCATTAATTTGTTCAAAACTGAGAGTGAAGATGCGTTGTCCATCACCAATGAAGTCAATAAACTGATTAAAGAAAAGCTGGCTACCATGCCTAAATCGGTTCATATATCCAAAGTATTTGTCGTATCGCGCCTGATACTTGACCGTTTGAATCTATTGCTGAATAACGGAAAAATCGGGCTTGTTCTGGTTTTTCTGGTCCTATGGCTGTTTCTTGATCTGCGCCTCAGTTTCTGGGTAACCATGGGAATTCCTATTTCGTTAGCAGGGGCTATGATGATCATGGCACTGATCGGCGGCTCAATCAACATGCTGTCATTGTTCGGACTGATCATGGTCCTTGGACTGATCGTCGACGATGCAATCGTAGTCGGCGAATCGATCTATTCACACCGCAAGGTTGGCGACGCCCCGGAAACCGCGGCAGTCAAAGGGACCAGCGATGTCGCATTCCCGGTTATCGCGGCGGTGACAACCACAATTGTCGCATTCATGCCGCTCTTCTGGATTCCCGGCATGATCGGTAAATTCATCCGGCAAATCCCGATTCCGGTCATCGCGTCGCTCTCAATCTCAATGTTGGAATGTTTGATAATCCTACCGGTTCATCTGCGCCATTTACCCCCAACAGATCACAAGGTCATGCGTTTCAATCCGATGGGACAGATCCGCAAACGGGTTTCCGCCGGTCTGGATTATGTAATCCACTGTGTATACGGCCCGTTTATCGACCGCATTCTGCCGTGGCGCTATGCCGTACTGTGCATCGCCATATCAATTCTGGCAATTGTCGGCGGCATGAAATACAGCGGCTTCATTAAATTTATCTTTTTCCCGAAAACCGACTCCGATTTTGTCCGCGCCACCATTGAGATGGCACCGGGAACCCCGATCGAACAAACCCGTAAAACAGCCGTTCGCGTCATGGCAGCGTGGAAAGAGGTCGAGAAAAAATTCGAACCGCAGCTGCCTCCGGGTACCCATCTTACCTCTTCGATCTATTCACTTATCGGCAGCAGCATCGACTGGCGGGTCCAAAACAATGCACCGAATAAATTTGAGGTAACGGTTGATCTGCTCCCGTCGCAAATTCGCAATATTTCTGCTCAAACACTGGTCGATTACTGGCATAAGAAAGCCGGTGATATCCCGGGCGCGGTCGCGACAACTTTCAATACCTTTGCCGGCGGTCCCGGCGGACTGCCGATCGAAATAGAGCTTCACGGAAACAACCATGAAGAACTGTTGGCCGCGGCCGACGAACTGCTCAACCATCTCAAACTTTATAAAGGCGTTTATGACCAGCAGTTGGACTGGCGACCGGGCAAACGTGAATTCATCGTCAAGATCAAACCGGAAGCCTATCATCACGGATTTACCCTTGACGATCTGGCAAAGCACGTTCACGGCGGATTTTACGGACGCGAATCGCTACGCATCCAGCGCGGACGAGATGACATCCGGGTAAAAATCCGCTACCCGGAAAAATTCGGACGCGACTCAATTGAATACTTCAAGCGTCTCCGGGTAAAAACGAAAGAAGGCAAACAAATCCCGTTCACGGCTTTAGCCGAGTTTAAAATGCAGGAAGGGCCAAGCATCATTAACCGCAACCACCGTAAACGCGTAATAAAAGTTTCAGCCGACGTCAACCAGAATGTCGGCAACGCTGATGACATCATGCGTAAGGTAAAAGCTAATTTCCTGCCCGAGTTGAGGAAGCGTTACAATAATGACATCAGCTACTCCCTCGAAGGGCAGCAAAAGGAGATGATTGACTCGATGAAGAGTCTGGTCATCTCATTTCCACTGGCGTTATTCGGAATATACCTGATAATCGCCACCATCTTCAGGTCGTACGTTCAACCGGCAGTGATTATGACGACCATTCCGTTCGGGCTGGTCGGCGGATTGATCGGACACTGGCTGTTCGGCAAACCGGTATCGATTATGAGTATGTTCGGGATGGTCGCTCTTGCCGGAATTGTTGTAAACGATGCGATTGTACTGATCGAAGGCGTAAACAGCCGTCTTGAGTCTGGCATGCCGCTGTACGAGGCACTGCGCGAAGGAGGCAAACGCCGGTTTCGGGCTATCATGCTTACTACATTTACCACTTTTGCCGGACTGATGCCGCTAATTCTGGAAAAAAGTTTTCAGGCCCAGTTCCTGATACCAATGGCATTATCCATTGCTTTCGGAGTATTGTTCGCCACTCTGGTAACTTTGCTGCTGCTGCCTTGTCTGCTGGCAATCCTGAATGATTTCAGGCGTTACGCCTTTGCTCTCTGGTTCGGGTATATGCCAACCGAGGAAGAAGTAGAACCCCGTGCAGTGTCTTTCTTCAGGAAAAAGTTTTAATTAGACCATCGATGGTTCAAGGTTAGAACTGATTATTTTCTGTTATCAAAACTGCTTTTACGACTGTTAAACTTTTCACCGTATTTTTTGTCGCCAAATTCGCCGGCGCCGATATTACCGAAAACACTGCCGCTTCTTTGTTCATTTTTTTTCAGGCGGACATGGATCTTGCCTTCTTTGACGGTAACATCTTCAACAGCCTCAAAATGCCTGGCTGATAAACGTGATTTCAGGTATTCGGCAAACTGCTCCTGAATATCCGCCAACCATGCTTCCGGCACCGGAAGGTGTCCCAATGTCGCGGATTTGGCTTCAAGAGTCGCAGTATCTTTCATCATCTTGGGCGTTCCGGTCAAAGTCATTCGAAACGGAATGGCCGCTGCAAAATCTTTTTCATAAATTGCGGTCAAGGTATCATCGTCATTGATGACCAGGCCGAAAACGCCTTCCGGCTCCGGCATTTCCGGATCGGAATTTTTCTTATTCTTGCGATTGCGATAGGCCTCACGTTCCTCTTTTCCCATAGTATCGATCATTGCAACCAGTTGTTCGCCGGTCAAAATAAAAGTCCGGTTTTGCCCCCGGTCCATAGCCCGGCGAAAACCTTTTATAAGATCTTGAAGCTCACGTTCCTCTCCATTGTAAACCGGCATTTTCTTGAATCCGACCGGCAAAAACAGGCCGCACAGAGTTCCAAGTACCAGTATCGTTACAATAACCTGGATAATGCGCTTGAAAACCTTTTTGGGGGTACCGGATTTTCTGCTCATCGCGGACAAATCCTGGACCTTCAGTTTTTTACCGCAGTTACGGCAGAACACCGTTCCGAACTGGTTCGGGCATCCACAATTTTCACAACGTATTTCCATAACATCTCACTCCTGTCTTAAACACGTTCAATCAGATTTTGCCGGAGATGCTGAAGCCTTATCAGACTTTGCAGTCGAAGACTCCGCCTTTTTATCGGAAGTCGTACTGGCTGAAGTCGATGTTTCAGTCTCTTTTTTAGCGGATTTATTATAACTTTCAGAACGGTAATCGGTCTGATAAAAACCACTGCCTTTAAAAATTATCCCCGCTCCGGTTCCGATTAATCGTTTCAATGAATCGGTTTTACATTCCGGACAGGTTGTCAAAGCAGCATCATTCATGCTTTGAAATATTTCCAGTTTATGCCCGCATTCCCGGCATTTGTATTCATAGGTCGGCACGCTATTACTCCTGTTCTAAACATTAACGTACTATATAATTACTTAAAATATATCACAAATGATCTTTCGAGGCAAGAAAAAAAATCATAAACATTGTTTTTTTTAAAACTTCAAGTTGAGCAACACACTGTCAAGGAAACGTTATCATCGCGAATATTCAAACCGAAAGTCCCGCGAACAGTCACCCGGCACCTCAGGAAATAAATTATTAAATCATTTATGCCAAGACCTCTTTGATATTTTGCGCCAATATTGTATATTAAGTCCATTATCTTAATAGACAATATGGTTGTATTTTCAAAAATCGATTAATATTCAAGTTTTCAGAAAGGAGTTTATAAATGTTTCTTTTCTATTAATCCCGGAAGAAAAAGAAGAAATTTATTAATTTACAAAACAAAACCTAATATCCGCCTAACAATATCAGGCTAATTTAAAAGTAATAAAGGAACCCGAATTGTTCGGGTTAAATTAAACAAAAGAAAGTTTAGAAGAGAGGAACAGAATGAAAGAATTAAAAAGCATTGGATTGCTGGTTCTTATCGGAGTGGTCGGCATGGCAACTCTGACATGCAGCGCGCAAACCTCAACCGGACCGTTAGGAAAAATAAGAAAAATAAGGTTCATGCAGGATGACGCGCAGATGTACATGGTTACAAAGGTATACCAGCTCAAGCATGTTGCAGCGGCAGACATCGTTCCCTGGATTTTGGGCGCGGTAAGCCGTTACGATCACAACTCCCAGGTTGAACGTCTCAAATACAAATTCAAAAAAGAGATGTATATCGTTGTTACCACAGCGCCGGAAATGATGCCATACGTTGACAAGCTTGTCGCGGCGATGGATATTCCAAGTCCGAAAGACGCTAATGGTTCAGTAATCCAGGGTACCGGTATCTATCGCTTCTCATATCGTCCTAAAAACCGTTCAACTGAAGAAATGGTTGAAATTCTGAATGATGCGGTAAAAAGCGGTGATGGTATTGTTTATCGCAATGCCGATTCCAACATTATTTACTGGAAAGACTCATACTCTGACGGCAAAACCGTTTTTACCTGGGCAAAAAATCTTGACCGACCGGTTCCGCAGGTCAACCTGACCATTAAAGTTTATGAACTGCGCGAAAGCACTCTGCGCGATCTGGGTATCGATTACCTGGCATGGAAAAACGGCCCGGGCCTGAACCTTTTCGGCATCGGCGCTGAAGCCCTGAATTTCCGGGCTGCTGACGCCGTTCTCAATACCCTTACTTCACAGGCGATAGACGTTCTTGGAAACTTCAACTGGGGATATGGCGCTTTTTTCGTTGCTCCGCAGTTCGACTTGAGCTTCGTTAAATTGCTTCAGCAGTCAGGTAAAGCGAAGGTTGCCGGAACCGCCTCTATCACGATGATCAATAAAACAGGCAGTTACAGCGTTGAATTTTCACCGGCCTTCCAGAATATCGTCAAAGATCAGGATAATGATAAATCATCTATTGATCAGGGGGCTGACGCCTCAATCGCTCTGACCGTTACCAACCCGACAATATGCTTCCAGGCGCCACCGAATATGGTTGCCTTCAAAACCGGAATCATTCCTTATACCAAACAAGCTTATGAACAGGATTTCAAAGGCAGCGTTCTGTTTGATTACAGCATTGCAATGAGCTCTGTTGTTGAAAGAAACAACTTCGGTCAGGAACTTTCAGATACCAGTCTTGTCGAATCAGACCTGACTCTTGAAATGAAATCTGAAAAGCTGTTGGCCTCCTGGAACCGCGAACAGGAAGTTGAACAGAATATCGGTATTCCTTTCCTCTGTGAAATTCCAGTTCTCAAATACATCTTCGGCTCAACCACCAAGGTTAAAGAAAAAGTATACTTCTACGTTACCGCGGAAGCCAATCTGGTTCATCCCGAATCAGCGCTGTCAAAATTCGCCGGTCGGATTATTACAGACGCTCAGATGGAAAAATTGAATAAGAAATAACCAGATATATTTACAAGGAGATAAACTAATATGAATATGAAATTATTTTTAACAGCCGGAACTGTACTGGCTGCGGCTGCCGGGTTCTGTCAGAACTCAAAAAACACCAGCCCTACCCCGCCTTACGACAATACCCAGGTCAAAGCCTGGTTGAAAGTTGATATCGATAAAAGCACCGATACCGTACATTTTATCCGCGATAACAATGACCCTTACGTCGTTACCAAAATCTACAGGCTCAAGCACGCGGATGCCTATGAAGTGCGTCCCTATCTGCGTTCAGCCGTTCAGTCATTGCGCGTCGATGGCGATGAAACAACCGTTGAATGTATTAAATACAATAACGGCGCCAACTTCGTCATAATCTCGGCTGAAGATTTTCGTTTCGCCGAACATACCAACGGCATGGGAATTGACGAAATCGTCAAACGCCTTGACCAGCCGAAGATCACCTCTTCATCAGGTCAGCCCAGATATTTCTACTTCCCGTCATACCGTAACGCTGAGCAGTTGGCGACAATGGTCAAAAGAGTTGGCGCTAATGTAAAAAATGAATCTTACGAGTTGACCAAAGGTAAAGATAAAGTCCTCTTTGATCCGCATTTGAACTGTCTCTTCATGTACACTCCTCCGTACAGCAAGAAAAACATTGAGTATATGCTCAAGCAGTACGACGTTCCGAACCCGGAAATTTCTCTGAAATACTACATCTATGAAGTAGCAGCCGAAAATGACGGCAAAATGGGTCTTGATTTCCAGGCCTGGAAAAACAACGACGGCGTTGACCTGCTCTCTACCGGCGCTCGTTACCGCAGCAACTGGGCAAACACCCTCGACGGCGGCATGCTGACTAATGGTTCAAGCAGAACCCAGTTCCTGAACGTCAACCCCAAATGGAATACCAAATATTTCGACTTCCTTACCTCAAAGGGTCATGCTAAAGTCATCACCTCTGGTAACATTGTTGTCAGAAACAACAAAATCGGTCTGATCGAACGCAAATCCGGTCTGATGAATTTCACCTATGAAAAGATTCCGGATGAATCACTCGGCGAAACCTACATGGTTGTTGAAGGCAAAAGCTTTTTCGCGGCAACTCCTGCTGCTGTTACGAACGGCGCATACTATTTCAAAGCCTATGATTCAAGCGGCACCCAGATCAATCTGGCCGGCGGCGGCGTCAGCACTACCACCTCAGTTAAAACCACTTTCACGGTTATGAAGGTCAATGTCGAAAACTCCAATGAGACCCGTTACTATCTCCAGCTGAAAGATTCCGCCATGTACTTTGACAAAGGCGGAGCGAACCGCGGTTCCGAAATCCGCTCCTACGGCTTCAAACTCTATAAAGGAGTCGATGGAGAATGGGTTGAACAGACTTCCTGGAAACAAGATAACGACATGGTCATCTACAAAGGTTACAAAACCTTCACTGAACCCACCAGCTACGGCTTCAGCATCAAAGTTACTCCTTCTGTCTGCGAAGATGCCACTATCCTGAATGTGGTTATGGAAAACGACTCTCTGATGGGCTGGAACTCTGACGGCTCCCCGCGTATCGCCAAGAGCAACAAGGTTAATACCGATGTCATGATCAGCCACAAAAGCAATCGCTTCGTCATCGGCGGTCTCGAAAACAAAAGCCGGGTTCGCGGCGTCAGCGGCATCCCGTTCCTCAAAGACCTTCCGTTCCTCGGTTGGATTTTCTCAACTGAAACCGAATCCACCAAAAAATCACAATTCGTCATGGTTGCCGAGTGCGTTGTTTCAATGCCCGACACCAAAATCCCTGATGGTATACACGGCGACATCCTTAAAACCGATAATAACCTCAAAGGCGCCGGTACAAAATTCAACGACTGGGGTTTCCAGCAGTTGATTCTTGACAAAGACGCTATTAAAAACTGGACGCCGTAATTACGGAAAACAGTCTCTCCAGGCGGAGCATTAACCTGCTCCGCCGTTTTTTTTTATAATTTTACAGCTGCTGGTGATGGAGAATCCGCTATTGCTTAAAAACCTACGCCAAAAACACAGAATGCCGGCTTAGGCGAAGCACAAATAAAGCGGCTTGTTAAATGAAAAACCCCGGCTATATTACAAATAATTTTCCAGTATTTTGCGGGTATGATTTCGTGAAAGTAAATGTTCTTGTCGATTGGCAACAAACAAAATACGAACTGATCGCCAAATACGCAGTTATTTTTTACCTTGGGAGAAAAATATGGAACTATCACAAATTCCCTATCAAAGCCGCTCAAGCGCGGCGGACATGTTGATATCAAAAGCTAATCGTTTGACGGAGTTGACAAAAACCGCCTCAAAAACTGAGATATCTCCACGACAGAAAAAGTCAATTTGTCAAGGAATCAATTTCTATGATATAGCCCTGCTCCTCATGAAACCTTTTGATCCGGGCTTCAGCACGGTTATGAACTGGAAATGTCTGGCCTTGATCAAGCTGGGCAAATATAGCGAGGCCGTAAAAGGTTATGAAGAGATTATTAAAATATCTGATCAAACTGAAGGAAAGTATTTCAGAAATGCAACCGCCCGGCTGGCTGAAGAGCAAATTGATAAATACCGGAAAATGGAGGATTTGCCTGATGTCGGCGAGGATATCGAAGATGAGAATATCTTCAATGATCCGCCCTATTGCACCTTCGCTTACGAATTTTGTACGCTTTTGAACGAAAAACAATTCAAAAAAGCCTATGAATTCCTGGCTGATGAAGCAAAGCAAAAGAATCCGGTAAAAGAACTTCAAGCCCAATGGAACAGCATGATTGAAGGCGCCGACTCGGCGGATATAGATCTTTTGGAAAATATGACTGATTGGCCCGACAGAAAAGGCAGTGAAGTCGGCTGGTGTTATTTTTCCGTAACAACGGCAGATATAAACGAGGCAATCGCCGTAGTCGTGAGAATTACCGAATTTAATACTTTTCAAATAACCGAAATTGAATTTGGCAGACCATAAAACACAATAAAAAACCGGCAAACCCTTTACGGGGGAAGTACCGTTAATGCGCCACTCCACCAATCGGCGGCAGATATAATATGAATAAACGATCTATAGCTCAACACAAAAGGTTTTCAAAACATTACTCCAGGCAATACTTCCAGGGGGTTGTTTTAACGATTGTCCTGCTTATATTGTTTTTGTTAAGTTTTCTGGTCCCCGGTTTCTGGAAAGTTAAAGGCGTTTTAGGGATTTTTCTCTTTTGCAGTTTTATTACGACAATGGAATTCAAATATAAACGGCAGGAGCAGGAAGAAAAAATAAAAGCGAAAACGAATCAGGACGATTCAACCGCGCCGTAAGCCCGTAAGCAAGATTAAATTTGTGAGATCAAAAAATGAATAGAAAAGAATTGTTCTGGAATTCATCCCCGATTGGAAGAATCGAGGATTTCCAAATTGCTGGTTCCAGTGTGTGTGGTAAATGGAATCCTTACAGGTCGCTTTCGCATCTTAAATTTGTCGATTCCCTTGCTGCAAATCCAGCCCCAAGAATATTTATCGGCTCTCCTAATTCAGAATTAAATGGAACGCTTACTCGCATTAAAGATGGATTGATTGAAATAAACTTAAAAGATTGAATTATTGCCCGTCGATAAATTTTCGCGGTATTTGATGAGCAGATCTTTTTTGAACGCACGCAAATATCCTCTACATGATCCACCCAATAATGAGAATCTTTTGTCAATCAAGGCCGTCGAACTACAAATCTTTGCAAACTCTAAAAGTGAAGTAATCATATACCCCTTTTTTTGACAGTTGGCGGTAATGGGACTTTTCCCAGCCTTTATATAGCGCATATTGAGGACCGCTCCGGCGAACGACAAGACCAGTTTCATGGTCAATTGAACTTGTCCATTCGCCGCATTCGAAAAATAACGCATTTCCCAGTGATTGGAACCTACGTACATCTTGGAATTCCGGTTCTTTTTCGAGCAATACAGGTTTAATGACTGCGGCTGACAACCATTCTTTCTCCGTCAACAATCTAACGTTTCTCCATTTGCAGTACTCCTCAACATCAAAATATGAGACGTTAACAACATAAGCCTCTTCTTTTTCTCTTTTTGAAAGTCCATGCAGCAACGCGTTATCAAAGTATGTTTCAGTTTCCAAGTCCGGATCTTCTTTTTCCGCTGTGGTTAAATAGCCCGTTTGAACACAAAACGCAGCAAATTCAGCATTGGAAACAGGTCTTTTGGTTGTAAAAAACGGATTAACTAATTCTTCTCTGCCGTCTTCGAACAAAACCGTCCTTTCAGGAACATATATCCATTGAGTTTCCGTGCCGACCAAATCTTCATCCGGGAAATTTATCCCTAGTTCCATATGGTCAATAGAAGAAACTTGTTCATCAACATATCTATACAAAGAACCTACACACCTTTTGCATATCCATTGACATAAAACTGTGACTTTATTCCTTTTCCTGTCAATTCCGTCTATTTCGATAAACTGCAGAAAACATTTACAGTCATGTAACCGACACTCGCTTCTTGAGGCAAACCAACCTCTAATTGCCTCTTTAATATCCAACTTCAAAGCCTCGCCATCATTGAAAACAAATGATAAAACTGCAGGTTCCCAATCTATTATATCATTATAGACGATATTCATTTTTTGATTTTCCCTATTCTGTAGGTCAAGGATACATAGTGACGCAATCTCAACAAGCCTCCTGAAAATAATTGTTTAATATTATTCGTCTGACGCAAATAGTCAAGTTGTCCGATGTTGATATACAAGTTAATTCATGCTAATTTACAGGGAACAAAAGGAAAGTGAAATGGAATATTTGACGGAAATGGGCTATGCGGGAATGTTTATCGCGGCGTTTCTGGCGGCAACGATACTGCCGTTCAGTTCGGAAGCGGTATTAGGATTTCTCTTGCTGCATGATTTCGACCCGGCGATGACAGTGGCGGTGGCGACCGCCGGAAATGTCCTGGGCAGTTTCACCAACTACGCCATCGGCTATTGGGGTGGCACATGGCTCATCCGCAAAGTGTTGCGCATGGACGAAAAAGAACTGGATAAAGCCACGTCGCGTTTCAGAAAATACGGTATATGGTCACTGCTGTTTGCCTGGGTGCCGGTCATCGGCGATCCGTTAACGGTAGTAGCGGGGACTTTGAAAGTCAATTTCGTACTCTTCACCATCCTGGTAACCGCCGGCAAACTGGCGCGTTACATCATCATCGCCATTTCTGTTTGTTAAGCAAACGCTCTTCGATCATACCGTCTCAGTAATTCCATCAAAAAAATTATGGTACCTCAAAAAAATGGTCCCATAATTTAGTTCCCCGAAAATCAAATGATGAATAATATATATCTGGTCGAATACCCCATTGTGTACTTTGTTATGACGTCAGGTCTGAACAAGATTCCTGCTTTGCTTGTAAACTCTGAAAATAAGAAGTATATTTGACCGGGATGGTATCCGGAAAACCTTAAATTTTTCATATGAGAAAATCCATTCAGGAAATATTATATAAGGTTCACGGCATTATAAATCACAAGATTGGCAGTAATAGACGCAATAGACTGAACCGTATGTGTACATCAGAGATCAAGAATACACTTGATCTTTGTAATAATAAAAAAAATGGTATTAAGCAAAGAATATGCTGTATTGAGCCGTCTTAATTATATAAGGAAGAAAAATTGTTTATTTAAGTCAACTTTATCTTCGGGTTGCACAAGCAGCATCGTCCCGATACTACTGCAAGGCGGTCGTTAAATGATAATACGGACATTATACATTATATGTTTATTGACATGCGCTACTCTTGTTTGTAACGCAGGAGTCAAAATAGCACTGATTGGAGATTCTCCGGCGGCGGGAAAAATTGCGGATCGAGTATTGGTTGCATTGTCCAGTGACGAGAACATTCAAATACTTGAACGCACCGAAATAGATAAAGTACTCAAAGAGCATAAGTTGACAGCAAGTTCCCTTGCCGCCGTCAAACTGGTTAAATTGTTCCCGCATGTGGATATTTTTGCCGTAATACAAGATAAACGGTTGGTTGTTTTCAATGCCAAAAACGGTTTCAGGCTGATAGATGCAAACGTATCCAAGGTTCAGGAATTGGCTTATTTAATCAGACGGGCAGTAAAAAAACTGTCAACGGCAAATCTGCTTTATTTGTCGATCGTGTCAGTACGTAATATCGGGATACCTCTTAGCGATAAACCGAAAATCAAAGAGTTGATCAGAATATTCGAACAGGAGTTAATAAAACAATCCAACATCCAGATGTTGGAACGCGCACATCTAGCATTGGTTGATAAAGAACGGGAATTAACGAATAAACTTTATAAATTAAAGTCATCTGTCCGATTGCTGACCTTGGAGTGTGAATCCGATGGAGAGACAGATATTATTAATATTAAGTTGATTATTCGTAATCTTGCCAATAATATAACCGGCACCGTGAAAATTTCCGGGAAATTAACAAAAATCACGCAGACGGCGACAAGTTTGAGAGAAAAAACATTACTTGTATTATCAAACCGGCAAAACGTCTCCGCCGGAGCGCGACAAGAGGCTCAACGTTTTTTCAAAGAATACCAGCGTCTGGTCAAAAGCCAGGGCAGCGGTCAACTCGGGGAACTAGAAAAGTTCAGAAACGCCAAAGATAAACTTTTTTCCGCTCTTGCACTGGCTCCAAACGACAAAAGTCTCAGATACGCAGAATTGATATATTATGGCAAGATGCTTCGCGGCATACCTATGGTAGAGAAAACCGCCGCAATGTACAAACAACTTCAACGCGCTAAAAAATTCCGGGCTGATTTTGGTATTTGCAGCCCTTCCGTTTTTTATATCGACACCATTTGCGGGGGGATCCCAACCAATTACAGTAACTCTTGGACAGATGATTTTCAAAAACAATACAGTCAGTTTTGTCGCGAATTCCGGCCCTTGTTTATCGCTGATATAAAATCCCTTTACTACCCCTATGACCTGGCTGACGGCATCAATTCACTTAAAGAGCTGGGAAATTTGGCCAATGTGGTTAGCCGGTCAAACTGGAGCTATTACTACGGAAATCCCCGCGAGTGGAGAAAACAACGTCTTGACGATTATACTTTGTTATATAAGGAAGCGGCAAAATACCTGGCCTCGCATCCGCAGGAGGCTATAAAGGTAAATCAAACAATCATGGGATGTTTTCTGACTGATATTTTTTTCCCAAATCAATCCTCACTCGCCTTGATCGACCTAAGCGAACTGACCGATTATCTTGAACAAACCAAAGATTTGTGCAGGTTTGTATCCAGCAGCAAATTGAACTCAATCAAACCAGAAATATTCCTGCTGGATACCATGCGCGCATGTATAAGGGAAAAAACCGAAGAAAATTTTACCCGTGCCATTGATCAATATTATAAGCGACTGGCCTCAGTCAATACCGATTGGTTGCGGCCACGCCAAAATCCCAATACCAGGAGTTTTAAAGAATCTCCGTCTTATTATCGTCTTCGTAATTTTTGCGGCATTATAATCAAACAATTCGATTTACCTGATCGACGCCTGAAAATCTATCAGAAAAAACACGCGATGAATTCAGACTTCGAAGACCTAGACTACTGGATGAGGAGCTTTCCGCGTTCCCGGAACAACTCAGGATTTGCACCACCGCACACAATCATCTCAGCTTTAAAGAAATTTTGTCTGCTGAGTTTGAAAAATAACAATTTCGGCAATCGTCGTGGTATTATTATTAATACAGTGTTTCAGAACGACCGTGAATGCAAACCTGTTGAACCGGCAAAAATGAAGTTTTTCTTTGAAGTTAATTCCAACTTCAACGTTGCAACAGTCCCTTATTATAAACTGTCGGACATGACTAAAGAAAAAGTCCCTGTTAAACTGTGCGGGGCGGCGCAGTGTCGCGGCGAAATCCTTTTATTTTTTGATAACAAACAATTATTCATTCGCAAATCAGACGGCGCATTCGTTAAAGTTCCACCTCCCGACAAAACGTTGCTTATTCCTGAAAATACCATCAGCGGCGAGTATAAGCGACCAATCGCGCTTACGAATTCACATATTGCGTTTATTGATATAAAAAACAGTCTGCATATCTATGACCGTGCTAAAGAAAAGTGGTTTATTCGCAAAGGTTTTTCGACTGAACCAGTCAGATCTCTGCTGATTCATTTCGGCAAAATTTACGCCCTGGCGGGTGACGGGGAATGGGCGGTAAAGAACCGTCGTAATTATATGTTCAGTTGTAATTTGGACGGGTCAAGTCGTAAAATAATTTTCAGTTCAGAGAGGAGTGAAAAGCTCAATGACCTCGACAAACTTCGCGGCGGTCTTTCCAGCCTGACGGCCATCGACGAAAATAAACTGGCTTTTCTGCTTACCTACACGAATAAACACACCTATGTCTGGCAATACGATATTAAACGAAACCGTTTTGAAAGATTATTCAAAGCGCCATATTCGGGAACCGACAAAGACGTGATGTGGCAAGGGCTTGACAATGCGCTTTACTTAGTCTCATGTTCCTGGGTGGAGCGACTTTACCGCATTAGTCCAAAGAAGCGCAAGACTGAATGGATATTCTGTCAACGCGGACGCAAGCGCAAATTTGATTCGCCGGATGACAAGCCGGTGTTTTTCAATGGAAGAAGTCAACTGCAGCCCCCATGGCGAATTAACGGAAATTACTTATGGTGCGGCGGCGGAACCTCCGCTTTTCTGGATTTGAACAATATTGACGTAAACCCGCCACTTCTGTTATTACCACGAACACGCTACATTTACGAACTTGGCGATAATAAAATGATATTCCTGGGGGATTCCCGCTATTTTATTGTCAGTTACAGTGGAAAAAAGAGAAATTGTCCAGACAAATAATTGCAATCAGCCAGAATCCCAAATCAAAACAATTTACGTGTCTACTTGAATTGCGGGTCAAGACAATCACATCCAATGTTAATCAACAGACAGAGTGTTTGAATGATTTTGATTAGTGTTTCTGCGTTCATCCCATCTGCTAAGCGCTTTTAGAATTAAGTAGCTGCCGCAAAAATAAACAGAAACTTGAAAAAATAACAATAATGCTGAAAACAAAGCGTAATTGTTATATGCTAAACCCCAAATTTCGAATGAGTCACAAATACGAATTGAAAAAGAACATGAAAGATATACCACCATATTCATATCTGCCGCTGTAGTCTTCAGATTACATGATGCATCCTTGAATTTTACTAAAAAAAGCACCGCGGATACCAATCCCCATAAAGTCATAACAACAACCGGTATATATATTCCATATATTTTTTTACTTTTATCCATATAAATTATCCTTAAATATTATTCATATCACTTTGGCAGGGCTCCATTTTTCATCCTTGGCTCATTTAACATTCACTTTTGCGGGAAAAATCTTGGCGTGCACAATATTAACTTTCCTTATTAAATTCCAGCTTCGTTAAGCATTCTACTCCAATATTGGGTAATCATATCTGTTTTGTCAAAGACTTCTTCTATAATCAAGTTCTGAATCTTATTTAACTTATCGCGATCCTTACTCCATTTTTCAATTATTCTTGAATTCATTCGAGCATATTGATCATGCTGATAATAGTCTCTAATAAAATGTAACGTCCATGCCGCTTGAGCAAAGGTTGTCACTTTCCCGAGAAGCTCAATAAGCCATTCATCTCCCAGGGAATTAAAAACAGGATATTCGTTAAAGGATGAAATAATAAATTCAATCCATGCACAATTTTCAGGGTATAAGTATCCGTCTTTATTTTCTTTTAATTCAAAAAGACTGATTTTTTTTGCAAGTAGTTTTTGGAAAAATAATAACAGGCTATTATAAACGCCATCATTGACCAAATTTGACTTATTCTCCGCTATCCACCAAATGAAATGTGTAGCAAGGTCGCCAGCTGTATCAGTATCCCCTTCAATAAAATTAAGAGCATGGGGAACAAAATATGCGCATTCCTCATACGCACCGGCCGGAAGATATGCTTGAAAAATACAAGATAATTCATTCCACGCCACTTCTGTATCGGGAGTATTGATAATCTGAGTCAATTCACTTGGATCAAAATCCTGATATGGATCACTCAAGGCAACTGGTCTTGAATAGCTTAATTTTATACCTAATTCATTCATATTCACTTGCCCGCACTTGGTCTCCATGAAAAAATGCAAACTATTTCATGAGCTCAGTTTAGAATTTAAGGGTTTCCTGCTGTTTCACCGCGTCAATCATTTTAAGCGCGACCCGTGCCGACTCAAAACCGGCTTGCAGAGAATTGACCGGTTCAGTCTTATTTTCAATCATCTCTTTGAGCGCCTTCATCTGATCATTGTAAGCATTCGACGTCCCAACTTGACGAATCGTGTGTTCATTGGAGCGGTAGATGTCCACGTGTTCAGCACCGCAATTGTAAACAACACAAGCGCGGTCACCATAGACCTCAATTCTATCGCAACTTTCGCCATAGCGCTGCCAGCTGCCGTCTATCCCGCAAATAATATTGTCTTCATAAGTTATGGTCCCGGAGACATAATCCATCGGCAAGGGCTGGGAACGATCAAACATCACACTGTTTCCTGAAACATGGACCGGATCACCAAAATACCAGTTGAGCTGGTCGAACAGATGGCTCATCATATCCAGAATAACGCCGCCGCTACGCTCGAAATCTGCAAAGAAATCACCCCATTCGCGAGCATAGCCGGGATGACATAAATGAACTTTCGCCATTCTGATCCGGCCCAATTCGCCGGCATCGATCATTCTTTTGATTTCCGCATAGCCATTGTCATAACGACGGTGATGGCCAACCATAATCTTGACAGAACGGGCTGCCGCCAACGCCAAAATCTTTTCCCCATCAGCCAAATCCCGGACCAATGCTTTTTCACAAAAGATATTGCTTACTCCGGCTTCGATAAGCTCAGACAATGTTTGAAAATGCTGATCAGAAAAATTGCAAACCAGAACACCGTCGATTTCTTTGTCCCCGGCAATTTCAGCCGCTGAAGAATAAACCTTTTGCGTACCATATTCTTTGGCGAAACTTTTTGCCGCCTCAGCATTCGGGTCGAAAACTCCATAAAGCTCCATGCCGTCAATTGCTTTGATTTCTCTCGCATGGCATTTGCCCATACGCCCGGCACCCATAAGCGATACTTTAATCATAATAAAAAACCTTTTTTAACCTTGAGGGCTGACAGGAATTTGTTTTTTTACTTTCATATTTTCGGGATTCTTCAGATCTTTCTTCGTTTTTTTTCTTTTATAATCGTTAATTATGTCTTGAATTACTAAATTTTTTTTATACTTCACATAACTTGCTTTATCATATCCTGCATTACGCTTTATAAATAACGAAATCAAAATATGATTGTATATTATTTTGTTGCGTAAGATACATTTTATTTCTGATACTTTACCATCTCGGAAAAGCGAAAAAATGCGCAACAAGTGAGTATAGTCTTGAAGAAGACTAATATTCACAAATAAAGATTTTTCAAAAGATGACGAGACCAAATTGTACCCAAAATCCAGCATAGATAAAGCCTTGTCATTTTCTGTACTTATCTCCATTTTCGAGTAGTTCTCCTTCATAAATCTCAAGACAAGCTCCTTGTCTTGTGCTGAAATTGGAAGAAGAAGCAAATATGTAAGAGTTTTGAGTAAGGTTCTATATTTACTTTTTAAAATAGGTGGTGATGTAATTAGTTTAACTAGAATACTATTATTACTCTTTATCTCCGTATAAATACTTGAATTGTTAATGTCATTATTTATATTTTTCGATAAAAGCATACCATTGATAGTCATCAATTGTGTTTCAATTATGGTTAGAATGATTAAGCCATACTTATCAGATAGTTCTTTGTTTTCAAGATGTTTGTAAAGTAAGGCGTATGATATTGAGTCAGAGGTTAAAGTAAAAAACCTGAACTCTTCGAGTTCCATCTTTTCTTGCGGCTTGCACCACGCAACGTTGAACATTGCAATAAGAATAAAAAATACAATTATAGATTTCTTCATCGGTCATCTTTCATTTATTACTCCGGCTGATAATTACCTTGCTTTATATGTCGCCCATTCAGGGCTTTATATGTTTTTCAACGGTTCCCGGGGTTCAATCGCTAAGATAAATCACCCCGCAAGGGTATGCACCCCCGCTAAAAGGCTGCTGCTATGTGCCGCGCATTCAGCGCTATTCAATAAATGCAATATGATTATATGCCGGATTAATAGTATTTCCGAGTCACTTAATTACTTGCTGTTTGACTTCGCACTCCTAGCCGATTGGTAAACTTTGATTTTCAGGTCTGAAAATTGATTCTACGATTTCTCCTTGAATTCCTCAATTGAATATATACCGCCGTATCAGAGATTGCAAACAAGGTTGCCTCACAATAATAAATACGCCTCCCCCTGGGAACGCGGACGTCCCGTCCGCACGTAGGCGTCCAGCCTGCAAAAATGGGGTTGGAGTAAGATAAATCGGAGGCATGGAACGACGCTTGACGCCTGTTAAGATACACGATTTCCCAAACTCCTGAAGCGGGTACGAGACGTACCCTTGATGCGGACGAGACGTCCGCGCTCCCAGGCAACTCCAGACTGATTGCTTGATTTTTCAAAAAAAATCCCAATCTCAGTCTACATCCTTTGGAAAAAACAAAAAATTTTCTGTGCGTTTCCGTGGGTTCAGTGGTTCCTTTATTATGGGGAAAACAGTGCCTGATTCTAATATAAAATTTATTACGATGCAAAAGAAAGCCTAATAATTCTCTAACAATTGAGCTGTAGATTGTATAGCATAGAGAAAATCTTATCGTGAATTCAAGATAAGATTGGAAACATTAAATATAAAAATAAAGGGAGAGGTTTGACACTGCTTGCAACGGAAAAGTGTAAGTGTCATCTCTAAAAGAAAAGGAAAAGAAAAAAATGAGAAGCAAGATTGAGCAAAACATGAAGTCAGTTCTGTGCGCAGTTGTCGCTGCCAGCGGAATTGGTCTTATCGGTGCCGATCCGAACATCAACGGAGCCGGAGCTTCATTTCCCGCGCCAGTTTACCGCGTATGGACCTACAGCTATCGCAGAGCAACCGGAACCAGAGTCAACTACCAGTCGGTAGGTTCAGGCGCCGGTATCCGTCAGATCAAAGCCCGTACCGTTGATTTCGGCGGCTCGGACTCTCCGCTGAAAAAAGCCGATCAGGACAAAGCCAAACTGATCCAGTTCCCGATGTTGATGGGCGGGGTTGTGGTTGTTGCGAATGTTCCCGGCGTCAAAGACTGCCAGTTGAAGCTGTCATCAAAGGTTCTGGGCGACATTTTCCTCGGAAAAATCAAAAAATGGAACGATCCTCAGATTCTCGCCGACAATCCCGGAATGAATCTGCCTGATCTGAATATCACCGTGGTCCACCGCTCCGACGGTTCCGGGACTTCCTGGATTTTCACCAACTACCTCAGCAAGATTTCCAAGGAATGGAGCACTAAAGTAGGTTGCGGTAAAGCGGTAAAATGGCCTTGCGGTCTCGGCGGTCAGAAAAACCCCGGCGTCGCCAACAACGTTAAACGCGTCAGCGGTGCGATCGGTTATGTCGAATACACCTATGCCACCAGTGCCAAAATCCCGATGATCCAGCTGCGCAACAAGAGCGGCAATTTCGTCAAACCGGATATGAAATCATTCCAGGCTGCCGGCGCCAACGCCGACTGGGATAACGCCCCCGGATTCTACATGGTTCTTACCGACCAGCCCGGAAAAGATTCCTGGCCGATCACCGGTGTTACCTATATCCTGATCCATAATGACATCGAACTGGCTAAAGTTGAAGCGATGATCAGATATTTCAAATGGTGTTACACTGAAGGCGCCACCGCAGCGACTAAACTGGAATATGTTCCAATCCCGAAAAACGTCGTTGACAAGGTTGAAGTTCTCTGGAAGAAAACCTTCAAAGGTTTGAAATAATCAGGATTGGACGACTGAAAGTATATGGTTTTATATCCTGACAACAAAGGAGCGTTTTCAGAACGCCTGTTTAAAGTCATCACCAGTACCGCGGCCTGGCTCGCGGTACTGCTTATGGTGGGATTTTTTATTCAGCTGTTCCGACAGGCGATTCCGGCAATGGGCAAGTTCGGATTCAGCTTTCTGGTCTCGACCAACTGGGACCCGGTTAAGCTGGACTTCGGGGCCGCGCCGGCAATATTCGGAACCTTGCTGACTTCGGCAATCGCCCTTGGAACCGCAGTGCCGTTGAGTTTTGTTTTAGCGATGTTTCTGGTGGAAACCGCGCCGCAATGGTTATCGCGGATCATGGAAACCGCGATCGACATGCTGGCGGCGATCCCCAGTATTATTTACGGAATGTGGGGCCTGTTTGTGTTGGTCCCGATTATGGAAACTTTAAGAAATTTTGTTTGCGACACAATGGGCCTCGGAAAATTTTCAATCTTTTCCGGCAGCGGCGGCTTCAGTTACCTTACTGCCGGGCTGGTGTTGTCGCTAATGATTCTGCCGTTTATCTGTGCCGTAATGCGGGATGTTTTGCGAATGACCCCGCCGGTACTCAAAGAATCGGCTTACGGAATTGGAGCAACCACGTCAGAAGTGACGTTTCATATAACCATGCGCTACGGGATGCAGGGAATGACAGGCGCAGTCTTTCTTGGACTGGGACGAGCCGTCGGTGAGACCATGGCAGTTCTGTTTGTCATCGGCAACGTGCCGAAAGTAACTGCATCCTTGTTTGCGCCTGGTACCACTATTGCCTCTCAGTTGGCCAACGATTTCGGCGAAGCTGAAGGCATCTTTCAAAGCACTTTATTCGAACTCGGCCTTATTTTGCTGTCGATGTCGTTTCTTATACAGGTAGCCGGACAACTTTGGCTGAACCGGGTCCGGGCTTCCAGCGGGAGAGGATTATGAAGAAAAAAAGCATAGCGCCCCGGAAACTGATGGACCGGGGTGTTCAAGTTATATCATTTTTTATCGCCTTGTTCAGTATTGCCATGCTGGTCTGGATTCTGACGGTGATCATCATCCGGGGTATGTCCGCCTTGAACTGGGGTATGATCGTCAATCCGACCGCACCTTACGGCTTTCCGGACGGCGGTCTGGCCAACGCGATTGTCGGTACGGCTCTGATAACAACGGGAGCGGCGCTTCTTGGAGTACCGGCCGGTCTGCTTGGCGGCATCTATCTGTCTGAATTCGGCGGATCAACTCAAATAGGCAAAATCATTCGTTTTTCCGCCAATGTCATGATGGGCATACCGTCCATTATCGTCGGTCTTTTTGTGTACACTTTACTGGTCCTGCCGACCGGACACTTTTCCGGTTTCGCCGGTTCAGTGGCCTTGTCGATCATTATGCTGCCGGTTGTTTTGAGAACCACTGAAGACGTACTTTGCATGGTTCCGAACGCTTTGCGCGAAGCCGGTCTATCAATGGGAATCCCGCGTTGGAAAGTAACTTTTTCGATAATTTTCAGAACGGCCAAACGTGGCCTGGTTACCGGCGTTTTGTTAGCGGTTGCCAGGGTCAGCGGTGAAACCGCCCCGCTGCTTTTTACCGCGCTGTGGAGCGACAGCTGGCCGACCCGTTATTTCACGCAACCAACTGCCAATATGACGGTAATCGTCAATGAGTACGCGACCAACGAACCATTCGCGGAAATGCATGCCCGGGCATGGACCGGAGCACTTCTGATCACCGCGGCGGTTCTTACATTGAATATTATATGCAAAATATTTTTCAGGGAAAAGAAAGCATGAGCATAACTAACGAAAAAAATACTCCGTTACCGGTCAAGGTATCGGTGCGCAATTTGAATTTTCATTATGGCAAGCATCAGGCGCTGTTTGATAATACACTTGACATCTATGAAAATCAGGTTACCGCGGTCATCGGCCCGTCCGGCTGCGGTAAATCCACCCATTTGAGAACTTATAACCGGATTTTTGAACTTTACCGGGAGCAGCAGGCCGATGGCGAAATCATCATAGACGGGGAAAATATCCTCAGTCCGGAGATTGATCTGCTTGACCTGCGCCGGAAAGTCGGCATGATTTTCCAGAAGCCTACACCGTTCCCGATGTCAGTCTTCGACAATGTGGCTTACTGTATCAAGTTGCATTACAAACTAAATCGTTCCGATCTGGCCGACCGGGTTGAAAAAGCATTGCAACAGGCGGCGATATGGGATGAAGTCAAAGATAAACTGAAAAAACCGGGAATGTCATTATCCGGCGGACAGCAGCAGCGTTTGTGCATTGCCCGGGCTATCGCGGTCGCGCCGGAGATATTATTGATGGATGAGCCGACATCCGCTATCGACCCTGTAGGGACAAGAAAAATAGAAAGTCTGGTTGAAGAATTGAAAAAAGACTTTACAATAGTTATAGTAACACATAACATGCAACAGGCAGCCAGGGTTTCCGACCGGACCGCGTTTTTTTATGAAGGTAAAATTATTGAATATGATAAAACTGATGTCATTTTCACAAGGCCTTCAAGCAAACAGACAGAAGATTATATAACCGGCCGTTTCGGTTGAGAAAACAAACTGGGAGTCAAAATGACGAACATACATTTAAAAAGAGAAATTGAGCGGCTTAAAGCGAGTATTTGCCGGCTCGGAACTATTGTGGAAGAAACCATGCAGTCAGTTGCGGCAGCAGCCAAAACTCATAACGTGGATCTGGCGGAAGATATTGTTGAGAAAGATGTCAGAATTGACAAAATTGAAGTTGAAATTGAAGAAGAATGCCTGAAAATGCTGGCGTTGTACCAGCCGGTCGCGGCGGATTTGCGCTTTGTCGCCTCTTGCCTGAAGATGAATAACGACCTCGAAAGAATCGGCGATCTGTGCTGCAATATCGCTGAAAGGATCATTGCGACCGGAGAACAGGCCGAAATGAAAAAAATGTCGGAAGTATCCGAAATGTTCGAGTTGGCCAGGGATATGGTCAAAGACGCGGTCAGCGCCATGATCGATGTCGATACAGCCGTGGCGGCCGACGTAATCAAACGCGATGACGAAGTGGATGAAAGACTGGCGAAAGTTTACGAAAAAACAGTAGTCGCACTGCAGGAGGACTCTCCTAATGCATCCCCGCTACTGTCTAATTTAAGCATAGCCCGTAACCTTGAACGGATTGCCGACTATGCTACTAATATTTGCGAAGATGTCTTTTACATGGCCGACGGCGTTATTGTCCGCCATAGTAATAGTTAACATTTTCGGGTATAAACAGTTTGAATTATTGTCCTTGAGGAGTATTATTATGAGTGGATGCCTGAAAGGAAAATCCAAAGCCGATAAAAAAGACGCAAAGTTCGTTTGTAAAAAATGCGGCGCTTATGCCATGGACAAAAAACACATCTGCAAGCCGGAAAAAAACAAGAAAAAAGACTGACTTTGTGTTTCAGGCTTATGGATGCGTGAAAAACGGTCTCGGTGACAAGGTTTGGGTGAGGAAAAATGAACAGTGAAAAACTTAATCAAGCGGTTCCGCTTGGAATAATTGATCTCGGTGCCCATTCCGCCCGTCTGGAAATCTATCAGCAGTTGCCGGACGGCTCCACCGAACGCCTGGAACAGCTTGAGGTACCGGTTCGAATCGGACATGATGTATTCACCAAAGGCAATATCAGTTCGGACGGTATCGAAGTAATCTGTTCGATAATGAAAGACTTCCGTTTAAAACTGCGTGAATACGGCGTCAAGAAATATCGAGCAATCGCCACCAGCGCGGTCCGGGAAGCATTGAATCAGGATATTTTTCTCGACCGGGTACGTTCCGTCTGTAAAATCAGGCTTGAGGTCTTAAGTGCCTGTAAAGAATCCAGGTTAATGTATCTTGCCTTGAAAAACGATTTGTTCGATCAACTCAAGCTACAGGATCATGATGCCTTTTACCTGACTCTGGGAACCGGCGCCAGCAACATCGCCTTTTCACGCGGCGGAAAACTGCAGGAATCACGAATGTTCAACTTCGGAACCTTGAGATTGCGGGACGAAGCCGCGGAGGACGAAGGCTTGACCTATAACAACCTTTCCGGCCTGATCGATACTTTTGCCGACTCGCTTGAACGTTCTCTCGATGTTAACAACTCCAAGCAGCCTAAAAGTTCTAAAACCCCGGTCTTTGTCTGCGCCGGAGCGGTTGCCAGGATAATGTTGAACATAATCAATAAGCATCGGAAGAAAACAAGCAACTTTATTTCAAATAAAGAATTGGTCGATCTTGGAGAAAGGCTGACCTCTAAAAATATTGAGAAATATTCCAGTCAGTCTGAAATCGGCCCCAATCAACTGGAAAGCCTGACCTTGTCTTACCGGTTAATAAGACAGCTGTGCTGTGATTATAATTTTGCCGGAATACATGTTTCCGGGGTATCCACCCGGCAGGCGGTACTTCAGGATCTGCTCCGGGATATGCTTAATGAGGAAGACCCCTTCGCGGAGGATATGTTATCCGTGGCTTTGGCCATCGGCGAAAAATATAAATACGAAGATGATCACTCGTCACATGTTGCGGCCTTGAGTATGCAGATTTTTGAACATACTAAACACATTCATAAACTTGACAACCGCTTCGGACTGCTTTTACATATTGCGGCCATCCTGCACGACATAGGCCGTTTCGTCGACCAGCGGAAACATCATAAACACTCATACTACCTGATATCCAACAGTCAACTGCCCGGCCTGACTGATGAGGAAATGGCAATTGTGGCTTTAACCGCCAGATATCATCGTAAAGCCGAACCTAAGCCGTCGCACCTGGAATATATGCAATTGAGCAGCCGGGCCAAGGTTGTAATATGCAAACTGGCGGCAATCCTCCGGGTCGCAGACGCTCTGGACCGCAGTCATCAGGGCAAGTTTGTCAACGGCAAGATAAAAATCAACCAGGATCGCCTGATATTCGAACCAAAAGATAAATTTTTCGATTTTTCGCTTGAATCGATATTTCTAAAAAAGAAACAAGGCATGTTTCGTGATATCTTCGGGCTGAAAGCGGAGATAGAATAAAATCTCAGCCATTTTAAGATGATTAAAGCTATGAATATGACTACAGAAAGATTACCAGCCGCCTTTTTTTCCAGCCGGGAACTGAGCTGGCTGCAATTTAACGCCAGAGTCCTGGACGAAGCCGGCGACACTGGAAACCCGCTGTTGGAAAGGTTGAAATTCATCGCGATATTCAGCAGCAATCTTGATGAATTTTTTATGGTTCGTGTTGCCGGATTGCGTCAGTTGGAACAGTCCGGAGGGTTGGGCAATGATCCGTCCGGCTACAAACCGACGGAACTGCTGCATGAAATCTACAAAGAAGTATCTTCCCTGGTCAAACGCCAATACCGCTGCTACAAGGAAATTTTGCTGCCGGAACTGAAAAAAGAGGGCATTGAGATTGTCAACTACAATCATTTGTCAGGTCTGCTGAAAGATGAAGCGGATACTATTTTCCAGAAGCAGGTAATGCCGGTCCTGACTCCGCTGGCAATCGATCCCAGTCACCCGTTTCCGCTGTTGCGCAGCGGCGCAATTGAAATAGCCGTCTGCCTGCATTCATACCACAAGGATGAAGTTTATTCCTTTGTTGAAGTACCGGAATGTCTGCCGCGTTTTATCCGGCTTTCAGAAAGTAACAAACAAGTTTATATCCTGACCGAAGACCTCATAATGGGTAATCTGAAACATCTTTTTCAGGGCGGAAAAATCATTGACATGCTCCCGTTCAGGATTACCCGAGATATGGATTTTACCATCAATGAAGACGGGGTTGAAGATCTTCTGCAATACATGGAAAAAGAATTGCTTTCCCGTCGCAGCCGCAGCCCGATCAGACTTGAACTCGCTGCCGGCAAGAATACCCCGCTGCGCAAATGGCTGCTGGACCAGTTTGAACTCTCGAATGAATATATTTACGACATAAAAGGCCCGTTGCACCTGGCAAACTTCATGGATATGGTCTTTTTACCCAAAAGGCCGGATCTGTTGGAAGAACCATGGCCGTCACTGCCGGTTCCGGAATTCGCTTCGGACGATCCGATCCTGGACGTTATGGACCGCAGTGAAGATATTCTCTGCTGTGTGCCGTTCCAGAGTTTTGATCCGGTTTTGCGAATGATTCGGGAAGCGGCCGAGGACCCGTCCGTACTGGCAATCAAGCAAACGCTGTATCGGGTCAGCGGGAATTCCCCGGTGATCCACGCCCTGCGCCGGGCGGCGGAAAACGGCAAACAGGTCACGGTTATTGTTGAGCTGAAAGCCCGGTTTGACGAAGGCAACAATATATTATGGGCTCGTAAACTCGAGGATTCCGGCGCTCATGTCGTCTACGGTATTCCAGGCTTGAAAATCCACTGTAAAACCCTGCTGATAATCCGCAATCAAGGCGGTTTGATCAAACGCTACTGCCACCTTGGAACCGGCAATTATAATGATAAAACCGCAAAACTTTATACTGATGCCGGATTGTTCACAACCAACAGCGCTATGTGTTCGGATATCGCCGCCTTGTTCAATGTCATGACCGGTTACTCGGCCCCGATGGAACAATGGAACAAAATATCGTGCGCGCCGTTCGACCTCCGGGAGCGCTTCGTCGCCCTGATCGACCGGGAAGCTGAATTATCCACCAAACATTCCCCCGGCCATATTGTCGCAAAAATGAATTCTCTGGTAGATCCGCAAATAATCGAACACCTTTACCGAGCGGCGAAGGCCGGAGTCAAAATAGACCTTATAGTGCGCGGCACCTGCTGCTTAAAAATTGAAAAGGGCTCAGGGCATATCAGGGTATTCAGTATCATTGACCGTTTCCTTGAACATAGCCGGATCTATTATTTCAACAATGGCGGCGCCCCTGAATGTTATCTGGCCAGCGCCGACTGGATGCCGCGAAACCTCGACCGCCGTATCGAAGTATTGTTCCCGGTCGAAAACGCCAAATGCCGGGATATTCTGGTCGATTGCCTGCATCTGCAACTCAAGGATAAACGCAAAGGCCGCCAAATGAAGCCCGGCTCGAAATACAAACGACCGAACCGGCGCAACGACGAAAATACCAGGAGCCAGAAAACAACCTACGATTATTTTAAAGCGACGGTCAAAAGCAGCAGCTATAATGACGACAATGGTCTGCTGGAACCTTTGACCAGACCCCGGAGTAATTCGAACTATTAAATTTGCTATTCAAATATTTACTGCTAGATTAGGGATTATATCCGAATGATTACGCGCCCACTAGTATGAGGAAAAAATTATGCCTAAATGTGTTGGAATTTTGACTGCCGGTGGAGACAGCCCCGGCCTTAACGCGGCAATCCGCGCCATTGGAAAAAGTTTGCTTAATGATGACATCCACCTGATCGGATTTCGCGACGGCTTCGAAGGCATCGCATTTGACCGTCCGATCCATCTGGATGAAAAAGGGTTTTCAGGGATTCTGACAATCGGCGGGACAATCCTGCGGACCAGCCGGAATAAGCCCCACAAAATGCCGGTCGGCAAAGAATTTATCGATATGACCGACGCCATTATCGAAAATTATCAGAAGCATCAGCTTGAATGCCTTATCTGTATTGGCGGCGGCGGCACCCATAAAAGTGCAGTACGCCTGAAAAAACAGGGGCTTAACATATTAACCCTGCCCAAAACAATTGATAACGACGTGGCCTGTACCGACAGTACGATCGGCTTCGATACCGCTACCGGCATCGCCACCCAGGCAATCGACAGTCTCCATTCCACCGCCAGCAGCCACAAACGGATTATGCTGGTCGAGGTTATGGGACATCGCGCCGGCTGGCTCACTCTGGCGTCAGGACTGGCCGGCGGAGCCGACATTATTCTGATCCCCGAGATTCCTTATGATTTCGACGCGGTTGTCAATGCGGTCAGAAAACGTACCCGGGCCGGCAAACTGTTCAGCATTATCCCGGTCGCCGAAGGCGCTTATCCGAAAGAAGCCCAAGCTCTGTTCGACGAATACGCAAAAATTAAAAATGAAACAGAAGATAAAAAGGAACGTCAGGAAGCAAAAAATAAACTTCAGGAATTGTCGGATCAATATACCGGTAAAACAATAGAATTGGCAGCCCGGCTCGAAGAAGCGACTGGACTTGAGGCACGCACCACGATCCTTGGCCATTTGCAGCGTGGCGGCACCCCTTCATGTTCCGATCGCCTGCTGGCCACCCAGTTGGGGTCGGCTTGCGCGGCGGCGATCAGCAACAAACAATACGGCTGCATGGTGGCTTTGCAGAACGGACAGAGCGTGCTGGTTCCGATTGAGGAAGTAGCCGGGAACCGGAAAAGCGTTCCCCTGGATCATCCCTGGGTGAAAAGCGCGGAATCACTGGGAATCTCTTTCGGAGTGTGAGTAATGGCAGAATTGGGCAGAATCAAGCAGGTTGGGATTATTCCGCTGGTAATTGACAAGGGGCGCATTATGGCGGTCATGGTAACAGCTCGCAATTCTGAGAAAACCTGGATATTTCCCAAAGGGCACCGGGAAAAAGGCGTGGCAGATGAAAAAATGTCTCTGCTTGAAGCATATGAAGAAGCGGGAGTTACAGGTCACGTCTTTCCCCAAAGCTGCGGAAAATTCAAGTACTCAAAAATGGGGCGGGACTACACTGTCAAGTTTTTTCCTATGCTGGTCAAGAACGTCCTGACAAAATGGCCGGAAAAAAATCAGCGCAAAAGGATTATCATCCCGATAAATGATGCTTTTGGAATGATCCAGAGCGATAAAATTATAAAACTGTTGAAACGCTCCGCAAAAAAAATCAGGAACAAGACTTAACTCATTTTGGAAATAAGGAAAACATAAAATGTCCGGAAGATACGAAATCGAACCAGCGGAACATCTGCAATGGAATGACATTGTCGAGTTTTTCGATAAAAGCTTTGACTACCTGATGCATCCTCCCCAATGTCAACGGATCACATTTTATGATACTTTTGACTGGCGTTTTTACTCAAATAATTTGACCTTGTCCGAATCCGGCCAGGAATTCACTCTGGCGCCAATTGATGATCCAAGACCCGTCTGCCGTTTCAAATGGACCAGAAAGACCCCCTACCGTTATCCATGCGACCTCTCAGACCCGGAACTTACTGCAAGGTTCACAAAATTGCAGGACGTTAGATCGGTGTTACCGGTTGCTTCGGCTGATATCCTCACAGAGAGTTGCGATGTCCTCAATTCCGACCGTAAAGTTATTTCACGCATCAAACTGGAAGAAGTTTCTGTTAATGAGGAAAAAATTGAACGCATCCTGACCATCGATCCGGTCAGGGGATATGACGAGGAGCACGACTCGATTTGCCGTTCACTGTCTGCCCCCGGCCTGGATGAAATGTCCGCCGCGCCGCCATTGCTGTTGCAAATCTGCGAATATCTGGCGATCAAGCCCGGAACTTATTCATCTAAAATTAAATCCGTTCTCACGCCTGAAATGTCACCACAGCAGGCCGCAGCCCTTCTTATTTCTGAGATGTTGACGGTTATCCAGGCTAACGAACAGGGGATCATTGACTGTATTGACACTGAATTTCTCCATGATTTCAGGGTTGCTGTTCGCCGGATAAGGGCTCTGCTAAGTCAAATGAAAACAGTTTTTCCCGCCGATGCGACCGAAGCGATGAAAAATGATTTCTCAGCTCTCGGCAAAATGACCAATCGTTTGCGCGACTGCGATGTCCTCGTCCACGCCAGGGAGCAATATGAATCCATGCTGCCGGCGGAATTGCGGGAAGGACTAAAGCTATTTTTCAGAAGTATTAAGGACGTTCAGCGACGCGAAACAAGAAACCTCATCGATTACCTTAAATCAGATAAATATCATAAAGTAATAAACCGTTGGCAGCAGTATATTGATAAAAAGCTGCACTCCGCGAATAAAAAAGAAGATATTACGATATTACAGTTAAGCGGCAGAGTAATCATCAAACGTTACAACAGGATTGTCGGCAAAATTTCAGAAATCACCTCGGAGACGCCGGATGAATTTATCCATGCTTTAAGGATAGATTGCAAGAAATTACGATACAGCCTGGAATTTTTCGCTTCTTTGTATCCAGACGACTCAGCTGAATCAATCTCCCGGCTTAAGACCATCCAGACGCTCCTTGGTAATTTCAACGACCTCTCGGTCCAAACATCTGAACTTAATCACAAAATTAACCGCCTGCCTGCCGGGAAAAAAAGTTCAATAGCAATGGCCGCTTCACTAGGCGGCCTTATTGCGGTTCTAGCCAGAAATAAAGATGAGCTGCGCCAAAACTGTCTGGACGCGCTAATGAAGTTCGCTGATGAATCGAACAACACCTTTTTCAATAAAGTATTCAACCCTAAAAAGAACTGAGACAGGGAATGAAAGTTATCTCTTTTTACAGCATAAAAGGCGGTGTCGGCAAAACCACTGCCGCCGCGAATATCAGCTTTCTCGCAGCACAAAATTACTACCGGACTTTACTAATTGACCTCGATCCCCAGGGCGCGGCATCATATTATTTTAAAGTCAGACCTCACAAAAAACTCAACTCTAAAAAGTTCTCTGAAAAAAATTCTCTTGATAAATTTCTTCGCGGTTCGGATTACGAAAATCTTGATCTGCTTCCTGCCGACATCTCTTTCAGAAAACTTGACGTCCGGTTTGACAACTCAAAAAAGCCTTTCAAACAGTTGAAGCAAATTTTATCAACCTGGAAATCGGAGTATGACCTCGTAATTCTGGATTGTCCCCCTAACTTGACCTTACTGTCCGAAAATATTTTCCAGGCTTCCGACTTGATCTTGATCCCGACAATCCCCTCTACCCTCTCGGTCAGAACCTGGGACATGCTCCTGGCTTTTTTCAAAGAACATGAGCTGGATTGCGCCAAACTGAAACCGTTCTATTCAATGGTGGAACGTCGTAAAAAAATGCACAAAGGCATAATTGAAGCCTCATTGCGCGATAACAAAAAAATCTTTTTTGAAAGTTTCATCCCTTATAATTCAGAAGTTGAGAGAATGGGAATAACCTGTGAACCGGTTATTGCGTTTGCTCCCCGCTCTTCCGGAGCTTACGCGTTCAAGCGTCTCTGGGAAGAACTTCGCCAAACAATCGAATAACAAAAGTATTAGTTATTAATTACTTACAAAAAAATATTAAACTAAGTAATACTTAAATTTGACAAACCCGTTTTCAACCATTATATTAACTGTAAACTCGTCAACCAAGTGGAGGAAAAATCATGGCTGGACGCGGAACGCGCATGAAAGTCAAAGGCGAAGGCTGTTACTATCACCTGATGAACCGTACCTCAGGCTGCAGAGGCGAAAAACCGTTTAATCGGGTCGATATGGAATACGGTTTTCGACTGCTGCAAAATCTCTGTGAATATTTTCTGATCGAGGTGATCTCTGCCGCCTGGATGGGCAACCATTTTCATGTGGTCGTTTACGCTCCAGGCCCGGACGAATTGCCGTCGATTGAAGACATTGCAAGACGACATAACCATTACTACAACAGTATGTTAGATAAGTATACTTACGCGCCAAAACAAATGCCCAAAATCAACCCGGGCAATCCTGAAACATGTCGCGAAGTCGGCCTGAAAATGATCGATATCAGCTACTTCATGCGGGCCTTCCAACAACGTTTTACCGTTGTTTACAACCAATCTCGCGACCGCATCGGCAAACTATGGGCCAACAAATTCAAAAGCGTCATCCTCGATAGTCGCAATTCCTTGGAAGCGTGTGTTTTATACGTCGAATTGAACCCCGTTAGAGCCGGACTGACCACAACCCCAGCCGACTACCATTTCACGACCTGGGGACACTACTGCGGCACTGGCAAACACATGTTTCAAGCAAATTTCGTCAAACACCTCAAAGAAAACATCTGGCATCGCGACACCTCTGAGTGGACCGATAACGATCTTTTCAACTATTTTCGCAGTGAACTGGCGCGAATCGTCGCGGCGGAGAGCGGAGCCTCAAGTGAAGAGATATTTAAGGCGCAGGAACAAGCCAGACGCAAAGAATCGATGCCAGTACGCTTCCTGCGACGCACCCGCCACTTCAGCGATGGAGCGATATTAGGCTCAAAACTTTTCATTCGCGAAATGGGTAGCAAATTCGACAATCCCGACCGGGTCAACAAAAAACAACTGAGCCGCGGCCTCGGCCCCGCCGGAGAAGTGATTTACTGCTTCAGGAAGTTGCAATCGTAACATCATCTGTAATTGACCATGCAAAATCGTTTCCTTGTAAATTCAAAAAATTTTTGATTATCAAAATTTCACTTGACCTATCGCTGTTACTGCCCATCAATTATGTTAAACTTTCATTTTCTACATGTTTTTTCAGAAATATTGAAGCCTCCTTAACCATAAAAAACACCGAAAAATAAAACAATATAATTACAAATGCCAGTTGTTAATTGACATTTATGGCTGCACGCAGTAATATTACTTATTCAAAATTTCTAACTGACAAGGAGACATCAAAATGTGTAACATCACTTTGGAACAAGCACAAAAAGTCGTTGCTGCAGCGATGGAAAAAGCGACCGAAATCGGAACGAAAATGAATATCGCGGTGGTTGATGCCGGAGCAAACCTGAAAGCTTTTATCAGAATGGACGACGCATGGCTGGGCAGCATAGACATTGCAATCAAAAAAGCCAAAACGGCACGCTTCTTTGATATGCCGACCGGCGATATCGGCGGTCTATCGCAACCAGGCGGCTCCCTCTACAATATTGAGCACTCTAACGGCGGTCTGATTACTTTCCCCGGAGGTATTCCACTAAAGGTTAACGGAAAAATCATCGGAGCGATCGGGATTTCAGGCAGTTCAGTAGAGAATGACCACATTGTCGCAGAAGCTGGAGCGTCCTCAATTTAACATTATTGCAAGAAAGAAAATCCCTGTGTGTCCTTTGATTTCCAGAGTGGAGCTTGAACCGATTGGGTATGTTCATTGTTCCAGAAGATACCGTTTCGAGGCCCCGCGGCAAGGAGTCTATGCTCCAGGCAAAGCCATCATAAGGTTATTGCCAGACAAAGGCTTTGACGACGGCCTGACCGGGTTGCATGGATTCAGTCATATCTGGGTCCATTTTGTTTTTCATCTTAATGAGACGTGGCACCCGAAAGTCAAACCTCCAGTCCCCGGGGAACTCGATGAAGTCGGCGTTTTCGCCAGCCGCTCTCCTCATCGCCCCAATCGCCTTGGACTTAGTTGCGTTGAATTAGTTGAGATTAAAGGTCTTGATATCCATATCCGTAATCATGACTTTTTGGACTTGACGCCAGTTTTGGATATCAAGCCGTATGTGACCTATTATGATTCTTTTCCGGACGCGGCCACCGGCTGGCTGCCGGAACCTCCCCCGTTATATCAAATTGATTTTACGACAGCCGCAAAAACTGCTGCCTGTGCAATTATGTCTAACGGGGGACCTGATCTGGCAAGCTTTTGCCAGGTACAGCTTGGCTGTGAACCATTAAATCCTGAACGAAAAAAAATTGAAAAACTAACCGAAACCCGATACATTACAAATTGCCGGGGACATAAAATCTTCTGGGAAATAAATCAGACACAGCGCATCATAACGATTATTGAAATCATTTAACAATTATTTCTTTTTTATGATAATTTTTGCAAAATAAAACAAGTTAACGGATATACAAGTGTAAAAACTTGTATTGAACCAGTTGCGCAAAACCAACAATAACAAGGCATATCAACTTTTTCATTTTCAACAATAAAACCTCTTTTACGGCACAAAAAGACATAATTGTTCCATATTGTTCGCTATATTATTATAGAAAAAAAGCGCGAATAATTTTTGTGTCAGTTTGACAAACGAAATCAGGGTGTTATTTTACTTATAATAATTAGGAAGGTCTTGTTTTATATTTATGTTGTTTATTATGTTGTTTTAGTCATCAGAAAGGGGAGTTTATGCCAGATAAACAGCTGACAAAACTTAGAAAATATCTAAAAGCTCAAGGAAAAAGATATTCACTGGAGCGAGAAGAATTGTTAGAAGTTATCCAGACCTTGGATGGCCATTTTACAATTGAAGACTTGTGCAAAGCTGCTCGGGAATCCGGAGCGGTAGGTGCAGATTCCACTATTTATCGCAACATCAATATTTTTGTTGATGCAGGTATTCTTGATGAATTGCGTTTACCGGGCGGTCGAACCGTTTATGAAAAAAGCCGTAAATCGACTCGACACTCCCATATTCTGTGCAGCAGTTGCGGAGAAGTCAGACCGGTCAAATTCACTCCTGAATGCAATAATCATTTGGAAATGATCTGCAAAAAGAATGATTTCACCCCGGTTTCCGGTGGAATTATTATCAGAGGTTATTGCTCCAAATGTAATAAAGAGGCGGAACAGGACTGATTGTCCGTTTCTAGTTCCGGTTCAATTAAAGGAATTTTAATATGTTCCGACCTATGCACATTAAAATTGTCCTGTTACTTCTGTTGCTGGTATTTACTGCCAGCCCCAGGATTTTTGCTTTGGCAGAAATGTCCGGGGAAACAGCGAAAATAGTTTCCGCAATGGAAAAAGCTGTGGATCCGGACAATAAAGCATCAAAGATTCGTTCTTTTACGGTTGATTCCGAAGCAGAAATCAAGCAGGCTCAAATAAAAATGTTCTTCAAAACGCTCTATAAGCGTGAAAACAAAATGCTTTCGATCGTTTCAATTCCGGGGGTTATGACTGTAAAACAGGGATTCGACGGTACAACAGCCTGGACGTCTTCTCCGGCAACAGGGGTTTCTCTGGATTCCGGGGACGTTCTCTTGAGTTCCAAATTTATGACCAAGATGTCGTCTCCTGACAGCAAATTAAAAAATTTATTTTCAAAAATTACTCTTGCCGAAAAATCAGTCAAGATTGAAGGTATTGACTGCTACAAATTGATTTGTACGATTCCTGAAAAATACCATATGAAACCAGCAGTGTTATATGTTAACAAAAAAACACTGTTAACATTGAAAACTGAAATAACGGTAAATTCCAATGATGGAGAAGTCACCACTCCGTTAATAATCAAAAAATATAAAAAGGTGCACGGCATAATGTGGCCTGAAATTTCAGAGCTGAAAGTCTTAAACATGATAGTCACCCAAACTCTGAAATCAGTTAAAATCAATACTAACATTCCTGATTCGGCGTTTCAACCGCCAAAGGTTGAAAATACCGCAACTCCGCAATTCTGACCGGCAGTCCAGATGAAACGATGGTTACTCAATATTCTCTTCATACTTCCGTTTGTCCTAATGGCCGAACCGGCCAAGTCCGGGAACTATATAATAGCTTCGGACATTTGGGACACAATTGCGAAAAATCATTTTGATAAAAATTTCAATAAAAAATATCGCAAGAAAGTTTTTGAAAAATATCGCAAAGATATAATTGCCAGCAAAACTGACGCTGAACTTGCAATCATCCTGAACAAAATAATCGCCGAAGTAGGCCAAAGTCATATGCGGGTTGCGCCGCCGATTGGTTCTGCAGCCAGTCTTGCTTCAAAAGCGGCGGCTTCACAACTCCCTCCTCCCCCGGGAACGCCACAGGTTCCCGCCGGCATAGGAGTGGAAGTCTGCAAAACGGATAATTCCATCAGCATCTTACGGGTTCGACCTGACTTTCCAGCGGCGCGGGCCGGAATCCGCCCCGGAGACATCATTAAACGCATTAACAATTTGAAAATAGCGCCGGAGCAAACTTCGACAATTCCATGGTCATTGCTGACTGAGCGTCTGTTGTGGGGGTTACCCGGAACGACAGTAAAACTGGAATTAGCACGTCCTGGCCGAAAACCGTATATAAAAAATTATTCTCTGATCAGGCGGGCCAATGGCGGAGAATGGTTCAAACTGGGAATGATGCCGCGTTTTGCGTCTTTATACGAGTCCCGGTTACTGCCTGGCAACATTGGTTATATCCGCTTTTCCGTGTTTACCCCGAAAATGATTTGGCGTGTCCGCTATGATATAATGAACAAGCTTAAGAACGCTAAAGCAATCGTTATCGACCTGAGAAATAATCCCGGCGGTTTGATCTTAATGCCCAAAGCGCTGGCCGGATGGCTGTCTAAAAAAGTTGTAGGTTTCGGCAAAATGATTAATGGGAAGACAGTATTAACTTTCAAATCATATCCTCAGTCTGTTGCGTTCTCCGGTCCACTGGCGATCCTGATCAACGGCGGCTCAGGCAGCGCGGCGGAAATCTGCGCGGCCGGTTTCCAGGACAGCGAAGCAGCCAAACTTTTCGGCACCAGAACGTCCGGACTCTGCCTGGCTTCACAGTTCATCAAACTTGACTCCGGCTTCCGGCTTCAAACAGTATTCGGCGACCTGATCCGCGTCAACGGTAAACGAATTGAGCATATCGGCGTCACACCTGATGTAATTGTTTATCAAAAAGAAGCCAATCTGTTGAAAGGCCGCGACGCGGTTCTCGATGTTGCGGTCGAATATTTAAAGAAGGCGAAGAAACCATAATGGATAAGATCTGGCATGTTTCAGAAATTAACTCCGCCGTGCGGGAACTGCTTGAAAACAGCATGGGAGCATTATGGATTCAGGGTGAAATCGGCACTTTGAATATTCATTCGTCCGGTCACGTCTATATGACATTGAAAGATGAACGTTCCCAAATCAGGCTGGTCTTTTTCGGTGGCGCGCCACAGGCCCGCAGCATGAACTTACAAGTGGGCTCGCAAATTGAAGCGTATGGGCGCCTGACCGTATATGAGGTCAGAGGAGAATATCAGTTCTCGGCCCGCATGATCCGCCCGATGGGAGTAGGCGATCTTCAACGCCGGTTTGAAGAATTGAAAAATAAACTGCACGCTGAAGGTCTGTTCGATCCGGATATCAAAAAACCGATCCCAAGACTACCGCGACGGATTGGCATTGTCACCTCGCCGGACGGCGCTGCGCTGCGCGACTTTATTCAAGTGGTCGAACGCCGGTTTCCAGATGTCAACATTCAAATATATCCGGCCCCAGTCCAAGGAAACGGAGCGGAATATGTCTTAGCCAGAGGCATAGAATTCTTCAACAGCTTCTCTCAAGTCGACGTGGTCGTCGTAACCCGCGGCGGCGGCAGCATGGAAGACCTCCAGCCGTTCAATACGGAAATTCTGGCCAGAGCCGTAGCCGCCAGTAATATCCCGGTCATCAGTGCGGTGGGCCATGAAATAGATTTCACGATTTGCGATTTTGTTTCCGACCTCCGGGTCCCGACGCCATCGGCGGCCGCTGAGTTGGCAGTAGGACAAAGGGTGGAAATGGCCTCCGCGGTAAATAACCTTGTGCGACGTCTGGACGGAGTGGTCAAACTGTGTCTTGAACAACAAAACAGGCGTCTCCAGCTTGTCCTTGGCAGCTATAGCCTGCGCGAGCCGTCCCGGATACTCGAAAGCCCGCAACAGCGGTTGGATGAATTATTGCGCGACATGTCGGCCTCCGCTTTGGCCAATTTAGTCGACAAGCGAATGGACTTGCAGGAAATGCACACCAGATTGGCCGGGGTTCGTCCGCAGAATATGGTAGAAAAAAGTGTTATTACGCTCAATAATCTTCAACACCGACTGACAGTCAATATAAAAAGGTCGAAAGAACAATTGCATGCCGCAGTCAAGGGACTTGACGACCGGCTGCGCTCACTGGACCCGGAAAAAGTTGTCAACAGGGGATACGCTGTTCTGAAAGATGCCGGCGGCAAAGTTATTTCTTCAGCATCTTCGGTCAAGATCGGACAACAAATATCCGCAATCGTTTCAGATGGAACAATAGGTTTGAATGTGACAAGCTCCGAATAATGTACGGCTATCATTCTAGAATTTAGAGCAATTTAAAATAGAATATACATGTCTCAGAAATAAAAGATTGAAAAGATTATGAATACAAACGATGAAACGGCAGAGAAACTTCCTGCCCCGGAAAACTTTCATTTATTTCTAATGATCGGACAATCAAATATGGCCGGGCGCGGCATCGTGGAAAAACAGGATACGGTTCCGCACCCACGGGTTTTGATGCTCGACCAAAAGAATGATTGGGTTCCGGCAATTGAGCCTACCCATTTCGACAAAGATTGCGCTGGAGTCAGTTCCGGGTGCATCCTCGGCCGGATTGCGGCGGAAGCGGAAAAAGATATAACAACAGGTTTAATCCCCTGCGCCTGCGGCGGCTCGCCGATCAAGACCTGGGAACCCGGCGAATATCACAGCGAAACCACAAGTCATCCTTATGACGATACCATTGAACGCGCCAGACACGCGCAGCAGTTCGGCACGATCAAAGCAATACTGTGGCACCAGGGCGAAGGCGACTGCAAACCGGAGAGAGCCGCGGTATACGAACAGAAGCTGACTGAACTTTTCGACCGTCTCATGCGGGAACTTGATCTGCCAGACGATATTCCGGTCATCGTCGGGCAAATTGGACACTTTTACAAGGCCCCATGGAATGATGTTGTCAAACAAGTTGACGCGGCCCAGCGGGCTGTCGTCAAAAAGCTGAAAAATGCCGCATTCATCACCGCAGACGGCCTGACCTGTAATCCGGACCAGGTGCATTTCGATGCGGAATCTCAGCGTGAATTTGGCCGCCGTTATGCCGCAGCCTATCTCAAACTGAGTAAATCGTAATTCTTATTGGGAATCAGGTTTGAGCGTTTTGAGCAAAAAGACATAGGGGTTGACCAGCTTTTCACCTTTTTTGAGTTTGTGCCTGATATCCAAAGTCACAGGAGCCCCTAACTCGTCGGCTTTTTTCTTGAAATGATAGCCGAACAAGGCATGGTGAATCCCGGTCGGATGGTCAAGCGGCTTAGAATATCTCAGCAACATCGGCGGATCGTTTTTATCAAGATGGTTGACCGGTGAAAATTCCTTGAAGACGGCTTTTACCGACTCGTAGTTTTCATCCATGTCTTTATTGCTCTTGAAGGCCAGGCTCCATTTGATCATACAGTGTTTTAACGCGCCGTCATTCTTCCACTCTCTGATCTGAACCGGATCAATCGTCGTTTGTGCATCACCGACTGATACTCCGCAAAGCCGGGTGGATTCCCTTAAAACCGGGTCGGGTGATTTAGGCTCGGCCATATCGTCGTGAGTCGCCAGCCATAGAGAAGTACAACCGCCAGCCGATCCGCCGGTCGCGGCAATATGTTGTTTATCGATGTTCCAGTCTTTTGCCTTATAGCGGATGAACTGAACGGCCCGGGCCGCGTCATAAACCGGCACCGGCAGTTTATATTTCGGGACAAAACGATAATTGATGGCAGCGACCGATACGCCTTTTTTCAACATATAACGGATAAGGTTGCGCTGAATTTTCGCCTCCTGCTTTTTATCGCCGTGAATCCAGCCGCCGCCATGAATCAATACGACAACCGGGGTCGGGGTTTTGCTGTCAGCTTTCCAGAAGTCGAGAACCTGACGCTCCTCTTTGCCGTACTTGACATCGGCATAGGTCGGCGGCGGCGCGGTTTTGTCGGCGGCCGGGATTGAAGGTATAATCAGACAAGGGAGTAGTAATTTCAGGATTTTTGAGAAATTCACGTTTTTTTCCTTTTTATTGATTTATGTGACAAAGGTTATAGCAATTCGACATTAAAGTTCTTCATTTTTTAGTATTATCAACTCGTCCCGCCTGCTGTACGGCTTTTCGTCTTCAAGTCCGCGGGAACCAATTATCGAGGATTGATCCGGATATTTGTCTATTTCCATGGTCCGCCATGGGAAAAAAGGACGGATCGGCGGAACCGACCCGGTCATAAACGGCAGTTTATAGACATCAAGCTGATTGGACTCGAAAACCGGTCGTGACACGGTACGCCCGTCCACTGCCTCGGTCTGAATACCGAATGGACAAGGTGTGCAAACAACCTCAAACGTAACATCTTTTCGCTGGAAAGTGAAAAAACGGTGCTGGACCGCGTAGTAATCACGAATCAGAACATCCGACATTGTATTATGGAACTCTTCGAGTGAAGAATATTTCGAGCGTGCCGCAACCGTCAGAACCATCCCGTTCAATACCATCTCCGCTTCTTCTCGCGTGAAAGAGCGTTCCGGGCCTTCATAATTGACCAGTTCCAGGATTTCATAATTATCAAACGTGACAAAACGGACCGCAGCTTTCCGCGGCAGATTGGTCGGCAGCAACGGCTGGATATGGATGAAAACCTCGCCGGCTTCGACCGAAACCGGGACAACCTCGGACGATTCGCCAACAGCGCCTTCCAAAACTTGATTACCTCCAATAACGCTGCGGGTTATTTTGCCGTAATGAGCGGGGAAATAGACTGAGAGACAAAGTTTTCCGCTAACAAGGTTCTCTGCGTCAAGTTCTTTCAAATTAGGCGTGGAGAGGACCATCGCGGCATTCTGTTTCTGCATGGAATACCACCAGCTTTGATTCTTGCTGAACTGCAAGCCCTTATATGCGCCATCAAACGACTCTTCATAAACAACCGGAGACTGGTCATTATCAGAATACCTGAAATAAACCGTCCCGGAATCGCGAAAATCCTTTACTTCCGGCTTGCGCTTGTAGGTCACGTAGCAAGTCGTGGTCTGTTCACCTCCAACTAACGGTCCGTTAACGGTGCCAAGGCTGAATTCTTCCTCCATATAGGTTTCCGTATGATAGACCGCCGACATACTGCTGAAACGCCCCATACATTCACTGCGGCCCCGGTGAAAAGCCGGGTAATTGCGTTTCGTGACCAGTTCAGCCAGATACTCCGGCACATGCAGTTCCGTGTCCATCGCATCGCAGAACTCGGCGATGCTTTGCCAGGGATTGCCGCAGAAGTGCAGAACTTCACGTCCATCATGATTAAAGTAAGTTTTGATCGGGTTACGTCCGACCAGATCACCGAAAGCCATCCATAAAAAGACCTGCAGGGTATGGGTGTGCCCGGCCAAATCAATCATATACGACCGGCAATTCGGTCCGGCCTGCATAAAAGTTCCTGGATGATAATGCAGCAGGAGTTCCGCCCACAACCGGTGTTCAATATCCAGAGCCAGTTCCCTGACCTCCGGCGTTTTTGAATATGCGGCGATTCGGGATATACCGCTCAGAGTTATCGGCGAATAGGTCGAAGAATTGAATTCGCTGAACCAGGCGGAACGCGAAAGCAGCCGTCGAATCTCGTTAAGATTCCATAAACCATGTTCCAATGCTTCCGGAATTCCCAACGCCTCACCGGAAAAGATCAAACCATAGGTTGCCATCATCGGCATATTGTCGTTGGCTCCGTGAAACTTGTAATCCGGCTGGGCAGAACCATTGAAAGTCCGGCTTAACGCCCGGCAATGCCAGTCGGCCGCTTCCCGAGCCTCATCGGTCATCAAATGTCCGTAAGCATGTCTTAAAGCGGCGGTAACATTGCTTTGGAAAATGGCAAACCGGCGACCGCAAGTACCGTCAACGGCTTTAGAGCATTTTGTTTCAGGGTTGTTATAGCGGGTAAGCACCCGGTTTGCCAGATCGATATGTTCCTGTGCGCCTTTGTATAACGCCGGCAAAATCCACAACGGTTCGCGCCAGGTCGGATCAAACTGCCCTATGGCCCCTGAACCGTCCGGGTTGAAACATTTATCAATATTTTTCCGCACCGTGGACATCCACAAGTCACGTCTTGCGGCCTGAGCTTCCAAATCATAGTATTTCATTTTTTTTAACTTTCAACATTATTTAATCAATTCAGATGATAATTATTTAACTTTTATGACCGTCATACTTTCCAGTCGTGTGACGTCTGAGTAAACGGGGTTTGAGTAAGACTGTTTCCGGAACCCGGGGGCCGGACTGAGCAATTCTTTTTTCCAGCATGGCAAGACACGAACAAGCGATTTCTTCTCCGTTGAGTTTGAATGTTGTCAAATTCAAATCCCTCAAGGTCCCGCTATCATCGGCACCAATAATCGATATATAATCCGGCACAACCAACTGCCGCTGGTTTGCAATCTCCAGAAACATTGCGGCAAGTTCATCATTAGCACACATTAAAGCTGTGCTTGACGATACAATATCATCAAAGAGATCAGCCAGTTCTTCCTGAGCGCCGGGAAAGAAGCTATTTCCGCTTATATAGAAAGCTTTACTATTATCGCAAATATTCAAAGCCGCATCACACGCTGCCCGAAACCCCTCGACACGGTCCTTCATCCACATAAAATCAGCATGATAACCCAGAAAAGCCAATTCCCGATGCCCCAGTTCCATCAGATAATCCGCGCCGCGCCAGCCAATCCATTTATGGTCGTAATCCACACAATCGACCTGATCCGACATCTCACCGCCAAGTATGATCGGAATCGAGGTATTATCTTTTAATCGCTTTATTTCATGCTCAAGATCTTTAAAACCGGGTAAGTGATAAATAATGATACATGAAAATTTGTCGCTGCATAATTCACAAAATGCCTCGTCCGGAATACAATCATAATCCTGAAAATTAAAGACGTTAACACTGTAATTAGCTTCATAAGCTTTGTCATCGATGTAATTAATGAATTGCAAGCTCATATAAGTCATTATTTTTGCGTCTTCCGGCCGGTAGCTGGTCACCAAAGCTAACGGCAGACACCGCGCCGCGTTCCGCTCGGATCGCAAAAGATCAACCCTTTCGGTAACAAAAGTCCCTTTGCCTTGAACCCGCTCAAGCAAACCTTCGCTTTCCAACACCGATAAAGCCTTGTTCACCGTCATCCTGGCAACACCAAGCATGACGGTAAGTTTGTTTTCGGAATAAAACCTGCTACCTGGAGTCAATTGCCCGGATAAAAGCATTTCCCGCAAATTATCCCTGACTTGCTCAAATTTTGTTTTCTTATCAATTGTAATCATGAATACTCCGAACATCAACTTGTCTAATTGATATACAAGTATAACAGTTGACAAATAATTTGTCAACCGTCCAAACTATTTTTTTGTAATTTATGACAATATCATAATATGAAATCAATAGTTATCCAACCAAGAAAAATTTAAATACAATTAACTAGTAATAAATGTTTTATGTATTTTAAAAAAAGTAAGTAATGATATATTATGACTTGAACAAAAAAATACCTCCTCCCAAAGAACCGAGAGAAGGTAATTTTTATCAACAAGTTAGTTTGAAATAAATCAGCTTACTTCAAACGCGAAAACATGGGCCTTTGAATCGCCCCAGACAGAGTTCACGACCAACCGTACAGCTTCCGCTTCAAAAGCTTCGCTATCCTGAATGACCAGGCGTTTACAATTATCCTTGACAGTATATACAGTCTGCCATTTTCCAGCGTTGCAGGCCTGAATCTCGAAATCTCGCGGCATCATCGCCGGCAGTTCCGCATCGGCTTGGGCCAAGGGATAACTGCACAGCATTCTTTTTATCATTACAAAATCGCTGTCAAACACCAGACGAACCCGGTTAATCTTTTGAGGCGCGTCAAAACGGTATTCCGCCGCTTCTCCGACCTCAAGCCAGGCTCCGTTATCGGCATCGCCCAGATCTCGTTCTATTCCGGATCGCAGAATTTCATGCGAAGCCTGAGCAGTAAGAGTCATCTCCGGTACCGCTTTTTTCAACCACGGCAAATAGCAATCCTGATCCATCAACAGAGCCTGGACTTCACTTATTTTGCTCTGGTAGACACCGCGCGGAGTCAAACCGTTTTTCACCGCGACCGCTGCCGCGGTTCCAACCGCCTGCCCCATAATGGCAGTGGTTCCCATCACCCTGGTGGAACTCATTGCCATGTGAGTGGCGGAAATATTGCGCCCGGCAAACATCAGATTGGTGATATTGCCCGAGTAAAGCGCCCGATATGGAATTCCGTAAGGGGATGGTGCCGGGTGGAAAATTGTCGGTTTACCGGGATGTTCGATCGCTAACGGGTGGTGGTCGTCCATGCTCCAACCGCCGTAAGCGACAATATCATCAAAGCGTCCTTCCGCCTCGACATCATTCTGATTGAGAATATGGTCTCCGACAAACCTGACGTTCTCACGTTTACCCGGCAGCGATCCGATCCAGTCCAATTCCCAGGCACGTCCCCGGCCATCCGGATGGTTCTTGATATATTCCCATACCCCATAGGATATTTTCAGTAATTCATCCCGGATCTCATCAGCCTGACCAATCGTATCTTTGGTGCCGCCGATTTCAATCCACCAGAAGTTGGAACCGCCAATCGGGTCCAGCGGACGCTTCGGTGCGGTTTCGTCAGTGTAATGATAGGCCCATTCGGGAGCCCGGAACGGACGATGCCGGGACGGATCGATTTCACGCAATTGAATCAGAATCGAATTACCCATTGTCTTACTGTCCGCTTCTGCCGGAGCGTGAGACTCATTAAACTCGTTTCGTGCCTCGCGGCCAACCCGATATTCCGCGCCGGAAGCACGAAGGACGCTGTCGCCTGAACAGTCGGCATAAATATCGGCCTTGATCGTATAAATGGTCTGGTCAGTCAACCCCCAGGCTTTGACCTCGGTGATCGTGTTATTTTCGGTCAATACCTCATTAACCGAGCAATTCAGCAGCAGCGTTAAATTCGGTTCTTCCTGACACATACCGAACATTACATCATCCCAGATGGTGTATTCCCGTCTCGGATTGTAGTATAAATTTCTCAGCAGCAGCTCTTCGACGATACCGCCCTCTTTATTGTCTTTACCATGCGCGCCGCAAACCCACATCCGCACCTCACTGGAGGCATTGCCGCCCAGCATGGGACGATCCTGAACCAGAACCGTCTTAATCCCGTTCCGCGCCGCCGCGATAGCAGCACTGAGTCCGGCGGTTCCGCCGCCGACCACACAGAAATCCGTGACCAGCTCACACTTTTCAAACTCTTTTACATTACCCTTGAAGAACATAATGACCCTTTTCCAAAATTGTATTTTTCAGTATATCACTTATTTCAGCGGCCTTGCCCAACAGCATTGCGGCCACCCTTTCAGCATCCTTTTCCATAATCCCGGAGAACGCCAATGCCCCGATCGTCGGCTGTCCGACGGTTGCGGCCATGGACAAATATTGGGATTCCGATAATGAATTAACCTTGCAGTATCCAGTCTTTCTGACCTCCTCAAGTTTGGTTAACAATTTGTCGATACATTTAAAATGTCCGCCGACCTGGCGGAACCTATAGATATCCCTGACTTCCTCATCACTCTTCTCCGCCAGCATTACCAGACCGATGCTTGAAGTTTCCGCCGGCAGAACATGGCTGCGGCCGACGCCTTGCGCAAAAGTCATGCCGCTGCCGGCATGATAGAGATAACAAACTTTGTCCAGATGTAAAATCCCCAGCGCTACTATGTGGTCCCGGATACCCAACGCCTCAATCACCGGAAACGCGCAACGCAGAAATTTGGAACCATGAATCGCCTGAGCCGCCAGCACTTCCATACCGGGGCCGGATTGATATTTGCGCTGGTCGTTCTGAACCAGAAAACCGGCTTCGCTCAATGTGCGCAGAAAACGATTGGTCCGGGTCGGGTCCATATGCAAACACCGGGCCAGCTCACGGCTGCCCCACGGACTTGTGGAACCGGCTATCTCAAGCAACACTGTAAGTACGTCTTCAATGCTTTTATTTTTTTGCGCCACGGATGTTTTCCTTTTTACAATAGTGCTATTATAGCACCAGCAATCATAAAAGTCAACCGCCAAATCGCATAAAACAGGAGAAATAATGAATTGGTAAAATATTATAAATAATCATAACTTAGTTTAATAAAAAATTATAATTCACTTATAGAAAACATATTACACCATAAAAAAATCAGATGAAATTTTCGTAACAATATGGGAATTTGATATTTTCAGACTGGAATAATGTTCATTTCAGATATTTTACCGTTGACGCCCTGCCTGATATTTTTTAGGGCGGCCAATGCCATACGATCGCTCGCCTCCTGAGTGCTGCTGCCAATGTGAGGGGTCATAATAACACCGTCTAATGTGCGCAGATCTTTGTCCGTAGCTTGCGGGGTATACGGTTCAGTTTTGAATACATCCAGAACCGCCCCGCGGATAACTCCACTTTTAACCGCATCATAAACGGCATTTTCATCAACCACGCCACCACGGGCAGTATTTATCAGAATTGCCGTTGCTTTCATCGCACTTAAACGCGAAGAGTCAATATAGTTTTTAGTTGACGGAATATCCGGGATATGCAGAGAAACAAAATCAGCAATCTTCACCGCCTCCGCATAATCGGTGGTAAAATCGTCGATAAAACTGCAATCTTCAGGTTTTCCGAGATCGCATCCGGTTATTTTCATACCGAATCCGGCTTTGGCTATTTTCGCGGTTTTCAAGCCAATACTGCCACAGCCGATTATCGCCAGACGTTTTCCGAACAGTTCAAAGCCGACCCGATTCTTCCAGACACCTTTCCGCATATCAGCGGTACAGGAACTGAAATATCGCGCGGCATTCAAGATCATTCCAATAGCACATTCGGCAACTGAATCATCAAGCGCGCCCGGGGTATTTGTACACAAAAGTCCTTTCTTTGCAGCTAATGCAAGATTCACGCCGTCATACCCGACCCCGAAACGGGCTATCACGCCGCCCGCAGGAAGCGCATCATAAAGTTCGGACCGGTATTTATCCACGCCGATAATGACATGTGAAATGCCGTTATCCCTGATAAACTGGGCCAATTCAGCTTCGAGAGCGGGAGCACATAAACACTGTAAATCGCCTGTATCTGCAAAAATATGTTTTGCCTTATTATATTCCAGTTCGGTAACCGCCACTTTAATCATTCTTCACCATCTCAATCGCTTTGGCGGCACCGTCCGCCAGAAATACCGTATCCATCCCCAGCGCAAGCAAGGTAAAGCCCTGATCCCTTGCATCCTGCACCTTGTCCTTTGTCGGCAAAACAATATGTATTCCAGCGGCCTTGCCGTATTTTTTGCATACGGCGGCGACTTGTGAACAAGCTTCTTTTATAATATGACTGTCGGTCTGACCAATAATGCCGTAAGACCCGCTCATGTCATAGGGGCCAATGAAAACACCGTCTACTCCTTTCACCGCCAGAATATCTTCTATATTGTCCACCGCGGCTTTCGATTCAATCATTACGATCAACACAATCTCATCATTTGCCGATGCGGCATATTCAGTAAAATCCACACCCCAATTATTACCCCGGTGAAACGCGAACCCGCGAATTCCGTCCGGCGGATAGTTCGCCGCCGCCACCGCCTTTTTCGCGTCTTCCGGCGTATTAACCAGCGGCACTATCACCCCCGCCGCGCCAAGATCAAGCGCACGGCGAATCGGCAAAACGGCATTTTCTTTTACCCGAACCAACGGCCTGCAATCAAACTGCTTCAACGCCCGGCAAAAACTGCCGATGTGACAGTCTTCAGCTTCCCCGTGTTCACAATCAAGGGCAACCCAGGCAAACCCGGCTTTTGCCAGAATTTCAGCGTTTGCCGCATGGCCGATCTGACACCACGAACCAACGGATAATTTGTTTTCGGTAAATTTATTCAACATAAGCATTGATCTCTCTGATTGTTTTATACATCGTTATAATATTTTCAATTGGAATATCCGACCCCAGAATTTGGCTGGGAGCAAAGATGTAACGTCCGGCAGGAGCCATTGTTCCAACTATGTTCCTTACATGCGCCTCAACGTCCTCCGCGGAACCAAAAGGCAAGATATTCTGCGTATCGATTCCGCCATGAAAGGTTATTTGACCACCATATTTTGTGGTCAAAGTTGCAGGGTCCATACCTGTAGCGGTTATCTGAACCGGATCGAGAATATCCACACCGGCTTCAATCAAAAATGGAATCAAAGGTTCTATCGCGCCACAGGAATGCATCATCACCTGCAGTCCATAGGAATGGGCCAACGCACAAAGTTGTTTGATATTGTCGAAGAATAATTCGTGCCACATTTCAAGGCTCATCAACATACTTTCCTGACTCCCGAAATCATTGCCGAAGAACCAAATTTCCAAATTCCCTTTGAGCGTTGAAAAATATTTGTCATTTAATTTCAAATACATCTCCGTCATGCGACCGACCAACGTATGAATGACTTCCGGGTTCAAGGCTGAGTTAAGCAAAAAATTCTGAAATCCGTGCATCCGGTAGCTGTCGCCCATAATTCCGCTCCATAATCCGCCTATTCTGATACGGTTATTGTTCGTTTCAGCTTCAGACAACAATGACGAAAAGTCAAAATCAGATGCTTCAGGCCATGGAAAACGCAAAATATCTTCGACAGTCAAATCCGGCCTTTCCAATGGCCCCCGAATGGCGCTATCTACTGAAAATTTGCCGGCCCCTACTTCTCTTTTCCAGCGAATCCGCAACGGGCAGGATCGCTCTGTTTCAGTAAAATCCAACTTTTTTTTGTAAAACGGGACGGCTCCCTCATTCTGGGAAATATCACGTCCCGGCAAATAAAAGAAGCCGCAATCTAAAAAGTCCAAAAGCTTGCTTTCGCTATATAAACCCAGATATTTTTTCAAATTTTTGTCCGTATCGTTATGAGCCAGATAGTCGACCGGAACTTTATTCTTATTCATTGTTACCAATATATGTGTTGTAATTAATTACAGCTTCGGCACTCATTAAAACGCGATCATTCACTTTGAAATCAGCGACCAGTTTCCCAAGCGTCCATTTTTCAGCCCAGTTAAGATGGCTAAGAAATGGGCTGAATCTGAACCAGCCTATCTGGGACTCTTCAGCGCCGTCACAGAATGCTCCATTGACGAGATAATTTAGAATCTTGGGGCCGCCGTCCATATTCACGACAATATAATTTACTGCATTTAGATTCAGACAACATTCAGTGCGGAAAGTGTGTTCCTGATAAATATCCTTGACAAAGAACTCCAGGCGACCTCCCGGACAAAGCTTTAACGCCATGCCTCTGCGGTCTTCCCGGCGTCTTGCGTCCAACAGATAAATATCATGGTCAACGTCCGGAATAAACGCAAGAAACTCAAGAGAAAATCCTCCTGTGGAATGTATTCCTGAAAAATCAAATTCTCTGGTGTTTCTCATGTAAAAGGGTTTGATAATCACCGGATCAATAATCCGGTCTTCCCGCTTAAAATCTGTCTCGACCAGAGAATCCTGCGAAGATCGGGGCAATTCAGTTTCAAGCCCTGACCATATCTTTTCCAGGAAGGCAGCATCAACTTCATGCACCCGGGCTATTTTCTTCTGAGTCTCAGTTATATAATATTTACCTTTATCTTCGACCAGATCTGGATAACTCATACGAATAAACGGGTCATCATCATAAAACAATATTTCGGGTTGACTCCATCTGATCTCCCTGCCCTGCGGTCCATCAACCTCCATACCGCCGCATATCCAAACCGGATTACGGTTATCAAAGGCCGAACATCTGTAATCCCGGGATAAACCATTTGCAGCGGCCAGATTATGATCCAGTTCCGCAATAAAATGCCCACCATGATTGTGGCACCATAACAAATACTTGCCGTTCTCACATTTCCAGGTAAAAGCTGCCGCTCGCGGATGTTTGATTACTTTGCCATTTGCATATTTCATATATCGCGGAGTGTTCCAGGTACGCCCTTTATCACGGCTGTAAGCTTCCACCGGGTAGCCGTCGCTTGAACGATATGAAACATAAAAAGTTCCGTCACTCAACACAACATGACATTGCTCCTCCGCAATAGCCCCGCCGCCGGGAGGAGTTTTCAGGCCGATATCGCCATCCGGCAGAGTTATCCAGGCAATTTTTTCCGGATCGGACTCCGTCATAATATTATTACTCGCGATCAAACAGCCTTCAGAACCAACCATGTGACCTGGTCCGAAATTATGAACCTTATGCAAAGAGGCGTAGAGAGTGCCGTTGTCAGTGAAAGGCCGGCCCACATTCCAAAAAAAACGCACTTTCCCGCCATAAATATTGTCGCGGTCACATTGAAATCCCCGGACATCAATAGGATAACGCTTTTCGCTCCATGATTTGCCATGATCGTCGCTGTATTTAAAAACGTAATATCCCAGGGTGTCCACCCTTGTATTCATTGCCCCCGAACCAACCATTTTCACCGCGCGCAAGTCAGCGGTATTATGGTTGTAAAAAATATAGATTCGCCCGGAAGTCACTTTTGCCATGACCGCATACGAAGCTTCCGGACCATCCGGCGGTTCAACCTCAACCCGGTCATTCCAGGTTTTTCCGCAGTCTGAACTGCGCAACGTAATTATATGCTGTCCATGCTGTCCTTCGTGTCCGGCACCGGTGGTCATACAGCATAACCAATGATGATCATCTGTCTTGACAATATACGGCTGATCACAATATCCTAGACTCGGAATCTCATCTCCATAGATGATATTGCGTTTATCAACGTTATTTCTTGGTAATGTAAACATAATTCAAATCCGCCTATGCTGCTGAAGCCGGGATTCCTCCTTTATATGGGTGAAGTTACTGCGTAAAATTTTACTGCGCAAAATACGCTCAATCAGCTGATTAGCAATTTCATTATACCCGCTGTGTCCAGCCAGATTCCGCATTTCATCCGGATCGGTAGCCATATTAAAGAGATAGCGAACACCTCCCTGTTCAGGATCATAGACCATTTTCCAATTCCCGGTATGAATCATTACGGCAGTACCAAGTTCACTGAATATCTCATCCCTGAAATGGTTACGTTCCTGATTCAGCATGGCAATCAAATCTTCACCGATACGCCGGCGGTCGTTTTGAACCTCAACAGACGCCAACCTTAATACCGTGGGGTAAATATCCAGTTGCGTAACCAGAAGCTTGCTGACACGATTACCGTTTTGCCGTTCTTCAGAAACCACACCGGGCCCCGCGACGATGAACGGAATCCCCACGCTGCTTTCATAGAAAAAACGTTTTCCCCAAATATTATGGTCGCCAAGGCAGTCGCCATGATCACTGGTAAAAATTATGACCGTATCATCATAGATTCCGCGTTCTTTAAGCGCATCCGCAAGTTTACCGATGTACCGGTCAATAAGTTTGCATTTCTGCAAATAATGGGCGCGTTTACTGGCCGATGAAATATCATCAGGCCCGTCAAGCGGCAACGGCATGTCTTTCGGGGAAACCTCAAGGTCATCAGGACACCAGAACGGCGGATGCGGCCCGACAAAAGAAAGATTCAAGTAGAATGGCTGCTCCATGTCGTATTCTTTAATAAACTCCACCCCTTGCAGTCCGATAAAACCGTCAGCAGTAACGTCCGGATCATCAAAAGCATGTTTACCGCCATGCCAAACACTGCAATCCCTGACATATTCCATAAAGTGATCATACAGGCCGTTTTCCTGCAAACAGCTGGTATAGTTATCCTTGTTATGAAAATTTTCACCGTCGTCAACCACCTGGATTACGCGGTCAAAACCGTATTCCTTGACCTCGTCTTCGTCTTCACAAACATCCATTTCCATTCCCCAGCGGTCGATATAGTGGTGTTTGCCGATCAAGGCGGTATAGTATCCGCTTTCCTGCAGTTTGCGCATGTAAGTTCCAGCCCGCATATTTGAGTCAATCGGGGGGGTCTGGTTGCCGCAAATACCGGTTTCAGCCGGCAGCATTCCGGTAATTATACAGTTGCGCGCCGGCTGGCATAACGGCGAAGCCGAATAAGCGTTAGTGAATCTGGTGCCGTTTTTGGCTATTTTCATCAGGTTAGGAGTATCGGGGCCGAGGGTGTCACGGCGAAAATGATCCGTCAGAAGCAGAATAATGTTGGGTCGTTTCATATCATTTTACCTTGTAAAAATAGGTTTTTCCTTTTTTGAGTTTAAGGTTGAATTTGCGTTGCGCATTTTTATTTATATCATTGAATTGATAATTATTATCAAGTAATGAAAGCGTTACTTTTTCCGCCATGTCGATTGGAAATTCACCATCATTGAATGGATGAATCATTAACAGTTTGTTGTTAACGGCCATTGCGCAGTCCGGTTTTGTTACGGTCCATGCTCCGAAAAATCCTGCTATATTGTGGATCATTACCCGATTGACGGCATAACCGCCAATAAAAACACTGGTATAGTCCCGGTGTTTTTTTATCGCTATTCCGGGAAGTTGCGACTGTGCGTAACAGGCCAGGATTTCAGCATCAGGGTCATCAACCATCAATGCAACTTCGCCGAACGGATGCAGAATATAGCCATTGTAAAACGACTGGATCTTTGACCACATTGAGCCTCTTTTCAGAGAATAAGGGGGGAATTTCAATTTTGTTTTCGTATTCATCGCCAGATTTGCCGTCAGCGGGTGTTTTTTGCGAAACTTGACATTTCCACCGGTTTTGTATCCAGTTAGTTTTTTCAATTTAATCCCGACAGCTTTTTCAACAAGCTCCATATCCTGTTGGGCGTAGCCGACACCTTGCAAAAAGATAATAACCGCGCCATTGCGTTTAATCTTTTCAAGCTGCGCCATAAATTTGTCATCAAGGATAAGTTGATTCTGGAAAATATAAACTTTTGCAGGCCGGACCAAACCGCGCCGGAAATCACCGGCATAATATTGACGATAAGGTACGCCGGATGAATTCAGTTCGGTCATTTGCGTAACCGTCCATAAAAACTGGAAGTTGTGGCGCCCCGCGACATAATCATTTGCCCTTTCATCATAAATCACCGCTATTTCATTTTTTGTATTTGCCATGTACGGATCACAGAACTCTTTCTGGATACGATTGATGAACGTCATCCCCTTTTTGATCGTTGCGTCCTCATAGACCCACGGCCACTTCAATGAATGCCAGCTCATTGCCGCTCCCCGAGCCCATAGCCGCGCCGCTTCTCGAAACATCAAATCCACTGATTCCTCCGGACTTCTATTTTTCTTGAACCCATGCGTGGGGTATGTGCCTACACTGAAGCAGGTGGGATAATCCTGATCAACACTGAACACTTTTCCATTTACCACATGTGACATAAGACAGGCATTAACCCCGCCCGGACCGCCGGAATAACGCGTGTCTTTTCCGTAAGTCGACTGGCTTCCCAGCATGTCAATATAAGGAGAGGTCAGGAGCGCTTCATTGTCGGTGCAAGTACTGCGCGCGGAGTTATGCGGAGTTCCCCATGCCTGCATTACAATTTTATGACTTGAAGCTTCTTTCATTGCCTTTGCCAGAGTAAGAATGATGTGATTTCTTGCAGTGCTCATAAAAAGTGAGTAATCAATGCAATCCACATCTCGTGCCGGTTTAAAAAAAAGTTCTTTACCACCGGCAATACGTTCTCCGGAAGGCATGGGAACCAGATCAAAGTCTTTGTATGATTTTCTCCATTTTTTGTTGAGGGACTCAATTTTGCCGTATTTTTTCCGGAGAAATTTGGCCCAGGCCTTTTTCGCCGCTTTTGAATAATCCCCCCACATATGCGGCTTACCGGTTCGTTCATAAGTAGTCGGGTGCCAATTGTACATCTGATTATCAACCCCGCCGCCGATATTATAGCCGATCACTGCTTTTGAACCCGGCAAGGTCTTTTCAACCTCCTTGACAAATGCGGTCGCGGCATCAGTCATCTGTGAAAGTAAAACTTCAGAAAACATACTCCACAATGGGCGCAATCGGGGGTCTTCCACATTCTGTCCGCGACGAACCTTCATCTTGCCGCTTCGGATCTTTTCTTTATCACACTCCAGAAAAGCAAAATGATTGAATCCCATATATCTGCTTCCATTATACGATCTCATAAGTTCATCGGGATATTTTTCAGGAAATCCGGGATAATCATCCGGGTTAATATCCATGACAATATAAGCCTGCGGTATGGTTTTGACGAAACGCCAGAGCCAGGGAGTAATTGACTCGGGATTATAGATTCCGTTGCCTTTGAAAAAATTCTTACTGTTCAGTCCATAATGGGCTCCCCAACCACGTTCAGGTTCATGCTTGGAAAAATTAAAGCGACCGGTAATAAAATTCACCCCGACCTGCTTCATCGACTTAACCCGCAGCGCGGGCAATGGAACCCGGGCCATGGTGATCCAGGTTGAATATAGGTAATCTTTTCCATTCACGCGAATAACCGGCGCGCCGTTTTCTGAAATAACAACTTTCGCCTGCGGCACAGGCCGCGCCGCCACTTCTTTCTTTATTGAGTCAGTCAGAGGCGGAACCTGTTCAACCGGATAGTATCTTTTATTACCGAAACCCCATTGACTGTAGTGAGGAACCTTCTCTTTTCCGATAACCGTCAAAGCCATACTTGAAGCAATCAGTATTTGTATTTTTTTCAATTTTCCCAATCCTTTATTCCCGCGCTCTCATCCGGGACCGCAGAGTTTGTTTGTATTGTAGATGTTGCGCGCAAGACCGTGTCGCCGGCATTGGCCCTGTAGTGTGCAACATGACCGTCGAGATGCAGTAAGTTCACGCCAAAATTGTGGGCATTGTCAATATACTGCAAAAACTTGTTTGTTTTGTTAAAATTATATGTCGGCCCCCAGGTATGCATCGCCGGTTGACCATCAGTAATCTGCCCGACAATCGTCGGTTTCGTGATTTTAGACATTTTACGGGGCTTCCATACCGCGGTTAATTTCCAGGCGTTGCCTGTGCTGTCGGCAATCCCCATAGTTCTGCTGTAAACGTAGTAGGTTTTGGCCATAGTATGCATTGTTGATTTTATCGCCGAGTCACACTGCAGCAGTTTCAGCTTATTTTTATCGGACTCGCGTTTTTTATCACTCACGTATTTCCAAAGACGATATACCCAGAAATTCGGATTTGTTGAACCGCCCTCATCGACAAAAGTCCCCAAACCGGTAGCGGGACAAATCCAGGCATCGTTGTCACTTACATAAAATGCTGAAAAATTCCCGAGCTGTTTTAAATTATTTGTACACTTAATTGCATGGGCCCGTTCTCTGGCTTTTCCCAGTGCGGGCAGCAGCATTGACGCCAGGATGGCGATGATCGCGATCACGACCAGCAATTCAATCAAGGTAAAAAAAGCCGTTTCATTTTTGACTTCCTCTCGATAAATCATGGTAAATCCTTTCCTGATAAACTTTATATATCGGGACATTTAGAAAAACAGACGCCGAATTCTTCTTTATCGAGAATAATATATTTTTTACTAATTGTCAACACATTGCATTTGCAAATATTGGACAACGACATTAGATTTAAGGACATTATTAATTTCAATAAAACAAGCATATCGATATTAATGGACAAGCAAAATATCTATAATAAACTCAAGGATCCCCTATGGCTCAGATCCTTCACTAAATTCATGTCCTACGCCTGCGATTCCGCCGGCAGCCTGAAGCTGGAAGATTTTAATTTAAATCTCCTGTTCGCTCATTTTGGCACAAACGGATTTTACGGGGCTGGACATACAACCATTCCTCACAACCATCCCGCCGCGACAATCGAATGCGTTATTGACGGTCCCATCTCATATTCGATTGAAGGTGAATCATACACAATCAGAGAGAACGAGGGATTGATTCTTCTGCCCGGCATCAAGCATTACTGGAGTTGCAATAAAGACGTGATAATAATGGGAATCCAGGTCCATTTGAATGCCCCGAACCGCAAGTTAAATCAAATTACCGAGTTATGGGGCAGTGGCTGTCATATTGCAAATATTGAACAAAACGGAGACTTTCCCGCGCTCATGAACGAACTGTTCAACCTTGAGCAATTCACCTGTTTTCACGCGGAAAAATTCGGCCGCAAACTGATGCTGCTTATTCTTGATATGCTTGAAGATACTCTTTTGAGAACCTCCAATTATACGTTCAACAAAAACCTCTCCCCGTCTCGTGCGAGTGAGCTTTGCCAGGAAGTATCCCTGTTCATTAAAAACAATAGTGAACAAGACCTTTCACTCAACAACATTGCATGTTTTGCTACAATCAGCGAGCGCCATTTGAATCGAATTTTCAAAGAACACATTGGCCTGTCAGTCATGAACTATTTAAATACAGTAAGACTGGAAAAAGCCTATAATCTGCTTATGGAAGACCATACTCTTTCTGTTAAACAGGTTGCTTATTTGTCCGGGTTCAGTTCCGCGTCCTACTTTTCCTACGCCTTCAAAAAACATTTCAACCGCAGCCCATCCGGCTTAACCTGAATAAGCGGTCAAACTTATTTTTCTATAACATCACAGACTTCGATTTATGTTCAAAGATTGCGGTTTTCTTGTTATAGATAATTATGATCAAAAACTTATTTCATGAATCAGCCAATTCTATTTTTTTGCCCAGAAGGAAAAACTTTCTTTCCGGATACCACAAAATCAGTCCCTTGTCAGTTGCCGTCGTACTGGCGTACATTGCCAGATCGGCCCGACCACCGGGGCCAATCTTCACTCCCTGATTGTCCATCAGCTCAGTTTCCTTTGCAAATTTGATCGGCTGGACCGATTCCGGCGAGAATGTTCCGACCGCCATAAAAACCGGACGGCGGTTGTATAATGAGTCAACCGGCTTCCATGGACCGAAATTCCCGTCATTATTATGAAACAGCAGTATGTATTTATCCTTTCCGATGGGATATATCGGACACGGGCTAAGCGGATGCAGCAAGGCTTCGCCATGATCGGAATAACGCAGTTTTTCAGGAACCTTCCAGGATAATCCGGCATCACTGGAAATACTGTAATACGGACTGCCGGCCGAGGTCCGCATAACACAGAACAAGCGGTCATCCGGCAATTTGACAATGCTTGGTTCCTGAACCACACTGACCTCCGGGTGTCCGGGAAATCCAACCCGCAAAGCCTTATCATCAGACGCGATAAAGGTAATCGCAATATCCCTCGGCTCCGGATCGTCGTCGAGATTTTCAAACCGCATAAACTCAACCACCGCTTCCGCCGCGATCCAACTGTTTATCGGCGGCGGATTGCGTTTTTCCACACTTACCCAACGGGTAAACCCAACAAAATATTTTCCATGGGAAAGGCGCTGAGGCTTCTGCCAGACAATCCAGTTAGCCGGGATATCAGGGTCCGGATTGTCCCATTTACTCTGCGGCATCGCGATAATCTGTTCACCCGACCAGGTCACGCCGTTGTCGTCGCTGTAAATCCCGGCCATCAGACCAGTTGTATGGGTGAAGAGATCATTGACGCCGATATGTTTGTTATACAAAACATAAATCCTGCCTGAAGCCGCCACCATTGGAAAGCCCCAGCTGGCCATGGGACCGGCAATGGTCACCGGGATAGACCAGTTTTTTCCCTGATCGGTGCTGCGCGCGAAAACCAGCTTCTGATCAGATTCCCCCTCCTTGGTGCTCTGGGTCCAGATGCAGCCCAAATGCCCGTCCGCACATTCAAAGACCAGAAAGTGTTCATTGCCCGTATCCCCGGCTTCGGCGCTATCCGTCGCGGGTTTGTAAACAATATAGTCCGGTTTACTGCGGGCAATTTCCACATCCAAATCGACTTCCTGACGCACACATTCTAAAATACTCTCAGACTTCATAAGAATAATTCAATTTCCTGTTAAGTTATTATTTTTGCCCCTGACTCATCAAAGATGTCAATTCAAGGATTAATTTAATTATTTTTCGGCGGATACCGGCGCAATCCCCCTGTTCGATCTCATTGCTGTTTTTTAATAGGACAATAAAACTTTGCGCTTCATTTAATTTCAATTTTAATGGAACAGAAGCGTTCGTTTTCTTTTTTCCCAGCTGACGAACCAGAGCCTCCAAGGTATTTATATACCTGACATCATCAACAGCTTCCCGGTATCCTTCCCAGGCAATAGTATCAACCACGCCGTTTCTGGTGGGATAGGCAAAGGTCATCGACCGGTATGTACCGTGATCGAAATCGTTCCAGGTAAAACCGAAGGTATGCTGATATGCGTTGTCCGCGATGCCGTCATAGCCGAATTTCCACATCAGCAAGCCATAATTCAAGCGATAAATCGCCGGATCCTCCACTCCGACCTGAGGATTGCTGTAACAGAATATCTTATGTCCATTCTTGTGCCATCCTTCAACATGTTTCCGATCCGGCCAACCAGCCTTGACCAGAACATCCTGAATGTCCCCCATAAAAACAAGGTTATCCCTGCCGCCGGCCACATATATCCTGCCGCCGTTATTACGAATGGCCTTCCAGGCTTTTCTCTGTTTGGGCAATCTTGAACCGGCCAATTCATCCCGGCCGTAAAAGTATACCTCTTTTGCCCCGTTCGCCCTGGCCTGCTCGACAATGTGTTTGGCGCGACGTGATATATCTTCCAGTTTATCCGCCGTCTCAGCAAAGGTATAAATCTTATGTCCCTTGAGAAAAATATGCTCATTACTCATCCCTGCCTGCTTACGCAGCGCCATAACCTTTTTCAACGAAGCGTCGTCAACCGCGAAATAGTGCTGGCAGTTAGTCAAACCGTGATCAACCATATTTTTCAGCTCAGCCAACATCTGCTGATCAGTTTTTTTCCATGAGCTGATACTGCCGTAAGATGACGGCACCCCATGATAATCAATGCTTGCGGTATAATACGGCGGCAGCAAGCTAAACGGCAGGACCTTCACTTGTAATTTGACCAGACCGATTTCTGTGCCGTCAGCTAATAAAACCAGATTGCCCGAGTAGATTCCCGCTATTGCTTTTTCAGGAATGTGAACCGTTATCCAGAACTGTTGATTGCATCCGGCTGGCACGTCAACCGGAAGCAGCTTCGGGCTGTCGGCAACCGGCCATTTTTCGATGCTGTTATCCACTTTTTTCTGCCGCTCCCAACTAACGTCACGATATTCAACTTTACCGGGATAAGTCAGTTTTAAATAGTTGCGTTGTTTTGCATTATCCACCTTGATTAAAGCCGGGTCATTCACTAGCAACTCCGGCACCAGCTTGCGCGGAGTTTTCTTTTGGTTGATCGATTTTCCGGCATTTGCACTCTGGTACCAGCATTTGATCAGTTTGATATCGATATTTTCCGCAGGAATCGAACATTTTCTGTTAGTACTAGTCAACACCCCCGGCTTTAGCGTTAATGCTTTCAGGTTTTTGACGGCTTTTACAACCAGACTGGCCGGCTGATATTCTCCACGGCAGCCGGTAATTGTAAAACTCCGCTCCGGCACTCCCGGGATCAGTATATCTCCCGGCAAAACCCAACTGTTTTTATTAGTCGGATCTTTCAGTATAAATAATATGAAGTCCGAACGACTACTTTTAATAAGTAGCCCCAGATTGTCAACCGAACAATTTATTTTATCCATTTCCGGGTATATTTCCGCAAACGGCTGTCTTTGCGAGAGCGCAGTTTTAAGTTTTTTCTCAACCAGTTCAATCGCGGATTTCAATGCGTACTTAATCTTTAGCGAAGCCTTGTCCCAATGCGCCGCAGCCATTGCTGACCGGGCTCGACTCAGCTCAACCTTGATTCGTTTCAACCGGGAGTCATACCGTTTCATCACTGCGACCGAATTCTTTTTCATAACCGGCGCCAGGTTAACCGGCGAATTGTTTTTCAAACAAACATCATCAAGATATAGTACCAGGCGTTCTCCGGGCTTTTTCACCTTTATATTGATAATGATCTTTTCCATGCAGGGAATAACTTCATCGCGTTTCACATCAGCCGTATCAAACATATGAAATACGCTGTCCACCATAGACTGGCCGAAACGCTGAAAATCCGTCGCAACAGTATTGCCATAATCTATTCGGAGCCAGCGTCCGCCAGTGGACCTCATGGGTGGGGACGCCTGAGTACAACCGCCGACAAACGCCGACGCTATTTTCATTTTGACCGCCAACCCCGGCGACACTTCAACCGTTGAATCTTTGCCAAGCAGCATATATGTGGTAAAAGAGGTTCCGGCCAGGCCAATTTCCGGCATTTTAATGGACCAGATATAACGGCCGGACTGTTCAAAAGTAACATCGAGCTTATATGATTTTTTACCTGAGAAAGCGTGTTCAGAAGTCAATCCCTGAAAATTGACTTTATACTTCCGGCCATAATCTTTCCACATCCGGCAATCATTTTTGACTTCAAAATCGTTGTAATATGGAAACACTTTTCTGGCGGCGGAAGATAAACAAGGGCGCTTAACTCCGGTTGGGTATGAATTTTTGGGTACAGGTTTGCATAATGAATCCAGCTCGGGCTGAGACAGCTTCCGATTCCACACATTCACCTGCTTGATAATCCCGGCAAACGGGCGTATTTTGCCCCCTCCGCACCCAATTACAAATTCAGCCGGAGTGCGGTTTATTCCAAGTCCCTTGATTGATGTTCCCCAGTTTTTTGAAACGGCAATTTTCTCTCCCTTGACGGAATCATAAACAATCGTGCGAATACTTCCCGGCTTGCCGTTAACAGCCGGAGTGAAACAAAAAAAGATATCATAGAATTTTCCTGTTTGCAGTACCGGAGCAGTGGGAAATCCAACTTTTTTCAGAGATTTTTTTGATTTGCTTATATACCCCAGGACAGCGGCACTATTAGTCTCCAGAACACTGCTCGGACTACCGCTGTCAGCGATACACCCCATAAGGAAACAGTCTCCATCCAATTTATCGAAACAAATCTTCAAATGATAGACCAGAGGGCCGTCAAGCTGTAATTTACGATCATCTCCTTGAGCTAATTTTATCTCAGAATCGATACCGTTGAAGACGGCACCGAATCCATCTCCAATGGAAGTTTTATCTCCGGCAAGCGGTTTGATCAAAACATTTTTTACAGAAAACTTACGCTTGCTGTTATTAACTTCGGTTATTTTGCCACCGGAAAAATCAATTCTCAGCAGCGCGTCCTTATATAAATCACCTCCGCTCAGGATATGATTAATTGATAATACAAAAATCGCGATACATAATATTCTCATTTTTAGTCTTTCGTCATATTTAAAATGTTCAAATTTAATAATTAAAGTATTGCAACTTCAATTCCTCACTTGAAGCCGGATATCTCCGGTTATTTTCTTTACACACAGTTTATCTCTGTCAGATTATTTGTTTTGTCTTTCTTTCCGCTTCTACCAACTCAAACCATTCTTCCAGTTCCCGCTTCATCGCATCCGTGCGATCCGGGTATTTCAAACTTAAATCCTGACTTTCATAGGGATCAAGCTCAATATTGTACAATAAAGGTCTTTCAGACATGTCACAGTCACACTCAAGCATGACTTGTTTCACATCCATCATAAAATGAGGTTTTGTAAACATCTTCCGGTACCAGTAATCATCATCGTCCGACTTGGAAAACAGTTTTGCCGGGTAGTCCCATACCAGTTTCCAGGGGCCGTCCCGCATTGCCGCGTTACAGTGAGAAACCGGCTTATTACGATTGTGCTGCCAAAACAGCTTACTGCGCTTCAAGGAGCTTCTTTCATCTTGCAAAGCCTCCAGGACATTTATTCCGTCAAGCGGCAAAACAGGACGTGGCTCAATCTTTACCGCGCTTAACAGCGTAGGCATCCAATCGGTAAAATGCACCATATCATGGCACTCAGTATTCTGAGGCAGTCCATCAGTCCACGAGATTATTGCCGGAACTCTTATTCCGCCTTCAAGAACAAAGTTTTTCTGCCCTCTGAAAGGTCCATTGTAACGCATACAGGAGTCTTCGCCGACTCCTCCGAGAAACGGCCCGTTATCGCTGGTAAAAAGAATAATTGTGTTGTCCTTAATGCCAAGCGTTTGTAATTTATCCATAATTTTCCCGATCCCGGTATCCATTCGCTTAATCAGTCCGTAAATTTTGCAAACAGTCCGGTTGAAATTGCCGGTTTCAGAAAATAACTTCTCCTCATCCGCTGGAACTTCCAACGGGTCATGGGGTGCGTTATACGCCAGATAAAGACAAAACGGATGATTTTTATGACGCTCGATGAAGTCAACCGCCTCACTGGTAAAATAGTCGGTCAAATATGTTCCGTCAGATTTTACCGGAGAGCCGTTGCAATCAAGTATCCAGTCATAATAAGACATTCCCCCGTTCAAAAATCCTGTGAATTCATCAAATCCACGGGAATTCGGATGATGCTTTCTATCGAAAAGACCATTATGCCATTTACCAACCATTCCGGTCACATAACCTGCGTTTTTAAAAATATCCGCAAAGGTCGCCTCTTCCAGTCCAATACGATCCATTGCCCGGTTTGATTCAACACTCAATGCCCCTACCCGGTTGTTATATCGTCCGGTAAGCAACGCGGCTCGCGCCGGGGCGCACAATGGAGAGCCTGAGTAATGCTGGCTCAATCGCACACCATTTTCCGCCAGTCGATCAAGGTTTGGAGTTTTTATATCAGCATTGCCATAAATGCCGATATCGCCATATCCAAGATCATCCGCGATGATAATTATAACATTTGGAGAGCTGTTTTTTCTCATTACACTCACTTTCGAAACCAGGTCTTTTGAGTTCTAGATGAAGGCTCAAAACGTGACAACTTCAAATTCAGCGGTATAGGCCTGGGAAATCCGATATTTTCCCGGATAATCATTTACTTTTCGCAATCCAATACGGTCAAAGGAATCAACATGGCCGTCAGCCATCGCCGCATTTGCCCGATTGTTATGCCTCATATGGAGACCCGCATTGCCGGATATGTAAGTATAAACCATCGAAGTCTGCTTTTTCGAATTTCCATTGGCAGTATCGACAAATATCAGCTGCTGTGAAGGCTTTTTGATTAATTTGGTATGCAGTGATTGAACCGAACGACCGCTGATGACCTCTTTATACCAGACTCCGGTGTCATAAAACCTGTCCCGCCATATCATACCGTAAGTATGGTCATAATTATTATCATATTTATACGGGGCAAGCGCCGGACAAACTAACGTGTCCGGGTTTGAAAGATACCCCATCAGTGTGCCATTGGTTTTTTTGTAAAGCAAATGCGAATATCTCAACCAGTAACATCCCGACAGAGCCCCGCCGGCAATCTGCATTCCCAGAACATCGTCATAATCATTAGCGTACATTTTTGAAGCAAGAGAAACCTGTTTCAAGTTGGACGTACAGCTAATCGCTTTTGCCCGATCCCTGGCTTTGTTCAAAGCCGGCAGCAGCATGCTGGCTAAAATCGCAATGATCGCGATCACCACCAAAAGTTCAATTAATGTGAAACTTTTTTGTACTTTATACATTTTATATCTCCATATTTTCAAATATAATTTCCCTCGTTTAATCTTCAATCCTGAAATTAACTAAAAATAAATGATTATCGGTCGGTGATTACCTCCTTGTATATTATTAACATATAATCTGGAAAAATCTATTATTGGTTCAATTCTTCCAACGCCACTCAGCCTTTAAAGAATCAGATCTAATTTTCAGCAATTTTTCAGGAATTGATTTAACTTGTTATAAATGATACATTGACATTGAGGATAAAACAATATATACTATTTGCAATATATAGCCATAATAATATAAAATAAAGACATTAAGAATTGATATATGAACTCAATTCAGGATATAGAAACAGATGATCCAGCAGTTCCATAATATTTCAGAGGACGAGATAAACCGGCAAAACCGGCTTACGCCGTTGTTGAGTAAAAAAATGCCTGAGATTATTATCGATAATTATTCGATAAGCCTGATCGAACATCACTGGATTACTATTTCCCAACAACGCAATTTTCATACTCACCGATTTCTTGAAATCCACGTCCCATATCTCGGACAGGGTAGAATAATCACCAAAAATCAACAGGCATACTATAAGCCAGGAACTTTTACCGTTACTCCGCCTTCATTACCGCATTCATGGGAATGCGTCGAATCTCCTTTATACATGCAGGTATGGTGGCTTATCATCAGCCCTGTTAACAAAAAACTCAAGGAACAATCGTCTAGTTATAATGACCTGATAATAGAAAATCTCCGAAGCGCCTCCGCTCTGACTTATCTTTTACATCCATCATTTTTTAACGCATATGACCTTATGCTGCAGGAGGTAGATCAATACCGGCCCGGCTCTGAAATTATGCTGGAATCACTTTTTAAGCAGATCATTATTCTGTTGGCAAGGGCAATCAAACCGGAACATAAACCTGATACTTTCCAACAGAATCAGCGTCCCGGCAAACTAAGTAATCGCATGCTCCTGTCAAGGGTCGATGAGTTCATTCAAAGTAATTTGAATCATGAACTTACTTTGGACGAGATTGCCAGTCATATCGGCATCTCTCCGCGCAACCTGACCAGGCGATACAAAAAAACCAGATCACAAACGATCTGGCAGACCATTGCCCAGATGAGAATGACAAAAGCAAGAATCCTGTTGCAAAGCAGCAATCTGTCAATCTTTGAAATAGCTGAACGTTGCGGCATATACAATAAATATTACTTCTCAACAATGTTCAGCAAACACTTCGGGAAATCCCCAAGTTCATTCAGAAAAGAAATGAAAACACGCAAAGATGATGATTGACCCAATCACATCATAGCATGGGTTTTAATCCGGTCCATCTCCAAAACCGTCCAGAATTTGAATTAACTTTTTCATTATGGAGATACAGACAAAAAAAAAATCGGCGACACCCACGTCGCCGATCAACCCTCAAACCTCTTTCCAACCTCTTTCAGTCACATAAAAGAAACTCGTGATATTAAGATAAGTGATAAAGTCATTTCCAGCAATCGCACAAATGCTGATTAAATTAGGATAAATGACGTTATTATAGCACAAATGTAGTTTTTAATACTTTTCACATACAACCTAAACATTTATAACATAAACATTTTACAACGATAAAAACTCATTTCCCACGCCTGCATTTTTGCCCCGCTGTCACGAAACAGTGGAATAACTAATTCATTGCTTTAATTAAGAATATATTAAAAAAACTTGAAAATTTTTATTTCAAGGGCTTGACAAATTGAGACAAACATATTAATATATAGATATTGATATTTTTATATTAATTAGATTTAGTGTTATCCACATTAATAAAAGAAAGGGACAATCTTATGAAAAACATCATGGCATGTATTGATTTCACGGAAGGCACTGATCGGATTATTGACAAAAGCATTGAGCTGGCAACCACGATGAACACGGCATTATGCCTGATCTACGTTGGTCCGCCAAAGCAAGAAACTGCCGAAAGCGTATACGGTAAGCGCTCGTTCCCGGAACTGGCAAGAAAACTCTGCACCTGCAATCGAAATTTTGATGAATTTGTCAGGAAAATTAAGAGAGCCGGAATTGAGTTGACAACGATAAGAACTCGCGGTGACGCCAGGAAGATTATCGCAACTGAAGCAAACAAGAAACAAGCCGACATGATTATCATGGGAGCAAAAAATAACAGCGCACTGCATCACCTTGTGGCCGGGAGTGTTGCCGCTGATGTAATGAAAAATACGGGTAAGACAGTAGTACTGGTCCCCATCCCCGGAAACGGATAACATAAAATGCCCCGTCGCAAGGCGGGGCAACCTTATTCAATCTCCTGATCCCAAGTCTGCAACCATCTCCGCCATTTTAAAAATCTCACGTTCAAAAACCTCAGGACTAGATGCCAGCGGGCAAAAAATAAGATCAACCGGCAAACTCGTCTCATTCAAGTATTGGAGCCATGGTTTCACCAGCAAGGGAACCAATTGATTTCCGGTTTCCGGCTCATAGATCAACCTCAACAACCGCAGATCAAACTTAACCGGGTCAATGAACTCAGCCGCTGTATATTCTTTACCGGCAAGCTCATGCGGATGCACATCACCGGACAAAGCCAGATACGGATTCATGGATTCTGTGAGCAGGAAGTCATAAAAATTATCCGCGAACCGTTCCGGCTGAGGTATCCTCACAGTTGAAAGTAACTTAGCCCGGTGACCATGCAAATCCGCAGTGATTTCCCTTAGCAGCCCAAGGAGTGCGGTCCTGAAATCAGGATCAGACACCGCATTCAGAACCCCCAGGTCCAAATAGATTGAAGCCGCATTAAGATCATCACAGCGCTGCATGATTTTACGCAGTTGTTCACGAAACATCCGGATAATTGAGCGATTCTGAGTCGCCATGCTGCGGCTCATTGGCGCCGGGAACAAATTGCGAAAATGCAAAGCGGAAAAATTATCAAGTACCAGCTGTCGCGCGGGACGCGATTGCTGCAGCAAATCCCCGGACAACTCAGCCACCGGAAAAATATCATAGGGGAAATCAGCAAGGTCCATTTTTTCTTCGGTCGGACCGCCCGCGAAACTTAAACCGAATCTCATATAATAATCACCTGCAGTGTCCTCGCAAATCAATGGGCCAAATGTCAATCACCCGACCACCGCTGACGACATGGTAACAATCATATAAATTTACCGTCGGGTCGCAATGCGAGGCTGATAGACGTATCCTGGTGTTTAGAATCGGCTTAAGACAAGGGGTCTGAATCAACAATTTACCGTGTTCGTCTCCGAACCAGTCATACTTAAAACCGGAGATCGCCGGGTCAAGAACCCGCGGCGGCGCATGAGGGGTATAATATATCGCTTTCAATCCGGCGTCAACGGTAACGAAATCATTCCGGTTGACACTGACGACCGAAGTTAAGACGGAAAGGGCCGGTTCAAATACCCTGAACCCGTCGGGGTTGTCGCCCAGCCCGACCTCCGCGTATTCGGCATCCATCACACAATACGAACCGACTTGCAGATCGGTAACCTCCGGCACCTGACAATCGATATCGAAAGTACCGGTCCCGCCACCAGTCAAAATATCGCATTTAAGGCCATTATTGATAAAAGCGTTTTTAAGTGCGGCCGCACGCCTCATTACCTGTAAAGACCGCTCTTTGCGAGTTTGATAATCGGCAACATGCTGCACGGTCCCGAAATAACATTGAATACCGCACAACTCCAGGTAGTTCAGCGAATTGACAATCGCGCCAAAATCAAGCGTATCATCAAACGGAACTCCGGTCCGGCCCATTCCCGGGTCCACATCAATCAGCACTTTCAATTTAATCGAAGCCATTTTCGCCGCATTGTTGAGCTCAAAGGCATTTTCCGGATTATCAATTACCACCATGAGATCAGGAGCTTTTACCGCGCATTCAATCAGACGTGTAATCTTCGAGGCGTCAACTACCGGCGAAGTAATCAAAATTCGCTTGATACCGGTTTTAAGCAGGCCTTCAGCTTCGGAAAGTTTAGCAACACATACCCCAACCGCACCGCCGGCCAGCTGATAACGGGCTATATGGGAACATTTGTGTGTTTTGACATGGGGACGTAATTTCTTATCGAACCCCTCAACAAACAATCCCATCTTTTCGATGTTCTCGCTTAAAACATCCAAATCCAGCAGTAATGCCGGAGTTTCAAGCTTGCTGATCTGCAAGCCGACGTCAGTTGAAAAGTCTCTGTCCATTAAAATTTAATCCAACCCAATGTGTGCAGGAACGCAATTGTCACCAGAACCGGGGTGATAAAACGAATAAAAATACCCCAAACCGCAGCCAGGGTCAAAACATGATATTGATGATTATTGTGACTCGGATCGTCTTTCAGGCCGGCCAGAAGCGCAATCAGGTGAACATCCGCAAAATTATCCGATCCGTGCCGAATCTCCTCCACTGCTTTATTGGTTCCCCAAATCCAGCCGACAAAGAGAGAGATAGCCAAACCACCCAGCGGCAGCATCCAGTTGGATGCCAGATTGTCCATGACGTCAAAAAAGCTGCCCTGCTGCAGATTAAAGGTTTCAACCAGGGCTTTATGCAGATACGGTATCCGGTCCCAGTTATGAATGCTGACCGCACATAAAATCCCCAAAATGGTTATGGCCAATGTCGCAATCAAAACCGCGGGAATTCGTTTTATTCTCAGTTCATCAACCATATATGCCACCACGACCTCAAGCAAGCTGATTCCCGAAGTAACCGCAGCGATCAGCAGCAACAGGAAGAACAACGCAGCCCAAACCCAACCCATAGAGCCCATGCCATTAAATACCGCTGGTAGCACGATAAATACCAATCCGGGGCCAAGATCAGGTTTAAAATTCATGGCAAACACTGCGGGAAAAATTGCCAGACCGCCCATGATAGCAATCAACGTATCTAAGGCGACAATTGACAAACTGGAGATAAACAAATTCTGATTTTTAGAAATATAACTGCCATAGGTAATCATTGCCCCCATTCCAAGGCTTAAAGTAAAAAAAGCATGTCCCAGAGCAATCAATATACTTTCGCCCGTGAGTTTTGAAAAATCAGGCGAAAGAAAAAATTTTACGCCGGCATTTTGGGTGTCCAGAGTCACGCCGCGCATAATTAGAATTAAGAGGAGAAAGAACAATATCGGCATCAAAATCTTTGACCATCTTTCAATTCCTTTCTGCACTCCTTTGAGAATAATTGCCGCACAAATTATCATAAAAGATATGTGAAGAGTTATCATCAATTTACAATCAAACGTAAAAGAGATAAACGCATTTTTAGTTTCCTTAGTGGTTTCCAATGCCAACGCACCACATAATGCATTTATTATATAACCAATCGTCCAGCCCCCGACAACACTGTAGAAGGAAAGTATCACAAACCCGGCAAGAACTCCGGCAAAGCCGGCCACGATCCAACCGAAAATAAAGATTAAAATTCCCATCAACGAAAATAAGCAGGCAAATCCCCATGCCTTGAAAAACAATAGCCCGACGCCAATCATCAACATGACAAAACCGATAAAATGAGCGACCATAGAAGTTTTCGGTTGCAGAGTTTTAAATGCCCCGACCGGATTTTTCTGAGTATTCCTGCCAAGAGTGATTTCACAAAGCATCACCGGCAGACCGATGGCAAAGATACAGACCAGATAGATCATAACAAAAGCGCCCCCGCCATTCTGTCCGGCAATATAGGGAAATTTCCAGATATTTCCAAGCCCGATGGCCGATCCGGCGGCCGCTAACACAAATCCCAGGCTGCCGCTCCAATGCTCGCGCCCTTCGGCTTGAATTTCTTTTGACATTACATAGTCCTTTGGCTATTGATATTAAATATGGTATTACTGCATAATATGTATAATACATTAACCGGAGAGTTTTTCCAGACTGACAGGAAAAAAATGTCTCGAAAAAACATATTTCCGACTTGGTAATTTTAACAAACCGTGCTAGATTTTACCACCGGGCGCTCCCTGTGTTTTGGAAATTTTAGAGAGATAGAACATTGTCATTCAAGCTTAAAATTATGATTTCCTGCATGACCGCGGCACTACTGTTCAGCGGTTGTGTATCGTCGCGCAAACAAAACGAAGAAAAAAAACGTGAAGAAGTGGAAAAAAAGCTGAAGACGCCTTTTGAAAAGCCGGCAGTTGTTGAAATAAAAAAAAAGAACCCGGTAAAACAGAAGGTCGTAATTCCTCCCAAAACGGCTCCCAAAGCTCCTCCGGCAAAAAAAATTAATACACCCAAGCCGGCTCCAAAGCCCGCTCCGTCTCAACCAAAAGCTCTGAACCGTTGTTATATCAATGCAGATGCAAGTCCATTTCTCAAACCGGAATCGTTTGTCATGTGCTGGCAAATTTCCGGACCTTATCCGGCCTCGGCATCAATTATAAAAGCTGAGGGTCCGGCTATCATCCATCATGAATTCGTCCAAAATGAGAAGAATCTTAACGGTTTTGAACAAATTCCAGGCGGAAGTAAATGGCAAATATTGCCGGCTCCGCTCAAAGGTCCAATGGGCAGAGTTGATCTTTATCCGCTCTGGAAAAAGGCAAACGGCCCGGCTGCGGCATATGCGGTCACGTCACTTTTTTGTCCCAAGGAAATGAAAAATCTAATTCTGAAAACCGGCAGCAGCGATTACCTGAAAATCTGGGTTAACGGGAAACTGGAGCAAACGTTCAACCGGGAAAAACGTACCGGAAAGTTTGATCAGGATTCGGTCAAAGGAGTTTACCTGAAAAAAGGTATCAATTATATTGTCGTAAAGACTCTGTGTTTCAGTGCTCCGTGGCAGTTCTACCTGCGCTTTGCTGATTCAGAGGGACTGCCGATTGCGATCCTGCCATCCGTGGCACGTTGATACCGCTGAATTCCTTAAGAACCCATCCCCCTGTATTTCCAAAATTTTTTTTATTACATTTTTTATTAAACAAAATATACCGGAAAGTTGACATATCTGAAAATGCATCAGGAAAAAAAGAATCGTAAAGAGCAAAGACTGGCAATCCTCTCGGCCTGCTTCGGCTCTCTTTCCTCCATCATGATTCAAGACAGCGCCGTGATCATTTTGTTTGCCGGAATGCTAGGAGCGGGCAGTATGCTGTCAATGGTGACAACCGCCCTGCCCGGTATAATGAACTGTTTCTTTATAATTCCGGCCGCATATATCGCCGGACGAATAGGTTACAAGAAAACCATTATGATAAGCACATACTGGGGATCTTTAGCAATACTGTTGCTGGCCTTCACGCCGCTACTAGGTCCGTTGGCAAAATACGGCATGCTGCTTATGCTGATTGTATTCGTGTCCCTGATGGCGTTTTACGCGGCCGCCTGGTTTCCTTTTCTTGATGATTTTCTACCTGAAAAAGACCGGAGCAACTTTTTCGGCCTGTTGCGTTTTTCCTGGCAGAGCTGCTGTGTCGCCTTTTTCTTTTTGTGCGGCCTGGTCATGGGAAAAAATCCGGATTTATGGATATTGCAGACAATAATTATCATTACCGCAATCTCTCTTCTGGGCCGGGCTTTTTATATTTACCGGATAAAAGTCCAAAACACCGAACGTAAAAGCTTCAACTTCAAAAAAGGCATGGAAATGGTTTTAGCCAACAAGCCGATAGTCGGTTTTTCCGTTTATCTGGCTTTTTTGTATCTGGCGGCCCAGGGAACCGTTCCGCTGACATTTATCTATCTGAAGAAACAACTCAACACCCCGGATAACATCGTGGTCATCGTCTCCTCGCTGGCTTTAGCCGGAACAATCATCGGCTTTCTCTGTGCCGGACCGATTATTTCACGCCTCGGCATCAAAAAAATGCTTTTAGCAGTCCACATGACTTTCGCGCTGGTTAACTTTTTATTATTTGCATTCAGCGGACAGGGTACGTTCGCAGTTTACATCATTTCAGCGCTTTTGATTGTTTACGGGTTCTTCATTGCGATATCCTCAGTCGCTGTATCTTCTGAAATGATGGCGCTGGCCAACCCTGACAATAAAGCGCTGGCGATGGCGTTTTGCATCAGCATGTACTCTGCCGGTATCGGCAGCGCCAGATTTTTGTCTTCTCTAATAATCGGTTCCGGCATACTGTCGCCTAAATGGTTTATCGGATCATTTGAATTCACCATGTTCCATACAATGTATCTGGGTTACGGTCTGGCGATTTTGTTCGTCTGTGTCCTGCTGGTAATTGTTCCAGCGATATTCCCCAAGGGTGAATATCATTACATCCCGCAATAATCAAAGAACAAAAAAATAAAACAAATAGTTCATTAGAAAATACTTACTATTTTTTAACAGTCAAACTGTATGATTATAATCATATCAAAATTTGCTTTTTTTCGAAATGGCCTATTGACAAATGCATTGCTATGCATTATACTTTATGCATACGAATGCAGAAAGTAAATTAAGTTATGTCAACAAAACCGATAAGTCATAAAGATATCGCGGAATACGTAAATGTAACCCAGTCGACGGTATCACGCGCCCTGGATCCAGACAAGTGTCATTTGATTGGCGAAAAAACCAGAAAAAAGATCATCTCCGCGGCTGAACAGTTAGGTTTTCGGGCCAATATTTACGCCAAACGGATGCGTACGTTAAAAACCGATACCTTGACTCTGATCATCGACAGTCAACAATTATATCATCGACAATTTGCGGATTTTCATGTTCATCATGAAGGACTGACCTGGGAATTAATATGCGGAGTTATCGGTTACTGTGCGGAACACGACTTTGACGTAAAACTGCTCCCGCTGATGTCCCGTGAAGAAGCGGAAGCAAAAGCGATCTCAAAACACCTGGGGTATCCATACTCAGACGGCGTTATTTTTCTTGGTTACAGGTACCTCGAAGCGGCACATAAAATAATTTCCGAACGAAAAATACCGGCGGTCATTATGAATTCACTCCCGGCTCAGGGAGAAAACCTGGCTGAAGTATCTGTTGACCCTGCCCCAGGAATCAAGCAGGCGGTCCGTCATCTCGTGGAAAATGGACATCGAAAAATTGCGTTTTTTCAGCATGTAGATAAGACGGCTCGCGGTTTTGTCGATCAGCGCAGAACAGCCTTTGAAGAAGAAATAAAACAACATGGATTATTTGATCCCGAACTTATCTACAGTGCTCCGGATGAACCGGGAATTAAAAAACTTGTAGCTAACCCAAAAGTTCTGAACAGTTTCACCGCAATGCTGACCGCCAATGATCCCATGGCTGACCGTTGGATTCGCGAACTGACTGAAGTTGGCATATCGGTTCCGGAACAAAAAGCACTGATCGGCTTCGACAACAATCCAGCCTATCCTGAACTTTCAACCGTGGATGTCCCCCGCAAAGAAATCGGGCGCAGGGCCGCCGGAATGCTGATTGACGCTATCCGGAATGAAAGTCCATGCAATAATAACTGTGTACTTGAATCAAAATTTATTCCAAGGAAAAGTGGATGAAGAACTGATTGCAACAATATTTTACCATAAAAAAATAACCGGAAACAATAAAAGGAAAAACCATGAATACCAAAACAAACGAAGCCAGGTTGAAACAGATAAACAGCTTCACATTAATCGAACTTCTTATAGTAATAGCTATTATAGCAATACTTGCCAGCATGCTGTTACCAGCTTTGAATAAAGCCAGAGATCGGGCATATGCGATAAGCTGTGCATCAAATCTCAAGCAAATCGGATTTGCACATGCCTCATACCAACAAGATAACTCCGGCTTTTTTATACCAGCTACTTACAACTGGTGGGCTAACTCAACCGCATCATGGAAATGGAGCTGGGCATATTCAATGAAACAAAATTCTTATCTGACTGAAAAAATCCTGCATTGTCCGACATCATCACGTTTCGTTCATATGGAAAGCACCTATAATTGCGTAACAAATCCCAAATCATCCACCGCGTATAACTGGATACATTATGGCTACAACATTTATCATCTCGGAGCTCTTCGTGATGACGACATGGTTAAAAACACACAACTTGATAAACCATCTGAAACAATAGTGGTCGGCGATGTATGGAGTGATAAATACGGGGTCAAGCCATATGGTTATTTCCTGATGAGAACCGTTAACACCGATCCTAACTGGCAATTGGCGGATAATCATGAAAATGGCTCGAATATAGTTTGGGCGGATGGACATGTCACATATGAAAAATTTGCCTCAAACAGATTTCAGGGCGGAGACGCTTACTATTTCAAGGTAAAAAAATAATCGATAAAATATAAGGTAATAAAGGTTAAATTAATGAAAATTAAAGTTTTGCTGCTGATATTATTTTCAGTGTTATCATTTGCCCACGGAACTGAGCGCGTATTTAAAAAATCTTATCCGCGCCCTAAATTTGACAAAACCGCATACAAAAAAACAGTGTGGTGCACGGCAAATCCATGGTGGCCCCCGAATCTTGACCATAAACTTTTTTTCTGGGGAGGACCCGATTATTCATGGGATAACTTTTCTGAGAATAAAGTCGAAATGTGGAAACAGGTTGCCGAACGATATCATAAATATGGACTTACCGGGCTGCAAATGGAAACCGCATCATACGTCAATGGAGCCCAGGAAGTCGCTGATGGCTTTGCCGCGTCCGGGACGGGTATGAAAGTGATGCCGTTTATGCAGGTGCATGGAAAGACGGCTGATGAGGCCGTTGAGTTTATGCTGAAAGTATTTGGCAAATTCGGCAAAGATTTATGGGAACACAAAGGTTTTTACCGACTTGATGGACGGCCAGTGGTGTTTATATATCGTCCAAGCCGTTTTAACTCTGAAGAATGGAAAAAAATAATTACCGCTGTCGAAAAAAAATATGGCAGTATGATATGGCTTTTTGACTGTGCTCTGGTGGGAAAACCCAAAGATAAGTGGGCGTCAACCGCTCGAGATCTTTTAAAAGCATTTGACGGTATATCCATGTACGGCAACTGGAGTTCAAATACCCAGGAACAACTATTTGCCGTCATTGCTCCGATAATGCGTAAGGAGTTCCCTGAAAAAATTTTTGAAGCGGCTGTACATACAAACTATACCAATCACCACTGGTACGGAGGAGTCGATCCGGGTTTGACCTCTAAATATCGGAAATCATGGAGTATCACGCTGGACGCTAAACCTGATTCAATCACGGTTACCAACTGGTTCGATATTCTGGAAAACAGTCGGATCATGCCAAGTTATGAACTTGAAGATATCCGCTTGCGGCTGCTGCAATATTTTACGGCGCAATACCGGGGTGAAAAAGCGCCGGAAACGGAACATCCGCTAATCTACATAACCTGGCCAACACATGTTTTGCTGGGGCAATTCCTGAATTGCGAAATGTTAATTTTCCCAGCAAAAATCAAAAACAAAGAACTGATTGCACAAATTGAATTATGGACGGGGGATAACAAAAAATTACGAACCTTTAAAAAAAGCGTAAAATCCCTTGAGTCTCTTAAAGTTTTCAGTTTCTCAATGCCATCCGAGTATTTCAATGACTACAAAGGGATTTACCCCCGATTGCGTTACCGGTGGGACAAATGGCATTTATCCCAATTCTTTCCGCACACTAATATTGTTACAAGCATTCGCCCCCGTCTACTGTTCTGGGCCAGATCAAATCAGTATGCACTGCAAGTAACGGTTCCAAAGCCGTGGAAAATAAATGATACTCAAGCAGGAGGAACATTCGTTTTTAAAGACAATCCGGTCCTGTTTGCCTGCAGCGGCAATTCAGCCGGTGTAAGAGGCAAAATAAATCGCGGCGGCAGTGAAATGAGAATCCTGCATAACTGGCGTGAATATAGAAAGATCGACCGTGGAACACTCGATTTTTCTCTGCCGATGGCTATCGTCTCACCACAATCCGCCCTGGATTGGTATAATATTGAATTATCAAATTCACAAGGAGCGCGTTATCTCTCCAAAGCAATCTGGGTATACGACGGCTCACGCAACAACAATGTTGAACTGCCAATTTATTCGCTTGAAAAGAAAAACGTTAAAACGATCACCGTCAAAGATTACCGGGTACCGTTCTTCCTGTATAATTGCGACTTTGATGCCGGCACCTTCCTGTTGGATTCATCGGGAAACGAACATAACGGCTCATTGGCTCCGACTTTCAGACGAGGCTCTTTATACCGGACAAGCTACCGTTATGAGCATACCGGATTGATGCCCTCTACTCAAAAAGCGCAAGGCCGTTATCTGAAAAATTATTTTGGTAAACCTTGTCTTTATTTTGATGGCAAAGGGTATGGAGCTATAATGGGAGGAACGGCGTTCCCATATTCGTTTACCTACGAAATGTATATTTGCCCGGAAAATACGGAAAAGAAGCAGAGTTTTCTTGCATCAGGAAACGGACAAATTAATCTGGCTATATTACCCGGAGGCAGAATTATGGCCAGTCGAGGAAAACCGACAGAAAGTGCTGGGGGATATAAAATCACAACCGTCAACTCAAAATACACTGCACAAGTTGTCTCTGTAACAACAATTCCAAAGAATAAATGGACACATGTGGCTGCAGTATATGACCTGAAGTATTTGAGGTTGTATATCAACGGTAAAATGGAAGGGCAGGTCCCAATGCAGCCCAATCGCCATAGCGAATGGATCAACCCGATGATTATTGGCGGAGCATGCAAATTCCCGTACAAGGGCATACCTGAGTTTGTTGGCGGAATGAGAAAAATCAGATTTTACGGTCGACCGCTGAATACGTCTGAATTCCTGATAGAACCAAAATTAAAATAAGAAACCGTTTATATACAAACATTTTTTTGATATTAAACGGAAAATCAAAAAAAAATCAAAAAATGGCAGGCCAATACAAATAGTAACAAATATTAGTTCTGCTCAAAGGCCTGCTTGACTGAATAGAATATTCCATTCATGAAATCGCATTTGTTATCAGCAATCCTTTTGTAGACGCTCAAGAACGGGTTTGACTGAATAGAATATTCCATTCATGAAATCGTATTTGTTATCAGCAATCCTTTTGTAGACGCTCGAGAACGGAAAGGATACCACTTCCGCCTCGCCAGTGCTGCGGACCGCGAAATCAGTACCGTATTCATCAGTAATCACCACCCATTCCATATTGTATTCCGCGACCATGGCATTACCAAGCACGGCGCCAAGAATCTGAATCACTTCATCCGGACTATGCCCCTTGATCACGGCTCTTTGCCACTGACAAAAAGCCTTGTCATAATCGACCAAACCCGGATTTTCAAGATTTGGAAACTGAGCCGCGACAAATTCCGGGCCCCGGGCGGCAAACGCATTGATTTCAGCCATATTCTCAGGAGTTAACGGTTCCACCTGCTGGATAATATTTTTCACATTTTCCGTTGTGCATTTGACATTTCCGGCCGGGGTTTCGATAGTCATTTCCTGCGGCTCTTTTTTTCCGGTGAAAAAATTAATAATCTTTTTAACGAATGAAGCCATACTGACAACCTCCCATGAATATGATTTTATGCATACAACCAATATAACGCAGAAAATATTCTAATTCAAGACAAGTTCAACCGATTTCTGTTTTGATTAATTTTATCTAAATTAACTATACGCCTGACTATAAATAATGCATATATAATTAAAGGCAAATAACTTACATCAAAATACAAAAGCAGTTACTGGTTATAAATGTAAACAATTTACCAACACTGCCGGAGATTATGAGAGGCGTTATTTTTCCTTAAAAATTATAAAAATAACTTTAATTCCCGGATATTTGGAGTAAATTAATCGCTTGTAAAAAAGCTAAATTTATCATCAATATAATAGGAGCAATCATGCAGGAAACCCCACTTGCCGAGTCACATCGTCAGCTTAATGCCAGAATGGTTCCGTTTGCCGGTTGGAATATGCCGGTGCAATATTCAGAGGGGATCCTGGCTGAACACGCTCATACCCGTAACGCCGTATCGTTGTTCGATATCTGCCACATGGGAGAATTCCGGGTCAAGGGAAATAACACGGAAGCCGCGATGGACAAAATTTTTGCGCGCCCCGTCGCCGGACAACCGGTCGGAGTTTGCCGGTATAATTTCCTGCTGAACGATAACGGCGGCGTTATGGACGACCTGATCGTCTACCGTCTGGCCGAAGATGAATTTTATATCGTTGTTAACGCCGGAACTCGTGAAGGCGATGCCGAACGTATCAAAGCCCTGCTGCCGGACGGCATCAGTTTTACCGACGAATCAGACGCAACCGCGAAACTGGATTTGCAGGGCCCCGGCAGTGCCGACGTACTTGCCGCCGCCGGCTTGGACAAAACCGCCCTGCCCCGATATTTCCGCTGGATCAAAACCACTATCAACGGCATCAGCTGTCTGTTGAGCCGGACCGGTTACACCGGAGAACTTGGCTTTGAACTCTATTTCGATGCGGCGAAAGCGGTCGATATGTGGGATTATCTGCTGTCGTTCGAGCAAGTCAAACCGGCCGGACTCGGCGCACGCGACACCCTGCGGCTGGAAATGGGCTATGCGTTGTACGGACACGAACTGAATACTGAAACTACCCCGGTCGAGGCCGGTTACGGCCCGATGTTGAAACTTGATCAACTCCCGGACCGCGTATTCCCCGGCAGCGACGCTTTGCGCAATAATGAACCGGGCAAAAAACTGGTCGGAATCAAACTTGACGGACGCCGGGCGGCGCGTGAAGGCACCGCTGTATTGAACCAGGCGGAAGAAGTTATCGGCAAAGTCTCATCCGGCGCGTTTTCCCCCAGTCTGGGCTGCGCGATCGCGATGGCCTACGTCCCGACTGATTTCAGCGATGAAAAAGTGCTGTTGGACGCCGGGCGCAAACACCTTGAAGGAGAAATAACTTCACTGCCGTTCTATACCGAAGGCACCGCCGCAAATTAATCTGTTTCAGGTTTGAAAAACACACCCTCGTCTAAAGATAAAACCTGGGGAATGTTCAGGAATTTCAACTCAAAGTTTCCCGTACATGATATGCCCCACGGCTGTCCTGAATATTTATGTACAGGAATTAACGCGTAATCTTCATTAACTTTGATTCTGATTTTCTTTCCGGTTTCTGTCAACGGAAAGAAAACGGCATTGCAGCTCCCGTACAACATTATTTGCGTTATCCCTGAAGGAATATACGCAATAAAAGCGCCTCCGCTCTTCATGGCTGAAAATGAGCCGGATTCATTGGTTAACCAGGCCAAGTTTGCGGAATTAATCTGGATTTGAGATCCCATTCCATAATCGTTGAGATACAGGTAATATTTTTTCTTATTCAATATTTTTTTATCAAACTGAAGTTCGTGAAATTTCCCGTCAGCAGGCAAAACGCCGGAAGTTATAGTCGCGCCAGTGTCAAAATCAGATATACTCCATTTGCCGGGACCATTTTCAGGATAAATTATTCCTGATTTTACTTTCACGTCCTGGAATCGACCTTTCGCATCAGGATAGATCAAAAATTTCTGTTTGTTCCTAAAAATCCCCAATCGCGGAGTAAATGCAACTTTCCGCGACAAGTGCATACGGGTCATCGAAGATTTAAAAATTTTTCTCGACAAAGAAATTAAACTGTTCTCCCGGATTCCTCTGTCAAGTATTTTTCGGGGCGCAATATTATCGTTTAAATCAAACTTCGGTAATTTATTTGCTTTTCTGTTCCAGTCAACAGCCATTGCGACACGCTGTTTTTTATTTAATTTGCGATAGCGGCAGAGGTCTCGTAAAGTAGCCTTATCATCAACCAAACAGGCATCGGATAAACGAACTGCGATGGAAAACAGCTCGAACGCGGCGGCATCATCCACGGCAATTTTTTTCTTTTTCAAAATTTCAAGATAACTCGTAAAATAAATATAAGCATTAACACGCGCTTTAACTTCCGGTCGTTTTGCCAATCTTTGAGCATCTTGAAGGATTCGATACATCCGACCTAACATTGCCGAACTGAATTCCAAGCCATCTTTATTATCTGAAAAGATCAAATCAAAATATTTACGCATTTCTTCTGATGCTGAACCAAACATATTACGACAAAATTCGCTTTTAATTTTTTCCGGGTTCAAGGCACCATCCCTACTCCACAGCAACTGGGAGACATAATACATACCCAGCCCATATACGCCGAAGTCTCGTGAAACAATTGAATGAAAACGTTTAATTTTTCCAGCGTTAAACGCGGCGAATTGCTGGTCTATTTCTTTGGGACGGTTAAATATCGAGTTTGGTCTCCCCCATATATATGGATGTACACCCCAATAATTGTATACGCCAAGAGAAGTATCAACTTTTTGAGGCCAGGTTTCAATTAAATCAGAAAAGGCCACGCCACCACGCAAATGTCCGTTGCAAAGAGTTACTATGACATTTTTTTCAGCATTGATTCGCGGAGCCGAAGCATGTCTGTTGTAAGCCAGTATCCAAACATAACCATTGTCTGATTTTTGCCGTACGGCTCTTGCCAGTTCATTGGCTAAAATCATCAAGCGAGTGCTGGGATCGCCTAACTTCCGGCAGGATTCACATTCACACCAGTCTTGATAGCCGTCTGAAGGTTCCATTGAAACCCCGGGAAAAGATTGTGTTTCAGCACGCTTTAACAGCTTTTCCAGTTGTATTTTGACGATAAAACGTCTTAATTCCGGGTTGCTCAAACAAAATTTATGCGAAACACGCTTGCCTTTTACCAGCCCGAGCCATTCGGGATGTTTTGCAAACACCTTGCGATACTTGCGATAAATACTCTCTCCAGTGTGTCCACCGGGTCGGTTGATAGAACTGGTCACCCGGTTCGCGTCATACCAGTGATACCACGGCTTACAAGCCGACATATTTTTGTAAAGTCCATACATTACCCCTAGTGACCGGGAGCAGAAATCCGGAGAAACAAACTTATTCAACCTCAACTGAACATCATTTTTTTCCGGAATATACTCCCAGATTTTTCCGGGAAAATATTGACGATATCCCAGGCGGGCCAAATAATCATAAACCGCATGCCGCAGACCGACCGGCGTAGCTCCCACCAGGTATTGAATATTATCTTTATAGAAAAACAAATAATCATCCTGATGGTCCAGGTCATTCAATTTAAATTTATTTTTGAATTCCGGGAAATCCCCGGCCAGTCCAAGAACAAACTCCGCATTTGACTTGGGACTAATGCGTTTCAGGTATTCAGAAAAAATCTTTTGCGTTTCTTTGACCCCGACCTGACTCTCTCCGGATTTGCCGGTAACTATTATTTTCGCACCGTTAGTATGAAATCCGGCAAGAAAGACTCCCAGTCCAAGCAATAAGCCCTTTACAGAGATCATAGCTCTTTACTCCAATAGAACCATGTATACATATCTTTTCCAAACTGCTGTCCTAAACCATGGTCAAGTTTTTGCCATTCGTTATGTCCGTCATAAAACAAGATATTGATTCCATTAGCAGTTCCATCAGGATTGGCATGATTGCTGACCAGAGGTTTCCAGGTGCTGCCGTGTGCGCTATTCGGCACTTCGCTTGCGTCATAACCGATATCAAATAATAGAGGATTTATTGATGTATGGCTATTATTTGAAGTCGTCTTGGCCTGAGGCATTACTCCCAGGTCACGAAGCGGGTAATAACCGATAGGCCAGCCATTGATATTACCGGTTCCGGTGCGGCCCCCGTCCCCCCCCAGGTAATAGTAACACATAGTCGCGTCTCCCGAATTGGTCCACGATTTCTTGGGCCATATTGAAGGGTCGACAAAACTCCAACCGGTCTGTATCGCGGCCGGACAAGTCACCAATTTTTTGGTAACATTATAATTATCTTTTAAAACCTGGCTGATGCCTTTACTGACTACATTGGCAATGCCGTATCTTGACTGGGGAAAATAATCAACATTATCATTAGCATAAAGAAAAAAAGCATTGTAAATTTGTTTGAGGTTATTGATACATGCGCCCCGTTTTGCAATGTTTCTGGCCTTATTCAGCGCCGGCAACAACATGCTGGCAAGAATAGCGATAATCGCAATCACAACCAACAATTCAATCAGCGTAAAGATTCTTTGCTTCATCTTTCGTTCTCCTTTTCTATTTAACGATTTAATTTTTTCCAATCTTCTTCCAGATCATAAAGTTCACCCGACTTTGCCGATGTATCAATGGCTAATGCGGTTACGGCGCTTTCCAGGCCTTCAACCACACTGCAACGCAACGGCGTGCCATTCTGCATGGCATCATAAATTCCTCCGGTAATACTTTTATCACCGCCTCCATGACCATGGAGCTGGAAAGGCAACGTGTGAATTTCTTCGCTGCCAACTTTACAATACTGCAATATCTGCTGATAAAATTCAACAATAATTGTTCCTTCCGTTCCGGTTATATACATTCGGCGTTCAGGAATTGCATTTGACATTGTTGCCTGAAATTGAACCTTGATTCCAGACCGATATTGTAAAATTGCAACAAGGTTATCCATCAAGTCTTTATCTGAAACAAACGGATTGTCCTTGCCATGAGGGTCATGCCAGGGAGCGAATGCACTCAGCGTTTGCCTGCTATCCGATTCCAGGGTAAAGGTTTGATGCGGATCTTTTAACGCGGCAAATGCATCAGCATCCGGCGATAATTTATGTTTGTCGAACAGATAAGCGTTTTCCGGAGTAAATATATCAAGATCACCGAACGCAAAAACACGCGTCGGCACGGAACCGGTAAACCAGTTAATGACGTCAAGATCATGACAGCACTTTTCCAGAATATGCGGCCCGGCCAACGACGTATGGCAGCGCCAGTTACACATAATGTAGGCTCCATGCCTTGGCGGGATATTTTCACTGGCGTTGATTGCGACAATCTTTCCGATAACTCCGCTGTCGATAATTTCTTTCGCCTTGACGTAAAGAGGAGAATAGCGAAGAACATATCCAGTCGCAAATAACTGACCGGTCCGCTGCTGGGCTTCCTGTATTGCATGACAATCTGAAATAGTGGTAGCCAGCGGTTTTTCTGAAAACACATTTTTGCCCGCATCGAATCCGGCTATAATTTGTTCTTTATGCATCGCGTTTGGAGAAAAGATCATCAACCAGTCAACGTCCGGATTTTCCAATACTCCCTCAAATGATTTACAGATCTTCGCATCCGCGGAATTCAGAAACAGTGCGGTTTCCCCCGCCAGCTTCACATCAGGATCATATATAGCTTCGACTCTGATTTTTCGACCATCACGCAACAATCCGCTCATTAAGCTGCGGGAGCGCATTCCCGCGCCGATTATTGCTACACCAATTGTTTTTTCCATCATATACCTCTTTCTCTGTTGTTTATGTTTGCTTTAAATATTTTTATAAAGATTATTTTTTTGTCCAAACCCGATAGTATTCAAAAATTTTGGGGAACTATCATTTTTCCAGAATCTTTCCAAGTTCATTTAAATTAATTATATAGCACTGTACTTTTCCGGAAAAATCGGCGTTGAATGCAATACAATCCCCGGTTCTGTTCCATGCCGGATGAGCTTGCGAATAAAACATCGGTCGATTTCCATAGTTAAGCTCGGCAAAAGTTTTATTTGCGTCTGCGGCTGCCTCCGGATATTTCTTCATACGCTCGCATTCGGCTAATTTGATTGATCTTTCTTCAAACATGTCATACAGGAATAGTGTTACATAACCGGGTTTATAATCGTAATCGTCAAACAAGACATATCCGCCTCCCGGCGCCGCAGTCGGGTGCCCTGAAGTGGAAAAATGCTTCAAGTACTTAATTTCACATGATTTATCCGCCGGGTTGAACTTATACATGGCGACTCTCCGGCGGCCTTCGCTGTCGTCAGCAAAACAGGTGATCCATGGCTCATCCGGATGCCATGCCGGATGATGACCAAATTCGCCGACAAAACTCAATTCATCCGTAACAAAATTCAAGATATAAAGATAAGCTCTCCTTTTGTCTATGCCTTCAGTCAAACCATTCGTTAAACTGAACAAGACCAGCGGCAGTTTGGGATGCACCATAACCTGTTTGCAAAACAAATTGAGATCAGCAATGTCGTCTTTATCCGGATTACAGTCCAATGCCCTCGACGCCGAACAAAGAATACTCACTTTCCCGGTCGCTATTTCCATGCCCATGACCCCGGTTTGCTGCCGGTTGTACCTGCCCCCGCATCCATCCCGATTCCCGATCAACCACCCGGCCCGGTTGGTGCTCTCAACAAGAAAAGGTATTTCTATTTTTTCCGATCCGCCTTGCAGATCAGAAACCTGATAAATTCTCATGTCTTTATGATCTGAATCAACTGAATGCAAAAATATCGCCTTGCCGTCAGGCTGCCACATCTGGAATGCTGAATTATGCCAGTCGTATGCGGAAGTATTACCAAGCGTAATGCAGTCACCGGTTTCAATATTCAGAGAACAAATATTACCTGGCTGCGCAGAGTTATGATAACTGAGAAACAGAAGTTCCGGTTTTTCAGGATGCCACGGACAGAATTTATGATATGCGTGCATCGTGTTTAGTCCGTTACCTGCAGGCAACGAATAAAAACCTGATCCAAGTTCCGTTACTGGAACAAGGTTTTTGATAACATTTGAACTGCTCATTTTCCCTTATCTTTCTTACGCGGACTCCACAACATAACCGGAGCGGTAATTCCGCCTGTGCCGATTTCATTGCTTTTAAAATTCTCAACCCTGACTGCAATGAAATTCGGCTTTCCAAATCTCACTACGGACGTTATATCAAAATCGACCGGACAGAACGCGCCCGGAACTCCGGGAATGCCTTCCCCCGGCTCCTCGGTACTGCCGACATATTTTCCGTTGACCCAGACTTTGGCCTTTTCATCAACGCCACCGAACCAAAGCATAATCTTTTTATTTTTCCAAACTTGAGGGATCGAAAACTCCGTACGATACCAGGCCAGTCCTTTGTAAAAGTGCAAGCCCTGATCACTCCAGGTCTCCGAATAAGTTTTCATCCGCTGCCAGTTACCGAAAAATTTACCGTCGCGATACCATTTGCCGAATTCACCGGCATCGGTCGGGTCGATCAAAAAATCCCATTCATCCGGCAGTTGCACGATTTTTTGCCCCTGCGAGACGGTCCGATCATAGCCTGATTGAATGATTTTTTCAAAAAAACGCCTTAAATAACGGTCCGGTCCAGTCGGGTTGATCAACACTCCCATTGCCATCTTGCAGGCGCGTCCCCTGCGCTCATTAGCCGGCAACTCCCGCTTGTCGCATGGAGCCAGAAAAACCTTGGAATTCCTGCTTATAATACTTTCTGCTTTGTCATAAGCGGCTTTGGCAATCTCAAAATCACAGTTATTCCGGGCCTGCCACATCTTTAAAAATGAAGTCAGGATTTCAAAGTTCACAGCAAACATCGCAACTCGTTTATGATAGACTTCATTTTTACAATTCTCCGTTTTCTGTTCGGCGGTCGCGAGCAGTTTGGACAAAACAGCAACATCTGAAGTTTTAAAAACCCGGCATACCGAGTAACTGCCGCCGGACATGGTAGGGGCGTCCCGCCAAAGCTCATCGACTTTCTTCAAGTACGCGTACATACTCTCCCCGGCCGGACCGAAAAACCGCATCGCATAATCTTTCAATACAGCATATGGGTCAAGGTCGGCGTTCCAGAACAATTTTGCCGCGACATACACCGTAGGTCCATTTGATGCCCAGGAAACTTTTGTTTCCGGAGTATGCCCGATAAATCCAAGTTTACGCGTCAAAGGGATCAAACTTCTCAACGCATGAATTTTGGAGTAAGGGAGAGGTAAATCCGCCAGATTGAAATAATATCCCCGCTCAACCATCATCGGCAAATGCCGACACCATTGTTCCATTATCTCCTTATATGCATACCGGTCCAGACTGTGAGGATTATCAATGCCGTGAATACGATCCAGATTTATCGGTGCAATGGTTCCGCAGATAGCCGGATTAGGAATGATCGTCGGCGGTAAAAAATGAGATTGATAAATATAAAAATAATACCTTTTGCCCGGATACTCTTTACTAACTTCTTCAATCACTTTATTTATGAAATATATATAGCGGTCCGTATAACAACGTTGACCGTTCCAGGGATCGATTCTGCCTGAATCGAGAGCTCGACATTTCGCACACTCACAATAACCATACCCATCGTTCGGACCGATTCCGATAAAATCCAGATCTGGATGTTTTTTCCAGTATGATTTTGTCTGTTTTATGACGTCCGCAAGTAGTTCTGGATTACTCACGCACATCTGCTTTTTTATTCTCTTCTGCCGTCAACCAGCGCAAACCATTCCGGATGTTGTGCATACAGGGCGGCCTGTTCTTTCCTTGACTTGCTTCCTGGAAAACCGTGGGCTCCACTGCGCCATGCCCGACTGGATAGTTGATTACGTCGATGCCATTTTAAGGAATTGCGACACGTGACCAAGGTCCGCGATACCTGAAATCCGGAACTATCAGCACGGAATTCACTTTTAAGCTTAAGGCCGCTTTAACGGGAATAACTTCCCCGATTTTTCCCGGCATAAACCACCTGACTCCACAGGCATTCAAAAATTCATAAACCGCATTCAAAGTTCCTTCCGCTCCTTTTCCCCGGAGGATTATCCCATCATTACTTATTGACATTATAAAAGCATCCGGTCCCGCGTCAGCAGGAAGTTTGGCCCCAGCCAAATCCGGACCTGATTTACCAAGCCAAACCGGCAGCATTCCTTCAGGGCATTTTTGCCCCACCGGTATCCGAACTCCGGTCATTTTTTGTATATAGTCAGTAAGCTCACTCACCGCAATTTTTTTCATCTTCCGAAGTTTTTTCAGGAATGCAAATATACATATTTGACTTACCATTGTTAACAAGATCAACATGTCGCGGTTTCATCTCTCCGCCGCTTAATAATGGAACCATGACGAAACTTTCGGTAATCCCAATCAGTAATAACAATTTTAATTTCATCAGCAAAATATGAATCCTTATCTTATTTGTTGTATAACTTTTATATTACGGGTGAATCAATTCACCTTTCAAAAAAATTCATAGCAATGAATTTATCAAATAAAAGCGTGTTACTTCACCGCTGTAAATCCGGTTTTTCCTCGAGCACGGCAATCAACTCGCTTCTGAGTTGTTCACGCGATATTTGCTTGCGTACAAAACGATCAAGCAGTTGGTAAAACTTACGCTGCCACAAACTGAAACCGGTTCTCGGGCTGATCGGATGCCCCTTGCTCAATGACTGAGCAAATGCATCCGCGCCACTGATTCCAAGACCGGCGCTCCATTTTTTCAAGGCAGGAATAGTCGCCGGCGCCTCGCCCTGCATAGCAGTCATCCGAGGCACGCCTTGAGAACTTACCAGGCTTTTTAAAAGCTTTTACCATCTCACGTTTTCTCGTGCGATGCATCAGGAATTCCCAGGCAGATCGTTGTAACCCCGCTGACTTCCGGCGTCCGGCAGAACATGCCATTCATTTTTTATTTCTCAAGGCTGAAAGCACCAGAGGCCCGCAAAAAGTCATGCAGACTCCGGGGCGGGTAAAAAACTTATGCGGCGGCACCGAACTGTAGGTCAAATCTACGCACAATTTTTTCTTCATGAATCACCCGAAGCATATCGGCCGGCGGCATAAAAATCAACCTCTGGCAACCTCGGCTCACCATATTCATCAATGAATTCACAGCCATGACTCCAGAACAGCGGCTCATAAAACACTCCGGGAAACGGCATCAAACCAAAGGCCGGCTGCTCGTTTGCCGTCTTTAACTTACGGCAGATACTTACAAATATCCCGATAGGTCCAATCATTACGCGGCAACTCAATTCCAGCCTTTTCAAACGCCGGTTTCCAGCAGTAGCAGACACTGGGATTGGCCACAGTCGGCAACAACCTTAGCTCCCGTCAAAGTATAGCATTCGTTCAAAATGTTTTCCGGAATCGATGCTTCCGCCAGTTCGACAATATCATCAGGCAACGGGGGAAAACAGCCCCAGCGTATCCGGAGAAAGCGATGCAGCGGAACTTGGATCAAAGAGAGACTCTGCAAAAGAGAAGATCCTGTAACCTTGCTTATCGGAGTCCTCGTTCAACGCAATTTGATTAACCCTTCCTCCGTCAAAATAGATATCATTCAAAACATTCTGTTCTTTCATCACCACAAAACAGCCGAAATTCAGTCCGTCAACTTTTGCGTCACAGACCGTAACCGCTCACTTTATTGACAAAAGTACCGCGCCCCTGTTCTCGCCGGACATATTTTTCCATCTCCAGCCTGACCATAGCCCGGCGCAGAGTGCTGATCGACACCCCGAACTGCTGCGAAAGAATCGGCTCGGTCGGGCAAACGCATCCCATCCGGCAGTTCGCCCTGCCCGATTTGCTCTTTCAGGGTATCATAGATTTTCATGTACGAGGATTTTTTCATAAAAAACAACTTTCATATCATTCATGTCTATGATTATATAACATGAATTACCAGTTGTCAAGTCTCCTGATTTGAAAAAAGCCGGGAAAAAACTTGAAATTAACTTGTAAACAACTATTATATTCATGTTATGACCCAAATATATAAAAGAATTTATTTTAATGAAAAGCGGCCGAACATATTATTCGCTTTCGCGGACGACTGGGGCAGGTATGCAGCTGTTATACCAAATTTCATGGCGATCAATCTCTTTCAGCATTGATTGAAACGCCGAACATTGACCGTATCGCGGATGAAGGCGTAATCTTTACCAACGCTCTGGTTCCGGCGACCGTCCTGTACTCCATGCCGCAGTTCAGTTCTATCCGGACGTTACTTCTGGCAGACCAAACTTGGCGCCATTCTGCTGGGAGCGGTGTGGGATGAAAGCATCCGTCCTATCCGGAAATACTCCGTGACAACGGTTACAAAATCGGCTTTACTTATAAAGTATGGGGGCCCGGCTCCCCGGTAAATGCGCCCTATGGCGGAGATAAAAACCATTATTGGAGCGGCGGCGGAGACTTTGCCGATTATTCATTTGCGGTGACTGAAAACCTGCGCGAGTGCGGCGACGTGGAACAGGCAAAACTCCCCGCTCGATCAGGAAGTGCGAACTAATTTTGAGTCATTTCTGGCTGAAGTGGAAGACGGACAGCCGTTCTGCTACTGGTGGGGGCCGA
>CAXXKX010000003.1:0-722500 GCA_963676655.2 Victivallales bacterium | reverse complement strand
GGCTAAGGTCCCTAATCTGGACTTAGTGGTTTGAAGGATGTGGAGTTGCACAGACAGCCAGGATGTTGGCTTAGAGGCAGCCATCATTTAAAGAGTGCGTAATAGCTCACTGGTCGAGTGATTCTGCGCCGAAGATGATCGGGACTGAAGTTCAGAACCGAAGCCGCGGAGTATAATTTATTATATTGGTAGAGGAGCGCTGTATACGGGTTGAAGCCGATGTGGAAACGGAGGTGGACTGTATACAGGTGACCATGCAGGCATGAGTAGCGAAAAACCAAGTGAGAATCTTGGTCACCGAAAGCCCGAGGTTTCCAGGGGTAGGTTCGTCCGCCCTGGGTTAGTCGGACCCTAAGGCGAGGCCGAAAGGCGTAGTCGATGGACAACAGGTTAATATTCCTGTACCACCTTATCTGAGTGATGGAGGGACGCAGTATGCTAAGCGATCCCGGCGATTGAAAGTGCCGGGCTAAGGACGTAGGGTGTGAAATAGGTAAATCCGTTTCACTTATACCTGAGATCTGATGGGGAGTGTCTCCGGACACGAACTCGCTGATGCTTTGCTGACTAGAAAAGCTTCTAAACGTTGAAGATAGGGTGTCCGTACCGTAAACCGACACAGGTAGGCGAGGCGAGAAGCCTAAGGTGCGCGAGAGAAACCACGTTAAGGAACTCGGCAAATTAGCCCCGTAACTTCGGGAGAAGGGGTGCCGTCATTGTGAGCAGACTTGCTCTGCAAAGCATACGACGGTTGCAACAAAGAGGCTGGTGCGACTGTTTAACAAAAACACAGCTCTCTGCTAACTCGCAAGAGGATGTATAGGGAGTGACACGTGACCAATGCCAAAAGGTCAAAGGGAGAGGTTAGCCTTCGGGCGAAGCTTTGAACTGAAGCCCTGGTGAATGTCGGCCGTAACTATAACGGTCCTAAGGTAGCGAAATTCCTTGTCGGGTAAGTTCCGACCTGCACGAATCGTGTAACGATGCCAGCACTGTCTCAACGTGGATCTCGGCGAAGTTGTAATTCCGGTGAAAATGCCGGATACCCGCGGTAGGACGGAAAGACCCCATGAACCTTTACTGTAATCTGATATTGGTATTTGGTATCTCATGTGTAGGATAGGTGGGAGGCTTTGAAACTGCTACGCCAGTACCAGTGGAGCCATTGGTGAAATACCACCCTTGGGTTATTGAATATCTAACCAGGTTCCCGTGAAACCGGGCCTGGAACAGTGTCAGAGGGTCAGTTTGACTGGGGCGGTTTCCTCCCAAATTGTAACGGAGGAGTTCGAAGGTACACTCAACACGGTTGGCAATCGTGTGTAGAGCATAAGGGTATAAGTGTGCCTTACTGTAAGACCGACGGGTCGAGCAGTCGCGAAAGCGGGACCTAGTGATCCAGCGATGGAACGTGGAATCGTCGTTGCTCAACGGATAAAAGGTACTCTGGGGATAACAGGCTGATAGCGCCCAAGCGTCCATAGCGACGGCGCTGTTTGGCACCTCGATGTCGGCTCATCACATCCTGGGGCTGAAGAAGGTCCCAAGGGTTCGGCTGTTCGCCGATTAAAGTGGTACGCGAGCTGGGTTCAGAACGTCGTAAGACAGTTCGGTCCTTATCCTCCGCGGGCGCAGGACATTTGACGGGATCATTCCCTAGTACGAGAGGACCGGGAATGACCAACCTCTGGTGTTCCAATTGTTCCGTCAGGAGCATTGTTGGGTAGCTATGTTGGGAACGGATAAGCGCTGAAAGCATCTAAGCGCCAAGCCCACCCGAAGACTAGATGTCCCACCCACTTAGTGGGTCTGAAGACTGGTTGAAGACTACAACCTCGATAGGCCGGCAGTGTAAGTACAGTAATGTATTCAGCTTACCGGTACTAATCAGTCGTGAGGCTTAACCACCTCTTTTTAGATCGCTTGATTCATTCAAGCTATCTAAAAAATAATAAATGACTTTTATCGGTCAATTTATCTCAGCATAATCGCTGATTAACGCGGAATTTGACCTTTCTAATCCTTCTTTTAATTATACTATCAGTTAAGAGTTGATAGTTGTGAGTTGTGAGTTTTACTGGCAACTGGCAACTGTAAACTGTAAACTGATTTGTTGAATTTTTTGTCCGGTGTCCATAGCGGAGTTGTCACACACGTTCCCTTCCCGAACACGATTGTTAAGGACTCCAGCGGCGATGGTACTGCCTTGCGGGAGAGTAGCACGATGCCGGACTTTTTTCAATTTACCAGCGTTTGTAGATTTGCATCTTCTACAAACGCTTTTTTTTTGGTTCTTACGAAGAACCACGAAACTCCGGTTCTTACGAAGAACCACGAAACTCCGGTTCTTACGAAGAACCACGAAACTCCGCTTCAAACTCCAGTCGCTACCGCTCCTTACGGAAGCGGTTCTTACGAAGAACCACGATACTCCGCTTCAAACTCCAGTCGCTACCGCTCCTTACGGAAGCGGTTCTTACAACGGAAAGCGAACCTCCCTGGGAGCGCGGACGTCTCCGTCCGCATCTTCGCAGGCGTCCCGCCTGCCACACGGACACTCACGAACGAACACAGACAAACACGAACAAGCACAGACAAACACGAACAAGCACAGACTTAAACAAGTCCACTATGTCCATTCCCCATCGACCTTCCTCACAGTGTCCACCCCGTTCACTTTATCTTCTCCTCCCAACCCTTATTGAGTCATGAGCTTTTTTTTTGAATTTTTAATATAATTGATAAAAAAACGGCATTATAAGTTATTTTTACTTGACAAAATGTAAAAAATATATTACTTTAAGTAAAGTAAACATTACTTTAAGGAGAAAAGAAAATGACAAGATTACAAAAAGTAGCGGTATGGAATATCGTAGTAATGCTAACCGCGATGCTTACAACACTTTTATTTGTGCTGTTGTTTCCCGGAAAAGGAATCGTATTTACTCCGATGGCTATTATGATTGGCTTATTCTTCGGAGAGAAGATATTTAAAGGTGATGAAACTCCGCATTGGGATGAGATGGAGCAGCAAATAGGGCGTAAAGCTTCTTTTCAAGGATACACGTTGTTTTGGATCGTTATAATACTACTGACTACATTTATCCCTCTGTTCAGAGTTTACAGAGGAGTTATTCCTGTTGTATATTTAAGCTTTTTCCCGTTGTTTGCTGCTTATTTGCTGATGGTTACGATCTCGCTTTCAATGATCTATCAGGTCAGCTCGCACAGTACCGCTAAGAAAATTGTAATTCTTGTCATTGCAATAATAATTTTGACGCTTCCACCAGTTGCGACAAAAATGGTAATTGCGGATAATTTATTACGAAGACCATTTACCGGTAGTGAGCAGCGGGACGAATGGCATTTTAATTCAACAGAAGAAGTTGTTGCAGAATCCGTGATAACCTTGAAAAATTTTCCGCTCAACACAAAAAAGATGTATATAACACTGGCATATTTTAATGGAAGAGTAGAAAAAGTATTGTTATCCGGACAAGAAATAAAAGTGCAGGATCTTGGTGTAGGGGCATATTATTTATATCTGCCTGAAGATAAAGCGCTGAAAAAAGGAGATAAAATCAAAATTACATGGAAATTTCCGGCAAAAAACCTTATAGTAAATGGTTCCTATAAAACAAGAATCAGGAGCTTGATTCCGGTTGACCGGATTTGGCTTTCGGGGATTATTGACAAAGGAAGTGAATATATGGTTCCCGGTCATCCGGAACAAAAGAAATTTCGTGCGGTTTGGAATTGCGGTACATACTTGAATCCTGCAACTAACTTTGGCTCCTGCGATTTGACGATTAAAAAAATTAAGGTTGAAAAGGACTGATTAATGGGTGGAAGCCTGAAAAATAACATTCGAATGCTTCGTTTCATGAATGGAGAAATGACTCAAAAAGACTTGGCATCAAAGGTTGAAGTCACGCGTCAGACTATTATTGCCCTGGAATCAGGAAAGTATGTTCCTTCCCTTTTATTAGCGATGAGAATAGCTGAAACGTTCAAAGTGAAAGTAGAAGACGTATTTTTTCTTGAGTCCGATAAGAATTAAAGGATAAAAATATGAAAATCGCCATACTTGGTTTGTTAATCATACTCTCATTATCAATTTCCGGGTCTGAGATTTATTTTCGCTCCATGCCGCCGGGCTGGACCGTAACCAAGATCTATAACAGTACCAAGGAAGTCAGAAGACAAGTTGGCCGCAGGCTTGGTGTTCCGTTGAAAGAACTTTCAAATAATTATTTGAACATTAATGGCAAAAGCATAATGATCAATATTCTCGAAGCTCACAACGAGGCTTCCGCAAGGGTTTTATATGCTAAAATATCCAGTATGAAAGGAGATCCGGCTTTTTGTTTGAGCAAAGGGACTACGGTGATCGAGTTTTCAGGTAGTCAGGTAACAGTGCCGATTGCGCAAAAAGTTGCCTGGGAACTGGGATTTACCTCGAAGCCGAAAGAAGTTCAATATAAACTTGACTTCAAACTGGCGACCGTAAAAAAATCACATTATATGAGCTTTAACAGGTTGTCGAACTTACTGGCGTCCCCGACGACCGACGGTATTCCGAAGGTAGGGCGTTATTCAAGAAGGTTTGTTTTCTGGGACAAATGTTATTTGAGGTACGCTCCGGAAACAAATATTTACAAGTTTAAGCCGAAATCTATTAATAGCATAACCCGGAACGGCATTATCCGGTATGCCTTCAAATCGTTGCCGGAAAAGTACAACATTCCCTATGTCAATGTTGACGCAAACATAAAACTTGATAATAGCGGCTTTACCAAAGCTCCTGAAATTGATGTAAAAACATATACAGCGGCAAGTTCGTTCTGGCCTTCTGAGGATCCGAAAATCAAAGGCATTGCGACGAAGTTGGTTGGCGGCTTGAAGGATAATGATCAAAAAGTCAAAGTTTTGTTGCGGGCTGCCTTTTTACCCCGGCGCGGGCCTTTACGCGGCACCAGGTACGGAGTAAAAAAAGTTATCGAACAACAGTTCGGAAACTGTTGGGACTCATCGGACTTGTTTGTCACATTATGTCGGGCTGCTAACATTCCATGTCGCCAGGTTGCCGGCTGGATCTACGGACTTTCCGGCCATGTCTGGGCGGAATATTGGATCAAGGGCAAAGGTTGGCAGCAGGTTGACCCGTCTTCCGGCGGCAGAGTGAAATGCGGCATCTATTTTATACCGTATTTCTCGACGGATAACGGCAGAATGCCGATACTTTATGTGGAGTTTCCGAAAATTAAAGTTGTGGAATGACCTGATATTGCATCAAGCAGGTGTTTGTTATTTTGTCTCATTTTTGTATATTTCAGGCTATATTCGCAAATTCTCTTGCAATTACCTCATTTGACGCATATTTTATAAGTTAGAAACCAATCGAATTTTTAAGGAAATGGAATATGTATATGCCCAGCGTACCGGAATTATTGATCGTCTTTCTTTTTGTTCTGCTTTTATTCGGCGCCAAAAGAATTCCTGAAATTGCCCGTGCCTTGGGTAAAGCCAGCCGGGAATTCAAAAAAGCCAAAGACGAGATCGTCAATGATACCGAGGAAATCATAGCCGCTTCCGAGAAAAAGGCTGAGAAAGAGGAAAAAGCCGAATCTCAGGTTGATGAAGAGAAAAAATCCTGACGAAAACGCTCATGGATAATTCTGAACAAACAGAATTCGGCTTTTTGGATCATCTGGAAGAACTGCGTGCGGTTTTACTGCGAATAGTTGTTCTTCTCGTGATTTTATTTCCTGTCTGCCTTTATTTTGCCCCGCAGCTTTTGGATTTTGTTGTCGCTCATCTGGACCAACCCGGATTTAAACTGAAATATTTCTCGCCGCTTGAACCTTTCTGGGTGATGATGAAAATCAGTTTTTTCTGTTCAGTTGTGCTGGCGTTGCCGGTGATTTTCTGGCAGATCTGGCGTTTTATCGCCCCCGGGTTGTATCAGAAAGAAAGATCTTTCGTTATTCGGCTTACTGCCTCGGCTATCGCTCTTTTTATTTTAGGTGCAGTATTCAGCGCTGTTTTTATTTTGCCGTTGATGATTCGATTTTCGATGAGTTTTGCTTCTGAATCACTCGAACCGGCTATCGGCTTGGAAAAGTTCATTAGCCTGGTTCTGATGTTGATCTTTGGCTTCGGACTTATGTTTGAGTTCCCGATTGCTGTTTTCATGCTTGTCAGGTCAGGTTTGGTTGAGCTGGATACCTTGAAAAAACAGCGCCCGATTATTGTGATTATCATTTTGTTTTTGTCTGCGGTGCTGACTCCGCCGGATGTTTTGAGTCAGTTGCTGATGGGGGTGCCGACATACCTGCTCTTTGAGCTCAGTCTGCTATTTGCCCGCCCAAAGAAAAAAATTGATTCAGAAGAACCTGTAAGTATGGTTGATGATGAGGTAAAATATTCGCCAGAAAAGAAAGAATCTTATCCGGATGAGACAATACTTCCCGAGGTCGAAGATTATTTTGACTACGAAAGTGATCCCTTGCCACGCAAAAGCCGTCCGACTCCCGGCCGTGTTCCCGCTTCATGTATCCGCAAAAGACACAGAAGAAAATGATTATCAGTTAAACCAAATTGATAATATCGCAAAAATCATGACAAGAATGATTCATGCTTATTACCGGAAGCGTTGATTAATAAAATATCAATATGTAATTTAAGAAAAAAATGTAAGTGATTGCACAAGAATATTTTATGATGTAATTTATTCTGCAGCGGGGGCGTGAGATTATTTTTTTATTTGGATCTTTTTCATCTGGTCGATGGCGATGAACAGTCCGCGGGGAAGATGGAAAAAAGTTTTCCATTTGCCGCCTTTTAGAAAATGAGTGGCTTCACCACGCCGGTTCAGGTAGCCGAACCATTCGCCGTATTCCGGGTCCGGAAAATGCTGCCAGGTCCAGGCATCGATTTTTTCAAACCAATCACGGAAAATTTCTTTGCCTGATAAACGCCAGGCAAAAAGACATGCCAGGGTGGCCTCATTGTGGACCCACCATAATTTCATGTCATGTTGCAGTTCAAGGTGCGGTTTGCCAAGGGCGTCCATAAAATAATAAATCCCGCCATATTCTTTATCCCAGCCGAATTCGAGGTTGCCGAGGATCATTTCACAGGCACGTTCAATCAAATCTTCGCGCTGATTTTGTTCGGCGTAATTCAGGATGAACCACATCGATTCCAGGCCATGCCCCGGATTCAAATCCCGTCCTGGACATGATTCAAGGTCAAATGAACCGTCTGGGCAGACATTCTCGAATATCACTTTCAGCTCCGGGTTCCAGAACTTATCCATTACCGTATCGACAGCACGTTCGGCCTGGCTGTTATATTCGTCGGAGTCCAGGCATTCTTTCATAACGCAACATAAATTTGCCAGAATCATGTAATGTCCCAATGCCAGCTTTTTAGGTTGTCCTGACATACCTTTTTCCCAGCGACCTTTCGGATTGTCAATGCGTTTGATGTAGCTGTTCATTGCACTGCGGGTTTCAACCGCGTACGCTTCATTTCCGGTTGCTTTATAAAGCGCCGCCGCGCCCATTGCGGCAAAACAGTCGGAATAAATATTATAAGGAGCAACAGCCGGTTCTCCGCGCCGGTTCAAAGCGAAGTAGTATGAGCCGTTATCACTTTTGCCGTTTTTTGTCAGGAACTCATAACCCTGGAGGGCTATATCCAGCCAGTTGTCCTTGCGGTATTCAGTCTGATACAATGTTGCGAACATATATACGATACGCCATTGCATCCACATGTATTTTGTCGTATCGTAAACGCTGCCGTCGCGATCGAGGCAGGTAAAATAGCCGCCTTCTTCCAGATCCGGACAATGTTTTTCCCAAAAGGGAATGACGGAATCAAGTAATTCGTTTTCGTATCTGGTCACAACTGAGTGCAGATTTGAGTTCATGCTGAAAAATCATCCTCACTTTTAGCTTTACGGGTCATTAGTTCCCGGACCGCGAGTTCCGGGGATTTGTCTTCATATAAAATTGCATATACCGCATCAACCAGTGGAGTATCGACCTCGAGTTTCGAAGCTAATTCTTTGGCGCTGACCGCGGTTTTTACACCTTCGGCGCAAACCATGCCCATTTCAGCCTGAATGTCCGCGAGTTTACGTCCTTTGCCGATTTGTTCGCCGACATACCGGTTGCGACTATGCCCACTGGTGCAGGTTACTATTAAGTCGCCAACTCCGGAAAGACCGGCGAACGTGGCAGGATTGCCGCCCATTGCGGCGCCGAGTCGGCTCATTTCGGCGATTCCGCGCGTCAGTAATGCCGCTTTCGGATTATCTCCGAGCCCCATGCCGTCGATAATGCCGGCGGCGACGGCCATAACGTTTTTCAAGGCGCCGCCAAGCTCGACTCCGACCGGATCGTCAGAGGTATAAACCCGGAATGTGTCGTTGATAAAAAGGTCGCGCACTGTTTTTGCCAATTCACGGTCAGACGAGGCTGCCACTACCGCGGTAGGAACCTGGCGCGACACTTCTTCGGCGTGACTTGGACCGCAAAGGACACAGAACCGGCATTCACCCAGAATTTCCCGGCACATCGCGTCAATGGTCAGCAGAGTTCCGTTTTCAATTCCTTTGGCAACGTTTATCAAGGCGTGACGCTGCGGATCAAAATAAGGTTTAAGGGTTTGCAGTACTCCGCGCAGATATTGGGTCGGGGTGGCGATCAACAGAAAATCCGACTTTGCCGCAACTGCCATATCAGCTTCGAATTTTAGTTCATCCGGCAGCGTTACGCCTTTCAGAAAGCGACTGTTTACATGAGTTTCAGCCATTTTTTCCAGATAATCCGGAAACGCTCCCCAGATTGTTACTTCATGCCCGTTGCCGACCAGAACCATCGCTAAAGCGGTTCCCCAGGCGCCGTCGCCAAGTACGGAAATTTTCATTCAGCGGCCTCCTCATCCAGCGGTTTTACTTTTGGTTTCTTTTCAAAGCGGTTTTCAGTGCCTTCAAGCAGACGTTTAATATTGGAACGGTGTTTAAAGATTGCCAGCACCGCGATTAAAACCAGATAAATTTGCACCGCAACAGGCTGAGGACTCCAGCCCAATGCGGAATAAACGATGACCGTAATTCCCATCAAAGCCGCCGCGATTATGCTGGCCAGGGATACGTAGCGGCTGACCAGAAAAACAATGACCCATAAAACAATCGCGGTTAAAAAAGACCATGGCGCTAAAATTAGCAGACCGCCGCCGGCTGTTGAAATACCTTTGCCGCCGGTGAATTTGAGAAAAATGCTCCACATGTGTCCGGCGATCGGACAAAATGCCGCCAGGATCAAAGCAATCGCGTTCGGGTCATCAATGACTTTATACTTGATCAGCAGGGTAACCGTAAGAACCGGAACAAGTCCTTTTAACATATCCAGAAAAAAGCAAAGTTTCCCGGCCCATTTGCCGACGGTGCGGGTTACATTAGTGGCTCCGACATTGCAGCTGCCGACAGTGCGAATATCAATACCTTTCATGCGTCCGATCAAATAACCGAACGGAACTGACCCCAGCAAATACGCCAAAACTGCGATCAATAGATATATTAAATACGCCATAACCAATTCCTTGTTTTAATTGAGAATTTTGATAAAAGTAAGCTTTTGGGGATTATGCCCCGGAATCAGACAAGGTTAAAATATACGGTGAATGCTTGGATGGAAGTGCTTATAATTCTTTTCGGCATATTTTTCGATGCGTTTCGCATAAACCTCGTCAAACGGGATTGGCAGGGTTATCCAGGTATCGTCTTCATTGGCAATGTACTTAGGCATAAATGTAGTGTAGACAATACCATCAATCAGCACCGCGATCTTTTCGCCGCGATACTTACCGGTGACATACATCCAACTTAGTCTGCCGGTATGGTCTAATTCGGCTTTAAGATGATACATGCCGGGATTATCCGGGTCGGGAACGGCCTTGATCCGTTTCATATTTTTGCTGTGAAGCTTGGGAATTATGTTGATCCACATATCTTCGCCGTCCATTGTTTTGACTTTTCGTTCAATTTTTTCAGCGCGAGGATACTCGACAATCTCATTGAGAGTCATAATAAATTTGGGCTTATATTCCCCAAAATCGCCATCTTTTTTACTGGTCGGATCATCCCCTCCCCAGATTTCTTCCCAGGTAAGGTCTTCAAGTGTTTCGCAACCGGTTAAAAATAAAATAGCCACAGAGCATATCAAGAGATATAGATATTTGTACATTAGTCAACTCCAGAAAATTGAATTTATCCACACTAACGGCTATAATATACCGCAAAGCTTCCGGTTTTCCAACCAGCCGGAGATTAAATTTCTTTAAAGGCTGTTTTTCTGTATGCAAAAGATACTTTTTTTCAGTGAATATTCCGCGGAACGTTATGGCAGGCCGCTTTACAGGATACCGCTGGACCTGGCGCTATCCTGTCCCAACCGGGTAAAAAACTCAGGGCGCGGGTGTATTTTCTGTGCTGAAGATGGAGCCAGGGCCAGGCACTTGCGGCATAATTTGAATTTGCCGGAACAGGTGGCTGCCGGAGTTGAATATGTCAAACGGCGTTATCAGTCTGAACCGCCGTACCTCGCCTATTTTCAGTCTTATACCAATACATTCGCTGATGTCCATAAACTTCGTGATCTTTATTTCAAGGTGCTGGCATGCGCCGATTTTGCCGGAGTGATTATCGCCACCCGTCCCGATTGTCTGCCGCCGTCGACGCTGGATTTGCTGTCAGAATTGAATGAGCAATATGACCTGTGGATTGAACTCGGGGTGCAGACGGCGCAGAACCGCACTCTGGACCTGATTGCACGTGGGCACAATTTCACTTCGGTTGAAACTGCGGTCAAAGAGCTGGCGGCGCGCAATATCAAAACCGCGGCGCATGTGATCCTTGGACTTCCCGGCGAGACCGGAAAAGATTATCTAGATACCGCTGAAAAACTTGCCGATCTGCCTTTTGCCGGGGTGAAGCTGCATAATCTTTTGATTCTGAAAGGGACCGAACTGGCCCGGAAATATGCAGCGGAACCGGAATTTGTCAAACCGATGAACGAGTATGAATATGCCGAAGCTGCGGCAGCGTTCCTGAAAAAACTGCCGGATGACTGGGTTGTTATGCGGGTTACGGCTGATGCGCCGCCGGAAAATATCATCGCGCCGAAATGGTGGATGAAAAAAGGTCAGTTTATTGAACTTTTGCAATCATTCATGGAAGACTCCGCCAATGCACTTGGCGTTGCCACTGAGGATGGCTCGAAGACGCTTTACCAACCTGAATACCGGCAGTATTTTCACACTCTGGCCGGAGCCGCGACCGAGGCTGAAACAAAATTTGTCGAACCGTCCAGACTGGAATCACGTTTGCAAGAACAGGACACGGTGACACTGCTGGACGTCGGTTTCGGCTTGGGATACAATGCCTTTGCCGCGTTGAAGCAGGCGCGCGAAATAAAAGGTAAAATCAAGATAACCAGCTTTGAGAAAGATCCAACGACCGTCGTCAATGCCGCCATGCTTTTTCCGGAGGACTCGATTGAACACAATATCTTGAAAAAGCTCGCTTCGGACGGTAAATGGCAGGAGACTAACGGCTCGATTGAACTGAAATACGGCGACGCCCGACAGTTGGCGGTCAACCTAAATGACCGGTTCGACGTGATTTTCCTTGACGGTTTTTCTCCCGACAAAAATCCGGAATTGTGGACCTATGATTTTATCCTGCAGTTGCAACGCCTGCTGGTTCCGGCAGGAGTTCTGACAACCTATTCCTCGGCTTACCCGGTTCGCGGCGCCATGGTCAGGGCCGGATTTGTAATCGGGGAATCCACGCCGTTCGGCCGTCGTCGCGGCGGGACGGTTGCCGGAGTGGAGCCGGAGATGATTGACCAGTTGTTAAGTCAAAAAGAAATGGATATTATCCGGAAATCCACGGCCGGGACGCCGTATCGCGATATTAGCCTGAACTCCACTAGAAAGCAGATAATTAAAAGACATTCGGCCCTGGTTGCCCGGCTGCGTCGGCACGGCATACCTCGCTGGTATAAAGGAACCCCATAAAGAGAAATAACCGAGAAAAATTGTGGCATTTGTACTGTTTTGCTATCTTTGAGTAATTTTTTACCATTTTCTTATACTTGATTCAAGAGTATATTGATTATAGATAAACGTTATTTTAACAACTAGTGTCCAGTTTCATGATAAATTTAATCCCAAGTCTGGTTATTTTGAAACCGCCAAAAAATTTCGGCGACTTAAATTAAATATTACCTGAAACTGAACACTCCAAGGCAAAAATATGGAGTAAATATGATGCAAAAGTACAAAGTCGGGGTTCTTGGTTTGCGAATGGGTTTTCGTTGGGCCAGGGCGGCTCAGGATTCGGATAAAACCGAGCTTAGTTATGTCTATGACAAGTATTTTGAGGAAAACGAAAAAATCGATCATGAATATTTTCGCAGTCGGAGCTGCCGGATTGTCGATACCGATGAAGAGGTCATCAATTCAGATGTCGACATAGTAATTGTCGCGTCACCGGACAATTTTCATGTTGAACAAAGCATCAAAGCGCTTAAGGCTGGAAAACATGTCATTTGCGAAAAGCCTCTGGCTCAGAGCGTGGCGGAATGCAGAAAAATAATTGATGCGGTTGAAAAGAGCGACAAGTTCTTCATGGTAGGGCAAGTGTGCCGTTATGCTCCCGGCTTCAAAACCGCCAAGCATCTGATTGATCAGGGGCGGATTGGGGAAATCTACTATATTGAAAGTGAATACGCCCATGATTATAACAAAGTGCGCGGATATCGTGACTGGCGCGTCGACCCGGTGGTTAAGCGGGAAGGCTTTATCGGCGGCGGCTGCCACGCATTGGATCTGACCCGCTGGATCGTGGGCGATCCGACAGAAGTCTTTTGTTATATGAACCACAAATGTCAGCCTGACTGGCCGGCCCGTGATACCGGTGTCGCCGTGGCAAAGTTTGCCAATAATGTCATCGGCCGGATATTTGTCTCGCAGGGCGTCAAGCGTCCATACACCATGCGCACGGTCATCAACGGAACAAAAGGAACCATTATTTGCGATAATACCAGCGATCATATCCAGTTATGCGAAGAATCGGTTTATGATGTATCCGGCAAACTGGCATTCACGCAGGTTCCGGTTCTGGTCAGCAGTCATAATGTCGATGCCGAACTGGCTGAATTCATCGAATATCTTGATAAAGGCGAACAGTGTCCGACCGACGTGTACGAAGGGACTAAAACCGTTGCGTTCGGAGAGGCGGCGATAAAGTCTGCGGACACCGGGTTGCCGGTAAAAGTGGAAATATGAGGGTCAGCTTATGCAGGCAGGATTTTTTGAAACGGATATAACCCCGCCGATCGGGGCGGAACGTCCCGGTTATGTTAAACGATATTTGAGCGGTATCCATGATCCGCTCAAGGTCAGAGCCGCAGTCTTTGCCGCGGATGACCAACGTGTCGCGCTGGTAGGAATTGATGCTTCATATCTGGGTTTTGACAGCGTGGTAGAGGCCAAGAAGAGGATACTTGAACTAACCTCGATTCCGCCCGATAATATTTGTATCGGGGCCTCCCATACCCATAGCGGGGCAGCCGCGACCGCCATGTTTCAAATGAGTAGTCTTGATACTTTGCCGCCGGAGATTTATGAGCTTGCGGTTGAACACTCGGCCTGTCCTTCGCCCGGCTATCGCGAATGGGTGGTTGAACAAATCGCCAGTGCGGTATATGAGGCCGACAAGCATAAGGAAGATGCCTTGATCAGCAACGGCAGCGGTTATGAGGACTCGATGATTTTCAATCGTCGGTTCAAAATGAAAAACGGCCGTGTCTACACCCATCCGGGCAAGCTGAATCCGGAAATCGTCGAGGTCGCCGGGCCGGTTGATCCGGAAGTCGGTGTTACCGGAGCCTGGCGGCGGGACGGCTCCCTGATTGGCTGTGTTGTCAATTATGCCTGTCACGCAACCTGCGACAGCAGCCCGGTGGTTTCGGCTGACTGGGTGCATTATTTGCAACTGACGATCCGGAGAATGATGGGCCGGGATTGCGGGGTTGTCTTTCTCAATGGGGCCTGTGGAGACGTCACTCAGGTTGATAATCTGGCAAATACGGTTGACGGTGGACAGGAAACCGCAAAAAAGCTGGGAACCAGAGTCGGCGCGGAAGCGGTAAAAGTTCTGACTTGTTCAGCTCGTGAAGAATTCCGGGAAATAGCGGCGAAAACAACTGTTTTGAAATTGAAAAGGCGCAAACCTGCGCCCGATAGTTTAAAAAAGTGCTGGAAGATTGTCAAAAATGCGGGTGAAGATGACAGTTTGCCTGAGTACATTTTTGCCAAAGAACGAATTCTGGCAGATTACCTGAGCAAAACAGTGCCTGAAGTTTCTGTTTCGATTGGTGCTATCAAAATCGGTAACGCGGTCTATCTGTCAAATCCTGCAGAGTATTTCTGCCAATTGGGGCTGGATATTAAAGCCGAGAGCCCTTTTGACTATACTTTTATCGTAAGTCTTGCCAACGGATCGCTCGGTTACGTTCCGAACGCTGAATGTTTCGGTGCAGCCGGCGGCGGTTATGAGACGGTATTGACCTCATATTCCAATATGGAGGTTCAGGCCGGAGAGAAAATACGTTTTGCCAGCATAGTCCTGGCGAAGCAGTTAGTTCCTGAAAAAATGCCGCCGCCTCAAAAAAGTAAATCCTGGCAAGCTCCGTGGAAGTACGGTATTCTGGGACCTGATGCAACATGAAATTTGTAAAACCTGAAAAAATTCAACTGGACGCATGATGACAAAGAAACCCGATATTCTGTTGATTCACACTGACCAGCAGCGTGGTGACTGCCTCGGATGTGAAGGACATCCGGTGCTTGAAACCCCGGTCATGGATAATCTTGCGGTAAACGGAGTCAGGTTCAACAGATTTTATGCGGCCTGTCCGGTTTGTGTTGCGGCTCGAAGATCAATCATGTTCGGGCAATCCCCGCAAAAACACCGGGTAATCTCCAATGCCTTGCTGGAAGTTCCGGATTCGGTCCCGAGTCTGCCGCGGGTGTTGAAGGCAAACGGCTATCAGACATACCATGTCGGGCGGGATATGCATCTGCATCCTCCACGGAAACGCTACGGCTTTGACGATATGGAAATAATGTCGGGCCAATACCGCCATTGTTACGGTGAATATGAAGAGTGGTTCCGCATAAACGCACCGGCTGGAGCGGCGGACCTGGGAACATATCAAGACGGAATTCTGCATAATGACTGGAATATTTATCCCTGGTCGCTGCCGGATTATCTTCATCCGACCAACTGGACTGTCGCCCGGGCGCTTCGTTTTCTCGAAAGGCGAGACGACAGTTGTCCGTTCTTCCTGTCTGTCGGTTTTATTGCGCCGCATCCGCCTTTGCAGCCGCCGGATTTCTATTTGGAGCGATATATTAGAACCGGAGTGCCTGAGCCGGTTTTCGGGGACTGGGCGTCGGCTGATTTGCGAGAACAAACAGACTTGGTCGCCCCTTACAAGCTGATAATGAACGAGGAGGAAATCCGCACCACCCGCGCCGCGTACTACGGCTCGATTAACCATGTGGACACCCAGCTGAGAAGACTGCTTAATGATATCACCGGGTTAAAATTGTGTCGCGACCTGATTGTGATATTCGTCAGCGATCATGGCGAGATGCTCGGGGATCATTATATGTGGCGAAAATGCCGGGCGCTGGAACCGAGCGCGCGAGTTCCGTTTATAATCTCTGCACCGGAGGAATTCGGACTTGGACGAAACCGGATTATGGATTATCCTGCCACTCACGCGGATATTATGCCGACGGTACTGGGAATGCTTGATATGGAAATACCGGATACGGTGGACGGAGAAAATCTTTATCCTCTTCTGAGCAACGGCATCAGGCCGTCCCGCGATCACATCCATATTGAATACAAGGGATATCATCAGGCCGTGACTGACGGCAGGTATAAATACATATGGGATATCGATGAAGGGTATGAACTATTTTTCGACTTGGAACAAGATCCGGCTGAATGTAAAAATCTGTTGGACAACCCCGATTATCAGGATTTGGCCAGCCATTGGCGCGGATTGTTAATCGACAAATTACAGAGCCGTCCGGAAGGTTTTGTCAAAGCTGGAACATTAATGAAGACGGCCCAATGCAGAAATATTATCCCGGAATCGTGATTTTAAACTTTTTTGCTATCTGATTAATATTTTTTACCATTTTAATTCAGCTTGACAGACGTTATTCTATAAGACAACCGAAGTCATTTTAACAAACAAATACAATAGGAGCTGAAATGTCTGTCATCTCATCAAAAACAGGAAATAAATTAATTACTCTCGCTGTTTTAATACTTGCCGGAGGGTTGGTTAATACGGTGAACGCGGAAGATATCACCATCGTCAAAGACCATAAGGCCCAATGCCGGCTGGTGGTTCCGAAAAGTAAGGACCAATGGCTAAAACTGGCGACAGACGATCTGAAAGATTATATATTCAAAAGCACCGGCGCTAAACTGAAAGTTGTATACGATAAAAGCCCGGACAACAAATTGGTGAATATCCATATCGGTCCGACCGATTACGTCAAAAAACTCAATCTCGACCTGCCGTCGCCGCAGGGATTCGTGATCCAGTTTCCCGATCAAAAGAATATCGTTATCGTTGGACGGCCGATTGATGGGATCGAATTGAACACAATGTATGGGGCGCATTGTTTTTTAGAGAAATATGTCGGGGTAAAATGGCTGTTTCCGCTGGAGCTTGGCGAATATGTTCCGAAACATGATTCAATATCAGTTCCGATGAAAAACATTCTCGAAAAACCGTCCTTCCTCAGACGGAGCAATTCAGGACTGGGAAAAGCATATAAAAGTAAAAAAGATAGACTGGCCGGACTTGTCTGGGGAATGAGACAGGGCTACTTAAGCGGTTCCGGCTTGCAGTATAACCACAATATCGGCAATATTCTACCGCCCGATAAATATACAAAAACACATCCTGAATTTTTTCCGGAAATCAATGGAAAGAGATTTTTGCCGAAACCCAACCCGAAAAACCGGAAATGGCGGCTGAATTACTGGGATGGGTGTTATACCGCCCCCGGAATCGTTGATGAAGCGGCAAAAAACATTATTGCTTACTTTGATGCGAATCCTGGAAAAAACAGTTATTCTCTTTCAATTAACGATAACGTTAATATTTGTCAATGTAGCAAATGCCGAGCCAAAAATAAAGATTTTCCTGAAGGCATGAGTTCGCAAAGCTATTATGAGTGGGTTAATGCCGTCGTTAAAAAAGTAAGAAAGAAATATCCGGATAAATATTTCGGCCTGCTTTCCTACCAAAAGGTGGTTTTGCCGCCTAAGAACATCAAACTTGATGACCATATTGTGCCGGTTCTTTGTCGAGACCTGGTATATTGGGCCGATCCGGAAACCAGAAAAAATGTTGATGAAAAACGTATTGACGCCTGGAGCGCCATTGCCCCGACATTCGGACTATGGGACTATTTGAATTCCGGTGCTTACATAGTTCCCCGCACGACTTCGCATCATACCGCGGATACCCTGAAATACCTGTATAAACGCGGTATGAGGTTTTACAGCGGTGAATTGCACCCGGCCCCGGAATGGAAAAACGCGCCGCAAGCGTACTTACGCTTCAAACTGCTCTGGAATATCAATCTTGATCCGGACAAAGTTTTAAAAGGCTGGTACGAGGCATGTGTCGGGAAAAAAGCAGCTCCATACCTTGAACAGTACTATAATCTCTGGGAGGATTTCTGGACTAAACGGGTCATAAAGACTGAATGGTTTAAAAACGGGGCGGCAACCAGGCCGTATCTGGAAAGAAAGACTCTTGGATATCTTGTGGCATTAAAGCAGGATGATCTGGATAAATGCGAAAAATTACTCCAAAAAACCTGTGAGCTTGCCGGGACGCCCAAACAGAAAAAACGAGCCAAATTTATTCTTGATTATTTTCTCTTTGCAAAAAAGAAATATCTTGAACCTTACATTGAATATGTCAAGATGTCCCAGGCAAACATGAAAATAACCCGAAAAGCTCTTGTGGTAAAGTTTAACTGTGATAAAAACGTGAAAGACTGGAAACCCTGGAAAAAATCACATAGTACCGGAAAGTTTTTCTGTGATAAGCGCGAAGGATGCAGTAAAAAGGGATCATTGTCGGTTGATACCCGCAACTCGCTGCCAAGCACTTATGTTTTCAGAAATAATGTTGATATTGACAGCGGTAAAATTTACCGGGTTTCGGCAATGGTCAAGACCAAAAACGTATCTCCACGCTGCAATATTACATTGAGATTGCGCTTTATCAGCGATAAAGGCGGTTTTATGGGAGCAGACGTGAATCATAAAAGAATATACCAGTATGCGGAAACTATCCATGGTGGAACCAAAGATAAATGGCGTAAGCTGCAAATATGCTTCAAGGTGCCGGACAAGGCCTGGAACGACGTTAAAGCAATGGCGGTATGGTTTACTTTCGGGACCGGAGAACCCAATGCCAGATTCTGGCTTGATGACGTCACGGTCGAAGAAGTTGCAGCAAAAAAGATATAAACGGACTAATAGTACTATATTGCTATCTGAATTGCATTTTTTGCCATTTCATTTAAGCTTAAATGGTGTTATTATTAAACTGTGAATAGTGTTTTTTTAACAAACAATATAATTAAAGTTAGTTGGAGACAAAAAATGAAAAATCAACACAAGCTTTTCACATTAATCGAACTTCTGGTTGTGATCGCGATTATTGCCATCCTCGCCAGCATGCTGTTACCGGCCTTGAATAAAGCCCGGGATAAAGCAAAAGACATCAGTTGCGCAAACCAACTGAAGCAAATCGGCACTGCCGGAGCGTTGTATTCTGACAGCTGGGATGGTTATGTCGTTCCGCGTTATCAATACCACTATATCGGCACTGCCAGGCAGAGCGGACTCAAAGCGTCCTGGGTTGCCTACCTGAGCGGTTACGGTGAGCTTCCTAACTGCGGCGTTTCCTGGTTGAAAAGCTTTGTCTGCCCTTCTGAACCAAGACGAGTATATACTACCCATGCGACAACAGGGGCGCTGGTCATGGATGAGTTCAAATATACCCATTATGCAGCCAACCCGTATATCTCACAGGACCCCGCGATGAGTACCACCTGGTGTAAGCAGTCCAAGATAAAAGTGCCGTCACGCAAAATCTTTGTCGGGGATCAAAAACGTACCGGGACCAACTACCTCAGGGATTACTATGACTTCTGGTTCCGCCATGGCAATAATGTCCGGGCGAACATTGTCTTCCATGCCGGCAATGTCGGCAGTTACCAGGTTAACGAACTGATTAAAGACAGTTCCGGTAACAGCGGCAAAGACATGTATTATCGCGATACCAAGTAACTATCGAAAATCCTGGAGGTCCTGATTTGGTTAACACAAAACACCCAAATATCTTATTGCTCATATCAGACGAACATCGGGCCGATATACTCGGCGCTAACGGAAATTCAATTATCCGTACCCCTAATCTGGACCGGATTGCCGCCCGGGGAACTAATTTTGCAAACGCTTACTGTAATTGCCCGGTATGCGTTCCCGGCCGGCAAAGTTTTTTAACCGGAAAACAACCCAGTACGATTGATTGCACCCATTTTTATGAAGCGTTTGACAGCGCCCTTTTAACCATACCGGGGCATTTCGCGCGATATGGCTACAATACGACCGCTTTCGGGAAAATGCATTTTCAGGATGTGGACCAGATGCACGGTTGGCTGGAGCGCCCGATGGGGGATATCCATACTGCGATTCGTCCGCCTATGGCGGAAGGCATGGCGGAACCGGGAATGAGTAAAGCGGAGCGCGCGGAACACGGTATCGGATTCTGGGGCCCGGCCAAGGAAGTCCGGAACGCCCGAATTATCAATGAGGAAGATTCCTGGGATTATATGGTGACTCAGGCGGCCTGTCATTATCTGAAAAGATATTTTGCGGATTCCGGCTATGACCGGCCCCGCGGGGATCAACCGCTGCTTTTCTGTCTTTCCCTGAACAACCCGCATTATCCGTTCCAGTGTGCAGAGGAGAGATTTGAATATTATCTGAACCGGGTTGAACCATATTACGAAAGCGCCCCGGATACTCATCCGTCCTACAAACAATACAGCGCGGCGATTACCAGTGACGTCCGAAAACCCAAAGATGTCTGCGAACGGGAGATCAAACGGGCGACCGCCGCCTACTACGGACAGGTTGAATTTATGGACGCAATGTTCGGTAAAGTTGTCGACCTGCTTGACCGGTTGAATGTTTTGGATGATTTTATCATTATTTATTTCAGTGACCACGGCGAGATGCTTGGACAACACGGCTGCTGGGAGAAAAAACAGTTTTACGAAGGCTCTGCCAGAGTGCCGTTGACGATTTACAGTCCGGGTTGCAGCCATAAACTTAAACAATCGGACTGCGTCGTTTCGCTTCTGGACGTTTTCCCGACTTTGTGCGATTTAGCCGACTTGCCGGTGCCGGAAGATTTGGAGGGGGACAGCATGGTTCCACTTTTCGATCAAAATGATCCACAGTGGAAGAACGAGGCCGTTTCCGAGCTGTGGGGCGACTGGTATCACGGCGGCAATGGATGCTTCATGATCCGGCGCGATAATTACAAATATATCTGGTACGGGCAAGATGGCTATGACGATCAACTGTTTGATCTTGATAATGACCCTGATGAAAAACAAAACCTTGCAGGGAATCCTGATTTCTCCGGGATATTGAATAATTTTAAAAGAGAAATTGAAGAAATCTGGAAAAAAGTTCCGGCGAGAAAGCAAAAACTGCATAATTAATTGAGCACCCACTATGACTATTGAACTTCAAACGGCTGTCAAGTCGAAATTATCCTTTACCCTGCCGGACACCGCTTCCGAATGGAGTGAATTATATAATACCGCGCCTCCGGCGTTGACCGATGTTTATTCGCCTCGCAGTTCCGGTTCCCGGCATGAATATTTTTCCGAAGGTGATTACTGGTGGCCGGAAGCGGACATGCCGGGATCGGTTTATGTCAGGCGCGACGGCATGTCCAACCCGGATAATTTTATCGAACACCGGAAATTGATGATTAAAATGAGTAACCTGGTCTCCGGCTTAACTTTGGCCTGGATGAAGAGCCGTGACCGCCGGTATGCGGCAAAAGCAGTCGATGCATTGCATCGATGGTTTATCGATGAAAATACCCGCATGCTTCCTCACTTGCGTTATTCGCAGGCCATCAACGGAATCTGTATGGGGCGTTCGATCGGGATAATCGATACGATACATTTGATCGAAGCCGCTTTGTCGGCCCGGATTTTAATTCATCACGGATTAGTGCCAGGTTCAGTCGAGACTGGGCTCCGAAACTGGTTCAAAGAGTACTTGCGGTGGCTGCAGGATCATGATTTCGGCAAACAGGAACGGGCTCAGCAAAACAATCACGGCACCTGCTGGTATCTGCAGACTGCCGCCTTCGCTAAACTGGTTGAAGACGATGACTTGCTGGCAATGTGCCGGAAAGATTTTAAATCTATCCTGCTGCCCGGGCAAATGGCGGCGGACGGATCATTTCCTAATGAACTGGTCCGAACCAAACCTTATGGATATTCGCTGTTCAATCTTGATGCAATGACCGCGCTTTGTCAGTTGGCGTCGGTTCCCGGAGATGACCTTTTTGCCTATGAAACCGGTGATGGGCGGGGGATTGCCAGAGGGATAGAATTTCTTTATCCCTATGTGAAAGACAAAGCTCTTTGGCCTTACGGGAAGGATATCGCGTATTGGGATAACTGGCCGGCCAAACAGTCTTTTTTGTTTTTCGGAGACGTGGCATATAATGAACCTGAGTACCTGGATTTATGGGAATCTCTGACTACGAACCGGAAGTGTTTCGAGGTATTAAGAAATCTTCCCGTTAAAAATCCTGCCGTCTGGCTTTAAAAAAAATGGTGGCGCGTTATAGTAACGGATCTGAGATAAACAAAAGTTCGAGTGTTGCTATGTCAAATATTGATTTGCCGGAATGTGAATATTTGTATCACCAGTTCCGTAAAACAGTTAAAAAGCATAATGCCTACAGCCATACGCATCCTTTCTGGCAGATAGAAGTCATCGAATCCGGTGGCGGCTGCTGTGTGATTTCCGATGAAGAATATTCTTTTCAGGCCGGTGACATTATTATAATTCCCAAAGGCGCCAGTCACTCTTTTACTTATCCGGAACAAGGCTGTGAATGGCTGTCCATAAAATTGAATTTGACCCTTGATGATGAAAAATACGCCCCGGCAATTTACTCAAATGTTTCCCTGCTCGAATCAGCCAAAGATATTATTCTGCAACTGCTGCCCCATGAAAGTCTGCCCGATAATAATATAACCTGCATGCTGAATACCTCCCTTGAATTGATTATGGAATACTATTTGATCAACTGTTCGGGACTGGCCCCCGCCCATTCGGAATTCCTTAAAAAAGTTTTCGCCGCCATCGCCGCCAGATCCGGCAGATATACAACCGTCAATGAAGTTGGCGAGCTGGTCGGTTATTCCGGTAAATACACCGCCAACCGTTTCCGGAAAGAAGCCGGCTGCACCTTAAAACATTATATTGATGAGGATCGTTTTAATCATGCCAGAAAAATGCTGAGTTTTACCAGTGACTCAATCACCGTAATCGCGGAAAATCTGGAATTCTCCGATGTCTACGCGTTTTCCCGATTTTTCAAACACTGGTCCGGCCAAAGCCCTTCGCAATTCAGAGAAAATCAACTGCGCGGCTTATAAGCGTGGCCTTTTATTTCCAACTCAAAAAAAGAAAAATCAGCGAAGCAGTATAATCGCTCCGCGTCGTACGCGGGCGTGGTCCAGCGACGAGCCGCTGGTCGACGAAGTCGAAAGAAAGTTGGCAAACTTTGTTTGCCGCAGTAACCTCAATTCATCCGGAGCGATGTTATTTTAAAAGTGATTTTGAGCTTTTCAAATAACGATTGAGCAAAGGATGTAGACGACTTTGAGCTGGAGAAAAAGTGGCAGTACCTTTAATTATCCTATGTGATCAAAAAAGTCAACGGTTGATATTGAATTATCCGCTTGCCGGGAATATATTGAATTATTTCGTGGAGGACTTATTGGGTATTTTATGCTTAAAAAGGGGACATAATTATGAATAAAGAAAAAATACGTAAATCTATCGGATTTTTTCTAATTCTGCTAGGCGTTGCAATCGCATCATATGGACTTGGCAAGCACTTTACCCATAAATACTGTGTAAAGACCTATTTTGATCACGTTGACCCAATTCTCAATTCTTATGAAGAATTCAAGGGAGAAGAAAAAAGAAAGTTGAGAGAACGTTTTTCTGTGATTGGGGTCAGTCTGTCAGGATGGCCGAGCTATTATTCCGGTGATGTACTGCGTAATTTTTGTGGTTCAGGAATTGTGTTAATGGTATCCGGTTTATTGCTGGTTTTTTATAATCATTTACCATCAACAAAAAACCTGGAGTCATTTAAGCTCCTCAAGAAAAAAGAATAATCATATCGGCTAGTGTTAAACAACGTCTTTTCTGAGTAAGCCATTTTCGTATTGTGATATAAAATACTGATAAGACCTGTAATCATTTTGGTTTCAACTCTATCAATAGATTCAGAACCTGTAATCTCACTTTGTTGGCAATGGTTGTATCTTTGGGGACGGTCCATTCAAGCTCGGAGGCGTTTGCGGCATCCAATACTTTGGCCGGTCCCGATTGCAGAAGCTTTTCTGTTTTTAATATGATATCTTTCGCTACACCGCGTTTTTTTGCCGTCGCGATTGCGTCTTTGAGCATCATAAAGTATTCATAATCCCGGACGCTTTCGACAATCGCTTCCATATATTTGGCCGGGGTCGCAGTTTTTTCTCCTAAATAATAAGGAACATAACTGGTACTTTTCTGCAAGTAAGGATTCCAGGATGATTTACCGCCGCCGGTATCGCCGAACGCCCAGAAGTGAGTGCTTTTCGCGCCGATCCGGATACATTCCCATCCCTGAAGCAGGAAATAGGAATACGGATCGAGCAAACGGCTTGGGCCGCTGCAGGAATACAGCCACAATGTTTGTTTCTTAGCCCGTTTTGCATAAAAATCACGATATGCCTTATTGCTTAGATACATCGGCCGGTTGGGACACAGAACATCCGCGATATCCAGCATTGCAATCAAATGTTTTGCCGGGGTTTTCCAGGTCGGGTCCTCCCATATGATAAATTCAGGACAGGCTTTTTTAATTATTTGTGCCCAGGCCAGGATGCGTTCGTCCTGTTTTTTGCTGTGCGGCTCGTCTACCAGCAGCAAAGCTATCTGTTCCGGTTTGAGTCCCTTGTCAAGACAGTGCTGTTTCCACCATTTGCTCCAGTTGGTGACCGCTGTAACAAAAGCCGGGGTTCCCATCTTCAGTCCTTGAATATTGTCCGGAACATTGGCGAAAACGGCATAGATTCGGGCATTCGGCCAGCGGGTGACCCATTTGTCAAACCGGTCCGAATCCGGGTCCTTGGTCATCCGGCCTGACTTGTCATAGCGTCCGAACGGCATGGTCCCGTTGGTAGCCCACGGGACGTCGACGAAGCTTTCCTGAAGGTATTTTTCAACGGAGTGCAGATTGTGCCTGGTGATGCCCCGGGATGGGACTTGATCAGTGTAATCCCATCCGCCGAGATGCAGTTTCGGACGTTCAGGAAAAGTTATTGGTGCTACTTTAACTGTGATCGGCAGGTTTATTTTGCCGTAAGTTCCGGCATCCAGAATAATCTCCCCGGTGTATTTGCCAGCAGCGGTTTTCAGCGATGACGACTGAATCCATAACTGCCTCGTCATCCCGGGAATAATCTCCAGCGGTTCATTACCTAATGCAATCAGCGCTGCGGCAACCGGGATTCCCTTCCGGGTGTCAACCCACTCCACCCGGCTGAATTTCAGCATATCTTGCGGAATATTGCCGGTGGTCGATAGCTGAATTTTCACATTACGGGCAAATGGATTGGATATATTGACGGCAACGGCGCGTTTTTCATTGCGCATCATGGCTATTTTCAATGGTTTCGGAGTAGTCGAAATATCCGGCTCATTCCAGAATCGCAGCATATCCCAGCGATTTGCGTTGTTCACCAGCAGCTTGTTCAAGCCCCTTGCCTGCCAAAGATCAGCCCGAATGCCGATCAATTGACGATGCCAGGCATTATACGGGATAATCGCCTTGAATCCTTCGCATTTGATTTCTGCCTCCCGTTCCATTTTTTCCTTTAGTCTTTCAATTTTAAGCAGCAGTTGGGTTTTGGTTTGATCATCTACCTTGCTGTTTTTAACGACCTTTTGCAAAGCCTGCAGGTCTTTGGTAAAGCGGGTCCAGACGTAAATGAGAAATTGTTTACTGTCGGCATAGTCCTTCGGTGCCATTGATTCGCCGCGGGAAAGTTTAAGATCGATTTGAGATCCGGGATAAACTTCGATTTCGTCGACAAAAATATAAGGTCCCGGAGAGGCAGTCATAAACTTGACGTAGCGGCCGTAGGTATTGACGTCTTTTGCCATATACTTGAATATCTTGAATCCGTCTCCCATCGGCTTATCACCTTCGGTCATTTTAACCAGATTACCGACCGGATACCAGGTCTTGTTGTCATCGCTCACCATCACCAGAATCAGATTTGGCCAAACTACTCCGGCTCTGCCGGCGGCGCAATTCCAGGCGAACCCGCTAATCGGTTGTATTTTGCCCAGGTCAACAGTGACCTGAACAGTGCCGCGCCGGGTCCAGCCGACCGCGCCTTTATTTCCCCAGAAGCCTCCTGTCGTAACATATTTGCCGTCGGTCAACTGTATCTCGTCCTGTTTATCGGTACACAACCGGTAATTTGGCGGCGGGAAAAACGAGACTTTATTCCCGGCAGCCAGATTTACCGGCATTGCTGCATAACTCATTGCGAACGTCACAATCGTCAGAAAACATCCAAGCAGTAATTTCATCTTTTGTTTCTCCTTATAAACAAAATCGAGTATTGATTAACATAATCCGTCAGAATAAAAAAGCAAAAAAGATCATATCATAATTCCGCAATCTTTTTTTAATCAATTAAAATATTTCATTAATAATCAGTATGTGATTTTTAAATAAATCGCAAATCATTTAATATGAATAGATTGAGTTACGTGTGTCTTTGGGTGGAGTAATGGAAATACTTGAGTTAACCCCATCTATTCAGGGGCGCAAAAAGATTGTCACAATGTGACCTGAAAATTAAAATGACGGGTAAGTGACGGATAAATGACGGATCATGGCAGGAGGCCGGATTCGCGCGCTTTTTGCAGATCCCATTGTTGATTGACGCCGCTGACAAGTTGATTCACGGTTTTCATTTCATTCAGCAAAATCCCGCCGCAAACCTTGTCGCCATCAAAAATCACTTTATGATAGCGCCCTGCCGTTTCGTCTCGAATCGCGGTGGAACGATATGTTTCAATCTTATCCGGGGCAATATTGCCGACAGAGAATAAATCCATATCAAAAGCATGCAAAGTCGCTCCAAATGTTGCCGGTTTGAATTTCAGCATGTCACCAACCATGTTGGCCCCGGCAATCCTGCCCTGTTCCAGCGCGGGTTCCCAGATTCCATAGAAATTTCCGTCGCAGACACAGCAGTCGCCGGCTGCGTAAATATCCGCAGCGGAAGTGCGCATGTACAAATCAGCGACAATACCGTGTTCAATTTCCAACCCTGCCTTTGCCGCCAGATCGGTCGAACAGCGGATTCCGGCGGAAATAACCACCAGCGAACATTTTATTTCATCCCGGTTGCTCAAACGGATGCCGACGACATGACTGTCACCCAAAATTTGCTCGACATAAGCGCCGTAAGTACATTTTACTCGACCGCTTTTTTCAATCAGGCCAGTTAATATCGGAGCGCCTTCGGCATCTATTTGTCGTGAGAGAATATATGGGCTGGCTTCAACTACTGTCACATTCGCACCTCCTTTGGCGATGGCGTCAGCCGCCTCCAGTCCGAGCAGGCCGCCGCCGATGACCGCAACGTCCTTAATCTCATTATCTTTCATCAGCTTGCGCAGATTTTCCAGATCGGCGCTGTTTCGCAGTACCGTAACTTCAGGCAACTGCGCGCCGGGAACCGGAGGGACAAAAGAATTGGCCCCGGTTGCCAGTAACAGCTTATCCCAGGCAACGACCTCACCACTTTCGAGCGTTATGGTTCTGGCTGATTTATCGATTGACGTGACCGGACTGTTGATGTGAATATTGATGTCCAGAGCCTCGTAAACATGTTTTTTATGGATCAGGAAGTCATTGGCACTGGTTCCTTCAGAGATTGCCTTGGTCAGATTGGGGCGGTGATAGGGGAGTACGCTTTCAGTGGAATAAATATCAATCCGGGCTTTTGGATTGCGTTCCCGGGCCGCTTTGGCTGCGGCAACCGCGGCAACGCCGCCGCCAACGATAACCAGACTGATCTCGCGTTCGTCGTGGTATGAAACTTCCTGAGGAACATATTCAATGAACGCTTCGCGCCCGGCCCCGCAGACCGGACAGGTAACCGGCGGCAGCGCACCTTCAAAGACTTCGCCGCAGACAGTGCATTTCCAGTACAATTTCCCGGTATTGGGATTTCTTTTTAGCTCCCATGCCTCTTTGAGTTTGCGACCGAACTGCCGTCCGAAATCACGGGCCGCTTCGACTTTTTCCGGGGAGTTGGGATTGAACTTTATTTTTAATGGCGGTTCGACAGTAGCCATGCGCAGAACTTTCATTCGGGCCGAAAGCATATCCGCAGCTTCGCCGCTCCAGCCGTAACTGCCGAACGCACCGCCGACTTTACCGCCGTGGAGTACTCCGTTAAGCTGCATCAGAAGATCAAGTACTGGAGGTAGCGCGTCTCCGTTTATAGTTGGAGAGCCCGCGACAATGCCGTCGGCCAGCGCCATTTCAGCGGCGACTTTGGTTGCGTCGGAATGGACCATGTCATGCAGGAAAATATCGCAATCCTGTTCCTGACGGATACCGGCGGAGATCTCTGACGCCAGCGCCTCGGTATAACCGTAGGCTGAGACATAAGGAACCGAAACCAGCGGTTTTGAGCGGGGAGCCGGAGCTGCTTCCTCACTCCATTTGACATAAAGATCAATATAATACTGTAGATTTTCACGTAAAACCGGACCATGACCCGGGCAAATTGTTTTTACCGGAAGCTGCTTGACCCGGTCGAGAGCGTAACGCATATATGGTTTGAACGGTCCCATGATCATGTTGTAATAATATTGATAAGCCGGTTCAAAATTACCATCAATCAGGTCGTTGCATATTTCATTAGACGCATAATGGCAGCCGAATGAATCACAAGTTACCAGCGTTTCCATTTCCGGAATCCAGCTGTATATCGAATCTGGCCAGTGGAGGAACGGAACCGACATGAATTTCAGGGTGCAGGTATCCAGTTTTACTTCCTGGTTATCCACCACCGGACTGCCGGAAATCTCCCGGTTGCAGATATCCTTGAGAAATTCCAGTGCGGTTGCGGATGCCAGCACTTCAGCATTCGGGGCTAATTCCAGGATCTTTCTCAGAGAGCCGCTATGATCAGGTTCCGTATGATTTATCACGATGTAATCCAATTCTGAAGGATCGCAAATTTCTTCCAGATTTCGGATAAAAGTATCGAAGAATTTATCTTTAACCGTTTCAAAGAGAACTTTATATTGCGGTGTTTTTAAAAGGTAACTGTTGTAACTGGTGCCGTATTCGGTCATCATAACGACATCAAAAACACGTAAATCGAAATCCTGGGCGCCGATCCAGTACAGGCCGTTTTTTATTTCAAATGCACTCATGGTTGTCTCCAAAACTATGTTACTTTAAGATGCGGGTGAATAAACACTACTTGAAAATAATAATCGTTATCAAATTTTTTTCAAGAGCAAATCTAATATTACTTGATTTTTCCGTAAAAAGAGGTAAATTATTAATATGGATACCGGTAATTGTTGATTTGGAATTAATCTAAATAATCTTCGATAGTTTTAAAGTAACATAGAATAAAGTGACATTAAAGTGATGCAAAAGAAGGGATTGTCTGACATGGTTCATACTGATGAAACAATCATCAGCAACTCATTAGGGTTGCATGCGCGCCCTGCGTCGTTGATTGTCAAAGTTGCTTCACAATACCAATGTGACATTACCCTTGAAAAGGATGGTGAAACCGTTAACGGCAAGAGCATCATGGGACTATTGATGTTGTCTGCCGGGCATGGTTCTTCAATTAAGATAACTGCAGTCGGAAGCGATGGTGCTGATGCGCTTAAGGCGTTAATGGAGCTATTTGAAAAAAAGTTCCATGAGGAGTAAAGTTCGTGCCTCAAAAGAAGAAAGAGATCGAGCTGCATGGTATTGCGGCATCGCCCGGTATTGCTATCGGGCCTGCTCTGCTGGTTGCGAATCATAACACTTCGTATATAGAACCTTCCGATAAACCGATTTCCCCGGACCAGGCGGACAATGAAATCAAGCGTTTCAATGCAGCTTTGGACCTTACCCGCGATGACCTGTTGGAGCTTCAGAAGCGCATGCAGGCGAAAATGGAGAATCGCGAAGTAAGTATTTTCGATGCCCATTTACTGATCATTGAAGATCAGATGCTGATGTCGGAAGTTGAAGACATGATCCGGAGGCGCCTGAAAAGCGCCGCATATGCCTTTTACAAGGTCATCAATCGCTATATTACCGCAATTTCCGCAATGCCTGACGAATATATCCGGGAACGCTCTGACGACATTAAAGATGTGTCGTCGCGGGTTATAGCCCATTTGAGTGAGCGCCAACGTCCGGTTCTGGACCATCTTGAAGGTCGCAAAGTCGTTTTGGCCAATGATCTTACTCCATCCGACACTGCACTTCTTGACCGGGAAAATGTTATGGGGTTTGCCATATCCGCCGGTAGTCGGACCAGTCATACCGCCATCCTGGCCAGATCTCTGGGTATACCAGCGGTTGTTTGTGTCGAAGATCTGCTGGAAAATGTCAAGCCTGATGATTTTGTGATCATTGACGGTTCATTGGGAAAGATCATTATTAATCCCAGCCCGGATGTCGGTCAGGATTATTTGAATCGCGCGTCCGAAGACCGTAAATTTTATGAAATTCTTGCCGGAGAAAGTCAGCTGGAAGCCAAAACGACCGATAATGTCAAGATTCATTTGGCGGCCAATATTGAAAACTTTGAAGATGTTAATAATGTCAAACGTTTTGGCTGCGAAGGCATCGGTTTGTTCAGAACCGAATTTCTCTATATGGGAGCCGGTCCTTTGCCTTCAGAGGAAAAGCAATACAGTATTTACCGCCGGACCGCCGAGGAAATGGGTGACAAGCCGGTTATAATCAGAACCCTGGACATTGGCGGGGATAAATATAATAATAATATCGTGATCAAGCGAGAGGCAAATCCCTTTATGGGATTGAGAGCCATTCGCCTGTGCCTTCATGGGTATCCGGATATTTTCCGGACTCAGCTTCGGGCAATCATCCGGGCCGCGGCCAAAGGAAGGATCAAAATCATGCTGCCGATGATTACTTGTATGGAAGAAGTAAGGCAGACAAAAGAGCTTATTGCGCATATCTGTCAGGAGTTAAAGCGTAAAGGGATCGAACACAAAAATGACGTTGAACTGGGGGTCATGATTGAAACTCCGGCAGCGGTAATGCTGGCGCCGGAATTGGCTCAGGAAGTTGATTTTTTCAGTATTGGAACCAATGATCTGATTCAATATTCGATGGCTGTTGACCGCGGTAATGAAAAAGTATCTTATCTGTATCGGCCGATGCATCCGGCCATCTTGCGAATGATCAAATATACTGTAGAAGCCGGGAACGCGGCCAATATACCAACCGCTATTTGCGGTGAAATGGCTGGTGACCCGAAAACAGCAATGCTGGTTGTCGGCCTGGGAGTTCGTGAATTGAGTATGATTCCGCTTTCGGTTACCGCGGTCAGGAGAATTATTCGCAGTGTTTCGGTAAAAGATCTTCAGGCAGCTTCGGAGCAGGCCTTAAAACTGCATACCTCGAATGAGACTAACCAGATTGTCAGCAAGTTACTTGAAGGCATCGCCCCTGAAATCGTCAATCTTGCCATGCACGGCCTCTAAAAAAACATGAATACAGTGCTTGAAGTCAAAATCATTATAGGGAGGGCATTGTGATCTTCAAGATTGCTGCGGTCGGAAAAGTTAAAAAGAAGCCTTTGCTGGAGCTTACGGCAGAGTATCTAAAACGTATCAACCACTATGCTGCAATTGAAGTTGTGGAGATCAAGGACAGTAACAAGCAGGATGAATGTTCCAGGCTGCTAACCCTTATTGATAAAGAAAAATCCTTTTGTATTGCCCTCTCGGAAGATGGCAAAGAATTATCATCCCGGCAATTTGCGGATAAATTATCATCAATTCACAGCAAAATATTGTTTGTCATTGGCGGCCCGGACGGCTTGACCGATGAATTGAAAAAACGTGCTGATATGCTTCTATCTCTTTCCCAAATGACATTTCCTCATGAAATGGCCAGAATGCTGTTATCCGAACAACTTTTCCGGGCTTTGAATATTTTATCTGGCGGCAAATATCATAACGATTAAGATTCAAACGATTACTTTCAACCAATTCATCTTGCGTTTGTATTTATAGTATTATGTGATTTATAATTTTTACATAAGTTATTTGATACAAGTATCTTGTCTTTGGATTGCGGCGAGGGGCGGGTGTTCTTAAAGAAATCGTTTTGACGGAGTGCTGACCGGGAAATACAGTTTCATATAATCGGACGTTAATTAAAATATATTGCATATATCTTTAATGCCACTTGAAAAATATTTCCGGAAAAACTATTGTTATCTCTATATTATAAATACAAAATGGAGGTGATACATGAAATCGCTATATAAAAAACTTCGCCGGTTTGTTCCTGCCGCTCTGGCGGTGTTTTCGGCTACGGCGTTTAATGGCTGCATCAGCAATGGCAGTATGTACGGCAGCAATTTCCAGGATACGATCCAAAAAGGTAAAGATAAAGTATTTCCAGCGGTTGTATATGTCAGGGGACTGAAAGACGATATGCAGCGCGGTAGAAAAATCGCCAGCGCGGTTACCGGCAGCGGTGTCATAATTTCCGGTAAAGGTGAAATCCTGACCAACTGGCATGTTGTCAATAAAATGAAAGATATCAGATGCCAGTTATACGACGGAACTTCATACGATGCGGACTTGATCGGAGCTGACAAGGATACAGATCTGGCACTTATCAAACTTAAACTGCCGGTCGGACACAAACCGCTAACCGTCGCTGAAATCCAAAATCCCAAAGACTTGAAAGAAGGCGATTTTGTGATGGCCATGGGCGCTCCATGGGGCCTGAACCGTTCCGTTTCAATCGGCATCATATCCTGTGCCAAACGTTATCTGCCGCAACGAAGCCAATACAGTTTATGGTATCAGACCGACGCGTCAATCAGCCCCGGTAATTCCGGTGGTCCGCTGGTGAATTCCGAGGGCTATGTGATCGGGATAAACACTCTGGGCTCAATGGCCGGTGGCGACATGGGATTCGCGGTTCCGGCCGCGACCATTCTGAAAGTTATTCCTCGAATCAGGAAGTACGGCAAAGTCAACTGGGCCTGGACCGGCATAATGCTCCAGCCGCTCAAAGATTTCAACCTGAATATGACATTTAATTTTCCCAACGGAGTGATGGTTGCCGGAACCGACCCGGAGAGCCCGGCCAGAGTCGCAGGTTTGATGGATCGGGACAGAATAGTCAAAATCAACGGCAAACCGGTCACCGCGGTGACCGCTGAAGACGTCCCGGCGATTCGCAGTATGCTGGCGTTGATGCCGTTCGAAAAGAAAATCGACCTTACTGTCGTCAGGGATGGAAAGACTGTTCGAATCGCCTTGATTCCGCGTGAGAAAGGGCAGGTGGAAGGCGATGAAGTCGAATGTTCCAGATGGGATTTTACGGTTAAATCGATCAATCAGTTTGATAATCCGGAACTCTATTTTCATTGCAAAAAAGGGGTTTTTATTTATGGTCTTGAATATCCCGGCAATGCCATTGCCGCAGGACTCAGGGTAAAGGATATCATTTTGAAAATAGGAGATCAGCCCATAAAGTCATTAGCGGACATTAAGAAGATATATGACGAAAAAATTAAAAATATTAAGAAGAAGCACAAGGTGCTAATAACTGTATTGAGAAACGGGTTGATGTATCAGGTAGTCCTTGATTTCTCCAGAGATTATGATAAAGATTAACCGGTTTGAAAGGTGAAAATAATGAAAATTCTGACAATATTCCTTTTGCTCATAATAAGTGCGATCAACCTTCCGGCTGATGCGAAGCAGTCTTCCGGCAAAAAAAAGAGTTTTACAAAAACCGGCCAGGAGATAATGCAAAAAGTCAAGCCGTCTCTGGTGCAGGTGCAATATTATCTGCGGTTTGACAAAGGTCAGCAACCATCAATAATCGGATACAAATGCGGGAATTGCAATGGAGTGCATAACAGTGATGCGCCCCGCCTTGTCGAAGAGGACCGCCCGGCTGAGATCCCAGGTTATCTGATAGCGCCCGATAAGGTTCTTTCAGCTGATATTCTGGTAAATCCGCGCTTTATTCAGTCGATCAAAGTAAAATACGGGGAATCGGTAGTTGATGCGAAAATTTCGAGTTATTTTATCACTGAAAATGGGGTGGAATTGAGCTTGGATAAGCCTTTGGCTGGCGCAGTGCCTTTTGTGATAAATCCCAAGGCGAAGTCGCCGTTATACAATATCTCGTATTCAACAGAAGGCGGTTTTTGGACGTTGACTTTTGGTGGATTCTTCAGGAATAAATTCTTTTATCTTTACGATAATAATACCACTTACTTTTATGCCAGGGCAAACTCTGTAGTTGTGGATAAAACCGGCCAGGCAGTTGGCTTTACAACTTTTCCGCGTATGTCGCTGGATGATTCGTGGAAAACTCCGCCAACGCAGTGGAAGCAGTATAATTCGGCTGCGATGCGCCAATTATTGAAGAAAATTGAAGATGCTACAGTTCAGGGGGTCTTCAGGGTTCGTCTTGGTTTCAGAAGCCCAAAGTCTGATAAAGCGCGCCGCTATCCATATAGAAACCGTGATCGGGTGGGAACTGAAGTCAATACTCTGGGATTACTGTATAACAAGCAATACCTGATGGTTTTGGCTGATCTTGATTCCAGAGCCACGGCCAGACTGGAAAACATCGAAGCGTTTTCCATGAGCGGTAGTCAATTGACCGCAACTTTTCAAGCTACATTGAAGGATTACGGCGTTCTCGTAGCTAAATTTTCCAAGCCATTGCCGTATAAGGGAATTACTTTTTCTAAAAAGCAAATTCTGGACAAAATTGGTGATTTACTACCGGCGGCTGAAATCAAAATTGCCGGTCGCAGGTTAACTGCTTATTACGGACATTCCAGAATTAATTCCTTCAATATAGGTTGGAAAGGGATGAAACTGCCGCTTCTGCCGAAAAATTCTCAAAACACTTTCCTGTTTAATGATCAGGCGGAACTGGTTGCTTTTCCAGTTGTCCGCCGCCGGCAGGCTGCGAGCGATGGATCCTACCGGAATTCTAGCCCGCTGCTGACCCAGAGTTATTATCTGGGAGCGGTTTTGTCCGATTTGAAAAATAACATAGATCCCAGTAATGTTCCGGTAGTCGAGGCGGAAGAGGATCGTTTGGCCTGGTTGGGAATTGAATCACAACCGCTCAACCCTGAACTTGCAAAAGCGCACAATATTTCGGAACAGACAGATAACGGTAAAAACGGGGTCATGATCTCTTACGTTTATGCCGGGTCTCCAGCCGCTAAGGCCGGACTGAAAGCCGGAGACTTTGTCTTGCGCTTGTATGTTGAAGGCGAATCTTCTCCGGTTCCGATCCGTTCCCACGCCAATCAACGCGGCCCGTTCCCGTGGCCTCAATTGGATAAAGTTCCGGAGATGTATTACGACCGTATTCCGACGCCATGGCCGTCAATTGAAAACCAGATAAACAAATTATTGACCAACCTTGGTTTCGGCAGGAAATTCACATTGATCTGCTATATCGACGGCAAACCGGTGGCCAAAAAGTTTTCGGTCGAGCAGGCGCCGGAACATTATGAAACCGCGAACAAAGGCTACAGCAGTTATTTGGGATTGACCGTCAGAAATATTACTTTTGAGCTGCGACGTTACTTCCAGATGAAAAAAGGTACTCCGGGGATAATTATTTCGAAGATAAAACCCGGCAGCCGGGCTTCTGTTTCAGGTTTGAAGCCGTACGAGATCATTACCCGGATCAACGGCGTTCCGGTCTATGACGTCAAACAATTCAACAAACTCATTAACGGGCATAAAGAACTCAGATTTTCCGTCAAGCGCATGTTTGAAAGCCGCCTTGTTAAAATACGGATGAATCAGGGACGATAAGCAGTTAGATAATATCCCGGGAGACGATTAATATGGTCAGTCCGCCTAAAGACCTTTTTTACCATATTATCTTTATTTTCTGTATATTGTTTTCCGGGACATTTATTATATTAAGATCATTTATTTTCTATCACGAGTTCAGTCAGGGAGCGGTTGGAACGGTGAAGATAATAGAGAGAAATAAAGCTAATACAATACATTTTACGAATGGCAAATCCAGTGATATAGTTTTATTCACTAAAGCGTTAGCCGACTTGACTCCGGGAGATAGACTGGTTAAAAGCAAATATTCGTTTAGCTATTATATAAATGATCGCAAGGTTATTGACCTTGACCAACTTTTTAACTATGCCTATATTCCATGGCTTCCGGTCCTTTCAATTATTTTACTGTTCAGTACAATGCTGATATATAAAATAAAATTCAAAACCTCAATTCATAACGATCCTTTTTATCGACAAAATATCTATGGTGAAAGATGTGACTTCAACACATTTCAATTTTTTTATAGAATCTTTCTGGTTGTAGATATATTGTTTTTTCCGTTTGGATTATTTTTCATGTTGCTGGGGATATGCAAGATAGTTGATTAGTTGCAGTCAGTGCAATCAGCGCTAGTCATGACATTCGTAATATCTCTGCTTTACAGTGCATATCGAGTCGGGTCCGGAATCCCGGCCGCGGCAAAACCCTGCCGTCTGAGTTGACAACTGTCGCAGCGGCCGCAGGCAAGACCTGCAGCGTCCGGGTTATAGCAGCTGTGGGTCAGGCTGTAGTCCACGCCAAGGGCGGTTCCAGCTTTGATTATTTCTTCCTTTGTCATATATTGCAAGGGGGCGTGGATATTGAATTTTTTATTCAAGTCGGCAGCTTTTGTTCCAACTCTGGCCGCTTCGGAAAACGCCTCAATAAACTGCGGACGACAATCCGGATAGCCGGAATAATCAACAGAATTAACTCCGATAAAGATGTCCCATGCGCCGATTACCTCGGCCCAGCCGATGGCAAATGAGAGGAAAATGATATTTCTGGCCGGAACATAGGTAACCGGAATATCCTCTTCATAACTGCCGGCGTCAGGCACGTCTATCTGATCTGAAGTCAAGGCTGAACCGCCCCATTGACGGAGGTCTATATTAATGACGACATGTTTTAACACGCCGGCGTTTTGGGCGATTTTTCTTGCAGCGGCAAGTTCGCACTCATGTCGTTGTCCGTATTCGAAGCTCAACGCGTAACACTCGAACCCCTGATCCAGCGCCATTGCCAGACCGGTTGCTGAATCCAGTCCCCCGCTAAGTAAAACAACTGCTTTCGGCTTTTCCATAATATTATATCCATTACTGAGTTATTGTCTTTATTGCGTAAAAGTAATGCTGTTCCCTCCATTTTTCAAGTCGTACCCGGCTTTATTTAAAGTTGATTACTGTATGTTGATTAATAATACTTATCACAAAACCATTAAGATTTTATAGTATTACTTACTTAGTTTTAGATTATTTTTTAAGTGGTTTCTTAATAGTTGCTTACGCTATGATTTTTCTATCGTATTGAAAGAGCTTCACTATTAATTAAAAAATTCTTTCGTCAGGGTATTGACAAAAGCAAATAGACATAATATAATATGTATATACATAAAAAACGAAGGCCGTATAATGACGAAAACTGAAATGTTGAAAAAAGCGTTGGAAGAACGCATTGCTGAATATTCTGCCGGAGATAAATTGCCGGGCGAAATCGAGTTGAGCGAGGAATACTCTGTTTCCCGCATGACTGTCAATAAAGTGATTACCAAACTGGCGGAAGAAGGCCTGGTTTACCGTCGCAAAAAAGCAGGCACGTTCGTCAGCGGCTGCCGCCAAAGCGAAGATCCTATTTATGTATTGATTCCTTATCCGGGTTTTTTAGAGGAAGCTACTTTGATAGGCAGTACTTATTGGCGTTTAATGAATTGCCTGCATACTGTAACGTTCGGCAAAGTGATGCCGGTGGTATTGGTAGCGGTGTCTCAGACTAATGATGAAAATGACATTGATGAAAAAAACCTGGAGGTAATCAAGCCCGGCGGGACAGTGGTATGCATGGGGATTTGGTATCGCAGGACATTTCCATGGCTGATTGAACGTCAATGCAATGTTATTTACGTCAATAATCAAATAGCTGAAGATGTGATGGATTATGCCGACAAATTCCATTATATCACCCTTGACGCCCGTCAGGCCGCGGCCGACACGGTAAAACATCTGAAAAATTCCGGTCGGAGCAATCCCGCATTTCTTTCCATGCTCTATCATAATAAGTCAACGAAAATGCTGCATCCGTTTATTGACGGCTGGAATCGTGGAATCAATTTATTATATCCGGATTTGGATTCACAAGAAACTCAGATTCAATATTATCCGGAGGAAGAGACCGAGCAGCAGATTGCGGAAAAAATTGAAAATTACCTTGATAACCATGAATGTGACGCGTTATTTATTTCAGCGGTCAGCATGATACAGACATGTTTGCAGGTGTTGAAAAACAAAGGACTCAAAGTGCCTGAAGACATTGCTTTGATAACAAATCATGGTGAGGATAAAGCGGTTGATTATCCCGTGGCTTATTTCGATTTTTCCATTTTCCAGATCGCCGGCGAAATCTTGAATATCTATCATCAAGCCAAGCGGCAGAATAAGTTTATCAGCGCCAAATTTCATTGCCTGGAATACCTTGAAAAAGATCCGGTTGAAGTCAGGCAAAAACCGGCTCAACCTGAAAAGCCCAGAAATTTTAAACTCGAAATGACCCATATATAATTAAAAGTCCTAAGCAACAAACAAAAAGGAGAACAAAAATGGGAAGTAAAGAAGGTAACAGAGAAGTGAATCAGGTGCGTTTTTTTACGCTGATTGAGTTGCTAGTTGTAATTGCTATAATAGCAATTCTAGCTTCAATGCTGCTGCCGGCACTCAACCGGGCCAGAGAAATGGCAAAACGGTCGAATTGCGTAAACAATCTGAAACAACTGGGGGTGGCGTGCAGTACATATACCGGGGATTTCAGCTATTTTCCGCCTTACCGTCTTGGTAGTGGTATTACCTTTAACGGGATTGCTTACAAGGCAGGTTATCCCAATTGGGCGGTTACTCTAGGAATTTGCGGTTATGTCACCTATAATCCCTCAATATACGCACAAAAATATTGTACGACCGGAATTTTTAAATGCCCGTCACACATCAAAGGCGAGTTTTCGGTAACTCTGCAGGATTTGGCAAAAAACTCTAGCGGGTATTACGGCAGTTATGTGATTAACGCGGTATGGGTAACCTCAACAACCGTGGCGGACCATATGAAAGGGGTGGGCGGCCGCAAAGAGAATTTGATCAAATATCCGTCAAAAGCCATTCTGCTGGCTGACGGTGATTACAGTGGAATAACCTCAACTTCCAGTGACATGAAATTGTTGATTGCAGCCCGGCATGCGGCAACGGTCAACTGTGCTTTCGCAGACGGACACGCAGAATCAATGCAGGCCAAGACTTGTGTTCCCGATTCCGGTTCCTGGCGCTTCTGGTCAGCCGGACTTATGCCCTGATTTGGATCATAAATAACCATCACCAGTTTGAAAGCTTATCATGTTTTTTTCAATCCGTAAACTCATTGTAATTTTCAGCATCATATCTGCCTGGACATTAAGTGCTGCCGTTAAATTTACTCCATTGACAAATTTTAAAAATGACTTCACATCCGGATTTTTCAAGTCAGGTTCCGCCAATGTTATCGGCGTTAAAGAACAGGATGGTTCCCGGATTCTGCAAGTTAAAGAGAGTGGAGAGAAATATGTCTCCGGTCTGGGTATCGCCCTGAATAAATTCAATGGAATGCAAAGCATTTATCTATCGGTATCAGTTAAAACGGTCAATCTGGCAAAAAATGCCGCGGTGTTCTATTACTGGACTGATGCCGCCGGTAAAAATCTCGGGTCGGCGCGGTATCTGGCTAAAGTGAGTGGTTCCAGAGACTGGAAAGAATATGCACAAGTTATTTCTTCTCCTGAACCGTTGAAGACTGCCGGAATAAAAGTCTATTATTCGGTTTACCGGGCTAAGGGTGATGGTTACGCGTTATTCAAATCGCCAGTTATCAGGTTGGCTGATGCAAACGATTCCACCCGGAAAAAGCAAAACGCAGCCAAGCCAGTTCACACGACTCCCGAATTAAGTGCTGCTATGTTCAAACACGGGTTCTCCAACAAAATGCATGGGGTTCCTTATACCGTGGAACGCGGCGGTTACGGCTGGCTGTTGATGACCAGTGCCCAGCGGCTTAAACGGGAAAAGTATCAAGTTGCAGTTACGGCTCCCAAGGGAATCGATTTTGAACTATACTTGGCCAATGGTAAAAGGTCTGTTTACCGTCCCGCTAAAATTACTCCGGCCGCAGCAGGCAATACTTATACATTCGGGCCGTTAAATGCGGTTTGGTACTACTGGGGGAATGTCATGCTTTTCAAGGTTGGAAAAAACGTTCCGGATAAATTTAATATAAAACTGACGTTTAGTGATAATGCCGGACGGCATATTTTTTCTGAAACGATTCCATGCAAAACCATCAACCGGGAAACCCAGGCGGTCGGTAAATCATCCTTTGCCAACCGGATGTTCTATGCATACCCTTTACGAAGAATCGACTTTTCGGACAAACGGGCAAAATATCCTCAAGCGGTTCTTGATTACCTGAAAAAACACGGTGTGACATCGGTTGGATATCTTGAATTTGCGAATGATTCACCGTTTCCATTTGAATCAGGAGAAGTCATTTCCCATTCCCGTTTTTTCCCTTATAGGGTGAGTTCTCCCGCATTGCGAAAATTATTGACAAAATATCAAATTCCAATGGCGGTAAATTTGTCCGGCATCAGCAGTGACATTGAAATCGACACCGGGGAATTGGCGGCAAAAGGATTGCCGATTTACCGGGAACTGTTGAACAAAAACAAAAACGAAAAATACCGTACCAGCCAGTTGGTCTGGATTACGGATTATGAGCCATACGCCTATGAGGGACCGGTAACCAAATATTCTTTTTCACCTGAATCAATCAAGGCATTCCGGCAGTTTATCAATTTACCGACTGAAACAGAGTTGACGCCCCGACTGATTCTGACCAAATATCTGAAACCGTGGGTCGAGTTCCGTTGCCGGCAGCGTGCTGATTTAATCAAAACTCAAGTAAAAGCACTGCGCGAGTTTAACCCGAAAGCGTTGTTTGCGCTCTGCGCAATGCCTCAGCCCGGAACGGATGAAAATCAGTTTGAATACTTCAAAAGGTTCGGTATTGACTTGCGTTTGTTTGATCCTTATGTCGATATGCATCTGCCCATGATCTACGGCGACGACGCTATGTTTTACCGCCGGACCGACGCAACGGTCACACAGTTGAAGAAACCGGTATATGTGGTTGTTACCTGTGGATATGGTCGCGGGGTGCATCGTCCCCAAAGATTGTTCCGAATCATGGCCGGTTCCGCCTTTCTGGGGGCAAAAGGGGTTTACCACTGGCCCGGACTCAAAAGCATGGATGGGGAATTTCTGCAGAATATGCATCGGGCAATGAACCTGATTTCAGAAATCGAACCTTTTGTAAAAAACTCAAAACGCCTGCCGGTCGGGAAGATTGTTTCATGCCCGGGAGCAAAAACGGAGAACTTTTTTTCCGCGGTTCGCATTAAAGATCAGGCTTGTATGATCTTCCTGGCAAACGAAGGAAAAAATACGACTCTGTATCCCGTAATCAGCTTGCCTGAAAATGTCGACAACCAAAAGATTATTGAACTGGTTGACAAGAAAAAAATATCGACCGGCAAACGCCGTTTCAGGCTTGAATTACCGCCGCGCTCTATCAGGGTCATTTTTGCCGGAGCTGAAAATCTGTTATCAAATGCGGAGCTTGGGGTTATCGATGTAAACGCTGTAGAGCTTAAAGCCAAAGTCTTGCAGGATAAAATGGCGTCGCTGCATCGGAACGGGGCGGCTCACAATATGTCATACTCTTTCAAGGGTTCTATCCTTGAGGTGAACACTCCAAGTCAAAACATAAAATTTGATATGAATGATTGTGCCCTCGGGCAATGGCAGCTCAAAGAAAAGGGGCGGCCAATGAAAATTTTGTCATCCCTTGGCAGGGACTATTTTGATTATCCGGCGACTTTGCCCTTGAAGAATATTCCAGTTGAATTGGAAAATATCAAAATTACAAAAAGTAATGTTCAGATGCAGGTTTCTTTCAGACTCAAAGATGCTCCATATGACGGGCTGGTTGTGAGAAAAATCTTTGTCATAGCTCGCAATACACCGGAAATCAAAGTCAAAATCAGAGTCATTCCGGCCGGCGGCTATCGTCAGTTTGCCTTGCGGGTCAATCATACTTCCGCCAAACCTGATGCTGTTTTTTATATCGGTGGCAAACCGGCGGGAAATATTATACGCTTCGGCAATGTCTATACCCGCAAAGGTTTTGATTTGCAAACTCTTTTTCAAGCGAAAAATATTGTTGGAAGAGGGGCTTTTTCCGCCAATTCCTGCGGCTTGATGCTGCCGGGAGAAAAGCTGCTGATAAAATGTCTTTTCAGTGACAATGTCCAGGCTCTTATGAGTTGGCATGACTCAACCGTCAATACCATGGAATTGATTTACGGCAGAGCTTATCCGGATGATGACCCGCACAAAATCAAAGAATTTGAATACGCTTATACATTGCAAAGCGTTGTTGGGAGAAACTGATGCCGCGGAAAATCATTTTTCTTTTAGTTATCATATTCAGCGCAAAGACTCAACTATATGCAAAAAAAGATTTGAGTGTTGACAAGGGAGTCTTTACTTTAAAATGCGCACCTTATCAGGTAACCATAAGCAAAGAGTGCAAATATACGATTACCTCAATCAAATATAAAGAATATTTCATTGTCCCGAAAACCGGCTATAACGGTTCGGTCGTATTATTTAAAGAACCCGGAAGCAAATTAAAAATTTGCGGAGTAGGCCATGTCAATGGCGGCGAAGAAAAAATCCTCAGTTTCAGTTTAAAAGCGGACGGCAAAGTAATCCAGCCCGAAGAAGGTCAGGTCCTGACGGCAAAATCGTTTGAATTGGAAAAAGTCTCAATGCTCGCGAATATTAAACTCAATTCCAGGATAACTATTTCAGAAAGTGGAATATCCGACAGCAGGAGTATCCGGGCCGAAGCTGAACAGAAACTTCTATTTTTCTATTTGTATATGTATTGTTTGTCTCCTCACACTCAGGAGTGGACCGCACTATTAACAAATGGAAAAACTATGAGCGGGGTATTTGAAGGGAAAAATGCGTTCAAGCTGAACCGCGATGTTCAATGGCTGGCCCAGTTCGACCCGGTTGCCGGTACGGGAGTCCTGCTGTACTTCACGACGCCGGTAAAAGGTAAAAATAAAAAGAATACGTTTTGGGATAAAAAACATTATCATAAATATTATTTCATTTTGAATACTCCTCCTGTTCTGCCGAAGGGGTACTCAATTGAAGAAAAGACTTTAATTTTTAAATGTTTTGAAGCTGACAAAAAAAATTGGCGCCAAAAAATTAATAACTTAATCAACGATCTGAAAAAGAACAAATCATGAATTCTCCTGTAACCTTGATAAAACCGGGCAGTGGCGATACCACTTATGAAATTGCCGGTGAAATTTTTCTCTCTTACTGGCAGCAAATAACCGGTAACCGTATTAACGAATTAACCGATGCGGATGAGATTCCGGATAATCATCACCTGATCGTCCTCGGAGACGATACCGTCAATGCTTACACTGAACGCTTGATTCAAGATGATATTATTCCCGGTCTGGAGGTGCGTTCAGAAACCGATGATTATCAGCTGTTGTCTGCTCGACAAAAGGGACGCGATATTCTTATTGTCGCCGGTGGTCGCGGCAGATCGACCATATATGCTGTCTATGATTTTTTTCAACAACAGGCCGGAGTGCGCTATTTCTGGGATGGAGATAGAATTGCCAGGCTGGATAATATTGCTATTTCAAATATTAATATTGTTGAAAAGCCGCGTTTTGAATATCGTGGTATTCGCTATTTTGCGCATCGCGGTTTGCATCGTTTTCAGGCCGAACATTGGGATTTTGACGACTGGAAACGTGAAATAGACTGGATGCTTAAGAAGCGTCTTAACTTTTTCATGCTGCGCATCGGTCTTGATGACCTGTTCCAACGCGCTTTTAAAGATATTGTTCCATATCCGCCTGAGGATGGCGTTGATCCGCAGGCGATTCCGCGGTCCTATAATGACCGTACCAGTTTCTGGCCCTTGCGGCAGCGCGGCATGTTGCGGAAAAAAGTGCTGCATTATGCTTTTGAACGCGGTCTCTATCACCCGGAAGACGCCGGAACCGTCACTCACTGGTATTCGCGGACCCCTCAAGCTTTATTGGATGAAGAAAAAATAACTTTCACGAACCAGAAAAGCAGTTCATACAATGATCCTTCAGGTTTGGTATGGAATATTCACGATCCTAAATCATGGGATCGTTACTGGAAACTTACCGAAACCCATATCCGGGAATTCGGCAAACCGGATTTGTTTCATACAATTGGCCTTGCGGAACGTACCTACGGAGAAAACAGTGAGGAAAACCTGAAACTTAAAATCTGGTCTATTCAAAAAATAAATCAAATGATTCGAGAGCACTATCCTAATGCCCCATTGATGATTGCGTCATGGGATTTTATGTCAACCTGGAAATGTGAAGAGGTCCGGGAACTGATCAAAAAACTTGATCCGGCAAAAACGATTATCCTTGATTATACGGCGGACGTGATTGATCCGAAAGAAAATATTTTTACCAATTGGGATGTCATTGGCAAATTCCCCTGGATTTTCGGTATTTTTCAGGGTTTGGCGCCCAATACCGATATGCGTGGGGATTACCGGCTGATAAACCAGCGTCTTGAAATAGCGGTCAATGATCCGGCCTGCAAGGGGATGGCTTATTGGCCGGAGTTTTCACACGGCGATTCGTTTATGCTGGAATATTTCACCGCCAATGCGTGGAGCGGCAAGGAACTATCTGTATCGGACCGGGTTTGCAGTTTTTGTGGCGACAGATATCCGGCGGAAATTGTTCCGGAAATGACAAAAATATGGAATCTTTCTTTGAAAATATCTCAAACCAGAAATTGGACCCGGAACGAAGAATTTCCTCTGCGGGAAATAAACGGTGTTATGTTTTTCAATATCCTGACAAGTCCATGGTTGACGAAAATTGATGAAAAGGTTATTGACGCAATTGAATATCATCAGGCTAGCTTGGATTTTATTGTTGAAAATGTTTCTTATTTGCTGACATGGCTGCCTGAGATATTTGAACAATATTATGATGATGAGTTTATACGTCGTGATATTATTGATATTGCCAGGACTGCTGTTTCCAGAATGCTCCATGCGCTATTTTTAAAGCTGGCTTCTAAAATGGAACAGTGGCGTAATTTCAATTGTGATGAAGAGGAAGTTTTTTCTCAGCTTGATCTGTGTGAAAAATATCTTGAGTTTTTGTGGCAAATCTTAAGTTTACATGAAGATTTTTCACTGAATGACGCGTTGAACAGGCTAAAATTATTTGGCCCGGTAAATCCGCATGCGGAAGAGACGTTGAAAGGCAATACGGAAAACGGTTATTGCCGCGGTTTTTTTGCAGAGTTGTTTCCATTGATATACTTGCCGGAGTTCTTCGCATACAAGGATTGGGTCACCCAAAAAATAGAGCATCATGACCGTTCACCCTGGTTTATAAACGATGAAGTGAAGGCGATAAAGGAAAGCATTCAAAACAATTTTTATAATCAGGAAACCATAACTGATTCAATATTGCCGGAAAAGTCATCAAAAGTATTCCGCGAGAAACTCGATCATTTAATGTCTCACGCAAATACCATTTCTAAAGAATTAACCCCCGCACTGTGACCATTTTAATGCTATAACAGTCTGAGAGTTAAGTTTATACGATTTTTAATTAAATCACATAATAATTTAATTTGACAAACCCACTTTCAACCATTATATTAACTGCAAAGTTGTCAATAACGGAGGAAAAAATCATGGCTGGACGTGGAACACGAATGAAGGTTAAAGGCGAAGGTTGCTATTACCATCTGATGAACCGTACTGCGGGTTGCAGAGGCGAAAAACCTTTCAATCGGGTCGATATGGAGTACGGCTTTAGGCTACTGCAAAATCTTTGCGAATATTTTCTGATCGAGGTGATATCCGCGGCCTGGATGGGCAACCATTTCCACGTGGTCGTTTACGCTCCCGGCCCGGACGAATTGCCGTCAATTGAGGACATTTCCAAGCGCCACAACTCTTACTATAGCAATATGTTAGGCAAGTATGCTTACGCACCGAAACAAATACCAAAAATCAACCCGGCAAATCCTGAAACATGTCGAGAAGTTGGCCTGAAAATGATCGACATAAGCTACTTTATGCGCGCATTCCAACAACGTTTCACCGTCGTCTACAACCAATCCCGCGACCGCATCGGCAAACTCTGGGCCAATAAATTCAAAAGCGTCATTCTCGATAGTCGCAATTCCTTGGAAGCTTGTGTTTTATATGTCGAACTCAATCCTGTTCGAGCCGGAGTGACGACTAATCCAGCCGACTACCATTTCACTACCTGGGGACGGTATTGCGGTACCGGGAAACACATGTTCCAGGCAAATTTCGTCAAGCACCTCGAACAAAATATCTGGCATCGCGACACCTCAAAATGGACCGATAACGATCTTTTCAGCTATTTCCGAAGTGAACTGGCACGGATAGTAGCCGCCGAGAGCGGTGCCTCCAGCGAAGAGATATTTGAGGCACAGGAACAAGCCAAGCGCAAAGAATCGATGCCGGTACGCTTCCTGCGACGCACCCGCCACTTCAGCGATGGAGCGATTATCGGGTCAAAACTTTTCATCCGTGAAATGGGCGCAAAATTCGACAATCCTGACCGGGTCAATAAAAAACAACTAAGCCGCGGCATAGGCCCCGCCGGTGCGGTTATCTACTGCTTCAGAAAGCTACAGAGCTGATATTTTATGATTTTTTTCTGTATATATCAAGAAAATGCAGCATATAGCATAATCCCAAAGTAATTACCAGATTTACTACCGCGTAATAATGCAGTGCGAGTCCTTTGATCAGGCATATGGTCAAAATACTGCAAATAAGACCGTAAATTGTCCCCTGGAAAACTGCTTTTGCCGAGATTCGTTTACTAAGAATTGCCAACAGCATAATTGCGAGCAAAGGGCTGCCCAGTCCGTGGATTATTTTATTTATCATGACAAACACAGTATTGCTTTGAGCTAAAAAAGCCATACATAACAGGGCTAGAAGGATTGATGCTGAACCCACTGTCAAAGTTAAATAAATGCTGTATCGCCATTCCCGGCCTTCTTCTTGCGTCTTTTCAAAAAAGCGCTGATGGAAATCACTGAACCATGCTGCGGAACAGGCATTGATGCCGGAATCGATACTTGACATAGTCGCCGCCAGTAATCCGGCAACCATTAAGCCGCATCCGCCATAAGGTAAAGTGCTGAAGATGATTTTAATGATTTTCAACGGTGCCGCTAGGGTTTTATGAGGAGTCAACAAATTATGTTCAGCGGCATAATTATAGAGAAGCAATCCAAATATTCCAAGCAGGGATATTGAGAACATCGCACAAATAATATTCCACCAGAAGCTGGTTTTAGCCGCTTGCAGACTTTTAGCAGTGGAGTAACGTTGAATAACAATCTGGTCGGCTCCGTAACGGGTAAGAAAGGCGACAAAAACACCAATTAGGCAACTAAAAAAAGATATTCTGATTGTCGGGTCAGGTGAAAAGAATCCGGGATCAAAAGGTGAAAATGGTTTTAGCAGCCCGTGAGAACGGGTTGTCGCAAGCATTCCATCAAGGCCATTCTTGCTTCGAACAACTAAAATGACAATAATCATTATTAAACCGGTAAGAAGAATGATAAATTGGGCAACATCGGTCCATATTACCGCCCTGATGCCTCCCCAGGCGGTATATGCCATGGCGACAACTCCGCAAACGATTATCAGTAAAGGCAGGCTGAAACCGGTTATCAAGGTCAGGATTTTCGCTGTGGCAAAAAGAATAACCCCCATCCAGAGCATCCGCCAGAAAATAAACATGCCGCTGGCAAGACAACGGACTTTTACGTCGAATCGCTGTTCCAGAAACTCATAGGCGCTGACAGAACCCTGCTGATAAAAGCGTGGAATAAAATAGCGGGTGACCGGGATGGCAACCAGAATAAAAACCGGTAACGAGACCATGACATACAGGCCGTAAACTGCAACTTCCTGAGGCACCGCCACAAAATTTATGGCGCTGAATACCGTAATCATCACTGACAGGCCGACCGGAAACCAGCTCATAGAACGTCCGGCCAGATAAAAGTCGCGTGTAGTATGGTTTTTTCCCTTGGCGATAATGCCGATTAAGATAATCAGGACAAAATAAACAACGCAGACAATGATATCATATAAGTTCATCAGGGGTAGGGATTATTCTTCCTCGTCTCCTTCATCCCGACGAATGAAATCATCGCAATCAGACATTGGACTGACTTCACATTCATGCAACGTACATCGATTCATAAAAGGATGTTTGATGAAATATGTGCAGTCCCGGCAGAAATGTCCGGATTCTTCACCGAAATCAATTTCCGGTTCCGGGGTATCATCTTCCCCCAGCAAATCAGTCAGGGCCGAAATGTTGCTGGATTCTTCCGGGTCCTGGTCCAAAGATGTCTCACTTTGGCGGCTGAGATGGGCTTCACATAACGGACAGACTAAAACTTTACCGACCACTTTCCAGTCGTCCATAAGGTTTTTTTCCTGGACAAATATTTCCTGTCCGCAAACGGGACAGATGGTTTTTTCTCCCGGTTTCATATCAACACCCCCTTTTTAAGGTGATTTGGCTTTTTTGATAATCGCAATGCTTTCGACAATCATCCAAATCTCAAAAATAATGATGACAATGCTGATCGACAGCAAAGCCCAATTCCCTTGACTGGAAAACCTGTCAATATTATAATACATGCCCCAAGCTGTCATTGCAAGCATGAAAACCATTGGAATTGCAGTATAAATGATAGGCATTTTTTTATGGATGAGGTATATTGTTACAACCAGCAGGGCCAGGCCGCCGAGAAGTTGGTTTAAACAGCCGAAAAGCGGCCATAATTGAACCGCGCCCTGACCGGAACCGTTAAAGAATGCCAGTGCCGCGGCGGTGCCGACTGCAAACATCGTGGCCGGATGTTTCTTTTTCAGGATAGGAATTTTGAAAATATCCGCCAGTTCGCTGACGATATAGCGTTGAATACGAGTAGCGGAATCTAAACTTGTTGCGGCAAAAGAGACGATAAAAACGCCCATCAGGGTCTGAGCAACAGCATTCGGAACTCCGACATCATCAATCATTGCTCCGGCTCCGACTACAAAAGCATCGAGTTTTGCCCCCAGTCCGTTCGCCGCCGCCCAGGTGGCGTAACGCGAGAAATAGGCTTCTGATCCCCCTCCGGCAAGCGCAATCCCGGCGCCGCAGGCTACCAGTACGAAGATCGCCAGCATGCCCTCAACCAGCATGGAACCGTAACCGACAAATAGCGCCGTATGTTCATTATCACATTGTTTAGAAGATGTCCCGGAGGACACTAGGGAATGAAATCCGGATAACGCGCCGCAGGCAATTGTCACAAAGATCATCGGCAGCATCGGGGGGGCATCGGCAACCGTTCTGTACGTCGGCGCGGTCATTTGCGGATGTGCGACGATTACTCCAAGTCCCAGCAGCAGCATTGCCACCATCAACTGCCAGGAGTTGATGAAATCGCGCGGCTGCAGCAGGGTCTGGACCGGAAGAATCGAGGCGATATAGACATAGATTAACAAAATAACGATCCAGATTGAGATTGGATCGAGGATAACTTTACTGCCGCTTTTTATTGCCGGCATGCTCAATGGGAAATATGCCCCGAGAATAATGCTTCCATACATTAAGATAACTGCGATAGCTCCAAGAACCAGAACGCTCATGTTTTTCTTGTATACCAGATACCCAAGCACTACCGCGATCGGGATCTGGGACCAAACCGGAATGACTGATTGCGGATATAGTTTGAAACATAAGCCGATTACCACTCCGAACACCGCGACCACCAGCAACAGAAGAAAAAAGATTATTAACAGAAACAGGGTTCTGACTCTCGGGCTGATCAGGTCCCCGGCGATATCGCCGATTGAACGCCCTTTGTTGCGCAGGGAAACGACCAATGAACCGAAGTCATGAACTGCTCCCATGAAAATTGAACCGAAAACAATCCATAGCAGAGCCGGCAGCCAGCCCCAGATAATTGCAATTGCCGGCCCGACAATGGGGCCGGTTCCGGCGATTGACGCAAAATGGTGTCCGAAGAGCACCTGCGGATGGGTCGGCACATAATCATGGTCGTCGCGCAGTTCTTCACTGGGGCAAATGTTGTCCTTGGTGAGTTTGAAAATTTTTTTCCCGAGGAAGCGTCCATAGGTGTTGTACGCGACAATGTACATGATTGCCGCACCGATTACCAGAACCAGCGAATTCATTTCAAAAACCTTTCTAATTATAGTGGATTTTCGAGTTTAATATAACCATAAAATTGACTAAAAGCAAACCTCAAACTAACTGAAAAAAAACAATCCGGACGCTATAATGAACAATATGGAAAAACCGTTGTCCAACCTTTATAATAAAAATTTTTTATAAACATTGACCATAACGTAAAATATGGAAGGAGATTGAATGGTAAAGTGATGAATTGCTGGATATAAACTTATTTGTGAATTGATTAACATTTGAAAAAAATATTCATAACATGTATAATATTTACAGGCAATAGAGCCTGAACAAAATATTATAGGAGGAAAAAATGAAAAAGCTACTTGTTTTATTGGGTTTGTCGTTTGCATTATCAACTTTTGCCGCTGAAGGTTGGAAAACCGATTTACCCGCGGCTCTGAAAGAGGCTAAAAAAGATAAAAAAGCCGTGTTGGTCGACTTTTCCGGGTCAGATTGGTGCGGTTGGTGCATCAGGTTGGATAAAGAGGTCTTCAGTAAACCGGAATTCAAGAAATTCGCCAAAGAAAAACTGGTTCTAGTGCTGATTGACTTCCCCAGAGGCAAAAAGCAATCCAACGAACTAAAAATTGCAAACCAGAAATTAGCTCAAAAATATAAAGTTATGGGTTTTCCCACCGTCCTGCTGCTGGATGCTAATGGTAAAACTTTGCTGACTACCGGCTATAAAAGCGGCGGTCCCAAGAAGTATATCGAACATCTTGAAGCTGCGATGAAGAAAAAATAATGTTTCGGTTACTAACTGTTATCTCAATATTAACTTCGGGACTTGGTTTAATTGCCCAGGTCCCGGATTTTTTGCAGGCTCCATTCAAGTGGAGCGCTACGGCCAAGAATGATAAAATCGAAGTCCGGGTAAACACTCCCACCGGGTGTTATTTGTATGTTGATAAAACAAAAATCACCGTAACCGGGACAGATGGTATTCAGGCAAAACTGCTTACCGCTCCTGATAAAGCGGAGCACAAAGATGAATTTTTGGGTAAAACCATGATTTATCCGAACGTCGAATCGGTTTGGACCTGGCAGGTAAACCCCAAAGGTTATCCTTTTGCGGTCAGAATTAACACCACCGGCTGCCGCGAGGGAACCAAAGATCAACCGGGACTTTGCTTTCCCCCGCAAAAAACACTTTTAATGGTTAAAGCAGATGCGTTGCCGGAAACCGCCGCGGCGGCCGCTAAGCCGGCACCGGCGAAACCTGCGGTAAAACTGCCGCCGCAATTGGCGTCGATTCTCGACAAGTTTCAGATTGCTAATAACCAGTCCGGTTACATGAGATCAAACGATTTTATCAGTTTTCTTTCCGGTGAAAATCAAGTCAAGCAGGAAGATGATTTTGCCGCGCGCGGAATTCTTTTAACTCTGCTGCTGGTGGTCCTTGGCGGTTTGGGATTGAATCTGACGCCGTGCGTTTTACCGATGATTCCGATTAACCTGGCAATTATCGGAGCAGGGGATCAGGCCGATTCCAAACGCAAGGGTTTTATGCGCGGTTCCGCTTATGGAGCCGGTATTGCTATGGCTTACGGAGTTCTTGGACTCGTCGCGGTCCTGACCGGGGCGCGTTTCGGGACCTTGAATTCTTCGCCGTGGTTCAATTTGACTATCGGCGTTGTCTTTCTGGTTCTCGGCTTGGCGATGTTTGATATTTTCAACATTGATTTTTCCCGCTTCAGTTCCGGGAAAGTGTCTCAAGGCGCGCAGAAAGGCCGTTTGGTCACCGCGTTCATCATGGGGGCCGTTGCCGCGTTGCTGGCCGGGGCGTGTGTCGCTCCGGTGGTTATCGCGGTACTGATCTATGCCGCGACCTTGTATAGTCAGGGCAATGTATTCGGTTTGCTGCTGCCGTTTCTGCTTGGAGTCGGCATGGCGCTGCCGTGGCCGTTTGCCGGGGCCGGGATGGCGGTTATTCCCAAACCGGGAAAATGGATGGTAAGGATAAAGCAGTTTTTCGGTGTCCTGATCATTATCGCCGCGGTTGCGTTCAGCTGGACCGGAATCAAACAGTTCCGGCAGCACGCCGTGAACTCTGCCGCATCGGTCGGTCAGGCGGAAAACCGCTTGGCGGACGACCTGGAAAAGGCCTATGCCGCTGACAAAAAAGTGCTGCTGGATTTCCATGCGTCATGGTGCGCCAACTGCTTGAAGATGGAAAAAGAAGTATTCCCTGATCCCAAAGTGAAGGATGCTTTGAAAGATTACGCTATCGTCAAATACGCGGCGGAAAACTTTGATGATCCCGGAACCCGGGCGGTGCTGGATTATTTCAAAGTTCCGGGCCTGCCGACATTCGTCATTCTCAAGCCGAAGAAACCTTAAGCTGGGGTTAGAGTTATTCCTGGCGCCGCGGTCTACGTCGTGGACGGCGGCGTTTATTCCCGCCGTCTTGCGTCTGTTCGTAAGCCTGCGGTCCTCCCAGCCGGGGAAAGTCTCTGATCTCTTTGCGCTTGATGTTCCAGTCGAGAAAATTCTCGATTTTCGCCAGGTATTCTTTCTCGTCATGGGAGACCAGCGAAATCGCCTCTCCCTTGACTCCGGCCCGGCCAGTCCGGCCGATACGGTGAACATAATCTTTCGGGGTATTCGGCAATTCGTAATTGACCACGTGCGGTAAATTACTGATATCGATGCCGCGCGCGGCGATATCGGTGGCTACCAGAACCCTTGTTTCGCCTGATTTAAAATTGGTTAACGCCCGTGTCCGGGCGTTCTGACTCTTATTCGAGTGCAACGCTTCAGCTGTAATTCCATCTTTGACTAGTTTCTCCGCCAGCCGGTTGGCCGCATGTTTGGTCCGGGTGAAAACCAGGACCTGGCGCCAGTCGCCGGAGGTAATCAGATAGGACAGCAGATCGCGTTTCCGGTTCTTTTCGACAAAATGGACCACCTGTCTGATCTTATCGGTAGTTTCCTTTTTACCGGATACGTCGATGACTTCCGGATTATTGAGCAGTTCCCGGATGAACCTTTTGATTTCCCGGCCATAAGTGGCGGAAAAAAGCAGATTCTGGCGTTTTACCGGCAGATATTCAATAATCCGGTTGATATCCTTGATAAAGCCCATATCGAGCATCCGGTCGGCTTCATCCAGCACCAGGATTTCAATCTTTCCTAAATTGACCGAACCTCTTTCGAGATGATCGAGCAGGCGTCCCGGCGTCGCCACCAGAATATCAACCCCTTTTTTAAGTGCTTTGATCTGCGGCCCGATCGGAACTCCGCCAAAGACGTAGCAGGCGTTAAGTTCCAGATTCTGGCCATATTTGTGAACGCATTCTTCGACCTGAGCGGCCAGCTCACGGGTCGGCAATAACACCAGTCCGCGTAATTGCGGTTTGTGGGTTTTATTATGATTGAGCAGCTGCAGCATCGGCAGCGTAAACGCCGCGGTTTTGCCGGTTCCGGTTCGCGCTTTTGCCTGCACATCGCATCCGGCCAGGATAGCGGGGATCGCCTTCTCCTGAACAGGCGTACTTTCCGTATAACCCTGAGTTTCTACCGCGCTCAAGAGTTCAGGTATCAAACCCAGATTTTCAAATGACATATTTTATACCTTATTATTGGTTGTTTTTATACACAATCACAGCTTTAATATCGGACTTGATCTTTATCAATCAGAATGGTTGTACATTCTTCAAGGATTTTTTAGAAGAAGCTGGTTGTCAGTGGGTTAATATACATGAGAATTACTAAATAGCAAACCGGTTAATGCAGCACAGGGCTGATCAAGAATAAAGAACATATTTTCGGAAGAAATATATTTTCAGACAGCCGCTTGTATTTCAAAACTCAGACGCTTTATTATGTAGAGAAAATCGAGAAGACTTATTGGCTATATTTTGTTAGCTGTAATCATCAAAAAGCGACATTGGGAGGAACTTGAATGAAGCCGATTAATTTTGTTGCATTATTTCTTATTTTTTGCATACTGCCCGGATGTTCTCCAACCCCACCCGCAGATCAAGCAAAGATAATACGAGATGCGCTAACTCGCCTGTTAACTCGTCCCAAAGGATCTTTTGTTGTATTTGAAAACCCTAAAACAGGCAAATTTGTTCAGTTTTCCGGTTCTAAAGAGGAGCCTCTCATGCTTGACTTACCTATATACGGTCTTTCAAAAGACGAAATGGCCAGGGCTGTACAGGTTTTCAAAAAATATGGTAAATCAAAACCTGAAACTTACCAGGTTCAGGAATCTCCAGGAGGCCAATCAGCGGGAGAAATGTCATCGTTCCAAGTGAATATGGAGAAAAATACTGATAAGGCTACCGATTTGACAGTTGAAATTCTACATAAGGTTTTCAAGTTGAAAAAAAATTCCAAACTGGTTCAAAAAGAAGAATGATTTTCATTAATAAACAAGACGTTTCATGTAAATTAAAACGTCTTGCTTTTCTCTAAAACTTGTAACTTATATAAAGACAGCCTTATTCGTATTTATTAAATTCTTCGGCGATAAGTTTCTGGAGTTCCGGGACGACTTGATCGAGATCGACCATTAAGGCGTCGCGTTCACCGCGTCGTTTGAGTTCGACTTTGCTTTCAGCCAAGGTTTTGGGTGACATAATCACACGGAACGGAATCCCGATCAAATCGGCGTCGTTAAAGGTGAATCCGGCTTTTTCGCCGCGGTCATCATAGAGCACTTCGACCTTTTCCGCCAGAAACTCTTCATAGAGTTTGTCCGCGGCCTCGGCAACGCCTTCCTTGTTGCGGTTAAGGGCGCAGAGCTGTACGTGATAAGGCGCGATGGTGATCGGCCAGATTGGGCCCCAGTTGTCGTAAGACTGTTCAATGACCGATGCCATGGAACGTCCTACCCCGATGCCGTAGCAGCCCATGATCATGATTTGGGATTTGCCGTTTTCATCCAGATAGGCGCAGTTCATGGCTTCCGAATATTTGGTGCCGAGCTGGAAAATGTTTCCGACTTCGATTCCGCGTTCCATAAGCAGCGGCTCGCCGGTCAGCGGACAGGGATCACCGGCCCGGACGGTGGCGATATCCGCCACGGTGACGCCTTCGGGCATGTCCCGGTCGAAGTTGAAGTTTTCATAGTGATAATCCGCTTCATTCGCCCCGACGATCAGGTTTGATGATTCGGCCACGGAGCGGTCGACGATGATCTTGACCTTTTCCGGATCGATATTCAATGGCGACGCGTAACCGGGCTCACAACCGGCTTTACGGATGGCGTCGTCATCGGCAAAGTTAAGTTCATAAGCTATCGCGATTTTCTGCAGTTTGCTTTCGTTTACCTCGAAATCGCCGCGAATCATCGCGAATATCAGATTTTGTTCGCCATCGACATAAAAGACCGCTTTTCCGGTATTTTCAGGCTGCTTGTTCAGGAATGACGCTACTTCCTCGATGGTTTTGTGTCCCGGGGTGTGAACTTTGTTCAATGGGAGCTCTTCGCTCTTTTCAAACTTGATAGATGAGGTGGCTACTTCACGGTTGGCTCTGTAGGAGCCGTCGGGAGAGATAAAGATAGTGTCCTCGCCAAATTCTGATATGGCCATGAATTCATGGGATATTTTACCGCCCATCATGCCGGAATCGGCCTCGATAGAAACGACGTTGTTCATGCCGACGCGCTTGAATATGCGCTCGTAAGCGGCGTGGGCATCCATGTAATATTCTTCCAGGCATTCCTGACTGGTATGGAACGAATAGGCGTCTTTCATGGTGAATTCGCGAGCCCGGATCAGGCCGCCGCGCGGTCTGGCTTCATCCCGGTATTTGGTCTGGAGCTGATAGAGCATAACCGGCAGCTGCTTATAACTGGAAACCTCACTGCGAACCAGGTGGACAACCGCCTCCTCGTGGGTCATTCCCAGAAGCATTGCCTTGCCGTTGCGGTCCTCGAATCTGAGCAGTTCCGCTCCAACCGACTCATAGCGGCCAGACTCTTTCCACAAATCAGCCGGCAGGACAACAGGCAGCAGAACTTCCTGCCCCTCGATTGAAGCCATTTCTTCGCGAATGATCTGTTCGATTTTGTCGATGATCAATTTACCCAGCGGCAGGATCGAATAAATTCCGGCTGAAACCGGACGGACATAACCGCCGCGAATCAGGTATTTGTGACTGATGGTCTTTGAATCTTTGGGATCTTCCTTGATCCGGCGGCCGACAAGTTTGCTCATGCGCATAATAATTTACTCCATATATGCTTTATTATTAAATTTGAATATTTGTAAAAAGCTTGTGATAGATCATTTCGAGTCTGGTGCCATAGAGAATCCACAGATAAGTGGCGATTGACAAATAAAGTCCGAAAGGAATTGTCGCCTTGAAACCTTCTTTGTGACGATAGCGGATAATCTGATATATGCCGACGGCTGAACCAAGCAGCGAGCCGATCAACAGGATGAAAAAACAGGATTTCAGGCCTAAACAAGCGCCAATCGCCGCGATAAATTTCACGTCGCCCCAGCCCATTGCCTCAACTTTGAAGATCTTTTCGCCGATTACGGCTATCAACGCCATTGCCCCGCCGCCGATCAGCAGTCCGGCTCCGGAGAAAATCAGCGATGCCCGATGAGTCGTATCCGCTCCCCAGATTTCCGGATAGAACAGCGACATGGCAAGACCGAAGATAATTGTCGGATAGGTAAGCTTGTTCGGGATCAAACGGTGCTCGACATCGATAAAGGCGGTACAGACGCAGAGCATTGTCACTCCCATATAAAGGACGGCCGCGGCAACCGGCTGGAAGTCGAAAGTTACCTTGAACCAGACCATATAGAACAGCAGTCCGGTCATAAATTCGACAATGAAATACCGGCTTGAAATAGGATTTTTGCATCCGCTGCATTTGCCGCGCAGGCATAACCAGCTGATCAGCGGCAGATTTTCATACCAGGTGATTTTGTGATCGCAGTTAGGGCAGTGTGACGGAGGCGTAATCAGTGATTCGCCACGGGGAATCCGCCAGATGCAGACATTGAGAAAACTGCCGATGTTGCAGCCGATAACAAACGCCATAATGTGCCATATCCACATCATGCTCGGTATGAACGGATATGGATAAGGCTGATTGAACGGAATCGAAAAATAGTTCACGGTATTGCTCTCGTCGTTATTTCAGGTTTTTAATTTGCTTAAACATTTTATCTACGACCCGTAAGGCGGCGAAGTCAAAAAAATCTCCCGGCTTTTCGGTGTCGCCGCAATAGAGTTCGAAATCTTCCCGTACGGATGAGACTTTCAACTCGGTTACGCCGATCGCGAATGCGATCTTTTCCATCTTTTGAGCATCAACCCAGACCAAAGTAACTTTAACCGAACGGTTATCACCGCTGCCGCGATATTCGGAAAATGCGCAAAGCAATCCGGTTTTACAACTGATAAACCGGCAGATTTCCGCGAAAGGAGTCAATTGCAGATTGTTTTTGACTAACAGCTCATGCGCGGTCAGCCGGGATTTCAACGTCGGCATAGCATCGCCGTCAACCAGCAATCCCTTGATTTGCGGCCGGACTAGTGGAGCAAGTTCAAATTTTCCCTTATGCGGCCGACTGCTGTTGGTGTAGATGGTCGCGCACAGGGTTCTGGAATATAAAGCGTTAAGGGCCTCATGACGGTTGTTTATTTCCACAATACAGTCTGTCTGGCATCCGCACAACACGGTAACCATCAACAAGACTGCAGGGAGAAGTTTCAATCGCATCCGCATATCCTTATTTCGACAATTTTTTGATAAACTCGGCAGTTGCCGCGGCATAAGTATCAGGCTTGCTGCTCTTCAAGTTTTTCTCGATCAGTTTAAGGCTTTGCGCATTAATTTCCCGTTCATAAGGAGTTGGGGATTTCGGTTTTTTGACAAGTTTGGCCACATCGCGCAGCTTCTTTACCGCGTCTGCGTAATTACCGTCGCGAATGGCGACGGCGGCCTGCATATACATAATGCCGGGATTGTCGCTCTCAATGCCGCTTGCCTTTTCCAATGCTTTTTTCGCTTCTGGATTCTTGCCGTCGAGCAATCCGTAAACCGCGTGTTCATACAATATCTCGACTGACTTGTCGTCTTTCGCAACTGCCTGGCTGCTAAACCAGAATGCCGAGTCGAAATCTTTTTTAGTTGCGGCATCAGCCGCGGATTGACGGAGGAAATTCAGGTTTTCAAGATCCTGTTTAACCGGTTTGAGTTTTTTCATGAATGCTTCCATTTCCGAATCCTCCGGGACTCCGCCTTTGCGGGCCTGGCTGTAAGCCTCAACCGCCAGAGCTTTAAAGGCTGGACCCTTACGCAGGGCTATTCTTGCCTGAGCAAGTTCCAGATATGGATTTTTGCCTAAAGCGCGTTTGGCATCTTCAAGCTCTTCTTCAGCATCGCCCGGCCTGTTTGACTTCAGCAGTGCACTTACCAACGCGGCGACTGCCGACCCGGAAGCGGTATCAAGCTTTCTGGCTGATTTTGCCAGCACAACCGCGATGTCGCTTTTACCGGCAGCAAGAGCGGCCTGGCTGGCGTAAATATCCAGTTCGGCTGATGGCGGCAACTGTTTTCTGGCTTTAATCAGTATTGGATATGCTTCAGCTTTTTTGCCGAGTTGGAGCATCGTGCGGCCGAGTCCGGCTAAGGCGTGTGGATCGTCCGGGAGCAGTTGCAGGGCTTTTTTGTAATGCCATTCCGCCGTTTTCAGGTCATTTTTGCCGGCTGCGGCAACCGCTTCGGCAAAAAGGAAATTGAATTTTTTACGCAGAGCCGCGAGCTTCGGCTTTTCCTCGGCAATCTTTTGCTGCTGTTTTTTCAGTTTGGTGACTTCCTGGGCCAACTGCTTTTTCTCCTGCGCCAATTGTTCGGCGGTCTTTTCGGTATCGCTCAATTTCTTGGTGATAGCAGCTTTTTCGGATTTCAGAACTTTGGTTGTCCTGGCAACTTTTTCAGTCGATGACAAACGTTCCTGCAACTGCTTGATATTTGATTTCAAAACGGCATTTTGATTTTCCACCATAGTCAATTGACGTTGCAGGTTCCGTTTGGGTTTGGCGTTGAATTTTTTCTCCAGCGCACTGTATTTCTGCTGCAAAGCATAAAGTCGTCTTTTCAGTGTGGTATTGTCATGCAATGTCGCATCGACTTTAGTTGATGCGTCTTTCAGTTCCTTTCTTACCGTTGCCAGTTGTTTCTGAGCCAGGGCATATTCCGCGGTGTAGTCTTTTAATTGATCAAATTGGGTTCTTAGTCGATTGAGTTCAATCAAAGACTTTTGCAATTCGGTAATTTCTTTTTCCTGTTTGGCAATTTTCTGCTTCATTTGCAATGAACTGCCTTCCGGCGGTTTTTTCAATTGCTTATGGGCCGCGGCCAGTTCTTGTTTCATCGCCGGATAATCTTTAATATCAAGCTTTAACTGGGCAATTTCTTCCTGCAGCTTCATGACCTCGCCGCCTGAAATCAGCATTTTACTTTGAACCCGTTTATATTCCTTTTCCAGTTTTTCGTATTTCGCAGTGGCATCACCGGCTTTTTTCTCGATTGTTGTATATTTATTGTTTTCTTTACGCAGGTTGACAATATCTTTTTTCAGAATGTCAATCAGTTTGATTTCCTGCTTCATATCGGCGTTTTCAGCTTGCAGTTTCTGCATATCGACCGTCATTTTGGCATTGGATATGCCATATTCTTTTAAGCGTTTTTCCAGACTGTTGAAGTCAGCTTCTTTTGCGCTTAAAAGATTGCGCTGTTCGGTCAGGCGTTTATTCAGTCTGGTAATAATGTCTTTATACTGTTCCGCCACATTGTCCCCGGCCCGGATATTGTTCATCCTGACCGCGAATCGGCGAAGTTCTTCAGCCAGTTCCTGGTTCTTTTTCTGCAATTGGACTATTTTGCTTTGATCGGCTTCGCCGGTTCCGGCCAGTCCGGAAGAATTCTTTAATGCTCGTTCATATTCTTTGCGCAAGGCCAGATAGCTGTTTTTAACCGAGCTGATGGTATCTTTCAACCTGGTCGCGTCGATGTCAGCATTGCGCAGTCTGGCCTTCAGCTCTCTCTGCTCGTTAACCAGTTTGTCGTTATCTTCCGTGAGTTTCTTCATCTCGCCGGTCAATTTGGTGTTTTCTTCAGAAAGGATAGCGGAGGCTTTACCAGTCTGACTGCTGCCGGCTTTCTGTTTGATTGCTTTCAGCAGTTTATCATAAGTGCTTCTCATCTCGGTCAAACGCTTCTCTGATTGTTCAAGACTGTAGGTAAGAGAGGCTTTTTTGACGTCAGCGTTGCGCTTGTCCCGCTCTGACAGGGCCAGTTTATCATTCAGGCCGTTAATCTTTGCTTCCAATTCTGAAATTTTTTTGCCGCTTCTGTCCAATTGAACCCGGGTAGTTGTCCGATAGCGGCGCAAGGCGTCAAGTTCCTGATTATATTCGTCTGCCTTCTGTGTCTGCATGGTTAATTTTTTTGAAGTTTGGTCTGATTTCATTTTTTCCGCAACGAGAAGATTGCGTAAATTGGTAATTTCCTCGGCATTGGCGCCGCCCTGACTACGCAGCTTGTCATATTTGCTCAAAAGCCGGTTGTATTGCTCTTCAAGGAAAGATTTTTCGCGTATGATCGATTCCACCTGTCGGGCAGTTCCAAGACTTCGGTTCAGCTGCTTTTTCAGGTCTTCAATTTCCAGCTGCGCATTAACATATTTTTTCCGGTACTCCGCCAGTTCAGCCGCAGTACTGCTGCTCGATCGGCCGGGGCGATAAATATCCGATTCAGTATTCAACGACGGAGCGGTCGTCCTGCGTTGATAAGTTTTTGGGGTATATTTCTGTTGTCCGGGGCGATATACGTCATCATCCGGCAACGTGGTTTTAGGGCGATATGTCTTGGGGCGATAAATTTGGTTTGATTGGGTTGAATCGTTATTGGTGGAAGTTTTGGCGGAGCCGGGTGACGAGAACGAATTCATTGACTGCAGCAGTTTGGTAATCTGCCGCTCGCACATATTTATCCGTTCATTGATTTTGCTTTTCTGCCAATTGGGTTGAACTTTTTTGATCTTCTGGTAATAATCACGGGCCTGCTGGAATCCCGCAAGCGCTTCGGAATTTTTTCCACTCAGCTTGTCATGCTCTGCTTGAGCATATACTTCGTATCCGGCCCTCCACATTTCCCAGGCCGTCATCTCCTCCGCCCGGGATACCGTCGCGGTCATCATCAGTGACAGCATTACCGCGGAATATATAACTATTTTTTTCATCGTTTTCCCTTATTTTAAACACCCTGTGAATTTTATCTGTTAAATCAGTAAAACCGTAATATACAGGACAAAGTCCTGAGGAGCAAATTTTTTTTGATATTTTAATCCTGACATCAATACGAAAATCGTTGTTTGTCACTTTTTCAGACCTGAACATTCATCTCCGGATGATTAAACCCGGCACAAAAACTTTTGATCTGCTTGTTAATTTTTGGAGGGCGAGAGTCTCTCGAGCCGAACATGCCGCGCAACCGGTCGGCTCGAGAGACTCTCGCCCTCCAACCGTTTTTCGCCCTGACTATTCCGCCCTGAAAAATCAATATCCTTCAATACATTATGAATTCGCCTCAAGAAAAAAGTGATGCATTACAAGAAAATCAGCCGAACATGTCCGGGGTAAACATATCAGGTTGTTCTGTTTCCGTCTCCGGACTTTCTTCAACCTGCATCGGGGACATGTCGTCAAGCTCTTTCACCAGGCTTCTCATGTTGTATTTTTGAAATATTTCACGAAGCCTGTCCCAGTCCGGTTCGGTTCTTGACAAACAAGCCGGATTTTCCTGCCATTGCGGTTCCGGAATATCGGTCCGCAATCGTACCAGTTCAATATTTTTACGTAATAATTCGGCGTTTTCAGTTACCTTGTCCCGGAGCTTAGGATTGCTTATTTTTTCCGGTTCGGCCAGCATGGTTTCGATGCGGCCTGCTTCATCAAGCAGTTTCACCGCGGTTTTCGGTCCGACTCCCTGAAGACCGGGGATATTGTCAGAACTGTCGCCGATAATTGCCAGATAGTCGATTATTTTATCCGGGGAGATGCCGAATTTTTCAATGACCTCTTCCGGGCCGCGCAGCGTCAAACCGCCGCCTTTATGATTCGGAGCCAGCATCTTGACCCGCCCGGTGATAATCTGACACAGATCTTTGTCCGCGCTGACAAAACGGATACTGTTATCTGTCCGGTTCGCCGCGATTGCCGCGATCAGGTCATCCGCTTCATAGCCTTCTTTGCCGATAATCGGCCAGCCGAAGGCTTGAATCATGTCTTCAATCGGATCGAGCTGTTCCCGCAAGTCCTCAGGCATCGGCGGCCGGTTGGCTTTATATTCCGGCTGAATCTCAAGTCGGAAATCAGGTTTGCCGCGATCAATGACCACTGCCCCGCCGGTTGAGGGATAATCGTTGTGCATTTGCAGGAGAAATTTTGCCATGGCGTAAATTGCGTTGACCGGCCGACCCTCGGAATCGGTCAGATAACGGATTGCGTAATAGCCCCGGTAAATCTGGGCGAACGCGTCGATAAGAATTATTTCTGAAGCCATGACAAGCCCTCCCAGGTTTATTTTTTCAGGTTCAAAACGTCCTGCATATCGTAGAGGCCGGGCGTTTTATCGGCCAGGAAGCGTACCGCGCGTAACGCGCCTTTGGCAAAGGTGTCCCGACTCGATGCCTTGTGCGTCAGTTCGACCCGTTCTCCCTGGGTGGCAAAGATTACGGTGTGATCGCCGACAACGTCGCCGCCGCGCAGTGCGTGCATGCCGATTTCACCCCGGGGACGCGCCCCGACCATTCCTTCGCGACCATGCACCACATCTTCAGTATATGATTTGTTGCGAGCCTCAACCACTTTTTCGGCCAGAGTGACCGCGGTGCCGCTTGGCGCGTCTTTTTTCTGGTTGTGATGCATCTCAACGATCTCGATATCATAATCATCGTCCAGAATTCCCGCTACCATTTGACTCAAGTGGAATAACAGGTTGACTCCGACGCTCATATTTGAGGCGAACACAATGCGTCCACCGTTATCCGCCAGCTTTTGCAGTTCAGCTTTGCCCTGGTCGCCAAGAGCGGTTGTGCCGATTACCACGGAACATCCTTCGGCCGTTGCCTGGGCGGCGTTTTCCAGGACCGGGCCGGTACTGAAGTCAATTATTGCGTCTGTTTCAAAAAGAAAATCTTTAATGTCGGCGGTAATCACTACGTCGCATTTACCGCAGCTGGCAACTTCACCGGCGTCATGACCGATAAACGGGCTTTCGGCATATTCCGCCGCACCGCTTAAAATCATATCATTTGCTTCACATATGTTGCTTATCAGGCGTCGACCCATCCGGCCCGCTGCTCCAACTACTGCTACTCTGATCATTTTCATCTGCTCCTTAGTTTATATTTTTCATTGCGCGTTTGAATGCGTCGGCGGAACGGCTGATCGAATCAGCGTTGCCGGCACAGAAAGTCAGGCGGATATAGCCGGGACAGCCAAAGCCGGAACCGGGTACCGCCAGGATTTTTTCCTGCAGCAATATATCGCAAAATTTGAAATCATCCGCAATCGGGGCTTGCGGGAAAAAGTAAAATGCGCCTTTCGGCATCGAATATTTGATTCCGGCGCCGTCGAGCACTGCTGCCATAGCATCCCTACGCTGCCGGTAAATGTCCACATCAACCTGCGCGCCAATTACTTTGGTCAGCAATTTCTGGGCAATCGCCGGGGCGTTGACAAAGCCCAGAATCCGGTTGGTCAACGTACATGCGCCAAGCACTTGCGCCGCTTCCGGCATGGCCGGATTGACGATCAGGCAGCCGATGCGTTCCCCGGCCAGAGACAGGCTTTTCGACCATGATGTCCCGATTACGCTGTGTTCGTAAATATCCAGCACGGACGGCAGTTCATAACCGTCGTAATTCAGGAAACGGTACGGTTCGTCGGAAACCAGATAGATCAATTGACCGGTCTTGCTTGAATGCTCACGCAGCAGTTCAGCCAGCTGGACCAGTTCGTCCCGACTGTATATCACGCCGGCCGGATTATTCGGGGAATTGATCAGTACCGCGCGGGTCTTATCTGATAATTCCGCCGCAATAGCTGCTAAATCCAGCTCAAAAGTGAAATCCGTAGACATTGCCGGACGTAATTTTCCGCCGGAATTTCCGACGTAAAAACCGTATTCAACAAAATACGGAGCCGGACAAATCACTTCATCACCCGGATTCAGTGTTGCTCTGAAAAAAGCGTTCAAACCGCCCGCTGCGCCACAGGTCATAATAATGTTTGCCGCCGGAATTTCCACGCCCTGGTCCTTGCTCATCGCGGCGGCGACGATTTCCCGGGTGTCCGGATAGCCGCCGTTAGGCATATATCCCAGGGCAAACTCATTGTCCAGGTGGTCGGCGATATTTCTAAGTTCATCCGCTACTTCACGCGGCGGCGGCAGATCGGGGTTGCCAAGGCTGAAATCAAAAACGTTTTCCGCTCCGAATTCTTTTTTAAGTTCCATGCCTTTCTCAAACATCTTACGGATGAATGAGGCTTTCGCCATATATCCTTCAATTTCCTGTGCTATTGCCGTCATATATTTTCCTGTTCTTTTTCTTTATCATCCCAACTTCGCTGTTTCGAACATTTTTTCATTTACTCGTCAAGTTCGCGGTGAAACGCCTGATCTTATTCACGCCTTCACTTGATCATTGGAGATTCCTTGTTCGATATTGGATATTCCAAATCAGTTAAGCATAACCTGACCGCCGGTGACCGGAATTGCCTGTCCGGTTTCATACTGCTGGCCGACCGCGTAAATTATCGCTTTGGCAACGTCTGCCGGGTAGCATCCGCGGGCCATCGGAATTTTCTTTTCGTAAAACTCTTTGACGTCTTCAATGCAAGTCGCGCCAGGAACTTTGTTACTTTTCAGATACTGGACAAACAGGCCGTTTTCCGGATTGCTCCACAACGGACCGTCAAAGAAGTTGCCGGGGCAGACGCTGTTTACTTTGATATGGTCATCCACCAGCTCCATCGCGAAACTCTGGGTCAGGCCGATGGTGCCGAATTTGCTGCCGGCGTAAGCTCCGTTACGATTGCTCCCGGCCAGACCGCTTTTCGAGTTTACCTGAATAATATCCAGCCATTTGCTGCTGTGCCGGTTTTGACTGGCCATTACCCTGGCGACATGTTTGGTACAGAGAAAATAACCGGTGTAATTGACATTGGTGACGAAATCCCAGTCTTTCTTTTCCATTTCTTTCACTGATCCGGCCTTGAGGACTCCGGCGTTGGCGACAAACAAATCACAGCCCCCGCAGATTTCAACCAGGTCGCGAGTCATCTTCACTACGGATTCTTCATTCGCGATATTCACTTCCAGCGCGAAAGCCTTATCCTGCCCGAATTTATCGCACAGCATGAATGCGGCTTCTTTGGCCCCGCCGAGGTTCAGGTCGGCGATTGCCGCCACGGCTCCGGCTTTTATCAGCTCTTCGGCGATTCCGAACCCGAAACCCTGGGCTCCTCCGGTAATCACCGCGATTTTGCCGGTCAATGGACCTTCGCCGCCGCTTGCCGCAACTTTTTTGCGGTAGGATTCCACTTCCCAGTTTTCAATAAATTCGCGATTGCGGCCGCTCAGATGACGCACTCCGCCGAAAGCTGCGGTCAGTTGACGTACCAGCGCGGCGTCACGGGTCAGTTTACAAACGGTTCCGGCATCTTTGATCGTCGCTCCGGCACAAAAGACTGCTTTGCCGGGAATGCAGACGACTTTCGGCTTGTAACCGTGTTCTGAAACAAATAATTTGACCGTCTCAGGTGTGATTTCGTCGCAGACCAGTGCAAAAGATTTGGCGTAAACAATATGGTCAGGGGTGAGCGGCCCCTCAAAGATTTCACATGGCGGCATCGACGCTACCGCTACGGCGGCGTCATCTCCCAGCAACGAACGCAACTGCGGCGCAGTTTCCATTACCGTATCGAGATCTTTTTCCCCGTAAGGAACTTCAGTGGCAACTCCTGCTTTGGCATAAAAGTCAATCAGGGTATGCATGATTGTATCGTAAGTTCCCATGATCTCCGCTTCGTCGTCACCGCCGACAAATACGCCGTGATTTTCCAGGAAGATCACCGTTGGTTCGCTGCCGTTTGCCGCCGCGTATTCTTTCATACGTTTATCCAGCGCCGCCGCCAGACAGAATCCGGGATCGACGAATTCAACCCATAATGCTTCCGGAAAGAGTTCGGCGCATTTTGCCTGTCCGTCTACTCCGCAGGTCATGCCGTTAACCATTGCCGGATGCAGGTGAACCACATATTTAGTTCCGATGCGCTCATGTAACGGGGCCTCGACCGAAGGACGCCCGGTAGAGTCGAAACATACCGCGTCGGCCATCATTTTTTTAACGATGGCTTCGCGTTCTTCGTCGCTGTTCCAACTGGTCAAAGAAAAAACTTTACGGATCGCTTCCCGGTCGAGTTTGACAAATTGTCCCGGAGTGATGGCCGCCAACGTGGTTCCGCTGGGTTTGACCCAGAGGTTTTTATCATCTTTGAATGAGGTGTTTCCACCTCCGGCCAGAACGAATTTCGGATCGGCTCCGTAAAAATTAGAAAGGTTTGTGATTGTTTCAAGGCTCATTTGAATACTCCGATATATTAATTTGTTTGGTGAAATAAGCAAAAGATAAATATAACGCAAAAAGGGCTTGATTACAAGCCCTTTCCCGAATATCTCAACTGTGGTGTCGTCAGTTTATTTTTCCTTTTCCGGAGAATTTTTTTCAGCCGGAGAAGTCGTTTCAGTTTTTGCCTGTTCAAGCACTTTTTTCAAAGTGTCCGCCTGATCTTTAATTACTTTGGTCTGGTCCTCACTGGTTTTGCTCAAATGGCTTACCAGTTTGTCTTTCTTCTCAAGTTCCTGCTGCATTTGATCGAGTTTTTTAAGAACCTCAAGCTGTTTCGCGGCGAATTCATCCTGCAACCGGGCTATTTCCGCCTGTTTGCTGGTTGCCGCGTCTTTTGACAATTTCTGCAGGCTTTCCTCAAACTTCTTTTTCCGGGCCTGCATATCAGCCATTAGTTTGTTGACGGTGCGCTGGTAATCTTTATCACGTTTGTCAAGCAGGTTTGTGACTTTTTCTATTTCCCGGTCTTTTCCCTTGATTTTTTCCGCGTCGGATTTCAGATTCATCAGCAGCTTGAAATTTTCCGACTGATATTTTTGCGCGGTTTCACTGGTGTTTTTAAGTTCAGACTCAAGATTATTGTTTCTCTTTTCATAAGAACGATACAAGACTGCGGCAAAGACAATCAGCATCAACGGCAGCAGCAGCATGATCAAAACGGTAGAAACCACCGAACGGATCATCCGTCTGGAAAAATTTTTCTGCGCCAGTTCAGCTTCCTGAAGTCTTGTCGCCAGGTTTTGCAAATGGTCACTAAGCAGCGAGCCGATTTCGTCAGTCTGACGTTTGACAATTATTGCGTAGTCCGGTGATTCGGTATTTTCGTTTTCAGTCTGTTTAACTTCATTTTCTGTAACCTGATCTGCTTTAACCGGATGATTTTCAGCCAGTTTAAGTTCTATTTCAGAAGCGCTCAAACCACTGTCACGCAGTTCCTTTATCTCTTTAAGCACTTCGATCCCGGCGTCATCCAGCACTTTTCTCTTGCCTTTAAGTTCGAAGTGCAGATAATTGGCATGCTTGCTGATCCAGTCGTTGATAGTGGTTCGCGGTACATCGACAATCTTGGCCGCTTCCGATAGTGAAAATGTCTGTTTTTCGTTCATAAGCTCCCGCAAATGTTAAATATGGTTAATAGTTTATGATAAAATTTCATTGACCAGTGTGACGTCTGTATATATTTGTTCCTTCAACTGATCTGGCGTAGCGAAACAGCGCTCCTCACGCAGCCATTTTACCGGTTCAATTTCGAGATACCTGCCGCGAACGCTTTCATTGAAATCAAGCAGATGGGCCTCGATCCTCCCGTTCCGGTCCTCTTTACGATCATAAGTCGGTGATACTCCGATATCTACCGCCGCTTTGAACGTTTTTCCGCCGATATAAGCCCTTGCCGCATATACTCCAGCCGGAGGCAGAACTCCATGCTCGACCTGTAAATTCGCGGTTGGGTGAGCCAGTTCCGTACCGGCTACACCATGACCTGTCCCGATATTACCGCATAACCTGTAACGGCGTCCGAGCATCGCCGCTGCTTTGTCCAACAGTCCTGCCGATACAGCTCGACGGATTGCTGTACTGCTGACGACAATGTTGCCGTCCAGGGTTAATTCGGATACGGCCCGGAATGAAAAATGCCCGTTTGCGGCATATTTCTCAAGCAGTGCCGCATCGCCTTTGCCTTTTGCTCCGAAACGCCAATTGCTGCCGACGCAGATTCCGGCCAATTCAACCTCATCACAGCCCAGGCATTGATTCAGAAAAGCCCCCGGCTCCAATGCCGCGAGGACCGAATCAAAATGTAATGTGATAACTGCCTTGGCTCCATACTGGTGCAGGAGTTGCACTTTTCGTTCAGGCGGTAACAATAAAACTGGATGTTGTTGTCCGGAATGCAGAATTTGTCGAGGATGCGGATAGAAAGTCATTACTACCGGTACGGCGTCAATTTCAGCTGCGGCTGAAACCAGTTCCGCCAACAGTTTCTGATGTCCCCTGTGAACCCCGTCAAACACTCCTATCGCAAGAAAAACCCGGGTTATGTTATAGTCTGCCAGCTCTTCCAGCCCGGCAACATTAATAATATGTTCCATTTACTGTTCCAGTTTATTAATCTTAAGCTGAACTATAGCTTTAAAAGGCCGAAAATTCAAGTATGCTCCGGAGGTTTTTTTAGAAAAAATGACGATTGTATTAGACTGATTGTCAGGCTATTACAAAAGTGACGGATGATTGACGGAAGTCTTAAATGCAACGCTTTAAAGGCTTTTCGGCATAACTGAATTTTTTTTTGTGATTAGACCGGCGATACCGTTTGATTATTCAATCAGCTTAATTTAATTTAACTGTAAGTGGTTGTTGATAAATATTATATGTATAAATATAAAACTAAGTAATGATATAATATTATATGCTGCAGTGAAGAATATTATGTTTAAGTTGTTTGTTTATTAAATCGTAAGAATATGCAAATAATTCATTTTATCATCCAAAGACATTTTATTTTTTTATGGTATAATTAACAAATAGCGAAGTATCATGTTTTATGGAACAACCGGAATGTTACCGGTATGAATAAAATAAAAATTTTGCTTTCGGTCATGGCTATTCCCGATGCAAGTATCAGGATATTTGCGCCAGACCTTGCACTCCCGCTCTGCTGGAGGACGCAACATTGATGAGCGGATACGCCCCGGGGTGGGATCAAACCCTTTATCTTTTTTGCATTTTCTCCGCTTCCGTAGCACAAAGTGCGGATAAGCGGTATATCGCCATCCGTCGTACGGATTAAAAATTCAAGTTAAATTCAGCGAGGAATAAAATGAGACTTGATACAAAAGAAGTAAAGAAGTTTGCCAAAGAATGCGGTGCAGATTTGGTGGGAATAGGCAACATTGAGCGCTTTGAAGGAGCGCCGAAGCAATTTGATCCGAGGTATATAATGCCTGAGGCCAGATCAATAGTTGTTTTAGGATTTCGCGTTTTTCGTGGTCTATATCGCGGAATAGAGGAAGGGACGCTTTTTGCTAATTATTCATCCCTGGGTTACGTCGGAATCAATAAAATTCAGATGCCGATGACTTTGTGGAACTTTTGCCGGATTTTTGAGGTCAACGGTTATGAAGCGATTCCTATGCACAATGATTTCCCATGGAATGCGATTAATACGGCCGACGGAAAACTTCGGGAGAACTGGAGCAGGCCGGTTTCGCCTGATAAACCGGCTCCTGACGTCTTTCTTCATATGCGGATAGCTGCTTATATAGCCGGTCTGGGGGAAATCGGCTGGAGCAAGGTTTTTCTGAATCAGGAATTCGGTCCCCGTGTCCGTTATGCCGCCGTTTTGACAGAGGCTGAACTTGATGCCGATCCTTTAGTTGAACCTGGTACCATCTGTGACCGCTGTATGCTCTGCGCCAAAGCCTGTGCCGGAAATGCGATAAGCACTACCGAATCGGTTAAAATCCAGATAGAAGATAAAGTCATTGAATGGGGAAAACTTGACACCGTGAAGTGTACTGCGGCTTTTCAAGGCGGTAAATCTGGAGCGTCGCCGGATGGCGAAGGAGTTTACAAAAAGCGTGACGATATGGAGGCTCATCAATATAATCCTTTTATTGCCAGTCCGCCGCCGCTCTACGGTTATGGTCGGGCGCTTGAGGGGGCCAGGGGTTGTGTCAGGGCTTGTATGATTCATCTGGAGGAAAAAGGTAAATTAACCAATAAATTCCATCAGAAATTCCGGCGTCGCCCTGAATGGAAGCTCGACACTGAAAAATGACCAGGGTTATACCAACTGTTGAAGCAGACGATAGTCTTCCGGATAGGTCAATTTAAGGTTTGGTGATGGGTTATCGAGCAGGAATACCTTGCCGCCACAAGCGCTAAATACTCCGGCGTCGTCAGTAAAATCCTTTGCTTTGTCACCGAGGGTTGTGTAGGCTGTACGCAGTTTTTCCAGATCAAAAACTTGCGGAGTTTCGATAGCCCGGAGCGGAGTCCGGTCTACAGTAGCGACCGCAAAGCCGTCTGCATCGATTTGCTTGATGGTATCGGTCACTGGTTTTACCGGAGCCGCCCCGCCGAAACGGGAAGCTTGTTCGAGACAATTCATAAGGAGTTCGGCGTCAGCCAGAGGGCGTGCCGCGTCATGAACCGCAACCCAGTGCAATCCAGCAGGAAGTGCTTGCAACGCGTTAATAACCGATTCCGGTCGGGTTTTGCCGCCTGAAACCAGTTTGATCCCGCTTTCCGGCAGCATTTTTTCAAGATACTTCTGAAATTCTGAAAGCGTTTCGTCGGGAGCCGCGATGACAATATTTTCACCTGGACAGACTGACAAAAAATTACGGACTGACCAGATAAAAAGCGGCAGTCCGCGTAATTCCATAAATAGTTTATTCCGGTTCCCGAAACGGGTTCCGCCGCCGCCGGCCGCGATGACAATTCCAAGTTGTTCGGCAGACGGCATCTGGAATAAACTCAAATTATTTCGGCAGCTGAATGAGCGTGCCTTTTTTGATGTTGCCGTCTTCCGGAATTGTCGGGTTGAGCAACTGGAGTTTTTCAACGGTGGTATTGTATTTGGCGGCCAGTCTGGCAACCGTGGTATCTGAAATGGTCTCAATCTGTTTTCCGAAACCAAGATCTTCATCCGCGTCTTTGGCTTTTGGAGCCGGGGCCGGAGCTGCTGCCGGGACAACCGGAGCTACAGCTTTTTCTTCAATGACTTTAGGAGTTGCAGCAGGTTTTTTTGCCGGAGTTTCAGGCGTGTCGACTGAATCGAGCAGTGAGTCCAGCGATTCTTCTTTTTTCTGTGTCGGCTTGTTAATAGGGGCAACCGCGACTGGAGCGGTTACGGTTCCGCTTGGAATAACCAGGGTCTGACCGACTTTAAGCATGGATTTTGAATTCAGGCCGTTCGCTTTCAACAAGTCTGAAAGTTTAACTTTGAAGCGACGGGCGATCAGCCAGGGATTGTCGCCATTGCGTACAACATATTTATTGCCGCCGGACAGGGTAACTGCTGCCGGAGTTCCTTTGGATTGCGGCTTGCTTCCTTTTCTGGTTCCTGATTTGCGCCGCTTAATTCCTGCGGTTACTTTTGCCTTTTCACTTGAGGACGCTTTGTAGGTGGCCGGCGGAATTCTCAGAACTTTACCGATGTACAAGGGTTTGTTGACCGGAATATTGTTGTAAGCGGCCAAATCCATAAATGATACGCCAAACTGGCGGGCGATTTTCCAAAGGTTATCGTTTTTGACAACAGTATAGGTTTTTTCCGCTGCTACCGGGCCGGTTGTTCCAGTATAGTCAATTGGAGGATATGCATTTGTGCTTGCCGGAGTCTTTTTTATTTCCGGCTGAATTTCCGGTTTTGCAGCCGGAATTTCCAGCGTTTCAGTTTCTTTTACTTCGACATCAAGCGTCCCAGGCTCATCCATCGGTGCCGGAATGCAGCGCCGCGGCCCCAGAACTTTCGGAGAAGTACAACCGCTGATAAAAAATAATACTGTCAGCAACAAAATTTGTGTGAACGTCACACCCGAAATAATTGATTTAAATTCAGTCTTCACTGTAATCCTCCATTGATCGGAATTAAAAAACAAATAAATATCTAAATAAGAATATACAAACTCTTGTACGAAAATCAAAACGGTTTTTGAAAATTTATGCGATATTTTTTCTCGCGTTAATACTGAAGTCAAATTAATTCATTCATATGCTTTCAAAGCTCAATTTTGGAGATGATATAATGCCTGTTATTCCGGGTACAAAAAAATGGCTCTGAGATTTGAAATCCGGTTACTTTCTTCTGAACCGGAAATTGGAAGTTTTGTATTTTTTTTCTTTTTTCAGTTTTGCAAGGTATTTCTCATATCCCATATTCTCAGCTTCTTTTAACATCGCGGCAAGTTTGGAACAGACTTTGATGTCGCTACCGTCGCCATACCATAATTGCCAATATTCAGCCCCGGCCTTGATATAGTTCAAAACCGCAAGCTCCATCGAGCCCTGGCGTTTGGCGGTATTGGTATGACACCAGGCTGATAGACTCTGAAAACCGTTATGTCCACGATCCTTGAAATCCATGATCAAACGATAGGTGAACATTCCTGAATTATCAAACTTTCCGTTCAATTGATCGTTTTGGATAGTGAAGCGTTGAGGATGTTTTGAGAAGCCGTATTTCAGAATTTCCTTGATTTCCTGTTCCGAACGTCTGGCTCCAACCAGCATTCCCAGCTCGAAAGTTAATTGTTTGCCCGGAAAAAGGTTGGCATATTTATCAATTGCGTATTTTGCCTCTTCAACCAGTTTTTGCTTATAGCCGGGGTAGCGTTCCCAGTTTTTTAAATCCTGCTGGGATGCCGGCATGTGCAGTTCACTGCTTTTAAAACTGTACGGGACTACGGTTACTGCGATCAAATTCGGGTCATTGCGGTATTTCTCCGCTAATTTATCCAGCAGTTGATAATAATATTTTTTGTAAACCGGATCCCAGGGTAATGGGATCGTTAACTCCTGTCCATAGGTTTTCCGGTATTTATTCGGATCGACAGCTTTAAATTTGACGCAGCCTTTTTGGTAGAGATATTCCGGGCTGGAATATCCCGGATAGATGGTCAGATGATAGTATAATTTATTTTTCCTGACAAGTGAGATCATTGTGTCGATACGTTCAAATTTATATACCCCGTCTTTGGGGTTGATATCTTTCCATTTGGCGTTTAGATATACCCCGGATAAATATTTGTTAGTCTTCAAATTATATTCAAATTTGCGCAGAAAATTATTAAAACTCGAATCCGGTGCCGATAGCATTCTACCGGTTCCGGACATCCAGTAAAAACCTTTGAGAAGTGGAGTTTTTGCAGAGTGACCGGGAGATGGAGTATTTTCGTTTCCCGGACATGCCAACGACATCGAAAAAGCGACAGTAACCAGAATAGACCTAATCATACAACGTCCCTTTCAATTTATCAGATGCTTTAATATGCTTTTTAATCAGGATAATGCAAATAAATATTAAACTATAAATTCAGGATACGACTTTTTTTCAATATCCGGATTGTTATGTGAGATTTTTATATTATTGTATAATCAGTATTATTATGATTCTCTATGTACAGGAGTGGATTATGAGTAACAATTTTGAGCATCATGTAGTAGTTCTGGGGGCATCCCCGAAGGAAGAACGATATTCTAACAAAGCGGTCAAACAACTTTTAGAACACGGCTATCGGGTTACCCCGGTGAATCCGGCTGGTATTGAGGTTCATGGTTTAGCTTGTGTGCAGGATCTGGCTTCAGTCAGCGGTCCGGTTGATACTTTGACAATGTATGTCGGGCCTGACCGGTCGACTGCGATGGCAGATGAAATCCTGGCATTGCAGCCTGAAAGAATAATCTTCAATCCCGGTTCGGAAAATCCGGAGTTGGCGAAACAATGCGCTGCCAATGATATTCTGGTTATTAACGCCTGTACTCTGGTTTTACTGGGAACAGGGCAATTCTAACAGGAATTTTTTATGGCAGAAGAGCAAACAACTCAGAGTCGAAGTTTCATCATCAGTACGGTCAGGCATTTTCTGACCGGCCCGCTCTCCGCTATCTTTATCGCTATGGCTATGATTCTCGGTTTAATGGCGATATTTTTGACGCCGCGCGAAGAAGAACCGCAGATTGTTGTGCCGATGGTAGATGTTCAGGTGAATTTTCCGGGACACTCTCCGGAAGAAGTCGAGCAACTGGTGACCGTGCCGCTGGAAAGATTGTTGTGGCAGGTGGACGGGGTGGAACATGTTTATTCGATCAGTCATCGCGATTCCGCTTTTGTGACCGTCCGTTTTTATGTCGGGCAGGATCGGGATCGCGCTATGGTCAAAATCCGTGACAAGATCGACGAAAACCTCAATCTCGTTCCGGACGGGGTAACCAACTGGCTGATCAGTTCGGTCCAGATCGACGATGTGCCGATCGTTTCCCTGACCGTGTATTCGCCCAAACGCACTTCGTATGAGCTGAGACGCATGGCCGAAGAATTGAAATCCCGCCTCGATTCTCTGCGGGATATTTCCCGCACCACGATTCTGGGCGGATATCCGCGGGAAATTTCGATTGAACCGGATATCGAAAGCATGTCCGCTCGGAAAATCAGTCTGAATGATCTTATCACCGCCTTGCAGCGGAATAACACAGTCGCAACAGTCGGAAAAACTTATGCGGCGGGAAAAGAGGTCAATATCCTGACTGTTCCGGGCTTGAAAAGCGCCCGGCAGATTGCCGATACTGTGATCAATGCTCCCGGCGGGCGCCTGGTCCGGCTGGAGGATATCGCGAAGGTTGTCGACGGTCCGGCCGAACAAACCAATTACGTCAATACCGGATTCGGCCCGGCGTCCGGAACAAAGTCGGCTAAAGACCGGATTTATCCGGCGGTAACGATTGCGTTCAGCAAGAAAAAAGGTACGAATGCAGTTGAGGTGGCTCAGAATATTATTGCACAGGCAAAGTCGCTGGGAGAGAAAATTTTTCCCTCCGATGTTGAAATAATCGTTACCCGCGACTATGGGAAAACCGCAGACGACAAGGTTAATGACCTGATTTCCGGGATGGTTTTCGCGATTCTCACCGTGGTGCTTTTGATCACGATAACCATGGGCTGGCGCGAAGGCACGGTGGTCGGCCTGGCGGTCCCGGTCAGTTTCGCGCTGGCGTTGTTTGTGAACTATATTTTCGGTTTTACGATCAACCGGGTCACGCTTTTCGCGCTGATCCTCAGCCTGGGACTGGTGGTTGACGACCCGATCACCAACGTCGATAATATCCAGCGGCATATCAGGATGGGGCAGCAAAAGCCGTTTGACGCGACGCTTGAGGCGGTCAGGGAAGTTTTGCCGCCGGTAATCATGTCGACGCTGGCGATTATTATTTCATTTACGCCGATGTTTTTCATTACCGGCATGATGGGCCCGTACATGGGGCCGATGGCGATCAATGTTCCGTTGACGGTTACGTTTTCTACTATCTGTGCCTTGACTTTTGTGCCATGGCTTTCATATCGACTGCTGAAAAAGAAAGCAGGACAACCGTCATCGGACGATGCGCCGGTTACCGATGTTACTCCGCAATGGATCAAATCAACCTACGCTTTTTTCATTTCGCCTTTCCTGAAAACGCGGAATGCAATTCTACTGCTGGTTGGTGTGCTGGTTCTGGTACTCTGCGCGACGGCTTTGATGTTGCTGGAAGTGCCTCTGAAGATGCTGCCTTTCGACAATAAAAACGAACTGCAATTGATCGTGAAAATGCCGGAAGGATCAACATTGGAACAGACCGCCGATGTGACTCGCGCACTGGAAAAATATCTGGGGCGGGTCAATGAGGTGAAAAATTTTCAGGGATATGTCGGAATCAATGCGCCGATTGACTTTAACGGCCTGGTCCGGCATTACGGGATGCGCCGGAACTCGAATCAGGCCGATATCAGAATCAATCTGGCGAATAAACAGGACAGAAAAGAGCAAAGTCACGCGATTGCGCTGCGGCTGCGCAAACCGTTAACGGAAATTGCGGCAAAATACGGCGCGATATTGAAAATTGTCGAAATTCCACCGGGCCCGCCTGTACTGTCGACGATCACGGTTGAAGTATATGGTAAACCGCAAGACAGCTACCAGACCCTGATCAACGGAGCAAAAGAACTGGAAAAGCGTCTGGAAGCAACCGACGGCAAGCACATTGTTGAAATCGACGATATGGCGGAAAAACCGCATCCTCGTTTGAACTTTATTATCAACCGTGATAAAGCGGCGTTGAACGGCATAACCGCGGCGGAAATCACCTCCGCGTTGAATACCGCGCTGACCGGTTCCCGGATCGGCCCGGTTCATGAGGAGGCGGAACGCATGCCGCTCTATGCCGTAGTGCAGCTGCCTTTTGATGACCGGTCAAGTGCTGACAAGCTTTCGCATTTGTGGATCAAGGGAGTGTCGGGGGATATGGTGCAGCTGGCGGAACTGGGTAAGTTCAAAACTGTTACCCAGGAACAGCCGATCTACCATAAAAATCTTGAGCGGGTGGTATTCGTCACCGCCGAATGTGTCGGCAAACCGCCGGGCGAATTAATCCTTAAAACCCAGTTTGACACGCTGCGCAAACATCCGTTGCCGTCCAATATCCGGGCCGAATGGGCCGGTGAAGGCGAATGGCAGATTACTTTGCGTGTGTTCCGTGACCTGGGGATCGCGTTCGGGATTGCCATGATCGGGATATTCCTGCTGTTGATTATCCAGACCAACAGTATTGTGCTGCCGCTGATCATCATGTGTGCGATTCCGCTGACTATCGCCGGGATCGCGCCGGGTTTCTGGCTCTTGAATTTGATTACCGGCCGCAGTGTTGCCGGCTATGGCGATCCGGTATTTTTCACCGCTACCGGGATGATCGGGATGATTGCTCTCGGCGGTATCGTTATTCGCAACAGTATCGTTTTGATCGAATTTATCCAGGGCGCGGTGAAGCAGGGTCATCCGCTTAAACAGGCGATTGTGGAAAGCGGCGCGGTCAGGTTCAGACCAATCATGCTGACCGCTTTGACGACCATGATGGGGGCGTGGCCGATAACTCTCGACCCGATCTTTTCCGGTCTGGCCTGGTCATTGATCTTCGGGCTTATCGCCAGTACGTTTTTTACCCTGTTGGTCATTCCGACCATTTATATGCTGATTTCACCCTCAAACAGGAGTTGACAATATGAAATACAAAAGAACCATCGCCATCATTGCCGCCTGTGTCGTCATTGTCGGGCTGATAATAATCCAAACCGGAGTGTTCAGCGGTAAAAATATCGTCCCGAGTGAAAAAACTGCCGGCGGCAGCAGGTATTCGGGGCGTACCCTCGAATTGAAGCCGACCGAAATTCCCCGCTATTTTAAAACTGTTGGTACCGTGAGGAGTAGGGACGAAATTGAAGTTGTTCCCCGGATTACCGCGCGCATCAAGGAAGTGACCCGGCGCAGCGGCGATTCCATCAAACAGGGAGCGGTGCTGGTCCAGCTTGACGACGTTGATCTTAAAGCGGCCCGGGATCGCGCTTCCGAGAACCTGATTTCAGCTCAGGCCGCCCTGGATCGGGCGCAAAAAGATTTTCTACGTCAGAAACAACTGCTGGCAAATAAAGCCGTATCCCGCAAAGTTTATGAATATGCCGAAGAAGCCCTGAAAACAACCAAGGCTGGAGTGGCCGGGGCGAAACAGGCATTGAAACAGGCCGAAGCCAATCTTGAATACGCGACAATTGTCAGTCCGATGGACGCGATAGTGGCTGAACGCTACGCCGACCCCGGCGACATGGCCAGTCCCGGCAATATTATGCTCAAGATCTTCGATCCGCACCGGCTGATGCTCTACGTGCCTTTGCGTGAAGGACTGGTCCGCTCGGTCAAAGTCGGCGACAAAATCGATTTTACGGTCGGTTCACTGCAAAAGACCTATACCGGTGAGGTCCGGGAGATTGTGCCATCGGTCGATGCCGGCAGCCGCACTTTTATGATTAAGATGTGTATTCTCGGCGACACGAAAAACCTGATGCCCGGCATGTTCGGCAGTGTAAAAATCAAACTTGGCAAAGAAAAAGTCTTTCTGATTCCGGCGAACGCGGTGACCCGGATCGGTCAACTTGAATATCTTACCGTCGTCAACTCCGACGGCTTTACCCGCAAGATTCTTATCCGGACCATCCCCGGCCCCAATTCCGGCACTCTGCAAATTGTCTCCGGCATCGACAAAGACGAAAAAATAGCCGTGCCGTGATATGCCACGGGAACTTTTGGAGTGCGGCTTGATTAAGCCGCTTTGGCGGTTGGTGTGCCAATCGGAAACGGTGTTCCGCAACAAAGTTGCGGTTAAAAATTTAGATATTGCAACTCTGGCAACATGTTATAAAATAGGTTATGTCACGGGCTATATGGAGTGCGGCTTGATTAAGCCGCTTTGGCGGAGATGTGTGCCAATCGAAAACGGTGCTCCGCAACAAAGTTGCGGTTAAAAAATTTAAATCTTGCAACTCTGGCAAAATGTTGCCAGGGATAAGCTTAATTGATTGTCGAACCCGGCATCAAAGCGGTTAAATCTAACCGCACTCCAAAATGGGTTGGCGAAAAAGATAATATTTTAGGGGGATCAACATAATGACCGAATACTGGCCGCATGGACCAAAACATTGTTTCGATGAAGCAGGGGCATATATTGTTACGGCAGGGACATTTGGCAAAAAACATATATTGAATACTCCTGAGAAAAGAACCAGGTTTTGCACATTGCTGTTTCGTCTGGCAAATAAATATAACTGGGATTTGCAGGCATGGGCAATCATGTCTAATCATTATCATTTTATTGCAACAACAGAAGCTGAAGCTCAAACTTTGAAAAATCTGGTGCATCAACTGCACATAACAAGCGCAATCGGCTTGAATAAGTTGGACGGACAAACAGGGCGCAAGGTTTGGCATCAGTATTGGGACACACGTATTAATTATGAGAAATCATATTATGCACGGCTTCATTATGTAAATACGAATCCGGTGCATCATGGAATATGTGATAACGCGGAAATGTATGAATGGTGTTCCGCAAGCTGGTTGAAACACAATGCTTCTCCGGCTATGTATAATACCATAATGAACTTCAAATCTGATCAAATAAACATTAATGATGATTTTTAAAATTAAATATGTCACGGGCTATATGGAGTGCGGCTTGATTAAGCCGCTTTGGCAGGGATGTATGCCAATCGGAAAAGGTGTTCTGCAACATAGTTGCAGTTAAAAAAATTAAATCGTGCAACTCTGGCAAAATGTTGCCATCTTTAAGCTAAATTAATTGTCGAACTCAGCATCAAAGCGGTTAAATCTAACCGCACACCAAAATAGCGACTGGCTTAATCGACTCGTAAAATCAGGCCTTTGAGGTAATATGCTTCGGGGAAGGATAATGGAGTCGGGTGGTCGGCGGCCTGGCTAAGACGCTGGATGATGCTCGCGTCGCGTCCGGCGTCGAGCGCGGCTCCGGCGACGACTTTGTTGAACAGATCGGCGGTCATCAGGCCGGAACAGGAAAAGGTGAAAAGATAACCGCCGGGCCGGACGAGCTGCAACGCCAGCATATTGATGTCTTTATAGCCCCGGCTGGCCCGTTCAAGGGCGGCTTTGGATTCGATGAATTTCGGCGGATCGAGGACAATAACATCAAACTGTCGACCCTCATGACGATATTCCCGCAGTAACTTGAAGACATCGCCGCGAACATTGGTGAAATTATCGTCATCGGCGCCGTTGAGCCGCATGTTTTCTGCCGCTACCGTGAGGGCTTCTTCCGAGGAATCGATATTGATGACTGAACGCGCTCCGAATTTGTGGGCCGCGACCCCGAAGCCGCCGGTATATGAGAAGCAATTCAATACTTCCGCATTCCGGCAGAATCCCTTTAAAGCGGACCGGTTGTCACGCTGGTCAAGGTAAAAACCGGTCTTGTGTCCCTGTCGGACATCGACCAGAAATTGCAAGCCGTTTTCCATGATTTGAATTTGTGCCGGCGGTTCCGAACCTGCCAACAGTCCGGTACTTTCCGCTAAACCCTCCTTTTTGCGGACGGAGACATCGGAACGTTCATAAAAGCCCTGACAATCGAGCAGGTCAAGCGCGGCGGCAGCAATCTCGAGTTTCCATTTTTCCGCGCCGCAACTGGCGAATTGCCCAACCAGATCATCGCCGTAACGGTCGATAATCACTCCGGGTAGGCCGTCTGCCTCGGATGCGACTAAGCGACAGGCATTGGATTGCTCGAGCGACGGAAGAGTGTTACGCAGTTCAAAAGCCTTTTCCAGTCGTTTATGAAAAAACTCGGCGTTGATGAAATCACTGCCGTCAAAACTCCAGACGCGGCCGCATATCTGTGATTCAGGCGACCATGAAGCCTGGGCCAGAAATTTATTGTCGGAGGTTTTGATGACGACGGTCTCGCCCGGTTTGGGATTACCGCTGACACTGGCGACCGCGCCGGAAAAAATCCAGGGATGGCGACGCAGCAGACTTTTTTCGCGTCCCGGTTTTAAAGTTATGATAGGTTGAGTAGACATTTATGACTCCTTTATGAATATTCATATATATAAGCGCGAGCATTGCGCAGGGCAATAACCAACAAGGAATATCCAATATTCAAGGCTGATTAATGAATGGGTATATCAAATTATTATGACGACCTTTGCCGATTATATTTTTTATTCGATTTTATCTCTTATTGCTGGTAACTGGCAACTGTAAACTGGCAACTTATTTAGCCGTGTAACGGCCGCAGCAGCGTTTGAATTTTTTGCCGCTGCCGCAGGGACACGGGGCGTTCATGCTGACTTTGCCTTCCTTAAGACGCTGCCGGGCTTCCTGCTCGCGCTTGGCGACCATTTGTTCATTGAGCCGGTCGCTGATGATTTTGTCCGCCAGTTTACGGAAACGTGGAAAGGTGTGCTCGTAGAACATTTTCCAGCCGACACAAAGCGGCGACATTTTTGACGGATCATCGCCGTGCATCGGACGGTTTTTCGGGCAGCACCCACCGCAGAAACCGAGCCAGGGACATTTGCCGCATTCCGGATTCCAGGTGCTTTTGCGGTTGCCGAAGTCGATATATTTCTGGCTTTCGTACATCTCTTCCCAGGCATCGGTCATGATATTGCCCAGTTTCCATTCCGGCTTGACAAAGAAGTCGCAGGGGAAGATGTCGCCGTTGTTTTCGACCACGAAATACTGACGGCAGTTGACTCCCATCGCGCAAACGTTGGGCTGTTTTTCGACCATTCGGAACAGGATCGAATCGAAAAGCCGGACTGAGACGGTATAGCAATCGTTTTTGTACCACTCATCGAACAACCGGCAGAGGAACTCGCCCCATTGTTTGCCGCTGACGGCAAAGGGCAGCAGCTCGCCTTTTTCGTCGTATTCGACACATTCGATATACTGGTGAAACATCAGGCCGAGGTCCTTGAAGTAATTGTAAACCAGCTCGGGTTTATCAATATTGGCGCTGTTGACCAGACACAGAACGTTGTGCTCGACTTTGTTGCGTTTGAGGACATCCAGTCCGCGCATGACATCGTCGTGACTGCCGCCGCCGAGGGCGTTCAGGCGGTTAAGGTCGTGAATCTCTTTCGGGCCGTCGATACTCAGGCCGATCAGGAAATTGTATTGATGGAGAAACTTGCCCCAGTCGTCGTCAAGCAAAGTTCCGTTGGTCTGCAAGCCGTTGGAAACCTGTTTGCCGCCGTGCCCGTATTTCTGCATGTATTTGACCGCGGTTTTGAAAAAATCCAGCCCCATCGTCGTGGGTTCGCCGCCCTGCCAGCCGATACTGTAGTTGGGCATTGGCACAGCAAGAAATTTCTTGATCATCTGTTCAAGAACTTCGTCGGTCATTTTGTGGTTTTTACCGAAAATTTCTTCTTTACAGAGATAGAAGCAGTATTTACAGCGCAGGTTGCAGCCGAATGAAGCGGGTTTTACCAATAGTGAAAATGGACGCATATTAACAATCTTTCGTTTTATGGAGTAAATTTCATCAGGCCCGAGCCGGCAACCGGACGACAGACCAGAATCTGCGGTTCGCGTTCGACCGGGGTGTAATAATTAGCGATCAAAGCTTCTTTCAGCGCTTCGATACTTTCGGTTTTAGTCAGCACCATCATGCAGCCGCCGAGACCGGCTCCGGCCAGCTGCGCGCCGGCCACACCGGGAACCGAGCAGGCAATATCCACCATGCTGTCGATTTCCGGCAGCGAACAATGGTAGGAGCCCGGCTGATATTGCAATTGTGCTTTGATAACCCGCTCAGGTTCGCCGCTTTCAAGACTTTCGATCAGCGACAAAATATAGCTGTTTGAATCAGGCGCATGGAACGGCAGTCGTTCAAGGTCATCGTTCAAGGCGCTGACCCGGTCGCCGTCATGGGAGTATTTCATCAGGGTACCGATATCATCGATCCGGCCCTCTTTCAGGGCGTCGGCATAAAGTCTGGCCCGCTCAAATTCCGCCAATCCGAACAAAACCACGCCGCGAATCGGGTATTTCCCGTCGGCGGGGGGTTGGTGATTACTGCACAATTCATCGAGATCCTCTTCCGGCAGCAAAGCCTTCAGTTGGTCGAGTGTCGCGGATTCAGGCAGATGCAGCAGAATCCGGTAGATCCAGGCCAGCGGCACGCCGAGAGTTCGCACATTGACGTCGCGCAGATGATGCAGTAGCGGGCGGTATTGCGGGAAAAGTTTTTTGATCAGCATGAAACCGATCCGGTAACAACTGATCCGGTGGTTGAACTGATTCCGGGCGTTCGATGATTTTCGCGCTTTGATTCCGGAGTCGCAAACAACCATTGCGTGACCGTCCGGGAACGGGACAATATCCTGAATGGCGAAATCGAAGAAGGTGACTTTGACGACTTTGCCTTCCTGTCCGAGCTTGACCGCCGCGTGATCCGCCGCGCCGCCGCGGGTGCCGACGAACCATTCGCCTTCACCACACAGAGTGATAAATTGGGACGGGAACGTTTCGAGCCGGTTGACCGCGACAACCGCTTCCGCCGCGCCGACAACCAGACTGGATGACGAACTGAGGCCTGCCGCCATCGGCACGTTGCCGTAGACCATGATATCCATCCCGGTCAGTTTGGTGTGGGAAAATTTTTTCTGGAGACGCAGGATCGCCGCTTTCAAATAATGCGACCAGTCGACGCCGTAATCGTTAATCAGTTGAGCGAGTTTTTTGCTGTTAACCAGCGACAGCCAGTCGTCCCATGGCAGGTCGCCGACCATTTCGCTGATGGAAAATTGCGTCGGGGCGAATTGTTCACGGTCGACATTGAACATCCTGATAATATCGTCTTCGCGGGGGTGAACCACCATCAACGCTTCGTAGCCGATTGTCATCAGGTTGCAATTGCCGCCCTGGTGGTCGACGTGACGGCCCATGACGTTGAGCCGGCCCGGAGAACGAACGATACAACAGCGTTTATCTGCGCCGATATCCTTTATGGCCTCGGTTATCAGGGTTTGCAGCAGGTCGAGCTTTTGCAGAATAAATTCTTCATCGTTGCTGTAGATTTCGGTAAGACTGCTCCAGTAACCGGACGCTTCTTTCCGGTCGCAAACATCCGAAATGAATTTCTGCCATTCGTCAAGCGTCCTGAACTCATCGGCCGGGAACTCATGACTGACTTTTACGCCGCTGCGGGCATTGATAATATTTTCGACTTCCAGCAGTTCGGCCGGATTGTTGTAACCGAGGATGCGGGTGCTGTCCTGAACTCGGAGTACCGCGGTTTTTGCTCCGGCGGCATGGGCGAGGGCGACAATGTCCGAAAGATAACGTTCCCGTTGGGCATTGTTATCGGTCAGTTTTGCCAGCGTCTGACGCAATAATCCGGCCCGGATGATGTAGACTGAAGTGTTGAAATATTCCGAGCCCTCGGCTTCCCTGGGGGACAGCGTCAGGTTTTCAAGATTAAAAGCAAGCTTATCTTCCGGGATCAGTTCAAGCACTTTATCCGCGGAGATGCGTTCAGCGCCGGAATTGAGTTCCTTCCACAGCGGACCGAAGGCTTTAATCATTTTGTCTTCACGGTATTCGGCTCCCCAGCCGAGAAATCTTTCGATCAGCATTTTGGTGACTGCCTTGGCGCCGGGTAATTCGTTTTTGACCGCCATGTCGCGCAGTTCATTCAAGGCGGCGCGATAACGAATGTCCGCCATTTCCAGAATCGCGACCGGACAGCCTGATTGGTCAATGATAATCCGTCCCTGAGTCGACCGGGGAATCCGGGGAACCGCCAGCATGGCGAGTTCGCAGCTGCCGGTGTAATATATGTCAAAGAGTTGTTCAATCACGGTCTGGTCGATCAACCGGTCCCCGGCCGCCAGCAGGATATCGCAGTCGTCGGATAAAGAAGGCAAGGCGGCCAGTGCCGCTTCCACCGCTCCGGCGGTCCCGTTCTGGCGTTTCTGATAAACAAAAACAGCGTTGTCGTATTCAGAACCGACGGTTTCAATGACCTGTTCGGCTTTGTGCCCGACGACGATCAGGTGTTGTTTAATGTTACATTGATTGTAGGTTGCAATAGCCCGGTTGATAGTTGGAACGCCGGCGATTTCAAAACATACTTTATGAGTTTCGATCGACCCCATGCGGGTGCCTTTACCGGCGGCAAGAATTATGCTGTACTGCGGGCTTTTTGCTGACATTTACTCTTTCCTGTCTCTATATTCAAACTTTTTTATCGCAGACTTACAGCCTGCTAAAGATTTTTTATTATTTACCCACGGCGTTGCCGTGGGCTTTGCTGTTTCAGGCCTACGGCCTGTTTTTTCGATTACGATAACAAAATCGAGTACGAAGAACAAGCCCCGTAGGGGCGTAATATCACAGCCCCGGGCAACGCCCGGGGATAAAGTCACCATATTAAAAAGCAGGCTGTAAGTCTGCGACAAGCGGCAAAAATATGTTTTTCTTCATAGGAATATAACACAAAAGTCGTTGAACTTCAAATACGATGACATCAATCAAAATTTATAATCGTCAAGGGGGCTCCACGGGTTGTCCTCTTCATCATCTTCATCCCGGGGATCGCGTTCGCAAGTGCAGCTTTCGCGGTTCAGATCAATTCCGCATTCGGGACACAGGCCTTTGCAGTCATTTGAACAAACCGGGGAAAGCGGGAGCGCCAGAAACGCTTCCTGCCGGATATCATCGGAGATATCCAGTTCCAGGCTTTCATCGATGTCATCATAATAGAGATAAAGATTGCCGGTTTTGAAATGGGTGGAAAATTCCTCAAGGCAGCGTCCGCAAGTACAATTGAGGTCGAATTCCACCCGGCCGGAAACCAGAACCGATCCTCCAGTGAGTTTGGCGTGGAGTTTGTACTCAACCGGGCTGGCTATCTGCATTACCGGGTGATCACCCAGGTTAATGAATGAGGCCGGTTCTTCGCCGTGAAGATTGAGATCTTCTTTTTTAAGTAACGCGATGGATATCTTGATCATTTTTTATCTTTCGCAAGCTTTCCTGCCATACATTCCGCTACGGCGGGCGGGACAAATTTTTCGAATTCACCTCCGAATGACGCTACCTCCTTAACCATAGTTGAACTGACAAATGAATTTTCCTGACTCGGCATCATAAAGATCGTTTCACAGCCCTCTTTCAGACTGCGGTTCATCAAAGCCATCTGCAGTTCAAATTCAAAATCAGAAAAAGCGCGAAGTCCGCGCAAGACCGCTTGGGCCTGAAAATCATCAAGGGCGTCAACCAGCAAGCCGCTGAAAGAAACTACCGTTACTTTCGACAAACCGGCGCATGATTCTTTGAGCATGCAGACCCGTTCATCAACGGTGAAAAGCGGATTTTTCAAACTGTTCAACGCGACACCTACGATAACCTGGTCGAAGAGTTTCGAGGCGCGTTCGATCAGGTCCATATGACCATTTGTCAACGGGTCAAAACTGCCCGGATATAATACTGTTTTCATGATATCTTACCTGAATTTACGTTTAATTTCATCTTAACGGTAATATATACCCTGAAAATTGAATTTGCCATCCAAGACAAAAAAAACGGAGAAAGCAAAGTGCTTTCTCCGTTACTTGATAGATTTTTCAATTACCTTTGATCAGTCAATGTTTTTCATCTTTTTTCAAACTTTCGATAGCATTCGCAACATCCAGCCGCCATTGTTTCAAAAGTTGCAAAGATTTGTCCCTCATAATTTTTTGCGGAACTTTATCAAGGAGTTTGCGGTATTTTAAATAATCTTGCGACGGTTTGTTTTTTTCAGCCTTTTCGAGATATTTTTTCAAAATATCCATATAAGCAATGTCCTCCAGTCCTTCTCTGACAGCCTCAAGTTGTTTACTGGGGACCGGTCGGTTGTCACTGTCGATCAGGGTCATGCCGTCGTCATAGCCGTCGCGGTGATCGAAGCCGTCAGTTCCTTTACGTGAATAAAAGGTCCAGAATGCGACTCCGTCAAGTTTTTTGAAGTATCCCACCCATGGAAAAAACCGATAATAGTCAAGAATGTTTCGGGTTTGCATGTTGCGCTGGCAGCGGTAAGCCCATACCGTACGTTTATATCGACGCAATTCGCTGATTGTACTATCGGTCACTCCGTTGCTGATTGCCCATACTTTAAAGAAATCAAGCAGACCTGCCTGTTTTATTTGTTTGATAGTCGCACCGGAAGGAGGAGGTATATTCAGGAGTGTGGCCATAAATTGAGCATCGGGGATTGCCTGATGCAGCTCTTTTCTTAACTTTATTCCTGTAGGTTTATTAATATCTTTAGCTTTGAATTCGTCGCGCAACGCACCGTGGAAAATGAAATCCCGGTATGAAAATCCCATATCCAGCAGGCGCTTGACCATTAACTTGTGCCACTCAACGGAGGCGGGAGTTCCCCAGGCGAAAACTATTTTCATTTTTAACTTCAATGCGGTTTCAAGGAAATCCTTGTTCGCATTTGTCACTCTGTTTTTGTCTATGGACTTTGTTTTTTTCGCATGAATTGTGCCGCCGGGTTTATAGCCGTGATGATAGATATAAGAGTCTGTCATAGCCCATTTTATATGGCGATCATGGAGCATTTTTAACATAGCTGTTTCATCAACCTCGCTCCATGAACTTTTCCAGAAATAACAATCCAGCGGCCAGTCATGAGTTTCTGGCAGAGTGAAGTCGAAGATGCGCAGAGCAACCGGTATATTACGGTTTGGAATTGAATAGTCATTCAATGGCTTGACCGTGATAGATGTTTTATAATTTCCTGCCTGAAGACCGCGGGAGTTAAAAATTATCCAGATCCGCTGCAGGCTTCCCGGAGTTAAAGTTATAATATTACCCGGCACCTTGATCAGAGCGGAGGTGAGTTTTTCCCCCATGTGATTCAGGAACGGTTCAGAGTATACGGTAAAACTTTTTGCCGGAATGTATTTTCCTTTCATTACCGTGGGATTGGGAACAATCCGCAAATCAAGTCTTTTTTCGCATAATCCTCCGGCTATGATGAAGCATACCGCTTCCTGTTCATTTCCGGCAAGGGAGAATGAGCAGGACGGCGATTCCTGATAGTCAAGCGGGGCTAGAGCGTCCGGGGAGCTTTTTTCCCATAGCGATGTCTGCCAAATGAGATAGCGGCGGTTGAGCCTGAATTTGTTGAACCCGTTAACACAGGCAGCAACTTTATTCCAGTCATTCAGAGAAACGACAGTTTGGTTTTTAAGGGCAAGCTGTAATTGGCGTTCATAGACGGAGATAGCCTTTGATACTTCTTCAACCGCATCCTTTATTCCTTTATACAGCGGATGCTTTGTATCGTTATATATTCTGATAATATTTTTAAGATCAGGCAGTTCTTTTGCCAGCTCGGCCACAGACGGAGATACCGGGGAGAACCCGCAAGGAATGCTCAGACTGCAAACTGGAGCTCTGGAAGCGAGTTTAATTGTAATGCCGATCAAGTTTGTTTTGTCATTAACGACTTTAACCGGAGTATTCAGAGTGTTTTTACCCGGTTTTAATGTTATCGGTTTGGAGTTGAATTCAAGCAGTTCATTGGCGGAATTCAAAGTATAGATATTGAGTTCACCTTTGATTTTTTCCAGCTTGTCGCTGTCCAGCGATATTTTGAAAGAATTAAGCCCGGGAAAAAAAGTTTTTTTATCAACACTGACTTTAAGCGCGGAAGAGGAATGAGCACCACCCATAAAAGTTAGTTTTCCCAGATAATTCGGGGCGGAAAACGCGCCATTCCTGGTGACCGGGATTGAGGAAAATTCCGCTTTCAAGTTATGCCTTTCGCGGCAGAACCTTGCGCCCCATACTACCCCTACTTGCGGCGGCGCTGTCTTGAGGTCTGAGAATGGCAGCTGCATTTCAAGCAGCCATTTATCCGCGAGCCTCCTGGTTTTTGCCTTGAGGTTCTTTGCGTCGAAATTTAGTTTGCCGTTCCTTGAGTCATAGATCGTACCAAGTGAATTCACGACAAAGTGAAATATATTCCTGTCTCGGCCCGGAAGTTTCAAAATAAATTCAACACAGTCGTCGTTGAAGATTTTCAGGTCCCGTTGATCAAACTTGGCAATGATCGTTTTCATTTCAGGCTCGTTAACAATTGCGGACAGGTAGAGATTTTTATTATCATAAAGCAATTTTAATTTGGTAGGGACTTTGGCTGGGTGTCCTTTGGGAGTTAACATTGGCGGAAGCGTAATGGTTTGTTTCCAGGCCGGATCATCCAGCAAAGCGTCAATTTTCGGAGCTTGTAACGTATATTGGACCGGCAGAGCAATGTCTTCGAATTTTGATGTCGAGGCGACTTTCGCTTCCGGCATTTCCGGAGAAAACTTTAGAATGCTGGTTTTGTTTCCAGTTCCAGATGATTTGTGGTCAAATTCCAACCCGGCTTTTTGGGCAAGATAATCTTGTTTGATTTCTTCCGGGCTTAACGGATAGTTCAAAATTCTGACTTCATCGAGCAATGATCTGGCAAAGTGCAGATCAGGAGAGCCGAAAATTAATTCGCGAGGCACTTTCGTCGGAACCTGATATTTTTCAGTTCCCACCGGTTTCCCGTCGATATAAAAACTAAACTTACCCGCCTTGACGCTCCAGGTTGCCGCCAACTGATGCCAGACAGGGCCATGCGGTATGTCCTTATTGATTTTTTTTATATGGCTGAGGCTGTAATTTTCCTTATGCGGCGGTTTCTGGATATAAAACGCGTTACTTCCTTTCCACTCTATCCCGTCGCGGTTTTCCGGGTTGTTATGAAATTTGAAAAAAACGCTGTGAACGTAGCCGGTTCTTTTCCATAATGGCTTTATCCAGAACTGAATGGTTCCATTTTTGATGTCAATATTCCCTTGTCCAGGGAAGGCCAGAAAAGAACGGTAAACACTGAGATCGGCACATTCAGGCTGGGGGTAGCTTTTGGAAAAACCGACTCCTTTTCTTCCGGAAGTAATAACGGTCTGCTGTGCCATATTTTCCGTATTTCCGATTTCCGGCTTTAAAGAACGGTTGAAATGCGCCAGAAACAGGACGTTTGAATCCTTTACCTCAACAAGCTTTGGACTGTCAGCGTGAACGGGCAATATTGAGAGAATCAAGTAAAAAGATAAAACATATTTCATAATAAGTCTCTTGATTTTTTAAATATTTTTTATTGACGAATATATATTACTGAATCAGTACAGGTCCCGGCATATGGAAGTATCTGGTGTAACCGATTTCCCCGACAGCAACATTTTCGTCAATCGCGTTAACATGGCCGTCTTGAAAGTATATATTGGCCTTGGCCGAATGCCTGAAAATAAGCGCTCCACCGTTATTCCCGCAGTTCCTGGCTTCTATCACATAGTCTTGAACGTCCCTGGAGTGATCTCGACTGTCGCCGAAGATAGGGGTCTTTGAAGGCGGATTATTGTAAAAAGCGGCACCGTAGCCACCATTTATCTTCTTACGGTTCCGGTAATTATAATGATTGCCTCCGTAGCCCAGATGCAGGCCATATCCCTGCATGAAACTGGCTCCCCATACGGATTTATCATATTTAAGCTTTGGACATAATTTGATTTTATCAATGCCAATGCCGCTGTTCCTGAACCAGGTTATCCATGAGGAGTTCCCCGGGCCGTAATGCATGGGAAGAAGGCCGTTGTAGCTGTCAACATACATTTCTGCAGACAATCCAACCTGTTTAAGATTGTTGACGCAACTGATGGCATGGGCACGCTCCCGGGCTTTATTCAGAGCCGGCAGCAGCATTGATGCGAGGATTGCGATGATAGCGATTACGACAAGAAGTTCTATTAATGTGAAGGTTCTTTTCGCTGTAAGCATTTCTGTTCTCCTTAATTAATTTTTTGCGTTTCCGACCGAACTTTTTATGGAAAGTGAAGCCGGTTGCGCTTTTTCTCTATTTAAATCGGATATTCCGTTATCAATATAGTCATGCAGTGCATCCAGTGCGCTGCTGCCGATAGAATAGAATGGGAGTCTGATCGAAGTCAAAGGCATGACGTCATCAGTTCCCGGAATACTGTCGACTCCGCTAACTGAAACGTCTTCGGGAACTTTCAGCCCCATTTCCTGCAATATTTTTATCGCGTTGTTTGCAACAACGTCATTCATACAACAAAGCGAGGAAGGTGCTTCGTCTGTTTTGAATAAATGGTGGAGTCTTTCTTTAAGGGATACTTCGCAATTGCCATTTTCAATAATCCATTTTTCCGGGACATCAACCCTGCAGGTGCTTAATGCCTCTCGCATAATCTTAGGTCGTCTGGAAGCTTCGTATTCATACAGCGCTTTAGGAGGAGTGTATTGCTTTTCAAGAATCAGACCGACTCTTTTGTGTCCATGCTCCACCAGTAATTCGGCTAAAGCCAATGCGCCAGGCATTAAATCACTGGAAATAGAGCCAATATGGGAATATTCTGGATAACCGGAAATAAAAACCTGAGGAATATTTTTATCGTTAAAAACCATTTCCAGCGGCCTGTCCCTGGATTCGAGGCGGTCCCCCAGATGAATAATGCCGGCAAGCCGGTCGATAACATGCTTTTTCCACTCGGCAATATATTCTCCAGAACTGTCAACCGCAGGCAGGTTGACCATCATGGTTGAATATTCCAGTTCGGCGGCCCTGTCGATGATGCCTTTCATATAACGCAGGCGGTACTCAACTTTTTCATCCATAAAGTCGGAAAACCGCGCCGGTAAAATGATACCGATATTGGGAAACGGTTGCCGGAGCTTGTTTTTGGCTTCGGCGCTGATAAACAGGCCGCGGCTTGGCGGACACTCTTCGACAATGCCTGACTGCATCAACTCGATATAAGCCCGATGTACTGTTGAGCGGTCGAGACCGAGTAAGTCGGCCAATTTGCGTTCGGACAGCAAGCGGGTGCCCGCTTTCGGTTTCTGCCGTGATATCTGTTTAACGATCTTTTCACTCAACTGCAGATGCAATGGAGCGGATGAAGACTTGTCAAGCTTTGCTTTCGGTTCAAATGTTAAATTGTCTATCATGGAGTGTATTTAGCTATTGTTTTTTTATTTACAATTTATTTTGGTAGTATTTAGCATACCATAAGTTTTTCAATTTGTCAACCCCCCTGTTTTGAAAAAAACAAAAAAAAACGGAGAAAGCAAAGTGCTTTCTCCGTTTTAATTCAGCGTATTCGCTGTTGTCGAGTCAGGTCTAATGAGCTATAATTTTACTCACAACCCGCAACTCGCAACTATATTACTTCTTTTCGAAGAGTGAACGAATTTCAGCGCCGGTGATTTCAACCTGATGCTTGCCGAGTTCTTCACGTTTGGCCAACAGAGTTTTGGCGCCGCTGCGAGCTTCTTCCATCCATTCGCGAGCGAATTTGCCGCTTTCGATGTCAGCCAGAGACTCTTTCATGCGCTCTTTTACGTCCGGAGTAATGATTCTCGGACCATTGACGTATTCACCCCATTCAGCGGTGTTGGAGATAACGGCATTCATCTTCTGGATACCGCCTTCGAAAACCAGGTCAACAATAAGTTTTACTTCGTGTACGCATTCGAAGTAAGCCATTTCAGCCGGGTAACCAGCTTCGACCAGAACTTCAAAACCGTATTTCATCAGGTCAACCAGGCCGCCGCAGAGAACGTTCTGTTCGCCGAAGAGGTCTTCGTAGGTTTCCTGTTCGAAAGTACATTCGAGAACGCCGGCACGGGTGAATCCCATAGCTTTAGCCATCGCCAGAGCGATATCCAGGGCTTTGCCGCTGGCATTCTGATTAACAGCAACCAGGCCGGGAACGCCGAAACCTTCGAGGAACGCTTTGCGTTCTTCAGTGGCCGGGCTTTTCGGAGCAACCATGATAACATCGACGTCGGCTGACGGCTCGATCAGTTTGAAAATGATATTGAAACCGTGTGAGCAGGAGAGAACCTTGCCGGCGCCCATGTGCTGTGCGATTTCATTCTTGTAGACCGGAGCATGGAACTCGTCCGGCAGCAGGATGTGGATAACGTCAGCTTTTTCAGCGGCGGAAGCAATGTCCATTACTTCAAAACCGTCTTCAACAGCTTTGTCGAAAGATGCGTCTTTGATGGACCCGATGATTACATTGACACCGGAATCTCTCATACACAGCGCCTGAGCACTGCCCTGGCTGCCATAACCGATTACGGCAACAATTTTACCTTCAAGATTACTGAGGCATGCGTCTTTGTCATGAAGAATCTTCATTTTCTTTTTCTCCTTGAGATTTTACAAAGGTTTTTGCATTAGGTTTTTAAAGTCAAAGGATATAATGTAGCACGCTGTCTTTTTTTTTCAAGAGTCGCAAAAATAAATGCGGGAAAAAATGAAATCATTTGTCAAACGGAATTGTATTAGTCGCAAGCGCATTTGTGTGGTATACCTACTTGAATGCTCCACAGAGTCTAAATAGTCGCTGAATAGTCGTACTGAATAGTCGTACGGTTTGGCTTTTTATTTTCTGCAATGCTCTTTAAATAAATCACTTAAAGATTTTTATGAAACCAGTTATTGCTTATTTTGCAATATAGCTATGCGATATAAGATGGCTTTTGAATCATACTAAAACAATAAAAATCCCGGGCTTTTCCGGCGCTTGTAATTGCGGGGGCTTGAAAAACACGGGATAAGGTTTAAATTTCCTTTTGAATATTCTGTTTAACGATAATCGGAGGCGACGATTGTGAAAGACTGTATTTTTTGTAAAATAATTGCCGGGGAAATCCCCTCAACCAAGATTTATGAAGATGAACTGGTGCTGGCGTTTCTGGATATCGCTCCGATCAATCCGGGTCATATTCTGGTTATTCCGAAAGAGCATCATACCGGATCATCAACAATTCCTGAAGAAACGGCCGGACGTATGTTCCGGATTGGCAGCCGCATCGGCGTGGCTTTGAAACGCGCGCTTGATTATGATGGTTTTAATTTACACCTGGCTGACGGCACTTGCGCCGGTCAGGTGGTGATGCATGCGCATCTGCATATCGTCCCGCGCGGGGCCGAGGACGGTTTCCGCTGGAATTGGCGCCAAATGCCTTACGCGAGCGATTCCGAACGCGATGAAGTACTCGCGAAAATACTTGAGAAATTAAAGGTATGAGTGCTTGAGACAGAAAATAATATGATTTTTTAACGATAATTTTAAAGAGAAAGAAAAAAACATGCAGAATCTTAATGTTCCGCCGACCAATCACGTGAAAGTACTTGGCGATCAGGGCTGGGTTGGTCTGATCGATCATCTCGGATCGGAAATTACCATTGTCAACGCCGCCAGGGTTTCGTTCGGAAAACTGCGCGAAGAAATGAGTGACCGCGATCACGTTCTTTTGGAATATCTGATTGAGAATCGTCACACCAGCCCGCTGGAACACGTGGTTTTCACTTTCAGTATCCATTGTCCGCTATTTGTCCGCGGCCAGTGGCATCGGCATCGTACCTGGAGTTACAACGAAATATCCCGGCGCTACACTGAAGTTAATATGGAATTTTACACTCCGCCGAAACTGCGTATCCAGGCCGAAACGAATCGCCAGGCCTCGGTTGCCGACCCTGACTTTGATGATTCCGCCTTGCGTGACAAGATCGCTAAACATAATCAGGATTCTCTGGACTTGTTTGAGTCATTGCTGGCTGACGGCGTCTGCCGTGAACAGGCGCGCGGGGTACTGCCGCAGAACATGATGGTTACTTTCTGGGGAACGGTAAACCTGGGCAATCTGCTCCACTTCCTTGATCTGCGTGATTCCGAGCATGCGCAATGGGAAATCCGGGAATATGCGATCGCGATCAAGAAGCTGATCAAACCGATCATCCCCAGTGTCGCCGAATACTTTAAGAAGCAGGAGCAGGAGTGGTGATTCCGGCAAAAATCGCTCTGACAATGGGCGACCCGGCGGGAATCGGCCCCGAACAGGCCGTCAGGATTGCCGCGGAACCGGAATTTGCTGAAAACCTGAAACTGATTGTTTACGGTTGCCCGGACATAATCCGGGAGGCCGCTGATCGTTATACCAATGGGATTATGCCGGAGGTGAAGCCAAGCGGCGACCTGAATTTCGCGGACATAATTCCGGGGAAAGAGTCCGCCGCCTGCGGTTTGGCCGCTCGCGACGCGGTAATTGCCGCGACCCGGGACGCGCTGACCGGTGACGTTGACGCCATTGTTACCTGTCCGATGAATAAAGCCTCGGTTAACCTTGCCGGCGTACCGTTTACCGGTCATACCGAACTGATTGCGGAGCTTTGCGGCTGTGATAATTTTGCGATGATGCAGTCTGCGGACGATTTACGGGTGGCGTTTGTGACCACGCATATTCCTTTGAGCCGGGTCAGTGAGGAAGTCACTGCTGAGCGCATTGTGGAAGTCGGGCTTTTACTGCATGAAGTTATTCGGGCCGAGGGCATCGAGTCGCCCCGGTTGGCAGCTGCGGCGATAAATCCCCACGCCGGGGAAAGCGGCTATATGGGAACCGAGGATGAAGAAATTGTCAAACCGGCGCTGGCCCAATTGCACGGACTTGGAGTGAATATTGACGGACCGTTTCCGCCCGATACGTTATTTATCGAGGGCATTCGCAAGCAGTATGACGGCATTTTATCAATGTACCATGACCAGGGACATATTCCGTTCAAAATGCTGGCGTTCGATCGCGGCGTTAACTCAACCCTTGGTTTGCCGATCATCCGTACCAGTGTGGATCACGGAACGGCTTTTAATATCGCCTGGCAGGATGATGCGGTCGACTGCGGCAGTTTGCGTGCGGCGGTAAGACTGGCGGCGGTCAGAGCCGCTTCAAGGAGAAAATCAGCGAAAAATTAATGAAGAAATTTAAAACAGACATAGTGCTATTGCAGTCCCTGCTGGTTATGATAGGGGGATATTATACTTTTTACCTGTTCCTGGCTTCACGCGAATTTATCAGCTTGTTCAGTTCAGTTTCACCGGTCCCGTCGCTGGCGGTGGTGTTTTTGCTGTTCTGGACCGCCCTTGGCTGCTTTGTGGCTAGAATGCGGGCTATGCAACAGTTGAGAAACCGGCAATTATTGCTGCTGATCCTGTGTCCATTGCTGCCGCTGAGTGCAATTACCGGGATTATTGTCAGTATGATTGCCTCGGTTCCCTCCAGTTCCCATCAATTGCTTTCGGGGTTGTTGTATGCGATCCTTTCCCCTATGGTTTTCGGGTTTGTCAGCGGCGCGGTCATGACGATTGCTTCATCGATGTTTCCGGACAACATTAAACTGGCCCATTATCTTTCAACCGGGGTTGGAATGTTCTTTGCCGGGATCGGCGTTACCCTCTACACGCATCAGATCGTTAACCCGCAGGTTTTTATGGCGTTCTGGGGCGTTCCCTTGCTGCTGTGGGCCGGAGCGGCACTGGTATTTTCAATGCCTCAAGCTGGAAAACGGTCATTCTATCCGGTAATTGCCGCGGTAATTGCCTTTATCGTGTGCGTAGCTGCTCTCAACACCCGTTCCATCCGGCGATATTACTGGGATGAAGTTGAACCGGAGTGGAATTTTATCTATAACCTGGAAACTCCCCGCGAACGTATGCCTGTTTTCTTTCCGGGCAAGTCACCGCTGCATGCTTCGCCCAGGGTTATGTTCTACCGTTACGGCAAAGATTTGTGGCAGATGCCGCGCGACACGAAAACCGCGTTGAACAGTATCATCCCGGCTTTGCTGCAGACTCCGGAGCCTAAGCCGTCAATTCTGGTTATCGCGCCGCCGTTTTCAGCTGTATACAACCGTCTGATTGAACTGTCAAAGAGTGATCGTATCGATATTCTCATGCCGTCCGGTGAAATGCTGGAAATTGCGATGATGCTGAAACCTCCGGTAAATTTTTTCACAGCTAATACAAACTTATTCCTTCAGGAACCATTCCGCTATCTTCAGCAATTAGGCAGGAATGGAACGGACGGATATGATCTCATTTTTATGATCGACCGTTTTCATGACCCGTTATACCGCTCAGATTCCTTTTTTGAAACGGTCCGTGATGCCCTTAAACCGCGCGGCGCGTTTATCTGTTCCGGGCTTACACCGAAAGAAACCGCTAGGATGAGGAAGTATTTCGCCAAAACGCTTATTTTATCCAGGGATGATAATCTTATGGCTGCGGGAAGCGATAATATTACAACCGATCATGATGAACTTGAAAAGCGTTTTGAAAATATTTCCGGCAATCATCAGCTGCCTAAAGGAATTTTTTCGATCATGTTTCCTCATACCGTTGCCGGGATGAAGATTGCTACTCCGGAAGCTCCTTTAACGGAATTGCTGAAAAAGAAATCATCGGACCCGATTTTTCCTGACTGGTTTTTCTGGTCACGCAGTAAAGACGCCGGATTGATAAAGGTTTTCAGAGTGATTAAACCTGGCATGTTTCTTCTGCCGGTGATTATGGTCTTTTATTTGATATATCGCTTTATGGCCTCGCGCAAGAATAATCATCTGCTCCAGTTTGAAACGGTTGAAAACGGTATTTTCTGCGGCGGCTTCATGTTGATTATGCTGATGCTTTATCAACTTGATACCGGCTCGATTTATCGCGAAGCCGGAATCTTGCTCGGTCTTTTCGGAGGCGGAGTCGCGGCCGGAATTTATCTGGGCGGCATTTATGCGCATGGCCGGCGCTTGATGCAGATTGTTGGTATTCTGCTACCGCTTCTGGTGCTTTTTGTCTGGAATGATGCGGAGTCGCGCGGACAGTGGCTTTATTCAGCGACAATGCTGCTGACCGGAGCCTCGGTCGCGGTTACCGCGCTGGATATTGACAGCCGTCGCACGCTTTTAAAAGCTTATTCCCTGAACGGGTTCTTATTTTTAGGGATTTCAATTGGTATTGTTCTGGTAACCATGCTATTATTCAGCGGAATGCCGTCATATTGGAGTATTGGCCTGGTCGTGGCGATCCTGTTGCCGCGATCATTTGACCGGCAACTTGTCGGCAATTAACAATAAGGAGATGATCCCATGTTTAAAAAAGCACTTTTCGTCAGTATCGTCGGATTTTCATTGAACTGTTTTTTACATGCCGGCAGCGTGATCGAGCAAGAGAATCGCCCGAAATGGCTTAAACCTAAAAGATGTCGTCCGGAGACCAAAAATCATTATAAGATCTGGAAAAACAGCCGGGTCAATGAAAGAGGCATGCAAGACAGTGCGGAAAAGCTTTTGTACCTGATTGACAAATACGAAAAATCGCCAACCCGCCCGTTTTATATGTATCAGTTGGCGCGGCATCTCCTGGACCTGGATGACTCTGTCGCCGCGAAAGTTGTGCTGACCGCGATTCAAAAACTCCCGGTCGGGACGCCTTATGAGTGGAAATACTGGTTGACGGATTTAGGAAAACTGAAGCGCGAGGCAGCTTTCATGGAAATACGGGCCGATGCCCAAATGGGAAAAAAGAACGATGTTGAAGCAAAGGTGAAAACATTAAAACCTGTTAACGGATATGAAAATTTAAGAATTGCCGAGAGCTATACCATCTTAGGAGACTACGCGAAAGCGAAACCTTATCTTGAAAAATCGCATGGTGAAGGGCATCCGGAGCAACGATTTTCCGATGCTTTTTTACGGTTGTATGCGGCTACGCTTGCCAGAATGTCAGGCGATGACGAGCTTGCGATGAGTATTGCGGAGCCAATATTGACCAGCGGGTCCAATGCCCAAAGATACCCGCAATGGAAAGCGGTCTATTGGATATTGGATAGACTGAAAAACAATATTAAAAATGATAAAGGCAAAGAAGACAGCCTGGACAAACTTTCAAAATCCGGACGTTTTGTCGGTGACGCCAGAGGATTTGTCGGTGATCTTGCTGTTATAACTACAGTTACCAATAAAGGTTTCAAAAAAGTTAATGTCAGCAAAAACCGGGAAAATCGTCCCTGGTCGGCAATTACCGTAGTTCCTGATCGCATTTCAAAACGGAAATCCTTGGCGGTTGATGCGGTAACCGGCGCGACAATTACCAGTTGCGCGATCATGGTAGCTGCCGATGATTCTGTGAATAAAGCATCATCTGCGTCCTCTTCCTCCTCCTCTAAAGCAGGGACCTCTTATAGATATAATGTAAATACTGGCAGGACCACAGTGGTTAAATCTCAGAATGATAGCAGTTCCAGAAAAAGTCGCATATCTTTTAAATAAATCAGGGACTTTCCGAATTTCAATGGATTGAACTTATTTCATTGATTGTATCGTGTTTTTTGTTGCAGACTTACAGCCTGCGGTTATTTTTTCCATTTTTACCCACGGCGTTGCCGTGGGCTTTGCTGTTTTAGGCTTACAGCCTGGAATTCCTCAATGAAAAAAAAGCTCTGTAAGAGCTAAACTGCCGAGCCCCGGGCAACGCCCGGGGAATCCGGTTTACCCTAAGATCGCAGGCTGTAAGTCTGCAATAAAACGAATTCGTAAGGCCCCACCCACGAAAACACCGAAAGAACTATAAATTGATAGGGTAATTTTTCAATGGCTGTTACTGCGGTATTCTCCGGGCGTGCAGCCTTGATGCTTTTTAAAGACCCGGCAGAAATAGCCGGTTTCATGATAACCGCAGTTCATCGCGATTTCATCAAGATTCAGGTCGAATTTGCTCAACAGATGACATGCCCGCTTGATCCGCAGCCGGTTTACATGGGAACTGAAGCTTGCGCCGGATTGTGACTTGAACAGGTTTGACAGGTAATTCGAGGATATTTTAAAACTTGCGGCCACACTCTCCCGCGAGATATCGGAGGCATAATATTCTTCCAGATAAGCGCAGATTTTTAAATAAGTCGCATGAGCCTTGCCGTGTTCCGGCTCCACTTTATTCATCAATGCCTCTAGACAGAATCCGATCAGCGCCTGAATCAGGGCGATTCCCCGTAAGTCTTCCGGATCGTGTTCAAATACTCGATGCACCATTTCAAAAATTAAATGGCCGTCCAGGCTGGTCCAATTGATTGTTTCGCGCAAGACATTTCGTTCATTCAGGCCCACCCCGGTACAGTTGACAAAGCTGAAGCCGAAAGTTTCTTTGGCGAAATGAAACGTCACAACTTTTACCGGCAGCCCCCAGTCGGGTGCGTTCCATGAGCCTTTCGGCATAAAGGTTGCGGTGTGTTTCACTGGACTGATTTGCCGGATCTCGGCTTTTGCGGGAATGACCATTCTATGACAGCCCTCCAGCGGCACCGCCAGGCGGGAGGCTCCGCTGAAATTGCCGTTCTGCGGTACTGCTATTTCCGGCTCAGGGTCGATGTAATAAACCTTGTTTATTCCTCCGCTGCGTAACATTTCATCAAGCAGTGAAATTAATAATGATCTGTTATGTTTTTCCGTCATAATATTATAATAGTACAATTAATATTACTTTTTTACCATTTTATTTAGATAAAATATGTTTATAGTATAATAACTTTATTTAATTCGAAATCAACCATGGAGTCAAAAATGTCTGCAAAAAAACCGAATATTGTCGTCTTGTTTTCTGATCAGCAGCGCTGGGACACCTTAGGGTGTTACGGGCAGAAACTGCCGGTTTCGCCGAACCTTGATAAAATGGCTGCGGAAGGGGTCAAATTTGAGCTGGCCTTTACCTGCCAGCCGGTTTGCGGTCCGGTCCGGGCTACCTTGCAGACGGGTAAATATCCGACTGAAATCGGTTGTGAAACCAATAACCGCCACTTGCCGCTTGACTCCGACACCCTGGCTAATCGCATGAAGGACCAGGGCTACAAAACCGGATATATCGGTAAATGGCATCTGGCTTCCGGAAAAAACCGGTTTGACGGTGATTTTAATCCGGACTACCGAATTTTTCCGGTTCCTGAAGAGCTGCGCGGCGGTTACGACTACTGGCTGGCTTCGGACGTGCTTGAATTTACCTCTCACGGCTACGACGGCCACATGTTCGACGGAGACGGTAATACCCGCTTTTTTCCGTATAACCGCTATCGGGTCGACGCCCAGACCGATTGGGTTCTTGAATATCTGGAACAGCAGAAGCAGGACGAGCCGTTTTTCCTGTTTGTCTCATATATCGAGCCGCACCACCAGAACGACCATAACTGTTACGAGGGCCCCAAGGGTTCAAAGGAATATTGGGCCAACTATGAGATTCCCGGCGATATTGCCGGTGTTCCCGGCGACTGGGTGGAGAATTATCCGGATTATCTCGGATGTTGTAACGCGCTCGATAACGCGGTTGGCCGCGTCAACGCCAAACTTGAGGAGCTGGGCCTGAGTGATGATACCCTGATTGTTTACACCAGCGATCACGGTAGTCATTTCAGAACCCGCAACTCAGAATACAAACGCTCTTGTCATGACGGCTGCCTGCGGATTCCGATGATCTTTAAAGGCCCCGGTTTCGAGGGTGGTGAAGTCAATCAGAATCTTGCCAGTCTGATCGATATTCCGAAAACGGTACTTGCGGCGACCGGGGCGGAGGCTCCCGCCGATTGGCAGGGCGTCGATTTGCGTCAGACACTGGGTAAAGAAAATATGCGTGAAGTTGTTTTTGCCCAGCTAAGTGAAAGTCATGCCGGACGGACGATCCGAACCAGAAAATGGAAGTATGCCACCTGGCTGCCGGAATCCTCCGGCGGTTGGACCGAACAGCAGCATGATGGCGAGATCGTCTATTACGAACGTTTCCTTTACGACCTTGAAAACGATCCGCATGAAAGAACCAACCTGATTTCCGATCCGAAATATGCCGATATCAGGCGCGAACTGGCGGCGATCCTGAAAGATAAGATGGTTGAAGCCAATGAAACCGAACCGACTATTCTGCCGGCGCTGTGATCACTGGAGAAAGGAAAATAAACCGAATGCCGAATGTAATTGTATTGATGTCGGATGAGCATAATCCTATGGTTTCATCCGTTTACGGACATGAATTTGTCGATACGCCGAATATGGAACGTCTGGCTTCGGAAGGTTCCACCTATACGGCTTATACGTCGTCGCCGTTGTGTCTGCCGGCGCGGTCAAGTTTTCTTTGTGGCCTGCCGGTCTTCAAAAATCAGTCATACAGTAATTGCAATATGTTTCTTCCGCAATTCCGTACTTACGCCCAGGATTTGGCTGATAACGGGGTATATACCTGTTTTTCAGGTAAACTCGACACCTATATTTATGAGATCGAAGATGCCGGCTTCTCCGAAGTATTGAGACTTCAGGACCGGAACAAGCCGGGTGATAAGAATATCGGCCGGAGTCCGCTCAAAATACGGGAGGGATCAGCGGCCCGGGCCAACGGCTACGGCCCGGAAGAGAAACCCTCCGGAGACCGGGAGACAGTTGATTTGGCGCTGGAATGGCTGCGGACAAAAGCTGGGAAACTGGATCAGCCATTTGTATTGTTTGTCGGTATTACCAATCCGCATTTTCCACATATCGCGCCGCAGGTTTACTGGGACAAATATGCCGATCACGAGGATCTGCCGGAATTCGGCTCCGAATGCGCGTCGGCCAACCATCCGTATGCCCGTGATCTGCGGGATCATTTTGAAACGGGTCACTTTTCTGAAGAACAAATCCGTGGTTTGCGACGCGGTTATTACGGCTGCGTCAACCATGTCGACCAGATGCTAGGGGAACTGATGGACGCGATTGAAGAATGCGGGCTGAAGAGCGATACGGATATAATTTATACCTCGGACCACGGTGAAATGCTTGGGAAATTCGGGATGTGGTGGAAGTGTTCGCTTTATGAGGATTCCGTCCGAATTCCGATGATCGCGGCCGGACCGGATTTTCCGCTAAACCGCAGATATGAAACCCCGGTCGAGCTGCTAGATATTCATGCGTTCCTTTATTCGATCTATAATATCGAAAGGCCGGACGAATGCCGTGGCATCCCGCTCAACGAACTTCCGGAAGCGTCCGGGGAGCGGATTGTTTTTTCGGAATACCATGGCCACGGCACCCGGGGCAGCGCGTTCATGATCCGGCGCGGCAACTGGAAACTGATTTATTATACCCAGGCGCCAAACCAGCTTTTCAATCTTGAACTCGATCCTGATGAATTGCATGACGTCAGCGCCGATCATCCGGATATAATGGCGGAACTTACCACCGAATTGCAAAAAATATGTAATCCCGAGGAAGTCGATACCGAGGTACAAAACCTTATCGATTCCCAGCTCCAGGCCATCTCCGAACTCGATTAACGTCCCCCGCCGGTCTCATCGAGACCTGGCGCTACGGCCGATCCACGGGCGTATTCTGTAGGGCAGCTTTCGATGAAAGCGCCGGGATGCGAAAGCATCCCACCCACGGGCTTATTCTTCAGTCACTGATTGACATTAACGACCATTACTCACGTTCCCCGCCGGTCTCATCGAGACCTGGCGCTACTGCTCACGCAAATAATATTTGCGCCCGGTAGCTTGCGTTCTCCGAACGCAAAGAGCAAAAGCCGGACGAACCGTCGATGCCTCAACATGTTTCATGCGCTCGGAGAGCGCATACTACCGTAGGGCAGCTTTCGATGAAAGCGCCGGGATGCGAAAGCATCCCACCCGCAGATACATTTTGCAATCACTGATTGACGTTAATGACATATCCTTACGTTCCCCGCCGGTCTCATCGAGACCTGGCGCTACTTTATAATCGACCGCTTCGCGGTAAATCATTATGTTCGTTCGTTATCACTCATTCACTTTTCGGCGGCTCCGCTTCGCCTCATGCTCATTCCCTCTGCCTCTCTCTCACCCCTGCGCGGGGAGCGATTAGCACAAGATAAAGAACGAATGTCTCAATGAACTGGGGCGAATGCAACGCGAAAGCCTACGGAGTTGAACGCGCCGCCCGACCAACGGGTGAGACGATTAGCGGAACGGCAGCCCCTGGAAGTGTAGGACCAACTGCCGCCGCGAAGCACGCGGTAGGAGCCGGATGAGGCCCCCGTGGGGTCAGTCGTACTTCCACCGGGGTATGTGCCGTACCAATCATAACACCATTCCTTTACATTACCACTCATGTCGTGGATGCCTAGTTCATTGCCGGACTTCGTCCCAACTTCATGTGTTCTATCGTTAGAGTTGGAGTCATACCATGCTATACTGTCGACATTATTACTGCCACTGTATTCATACCCACGACTCTTTCCCCCTCCACGGGCCGCAAACTCCCATTCCGCTTCCGTTGGTAAACGATACTCATAACCCGAGGGCAAACGTCCAGCCACGCGTTCACGTTTCGTCAACCATTCACAGAACAACCTTGCTCCATTCCAATCGACGTTGCACATCGGTTGCTTCAAGCTTTTCCCATGTCTGCTGCCAGATAATAAATCATCGTTTAAAGCGTATTTTCCATCCTCTTCTTCTTTGATTGGAGAATCTTTATTGTAGTACCTGCCAGTTTTATACCATTTTCGTGATTTTGCCCAAAATTTATACCTAAAACCGGATGGGCGATTGGCAGCCTTAAGATACTCCAAAAACTCCCCGATTGTCACTTCATACTTGCCAATCCAGTAACCACGACTGATTGTAACTTTATGCACCGGCTTTTCATCGCTGTCGCCATTATTCGAACCCATCTGGAAACTGCCCGGAGCAACATAGACAAACTTCATACCCAAACCTGAAACGGTAGAATCACCGACTCTCGGTGGACCATACCAATATTTTTCCAGATATTTGTCTGCTTGCTGTTTCAGCTTGTCAAGGTTCTTCTGCGATGCTTCATCAATAAAATGATAATATCCGGCAAGAATAAAATTATTTATTTTCTCAAGCGCACTGTAACATTTTTCATAGGCGGCTTTTTTCTTCAAGTTACGGCTTTCGTTCAATAATCTTACAACCTCAGATACAGTTGTCTGGTAAACAGCGGCGGCCTTCCGGCGCGCCAACAGGAGCTTTACTTCTTTTTGAGCCTTGCCAAGTCCTTTGACTGCGACAGGAGCTTGATTAAAACCCTCGATTGACAAAGCCTGGCGGAATGTCCGCTCCGCGGCGGCCCAATCTTCTTTGGCAACCTGACTGTTTCCGATCTCTATCAGAGCTTCATACTGTTTTTTTAATTTTGCTTTCCGGGTCGACTCAACTCCATCTTTAACGCTCTGGATTCCACTCATGGCCGTCCTATCTGCACTGTAACCGGGAACTTGCAACGCCGCTCTAAATGCGGTTTCAGCCTGTTTCCAGTCTTTACTAAACAGGGCTTTTTTACCTTCGGCTATCAAAGCATTAAATTTTGTCAGATACTTTTTCTTGAGTTCGGCAATCCGTATTTTTTCCAGTTCGTCTTTTGCCGTGGACATCCCTTTTAAAGCCGCCTCATCCTCCGTGTATCCCTCCACTTTCACAGCGTTTCCGAAACACTCGAGGGCAGCTTTCCAATTCTGCTTTGCCAGTTCAGCGTTACCGGCGGCTATATGATTATCATATTCCTTTTTCAAGGCGGCCAAACGCATACGCTCCGGCCCGGATTCGGCCAGTTTGATACCAGTGACTGCGGCTTGGTCTTTCTCATAACCTTCAACCGATAACGCCTGATTGAAACATTCTTTTGCCGCTTTCCAGTTCTGTTTCGCCAATTCGGCGTTACCAGAGGCAATATGATTATCGTATGTTTTCTTCAACGCGGCTAATCTTGCCAGCTCTTTTGCCTTTTTGACATTTTCAATCCCTGTGATCGCGGCGGCGTCATTGCCATAACCATTGACTTTCATCGCATCTTTATAAGAATTGATCGCGCCCTGCCAGTCGCTACCTGCCAAAGCTTTGCCGGCGGCGGCCATGCATTTCTCATATTGTTTTTTCAAATCCGCCATGCGGGAGCGTTCCTTCCCGAGTCCGGCTTCCTCGATTCCGGCTTCGGCCCGGGTTGTTTTAGAATATTTTTCCAGTTTCAGAGCATATCTGAACTGATTCTCCGCATGGTTCCAATTCATCTGTTTCAACGCTTTTTCCGCTTCGGCGATGTATTTGCAATACTTACCATGCAAATAAACCTGATTATCCGCAGATTTTATCTTTTCAGCTATTTCAGGAAGCTGATTCTCCGCTTTCGCGCGTCTGTAACAGTCAGCGGCTTTGGCGTAATCCTTGCTTAGCACATAGCGGTCTGCCAACGCGAGGTAACCGGCATAATCGCTTACCGCTTTTTTCAGTTTTGCCGTTGTTTCGTTTATGCTGTCAGCCTGGGACCGGGTAATCTTATCGTAACTCCCCATGGCAAAACAATCATACATACTACTAAGCAATGTTTTCGCGTTGGCCAGTTTCTGTTGATTCTTTTTATCAAGCTGCAACTTTTCACAAGCAGATATCTGTTTTTTTACCTCGGAAATTAAATTTTCAGCCGTCAGTTTCCGCCGTTCACGCTGTTCAATGATTTTAACTTTACGGTATATTTGATCAATATTCTCTAAAACCGTAGTATATTTTTCCTCCGTCATAAACTGCGTCAACGATTTTTGGAGTTCTTTGACCTCGGCAATCAACTTTGCCTGTTCGGTATCCGCGGAAATGCCGCGGTAATCAAACAGTTTGTGATTCTTATATTCGTCAACCGCATTAACTGCCTTCTTTTTATCCTGTTCAATCGATAAGAGCTCCCGGCAGCCAAGCATGGCCTTGTTAAACTCATCATGTGCCGCCGTGTATTCTTTTACATCTTTGTAAAGGGAGTTTCCAGCATCAAAACTCTCCTTGATTGCCGCATACAACTTCCGCTGCCGCGCATCGTATTGCAGATTCAACTTTTCAAGGTTGTTCAAAGCCTGCTGAGCCCGGTTCCTGAGGATAGCGGTCTGCCGGGAATCGATTTTCCCGTTATTATTTTTTTCGGTCTTTTGAACAATATTTTTTGCAGGCGCCCCGCTTTTTCCAACAGATTGTTTCATGACTGCCAGCATGTAAACAGCCGCAAGGCCCAAAATCACCAATACCAACGTCGCGATTTTCACGATCGTAAAACGGGAACCAACCGCATTCTTCGCTGCCAGATTGTTAATAAATTTGCCACAGGAGGCAAAGCGTTCCCTGGGCTTTTTACTCAAGGCGCGCAGTAAAACGGCGTTTTGATTTTTGGAAAGTTCCGGCAACGGCTCAGGAGGTTCAGTTTTGACCAGGTTCATCATCAGCATGGCGTCACCGGTCTCGAAAACAGACTGAAAGGGAACGGAGCCTTTAATCAATTCATAAAACATAACCGCAAGGGCATATTGATCTGTGGCCGACTTCTGTTCTTTGCCGGCCCACTGTTCAGGAGCCATGTAAGGACGGGTTCCGGACGTATCAAACTGTTCCCGTGACACGCGGCTCATGCTGGACCGCACTTCCGCCGCCAGGCCGAAGTCCATAACTTTGACCGAAGCATCTGCCCCGATCATAATATTTGCCGGTTTGACGTCGCGATGGATTATATTCCGACTATGCGCATAATCCAATGCCTCAGCTACTTTGCCGCAAATTTCGACAGCTTTTTCAAACGGGATCTTTCGATCCGGAAATTGTTTTTTCCAGGCTGAAAGCGTCATTCCCTCAACATATTCCATTACCACCAGATAACTTCGATTGGAGATACGTAAAAGTTTTTCTGCGGCATCGTCGCATTTTTCAACCTTGTGCAGATGCAGCAGTCCGGCGATATTCGGATGATGCAACTTTGAAACCAGGGCAAAATTATTACGAACGTTTTCCAGTTCCTCGGGAATCGCTGCTATCTCAGACGGCAGCGCTTTCAGGGCAACCAGCGTTCCGGCGACCGTATCTTTAGCCAAAAACACCGTGCCGAAGCCACCGGCACCGAGTTCACTAACGATCAGGTAACGGTCAACATCGCCCAGCGGCTGAAATCCGGACTCGTCCATGGTCGGAAGGTCGCCCAGGGAAAGATCAAATTCCGCTTCGGAGTATTCCTCCGCTATTTCAGTTTTAAGGTCTCCTATAGAGAGGTTTCCCTTTTTAGAGAGAGTCTTTTTTTTGCGCATGAAGTAATACCATATTTCCAAAATCAAAATCAGGATAAAATAAACTCCAAAAAATCATTGTTCAAGCGTCATTCGCGACAAAACGGATAATCTCACGTGGGAAAGTTCATTTAACCACGAACAAACACGAAAAAACACAAAAAAACGGAACGGTTAGTTCCAGTAGGGCAGCTTTCGATGAAAGCGCCGGGATGCGAAAGCATCCCACCCTCGGGCTTATTCTTCAGTCACTGATTGACATTAACGACCATTACTCATGTTCCCCGCCGGTCTCATCGAGACCTGGCGCTACTGGGAACGTTCGCTATTTGCTGCCGTAGTTTGCGTTCTCCGAACGCAAGAAACAATGACCGGCTCGGGAATGTTTGCCATTTGCGCTCGGAGAGCGCAAGCTACCATGCAAGAAACAATGACCGGCTCGTGAATGTTTGCCATTTGCGCTCGGAGAGCGCAAGCTACCACGCCAGTAACAATGACCGGCTCGGGAATATTTGCCATTTGCGCTCGGAGAGCGCAAGCTACCATCTTCACCGGTCTCATCGAGTCCTGGCGCTACTTTTCACACAAAAAACACGAAAAAACAGTTCGTGTCTTTTCGTGTTTTAAGTGGTTAAGGCTTTTGTTTGCAAATCTTTTTATTTTTTGCAGAGTTTGGAGAATAATTCCGGATAGTTGAATTTCAAGTCGTAATATCCGAGTTGTCTGAAGTCGTCCAGCAACGGAACCATTACTTTGGGATCGGCAGTATAGTTTTCCGGCCCTTTCAGTTTTTCCGCGTTTTCGTTGTTGGCTTTGCCGTAGAAAGTGGTGCCGACCATATTAATTTTAATATTTTTATCAGCGTTGAACCGGCTCTGGTAGAAACAGCATCCCAACAAGTTGATGGTCGCGTCGGTTTTGGCGTCGGCAACATAGTTGATAATTTTTTGCTGCCGGTAGAATTGACCGGAAAGGACGTCGATGCTGCCGGTGTAGCCGACAAATTTGATTGAGGTGGTATGGCCCTTTCGGTCCGTTTTCTGGAATTTGGCCAACCCCAGTGAAACCCGTCCCGAACCGGAGAAGATCATATTTTCCGCTGGCGACTGTTCCATGTAAAAATCGCTCAGGATTACGTAACTGGTATCAAATGTCCGGAGGCACGGTTTAGACAAAGTGACCAACCGGGTCATGAATCCGGTGAAGCCGTTAACCGGCTTTTGGGTCGCGCCCTTGACGGTCAGGGTTCCTTCAAATGAACAGTTACTGAAAATCTCAGCTTCGGCACTGTTGTCGACAACGATATTGCCCTCGATATATTTGATGTGGGCCCGGTCATTTTTTGTCAGATTTTTCAACCGGAGTCCATACCAGTCGGCATTGGTGCAGTATTTGCCGTAGCAGAACACTCCGTAATAGGTGATATATGATGGTTTATCGGAGCCGAACTGGACGATATCAGCATTGTATTTCTGCTTTTTTTCATAGCGATTCATGCCGAAAGAGAAGTTTTCCAGGGTGATATGGTCAGGATTCCTGATTTCCATCGCATTCTGGTTTGCAGGTCCTGCGAATTTGATCATTGAACCGGCGCCGCAGCCGCCGAAATAGTAGTTTTTGCCGGTAATCTGCAAGGTGTCGGTGATCTTGTAAACACCTCTGGGCAGATAAGCGATGGCTCCGTTGCCATGTTTTGCCGCTGCCGCAATAGTCTTACGGATCGCGGCGGTGTCGTCGGCCCGGCCGTTGCCTTTGGCCCCGAAATCCTTGACCGCGTCAAACAGTTTGGTTGGGACTTTTACCACTTTTTTGAGGAAGTTGATATCGGCATTCAAGTTCAGCGGCTGGCGCTTTCCGGCTGGGACAATTGACAGGTGTTGCGGTTTTGAATTGAAAAGTTTGCCGTTGCCGGCAACTTTGTTATTAGAAATAATGATCTGCTGACTTCGACTTTTCAGTTTGATCGGTGCGGTTTTCCCGGTGAATTCACAATCGAAAACCGTAAGCGGGGCTCCCGAACTGATGATTGCACCTTGTGGCGACTTCCAGTCGGATACGTAGCAGTTTTCCACCGTCATTGGAGACACCGAATTACTGAAATCAAGAAATACCCCGGAGCCGACGGAGATGCTGCGGCGCACTGTACTCATATGTTCAGGCCGCGAATGAATATCGGTTGCGTTAGCTTCAAAACGACATTCCCTGACATAGAAATTACAGTGTTCGCCGAAGATCCCATACTTGTTTTTACGGAACAGGCAGCCTTCGAAGGAGTAATTGTAATCGTTGAAAGAAACAAATGAGACACCTTTGCCGCAATTTTCTAAAATGCAGTTTTCAAAAGTGATTTCCGCCGTGGACAGTCCGTCAATCGAATTTTTTTCAAAGCATATTCCGGTATCGAGCACGTTACGAACTGCGATGAACCGGTTGCGGATGTTTGTTTCAAAATGTTTGTGATTATGGTGATAGATCCCGATTGCCGCCCGGTTGTTGCCCTCGAGCGCGAAGCCGACAAAGCGGCTCAGGGTAATTCCGCCGTCCATAATCATGTTGCCGTTTTTTTCTCCCCGCCACTCGATTACGGTATCTTTGCCATGACCGATGACTGAAACTCCGAGCAGGCGTTTGGCGCCTTTCCATTCCAGGGTTTTTGAGATTATATAGCGTCCCGGCGGCAGGTAGACGGTTATGTGGTTGTTCAGTTTGTCGAAAGCTTTTTGCAGCGCGGCGGTATCGTCGGTTTTACCATCGCCTTTGGCTCCGAAATTTTTAACATTTATCCAGTCTGAACCAGGCTGCCAGTTGAGTGACGGCAGCGAATCAGTTGCCTTGAGTGAGAGGCCAAGCAGAGCGTACAGGAAAAGGGCGACAAGTTTCTTCATAATCTATCTTTCGAGCTTATATAATGTAGTTAAATTATCTGGTTTTGCCCCAGCGGTTTGTCCAGGTAGTGCTGGTTGACTTCGGGCGCATCAAGCCTTTGATGTGTTCGGTATGCCCGTCCGCGAACAGGGCGTTGCCGGAATTTTGATGCGGATACCTGACACGCTGGACCCCGGCTCCCATATAAGGAATGGTGGTTTTGCCGTCATCCTGAGTGGCATTATAGGCGTCAATGCGACCGCCCTGAGAACCTTCGACGACCGCGAACAGAGAGGAAGGATTTTTAAATTCCGAAACCAGATGAGGACTGGCTGAGCTTAAGTCCGAGGAAATGGAGGTGATATAGCCGCAAATGTTGCCGGCGTAACTGAAGTTTGTCGTATCACCCCAGGCGGTGCCGAGATTGGTGTGTCCTTCGTTGTTGGCTTTGGTATTCGGGACGGCCGGGCAGTAGAATACTCCCATCTGTTTGGCGGTGCAACTGCGGCCGAAGTAGTAACGATTGACATTTACATACGGTGCAATAAACCATTGCCAGGTGGGACGGTTGTAATAAGTCAATTCCGTATTCCACATATTGCTTTCGGTATGCGGCGCGGTATAACCGCCGTTATCGTCGCTGTAATTGAATAAGGCGGTTCCCATCTGCTTCATGTTTGATGTGCATGAGATTGCTTTGGCCCGGGCCCGGGCGTTATTCAATGCTGGCAGTAGCATTGAGGCCAGGATTGCAATAATTGCTATGACGACAAGCAATTCGATCAGTGTGAATGTGTTCTTTTTCATAGTGTACCTCCGATTTTGTTAAGTGTTATCAATTAATTTATAGTCAAAATCAATCTGGTTAACTTCCTGCCCGTGGTACTGGGCTTCCAGCAGTTGAATTAATCCGGTTGACATCTTTCTGATGTCGTTTTCAACGAAATAACATGGAACCGGGCAGAGAACGTTGCACTCGCTGTTCCGGTGCAGGACCAGTTTCAACTGTTCCGGTACCATTACCCGGTTCGAGAGGATAGATATAAGTGTTCCTGAAATGAGGGAATCGGTATAAACAAAAAGGCCGTTCGGTTTTTCTTTTGCCTGCCAGATTTGGTTAAATCCCTCGTAGGCGAAATGGTCCGGATCTATTGCCGCTCTGCCGGGGTTCTCGCTGGCCAGAAAAATCCATTCGTCCTTGACTTCAATGCCGCTTTCTGTCAGCAGGTTGCGAAGATTCCGGACGAAATTACGGCGTTCAACCGCCCCTGATTCGTTGCCGGGTTCACAACTGGTGGCCAGCAGCAATCCAGCTTTAGTACAGCCTTGCTGCAACAGACCGTCCCGGGCTTTTTCCGCCAGGGAATTAAAGGAGAGGGACACCCGGTTTTTGATTCTGCCGGTGGTAATGCAGGAAAACGGGACCGGAAGCTTTTTCAGTTCATCTATTTCAGAGTGGTCGGTAGACATGACAATTATGCCCTGAATGAGTCCTTTATCCGCTAAATCCTTGACCTGGTCAAAGTGGTCCTGACTTTGGTTCTTGTAGATTACCTGCCATTGCAGGTTGCGTTTTTCCAGTTCCTGCTGGGTGCATTCCAACATTTTCCGGTAAAAATTTTGCGGAGAATAGGATTGGTTGTTGGAGTGATAGATCAGCACAGATTTAAATTCATTCTTCCGGCTGTTGACAATTGTCCCTACTCCGTTTTTACGGGTCAGCAGACCTTCCTGGACCAGCAGAGAAAGCGCGGCGTGAACGTTGGCGGTTTGAGTTCCCCATTTTTCCGCCAGCGCTGTGGTCGACGGCAATTTGCTGCCGGCCTTGATATCGCCACGTAAAATCGACTCGCGCAGATAGTCGGATATCTGAGCTCTGAGAGTTTTTCGTCTACTTATTTTAAGTTCCTGCATTTTTACCTTTTACTTGATTCATAAAGTGAAAGCAGTGAAAGCTTAGTCTTAATTATAGTATATCAGAGACGTTTTGTCAATACCCTTTGATAAATTTTTTTATGCATCAGTAAATTTGGTTTTCAAAACTCATCAGTCAGAATAGTTAATAATTATCACAATTGCTCTTTCATAATTCAAGAAAAACAATAAATAAAAAGCGGACTCCGTTTTGTGGAGGCCGCTGAAGATAAAATAGTTGTTTGGGAAAATATCCTGCCGACGCATTTGTCTCAGCAGGAGTGATGATTAATCAAAAAGGAAGACGCCATCCGGATAATTCGCCGCCATGATTCCGCCCCATTTGAAAAAGGTTCCGGTTCCCCATGAAACAAGACTGCCTTTGGTTATCGCCTCGACGTGGCCGTCCAGCATAACCGCGTTTGCCCGGTCGTTGTGTTTGGCGCCAATGCCGTTGACTGTTCCCTCGGAAATCCCAATGCATTGCTGCCGGTATGCTTCGTTGGATTTAGCCGAATCGATATTGATGATAAATTGGCTGGGCTGGTTTTTCCAGCGGATACTCATACCGACTGTCGGATTGTGTCGTTTGACCGGTTCCCGGGGATTGCCTTTTTCCCCGACCCATCTTCGGAAGGAGCCGTAAGCCTCTTCCATTATATATCCTCTGAGATATCTTGTCGGCTGCTTACCCACCGGACAAAAATGGTATCTTGAAGTAGTGAACGTCATATCGATAGATGTTGCGTGCGGGTATGACGGGACCAGTCCGGCCTGGCCCAGATAGTACATCCATGGAGCTCGTCCGATATTATTTTCATCGCCATTCGGCATTAACCATTCATTGTAGGAGTCGCAATACATACCGGTAAAGGTTCCAACCGTTTTCAGGTTGCTGGTGCAACTGATGGCTTTCGCTTTGTCCCGGGCTTTATTCAGGGCCGGGAGCAGCATGCTGGCAAGGATTGCGATGATCGCGATCACTACCAGGAGTTCGATCAGGGTGAACTGTTTCGCTTTTTTCATTCTCATTTCTCCTTCTTGTTAAGTTGCATGAACTCTTTTATGACTTTGCCGCGTTTAGTTGTACCTTTTGCCTTATGGCCGGGGTAGGGCTCGAAAACCGGGGTTTTATCTAAATCCCAAAGATGACTTTCTTTGTAGGCGTGGTAGGTCCAGTCCCAGCCGTTCTTTTCAAATATCTCAATATTGTCCCGGAGAAATTTATCAGCGTCAGGAGCCCACTTGACCACACTGAATTCACCGACGAATATCGGAACATTATGTTTTTTCTGGAATGCAACAACCGGTTCAAGTTCCTGTTCTATCCGCTGCTTGTTCCAGTAACCGCCTTTGTTGTCACTGAATTTACCGGGCCATTTACGGTTGATTTGCAGGAAAGCTTTAGCCAAATCGGTTTCTTTGAGATTTTTAATGCCCTGGTGACTGTAAGCGTGCGGCTGGTAACAGTGAATGGAATAGATCAGGGGACGGCCTTTAAGCATGGGAAAGTCCTTAAAGCCCCAACTCAGCCCGCCGGGGCCGACTTCCACGACGATCGGATGAGTTTTATCTATCTTTCTGATTGCGTCGATGATCGTCTGCGCCCAGCGCGGCCATTTTTTCGGGTATGAGGGGAAATCATCCCAGTTAAGCGGTTCATTCAGAATGTCAAACCAGATTTTCTGTTTCCGGTCTTTACAGATTTCAGCGACTTGCTGCCAGCATTTGACCAGGATTTGCAAATTTTCTTCATCGGACCAGAATGCGGTCAGGCGCTTTTTGCCTTTAGGATATTTTTTTGCTTTGTCGTTGGGGACGCCGCCCTGCATTGTCAGGACGATTACCATATTGTTTTTCTTTGCTTCATTCAGGACATTCGGCAATTCTTTCAGGATCATTTGCCAGGCTTCCGAGTATGAACAACGTTTCCGTCCCGCCAGGTATCGGCTTCGCATGTGATAACGAATGATATTGCCGTTCCATTTGCTCCTGATCTCTTTCAGATTTTCCGCGTTGGCCTTATCGACGTCGATTGTAAAACCGCGGTAATTTGTCTCGGCTTTGACCGGGAGTGTCGTTAATGCCAGTAAACTCAATCCCAGTCCGGATATACAGACTATTTTTTTCTTCATACTTTTTCTCCTGGTATCTTTTTTCAGTTAAAAACAATCTTATTAATCGTTGATATACTTTGCAATTTCCTTTTGCCACAGAACAAAACAACCGTCATCATACTTATCTGCTTGTTCGAGCAATTCCCGTATAAGAGATCGTCTGATATTACTGTAACTTGCGTCATAAAACAGATTGGTCAGCTCGCCTGGATCAAGCTCAAGATTGTATAGTTCGCATTTGTCGGAAAAGTTATAAACCAGTTTCCATTTGCCGTCTGTAATCATCCGGGCGGAGTAATTGCCGTAGTCGTTTCCGTAATACTCCGCGTAATGGAACTTTTTGCCGTCAATGACATCATCGAGAGTATCGGTCAGGAACGATTTTCCGTCGAGCTCCTGATTTCCCAACGAGTCATGACGGCGCCCTGAAATAATATGCATGATGGAGGCGGTTATATCCATCAGGTTTACGCAGGCGGCTGTCCGTTGCCGACGGCATGTTGTCCCGGCGGGTTTGAACAGCAGCGGAATTCTGTAAATCTCATCATACATATAAGCGCCTTTATAGGTAAAACCATGAGCTCCGGACATGGAACCATGGTCCGCGGTAAAGATAATAGCCGTATCTTCATACTGTCCTGTTTCTTTCAGCGTATAAATGATCTGACCGATCATTATATCGATTAATTCAATATATGAATACTCACATGCCAGCAATTCCTGCAGCAGGGTATCCGCCTGTTCCTCAGAAGAATTTTCGGTTGATAACAGACTTATTCCCGACAGTCGCTGTTGATAAAAAGGCTTTTCTTCTGAATTAATTTCGCGCCGGTTTTCCCATAACGGAATATGCTCGGGAGAATAGCGGATTCCGAATGAATTTGGCAGCATCCACGGGGGATGAGGACCGGGAAAGGCGCAGTATAGCAGAAACGGACGATCTGTTTTACGCTTTTTCAAGTATGATTTAGTCATCGCGGCGGTCTGGACATCAGGGAACGTTTCCAGTTGGACGTCAACCAGGCCCGCGGTTCCATTTCCCATTTGTTTTGTGAATGGGCCCATCCAGGAACCGGGGTGATTGGTGTATAAAGGATGATCGTACACCTTTTTATGGTCGAATCCTGACTCCATCAGTTCTTCATCCGGTCCGATGTGCCATTTTCCAAAATATGCGGTTTCATAATCGGATTCTTCTTTCACCCAATCCTGGATCATCATTATTTCCCGGTCAAGCCGCTGGCAGTATGACCATTTCGGCTCACCGGTATTGACAACAATATGGTGTTTATGAGGGTAGACCCCGGTAAGAAAACTTGCCCGTGCGGGAGAACATAATGCTGTAGGAGTATAACAGTTTTCGAAAACCAGTGAATCGTTCGCCAGCTTGTCCAAATTGGGCGTCCTGACGACATTGTTGCCGTAACAGCCCAGCATGTCCATGCGCAATTCATCGACAAAAAAGACAAGAATATTTTTTTTCGTGACAGTTAGCGGTTTCATTTTACGGTAATCTCTTTTTGTTTTGCGGCGGTCGGAATATTTGGTTGTTGAGATTCGTTTGAGTTCGAAAATATGATCGCTCCGGCGTTTACCAGTTTTTTCTGTAATTCGGCAATATTGATTTTCCGTGGAATACAATTTTGCTTCACGCTCATCGCAGCCGCGATTCCGGCGGCTTCGCCTTCAGCCATGCCGATAGGGATTACCCGGGTTGATGATTGGGCTTCATGGGTGGCCGATATAGCTCGTCCGGCCACCAGCAGATTGTCGGTTTTCACCGGCAGCAGCGAACGATAAGGGATGGTATAAACCAGTGGCTGCCTGGTCTCGATTCCGCCGTGGTCAGGTGAATGAATATCAAGATGGTATCCGCCCAGGGCGATCGAATCTTCAAACACCCGGCCGGAAAGCAAATCATCCGCGGTAAGAACATACTCGCCGATCAGGTGGTTTGTTTCCCTGACTCCAATCATTCCGTAGGTGCAGGACAGATCGCAATGCTTGAATCCCGGAACATACTTACGCAGGAATTCAATCCATATTTCAGCCTGGGATGCGCCTTCGCTTTCGGCTTTTGAATAGGCCTGCACGTTCAACGGATCAACATCTTCGACCCGGCTGGCGACCGTAACGAATTTAGCGGCTTCGGGGAACATTACGCCGGGCATGTTATTGCGCGGCAGTTTCATGCCGTCTCGTTCAGCCTTTTCAACCAATCGGCCAAATGCCCCGGTTACAAAAGCCTGTTGCGACAATATATTGCGAATATGACCTTCCGCGTCGTCAAGTTCAAAAGGACGTAAGTCGTCAGGGAAGCAAACAAAGTAGTCAAACAATTTTTTGAAGTCAATTCCGTCAACTTCAAACACCCATGACGCCACTTGAACCTTGCCGTCGCTTTCCCGGCCGCGGATCATGTTTTCGCCAGCCCTCAGAGCGACAACTCCGGTGTCAGTGCAATCAATTACAACTTTGCATGTTACATAGATCAAACCTTCTCCGCTCCAAAGGTACACTCCGGTAATCTTGCGGCTTGCGGTTTCCACTCCGGCAAAGCCGGTGTGGAGAAGCAGTTCGATTCCGGCCTGTTCAATTTGTTCGCTCGCGACAATTTTCCACCAGTGGGTATTGATCGCGGCCATGCTGCCGCAAATCGGGTCCGGGTATATCGGTGTAGCTCCGCCTTTGGCTTGAAGTTTCTCAAGCATTTCGAGCGCAATACCCTTTACAACCGGCTCCCCGGTCGGGGCATGGAACCCCATCCAGCACGGTACCACAGTCGATGCGCCGCCGGGATAACCGCATTTTTCCACCAGCATGGTTTTTGCTCCGTTGCGGGCCGATGCTATTGCCGCGGCAATTCCGGTCGTTCCGCCGCCGATAACCACGGTCTCGCATTGCAGGCGTTTTTTTATTTCAAATGTCGTAAATTCTTTCATCAGTCATCCTTCTATATTGGCAACAGGTAATCTAAAAAGCACATTGGCCTGAACATAGTCTTCCGGCGCAAGTTTGCCGACTTGATTATGCAAATACGAACAACAGGTTCCGGAGATAATTAAATCGCTTCCGGCCTGAACAATCGCTCCGGGAAAAATCATTTTAACCGGCTTGCCGTCAAGGGATATTTTTTCCCGGAGATTCCACGGTTCACGGTTTCTCCGCCAACAGCCTGATTCATCGCATACCGCCGGCAGTAAATCCAACACCTGGTCCTTGACCGGGTAATAGCCAAGTATACCGAACATTCCGGGCCCGGCCTTCCGGGTTACCAGACTGTAGAATTGCAGATCGACCGGATCATTCTCATCCGGGACAAATACCGGCTCTGAATTACTCCAGTTCAGGCCGTCGCTGCTGGTCCGGCGATGAATCACTCTTAGCCATTTAGGGGCGTTATCGTATGGCACAATCCGCTCCGGCAGTAGTTCGGAAGGCATCAGGTGTACCGTATGCATAATGTATTGCCCGGTTTGATTGTCATGGATAACGCAAGTGGCGTCATTGGAAATTAATTCGCGCCGGGCATCTTGAGTTCTGGAATCATCAGCCGGATTGCCGGTTGAACAATGGTTCTTGACCGTCAGCAACCCTTGGGCATCGTCATTTTCCGCAACCGCGAAATCTGCCGGATGGTACAGGCATGGCTCCGCCAGGTTTTCAATTTTGAAATTAATCCCGTCACGGCTTGAACATTTGACGTATCTCACCATTCCGCATCCATGAACCCAGCAGAACATTTCATATCCGTTGGCTTTTTTAATAATATTCGGATGGGCGGTCTTACAATTATCCGGCAGGCCTTCCAGTTTCAACGGTTTGAATTTTTCCTGTAAATTCGGCCATTGAGTTAGAGAATCTCTGTCGCAGTATCCGATATCCATGCTGGTTGTTTTGTCATCGAACCAGAAGCGGCGGCACAGATAAATACGATGTCCGCCATCGGGCAGCTCGATGATACTTGACAGGTGATTACTGAACATCCCGTCTCGGCCATTAAAGACGCCTCCGGCAATGCCGATAATTTCCGGTTCTTTGATGTTCAGATAATTCATCTCAGTGCAACCTCTTCTTTTTTGCACAAAGCTGCAAAGTTAGTCATCACTTCCGCGATTCTTTCAGCCGGATCGGATTCGTTGGTAAGTTCATAGGTCAGCAGGCCGCTGAACTGTACTTCGTTGAACAAGCTTACCGTTGCCGGCCAATCTATATTTCCTTCAAACGGCATCAGGTGGCTGTCTTTATCGCCGGCATTGTCGTGAATATGCACATTTAAAATTTTTGAACCGCAGCCTCTGACAAGTTTATCCATCTGACTCGTCAAATGGGCGTGACCGGTGTCGATGCAGTAACCGACCCGATTATGGTCGACGGTTTCAACAATTTGACATAATTCCCGGGCGGTATCGGCCAGATAACCGGGCGGCAGGTTTTCAACCGCGAACAGTAAATTGTCAGAAGTCCGGGCAATCAGTTCCCGGATGCTTTTGATGGCAAAATCAATGCGCCCAATCCGGTTCTGGTGTTCATCAAGGAAAACTCCGGGATGCAGAACCAGAATATTGGAGCCAAGTTTGTTTGCGATTCCGGCACAACTCAAAATCGCGGATATTCCGGCGTTTCTTGTCTCGGAGTCAGGACTGGATATGTCCAAATCATATCCGAATGGTAAATGCATTGACAGAACATTGATTTTATTCCTCAATATATAGTCTGCAATCTCGTCAACATAAGCTTGATCATGGTAATCTACCCGGTGTTTTACGGCGCAAAGTTCAATTGCGTCAATCCCGCATTCGGCGAATACCGCCAGTTTTTCTGTCGTGAGAATGCCGTTGAATATGGCCGTTTCCACGGATATTTGTGTTTGCTCAAAATACATTGCGATTCTCTCAGTCAAAGTTTTTAATTAACTCTTCGGCAAATAGCAGATGACCGTCGTCATCCGGGTGATTAATTGCATTTTTCAGGTAAACGATGTATGGCATGCCTTCCTTCGCCAGATGTTCCCAACGTGCCGACGCGTCGGCAACGGCAAGGTTGTTAGTCCGGGCGAATTTGCGTAAAGCATGAACGTATTTGCGTTTTTCCTTTTCTTTATAATTCTTAAATCCCATCATTTTTTTCATGGTAAAATGGGGCGTGATAATAATGATTTCAGCGTTAATCGCTTTGACTTTTTTCATTATTTCGTCATATTGTTTAAATGCTGCCGGTTCGTTCATCCAGGCGTCATTGACAAATTCAAGAGTTATCAGGTCAGGCTTCTCTTTCGCAACTTTTTCCCAGCGGCAAATGTCGCTGCGTCCCCGGTATTTATATTCTTCCGGAAAGAGCCATTGTTTTGAGTTTGAACCGCCGGCCGCAACGACCTTAACCGTGATATTTGCTTGCGGAAATTTCTTTTTCAGCAAACTCTCAAATTGAGCGGTATAACGCTTTGCCGGGGAACTGGCGTCGCCGCCGCAAGTGACGCTGTCGCCCCAACAGACGATTTTGACCGGTTTACCTGATTTTATTTTAGCCAATGTCCGGGGAATCCTGCCGCGGGTTGTCGCGGTTTCGGCCTGATCTGCCGGTTCGGTTATTTCATAAACTTCGGCGTTTGTGCCGTCGCAATCGTAATCAATGAAAATATTGGCAATACGCTTCTCGCCCGGAGCCAATGCCGGGGGACGCGGTGTGTTCAGATGGGGCTTGCCTTTCCTTATATATTCCTTCCCGCTGTTGTTTTTCACCAGTGAGTCAAGCCGCCTCAGACGATAGGCATAATCAACGGTTAACGGAGTTCCGGATTTTATTGAAGATTTCGGGGTGGGGCTGATTTTTCCCCATTGGTAATCAACCAGATAATCTTTGTCCTTAATTAAATCTTTGTTTCCCTGATGCACCTTTACGCTGCCGGGTTGAACCGAGCCGAATGCCGGAAGGCCGCGTCCCGGCTTGAACACCTGGACCTGACGTAATGTATAGCCTCCGTTGTAATTCCGTGAAGGCTTCGCCGGCATTCGGAATTTTTCATTTTTAACCTGTATAACCGGAGCGGGATCAACTTTGAGGTTTGCTTGAAGATAACTGCAAAAAAATCCTGCCGTCGCACAAATGAGAATTGGTTTGATCATGATAAGTCGTTCGTTTATTATTTATTTTTTCAAATGGATACTGAGATGCTTGCGCATGACATTCTGGATATCTTCCGGTTTACCTTGTTTGATTGCCTCAAGAATATCACGGTGCGTGGTTTGTTCATCATCGGAAAAACGTTTTGAGAAATTATCCCGGGCTTTTGCTTTTCTGGTTTTCAGGTCGGAGAAGAACCGGTACAATAATACCTGAAACGATTCCAGCGGTTTGCACTGGGTGGCTTTATAAATCAAAGAGTGAAATTTGTAATCACAGCTCATATAAAGTTTAAAGTCCGTTGGGTCCGCTTCCTCGTGTTTGACGATTTTTTCAAGCTCTTCAATGTCTTTCCCGGTAATATTCATCAAAAGAATATCCGCTAAACCCAGCTCGATAGTAACACGCAGATTACAAAAATCGCGTTGTTCGTCCTCATCCATGAAAGCGGGGTCTATTACCTTGCTCATGGTCTCAAATATTGTCGGCTTTGAAACGATCATTCCACGTCTTTTACGTGATTCCAGCAACCCGAGCATCCGAAGCCTGCTCAAGCCTTCACGCACGACCGGACGGCTTACCTGAAGCATTTCAGCCAGATCTTTTTCGGCCGGAAAGTTGTCGCCCGGTTGAAACTGATTTGATTTTATATAGGAATATATTTTCTTCTCAACCACATCGATCAATGGTTCCTGTTGGATTGGCGCCAGCATTATAATTCTCCTGTTTTCGGGTTGATTGTTTTGCTATATTATATATGTTATATGTAATAATGTCAATATGTATTACATATTATTTTGTAAAAAAAATCTATAAAAAAAGCCCCGGATTCTGGTCCGGGGCTGAATTGCGAAAATAAATATTACTTATTTTTATAGTTAAGCTTTTGGGCTTTTGCTTCCAGTTCGTGGACCAGATGCCCGCGACCGGTTTCTTTGAGCCGCTGCAGATAAGCCTGGTATCTGGGGTGGCCAAATGAGGCGTGATACGGGCCGCCTTCGCGCATAACGGTCCACATCGGATCGACGTCGCGGTGCGAACGATACATTTCGTCGGTATGCCAGTGATCGAGTTTGGTCATAGCGGCATTTACCAGTTCGGGACGGCTGTCTGCCAGATTATTTTGTTCGTGCGGATCTTCTTTAACGTTGAAGAGCATGATTTCCGGATAAGCTTTAAAACCGGAAACGTAATTGCGGATCATAATATAATCATCCCAGCGAACAGCACGCTGGCAGCTCCAGGCGTTATTTGAAACGACCAGATATTCACGTCCTTCCGACGTTTCCGCCTTAAATGCGTCGACAAACGATACACCGTCCCATGACTCAGGCGTTTTGCCGCCGGTCATTTCTATCATTGTCGCAGCCACGTCAAACTGATAGTGCAGGGCTTCATCGACTCTGCCTTTGCCGCCGAACCCTTTCGGGTGACGCAGGATCATCGGGACGCGGTTGGTGATGTGGTCGGCGGTCTGATGGTCGCCGAAAACATTGAGTTCGCCTTGGTTTTCACCGTGGTCGGAACTGATCATGATCAAAGTATCATCGAGAATGCCGAGCTCGTTCAGTTTGTCGACAAGCGCTCCGACCTGCAAGTCCGCATAATAGATTCCGCAATCATAACCGTCGATCCATTTTTTGTAATTTTCCATTGAATCGATCTGATCGGGCTGTCTGGGGAACGGGTTTTCGCCCTGCAGCAGATAGTTGCCGCCGGGCTCCTGCGCGGTTCCCGGTCCGTATGTGTTCCATATTCTCTGCCGTATTTCTTCAGTCATCCAAGCCGGGGCCGGTTCGTTTTCAAACGGATTGCCTATTTCCTCCGGAGCCCGGTACGGGGTATGCGGATCCCATATATTCACATGCAGATACCAGTCATCGCCACTGCCTTTACGGTCGAGCCAATCCAAAGCAACGGGAATTACTTCCTCGGCGCTTTCAACTCCGCCTTTGCCGGTATTGTACATTTCCCGGAAGCCGCTGTAGAACCAGAAAGAGGAATGGCGTTCGCCGAACGGACTGACCGAAACAGTATAGTAACCGTTTTTCCGGAGCTGGCGAATGTATGAATCGTGATCGCATTGAAATTCCCTGTTGTCCGGATCGATGGCCCAGTCGGCCGCGCCGCCGCCGTGGTTGATCGCGCCGTTGCGGATGCCGCATTGACCTGAATAGAGCGCGGAACGTGACGGCAGACACGGGGAGTCGGAAACATAGCAGTTTTCGAACCGGACGCCTTCGGCGGCTAGTTTGTCGATGTTGGGTGAGGTGTTGCGGTGATAACCGTAGCATCCGAGATGGTCAGGACGCAGGGTATCGATGTCGATGTACAGGATTCTCATGTTTGCTCCTTTTTTGATTGATTTTTCCTCTTATTATTAAGAGGAACCGGCGGTAAAGCCGGAAAGTTGACGGGCCGAATCGCGCAGGACAGTAAACTTATGTCCCCATTCACGATCAGCTCCGGGATAGAAAGATTCGGCAATCGCCAAAATGCCCACCGGGTCGCCGTCCCCGTCGAAGACTCCCGCCGCACAGCGTCGGACCCCGTTTGAATTATAATTATAATCAATTGCGGCTCGTTCCATTTTGACTGCCCTTAGTAATGTTTCCACTTCTTCGGCGGTGAAATATTGTTGTTTTCCATTGTCGTCGTATTGCCAGCGACCGTTGAATTCGATCGGGCAGAATTGTCCGGCACAGGCTACCCTGGCCACGGCTTCCAGTTCTCCGTCGCATGCTCTTGTGAAACCGATTCGTGCGGCTATCCGCACTTCCCGCTGGTCGGTCGGTTCACAGCGGTGAGTAATCGCCATAGTACCTTCGGAGGTAGGTTTATACCATTCAATAGTTTGTTTGACCGCGTCACACAGATTTTCCATCGTCTTCTGAAGAATTTTCATATTCAGTTCATCTTCGTCATCAGTCGGAACCAGACGCATTACGGCGGTGAATTTACGGTTTGATGCGTCCCGGGAAACCATGCCGAGTTCTTCCATTGTTTCGAGAACCCGGAGGAGAGTGCTGCGGGGAACCGCGGTTTTCCGGGTCAAATCCTCCAGGGACATTTCACCCAGATTTTCCAATGCCTGCATTGCCCGGATACCATATTCCAGGGCCGGAGCCGGATACTTTTTACTCTTTTTCATGTGTGCCGATCCTAAATATTACTATATATAAAATAATGTCTAAATATGGAAATTCAAATATAAAAACAGGGAAAAGCTGAATTTAACAGCAAAAAAAAGGATGCTGATTCTAATAGAAGACTGAGATAAGTCCAATAGCTATAATGACTAAGACTACAGAGACTAGAATCTTGCGATTGCGGCTCTGGGAAAATGACAGGACGCTGGAAAACCCGCCGGAAATCCGACTGTAGGATTTTGTATGACGATAACGGCTCAATTTCCGCTGAAAACGGCGATGGCTGGCCAGTTTGACTTTTTTAATGCGTCTGGTCTTTGTCATTTTTTAAATCCGTTGCAGATGCGGTCAAATGCTCCGGGGGTTATCCCGCGCAAAACAAATGACATTGCGGTTTCAGGGGCTGATTCAAGGGAAAAATCGGCTGGTTTGGAACTCAAAATTCCATTGACCGATTCAAAATATACAGTTTTATCCGGAAACTGGACCAGGCCTTTTGCCCGGAGAATGTTGTTCCGGTGATCTTCCATTACTTTGTAAAATTCCTCCCGGTCGACTGTTCCACACCAGCGCAGTTCGTAATTGGCTACCGACTCCGGTGCTGATCCCAACGCGGCGATGGTTGCGTTTGAGGGATCAGTAACGTTTCCCTCGGGCAATTCGAGCGGAAAACGGCAGTACTCTGTGTTGAATATTTCGGCGTTGGGATTGATCTCACGCAGGATTTCGGCAACTTTTTCCGGTTCACCGTTCCCGGCCAGATCGCATTTATTGACCAGAATTATGTTTGCCACCCTGATTTGCGCGGTCAGCGCCGGCAGGATGTTTTGCAGTTTTGGAAAATTGATCGCGTCAGCAACCGCAATGACCAGCGGACGCTGATAGGCCGCAAGTAGAAAATCCGTCTGAAACAGCGCCATAACATCGGTCGGCTCCGCCAATCCGGTTGCTTCGATCAGCATCAGATCCGGTTCAAAATCACGTGCGGTTTTTTCGAGACTTTCAATCAGGGAGCCTTTGACGCAGGAACAGAAAATACTGCCGTTGTTGATTTCTGTCAGGAAGTGTTCGCCGTCCGGCAGCAAAGCGCCGTCTATCCGTAATTTGCCAAACTCGTTTACCAGTACCGCGATTTTTCTACCGGCAAACGCTTCGTGTTCGATTAGATATTGTAGAAGCGTCGTCTTGCCGGCACCAAGGAACCCGGTCAGTAAAACGGTTTGGATCGGATTATTCATTTAGGCATTTCCCGGGGAAGGATGAATGAGAATTCGGAACCGCGTTTTGGCGTTGATTTCACCTCAATAGTTCCGCCGAGCATTTCCACCAGTCCTTTGGTGATCGTCAAACCGAGGCCGGTTCCGCCGTATTCGCGGGTGGTTGAATCATCGACTTGCCGGAAACGTTCAAAAATAATATCGAGCTTCCCTTCCGGAATCCCGATTCCGGTATCTTCCACGAAGAAGCGGAATTCGTGATCGTTTTCCGGCTTTCTGTAGCCGATGCGAATATAGCCTGTTTCAGTAAATTTGAGCGCATTGGTAATTAAATTAGTGAAAATTTGATTAAAGCGTGACATATCGGTGGAGATTCTGGCTTCTTCGCTTGACAGCGGACATTCCAGAAAAAGGTGAACATTATCTTTATTACGACGAATACGTTCCTGTTCAAATATTTCCAGCTGTTCCCTCAAGGCCTGGTTAATGTCAATATTCTCCGGAAAAATTTTCAACTCTCCGCATTCGATTTTGGAAATATCGATTATATCATTGATCAGGGTCATTAATTGTTTAGAACTGGAATTCACAATATTAATAAAGTCATGGCGCTTGTTTGAAGGCAATGTATCATCGGCCAGCAGGGACGCAAAACCCATGATCGCATTCATCGGCGTCCGGATCTCGTGACTCATGTTAGCAAGAAATGACGACTTCAAACGATCGCTTTGCTCTGCCTGTTCTTTGGCCTGAATCAACTCTTCTTCAGCTTGTTTGCGGTCGGAGATATCCTGAACCAGACCAAAAATCAGGCACGGGACCCCGTTGTGATCACGGTCTACAACCGTGAACTGGCAGCTGACCCAGCGGTTTTTGGATTCTTCCGGCCCTTTCAGCCTGACCTCTTTGAGGTAATTGTCAACATTGTCTTCCGCGCAGTTGTCCAGCCCGCTTTTCACCATGGAACGGTCCCGCGGGTCAATGGCGCTCAAGAGATTTTCAATTGAACATTCTTCGATTATATCCGGATTGCTGAAGATTTTGACGCAGTTGACGTCACAGCAAAGTTTATCTTCTTTGATATTCCACTGCCAGGTCCCGAAATGGGCCGCGTCAAGCGACAATTGAAAGGTCTTATTTTTGAATTCTATTTCATCGCGATGATCTTCAAGGTCTTTTTTGAGCTTATGAGCTTCCAGAGCGGAACGGATTACCGCGATAAATTCCTGATGATTCCACGGTTTTGTCAGAAAGCGGTCGAGGCGTCCTGAGTTCAGGATTTCCGTAATAACATGCATTTCCGCGTGACCGGTCAGCAAAATCATCGTTGCCAGCGGCAGTTTGGCACTGAGTTCCTTCAGTAGTTCATCTCCGGTCATACCCGGCATCAGATAGTCGCTGATAACTACGGCGACATCCTGTCCTTCCTCCAATAATTCGTCAACCAGTGATATAGCGTCTTTGCCGCTGTCGGCAACTTCGACAATACAACTGCCTTTCAGATAGTCCTCCAATTGCATTTCCAGACTTTCGAGGATAACTTTCTCATCATCAACGCAGATAATTACCGGCTTGCTCATATTTCACTAATCTCCAAATTTTTCTAACGCACGTTCAATAGTTCCGGTCAAAACATCCGCGTCCCAGGGCTTGTAAATACATTCAAAAAGGTCGGCGTCACGTCTGGCGCGTTCAATCGCTTCATGGTCGGCCTGCCCGGTCAGCATTATCTTGACAATGTGCGGAAACATCTTATGAGCTTTGATCAGGAATTCGTCCCCTTTCATGCCCGGCATCAGCCAGTCGCTGACGATTACCAGAACGGAAATGCCTTCGCCTTCGAGTTCGTTAAGGATATCCAAAGCCTCCTCGGCGCTCTCCGCGAACTCCATGACATAACGTGAATCAAAATGGTCCTCCAGTTGCATTTCCAAACTTTCAAGGATTACCGTTTCATCGTCAACGCATAATATAGCGGCTTTCATATTGTTGAAGTCCTTTGTTTTATCATTGGTTTTTACATACAACACACCCTAATATAAGACCTTAGTGCCAAAAATCAACAATATGACAAAGGGAATCTTGGCGATTTTTATTTTCAGTAAAGCCGGTGGTTTTTATTAGCCTGTTTCAACCTGAATAATTAAAGTAAACGAAGACAGCTGTTGAAAACGCCGCTTCTATTCTTGCAAGTCAATTATTAGAGACAGCCGTGCCTGAATTATCGCAGCAATGCGGATCCTGAAATTTCACGTCTTTTTCTGGCGATTTTAACTTTCGATGTTAAAGAGTTCCATCGATGATGTTTATTTCCTGAACCCGGTTAAGTTCTTTTATCCGTGCATTGTGTTCTGAATATGTTTCAGGATCAACTTTTACATTGACATCATGTTCCCGCCGGGAAATCAAAACATGTCCGGCATCTTTGAAATGATAGGTTTCACAACTATGCCCGCCCGGATGATATTTCGGGAGCGTTACGCCCTGGTTCATCATTTCCTGCAGCCGGTTGAAATACGAAACATACACGTCACGCGGCAGACAGTTTTCTGTGGCGCAAATAGCGGCGGCCATGCCGGTCACTTCCCCCAGCATGCCCAAAGTGCGCATGACCCGGACCGCGGCAAAAGCCACGTGCGATACGCTGATAATACGTCCGCCGATGAATAAATTTTTCACGTCTCTGGAATAGAGACAGCGATACGGCACTGGAACATCGGCCGGGAACCCGCGGTGATAGGCGCATGATCTGAAAGGTTCGGTAAATTTGGCGGTATGTGCAGGGTCGGGAAAGTGCAGGTCGATGTTCCAGTTAATCGCGGCGGTGCCGTCCGGGTGCAGCTTTGTCTGCTCGATATCGTTCTGAGTCATCACGTAATCCCCGGCAACCCGGTAACTTTCACGTTTGCCGCCGACGTATGAAACCCAGGTCAATTTCCGTTTAGCCCATTCCTCTTTGCGTTTCGAATGGTTTTTCAGGAACGACCAGTTGGCATAGGTGGTCATGAGACCGTAATCACGGATATATTCAGACTCCAACGCCTGGTCGCGGTATTGGCCGGTTTCACATTCCCAGTCCCCGCTGGTGATATAGTAACAATTTTCCTCATTAAACTCGATCCCCCAGTTGATATCGGGGAATTCCACCGGCGCAGACTGTTTTTCCGAAAGCCATAATACAGAGAGTCCCATTACCTGCCTTTGATCGTTTTCCGGGGCCAGTGACTCATTGAAACGGGTTTTCGCTTCCCGCCCGTACATGGTTTCGGCGCCCATCATTCGTGCTATCTCCGCATCACCGGAGCAATCTGCGAACAATTTGCCCTTGTAACGGGTTTTCTCTCCGGTTAAAGTGTTTACTGCAATGACTGCGTTGATTTTTTGCGGATCGGAGGGCGCTTTTTCCACTGCGAGCACGCTTGAGTTCAGGATCAGTTTGCACTGTTCTTCTTTAAACAGTTTAAAGATATTTTCCTTACGGGAATCTTCATAATAATCTGCCGGCAACGCGCCTGGTCTGCCGTAAACAGGAGAGATCGCATCAACGACATTTCCCAGCTCAGGATATGGGGCGCAATGCGTACAGCCGCCAAGCGGAACCCGGATCTCCGAGCTGTTGCAGCCGCCGAGGATGCCCCGGTCCTGCAGTAAAAGAACTTTCGCTCCGAATGAGGCGGCGGAAATGGCCGTGCATATTCCGGCCATGCCGCCACCGGTTACGATCAAATCGTATTCATCAGAATCGTCCTGTCGTCTTGTTCCACGCAATGCTTCCAGTTCACTCCCGTTATCCGGTGGAGTATAACCCGAATCCATGGTCAGATATAGCGCGTCACAACGACCGTTGAACCCTGTCAGGTCATGCAGCGCCAGTCTTGTAGGTCCGGATTCAAGATTGATAACGCCAGCTTTTTGCCATCCCCATTCTTCACCGTCAGTTCCAAGGATAACCGGCAATGTTTCTTCATTGACCTTGACCTGAAAGGTTCCGCCGGATGAGCCTTTTTTCCAGACTGCGGTCCAGTCCCGGGTACGCGCCCATACGGTCCATTTTCCTCTTTTCGGGATTTCTACTGCGGTCTCCGCATCGGCCACCGGAATTCCCATCCCGTGAGCCATAATGTATGCAGAACCTGTCTGCGCCATTGACTGGGAATCGACCACCCAGCCGCCAAGATTTTCAAACGCTTCCGCTTCAATAAATATTCCGGTCATTGTAACCTGTTCCTTCTATATATTCAGTGTGATCAAACGGATTAAATATTTATATTTGTCATCATACCGGGCCGCCTGGATCAGTCATGATCTCTCCAGCTCAGAAAGGAATAACTTCCTGCTCCATGCCGTAAACCACCATTTCCGGGACGATGCCGCCTTGCGGCATATTGACAATACAGCAGGCCGCTTCGGCGATATGCTCGGGACGCAGCGCGTTTGCCTCGTTCCATTCGAAAACTCCGATACCGGCATCCTGCTGGAAACCGGTATTCGAACCGCCGGGAACGATAACCGAGACACCGATTCCGAATGGGCGCAGCTCGGCATAAAGACACCGGCTCAACATCGAGAGACCGGTTTTGGCTGCGGAATAGACGCTCCATTCCGGCCAGGCAAATTTATGACAGGCGCTGGTTAGGTTGATTATCAGCCCGTTACCCTGTTTTTTCATTTGTGGCACAATAGTCCGGCACGCTTTGATAACACTGTTCAAATTCAAATCCATACACGCTTCAATAGTCGCGTCGTCCATTTCCTCGATCGGGCCGATCTTGACTCCGCCGCCGGCGTTATTGATCAGCACGTCAAGTCGACCGAAGTTTTCCAATGCGGCGGTCAAAATTGCTTCAAAGGTAGCAGCATTGGTAACATCGCCGCAAACCGCGATAGCATTTCCACCGGCGGTGTTAACCTTTGCAACCGTTGCGTCAAGTTTGTCTTTCGAGCGTGCCGTCAGAATCAGCTTTGCTCCTTCAGTTCTGAATTTTTCCACCATTGCCAGCCCGAAACCGGAAGTCGCTCCGGTAATTACGATTACTTTGTCCATTGCATACCTCTTTTGGGTTTTTGTATATATAGAAAAATATGCTATATTTCAAAATATATCAACTGAAGAATGGCAAATTGCCGTTAAAAATCTTTTGAAAAGTAGTCGATGTATTTACTATATAGATTTAATCAGGAGAAAGCATGAATAAGAAGGAAACAAAGTCACGATATCAGGTCCCTAATCTTGAGCGAGCCCTGAAAATTTTAGAATATCTTGCGATGCGCCCGGAAAAAGCGACAATTGCCAAGATATCCCGTAAGCTTGAATTTCCGAATAACAGTGTGTTCCGGATAATTTCCACGCTTGAAGCTGAAGGTTATGTGACAAGAAATGATGACAGTAAAGAATACTTGTTGAGCCGGAAAATGCTTGCACTTGGCTACCAGGCATTAGTTGAAACCAGCCTGGTGGAGAAATCCACTGATATCCTGCGCTCACTCAGGGACGAAACCGGCGAGACCGCGCTGCTGGGGACAATGCTGGAAAAAGAGGGCGTGGTCCTCGATCAGGCGCTTTCACATGAACCGATAAAATTTATGGTTACGCCGGGAACACGGTTTAAACTTCATACCGCGGCCCCGGCCAAAGCGATGCTCGCATTTGTGGACAAAACCGAGTTTGAGCACCAGACGGAAGATATCAGATTTACTGGATTTACCGGAAAAACCATCAGGTCAATGCGTGAATATAAAAAATGCCTCGAAGATGTGCGTGAAAAAGGTTATGCTGCTGATCTTGAAGAAGAGGCCGAAGGGATTATTTGTATCGGCTCTCCGGTATTTGACTATAGCGGCAAGCCGACTGCCGCTATTTGGATTACCGGTCCTAAATTTCGATTGCCCGACGAAAGAATTCCAGAGATTGGACAGGTTGTTATCAGGCACGCGTCAATGCTTTCGCAATTTCTGGGCTACTTCCCCACAGATAAAGAGCCCCAGGCTTGAATAAGGATTTTTAAATACAATACGCCCTTGAAAATGATATTTTTTTGTCCGGAAAATGAAAGGCCTCCTGCTGTTGAAACAGGAGGCCGGGTTGAGTTATATCGAAAAAAGTTATTTTATTCTGATTACTCTGTATTGATACGGCGGCAGCTTGCTGATCGACAATATACCGTTTGCCAAATTGACTTTTTCCTGATTGTTCAAATTCTCCACGGTCAATGTTTTTCCGGTTAATCCTAATTTCTTCAAATCAAGATTGAAACTGATATCGGCACTTTTATTCTGATAGTTCATCAGAACCACAATAACTTCTCCCGAAGCCGTATAAAGGCTTACGTAGGTTGTTTTATGCCGTTTGTCTGTAACGTAATTATTTTTCCAGTAAGGGATGAATTTGTGCTTTCCGGAAGCGTAATCAATTTGCTTGAGGATATCATAATATTTTACGGTTGTCTCTTTATGCGGCATGAAGGCAATCCAGATTTGACTGTCATGCAGCAGGGTGAGCCCCAGAATATAGTCAGAGTGCTGACCGGTTTCATCATAAAACTCCTGCTGGGCCGGAGAGAGTTTTTTACCTGATTTGATCACTTTCCAAAGCGACATCGGAAATCTGAGTTCGGTCAGCAGAGCGACGACGGAGCCGAAATTGCGGCCGACATATTCAGCCCGGTAGGTATCAGGATTCAAACGCTCTTCATAACCGCGGTTCTTGTATAATATTGAAGTAAAGTTTTCACCGTCAAGAAGAATATCCGCAAAACCGTGAATGGGCATTATGACTTGTCCGCTCATGTGGTAGAGAATCATTCCGTCCGGGCGTTTCTGTTTCAAATGCGTGTAAATGCGCTTGACCAGCTTGCGGGTTCCCAGAATATTTTTGGTGGCCAGGTGCATGCCGTCAACTTGGATTCCGCAGCCGTGTTCCGCATTGCTGCAGGTTCTCGGCTGAGAACAATCAAAGTAATACCCTCTTGGGTTGGCCTGGTTCTGCAGTTGATTGAAACCATGCAGTATGACATCCTGAAAAGTTCTTGATGCCTGACATAAGGTCATCAGTCGCTGATTGCTTAATTTAGGCGCGGTTGGTGGAACCAGCGAATCTGAAGTAATCCATTCGTAACCGAATTGTTTGAATTCAGGCGACGGATACCAGAACGCGTGCAGCTGGTAATAGGGAAATCCATAGGTCGGGATTCCATTTACTTTGCTTTGCATTTCTTTGCGGGTTAAGTTTTTCCGGGGATATGGATAACTGACCTCACCGGCCCGGTTGCCTCCGACCCAGAAAACTTTCCCCCAGTAAATAGTCCAGGGTTTGATCAACTCTATATTCTTTTCTTTTGTATCCTTAAGTAATTTCAGGCTGCTGATGCGCCATTTGCGGTGATCGGGGTGAAACCGCTTGACCGGAGTCGCCTGGAAACCGAATGCAAACTTGATTGGCTTCCGCAATGTTGTTTTTTGTCCGATCAGGCTCAGGCGCAAGATCCAGTGTCCGTTTTTCCGGAATAACTGCAATTGATCATTGACGCTTTTGTTCCTCCAGGTAAAAGCCTGTTCAGTAACGAATTGAATTCCGCCTTCGGCATTGCCGACCCAGAACGGCCGTACGCTTCCATGCCATTCCTTGATTTTTCCGGTATCTTTAAGCGAATAGTCGTGCGGGACCAACAGCTTCGCCATAGAGTCGGACAAAGGCAACTCGAGCAGCAGTTTATCGATCAAAACCGGTTTTTGCGGTTTGATAGTAAGTTCGTGCCACATGAATCCGTCATATTCCATTTTAGTGCTGTTAGTAATATGCAGATTGTCGTAATTGACGTCTCGAACAAAATCGACTTCAGTGTCGACGCTCTTGACATTTTTTTGTCTGGCCGGAAGTTTGTTCAGGTCAACTTTACCCTTTCCGGTTTCAAGCAGCAGTTCAGCCGGAGCCGCCAGAATATCGTCGCCATGGGTTGTCAGCCGGGTAAAGAAGAGTTTGTTGCCGAAATAATATTCTCTGCCCCAGCATGATACCTGGCTGTCGCCTTTGAACTTCATCGGCGTCCACGGATCAGGCACCTTGTCACTGATACCCAGATCGTTATGGAACCACTCCGGCAGCGGTAAATGGCGGTATGACACTTTATTGACCGAAACAATCCGGTTGCCGGAACAGGTTTCGACCTTGAATACATAGTCTTTGGAAAAATCTTTACCGGCAAAGTCAAATGGAACGGAGAAGCTGGAGCCTGGGGTTTTTACTTTCCTGGTTTCCAGAACCGCGCCTTTATCGTTCAGCAGCGATACTTTGACATTGCTCAACTCAGACGGGATATTCAACTGCCGGAAATTCCCTTTCACTTTTACCTTGTTTTTGGAAGGAAACGGCATCAGGACAATATCAAAACTTTCCTTAACGGCAACTGGTGTGTCCTGGCGCAGATATACTTTTTTGTCTTTCTTGTCGAAAACTTTCAGATTTAATTGCTGCGGTTTTTCCTGAAAAACCTTAACAATCTCTAGCTTCAGCTCAGCTCCGGCGGCGACTTTGACCGTTTTTTCGTATATATTACGAAACGGAGTTTTCAGGATAACAGCAAACTCTTTTGCCCCCGGGCCGTCGTTATTAAATTTCAGGGTAAAATCAACTTTACTGCTGTTGAACGCGTTGATTTCCTCCATTTTGACAATCGGCGTTTTACTTCCGGCAAAAGTGACATAACCGGCCGAAAAATATTTCATAACTTCATGCTGCGGTACTGGTCGCGGAGCCGCTCCAACCGCCCATATATCCTGTTCTTTGGACAATTTTTTCCAGATGCGGTTGAAGTTCATTTCCCAAGTCGCTCCGGTTTTCGGTTTGCCTTTCAGGTCGGACCAGGGAATTTGCCCCTCCAGGAACCACGAACCGTCTTTGACTGTCGATTTGACTTTCCAGTCCGGGTTCCAGTCCAGAACGATCGGCAAACCGCCGTTGGTGCATAAGTACTCGTATCTGATGTCGAGCGTATTGGCTGACATGAAATGAATGTCTTCGGAATCATCGCGGCGGAAGGTAATCTCAAAAGAATCATCGTTAACTATGTCCTGATCTCTCTGGGTGCGTTCGCGCAGAAAAATACCATGCAATAATTTTGTATTGGCATGTTCAAAAAATTTCTTATCCAGCGGAGAGCTCATGAAAAAATAAAGGTTTTTATCATCATAAGTGAGCTGGACGGTTGCCGGGACTGGAACCGCCGAACGGCTGTTTTTGTCAATCATCAACGGAATCGCCGCGGCGTCCCGCCATTCTTCTCTGGACTGAACTCCGTCAATCGTGATTTTCTGCTTTGTCGACCTGACAATGACTTTTTGAGGCGTGAAATAGTTGGCTTCCCGGGTGAAAATTTTGAAGATATCATATTGCGGCAGTGCCTGGTCGTAGATAGTAAACTCGTCCATTACTGAACAGGGATCGTCAGTTGACAGCCAGCCCTGTCCAACGAAAAAACGGCCTCTGTTTTCTTTGGCCGGAACCGGTTTGCTCAGAAGGATATTGCCGATGAACTCGCCGTCAATATACAGATTCCACATCTTGCTGTCCCAGGTGAAGGCGTAAAAGTGCCATTCATTTTCATCCAGCTGATCTTCGGTCGGCAGATAACAGGTTTTTATCCCGTCAACGGTTTTTCTCGAGTTATAATAAAGAAACGGTCGGGAATTCTGTTTATATTTGTAGAACAGGACTTGCATGCCCCAGCCGTCCCATCCGAACCAGGTACAGTACTTATTATACTTATCTTTCCATTTGTGCCCTTTGTTCATTTTCATCCAGAACGTAACGGTTCCTTTGTTCTGGTCGATATTTCCGGTCGCGTCAAACTTCAGAGCCTGCTTTCCTCGTCCTGTCAGCATGCCGTTGCCTTTGACGCCTTTGGTCAATTGCAGTTGGCCCTTTTCGTCCATATAAGCTCCCCGTGGATTACCGGCCGCGATTATCGGCGTGCCGCCTTTTTCAAAATCCAGTTTGAAAGTGATTTTAGCCTTGTCGCCGAAAAGCAGGCCGCAAGTCAGTATTATCAAAAGTGAAAAATAAAGTTTATCTTGTTTCATCTTGGTCCTTTGTATGTCTGTAAGTCAGGTTGTTCCGGGCAGAAGCTTAATTGCCGGGAGCGGCGTTCAGAAAATCATACCAGCCCCAGGGCGGGTTTGCCAGAGAGATGGAACATAATTCCGGGATACTGCGGTGATCACAATGGCCGTCCAGATATAATACGCTCTCGCGTCCTTTGTGTCTGGATAAAGGCATTCCGAAATTTCCGTTGATTTTTCCTTCTGCGACCGGCCAGTGTTTATAGTACTGGGCCGGTTCTCCGCTTTCGGTGACTTCCGATCCCATGGTCTGATCCCCGGCATACATCAACACAGAGGCGCGTCTGAAACGCGAAAGTTTAAAAAATTTGTTTTTCCCCGGATAACTGGAATTGTAACCGATAATACTTATTCCGTAGCTGGATTCCGACCAGTTCCAGTATTTCACCAGATATGGGCTGGGCGGATATTTGTCCGATGGGCAGCGAAATACTTTGGAGACAAAATATGGTTTGTCATTGGCGTTTTCCATCACCGCGGACAACCTGGTGTCCCAGTAATAGGGATCGGAGCCGAAAGCCGGAATGTAGGAGTCGTATGAGTCGGCGTAGAAAATCATCGCATTGCCGATTTGTTTAAGGTTGTTTACACAGCCAATTTGTTTGGCCTTCTCGCGGGCGTTGTTCAGCGCCGGCAGCAGCATGGACGCCAGAATCGCAATGATTGCGATGACCACCAGGAGTTCGATAAGTGTGAATCTCAACCTGTCCACCGCGTCTTTCATTGCTTGTTCCTTTGTTTCTGAGCTTTTTCCGGAAAACTTCTCAATAATTGTTGATTCGAATGTGTTCATGATACATTCCTTTCGTTTAAATTTAAAGTTAACAGTTTGCTCTTTTTGCTTTTTTTTGATTGTTACTCACGTTTTTTCTCCTTTTTAGGTATCTATGATTTCAAAAAGTCCGAACATTCGTTGCTTTCTTAAGCCGTCATTACCGCTTTCCGGTTCATCACCGACCAGTAACCGTGAATCAGTTTGACCGGGGCGTCTCCCGCATAATTCGAATAATCCACTTTCGTTAAAAACTCCTCCACTCTTTCAAGGGTTGCCGCCTCCGGCTCTTTTGCCGGACTAAGTGCAACTGTCGTCAGGTAATTGCCGATTGCCCGCAAAATAGCGTTTGGGACTGCATAAGAATCGGGAAATACCGGATTGCGATAACCTTCTCCATTACCGCGGATTCCCCCGTGCTGGACAAATATCCGGTTGGTCCGCCAGTCGGTATTCAACTCGCACCAGTTCCCCTGGTAATCTTTTGCGTTTTTAAGCCCTTTATTCAGCTCGATTTTGGCAAAATCCGCGACGTTGCCCATGATCCTCGATAATTCCTCATTCATTTCCGGAAAAACTCCTGATTCAAGGACCAGATACAGCGAAATCTGCATTTGCACAATCGGGATATCCCACCACTCATCTTTATTATCCAGCAGAGAAGTTTTTTCCAACGCTTCATGAATATATTGATTGGCCAGGTCTAGATAGTGCTTTTTCCCGGATATGCTAAATGCTGCTGTATAAATCATCGGTAATCGCATGTATTCATGGCATGAACAATGCCATATCTTTGACACCTGGGCTTTTTTGCCGTCAAGTCTCAATAAGTTGAAATCATTCTGTGAAGTAACAGTTTTAGTACAGTAGTTGGCACATGCGCATATAACTTCCCGGGCCGTTTTCAAAACACTTGCCGGAGCTTCCGGATATGAGCCGATGAAACGCCAGGCTCCGTATATCGCCAGCGTGAACTGGTCCAGAGATGAATTAGTGTAACAACTCTGAATTGCCGGATAAGACATTCCTCTGACAATAAATCCGTTTTTGTTGTGTCGGGTCGCGCAGCGGATGATACCCTCGACTACCGCAATGGCTGAAGCAAGGTTGTCTTCCCCGGTAAGCTGCTTGCGAATCCGCAAAATGTCCATGACGGACCCGGCATTAAGCATACAGTCTTCCATTCCGGTTCCCCAACCGCACGGGTTGGGCAAATCTGCTGCTATTTCTTCCGCCGTCGGCAGATGTCCGAAGCGCTGGTTGTGTTCTCTGCTGGTTATATAATCGTAGAACATTTTACTCTCCGGACAGAATAGTTTGTCCCATATATAATTCCAGGCGTTATCCATGGCGTGATTGATTGTATCTTGCATAATTTTTCCTGTTTGATTGGTCTTTTTATTTCATTTTACATGTTTTTTATTTGAAAAACAATATAATAAAAGCTATTATATATTGTGAAAACAGTAAAAAACATTTGGAAAATTGACTTATGGCGGCTTTCACCTCAAAAAGACGGAATGATGAATATGCCGTCATGCCCCCGGCAGTAATCGACGGGGCCAGGCATACCCTGATCAAGCACCGGCGATCCTATAAATTATTTTTTTTCAATAATCCTGATTTATCTGACAAGAATATGTTTTATGCCGCTTTTCTCTCAGAAGTTCACTGGTTGGAAAAAGCATATTTTAAAATCGAAAATCAGAAAAATTTCGGAGTTGAGTTTATACGGGAAGGCTCGCTTTATCACCGGGGATCCGGAAAGGAACAGATTCTGAGGCGCGGCGATTTACTTATAATTCACGAAGGCGCGAACAGTGAAATCCGGACCGGTCCGGATAAGTATTGTAAAAAGACCAGTCTTTTGTTTGCCGGAGACTTTATCAACGAGTACTTGGAGTTTGCCAATTTATCCGGGAAAACGTTATTACACGAAGTCGATACCTACCGGCTTGAGGCCCTGCTTGAACGATATAAGGAACTTTCAATGCATTCGACTTCGCACAACGCAAGACAGAATGAAGTCTTGACTCTGGAATTTTTTCAATTTCTGCAAAAACCGCGGGAAAACTTAGTCATTCCGGAAAACTTTGCGGTTTTACCCAAATATTTTGAAGCGAATCTGGAAAAGGATATTAACAATAAAGCTTTGGCTAAGCGAATGGGATACTCTGAAGCGTACTTTATCAGGGAATTCAAAAAATATTTTAAATTGACCCCGAGACAAATGTTGATAAACCTGCGGCTGCAGCGTGCTGCGGTCTGGCTCCTCAGTGATGTTATAATTTCCATCAAGGAAATAGCCCTGATGGTCGGCTATTCCGATGCCTTGAACTTTTCCACCGAATTCAAGAAAAAATTCGGAGTATCCCCACGGGCTTACCGCCAGCAGAAAGACTTCTGACCATGTCTAATGAATATATTGGAAGCAAATCTTTTCAACATAATTAGACATTATTCGAAATGGCACGAATTTTTTATGTATTGCCTTTATTATACCATAATAATTTTTTATGCTATTATGCAAAACACCACTTGAACTGATAGTGAATGAATGTATGATATCATAATACATTTCCGGTTTTGATCGGGAAAAATGAGATCAATAAAAGTTTACGCACAGATATAGCAGGAGAGTTGCCATGCTGCCAAAAGTTGATTTTTTAGGGCTTAATCCGACGCGGCTGATTATCGGCGCCAACCCGTTTGGCGGTTTCAGTCACCAGAATGCAAAACGCAATGCGGAAATGCTGGCATTTAATACTGTTGATAAGATCGTTGAAACCTGGCACCTGGCCGAGCAGGCTGGAATTAACACAATGATAACGAACAACGAAACAACCCATGTCATTGATGCATTGAGAAAGTATCTCAGCGGCGGCGGAAAGTTACAATGGATTGCCCAGGTTAGTTGGCGGATGAATCACAATATGATGCAGGCTATTGATGATGCCATTGAAATAGGCTGTAAAGCTATATACTTCCATGGTGCTTTGATTGACAATCTCTATCTAAGCAGGGATGAAAAATCCCTGATTGAATGGGCCGGTTATGTCAAGCGGGCCGGAATCCCGGTCGGTGTAGCGGGACATGCGACGGAGACTCATTACTGGGTTGATTCTCTTGATGTTGTGGATTTTCACGCGATTCCGTTTTTCAACTGCGGTAGTGTCCATACTGACGGCGGAGAAAAATTTGAACTTAAAGATATGCCGCGCGCGGTGGAATGCATTAACGCGATCAAAAAGCCCTGCATTGCCTATAAAATTCTGGGGGCCGGCCGGATTGATGCCAAAATGGCATTTAATTACGCCTTTGAATCGATCAAAGATACAGACGTGGTAAATGTCGGTATGTATCGCGGCGATAACGACAACATGGTTCAAAACAATGCTGAAATGGTTTGCGATATTCTTAATAATTTAAAATAATCTTGCTCGCCTGGTTTTGCTTAAATGGTTATATTTTAATTATTTGTATTTTAATTATAGTTAAACGGTAAAACTATTTGATAAAATGGATTGCATCGATTATATTACTCTTAAATCAATTTATCAGGAGGATAAAAATGGGAATAAGAATAAAAGTTCATAATGACGGCTGCTACTATCATCTCTATAACCGCATCGGTTGTTGTAAAGGTGATCATCCTTTCAATAGGGCCGATAAAGAATATGGATTTCGCTTACTTCAGAACCTTTGTAATTACTTTTTGATTGAAGTCATTTCCGCTGCCTGGATGGGAAATCATTTCCATTTGGTGGTCTATGCTCCAGGCCCTGATGAACTGCCGCCGCTTGAATCTATTGTCAAACGGCATAACGATTATTATAAATCAATGAAAAACCCATTCAAATTTCCGCCTCGAAATCCGGTAATAAGCATTGAGAATAAACAGCAATGCGAAACAATCGCCCTGAAAATGATTGATATAAGTCAATTTATGTCTGCCTATCAGAGACGTTTTACTTGTGTTTACAATGAAACCCGTGATCGTACCGGGCAGTTGTGGGGTGGTCGGTTTAAAAGTACTATCCTGGAAAAGATAAACGCGTTAGCCGCTTGTGTAATCTATGTTGAATTAAATCCCGTACGGGCAGGATTAAACCAATATCCAGATGACTATGCTTTTTCTACCTGGGGCCGTTACTGCAAAAGCGGTAGACATATGTTTTATAATAATTTTGTCAAGCATATGAAACCGAATATCACAATCGGAGATACTTCAAAATGGACAGATTTAGACCTGTTCGCGTTCTTTCGCGGTGAACTGGTAAGAATTATAGCCGCCGAATCAGGTGCATCGAGTGAGGAAATATATGCAGCTCGGGACAAGGCAAGACAAAAAGAGTCGATGCATATTTGTTTCTTGAAGAGAACAAGGCACTTTACCGATGGCGTTATTCTCGGATCGCAGTTGTTTCTCCGCAAAGCTGGTGCTGAATTCGATAATCCGGAACGAATAAGAAAAAAACAATTGGCTCGGGGATTCAGTCCAACAGGAGCAGTATTGTATTGCTTTAGGAAACTGCAAAAATCTTTATAAAATACCATTACAGTACATTTCTGAACAAAGAAACAGTGAAATAAACCGGTTATACCCTTCGCAGCAGAACACTTCCTAGCAGGCATAATAAACTAGCCAAAACCAGGTGGAAAGCTATAGCTTGAGAAGCGGTTCTGGCGGTTGGCGGTTTGAGAAATTCAGTTTCAGAAAATACCGGCAGCTTGCTTATTGCTTCCGCCAGCTTGGTGTCGAGCAGGTATTCCCGTGGATAATTCCCGAAATGATGCAGGGTTATTTGCCGGTTGTCGCCAGCGTTGGCAAAGACAGTGAAATCGCGGCTGCCCGGAAGGCTGAATTCCGCTATTTGCCGGTCCAGCCCCGTTGGAATAACTTCAACTTTTTTGCCGGCACCATCAATCGCGGAAACCCGGACGGTCCATTTGCTAGAAGTATCCTGCCGATTATCAGGTTCGGTCAGGTTAAGTTTGAATTTTTCCCCGTCGAGGCGCTTCAATACGGCGGTGACGTCGCGGTCCTGTCCGGCGCCTGCCACATGACGCAGAATCTGTGACCAGAATTTTCCGTAATCGCGCCATGACATCCATTCGCTGCTCCAGCGCGGGGAGATATCGGAAGTGAAGGCAACCGAGCGTCCAAGCCCGAACCGTCCGGCTGCCAGCAAAGGATCACCGGTTTCAGTCAGTAGCAGGATTTGGACCCCGGGGCGAGGTCGGGTCATGACATATCCCAGCAGGAACGGGGCTTTTTCCAGGTTCAATCCCTGTAGAAAACCCGACCGGCCGACACTGTGGACCGAAAAAGGTTCTTCCTTAATGGCGGATTTTGAGGCTTCAACCGTTTCCCGTGCGAAAATTTTTGGAACATTGGCGGGATCGGCGGTAAAATAATACCTGCCGCCGCCTTTTTCGGCGATTTGGCGCATCAGTCCGGCGTGCGCTCCCTGTCCCAGAGCTACGGTGGAAACGGTGCCGCCGATGCCGGTTATTTCATCGGTAACGCCAAGGAAGTCACCGGGTTGGCTTTGCCCGTCGCTGAGGATTATCAGGTGTTTGATTTTGGATGATTCCATTCGCAGCATATCATAAGCCATCTTCATCGCCGGATAAAGGTTAGTGCCGCCGCCGGCATTGATCCGGTCGATCGCGTTGATTGCGTCACTGCTACCGGCACGCGGAGTCATCGGGCAGACTTTGAACGGAGAGCCGTCGAATGCGACAACCCCGATCCGGTCGCGCGGACCGAGCAGTTCGACCGCGGCTTTGGCGGCCCGTCTTGCCAGTTCAATTTTAACTCCGCCCATACTGCCGGATTTATCGATGACCAGCACCATACTCATGGACGGCTGTTCTTTATCCTTTTCATAACGTGAGGTTAGCGGGAGGACGGCTTCAACCGGGGTTTTGTACCAGCCGCCGAGTCCGAAACTGTATTCCGATCCGGTCATTATCAGGCCGCGTCCAAAGTCTTTTACATAACGATTCAGCATATTCATTTGTTGCTGATTCAAGGCATCGGCTGAAATTCCGGCCAGGATAACCGCCCGGAATTCAAGCAGTTTATCCGGGGTGTCCGGCAGTCCGTGCTGGCCGCGTACAACGACACTGATTCCCTGTTGCTGCATGGCCCGGACAAACTGCCGCAGTTCGCGCGGCTTATTATGCAAAGTCAGGACTTTCATGCGACCGCCGACCTCTACCGCGCATGAGGCCCGGTTATTGATTTCAAAATAATCTTTTTCCGGTGCCAGTTCGACGCTCCAGATTTTGCCGTGATCCCCGGTTACCGAAAAATCAGCGGCGACTTTTACGGTTTTGCCGGCCTTTAAATCAACCGGGATTGAACGCATTGTTACCGCCCGGTTGATAAAATGTAATGTCCCTTTCATGTCGCGGTTCGCGGTGACGACGGCGGTTAGTCTGATTCTCTCTCCCTGCCAGACTTTATTGGCAGAAGGCGTCAGATTGAGAACTGCGGCTTCAGGTCGGCCAAATGATTTGAGTGGAGAAAAAATAATATCCACTCCGTCCTTGCGCAGGGCCGCGATGGCCTGTTCCAGATTGCCGCCGGTATCGGCGCCGTCTGAGAAGATAACCAGACGTTTGATTTTGCCGGCGGGAAAAGCGAATGCCGCCGCGTTTGCCGCCGCCGCGATCCGGGTTGCCCGGTTGAAAAGATCTGTTGGGGCGGTTTTATCTGATACGGACCGGATGCCGTCGGCAAAACGGAAGACGCTGAAAGTATCGGATGACGGCATTTGGGTTTTAAGTTTTTCAATAAGTTTTTCCGCTTTGGCTGATTCTTCAGGTGTAACCGATTCAGAAACATCAACCAGAAACACCGTATGCCGGTTTTGAGTCGGAAGATTGACAAAGGGTCGACATAAAGCCAGAACCAGCAGGATCACGGCCAATGTCCGGAGAACAAATGAGCCATATTTGAGCAGTGAAGGCCGGTCCGCCAGTGATTTGCTGAAATAATAAACCATCGGCAGCAGGACCAGCAGCAGCCAGAGATAATTGTAATAACTGAAGGTCATTTATCCGGCCTTTCTGCGATGATAGAGGATCGATTCACTTGCAACCAGCACGATTGCCAGACAGATCAGCAGAAAACTTAAAGAGAGCCCGGCTTTTAACTGAAAATTCTTGATTTTATCACGCGTAACCGGTTCTACGGCGGTTTTTCTTGAGATCAGAGACGCGGCGAAGTCAGCATTGCCGATCCGGAAAAAGCCCGGTGTCGTGAACTCAACTGGCGCACCCTGAATTTTTTGCAGTCGTTCCGGCAGTACGGTTCCGGTCTTGAAAGTGGCCGGGTAAGTATTGGTCCGGTTACTCAGATCAGCAGCGACAGATGCGACCAGCAGCGGAAAATTGAGATTTAAAAAGAATTCGCTTTGTTCCGGATCAAAGTTGCACACCCAGGCGGTTTGATTGCCAACTTTAACCCGGTAGATCAAAGGCAAGCCGCCAGGGGTAGCGGCGATAATAATCGCGTTGTCCGGAGGCGTCAGTTCACGCACTCCTTTTAATTGAAGATCGTTGAGTTTGCAGTAACGTACTCCGGGATGCTCCGGGAGCAGGGTTTTGACCGGTTGCGCGTCATCCAGTGGTTTTCCGGTTTTCTTCCAGAATTTACTGTCTCCGTTTGGCGCGAAGATCAGCAGATTGGGGCTGGAGACGCCGCCTGGATTGCCGGACATGATTACAATATCAGGATTTTTTGAATTCGGTACTGTTTGCAGTTTTGATTTACTGAACGCTTCAATGCAAAGTTGATAGAAATTAGCGTTTTTTTCAGTGAAACCAACTTTCAGTGGAGGACGGCGACGCAATATGGCATAAGCGTAGTTATCCGCTTTCAAGGCGTCATTAAGTTCCAGTTTCATGATCCAGCGTCCGGCTGACGCGAATTTGACGCTGAAGCTTTCAGGCGGATTAACGCCGGGTTTGATGGTAACCGGACGGGCTCGGATTATATTTTCCTCGTTTTCGTTGCAGAGCAGTAAATTGGCGCTGATCTCTTTTTTGCACGATGATGCGAGCTGGAACCAGAAAATTGCGCTGTCGTCCTGACCGGGCAAAGATTGAGCGTCGCAACCGGTAATCGCCGCGTTTGGCGCGGATGTGCCGACATCGACCATTGACATTCCCGCCGGAGGTTTCAGGCCGGAACCGGTAATTATAACCGCACGGCCGTTTTCCCCCAAAGTTTGGACCGCATCGTTCAATCCATTCAGTGACGCATTTGAAAATCCGGTTCCAGCCGGTTGAATTTCTTCGAGCATGCTGAACAGTTCGCTCCGGTTGCGGGTAGAGCTGACAACGGTTCGCACACTTCCGGCGGCGGTCGTCAATGTAATCAAACAATCATCATCCGCATGGCGAATTATTTTTTCCGCCGCCCGACGCGATTTTTCCAGTAAAGTTGTTCCGTTTTCGGATTTTGCTCCGGACGCGGTTGAGTTATCAATAACGATAATCAGGCTGGTGACCCGGTCGCGGTCCTTTAATACCGGTCCGGCCAAACCGAGGATTGCCGCGATCATTGCCGCTGCCAGCATCAGTAAACTCAAAAGATCCCGGAACCGCCGGAACAACGCGGAACTTTTGCGTTCAGACAAGACCTGTTCCCACAGGAACAATGTCGTAGTCACCCGGCGACGCGGTCGCACTTTCAACAAATAGAGCAGGGCCAGCGGCAGCAGTAGAAAACCGAGGTAAAGATATGCCGGATGCAGAAACGTCATTTGATCATTCCTCCCCGGCTCAGGATTTCACGAATAATGGTGTCGAACGGAATATCGATCGCCGCCCGGCACAAACCGATGGCGTGTCTGGCACAGGAACGCGACAGGGAATGGTTCCAGTTCATGACCGCTTCGTGGAAACGTTTTGCTTCCTGGGCGCTGATTGTGACATCGCGCAAAGTTCCGGTTTCGATACATTCAAGCCGGATATCCCCACGCTGTTCAAAGGTCAATTCAGCCGGATCAACGGTCTGGATGCCGAAAACATCGTGTTTGTGATAGATCAACTGGTCAAACGCCTCGTCCCAGCCGCCCGGAGTCAGGAAATCGGAAATAATGACGCAAAGTCCGGGACGCGGCCTCCGGGCCTGAAAGGTTCGGATGCACATTTTCAGGTCGGTTCCGTGTCCGAATGTTTCCGCCTGCTCCAAGGTATGCAGCATCGGCATGATCCTGGCCCGACCGTGTGCTGAATTCATCAGGGACTCCAACTGGTCGGATAGTCCGAAGATAAATAACCGGTCCATCCGGTTCAAAGTGATGTAGCTCAGCGCCGCCGCCAGTTGTTTTGCAAAATAGAGTTTTGATTTCATCGAATGGCTCAGGTCAAGAAACACATAGACCCGCATATCCTCTTCCATTTCAAACAACTTGATAACCAGGCTGCCGAGGCGGGCCCGGATGTTCCAGTCGATATTGCGGTAGTCGTCGCCCGGACTGTATTCGGCATAGTCCGCAAAATTGATTCCGCTGCCCTTTTTCAGCGTACGACGATCCGCCTTGCCGCCGCCGGCCAGCACTTTGCGTGACAGCAGCGAAAGCATTTCAAGTTTGCGGATAAAATCCGGATCGGTCAAGCTGTGTTTGGGCATCAGTAATTATTTCCCGGGTTGAATTTTTGTCGGACAGAAATAGGCTGAATGAAAATAACCGTTGAATGTACAAACGATTTACTTAAGTCCGGCGATAATATCCTTGATTAGACGGTCGGCGGTCATGCCTTCGGCCTGGCCCTCAAAACTCAGGATCAGACGATGCCGCAACGCCGGGATAGCCGATGCGTCGACATCCTCGCTCGAGACATGGAAGCGCCCGTCGAGCAATGCCCGGATGCGGGCCGCCAGCAGCATGGCCTGGGCCGCGCGCGGCGATGCGCCGTAGCGAATGTATTTTCTTACTTCAGCGGTTGATTCTTTGCGTTCCGGATGAGTACCAGTGACCAGCTTTATCAGGTGGTCGCGGATCGCCGGGGCGATCGGCACCTGGCGCGCGAGATGGCCCATGCGGAGGATTGTCGGGCCGTCGGCTACCGCGTCGATTTGCGGCTCGGTGACTCCGGTCGTGCGTTCCAGAATTTCAGCGAAGTCGTCATGCCCGGGCATTTCCACATTGAGCTTGAAGAAAAAACGGTCAAGCTGGGCTTCCGGCAGCGGATAGGTGCCGTCCATTTCCAGCGGGTTCTGGGTTGCCAGTACGAAATACGGTAATTCAAGCGGTCGGGTCTGTCCGGCGGCGGTAACGGTTTTTTCCTGCATGGTTTCAAGCAGGGCCGACTGAGTTTTCGGGGTGGCGCGGTTGATCTCGTCCGCAAGCAGGATGTTGGTAAAGACCGGGCCGCCCTGAAAAACGAATTCGCGGCCTTTTTCCGAATCCATCAGAATATTGGTGCCGAGAATATCCGCCGGCAACAGGTCCGGGGTAAACTGGATGCGCTTGAAATCCAGATTCATGGCGCGGGAGATTGTGTGGACCAACGCGGTCTTGCCGAGCCCTGGCACGCCTTCCAGCAGTACATGGCCACCGGCGACAATCGCCACCAGGACGTCTTCGACGATATTATGCTGGCCGACGATAAACTTGCCTATCTCCCGGCGCAAGTCTTCAAACGTGGTTTTGAATTCCGCTATCGCGGCAACGGTTTCCTCGGTATCCGGTAAATATTGTTTGTTTTCCATAAATATATTCCCCAAGATGAAGTTATTCTGCGAAAATAAATATGAAAGAAAGTTAGCATAGCAATATCCTTTTCGCAAATCTCCGGAAGAAAATGTCGGAAAATATTTGTCGGAATAAAAGTTCAGTAATTTGAATTTACATTCAAAATTAGGGGCGAGAGAGCTTTTATGATTTATGTATTCACAAAATTATTAACACCACGAATATTTGACAAGTTGTTCTATTAGTGGTATTTTAGACTTCATATGCAAATTGATTTAAAGGGGAATTATGGGTTTTCTCAATACTTTGGTTGAGCAGAATCTCTTGAAGGCAAAAGGAGCTGGCCTTTGGGTGGTTTCGTGCATTCTATTCGCATTACCGTCGCAGGCTTATTCCAGCAATTATGAAGAGCCTGTAATTATTACTGAAAGCTGGAATGTCGGTCAAGGGGTTGAAAAACTATTTCAAACACCGCTCGGCGCGGTATATCATTTTAAAGCCAGCGAATTTAACGAATTATCCACTAACAAAACTTCGCTATATTCATTGCAAATCAATTTATTTAAAAATGTAAAAAAGCCCAGACGGCCGCGCAGATTTATAATTATGGATTTTCATATCAGGCTTTATCCTGCGCTTGATTCAATAAAAGATCCCCGGCTCCGGTTTGGTGTTACGCGAAGCTTGAATTATATTGATAATATTAACTATAGTTCCGATCTTAACGGACTGGCGCTGTTTGACAATGCGTCAGGATCAGGTTTTCAGGCTCCCGGACGATCCTCGCTTAAATGGGATAAGCAATATCCATGGTGTCTGCTTTCAGGTAAGCGTTATTTGCCCGGTTATGAGGTCCTGAGTTACCGAATGATACATGATACTTATCAGAACAAAGTATATTCAATAAATTGTAACGGGGCGAAAAACATTAGTCTTCATTGTGAAGTACCGAATTCGTCAGGCTCCGTTAGGAGCCTTGGTTTGTACTTGTATATAACTCCGCGTGAAAAACGTAAAAGAGAATATCGTCGAACTTATCTTGAAATATCCAATCCGCAAGTGATATTGACCGATGACCCTGAATATGTCCGGAATCTTTCCCCGGTCAAAATGATAAAATATCCATACAATGGTTATGCAATGATCAGGGATGAGAAAATTATAAAAACAATTGAACGGAAAAATCCTGACTCCGTTTATGCAACGGGAATGCGTTTACTGGAGGGGGAGGATTTGGTTGAGGGAGTGGAAAAGCTGGAAAAAGCCGCTAAAAAAAATCATATTTTCGCCATGTATCAATTGGGAATATGTTATTGGCGGGGGATTGGAGTGGAACGCAGTTTTGCTAAAGCAAGAAAGTGGTTGCAGAAGGCGATGAAATACGGATTGCCGGATGCTTATGCGCTGTACAGTCAAATCTGCTTTAAAACTTCGAATAAGCCGTTTTTATCCAATCAGGCGGTGGAAGCTGTAACCCGTTCGAAATACTACCCTGAAGGGAACTTGCCGCAAATAAAATCCGACAATATGTTTATCAATCTCATGTTTTTCGCCAAAGATCGCAATTGCGGCTGGTTTTGGGGACAGTTCGGGCCGAAATTAAGATTCTGGGCAATTGCGGGAATGAATAATCGGGAGTATTACCGGGATTGTGTGCCAGACGTAAAAAATAAAAATAAAGCGGCAATGTTTTTAAGAAACAAACGCAGAATTTCATCCGGGCCCTATGTTAAACATATTGATTGGCGATATGTGTCTGACGGCTGCGGTATAACGTCTGATAATTTTCTTAATGAAATAAACAAAAGCAAATATGCCCCCTCGATGCTTCTGGCCGGTCGTTTGATTTCAGCTTTGACGCCGGCAGCGGACGGCACAATTCCTCCAAATTTTCTATCGTTGCCTGGAGATCGGAAATGGAGCACTGAAAAAGCTCTCCGGCTTGCGTCGGAGCTCTTCGATGCCGGCGCGAAACTCGGAAACAAAGACTGTTTGGCGGAAGCTTTGCTTTGCCGGTTGCGCCTGGGTAAATTAGCCGACAAAGACTTGTCTCCCGAAATCGATTATAAACTCACCGGCCATCCCCTTTATGAAATACTTAAATTCATACGTAAGAATCCCGATTTTCCCGGAGTAAAAAATTTCTTGAACAGGCGTTTTCTGGCGGCTGAGGAAGCATGGAAAAAGGACGGCTCTCCGCAAAGTGCGTTTTTACTCGGGGCTGAAATTCTGTATCAGTATTTTCATTATGGTTTTACCACTTCGGCTTATAGAATGATGCATGAAGATGTTGCAGATTTGAAATTTGCATACGAACAGCTGAATAAAGCGGTTAGAGCGAATATTGTTTCGGCAGCCTATCTAAGCGGAAAACTATACCTTGATGGATACCGGACATCGTTTAAAGCTCAAACTTCAGGTAATCAAAGTATTGGGAGGCATCTGATTGCCCGTGCCGCCAAAGCCGGTCATATTAAAGCCCGTTATTTCCTGGTGAAACATGAATTTGATAACAGTAATTATTTTAAAGTTGACTGGCTGCGCATGCTTGAACCGGCCCGGGGTGCGAATGATCCTGACGCCTGGTATTTATCTGCCGGGATTTTACGGCGGCAGTTGGTTAAGCGATATGATCTGAATAATAAAGTTATAGCGGTGTATAAGAAAGCCGGTCAACTTGGGGCAAAACGGGCATGGTACGACCTTGGAATGATGTATTACAAAGACAACAATCGGAAGACGCGGGAGGACAGCCGCCGCTTGGCTTCGGTCTGCTGGAGGAAGTTTATTGAGATTGATAACTTTGACCGGGCTCAGGATTATAGTGATTTTTTCTGGCCGGAACAACCTGTTCCGGAGGTTTTTTATCTTGATCAGAATGGTGATGTTGCTCCTGCAGGATGCAGTAAGCGCAGCATGTCAAAGAAAAAAATCCAATCATACATAAAGCAGTATTAAACAAAAAATCTTTCCTGGCTGTTTGCATTTTTCATGAAGCATACTATATTATAGGCCCTGTTTGTGACAGGAAGACCGGAAGCGGCTCGATCGGCGTCTGCCTTTCCGGATCAATAAAACTTAATATCAAGGAGTTAAAACGATGCCAAAGTTGAAGACCAGAAAGTGTGCTGCAAAGCGACTGAAAAAGACGGGTACCGGTAAATACCGCCACAACAAGGCGGGCGGCCGGCACATCATGACCAAGAAGAGTTCCAAGCGTAAACGTCGCCTCCGTCAGGACGGCGCGGTTAAATCCACGGAAAACAACCGAATCAAAGCAGCGTTGCCGTACGGCCTCTAAGCCGTCGATAACGACAACATTCTTCAAGGAGATTGAATCATGCCTAAAACTAAATTTGCAGTTGCTTCACGCAAAAGACGCAAACGCGTATTGGAACAAGCCAAAGGCTTCTACGGCGCACGCAGCAAACAGATCCGTACCGTATACGATGCCGTTGACAAAGCGATGGCGCATGCCTACGTCGGTCGTAAACAGAAAAAACGTCAATATCGTCGTCTCTGGACAGCCCGTATCAATGCGGCCTGCCGTTTGCACGACTTCAATTACAGCCGATTTATTAACGGTCTGAACAAGGCCGGAATCGAGCTGAACCGAAAAGTGCTGGCCGACCTCGCCGTACGCGAGCCGGAAGCCTTCAAGGATCTGATCGAAAAAGCTAAACAGGCCCTCGAAGCCTGAATCGCTGATTCGTAATTTTAAAATTCGGAAGCTTGAGCCGGTGAGTAAACCCTCATCACGCTCAAGCTTTTTTTTGTGTAAGGAACCTTACCATGTCAGAACAAATCACAAGTAAAATTGACGCCGCTGTCGCCGACGCGCAATCCCGGCTGGCCAATGCCGCCAGTGCTGATGATATTGAACAGGTCAGGATTGATATTTTCGGACGACAGGGCCTGTTTCAGGCTCTCGGCAAAGAAATGAAAAATGTTGCCACTGAAGACCGGCCAGCGGTCGGTAAAGCTTTCAATGTGGGTAAAAACAAACTGCAGTCAATGCTGGATGACGCAATTGCGGCGATGGCCGGTGCCAATGCCGCGGAAGCCGCCGCCGGAATTGATTTAACGTTACCGGGGCGTCGCACCAAAGTCGGTCGCAAACATCCTTTGACCACGGTTACCGATGACTGTGTGGCGATTTTCCGTCGCATGGGTTTCATTGTCTCAACCGGACCGGTTATCGAGACTGTTTATCACAACTTTGACGCACTCAATACTCCTCAAGATCATCCTTCGCGGGATCGCGGGGATACATTCTACTTTTCTGACGGCCGTTTATTGCGTACCCAGACTTCTCCGGTACAGATCCGGGTGATGGAGAGTAACGAACCTCCGGTGCGGATTGTTGCGCCTGGCCGTTGTTTCCGGCGGGATACCCCGGACGCAACCCATAGTATGAATTTCCATCAGATTGAAGGCTTGTACATTGATAAGGATGTCTCAATGGCCGATCTGAAAAGTATTTTACGGACCTTTGCCCGCGAGCTTTTTGGCGGCAAGGCTGATATCCGGCTGCGGCCTCACTTTTTCCCGTTCACCGAGCCGAGTGTGGAATTTGACTTCTCATGTATCATTTGCGAAGGCAAAGGCTGCGGTGTCTGTAAGAATTCCGGCTGGCTGGAAATTGCCGGAGCCGGAATGGTTGATCCGAACGTCTTGAAAACGGTTGGTTACGACCCGGAAATCTGGAGCGGATTCGCTTTCGGAATGGGAATAGAACGTATAGCGATGATCCGTTACCGGATCAATGATATCCGTCTTCTTTACGAAAACGACGTCAGATTCCTTAAACAATTCTAACTGAAAGGCTGAATAATGAATATTTCTTTAAATTGGCTCAGCCAGTATGTTGACATATCCGGCCTGACGGTCGATGATTTAGCGGACCGCCTGACAATGGCCGGGATCGAAGTCGAAGCGATCGAAGAAAATTGCCCGATTCCCAAAGGTGTTGTTGTCGGCGAGATACTTGAACGCAACCCGCATCCGGACGCGGATAAACTGTCCGTCTGCATGGTTAACGTCGGCGGCGAAGAGCCGTTGCAGATTGTTTGCGGCGCGCCGAACTGCGATGCCGGTAAAAAAGTTCCGGTCGCCACTCTCGGCACTACCTTTGTCGAGCCCGATGGCAGTGAATTTGTCATCAACAAATCCAAGTTGCGCGGCGTCAAGTCTTTCGGCATGATGTGCAGTGGTAAAGAACTTGGCTTGAGCAGCGACCACGGCGGCTTGCTGGAACTGGCGGCAGACAGTAAAATCGGCTCATGCCTGCGGGAACAGTTCCCCGGCGATGTCATGTACGAAGTCGAAATTACGCCGAATCGTCCCGACTGGCTTTCCCATTGGGGAGTGGCGCGTGATGTCGCGTGTCTGCTTAAAACCAAACCGAAATTTCCTGAAATCGCGTTGCCGGCTCCGAGTGAAAACAAAGCCCCGGCCAATCTGGTTACAGTGGAAGAACCGGAGTTATGTCCGCGTTACACCGCGCGTCTGATTGAAGGCGTTAAAGTTGCGGAAAGCCCGGAATGGTTGAAAGAAAGACTGATCAGCATCGGCCTGCGCCCGATCAATAACGTGGTTGATATTACCAACTTTGTCCTGCATGAACTTGGCCAGCCGCTTCACGCTTTTGATCGCGATAAGCTGGTCGGGGGACGGATTGTAGTTCGCCGCGCCGGAAATGGTGAAAAAATTACTTTGCTGGATGAAAGCGAAGTTGAGCTTAATGACTCCAATCTGCTGGTTTGCGACGCCGAAAAAGGCGGTTGTATTGCCGGGGTTATGGGGGCTATGGATAGCGGGGTTACGGAAGAAACAACCAATGTCCTGCTTGAAAGCGCGATGTTCAACCCGTCAAATATCCGTGCCACCAGTCGCTCCCATGGCGTTACCTCCGATTCGTCATATCGTTTTGAACGCGGGGTTGACTGGGATATGGTCAAGACCGCCAGTGATCGCGCGACCGCGTTGATTCTCGAACTTGCCGGCGGCAAACTCGTATCGGATCTGATTGATGTTCAGGGTGAACCGCCGAAAATATCTCCGGTGGTCTGCCGGTTCGAAAGAATCCGCAAATTAACCGGACTGAATATTTCCAATGATAAAATGGTTGAAATTTTCCGGGCTCTCGGACTGCATGTCGATTATGCCGACGATGAAAAATGCGCGGTTACTCCGCCGTATTTCAGGTTGGATATCGAACGTGAAGCCGATTTGGCCGAAGAAGTTGCGCGAATTCGCGGCCTTGACGCCATTCCGGAAGTGCCGGTTATGGCTAAGACCGTGGCGCCGATCAAAGATGACGCCGGAATCAGACAGGAAAAAGTCAATGAAGCGTTGGTTTCACTGGGGCTGTATGAGTGTATTCATTACAGCATGGTCAGCGAGAAGTCCGCTTTGGCCGACAATCGTTTCACCAAGGCCGATGTTATCCATATCGACAACCCGTTGAGTTTGGAACTCGAATGCATGCGCCCGAGTCTGTTCGGGGAGATGTTGGCTACGGTTGAACGTAATGTCGCGCGCCAGAACTATAACCTGTGTCTGTTTGAGATGGGCAACGCCTGTTGCGCGAATCCGGATATCTATCCGGAAGAACGTCAGGATCTGTGTATCGTCCTGACCGGACGCCGGATGCCTGAACGTTTTTCGGCCGAACTTGACACGGTATATGATTTCTACGATCTTAAAGGTTTGCTTGAGTCGCTGTTTGAAAAACTCGGTATAACTGATTATGCTTTTGAGACGGTTGAAAATGACACGTTCGCTCCCGGATACGGCGCGGCGGTAAGCGTGCGCGGCAAAGTTATCGGCCGCCTCGGTAAACTCGCGGACGCCTGCACAAAGGGGCTGCGGACGGAATACCCGGTTTATATGGCGCAGCTTGATGCGGATGTCCTCATCAACTTCGATGCCGGCCGCATTTTCTATGAGGCAATTCCGGTTTATCCGTCAACCACCCGTGACGTTGCTTTCGTCGCCGACAAGTCGCTGAAGCATGATGGCGTGATCAAGTTCATTGCCGGGTCCAAACTGAAAAACCTCGAAAAAGTCCAGTTGTTTGACATCTATGAAGATGAAAAAAACATTGGTCCGAATCGTCGCAGTATGGCCTACACGTTGACCTTCCGCAATCCTGAACGTACTTTGACCGATAAAGAGGTCAACAAACCGTTCGAGAAATTGCGCCAGCGTTTGGCGTCAGAACTCAAAGTTGAGTTGCGCTAAGCAAAATACATATCTTCTCTAAGGGACGGCAAAACCGTCCCTTTTTTTTTATTATTGGAGTGAATGTCGTTTTGACCTGCGCCGCAGGCCACTGCGGCAGAGAACGTTTATAAATGTTATTACTATTTTATCGGCGTATGCCGCTAACAGAATATTTAATCAACGGCCTTTGCCGGAATGGATTTTCGATATGAAGAACTTTCCCGTGCCGCAGTGGCCTGCGGCGCTCCCGGAGTTTTTATATTTATCACGGCCTGCGCAAATGTATAAATCTCAAAACGTTTAACCTCTCATTATCATCCCGTAAATGCTTACATTGAATGATTTTTAATTTGTTTTGAACTTATGATTTTCCTTATTCTGATCCCACGTTGTTCGGTTTTTACATTTTGTGGGAAGAAAAGAATTGATACCAAATCACATCTTTTTAACCGTTTTTGTCCTTACTTTCAACCTTCATCTTTCAACTTTCAACACCAGTTATACCGTTTGCGGGATGGCTGTGATTTTTTACTTAAACAGCTCCGGATATTTTTTCTCCATTTCGGAAATATTTTCCGGGGTTATCAGGAGATGACGCTTGTCAAAGGCTTTTTTGAGGTTTTTTGGCGCTGGATCATCAGTGAATCTTACTCCGGGTTTAAATGAAATGGCGGCCACAATTCTTTCCTCTCTTATGAAATTTTTAAGATCAAAAATGTTGGCATTAAGCATCGCCAGGTGTTTGTTCTTGTTGTTCCAGAATTTCAACTTCTCTTTATCTCGTGGCAGGCCAATCATTGAGACGATGATCGAACAATCAGGATGGGCCGATACAGTTGCGTCAAAGTCGGCCGCCCTCATGGTTTCTTCAATCGGCATGGCAATTTCTCCATTGGGGTCCAACCATTCTTTTTTGGGATTCTTTATCCGGATCGTATCAATTTCAATCTTATCAACTCCTCCAAGTCCTATACCGAGAAACAATACTATGTCCCAAAAGCGCTGGTTGTTCCAGAAATCATAATCTCGTATCAGTAAAACTTTTTGATTGGGAAATTTTTTATTCAGGTATTGCCCCAAAATAAGTGCTTTTGCTTTGTAAAACGGAGAATGATCATAATAATGACCATATTCGACTATCCTTTTGGATCTGATTATGTTGTATGTAACAATGCATATAATTGTTGTTACTGCCATCAATGCAATAGTGACGAATATAACCAGCCTTTTGCGGGATTTAACTTTTAATGATAACATTTTCATCTTGCCTCCCTTATTTGATCAGAATGTTTTACTTAAATAAATTTGGATAATTTTTCTTGATTTCAGAGATATTCTCCGGGGTGACTAAAAGATAACGTGTGTCAAAGGCTTTTTGAGGGTCCGCCGGAACCGGATCATCAGTGAATTTTATGTTGGGCTTGAATGAAACAGCGGCAATGATTCGCCCCGATTTGATGTTTTTTGCTTCGCCCGGCAAGTTTGAGTAAAATAATGCAAAATGCTTATTTTTGTTATTCCAGAATACCAGTTTTTCTTTATCTTGCGGTATACCGATCAAAGAAATGATGATCGATGAACATGGGTGAGATGCCACAATTTTTTCAAAATCTGTTGCAGTCATAATTTCTTCCAAGGGCAAGACCTTCCCTTCTGAACCGGGAATATCCATTGACGGCTCAATTTTGATTGCTTCTGCAACGATTCTATTTTTTCCGCCCAGTCCTTTCGCCAGGAATTTGATGATTTTTTCAGTACGCTCATTTTTATGAAATCCAGGCTGACAGATTATTAAGGCCTTTTGTCCTGGATATCGGCGGTTCAAATAACGCCCAAGAATTTCTGCCTTGGCATAAGTATAATGTCTGAATCCGTACTTCGTGCCGAAAATCGCAATTCTTAATCCTCTAATACTGCCGCGAAGATTATTATATAAATCATTCTTGAAACTGAACAATTGCATAGCAACGATAATTACAGCAAGTATCACAAAGCCATTGATTACTTTGTATGATTTATTATTAATTGACTTTAGATAATTTTTCTTAGTCATCATTGATTCAGTCCACTTTATTTAAGACTTAAGTTTCATAACGATAATTTCCAATTTTACTTAAACCGCTTTGGATATTTTTTCTTGATTTCAGAGATATTCTCCGGAGTTATCAGGATAAAGAACCTGTCAAAGAATTTTAGCGGGTCTGACGGGACCGGGTCTTCGCAACCAATCGGACCGGGCCTGTAGGAAACGGCAGCCGCAATTCTTCCCTCTTTAATTTCTTTTTCAAGTTTGTAAATGTTGGTGTTGAACATGACCAGGTGTTTGTTTTTTGCGTGCCAGAATTTAAATTTCTTTTTATCATGGGGCAGGCCAATGATTGAGACGATTATTGAACAAGTCGGGTGAGCCGAGACTGTTGCGTCGAATGCTTTTGCAGTGATGATTTCCTCCAGCGGCATGATGAGCTTGCCATTTTTGTCGAGCATATCTTTTTCTATTTTTACTTTGATTGTATCGGATTCAACCTCAATGCCGACAGACTGCTTGAGGATGTCAATTACTTCTCGGGTACGCGGGTTTTGCTTGAACCCCGGATAACAGATCACCAGGAGTTTTTGACCGGGATATTTATGTGCCAGATATTGACCGAGGACTGTCGCTTTGGAAAAGGCAACACGGTCAAAGTGTTCTAGGGTTCTTGCATCATGGATCGGGTGAAATATAAAATATTCTTTGCTTAATTGCACTACCGCAATAATCATTGCTCCGAGAACCAGGACGGCAATAACGATGGTCCTTGGTTTGACGCTGGATTTATGGTATGAATCAGGCGGGAGTGGTGATGAATCGGTTTGACAGTTCGCACAAATCCCCTCCTTCTCCTCGATCTCCTGTTTAAATTGCATACTTGTCATCCTTTATTTCGCGGTTGAAAAAAGCCTGGAAAAACGATAACTCGAAACAGAATTTTTAGTTATTATTACAGCTGATAATTCCCTTGCACTATATGCCGCCCTTTCAGCGCGCAATCTCCGTTCGGAGTCCGGCTCCCACAATCATATGCCGCGCTTTCAGCGCTCAATAAATGCAATATAATTATATGTCGAGTAATAACTGTTTTTGTGTATGGTCAAACGCCGTAATTAATAGTATTATTTGAATAAGTTTGGGTATGATCTTTCGAGCTTACCGATATTGTCTGGGGTAATCAGAAGGTAACGTTTGTCAAATGCTTTTCGGGGATCGGTCGGAGCCGGGTCTTCAGTAAATTTGACGCCTGGTTTGAAAGATACGGCGGCGACAATTCTTCCGGCCTTAATGTCATTTTGCTGATCAAAAATGTTGGCATTGAGCATCGCCAGGTGTTTATTCTTGTTATTCCAGAACTTCATTTTTGCTTTTTCTCGCGGAAGTCCGATCATAGAGACGATTACCGGGCAATCAGGATGAGTGGCAATGGCCGCGTCAAAATCGGCCGGGGTCATAACTTCTTCGAGCGGCATAACCAGATTTCCATCCGGACCTTGCATGTCTTTGGAGGCTTTGACTTTTATAGTGTCTGCATCGACCTCGGTGCAGACGGCTTGTCGCAACGCGTCGATAATTCTTTGGGTACGTGTATTTTTTTCAAACCCCTGGTCGCAGATAACCAGCACTTTTTTGCCGGGATATTTTTGCGCTAAATATTGCCCCAGAACGGTTGCTTTTGAACAGGCATAGCGGTTTTCATTTTCCATAATATTAGAAAAACCGCGATTAAAGTTACTTGCGGCCTGGCGAAACATGAAGTAGCCGCTGACCAGCAACAATGTCGGAAAAACTAAAAAACCGACGATTACTGCGGCAATGACAAAAATTATTGTTTTGGAGGTTGATTTTTTTGAATCACCTTTTGGATTACCTCCTGCATGATCTCCACAATTAGCACATGTTACGGCATTTTCACCAATTGGCTGTCCGCATTTTTTACAAAACATCATTTCCCCCTTTCGAATTGTTGTAAAATGAGTGATAAGCTAAACCAATATAACTATAACTCCCGGATAACATAAAAGCAAATACCTCACATGTATCACTTGTTTTAAATATCATAACTTACTTTTATAAAAATATATAAAACTTTAATAGTTAGTTTATTAGGTTTGATGTTTTGTGGTGGTGCCGGCTGGGTTATTTACGTATATTATGCCTGAATTCAGCTGGAGACGAGCCGGTATGCTTTTTAAACATTCGGCTGAAATAATGGACGGAACTGAACCCCAGATAGTCGGCAATTTCTGAAATTGACATGATGGAAAACGTCAACAGGCTTCGGGCTTTGTCGATTCGCAGATGGTTAATGTAATTGATCGGGGAACGACCGGTTTCATTACGGAATATTTCTGAAAAACGGCTGACCCCCAACCTGGCGTCGCGTGCCATATCCTGCAGTTTGATTGGCTTCCGGTAATTTTTCTCAATGAAATTTCGTGATCTGCTGATAATTTCCTTATTTCTTCCCGGAACGGCGTGACCTCTTTGCCGGGAGTGACGCAGGATATTTACCAGCAGGTCAAGCAGTTTGGTATAAATTTTTACTCCTCTCGCCGCTTCGTTAGTCGTCATTTCACATTGCAGTGCGGCGGCGAAAGATGCGGGGCCTTTTTCGTCAACGGTCAGCTGCATAATCTTATCATTGCCCGGACCGAAGACGGAATGAAGTTCCCCGAATTCATCCAGCGAAAAAGGTTCATGGCAGAATTGGATGGTTTCAGCGTGCTTTTCGACTCGCCAGATGTGTTTGATATGCGGTGGAATGATTATCACATCTCCGTTGGATGCTACGTATTTATTCCCCTTGATATCCTCCACTGTGAAAGCGCCGGAAATTGGAATGATCAACTGGAAGCCTTCGTGGGCATGGTAGACGTCATCCTGTGAATGAGGATATTTTACCAGGCTCAGGAATTCAAACGGGGCAGGGAGAAAACCTTCATATAAATTTGACGATATATTGTCTAAGATGCGCATACCTAAATCCGTTTCAGAGAATCGGTGAAAGCAGTGAAAACAGGTTTTCAATCAAAATCCGGCTGGAAGATTTGTTGAAAACGGTAGCGGGGTCTATTTCGATACATTGTTCGAGTTCAACATGCAGCGTTCTTATTACCTCCTCAATGAACGAGCCGTGTTCAATAACGATATCCAATTCAAGGTTGAGTTCAAAACTGCGAACATCATAGTTACTTGAACCTAATACGATAACTTCGCCATCAACCATCATGATTTTACAATGGGAAAAAATGCCCTGTTTCTCGAAAATGCGGACCCCGGCTTCCATCAGGACCCGGTAACGGCTCCTCGCGGCCTGATCAACGAAAAAATGATTATTGTTGGCCGGTACCACAACCCGGACATCGACCCCGCGCAACGCGGCCATGCAAAGTTCTTCCAGAATTGCGATATCAGGAACAAAGTAAGGGGTGAAGATCCAAAGAGAACTTCTCGCGGTATCGGCCGCGGCCCGGAAAGCACTGCGCGAGGCTTGCGGCTGCTGCCCCGGTCCGGACGGGATAACCCGGACAACCGAATCTCCGGTTGTTTGCGGTTCAGGAAAGGCATCATCGGTCAACAGGGAAAGCAAAGTTTTTTTGGTGGAACTCATCCAGTCTCGTAAATATGCATACTGCATCGAAGCGACCGCCGGACCCTCGAGGCGGCAGTGCAGATCATGGATCATTTTATCCTGTGGTATATCCGAGTTGTGATCATTCTCCAGGCCGATGTTGACTCCGCCGATGAACGCGGTTTTGCCGTCAACAATCAACAGCTTCCGGTGGTTGCGGAGCTGCGGCAGCGGAATTATCAGATGGCCACGGACAAAAGGGGTGATGTGAAAATTTTGGGGACTGTTTTTATTGTATTTACGGAAAAATCCTGAGATCATGGCCTGAAAGCTGCCGAAACGATCATACATGACTTTGACGTCCACTCCGGCCCGGGAACGTTCAAGCATTGTGTCAAGAATCTTTTTTCCGGCTTCATCCGGCGCAATGATATATGACTGAAGATGAATGCTCTTTTCAGCGGCGTTAATGGCTTCGAGCATGGCCGGATAAGTTTCGGTGCCGTCGTGTAGCAGTTTTACTGAGTTTCCGACCAGCGGCAGGCTTTCCGGAAGAACCCTGGAAATGATATGTCTGAACTTATGACGCATGCTGATTCCGAGTTCGTTTTCATGCAGCCGGTGAGTGTACTGATTCTGCTGTTTGAAGAAACGGGCCAGAACCTGCTGGCGCGGATCAAACTGGTCAGATGCTTTATCAATTGCCCGCATGGTTCGCAGGGAGTTTATCCCGAACAGCATATAAATAATGATTCCGGCAATCGGCATGGCGATCACGACAAACAGCCACAGCAGCATTTTAGTCGGATTATCGCTTTTGGTAAATAGAATATGCAATGCCGCGTAAATATGAATGATTATCAGCAGTGTGATATAAGAGACGTTCTGCAGGTCAATCGAGAACATTGTCGAGTATAGCGGCATAGTTCAAATCTTTCCTGATTAAGTTTTAGTCACCCGCCCCGGAAAAGCTGGTCATTCAACATGAAAGTCCAGGAGCAGGGGACGATGGTCCGAATATTCAACATCCGATATCTGAAACTCATCTATTTTAATTCCGGGGGAAACCAGAATATGATCAAGAACATAGCGCGGAGCCCATGAAGGACAAGTTGGCTCATTATCGATATTAACGTTTCGCAGGTTGCTTTCCTTACAAAATTTATGCAGTTCGTCACAGCCGTTAAAGGTATTGAAATCCCCGGCGACAATCAGCGGTTTGTCAAACGGCAGAAATTCGACTAGAGCCCGCAACTGCTGCGGCCGGATATTCCTGCGCAGGGAAAGATGAACCAGAAAGAGCGAAAACTCCGCAAATTCGGCTTCAAGAATGAGTCGCTTGACGCCCCGGTTGAAATAATGGGCGCGAGTGATGAACGTGCGTTCTTCACCGATCACCGCGTTTATATTGTCCCTCATGATCGGGACTTTTCGCCCCAATGAAGTATGGTCATATTTACAAAATCCGGACGCCGAAAGATTCAAGGCTGAAGCCATATACTCGGCCTGATCTATGCCGCCGGTGCGCCATGAACCGCTGTCCGCTTCCAGCAACCCGATAATATCCGGTTCATGCTTGACCGCGAAGTCAGTCAGGGCATGTAATCTTCTCCTGGGGGTTCTCAGGTATCGTGCCGCGGTTAAAAAACGCCCGGCTTCGCTCCGCGGACTGCCGGTCCCGTATGCGATGTTATATATTAAAAGACGCAATTAATTTTCTCCATAGTCTACTTGAATTGTGGTAAATACTCAGCGGTGGCGGTCATCAGTTCATGCCCCATGGCCCGAACTTTCTCCGGGGCCATATGAGCGCAGGCGGGATCCGCCATTAAAGCCTGTAAAGCCAGCTCGCAATCTCCTTTGAGCGCTGCTTCCAGGGTCATTTTCTGCACGTTGCAATGCGGCTCGACCAGCCGTCTTACGGTTTCAGGCAGGCAGCCGAAAGTAAGAGGGGTAAATCCCCTGGCGTCAACTTGGCCCAGGGTTTCCACTACCGCGCCGCGCGGCAGGTTGTCGATCTGCCCGATATTCGGCAGATTGACCACATCGATAAAAGGTTTGTTGGTAATAAATGATTTCATAATGTCAACTGCCGTTTCACGGGAAACTTCAAACGGTGGCAGTTCGCCCGAAGCCAGTTTAGCGGCCCGGGCGCGGGCCTGAGCTCGCGTATCGTAACGCTCTTCGACGGTCGTGCGCTTAATCTTCAACCGGGCAAGCTCCGATTCATCCAGAATATATCCGCCCAGACACTCACAGGTATGGCGGTCCCCCGGATAGGGCAGAATCGAATAATTAATGAAAAGTTCATTGCATAAGTCGAGATAATGATTGGCAAAACCCGCTTCATCGACATCTTTTTCATGGACCATGGCGGTCAGTGATTTACTTTTTGCCGCTTCCAGCAGTTCGGAAAACCGCGATTGTCCTTTGATTGTGAAGTCGGTTACCCAGAAAAAATGATTGACCCCGCCAAATTCCAGGGAAATATCCTGTTCCTCGACCGAATAAATTTTCTGCAGCATCCGATAGACCGCAAACAGACCATGACACAAGCCCACGGTCCGCAGCGATGATACTTCATAAAAAGTCCCAGTCAGAGCCGCCATCGGATTAGTGTAATTCAGGACCAGAGCATGTGGTGAAAACAGTTCAATCTTCCGGGCCAGATGCAGAAATACCGGAACATTGCGCAAGGCGCGGCTCCAGCCGCCGGGGCCGCAGGAATCGCCGACCGTGTGAAAAATATCGTATTTTTCCGGAATCTTCAGGTCATGGCGCATCATCTCAAGGTCACCGGTAGAGATAGTTATAATTACAAAATCAGCGCCTTTAAAGGCGCTGTCTTCGTCATCCGTCGCGATAAACTTGAAGTTACGGTTCAGAGTCCTGCACATTTGTTCCGCGGCGGCTTTTACTTCCTCCGCCGCGGCTGGATTGATGTCCAGCAGCCAGATCTCGCTGTTGTCCAGCTCCGGGGTTTGAAGCATATCGCTGATAATTCTGGGAGCCCAATTATAACTGCCGCCCCCGACAAATGCTATTTTAGGTCCGTTCATCTTCTTCCTTCACTCCCATTGACCGGCTTGAACCGGCTCATTCATAGTTTAGTGATCCGGAATCCGTCCGGAGCGTCTTCAACCGCATAGCCGAGAGATTTAAGTTTATCCCGGATTGCGTCAGCTTCGGCCCAGTTTTTAGAGGCACGAGCCGCCTTGCGTTGTTCGGCTAATTCAACAATTTCAGCCGGAATGTCATCGCCGTCTTCGGCATCGACTTCAAATACACCGTAAACCGTGTCAAAGAGGCGGAAGCAATCCAGTACCGCTTCAGCGTCTTCTTTACTCAAAGTTCCGGCGTCAAGTTGTTTATTAGCTTCTTTCTGCAGACCAAAAATTACCGCTGCTGATTCGGAGGTGTTTAAATCATCCGCCAGCGCGGTAGTAAATTTTTCTTTCGCTTCGGCAACGATCCCCGCCATGGATCCGTCACTTTTTCCATCGGCGTCACGCAAACGTTCAAATAGTGTTGCCAGCCGTTTTAAAGTTGTTCTGGCAGATTCCAGCGCTTCAAAAGTGAAATTGAGTTTTTTCCGGTAGTGGGCACTGAGTAGAACATAACGCATTTCACGTCCGGTATAGCCTTTTTCAAGCAATTGCCGCAACGTGAAGAAGTTGCCGGCCGATTTCGACATTTTTTCGCCGTTGACGATCAAGTGGGCGCAATGTAGCCAGTAGTTTACATACGCGCAGCCGTTAGCCGCCTCGCTCTGGGCTATTTCGTCTTCGTGATGCGGGAACATGTTGTCAATCCCGCCGGTATGGATATCAAAAGTTTTGCCGAGGTATTTCATGCTCATGGCACTGCATTCAATGTGCCAGCCGGGACGACCTTTGCCCCATGGACTGTCCCACCATACATCGCCATCAGCCTCTGTCCAGGCTTTCCAAAGCGCGAAATCGGCGACAGAATCCTTTTCATATTCGTCATTTTGAATGCGCACGCCGGAAATCTGGTTTTCCATATCGATTTTAGCCAGCTTTCCGTATTCCGGAAATTTGCTGATCGAGTAGTAAACGCAGCCGTCGTTGGCCACGTAACCGAAACCTTTGTCGATCAGGGTTTGAACAAGTTCAAGCATTTCCGGGATATGATCGGTTGCGGCCGGATAATATTCAGCCGGTTCTATATTCAGTTCCTTGAGGTCCTCAAAAAATGATTTTTTATATTGAGCTGTAAAATCGTTCAAGCTCATGCCGGCGGCCTGGGAATCGCGGATAGTTTTGTCGTCAACGTCGGTCAGATTCATTACCTGGGTAACTTCGTAGCCGCACAATTTCAGAGTCCGGCGGAGTAGATCCTCAAACATATAAGCGCGAAAGTTGCCGATATGGGCAAAATTATACACCGTCGGTCCGCAAGTATACATCGTTGCTTTCCCCGGGGTCAGCGGGTTGAATTCCTCTCGCTTACGGTTTAAAGTATTAAAAAAATATACTGTCTGCATCATTTATCCATTGTTTATTGAAGATTTAGCAACACATTATAATGTACTTGAAAACCTGCAATATTCAAAAGAAAAATGAAAAAAAAGCCGATGAGCTTACTTTGAAAAATTCCCTGTATCTAAATACAAGGGGGACTAAAGGCTGAATTGTACCGAAAAATATTGTCTTCAAAAGATTTCAGATTAACAAAGGACAAGTTTATGTTTGAAGGGTTTATGTCAAGTCTGTAATTTTCGGAAGCAGTAGATGATGGTTCCGGCGGGGCCGAGGCCGCGGCTTAATTGTTTTTTACTCACTCGAGCGGGATTGTCGAATTTTACGCCCATTTCATGGATGAATAGTTTTGAGCCAAGAATCGCTCCGTCGCTGAAGTGACGGGTGCGTCGCAGGAAGCATACCGGCATCGATTCTTTGCGCTTGGCATGTTCCTGAGCCTCAAATATCTCTTCGCTTGAGGCTCCGCTCTCAGCCGCAATGATTCGCGCCAGTTCACTCCGGAAATAGTTGAAAAGATCGCTATCGGTCCATTTTGAGGTGTCGCGATGCCAGATGTTTTGTTTGAGATGTTTGACGAAATTTGCTTGAAACATGTGTTTTCCCGTTCCGCAGTAGCGTCCCCAGGTTGTGAAATGGTAGTCGGCTGGATTGGTCGTTAGTCCGGCTCGGACTGGGTTTAATTCGACGTATAAAACGCACGCTTCCAGGGAATTGCGACTGTCGAGAATAACGCTTTTGAATTTATTGGCCCAGAGTTTGCCGATGCGGTCACGGGATTGGTTGTAGACGACGGTGAAACGTTGTTGGAAGGCGCGCATAAAGTAGCTGATGTCGATCATTTTCAGGCCGGTTTCGCGGCATATTTCGGGATTAGCCGGGTTGATTTTTGGCATTTGTTTCGGCGCATAAGTATACTTGTCTAACATGCTGCTGTAGTAGTTGTTGTGTCGTCTGGCAACCTCCTCGATCGACGGCAATTCGTCCGGCCCGGGAGCGTAAACAATCACATGAAAATGGTTGCCCATCCAGGCGGCTGAGATGACCTCGATCAAGAAATATTCGCAAAGATTTTGCAGCAGTCGGAAGCCGTATTCCATGTCGACCTGATTGAACGGTTTTTCGCCTCTACAGCCTGAGGTACGGTTCATCAGATGATAATAGCAGCCTTCACCCTTAACTTTCATGCGTGTTCCGCGTCCTGACATGATTTTTCCTCCGTTTGTTGATGAGTTTGCTGTTAATATAGTGGGTGGAAACGGGTTTGTCAAATTTAATCATAATGTGCTTTTATAAATATTTGTAACTAATTAACTATTAACATAAAACTATTGAATTAATTCAGGGGGTGAACCATTGAATTTACACAAAAAATCCAGTACAGACGGGAAAACTGTCACCGATATATGCTCCAACACCAACTTTAATTTCCTGTTGTTTGAAGACCTAAAAAATAATAAATTCTTAAAACAATGTGATCATTTATTTTTTTGATATTTAATATTTTTTAAGAGAAACCTTTTACTTGCTTCTTTTAAGTTTGTTCCTGGAGGCCTAGGCATACCTGACCTTAACGGATCACCTTTTTTTTGAATGAAAACTGGTAAGTCGTATTTTTTTATTAATATGCCCGTTGCAGTAACTTTCTTTCTATAATATCCTTCAGGCCAGCTTTCAAAGTCAGCACTATATATAAAACCTTCCGGCGTGTCAATAATCGCGCCCATTTTAACATTGGATGCTACTCCTGAGATAGTAACTTTTTTATTTAGAAAGCTTTCCTTGTTTTGTTTGTTTTGTCTGGTTATATCAATTGGACTTGATGAATTGCTGTATAATGTATGAAAATAATTTATATGCGGTGGGTTACGACCTTGAGAAGATACTAATATTTCCTTATTTCCATCAGTATCCCAGCTAACAACAATAGAATTATTTGATCCAGCTATTGCCGTTGAATTAATATTGTATTTATAAAGCTTTGCCGCTCCATTTATCTCCTTAAATGAAAAACTTTCTGTGGCAGTCCCATTTTCAAACTCAGAAAAATAGACTAATGAAACCTTTTTCCCGTCAGGCCCTTTGATTACATGCCATTTTTTGCATGTTGTTTTTTTGAAGCGTCCAAGTTTTTTGGGGATATCTTTAAAAAATAAGACTAATATCTTTTTTTTGTCTATGCGTTCAAACTCTTTCTTTTCCATGTTTAATATAGTATTGATGTCATTTGCAACCAGTCGCTTGTGAAATTTTGACACTTCAGCTTTAGAAAGATTTATGGAAAGATCCGCCGAATAACCAGCGGACACCGCAATAAAAGCAGTTAAAAAGAGAATTAGAAATCTCACCTTGCCACCTCCTACATGTTTTATTTCCCCAAGCAGCGATTCAATAGCTTGTTTCAATAATACTAATATATTTGGTGGACAATATAAAATCAAGACGTATATTCGAAACAATGTGATTTATCACAGAAGGATGTCAGGATTCTTCAAATAACGATGCTTCCGCGTGTTCAGTTTTATTCAGCATACGGTTGAAAAGATACCATGAAATCAGACCGGCCACTGAGCCGCTGAGTCCACCGCCCCAGAAAATGCCGTTTAAACCGAAATAATAACCGCCGAGATATGCTCCCGGAACGGTCAGGACAATCAGACGCAATACATTAAGAAACCAGGCAATGCCCGGCTGTCCCGTCGCGTTGAACCCGAATGAGGAGTAGGCTGCAGCATGAACGAACAAGGAGCAGAGCATCGTGATCCTGAGATAATCGACCAGAACGTTGATTACGACCGGTTTATCGCTGAATATCCCGGCAATCGGCTCTGCCAGAACCAGCATCAGTAAAAAGCAGACAACACCGTAGATTGAACTGTAAATTACGCCGCCGTTCCAGCCTTTGCGAATCCGGTCAAGTTTTTTTGCGCCCCAGTTCTGGCCGACATACGGCATCATGACTGATCCCAGGGCCATCGGAAACATAAACGCGAAGCGGATTATCCGTCCTCCTGCTCCGACCGCCGCGACTGCCGCTTCACCGTGGGCTGCGACCAACCGGGTGATAAAACCGGTGGTTACCGGCATCAGCATAAACGAGGCTGATGTCGGCAGGGCAATTCTGACCACCTGTTTCCAGGAATCACTTAATTCACGTAATGTTGGAATTGAGAAATCCAGCAGATGGGCGCGGAAATGCAATATATAAAATGACGCGAAGACGGTCAACAGTCGTGACAGGATAGTGGCGTATACCGCGCCTTTGAAGCCCAGAGCGGGAATCGGTCCGAAGCCAAAAATCAAAATTGGATCAAAAATCACATTTAGAACGGCGGCGACGGTCATGATAATACCTGGCGAGGTTGTGTCTCCGGTCGCGCGTAAAATGTTGTTGCCGGTCATTGGAATAAATATGACTGCCACGCAGGAAAACCATGGGACCATGTATTCCCTGACCAATTGCAGGATATGACCTTTAGCGCCAAGTATCTTGAACAACGGATTGAGCGTCAGCAGCCCGGCAATGGCGAACATGGCGACAAATACAATGCACAACAGCAGCGAATCCAGAGCGGTCCGACACACTTTGTCATGATCGCCCGAGCCGACATAACGTGAAATCACTGATGAAGCCCCGGCACCAAGTCCCATGGCAACGGAACCAATGACCATAATGACCGGAAAGGTAAAGCTCATTGCGGCAAGTTCATCAGTTCCGAGCAGTGAAACAAACCAGGTATCAGTCAGGTTGAACGCCATCATTGAAAGCATGCCTCCCACCATCGGGATCGTCATTTGGAATAATTGTTTAGCAATCGGGCCGGTAGTCAGATCGCGTTTTATCCGGGTTTTGGTCATTGGGTTTCAATGGTATCCTTCCTGTGCAGAAATGATTCGGCGATAGAATATACTGCCGGTATGAAGAACAAGGTAATAATCGTCGAACTGAGCAGGCCGCCGATAACCGCCCGGGCCAATGGCGCCTGGTTTTCGCCGCCTTCACCGAGGCCGAGAGCCAGCGGCAGCAGTCCGAGAACCGTGGTCAGGGTGGTCATCAGGATCGGTCGCAGGCGTCGTCTGCCAGCCTCACGAACGCCGTCTTCAAGGCTCATGCCGTCGCGGCGGCGCAGCAGATTTGTGGTATCTACCAGCAGAATTGCGTTGTTGACCACTATTCCGGCCAGCATGATGCATCCGATAAACGACTGGATATTCAAAGTGGTATTACTCAAAAAGAGCATAACCAATACCCCGATCGCGGCCAGAGGGACCGAAAACATTACAATCAGCGGGTCGCGCAGCGACTCGAACTGACAGGCCATGACCATATAAACCAGCACCAGGGCCAGAACAAACGCCATGATCAGATCCCGAAAAGCTTTCTGCTGTTCTTCATAATCACCGACAAATATAATCGAAAAGCTGCCGGGAACCGCGATTTCCGCGACCCGGTCAGCAATATCCGAAACCACTGAACCGAGATCACGTTCCGCGATATTAACATTAACCGTAATAACCCGCTCCTGGTCTTTGCGCTCAATATTAATCGGGCCGCTGAGTGATTCATAACGAACCAGATTACGCAGGACAACCCGTTGTCCATCTGCATTACGCACGGTTAAATCGAGAATGTCGTTAATGTTCATTTCGTCAGCATTTTTGACTTTGACCAGAATACGGTATTCCTCGCCGTTTTCCCGGAATTCTCCGGCCGAGGAGCCGGCCAGGATGGTTCGCATTGCTTCGGCAATGGTTTTGATCGATACTTTCAGGTCGGCAGCCTTCTGGCGGTCGATTACCAGACGTTTTTCCGGTGAACCGAGATCGCGGCTGAGTTTTACGTCAGTCACTCCTTTGACCTGTCTCGCGGCATCCATAACCTGGGACGACAGCATTTTTGCCGTTTCAAAATCGTGCCCACGGATATCAATATTGAGTCGTTCTCCGGTATCCGAGCTGACCCGCATGAAGAAAAGACCCTGTCCCGCCCGGGTACGCACTTTGATTCCCGGTAAATTGGAAAAATGCTTTTGCAGGGCAAGCGCAACTTCCTCACTGGAGCGTTTGCGCTTATCCATCGCTTTGAGCTTGATGTTGTAATTTGCTTTATGGCTTCCTCCGGCGCGCCAGTTGGAAGACCCTGAACGGGATACCCAGGCCCTGATCTCAGGCGCTTGCTGTAATAGCATCTTGTCTACATCGTGAACAATCCGGTCCATTTCTTCAGAGCGGGTTCCAACCGCGCCTTCAAGGTACATTCTGACCGTGCCTTCATCCGCTTTCGGCATCAGCTCGGTTCCGATCAGCGGGATTAACATGCAACTGCCGCCCAAAAGCGCGAAACCGGCGATCAAAACCGCCCAGCGCCAGGCTAAAGCTCTTTTCAATAAATCGCTGTATATATTGTCAACGGCGTTGAATCCTTTGGTACTCCAGACAAAAAAACGATTGTATATATTCTTGTTCCCAGTGGTTCCGATCGCGCTGCGGCGCAGCATTTTTGAGGCCATCATCGGGACCAGAGAAATTGCCGCTAGCAGCGAACAGCCCAGCGAAAAAGCCACCACGGTTGAAAACTGTTTGAACATTATCCCCGCCATGCCTTTAACGAAGATCAACGGCATAAACACCGCCATTGTTGTTAATGTGCTGGCGATGATAGCCGCCGCGACTTCGTCAGCCCCTTTTATTGCCGCTTCTTCCCGTTTCATGCCTTCATCGCGCAGTCTGGTGATATTTTCAAGTACGACGATCGCATTATCTACCAGCATACCAATCCCCAGTGCCAGACCGCCAAGAGTCATGATATTGATAGTGAAGCCGCAAAAATAAATAAGCGCGAAAGTCGCGATGATCGAGAGCGGAATACTGATTGTAATGATGATCGTACTGCGGATATTGCGCAGAAAGAACAGCAATACCACGATGGCAAGCAAACCGCCATAAATGGCGGAATTAGCAACCGTCCTGATCGAGCTTTCAATATATTCACCAGTGTTCAGGATTGAGGTAATCCTGATCTGCGGAATATCATGATTAACTTTTTCGATCTCTGCCAGTACCGCGTTTGCCACTGCGACCGTGTTAGCGCCGGATTGCTTGTAGATGGCAAAATACATTCCCGGTTTGCCGTTGACCCGGATATGGCGGGTCAGCTTTTTATGCGTATCGATGACGTCGGCGACATCGCGAATCCGGATCATGGCACCGCCGCGATTGCCGATAACCGTATCCCGGATTTCGTCTAGAGAAGAGAACGTTCCGGGAGTTCTGACCCGGACGTCCAGACGGCCTTCTTTGACATTGCCGGCAGGGGTGGTGATATTGCCGGAGGAAATTTTTGTTAAAACTTCTTCGAGCGAAATATCCAGCGTTTTCACTTTATCGACATCGAACAGAACTTGAATTTCCCGTTCAAGTCCCCCGTAAATAGTGGCTGACGCCACCCCGTCAATTCGCTCGATCCGGTATTGAACCTGTTCTTCAACAATTTTCCGGGCTTCCAGCAGGTCGATATCTGTACCGACCCCCATAAACAGAATCGGAAAATTTGAAACGTCGAATTTGCGGATATACGGCCGGTCAGCCTCTTCCGGGAGCTGCTTGATTACCCGGTCCATGCGGTCGCGGATATCGGCAACGGCGGCATCCAGGTCGGTTCCCCAGGAAAATGAGACCCGGACCGAGCTGACTCCTTCACTCGATGATGAGGTCATTTCCTCGACCCCGGTAACCGCGCTGACCGCTTCTTCAATCGGCCGGGTGATGAGTTCCTCCACCTCTTCAGGGGCGGCGTCCTCATAAGTGGTTGAGATTGTCACAGTAGGGTAGGTGATATCCGGCATCAGGTCAACCGGGAGGTAGCGCAGAGCAATTCCCCCCAGGATCATGACGATACAGGCCGCCATCGAAATAAATACCGGCCGGTGGACTGAGAATTCAGAAAGCTTCACTTTTTACCCCCTTTGGAATTTTTACCGGTATTTTGGGGAATTGCATCTGATTTTGACTTACTGCGATATTTTTTCGGAGGAAGTACCGCCATGCCGTTTGCCAGCATGTGGCTGCCTAGGGTGATGACCGGGAAATTGATTTCCGGTTCAATTATTTCCACCCGGTCCCCGGTGATTATCCCGGGTTTAACGGGGGTGAAAAACGCTTTCCCTAGTTCCGGGCTGAGGCGGAACACGCCCTGTATTCCGCCACGATTAAGCAATGCGCTGCGCGGAATGGTTTGCGCTTTCGAATTGCTGCCGAATTCAATCTGGACGCGGACGAACATTCCTGGTTTCAGTTCCAGATTTTTATTGGGGATTTCAAGCTGTACTTCCGCCTGGCGCGAGTTTTGTTGCAGCAGTTTGGAGATTTTGATAATTTTACCTTTGAAAACCCGGCCCGGATAGGCGTCAGTGATAATGTCAGCGGTCTGTCCAACTTTCAAATGTGGATAATCACGTTCTATCACATAAATTGCGGCCTTCATCCGGCTGATGTCGATAATGCTGACGACCGGCTCATTGGCGGACAGGAGCGAACCGGGATCGACATAACGTTCCCCGACGAATCTGGTGCTGTCATCATCCCATTGCGCGTAAATAGTCGTGTAACTGAGTTTCAGTTCCGCGATTTTTTGCGCGGTTTCTTTCAACAGCAGTTCCGCCTGTTTCATTTTATAGAGTGCATTCTGGGATTTCAGTGCGCTCTCTGAAGTTTCATACGCGGCTTTTGCCACGGCCTTGCCGCTCATCAGGCGTTTTTGCCGCTCAAATTCCTTCTCCTTCAAATCAAGATTAACTCTCGTCTGGTCGAGATAGGCCCGGGCTATCTCAGTCTCCGCCTTGGCCTGGGCCAGATTTTGCCGGTATTCGACGTCGTCAATTTTGGCGATCAACGCTCCTTTTTTGACCGGGTCGCCGATGTTAACGGTCAATTCTTCCAGTCTTCCCCCTATTTTCGGGGCCAGATTATAGACACTCCACGGCTTTAAATTTCCGGTGAAATTGCGAATGTCGCGCATCGGCATGACCCTTGCATTTACCGCATCGACAGCAACCGCGCCGCTGCTTTTGCGTTCTTTCTTGCTTGATTTGAGTTCTTTAGCTTTGTTATACGCTTTGTAGCCGGTATAGCCGCCGCCTCCGGCCAGAAGCAAAATTACGATGATGGTTGTCAAACGTTTTGACCAGCATTTGCAGGCCCCTGATTCATTATTCATTTCATTTTCCATTATATTTTCCTGTTATATTGATTATTTCTTTTTTAAACCTGCTGAACCGAATAAAAAAATATTTACGGTCGTTTCAATTGACGGACGGTCGTGGGAGTTATCATCAAACAACTGCCTTCTGCCTCTGAGCAGGCTCAGTAAAAACCGGGCCTGAGTTTGCACTGGCAGTTCATCACTGATCAGGCCGCTGGGCAAACCATATTCCAAAACCCCGCCGAGGGCTTTGGACAGGCGTTGACGATGTTCCGACCAGCGTTCCCGGCTATTCGGGCTGAAGCGTGATATTATTCCCTCCTGGCTATTGGTCAGGCGCAGTAAAGCGCGGCGTTTCTTGAAAAATTTACTGATCCGTTCGCAGACTTGAACCAGATGCCGGATAAAATCCTCGCCGCTTTCCGGTGCCGGCTGTTCTTCAAGAATCGAACACATTTCATCGAATCCCCGGATGGCCAGTTGAAAAAATAAATCGTCTTTGTCCTTGAAATACCGATAGATCGTTCCTTTGCCGACTTTGGCGGTTTGCGCTACTTCGTCAAGCGTAATTTCATGAAACCTCTTTTCAGGCATAATTTTTTCCAAAGCCGAAAGAATTTTTTCTTTTTTATTTTTTTTCATTACAGTCTTCCGTAATAATTTTATTTAAAAAACCGGAACAATTTTAAATTTCTAACATAAAACTCATATAATTGAGCATAAACGATACTGACCAGTCAGTTTTTATAATACGTGTTTTCCCTGAAAAAGCAAGATAGGGTGACAAAGAATTTTATGAAAATCAGACCGGGAGTCTGTGACCAGGATTATTTATGATTAAACTTGCGGTGTCTGAAAATAAGAAGTATATTCAATTGAGATGATACCGGAAAAAGCTCAAATCAATTTCTCAGAGAGGATTATGTTTGTTTTTTATGTTCAAATTATCATTACAATATTGTGCCAGACTCTAAATAAATCCCAAATAAAAGGTTATTTTTAATGAAAAATAAAATAATATTTATAATAGGAGCTGTTCTTGCATTAATTTTAACTAACACTCTTGCTTTTAAGCTTGGAATGAGTTATTCAGACTTTTACATAAAAATAAAATTCGATTCAAAATATTCTTCTGCTCGCAAAAAGATTCTCGTTGCAAAAAGAAACATCAGTCCCGGAGAGATTTTTGAAGAGAAAATGTTTATATCTGTTCCAAGGTATAAAGTGGACCACCTTGGTTATGAACCAGATTTAAAATTTTTATTATTAGGGAAAAAAGCTTATTGGTATATTCCTAAGGGTACTGCCCTGTCCTGGGGAGACTTAATTCAATTTACAGAGAAAGGAGTTGTTGACAGGTCTAAGGCATTGAATGATTTAAATCGAATCATATTGCATAGTAAGTCAAAAAAGATAAAAAATGAAGGTATCTATATGATTGAGATGCCTGAGAATGACCATTAAATTATAGTTAATCAAAAAATATTAACTTCAAAATTCAAGATGGCCTCTAAATATTATTGACGAAAATGGAGGTATTATGATACTGATTATATATCAAGATGGTAAACACAGATGTAAGAGCCTGACAACTGACTTCTTGTAGTCTTTTTCAGATTGACTTGCTCAATGCCAGACTAATTCCGGTTTTACTTTGTTGACGACACAATCATTCAGGTATGAATTAATTAAGGTTTGATATGACATACCACTTTCTTGTGCCAGTTTTTTGAAATAATCAATAGTATCTACATCGAGTCTGATGGTGATGGATTTTTTGATTTTCTTGCTATAGGGATTTTTTACCGAATTACTGAAATCATATTCTTTTTTCATATTACTTGAAACTCCTGTATTGTTTTGTTTCATTTTTAGTTGCTTTACGAGCTGAAATAATCCGAATAATGTTGTCATTCTCACGATAACAATGACAAACCACTAGTGTCCAGTTTCACGATGAATTTAATACCAAGTCTGGTTATTTTATGACTTTTCTTCATAAGATAAAGTTTACATAACGCTGCTATGCCGTACTTTATTTTATTTTGAAACCGCCAAAAAATTCCGGCGACTTATATTAAATATCCCCTGAAACTGAACACTAGAATATTCATGCAATAGCTCATCCCAAGTAAAATAAATCTATCTTCATCTTCTGAATGTTCCGGGTCATATATCAATCGAGCGTCATCATCATCAAAAACTGTTCTCGCTTCTTCAAAACTAATTCCATGCTTTTCCTTATTAATCTTGCTTTTTCCGGCATCCCATTGAAATTCGATCATTGCCATCTCCTGATTTTGTCTCTTTTATATAAATATAATGTATGTACTTTGTAATTACAAGTCGCATTTGCTTTTCGTTTCAAATAATATCTTTCTTCTTTATAAGGAGCTGTTAAAAAATAAACTTTTACATTTAAGCGTTCCTCCCAGATGCTTTGCCACGTACCGATTCGTTACATAGCTGAGGCTATGCGCCTCATCGGCAACTCCCCAAATCATTCCGGGATAATTCACTCATTTTGTCAAGTTTATTTTGATACAGCTCCTAAAAAAGATATTATCAAGTCTGAAAAAAGGATATATCCTTCAAAATCGATGGAGGTGATTCCGGTAATTTTGTATTTGATATATCTACTGGTTGTTTTAAGTATTTCGGTGAACCCGAATTTAACTCTATGTTTCGATATATGCTCTTTGAAAGAGTAAACACAAATTACTGTATGATGGCTTTCATATAGCAGCGAAATATTGTCATAAACTTTGATTTTCCTGTTTCAACTCTTGACAAAATCATAATTCAATATATAATGTAAACAGTTACATTTATTGAAATCTCCATCGATTATGAAAGATAAAGCTTGTTTTACAGAATAAATGTAAACAGTTACATAAGGTTTAAGGAAACAGATGTCTGAGAAGATGAATATCAAAGAATTTGCTGAACTGGCCGGGGTTTCGACCGCGACGGTTTCGCGGGTTTTTTCGCATCAGGACAACGTCGCGCCGCGAACCCGGGAGCGGATAATCGAGTTGGCCCGGAAGTATCGTTTCCGGCCCAACCAGGTGTCCCAGGCGTCTTTCGGCGGCAAGACCAAAAGCGTTGGCGTGCTGTTGTGCCGCCTCAGTAACAGTTATTTTGCCGATATTGCAGTGGGTATCCAGAAAGAGATGCTTGAGAAAAACTATTTGCCGATAATTATCGATTTACGCGAGGACGGGGAACGGGCCGGCATCAAGCGGCTGGTCGATCACCGGGTTGACGGCATCATCATCTCAATTGCGGATCAGACCTTGACCGAGGCGGATATCTCTGAAATCACTCACAACAACCTGCCGGTGGTAACCGTGGATACGACGATCCTCAAAGACGCTTACGACAATGTCTGTTCGGATGATATCGCGGGCGGAAGGATTGCCGGGGACTTGCTCTATGCAAACGGACACCGGCATGTCGGCTACGCTTATATCGGTTCGGCTGACAATCCCGGCGTTCAAGCCCGTTTGGCCGGGCTTCAGCAAAGCCTTGCGGACAAAGGGTTGACGGTTGCTCCGACTGATATCCGCCGACTGCCGTCGGCAATGGATTTGCAGGATAAGCTTTTCCTCGATTATTGCGAGTATTTACGTGGGCCGGAGCGGCCGACCGCGATTTTTGCCTATAGCGACAATGTTGCTCCGATCATCTATCAGGCCGCGGACCAGGCTGGCCTGAAGATCCCCGATGATCTCAGTATAATCGGGCACGCCGGACTTGATTTTTCTGATTTGCTGCTGCCCCGGCTGACGACTATTTATCAGGACGCCCGGCAAATTGGCGCGACCGCGGCTGGAATGTTGTTCGAGCGCATAAACGGCTTTGACGGACCGCCGCGAAAAGCGGTGAATGAGGTCAAGTTGGTAGAACGAGACTCCGTAATAAATATCAATTAAAATATGAATTACATCCCGGAAGACACGGAGGGAATATCCAATATCCAACAAGGAATATCCAATGATGAAGTGAATGCACGCCGGGCTTTGTTTGTGGAAGCTGCGAGGTCATTGTGGGAGCCGGGCTTTTTAACGGGGGTGCATACCCCTGCCGAACGGCGAATTTGTGGTTGAACCCCGGGGATTATTAATAAAAATTTTATAGCCCTGTAAGGGCTGCTCATAAAAAAACTTTTTTCGTGACTTTTCGTGGGTTTCGTGGTTAATATTTGAATTTTGCATGACTAATTCAGGATAAAATAAAGGACACAGGATGAAAACAACAAAAATTATTTCGACGCTTTTGGGCGTGATGCTGGCTGGAACCATGTATGCGGAAACCATCCTCACTGAAAATTTCGAAACTACCCCGGAGCAATTGCGAAAAAACGGTTGGAGCGGTAAATTCAAACTAGGTTCCGAAAAGGTCGACGGAAAAGCAATCAACTATATTTCCGGTGAAAAAAATAATAATCGTCTGCCCGGCGCGACGGCGGTGGTTTCTTTCAAGCCGGTAACCGGTCCTTTTAAAATCAGTTTTAAAATGGCGGCATTGACTAAGCCGCTGACCAGTCAGTTCATGGTGCTGGGCAATCGCAAAAACGCATCCCTGTTTCAGGTGTATGATGTTCGGGGATCGTTGCGGGTGATCGTTGCTCCCGGTTTGCAGTATTCGTTTCTGGGCAAGGCCAAAAAAGCAAAATGGCTTCAGCTTGAGATTGAATTTGACCCGGACCGGAAAGATGTCAACTGTTTGATCAGGATCGACGGCAAACCGGTAGCGATATATCCGTTGACGGATTTGCAGGGGCAGGAGGTGTCCCGCCTGGCGTTCAGTTGCGACGCCAGGATTGCCAGTTTGAAGATTGAAAAATTATCTAAGCCGGTCCAGTTTCCGGCCGATGCGGATAAATATACCATGTTGCTCCCGGCAACGCCGCGTAAAAAATGCGGTCCGAATGGAGAACCCGTTCCGGATAAAAACATCTTCAAACAGTTTGTTAATGACCGGGCGCCGGAAATCGTGAAAGTCATCAGTGAGAAAAAGGAAAACGGCCTGATCATCAAGGAGGTATTGTTCAAATCGCTGGTTATCGATGGCAAACCCCAGCTGGTTTATGCGGTAATGGCCCGACCTGCGGCCAAAGGAAAATATCCCGGAATTGTGTTCTATCATGGCGGCAGCGGTTTCGGTAGCATTAAAGAGGCAGTCAAGTGGGCCAAGCGAGGTTATATCGCCATTGCGCCGGATTTACCGGGGATCGGCAACGCGAAAAAATGCGTACATTCGGTCGGGGTTTGGAAACAACTGCCGTATTCGACCGCCCGCTGGTACGCCAAACCAAACGTTACGACGAGCGTGCTATTTGATGCGGAGGTTGCCGCATTACAGGCTTATTTCCTGCTTGCCGGCCAGCCGGACGTCATTAAGGACAAAATCGGCATCACCGGTGTTTCCTGGGGCGGTTACACTACTACTATGGTAACCGGATTGCTGGGCGCAAGACCGGCGGCGGCATTCTCGATTTACGGGGCCGGGTGGTACGATGAGGGTTCCGTGTTCCAGGGCGCGTTGCGCCGGTTGAAAGGCGGGGAACGCAAAGCCTGGTTCAATGAGTATGATGCCGGTCGTAAGGCGCTGAACATCAAAGTGCCGTTTTACTATGCCGTGGCGGTCCGTGACTTTTTCTTCTGGCCGCCGTCGGTCAACAAAAGCTACAAATCAATCAAAGCCGGAGACAAGTTCATAACCTATGCGCCGAACCGGAGTCATAATCTGGGCGGGATCGACGGGTTGGACAAGATGCAGGAGAAGTTTTTTGACTATTATCTCAAGGGCAAAGGGACGCCGCTGCCGAAGGTCGCCAGGGTAACAAAATCACTGGACAAAGACGGGTCAATGACTGTTGATGTCGCGGTGAACGCCGCAACTAAGATAAAGGATGTCCGGCTCTATTTCAGCCCTAAGGACAACAAAGACTGGCGTAAACGCAAATGGCAGGCGATCAAAGCTGAAACTGCTGACGGCAAAAACTTTAAAATAATTGTTCCGGCGAATTTGCAGCCGGAAAACGGCAATTTCTATGTTGTCGCGATTGATGAAAATCTGGTTTCCAGCGGCAGCCCGGTTTTTGACGGTGCAAAAGAGCTTAAATAATGGATTTGTATAGTATGATTAACGAATTGACATTTCACTCAAACGATAAACACACACAGGTATTTTTGGAGTGCGGCTTGATTAAGCCGCTTTGAGGCAGAAAATCGCCAATTATTGGAGGTGTTCCATGGCAAATTTGCCATGGCCGCAACGGTCGCGACATCATCGCGAAACCTCTTTGCAAGGCTTGCGGTCCGCAGTGCCAAAGCGGCTTAATCAAGCCGCACTCCAAAATTGTCGGCAACATGATTGGGATGATGAGACTTATGCTGTTCTGATTGCATTTTTCAGGTAAAAGCAGAGTAATTCGACTATTTTTCGGTAAACGCTTGAAAATAAGCAAAATATATGACCCTTAGAAGTTTTTTCGACAAAACCTAAACAATAAGAAGGATGACTGACATGCGATCAATAAAAGTATTTTTATCGACGTTAACCGTTGTTGCCGGAGCAATTTTGACTACGGCGCAGACAATTCCCGTTCCGTTGGACAAGCCGTTGGACAAGAGCAACGTTTATCTTCCTAAAGTCAACAGTCTGGTTGCCCGGTCATTGATGCTGGTCAGGAAAAATCCGGCCGATGTGAAAAAGAATAAAAATGAGGCATTCTGGTTGACCTGGGGATACACTGCGCCGGAGAGCAAATACAAAGGCGACAAAAAGTTGGGGACGCTGGCGATGAAGTTGACTGGAGTTCAGTTCGATTCACTGGAAAAAAAGCCTAATGGTTACTGGTCGCTGATTCCGGCATTGCAAATAATTGAATTCTGGCGGCGGAGCGGTGAAGTATCACAGGCCGAACTGGAAAAATGGCTGAAACAGCTCCGGCCCTCAGTCGTGCAGTGTTATAATTCCCAGGCCGGTAAAACCAGTTGGGTGCAGTCCGCTCCGAATACTCTGCATCAGGCGGCCGCCGGTCTGCAAATGGCTGTGAACGTTTACGGGCGCCTTACGCCGCGGGAAAAGGATTTGAAAAAGTGGTCTGAGTTGGCCAGGACATGTAACGAGCAAGCTGAAAAAATGCAGCTTCCCGGCGGCGCGTTCAGTTATATCAACTCCTCCGGGCCGGACCCGTGTTATTATAATTTTGATTCAACGTTTCTGGGCGTCTATTACCTGTTGACCGGGGATAAGGCGGTTGCCGAATCAATCGCTAAATTGTCCGGTTGGAGCAAATCAGCTACCCGTTGCGGCTGGCTGACCGCGTTTGCTTCGCCGTGGTGGAAACACTTCTGGGGAACCGGTGGCCCGTATTTCGGACCGGAAATTATTGCCGGAGTCTCTAAAGATCCGCTGACTGCCGGAGTTATGGAAATTCGCCGCAAAAGCATGCAGCCTTATTATTTTGTCTTTTACGCCATGTATTACTATGATAAAAATTTGCAGGCAAAACCGGTGGCGGATCGGTGTGAATTTGACCTGAACAGTAACGGCGCGGCGTTGCGCTGGGGCAACGTGGATATCGAAATGCCGTTCCGTTCGTGGTGCGATTCAACCGGGGGGATCGCGGTTTCCACTCCGGATCAGGTTCGCAGCTATCTGACTTCTGTTGTTTTGACGCCATTAAGGTCGAAAAGCAGTCACTTCAAGGATACTTTCGGGGTGGTCAATCTTGATAAGGATGCGAAACGGACGACGATCTGCGGGAGCGATTTTATTGCCCAGTCGGTAACCTTTCGCCCTGTGAAAGGGCTGTTCGGCGGCTTCCCGAGCGGAACTTCCCCCTGGAAAAGAACTGATATCTGGTACGCAGACGGCACCGGTATTGCCGGGGTACTGTCACTGGAATGCCTTAAAGATAATCCGTGTTACAGCATTGAAACGTGGGTCAGGACTTCGGGTCATTTCAAGCTGGAAAAAGCCACGGCGGCATCACCGGATATGGTGGTGGAACTCGCGGCGGAACCGGCGGTCAAACTGATCCGGCCCGGTAAAGACAAAAAATTTGCCAAAGCGATTATCAACGATGAAAAACGCGTTTACAAAGCGGGAGAACAATTCAGCGTCAAGGTAGCGGCTAATACCGTTGACGCAAAAAAACTTGCTATCGGTAATGTTACACGCGATAAAATGCTGATTAAGGCTGAGGTTCTCAAGGCAAATAAAAAATTTGCGCTGCTGGTCTACAATCATGGGGCGAAGCCGGTAAAATATCAGGCTCCGTCCGGTAGTTCCATCGCTTACGCCGCGTCAGCCGGCGACCGAACCGGGCGTAAACAGGATTTAAGTGGGATCACCCTGCCGCCGAACGGGCTGATAATTGTCAAAACGCGGTAATAATTCGATTTGCTTGCGGTATCATAAGGCGCATTGTTTCTGATCGGCGACTAAAAATAATCAGAAAAATAATCAGCAACTGATTTATTAAAAAAATATAAGAAATTAGAAAAAAACAACTTAGGTCATGGATGAAAGGGGGGCGTAATCAGAAATGCAACAGATCATATCATCAATATACCCAGTTTAGCGTTATTTTTGCCCACAAAAACCAGGAATTTTAGACCTTAAGCTTTAAGCCTTAAGCCGGGTTGCGGGCAAAGCCCGCCTTAGGTCATGACAAAATCATTATTCCACATGGTTATTGCTTTCATCTTTCAATTTTCGTGTAAAATGCATTTTGTCTTATTTATATATTTGCATTTATTTTAAAATATATTATAATATCAAATATAGAAGGTTCAATTTTACCTTATTATTTACGTTATTTTGAATTTTGCCTTAAAAAAAGGATGTCCGATGAAAGGTTTTTACGGCGAACTGGTCGAACGGTTTGCGACTATCGAGAAAAATACCGGTCTCGAGGTTTGTATTTATTCATCGGAGGCTTCCAGTAACATTCCCTATTGCGATAATCGCTCCTACGTCCGCATTCATTAGGAAGGCGGCTATACAGACTGAAGCTCTTCTATATATTCTGGAGCCGGAAGTCTGAAATCAAAAGTCCACAGCCAGCGGGCAATCATTCAGCCGTCATGGGCAACTGCAAGTAAATAAACTCAAATCTACTGCAAACGGCGTTTTGAACACACATTTCCTGCTATTGTAAAATGTTTATCGCTTAATCGTAATCTGGAGTAAATTAATGACCGAATTCCGCCCTGAAATATCATATATTCATTTTCATGACACGGGCCGTTACATATCACCGTACGGTCTCAAGGTCACCCCTCCGCCCCGTTCTTTCTGCCGGGCGGCGTTGTTAACCGGGGAATATGCACACTCCCGAGGCATTGATTTGGTCGACTATTTGAAACGTTTGCTGTATGTGCTGCGCATGGCGGGTTGTAGGTTATATCTGCTTAAAATCAAGTACATCATAGTCGGAACCATTATCAATTTAATCAGATACGATGAAATATTAAGCAGGGAATTCGCCAGTGCAGTTGAAATTGCTCAAGTCGCCTGCTTTAAACCCCATCATTCGATGTTGCTGACTTCTGCGAATGCAACAAGGTCCCAGTATCGCCATAATAATATTTAAGGAAGAGTTTTATGTCAATTAAATTCAATTGTGAGGGTTGTGGGCAGAAACTCGAGGCAGACAACTCTGATGCCGGTGAGTTTACCGAGTGTCCTGTATGCGAAACCGAGCTCATGATACCAGAGCCGTCTCCCGCGTTGGCGAGGGCGGTAAGCAACCTTACTTTAATGTTTCGGCCAAGCCAGTTCCAAAATCCGACGGCGGCAAAATCAATTGATCCTTTTTCTCCGCCTGTAGCCAGAGGTAAACCGCTGGAGCCGAGCTCGGAAACCAGTCAGTCCAATACGTCTGCTAAAGAAGAAGTTGCGGATGAGCCCCTGGTTCATACCCCGGCGCCATCACTGGATGAAGAAATCCTGGACGCATCAATTGAACAGACTCCTGAGCCGGCGTCAAGCCGCACGGATGCAGTTAATTACAGGAAACAGAGGTTGCAGAAACGTTCTCTGGGCCTGGGGCCGGCCGCATCTTCAAAATTCACCCCGCTGAATAATTCTAAATCAACCGCTGATATTGAGGAGGAAATCCTTGCTCCATCATCTGGAGTCGGCAGTTCGTTAACTGATCGGATAGAGAGTACGCAGGAGGTATTCAGTACATCCGATCCGGCGCCCCAATCTTCATCGGCCACACCTGTGTTTGCAGGGGACTATGCCGCCAATAGTGAGGTTACCCAGATGATGAAGCGGCCGACCCGGACCAAGCCGCCGCATCCGATGCCGTCACGTACAGTGGCCGAAAATCCGGATTCCCCGGTAGAAACAGCTGCTCAAGAGCCGCCCGCGGCCTCGACATCTCCACCGCCGCCACCGCCGAAAGAAACCTTTGGAAATTGTCCAAAATGCAATGCCGGTCTTCCGGCACTCGATGCGGCAGTCTGTGTTGAATGCGGCTTTGAACTGAGGCCTGTAAAAAATGTTAACCTGAGGATCAGTAGTAAAAATTCCAGCACATTATGTGAGTCCTTATTTGCTTCCTCGATCATAGCCGTCTTCACCGGTTGTGTCTGGGCCGGAATAGCGTTGCTCTTCAAGGTGGAAATTAGCTGGATGTCGGCCCTTATCGGCCTGATCGTCGGCTTTACGATCAGCATGATGACCCCAAGAAAAAGCGTAATGATCGGCCTGCTCGCGTTGACTATCACTTTCTGCGGCTGGTTCTGTTGTAGAGCGCTTATGTCAATGAGTCAATACAGTTCGGACAAAAAGATTATTGAAAAGCTGAACAACAGAGATTTTACTGAAGATGATACCAAATATCATATCGTTTATGAAATGGCGAGTGAAGGAATAATATCAAAAAACCTGTTCGACGCCTACGCCAATGAGCTAAAAAAGATCGCGCCTCCGGAAAGGCTCAAAAACGAATTAGACGACCTGAAACTCAAGCTTGAAAAAAGGTTGAAAGCGATGCCGGAGGAGGAGCGCTACAACTATAACGCGACGGTTGCCCGTAAGATTCACGGCGGTTTAAGCCGGGTTGCCTCCTTTGGCAAAGTTTTGAGCCTGGGGGATTTACTCTGGCTTCCTCTCGGTCTGGCAATCGCTTATCTGCTCGGACACTGGCCGTTCACAAAGAAAAGGGATTGACCGCCGGCAGCGGTTCGAGTTGCGCCGCTTCCGGCAGGCTGAGCAAACGGCCGATAACTTCATCGGTGTTCAGCTTGTCGGAAAGTCCGGCGAAATCCACGCAGTCCTTGAATTTACCGATGGTCATTTCCAGGCTGTAATTTCTAGTCTCAAAGGTTTGGAATGGAGCCTGTTCGCGTTGCAGGGTTCTACCGTCTTTGGTATGAACGATCAGGCCCTGAAATTTGAAATTGTACAAGGGGAGTCCGTTGGTTTCCTGCGGTGGGGCAGGGAGCTTTTCGGGCGCGTCACAGAATGAAATCTTCCGAATAAAATTGATCACCTCGTGGTCGTTTGCGACATTTTCGCTCCGGTAGGAGTCCAGGTTTACCGGACCGCGCACCATCGTGTGGGCGACCGCCCAGATAACGCTGAATTGCGCGTCAACCTGCGGGTTCGACCCGATTTTGAACGGATTGCCGACCAGTCCGCCGGGACCGCAGTTGAAAATCATGATTTTTTCAATATCATCCGCGCTAATGTTTTCTTCTTCACGCAGTCTTTCCGCCGCGATCTGGACATTGTGACAGGCGCCGCAGCTGGGATATTTTTTGGTCGAGATCTTTTCGATCTGAAGATTGTCCAGTTCCAGCAGCAGTTCGTCAGGGTCGATGTTTTCTCCGTTAAGATAGGTTGAGCAGTAGCCGTAACGACCTTCAAAAGCGTTGACCGGTCCGGTTATTCCGCGTTTGGCCAGCTCGACCGACCACAGTGCGGAACGCGCGGCAAAAGCGGGTTGGAGCCGTTTGGTCAGGCTCATATCGATCAAGGCTTGACGGTTGCCGGATACCTGTGCATAATTGATCCCGAGCGCGTTAACGCATTCTTCGCGGGACATGCCGTAAAGAATTGCCGCGGCAACGGTTGCGCCGAAGCCGTTGACCAGTGAGCTCGGCAGGAAATTCTGGTCGCGACGGAGATACTTCTCCGCCATGCCAAGCCGACAGGCGACTTCGACCCCGGCGATCAGCGCGTCGAGCATTCTTTTGCCTGATACATTCAGTTTTTCCGCTACAGCCCAGACGACCGGGACCAGGGTTGAACTGATATGCAGGGTACCGGGTATATAAATATCGTCCAGGTCAAGTGCGTGGATCATGCCGCTGTTAACGAATGCCGCATTCGGCAGCGGGAGTTTGATATCAGAAAAAAATACGGATGCTTCCGGCCTGCCGCCCCAATCGACGGTGATTGCCATTATTTCTTTGATGCCCGGCTCGGCATGACCGCCGATCGCACAGCCGATTGTGTCGATCAGGAACTTTATTGCGGCATCGTAAGACGAATCAGGGATCGGTCCTGCGGCGATGCCATAGCCGATATCAGTGAGTTTTTCAGAAATAGTCATGATTATAATTTCTCTTTCTCTTTAACAGCCATTCCGTAAACGGGATAACTGGAGTTGAATGTTGAAAGTTGAAAGTAAAGTCAAATACGGTTCAAATTTAAGAATTATAGGATGATAATGTTTCTCTTTTATATTTAAGGCCGCAACAAAATAATAATTTCACATTGTTATTGCCTTCAACTTTCAACCTTCAACTTTCGTGTAAAATTTATTTTGCACGATCTCTTTTGTTTGCATTTATTTTATTATATATTATTGTATTGAATTTAGACAGGCTTGATTTTATCTTATTATTTACATAATTTTGACATTTGTCTGAAAAAGGACGTCAGATGAAAGGTTTTTACGACGAGCTGGCCGAACTGTTTTCGACCATCGAGGAAAATACCGGCCTTGAGGTTTGTATTTATCCGTCTGAGGCTTCCAGAAATATGCACCACGGCGGAACCAACCGGCTGCCGCATTCGTTTTTCAGTCATTTCGGTGAATTCTGCATTACGGTGAAAGACAACCGGATGGGGAAGGGATGTGGCGGTCATGACAGTAATATGCTGGTCAAAAAATCTTCCGGGATCGGTGGCCCTTTTGTTAATATTTGCCACGCCGGGTTGAGCGAAGTGGTCTTTCCAATCTATGCCGCGGACCAGTTTCATATCGCTACAGTTTTTATTGGTCAAGTGGTAACGGAGGAGGTCGAGAGTCTCGGGTTCCCGGAAATTCTGCGCCGGGTTCGTAAGCTTGGAGTAGACGAAAAACGCCTGCGCCGGGCTTATGACAAACTGCCGCGGATGAGTAAAGAACAGCTCCTGCGCATTGGAAAAATGGCTGATCTGGCGGTAAAAGGTCTTGGCACGACTTTGGATATCGAGGTGTTCGAGCACCAGATCATGTTAAACCAGTATCCGGCGATCCGCAAGGCGCTGCGTTTGATCGCGGAGAGCAAATTCACCATTTCCGAGGCCGAGATTGCCGGTGAACTTAAGCTACACCAGTCCTATTTCAGTCGCCTTTTCAAAAAGGTGATGAAGTGCAATTTTTCAACCTATGTCAGTAAACTGAGGCTTAACCGGGCCAAAGTAATGCTGCACCACACCGAGTTCCCGGTTTGCGAGATCGCTGAACGGTGCGGTTATAGTCGGCAGAATTACTTTACCCGCCAGTTCAAAGAGCTTATCGGCATGACTCCGACCGAGTATCGTAAAAACATCCGCTAGCCGGGATCAATTGATCTTGCCGGTTTTAGCGGTTTCACACAGATTGTCGATTGCCTTCCGGATTTTCTCCCGGCGTTGATGGTGACGTCCGGTTGCTCCATCGAGGTTGATCCTGCGTTTATCGAGCAGACGTTTGTTCTCTTCCGGCGCGGTTCCGCCAAGCTGGTTATGGGATTTGATGAATTCATCCGGATCGAAGCATTTCTGCAAGGTCGTGGTATCGATTCCGGGTTCTTTCACGCCCAGATAAGCGGCGGCTTCATCAAGCATTTCACCGGTGCATTCATAGCTTTTCAGTCCTTTAACCCTGGCGTTGCGCACCATTGTCGCGACGATGCTGTGGGCCAGCCTGCCGCCGTAGCCTTTGTGCTGGATCAGGAATGTCGCTACTTCCGTGGCACAGCTGTATCCGGATTTGACGATACTACGCATCCGGTCTTTCTGCAGGATGATATGCCGCAGCATATTCGAAAAACGCAGCATACAGACCTGGGCCATGATCATGCCGTTGATCGCGTAATTCGGCAGCAGCATGGCGGGGAGAACATCACCGTGCGGTTCGCCTTTCAGGTTGAACATGGCTTTGACGGTTTCGCCGAGTACGTCCGAGCAGGAAATCCTGACGTGTTCGTAGCCTGAACCGGAATCGCATTTTTGCGGCATGAACGAACTAATGCCGCACATTGACGGCTGGGTTCTGATCGTATCGATTTCGTCCAGCGCCCAGATATAATGGTTCATCGAATAACGGCTGATATGGATTGCCATATTGGATAACGCGAACATGATGGCGTAGGAATGATCCTGTGACGCTTCACAGTCATAAGTGGCCTCTACGATGCCATCAAGTCCGAGGAGTTCGGCCATATATTCGCGGTCGACCGGCCAGGTGGTGCCAGCGCATGAGCCGCAGCCGCCGGAGTTAAGATTGGTAAACCGCCAGGCCAGTTCGAACTGTTCCAGGCTGCGATAAATGCCGTCAAACGCCGAGAGCATAAAATGGGCATAGGTAATCGGCTGTCCGTGATTCATGTGGGTGCGCCCTACCATGACGGTTTCCAGGTTCTCCATGCAGAGTTTATGAATAAGCTCCAGCAGTTCCAGCATGTCGTCAAAAACATCCAGCATCAGGTCGCGCAATTTTAGCCGCCACATCGGTTCCTGCAGGGTTCGACCGTAATTGACGGTGCTGGCCAGGTCCATGTCGCCGTCAAAAATTTTGACCAGCCGTTCTTCACCGGAAACGCCGGGCAAATCCCAGCACTGATCAAGCGCCTTAACGATTTTGACCGCCCGTTCCTGATCGATCGCGCCGCCACGCAGCAGACAGATTATCCAGGCGATGTCGGTATAACTTGCCCACGGCTGATTGGTTCCCATCTTATCCTTTTGCCGGGCATTCAATTGGCCGATTTCCGCATACTTGTGAAAATTATGGGGACTCCCCATCGAGTGTTCGCGGTGGTCAATCCGTTTAGAAAATTCCTCGTCAAAAAACTGTTCCATACCAATGAAATCACGCATTTTAATTCTCCTTGCAACTTGATTAATATTTTCGAGTTGCTATAAGAATACATGCTTGTTTTGAACTTGGAAAGGATGTTTTTTAAGTAATTGTTGACACTTTTTTGACATTTATTTGTCAAGGCAGGAGCCGTTTGGCGTGTAGACGGCAAGCATATTTCCGGCGTTGTCCAGCCGAGCATACGAAAACGAGGCGTCGGTAATTTGCGGACTGCCTTCATCGACCGGAATTTCTCCGCCGGGAGCCCAGCTTATGCAATCGGTATAACCGTTAGGGGTTGAGAGCTCGAAGTACATAATACAATTGGTTCCGCCTGTCTTCTTCAATTTGAATTCCGGTTTTTCGCTGGTGAAAGGAGCCAGCAGGACTGCGCTCAAGCCGCCGGACGGCACGCCGCCGGGATAACTGAATTCGATCAGGGGAGCGGGAATGACCGTTTGTCCCGGAACTCCGGCCCAGCCGCGCGGCTCCGGGGGCTTACGGCCGCAAAAGGTTTGCATGGTTACATCACCGGCCGGAGGCAGAATCATTTGCAGCAGAATATTTGCTCCGGTAGCGTCCATGGAGATGAAACTGAGATTTTTCCGGTCACAAACGTAATCGTCAAATGGAGCAGCCTGCCAGCAGTTGTTGATGATCATGCCGGGTTCTCCGGGGACCGCGTCCAGGACGAGAATATATTCGTTTTTCAGAAAAAAAACGGCGCGGGTATGTTTCACATAAACTCCCTGTCCGACGCCGTCGCGAAATCCCCAGGAATTCTGTCCGGTCCAGTAGCCACCGGTGTAGACTGCTTCGCTGAAAACGACAGAGTCGGTTGCGTCATACAGATCTATTTTCGCCGCGGACGGACTCTGGTTCAACCCGTTTATATTGATTGTCGAGTGGGCCGAGGTGCTTTTGCCGTAAGCCATGTAAGGGTTGGACATTTCATAGGACATGATCCCGGGATCGATAATCAGGGGTTTAGAACCGGAGTTAATACATACTTGCAATCGTGAACAATGGGTATGGCTGCCGGCCCAGTGTGAGGCGTCAAAAAAAAGTTCAGTTGCATTGTCCGAAGCGAAAATGTAGCCGGATTCGGGACAGTAAAGATTTTGGGCCGGGTTGAAATATTTGTGGAGTTCCGCTTTGTCCAGCAATGCCGGAATTTTCTTCGCCTCCGCGTCATGACAGACTTTTTCATTGTAAACCGGATGAGAGTCGTTGACCGGGAAACGTTCGTACAACGCGCATAGATGTAACGCTTTAGCGACAGATTCGGGGCGGATGTTCATATCCAGTTTCGGTATTTCACGAGCCAGCATATAGTAATGATGCAGAACCTTGCTCATCCAGAAATGGTAATTAGGCGTCAATTCGATGTGAGACCCGTCCGCATTGAACTGACGGGTCAGGGCGTTGCGCATTTTACGCCCGGCAACGGTTAGAATATCTTTGCTGCCGGTCATCCACGGTAGCCGGATCGCAGTATGAATCAAGGCGTCAAGTACCGCGATACGCCAGTTGCCGACCGGCGGCAGTCCGGTTTTCATCAGGTATTTTACTTGACGTTCAATCGATGCGGTGACTTTTTCAAAAAAAGGTTCATCGAAGTGTACAGAATCGGTAAAATAGTAGAGCGCTGCGGCCCATCCGGCGAACATGCCGGAACCGATCCGGATCGAAAGATTGAGCGAATTATCCTTTTCATGCATCATCTCCGCCTCATGGCCCTGCATGAAATCGATCCAGTCGTCGATCAGCACCCGGGCGCGCAGCGGATATTTTTCATCGGCGGTCGCCTGCCAGGCATAAACCAGTGGAGCAATCGAAAAGAACCGGTTCAACTGTGCCCGCCATTCCTGATGGTTCAGATGGTCTCCCAGCCAGTCAATCTCTTTGAGTCCGACTTGTACTTCCTGAATGTTATTGAAGTAAACAAACCCATCGACGATCTTATCAGCCATTGCGAAACAATCTTGGATTTTCTCTGCATGTCTTTGAATATTGGGCGGTATTTTTTCACAGGCAGATTTGAAAAGAACGATCTTGTCGGCTGTTTTCATACTTATTCGATATGATATTTCTTTTTTAGTTTCAGTTTCAGCAGTTTCAAATATCCGTCTGGGAGTGCCGGTTTAAAGACGAACATTTCCATAATATCGCCTTTCAAGCCGAAACTGTAAAGCGCCGGTTGCCCTTTTTTGATCAAAAACATTCGTCCAACTCCGATCAGAGTAGGCTCAATCGGGTTGCGCCGGAAATATTTTGCACTGTCGGTAATTTCGATTTTATCTCCTTTAAGGTGATTGGTTGATAAAGTCAAACCGTGAGAGTAGTCGGCGCCGGATTTTCCGACCGTTACCATAATCCGATTGTTTTTGCTCTGTTTTGTTTTCATCTCGGCTGACGGGATTTTGACCACGGCCAGGAACATCATTTCCGTGCAGGGTTCAGGCTTCAGTGGCGCATACAGGGCGCAGCTGCCGTTAAACTGTACAGCCGGGAGATCATCTTTTTTCAAGCTGGCTGATTTAACGGTTTGATCTTTGAATTGGGTCAAATCATGTCCGCTGCCGGAGATATCCTGCCATTTGACGACCTCATTTTTATCATTTGTCTCGACTCCTTGTGCCGCGTCGTAATGCGCCATAGTCCAGTCTTTCGGTACTACTATCAGGGGCGGGGCCGGGATTTTGATTGCGCCCGGCACCATTTGCATGCCTTTGCCGGAGGCGGTGTGCGGAACAAGTTCATATTCGAGGATAACCGGTTTTCCGGGCTCCAGTTTTTTCGGTAGATCGACTTGCAGATTGCGGCAAAACGCGACACTGTGTTGGCGGGATTTGATTTTTTTGGCCTTCTGCACAATGGTTTGCGGTTCACTGAAAATAATATCCAGGCTGCCGTCTTTCCGGTTCAAGGTAATTTTCTTTACTCCGGAAATTTTTTCGTCTTTACTTTCTTTGCCGTCGAACAATACTTTTAAATCATCGGTGATATGCAGCGGGATCGTTTCATAAAGTTCCTTGAACGTTTCAGGTTTGTCTGTGGTCAAAGTCAGTTTGGAACTGAAACTTTGATCATTGAATTTATATATGCGTTTATAAGTGATATTGGCTTCGGTAATCACTTTCTGCCGGGGCATCTTCCTGTGCATTTTCCCGGTTATGGTCAGCGTATTGTTCTGAAATGAACTTTCCGGCCAGGCGGTGCGGGCGGAAGTCAGGATCTTGCCTTTGGAAGTTTCGCCGACGATATGGTTGTTGGCCCAGTCGCGCCAGCCCGGGGTGTATATGGAACGGTGTTTGGTTTTTACTTCTTTTGCGTCATAAGCCTCATAAGCGGTCATGCGGCCGATCAGAAAAATTCCGGCCGGGGTCCAGAGTGCGCTCAGGCCGCCTCCGGCGAAACCGTTGAGATAGCCGCCTTTTTTCTTAAGCATATTGCAGTAGTTGGTTGCTCCGGTATCTATTTCAACGGCGGAACCGGTGTAAAAAATCGCGTAATAAGCCGGACGCCGGACGCAGTAGAACTCGTTATTGAAGTTTTCAGTAAAATTATTTTCGGTCAAGACAGGCAGAGCATATTTTTTAGCCAGTTCCTGTTGGATTTTTGATTCATCCTGATGATATATATAGTCTGGCAGATGCAGGACCATGCCCCAATCGTGCATGCGTCCGTTGCGGCCTTTGCCGCCGCCCCAGGGAAAGGCTTTTCTGACCCGGCCGCTGGGCTGGACCGATGATGCCGCATAAGTTGAAACGGGTTTGGCTTTGACGGTTTCCCTGAACTTTCTGAGAAAAACCACAGACTCCGGTACGTCACAGACAAAATGGGTTTCCCGGCCTGAATACTGATCATTGGCGAACCCGCTTTGACAGCGGTCGTTAAAATGACTCGGAGAGAGCCATTTGCCGTCAGGCATCGGCAGGCTGAGATAGTTTTTGAGTCGATAACCGTGCCTCAGCAGATTGATAATGTTTTCATCATGGGTAATAGAATACAGTTCAGCCAGACGATGCAGGGCTATTCCGTTATAGGATCCGTCCGGGGCCCGGTTTTTGCCTTCCCAGTGATGTCCGGCCGGACTAAGTTCCGGACCGAATACAGTCAACCCGAGCCACCTGGTGTAGAGTTCTTTGATGCGCGGGTCGCCGGTTGCCAGCCAGGCATAATACATGCCGTTGGGAATGCTGAAGCGCATATTGATCGGGCCGATCGGGGAGTTCTGATTTATCCTTTCACATAGATGGAGCAACCCCGTTGACCAGGCTTGTTTGACGTTCGCAGGTAAAATATCCTTGACTTTGAGCATTGTGAAGGCGTTGAACGTCAGGCTGAAACCGGCAATGGCGGTATGCAGACCGTATTTCCGTCCCGGTTTGGAACTGCGTTTGTCATTATAGTAGTATTCGTTTTCTGTCCAGCAGATCAGGTCGTTGATCGAGATAACCGCGGCCCGGGTTGCCACTGCTTTATCTTTATAATAGGGGTTCCAGTCGGCATTATTGCTGTAAGCCCAGGCGAGTAAATTAGCGGTAGTGGGATGGGCGGGAATCCAGAACTGCCCCTTTTTCAGTCCATGGTGTTTGTCCTGAAGAAACCCCTGGAACAATTCCTGATCCTCACGCCACATATTTTTCCAGAGAAAGTCATCCGCCGGCAGTTTTACCGCCGCCGCGACAAACGGCAGCAGCGGCGTATAACCGGTCACCAGATACATATTCCGGGTTTCCGAGCCCGGTTTGAATTTACTGCCGTCAACCGGTTTGAGCGTGGTGTCGACGTCGGTTTTTTTGATTGTTTTCAGGTAATCGGCCAGCGTTTTCTGCCAGGGGTAAAGCCATTTCGGTTCAGCGGCACCGCAAATTGTCACTGCGGCCACAAAGAGGAATGCTAAAATTGTTTTCATTGAGGTTCCGGAATTTAGTTGTTTTTTTAAGCTGTTAACGCATTTTCCCGATGAGATTGACAATATCAAAGTCGATCCCGGAGTTATACGCGACACCGCCGCGAATCCACATGACGCTGCCGTCGTAACGGATGCCGTTCAGCCCCTCTTCATCATGGACCTGCCACTGCGGGGCGTAGTTGTTGGCATAGCAAATTGTCGTTATTCGCTTGTACTTGGTGTTCAGGTGCCGGGTGATATATTGATATGCACCATGGTGGTATTTATCAGTATTTTTCACCGCGCGATAATAGTAGGTGCAGGACATGGTGCCGGTGTAAGCCGGGTCATAAAAATTCTCGATGAAGGTTTTGGCGGCGGCGGTTGACAAAGGCTTGCTGCCCTTGTTGCCAGGACAGAAAAAAACTTTTGCATTTCTGCCGACATATTCGCCCTGCAGCAGTTTGCCGAGGCCGACATAATTGCCTGCCACTCTCATTCGCCCCTGAAAAGTGTTTGAGGTCGATCCGTACTCATAATTCATTACCGCGTCGCCCATCGTATAATCCCCGTAATACATTTCGAGGGCCGTTCCGACTTGTTTGAGATTGCTTTGACACGCCGACTTTCTGGCGGTTTGTCGGGCTTTGTTCAGCGCGGGCAGCAACATTGACGCGAGGATGGCTATGATTGCTATTACAACTAAAAGCTCTATTAATGTGAATGTTTTTACTTTTGACTTCATTTCTCTGCTCCCTTTAATCATTTTTCTACTCCTTCTAATTGCTTAACATTTAAAGAACTTGATTCTCTGACGATAATTTCAGGGGGAATGCGAACATAATTGTTGCCGGCATTATTATTAAAATACAAATCACATACTACCGAAATGATTTTTTCAGGTTTTACGTTCACGGAACTTAATTCAGGTTCGTATGCCCGGGCCCATTGAGTGTCATAGTAACCCAATGCCGCAATGTCGCGGCCAATTTTTTTGCCCAGCTTGCGCAATACCGGATACAACGGACGCATTCGAAAGTCGCCGAATGCGAAAACGCCGTCAATCTCCGGATGAGCAAGCATAATCTGATAAAATTTTTCGGCATAATCCTCATCTTCAGCCTGATGGTGCATTTCGACAAGATCGATATTGGAGTCATTGGCGGCTTGACGACAGCCGGCCAGGAAGGAATTGACAACGTTCGATTCTTTATACAAGTCCAGTTGATGGGTGATCACCAGCAGTTTTTCACAGCCGATGTCCAGTAAATGACGGATCCCGATGAAACCGCCGTGGAACCAGTCACTGGTGACATGACGGCACATGAAATCCTCGAGTTTTGCCGGGTTGTAAAAGCAGTATATGTTAACATCATCGACATATTTTTTCAAAAAACCGGTCTCGTAAAAGTCTGTTCCATCAAAGAAAATCGCATCAAGATTATTGTCTTTAATTAAGCTCTGAATTTTGTTTTCAAGCATCAAGGCAGCTTCGGGCGGATCAGTTTGAGGCGTTTGTTCCAGCAGTAAATGACATTCCGGATGGGAGTTGAAAATTGAACTGAAAGCTCCGGCCAGTTCTTGAAATAAATCACCGGAAAGCTGGGCTATAAGCATTACGTTACGGGTCTTGATTTGAGGTTCAGAAACATAGTTTCCCTTCCCGTGGCGGGATTCCACCGCGCCCTCTATCCGTAGTTGATCCAGTGCCTGACGGACAGTCCCGACAGAAGTATCGTATTTGTCGGACAGGAGGCGTAGCGAGGGCAGGGGCGAACCCGGCTGAAAAATACCTCTGGCAATTTTCTTTTTTATGTCCTGATAAACGATTGAACGATTGTTTATTTTTATCATAATGAAATCTTTTATTGCTGTTTAACAGTGATGCACAGTTTAAATTATACAACATAAAACTGCTTTTGTCAAGCCTTGTATCAGAAAAAAAAGTTTTGATTTTTTTGGCTTAAGCGTTTGCACTTTAGGTAATTTAGATTAATTTAATAACTTTGAGAAAGATGATTTAATAACTCGATTAGAATGAAAACTTTTAAAACGGAAGGCCTCTGAAAATGACTAAGAGAGATCTGGTTGTAAAGATTGCGAAAGAAACCGGTATTATTCAAAAGAACGTTGCCGACATTGTCCAGATGACTTTGGATAACCTGACTGAAGAACTGATTGCCGGTAATACTATCGAGCTGAGGAACTTCGGTGTTTTTGAAATTAAAGTAAGAAAAAGCCGCAAGGGCCGCAATCCGAACAAACCGCAGGATGAGGTCATCATTCCGGAGCGTTGCGTGGTTAAATTCCGGGCCGGAAAAGAACTTAAAGAAGAAGTCGAAAAACTCGACCCCAAAAAGTTCCAGTAAAAATGTTTTTGCGGACTTGTTGAATGTAGATTCTGCGCCTTGCGAAACTCGTCAAGGCGCATTTTTCTTTTTTTATAATATAGTTTATTTGAACTGAAAACAGCCTGAGAAGGAAATCGGAAAAGTTATGGCTAAATCAATACCGCCACCGGGAACCAGTGATATTTTCCCGGAAGAAATGCCCTTATGGCGTCGTCTTGAAGAGACTGCTGACAAGGTGTTTTCCCTGTACGGATATGGGGAACTGCGCACGCCGATCTTTGAATACACGGAAGTGTTTCAACGCGGTTTGGGCGATGAAACCGAAGTAGTTCAGAAAGAGATGTACACATTTGAGGACCGCGGCGGCCGCAGCATGACTTTACGTCCTGAAAACACTGCCGGGGTAATGCGGGCGCTGTTGAATACCGATGTTATGAACGGTAATGAAAAGCGTGTTTATTACATTGGCCCGATGTTCCGCGGCGAACGCCCGGCCGCAGGCCGCAAACGGCAGTTTCATCAGGTCGGAGTGGAAAATGTCGGGCGAATCGCACCGGGTCTGGATGCGGAAAATATCGCCATGCTGATGCATTATCTTGAAGAACTCGGCATCAAAGGAGCGCAGTTGCTGATCAACACTCGCGGTACTCGTGAGGATCGTCAACCCGCGGCCGAGGCGCTGCGAGATTATTTTGCCGAGCGGATTGACCGCATGTGTCCGGATTGCCGGGAGCGGCTTGACAAGAATGTCTGGCGCATCCTCGACTGCAAACAGGAAGCGTGCATCAAAGAGGTTGACGGCGCGCCGGAAGTGACCGGTTTCTTTTCTGAAGAGTCAAGAGAATATTTCAAAAAGACTTGTGAATATCTTGATGAACTTAAAGTAAATTATAAGGTTGAACCGCGACTGGTGCGCGGACTTGATTATTATGTGCATACCGTTTTTGAGGTAACTCACCCTGACCTCGGCGGTCAGAATGCGATTGCCGGTGGCGGTCGCTATGAGTTATTTTTGCCGGACAATAAAAAACCGGTTATCGGGGTTGGCTTTGCCGCTGGCCTTGAACGTCTGCTGATGGTTCAGGAGGCACTGGGGGTTCCGGCTCCGGAATCTGAAAACCGGACGGTCTTTCTGGTTGGCCTTGGTGAACAGGCGGTCGATGCCAATATGGCGTTGGCGTCTGAACTTCGCAAGGCCGGCTGGCCGGTGATAACCGAGGTTGAAGCCAAAAGTATGAAAGCTCAGATGCGTGCGGCGAACAGGGTTAACGCAAGATTTTCGATAATTCGCGGAGAAGACGAACTGGCCCGTGAAGCAGCAGTTCTTAAAGACATGGAATCCGGCGAGCAGCAGGAAGTGCCAGTCGGTCAACTTATCAAATTCCTGAATTCATAAGGTTCAGGTCAATGATGGAGACGATAACATGTTGAAAAAGAAAAATCTGGTTTTTTTAGGCGCTCCCGGCGCCGGCAAAGGAACGTTCTCCGAAGAGCTGAATAAACGGGAAGGAATCCTCCATATTTCCACTGGAGATTTATTGCGCGCGGAAATTGCGACTGGTAGCGAACTCGGTAAACAGGCCGCAGCCTTGATTGATCGCGGCGAACTGGTGCCGGATGAAATTGTCGGAGCTATGGTTGCCGCGAAACTTGCTACTCCGGAATGTGAGGAGAAAGGTTTTATCCTGGACGGATTTCCCCGGACCTTGCAACAGGCGCATATTCTGGATGAATTACTAAAAACACAAGGTAAAAAACTTGATGCCGTTGTCTGTCTGGAGGTTCCGGAAGAACTTATTATCAAGCGTCTTTCCGGCCGGTGGAATTGTCGTTGCGGCCGGGTTTTCAATGCTTATTATATTCCGCCAAAAGAAGCGGGCGTCTGTGATGATTGTGGCGGTGAACTTTACCAGCGTCCGGACGATAATCCTGAAACCGTGAAAGACCGCTTAAAAGTCTATCACGAAAAAACCATGCCCTTGATTAATTATTATCGTGACAGCAATCTGCTTATCGAAGTTTGCGAAACCGATAAAGATAAAATGTTAAATGCAATATATGAGGAGCTGGGTTAATGGGCGGAAGAGATTATGTCATTCATTCAGAAGAGGAACTTGTTGATATTCGCCGTGCTGCGGCGGCAGCCGCAACGGTTCGTGAACGTATTCGTCAGGTAACCGTCCCCGGCATGACAACTCGCCAGGTTGATGATCTGGCCGCCAGCTTTATCGCTGAAACCGGCGGCATCAGCGCGTTCCACGGTTATCGCGGTTTTCCCGGACAGATTTGCATTTCAGTAAATGATCAGGTTGTTCATGGTATCGGGCGTCCCGACCGTGTTTTACAGCCGAATGATATAGTCAGCACCGACATCGGGGTCAAGATCGGCAAAGGCATCGGTGATACCTCCGCGACATTTGCTCTCGTTGACAACCCTCCGGAAGAGATAGTCCGGTTGCTTGAGGCAACCGAAGAATCACTGATGGCGGGCATTGCCGCCGCCATCGTCGGCAATACGACCCGTGACATCGGTGCCGCAGTTGAAAAAGTGGCAAACCGGGCCAAACTGGGGATTGTTCGGGAATATGTCGGACACGGTTGCGGAACCAGATTGCATGAACCGCCGGAAATCCCTAATTTTGTTTGCGGCTGGCGCGGTCCCAGGCTGCGTGCCGGGATGGTCCTGGCAATCGAACCTATGTTAAACCTCGGAACCCATCGCGTCTTTACCGAGCAGGACGGATGGACCGTTAGAACGCTCGACGGCAAACCGTCGGCTCATTTTGAACATCAAATTCTTATAACCAATAACAAACCGGAGATTCTCACGTGGCAAAAGAAGTAATCCGAGTAGACGGCGTTGTTAAAGAACTGCTGCCTAACACTCAATTCAAGGTGGAGCTGCCAGGCGGACACATGATCACAGCACACATCAGTGGCAAAATGCGGCTGAACTTCATCCGTATCCTGCCCGGCGACATTGTTACTCTTGAAATGTCAACCTACGACCTTACCAAAGGCCGCATCGTCTTTCGCAAGAAATGATCATGCGGATCAACGTACTATGCGATAATCACGCCGGTCGGCGAGGTATCGGAGAACACGGGTTGAGCGTGCTTATCGAAGCTGAACGCAATATCCTGTTCGACGTTGGTCCAAGCGCTACAGCCAGCCGGAACGCCAGAACTCTGGACATCGAGCTTTACGGAGTCGATTATATTATTCTCAGTCATGGTCATAATGATCATGGCGGCGGCCTTTCCCGGATTGTCAAGGAAACTCCTCACGCCAAACTAATTATTCATCCTGAGACTGCCAGACCACGCTATTCGCTGTCAACCGGTACTCCTCAATATATCGGTTTGCCGCTCAGCGCCCGCCGCGTTCTGCGTCAGGCTAAAGATGAAGAACGTTTAGTTTACGCTGAAAACCCATTGAGAATTGCTGAAAATTTTCTGGTTTTTCCCGTCGGTGGCCGGGATGAAATACCCGGTTCTACTGACTTTCTGCATGAAGATGAAGCCGGGGACCGTGAACTTGATATGTTTCGCGACGAACTGGCGCTGCTGGTTGAAGGCGATGACTCTGCGGCACTGTTTACCGGCTGCAGTCACAGCGGTTTGATCAAAACTTATAACACAGCCGCTAAATTAACGAAAAAATCAATAGACTATATTATCGGCGGCACCCACTTGAACAAGGCGGATGAATTGCAAATCGAAACGGTCGCCTGTTTTCTGGCTGACCGCGACGTTATGCTGTATACCGGTCATTGTACCGGAATTCGCGGTTATACTAAACTAGCCAAAATACTTGATGAAAGCCAGCTGCAACCGATATCTTCCGGAATGCAGCTGGAACTGCCGTTGTAATTACAACAGTTCCAGAACGTACCCGTCTGCCGGAACGGATACAATTTTTCCTTTCTTTCCAACTTTGAATTCTATCGGTTGTTTGGTGAAATTTAACAATGTGACCAGGGTTTTGCCGTCTTTGCGCCAGGCCGTATAGGCATAATTATTGATTGGCTGCGGTTTTACCGGTTTCACCGATACTTGCTTGTCCACCCTGGTTCCGGAGAAATAATACTTTTCATTTTTCCAGATGTTCCGGCACGCCTGGCCCAGTGCGATATGATACATCCCGTCAATGCAGGTGCCGGTCCAGAGTCCGAAAGTTTTAATACCGAGAGCGGCACACATTACGGCCTTCTGTTCCATTTGCTGCGGAGAAAGAGCTTCCTCTTTTGTCGTGTAGCTTCCGGTACTGGCATTGGCCCGCGATAATGAAGCAATCACCGAAACCGGTTTTTTCAGGTTTTTCAAGCTCAAATTCAATGCATCGAAAGCCTTACGGCCGTTTATGTGATACATGCTGAGCATTGATTCGTCCAGATATTTTTCATTCAGCTTTGGATCTTTCGGAATGCTCCACCAGCGTTTAGCCAGAGCTGCCGGATCATTGTATTCGAAAAAATAAGTATATTCGACCACTTTGATGTCCGGATCGGCTTTTCGGGCCGCATCAGCCATCATCTTGATTATCAGGGCGTCATTTTCCACCCAGAACATGGCCCATTGGTCCTTATATTTTTTCTTGATGTCCAACGCGGTCAACTTTTGATTTGCATCGATTCCGAATCTCTTTTTAAAGGCGGTTATGCAGGTTGGACAGAAGCAGAGTTTTGTCGGTTTGCCCCAGGGTTCATAATCAAGGGCAACCCATTTGGTTTTTCCTTTGGTAATACGGTCTTTTACAACTTTATCATATTTCAGTTTTGCTTCTTTGCTGTTGACCAAAGCGGTCGGGCAAACGTAGCTGGAAGACTTTTTTCCTTTATTATCTATTGCCGGTGGTATTCCCAAGGATTTATTGCGGAGCGGGCCGTACCACAGGCTTATTTCATACAGGGTAAAGCCGTTTTTCAGCAATTTATCGTCAAGTTTGCACTTGCGTTTCTGCGATTTATACGCCCTTCCTTTGCCCGTCATTCCGGACAGTTTATACAGCGCCGCCACTTTTTTGAAGTTTTCCGGTTTGTGATACCACATGTCCCGGGCCAGAAAGTAATTCATTATCATAAACTCACCGGCTTTGGCCGGTTGCAGCGGCTTGATAAACTTTACCAGCACAGGATGTTTTTCGGATTCTTTGCCGTTATTGACGATTGACCAGTAAATGGTGCCTTGATTCTTGTCTCCAGCCTGTCCCAGCGCGCAGGTGATAATCTTTCCGACCCGGTATTTTCTGCTTAGACGGGTGGCAAAGTCATAGTTATCCGGAGTAGAGTATTTGCGATAGTTTATGCCGTTGACCTTAACCGGCGCTGCCGTCATTCTGACGACTTCATCCGCGCAGTTATGGTTGCTCTGAAAAGCCTCCAGCAAAGTTATGTTATCCGGGAGATACAGATTGAATTTCGGGTGCTTCAGTTCTTTAGGTTCACCCCGCAGTTTAAAGCTCAGAGGGACCGGATATTCTTTGAAGGTATGAAAAGTCTTGATGCCGCCAAAATGGATTTCGTTTCCATCTACCGGCTCGCAGAGTGCCTCCAGAGCCGGTAATTTTTTTACCATTTTTTTTGAGAAGTCTGTATCGGCATTCGCTTTTTTATCCGCAATGATCAGTTCGTCAATTATACCATTGAATGCGTAACGCGCCCGGCCCCTGGCCGTCGGGTAATTACCAAGAAATAATGGAAAGCTATTTGCCGTTATCACCTTGCCCGGCAGGTCTTGAGCTCCAATACTGTTGCCGTTTATCCGGCATTCGACTTTACCTTTATCAAAAAATATTTCGACAAATTTCCAGCCGCCTTTATATGGATCGTTTTTGAATTTTGCGGTATATGGCTTGGTTCCGTCGCCGTATTGAAAGCGCCATTCCCGCCCCCAGACAAACAAGGCAAAGCCGTTACAGTTAGAATCTGTTTTGCATGTTGCGATAACACCGGTCTGATATTTTAACGGTTTGACAATTGCCGAAATGTATAAAGAATCTGTTTTTGCCGGCATTTTAAAGCCATCGAATTTTGCGTAACTGCCCAGATTGCGATAAAATCTCAACGCTTGATCGATTTTGCCGGCAACCCGGTACCGCTTCGGGTCAAGGGTTTCATTCGTGTCGTTGTCGGGGTCATTACTCGGTATATATACCCCCTGTAAACCGTTTAAACTCTCAACTTTGTTTTCTTTGTTAACAAAACTGAAGCGATCATTAAAACCTGCTGCAACTGAAATTGACTGACATATCAAGGCCGACAGAACACCAAAAACAATTAATTCTTTATGCACAATTCCCATCCTTTTCAGAAATTAATTTCACCGTTCGACTTACGCAGACCGTTGCCCAGATCATAGGGGCCCATTCGCCAGAGGTTGAGCCGGGCATACTGATATGAATCGACATGACCGTCGCAGAACAACACATTGTCGTAGCCGCTGTGCCTGCCAATAAAACCACTGGTAGTATATGATGAAACATTTTTGATCTCATAGCGGCCGTAAGGGGTTGACGCTGCGTCAGGACTTGAAGCGACGTCCGCAAACAGGATTGTCTTGGTCGGACGGGGAATCGATGCCTGTTTGATCGGGGGATGAGTTTCTCCTCCGTAACTGATATCGGACAATTCCGGCGCATTCGTATCATTCATCGCGCCAAAAGTCGGGGTGCCGTACCCGACATAGTATCTTCTGACGCTCCCGGTCGGGTGCATTTGGGTTTTCGGGCAATATATCAGGCTGGATGGCTTATTCATGTCAACTTGCGGGTTTAATTCCAGTATCAACTGCGGCCAAAATGCCTTTGAACCATTCCGGTTGTATCTAAGCGGCATAACGTAATCATAGTCGTTTGTATAATTAGCCATAAACAGGCCGAGTTGCTTCAAGTTTGAAGCGCATTTAATTTTATGGGCTGATTCCCTGGCTTTATTTAATGCCGGAAGCAGCATCGAAGCTAGTATGGCGATAATTGCTATCACTACCAGAAGCTCGATTAGTGTGAATTGATTTCTTTGTGCTTTCATGTAACGCTCTCCTTTACTTTTTCAACATTGTTGATGTGTTAATAATGAAATCCATTGGAATTGTTATATGCTGACATTTTACGGAATTCTTTTTTTCAATCTTGTCGATCAGGATGTTTACTGCTGTCTGGGCCTGCAATGTCCCGTTTTGCCGCATCGCGCTCATACGCGGCCGGGTTAAGGTGCTGACCCGGAGAGAGCCGCCGACAAGCAAGTCACCGATGATTATAACCCCCACATCATCCGGTGATTTTAAATTATTGTCTTCAAGGACTTCCAGCAGTTCCGCTCCCATCCAGTCGGTCGCGCATATCATACAGAGAGGGAATTCGTGTTTATGCGCCTCGACGAACTGTGCCAGTTTGGCTTTTCGGTTCTCATTGTTGCAATTAAGAACAACAGTATCATGAGCAACTTCATATCTGCTGCAAAAATCCGTGAAATAGCCTTTGCGCTTTTCTCTCAGTTCAAAACCCATTTGTTCAAAAATATAGTAAAGTTTGTTGTAGCCCTGTTCCTTAATATGGAGTATTCCCTGTTCAATTGCTCCGGCATAATCGGTGTCAACAACATCGAACTCATATCCTTTGAGCGGGCGTTGTAAAAAAACCATCTTGATCTTACTTTTAGCTATTTTATCGAGTACTTCGCGATATTCAGTCACATCTCCGTAAGGAAGCCAGATAATCCCGTCGACATTCCAGTCCATCAGTGCTTCCAGAGCTTCAACTTCCTTGCCGCTGCGCGGTGAAGCGGTAAACTGGACCATCACCTTATAGCCCTTTTCACTGGCTATCTCTTCAACTTTATCCATTAATTCGGGATTGTCCCAGGGCAGGACCAGACCGATTATATTGGAACGTTTCTGGCGCAGAGCCTGCGACAGGCGATTGGGACGGTAATTCATTCTGCTGGCAGTTTCCAATATCCGCTTACGCGTTGTTGCCGGAAAACGGTCATGGACCGGATTCCGCAATACTTGCGATACTGCCGCGCTGGAAACTCCGCATTCCGCCGCAATATCTTTCATTGTCACAGCCATAAATATTCTTCCTTGGTTGATTGTTTCTATTTTAATTATACATTGCTAAATCGAAAAAGCAAGATGCTAAATCGAAAAAGCAAAAAATTTTTTGTATACTAAGTAATGCGAAGGTATCGCCAAAACAATGTTACTTGAAGAAATGGAACGCTTGAGAAATTTGGGGCATTTGAGATTTTAAGAAAAATTCAAGAGCCCCCATTAGTCCCAATAGTCCCATGCAATGAATAACTTCGACTTTTGCCGTCTAGTGCATCGCTTTTTATTGAGCCGAATCCACAAAGCTTGTACGGATATAATCTTTCGGGACGGAATAATCACGGCAAAAAGCTGTTGGAGGTTGAGATCGAAAGTTTAGTGTTCAAGTTTTTTATTTTTCTTCTCTCACATTGTTCGGTTTTCACATTTTGTACGCTGAAAGAAATTGATGTCAAGTCACAATTTTTTAAACTGCTTTTACCCTTGCTTTCAACCTTCAACGTTCAACTTTAAACTCCAGTTATCCCGCTTGCGGGATGGCTGTTGAATTTATTTTGTTAATTAATAAATCTTAATTCATTGTTTATTCTGTCTTCATAAACTAACGCTATACTAATCCAAATAATCCGCAAAGAACTTTATAAAGAAAGGTGGAAATATGAATAGTTATCCAGAGACAAATGTCACAGAAGAAAAAGTATTAAACAAACTGCCACTTATTACTGCCGGGTATTGGGTAATAAAAATATGTTCAACAACTCTCGGCGAAACCGGTGCCGATCATTTTTCCATGACATTGAATGTCGGCTATGCGATCAGTTCGCTGATTTTTATCGCTATTTTTTTGATAACTTTATGTTTTCAACTATTTTCAAAAAAATTCAACCCGTTAATATATTGGTTGGTTTTCACTTCAACCAGTGTCGCCGGGACCACAATTTCCGACTTTATGGATCGGACTTTGGGACTAGGGTATGCGGAGGGTAGTTTGATATTGGGAATGCTGTTGAGTATGACTCTCGTTGTCTGGTACATCAGCGAAGCGTCCTTGTCTGTTACGAATATCAAAACGCGCAAAGGAGAAATTTTCTACTGGATTGCCTTCTTATTGGCTAATACCCTGGGAACGGCCCTGGGGGATTACCTTGCGGATAACTCGGGACTGGGTTTTGCCGGAGGAGCGGTACTGATCAGTTCTCTTCTTGCGTTAACTCTTTTTGCTCATTTTTTCACAAAAATATCCTCAATTGCCCTATTCTGGATCGCATTTGTATTAACGCGTCCTTTCGGAGCAACGTTTGGTGACTTCCTCACAAAATCCACGGACCAGGGCGGCCTGGCATTTGGCACCTTTGGCGCGTCTTTTATTTTGTTGAGCTTATTGGCGGTGTTTGTCACTAAAAATTATATCGACTTAACGAAAACAGAAAAGACGATGGATTTGTTATCGACCGAAACGGACTAAATATTAAATTCCGGTGGTTTATTTTTTAGCCGATAGAATCAGCTGTTTTCGCCATAGTCGTCTGGTCGGTTCAAGGAAGTATATGTTGCCGAGAGAATCCAGAACCAGTACGCCGTTGGTTCTTTTCGGTGGAATTTCTTTTTTGCTTTTTGACTTTCTTTTCTTTGATTTGGCCGCCGCCTCAATGGCCTCTTTATCCGGGATTTCCGGCAGGAACCACATGTTCATGATGCTTCCTTTGGTTTTTGGACGCATGCTGGCGGCTTTGATAAATTTCTTTCCCTGCTCATAACCCGGTAATTCGAACGGGGTCAGAGTGCCGCCGCGATTTAGCATCAAAAACAAGTTCCAAGCTCCCATATAGGTTCCGACGTTGCCGGCCCCATCGTAAAACTTCTTGTTTCTTTTTCCATTAAGGATATAAGCCCGACCGCGGTTTTCCATTAGAGCCATGGTTTTACTTTTCGGATCTTCAACTATTTTGGTCGGAGTGAAGTCACGAGGCAGAGAGATATTATCAAAAAACTGGCCCGTAACCGCATCATACTGTCTGATGTTACCGGAAGATGCCAGCAGTAGAGTATTGTCTTTGGAAACAAGCATTGCAGAAGGAGTGCTGTTATTATTTTTCATTTTTTCCGGATGATCATCCCACGAGGATATTTTCAGCATATAAATATCGTTTGAGCTGCCGCTCAACATAAAGATGTATGTTCCATCCATTCCCGCAGTGATGGCTCGAATTTCATCATTCAGTTTTTGATTGACGGAAATGTCTTTGCTAAGACAATCGATCAGCAACAGTGATGACGGTTGCTTTATTTGCAGCTGACGTTCGGCTGAACAAGCAATTTTCTCGGTATTAGGAATAAAACAGATTTTATTGATTTTCCGCTTTTCAACTTCGATGATTTTGACTACCCGGTAATTGTAAGTATTGAAAAGAATGATGCGGCTGCCTGATAACTTGCCTTTTTTCCCGGTATTTTCGACGATAGCCAGCAGTGATTTATCAGATGACATTGCCGAGTCGGGAATCCGCACTTCACCGACTCCGTAAAAATGCCACTTGGGGTTCCATTCGTAACTTTCGGTTCGCGAACCGGCCCGGAATGCGGATGATGATTTCGGAGTATCCGCAAAATTTCTGTCGGTGTTGCCTTTTTCGATATAAACGTTGCTGCGGTCGTCTTGAACTTTTTTGGTTTCATCTTCAGTTTGCCAGTTTCGGATTACCAGACTGCCCTCTCCGTATACGCTGCTTAATATGAAGACAAACAGAAAGATCAGCCACAGTCGACGACTTTTATATTCAGACATAAAACAACTCCTGCATTAATAGACGTTTGAATTATATATATCAAGCACGATTTCAGTTGCGGTCTTGGCGTCTTCCCCGGAAACCGCCGGTTTGCGGTTTTCCCGGACCGCGGTAATGAAATCCTTGATGATTGCTTCATGACCGCCGGTGTCATTAACCGCGGCACTGCCCGCGCCGCTATGAAAATGCATTCCGGCTGAGACACTGGGATTTTCCATTCCCTCAATGTCCCAGAAGGTGATAATATCGTTTTTCATGATGACCGTACCTTTTTCAGTATGGATTTCCAAGGACGGATCAAACCCCGGTCTGGCACTTGTTGATGCGGATATCACTCCGATCATCCCGTCTGCATGGCGGAGCAGGGCGGTGCCATGGTCCTCGCCTTCAATGTCATGCATAAACGTGCCGAGCATGCTGACCGTATTCACCGGCCGGCCGAAAAACCAGGCATAGATATCCACATTATGCGCGGCCTGCTGAATAAACGGCCCGCCGCCGTCGATCGCCTTGTTGCCGCGATAAGGTGCACTGTCGTAATATGCCTGATCGCGCCAGCATTCCACAATCATATCGGCTCCGAATACCCGCCCCAAAGCGCCTTCGTCAAGCAGCTTTTTCATAACAATATTATCCGGGCTGAGGCGACGCTGGTAGGTAACGCCCAGTTTGACATTGTGCTCTTTACAGGCGGCAATCATTTTGTCCATAGCTTCAATTGAAATATCCAGCGGCTTTTCCGTCAATGCGTGTTTGCCGAGTTTGGCTGCTGCGATTACTCCCTGATGATGCAGGCCGTTCGGAGTAGCGACAATTACCGCATCGAAATCTTTTTCAATCCCGGAAAGTTCCGGCTTCAATTCAAAATCGATTCCGGCTCCTTTAGGCATGCGGCCGCTTCTGGATACCGCTCCGACAACTTCCGCCTCTGCAATTCTGCTGATCGCGGTCAGGTAGGTGGAAGCGATATTTCCGGTTCCGATTATAACAAATTTAAAACTCATATTCAGCCCTTCTTTATTTCGATAATGAATTTTGAATATTTTGAATATTCATTCGATCAGATACTCAAGATATGTTTGTTTTTTAATGCAAACTATATCTATATATACCCGCTCATTTCCCGTAAAATTACAATCAACAACTATTAGTATACAATGTACCGGAACCGATTTCAAGTTTAGCGGAAAGTGATTTGCTATGATCTTCAATAAAAAACGTGGAAATTCTTGCAACAGCACTTGCTTTTTTTAAACAAATGTTTTAAACTAAATTAATATCATAAATAAACTCATTGCACTAATTCAATAACTCAGGAAAGCGGGTCATGGGCGTAAACACAAAACTGAAAATTTTACGTGCAGCGGCACGGGAATTTGCTGAATACGGTTACCGTAAAACCACGATCAGAACAATTTGCCAGAAAGCCGCGGTTAATGTTGCCGCTGTCAATTACCATTTTTCCGGTAAATCTGAATTATATTGCCACACATTTGACTGGTTAATGGAATCGGTCTGTGGGAATGAGATCGCATTATCTAAAGATAAATCTCCGAGGGATAATATCAGGCTCTGGGTCAGCGAGTGCATCCAGTCGCAAGCGACAGGGAGAACATGGCAGAATGAATTAGCCTTGAAAATGGTTTTTCATGAACTTCAAGGCCCTTCTGAGAACTACGATTATTTCTACCAGTCACGAATTCTTCCCGATCTTGAAATTCTCAAAGACAGTATAGCGCGCGGCCTGAGACGGGATATTTCAGAGGCTGATATTAAAATAAGACTGTTTGCTCTTATTGGAAGAGCGATTTTTTATGTTTTTCATCAAAATGTTGTAGACCGGTTCGGCGGAACTGATTTTCTCAAAAAACATCAGGAGAAAATCATCGAATCTATAGTTGCCGAGGCAACAAATGATTTTACTGATTGAAGAGATTATGTATTTTTCGGGAATAGTACGCTGATATACTTTGATCTGGTTTGGATCTTATTACATCTTGTTATATTTACGTTAAAAGCAATATCGGGGATTGCTTTTTTGAGGATACCACGTATATTAGTATTAGCGGTCGGGGGCCTTATTTCCCCATCATCTCCCCTCCTCCCCGGGGCTCTCGGCCGTGTTTTTTGAAGAAATTAATTAAAATATTTATACACCTTATTTTAAGCTGTTGAACAGGTTTATATTGGCTATAAAGCAAGTTTGCGACAGCATATTGAAAATCCAAAAAAATTTAAAGTTAATTACAAGTTAAAGCTTGATTTTTGCACGAAGCAGCATATATTATTTATACGACCGGGGACCTTATTTCCCCATCATCTCCCCTCCTCCCCGGGGTTCCCGGTCGTCTTTTTTATTTCTGAGACTTTTTCGTAGATGTTCAACCATTCTCAAGCTACAGGCGGCATATAAATTGATTTTGGGATGAAGTAGTCACTATTAGTCAGGCCTATAATCATATTGCATTTATTGAATAGCGCTGAAAGCGCGGCACATAGCAGCAGCCTTTTAACGGGGGTGCATATCCTTGCGGGGTGATTGAGCATAGAGATTGAACCCCGGGAACAGTTAGAAAGCATTAAAAGCCCTGAAGTGGCGACATATAAAGCAAGGTAATTATCAGCCGGAGTAATAATAGCCGGCAATGTTGGGAAAAGAGTATCTTTGTTTGCTTCAAGCCGTTCCAGTGCATTAACCTGAACATAAAAAAACCTTATACATCATCAAGACGTATAAGGTTTTGAAATATCAGATAGCTAATCAGCTTATTTGGCGTAATCGATAGAACGGGTCTCGCGAATAATAGTTACTCTGATCTGTCCAGGATAATTCATTTCTTTTTCTATCCGGTTGCAGATGTCGCGAGCCAACATTTGAGCTTCGCCTTCTTTAACTTTTTCGGGATTGATTACCACCCGGACCTCGCGTCCGGCTTGAAGTGCAAAGCAGCTTTCGACGCCGTCAAAGCTGATCGCGATATCCTCGAGCTGTTCGAGACGCTTCAGGTAAAGCTCAGTTGTTTCACTGCGGGCTCCCGGGCGGGACGCGCTAAGCGTATCACAAGCCTGGATCAGGATGCCGTAAACGTTCTGAGCTTCAACTTCCTCGTGGTGAGCTGCAACGGCGTTGATGACATCTGCCGCTTCACTGTTTTTACGCAGGATATCCGCGCCGATTGAGGCATGTGAACCTTCAACTTCATGGTCAACGGCTTTACCCAGGTCATGGAACAGGCCGATGCGCTTGGCTTTCTGTTCATCCAGGCCAAGTTCTGACGCGATGATTCCCATAAAGTAGGCGCATTCCAGTGAATGCTTCAAGACATTTTGTGAGAAGCTGTAACGGAATTTTAAACGTCCCAACAGGCGGATAACTTGTGGAGAAACACCCTGGATTCCAACTTCCAGGACGGCTGCTTCACCGGTTGAGAAGACATCTTTTTCAACTTCTTTTTCGATCTTTTTGGCCAATTCTTCAATCCGGGTGGGATGAATGCGGCCGTCACCGATAAGACGTTCCATCAACTGTCTGGCAATCTCTTTTCTTACCGGGTCAAAGCATGAAATGACCACCGCTTCCGGAGTGTCATCAATCAGAATGCTGACGCCGGTTGCCGCTTCAAGCGCTCTGATGTTGCGTCCTTCACGGCCGATGATCCGTCCTTTCATTTCATCACTGGGAAGCGGAATCGTTGCGGTTGTCCGCTCATAAGTACAGTCAGAAGCATAGCGCTGAATCGCACAGGTAAGAACGTGGCGAGCTTCTTTTTCCGCCTTTTCCTTCGCTTCATCAACCAGATTGCGAACCAGCAGTCCGCATTCATTTTTAACTTCACCTTCAAGTTTTTCGAGAATCATTTTACGGGCGGTTTCACGGTCGAGATCGGCTACACGCTGTAATTCATCGATCTGCTGAGAAATCTTGCGCTGCAAATCCTGCTCTTTGGTGACCAGTCGCTCACGGATGCTGTCCAGGTCCTGTTCTTTTTTGTCAATTTGTTTGATCCGGTTGTCAAGAGAATCGGCCCGTTGGTTCAAGGTTTCTTCACGGGAGGCCAGACGCTTTTCATTGCCGAGCATTTCTTTGCGTCGGGTATTAAGTTCTTCTTCACACTCTTCTTTGAGTTTTAAAATTTCACTTTTAGCTGCAACTTTAGCTTCCCGCTGAATGTGCGCGGCCTCTTTTTCCGCTTCCTGGCGGATTCTTGAAGCGTCATCTGCCGCGGATTTTTTCTTCATCCGTGACAACAAAGAGCCGACAGCTGCGCCGATAAATAGCGAAAACACTGTCGCGCCTGCTATTATGCCAATATTGGTCGGGGTCATTTCCATAATTATATTACTCCTTCTTTGATTTATTAATCATTTTTTCAAGATTAATTCATGCTTTGCCTTAATTGTTCTTTCATCAAAACCGGTAGATTTTTTGCTCCGTAACCGCCAAATCCAAACGACGGTCATGAGCAGTCACCGGTACCGATGCACCCTTCTGGTATTCAAAAAAAACACCTATCACTAACGTATCGACGCTCCCCAGCAGCCGGTCATAGACGCCCTTACCACGTCCGAGACGGGCACCGGCGGCATCAAATGCCACTCCGGGAACCAACCATACGTAACGATCATATTCTTCCGGCTCTATTGCCGGTAAAGTTTTGATCGGCTCAAGAATTCCATACGCGCCGATCACCAAATCATTTGCCAAATTCGATATCAAAACCATTTCATACCCTGAAAATGTTTCAGGATTGGACCTGGGTAATATGACTTTTTGTCCATTACTTATTACTTCATCCAGAAAACTCCGGAAATCCGGCTCCGACCCATCGGAGATAAAAGCCGCGATATTGCGGCTTGAAAGCTCCGGCATGTTCTTCAGCGTGGAGCAAATTTTCTTATTAGCGGCGTCGCATTCCGCGGCTGTGACATTTTGCCGTCTCTGCCTGATTTCAAGCCTGAGCTCTTTTTTTTCAGTCACCGGCATTGTCTTTATCCATGTTTTTTACGGCTTCACGGCATTGCCGCCAGTAATTGATCCGCTCTTTGATCTTTTCTTCGTAACCGATTCCGGCCGGTTCATAATACGATTTGTCGATACCGAGATATTCCTGAACCACAAATCCGCCATGACTGTGCGGGTATTTGTATCCTTTGCCGTGTCCTGACTCATTGCCGGCGGTGGAGTGGGCGTCCCGTAAATGTACTGGAACAGGCTGTACCCGCTCTTTTGCAATGTCGGTCATGGCCTCGTCCACTGCTTTATATGCGGCGTTGCTCTTCGGTGCGGTTGCACAGTAAGTTACCGCTTGCGACAAAATTATCCGGGCTTCAGGCATGCCGATCATTTCGATTGCCTGCATCGCGCTGACCGCAACCTGCAAAGCCCTGGGATCGGCATTTCCAACATCTTCTGATGCGAAAATGACTATTCTTCGAGCTATGAAACGAATATCTTCACCGGCATGCAGCATCTTCGCAAGCCAGTAGACCGCCGCGTCGGCGTCACTGCCGCGCATACTTTTAATGAACGCGCTGGCCGTATCGTAATGTCCGTCATCGCCATAGTTGATCATCCGTTTCTGGATCGACTCTTCTGCGGTTGCCAGATCGACTCTGATAATCCCGTCCGCCTCAGGAGCTGTCGTCAGTACCGCGACTTCGAGTGCGGTCAATGCTTTGCGGGCATCTCCTTCGCAAATGTCAGCCAGAAATTTTTTGGCGTTTTCAAGCAACTCGACGGAACGGCCCGGAAAGGCCCGTTCGTCATTAATCGTCCGCTCCAGCAACTCGGCGATATCTTCTTTTGACAAAGCCTCGAGTTGAAAAGTCAGCGAACGCGACAACAATGGCGCGATTACATAAAAATAAGGATTATGGGTGGTTGCCCCGATAAGCCTTATCCTGCCGCTTTCCACGTCCGGCAGCAGTGCGTCCTGCTGCGCTTTATTAAAACGATGAATTTCATCAATAAACAATATGGTATGGCGATGATGAATTCGCTGCCGCATTTCCGCTGACGCTGCTTCATGTCGAATGTCCTTGACCGTCGAACTGACCCCTGACAGGCGGATAAACGCGCTTGAGGTATGGCGGGCAATCAATTCCGCTAGAGAGGTTTTACCCACTCCGGGCGGCCCGGCCAGGATGATCGACGAAAAACGGTCGGAATCGACGACTCGCCTTAACAGCTTTCCAGGGGCCAGTAAGTGTTTCTGTCCGAGATATTCTTCCAGTGATCTCGGTCGCATCCGGGCAGCCAGAGGCTGCTCCGAAATGGTTGAAGATTCCTCTTCCTGTCCCGCTTCCTCCTCAGGTTTGTCATTACTGAGCAGATCAAGCTGTTCCATTTCTATATTCCGTGCCGGAATGTCTGGAAATGATGGCAGTCGAAAGGTAAGATATAAGCATTAGAAAGCACGCATGAGGATTTTCATGCATAACTTACATTAGTTGGCTGAAGTGTAGAGACCAGTAAGCAACGTCTGGAGATCGATCTATTTATTATGCGAAACGGGGATATCTCCCGTTGAGTATCTTAAATTGACATATCTTTCATTCATGCTGTTTGTTCTATTCGAGAAACTTCCTTCAATAAACTACACTGAAAGCCGGACCCTCCCGTCACGGCAATTTTATACTCAGCCAAACTAAAATTAAAAACAATAATGATTATATCAAACTTCTTCGAACAACCTCGAAACCGACGATTCCGGTTATCAATTATGTTCTATATATCTGAAGGCGCCCATTATTGTATCCCGGCCCATCCGAGACACGACACCGCAATTACTAATATATGTCAACTTTTTAAAGTTTGAAAGTCCGCAAATCAATTTTTTTTTAACTTTTTTGACTTTTTTGTGTTTTTATTGAGTATTATGCATCTTTTTTTACGATAATGTATCATCTAAACGGAAAATTCGACATGAGACTGCATGAAACAAGTGAATTGAATGCGCATAGATGCATATTAATAAAAAATAATTTATCCGTCAATTATCCGTCACTTTTGTAATATGCTTGATAGCAGTTTTTTATATCCGTCATTTTTGTTTTATTTAATTTCTGTTAGAGCGTTTTTGTTGATTAGATTGACCGGTTTGACAGTAGTTCCTGAGAAGTCAATTAAATAAGGATATTGTTTAATCAATATTGAAATTCGACGGCTCAAGGATTATCTTGTTAAGATTGAAACTTTTTGAGTAATGGGAAGAAGAGACATTGTGCGCAAATTAAGAATAGGTTCCGCGGGAATGCGCGGTTACATCGGCTCTGGCTTAAATCCGCTGCTGGCGATAGATTTTGCGGCAGCGTTCGGGACTTTCTGTAATGGCGGAAAAGTGCTGGTGGCCACTGATACCCGTTTTTCTTCCGAAATGCTGGTGCATACAGCGATATCCGCGCTGCTGGCTTGCGGCTGTGAAACCGTGAATGCCGGGATTATGTCGGCTCCGGCTGCGGAGTATGCGGTTACCGCTCTTAAAGCTGACGGCGGACTGCTGATCGGAGGCGGACATCAGTCTGCCGGCTGGAATGCGATTATTCCGGTGGGGGCGGACGGCGCTTATCTTAACCCGACGCTTTTTCAGGAATTTCTCGATATCTATCACAGTCATCGTTATTTGTCGCGCCCGTGGGACCAGCTTGGCAGTGAGTCATCAATAGATGAATGGGTGCTTGATGGATATCTCGATAATATCTGTTCCCTGGTTGACTCCGCGGCGATAAAGTCAAAACAACTTACTGTTGTCGCTGATTTCTGCAATGGTTCAGGAATATTTATGGCTGAACTTTTTGCGAAAAAGCTGGGTATCAACATGATTCCGATTAACAACGTACCCTCCGGTGCCCTGCCGCACGAACCGGAACCACGGCCACGCAGCGCTTTTCAGGTCAGGGCATTGATGGCGCCGCTGAAAGCCGACGTCGGTTTTGTTTTCAATACCGATATGAGTCGGTTCAGCATTGTTTCCGACAACGGTGAAACTTTATCCGAGGAATATACCATGCCGTTGATTGCGGCTCACGTCCTGAATAAAAATAAACATGAAACGATTGTGACTAATTCCTGTACAACCCGGTCATTGGATGATATTGTCAAGGCAGCCGGGGCCAGACTGGTTAAAACTCTGGTAGGGCAGGCGGATGCGGTTAATGCCATGCGCGAAGAAAACGCGGTATTGGCCGGCGACGGCAGCGGCAGTATTGCTTATCGCGGCGGGGTGAACGGTTATGACGCCTGGCTTGGCGCTGCCCTGTTTCTCGAGGCGATGTCCGGAGGCGTGACATCTTCACAATTGGCGGCGGCGCTGCCGCGTTATCACATTGTCAAACGCAAGCTTCCCTGTTCTTCGATCCACGCCTACAGTTTGATCAGAAGTCTGCGCGGCACCTTTGCCGGGGCAAGGGAATCTTATGTTGACGGATTGCGTTGTGACTGGTCTGACGGTTGGCTGAGTTTGCGGGCATCATCTACCGAACCGGTAATTCGGATGATTACTGAATGGAAGAGCCTTGAGAAGGCTGAAGATATGGCGCTGGAAGTTACCGCCAGGCTGGAAAGGATGATCGCTCCATGAGACGCAGCAATTTGAAAATCGGGGTCAGCGGAATTCGCGGAGTTATCGGCGAGTCGCTTTCTCCATCCCTGGTGGCGGATTTCTGCGCGTCTTTCGGGCGCTACGTCGGCGGTGGCAGCGTAATTGTCGGCCGGGATACCAGACCGTCCGGGATGATGCTTGAACATGCGGCGGTGGCCGGATTGCTGGCGGCGGGTTGCCGACCGGTCCTGATCGGCATCGCGCCGACGCCGACGGTGCAGATGGCGGTGGAGTCATTCAGTGCGAATGGCGGCCTGGCAATCACCGCCAGTCACAATCCCAAAGAATGGAATGCCCTGAAATTCATAAATAACAAAGGTCTGTTTCTCGGACACGACGAAACCAAGGAACTGCTTGACATCTACAATCAGCCTGACCTTGATTTGATCGAGGAAAGCGGAATATTTCATTCCCGGAGCCGGGATGATGCTTTTTCACTGCATCAGAAAAGAATTTTTCAGCATATTGACGTCGCGGCGATCAAACGGGCGAAGTTCCGGGTCGCGGTCGATTGCTGCAACGGCGTCGGAGCTTTGTTCTCTCGGAATTTTCTTGAATCTCTGGGGTGCACGGTTTTTACGGTTTGCGATAATCCATCCGGGGTGTTTGAACGCGGTCCTGAACCAAAAGCGGAAAATCTGCAGGAGCTGGCTAGTGCGGTCCGGACCAATAATTGTGCCGTCGGTTTTGCCCAGGACCCGGACGGCGACCGTTTGGCGCTGGTTGACTCGACTGGCACTCCGATCGGTGAACAGTATACGCTGATTCTGGCGCTGGATCACATCTTGTCGGATACTCCCGGCGACGTGGTGGTCAATATCCAGACCTCGCGAGCGGTGGAAGACCTGGCGGATATTTACGGCTGCCGGGTCCATTATTCGAAAGTAGGCGAAATCAACGTTATTGAGAAAATGCTTGAAACCGGGGCTGAAGTCGGCGGTGAAGGCAGTTGCGGCGGCATGATCTGGCGTAAAATTCACCTTTGTCGCGACAGTTTCACATCTATGGCGCTGATTCTTGAGATGATGGCGTTGTCTGGCGAAACTTTTGATGAAATTGTCGATTCGATGCCGATCTATTATACCAGAACCGCAAAAGTTTCCTGTCATGCGTCGCGAGCCCGGGAGATTATTCTTGAAATGCGCAGGCGCTATCTTGACCTGAAACCGCAAATCCTCGACGGTATCCGCATTGATTTCCCGGACAGTTGGATGTTGATGAGGCCGTCAAATACCGAGCCGGTCATGAGGATCACCGTTGAAGCGGATACCCCGCAAAAGGCTGATGCATTACTCCTGAAGTTTGAACAGGAATTAAGCGGTTTTACGGGGTAGTTAAATTACCGGTTCCGCATTTCCAGATAACATTCGTTGTAATAGATTGCGTTATCCACCGGCACGTTTGGTGGAATATGGTTGCCGGTACAGAAGATGTAGCCCGGACATTTTTTGCCGATATCCATTGCGCGTTTAACCTCTTTACGAATATCTTCACGCGTTCCCAGTTGCAGTACCCGCACATCCACATCCCCGACGAAGCCGTGAGTTTTACCGTACTTTTCCGCAAAACCCGCCATATCATTACCGGGTTCCATGACCAGCATTTCAGCGCCGCACTTGACAATGTCGTCGAAAAAACAGGAATAAGTGCCATCTGAGGTGAAAATTATCCGTTTTCCGGCCGCTTTAAGCATATCCATCCATTTTTTGTACCAGGGGAATATTTGAGCCCGGTACCATTCCGGGTCAGCGAACGGCCCGCTGGTCCAGCAGATATCATCGTGCATCATGAAAACCGGAACTTTGCTTTCACAGAATCCGCGATAAAATTGTTCCACCCAGACGCAGTAGCTTTCCATAACCCGGTTGAACTTGTTCAGGTCCATTCCCATCATCATCAGGAAAATATCCCAGCCGAAGATTTCCAGCATTCCGGAAACCGGATTGATGTATACCCCGGCCATATTCAACTCATTTGGCGAGTTTTCACAATTTTTTTGATAAGTATCCTCGAACATGGAGATAATTTCTTCCCGGCTGTACTCACCGTAAACCGTCGGAATGTCAAGTTTAAGGGCTTCCTCCGGGTCGGGATAGGCTACTGCAATATGATCCCGGTAATCGCTTTGTCCATCAGCGTTTTCCATATAGACGGCGTGACCCTGGTCGGTCGTCGGCCCCTTGCGGGAGATATGCCCGCCGCCGATACAGGTACACCACTTGAAAGAATATTCCCAGGCCTCCCTGAATGCGTTTGAGGCTCCGGGGCGGTTTTCGTGTATATCGGTGTCGATTCCGGTAACTTTTTTAATCAGTTCCCAGTGGGCTTCAGCTGAATATTCCGTGCGTGGTACGGTATCGGTCATTTCCAGATTGAGCGCGGCCAGGCCGAGTTCATATGACATTTTTTTGTTCTCCATTTTGATTACAGGTTGCATAAATATAATTTTATTATATATTAAAACATTGATTATACCATGAACTGTTTCAGGAAAAACATGGACAAAAAACAAGAAAAAAATATTTCGACATATTTTCAGGAGACTACGTTACGGTTGATTGCCGGCGAAGACCGGCTTTGCGGCCCGGAATGGTCATCCGGGACGAAACTCGGTCAGGATGACTTTAACCGTTTGTACTGTCTGCTGGATGGTTCGGGCCTTATAGAAGGTAAAAATGGTCTCGTAAAGCTGGAACCGGGGTTTATTTACCTGATACCGGGACAATACCAGTTTCTCTATGACTGTCCGAAATCAATGCGCTTGTTGTGGATCCATTTTCAACTTGAATTTTTGCCCGGTCTGGATGTTTTCCAGCGTTATACTCCGATTCCGTTTTATCCCGCCAGTCATACTGAAATCGAGGATTTCAAATTTATGACTTCGCAGCTTAAAAACCCCAGTCCGGCAAACTTTATGGAAGTGCGATATATCCTGTTGCGGTTGCTCCAGAAGTTTATGCCGGCAGACTGGAAAACGATTCAGCCTGATCCCGAGAATGTGGAACGCCTGAAACCGGTTCTGGAACTGTTGAACAGCAGGTATAACCGGCCGTTTGACTTGAAGAGAACCGCGCGGGCGGTGAATATGCATCCGGCTTATATGTCTGAGTTGTTCCGGCAGACGTTCGGATTGTCGCCGAGTAGATATGTGATGGAACTGCGAATTCGCCGGGCTCAGACATTGCTTTTAACCTCGGATCGCCGAATTTCGGACATTGCTGCTGAGTGCGGATTTGATGATCCGCTCTATTTTTCCCGCGCGTTCCGGAAGCGGTGTCGATTTTCACCTCGTGAATTCAGGCAAAGGCATATTTAATGGAGCTGTCGGTACAACAAGCAATTCCTGAAATCCGGAAAGTATTTAATTCCGGGAGCCGGGCGGTTCTGTCTGCTCCCCCTGGGGCCGGAAAGACGACACTGGTCCCGCTGGAACTACGGAACGAATCATGGCTGACTGATAAGAAAATCATTATGCTCGAACCGCGCCGGCTGGCGACGGTTGCCACTGCGACACGCATGGCGGAAATTCTGGGAGAAACTCCGGGAGAAACTGTAGGCTATATTATCAGAGGTGAATCGGCCAAAAGCGGAAAAAACCGGATTCTAGTAGTTACCGAAGGCGTTTTGACGCAAATGTTGCAGGATGATCCGGAGTTACCGGATGTCGGACTGATTATTTTCGACGAATTTCACGAACGCAGTTTACAGGCCGATCTTGGCTTGGCGCTGGCGCTGGACGTACAGGAGAATTTGCGTGATGATCTGCGACTGCTGGTAATGTCGGCAACTCTGGACGTGGAACGGGTCAGAACCTTGTTGGATGATTGTCCGGTCATTACAGCGCCCGGTCTATCGTATCCGGTTGAGACGGTCTACGGCAAAAGCGTTCATGCGCATGAAGTATCCCGCAGTGTTGCTGCCGCGGCAGTGAAAATGGCAAAAGAGGAGTCCGGGAATATTCTGGTCTTTCTGCCGGGAACCGGCGAGATTAAAGCTGTTCATGACTTTTTGAAAAAAGCGCATCTGCCGGATGATGTAGACGTCAGGCCCTTGTATTCGGGGATAGATAAAACCGGTCGCGATGCAGCAATAAGGCCGCCGACCTCCGGTCGCCGGAAAATCGTCCTGGCGACGTCAGTGGCGGAAACCAGTTTGACTATTGAAGGAGTCAGGGTTGTGATTGACAGCGGCCTTAGTCGCTTGCCCCGAATGCGGCCATCTTCCGGCCTGACCATGCTTGAAACGGTCAGAGTTTCAAAGGCATCGGCTGATCAGCGTCGGGGGCGAGCTGGTCGCCTTGAACCTGGAATATGTTTGCGATTATGGTCAGAATTTGAGAATCAAACCTTACCGGAATTCACGCCGCCGGAAATATTGGCCTCTGACGCTGCGCGTTTGCGTTTGGAACTTACTCGCTGGGGAACTCTCTATCCGGCTGAATTGAAATGGCTCGATCCGCCGCCGGAAGCGATGTGGAACTCCGCTGGTGAATTATTGAACGAACTTGGTTTGCTCGACTCGGAGGGGCATCTGACTGCTGATGGCCGCGCGGCTGCACAGTTGCCGGTGCATCCTCGTCTGGGTGCAATGCTTTTGCGGTCGCAGGACATGAATCTGGTACCGTTGGCCTGTGCGATCTCCGCGTTGCTGGAGGAGCCTCGGGATATTTTTAAAACTGATGTTTATAGTACGCTGGATTTGAGTGAGAAAATTCGTTTACTGGCATCAAAATATGATTCCCGCCTTAACTCGGAGGTCTGTCGTCGGGTCATCAGGCAACGGGACAATCTGTTGCGGCTTTTAAAACGCAAACCGACGGAGTGTTCACTTGATGCGGTTGGGATTTTGACCGCTTTCGCTTACCCGGACCGGATCGGTAAACGCCGGGATAAAAAAGGCGAAAAGTATTTGTTGAGTTCCGGCAGCGGAGCGGTCTTTCGTGATACTGATCATGCGGTTTTCAGTGAATATATTGTAGCGCCACTGCTCGGCGGACACGGCACGGAGCCGGCAATCTTTGCCGCCGCGCCTTTGACAGAAGATGATATTCGCGCTTATTTCGGGACTTTGATCAAACAGCATGAGATTGTGGAATGGGATCGGATAAAAAAATGCGTCATTGTCAGACGGCAGGAAACGCTTGAAGCATTGGTAGTCAAATCAAGTCCGCTGTCGTCACCGCCGGCCGATAAGGTAGCGGCCGCGTTGTGTGAGGGAATACGTCAAACCGGACTACATGTTCTGCCGTGGGATAAAGCGACGGATAGTTTCAGGCAAAGAGCTGTATTTGCCGCAAAACACGATGCTGATTTTACTGATTTCTCCGATGATGCGTTGTTGTCGGAACTGGAATTGTGGTTGGCGCCGTTTCTTGTCGGAATGAAAAATTTTAATGATTTACGCAGGCTGGATTTGAGAAATGCTTTAGAAAATCGTCTGGGATATGACAAACTGGCTTTGCTCAAACGTATTGCTCCTGAAAAAATTGAAGTGCCGTCCGGCTCAAAAATACGGATCGATTACAGTTCCGATCCGCCAACCGTTGCGGTTAAGCTGCAGGAGATGTTTTCATGCAATCGCCAACCAACCTTGATGGATGGCAGGATTCCTTTAAAAATAACCTTGCTTTCTCCGGCGATGCGTCCGGTCCAGACTACCTCGGATATTGCCGGATTCTGGACTGGCTCCTATCAGCTGGTAAGGGCTGAGATGAAAAGTCGTTATCCCAAACACAACTGGCCTGAAGATCCGGCAAACGCCAAGCCATCGGCCCGGACTGTTAAGCCGAAATAAGCTTAAAAATCCATATTTATTTTTTAATACCAGGTAATTTAAAATACATGGAACGGTGTTGTCATTTTGTCATAATTTAAGAGGTATTACTTGGTGCTGAAACGCGAATTTAAAGCCTTTAACAAGACTTAGTTTCCTGCTCGTACAGGGGCTTGTAAACCCCTGAAAAATGTCATTGCGATGCCTTGCAATGGGCGCAATAGCGGTTTCATATCGATGGCCAATGAAAAATTTAAAATCTCATAAGTATCTAGTTTTAATGTATTTACGCATTGACATCTTTTACTTTCCTGCTATATTACAAGATGGAAAATTTAAATATGACAACGACACGAGAACGGTTTTTCGAACCTTTGAAAAACGCCCTTGCAGATGTAAATTCAACCCGAAAATGTAAAGACTTTGATGATTTTGAATTCATTCAATCCGGAGTCGGACGAGTTCTCGATTCAGTCAAAAGCGGTCGCGACTGGGTCCAGAAACTACAGTATTTTATTTCGCACGCCATAACGGTCAATTGTTTTTTCAGCGCATTAAGGAGCAAGCGCCGTTTAACCTTGTTGAATGAGGTAAATTGGCATCTTGTCAAAAGATGTAATTCAGTTCTTAATGACCCGTTCAAAGAACATGAGGAACTCAACGGTTTCGCATTGTATGCCGCGGATGGACACTATCACAACTGCTCGTCTCACGAAGATTTGTTTGAAGATGGAAAAAAGCATGCGCCTGCAGGAATTTACGCTCTAAACCTCAGAACGGAAAGTCTGCGGTTTCTTGATGTGATGAGGCCGGACCGGGCAAATAATAAAGTCAAAGAGCATGATATATCGGTAATGAAGCGCCTGCATCCTGAGACCTTGCGAATGGGGGAAGCCAAAGGAACCAAGGTTGTGATTGCCTATGATTCGGCAATCATTGATTATGCACTGTGGCACCGCTGGAAACGTGGTAAAGGCATTTATACCATTACCACGGCAAAAGCCAATCTGAAATTAATGGTTTCCGGGGAGCGGCAATTCGAACGTAGTGACCCTCGCAATAACGGGGTGGTTAAAGACTTGTTCGTCGGCAACAGCAGTTCCGGTTTATTGAGAAAAATCATTTATATAGACCCGGTTGACGGTACGCAATATATTTTCCTGACCAATGAAATGACCCTGCCTCCGGGATTGATCGCATTTATCTATAAAAGAAGATGGGATATTGAAAAATTATATGACGTTAAAAAAAATAAGTTTGACGAAAACAAAGCCTGGGGTAAAAGCGTCGAAACGAAGTGTCAACAAGCTAATTTTATCTGCATCACCCATAACCTGATGTTGCTGCTTGAACAAATTCTTGAAGACAATGAAGGGATACGCGATGAAAAATTGATTCAAAGAATTATGATCAGAAAACAGGAGCAGACGGCTCTGGCAAAACAGGCAAACAGAGCTATGAATTCATTAGTTTATGAATGGAACAGGCCGTCCCAGAGAAGCTTTCAGTTCATTCGCTGGTTGCGCAACGAGATCAACATTCAAGCTTCCTGGCGGGACTCCATAGTGCGTTTAAGGCCGCTTATGGCAAGGTATTTGAATTGAATATGACAACACCGTTCAATACATGCCTTTAAAATCGGCATTACTTTAAGTTTTATCACGGTTGAGGGTAATATTATTGCCAACTGAATCCGGCGATGATATCCGGTGACGGTGCATCGGAAACACTGCCGTCGGTTAGTTCCATTTTGCGGGTTTCCACTACCTCGTAACCCAGTTCTTCCAACAGTTTGAGTAGGATGCGATTTGCTTTGCTGTGAAAAATATTATTCGGCATGGCTTTGATTGCTCCGACAGGCATTTTAAAGGCGATTGTTCCGCCAACGTCGAATACATTGTCCTGCAGAATGAAATCTTTGCAGCGCGCGAAAGCCAGTTGTGTATCTCCCTCGCATAAAACCAGATTATGCCTGAAAATACAGTCATTAGCCATATGCCCCTGAAAACAGTAAGGGGTATTGACCGCAAGGTTTTCCTCAACAACGCAATTGACACTGCGTTCGTCCAGATAATAGGCATGGGCTAGACGGCCGCTGGAACCATAAACTTCATTTTTTGCCAGAGTCAAATGATTTCCCGCAAAGAAATAAAATGCCCCGCCATCATCCAGTTTGAGCATATAATCCCGAACAATATTGCCGGAAAAAACGGCATTTTTACCTCCGCCGCTGATTGCGGTATAAGGACATCCTTCAACCAGATTGTTACTGGTCACACTATTTTCACCGGTGACCTTTAAAGCTATGCTTGAATCGTAGTACAAACCGATGTTTTGAACGTGATTTGTATAAACCATTGCGCCCGGAGATAGTATATTGATACCGGGACCTCCACAGTCGCTGATCCTGCAATTTCCCACACAGATAGCTGAAACTTCCCCATCCTCTATCGAAGCTGCGTCAATCGCCTTGCCGCCGGTTTTTTCGATGTTTAAATTGAGCAGCGTAATTCCGGATGCCGGACCGGTTATTTGCAGTGCCGCCGGAGCTTTATTGCCGCCGAACGAAACTGGTTCACTGTCGCCGCCGGTACAGGACAGCGTTAAGTCACTCAGTACAACGTTGGAGGCACCGGTAATGTTGATAATGGTTTTTCTGGTCGGGACGATGATTGAACTCTCGTTTGGATCTATTCCAGGTTGAGGCCAGTACAAGAGTTTCCCCGCTTTTTTGTCGTGGTACCAGTCCCCGGGGCCTGTCAGTCCGTTGCGGCAGTTCAGGATAATGTAATCAATACCTTTCTGATTGTCGTCATGTCCGTAAAAAGCCCCTGGTGGATGGTCGCAGCGTTGTTTAAGTTTAATTACTCCACTGGCTTTATCGACATTTTCGACCTCTGAAATGGATTGGTTCCATTGATGGTAAATCCCGATTCTTGCATTCGTTAGCTCGCCTGTTTTAGCTAAATCATCCGCTTTTACTTTTATAGTAGTCAGTTCGTCAATGGTTGGCTTACGCTCCCAGCCGCCATAGGTTGTGCTAAGCCACTTTACCTCGTAACGACTGAGGTGTTGAAAACGCCCTTGTCGGGGAAGTCGTGCAATTTGCGCAGCTTTGCCGTCCACAAATAGCATATTGATTTCACAATCAATGGGTGAACAGTTTGTTTCCCAAATATTTTCATCAACTTTGGTCCACTCTTCAGCTGGTATGCCGCCTAAAAGTACAGGATTTTCTCCTGCCGCAGCAGAAATTGTCAGGTTAGAGTCTTCAGGGGCAAGATCAATACCGACATCGTAGTAATGTCCTTCATGGACTATAATAGTTTTTTCAGATTCAGTACTATTCCTTGATGCGATCAAGGCTGATTCTATATCTCGAAAATAATTTTGCTGATCTGATTTGACTGGATATACATGATAAATCATTCTTTTTTACCTTAAAACATGGATAAGCAGGTTATTATTATAAACTACATGCTTAAAAATAGATTGCAATATGAAATCAGATGAATAATTATCTTGATCTTGGATCAAGAACTCGACGCAGGCCCTCACCGGTAAAGTTAAAAGCACAGACCGTAATAAACAGCGCCAGGCCTGGCCATAAAGTTAAATGCCAGTAAGCGAATGGGTCAGAAAAAGCCTGACGGAGCAGGCCGCCCCAACTGGCGGTTGGCGCCTGTACCCCGAAACCAAGAAAACTCAAGCCGCTTTCGGCCAGAATTGCTCCGGCCACTCCGAATGTGAACGACACCAGAATCGGACCGGAAATGTTCGGCAGAATATGAACAAACAAAATACGCGGAACTGACATTCCGGCGGTTTCGCAACTTTGAATATAAGGGCGGGACCGAGTGCTGAGGGTTTCACCTCGGACTAGTCGACTCAAGCCGGTCCAGCCGGTTAACCCAATTACTCCAATGACGATAAGAATAGACTGCTGAAACTTCATGTCCTTGAAAATGCTCATCAGAATCAAAAGTAACAGAAAAGTCGGAAAACAGATGATTATTTCGACAATGCGCATTGTGATCAGGTCAAATCTTCCGCCAAAATAACCGGTCGTAAGGCCGACAGACGCTCCGACAAGCAGTACCAGAGAGGTAGCCAGCAATCCGACCGCCAGTGAAACGCGAGCTCCGTACAGCATTCTGGACAAAACATCGCGGCCGATCTGATCGCTGCCCATCCAATGTTCAGAACAAGGTTTTTTATAAGGAGGGGCGGCTTGTTCAAATGGACCGTATGGAACAGGGGTGAATACCGCGTTAACTTCTCCGTCGGTCCGCATTTGCTTCCAGTCCGTTCGGTCAAGTTTAGGTTTGACCAGGAAAAATGGCAGTGCGATAAGAATTGCCAGTGATATTAGAGTAATATTTCTGGCTTTGATCTTATGCCTCAAAAAAAACGCGATTGTTGCCGCAGCAGGCAGGAAAAACATCATAAAATTAAATAATTTTTCGATTAGTTTTTCACTGCCGTCGGGCGCGAAAAGGTAATAAAAAAACGGCATGGACAGGCCGTTGCCATCCCCCCAGGCCAGCAGCGGCCGCCGGTTGGCAATCAAAGGAGCGTAAATAGCCAGAAGCATTATAAAGACGATTCCCGCCAGCCCGATCACTGATGTGAAGTCGGAATGGAACGCCCGCCAGGACATCCCTGAGAATGATTTTTTTTCACTCCTGCTCATTCGTTCAAAAAGTTGATATGGTTTGAGTTTTTTTTTATTGCTACATGAATTTACCCCTATCAGCTTAAATTTCAACCTTAATACAAAAAAACTATCATTTATTTTAATTATCAGGTAATTTTTATTTGACATTCGCAAAACTGGCATTATTTTTAAACAAAACACAAAAGGAGGCGATTATGAAACGAATGAAAGTTGCGGATCAGGGCTGTTACTATCACCTGATGAACCGGGTCTCAGGCTACAAAGGCGACCTACCGTTTACTGCTGTCGACCGGGAATACGGCTTCACATTACTGCAAAATCTCACGGAATATTTCTTGATCGAGGTCATTTCCGCCGCGTGGATGGGCAACCATTTTCATTTGGTGGTCTACGCTCCCGGCAAGAATGAACTGCCATCTGAGGCTGAAATCTCCGTCCGCCACAACGCTTATTACAAGTCAATGGAAGGTGATTACACTTACGCGATGAAGAAGATGCCATTTATCGAACCCAAACACAAAAAACTCTGTCGCGAAGTCGGTGAAAAAATGATCGACATCAGCTACTTTATGCGCGCTTACCAGCAACGTTTTTCGGTGGTTTTCAACCGGACCTACGATCACATTGGTCACCTTTGGGCCGATCGTTTCAAAAGCGTCATCCTTGAAGGCGCTGACGCCCTCGAGGCATGTTTGCATTACGTCGAACTCAATCCGGTCCGGGCTAAATTGACCGAAAACCCGGCCGATTACCGTTTCACGACCTGGGGTCGCTACAGTGGCAGAGGTAAGCACATGTATCACGACAACTTCATCAAACACTACAAAAAATTGATTGATTATACTGATACTTCGAGTTGGAGCGACGCGGATTATTATACGGAGTTCAAGTGTTCCCTGACTAGAATTATCGCGGCCGAACGCGGCGCGAACGCGGCCGGAATAGCCGAAGAAGACCAGACCGCGCGCCGCAAAGAATCGATGCCGGTCCGCTTCCTGAGACGGACCCGTCACTTCACCGACGGAGCGATTTTGGGTTCAAAGCTCTTCATCCGTGAGACCGCCCGCAAATTTGATGATCCAGACCGGGTGGAAAATAAACAATTAAGCCGCGGCCTCGACCCGAAAGGCACTGCAATATATTGTTTCAGAAAACTACTTTTGCAAAATGAATAAAGTAATTTTAGTATGATGAGCTAATTTCAAAACTATTTCGAGATATTTTTGATTTTTAGCGGCAAATTTAGCATTTGGGCTCAATTACATACCCTGCGGGTATGCTCATTCGCGCAAAAGACTAAATTTTCTCGCTAAAAACACTAAAAATAATACTCAAGCTGGAGTTTTGAAATCAGCTCTGATAACTTTTATTTTTCACTATCGACTGAAACTGAACTGGTTGTCTTATTCATTTTAAGCAGTTCATCCATGATGCTCCAGCGCTTTTTTGCTTTTTCGCTTTTGCCTTCAATCCAGTATTCATAGAATTTTTCCTGATAACCGTTTATTTTGGCTAATTGCAATGACAGGTTCAAGTAGGTCAGTAAGCTATAATTGTTTTTGGCAACGGCATATCCCACTAAATCACGATGAATGACCGGTTTGGGAATGATAGTCGTATAGTTCGGGAAGAGAATTGTCCAGGCAACCCCAGACTCAGCACTGATTATTAGCCCCTGAGCATCAACCTTTCCAGTGAAAAAATCGAGATAGTCATCAATTTCTACTACTTGAATGTCCGAAGAAGAATCTTTGATTTTTTGAATATAACGACTGCCGCGCAAAAGAGCCAGTTTTGTGTTTTTCAGGCTTGGAAGGACATTATCCGGGGGATATTTATTCTTATCGTAATCTCTGACGACCAGAGACATGTTTAATTCCATATAGCTATTGGTGAAATCAACTTTTCCCAGTTTTTGCAGGGATATCTCAATTCCGCCGACCGCGACATCAATTACGCCACGGTTCAAAGCTTCAAACATTTTGTTTTGCTCAACCTGGATAAATTCAAGTTGCCAATGCATACCTGTCGCCAGCAGGTTCATCATTTCCAGATCGTAACCGGCTGGAAAACTGATTAATTTTCCGGTGTCTTTATCTTTGATTTTGGTAATATAGGAAAAGGGAATCTTATTAGGCGCAAAGCCAACTCTAAGTAATTTCCGTTTTTTTATGGCATCAAGTGAACTGTTCTTTATTCCAGGGTTGCCGGCAGGGGGCTTATCCAAAAGGGAGTATTTGACGGGGTTTTGCAATCTCATGGTTTTTAAATGGATCAACTGGGATTTGTCTGGTGAGAAACATTTGGACAGGCCTATTCTGGTTGCCGGAACAATGCCTGCAGTTACCAGGCCACAAATCAGCAAACCGATCAGGATGCGATGTGGTTTGATTATCTCCCGCTTTGACGCCGTCATGAAAAACGTGCAGATCAGGGTCAAACAGAAAAGGTTGATGAATGCAACCATTGTGGCGAATTTCCCGACAATGATGCCTGAGGTCATATAAAGTTCAAACAGGTCTGCGGGAAGCTGCATCATATCCAGTAAAAACGGGATAGCGACGTTAGAGCTGCCGAACAGGCTCATCAAGCCAGACACAAGAAAACCTGGGTATTGACCGTTTGTCATTGGAGTTCCGCAATACCAGGCCGCGAAAACGATGAAAAACATTGACATAAGTTTTCCGATATTGGGGAAATTATATGCGATCGGAATGATGATTCCCGGCATGCTTTCCGAATCTTCACACTGCAGGCCGTAGTCGGCAAAAAGTTTTTTTACGTTTTTCGTCATCATGGGCAGCAGAATGAATAAGTTACCGGTCATGAATGCGGTAATCAAGGCGTCTTTTGAAATTTTCAGAATGTCTTTGTACTTAAATGGAGTCAACATCATGCAAATAAGCGGAATTACGCAAAAAGTGAACAGGAGAGACATGGCGATATACGATATAATATATACTTGCATACGACCAAATGCCTCCGGCGTCATGGTTCCAGCGACACTGGCGGTGATAGCAAAGGTTCCCAGCGGGGTCAATTTTACAATGGAGTTGGTGACATTGCCCATGGCGGTAACCAGAACGCCGGTCACGTCAAGCAAGGCGTCTTTGTTATCCATGCCGATTAAGGCGATTCCCACGCATATTCCAAACAGGGTAACCGCCGGTACCATGTTATTGGAAAGCGAACTGAAAGGGTTGGAGGGAATATAAATTGCCATGTAATTTACTTCGGGAGGAGGTGCGATCATTCCCGAACTGAAAAAACTTGCACTTTTCCAGCTTGGAAAGCAATAAGACATAAAATAAATGAAAACAAAAGCCGCAATCCAGAAAATGAACAGGGAGATGGTCCCTTTTAGCGCAAGCAGTTTTGCCTGGGAATAATTCAACGAACCGATGCCGTAGACCAGTGACAAAAGGATATACGGCAATACACACATCTGCAGGAGGCCGATAAAAACCTGACCGACAACTGCCAGCCAACTGCATGCTTCTCCGAAAAACAAGCCGGTAACAACCCCCAGTATCGCCCCGATAATAATCATAGTGCCAAGGCTGAGCTTCATCCACCATTTCTTTTTTTTGTTAGTATTTTCTGACATTTTCCCTATTCCTTAATCCTGCTGTATGTATTGGTTGTTAATCCAAATTATGGAATATCAAAATAGCCTAATATTATTAATTTTTCAAGGGACATACCGCTTCAGAGAAAACATTTATAATTCTTTATTTAACGACTGGAGCGGAGGGACGCATGTTTATTGTTGGAAAGCAAAATAAAACGCTACAGAAAATTTTGGGTTTGAATTAAAAAGTTATTAGGTTCTGCGAGTAAAAAACAGCGTTCAATGATGTTTTTGGGTTTTTGGACCCATAAATTGTAATAGAAAAAAAGACCAATATGCAATATGTCCTTTTGACAAAGCAATTATGAGCATTATATTCATTAATAGAGGCTTTAAAACCTGATATAGCGAAACAGGAGCCGGCTATGGGCTTTTTGATTAATTTTTTATAGATTGCTTTCTCTATCCTGCATTAAGTTGTCTTAGTTCTTTCAAACGTGATTGTTTCAGGTTGATATGTTATTAATATTCGGGAGGCCTTCAAGTGGCAAGTAAATTGACAAAAGAATCTCTAGAACACTCTGCCCAACTGGAGAAAATACTTGAAACTCAAACTATTGACTTGCATAACGCCCTGGATGAATCCCATCAGGTAAGCGAAAAATTAACTCTGTATACAACTCTTCTTGATGAAAACCCAAATCCTGTCATTCAGGTAGATGAAGCAGGAAAAATCACTTACAAAAATTTAAGTGGAAAAATGCTGTTAAAACACCTGGTTGTGCAGGAAGGTTTTCTGAGTGAAAAAAACTTCACAGCCAGTTACAATGATATCCTGCATTCGCAGCAGGAATATAGAACGGAAATTGAGTGTCCGAATGCGGTATTTTCTCTGATTTTTATTCCATTGCCCAAGGCCAGGTGTATCAATATTTTCGGAATAGAGATAACTGCGTTTGCTCAAGCAAGAGAAAGTCTGGAACAAGATGGCTGTGAGATCAAAAATTTAAAGCATCAACTTGCCCGTTCAAATTCTTTTCCTGACCAAAATCCCAATCCGGTTATTAAAATTGACCGTTCAGGAACGATTCTCTATATTAATAACAGTGGCCGGGATATGATCAAGAGTTTAAAAATCGACAATGATATTCTTCGTCAAAATGTTTTTGGGGTTGATTATGATAGGATTCTTAGCGGAGATCAACCTCAAAGGCATGAGTTTAAGAGTGGGGAAGTTAGTTATTTGCTGGTATTTTCTCCTATAGCCGAAGACAAGGAGATAAATATTTACGGCATGGATATATCTATGCAGAAAAATATAGAACTAGGTCTTGAGTTTCATAACTTGAGACTGCAGCAGTCAAATAGCGAGCTTGAACAGTTTGCTTATGTTGCTTCGCATGATTTGCAGGAACCGCTCAGAATGGTTGCCAGCTATACCCAACTGCTTGCAAAGAAATATAGCGACCGGTTAGATGAAAAAGCACAAAAATATATAAATTACGCGGTTGACGGCGCAAAGAGAATGCAAGTTTTGATCAATGATTTATTGGATTATTCTCGTATTGGGTCCCGGGGAAAAACGTTTACTGAGGTTGATTGTCAGGATGTTGTGGACAGGGCGCTAAAAATAATGAATGAAACTGTGACTGAATGCGAGGCGGAGATTTCTGTCGGAAAAATGCCTGAAGTGATCGGCGATGAAAACCAGTTGGTCCAGGTATTCCAAAATTTGATTGGAAACGCGCTGAAATACCGAAGTGAGAAAAAGCCTTTAGTAACTATCTCCGCGCAAAAGAAAGATCTCTATTGGGAATTCAAAGTTGAGGATAATGGGATTGGAATCGCCATGCAATACCATGAGCGGATATTTACAATATTCCAGCGTTTGCATGGTAGAACCGAATATTCCGGTTCCGGAATCGGGCTGTCAATTGTTAAAAAAATTATTGAGCGACATAACGGAAGGATAAGGGTTGAGTCGGAAGAGGGAAAAGGAGCTGCCTTCATTTTCACACTTCTAAGTGTTCGGAAACGTTGATTTTATTCATAAACAGCAATTAAACGAAGGAAAACGAATCATGGACGAAGTAATAAGGATTCTGTTAGTGGAAGACAACGAGGCGGATATCGATTTAATGCTGGAAACAATGGAGGCGAGCAAAATACTTTGTGATATTGATGTAGTGAGAGACGGTGCTCAGGCGATAGATTATTTGAATAAACAGGGAGAATACGCTGATGCGCAGAAACCGGATCTGATTTTTCTTGACCTTAATCTTCCCAAATTAAGTGGACAGGAGATTTTGTGCAAAATCAAAAATAATGCGGACCTGAAGCATATCCCCGTGGTAGTATTGACTTCATCCATTGCAGAGGAAGATATATTGGCTTCATACAATCTTCACGCCAGTGCTTATGTTAATAAACCGGTGGATTTACAGGGATTTGATAAGATTGTTCATGCGATAGACAATTTTTGGCTAACGGTTGTGAAATACCCGAATTGTGAAAGAAGTTAAAGTATATGAACAGTCTCATGAAAAAACTGAATCTATTGATTGTTGACGACAATCCCGGGGATGTCGATTTGCTGATTGACTGTCTGGAGGATTCTATAAGCACCTTTGACATTCATGTTGAAGAAAAATTGGCGGATGCGTGCAATTATATTCAGAATAATCATCTGGATATTGTGATGCTGGATTTGGGGCTGCCCGACAGTCAGGGGATTGGTTCCCTTTTGACGGTGCTGAAGCTCTTTCCGGAGTTGACGGTTGTGGTTCTTACCGGAACCGATGACGATGAATTGGCTTCGGAAGCGCTCGAAGCCGGGGCTCAGGATTACCTTGTAAAAGGAGTCTTTGATGTTAACAGCCTCAATCGGATTATTATGTACAGCATTAAACGCAAAAGTCTGACCAATGAACTGATTGAAATTAAAAACAATTACTCCGCTTTTTTTAATAATATGACAGTTGCTTGTGCTTCTCATCAGATAATTTGTGATGAGAATGGTATTCCCTGCGATTATGTTTTTTTACAGGTAAATCCCAAGTTTGAGGAGTTGACCGGATTGAGGTCTGCGGATATTATTGGCAAAACCGTCAGGGAGGTAATGCCGGATACAGAGGAATACTGGATCCGTGAATATGGCGAAGTGGCAAAAACTCAAATACCCAAAGAGTTTGAGAATTATTCCTGTGAGCTAGGCAAGTATTTCAGTGTCTATGCTTTTTCTCCGTCGCAAAATAAATTTGCTGTTTTGATCAAAGATGTCACCGAAAAAAAATTAATGGAGCAAAGGCGTAATTTGACAAATGATTGTCTTGCTATTCTGAACCATTCTGCGTCCCAGGAGGAAAGTATCAGAAATCTGGTGGATTTGTTCAGAGAATATTCCAGGGCTGATCTTGTCGGCATAAGGCTTAAGGAAAACGATAAATTTCCTTATTACTATGCCAGTGGCTCCGATTTTTATGGAGAAGAAGTATACAAGGGCTTATGTGTACCGGGAAAGGTAACTGAGTTAAAGGCTGACGATAACCCGACATGCCAATGGAATTGCATTTGCAGCTGTGTTCTTTCCGGGAAAACTTTTGAGGATAAGAAGAGCTTTACCCCATACGGCAGTTTCTATTGTAATTCGGTAACAGAACTTGGCGGTCTTGAAATCTTATGCGGCTGTTATAAAAAAAGTGCTCTAAAGGGATATGAATCAATTACCCTGATCCCGATATTTTTGAACGATGATATTGTCGGGTTGGTCCAGTTCAGTTATTATCAAAAAAATAAAGTTAATCTGGACTTTGTAAAATTTGTTGAGTCGGTCACCCAGGCTATTGGTATTGCTTTTGAGCGAATGACCCATGTGAAAGAGCTTTCGCATGCGCTTGAAACGGCAAACGCCGCAAGTAAGGCCAAGAGTGAATTCCTGGCTATGATGTCGCATGAAATCAGAACTCCGTTGAATGGGATACTGGGGTTCAGCGAGATTATCAGGGACACCTTGACAGAGCAGGAACCTTCGGATTGTACCAGTGAATTAATTGAATATTTATCCATTATAAAAAATTGCGGAAATTCTCTGACTGAAATTCTTAACGATATATTGGAATTATCAAGTATTGAAGCCGGGAGTTTTACAATCGAGAATCAGCAGTTTTCGCCATCGAAAGTAATTCAGGACTGTATGAATATGTTCTCTTATCCGGCGAGTCAAAACCGGACAATTTTAAAAGTCGGCATAAACACACTGCCTGAATATGTTTACGGAGATCCAAAAAAATTGAAACAGATTCTGTTTAATTTGATTGGGAATGCTGTAAAGTTCACAGAAGAAGGTCAAGTGACGGTAAATGCTTCTTTTAGAGAGAATCAACTCGACTTCGAAATTGTAGATACCGGGATCGGTATATCAGCCGAAATGCTTCAGAAAATTCTGGAACCTTTTACCCAGGCGGACTTATCAAACACTCGCAAGTACGGCGGAACCGGCTTGGGTTTGACAATTGTTTCCAGGGTTCTTGATAAACTGGGAGGCAAACTGAAAATTGAGAGTGAGTTTGGGCTTGGTTCTACTTTTTCTTTTACATTTCCGGTGGTAACTGTGCCTGTGCCGGTGGAGGATTTGCCGGAAGGCCATGAATATATTCCGGACGAATGCGTGGAAATATTTTCCGGTCAGGAAAGTTCTGAGCCTGAAGGTGCAAATATTCTGATAATTGAGGATGATATAGTAAATCTGAAATATATCAAAAAGATATTTGAAAAAACAGCTCATGTCTGTCGTATGGCAGAGTCTTTTGCCGAGGTGAAACAGGTGTGTGAAAACGGTTTTGTTCCGGATATCGTTTTGATCGATATTGCGCTGCCTGATGCGGATGGCTTTGAATGCCTTGCCTGGCTAAAGAAAAAATTTACGGATAAAGATATAAAATATGTCGCCCAGACCGCTCATGTGCTATCCGATAAAACTCAGCGCTATAGTCAAGCCGGTTTTGACGCTTTTGTCGGAAAGCCGTATCGTCAAAATCAGATTCTTGAGCTAATCCAGTCCTATTGCCAAAATGTATAAGAATACCTCTTTATCTTATATTTGTAATTTAAATTGCAACTTGCTTTCCTGAATGGTTGATATAAAAAGTCATTGATAAAAAATATCGGTTTTGATTCCATAACACTTTAAAAAAAATTAAAGCAGACTATACTATTTATGTTTCCGGTTTATATATGAATAATGCATTGGGAGCTTACTATGCAGGATAAAAAGAAGTATTATGCGATTAGTCGTGAAGAACTCAGAAAATACGCGGCGACTCCGGATCAGCTTGCATCGTGCCGGCTGTCTTCATTGGAGGACGGCAACGGGCGCGGGATGAGAATCGTCGATTTCAACAATGGTTCCGGGCTCAGTTTTAATGTTGTTCCTGATCGTGGCATGGATATTGTCGAGACTTTTTTTAACGGTATTCCGATTTCGCTAAGGTCTGCCGCCGGATATGTGAACGGAGCGAAGTTCGAACCTTTTAACTTCGGTTTTCTGCGGTCATGGCCGGGCGGTCTGGTTTCGACCTGCGGCTTGCGCAATGTCGGATCTCCGGGAAAAGATCCGGATGCGGTTCTTGAACCGGAATGGGGGCTGCACGGTCGCATCGGTCATCAGAGTGCCGAATCACTTTGCGTGGATAAATTCTGGCAGGGGGATAAATATATTCTCAAGGCGTCCGGGGTATTGCGGGAAGCAACTCTTTTTGGAGAAAACCTGCGATTAAGGCGTGAAATATCGACTTGCCTCGGGGACAATACGATCTATCTGACCGATGTGGTTACAAATGAAGGTGTGACGCCGGAAGTCCTGCAGATTCTTTATCACTGCAATTTCGGATATCCGGCTATTTCTCCCGATGCTGTGATCGAGGCGGTCCCTCACGAAGTTACCCCCCGTAATGAGACCGCCGCTCCCGGACTGGACCGCTGGCAGAACCTGGAAGTCCCGGTTAAAGGCTATCAGGAGCAATGTTTCGTTCATCGCGTGCCGCCAACCGAAGACGGATATGCTTCATTGACGTTGAAGAATCCGGCTGTCGGGATTAAGGCAAAAATTTCCTGGGATACCAGCTCCCTGCCGCAGTTGATGCAATGGAAAATGATGGGCGAAGGTAACTATGCCCTTGGCCTGGAGCCGACAAACTGTTCCGTCGCCGGTCGCGAACAGGACTTGAAAGACGGTAAAATCCAGTATATCGAGCCGGGACAGGAAATCACCTTTAAAATCAAGCTTTCATTTGCGGAACTGTAATATCACTTATCCGAAGACTTCAGGAGAAGTTCCACGTTCTGTTTGACCAGGGCGTCATCCACGTTTTCCGCTAGCAGGTATGGCCCGGCGGCCTTGCCGACCCAGCATTCGTAGCCGCCGCGGTGCCGTGCCTCGCGGGTAGGTAGATAGGCCAGTGAGCCGTTACTTACACTGGAGCATAAGGTGTATTGATAAGGGCTGTCCCGGCGAATCCGCAGGGAAATGCCGGAAAACATTTCGCCGGGCATCGGAATAATTGCCAACGGGCCGAGGATGGTTATTGTCTGTATGAAGGGCCGACCTGTCAATAAAGGCTGTTCGTGGGCTTCCACGACCGCTTTATTGTGCATGTATTCGCACATCGAGCTGCCCCATTCGTCTTTGCGGGATTTCCATTTTTCCATTTCTTCCCGGGCTGTTTCCAGCGGAGCCAGCGGCGCGTAGGGAATGGTGATCGTTTCGGTAATTAACTGTAATTCGGGCTCACGCCATTCTTTGATCGAGAGCAGGGCTCTGATTGCGTCGGTTGCACCCCGATAGCCGACTTCTCTGACGGACTCTATTCCATCGCCGGTTCCGGCGGAGAGCCCGTTTTTGTGCAGAGTGTTGGTTCGGGGGCCGACATCGCCGATCGCGCCGTTCAGAAACAGGACCGGAGCGTTGTATTGTGATTCAATCCGGTCCTTCATTACTCCCATCCAGTCTCGTGATACCAGCCGGTTGCAGCCCATCGCAGTTCCGTGAGCGCCATAGTGGACCAGAATGCCGGTACTGCCGTTTTCATTTTTGAAATGCGCCACGGTCATTGTCGGATCATATTGTCCGTCCGGATCGCCGATCATGTTCAGGTCCCCTTCCAGATAAACACTGCGCCGGTTTACTCCGACCTGGCTTTGGGTTGTGGCGAAACCGACGGTTGCCGGCTGCAGATTCTCGTATGCGAGTTTTACCGCCTCCACGATTTTCGGCAGTGTCCGGTCAATATATGCTTGTTCACGTTCGCCCCATCCCCAGAAATTAAGGGTGTTCGGGACGGAATGGCTGTGAGTGCCGCAGACGGTTATATGAGGTTCCGGAATCGCGACTTTTTCAACAATCTTCGAACGGATAAGGGCAACAATATCCTCTTCAATACAAATCCAGTCGAGGTTGATGATTGCCGCGATTACGTCATTTTGCTGTAGCACCATTGCGGTTGCGTGAAGAGGGTCGAAGATTTCTTCCGCCGGACGTTCTTTTACTCCGTAACCGCCAAGCCGTACTCCTAATTCCGGGGTGATATCGGTTCTGCCGAAGCCTGCGTTCAACATTATTTTTCTCCATTGGCGAATACCGGACTGCTCCATGCGATATCGCCTTTTTTAGTTGTTACCCTGACATATAAATATTCATTACCGGACAACGCCGGAACCTTTAAACTTGTTTCAATAACTCGCGCGTCAGTTCCCGGGGATATGCTCTCAACTGCTATGCCGTTTCTAATCACTTCCATCGCTTCCAACCCGTGTTCAGACGCACATTTCACCGCTAATTCATTCTGTTCGAGCCAAACGTCAAGATATATCCTGCTGCAGGTGGCGGCGTAACATTGGTGCTGCTTGATTGCGTCGAACACATTTTCTCTGGTCAGTCCCGGCGTTATTACCGCGGTGAGCCCGGATTGATACACGACATTGGAATGCCCATCCAGGCAGTCGCCGGGACGACCGTCGTGAATGTCGCCGCCGCCGACAAACCCGAAACGATAGCCGAGATCGAGAGCGCTCCTGGCATGCCGTCCGGCAATTTCTCCTTGACAATGGTGTATCGGGCGGGTATTGCCTTCATCCTGATGGCATTCGCTGCTGCCCCAGCATGAATATATTTCCAATGCTTTTTCATATTTCGGATTCCAGCCCAACGCCCAGTCGCAACCCATAATTTTGTTGGCGGAGTGATGCGGGATCAACAGTACCTCGTTACCGGATGCCGCGATTTTATCCGCCGCCCGCCAGAGCTTATCAAGTGTGTCGCTGTCGGGATCTTTGCTGCTGACTAATGGGCCGTTGTCGGCCCGATAATAAATATTCCGGTGCCCGTGCTGGTGGTGGGTCCATTCCTGTCCGATCAAGGTGGCGAAACGGCCCGGTTCATTGTAATCGTTGGTTACTGCCTGAAAATATTCCCATTGCCGCTGAGTGACCGCTTCCATGTGGTCACTGATCGCGCCGAAATCGAGAAACGCCTCGTCCCGGGCAAAGCCGTACAGTTCCTCCGGACTGCGAACTCCATCGCTGAAGATCGTCTGCCAATGGGGATCGCCCCAGAATATCCGGCAGACCGGTTTTTCGGTGGAGACATAGACCGGATTGGACAAAAATTCCTGTCCGGTTGCCGGATCGGTTATTTTTATAAAATGGAACCCCGGCTTGCTCCACGAATATCCAGGGAATTCCTTTATCGCACGAGTGTCGCCGGGAAACACGCCCTGGTCTTTTCCGTCAAACTCAATGTGGCTATTGCCGTTTAATGAGTTGCCGCCTTCGACTTCAAGTATTCCCTGCCATTCCGGCAGGGTGTCGTCGACAAACTTGATATCGCGTCCGGCCGCCAGATTGAACGGACTTGCCGGTTGCGGTTCCTTTGTCTGCCAGGCAAAGTGGCTGCACGGGATAACCCGGGTTTGCCCCTTAAGTTTAAGCTTTATGGCAAATTCTTCATTTATCCCGAGTCGTGAAGGAATGACACATAGTGCTTTTTCCGGACTGTCCATAACAAGTTTCCTTTACCTGCCGAGGTTCAATGCGACTTTTTCAACGGCGTTAGCCAGCTTTTCGACCACCGGACGCTCCGCCAGCAGCCAGATATGACTGAAAACAATCGCGGTATCGCGGCAGATTTTATCCGCGGTCGAACAATCCGTTCGCCGAAATTTTCCTGCCGGAACGTTCCACAACATGTGGTTATAGACCGGACCGTAAGTTCTGTTGCAATTTACGCCTTCGGCCGCCAGCGCTTGAATAAAGTCGTCAAGCGTAATATTATCCCCCATTGCGCTTGTGTCAATATTTAAACCAAGACAATAATAGCCCTGACGGGTTGCCAGACGGCCTTTTTGCTGTAATTTTACGCCTGGAACACTTTTTAAACGTTCGGTCAGGTAATCGGCGTTGGCGTCTCTTGTCAGGGTTTGCTCCTCAAGCAGTTCCAGGCCGCCGGCGAGAACCGCCGCCTGGAATTCCGTACAGCGGTAATTGTGACAGAGCAGACCCTCCGGCGGGCCGTCAGCCGCTTTCCCCTGTTCGGTGTTATTGCCGTAGCCGATATGTTTGATCCGGTAGAGTTTTTCAGCCAGATCGCAGTCGTTGGTCAAACAAATTCCGCCTTCGCCGCTGGGCAGCGTTTTTGACTCCTGAAAACTGAATGAGCCGATGGTTCCGATACTGCCGACGCCTTTGCCGTTCCATTGTCCGCCGTGGGCATGGGCGCAGTCTTCGATTACAAAAAGATTATGCGTGTCGGCCAATTCCAGCAGTTTTTCCAGGTCCGCCATCGAACCGTAGATATGAACCGGAATCATCGCTTTGGTTCGCGGAGTGATGGCCGCCGCCGTTTTTACCGGGTCAAGACACCAGGTGTCAGGTTCGATATCGACAAACACCGGGGTTGCGCCCACATAGACGACCGCCATCGCGGTGGCAATCCAGGTCAGGGCGGGTACGATTACCTCGTCCCCCGGACCAATCTCAAGCGCGGTCAGGGCCGATTCAAGCGTGACCGTTCCGTTGACCATGACAATGCCGTGTCCGGCGTCGTGAAACTCTGCAAAATCCGAAGCAAACTTTTGTTCCGTCGGTCCATTGAAAGACCATTTGCCGGAGAGATAGATATTTTTCATTGCTTCGGCCACGTTCGGGTAGATCGGTGGCCAGGCTGGTAGTACCGGTGGTTCACTGAAAACCTGTTCTCCTCCATTGATCGCTAATTTTTTTGACATAATTAATTTCCTTTGCTTTTAATTTTAAAGTTGTGATTATATATTACGTTATTTTGTACATAATAACAAGCCATTGTTTTTGCTGTTTTATAACCATTTTTGCTATACATACGAAAAAGAACGAATATTATCAGACTCTTGTGAGCAATGAATTGCACCATGACTAGCGCAGTCTGAGCCTGAGCTAGCGAAGGCAACACATGAAGGACATGAAGAAGAGTTTTAATTTTCAGCTTAAGCTGAAATATAAAATGCTTTTTTCGTGATTTTTCGTGATTTTCGTGGTTAATATATGTATTTTTCCTGACTCATGGATATTGGATAAACGGAGGAAAAAATGTTGAATGCTGAATCGACTGAAATTTTATTGCATCCGGAAAGGTGGCGTTTTATTTCGTCATTTCTGCCGCAAACGGTGATGGAAACTCCGGTTGAACAGGTTTCGGATATAGCGGCGAAAGTCAACAGCCGCCATACCCATCGTGAAATAATGGTGCCGCTGGCGGGAGATTATCAGTACAGTTTTCAGGGCGCGTCTTACCCCTGTAAGCCGGGCAATATTTTTTTGATTGACGCCGGGGACGAGCATGAGTTGATGTATACCCGGAACTCTGTCGGTTTACTGCATTTGTGGTTAAGTATTTCGCCGGAGAATATTCTGGGGCGTTTTCTTGAAGTCAACCGCGGTAATATTGATTTTACCAAACGTATCAGGATCGACCTGAATGATTTTCCGCTCGGGATTGACGTCAATACAACCTGGAACCTGGTTAAGCAGGCTTCGGTTCCGGCTGATAACGGTTTGTTATACGCCAAATTTCAATTGGCGTTGACCTGTCTTTTTATGAAGGCTTATGAGGAGGCGAGGCAGCCGATGACCGAGGGGGAAAGCTATCAGGCGGAAGCCATAGCCACTGCGAAAAAATATATCGCCGCTAATTTATGTCACGGAATTTCCGCCGGTCGGGTGGCCCGGCTGGTGGGCTACAGTCAGTTTCACTTTTCCCGGCTCTTTAAAAAATACGCCGGGATGACGGTTGTCGAATACGTTAACATTTGCCGGAACAACGAACTGGCCCGGCTCCGGCAGCAAAATCTTTCCGGCAAAGAGATTGCCGAATATCTCGGCTTTGCCGGTCCGCATGCTTTCTATAACTGGTTGAGTAAAAAAAAGAGTGACGGCCTTAAAGATGATTAATGCGGTACTGCTTCGGGGAAATCCGGTAAACCTTGCGGAATTGCCGGGTCAGGTAATTGGAATCGTTGAACCCGCATTCCGGCGCGATCATCGAGATCGGCAGATCGGTTTGCGTTAAAAGTTCCGCCGCTTTTTGCAGACGAACCCGGATCAGGTAATCGACCGGACTGTGGCCGGTGGCGTCCCGGAACGCGGTCATCAGGCTGCTTTTTGACATTCCGGCGAGTTTAGCCAGTTCGGAAACGGTCCAGTTTTCTTTGCAGGAGGTCTCCAGTTTTTCGATGATCTTGCCAATCCGGTACAGCGCCTGGGCCTGTGGGATTTCAATCTGAGCGTATTCCCGGGAGAAGAAGATCACCAGTTCCAGCAGCATACTTGCCAGTAAGGAGTCGTAGCCCGGTTTGCGGTTTTCCTGTTCGTCAAGCATCCGCTTGACCACCGCTTCGACATGGGCCAACGAGTTGCGGTTGATATGCAGCCGGCTTTTGAACCTGTGTCGGCGCCGGTAGTTCGGTTCCAGCAGGAACATGGCGTTGTAGCCGGCTTCTCCCTGAAGATTGCGCAGGAACGGGCGCAGCCGGTTGTTGTCATACATTACATTATAGAGTTCCAGACCGTGCCGTTCCTTGAAATAATGGTGAGTTTCCCCTTGCAGAACGAATACGTCTCCCGCCGCAACCGGATAGTCGACGCCGTCGATCCAGTGGGTTCCGTAGCCTTTGGCGATTATCACCAGTTCGGCGAAGTCATGATAGTGGTTGATATTAGTCAAATCCCCTTCATGCTGTGGTGCTTCATCGCCGCTGATCCTGATTACGTGGATCGGGTATTTGTGTTCCGGGAAAAAATCCCGGCTGAACGCTTTAACCGGTTTCATATTGCCGCTTTCATGTTTTGGAATATAATGCTACTAATTTGTCGTATTGTCAAGGATAATATGCAAAATTATGGTAAAATAATAAATACCGTACCGGTCGACTATGTGTGAATATTAACCACGAAAAACACGAAAAGTCACGAAAAAAGTATTTTATATTTCAGCTTAAGCTGAAAATTAAAACTCTTCTTCATGTTTTTCATGTGTTGCCTTCGCTAGCTCAGGCTCAGACTGCGCTAGTCATGGTGCAATTTAGAATTCACAATAGTCTATGTCTTAACAGCACAGGAGTAGAAAAATGTCGGGAACATTCAGATTTTCGTTTGGACCGTGGAACATTCACGAAGGGGCCGATCCGTTCGGGCCGATGGTTCGTAAATCAATCGAATTCAACAACAAACTGCAAACTTACAAACAGCTCGGTTTTGACGGCGTTCAGTTTCATGATGATGATGCCGTGCCGAATATGAATGAGCTGTCGCAGGGCGAGATTATTGCTGAGGCCAAAGCGGTTAAGGCGAAATTGGACGCGCACGGTTTGACGGCTGAATTTGTCGCGCCGCGCTTGTGGGAAGATCCGCGGACAATAGACGGCGGCTACACCAGCAACGATCCGCAATGCCGGAAATACGCGCTGGAACGTTCAAAACGCTGTATCGATATCGCAAAAGCGCTGGGGTCTAATAATATCGTGCTATGGTTGGCCCGGGAAGGTACTTATATCCGCGAAGCCAAAGACTCGGTTCGTGCGACTGAGCAGATTGCCGACGCAATCCAGATGATGCTGGATTACGATCCGGATATCCGGATTATGATTGAATCCAAGCCGAACGAACCGATGGACCATACTTATATTCCGACCATAGGTCACGCTATCGCGCTGGGACTGATGACCACTGATCCGTCACGTGTCGGCTGCTTGATCGAATCTGCCCATGCCCTGCTGGCGGGGCTTGATCCTTCGGATGAAATGGGGTATGCTATGGCGCACAAGAAACTTTGGAGTGTACACTTGAACGACCAGAACGGTATGAAGTTCGACCAGGACAAAACTTTCGGCGCGGTTGATCTGCGTCGAGCCTTAAATCAGGTGAGAATTCTGGATGAACACGGCTTCGGTAACAACGGCGAATGGGTCGGTTTGGACGTCAAGGCGATGCGTACCCAGAAGGACGCGGTTGCCTGCAAGCATCTTGCCAACAGCAAGGCGGTCTTTTTGAAATTGCTGGAAATCAGCCGCAGTCTGGATCAGGCGAAAATCGCACAGCTTCGTTCGGAACGTGACTACGAAGAACTTGAGATGTATATTATAGAATCATTACTCGGCTAATCAGGAGATATTGAAAATGAAGTTGGGAATTCAATTATATTCGGTCCGTCAGGCTTTGAACGAGGACTTTAAAGGGACTCTGGCGCAATTGGCGCAGATGGGTTTTGCCGGCGTGGAGTTCGCATTTAATTTTGGCGGAATTGCCCCGCAGGAACTCGCGGCGTTCCTCAAGGAAAAAGGTTTGCAGACTATTGGGATTTATGAACAGGTGCAGAATCTTTGCGATCCGGACGCTGAGGTATACCGTCAGGCGGAGGCGCTTGGATGCAAGTATTTGACATTCGGCCTGAGTCCGAAAATGCTCGAAGAGGACTTTGACGCGTGTCTGGAAACGTGCCGGAAAGTCGCTTTGACGGCAAGTTCAAAAGGCGTGACCGCGTGTTATCATGCCCATGCGCATGAATTCGCGAAAATCAATGGCGAATGCGCTTTGGATATCATGCTGCGGGAAATCCCGGAAATGGCTTTTGAACCCGACACCGCCTGGATCAAGGCCGGCGGCGAAGACGTGGTCGGCTACATGCAAAAATACGTTGACCGCATTCCGATGATCCACGCCAAGGATCTGGATGCCGACGGTGGTATTACGGAACTTGGTAACGGCGTCATTGAATTCAAGCCGGTCATCGAATTTGCCGTCGCTTCGAATATCGCCTGGATCAGTTATGAACAGGATACGACCAAACTTACCGCCATGGAAAGTGCGCAAATCAGCCTTGATTATCTGCGCGGCATCATGTAAGGTAGGCAGTAAACGTCTGATATTGGTTAATCGATTGGGTATATTATGCAAAAAAACATGAATGTGTTGTGGATTATGACCGATCAGCATCTGGCGAGTTGTCTTGGGTGTATGGGAAATCAAGTGATTCAGACTCCGAATCTGGACCGGCTTGCTGCTGAAGGGGTTCTTTTCTCCAATGCATTCTGCCAGAGCCCGGCTTGTATGGCATCCCGGGCCTCTTTGTTCACCGGGCGTTACCCGGAGGCGCTCAAGGTTCGCGGCATGGGAGTTTTGCCGCCCGGTGAGACTACTTTTCCGGAAATGCTGCGCCGCAACGGGTATCGAACCGGCGCTTTCGGGAAGGTGCATCTTACGCCTGAAAGGTATACCCGGGCGGTCCTGGAATCGGAAGTTCCGATTTTAGATTGGCGACCCTTTGCCAAAGACGCGGTTATTTATCCGGTCGCGGACGATCCATACAAGGAAAACTACGGTTTTGAAACTCATATCGGCTGTGATGACAGTTGCCAGGGAAATTACCGCGAGTGGCTGAAGCAAAACGCGCCGGAACTAGCCGACAAAAAAGTAGAAACTTTTCCGGATGCGCCGCGTGATCTTTATGTTTCCCCGGTGCCTTCGGAGTTTCACCAGTCGACTTATATCTCACAACATGCGGAAGCATATATCAGAGATAACGCTGATTCCGATAAGCCATGGCTGACTTTTTGTTCATTTGTCGCGCCGCATCACCCCTTTGAGGCACCGGAGGATCAATTGGCCAGATACGACGACCTTGAAATCCCCCTGCCTGATCCGGAAATAAAAGTCGATATTCAGAATCCGCCGGAGAAATTGCTGCCCGCGATCAATGAAATGGGTTCGTATCCGGAAGACGTCCAGCGCAGGCTTATCAAACACTATTATGCGTCAATCAGTCTGGTTGACGATTGCGTCGGCAGATTGTTTGACGTGCTGGAAACTACCGGGCAAAAGGATAACACGATGATTCTGTTCGTTGCCGATCACGGCGAACATCTCGGTCATCACGGTCTTTTGCGAAAAGCCTCTTTTCATTATGACGAAACGTTAAGGGTGCCATGTATATTGAGTACTCCTGAAATATCGTCAGGCGGAAAGATCGATGGTTTGATCGAGTTAACCGATCTCTATCCGACGCTGCTCGGGCTGCTGGATATTCCGGTTAATCCGGGCGTTCAGGGTATTGACTGGTCGGGAGCGCTGTTGAACAATCAAACTGTCGGGCGCGAAGATATTTATTCTGATATGTATGAGATGGCGCCGTTAGTCATCGGTCAGGCCTCCGGGCCTTATTGTGCCTGTCAAACGATCCGTACTGCAGACTGGAAGCTCAATATATATCCGACGAACTCTCTGGAATGTTCCCAGCTTTTTGATCTTAAAAACGATCCGGAAGAGGCGGTGAACCTTTTTCACAAACCGGAATACCGGGACATGCGTGAACAAATGTTATGGCGCTTAACCGCCCGTGTTCACGCCAATACCGATCCGCTGCCCTTGCGATTGACCCAATGGTGACTCACTATTCCGGTTTAAAGTTAAAGGTGGTAAACGGGGTGGGTATATTTATTGTTTATTTTTGTTTGCTTCCGGTATTTAATTGCGGCAGACCTTTGATGTCAACCGGCATGCCGGTTTTAATGGACTCCTCCGCCGCGGCTCCGACCGCTACAGCCCATAATCCGTCCAGGATTGAGACCTCCGGTTTTACGTTGTCCCTGATTTCCCGGTAGAACTTGATATGCTCATAATAGGTAGAACCGTTATGGTTTGAGCTGGCCGCCGGTCCCTGGGCGGAGACATTGACACTTCTATTCAGGTCATTTATGCCGCCGATAATTTCATAACTGTTGCCGTTTTTCTCCGCTCCATATAAACTTGCTTTACTTCCGTTGATTCTGACTTCTTCAAGCGATCCGGACGGCAGAAACATACAAAGGTTCAAACACGCCCTGGTGCCGTTTTCATATTCAACAATGGTAAATGCGCCATCGATAATATCTGATTTTTCCCCGTTATATTCAAAATCTTTGAAATTGACGTTCATGCCTCCCGACGCGAATACCCTTACCGGAACGGAGCCGGCAAAAAGATTAAATAGATCAAAATAATGACAGCATTTTTCAACGAGGGTTCCACCGCTGTATCTGGCAAATTTATTCCATTGATGCCATTTTTCCAAAAAGGCGACCCGGTGTTCCAGGATACTTATCATTCTGACATCACCAAGGCTGCGTCGCTCTTTTACCTCGTAGATCAACTCTTTGTATAAGGGTTTATAACGATATTCCAGCCCGACATGGAGGATTTTGCTGTAATTGATACCCGCATCGTAAATGGCTTGCGCCGCAGCTCTGGTGTGGGCCATCGGCTTTTCCAGCAGAATGTGTTTTTCATATTTCATGGCCTCCAGAACGACATCGATATGGGTATGGTTGGGAGTCGCGATAATCATTGCCTCAACACTTTCGTCCTTCCCGGCCTCAGCCAGTGATGAGTAGATTTTTACCCTGTTTCGCTGCGGTTCCGGAATGGAACGCATGGCGAACTCTATGCTGCCGGGGTTAGGGTCGACAATGCAGGAAACCTCTCCGCCGCCTGTCGTATACGCCATCTGAATATGTTCCGCCCCCATCGACCCCGCGCCGATGATTGCCAGTCGCACCGGGGACGTTTGACCTTTGCCGTCTGATCCGTATACCGTTTCCAGATTTAATGTATTGGGAATGTATTTCCGGTCTTCTGATAAATTCATTTGCCAGCCTCATATGTTGTCATTTTTTGATTATTGACGTTATTATATTATAACTATTAAAAATAAAAAAATCAAATATTTTATATAAAATTTCGCTTATTTATATTATTTTATAATACCAGTTAAGCTGAATTTTTATTAAAAATTTATAAATATCTATTTTAATTATTTTAATTTTCATAATAATTACTTGAAATTTTTTTAATAATGTATTATTTTATATATGTAGAAACAACAACAGACTGGAACGAATATGACAACGAGCATAATTGACAAGCATCGCTTTCTGATTGATTATATCCGGAGGAACAAGGAAACTTCGCGAAACCAGATTACGAAACATTTCAATATGAATGCGGCAACGGTCAGCAATATTGTGGATCGGTTGCTCAGTGAGGAAATCATTGTTGAAAACGGAGAGTTTAGCGGCAGCGAGAATGCCGGGGCCGGGCGTCCGCCGATTCCGTTAATGATAAATCCGGACGCAAGATATTTCATTGGGATAAACTTTTGCATGGACAGTTATTTTGCGGTGATTACGGATTTTTCCGGTAAAGCAGTTTCCCGGATCAACGGCGTATTTGCTCTTCCTGTAAATAAGATGACAGTTCTTAATGAGTTGATTTCGGCGGTCCGGGAGTTATTGGATAATTCTTTCGTGCCAAAAGATAAAATTGAAGCCATCGGCATCGGGTCTCCGGGGGTGGTTAATTCAAGGACAAACTGCGCGATAAAATATAACAGGATCAAAAACTGGGAAAATGTGAATTTTGAGGATTCGCTCGGCTCGTTTTTTTCCCTTCCTGTTTTTGTGGACCACAACAGTAATTGCTTTGCCGCGGGAGAAGCTAGTATCGGGAGTGCGTGTCATTGTCAGAATATAGTTGATATTGTTATTCGCTCCGGTATTTCGATGGGAGTAGCGCGCAACCGTGAGATTTTTTCAATGTCCGATGTCAGTTCTGGTGAGTTGGGGCATACAACTATTAATCCGAAAGGCGGAAAATGCTGGTGCGGCAGTAAAGGCTGTCTGGAAACCGCTATTAGCGGTTGGGTATTCAACCGGAAGATGAAAAAAGCTTTAAGACAGGGAAGGGTAGATAAATTATATACTGTTGAAGAATTTTCCGAGTTAGCGGCAGATGGCGATAAGTTTGCGGTTGAGATGTTGGGTGAAATGTTCGATTATCTTGGTATTGCCGTGGCTAATGTCATATCCCTTATGAGACCGGAAGCGGTTGTGATAAACGGATGCTTCAATTCCGCGAGCAAGCTTATGAAAGCCAGAATTGATGAAATGATCGTGAAAAAAATTCATGACAATACGACAACCACTGAAATCATCGTATCAAAATATGACGACAGCATTGGGGCGTGCGGGGCGGCGTTGATGGCTGTTTCGCGTTTATATAACCCGTTTTATCATATAGAAGGCGCCCTGCAGCAAACTGAACCGGCTATTATTTGAAATTAAACTTATTGCCAGTTCGATAAACGAATTTGGTTTAAGTTTCGGGTGGTTCAGTTTCAACCGCCCTTAAACAATAACCCTTAGAGTAAATTTTTATGAATTTAAAACATCCAAATCCGGATATACGCGCCGGGATTCTTTTTCTTAAACGGAAACGGGCCGGATTTGATCCGGAATGGGCCGCCGGCATTGAACAAGCGGCCCGTGACCATTTACCCGAAAGCAGTTTTCAGGTATTTTATCCGGAGGTCAAGATTGTTGATATTCCTTCTTTGCGTGAAGCAATTAAGGAGTGTGATGATAATCAATGTCAGGTGCTGATCGCGTTGCAGCCAACCACCAGTGACGGGCGTATGGCGCCTGTCCTGGGGCAGTTGACCGACGCCCCCGTTGTTTTATGGGGGACGCCGGAAAAACAGGAAGGTGAAATGATCAGCGCGTGTTCTCTGGTGGGTACGCATGCCTTTGCCGCGACATTGGCCCAGCTTGGTCATCCGTTTGAATTCGTTTACGGGATGCCGGGAGAAAAAGATGTTCACAGAGAGCTCGAAGCGGCGGTTTACCGCTCTTATGCTTTTACAAAGTTAAACGGATGCAACGCCGGTTTGATCGGTTACCATGCTCCGGGGTTCATCGATATGCATGTTGACCCTGCTTCAATGCGTTCAAATCTTAAAGCCGAACTGTTCCATCTCGGGTTGAAAGAGTTTACCGACGCGGTTTATGCGGTTAGTGACGAAGAAGCCCGGCAGGATGTTGAAGCATTCAGCAAATATAATTTAAGGCGAGTTCCAGAGGTCAGCGACGCGGATATTTTATTGTCGTCCAAATATTATCTTTATATGAAAGAACTGTTTATGACGATGCCGTTGTCCGCGTTAGGCATCAGGGAGTGGCCCGAGATGTCTGCCGAACACTGGCCTTATCTGGCGATAGCCCGGCTGGTATCGGAGGGTTATGCTGTTGCGTGTGAAGGCGATGTTGACGGCGCGTTAAGCTGTTTAGCTGGATATGCCTCCGGCTGCGGGGCATGTTATCTGTCCGACTGGCTGGAGCATGACGAGTATCATATTACTTTGTGGCACGGCGGCGCGGCGCCGTTTCAGCTTTGTCAGGGGAATGAGGATGAATCGCTGCCGAAAATTTCCACTTTTTTCAATAACCGCAAACCGGCGGTGGTCGATGCTGAATTGAAAATCGGGATGCCGATAACTTTATTCAGGTTGTGGCATTTTGAGGGAAAATATTTGTTTACGGCAATAGAGGGCGAAACAGTCGCTCCTAAGCGTTCTCTCAGAGGCACAAACGGAGTCGGGCGTTTTGATCAGGTTAATATCAGAAAATATTTCGAAACCATGCTCAGAGCCGGTTTTCCGCATCATCCGGTAATTGCCGAAGGCCATGTCAAGTCCCATCTGTATAAATTGATGAACAATTTAAAAATCAGCTGTATCGATTGACTTTATGGTTAATTAAACCGGGATTGGAATATTTTCAGGGCAATTACCGTTTCTTATTGATTTCGCGCCCTTGCAGCCGACCGCTACCGCCATTAAGCCGTCAAGGGAGTTTGCTCGCGGAGCCGCTCCATCAATCACATAATCCAGAAAAGCCTTACACAATTTTGGGTCAGCTCCGCCATGTCCGCCCAAGGCTTCCCCGACATTGTATCTTGCCTCGGCAAACGGGCTGCCATTATAATGGCGGGTGTGATTTTTTTTCTGGGTAAAGAGGGTTATGCTGTTATCCGCATTCGACTCCAGGCGGCCATGAGTCCCGATGATAGTATAATTCCGCCAGCTGTCCGGAGCAAAGTGGCACTGCATGTAGGTACCGATAATACCGTTATCCGTTGACATGATAATCGCGTTCTGGTCCTCAACATCTACTTCCTTGCGAAAGCAGCACATTCTTTTGCCTGGACCGTCGTTCCGGTCAGTGAAATCCGGACATGTATGTTTCTCGTCACAATTATCGCAAGTCAGATCGTCCGGCTTGTCGCCGCCGTAGACGCTGAGCGTTCCCATGCCGGTGACCCGGTTGAAATATTCCCCGATCAGATAATGGGCCATATCGATGTCATGGCTGGCCTTTTGCAAGAGTAAAGAGGTGGAGTTTTTTCGATTGGCCCGATAGTCGTGAAAATAAGCTCTCCCGCCGTAACTGATGAAATGCCTGATCCAGACAGCCTTGATCTCGCCGATGGCTCCTTCGTCAATAAGTTCTTTCATGGTGTTGAAGTAATCATTGTAACGCAGATTGAAACCGATCATAAGTTTCCGGCCGGTTTCCTTTTCCACCCGGATTATTTCCCGGCAATCTTCAATAGTTATCGCCATCGGTTTTTCAAGAAAAACATCTTTTCCCGCCTGCATTGCCGCGATTGCCGGTTCCGCGTGAAAATTATCGGGGGTAAAAATTCCGACCGTGTCAATATCATTCCTTCTGATCATTTCGCGGTAGTCCTGGCAGATAAAGGTATCTCTACCGTATTTAGCTTGAAACTCTTCCAGATATTCCGGATAGATGTCACATCCCGCGGTTACTTCCGCCCGGTCGTCATTATGCCAGTTTTCCGCGATAACTGCTCTATGGGCAACGCCGATCAGGCCAATTCTTATTTTTTTCATTTTTTTACCTGTAACTTTTGAAATTATAAAATTAATATAATAGAGAATATTACCTCAGATTTCCTGCCGGAAACTTTATTAATGTCTTATACATTGCGATTAACGTTTTTGGGTTGAAATTTTTATCAGTCTGAAGTTTTTTGCAGGAACAGTTATTTTTGCCTTATTGTTCGTTACGGCTATTTTTTCTCCTGTCAAAAAATCCGACATGGAGACAATATTAACGTCAACTCCGGATAATGTCTCCAATTTTCCCCGCGCCTCCAGGCCGGCCAAAACCACAAGATAATCATTTCCCAACTGATAAAATGAAAATGGTATGGCAGGGGATAGTTTGAATTCCTTTTTAACTTTCCAGAACGGAGAAAACTTTGCTTTGTCTTTAAATACGCCAAAACGATGAAGTGCCGTTAAAATTTCTTCGCACCGGTCATCATTGAGATAAGCGATCCAGGTAGGAGTCCCCGCGAGAAGAATGTATGAAAAATAGGTATTTGTTCCCAGCAGCCTGGTGGTGAATTTTTTGCCCTCTTTTGTTTGCGCTTGCAAGCCCCTGGCCGGCAGGGCGATATTTAACCCCCCCCATATTTCCGGGTTGAACTTCAATTTCCAATATCCAAGCGTAAAATCCCGGAAGAAGTTGAGATGAATAACGAATCTGGTTTCCATTTTTTTAGTGTCATGCGATTCAAAGTATGGGTGATATATTTAAGGTTCCCGGAAATATTCTGCCAGTTGAGTCCACCATCTTTGCTAAAATAAACGCCGGGTTTCGCTTTTTCCATTTCCTGTTGGTCAAGCATGGCCCCGATCACACAACCTGGGTTGCAAGTTCCTGGCCATCCAACGGCTGCGGCAAAAATCCAATTTTTTTTGATGGGGTGTACCGCAATATCCGCGATCATGGGTTGATCTAAAACTAGCTGCCAGTTTTTCCCTCGATCCAGGCTTTTATAGACTCCACCTTTCATAAATTTAACATTTTTTGTGTTTAAATGACCGACTACTCCCATATATAAAATATTCGAATCATGAGGGGCGACCTGGAGGTTCCGGACATCGGCAAAATCATTAGTCAATTTTTGCCATGTTTTACCGCGGTCCGGGGTAACCCATAATGCGCCCTGGATTGTTGCACGTAACTTTCCGGAGTCAATTAATTCTGGAATACAGGATTGAAATGTGAAATCGGTGAAATACTGTGAATTATAAACATATTTAGTTTTAGTATGATCCGCATTGGCGCGTAATTTATTAGTACCGCAACAAAGATAAATCCGGTTGGGATCGTTAGGATCAAGTGCCATTTCAGCAGCATTGAAATCACCAAGCTTGAATTCATTTTTGAAATCCTTGAGTAAGCTGAAAGTTTTGCCGCCATCTACTGAGGAATAGACCCCTTCCCAGGCAGCAGACACCCAAAGCTGATTCGGATGTTTTGAGGTCGCGGGTAGTGATAATAGATCACAAAAACTGGTAAATGGCGGTAATCCGGTAGTTTTTCCGGGTTTGATCGCATAGAACGACTCTCCCCGATCAGGGGTTTTCAGCAGAACACTCTCCCGGTGAAGTTTATTTTTGCTAAGACGTGCATTGCCAAGCCCCATTATCACATAAAAACAATTCGGATCGTTTGCATCAAATTCCATCGCCTGCCAATCAGTTTTGACATTGAGTTTTTTCCAGCCACTATCCGGGGCGGGAGTGAAAAAAGGATCATTTGAATTTTTGATTTCATGATTGTCGGTTATGGTTTTCATTCCAATAAAGGCTTCTGTGCTTGGTGGATGCAATAGTTTCCAACTGACGCCATTGTCATTAGAAACACAAGGCCCGAAATCGGTAACTCCAATATAAATTCTATTAGGAGCAATCTGGTCAGGTAAACAGCTTAATCCCCAGTAAGTATGCAGGCCACGGTTGGCATAACAGCCATCTTGGACATTAGAATAGACATTTTTCCATGATTTTCCGAGGTCTGATGATTTCAACAATCCGTAACGCCATGAGCGTAACCAGAGTTCATCCGGCTTGCGGGGATTGAATGCAAATTTATTGATGTTGGCAAGTTTGTCCGGATGATAAATCCAGCCCGGAGATTTAAAATTATTTGAATTAATGCAAATCGGATTCCAGTTTTTTCCGTAATCTCTACTGAAAAGAATATCCGGTCCTTTCCCGATGGAATTGACCGTGTAAACAGTATTGCTTTTTTTGTCAGTAAGCAGGATTCCGTAAAGATTGCGATTAAAATTAACTGGTTTTCCGGCAACTTTAACGTCCAGCTTTTTCCATTTGAAATCATCTTCCGGAGTAGTTGTATAAATACCTCCGCAATAACGTTTTCCTTTCACGCGACGAAGACTGCGTCCGGGAATAGTCATAAACAGCTGAAGTTTGTTATCTTTATTCAAATAATCAAAACTGATGCATTCAGTGTAGTGTAATCCATCTACTTTTTTGACCCAGTTTTTTCCGTTGTCTTTGCTGATGTAAAAACCATCGCCGCAACAGAAATACAATGTCCGATTGTCAACTGGAGAAAACGGATCTACCTTTAATGTTTTATAATCGAAAATCTGGAGTCCATACCACAATGGGCGCGTTCCCTTTATTGACGAAATTTTATGGAAACTTTTACCGTAATCGTTACTTTGAAAAAAATCTCCGTTGTAACGCATCAGGAAAATGCGCCCTGAAACACTTGGATCAAGACAGAAACGATATGATTTTTCCGCCCCTCTCATCTTTAAGTCCCGGGCTGTCGTATTTATCAAGGTTTTATCCCAATGCTTTCCGCCATCCCGGCTCCGAACAAAACAATAATCTGAAAATGCGTACATGTTCTGGGAATTTGTAGGATCAATCTCCAACTGAAGCATGGGGATTCGATAAAAAAACACTGGATGTTTGATGTTAGCAATATTAAGTCCTTCATTCGACAAACCATTGTTCCTGGGTTGCCAGGATAAACCGTCATTTTCTGATTTAAATATCCCGGATGCATCGCTGGTTACCCAAACATCGTTCCCGGCAAACTCTATGTCATGAATAAAAGCTCCTTCTCCCGGTCCTAGTAAAAGCCATTGATACCTAGTGTTAGTATCAAGTGACAAACAAGTAAATGTCAATTTCAGCATTACAATAATTACGGATAATTTTCGCTTCATTATATTTGTTCCTTAGCAGTTTTTCAGGGTCGTGAGTTCCAGAACGGGTCGGTGCTTGATGCCAATGTTGTTTCCGATGGCCGTTTTCTTTCAACATGTCCATCCAAAAAAGCGACATTGATAAGATTGTCAGTACTGTGCCGGAATTCCGGAAAATTATTTGCATTGTGATTGACAATAAAAGACTTCCCGTCCATCAGCAAACAATTAACGGAAGGCTGTTTAAAAAAGACAAACTTGTAACGTCCGGTATAAATATCACCAGTATACCAGTTTTGTCCGTAACTTGTATAGATGCCTTGATTAAGTTTTGTTTCAATACCAGTGGGGTTATGGGAAGGGCACCAGCGAATATCTTTTCGAATTTGCTGGCGTATTTTAGAAACGCTGTAAGGTAATCTCAGCATATCTGTAATATATGGATTGACATACCAGTTCCAGCCGGACCCTTGGACTGGAGTCGTAGCTGTAGATTTCCTGTCTACTATAATATATCCATCATTGTCGTCTCCATATAAAACATAGATATATCCCAGTTGTTTCAAGTGGTTTGCACAACTGGATGTCTGAGCCTGTGCTCTGGCTTTGTTAAGTGCCGGTAACAGCATTGACGCAAGAATCGCGATTATTGCTATTACTACAAGTAGCTCAATTAGTGTAAAGCAAGTTACTCTTTCGGTTGAATTGTTGTTCCTTCTTTTCACTTTTAAATCCTCCTTGTTTGAATTTATTTTGTTGATTGATTCAGTTATATCAATGTTTTTTACTTGACTGTAGCGGTTCTTCCAATTTTGATTTTTCCAAAATATGGAATTACCCCTGAAGCTTTTTCGCGGTTGAACTGAGCCAATTGAAGCCTTGCAAAAGCAGTGGCGATAATTTCGCGATAATTTATTATCAGACTGGTGAGATAAGGAGGCGCGGATAAATACGGCTCCAGACCGTCATGACTGACAATGGCCAGATCTTCCGGGATTTTGACCCCTACGTTGCGAAAGTATTCAATGGCATCGATGGCTTTTAGGTCGGTGTCAATAAATACCGCATCGCAGTCCAAACCTCGATTGAATAAAATAGAAGCCCCGCTGGCTCCGTCCTGCTGACGATCTATTCCCGTGACAATTCGCGTCTCGTCAACCGGCAGCCCCCATTGTTTAAGTGTAGCTACATACCCATGAAATTTATCATTATCTCCACGAGGGTACATGCCGATAAAGCCGATTTTGCGATAACCGTGCTTTGCAAGATACGAAACCGCTGTTGTCGCGTTGGCCTGTTTATCCGTGTAGATATTCAAACAATTCGGAATGTCGACTTTTTCCCCAATAACAATGACCGGGAGTGATGTTTCTGTTAATAGTTTTTTAATCAGTTTGGAATATTGACTGTAACCAATAAAAAATACTGCGTTGTATTCTTTCAGGTTCCGGATAGCCTCGCTTGAAAGATCTTCCGGCGGACTGATTACCGTTGCGACGGATCCTCCTGATCCGACTTCTCTGATTAAGGCTTCATGCACTCTTAAAACAGTATGCCATGAGTTGCTGTTTATGATCGGGTCATTTAAATTCTCTATCGGCTCCACTAACGCGACCTTCAGTGACTGAAGAACGGGAATCCGGTTAACGAATGTGCCCCGGGCTTTTACGCTTCTCAATATGCCGTCTTTTTTCATGTCCGCCAGCGCCCTGCGGGCGGTAAGGGGACTTACCCGGCACAGTTTGGCCAGCTGATTCTCGGACAATATCTTGTCGCCGACCCGAAGACCTTTCTGGATAATTAAATTCTTGATGGTCTGTTTTATCTCTTCGCGTTTAGTGCTTATCAATTCCATTATGCATACATCACTTCTTGTTTATAATCTACTATACATATAGTATAGTAGATGAAGTGGTATTTGTCAAGATGCCTTATTGAAAAATCACGATGTTTCTACGCAAAAGTTTGCAATAATCTTTTCTTCGATGATATTATTCATGGTTGTTTGAATTTGAAGTATTTTCGAACCATTTTCGCTTGGGAAACAATTATTATGCTCGTGAATGCTGGTCTTGGGACCAGTGCTCCCAGAGGTAATCAGTAAAAATATTGATTTTAAGCAGATAGCGTATGTTGCCGGATGTTCTTGCGTCATTTGCAATGTCAGTTTATAAGCAGTATATTTTGATTGAGATGACACTGGGAAATACTTAAATCAAAATTTTCGCGTCAAAAAATCGATTTAAGAGGTTGTTTTATGGGGTTTTATGATTAATTTTAGTTCAAAATATCATTAAAAATGGGGTCAGATCACTAGTAGAGCATCCTAATAGAGCAATCCCTGGTAGAGACCAACCCCTAGTAGCCAGCTGTTTCTTGTACAGCAACCATCGAGGTATTATGAATCAGAGAATGACTAAAGCATCCAGGTCTGAAAAAAAAGCTTTTTTTTCAGAGGAAGCCACTTCGGAAACTCTAAATAATTACAAAACTGTCGAGAACATGATATCTATGGCATGGCGGTGCATGGTCGGACTGCTGGCCGCAATTACAATATTCACATCCCCGGTTTTGGCGGTATCATCGCCCGCCGATGAGGTGATTTTGAAAGTCGCGCGTCCTACCGATCCGGCAGCCGACGCCGGGGGCGCGATCCGGAATGCATTGGCCCAGGCCGGGAGCCAGCGCGGCAAAAAAGTTCGCATTGTGCTCGATGAAGGCATTTACCGGATTGCTTCGCTTCAGCCGGGAAATCCTTTTCATCTGGTTTTATGTGGGCTTGAAAATGTGACGTTGCAGGGCGTACCGAAAAAAACGGTGCTGTTGTTTACTCATCCCGATAAAGCGGCGATCGGATTGTTCGGTACCAGGAACGTGGTGCTGAAGGATATGATCGTCGATTATGAACCACTGCCGTTTACTCAAGGTACGGTCGTAGCGACCGATCCGGAACACGGTGCTTTCGACTGGCGTCCGGACCCCGGATACCGTTTACCGAAGCCGCCGTTTCCGGTTTCCGGGGCAATGGGGGTGATCGTCGACCGCAAGCGGCGGGCTTTGAAGGCGAAGGTGCCGGATTACGCTTTCATAAAATCCGCTGCGTCGCTGGGCGACGGCCGGTGGCGGCTGACCTTCACCCCTTCCACCGCTGACCGGGCCCGGGCCATGGAGCCCGGCGACGCATTCGTGCTGCTGGCAAGACTGCCCGGCGGCACCATAGAGTTCAACAGCGCCTCGGGCGGCGGCATCGACGGTGTCACGCTCTACAGCAGTCCGGGACTTTCCGTTTTGCTCAACGGCTGCCGTGACCGAGTCGAAGTGCGCGGTTTGCAGATTGTGTTTAAGCCCGGCTCAGACCGCCTGATTGCCTCTGACGGCGACGGGATACATTGTGGACAAAACCGAAAAGGCCCGTTGATCGAAAATTGCCTCTTCGAAGGGCTTTGCGACGACGGCGTCAACATCTACTGTTCTCCTGCGCGTTTGAAGAAAGTGCTGCCGAAGGAAAATGCGGTGCTCCTGGGCAATGCCGGGCACTGGCGGACTGGCGACCGGATTGAATTTTTTGACCTTACCGAAGGCCGGATTCTGGCGGAAATTCCGATCATGGCATTGACTCCCGGCGCCAACGGTCAAATCAAGGCGGTTTTCGATTCGTTGCCGACGTTGACCGGGAAAACGGTTCATCTCTACAATCTTTCCGCTGCCGGAGAAAACTACGTCATCCGCAACAATGAATTCCGCAACCATCGTCGTCACGGGTTGAATTTACGCGCACGGGGTGGCCTGATCGAGCACAACCGCTTCATTGATCAAGGCGGCTTCGGGGTCAACATCTCCAACGAGCCAGGCTGGCCGGAAGGACCGACGCCCCGTAATTTGATCATTCGCGACAACTATTTTTCCGGCGGCGGGCAGGGAGCCGGCTACAGCGGTTCGGAATCCTCTGCCGCATTGCGGGTGATGGCGCTGAAAAATTCCTGGTTGGCCATGCCGGTGGTGGATAATGTAAAAATTTCCGGCAATGAATTTTCCCGTCCGCCCGGCAACGCCATTTTTCTCGGCGCGGTACGTCAGGCAACGTTACGCGATAATCGCATTTCCGGAAAAACTTCTGCGCCGCTGAGAATCATTGCGCGCCAATGCGAAACCGTCGATTCCGACACGCCGCTACAACCGTAATTGCTGGGGAGCTCAGATAGATAAGCAACTTTTAGTTATTAGGGGGCTGTTAGTTATCAGGGGGCTGACCTCATTTTATTATTAAATTTGAACTTAAAATTGGTTTTATATTCGACTTTTTATGGATTTACAGCTATTTTTTAAGGCCATTTATTGATTTTAAGAAAATTGAGGTGAAAATATGCCTCGTAGACGCAGAGGCTGGATAGATTGGGGATGTTACCATATAACCCATCGGTGCCATGAACGGGAATTTTTATTCAAATTCGCCAGGCATCGTGATATCCATATTTTGACCGGGAAATAACAATATTCTTATTGTCAATAACATGGAAAAGAGGAAATGAACATTATTAGCTGGGTTTCTATTATGTCCAGCAACAAAACGGGGGACCTTCACTTATAATTTTTAAACATATTCTTATTTAATGCGCTTTTCTGCGCGGCAGGAGCCACGCGCTCCCGGGGATAAATACATAGGGTCATTTAATGCGCTTTTTTGCGCGGCAGGAGCCACGCGCTCCCAAATGTGAGTTGAAGGTTGAAAGTTGAAAGTTGAAGGTAAATAATCGCAACCTGGCAAGGTTCTGTTTTTCAAAGCGTCAGCTTTTTTGCGCGGCTGGAGCCACGCGCTCCCAGGAATAAATACATTGGGTCATTTAATGCGCTTTTTTGCGCGGGTCAGGTTATTTTCCCGGCTATCGGTAGTTTTGAGCAGGCGAGTCAGGAGTTCTGAACTTATTTTTATTGGTTAACTCATGATTGAGAAATCAGTTTTCAACCCGGAACATTTTTTTACTGTTATTGAAGAAAAGGTTTTCCAGCATTGGATTGGAAAAGCCGGCGGCTGTGGCAATTTTTTCGTAGATCGCTATGTTTGATGCGACTTCTGAATAATGAACATCCGAGCCGAAGAGAATTTTCTGATGAGCGTTCGGAAACCAGAGCAGGCGCTTCCAGTCGTCCATGTACAGATTGGCGCGCCAGCCGGGAGTGGAGCCGGACAGATCGGCGTAAATATTATCAAAAATCCGGATCAGGGTCAACGCGGTTAAATAGTCCTGTACGCCGAGATGGGCGATGATGATCTTCAACTCCGGAAAACGCTGAGCCACGGCTTCGAGATGGATACAGGCCATGTTGAATGATGAAATCTGTTCTAACGGCTGCGGTTCCGGCAGGCGCACGACTCCGGTGTGGAACAAGCAGGGCATGTTGTAATCGGTTGCTTTTTGATAAACTTCATAGGCTCTTTCGTCATCGTAACGGATTTTCGGGATATGGAATTTGAGTCCGGCGAAGCCGCGTTCGTGCAGTTCGGTGACTTTTTTCGCGCTATCGACTCCGAGCCTGATATAGCCCAGGCCGAAAAAGCGGTCCGGGTATTGCTTTACCACATTTTCAACCGCGTTGTCATCGGCGCAACTTCCGTCATGGCCATTCTTGACAAAAAGGCCTTTAAACATTGGGCCAAGTCCGATCAATGCGGATTTTTCTATTTCACAATCGTCCATAACCCGGAGCAGATTGTCGATATAGCCTGATTCCTCAACCAGGTGGTGGTGCATGTCGATTTTTTTCATAACAGGATCTCCGGTTGTTTCAGAGTATCGTTATCGGTATAAATAATAAAGTCCTTATGACAATTGATGTAAGTACAGGGATAATCGTAACCTTGAGTTCCGAATAAGGTCAGGCGCAATACGGTATTGGCCCAGTCAAGCGGAATGCCGTTGCGACAGGCAAGCCGGATTTTCCTCGCGCCCAGAATCTGTTTCATGCCCAGGGTATAGGCTTTGCGCGGAAATCCTTCCAGATTGCCGCCGACCCTGGCCCGGATCGCGTTGATAGTTGTTGTGAAGTCATTCAGATAAACCAGGCGCGGATTGGATTTTTCAACTTCCGGCTCCGGCTCGTTGAAGGCGATATGGCCGTGTATGCCGATGCCGCCGAAACACATATCGATACCGCCGACCGAATCAATGATGCCTGACAGAGCGGCAATATTTTTGCGTCCCGGAAAGAATAAATGTTCTTCAGGGATTGCCAGTTCCGGATCTAGTTTATTCAGCCAGAGTTCTCTCATTTCACCTTGAAAACTCAGCGGGTGGCTTGCCGGAAGTTCATATCCAGAGTTGTCGGCGTTCTCATCCATATAAAAGAAATAGCACTTTTTCAGGCTTATTCGCTCGTTGTGGACCCTTTCCAGAAAAAACGGATATTGCCCGACCGGCCCGACCGGGAGAATAAAACGTGAAAACTCGCCTTTGGCGTTTTGAGCAATGATAAAGTCCGCCATGTCATCGGCAATTTGCCGGTGAATGCCGTCGCAGTCGGCAAACAATTTTAAGTTATCGCCGGCCTTTTCCTGAACTTCTCTTTTGGTTAGCTTCAAAAGGGCCGAAATTTCCTCTTTTCTGTTATTGAGCATATTTAAAGTACTATCTTTTGATGATTTTTTTCACTTGCTTCGATAGCGAAGACTACCTCATGGGTTTTTAATGCGTCTTCCGGCGAAAATACTGGCGGTTTGTTATGGATGATACAGTCAATAAACATGTTATCCAGCGTTCTGTAATCGTGAACCAGATCGTGTAACGACTGTTTACTGAAATCTTCAACCCGTTTCAAGCCGACCTGAGGACGGCCATCGGCGTCTTGATAGTCCTCTTTCATGACGGAAATGGTTTTTGCGAACATATTTACCACCAGCGTTCCAGTTGTTCCGATAATCGTATACTCGAAACGGTGTCCGTAAACCGGGTCCATGTATTCGCCTTCCCCGGTAGCGTATGACTTCCCGGAATCAATGGAACTTTCTTTAAAACGGTCGCAGGCCGGGGCATGAGAATCGACAATGCTTGCGATCATGCCGTTTTTAAACCCGAGATGGCAGAAGCCGGTATCGGGATATTCATATTCGCTGCGCAGGTTTTGCTTTGGAGATGTGGCGAAGACCCATTCAACGTCGTCGCCGCTCCAAAAGCGCATCAGGTCGATATAGTGGCAGGTTTCGATAACCGCCATGCTTTTGCCGCCAAGCTCTCCCGTGCAGTACCATTTTTTTAACCATTTTGCCCGGTAATGCAGAAACGAAATAGCGCTCAGTTCTCCGATTTCACCGGAGTCGATGATCTCTTTGACCCTTACGTACAATGCGGACTTGCGGCACTCGAAACCGACTTGCAGGATGACGCCTTTTTGTTGGGCAGTTTTGATAATCTCCCGGCAATGTCCGGGTTCAAGCGCAATCGGTTTTTCCAGTAACACATGACAATTGTGCTCCAGGGCGGCCATGACCTGCTCGTAGTGAAATTTATGCGGCGTTGAAACGCATACCGCGTCAAGTTTTTCATTCTCGAGCATTTCCCGGTAATCATTGTAACAGTGTATGCCGGGAGCGGTCTCACGCGCCAGCTTGAGGCGTTCTTCGGATGGGTCCGTCACGGCCGTAAATTCAACATTACCGTTGTCCAGAAATGACTTTGCATGTGAATATCCGTTATTGCCAAAGCCGATAAAGCCAAGTTTCAGCATTTTGTTCTCCCTGATTTACAGCGTTTCGATTCCACGTTCAGTGGCAATTTCGCCGCGAGCGATCATTTCGTCGCCGGCCTCTTTCCAAAAGTCTAGAATTTCCTGCGGAACCGGGGCGTCCTGGAACTTGGCGTTGATAAAGGCGTCGGCCATGGCGCAGCCGAGCTCTTCGGATACGACATCCTCACCCATGCAAAGACAGTTGGCGTTGTTGACCTTGCGGATGAGTTCGGCGGTTTTGACCGATTCACAGGCACAGGCCAAGACGCCTTTGAATTTGTCAGCGCCGATTGCCGCGCCGGTCCCGCTGCCACAGCAGTTGATCGCCAGTTCGGCCGCGCCGTCCTGCAACGCTTTGGCGACACGTTCGCCGATGGAGGGGTATTTGACGAATTTTTCAGTACTGAAACAACCGACGTCGATGATTTGGTGTCCCTGTTTTTCCAGATGTGATTTTACGGCGTCTTTGAGTTTTTTGCCTTTAACGGGGGCACCCATGATAATCTTCATTTTGCCATCTTCCTGCAAGCTGTTTTAATATGTTCAAGCCCGAAACCGTGTTTATCGAAAAGGTATTGTTCGGTGGCGACTTCGCCGAATTGATCCGGAACGCCGAGGCGTTTGACTTTGGTTGGGCAGTTTTCGCTCAGAACTTCGCAGACCGCGCCGCCAAGGCCGCCGATGATGTTCTGGTTTTCCACGGTGACCACGCCGCCGGTTTTTCCGGCAGATTCGATCAGGGTTTCCGCGTCAAACGGCTTGATGCTCGGGTAATGCAGCAATTCCACCGATAACCCCTCACTCCTCAATTCTTCTGCCGCCTGTTTGGCGATATGAGTCATGTAACCGGTAGATACCAGGGTGACATCGCTGCCGTCGAAGATTTTTACCGCCTTGTCCGGATTGAACTCGTAGTCCTCACTAAATACCGGGGTTACAGTCGGGCGTACCAACTGCATATACATGCCGCCGTATGTGGAGGCCATGTATTTCATCAATGAACGCAACTCATAAACATCGCACGGGCTGAACACCTGCATATTCGGCATGGCGCGCATGATTGCCAAATCTTGAAAACACATGTGAGTGCCGCCATTGGGGCCCTGGGTGATTCCGGGCGCGGTGCCGACGATTTTGACGTTCAAGTTTGCATAGGCAACGCTCAAGGTGATCTGGTCGTAAACCCGGCGGGAGGCAAAGCAACTGAAGCTGGCGCAGAACGGGATTTTTCCGTCTGACGCCAACCCCGCGCCGATGCCGATCATATTGGCCTCGGCTACTCCGGCGTTGACAAAGTTATCAGGATGTTTAGCCAATACGGCAGGATTGGTGCCGGAGGCTTTGCTCAGGTCCGCTTCCAGACACATTACGTTCGGATCGGCTTCAATCAGTTCGTTAAGCGTTTCGGCGTATACTGCCCGCATTTCTTTTTCATGTAATTTCATGTTAATTATTCTCCTCAGTATGGAAGTTCATATTCGCCGCTGGTCAGGGACTCGAGGAAGCCTTTGTGGGCTTTTTCATCCGGGACCTTGATATTGTGACTGCCGGGGGTGTCTTCGACGCTGGAGCAGTTCTTGGCCTTGGTGGTGTGCATGATAACCATGGTCGGTTTGCCGTTATGGAGCTTTTTGCCGCGTTCGAGGGCGTTGTAGATTTCCTCCCAGTTGTGGCCGTCGGCCTCAAGCACGTTCCAACCGAAGGCGCGCCATTTGTCGGTCAACGGTTCTAGGTCGATTACTTCATAGGTAAAGCCGTCGATCTGTAGTTTATTGTAATCGCAAACGGCGATCAGGTTGTCCAGTTTTTTATGCGGGGCGAACATTGCCGCTTCCCAGTTCTGACCCTCGTTCAGTTCGCCGTCGCCGACGATGCAGAAGACATGGTTTTTCCGGCCGTCTTTTTTGGCGGCAAGTGCCATGCCGCAGGCGGCGGACAGGCCCTGCCCAAGAGAACCGGTGGTCATATCGATGCCGGGAACGCTGCGGGCGTCGGCATGGCTCGGCAGTTTGGTGCCGTCGGCGTTAAGGGTCTTGAGCCAGGACTTCGGGAAAAATCCCCGATAGGCCAGAGCGCAATAGAGGACCGGCGCGGCATGTCCTTTACTCAGGACCAGCCGGTCGCGATCGGCCCGTTTCGGATTTTCCGGATCGATGTCCATGACCCGGTAGTAAAGCGTAAGGATTGTTTCGATGAGTGAAACCGCGCCCCCGAGGTGGCCGGAACCGGCCCGGCAGATCATGTCGGTAATGACATAGCGTAACTCATCAGCCAGCTTGTCAAACTCTTCCTGATTAAATTTTTCAACCATTTTGATTTCCTTTTTCTATAGTTAAAGTTAGAAATATAGGCTCTTTCGGTGTTTTCATGGATATACCATAATTCAATGATTTTTCCATGTTTTTTATTGCAGACTTACAGCCTGCTGTTGTTTTTTTATTATTTCCCCCGGGCGTTGCCCGGGGCTTTGTTCTTTCAGGCCTACGGCCTGGTGGTCTTTTATCTTCTTCAGCCCCATAGGGGCGCAATATCACAGCCCCGGGCAACGCCCGGGGGATCTGATTTACACCTCAAACGCAGGCTGTAAGTCTGCAATAAAACGAATTCGTAAGGCCCCATCCACGGAAACACCGAAAGAACCGAAATATATATATAAGAATCCTTCGGGCTTTTTGTCTGTTTTTTTTGGGCTATAACAAAAAAGGAGGGGCAGCCCGAAGGATAAAAAATTATTTACATTGTTATTTCCTTTTGTTATTAAATTACAGATAAAACTTTTAAAGCCATCACGATGCCTGACAGGGCCAGAACAATATAGACCATCAGCCTGAAATGATATTCGTTCACTTTGTGATGCAGCCAGTCGCCCAGCAGCATGCCGCCGATCAAAAACGGCAGCGCAGTCAAAGTACAAGCAACCGTTTCCTTGTTCCATACATTGCCCGCGATTGTCCATTTAAGCATCATAATCGTATTCATGCTGAACCAGAGCAGACACAGCGTCACCCGGAACAGCGTTTTTTCCGGCAAAGCCCTGGTGGCGTAAATAACGACAAACGGACCGCCGGTCCCGAACGCGCCGTGTACCATGCCTCCGAGCAGTAGAACACCGCGGGTCAGCCAGTTATGTTCCGGTTTGGCCGTTACGTCCATGATGCCGCCTTCCTGCGGTTTATGTTTCATTGTTTTGTGAAAACCGTGAAATCCGACCCCGATCATGAAAACCGCCAGAACCGCCAGCAATCCTTGTTCCGGACAATAATCGAAAAGAACAATCCCGATCGGCAAACCCAAGCCGACAAAGAGCACGATAAACCCGAATTCTTTCCAGCGGATATTCTTCCATGAACGCAAAATGATATAAGCCGCCAGCACCCAGGCCAGCACAACCAGAACCGGAACCGCCGTTTTGACGCCCAGCAGCAATACGATAAACGGCAATGCCAAAACCGTACAGCCGAAGCCGGTGATCCCTTCCAGGCAATGAGTGATCAGTACGACAATCCCGACCAGAGAAATTTTCAGCCATTCTTCCATTTACGCGCCAAGCTCCCGGTAAAGTTCCCGCAGATCCTCGACCGTTACCTCTTTAGGATTATTGTTCATTAACGGATGGAAACTCGCGTTGATCAGTTCGTCCACGTCATCAGCGGGAATTCCCGCGTCGGACAAGTTAAGCGGCATGCCGCCTTTGGCTTTCAAAACCGTGATTTTGCCGGTCATTTCATCCACCGTATCAAAACCGCAGTATTGCGCAAACTCTTCCATTCGCCCTCCCATGTGCGGAGTATTCAACTTGATTGCGCCCTCCATAGTGAACGCGCATGCCGCGCCGTGCGGCAGATGGAATTTTTGCGAGAGCGGGAACGAACAGGCGTGCATGATCGCGTTTTTCGGAACCTGAAACGCCATTCCCGCCAGCAGCGCGGCATAACTCAAGGCCTCACGCCCCGCCTGGTCGGACGGGTTGTCTAGTACTTTTTCAAGATTGTTAAAGACAAGTTTTGCAGCTTCTTTCGCCATCAGGTCGCACAGCGGCAGATGGTTTTTTGACCAATAGCCTTCAATCGCGTGACTCAGAGCGTCAAGCGCGGTCATGGCGGTGACTCGCAGCGGTACGCTCAACGTCAGTTCCGGATCAACCAACGCGATTTTGGGATAAAGCGGTGTTCCGGCAATCGGGCCTTTGAAATTCTTGTCGGGATCATCCAGAACCGCGAACGGAGTAACTTCCGAGCCGGTTCCGGCTGTAGTCGGTACCGCGATCAGCGGCAGATTTTCCCCGGCGACCTTTTGTCCGCCGGTATGATATGCGCTGATTGAACTGCCGCCGTTCGCCGCGGTGAAACAAGCCGCTTTCGCACAGTCTATTACACTGCCGCCGCCGATGGCGACAACGACTTCTGCGCCCGTTGCCAGCAGCAGTTTAGACAGTGAGTCAACGTTTTTAACGGTGGGATTCGGCTGAACTTCGTTGAACACTTGCGCATTCAGCGCGACTATGGTTTTCTTGACTTTCGGCAGTTCGCCGATTATCCGGTCGGTCACAACGACGCATTTTGTTCCGAATGCCTCCGCGGTTTCCCGGATTTCGTCCAGCGATCCGCAGCCGAAATTTACTTCGGTCGGCAAAAAGTATTTCCACATATTATTCAACTCCTTGAATTGCGATTTTACGTGTAAAAGATATTTTTCCGGTGCCGATGGTAATAATCCCGGCGGTTCCGGCAAGCAATAAAATGACCCCGATAATGATTTTCCCCGAAATGGCTTCGTTAAAAAACAGCCAGCCGCCAAATGCCGTGAGAACCGGCGCACTTAAAGCGATCAGCCGGACTTCCCAGACCGGAAGCGCCCGGACCCCGCTGTAATAACCGAAGAAAAAAACGGCCGAACAGATGCCGCAGGCAATCAGGACGCTCCAGGATTGCCAGGTGATTTGCGTCAATTCAGCAGTACCTGGCATAAACAGCCATACCGTTCCGAAACACAGCACATTGATTCCGCAATTGATCGCGGCCAGGCGCATCGGTCCGAGTTTGCCGCTGATCTTTTTGATGATAAAACTGTTCAGACTGAGCAGAAACGCCGCGCCGATAATAAATATATCCCCTATGGACCCGTAATTTGAACTGCCGATTTGATCCCAACCGGAAATCAGGGCCGCGCCAATAATCGACAGGCCGATGAACGGCCAGTTGCGGCGGGCAATTTTTTCACCGAAAAAACAGGCGGCCAGTAACAGTGTGAAGACGATGTCAAGCCTGCCCAGAGACGAAGCGTTGGTCGCGGTGGTCAACCTGGTGCCGTAAATCCACAGGAAGTTACAGCCGGACCCGATAATGCCGACCAGTAAGGCCCACGGCAGACAACTTATAAAATTGTCGGGCATTTTTTGCTGTTTCCTGGCTCCAAGCGCCAGCAGCGTTCCGGCGGTCGAGAAGACCACCAGTCCGGTCAAAAACGGTGATGTTCCCGCCGCCGCCTTGATCAGCAGATACTCAAAGGCCAGCGCGACAGTCGCCAGAATTATGTATAAATAATTTTTCATTTAACAAGAGGGAAATAAAGAACTGCCATTTTCTTATTTTTCTAATTTCTAATGCCTAATTTCTAATTCCTAATTCCTAATTCCGGCTCCGCCGGATTAAGCTTTACCGGCTGATCCTAACGCTTCAATTATTTCAATCATATCCGCTTTCAGGCGCTCCTTGACTTCACGCATTATTCGCCACGCGTGCCAGAGGTGTTCCATGGAATCGGTCAGTTCGTTAAAATATTTGATATAGTTGAACCGGAATGGTTCGCCGAAGTTGACTTTGCTCATGCCGCACTGGACAAGTCTGGTTACGTCTTCGAGCGAAATGCCGCAAGTGCCGTGCTGCACCAGCGGTACGTCGATTTCCTCGCGCAGTTTTTTGAGCAGTTCGAAGTCGATGCCGTCCTGCTTTTCATAGACGCCGTGAGTCGTGCCGACTGAAACCGCCAGCATATCGACCGGCACCGCCGCGACAAATTCTTTTGCTTCAGTTATGTCGGTTTTGGCCGGAGGAATAAGCGGTCTTTCCGGTACCGCGATCCGCCCGATTTTCTTTTCCTTGCTCGGCTCGTTGCCTTTGACATAACCTACTTCTGCTTCAACCGAACAACCGAGAATTTTCGCGATCTTGACGACCTCAAGCGTCTTTGCAATATTCTCCGCCAACGGATCGTGGGACGCGTCGAACATCACCGAAGTAAACCCTGCTTTCATAACTGATACGGTTGATTCCAGGCTATGACCGTGATCCAACTGCAGTGCGACCGGGACGGTGATTTCCAGTTCGCCGCAGAGCATGGCGGCCATTTTGACAAAATATTCCGCGCCGCGATATTCCAGATTGGGTTCGTACGACTGCAGGATCAACGGGGATCCGGTTGCCTGCGCCGCTTCGAGCGCGGCCCGAGCAATGTCATAGGTGGCGCCGTTGGCATTCAGGGCCGGGACGGCATAACCGTTTTCGCGCGCGGCGTTGACCATTCGGGTTGCTGAAACAAAACGCATTATTTTTTCTCCCCGGTTGCCTGCTGGGTGTCGCACATCGGTACTGCGGCGGCGATTTCAGTCAGGTTCATGTAGAGGTTGGGATGATTCTGGATAATCGAGCCGGGGAAATTCTGAGTTACCGGTCCGAACATGGCGCGCCGCCATAATCCGGCGTGCCAGTTGCGCATAAAGGTCCAGTAGAATTTCTTTGTTTTATAAAGTTCATATACCCCGATAGTGACGGCCCGGGCCGGAATGATCTCATGAACGCCGTTGGTGCCGCCCATCGCCATTTGCGCGTTGGACATCGGGCTGGTGGTGACGATTCTGGTTTTACAGTTGCGGAAGTCTTCCAGATCATCCGGTTCCCCCAGCATCGCTGGCGGGTCGTTAAAAGCGATATGCCCGGTGATCCCCATGCCGCACCAGACCATATCGGCGCCGCCGATCTCATCGATCAGTTCCGTGATCTTTTCCGGGGCTTTCGGATCGGGGAATATGCGGTTTTCCGGTAGAATGCCGCGTTCTTCCGGTACATTGTTGTGGAACTGTTCTTTCATAAAACGCCGAAAACTGAGCGGATGAGTTTCCGGGATCAGTTCGCTGTTATCATCGATATACTCGTCCATATTTATAAAGCGCACATTGCGGCAGGAGATACCGCGCTTATTAACTTCTTCCGCGAAAAAACGGTAATCGATCGGCCCGACCGGGCAAATTACATTAAGCATTTTCCCTGCTTGCTGTTTTTTTTCCAGTTCGTCACAAAAATCCTCCGCGTAATATTGGTTTATCGCGATAAAATCCTTAAAAACCCGGGTTCTGGAACGTAACGGTTCCGGTAAATCGTTAACAGTTTTTGAATACATTTCCATGAGATTTTTCCTTTGTATTGATTTCTTATACAATATTTATTTTGTTTTCAAATTAATATACTGTTCGAGTATAAAAAAAGCAAGCCTTATGTTTATTTTTTTTCAAATTAATTATCTAAGGGGGTTGACATGAGGCGATTATCGTATATAATATATGTATAGAAGTTGTATATAACTTATATATAGGTTTAAAATATGATTAATGGTATCCAGGTAAAAACCAAGCGTGAAGAAGTCAGGGAGAAGGTGATTTCCCTGATCAAGCAAAACAAGTTGCGCATTGGAGATCGAATACTCTCGGACAATCAGCTGGCCAAGTTGTGCAAAGTCAGTCCGCTGACCGCGAACCGGGTATTGGTGGGGATGGAAAATGAAGGCATTCTGAACCGTATTAAAGGCAAAGGCACATTCATTAGAAGAAACCCGGAAAAGCCGGTGTCGTTGAACGCGCTGCTGGTTATGGCGGAGGAAAAATTTTCAGATCCGGAAGTCAATACCAACAGTTGGCATATTGTAAAAAGGGTTCATGAAGGTTTGCTGACAGAGGTGGGTATCCGGGGGAAGGTTTCCACGATGATCTGGTCGGATGAAAATGATATTTCAATGGAAACTCTCCATGGCTTTAATGAATATGATGTGATATTTTTTATCGGTTATTTAAGATATCAACCGATCATAAAAAAATTATATGAAGAAGTCTCACTTCCGATTGTTGTTTTGGGTGAAGAAACCACAGGTCAGGACTGCCTGAACATTTATACGGATAAAACAGGCAATACAGCTACAGCGATCGCGCATCTGGCCGAACATGGCTTCCAGCGGATTGGATTTATCGGGTCAACACCTTGTCCGATGAATGATAAGATTTCGGGCTATTTTTCTACGCTTGAACAGTGGGGGCTGCCGGTTGATGAGAAGCGGATCGTTACAGGCATAAGCCAGCGAGACGGAGCCAGAGGCGCTTCCATGCTATACAACCGCGGTTTTGACTGTGATGCGGTGTTTGTTGATACCGATTTAAAAGCGGTGGATGCGATTGAATACTTCAGAAAAGTCGGATTGCGGATTCCTGAAGATTTGGCGATTGTCAGTTATGACGGATTGGAACCTTATCTTTCCGGACCGCCATATCTCACCAGCATAAATATTGATTACGGTAAGATAATCAAAGTCGCATTTGCCAGAATAAAGCAGAATGATTTTGATAGAGATAAAATCAACGGTAAGATCGCCTATCACAGTAAGTTGAAAATAGGCAGAACCTGCGGGTGTGACCCGGAGAAGTATTAAAAACGCATAAAGCTGAATAAGAGTATTATGGTTAAAACAGAGTCAAAAGAATTATTAAGAGCCGCTTTACTCGGACAGGAAACGGAGCGGGTTCCGTTTGCGCCTAATCTGGCTTACCTGTTCCCAACACTTCCGAAGGATATTCAAGCTCTGGGACACATGGGGTTTTGCAAACTGGTCGGGGCCGATCAGCTTAACCGTTCCGGCCCGGCTCCGGTAAAAGCGCTTCTGTCTGAAAAAGCCGAAGTTAAAATCAGTCTCAACGAAGGCGTGGAAGAGGTAGTAACCATTACCCCGGTCGGAACTCTTCACCAAACCTATGAGAGGACAGATTTAAGTAATTCCAGGTTTCCGGTTGAACATCCGTTGAAAACCGAAGATGATTATAAAGTTGCGATGTGGCTCGAAGAGAATATGCGTTTCGAGCTGGACTCCGCCATGGTCAAGAAGTGTTTCGCGGAAAACCCGGAGGCCTTGAATATCGGAATGCTGATCCCGCGCGGACGGAAAAGCGCGTTTCAATGTATGATTGAAAATCTTGTCGGAACCGAGAAGCTGATCTATGACCTTTATGACTTCCCGGAAACGGTTAACGCGTTGTGGGAACTGATGGTCGGGAACAATCTGAAAGCGGTGGAAAAGGCGCTTGAATCCGATTACGAATTTTTTATTACCTGGGAAGACTCCAGTACGCAGAACTACTCGCCGGAAATGTATGAAGAATATATCGCGTCTGAGATTATGCAGTGGTGTTCCATATTGAATTCCGGCGGTAAGCATTATATCCAGCACGCATGCGGGCATGTAAAAAATATTTTAACCAGTATGAATAAACAGGGAATCCTGGCGCTTGAAAGCCTGTCACCTGCTCCTACCGGTAATATATCGGTAAAAGAAGCGCGCCAAAAACTGAATTCCAATATCGGGATAATTGGAGGTATTGAACCGACAGAACTGCATAATAAGTCAGTAGATGAGCTTACTCCCTATGTTGAGAAGATTATCGAGGATGCCAAAGGCGGACCGTTTATCCTGGCGAATGCGGATTCATGTCCGCCCGGAGTGACAATAGAAAAATTTAAGCATATAGCAAATCTTGTGAAAAAATAAACTAAAAATGAAGGAATATTTAATAAAGGTTTTAAAACAGTATAATTGGATACGCATTTTGTTGTAAAGCAAAAATCAAGGAGAAAATAAATGAAAAGCGCAAAAAAATTCACACTAATCGAGCTTTTAGTTGTAATTGCAATTATTGCAATTCTTGCTTCAATGCTGTTACCGGCTTTGAATCAGGCCAGGGAAAAAGCAAAGGCAATCAAATGTACCAGCAACCTGAAACAGACCGGAGTCGGCGTTCTTATGTATGTCAATGACAGCAGGGGGATTTCGCCAATTCATCTTTTGGGTTCGGGATCGACCGCAACCCGTTGGTCCACAAGGCTTCGTGATAATGGATATCTGCAAAACCTGGACGTAACAGTCTGTCCCGCAATAAAGACGTATTCTTTTGTAATTGACAACAAAACCTACGGAGTAAGACGCCATATAAATGACCTGCCTAGTCATGTTGCGACATTCTGGCCTGGAACTACCGTACGGATAAGCGGTTATATTATTTTTAAAACGGTCAAGCGGCCTTCCAGGTTTCAATATTTAGTGGATTCAGTGTATATCGGCACTGCGACTTCCCTGGATCGCCAGCAGTCTTACTACATTGACTTTGCCAGTGTTAATTTCAATACCCATCTCCGTCACAGCGACCGGGCGAATGTTTTGTTCGTCGATGGTCACGTTGCGGCCCGGCAAGGCACGGAGATTGTCGCGGACGCGCAAGAGGAATTCAGTCTGGATCCGTCAAAATCACTCGGAACGATGTATGCGGTTGACAAGGATTTTATGCTCAAAACTTTGTATACGCCTTAATGTTTTACATGTCGAAATGCATAATATCCAGATGGTCATGAGAACAACTTGGGATTATTTGAGAAGCTGTTATGATATAATAATGTTACAATTGAAAATCACAGCCATCCCTCAAACGGGATAACTGGAGTTGAAAGTTGAATGTTGAATGTTGAATGTTGAAAGTAAAGTCAAATACGGTTCAAAAAATTGTGACGAGACATCTATTCACTTCTGCTTAGGAAATTTAAAAACCGAACAAAGGGGTCTCTGAAAATGAAAATCATAAGCTCAAGAAAAAGTAAAAAACGTTCAAATTTATGAATTATGGGATGATAATGAGTGAAAATATAAATATTGAAAGGATTAAACGAAATATTTTATAAAGTGGGTATAGTGAATTCATAATATTAGTCGCTCAAATTATTAACATTATTAACAAAAGAGGAAAAAAGATGAAAAACAAAAACAGTTTTACGCTTATCGAGCTTCTTGTCGTGATAGCAATTATTGCAATTCTCGCGTCAATGTTGCTGCCGGCACTAAATCAGGCCAGGGACAAGGCAAAGGCCATTAAGTGCATTAATAACCTGAAGCAGATAGGGACCGCAGCGTTGATGTACGTCAATGATTACGATGGAGTTTCCACTATTCATACAAATGCTGCTTATGGCGGCCCCTGGAGCCAGATATTCAAGACTCTCGGTTATTTGACCAACCCCAAGACCTGTGTTTGTCCGTCCAACGGACCAATCAATTATAATCCGAACAATAATCAGGCTCCATATATGACCTACGGAATCAGATATCACCGGGATAATATTCCAAACAGCGCCAGGCTCATGCATCCTAATGGCTGGCAATACTCCGGCTACACCGCTTTCAAACGACTCAAGTATCCGACCAAATACCTCTATATAGTTGATTCGACCTACAAAAATACCGGGACAACACTTTGGGCCTCAAAAAATCAGCATTACTATATAACACTTGACGCTGCTACTGTTGGCATGCATATGCGGCATAACGACCGGGCCAATGTCCTGTATGCTGACGGCCATGTCGCCGCACGGCTGGGACAGCAGATTGTCGAAGATACAGAAGAGGAATTCAAGGTGGATACCAGTGTTTCAGTTGGCACAATCGGTGCATATGACAAGTCGTTTATCCAGCAAATCCTGAGGCCTTAACCGGTGATTACATTGTTAGTGTTGTCCCGTGGCATTGCGTCCACGGGATTGGGTGCCCTGTCTGAATTTTAGTCGGTATATCGCCGGGATAAGCGACTTATTATACGACTCAAGCATCTTGTAATTAAAGTAAATACAAACTATTTTAAAGTAAGGAATATTCCTGATGATAAAATATCAGATCCGGAAAATTTTCAGAATGCCGGTATGTTCAAGCTGCCTTGCAATTTCAGCCATATGGTTCAATGCAGGAGGCGCGGAGGCGAAAGATATTGTCATAAAGAATTCGCATATCCAGGCAACCCTCCTTGAAAAAAACGCTTATGCGATTAACCGGGTTATGTGGAAAAACGGCGGAAAGTGGCTGGATTCTTCAATTTCGACCGTTCGCCTGACGATACGTTATCTGGACGCAAAGGAGCTGGCGGTTTACAGTATCGAAGCTAAAACCCATAAAGAGACGCGCCCCGGCATTCCGGACCTGATAAGTTTTACTGTCGATTCGGTTAAGCAGCAAGGAACCGAAGTTGTCATCAAAGGACATGATAAACATTTCAACTACACCAAGACGGTTGTCCTTGACAGCCGGTTACAGGTGATCAGGTTGCGCTATGAATTGAGTTCCATTTCGGAAACATATATAACCCAGGCAACCGGGGTGCCGTGTCTTGTCTGGGATGAAAAAGGCTTATGGCAGTTTATGCCCGGAAGTCAGGTTAAAAATGGCAAGTTGTGTCCGTTTACCAGAATTTTCAACCATGTTGCGAGTATGCCGCGAAAGGGGCTTGACGCGCCACTGATGAATAACTGGTTCGGGGTTTGGTCACCGGAAAAAAAGCTGGGAACGATAGTTTCTTTTCCCGGCAGTGAAGGAGTCAGCGTAGTTCGCAAGAAACAGGGGTTCTTAACTGTTGTACCGCCGTTCTTCAGCGATAAGTATATCCCTGCCGGAAAAAGTTTCAAACAGGACATCGCGATAATGCCGTTTGCCGGAACGATTGATTCCGGGGTTGCCGCCATGAAGAAATCCCTGCAAGTCGAACCTTTGCAGCCGCTGCGTCCGGCAACCAGTCCGACCGCCCGGTTAACGGGCTCAACCAAAGGTATTGTCGTCTGGTCGGAAGTTCCGGAGTGGAAGGTGTTCTATAACGACGCTCCGCCCAGCAAGAAGACAGACGGAATTAAAATGTCCGCCGCCAAAGACGAGTATGAATCGACTCAACTGGTTTTCCGGACCGCAAAGAATCTTTTCAATTTCAGTTTGCGTTTTTCGGATCTGAAAAACGCGTCTGGTAAAATCATCCCGGCAAACTCCTTGCGCTGGCGTCTGGTTGACGACTATAACGCGGTTGTTCCATTCGGCCGTAACGGCTGGAGCGGCGAAACCCCGGATTGTCTGCTTGAACCGGAAAAATTCGCTTGTATTTCAGGTAAAAACACCAGGCTTTGGATTACCTTGAAGGTTCCGGAAAACGCCGAAGGGGGAAATTATAGCGGAACGATAGAGGTATTGCAGGGAGAAAAGAATATTCCGGCGTTGAAAATGAAGCTGCAATTGCGGGTTTATGACTTTGAAATGCCGCAAAAACGTAATGTGACGTTTCTGCCGCAGTTCAGTCCCGCTTATATGAAAAATATCTACGGAGCGGACAAGGCGGAAAAATTGTGGAATTCATACGTCAAAAACCTGGCGGAACACCGGGTATCGCATATTTACACTGATTATCCGACATTTTCGTTTAAAAATGGCGACCAAATCAATGTTGATGGCTATCGAAAGTTTATGGATAGATATTTGGACAAGGAATATCACTGGGGCGTATTATCCAAATGTTTCAGGATCGGGGTCGGGCATTATCCAAAAGACAGCAGTTTCGGACCCAAAGACCAGCAGTTGTCGAAAGAATGGAAGCGGCGGTATGTCGCCGCGGTTAAACTGCTCAGGGCCGAGATTAAAAAAGGCAATATCACTGATCGCATATTGTTTAATATTTTTGACGAGCCGCGGGAACAGTATTATGATCAAATGATCAAGTCGGCAAAACTGCTGAGGAAACATTTTCCTGAAGCCATGGTGGGTTCCTATTCCCCGTACCATCCCAGTTTTATCGAGGCGTTCAATCTCTGGCAGCCGCTTTATACACAGCGGGCGCATCTGTTAAGTAAAAAACTCAAAGCAAGAGGAGACGAAATCTGGGTCTATAATCCTGACTTCATGAGCAAGGTTGATACACGCTCCATTAATTCCAGAATCTTTTTCTGGTGGATGTGGACCGCGGAAATCGACGGGATGCTGGAATGGGCGATGAACTGGTGGGGCGAATGGCAGCAGCTTAATTTCGTTAACCGCAACCTTTCCGCCAGTTGGGTATATCCTGGTGAGAACGGGCCTTTGGACTCGATCCGCTGGGAGATGATGCGTGAGGGAATTGAAGATTTCGAGTATTTCTTTCTGCTGGCAAAATTGTTGAAAGAAAAGCGTGGAAGTCTCTCCGCTTCGGAAGTTAAAGAGGCGGAAAAAGCGCTTGATGACGTCCGCACCATGATTGTGCCGAAAGGTTCCGATGGTCGAATTCTCAATTATCAGCTTGACGCGGTTCGTTTGCGGGCATGCCGAGATGCGGTGGCCGAACTGATCGAAAAAATCCTCAAACGCGGCAAATAACGGAACTTGTCATGAGTAAACAAGGTTTTATGGATATCAGCGAACTGCCCCGGCCGATCCTGCCGGAACGGGAACATCTGGTTGAACTCTATTATTATGCCTGGGAACTGGCGAAACGGCACATCACATATAACGAAAAGACGGCGTCAAAATACTATATGGATGAAGGCTGCTGGCCGGACCGGCTGTGGTTATGGGATACCTGCTTTATGGCCGCGTTCTGCCGCTACGCACCCGATCTCTTTCCCGGGATTGAGTCGCTTGATAATTTTTACGCGATTCAGCGTGATGACGGTTATATTACAATGACCCGGATTATCGAGACCGGGGAAGACGCCTACAAATTACCGTGGGGCCGGATCAATCCGCCGCTGGCGGCCTGGGTTGAATGGGATTATTATCTGGTTACCGGCGATATTGACCGGCTGAAAAAGGTGCTTGATCACTTGGTCCGTTTTGATGAATGGATAGAAAAGAACCGGCGTCGGGATGATGGCTCGTACTGGTTTTCCGACTGTAATTCCAGTGGAATGGATAATTCCCCCCGGACCTGCCGCAGCTGCAAGGACGGGCATAATACCAACTTTATCGATTTGGCGGCCCAGCAGGCTTTGGCGGCAAAATATATCAGCAGTATTGCGCGTGAAACCGGCAAAGAGGACCTGGCGGTTGAATTTGAAAAACTTTACGGGCAACGGTGCGCTTATTTGAACGATAAACTCTGGTGTGAACGTGACGGTTTTTATTATGACGCTCATCTCTGGGGTAGTTTTACCGGTTGCAAGACGACCGCGTCGTTCTGGCCTTTGCTGGCGCTGGCTTCGAGTGAAGAACAGGTTGCCGGAATGCTCGAGCACCTTGATAATCCGGCTGAATTCAACCGGCCGTGTCCGGTTCCGACCTTGTCATACGATAACCCCAACTATCGAGACGACGGAGGTTACTGGCTCGGCGGGGTATGGGCTCCGAACAACTATATGATTACGCGGGGACTTGAAAACTATAATTATCATAAACGGGCGAAAGTGATCGCGGAAAAGTATCTTGAACATATTTACAAGGTATGGAAAAATTTTTCTCCGCACACGATATGGGAGTGTTACTCGCCGGAAAACGAGACGCCGTCAAAGCACCGCAAACCGACTGAACAGATATGGAACTGGGTGCGCCCCGATTTTGTCGGCTGGAGCGGTTTGGGGCCGATTTCAATGCTGATAGAGAACATTATCGGGATCAAGGTTAATTATCCGAAACACAAAATAACCTGGGTCAGCGACGATCTTGCCGAACACGGTATTGAAAATCTCAGGTTTGGTCCGCACAGAATATCGCTTCTGGCTCAGAAGAGAAAAAGTTTGCAGGAAAATCCGGAAATAATTGTTACTGCGGACTGTGAAGTGAATGTCGAATTTATAAGGACCGGACGTTAATTCAACTAACGCGGAAAAATAAAAAGTATTAGCAATGATTACCGAAAATATCAGCTACAGGACGGTTAAAATTACCTGGCGCCGCGCGTGAGGAATTTTGCGGCTGGACCTGTTGTCTGATCAATCTCCTGATAGAGAATATTCTGGGATTTCGAGTAAATGTACCGGAGAACCAATTGGTTTGGAATATCAGATCAGAGGAAACGTATGGAATAGAACGTCTTCGTTTTGGCACGGTTGAAACTGGTTTGAAGCTGGAAAACGGAAGAATAGATATATCGTCAAGTCACGATTACAGCCTGAAAATAATCTGCAATAAACAGGAAAAAGTTTTCAGCGTTAAAAAGGGATCGTGCGAATTGGATTTAACGGATCAATTTAGTAATTAATGAGATTGGAAAAAGAAATGTCGCTGCGTAATTTGAGCCCGCAAAGGATGTTCACAAATTGGGCCAACGCCCATAACCCGATATATCGCTTTAGCGATTGCGGAATAAGCGACTTCCAGCTATGGAAGGATCAGGCTTTGCCGGAAGTGAAAAAGTGTCTGGGGCGTTTTCCGGATAAGGTGCCGGCTGATCCTGAACTGCTGGCGGAATGGATGCATGACGGACTGCGTAAACAGCGGTGGGTGATAGATGTTGGGCCGGGTATCTCGGCAAATCTGCTGATAAACTATCCATGCAATATTTCACCGGGCGATAAACTTCCGGCAATTTTATGTTGTCACGGTCACGGCGTATATGGAAAAGAACCTGTCATGGGGAATGATTCGTCGGATGATTTAGCCGCGCATATCCGGAAACATAATTATAATTACGGTCATGTCATGGCCCAAAACGGTTTTGTGACTTTCGCGATCGACTGGATAGGTTTCGGGGAGCGCAATGACAGCCGTAAACCGAACCATATCGGCAATCCGGGGACAAAAGACTGGTGTAATTTGTATTATTTACACGCGACAATGCTTGGAACAACGTCATTGGCCATTAATATTGCGCATGGTTCCGCTGCTGTCGATTTTATTTGTTCATTGGATGAAGTTGACTCGGGACGCCTTGGGGTTATGGGGCTTTCCGGCGGGGGAACAATGTCGGTGTGGATGAAATTATGTGATTCCCGGTTGAAAGCGGCAGAGGTTATGGGGTATAGCGATCTATGGGCCAATTTCGGAATCCGGGATTTGAACTATTGCGGAATGCAGATTGCACCGGGGCTGTTTTATCTGGTGGATGTTCCCGACCTCCAGGGCTTGATCGCTCCTGACCCGTTGTTGATTGATATCGGTGTCTATGACGAATGTTTTAAAATTGATGCCGCTATGGCATGTTACAAACAACTTGAGAATATTTATGATGCCGCCGGGATCCCGGATAAACTGTCTCTGGATCTGTTCCCGGGCGGACATGCCTGGGGTGGAAATAAATCGGTGGATTTTTTCAAAAAGTATTTGAGCTGAATTTTTAAAATCATAAAAAACTGTTATGGAGTATTGAGATAATGAGAACTGTTTTCATAGTGATGGATTCGTTGAACCGTCACTTGTTGCACTGTTATAATTCGGGTTCTCCCGCGATTACGCCGAATATTGACCGGTTGGCGGCTCGCGGAATTGTTTTTGACAACCATTATGCCGGTTCTTTGCCTTGCATGCCCGCCAGACGTGAAATGATGACCGGCAGGAGTAATTTTCTTGAGACGCCGTGGGGTCCGATCGAACCCTGGGACGATACGCTGCCGAAAGAGTTGCGCAAACAGGCAAATGTTTACAGTCATATGATTACCGACCATTACCACTACTTTCATTCCGGCGGCGAAGTCTACCATACTTTGTTTGACAGCTGGGAGTTCGAGCGGGGCCAGGAATTAGACGCGTGGCGTCCCGATATCGCGGCTGAACGGCCTGCCGAATACATGGGCCGGGGAAAGGGTAATCCCAAATTCACCCGTTACTGGGCCAACCGTTCCCATTGCGATATGCAGAGCGACCAGTCATATCCGACTCCACGCTGTTTTGAACGGGCAGTTGAATTTGTCGGGTTGAACCATGACGTTGACAACTGGCATTTGCATCTTGAATTGTTTGATCCGCATGAACCTTTTGACTGTCCTGACAAGTATCTTGATATGTATGGCGACGACTGGAACGGTCCTCTGCATAACTGGCCGGAATACGCCCCCCTTGATCCCGAGGTCGATGACGAAGAATCGATAAATCATATTCGGCGGCGCTATCTTGCCGCGTTGACGATGGCCGACGCCCACCTTGGAAAATTGCTGGACGCGCTGGATGAATACAAGATGTGGGATGATACCGTGCTTATCCTGACTACCGATCATGGACACTTGCTCGGGGAACATGGTTACTGGGCCAAAAATTACATGAAAGACTATCAGGAACTGGTTCATATTCCTATGATTGTGAGTGTGCCCGGTTGTGAGGCCAGGCGTGTTTCCTCATTAACCGCGACTATTGACCATATGCCGACCCTGATGCAGCTGCATGGGGCCGGTGTCCCGGATGGCGTGCATGGGAAATCATATCTGCATTTGCTGGAACAGAATAACGCGGCGTATCATGACGCCATCCTGTATGGCTATTTCAGTAAGGATGTGAATTATTTTGACGGTCGCTATGTTTATATCCGGCATCCCCTGAAGGACAGTATTACTTATATACATACGGCGATTGCGCGGAGCACTGTCGACTATTATCCGCAGGACTTATTGGCCGCGGCGGATCACGGAGTGTTTCTCAAACATTGTCATAGCATCCCTCATTTCAGGATCCCTAAAAAATCATATCGGCATCACAATTCTCCCGATCAAAATGAGGTCTATGACATTTCTGTCGATCCCTGTATGGAAAATAATATATGTAATCCGGAACTGGAACGGAAGCTCGCCTCCGGAATGATAAATATGCTGCAAAAGTATGATGCCCCGGATTGCCAATATGAACGGCTGGGGCTGGATGCATGATGAAAGGGAATTTATGAATTCGAAAAAACGAATGGCGGTGGCAATGTCGGAAAAGGGATTGACCTGAATCGGAGTTTGTTGATAGTTTTTTGTTTGAGCTGAAATAAGAAATATTATTTTGTTTGTTTTCAAATTAATATTGAATCTTAAGTTGAAATTATATTTTTTTGATATATAATAAATAGTGATTGTGAAGAATGTTGCAAAAAATTGAGAGGACTGATCATGAAGAAACAAATAAGAATTGGCCTTATCGGAGTAGCCCATCGGGCGCATATCGCGAAAAACTGGCAAAAGGACGAAAGAGCCGAAATAGTTGCGGGGTGCGATATTGTGCCGGAATACCTGGATAAATTTCAGGAAAAATACGGGAAAGATACTTTTATCTGTGCTGATTACCGGAAGTTGCTGGAACGCGATGATATTGATGCCGTTGCGATCTTCACCCCGGATAACTTCCACGCGGAACCGGCGATTGCGGCGCTGCAGGCGGGAAAAGATGTTTTTCTTGAAAAGCCGATGTCAATTACGATAGAGGATTGCGAAGCAATTATCAAAGCCGAAAAAGAATCCGGACGGAAACTGATGATCGGTTTCAACCTGCGTTACAATGACTACTTCAATACTATGAAGGAAATTATTGATTCAGGCGCGATTGGTCAGGTCAAAACTATTTGGATTCGTCATTTCATCAATTACGGCGGCTGGGCCTATTTTCATGACTATCGGGCCAATCACAAGGGGTCTACTTCACTGCTGCTGCAGAAAGCCAGCCATGATATCGACATTGCCCACTACCTGATCGGGGAATATTTCGACCGGGTTGCCGGTATGGGTACGCTTAGCGTTTACGGTGGAGACAAGCCGAACGACTTAACCTGTGACGATTGTGCTGAAAAGCATACATGTTCTGATTTTACTGACCGGAATGACGGTCCGGGTAAAAGAATGTGCTGTTTCCGGCGGGAAGTTGATGTAGAGGACCAGAGTGCGATCATGATGAGTACTCCCGGCGGAATTATGGGAACTTATATGCAGTGCCATTTCGCGCCTGACAGCTGGCGTAATTATGCCATAATCGGGACCGAGGGCAGAGTGGAGTCCAATCAGGATGACACAGTTACTCTTTATACCCGCAAGCACAATACGACCAGACACAACAGTAAAACATCTTTTACCAAAGCGGTCTATGAGATCGGTAACGGTCAAGTCGATCACGGCGGCGCGGACCCGGTTATGTGCAAAGCTTTTCTGGACTATTTAATCGATGACGTTCCTCCTCGTGCCACTTCCCACGACGGACTGATGGCGGTTTCCATAGGCGTTAAGGGGGCCGAATCGATCAGAAATGGTAATAAACCGCAGAAAGTATGATTTTTTTTGTTTGATCACGTATTGACATATCTTTAATTACAAGTATTATTAATACGTGGACTTATCAAAAATAAATCAGGGGTAATATGGCTGTAGCTACAGGAGATCAGGCGGTTAAAGTTGAAGAGAAACGCAATATGTTTCTCTCTCTCATTCGAAAAAATCCGGGAATTTCACGTCGTGAATGTGCGATTGCGATGCGGGTCAGTACATTTTACGCCAGTAAATTGGTACCGGAACTGACTGATTCCGGCATGGTCATTGAGAAGGGCGCGCCAGAAACGACCTCTGGTCGGGGGCGCCCGACAAAGCCTTTGTTTATCAATCCCGGATACGAATATTTTGCGGGAATTGACCTTGAGGCAAGCACCTGGCGCATGGCAATCGTTGATTTTCAGGGCAGTTGCATCCACTCATATATTCGCCCGTTCAAGTCCTGCAAAAGCCGTCATGATTATTTATTGCAGTTGGACAAACTGTTAACCGATGCGATAAAGGATGCCGGAGCGCTTTGGAACAAGGTTACTGCCGTCGGGATCGGGGCACCGGGTTTTTTGGACCCGGAAACCGGCATAATTAAGCAATACGAAATATTGCCCGCGTTCAAAAATATTCCGTTCCGGGATATCTGCAAATTAACCGCATGCAAACCGGTCTTTATTCAAAATAACGTCTTTAACCTGGCCACTTACGACCTGTTGAACCGGCCGCAGGCCGGGAATTTATCGGTGATCCATGTGGCACTTAGATCCGGTATTTCAGCTGCTCTCAGCTTGAACGGGATTGTTTTCAGGGGGAGCAAAAATATGGCCGGGGAGGCCGGGTTGTCGCTATTTTCGAATCATGAAAAATTGCAGGACCTTGCCGGTTTAAGCGGACTTCGTAAAAAACTTCCGGAATTGTCCGATGAATTCTGGCATGGCAAGTCTAAGGCGATAGACAAAGTTCTTGCCGATCAGGAAAATTTTAAAATCCTGCAAAAAGCAATGAATTTAGCGGCTATTGCTCTGGCTAATATCGCATCTTTCATGGACCCTGACGAACTGGTGATCTACAGTACCCTTTTTTCAGAGGACAATCAACTGTGGAAAATGCTTGAAAATGAATTCGCTTCATGCCGTGGCAAACAGGGGTTGGGGCCGGCCATTCTCAAAAATGCCGGCCCGTCAGAACTTTCTCCTGCGGTTGGCGCCGCCATTTTCGCGCTGGAAAATACCTACGCCAGCTAAGTTTGTATTATTATAACTCGCAAATTTGGCAATAATAAATCCTTCATTCCATTACGACTCTAAAATTAGAGAGAAGCCGGAATATGGTTTTACGTTTTGGTTTTTTCAGTAAACAGCTTGTATCTTTGGTTTGTGGAAATAAAGTAAACAAAATTAGTATTCAATGCAAAACCGCACATGTTAGTCCGGAATAATTTTACGGCTTCAGGTAAACTTAACCCGTTGAGGAGCAATATGTCTACAACCGCAAAACTGGCCGTCATCGGCTGTGGTGGCCTGGCGCAATCCCAGCACATTCCCAATATATTCAAGCTTGACAACGCAGAGCTTTCCGCTATTTGTGATTTATCTCAAAAAAATCTTGATGAAGTTGGCGATTATTATGGGGTTGAACAGCGTTCTACTGATTATCGGGAAGTGTTGGCTGATCCCGCAATTGACGGCGTATTGATCGTGACCCGCGAAGATACGCATGTTCCGTTAACCATGGAAGCGTTAGCCGCCGGCAAACATGTCTATGTTGAAAAACCGTTGGCGGAAACAACCGAAGAATGCGCAAAGGTCTTGGATGCTCAACAAAAATCCGGTAAGATAGTTGCCGTTGGTATGAATCGCCGGATGGCGCCGGCTTATCGTTATGCCAAAGAATTGCTCATGAAGCGCGGCGGACCTAAAAATATGTTCTACCGCATTACCGATTCTTTCAATCTTAACTGGGGCAAGAACTTTGGAATTGGAACTCGCCTGGTTCACGAGGTTTGTCATATTTTTGATATTCTGCGTTTTTTTGCCGACAGCGAAGTTCAGTCGGTATATTGCGTGAGTGGGCGGGATGATGATGAAATAATCACTCTGCAATTTGAATCAGGCACGGTTGCGACTATTATGAGCAGCGGTTATGTCAACAGCGATATGCCTAAAGAACATTTCGAAGCAGTTGCTGAAACCGGCGGCCTGATCGTTAATGAATTTACCGAGGTAAAACAATATTCACTGGACGACTCGATGCCGGATGTCAAAACTTTTGCCGGACACAGTCATCCCACGCGGGATGAACTGCATGAATATCTGCTTGAGGATCTGGGATTTCAGGCGCTGGAAGCCATCAGGCGCAGAAGCTGGAAAATGCTGGAACACCTTGATGCTATGGAAAAAAACGGTGATACCAGCTCTAAAAAATATTTAAATATGCTGGCGCAAAGAAATAAAATTCCGCTCCGCAATTATTTCATGAACAAAGGCTGGACCGAGGCGGTTGAGGATTTTGCCCAGGCAATTCTCGAACAAAGGGATTTTGCCGGCGCAAAAGCCATCGACGGACTCCAGGCCACCCTTATTACGCAAGCCGCCATTCAGAGCCGGAACTCCGGTTCTCCGGTTAAAATACCTGATTGATCTCCGGAACGTTATACGGAATTTCTAATGTTTTGGGATATAAAAGATCCCATGGTTTCCGGCTCGATATTTCAGTGGGGTCGTGCCAGTGAAGTTTTTGAATTGCCGAATGAAATAATTGCTGTCGCTGAAGCCGGTTTTGTAAGCTATTTCGCTAATTGAAAGGTCACTTGTGTCCAGCAGAATGGTCGCTTTTTCCAAACGCAGTTTCAATAAATAATTAATCGGTGAGATGCCGATAGTGTCATGAAAACAACGCCTGAATGAACTGCCGGACAGACCTGATACTTCGGCCAGGATCTCAAGTGAAATTTTATTCTGATAGTTTTTTTCCATGTAATTGATGGCTTTGCTTATCTGGTAGGAATGGCTGGAATATCTTCCGTCACTGGGATAACTTTTTCTGCAAATAAGCAGGACCAGTTGGATGAATGAGGTTAAAATAAAGGTGGATGAGCCGCTCTGCAGATTATTCTGCTCATCAAGGATCTGGTTGAAAATCCGCATAACAGCAGAAATGGTTTCTTCATCGATGTTCATCTTTTCGCATTTTTTCCTGGAAGGCGAATTTTCTATTTGGGCATTAAACATAACTTGAAAACCGGGCATTCTGAGCAAGTCGCTTTTGAAAAAATCAAATATTACAGGATTGAACAGTATATTCATCAGAGTAAGATGTTCCATATTCATATAATAATGTTGATGGCCGGGAAACACAACAAAGAAATCTCCGGCGCTGACATTAAACGAATGATTGTCGATTACATGGCAGCCGGAGCCTTTCTGAACAATAACCAGCTCATGAAAATCATGTTCATGTTCCTCAACTTTTTCCGATTCATAATGAATCGTGCGTTCGGCGTATAATTGCAGGGTGTGTATATGGGAGTAATTGTTCAGGGTTAATTTCATGAAAATCCATTTAGATAGTATGAATATTGATGCTAGATTAATATAAGACGTCTGATAAATATATTCAATAGCAATAGTTGATAACTATTTATTAATTTAAGCAGATAGTGCTATTTCTTTGTCAAATAATCAAGGTTTTTTGTTACAATCGTACTATAATAAAAACATAAAGCTTGAATCTAGTGAAAAAGCTTGAGTTAAAATTGTAACGCTATGAAAGGAGCGCAGAAACATGAATGCTCAAACCCGTAAAAGGACGATTTTCACCCTTATTGAATTGCTTGTAGTGATCGCGATCATTGCAATTCTTGCGTCAATGTTGTTACCGGCCCTGAGCAAAGCCAAAGATAAAGCTAAATCGATTGCCTGTGTCAACAACATCAAACAGAATATGCTTGGCTTGCAAATGTATGCGGACAATTATGACGGCTGGATGTGGTGCAACATCAGTGGGCAGGCCGCTAACGGTAAATATTTTTGGACGCAACATCTGGAAAAAGCCGGGTTATTTAACTCCAAAACAGCATACTGTCCAGCATGGAAGCCTTTTGAGTATAAAATTCCTTATATTTACGGTGTTACCTACCGATACCCCTTTTATAAGCTGCATCTCGAACCGAGGAGGCGAAAAAGTGACAACGCTTACAGGTACGCGATTAACACGTTTGCCACAATACCGGAAATGCTTGATACCGCATTGCGTGACAATGATCACAAACAATATCTTTGGTGGGGATGGAGCGTGAATTCTTCTGTACATTTACGGCACAACCGCATGGCAAATGCCGGAATGTTGGATGGACATGTCAAACCTTTGGGCAGATATGAACTTGGAACCGTTACCCAATACTACATCGGGAATCCGAGTTCCAATGAGGAATATTGGACTTATTACGAATAAGCAAATGTCCTGCTGCAACGAAAGTTGCCACAGGGAAAAGGAAAAAGCTTTTTTGGGAGAAATCTGGATTCTAAGTAAAAAAATAAAGCAATCATCCGCTTCTACGGAAAACTCCAGTAGAAGTTTGCTGAGAATAGTTGTTATCTGTAATAGAGGTCTCTTTACACAGGTTTAAGGAAAAAACTTTAATATGGATAAATTCGAATAAAATTGGTATAAGAGGTAGTTTCAAAACTCCGGTTCGAGTATGATTTTTAGCGTTTTGGGCGAGTATATTGTGACTTTTGTGCGATTGCGCATACCCTTGCGGCATGTAAATGAGCTCAAAATTACAAGATGCCGTCCAAAATCAAAAATCAGTTGAAATAGTTTTGAAATTACCTCATAAACATAAAAAAATCAATTAGGGATATAATTTCCCTCCAAAAGAGAAGACAAAAAAGTGAGACACCAAAAAAACTTTAAGAAGATGATAAACAAGTCTGGATTCATAGTTGCCTTGTGCACCGTCAGTACTCTGATGCAAGGTGAAGTTTTGCCTAATGTAAAGTGGGAAAATGCGTTAAAGCCCAAAGGGCAGGCTTCTGAAGCGTTGACGCTGGCTTCAAACGGGACGACAGATTATACAATTGTGCTGCCTCAAAAGCCGACAAGTCAGGACCAAAAAGCAGCTCGGGACTTGTGCCAGTGGCTCAAAGTCATGACAGGTGCCAGCTTCCCTATTGTCAAAGAAGGCACTGCAACAAAAGCGTTGAAACAAATTATCAGTATAGGCAGGACCAGCTTTGCTTCGGTGGCCGGTTTCAGCGATGACAAGCTTGGTAACGAAGGTTACGCGATAGAGGAGAAAGACAAGAACCTTTTTCTGCTGGGCGGGAAAATGCGCGGCCCCATCAATGCTGTCTACGCTCTTCTTGAGGAAGATTTGGGCTGTCGCTGGTATCGTCGTCGCAATACTGCGACTATCCCCCATGTGAAAACTCTGCGATTTCAGCCTGTTCCAAGACGATATGTGCCAAAGCTGGAAATCCGGGATTCGGAATTTATAGTTGCCCGGGATTCCGTATGGTCTCTGCAAAATAGGACCATGCCTACGGTTTACATCGTCACCGGCAAGGCGCGCGTCCCGGCAGAGTACGGCGGAAGCATGGAATACGCCGAATTGTATTGTCATACGTTCTTCCGGTTGATTCCAAAAACTCTCTTTAAAACTCATCCTGAGTATTTTTCCGAAAACGACGGGAAGCGGAACACCCACCAAATTTGCGTAAGCAACCCGGATGTTTTAAAAATAGCCGTTGACGCGGTCAAGGGACAACTGAAAAGGAACCCGAGAGCAAAATTCGTCAGCGTGTCCCAGGAAGACGGCTTCCCCTCCTGCAGTTGTAAGGACTGCAAAAAAATTACGGATGCCGAGGGATCGGCGGCCGGTCCCCTTATTATGTTCGTAAATAAAATTGCGGATGCCATAGCCAAAGATTTTCCAAACGTCAAGGTATCAACGCTTGCCTATATGGACACAACTACACCGCCAAAGAAGGTAAGGCCGCGAGATAATGTTGTAATTGCTCTATGCATGCCTCCCAGACCATTTCTTCCTCAGGAGCAACAGGAAAAAGCAAAGCGTTTGGCAAAAGGCTGGGAAGCGCTTGGAGCTCAAATATATTACTGGGATTATGTGTCGAACTATCATCATTCTCTTGCCCCGATACCGAATATGCAGGTGGTCGCGTCAAATATACGCTTTTTTTCCAGGCACAACGCAAAAGGAGTTTTTCATAATACCACAGGATTCGGTACGGCGGATGAATTAATGAAAAGCTGGGTTTGGGCAAAACAGATGTGGGATCCCAGCCGTGATACGAAATCGTTGATTCGTGACTTCGTATATGGTTATTTCGGGTCATCTGCCGAACCTGTGATGAAATACCAGGATTTATTGTGGGACTCGTGGGAAACGAAAAAAGACCAGTTGAAAGCTTATGATCCCATCTTTCCGATGGAGAACCCGATATATACAAAAGAATTCATCAATGAATCGCTGGCGCTGTTTGCCCAGGCCCGGAAACTCGCTTCAAATGAAGAAACGTTGCGTCGGGTGGAAAGGGCAGAGTTGCCGGTCCAGTACATCTATCTGGTGCAGCTTGTAAAGAATAAACCTGAAAATCCCAGCCAACTGAAACAATTCTATACAATCCTTGATAGATTTGAAAAAGTGGCAAAGAGGGAGAAGGTAACTCATCTTAATTTGTGGACCCCGATTGATAAGCTGATCGCGTCCTGGCGCAAGGGAGTCAGTTTGAAACCTGAGGACAGCCGGCAGTTTCTTGCGCGTATCGGTATTGAAATGAGAAAGGCGAATGTTTTACGTCTTCCAGCATACTGGAAATTTTCTCAGGACGAGAATAACCAGGGAATCGGCAATAAATATTTTGCGCCTGGTCTCAACGACAGCAACTGGGGTAAGTGCCGGACAGACCTGGGCTGCGGCTGGGGGAAACAAGGATTTTCTAACAAAGCCCCGATGTACGCCTGGTACAGGCAAGAGCTTAAGTTGCCGGACGGGTTTGCCGGTAAATATCTTTACCTGTATTTCAGCGCTGTCGACGAAGATGCTTATGTCTATCTCAATGGAACTGAAATTTTAGACCACTCCTGCAAGGCTACCGGCTTGACTCCTGCCAAGATCTACGATGCGCCGTTCATGTTGGATGTGACCTCCATGCTTAAGCCCGGCAAGGAGAACTTGCTTGCGGTCAGGGTTTACAACCGGGTTGGCATGGGAGGAATCTGGCAACCTGTCTATGTGATCTCATCTGACACAAAAATGAGTCTTGCCGATTTGAAGTGTGCTATTGCTCAGGAGCAGTAAATTTTTGGACCTTCAACAATTGAATTATAAATAGCCAAGCTGGTTGAAATATGAACAATAGAGAACGATTTAATTGTGTAATGAATTTTGAGAAGCCGGATGTGTTTCCCATGATGGAATTCATGGGATATTGGCCGGAAACAAAAGCAGCCTGGGAGGACGCGGCAGGAACCAGGGAACTGATTGATCATTTCGGCCTGGTTAAATCGCAACATCTGCCGATCGACTTCAACCCGATGCCGGCATTTGAAGAGAAAATTCTGGAAGAAACAGAGTCTCATATTATCATGATTGATAAAACCGGGTGTACCAAAATGATTGAGAACAAGGACGACTGCTCGTCGATGCCTCATTACATTGATTTTCCGATCAAAAGCAGAACGGATTTTGAATCAATGAAAGAACGGCTTGACGGGGCCGATCATATAAACCGATACCCCTCAAACTGGTCTGAGTCGGTGCACAATTATAAACAACGGGATTATCCTCTTGGGGTGAGTATCCGGGGGCCGTTTGCGTTTTGCCGGGATTTTGTTAATTTTCAGGATCTTATGCTTATGGTTTATGACGATCCCGGGTTGCTCAAGGATATGATGTCCTTTCAGGTTGATTTCACTATTCTGCTTTGGGATAAATTGCTTAATGAGGTTGATCTTGACTTTATTTATATAGGAGAAGACATGGCATATAAGAATGGTCCTATGTTCTCTCCTGACATGTTTAATGAATTGCTGTCTCCATTGTACCGAAAGTTGACGGCATTTCTAAGAAGTAACGGAGTAAATATTATGATTCTTGATAGTGATGGCGATGTCAGGTCATTGCTTGATCTTTATGTCAATTCCGGCTTTACTTGTATTTTGCCATTGGAAAGAGTCGCAGGGATGAACCCGGTAATCGTCAGAGAGCAATATCCTGAACTACGGATGTTCGGCGGTATTGATAAATTGAAAGTATCCAAAGGCGGAGATATAATGATGGAGGAAGTTGCAAATGCTGTCAAAGCAGCAGATAAAGGAGGCTATATTCCCTGTTTTGACCATAGTGTGCCGCCGATTATATCCTACGAAGACTACAAAGCTTATCTTGAAATTTTGGGCAATATGTTGAATCGCTAAGTCAGTTTTTTCTGACAATAAAATATAAGAACGAAAGTTAACAAAGGTAATAAATGAAAATAGATGCAAAATTAATGTTGTTGTTTTTATTCACCTTATGCTGTCCGTTTTGGCTTGTAGCCCAAAGCGGCGGTAAATCTGATATCACTCTGGTTGCTAACGGAAAATCAAATTACGTCATTGTTGTCCCGGACAAGGATTTGGGGAACAAAGTCGGGAAAGCAGCTAAGCTGCTACAATCTGTTTTGTCTGAATCGACAGGGTGTAAACTGCCGATAGTAAAAGAATCTACGGCTCCTCCAGATAAGTCGTATATTTATCTGGGGAAAACCAAGGCTGCCGAAAAAGCCGGTATTCCCTTTGATAAGCTCAAAGACTGGACATTTTGCAAACGAGTAATCGGGAAAAATATTTTCCTGGCCGGAAATGATGCGTCCGCAAATATAAAAGGTCCCCTTTCTTATCATGACCGGGAATATTTGATGCAAATAGACGATATGCGGCTGAATAAAGACATAAGAAACAGAAGTTACAAAGGCTTTATGGGAACCTATAAAGCGGTATCATCTTTTCTGGAGAAACAGCTTGGCGTGAGGTTTTTACTGCCTGGACAAAATGGATTGCATGTTCCCAAACACAAAACGCTTAAGATAAGCGGTTCGACCGATTTTACCGGTTCCGCGAGATTTCCGTTCTGCTACGGCCGTTCCTGTTACGGCGATATTACGATTCCGCTTAATCACAATGAAATACCCTACTTCAGAAATTATGGCGGTCATTCTTTTATTAGCGCGGTTCCCAAAAAAATATATAAAAATACTCATCCTGAATACTTTGTCATGATAAACGGCAAACGCCAGCCGGAATATGGCCCTGGCGGTAACCATCTCTGTATCTCCAACCCTGAAGTACAGGAACTGATGATGAAGGAGTTGGAACGGCAGTATGACGCGGGTTTCAAGTGGGTGGAACTGGGAGCGACCGATGGCGGTATTTGTTGTCAGTGTGAAAAATGCAAGGCATTGTCAAAATACGATTACGGTGATGCGTTGTGGATTGTCTTCCGGAAAATAGCGGAACAAATGAAGAAACGTCGCCCTGACATGAAAGTCGTCTGCGTTGCTTATTACTACACTCGTAATCCTCCTAAGAGCTTTAATAAATTCCCGGATAATGTAATCATTGAAATGACTTCCTGGGACGACTGGTCTGGAACATTCGCAAAGTGGAAGCACATAAAGATTCCTAAAATGGCTTACATCTACAACTGGGGTGAGTACCATAACACGTTGTTCTGTCCGAAGCGTTCACTGCAATATTTGGCCAGGCAACTTCGTTCGTTTGATAAAAATGACGTCATAGGTATTTTAAAGTGCCATATGGGAGAGGCATTAGGACTTGACGGACCGGCCTATTATGTCTACGGCCAGTTGCTGTTTGACCCATATGCCGACCCGGAAAAGATTGCCGACGACTTTTATCGCGCGGCGTACGGCAAGGCTTATAAACCCATGAAGCAATTCTTTACGGCTATTTACAGCAATCTGGATTATACAGATGGGTCCAGTAGAGTTGATGTGCTTAGAAGAGTTAAATGTAAAGATCCGAACATTGAGATCAGTTATCTCTTCCCGTCGCATTTTGTCGTGTATTTGGGAAGGGTGTTAGACGGCGCATTGAGAATGGATAAAGACCCCAAGGTTCAAGCCAGGCTGAAATTAGTTAAACGCGAACTGGATTATTTGAAAAACCTGATTGAAATATACGCGTGCAATGATGCCTATAATATGACGCACTCTCCGGAAGCGTTCAAATTATTGGACACCGCAGTCAGAAAACGAGACAAAATGCTTGATTCCTGGTACGATGCCAATCGTAAAATGAAGCAGGAACCAGGTTTTAACTGGCCGTTTTTTCTGAACCTGCCTAAGAAAGTCATAAGAGATGGCGGCGGTCAAGTGCCTTCTCCGTTCCCAGGATTGTTGAAAAGAGTGGAAACGCTGAGAAAATCAATAAAAGAGAGAGCTCCAGTTGATTCCAGCAAGCTTGATTCAAGCTGTAAAAAGGCAGCCGTTGAAAGCAAAAGCAATGCCCCAATGAATTATGAAGATATGCGAAAATCAGTTTTGGCGCTGCAGAAGCAAAAGAGATACACCGAGGCCCTCACGACTGTTGATAAAATGCAGAAGCTCTTCGTGGATGTCCATTTTCATGATATAGCACTCTTGAAATTACAGATTTTGAGAACACTTAGAAAATATGCGGAAATGACGACTGCGTTCTCGGAAGAGGAATTGGAACAATTAAAAGGCGCCCATGGCACAACCTGCCGCCTTCTGGTGGGAATTGCTTATGAAAACCTTGGTCAATATAATAAAGCCGTATCCCAATATGAAAAAGCTTCGAAACTGTTGAAAAACGGGCCGCATGCCGGAATTGTCAGGCTGATGAAAGCTGAATGTGAAAACTATAAATTAAAAGATCATGCCGCGGCTTTAAAATCTTATCAGGCGGCAGTTGATACGGCCGTTTTTTCTGAATCAGCCAAAACTAAGGCGCTGTATGAAATCGCCAGAATACAGTTTGAGGCGAAAAACGAACCCGCGGCACAGGCGGCAATTGATCAGATCATAAAACTCAAAAATCCGAATGCCAAATGGAAAAATATGGCATTGCAGTTAAAGAAAAAATACCTTAAATAACGAAAAAATGAAATAATTATGCCACCCAATACATATTTTGCATATCGTTCTTTCTGGCCGGAATGGGAAACCATGAAACGGTTTGGAGATTGTGATATCAATGAAATCTGTTTTTTCCCGTCGAATACCGTCAATTCCCTGGGCGAACCTTATTGCAAGTATCCGCCAATATGGTTATGGTTCGATCAATATGATTTTGCCCCGTTGGACCGGCAGATTGCGGATTTGGTAAAGGCTAATCCCAAAGCTGAATTTATCTGCATCGTCGACTTGAATACTCCGCTCTGGCTTGCCCGGCAGCTCAGTGTTGATAGTTTTCATCAGCTGAGCCGGGCGGTCTGCATGCCGCGCTGGCGGGAGGAAATGCATAAATATCTTGAAGCGTTTTTAAAATACGCCGAGGAACGCTATGGCGACCGGATCAAGGCTTATGTCCTGGCGTCCGGCCAGACCGACGAATGGATGGATTACAACGGAACGGCGGTTTGTGCGGCCAAAGAACAAGCCTATCTTAACTGGTGCGGGGAAAACGGGCAGCCGGTGCCGGTCGGCACTCCTTCGTTTCCGTTGGCTGACTCCGCCGCTTTTGACGGCTGCCTTTATGATCCGGCGTCTCCAAACAGTCCGGTCAACTATTGGAAATTCAATAGTTGGATTATTGCCGATGTGATCGTTCAATTTGCCGAAAAGGCCCGGTCGCTTATCCGGCCGGAGGCAGAGATTGGCGCTTTCTATGGTTACATCATGGAACTGGACGTCAATCGTTTGGTCAAATGCGGACATCTTGCGTATGAACATCTGCTGCAATCTCTCGCAATCGACTTTACCATCAGTCCCGGAGCGTACGGTGCGCGGGACATGGGTGAGGGCAGCGGTTTTATGGTTCCGCACGGAACGGTTGAGCGATTTGGTAAAAGGCACCTGCATGAATGCGATCAGCGGACCCACACCTATAATAACAAGATGACGGAGTTCGTTACTTACAATGTTCAGAAATGGCGGAATGAAACCGAGGACATTGCGGGAATGAAGCGTGAAATGGCGCTGGCGCTGATAAATCGCGCTTCTTTGTGGTGGTTTGATATGTGGGGCGGCTTCTATCAGGAGAAAAAGACCTATGAGAATCTGGAACAGATGAAAAGAATATGGGATGCGTTTTCTCCGGTCAGAACTGAAACTGTCGCTGAAATTGCCCTGGTTGTCGATCCTCAGAGCTGTTTTATGTTGAATGATGCCAGCTTCATGTATCGGGCCAATATGCATTTCAGAAATTTGCTCAATCAGTGCGGCGCGCCTTTTGAGGTTTATTCGTTCAATGATCTTCCGGAGCTTGATAATTTGCATCGCTACAAATTCATTATCTTCCCCTGTTGCTTTGAGATTGACGAGAAAAAGGCAGGGATTTTGGAGACATCGGTATTCAATAATGACCGGACAATATTCTGGCTCTATGCGCCGGGGATCAGTGACGGAAAAAATATCGATGCCGCGAGAGTGAAAGAATGGAGCGGAACAGATTTTAAAACACCAGGACTTTCTCATCGGAATATGGGCTGCTGGCAGTCTGTTTACGGATACGATTACCGGGAAATTGGAGTAGATGCGTTGAGAGAAATAGCCATTGAGGCAGGAGTCCATGTCTATACCGGATCGTCGGAAGTAGTCTATGCTAATGATAAACTGCTTGCCGTGCATACTGCGGTTGGTGGCGAGAAAACAATTACCCTGCCGAAGATTTATAAAGAGGTTACGGAACTGTATTCGGGCAAAACTGTTGCGGTCGACGCGGATTCTTTCCGCTATATGTTTGACCAGCCCGATACGGCCTTGTTTGAATTAAAATGAATGATCTATGTGATAAAACCGGGGTTATGCCGTTCTGGTTCTGGAACGGAAAGCAGTCGGAGGAAGAAATCAGCCGCCAGATGCGATTGGCAAAAGCCGGAGGCGTTCGCGGCCTGACTGTCCACGCCCGTAAAGGCAACCAAATTGAGTATATGTCGGAACGCTGGCTGGAACTGTTTCGTCACACTTGTCTGGAAGCCCGGCGGCTGGGCCTTGAAATCTGGCTCTATGATGAGGAAGGATGTCCGAGTGGAACCGTTGGTGAACGTCTGCCGTCACGTGGCCGTAATTTTCAGCAGAAAGCGTTGACTTTTGCGTATATGCCGGCTGGTCAAACCGTATCGGCCGGAGGCGAATTCGGCTTCAGGTCGGAAGCGCCGTCCGGCGTCTGGCAGGTCGGAAGCGGCAAAGGCGAACTGGTTCGGGCCTTTTTGGCGGATGACCTTTCATGTCCGGTCGATCCGGCGGCTTTGCCCGGAGAGACTGAAGTCCTGGTCTTTAACAAGGTATTTATTACCGATTACATTGACGCGCTGAACCGGGAAACGCTGGAGGAGTTTCTTGATATGACGCACCGGGTCTACTGGCAGCGTCTGGAAGAATTTTTCGGCGATCCGGTTACGGCGGTTTATACGGACGATCTGAATCATCTGTTGATCTACGGCGAAAACGTACCCTTTTTGTCATATACGGAATCACTGGAAGAAACATTCCAGGCCGCCTGCGGATACAGCATTCTTGACAATCTGCCGTCTCTGGTCGAAAATCTGCCGGGTTGTGAAAAGGTCCGTATCGATTACCGGCGTACGGTCATGCAAATGTTCCTTGATAACTTTGTTGAACCGATGCGGCAATGGTGCAATGAGCATAACCTGCCGCTTACCGGGCATCTTTCCGGCGACGAGGGTTCTATGTTGCAGTCGATTTGTCGTTTTACTTCGGCAATGCCGTTTTACGAGTGTGAGGACATTCCCGGGATCGACGATTTTCTGGCCTGCCGGCAGGACCATGCCTATATGCGGCACCCGGTTAATGAACTTGGTTTTTCCGGGATAATCCTGTGCAAACAGGCGTCGTCGGTGGCCGGGCAGTTCAAAAAAGGACGCTGCAGTTCGGAGGTGTTGACTTCCCGGGGCTGGGGTGTTCCTGTATCTAGCCAGTTGGCGCAAATCCGTTTCCAGCAGGGGCTTGGTATTAATATTTTAATTCCTCACGACTTCAGTTATGCCACTGCCGGTGTGACAAAACGCGATCATCCGGCGAGTTATTTCTTTCAGCAGCCGTGGTTTGAGCTCAATCGTGAGATCTATCGCGGCGTTAATAACTCGTCACGCTTGCTGTCGCGTGGCGTCTGTGCCGCTAAAGCGGCTTTGCTTCACCCGGTTTCCTCCGGGTGGGTGGCGCTTGACGGTGAACGTCTGGCAGAATATTTTACCTGCCGTTTTCCCGCAAAATATCCTGATACGGCGTTTTTAGAGAAGAATCTGGCGGAGATTTCCCTGCAACTGCTGCGTAAACACATTGATTTCGATTATGTTGATGAAACCCTTATGGCCCGATCTCAAATTTCCGGTTCTAATGGACTCACTATCGGAGACAAACATTATGATGTTCTATTGCTGCCGCCGATGTGCAATATTCAACCGACGACCCTTGATGTGCTGGCAAAGGCGAATTGCAGGGTGGTGCAGCTTGGTGAAGGGCCGGTTCTGGTGGACGGGGTGTTGTGTGAAACTCCGTTTGATTTTCCCGTAATTGAAAATCCCGAGGATCAGGATTGGCGGTTTGCGTCGCCGTTGCTGGATTTCCGGGGTTCTGGTGAAATATTACTGCACACGCGTGAAGTGGACGGACAACTCGAATATTTTCTGGTTAATTTCAGCGAAGAAAAGCAACACGTGAAAATCGATTCAAATTTGGAAAACTATGTTCTTTATGATCCCGGCAGTGACCGGATCATTTGCGATAACGGACAGTTTCCTGATGATTTCGAACTTCAGCCAGCGGCTTGCTGCCATATTGTTCCGGAACATGTTGTTCTCAATGCCTCACGCACGGATATTTCAGCAACCCTATACGGTGATCTGGAAAAAAATCTGGAGCAGGTTATGCTTTTCCAGGAAGTTGAGGTAGTTGCGGCAAACGACAATAATTTATTGGTTGATTCGGGACAACTGGCTAATGGCTGCTCTATCCTGTTCAGCGAGTCGGAGGATATTCCGGTCGGGATCGAAATCTTTATTTCAATCCACATTCCCGACCCGGAGGAAATAACTGGTATTTTTGCGGAAAAAGCTGAATTGGCAAATATGCTGGTCAATGGTCACAAGCTGGTTCGTCACCCTGAAATCCATCATCCAGCGACCCCGGATTTATATTGGGCTTCGCTTGATGGTCTATTGGTAACCGGTGAGAATAAAATCAAAATTACCGGCGGCGGTAAACGTATTGAGATGTTTTATTTGAGCGGACGGTTTGCGGTTGCCTTGCAGGACAGTGAAACTTACGGAATTATTCCGCGCGCGAATCAGCCGTTGACTACCGGGGATCTTTCGCGCCAGGGCTTGCCGTTTTACTGGGGAAAAGTAAAATATATGTTCGAATTCGAGCTTGCCGTGTCGGATAATACCTGTCAACTTGATCTTGGCAGCGTTGACGGTACCGTGACAGTTGTCGTCAATGGTAACTCTGCCGGGGTGGGATATCGGGCTCCATGGTTGTTCGATCTGGCCGGAATGCTGCATCCGGGGACTAACCGGATTGAAATTGAATTATTCAATACGGCACAAAATTTTTTCGGGCCGCAGCGCGCCATTAATCTTTTAGGTGATAGACGCTCTGCGGAAAGGGCCTCGATCGCCGTCTGGCTGCCGGAAACAGATAATTCATGGGGGCTGGCCGCTTTTGGCATATACGGTCCGGTCAGACTGCTGCGTAAAACGAATAAAAAATCAGAATCAGGATAATAATAATGCAAATATATTCGCGAGGAATTAAAGACGACAGAGTACGCAAATACCTGCCGGTAAAACGGATCGTCTGGACCACTCAGGGAGATTTGATGCCGCTTAACGCCGAAATCCTTATGCGCGGAGACGCTATTCAGCCGTATGTGAGTTCCGCTGAATCCTGCATCATGAAACCCGGCTCCGCCATTTTGCTTGATTTCGGGCTTGAATTGAACGGCGGCGTCAGGATTGTGGTTGGTAAAATGGATTGCAGTACGGTCAATATCCGTTTGCGGTTTGGCGAGTCGGTGAGCGAAACGATGTCCGAACCGAATAACGACCATGCCGTTCACAACAGCATGGTGAAGCTGCCGCGCTGGGGCATAACGGAATTCGGGAATACCGGTTTCCGGTTTGTCAGGATAGATGTTCCGTCTGATGCTCCGGTTGAAGAGATCGGAATCTTCGGCGTTGCCGCCGTGGCGGTTTATCGTGATCTGGAGTACTCCGGTTCGTTCAAGAGTAATGATGAACGTCTCAATCAAATCTGGCGGACCGGGGCTTATACGGTTCATTTGAATATGCAGGACTATATTTACGACGGCATCAAACGTGACCGGCTGGTCTGGATCGGTGATTTACATCCGGAAATTCGGGTTATTTGCACGGCATTTGACGACTGGGGGTTGATCCCCCGGAGCCTGGATTTTGTCAGGGAAAGAACGCCGCTGCCTGGTTTTATGAATGATATAAGCTCATATTCGCTATGGTGGATCATTAATCAGTATGAATGGTTTATGGTATCCGGGGATATCGAGTATCTGCGTGAACAGGCCGCGTATTTATTTGAGCTGTTGACGATTTTAGCTCGATATGTCGGTATGGACGGCGGAGAACAGTTGCCGGAAGTCCGCTTTCTTAACTGGAATTCATTTGATGACCCGATGGTGATCCATGCCGGTTTGCAGGGCTTGATGTTGTGGGCCTTTAAAGCCGGACAATATCTTTCAGCAGCATTGGGCAATAAAAAACAGGAGAGTCTTTGTACTGAAATTTCGGCTCGGATGTTGAATTATAATCCGCCTGCCGTATCGAGCAAAACCGCCAACGCGCTTAAAGTAATTGCCGGTCTTTGCGACCCGGTTGAGGCTAACAAAAATATTTTCCGGCAGAACGAAACCGCCGATCTCAGCACTTTCCTGGGATATTACGTTTTACAGGCCAGAGCCATGGCCGGAGACTATACCGGAGCGTTGAATGTTATTCGCAAATACTGGGGCGGGATGCTTGATTTCGGGGCGACGACGTTTTGGGAGGATTTTGACTTGAACTGGACCCGCAATGCTTGTCGCATCGATGAACTGCCGGTTCCCGGAAAAGATGATCTGCACGCCGATTTCGGAGCTCATTGTTATAAGGGCCTACGTCACAGTTTATGCCACGGCTGGGCCGGAGGCCCTGCCGCATGGTTGAGTGAACATGTTCTGGGAGTCAAAATTCTTGAGCCGGGAGCAACGGTTGTTTCCGTAAACCCGCAGTTTGGCGACTTGAGAACAGTGGAAGGAACTTACCCGACCATTCACGGAAAAATTTATATTTCCGCTGAAAAAGATTCGGATAACCGCATTGTATCAAAAGTTCAAGCTCCTTCAGGTGTCGAAGTCATTACTGAAAACAACCTGTCATGTTTATGTTGATGCCGGAACTCCAGTTCGCCGGGAAAAATACCGTTTTGAATCTTCTGTGCTAATAGTTTATTTAATCGCCGTTCTTTTTTATTCCGGCAGGTTGAACGCCTTGATCAAATCCCGGGTCTGTTCGTCGGTTATCCGTTTGAGTCCGCCCATTCTTATTGCCGACAGCAGGCTCATGGCGCTGAAATCGGCTACTTCGAGCCGGTCAAAAGCCTGCAGCAGCGAACTTGCGGCGATAACCAGACAATCGTTCTGGATCAGGATGACCGGAGTGGCGGGCGACAGCATCTTGATTGTCGTTTCCGGATCGTTATAATGATCGATGCAGGAAACAATTGGAATGTCCCGGAGCATGATGTAACTTTCCGGAATGGTCCGGGTGTCCGGCGCGATTCCGCTGACCCCGAAGGCCATTACGTTCGACGGTTTTGAGATAATGACCGCTTCAACCCAGTCATGCTGTTCAAATATCCGGCGGCAGTAGTTGGCAGCACGACTGTTTTTCTTGCCCATTTCGCGATAACCATCCTGGATCAGTACGAGGTCGCCGGGCAGCGCGTTCATCCGGTCGAACCCGGTCGGGGTAATCAGGAATGAGTTACTTTTGACTTTGGCGGCAAAGGTGCCGCCGGTACTGAACGTGAGACGCTGATCATAGGCCCGGTTGATAAATTTCACCATCTCAGCCCGGAGTTCGCATTCGCGCGGACTATGTTCGGCCGGAATGAATTCCGGCAATTCCGACCTGAAGCCGTAAGCTTTGCTAATGGTTTCTTTATCGAGTGGCTGCGGGGTTCCGATCGCCTCGGATTTTATCTGGATACGGGCGAGGTAATCCAACGTTTCAAACCTGATAAAGGCTTCGAGCAGATTGGTTCCGACAGTAACCGTGCCGTGGTTTTCCAGCAGCGTCGCATTCGCGCCTTGCTCAAATACCTTAGCTACGGCGTTTCCCAGTTCGTCACTGCCGGGGATCTCGTAAGGCGCGAAGCCGATTTCACCGCAGATCTCATGCGTCATCGGTAAAAGGCTGATGTCCGGAATCCGCCCCGCGATGCTGAACGCGACCAGGGCGGGCGGATGGGCATGGAGGACCGCTTTGACGTCCGGTCGAAGTTCGTAAACCGATTTATGGAACGGCAGTTCACTTGACGGCGCGTGTATTCCTTCTATTTTCCCATCGGGACAAACCTTGACGATGTCCTGCGGGCTCAAGGTGCCTTTGTCGATGCCGCCCGGACTGATCCAGATATTCCCGTCGGAATCCATAATCGACAGATTGCCGCCGGAAGTCGTGGTCATGCCGTAGCCGTAAAGTCGTTTCATAATCGAAATGATTATGTCTCTCGGGTGCATAAGGGTAAGTTTCATATAAAATCTCCTGTGCAAGTTAGCCTGAATTATTCACAAATTTATGGCGACCTGTTACAATCTGCTCAAAGTAAAGCATTTGCTTATGTCCTCGACGTAGCGCTGCTACGCCTGCGGGATAATCAAAAACTTTCTTTTTGAGCATATTTTCACATCACATCCATTTTTTATGAATAGTTCAGGTTAGGTCAAAAAGCTTAGTTTGCGAACAACAAGAAGTAATGTAATAGACAAAAAGATTATTTCAACCTTTTTCTCATTTTTCATGGATTCAGGAATAAGTCCAAGTTTTTAAATAGAATACATCTATTGTGATATCACATTAATAAAATATTATAAATTTTTAAATAAACTATTGCAATTTAACGGTATTTAATATATAATAAATATAGTTTATTCAATATCACAAAGGCAAATTGCTCCATGAATATGATAATAGAAGTTGACCGCAGCTCAGACAAAACTTTCAAAATGCAGGCCTATGAACAACTGCGTAGTAAGATCAAAAGCGGAAAACTGTCCGGCGGGGTTCGCCTGCCGACTCTGAAAGAACTGGAACGACAATCCGGACTCAGCATCGGCACTCTGCGAAACGCCTTTGAAATGCTTGAACATGACAACCTGATAACCAAGCGTCCACGTGCTGGAATTATTGTTAACGAATTAACTGCCACGGTACCGGCGGCAGCTCCGCAGCCGGTCGAGTCAGGCATTGCCGGCTCCGCTCCCAGCAAAACAATAGCGATCATTGGCAATCCTGACGTTGAGACTGCTCCCAATTTTGCGATGGTATCAAGTGCTTTTGAAGTTGAAATAAGTCAATCCAACAGCAAATCCTTCTTCATCAAACTTGATGAGTCGATGAAACTAAACGAAAAGGCCATAAAGCAGATCGATGAAGCTGACGGAATATTCTATATGGCAATTCCGCCGCGTGAAAACGAAAAACTGGTCAAACAACTGCAATACCTGTCAAAGCCGTTAGTAGTTTTCGATTATTACGGCAATGAGAAAATCACTTCGGTAAATGAGGACGGCGAATGGGGCTTACGCGAGGCGGTGGCCCATTTAAAAGAACTCGGCCACAAGCGGATCGCCTATTTAAGTATCCGCAAGAGAAAGCCGTTCAGCGCCGCAACCGACTGGGTCCGCCGCCGCGAAAAACACTTCGCCGACGCGGTGGAATACTCAGGACTTCCCTTCAGCCCTTCAAATATATTCCACACCGATAGTGAAGGCAACAAGGATGATGACTCAAGAAAACTGATTGATAACTTTTTGCATGATTCCAAGAAATACAGCGCGGTCATCGCGGGTTACGACGAATTAGCCAGGGATTTGATCGTTGAAGCGGAAAAAAGAGGCATTCGCATTCCTGAAGACTTGTCGGTAATCGGTTATGACAACCGCCGCGTCGCTTTTACTCACGGTATAACCTCCATCCAGCCTAATACCTATGAAGACGGCAAACAAGCCGCTGAATTATTATTTGAGATGTTCACCAGCAACCGTGAACGGGCGTTGTCTGTTACGAACAAGCCCAAACTTATTGTCAGAAACAGTACCGGTAATAAACGGTAACCGGCAAATTATATTTTTCATACAACTGGTATAAAGCCAACATAAAAACGCGCAATTGGAGAAACAACAGGAATGTATATTGGTGCAAATCTGCGAACCGGTAAAGATGACATGCAACCGGCACTTGAAATATACCTCAGAGAGGAAATGGAGAGCGTGCGCATAACCAGTAAAAAAACGGTTTATCAGGACAGGTACGATTTTGCTGATATCGAAGAACAGCTTAGGTTGTGGCTGCAGCATGATGTAAAAGATATCCTGCTCAATGTCGGCGTAAGGGAATTTAATAACCCGGAAAGATGTCCGGAAATTCTGGGAATGCCGGAAAGACTTCCAATGGATCAGAATGGCGTAACCGTTCCGCTGCAGGGATTCCGTAATTTTAACTTTAACAACCCTGAACTTCGTGAAACGTGGAGCGAATACATCAAACAGTTCGGAGAAACGGCGGAAAGGGTCATGCAGGAATTCCCTGATAAATCCCCGGAAATAACTGTCTGCTTCTGCAACGAACTGCATTACACTCCCGGGACCAGCATCGTTACCAGACCGGCCGTACCAGGGGAGGAATATGATTTCCATAAGGAGGAGGTGCATCACGGCTTCACCCGGTTGCGCCCTTATTTCCGTCCGGAACTCGGGATAGTTGGCGACCTGTCGCCGAAACTGCATTTAACCGACGCGAGTAAATACTCAACCGCGAAATATCGTAAATATTTGGCAAAACGCTACTCCGGCGATATTGCGGAACTAAATCGCCGTCATGCCGCTAACTGGCGAAGCTTTGAAGAAGTATCCATTCCGTCAGGACAACCTTTCGAGGACGACAAACTCAATCCGGCCTGGATGGAATGGCTGTATTTCAGGTTTGAGGATATACGTGAACTCTACGAATGGGTTCAGAGTCAGCTTCCCGCCTGGAATATAACCAATAATTTTGTTGCGGTCCGCTATCAATGGAGCGTCCCGTTCAGCGCTTTGGATATGTGGCGGATCGGCAAGACTTTAAACGATATGGGCATTGACTATCCGGATATCATGGACTATCACGCCTTGCGGTCTGTTACAGAAGATATTATTGTGGGCGAAGCCTCAATCGGCTATACCGCTCCGTACATGTATCGACAAACTCTGTTAAGCGCAATCGGCGGCGCCAGGAGTTTTGATCTGTGGCAGACTTCGATGGATTTCGTCAACAAACGTTATGAAGCCTGGGCCGGCGTAAAACAGGCTAAACCGTTCTGCGACCATTTGACCGGACGTCCGACGCGTTCAAGGACTGCGGTGTTGTTCTCCAATGCCGCCAGCCTGGCTATGCTGGCTACCGGAGAACAAAAGATCGTGCCTCCTTCACAACTCAACGACGATGGCGGCGACGAACTGGCGAGGATGACCCGGCTCATCTCAAACAACGCCGGACTCCAGTACCATACGAACAATTACGAAGCAAGCATCTGTTCCGCTATGGCCGCGAGTATGGAACACGGTGACGGGCCGGATATCATCGGTGAAATATTCCTCGAAGACGGCAGTGTCAACGATTATAATATGCTGATTATCCCCAATCTAATCGCCCTGTCCGATATAGCGGCTGAAAACCTGGATAAATTCACCGGTGGAGTTTTCGCATATGGCGTAAACTGGGGCAGTGTCGACGAACTGGCAAATCCGCGCATGTCGACCGAAACTGTATTTAAAGTCAGGCGCGTCAGAACCGAAAATACACCGGATACAATCCAACTCGGAGGAATTACTATCCAGATCGATCGCTACGACATATTTGAACCGCTGGAAGGCGCGGAGATTATTGCCGTTGACTCGGCGGGAAACTGTGTCGGCGTCAAATACGGCAACCGGGTACTGGTCGGCTTCTCCCCGCTTATTCCGGTAGGGTTTGGCATTTTTGATAACCTGGCACGGGAAATATTTGACTATAGCGGGTTCATCAACAATAACGCCGGAAACTGCCTTGAATGCTGGAATAAGCTGGCAGACATGGCCGGGTTCTCTCCGGTGATCACTTCAAACAGCAGGCCGCACGGGGTATGGCACTCTTTCCTGAAAACGGATAATGGGATACAGATTGCGTTTTATGACTACGCCGATTGGCGCGAACTATGGGATAAACAGCGTGATCCGGCCATCTGTGAGCCGATTGAGAAATTGACTCAGCCGCGCTGTTACAGGATCATCGATCCGCGCGGCGAGGCGGCATTCGCCCCGGTGAAGAAAGATTTCAATCTGCGTATTGCAGTCGGGGACGAGTATAACGGCGCGACGTTAAAGGTCTTAAAAGACAGTGGATGTAAACCGGTCGAAGTTGCGTCCGGCGGTGAAGTAAAAGACGGATTTTTGAAGATTGACGTGCAAGATATGGAATTCATCTATATAATAGATCTCATCAAGTAATGCAACAAAACGGAAAGGCGGAAACCATGAAGAAAGCGCAAATTTTCACCCTGATCGAACTTCTGGTCGTGATAGCAATCATTGCCATCCTGGCCAGCATGCTGCTGCCGGCCCTGAACAAGGCCAGGGAAAAAGCCAGGGAAATCACCTGTCGCAATAACCTGAAACAGTTGGGACTGGGTTTCACATTGTATACGGGGGATAATAAGGACTGGCTGCCACCTAATCAAGCCGACTGGGGCGGACCGGCTACTAACAGCAGTGGAACGATATTCTCTCCCGGATCATGGTGGCAGGTACTTTATTACGGCAAATATGTTCAATTAGCTGCTGTTTTTCATGATCCCATTGACCCCCAAATGTATCGAGGCACCAGGAAAAATGATAACGTGAGGGTCAGTTATGGTTTAAGCGGATGGTCCGCGGCCGGAGACTCTTCAATGTTCAAAATTTCAAGCCTTCCGTCATTGAGCAAATGTATTGGCGTGGTTGAAAGCTACGTTCCCGGGACCAATACATTCAGGGACACGGCATTGGGGATGACATGGTTCAACGCGGAACCTACCACCGCCGCGAAATTCCTGATCCAGAATACCGGTCCGGCACATCAGAAAAACTTCAACTGTCAATTCTATGACGGCCATGTTGAAGGGATTGACGTAAGGAATATTGCACTGCTAGGCCAAGACGCAGGAGTGCTGGATCAGGGGAAAGGCTCATTTGCCGTGACATATAATACCATCAATAACCGGAAACCTTCAGGTTATGTTCCCTGATAACCTGATTTGTGACGATATTCCAGGTATCAGTATACAGTTGCCGGGAATTTTCTTCACCAGGCATGATTACGTTAATAAATATAAATTACCTCCCGATTGTATAAGGAAAAAATGATGAAATTGGTTACCATTATCTACTCCCTGCTTCTCAGCTGTCTATCAGCATATTCCGGTATTGCTGAAACTAACTATGAAGGAAAATCATATTGGGTATCCCTTAATGGTAATATAAGCATTGGTATAAAAAGCCCTGACGGCAAAAAGGTTCCATTGATAAAATCCATTTCATTAACCGGTAACCATAAAAACTGGAGTTGGGCCTTTAAGACAGACAAAGCCGAAGTCACAGCTATCCCCGGTAACGGAAAAGAAAAAAAGTTTCGGCTGAACTGGAAGTTTTCCGGTCCCCGGGCGGAGCATGTGAAAGCAACATCGTTCCTGACCCTGATCCCGTCAGCAATTGATCTCACAACCGACCTTGACTTTCAGGGCAATATCAAAGACATCAAATACTCCCGGTGTATTTTTGCCCATGGGGCCAAGTGGACGGAAAGTTTCAAGGCCGGAAAGGCGGGAATGCAATTCAAAATTGATCCCCGCCGAGGCGTATTCAATAACGCAAAAGCAAATTATTCCGTCATTGGACTGCCATGGAAACAGGAAGGTGATTCTGCAAAATGCACACTGAAAATAACCTGGAAACCATACTGGGGAAGTGAATTAATGACTCAGCCGAATAAACAGCTAAAACCGATTTACGGCTATAAAGCCGAAACATACATTGATAAAAAAAGTAAAATTACTCTTCCTTACAGGCTGTTCGTACCCAAAAAGTACAATAAATCCCAAAAATATCCCCTGGTGGTTTTCCTGCACGGCGGCGGCAGACTCGGCTCCGACAACATCGGCCAGGTCAAAGGCAATGCCGGAGCCATGTGCTGGGTAACGCCGGAGGTGCAACGCAAGCATCCGTCTTTCGTTGTCGCACCGCAGGCTTCCAAAAAACTTCACGGCTGGGTTCAGGCCCCATTCAAGGAAGAAGCCTATGACTTGTCAAAGATCAAGCCGTCTTCCGCCATCCCCGCGGTATTCAGACTTTTGGATGAACTGCGGAAAGAATACAACATCGACCCCGACCGAATATATTTCACCGGGCAGTCATTAGGCGGAATCGGCACCTGGTACGTCGCCATGGTCCATCACGACCGGATCGCGGCGGCGGCTCCTGTATGCGGCACCAGTGATCCCCGGCAGGCAGTAAAAATGGGCAATTTGCCGGTATGGGCATTTCATGGCGCAAAGGATTCCACCATTCCAGTCAACGGCTCCCGTAATATGATTAAAGCGCTGAAAGCAGCGGGAAACCCCAACGTCAAGTACAGCGAATACCCCGATTGCAAACACGACGCCTGGAACCACGCTTACAAGGACGACATGGATAAAGATGGAGAAGTGGATCTGGTAACCTGGATGTTCTCTCAACACAGATCAGGGAGCAAACCGGAAAGCGCCAAAACAAAAAACACCATTAGCTATGACGGAAAAACCTATTCGTTGTCAGTAGATGACAACCTGCGAATTGACATCAAAGGCCCGGATGGACAAAGAAAATGGCTGTTAAACGGATTGGAAATAAGCGGTTGCGACGCGAAGTGGAAAGCTGGTTTTAAAACCACAGGAGTCACCTCATCTTCCATAAACGGCAAAGGTCAGGCAAAAAAAATCCAACTCGACTGGAATTTCTCCGGCCCCCTGGCTGATAAAGTAAAAGGGACCTCAATATTAACCCTTTATCCGCTTGGAATAAGCATCGCGACCACGCTTCATTTCCGGGGAAACGTAAAAGCGGCAATTCCACGCTCCCGCTGCATTATTTCTCAAGCAGCATGGGACGACAGCTTCAAAGCCGGTAATGCCGGCATGTACTGCACCACTACACCGGCAATAAGAATATTCCGCAACGCCAGCAATAAATATTCCGTATTCAGTCTGCCGTGGAAACAGGATAAACAAACTGCTGAATGCAAATTTGAAATAACCTGGATACCTTACTGGGAAACCGCTCCTGTCATACCGGAAAATTTATCCGGGGCGTCTTTACCTGAAATTTTCAAAGCTGCCGCGACAGCGACCTTGGCCGACTGCGGTTATTATCTTGAAGCCATGGATATGTGGGGTGAAAAATACAGTCAACCTGAACTCAAAAAAGAACTGGTAAAATTAAAAAAGCAATCTCCTGAAAATTTACAGACGGCACTTGCCTTGTGGAAGAAAATCAAGAGTACCCAGCAAGAACAACGCAATTCGCTCTATGCCGATGCCAGGAATACCAATAAGAAGATGACCTACCGGGTGGGACTGGCGCGTGACTATAGTCCAATTCCAATGCTGGACGAATGGACGCTATTCCGGATGAATGCGTTCAGACTTGGAGTATCCGAACACTTCCTTGGCAAAGGAACTACCGAAGAACTGCTGAACCGTGCAGGCCAAGCGCTGGAGGAGGGCGACAAGACGGGAGCGGTGGGAGTAGTCTCCTATGCCGGAATAACCAGAGGAAAAGAAGGGTTACAAGCACCGGTAGACTTCTGTTTTAACAACAATTTTATTCCTATGGTAAAACCCTGTATTAACTCCGCGCTAATACGGGAACATGTAAATTCAATCCTGATCAAATATACAAAATTTTTCTCGCGCTATCCGGCGTTCCAAACCCTTAAAATAGGCAATGAACCATTCTGGTGCCTTGGTCCGGCAATTGCCATCGGCTTTGGTCAGGCTACCATAGGATGTCCGGCTGCAGTCTATCAGGAGCATGTACGCCGGGAATACCATCAGTTCTCGCAATGGCACAAGGCCCTGGATGCCTATGACAAGGAATCGTCCAGGGGCAGAGGCGCATACAGGAAAAGTAAGATAATCAGGGAAGGCAATATCGGCAAATGGTTTAAATGGAAATCTTTTGCGGATATGAGTATTCCGAAAAATGAAATGTCCGGTTTGACTTTTATCGATTACCTGAAAAGGAAATACTCCAGTCTGGAAGCTCTGAACAGCGTATGGTTTGGCGGGAATAAAAATAAATGGTTTGCGTCATGGGACAATGTTTTTCCTCCGCGTCCCGTTATCAGCCGTCCTGTTGGCCTGGCCGAAATATTGGCTGACCAGGTAACGGATATCCCCGCGTTTATGATTGACAAAAGCAAAAAGGAAACCGCCAGGGCTCCTAAAGGTTTGGCCGCCGCATGGGCGGACTGGCTCAGTTTCCAGCCCTGCTCAACCGCGGAATACCTGGATTCGGCCAAAAAAGTTGTCCGTGACAAAGTCGGGGGGCCCCGCTATATAACCACAAACGCGATTACCGGACATTATATAAATAATTTCAACAACATTGCCGCAGTCAGTGGTCTTAACCCATGGGATACGCAAAGCGGCATGGACACCATGGCTATTGACTTTTATTCAATCTCCTATCTGCAGGGATATATACGATCACTGGCGGGAGCCGCCCATGGCCGCCCCATCCAGATACACGAAGCAGGCGGAGCCAGCGGGAAGAACCACAAAGGCGTCGGGGCAAATCCTGCCAATACTGCTTATATGGTACTCTACTCATTCGCTTACGGTACGGATATGCTGCTTTTCTGGCGGCGCGACGCCAAACTCGAACCTGTATTGGAAATCGAAATCGCCAAAGCAATGAAAGCACTGGATAATGATGACCTGCAACACAACAGCGTTCCAGTGACTGATGGAGTTGCCGTAATATATTCGCAGGACAGCCTTTTCCTGGCTCAGGGGATGGACGGAACGGCCCGACGTATGATACTCCCTTTTCAAGCGGCGTTGCAGTTAAGCAAACGGCTCCATCTCCTTTATGACCTGTACTCCAACCGTCAATTGGAAAAGCAGGGCATTCCCGCCGATATCAGAGTACTGATGCTGCCGGGGGCGTTTGCGGTATCCGGCAAGTTACTCAAGCAACTGGAAACATTCGTAAAACGCGGCGGTAGAATTGTCGTTGGTTCTTCTTTTGCCCTGTATGATGAACGCGCCAGGACACGGACGCGGCCCGCATGGTTGAATGGCGCCAACGTACTGACCATACCGGAACAGGATTGGCTGACATGGAACAACAATTTCCTCAACGACCATAATATTACTGCAAACGGGGTAAAAACTCCCGAATGGATAAATACGGTGGACCGCTTCATTACGCCGTTGGCCCCACGTTCGGTACGCTATCTGGATTCGCGCGGCCAGTCGGCAGATCAATGCATCTCCGGGGCCAGGAAATCGGAAAAAGCGATGTACGCGTTCATCAATCCCGGGGTTACCGATATTACGGTACAGGCCAAAGGAATCTATAAGAAAGCGATCAACTTATATACCGGTAAAGACATGGTCATCAAAAAATCAGGAAAATTTACTGAGGTAAAAATTACGCGAGGTCCGGCAGTCATCAGTTTCATACGCTAACCCGAACTATTCATAAAAAATGGATGAGATGTGAAAATATGCTCAAAAAGAAAGTCTTTGATTACCCCGCAGGCGTAGCAGCGCTACGTCGAGGACATAAGCAAATATTTTACTTTGAGCAGATTGTAACAGGTCGCCATAAATTTGTGAATAATTCAGGCTAAGATGGCTACAGGCTTATATATTTAAATCATTCAGGTAATTAAATGAAAAATGTAGTATTTATTATGTGCGATCAGCTTAGGCTTGACGCGCTGGGCATTTACGGAAACAATATCTGTAAAACCCCGAATATCGATGCGCTATTTGAATATGGCACCATCTTTGAAAATATGTTTACGGCCTATCCGGCCTGCGCACCGAACCGTTGCGCTATCGCCACCGGTAAGTGGCCAAAGATCAACGGGATGGTCGGAAACGGTTATATCCTGCCGGAATCCGAAACGACCATGATGGATGTATTCAAACGCAACGGCTACTCAACCTACGGTGTCGGCAAAATGCATTTTGGTCCTCAATGGGAATACGACATGGATGATTCCGGCAAAGGCGCGATCAATCCGCAACCGGTCTCCCTGCCATGGCACGGCTTCGACCAATGTATGATAACCGAGGATCACCGGATCGGCCCCTATGCCGATTATCTGACCGGACAGGGCCTTGATCCATGGGCGGACGTCCACAGTTTCTCCTGGGGGAAGCAGCACACGACCCAGCCCAGCCCGTATCCCGAAGAGCATTATCAAACCACCTGGACCACGGACCGGACCCTGGATTATCTCAAAGAGCACGATCAGGATAAACCGTTTTTCATGTGGGTGTCTTATGTCGATCCGCATCATCCTTTTAATCCACCGGCTCCGTATGACACGATGTACAATCCGGACGAGATGCCGCTGCCGGTCTTCCGTGAGGGCGAACATGACAACCGCCCGTCGGTGTTCATGAATAAATTTAAAGGTCGGATGGTAAATCATGAACAATGCGATCTGTCGGCTCTTTCTGACCATGAATGGCAGGAGATAACCGCTTATTATTACGGCATGGTCACGCTGATTGATAAAAATATCGGCCGTATCGTCTCTCACCTGAAAGCGACCGGGCAGTTCGATAATACAATATTTGTTTTCACTACTGATCACGGGGAAACTCTCGGCGACCATCACCTGCTTTTCAAAAATTTCCCGTTCGATTGCGTAACCCGGGTCCCGTTCATGGTCAGGCAGCCTGACGACCGTAGCCGGCGACGGGAGTCAACTTTATGCCGTTCATTGGAGGTTATGCCGACGCTGGTGGAATTGGCCGGATTGTCTCTGCGGGAAAAACTCAACGGTTTCTCTTTGATGCCGTATATCGACTCGGATTCTGAACCGGAATTGTTCGAGGATATTCTAATCGAACATTCGGTGCATCAGACCATTCGCAGTAAAAAGTACAGAATGACTGTATATCACAACGAAGCTTGCGGAGAATTGTACGACCTGGCAAATGATCCCGACAATCTTTTCAACCTGTGGGATGACCGGGAGTATCAACAGGTGAAAAACGAGTTGCTCGGGCGTCTGGTCGGCAAATTATATTTCGAAATCATCAATCCGGAATTTACCAGCGCCGGTCTTTGCTGATATTCGCCGCATAAACATTGGCGCGCAGTTCCGGCTTGAATACATTCCGGCTAAAAATATTGCAGAACCTGAAGATATTTTTGATTCCCTCCTGAACATTTCAGGAAATCGGCAAAAGATCTATAGTAACTTCCTGTGCGGCTTCTATCGATATGGCAAATGCCAGGTAACCGTATCGATCCGACTTCTGGATACTTTCCCGGCCCTGGTTGAGAATCCGGTAGTCTGTGTACGGTTCAAGCACTATGCTGATGCCGGTGCGGCCGGTATAACTGTTGGACGATAAAGTCAGCTTAGCCGCTTGCCGGGAGATTTCGCGATCTTTCAAAATGATGTCGAAAGCGGTCTGAACCGTGCCGAATACTCTTCCGGCTGCGTACATGTTGAGGATTGGCGAAGTAAAGCCGATAAACCGGAAATTGCCGGCGGGAGCGCCGGTGTCGATTCGGAATTGTTCCCAGTTGCCGAGACTTTGACGATGATGTTTCTCCCATTGTTCCAGCCAGGTGTCCGCAATCATTTTGGCCGCTTCCATATCGCCAATGGCGTAACAGATTTTCCAAAAGAAATATTGCAGGGGAGGCCAGGCCGAGCCGTTGGGATAACCCTCATTCCGGTAGAATTCGCTGTCGGGCGGTTCAATGCAGAAACCTCGTTTTGGAATAAAATATTTATCCAGCAGGATTCTGAACATATTAATACGCTGGTCTTCGGGAACGGAGTCGGACAGCAGCGGCAGAAAATCATAGATCCATGGAATTTTCAGTTGACTGTCGGTTTCAGCTAAAACATCATAGAAACAGGCGTCTTCATCGTTCCAGTGATGTTCCAGCAGGAAACGTTCTCCCCGCTCGATTACGGTTTCAACTTCGGCGGTATCAAGCCGGGCCTGACTGCCCAGATCGCGTAGAATTTTCAGAATGCTGATTCCGTATCCCGCCAACCCGGTGCAATACATTTTTTTCGGTTTACGTTCCGGGTTGGTCGGCAGGGTTTTCTTGAATTCCCAATTGAAAATCCAGCCTTTGGCATAGAACAACGCTGGACTGTCATCCGCACCGCAGCCGGAAATAACCGGGGCGCCGCCGGACTGATCGAACATCTTTAATGCCAGTCGGCAGAGCTTGTGATAATATTTTGCAACCGGTTCGAATGATCCGGTTGCTCTGACCAGTTCCCAAAGACCGAAGACTGCGGTTATTATATAGCTGCCGTGTTTGAATACATCGCAGCCGTTGACTTCAGGATCGGGCATGCTGTCAAGAATGTGCTCGGCCATAATATTATCGAACTCGGCAGCCCCGGATATGGCCAGTCCCATATCCCAAATGAAGAATCTTCCCCACTGGCGTGCCGGTAAATATCTGATCTCATACACGTCTTTATTCCTGAAAGATGGAACGTACTGGATGTTATGAAGCATTTGCCACTGATGATGGACAAAGGGCAGTTCAGCGTTGCGAACTTTCCGTTTTTCAGGCCGTGTCGGGAGTTTGTTTCTATCGCAATTTTCCGGTAGAAAATCAATCGTTACGGCTTTGTTGCCGTTGGCCGGGATGACGACCGGTGTCATACTCAATTTCAACCGTTGTTTTCCTCGTTTCTTCCACCCGTCGTGGTGACAGGTCATTTCCACGTTAAGCGGAAAATTGATCCAGAAGTTTGAATCGGTTTCAACCGCTCCGGTGAATCCGACGTCACTGGACTCCATAGTAAAATTGGTTCCGGAAAGTGAAAATTCAAAGCCGCCGTTTTCGGACAGGTTATGGCCGTAGCCGGAAAGTTCCAGATTTTCATGTGCGGAAATATACATGAAGAATTCCCATTCCCGTTCTATCGGCCCGGGGTTTTCGAGCTTAAGGTAAAGTCGCAGCCCGGAATCTGCCGTCGGAACAAAAGTGGCGACAGCCCTGACATTGTTCTCGAATGTCGGCAGATAGAGGAAACTCCAGAAGTTATATTCAGGATCGATCTCCCACGGCACGACCCGGTAATCGTGATTATGCTTGAATCGTTCCACTCCCTGAACATAACCATGGGCAACGTCAAGGGCTGGGTGGGTTTTGAACTCCGGATAGTTCTGGTTCATCATCAGAATAAATTCGATCGCACCCGGTTTTCCATATTCAGGGATATAAACCGCATGTCCGCCGTAAGCATCGGTAGAGCAGGGATACCAGGACTTGTTTGAGTTGAATTTCATATCATATTCCCCATAGATTAACGCCGTTGCAGCCGTAGGCCGGCAATAAAACAAAATGGTCGTCGCTTCCGGCAATAATTTCTTCAAGCCGCCGGTGATGCCGGGCAATTTCAGTTTGATAATCAGGATGATCGATCAGATTGTTCATCTCGTATGGATCGTTGACCAGATCGAAAAACTGCCACGGTTTCGCCCAGAGCTTATTGCCTTTGACATTGTATTTATACCGCTCCGTCCGGAAAGACCGCCAGGCGGCATCTGAGAACGGATAGGCCGGACGATGTTCCGCAACGAATTCCAGCATAACCCCGTCCCGGTCCAGCGCTGATACTTCGCCGCGAATCAAGGGATTGAGGTCAAGCCCCGGCACTTTGTTTTGCGGTTTTAAACCGGCCAGTCCCAGGATGGTCGGGAACAAATCTTCAGTCGCGACCGGATCGTTGATGATTCCGCCTTTGCCGGCTTTGGAACGCGGATCGTATACCATTAGCGGGATTCCAACCGACTCCTCATTGGGCCACTGTTTGCCCGTCAGGCCGTGACTGCCGTTGAATTCGCCGTGATCGGAAAAGAACAGGACGATGGTATCTTCGGCCAGGTTTCTTTGTTCGAGAAACTCGCGAATCCTCCCGACATTGATGTCGAGATTTTCCACCATGGCGTTATACCGTTTCCGGTCAAGAATGTATTGTTCCCGTTTGTCCGCCGGGGGATTGAAGTTGGGCGGCAAGGTTATATCGCGTGCTTCCCATGCGGTCTGCAGATCAGCCGGGGCGACAAACGGGCTGTGCGGCGGCTCAACTGAAATCACCATACAGAATGGTTTGCTGTTGTCATATTCGTTATCCAGATAATCCATGCCAAGCTGAAACAGACCATCGGTCTGGTAACCCTCTATCTTTTTCGGCGTCGGGTCGACGTCCTCGAAATAATAGGTGTCGAACGGATCGTTGCGCAATTCGAACCCGAGCCATTTCCGCCAGCGGCCCTGATTGACCGGTTTGACTGGAGTCAGGCCGATTTGCCGGGCTGAGCCGGTGCGGCCGTGACCGCCGTCCAAATGCCATTTGCCGATGTAGACGGTCTGATAACCGCCTTCGTTCAACTCATCGGCGATGGTGCGTTCCGTGGGCGACATGCACCACTCGATGGCCGGAATATGCCGGGTGTGGGCGTATTCCCCGGTCATCAGGGTAAACCGGAACGGCACGCAAACCGGATAGGTCGAGCAGGCGTTATTAAAACGGACCCCGTCCGCCGCCAGTTGGTCGATATTCGGGGTTCGCGCGTCGGGATCGCCGTAACACGCCAGGGCATGACGCCGCAGCTGATCGCTCAAAAGGATCAATATATTAGGTTGTTTACTCATAGTTAGGCAGGAACGCTCCCAGTTCTTTTAAACGTTTTTGTAGTTCATGGATATTAATATCATGGATACTTGTGGTATTTTCAACCGCCAGTGCGGCCGCGATTCCGGCTGCCTGACCGGTGATGAAGCATCCCGGCATCACCCGGATCGAAGCCTGCATACTGCGGTCGGTGCTGACACAGCGTCCGGCCACCAGCACGTTATGCAGTTTTTCCGGAGTCAGGATGCGGTACGGAATTCCGTAACTTTCTCCCGGTCCCATCCGCATCGCGGTATATTCTTTCATAAAAGCGTCGAAGCTGGCTTTATCGGGTTTGGCGATATGGATATCCACCGGATACGAATACCGGCCGATCTCATCCTCGAAGACAGAATCGGCTCTGAAGTCTTTAACATTAAGGGTGTAACAGCCTTTGATCCGCCTGGTTTCACGCACTCCGAGCAACGAGCCGGTGGCGACAAGTTCCATATTCTCATAACCCTGGAGATATTCTTTGTAGTAACGTTCATATTCCAGCATCGACTTGCGCCCCCAGACCAGAGCCCGGGTCAGCGATTCGCTGTCCGTGCCGTCGAGGTCGAAGGTATGGCCGATATTACCGCCGCCGATTTTGTCGCCGACGCGCCACATGCCTGGCAGATGCCGGTCTTCAAGGGTGAAGATTCCGGCCTTGAATGCCTGTTCTATTTTACAGTTGTCAGGTTTCAGACCGGAGTTATTTACCCTGTCCCAGTCGATCCCGGCCCATAGCGAACAGAGGGTTCCGGGCATCATCCGGGCATCGATGCCGCCTTTTTCGTAATCGGCTCCGGCGAATACCGCGAGGTCGCCGTCACCGGTGCCGTCGATAAAGACTTTTGCCCGGATCGCGAACAACCCGGATTTATCCGCGCATATCGCTTCGCTAACTGTTCCGGCATCAACCGTAACGTCAACCAGTGAAGTATGGAAGGTGTAGTCCACTTCGGCTTCGCTCAGCAATGTGTCATATACCCGCTTCAGAACTTCGGCCCGGATGCTCATGATCCTTGTGTCGTAAGCGCCGCCGGCCGCCTGAAGCGCGTCGTAAATCTTCCGTCCGATACCGTCGGCCAGAAAGTTGACGTCGTCGGTAAACAATGAAAAAGCCGGCACCATTCCCGCTGTCCCCATGCCGCCCAGACAACTATGGGCTTCAATCAAACGGACTGACAGTCCCTGGCTCCCGGCCGCCAGCGCGGCCGCGATTCCGGCGGGACCACCGCCAACCACCAGCACATCAGGCTGCCAGCGAACAGTCAGTTTTTTGTTATAGCTTAATTGACTCATAAACATCTTCCTTATTCGGCGCTTCTGCCGCGGGTGAATTCTTCATAAGAGACATTTTTCCGGGCCAATGGGGACCGGTGAAACTTTGCCAACATTTCATCCAACAGTTTTTGCCGTTCCAAACTCTTTTCCATAATTCGGGTTGCCCGGTCCGCCCGGGTTTCGAGATGGCGGCGCAGCGCGGACAGTTCAGCTGGCGGTTCTCCCGGACTCAGCAAGAAGCCGATAAATTCATGTTTGGCGATTTCCTGAACGTTTATTATGCCATCGGTCACCGGGGGTGCGTCAAATACCCTGAAAGACCGGTAGTCGCTTCCCCGCATTTCCACACAATTAAGTTTATTAGCCAATCCGGTCTTTTCCGGGTTCAATTTAATGTTGCAGCCGACGCAGGGATAATTGTCGGTCATGCTTCCACCGCCGTTGACGATTATCAATAACGCGCATCCTTCTTCCGCGACATACAGGCTGTACAGTATCTCGGGGTTGTCAATTTCCACTGCCGCCGGATAAAGATAATTGTAATATATCGCCTTTTCAACCGGAAAAGCCCGGAACATCTGCCATAATGCGATCATTTCCCGGTGATGGGCAGGGTCCAGCGTGGCAATCACCGCGGCGCCGCCGATGCCGACTCCGTAATGAATGGTCACCCCCTCGCGAATCGCTTCTTCAATGGTCTGATCAGAGCGGAATATGTCACCTTTTGACCGCTGGATTGTCCAGAGCGTGGGAGCCGTCCCGAATTGCTGTCCGACAGTTTCCGGCGACATCTTTACCTGGGCCTCTCCGGTCAGGCAGGCGTCGTATCCTTCAAGCATATCCGACGCTACAATAAAACCGCCGCCATGCCCGATCATCAGTTTATCCTGCCCAAGTTTTTGCCGCCATGCCCGGTTGAGGCGGAAGTAGTCATAAAAATTGAACAAACCCGGTTTATGATCGTGAGCCGGATCATTGCACAACCCTTGGGCCGGCCAGCAGAAATCAACATAGATGCCGTCCATATCATACTCATCAACACAATGCGTTGCGCATTCAACCATAAAATCAAACGCTTCCGGACAACGCAGGCACAGCTCGTCGCAATCCCAGTCGTCCATCGGTTCGTACGCGGTCATCTGGTTGTCTTTGGCACAGTACCAGACGTTCATGCAGTCGGTCAGTTTATCGGCGAATTCCGGATAGGCCGGGTCCTTGTGGGCGATCAGATACGGCGCGGTGTAAGGCAGTACCTTGATTCCCGCCTGGTGGCATCGGGAAACTACGTTTTTCAGTTCTGCCGCGTCATCGGGAATACAGGTGCCGATGTGTCGCCAGGAGTTATGCAAAATCAGAATGGAGCAGCCGTATTCGATCATTTCATCGATAATGTCGGCAGACGGATACGGCAGGATTTTTCCGTAATAGTGGTATATGCGCTGTCCGCGTACCGGATTCGGCTGGTTGTTCAAACCGGAGAGGGTCACGGCCCAGCGGTTTTCATAACGGAAGCCGCGCCGGGACGGATAACGCCAGCCGGAGGTCAGTTTCCAGCCCATGAAACGGTTCTCGCCGGATTTTTCAAAAACTTTACGGCAGGACCGGCCGTCGATGTCGGCAGTGACTGACTCAAGCAGTACATTGATGCTGTTGGTGACCGCTCTGGAATCCGTGCTGAAATCCAGAGCCATGGCCCGGATGCTTTCACGTTCATCCTGATCGTTGTCAGTGAATTTTGTCCGGTAAAAGTGAGAAAAAACGGTTTTCTCATCCAAATCAAGACCGACGCGCAGTTCTTCCAGCTTACCGCGTTCGGCAATGACTTCCATGGAGAACGAGCAAATAATCCAGCCGGAAGCGTATACTTCGAAATTATTCTCGATCCGCCAGGTTTGATCCTGACGTACAACGTTAAATAAACATGAGTCTTCAGTTTGACCGGATATTTCAAATGAGATAACCGGCAATTCCAGATTGTCGCCAAGGATTCCTTCTTCCGCTAAAATATTCCGCCAGCACTCGCCGTCAAACACTTCGACGCGGGTAAAGCCGCCGCGTGATTTGTCGAACGCTATCCGGAATACCCGGCCCAGCAAATAGAGAAAGCGCTCCTTGTCTGTCGCTTCAAGCTGCATAAATCTGTCTTTCATGAATGTGGATCTTTTTTAAAACAGTTTCTTGTTTGTCATAACAAAAAACGTTTGCATACCAGAAAATTAAACTTGTTTTAATACTTTCGAACTGGTCATTCCGGCCTGGAGGGCGAAACTCCGTTGAGCCGGACATGTCGTGCAGTCGGGCGGCTCAAGAGACTTTCGCCCTCCACCTTTTTTTGCCGGTAACGTGCCGGGGCTGAATACCGCGCTCTCGGGGTAAATGCATGCAGACATGAAGTTCGCATTACCGGGGCTGCTTTTCAATAATAGACCCAACTTGTTGGATCGGGTCGGTCCCAGCCCAGATTTTGAGTAACACCTTGAGTCGCCGTAGCCAGTCCGACCATATTGTATAATACAGCTTTGACATGGCCGTCAGCGTACAATTGTGAGGTTCCCTGTTTTGTAGGGCTTTCGTAGAAGTGATAATTTGCGTAGGTGTCGCGATTGGTAGCGGCAAGACTGGGCCGGTTTACTTGCGACATTTTCCTGGCGCTGCCCTTAATACCGCGATTGTAGGAGACGGTAACTCCCTGGTGTGAAACAGTGGCACAGCCCATTTTTACATAATTGAACCATACATTGTTCTTCCGCAGATAGTAATCATAATTCAAGGCTCCGGTCGCGATATTTGTCCGGTTTTTCTGGAAGAACGGGCACATGAAGATTTCATCTTTATTCAGATAGGGAAAAATCTTTTCTTTTCCGTTATTGGTTGAACTGAAGTATCGACTGCCGCCGTGAACGACATAGGCCGGGAAGAACCCGTCATAATCCGGCTGGTACAACGCCATGGCGTTACCGATTTGTTTATAGTTGTTCTTGCAGGTGTTTTCGTACGCTTTTTTACGGGCCTGCTGCAGTGCCGGCAGCAACATGCTGGCGAGAATTGCGATGATGGCTATCACGACAAGCAGTTCGATTAGTGTGAAAACGCGCTTTTTCATTGGACCTCTCCTGTCATTTGATTTTAAGAATCAATTTTCTGATTCGTGTTGAAATACTGTTAATTTTAGGATATGTGAAATTTAATTTTTTACCGTATTCATTTGCTTCCGCCAGAATCTTTTTGATCTCGCTTGCGGTTGCGTCGTCGCATTTTCCTTTTTCCATGGCATCCTGGAGGTACAGCATAATCTGAGCGTCCTGAATTCCCATTCGCATGGCTTCCCAGCGGATTGACGGAACAATGATTTCGCCGGTCGGGTTTTCCAGTTTATTTACGGGGTGTCTTTCTTTGCCGTTATAGATAAATGAATAATCCAGCATGCCTTTGTCGGTATCATCCCAACTGCTGCCCCTAGTAACGTTATAGGCCCAGGTGGCAACTCCGGTATACCCGACCCCGACCGCACAGATCGGGTAGGCGCGGCCCGAATTCAGTACCGGCTCGGTTTTGCCGCGGTCGACTGAATAACTCCAGATTTTCAGACCGCGTTTTTTGCGTTCAGCTTTCCACATCGGGACAATTGATTTATGGAATGTTTCGCGTGGATTATAGCCTTTAGGAGCCCAGCGGACCAGGAATGTCCGGGCCGGCCAGACCGGCATAACGATGTCGACATGCGGTGTGATCGCTTCGATATCTTTGGGACTGGCATAATCGGAAATTGTTACCAACTGCTTCAGCTTCGGTTCAATTTTTCGCGTTAGTTTATAGGTTTCAACCGCCCGTTTTACCAGTTTGCCGGGAGAATTCATAAATTCATCGCGTGATGACGGTTCGTCATCGGGCATGATCAGATAATCGTCAAGACCGTATCCTTTTTCTTTTGAAAACTTGAGCCAGCCGGTCAAGAGGTTTTTATAGGCTTTTTTCCAATCCGGATAAATTACTTCGTTCTTATCGACAAACGGTATCATTTTCCCGTCTGACATTGGAAACTTCTTGTAAACGCCTTCCCAGAATATGCCAAGTTTTATTTTCTGATCGGCATAAGCCTTCATCCATTTTGCCTGCATGCTGGCGGCAAAATTGCTGCTTTTGACCGAACCGTCCGGATTGAAAACAATTTTCGGGAGGAACGGGAACTCGATGCCGTCGCAATAGTGTTCGGCCAGATCTTTCGCGGTCAGTTCAGGATGTGACAGCGCCGGCTGCATGTTTGGATAGATGAACTGAAAATGATGCATTTTGGGCGATTCCGGAAAGGTTTTCGGTAAAACTTCAAGATTCACCGTCAGGGTTTTCCCGGCAACGTCAATCTTAACCGGATAGCGCCCGTTCGCGGTGGTTTTGACCTTAAATGAAACCAGCATTTTTACGGTTTGCCCAGGATTTAACGGCAATTTGTTATCTTTCAGCATGGGAATCGGATCGGCAATCAGTATCTTTCCCTTGCGATACCATGTGGTAAGAAAAATCTGTTTGCGTACCTGAATATTATCTGCCGCTTTATCCAGACCCGAAATCCTGACTGGTACTGTTTGCGGTTTATCAGACCCGTTGGCAACGCTGAACCCGATTGCCCGGTATTCGTTTTTCAAGGTTTCCAGCGATGAGACCGCAATTACTTTTGCGGGAATGATCTCATCCGGCTCCATTCTGACATAAGCGTCAGAAAGCCAGGTCGTAAACTGAGCTCCGTTGCTGACAACCGCATTAATTTTCGCGTTTAATTTTTCAATTTCCGCCTTAAAATCATTTTTCGGGTCCAGGAGCGTCAGATCATCGGAGGAGCAGCGTCCGAGCATTTTATTTACCGTTGCGTTGATCTGCAGCAGGTCTTTATCGCCGGGTTTGATCCGCAATGCTTTAGCGGTGCGTCCGGCCAAATATCCCCATTCCCGCTGAACAACGGTTAATTCCTTGCGTTGCTCCGGAGTTACGGTTCCGGCGGTCATCGTAAAATTATCAATCCAGACCGTGCCTTTTTTGGTGGAACAATAGACCGCCAGCCAAACCCGGTCTTTTACCGCGCTTTTAGGAAATGTGTATTTAAAACGCTGGGTCACAAAGTCGGGGCGCAACACCCGGTTCCAGGTTAATCTGGCATAATTGAATTTGACTTTGTCTTTGCCCTTTATATAGAATCCAAGCATGACACCGAGCTTAGCTCCGCCATTACCGCAGGCGTCAAAACTGAAGTTCAGGGTTTGCCCCGGTAACGGCTTTTCGCTCTTCATATTCGTGCTCATCAATACATAGCCGGCGGTGAATTTCGCTGCTTTGGAACCGTGGCTTTTTTTGTCGGTCACCAGAGTGACCCGAGTGGTTTTGGGAATGTTCCATTTATCTGGTATGCCGTCATTTTCGTAGTCTTCCTCAAGACTGGCGTTTGGCAGTTCCAGGGCCGCGAACGTACTGGTAAGGCTCATTACCGTTATCCAGATAAATCCTGATTTCTTCATTGAAATTCTCTCTTCCTGCAATTTTAATTATATTGAAATTATGTTAAATCGTGTTGTTCACGAAAATACAAAAAATCAGCCGCGTGGAGAAACAGTCACTGCGTCAATAATCAGACGTTTACCGTGGGAGTTGTCCGATCCCGCCACGCATGCCCTGGCCAGTTCCAGGCCGAAATGGTAAAAATCAATTCTCGCTTCGTATAATGGATAGGGAAAACTATCGAGATTTCCAAACGCTCCGAAAAACAAGCTGTCCGGCCAGGCAATATTCTTATGCATCATCATTTTTCCGAGTCTTTTTCCGATCACGTCATTCATGCAGACAATTGCGGTGCCGGGAGTCTTGACATGTTCAAAGAAACGTTGGATTCTTTCATCGTCGTCAGCAAAATTTTCGCTGTTTGGCAGATATATAATTTCTGACGGTAAATCATTGCTCCTGACGTATTCCCGGAACGCGGTTGTCCGCTCGTGAATGGCAAAATCAAAGGCCGGTCTGTCGATTTCATAACTCATGAAAACAAATTTTTCCGCGCCATCATCGTGCATGGACCGGCATAAATTATAGATGCCCCAGTAATTATCCACGCAAACCGCGCTGCGCGTCAAGCCGGTCCGGTAATAGTTGATGAAGGTAAGTTGGATGCCTTCCCGCATAAATAATTCCACTCTGTTTTTCAGGTCGTCATAATTAGCGAGACTCGGATAAAGGATGATATCATTTACTCCGTCCCGTTTCAGGTCCAGAACAACTTTTTTTTCTTCTTCGAGGTTTTTATGGGAGAATTTAACAATACAGTGACGCCCCTGTTTTTCAAGGCCCTCCTGGATTCCGGTCAAAAGCTGCATTGTTGCAGAATCCCGTCCCGGCTCACTGATTACCAGCCCGACATAACGGGACGCTGCGGTTTTTCCAGAGTTTGCGGGAGAGGAATAGATGACTTTTGTGCCGGAGCCTTTTACCGCCAAAACCATGTTTTCGCGTTCCAGCTGTTTAATCGCCCGGTAGACACTGTTGGTGCTGGTCTGGTAGGTGCTGGCCAGCTTCTGGAAAGTCGGCAGGAATTCCCCGGTCCGGAAAACCTGTTCCCGGATCTTGGCTTTCAAATCCTGCCTGATGTTATCAACCAATGCCATAATTTATCACAATTAATATGTTTTGTTATTTTTGTTATGAATTATTATATATTATTATATTTGATTTGTCAATACCCTGTTTTGATAATTTTAAAAAAGAATTAAAAAGAGGAGTAATTGATTACTTCTCTATTGAAGTTAATCTTTCTTGTCCACTATTCTGGGTGTGCTGCTGATCTGATGTACTACTATTGGTTCTGTTTTTTTCAGTTCTATGTTATTTATTATTATTGTTTTATAATTTTTTAAGAAAGTACATATTGATTATTTATTAATTATTATTCATGACGGGAAGTTAAAGATATGTAAAAAAACAGAGCTGCTACGAGAGCGGCTCTGGAATTCTGTTGTTTGAGATTATCGGGTTGTCCCTTTTATTTAAATTGGGGCAGATAATCTTTTGTCGCCTCTAATAATTCAGATGCCATTGATCTGACATCCGACAGGGTCAATTTAGCGCAAAGCGGGTCAAGCATCAATGCATCGAGCGCGAGTTTTTTATTGCCGGTCATCGCGGCTTCGAGCGTCATCAATTGAATTTGACAATGTACTTCAGAGATATGCTTGAGAGGTTCCGGCATCGAACCCAGACAGATTGGCGCGAACCCGCTTGCATCGACCATGCCGAGAGTTTCAACCACAGCTCCGCGCGGCAGATTGTCTATCTGCCCGGTGTTGGGAAGGTTGACCACATCGATAAAAGCTTTATTTGTCACAAACGCCTTCATAATGTCAACCGCGGTTTCAACGCTTTTCGTGCGTATTTTTTCTTTGCCCGCCGCCAGGTCAAGGGCATATTGTTTGGCTTTGTCAATGGAATCCTGGCGGTTCGCCATGCTTGTTCTGACAAGTTTGAATTTTTCGATCATTTCAAGATCGGTTAAATACCTTGTGAAAAACTCACTGGTGTGCCGGTCGGCGGAATAGGTCAAATAGCCGAAATTTTCATATAATTCGGAAAATAATTCATGATTATTATCTGAAAAACCGGCGGCATCCTTACTGGCTTTGTCATATTTAAGCAAGGTGTCGCTGCCCAGCTTTTCGCGCAACAATTTGTAACCGTTCTCTCCTTTTACCGAAAAGTCAAGAATCCAGAAAAAATGATTTATGCCGCCGTAACGCAACGCAATATCAGTTGCGTCAACTTCAAAAACCCGGGCTAAATAAGCACGTGTCCCGAAGACGCCATGACAGAGCCCTACGTTGCGCAGTGAAGTGCATTCACTGATCGCACCAGTCAAACCGGCCATCGGGTTGGTATAATTAAGGATGACCGCGCCGGGGGAAAGTTTTTCAATCTTCCGGGCCATGTCCGTGAAAACCGGGACGTTGCGCAGCAGCCTGGCCCAGCCGCCGGGGCCGACCGAATCGCCAACCGTCTGATAGATGCCGTATTTTTCCGGAATGGTTATATCGTGATGCATCATCTTCAGGCCGCCGGTGGAAATTGTAATAACGACAAAATCAGCGCCGGCAAAAGCTTCATCTTCATTTGTCGTCGCGGTGAAATGAAATTTTTTATGATTATCCGCACAAAGTCTGTCGACCGCGTTTTTAATATCTTCCGCCGCCTGTAAGTTTATGTCTAGAAGAACTACTTCACTGTTTTCAATTTCCGGGGTTTGAATTAAATCGCACAGTAAGCGCGGGCTCCAATTATAGCTTCCGCCGCCAACCATCACAATTTTTGCGTTGTAAGACATTCATTTTTCCTTTCAAGATTATTGTTTTTATTGCAGGTATTTTATAAAATTTGAATTTTCCATTAAAAAAACTTTTATTTCCCGCGTCCGGGTTAAAATTGCTATATCATGCAGTGTAGTGCAACCACGCTTTCAACTCTTTGATATTTCCCGCAGGGAATGTGTTATTCAGAATTTAATTATTTGTAGTTTCAACGATGCCAGATTTCTGCGTTTTTCCAGATTATTTTCAATATAATTTTCTGAATAATAGTAGGTAAGGAGTAGCTTGCCGGCGAAAAACAGGATACTTGTGTAACAATAATTATGATCAGTGCTTTCAATATTGCCAAGCGCACTCCAGGTTTTCCCGTCATCGTCGCTGGTTGCGACCGTAAGCGGGGTGCGCCAGCTCCAGTTATCAATTAGAAAGCTTTCGCCGCGGCGATCATTGTAAAAACATATCAATCTGGAACTTCCCGGGAGGCGTTTTATTGACTGCGGCGCCAGAGGAGATATTATTGACGTGACCGGTTTGAACGCGGACCATGTTTCGCCATTGTCCTGCGATATACTTCTATACATATATCCGCCTGCAGTTCTTGTCCACAACATTATTTTTCCGTCAGATAATTCCACCAACCCGGGTTCCTGCGTACAAATTCCCTCCTGTAAAATAGTTTCCCAGATTGCCCGTTTATCTTCTGTCAAATTATGGGGGATTGCCGCGTCAGATGGTTTTATACCGTCAAGATAATTGCTTTGGTTCCATGAAAGCCCGCAATCATCGGAATAGTAAACGATACATAAATTGGTATTATTCCATGAACCATCAGCTTCATTATAGGAATGTACCGCTGCGGGAATCAGCAAGCGTCCGCCTGAAGTTTGTATAAGACGATCATTAACAACCACATTATAGCGTCCCCGCTTAGTTATGAGAGATGGTTCTGACCAGCTTTCTCCTTCGTCGTCGCTGAAACATATACATGGAGTGCAGTCCGTCAATGAAAATTTCTCTATGTAAACCAGCGCAAGCCGACCGTTGTCAAGTCTCAACAACCCCGGAGACATTACATTCAATGATTCAGGATTTTTTTTAATTATTTCTCTTGCGAGGGACCATGAAATTCCTCCATCGGTTGAAATTCTTGAAACAATTGAGGCTCTGTTATGGTCTTCCTTCCCGGCAAATTGACAATAAACGAGCATAATTGAGTCATTCTTCAACAAAACAGCGGAGCCTTCTCCGGCTCTTGGAATCAGCTTGTCGGCTTTTACAATCAATTGATTATGAATAAATTTTATGGTCATGTATTAACTCCATTGCTGAAGGCGTGGGACTTTCCCCTGGCGTTGTTAAGGCTGAAAAATTTAACCCTGGTTGCGTTCATCGAAAAAAATTAAGCCTGGGTTATCAGAGCATATCTTCTGAGAGCTTGTCTATTTCCTTCTGTATTATTTTTTTTCTATCGGGCTTGGTTTCTGTCTGCAATGCCAGATTCAGTTGCTTCAAGGCCTCGAGATTCTTTCCGTTGGCAGCCAGTGCTTTAGCATAACCGCGGGCAATAGTAATTTTCCAGAAAGGAATTGTAATTTTTTCAAGCTTGCTGTTCTGATAAATAGCGAGGGCATCTTTGTTTTTCTTGTTGCGAAGCAAAATATCCGAAAGTCGCAACAGGGCGTCGTTGCGCCAGGAATAATTGCCCTTGGTTGCGGCCAGCGCTTTGCGATACATTGCTTCGGCTTTCGCTTCATTTTTCATATTGTTTAGATAGATGTCGCCGGCGATCTTGGCGGCTTCGCCCCTATCCCGGTACGAGCCGCCCTGCTGGGCCAATGCCTGTTCCAGATCGACCAGCGCCTCCTGATACTTTTTCATCCTGAAATAAGCCTCGCCCCGGTTTTTACAGGCGGCAACCCGAATATCTTCGGGCCAGGCCGTGAAATTCGTCTCTTTATATTTTTCAATCAGCGTTTCAGGCTTGTACAATGACATTAAAACATAGGCGCGCCGTTCCGGATTTTTTACCCGTTCGGCCAGTTTTATGGCTTTTCCCCGATCTTTCAGCGAGTAAAGGGCAATTTTTATAGCTAAAGTCATGTATCGCTGGTCGTCTAAGACATCTTTCGTATTGTTGCTTAGATTTTCATAAACCGCGATGGCTTCTTCATAACGCTTGTCTTTTTGGAGCTGTCGGGCTTTTCTGACTTCTTTATGATCAAAAGCATAGCTTGACAGGGAACACAGTGCCAGAATTCCGCAAAGGAATGTTTTCGTTGGTTTCATAATGTTTTTACAATAATCCTTTTAAGTTGTAAGCTGTTTTAAGATCAATCAAAAATCAATTTACCCATGGAGGCGTCTCCCGGTACTTTGGACGGATTCAATATGCCGGTCCATACGGACAGTTCGCGTGCAACTTTATTTCCGGTTCCCGGGTAAAAGTGAACCCGGCCGATATTGAAATACCAGGTCGTCCCGGCTTGAGGCGGAGGCGTTTTCAAACTTTTGAACGGAATAGTCGCCATCGATTCCCATTTGCCGTTCTGCGGATCGAGCTTATTGACGTATTGCCATTTGCCGTTCCAGGTCCAGTCATTCCAGCCGTAACGCGGGTCATAGGTATCGGTGATGAAGCCATGTTCGGCATCCGCGTATGAGTCATCAACCGGTTCATAGGTGAAATAGTAATACTGACTCTTGTCGCCGCTGGGTGATACATTAATTACAATTGATTCCGCCAGCCATATTTCGGCGTCACGCCCGCGGGATTTGAATTTCGTCAAAGATTTATCCTGGGTGCCGGTGACTTTAATGTATATGTTGGTTTTATCATAGAGAACCTGGAAAAAAGTATCCGAATGAAGTGCATGGTCGGAACCGCGCGGTTTGCCGATCTTGTGAATTCGGGCCTTTTTCCAGACCTTGGAATCAAGAGTCGGGGCTTTTCCCGAGAAGACGGCCTGCATACTTTTGTCCTGGAGCGACGCATCGCCTTCTTTACGCATTTTCGCCACATTCCAGTTAAACGGCGCGCGGCTCAGGATGTTTCTGGGGTTGAAAAACGCTTTCCTGTAACCATTGGGATTGTAGGGAGAGCCTTTCTTCGAAATTAATTTTTCGAGATGTTTATTTCTGGCGTCAACGGCATCCAGCAATTGATTCAGGGATTGCTGATCTTTCCGGTTCTGGTAATTGTGCCAACAGTATATGACATCAACAATATGCTTCAGAAAATCAAATTCCCCGCGGACCGTTGCGATGCGGTTTTTTACCTGCTGCCGGGTTGCCGTCTTTTCGGCCCGGTTCAGATCCTCTTCCATGGAATCCATGAGTTGCGGCGTGTAAATAATGCCCATCAGGCGAATCGGGTCCCTGCCCATTTTTTTGATATAATCAACATTCAACTGGTAGAGCATCAGCGCATTCTGGAGTTTTGTAAAAAATCTCCGCATTGGAATTTCCGATTCCCGGAAAGACGCTTCCAGATATTCCTTAAAAAGGGCGTCGGCGTTTTTGCTTTCAGGGTCCACTCCCAGGCGCAGATACGTATATATATTCGGCCCTTCGAGTCCATATTGAAACGGCCTGCCGTTCATCTGAACAATCCTGACATCATACTTGCGAAAACGTTCACTCTCCCGGCCAAAATAAGATACTTCATTCTTTGGCGTCATGCCGGTAAGGTGAAAATTTCCCCAGGTGTAAAGGTAGGCGGCGTAACCGCCCGGAACTTTTATTTTAGACCAGGCGTTGAAATATTGCGGGGTGGAGCGCATCATTTCAATGATGACGTTTGCCGGAAAATCTTTAATCGTTTTCGGCGGATCGGCAGTTACGGAATATGCTGAAATCATCATTTTTTTACCCGGACGATCTTTCATCAATCTGACCGCCATATTCCGGTGCATTATCCACAACTTTTCGTTCCATGCCGGGTCCGCGTACCATATCGCCCCGTCTTCCGGCTTGGTAACCGGTTTTATACCATAAAGCTCAAAACATTTCTTACAGGCGCAGGGCACAAAACCATCAGGCTGGCCAACCTCGACAATGTCATAACCCTTATCGCACATTGCAAGAATATGCTTATAGATTAATTCCTGTACTTCCTTGTTTGAATAGCAAAGATGATTAGTGTTTTTTTTGCGCAGCCCGTTACCGGTCTGAACGAAATATTCAGGATGGCTTTTGCCGTATTTTTGTTTGGGGACCGCCACGTTATGCTGATGACCGCCATTCGACCATACTTTTTGGAATCTGATGCAGTGGTTCGCGACATGGAAGAGGTTTCCGGGCTTGGATAGGCGACTGATAAAGTCCTGCTCAAGCAGAAAAGGTTCGCTGGTCTTATTCAGGTCATCCGGAACACTGATCGCGGCAAGCGAAATAAATTCAATTCCGTCCGGGTCCGGCTTGAGAAAGCGCGCTCCCGCGTAGCGGTAAAGAAACTCCGCCGTACTGTGCAACGTGACAAGATAAGGGTATGGAATCTTCTTCCGGTTGGAACCGGTTCTGTCATCGGTAACCGGGTTGGGTATATCGTTGCCCGCGATAATCACATTTTTGCCGACCGCCTTGTGGATGTTCTGCCAATTTTTAAGTCTGGAAATATCCACTCCGTGTTCTTTGGCAAACTTTGTTTTGCCGAGGTAAATGCCGTGCTTTGCTTTATTTTTTCCGGATTCTTTGACGATATCCAGTTTTATGGAATTTGCGGCGAACGCATCCTGAATCAGTTTTGCCGACGTTTCGACCGACTGTTGTGATACCGGGTTTTCATACTTGTCCGGGACTATGATCTGATGCTTGGTTCTGCCGTTCACGCCGAGAATGATATCGCCTGCAAATGCCGTTGTCATCATTACATACATGATTAATGAAGCTGAAAAATATTTTCTCATTAATATTCCTTGGTTCATCTTGTTTTTATTTCCCGTATTTGAAATGGTAAAGGTTCTTTTTTATTTCCTGAATAAATTTGCCGGCGCAATCTTCGCCTAACTGGCAGACATTGAAAACTTCAGCCGATTCGCAGCCGCAGAGCCGTCCGCGAATCTCGTCCTCCAATTCCAGGGTTTCCGGCTTCGGCACCTGGCTGGCGTGAATGCCGATGGCTTGAAACTTGCGTTGGAAATAACCGTCGGTATTGATAAAGGAATTCCATAGATTGAAAGTCTTACCGCGTCCTGTGGCGGTTATTTCCAGCCAGAACAGCAGACTGCCCAGGTATCCCTGTTTTCGCGCCTCCAGGAACGCTTTATAAACCAGTAGATTTGTGCAGGTATGTTCGGGATTACTGTCAATCGGCGCATGGGTCAGGATCGCTTCGGCGTTCTTTTCCATAATGAGTTTCGCCAGTTGGTCAACCGACGGTTTGTGTTCGAATGCGGTTATTATAGTGGGAGTTGCCGGTTTAATACAGTCGGGACATGGACTTCCATAGCATAAATCAACCGTCCGGCAGTCGTCATCCGTATAGTGCCGCTGCGGATGGTCCAAATGGATAGGCTCGGTGTTGAATAATTCCCGTGCCGCTTTCGCCGCCTCAAGCTTGCGCTGCGGCATTAGTTGATGCCACGGCAAAGTCCGGTTTTCCCGGGTTCCGTCCGGCTTGATTCTGCTCCACTGTCCAGACATATTATTGGTTGACTGAACGTACACGACATCATAGCCGGTTTCCATATACTTGAACAGGGTTGACGCCACGTTGAATTCTATGTCATCCGCATGGGCGCCGATTGCCATCAAGGCTTTTTTTGTCATTTGTAAGAATCTTTCATATCCGGTAACGGTTGGAATTTTTGTATATTGATCATATCCGGCATTAAATTTAATCCCTGGAAATCATTCATGCAAGTTATTCTGTCGCATAAGTTAATCCGGCAGATGTGCGCATGATTCAGCGGGACTCCAGAACGGAGTGTCTTTGGTGGTGTTGAATGTACCTCGTTTCCTGGCGTTCACATGTCCGTCGTAATAGAGCATTGTGCCGGACTGCATGTGGGAAAAACGCAACTCGCCTGCCGAAATTGTAATTGTCCGGTAAACTGGCCGTATTCCGTAGCAATCCCCGAAATATAAAAGGCGGGACGGCTGCTTGACATGCAAATTTCTCATGAGCAGGACTTTTGATTCAACAAAAAACCTTCCGTTCGGACCTAATGTTCCGTAATTACCTCCCCATAAAGTGGAATCGGTGGCTTCATTCACGTTTACCGCGGGGCAAACATACTGGTCAATTATTCCACTGTGGAATGATCCAATGACAGTGTTTCTGCTTTTCAAGTACAGCTTCAAAAGAACATACCAATACTTTGTTCCCATTCTGTATGCGATTGCGGAATCATAATCGTCATAATAAAAGGCGCATGCTTTGCCGATTTGGTTGAAGTTATTGACACATTTGATTTTCTTGGCGGCATCCCTGGCTTTGTTGAGCGCCGGTAATAACATGCTGGCAAGGATCGCGATGATTGCTATCACAACAAGCAGTTCTATTAGCGTGAATGTGGCGGATTGAAACGATCTGTATTCCTTTATGTTTTGTTTGCAATCACTCATTATTATCTCTTTTCGTATTATTTCTAATTGTTAAAATGGTTGTTGTCGTTGACTAACCCAATACTCCCCGCAGAATATTATAAACCGTCACCTTAGAGAAAACAAGTTATTTCAGTACTCTATATGATTTTATATATAATCAATCTGATTATATTCATTCAGGGATATTCGTTGTATCTGATTTTCCGGAAACAATTCACATTTCTTAGTTCCTTTCCAGCTAATTTACTTTTGTGTTGAATCGCTATTTCTATCACTGGTACACTGCTTTATTTATGAATATAACTCCAAACGATAATAGCGCAATGCTCAATATGCTTCAACAAATAACCGATCTGTTTTTTGTTTCGCAATTGTTCAAATAAGAAGATAAATATGTTTTTTGAGCGTTGGCGGATAATTTTTTCATGGGACTTTCAACGCCGGGGTTTCTTTAAGTTAATCGGTTAGTCCATTTTATAAAAAACTCTGCGTAGCAGTTATACCGCACCGCGTCGTACGCGGGCGTGGTCCAGCGACGAACCGCTTAATACTGTTCACTTAATAAAGTTGAGCATTACTTTTCGGTTGGTTTTCAATCTGAATTATCCTAAAAACCGCAGTTGCAATTATGCCGTAAATAGATCTGTTTTTTGGATGTTATATTAATCACTGGACTTACCTTAATAGTCTATCCTTAAATACCGATGGTTGGATAAAACATTAATAGCAAGTGTATTGTGATTTTTAAACAGTCAAACCGTCTGATTCTTTTTATCTGAACGGTGTTGTCATTTTGTCATAATTTAAGAGGTATTACTTGGTGCTGAAACGCGAATTTAAAGCCTTTAACAAGACTTAGTTTCCTGCTCGTACAGGGGCTTGTAAACCCCTGAAAAATGTCATTGCGATGCCTTGCAATGGGCGCAATAGCGGTTTCATATCGATGGCCAATGAAAAATTTAAAATCTCATAAGTATCTAGTTTTAATGTATTTACGCATTGACATCTTTTACTTTCCTGCTATATTACAAGATGGAAAATTTAAATATGACAACGACACGAGAACGGTTTTTCGAACCTTTGAAAAACGCCCTTGCAGATGTAAATTCAACCCGAAAATGTAAAGACTTTGATGATTTTGAATTCATTCAATCCGGAGTCGGACGAGTTCTCGATTCAGTCAAAAGCGGTCGCGACTGGGTCCAGAAACTACAGTATTTTATTTCGCACGCCATAACGGTCAATTGTTTTTTCAGCGCATTAAGGAGCAAGCGCCGTTTAACCTTGTTGAATGAGGTAAATTGGCATCTTGTCAAAAGATGTAATTCAGTTCTTAATGACCCGTTCAAAGAACATGAGGAACTCAACGGTTTCGCATTGTATGCCGCGGATGGACACTATCACAACTGCTCGTCTCACGAAGATTTGTTTGAAGATGGAAAAAAGCATGCGCCTGCAGGAATTTACGCTCTAAACCTCAGAACGGAAAGTCTGCGGTTTCTTGATGTGATGAGGCCGGACCGGGCAAATAATAAAGTCAAAGAGCATGATATATCGGTAATGAAGCGCCTGCATCCTGAGACCTTGCGAATGGGGGAAGCCAAAGGAACCAAGGTTGTGATTGCCTATGATTCGGCAATCATTGATTATGCACTGTGGCACCGCTGGAAACGTGGTAAAGGCATTTATACCATTACCACGGCAAAAGCCAATCTGAAATTAATGGTTTCCGGGGAGCGGCAATTCGAACGTAGTGACCCTCGCAATAACGGGGTGGTTAAAGACTTGTTCGTCGGCAACAGCAGTTCCGGTTTATTGAGAAAAATCATTTATATAGACCCGGTTGACGGTACGCAATATATTTTCCTGACCAATGAAATGACCCTGCCTCCGGGATTGATCGCATTTATCTATAAAAGAAGATGGGATATTGAAAAATTATATGACGTTAAAAAAAATAAGTTTGACGAAAACAAAGCCTGGGGTAAAAGCGTCGAAACGAAGTGTCAACAAGCTAATTTTATCTGCATCACCCATAACCTGATGTTGCTGCTTGAACAAATTCTTGAAGACAATGAAGGGATACGCGATGAAAAATTGATTCAAAGAATTATGATCAGAAAACAGGAGCAGACGGCTCTGGCAAAACAGGCAAACAGAGCTATGAATTCATTAGTTTATGAATGGAACAGGCCGTCCCAGAGAAGCTTTCAGTTCATTCGCTGGTTGCGCAACGAGATCAACATTCAAGCTTCCTGGCGGGACTCCATAGTGCGTTTAAGGCCGCTTATGGCAAGGTATTTGAATTGAATATGACAACACCGTTCTTTTATCTGATTATTTTTTTGATGGGCGTATTTAGTATGGCAGCTTTCGATGAAAGCGCCGGGATGAGAAAGCATCCCACCCACGGGCAGATTACTCAGTCACTGATTGACGTTAACAACCGATACTTACGTTCTCCGCCAGCCTCATCGAGGCAGGCGCTACTGCCCGCTATATTATTACTTGTTGCATATCTTATGTTTTGTAAACAAGATGCAATAACACAGCCATCAAAAAATAACAGTCAACTGCTTTTTATAGGATTATTGTTTTTCACGGCAACGCTCAGAACGCGATTAACTATTTTAATTGGCAGACTTTGTAGTGCGGACGGGACGTCCGCGTTCCCAGGGTTACGGACACGAGACGTGCCCTTAGTGCGGACTGGACGTCCGCGTTCCCAGGGTTACGGACACGAGACGTGCCCTTAGTGCGGACGGGACGTCCGCGTTCCCAGGGTTACGGACACGAGACGTGCCCTTAGTGCGGACGGGACGTCCGCGTTCCCAGGGAAATTCATTCCTGGCGTTTTTGTTAAGTGAACGGTATTAGACGAACCGCTGGTCACCGAAGCGGCGGTCATGCAACGCATGACGCAGTGACATCATTTTGCCCGTAGCGATGTCTTTGATTTCAAGCGCGAAGCTGCTTAAATCAAAGACATTGAGCGGATGGCATGAGGCCCCGTGATTGGACTGGCCGATTACTCTTTAAGCGTTTTAAGTACTTAAAAAGTCATATAGCATATTGCAGGAGAGCCAATGTGAAACTATAATACTCAATGTATAAAGTGGTTACCACCGTCCGTCGTACGGATTAACCAGAAAAGGATTAGAGATGAGACTCGACTATGATTTTAAATCAGCTTTGGTGAAAAGAATTTGCTACGTTTCCCACAAGGGCAAAAGGCCTCATTATGATCATCCTGTACATTCCCATGACATTTTTGCAGTTGAGTTCATATATGTTGACTACGGAAAATTGATTTTGAACGTCGATAATGAAAGAATTGTGATCAACACCGGGGAAAGTATTTTTATTCCAGGTGAAACGGACCATTCATTCATTGGAGAAAGCGAAGCCGCGGTTGATTATTTGAATATACTTTTTATCGGTGATTTACCTGAAAATATTTTAAAAACCAGCTTGCATATCTTTCCGAAGGGCCAGGCCTTGTTAGAAATCATAAAACATGAAACAGAGGATTTATTGCCTTATCACAATGAATTTATCGCCTGCTGCCTGAGTCAATTAATCATCTGTTTCATTCGCTGGAAAAATAATGCCATTCCGCATAAATTCCCGGAATCGGCAACTCAATTGAATTACCGTTCGGAAATAGTCAAAAGGGCGATGACTTTCATCGAACAGGAATATCAGAGGCCGCTGAGCCTCAAACAATTGAGTCTTGCCGTTGCTTGCAGCGAATCCTATTTGCGGGCTCTTATCAAAAAAGAAACCGGCAGTAATTTCAGTACAATTCTCCAGAAACAGCGTATACTGGCGGCCAAACATTTTCTCCGTGAATCGACTCATTCCCTCGAGGAAATCGCTTTTGCCGTGGGCTACAACTCTCTTCCTTTCTTTTTCAAAGTCTTCAAGCGTTGGACCGGCATGACCCCAATGGAGTACTCCCGCAGCCTGGGAGAACCCAACGACAATGCGCGCAAATAACCGGCTTCGGGTTTAACTGTTTTTGCTGTCATTATTATCGATTTTCTCCAGTTCTGCTTTATCCGCCAGCGAGAGATGTCCCTCGACCCTGCCGTCATCCAGCGGATTGACAATACGAACTTTCAGATCCCTGAACAGACGATACAAGTCGATTGCTCCCCCGATCCCGAACCAGAACGTTGAAATTGCCGCGACAATTCCCGGAACCAGCAGCATCGTAACCAGGAAATATGTGCTCCACCACTCCAGCGGCCACGGGGAAAAGAAATTCCATATCACGACCAGGACAAAGATAATCAGGAACTGGTAGATGAACGAATAAACAAAAATACTCCAGGCGATTACTTTATCGCCCCGGCTGTATTCCGGCGTGATCCCGATAATCTTTGAAAAAACCGTCCTGAAGCTCCATTTTGTCGCGATGGCGGTATTGCCGTCGGTATTGTATTTGCCGCGATGGAGCATCCGGTCCAGGTTGAACGGTTCACGGCAGGTAATCCATGAGACGGAGCAATATAAAACCATGGTTACCGCCATCGTTATGAAAGTGAATTCATAGGAATTAATCGGACACTTTACCGGATTCATTTCCCAGACAATATATGGATTGAGCGGCGACGATACGGTTTGCAGGAAATTTCCGACATATTCGACCAGATTGTTCTCTTGCAGCCAGGGATAAACAAAGTCTGCCCAGTTGCGCTTGATCATGATGCCGGATATTGACATGAACATGCCGGTAATGAGGGAAACGAACGCTCCAGTTGTAGTGCCGAAGCGGCTGTAGAGGCCGAAGATCATGACCGGGCCGCAGCCGCCAAGCCACATCGACGTCATGATTGCGACAAACAAGCTGATATAATCAAGCTGCGCCATGAAAAATGATCCTAAGAAAAAGAATACCCCGACTCCGACCGATACGCCTCGCAGCATCCACATATGCTGTTTGGGAGTAAAAGGTTTCTTTTTCAGCGGCAGGACGACATCCTGGGCGATGGTTAAGGCGGAACTGAATATCCGCGAATCGTCGGTTGAGATCATTGCCAGCACCAGCAGCAGACAGAACATTCCAAGTAATCCGGTCGGTAGGATATTGCGCATGGTCACTGCCATCATGACCTGATGGTAGAGAGTGCGGAATTGTTGAAACTTGGCGTCCCCTTTTTCTTCCTTTTTCAGTGAATTATGAGCAGTTTCAAGATATATCGTATCCAGATTTTTCTTCTGTGAAAGCGGCTTGTCCCGTCCGACCGTATGGTCATGCTCGGGAATTTCTTTGATCTTTGCGATAAGCTGGGATTTGACCGTCGGCTCCTGGACAATTTCGCCGGCGATCCGGGTTGACGCTTCGACTCTGATTTCCCGGGCTTTAGTCGCAAAGCTTTTATGGTTGAGGACCGTCAGGATCGTAATGGCGATCAGGACATAAAATACCAGTCCCATCGCGCCGCGGATAGACCCGAGAAGTCCGGCCATTTTCTGTTCATGCGGTGATTTTGCCGCGGATGAATTTCCCGCCCCGATCCAACTGGCGCGATGAGTGAGCTGGGAGAAAATTAGATAAACCAGGAAAAACAAATTAAAGTCGCGCAGATTCGAAATATCATACGGGTTTAGAAAACTTTCATGGGGCGCCCGGTCAATCATTACCGGAACGATTTCATTGGACCATGATAAATTGCACAGGATAAATATAATAAACACCACCAGCAGCGGATAACAGATCATGCCCTGAATTGAATCAGTGATTACCAGGGCCAGAGTTCCGCCCATGCAAATGATGGATATGGCGATACTCAGAATAATCAGGATCAGCAGCATGAAGGTCGGAATTTCCATCCCGAAAATGTTGATTTTACCCGGCAGTCCAAGAAAATAAATGAAAAAACGCGCGGCGATCGCGGGCATGATCATGTTTGCCAGCATTTCCGATAACGAACGCAAAGACGCGGCGAAAATACGCAGGGAACGGTTGTAACGCATTTCCAGAAACTGTCCCAGCGACATGGCTTTGGTGGCGCGAAAGCGATAAGTGCAATAGCCGGTCAACGCCATGATGATGCCCAGCGGCATCACGATCCGGTGCCAGAAGGACAGGGAAAAACCGGTTTTGTAATGGATTTCGACATAGGCGACCAGGCCGATGATCGAGAGCGCGTTGGCGATATCGGCGACGCAGATCACATAGCGTCCGCAAATACGTCCGGCGGAAAGAAAATCAGCCACGCCGTTAATATATTTACGGGAGTGAAATCCCATATACAAAATGAACCCCACAGGGATCAATACTATCAGCCAGTCCAATAAACTCATTATAAATTTTTACCTTTTCTTTAATTTTTCAGTATGAAGTTTTCCGGAGAAAAACAATAAAACCTTTCAGCATGCAGCCAGTGATCAGCAAAATGAATATCCGAAGATTCCCGAGCTCAAATTTTCATATTGTCAGTTTCCTTGTCAATGTTATATTTTTATTGCTTTAAATTTTATGTGTGAGTTTATGATCATTTCTGAAAGTATTTTTTCCGTAAGTTTCCCGACAGAAAAACGAAGCGACGCAGGGGATAATTGAAACCGCCAGAAAAACTGAAAATAGAACCAGATACGCGTTATCAGGATAAATTGTCGCGCCGTTTCTGGTTACGGCCTGCCGGCTGAATAAATCCAATATTTTCCCGGTTGCCTGAGACATAATCGCGACCATCACATAAGTTGCCGTGTTCATGATCCCGACAGAAATAGCGGTTTTATTCGCGTCATTCAGCTCTTTCATCAAGGATACGTTCACCGGGGTGCAGCCGGATGCCAGGGCCGGCATGATCAGACCGAGCAGAAAAATCACCGGCGGCAATTTAAAATAGACTCCGCACAACATCAGCGTCATTGCCAGCATGGTCGAAAATCCATTGAAAATTAGAAAACATTTACGCCGGTTGCCAAGCAATCGACTGATTATTCCGGAAAACATCATTGCGCTCATAACGGCTAACATCATGGCGAAAGTGTAATTTGCCGCGGTAAGCGAAGACAGCCCGCAAAAGTCCTCCAGAAACTTGGCTCCGATGGTTGCCTGCAGGGAAAAATAAAGCGAGAAACATAATGGGGTGGTCAACAATACCGCGTAATTTTTTTTATTTTTAAGGACTTCTCCAATGCTGCTAAAAATGTGACTGGTTCTGACCGTTGCATCACGATTCACTTTCAGCATTATGAGAAATGCTATGATGAGAACCGTGAAAGTGGCGACCGAGATCATGATGCAGGAATTCCGCCAGCCGGTGTATTCAACCATCATTCTGAACGGCCTGGTCCCGGTCAAGCCGCCGGAATAGCCCAATAAACATAAAAAACCGAAAACCGGGGCAAAGTTTTTACCGCCGAAATAATGGTCCGTTTCTTTGACCATGCATAAATACATGGTACTCGCCCCCAGTCCGACCAGCGCCCGGCTCGCGTACAACAGCCATTTACCGTTTGACAACGGAAAAATGAGTGAACCGGCACAAAGCAGCAAGCCGCTGACCAGAACAACCATGATGCCCCCGAACCGGTCCGCCAGAAATCCGGCGAACGGCTGCATCAGCGCGTAGACGAAGAGATAGATGGCGCTGAGCCTGGTCACTTCCGACGCTGAAATAGCAAAATCACGCTGCAGGTCATTGAATATCGTACCCGGTATCGCGACCCGCTGAAAGAAGGAAAAAAAATACAAACCGGCAATCGCCAGAACCATGGCTGTTTCGTATACATTTAGCTTTGCACTCTTGTTATGAGCCTCTATTGTCTGAGAACTGATCATGTTTAAGTGTACCTGATATCCGGAGGGCAGGGGTCATAGCGTACATGCCCGGTTTGCAGCCAGCGCATCCCGCCGTGACGGTAGATGACCGGAGGTTTGTCGCATTCAATCTTCAAAACCGGACAAAATTCCTGCGCAAATCCCGGCGGCAGCATTATTGCCAGACGGTCGCCGCTGCTGTAAAACGGTAATGCCTGCCCGTTCCTTGAAACACTTATTACCCGGCATTCCAGGCCGGTAAGGCTCCACTCATTTTCCGGCGGATAAATGAAACTCGCGTATAAATTATTTCCCGAAGCGCTGAATTGCGCATTGGAATCCCAGTCACCGCGGTCCCCGGTCTTGAGGACGGTCGGGTCGAAAGCAAAAATATCATCGGCGGCAAGCGCTTCGGTTCCCTCATTTTTGATCCAACTGCCGACTTTGCGGATAATTTCAAGGTTTTTCTCCGGAATGCGTCCGGTTCCGTCAAGACCGACGTTAAGCAGCAGATTTCCCCGGCTCCGGGCACAGGTTACAAGTGTTCTGACGACCCCTGACGGCGTTTTCCAGTTATTGTCGCCGGGATGGTAACACCAATGGTCATTCAAGGTTATGCAGGCTTCCCATGGCCGCCATGGTGACGGTGCGGTCAAATGCTGTTCCGGGGTCGCGAAGTCGCCGGGCAGTCCGTTGCGTCCGTTGACAATAATCCCGGGTTGCACGGCGCGGACCATTGCGTTCATTTTCTCCGCCTGCCAGCCGTCAGCGTGAAAGGGCCACCAGCCGTCGTACCATAGAATATCGACCGGGTTATATCTGGTCAGCAGTTCCTTGAGCCTGACAAAAGTATTTTCAATGAAAATCCGGTATTTACCATCGTCTTCAAGCGCGTCGACTCCGTCGGGACGGTCATATAAATTGTTCAAGCTGTGATAAAGTCCTATCTTCAAGCCTCGCGCGCGAGCCGCCGCGATGATTTCGGCGACAAAATCCCGGCCGGCGGCGGTTTCAGTCGCGCAGAAATCGCTCAACTCACTGTCGTACATCCTGAATCCGTCATGGTGCATTGTGGTGAAAACAATATATTTCATGCCGCCATCGACTGCCAACTGACAGATTTCATCTGCATCGAAATTAACCGGGTTGAACCGGTCGGCCAGTTTACGATATTCGGCCGGTTCAATCCGTTCGCGGTTCATGACCCATTCGCCGCGTCCGAGCAGACTGTACAGCCCGAAGTGAATAAAAAGCCCGTAGCGGGCTTCGACAAACCATTGCAGTTTTTCGTCAATCTGTAACATAGTAATTTTTTTAACCTCTTTTTAAACCCGGCTCCGGACCAGCGGGTCGCCCATGCAGCCCATGACCTGCGGGGCGTGTTCGTCCGAACACAGAATCAATATATTATGCGGTTTTTTGTTCATTTTGGAATCTTCCCGATATTTCCGTTACACAAATTCCGTTTTCCGGTAATGTTGGCTCCCCCACGGTAAATCCTCTTTCAAGAAAAAGCCGCCGGCCTGCCGCAGGCGACCGCCCTGTTCGATGAACTCTGCTACCGCTCTTTGCATGGAACTTTCGCGCGGAGCCCGGTCGATTCCGTTTTTCAGGACGTTTTCGCCGAAGATCCTTTTCAGGGCTTCATCTCCGCTCGCGCCAAGCGGACACAGGTGGAATTCCCGCTGAAACTTCACAATATTGCTGGACTCCGGCAGAATCTTTTCATACTGGTTATCAAAGAGCCAGGTGTAACACGCCCAGCCTTTATAAGTTTTTTCAGGAAAATATTGCGCGAAAAATTTGATGGAATAATCGATTGCGTCGGAACAGCTTTGCATATCCATACGTTCACCGGCCGGAATATGGATGTTAAGGACAGGATCATACATTTCCAGCACCTTGTCCCATTCAGCCAGGTTTAGCGACATGGTTTTTCTCATGACCACTCCACGCGGGGTCAGCGGATTGCCGGTTGCCTGCTGCCGGTCCTCGGTCAGAGTCGATTCCCAGGCGTTTTCATCATATTGACCGTCAACTCCGTCATATGAGCCGGAGGAGTTGATTTTGATTCCTTGATTGACGAAAGCCTGAATCTGTTGTGTCGCTTTGTTTCTGAAAACGGTAATCCGGCCGCCGAAAGGGCGGATGTGGAATTGCAGACGCCCCAGGCGGAACAAATCGCCAAGCAGCAGGTTGCGTTCCCAATTAAGGTGTTGCGGGGAGAGGCCTGGACACGAAAAATTGTGTTTGTAATGTGCGACCCAGATTGAAATATCTTTAAACGCCCCGAGCATTACATCCTCCGGCATGTCCATCGTCTGAAAATATTTTTTACTGACATCCATGCCCGAGATTGCCAACAGCAGATTATAGGTGTAACCCTCATCCGCCAGGGCGTTTAGCATATCGGGAAAGTCAATGCCGATATCGCCGGGAGTATTCTCGCGGCGGAAAAGCAGATAGTGGCCGTGGGCAAACAGTCTTTTCAGGCAAGGCGAAGCATTAATTTTTCCCGCGGTCCTGACAATAAGTTCAATACTGTTTTCATCAATTTCCGCCCGCCTGGAATTCAGTACTATATAGTTTTCAGACAGGAACCCCATGGAGTGAAACAGCGGCTCCGATTTATTCCAGTCCGGCTCAAATACATCTTCGTAAGCTTCAAGTGACAGCTCTTTCAGAACCGGGATCAACTGCATCGAAAAATTTCCTCGTGGAATGGCGACTGTTTCCGGACAAAATTATCACAATCACCAATGATGAAAGCCTCCGCGTGCTCACAGCCGCAAGCCTTGCCCCATGGTATGAAATCAAGTCGGCCCGGATCCGGCATCTGGCAGGCGTGAATACCTACGGCCCTGAGTTTTTGGTCCCAGTATTCCGTTACGTCCACAAAGGCGTCCCACCTGGTAAATGCTTTGCCGAAGATTGTCGGAGTTATATCCAGCCAGTACAAAAGAAGTCCGTCATAACCTTGCTCGACCGCTTTCAAATAAGCTTTGGTCACCAGCAGCGCGGTTCCCATATGTTCCATATCGACCATAATGGGACTGTGGGTAATGATCGCTTCGGGCTGATGTTGTAAAATAATTCCGGCCAGCGCCATGACCGACTTTTCATCTTCATGTGCGGTCAGGATGGTCGGCGTATCCGGAGGAACGCATTCAGGGCGCGGAACATCATAACGAAGTTCGATTTCATCACCGTTTACGGCCGTATAGTGGCGCTGAGGATGGTCCAGATGAATTATTTCAGCCCCTAAGAACTCCGCGGCTGCGGCGGCTTCTTTTTTGCGTTGGACGATCATTTTATGGTACGGAACAGGCTCGGACTGCCGGCTCCCGTCAGGCAGGATTCTGCTCCAGCGGCCGGACATGTTATTTGTGGACATTATATAGACCACATCATATCCGGCATCCAGGTATTTGCACAGCGTGCCGCCGACATTGAGTTCAATATCATCAGCGTGTGCGCCTATGGCCATTAATTTTCTTTTATTCATTCAGGATAACTCCAAATCTTATTTCGCGTATACTCTTACTTTAAACAGCTTTGCCGCGGTGAAAAAATAAAACCCGAGGCGATTATGCTGCGGATCGAGGATCGGATGCTTGTCCTGATATTTCAAAATAAGTTTGCCGTCGACCAGAAGACGCAAAGCGCCCCGGTCATTTTCAACTACAACCTTATGCCGCTGGTCATTGACGATCAAATTATCCAGTTTTTTATCAACTGCAATCGAAATTCCTTTTTTGCGAATCTGGTTTTTCTCGTTATTATAACCGCCGAACTGGAAGAAATAACCGGATGAAAGGGGGCTTTGCCCGGACGATAACGGCAGCGCGTTCATAAAGGCGTCAATGTCCGAAACGACAACTTTGAACTTAGGTCGGTTCTTGAAAGACAGGATCGGCTGGACATCCGAAGCGGCCTCAAATTCCAGTCGCACCGCGACCGGTTCCTTTCCTATAAAGAAGTTCCGGGTACACATTAGAGTGCCGCCGCCGCGGAGATAACCGTTATTCACGATCCATTTGCCGTTAACTATTTTCCAGTCTTTGCCAAGCTCCTTGCGGTTGAAGTCGTCACTGAAAACTAAACGCCAGCCGGCTTCCTCCGGAGTGGCTTTATCAACCGCGCAGGAACAAAGCAATAAGTTCATCAGGATCAGTGGTACTATTGTAATGCTGATTTTGGTTCGAACGAACATCAAATTTCCTTTCTTCACTATTCGCAAAAATCAATCCAGATCAAGGCCGGTTTTTAATTTAGGCTTCTTTTTACGGGAGAACGTCATGTGATCCGGATGATAGCCGACCATGCGCGGTCCGGTCGGTTTCAGCCATGGCCAGTAGAACGCGTTGGGATCTTTTGCCCATATTTTCTTGATCTCGGCCCAGTTGGCTCTGACTTTATCCGCAGTGGCCTTATCCCGGGTGACTTTCCACTTTTTCATTAGACGAAAGTTTTCGGCCATGAGTTTACTGTAATCAAGTCCGAGGCGAATAAAATTAATTCGCTTATGATATATAGAGTCTTTTCCCACCCTGGAATCGGCCTGATTAAGCAGTTTTTCCGCTTGCGCCATCAATTCTGGCGTATAAATCTCCGTATAGAGGTATTTGTCTTTTTTGTAGTCCAAACTTTCGTGTTTTTTCAGGTAATTGTCACGGGCATTTTCAAAAAGATTCCAGTATGCTTTGATATCCTTTTCGGCAGGGCCGAACCCGCGTTTATAATAATCATCCATGATCGCGTTCCCGTCAGCCTGCGGATTCCAGGTCAACTGCGCCATCAGGTAGAATTGCGGTCCCTGGGTCGACCAGTGTTCCCAAATCGCGTCAATGTATATTCCCACGCAATTTTGTTCCGCCAGGAATTTAAAATCCTCGATAATTTTCCGGGTCAGGATTTCCGGCATTCCCTGCTGCCAGCCGACCGGGCTGCCGGTATTCGGGCGGTACATCATCCGGGGCGACCCTTTTTTCTTCCAGCCGCGCCACTCATTCTTATGCAGCTCGCGTCGTCCCTCGTTCCATGGAAAATGCGAGACGTGCGGTACAATAACATTCTTGTCCGGAACTTCCACCGCCGGAGCAGGACGTGAATTGCCGTAAGCCATCATGACCACATAATAGTCTTTGTCCGGAAAAGCTTTTTTAAGTTTTCGGGCCAGAATATTGGCAAAATGGATGTAACGGTCGGACATCGCTACGTATTCCTGACTGAATCCGCTCCAGTGGTATTTTACCACCGTTCCATCAGGGTTATCCCACTTGCGACAGTTGTCGCAGACACAAATACCGCTGGTGTAACCATCGTTTGGAGTCGCGTTGAAAGTTGTCGCCAATGGATTGAGTTTCAATTCCTCTTTAACCCCTTCCAGCCATAAATCCCAAACCTTGGGGTTGGACTGGCATAGTTTGACGTATCCCGGAGAAGGAAAGCCACTGCGGGTACCATCCGGCTGCAAGGCGAAAATATCGGGATATTTTTTATGATAACGGCTCCACCAGGTTCCGAAAGCATGGCCGCCGGGAAGATAAAGAGAATCGAGTTTGAGCCGCTGCTGTCTGGTCCAGTCGCCCGAATGCTCCCGGTTCCCCAGAGATGAATAGGGCAACAGGCCGCCACGGGAGCGAACCGTGGGGTGATAGCGATATGAAAACGGCGCAAACGCGATGGTTGGTTTTTTAATAATATCTTCACCCAATTCCCCCGGCCATAACCAGCGGACGTCAAGGTAATCCTGAATGAACGTATACACTGCGTTCGCGGTGCCGTATTCAAACTGTTTTCCGATTACCTTTTTCTTCTTTTTTACCTTAAATATAAAAGTATTTGGATCTGCGACATTGAGGTTTTTCGGGTCCCAACGGTCACGGCCGGTAATTGCCAGATAGTCGTTATTGGCCGCGATCAAGATTTCTTCCGGATTTTTGAAGGTAAAATCGATTTTCGGAAAAAGTTTTTTCAAGGCCGGTTGATATCCGACCCAGATTGCCGGTTTCGGAAGCGGCGACGGTACCCCTTCGATAACCTTCGGCCTGGCGCCGCTGATCTTTTCAATATACTGCGCCAGTTCGTCGGCAGAAAGTTTGGTATAATGCAAAGCGTTCTTTGGAATAATGATCGGGGCCGCATGCTTACCGTCTTTAACCAGAAACAACTTGTTTTGTTCCGCTTTCAGGGATATTGATGTTGCCAGTAAACCGCCTGTCAACAAGGTAATAATCATCTTGAGTTTGTTTTTTTTCATTTTGATTCAGATTCCGTTATTTTTGAAGATTTAACTTTGAAATTTTTTGATTAATCCGGGTATTTTCCTTTTGATAATTTCTCAAGGCGTTACGGGAGTTTATTTTCAGTACCTCAAGATACTTTGACGCCGCTTTATTCTTTTCTCCCTTGATGGCATATAGGTCTCCGGCCATTTCTAAAATTCGCGGCAGCAGGATTTTACTGTTTCCCTGATATTCTGCGAGTTTTTTCAGCGCTTCATCATATCTTTTCTGCTTCATCAGAATGCCGGCTATTCCGTAAATAATCTGTGCGTGAGGCGTGCCACCCAGCAAACGTGACTTTTTCCATATATCGGCCAGTGCGGCGTTGTAAGAAGCCAGCGCCTGTTCGTCATCATTAACATTCTGATATGAAACCGCCAGTTTATTCAGGATCGTCAAACGCGACCAGTCGTCAGGTTTCATCAATTTCAGGCATTGCACGTAGTCTTTAATCGCCTCCTGATATTTTTTGACGGCATAAAAGGCATTTGCGCGTAATGCGAATCCATCACAACTTATATCTTCGGGCCAGGATTTCAGGTTTACATCTTTTGATATAGTAATAACATCTTTATATAGTCGTTTTCTTGTCATCAACTCCATTTGCGCATAAAGCGAATATGACTTGTTATTGATCGAGGCTGCGGTCTTCATAGCCTCGTCGTATTTGTTTTTCATGCACCCCAGAGAGATTGCGTAATAAGCCGTGCATTTTGCTTTTTCCCCGGAGTTGGAAGCTGTTGCCGCCAGCTTTTCAAAAGCCTGACATGCGTCCTTATATTTGCGCTTTGAAAGCAGCTTCAAAGCCATGGCTTCCTGGTATTTTCGATGGAAGTCCATATTAAAATCCATTGCGGTAAGACTTGTCATCAGGCTGACAGCGATTGCCGTATATATTGTTTTAATCATTCAATCCGTTCTTTCAGTTTGATTTTATTCCGCATATTTCGCGAAACCGGAGTAATCGGACCAGAAAGGGGTTCTGCCAGTCAGGATTGAATTGGCCAGGCTTTGTCTGGTGCGGGCTCCGACATGCATGTCAACATACAGAACATTGATAGTCCCTGCGTGTCGGAATTCCAATCTGTGTTTGCCGGCCGAAGGACCTGTTGCCAGAACTGCAGTAGTAAGTGGCGTTGCCCGGGTATCGGACAGCAGGCAAAGCCTCGACGGGGTTCTGTAATTGGCTCCTTTCAATTTTCTCCCTTCATCGTAAACTCCATACAATGTATTGTTATACCCTATTGTATAAGGATGAGTGGAATCGTAGGTTAAGTACTCCGGCGCTTCACTGACGCAGCCATCCGGGATTGCCGGACAGGCGTAGGCAGACCGTTTATAGGTGTCGAAGCCGATCGAGCCGACCCCGTAATTTTTATTTTTATCCGTAAAATATGGTTCGAATACCCATCTTATCCAAATCGACGCATCCGTCAATCCCAGGTTAGGAACCCCTTTCCAGGAATAAGGATAAAGCCATTCGTAATCTGCCACATACATTCCTGAATAAGTTCCCAACTGTTTGAAGTTATTCACGCAGCCGATTGCTTTTGCTTTTTCCCTCGCTTTATTAAGCGCCGGCAACATCATGCTAGCCAGGATTGCGATGATAGCTATTACTACTAGTAATTCAATTAGTGTAAACTTGTTTCTTCTGAACATACGACCTCTCCTTTCGGTTAAATTAACTATTGATGTTTTCAGGACTGAACACTTTTAAAAATTTGATTATTTCATTAATAATTCTAATCTTAAAATGCATTTAAATATAGCTTTTATTTCAAACCAGCTTGATATCGACTTCAGCTTTTCTTGGACCATTGCAAAAAAGCATCTCAAAAACTTTTTCCATGATGGTTTCCTTATTTGCGGTCATTGACAATCCCGTGATGTCGCTGTAATAATTGTATCCGGTATTATTTCCGTAGCGAATCACAAATAATTCGTCCGGGCATTTAATATGATGTTCAAAAATATAACGGCAAAGACCGAAAAAGGCCGCCTCTGTTGCAAGTACGCAATCAAATTTATTTTTTGCGAGCTTATGCATAGCAACATGACCGTCTTCAGAGAAATCAAAAAAACCGTCGACATATTCAATCAAACCGGCTGCTTCCGCGTTTTTTACTCCCGAGAGGATATCCTGAGTAGCTATCCGGTTTTCCACTCCGGCAATAATTGCGAGTTTCCGCTTGTTTTTTTCTGACGCTATCTCGAGTGCTTTAAATACCGCATCCTTGATATTAGTATGGACGTTCGGAACTCCTGCAGGCAGTTCATAGTTACCAACCACACTATAGCGGGAAAAGTTAATTTGTTCGAGATACTTGAAAATCTTTGCATCCATCTGTCCGGTCAGGATAAGCCCGTCTCCGGTTTCCGGCTGAAACCAGGTTTTAAACTCCGTCAGATTGGATGTCCTGCTGAAAATCGCATTCAACCGGTGTCGGGACGCTACAGTCTGCAACGCGGTCCGTAACCCGTCATAATAAGGGTTATTCCATTCCTCTCCAAGTTGTGCGAACCAGACGTTTCCCATTGCCAGAGTATGGCTTCGCTTTGTTTTCTCATTAACATAAATCCCACTGGCCGGTTTTTTATATAAAAGGCCGTCATTCAACAGTAAATCAACTGCGGATTGGATAGTTTGCATATCGACGCCATATTTTCCGCAAAGCACTCGCAGTGAGTAAAACCTTTCGCCCGGTTTGTAATTTTTGAAAACAAGTTCTTTTTTCAATTGAGTATATATCTGATGATATTTTGTCAGGACTCTGTCTCCATCTATTTCATCAGGCATGATAAAGGTTGTCGTCATTATATATTAACTCCATCTGTTGGGATTATACCATACAGTATACATGGTGCCGGTTAAAATTGCAACTCTTTTTTATGATAATCCGATAATTTTTTGTAAATTTTCCTTAACCAGTCGCATTCCGGCTTAACTTTGGTCATATTTTTGTATTAATAAATAATCATTATGTACTTTTTAAATAAAATTCAAATTATTGATAATAAATCAATTAAATCAATTTAATGACTCTGCGGGGATGGTTGCTTTCTGAGTTTCGGCCATATATTGAGTCATTGTGCGATGCCATTCAGTCAGGGTTTCAGCCATGGAATACCTGCCGCCGGGATATCGTTCAGACCATTCCCCGGCCAATTTCTTCATGTTTGCAAGGATGATATCAAGGATTGCAGCGTTAGGAAATTCATCTATTTGCCTGCCTTTCAGGAGCAGATAATAATGGACATGTCCATGAGCGAGGCAGGCAAATGCCCTGGCAAAGAAATGCAGATCTTCAAACATTCTGACCAAATAAGTTCCGTTAACCGCACTCATCTCCGTTGCAACTCTCTGCACGTCTTTCAGGAAAGCTTCGGTTTCAAATACAGCCTCTTCCTTCTCTCTAATGATGCTTGCGGGGCCGCCGCAAATATGGTTTTCCGGCACCGGCCAGCCTTTGAACGCCACCGGATGTACCGATTCATTGGTTTCAGCTAATGCCGCGGCTGTCGGAAATAAGGTTCCAGCCGGGTTCGTAATATGCTCGTCAATCGCGTAAACAGGGACGAATCCCGGTTTGCATAGCAGTGATTGGCCGTGATATAAATTCTTATCTATATAGAAGATTTTTTTTAATGTGTTTTCCAAATTTAAAAAGATACTTGTCAGGCGTTTTCCAATCTCACCTTTAGAATTTATTTCCAGTTCATGGCTCAGGAAGTTTTCAATCACATTCTCTTTCATTGTTGCAGTGTTTTTAGCCTTGAGACAGAAATAAATTACGTTAAATGCGGTAAGAGTATCAAGGCACGGGATTCTGAAACACGCATCCAGAACGGAGCTGTTGGAAATCTGTTCCAACCCAGGATAATATTTTTTTCTCGAAGGCAGAACATTTACATGCGGATTGCTTAAATCATTTTCTGTCGCTACCCGGCCGTTGATATATTTGGCGTTGATTTTTCGCGCTTCCTCGATATGCTTTTCATATTGATTAATTGCGGTCGTCGGAACAAAGTTTTTACCCCAGTATTCGCCGTTCAAATCAAAATTAACGATAACACGGTTTGTCATTGATGCTGTTTGCAGATGCTGGTTGAAAGGTAAATGCAGATGGTAATCACCGATAGTATTATCGGCACTCACGATCACGTCCTGATATTTTTTTGCCGCATCCAACAACGAAAAAAGAGTTTGGGTCTCGCCGCCAGCCGTATGCAGATCGATGTCCAGTTGACAGTTTCTGGCTTTCAAATTGTCCCGGACTGTTTTCACTATTCTGGACAGTATATCGTCGGTTGAAATTTCCTGATGCTTTAACCTGGCAATTTTTACCGTCGACCTTTCCATTACCCACAATTCTATGCCGGTCAATTCAGGAGCCAGTTCAAACAATTCATTGATCTGGTTAGTGATTAACTGATAGATAAAATCCTGACTCATGTCAATCTCTCCGGCCTGGTTTATCAGATCGGGAAAAATTTCTTTGATAGGTCCGGAATCAACATTCTTAAGTGCGTTTGCACTGGTGAAGCCCACATCCGGAAATTGCAGAACTTGAAATACGTACCAGAATTCGATTCCATTATCGATAGTCAGTTGGTAAGCATGTTTGAAATAATCTCTGATTTTATAGATGGCATCTTTGTAACCATCTTTAATTTTACAGTTCAACTCGGGATATTCAGGATATAAAAACGGTGGAGTAAAACCGGAAAACTTATTACGTCCCGTGCAGGAATCTCCCCAGAATACCAGTCTGTCAACATCATATTGTTTCGCAAATTCAACCACCCGCTGCCAGTGTTCGGGAGTGCCATAGTCAGATGATAGACTCAACTTCATAAAAAGATTCCTGGATTCCTGTTATTATGTTTATTACTGTTTGGTATATGCCGTACAGTATACAACGTCAACGTTAATCTTTCAAATGAAGTGCTACCAAATTTTAATTTTTCATATAAAAATAGTCCTGAATAAAAGAATTATTGATATATAGCGTTATTTAGTTTTTAAAAAGATCATAACATATTTATTGGAAGTATATTATCATGTTTTATCAGATGTCAGTATCTTGGCATGATTAATACAGGACAGCAAAAAAATCAGACATTTTGCGCGTATTTCACTTTAGCTTTCCATTCTGTTATTTTCTTACGCATATCGGCAATGAGGTATTTTTGATCGGGCTCAAATGCCAGATTATGCATTTCTCCCGGGTCAGTGTTCAAGTCGTAAAGTTCATCTTCGCCTAACGGGCTCCAATTATATTTCCACCCGCTTGGACTGATAAGAGTGCAAACCTTGTCGCCTAAATATTTATTCAATGTATTTTTGTCAGGAATCCTTTCCCTCAGACTTTCCGGTATGCAGGTTTGAGAACCGCCGCAGCCGTCCGTCCCCAGCCATTCAATGAATACATCGTTACTTTCGTCAACTGTTCCGCCTGACTCAACCAGAGGTTTCAAACTTTTGCCATCAAGGTTTTCAGGTATGTCTTTACCGAGGGCGTCAAGCAATGTCGGAACAATATCTATCTGGCTGACTGGTCCCTTAATTCTTTTCCCCTCGATTTGTCCGGATAATTTTATGAAAAACGGAACCCGGACGGCTTCTTCAAACATGACGCATTTGGCAACCAGGCGGTGACTGCCCATCATATCGCCATGGTCTGAGGTAAACACAATGATTGTATCATCATACAAAGCGCATTCTTTCAATTTGTCAATTATCTCGCCAACGTATTTATCTACGAGGCTGCAAAGCCCCCAGTAATTGGCTCTCAGCTGCTTCCACCCTTTTTCAGAAGACAGATCAATCCCGCTGATTCCATGTTGATGATATCTGTGAGCGAAAAACTTTGTTTTGGAAGGATTTGTTTCGCAAAGTTCATGACCAAAGTTTTCCGGCAAAGGAATATCTTCCGGATCGTATTGATTGTCACGCGGACCGAAAAAAGGCATATGCGGTTCAAGAAAGTTTACGAACAGTGCGAAAGTAGCATTTTTGTTCTCTTCTATGAAACGTTTTGAATGCTCAGCCAAGAATGCCGGTTTACTGAATATCTCAGGCAGTTTGGCACTCTCTCCACGTGAGAAAAATTTGCCATTTTCAGGGATAAAGCCTTTTTGAATCAAATGCTTACAGTAATCGCTCCGCGTATTCCGATCCAGTCCTTCTCTGAAAAATCCCTGGTAGCCGTCTTCAGTGCTTATCCACTTATCGAATCCATGCTGTCTGAATAGTTCATCTCCAAGATGCCATTTTCCGAAATGCCCGGTTTTGTATTCGCTGTCGTCAAGCAGTTCGGGAAAACATTTAATATTCTGATCCAGGGGAATATTATTCTGGATACAACCATTATTATGTGGGTAAAGTCCGGTCAACAAAGTTGAGCGCGAAGGAGTACACACCGGCTGAGTTACATAGGCCTGCTGAAAAACACTTGACTGATCAGATAATTTATTCAAATTGGGCATTTCTATCTGAGTATTTCCATAAGCAGACAAAGTGTGGATTGATTGCTCATCGGTATACAAGAATAATAAATTTGGCTTTCTCATAATTGCTCCTTTATGGTATTGAAATGTTGTTTTAATAATTAATATTTATTTGAATTATAATGTTTTTGAGTTATTTATCAATTAAACAGGTTAATAATTTATATGACTAAAACGGTGTAATTATGACTAAAGAAGTGATTTCTCCCCAAAAATGGCTCTCCATGGCGAGAGAACAGGGATTAGCTGTTCTAAGATGTATGCATTGGATCCATGAATTTCCCGGTTGGGGGCAGTATCGGCGGATGGAAAATCATCTTGTAATATTCGTCGAACAAGGCAGCGTTGATGTTGAAATTGATCGGGAAATGGCAACGCTGGATGCTGGAGATATTTTGTGGATTCCGCCTGGTGTAATAAGAAGGACCAGAGCTAAGATAAAAAACAGCAAAGAAAAAGACTACCGGCTGCACTTCAATATTGCGGGGCAAGGAACAGAAATATTCTTTGCAAAGAAAAGTATTGTCCTGAATTGCGCTTGGGAGCTGCTTCCATTATTTGAGCAGCTCAGTTCAATTGTTGAAAGAACGTCAAAATATGATGATTATTTTTCAAACGGCTTATGTTTGGCATTGACCTCAAGAATGGTTGCAATCATGGAAAGCAATGGAGAAAAAAAAGACATAGGGTGGCTATATAGAAAGTATAGAGAATTCGTTGCAAACAACATAACAAAAGGAATTATTCCGAGTGACTTGGCTATGATTGCAAAACTCAGGCCGGATTATTTTTCCAGAAAATTCAAGAAAGATTACGGTTTGTCCCCAAAGGAATTTATCAAAGCAGAAAAAATAAGAATTATTGCAGAGTTCCTTCTTGAATCAGACTGTTCTATCAAGGAGGCGGCCTATTACTTCGGCTATGAAGATTCGAGTTATTTCTGTCGTCAGTTCCGAGAAGTTATGAAGTGCAGCCCAAGGCGTTATCGAAAAATGAACATTTAAAAATTAAGGTCATTGTCAAAGTTTGTGAATTAAGGTTGTGGTATTATCTTATTAATAACCAATTAAATATACATTTTTATAAAACTACATAATACTTTATTTGACAAATCAATTTCCGACCATTATATTAACTGTAAACTCGTCAACCAATGGAGGAAAAATCATGTCTGGACGCGGAACGCGAATGAAAGTTAAAGGCGAAGGCTGCTACTACCACCTGATGAACCGTACCTCAGGCTGTAGAGGCGAAAAACCGTTCAATCGGGTCGACATGGAATACGGCTTCCGACTGCTGCAGAATCTTTGCGAATATTTTCTGATCGAGGTAATCTCTGCCGCATGGATGGGCAACCATTTTCATATGGTCGTTTACGCTCTCGGCCCGGACGAACTGCCGTCGATTGAAGGCATTGCCAAACGCCACAACTCCTACTATAGCAGCATGTTGGATAAATTCACGTATGCGCCGAAACAAATGCCGAAAATCAACCCGGCCAATCCCGAAATATGCCGCGAAACCGGCCTGAAAATGATCGACATCAGCTACTTTATGCGCGCCTTCCAACAACGTTTCACCGTCATCTACAACCAATCCCGCGACCGCATCGGCAAACTCTGGGCCAACAAATTCAAAAGCGTCATCCTTGACAGTCGCAACTCCCTGGAAGCGTGCGTCTTATATGTAGAGTTAAACCCCGTCCGCGCCGGCCTGACCACCGATCCGGCCGACTACCATTTCACGACCTGGGGCCGCTACAGCGGCACCGGCAAACACCTTTTTCATGCAAATTTCGTCAAACATCTCAAAGAAAATATCTGGCACCGCGACACCTCGAAATGGACCGACAACGATCTTTTCAGCTATTTTCGCAGTGAACTGGCGCGAATCGTCGCGGTGGAGAGCGGAGCCTCAAGTGAAGAGATATTTAAGGCGCAGGAACAAGCCAGACGCAAAGAATCGATGCCAGTACGCTTCCTGCGACGCACCCGCCACTTCAGCGATGGAGCGATATTAGGCTCAAAACTTTTCATTCGCGAAATGGGTAGCAAATTCGACAATCCCGACCGAGTGAACAAAAAACAACTAAGCCGAGGTATGGGACCCGCCGGAGCCGTTATATATTGTTTCCGCAAATTACAGAGTTGATATTCGGCGAGCGTTCAAGGTGCATTTATTTGCAAAATGTAAGCCTTGTGACTGCTATTTTTTTATATTAAACAGAATAAACTCCAACAATTATCGCAAAGCCTAAAATTTTTTTATTCAGGCTTGCATTTGTCATCCCAAGGTGTATACTGTATGGATAATGCCTAACAGATTTAAACCGTAAAATCCAATGTGATCGTTACAATCACGAACGATTGGATTTGCAAAGGAGATAGAATTCATGAAAAAGTCGAATATTCTTCTGATAACAGTACATGACCTTGGAAATTGTCTTGGATGTTATGGTTTCGAAAGCGTTGAAAGTCCCTGCCTGGATCGCATGGCGGCGGAAGGAGTATGCTTTACCAATCATTTTACTACCGGAGTGTACTGTTCACCCAGCCGGGGAAGTATAGTCACAGGACTTTATCCGCATGTTAATGGGTTGGAGGGGTTGGTTAATCGTGGGTGGAAAATGAATGACGATGCTCAAACATTGCCCCAACTGTTGAAGGACTCGGATTACACAAGTATTCTGATCGGGTTTCAGCATGAGGCTCCGCCTGCGGAGGTGGAAAGATTGGGTTATGATGAAATTATTAGAGGAGATTCAAATAGAGTTGATGATATTGTTCCGCGTGCAATTGATTTCCTGAATTCCCGGGCCAAAGAAATCGGTCCCTGGTATGCGTCACTTGGAACGATCGAAGTACATAATCCTTATGACAGATATGACAAAACCGATCTTGCGAAAGTAAAGTTGCCGGATTATGTTCCCGATTGCCCGGAGGCCAGAGAGGATATGGCTGGTTTTCAGGGCGCCATCAAGCACATGGACAAAAGAATCGGCGAGGTTTTGGCTGCGCTGGATAATAACGGTTTGTCAGACAACACCATAGTCATATTCACGACCGATCACGGTCCGGCCTGGCCTCGAGGTAAGTGCACTACCTATGATCCCGGTTTACGTTGCGCTCTGCTGGTACGTTGTCCGGGTGGAATCGAAGCAGGGAAAAGTATCGATATCATGACCAGTCACGTGGATATAACACCTTCGATTCTTGAAATAGCCGGAGTTGCTTCCGCTGTCGAATTTGAGGGTGTAAGTTTTGCTCCGGCCTTGAAGAATGAATCTTTGCCGACGCGGGAATTCATTTTTGCCGAAGACTTGCCGACAAGAACAATCAGGACTGAAAAATTCAAATATACCCGGAACTTTGTTGATGATCACAGGATTGTGGTTGCCGGCTGGCTTAAAGAACGCGAATACGCTCATCAATTCAGCGATCAATGGTCGCCGCTGCCGCCGGTGGAACTATATGATCTGGTAAATGATCCTCTGGAAAGAAATAATTTGGCGGACAATCCGGAATATGCGGCAATCCAGGCAAGACTGCATGATCAGCTTTTCGCGTGGCTGGAGAAAACCGATGACAAAATTTTAAAAGGATTCATTCCGGAACGATATATCGTATAACGCAGGTTATGATTTATGATTGACGACAATCTGTACTTCGGAATCGGACAAAGATGCATAACGCCGGAAGTCCCGGTATCTTTGGCGGGTTACTTTAACGCCAGGATGTTCGATAAAGTTCTGGACGATATTTTTGTTCAGGTTCTTTTGCTGCGGCAGGACGACAGGACTGCGGGAATTATTTATTTCGAACTGTTGACAGTAACCTGGCATATGCAGGAATATCTTTATAATGAAATTTCAAAAAAATGGCCTTTAGGTCGGGAAAATCTTATCATCTGCGCCAGCCATACCCATACAGCTCCGGACAGCAGAAACAGTTCCTCCGCATACAGCGAGGAATATACTATGAAGTTATTCGAAAAAACTCTAGCCGCGGTTCAAGATGCCTTTGATTCGATGGCTCCGGGCGAACTATACAGCGGCATGACAACGGAAGGCCGCTTTGCCTTCAATCGCAGATATTGGATGAAGGACGGTTCAGTGCTGACCAATCCTGGCAAACTGAACCCGGAGATAGACTGCCCTGAGGGAGAAGTCGATCACACCATTCCGATACTGGGTATCAAACAGAACGGACAGCTTAAGGTTTTGCTGGCAAATATTTCAAATCATGGAGATTCGACCGGAGGAACCGGAGTGTCCGGTGACTGGATGGGGGTCTGTCGCCGACAAATAGAAACGGCAATGGGTAATAACGCAATGTGTTTTCCGTTAATTTCTCCATCCGGAAATATCAATCATGTCGACGTCAACGATCCCGAAGATCAAGTTTCGCCGACCGAAGCCGAACGACTTGGGAAAGGATACGCTGAAACCATCATTAAGGTCGCCGCCGAATTGAAGCCCGTTGAAAAAAACACGCTGAAAGCAGCCAGTATATTGGTTGAGACAGAACCGAGAAACGTGACGGAAGAAGAGAAAGCTGAAGCAATTGCAATAATCAAACAGTATTCCGGTATTGAGACGGCTCCGGGAGGAGGCGACTTGACATCAGAGGATCTGGTCAAACGTACCCCGATTGCGTTGCGCTTTTTTGCCGAAGCCATTTTGTCCATCGCGGAAGATACAACATTGAGAACTTTTAATCTGGTTTTTCTCGACTTTGGACCGGTTGGCATATTGTCTCTTCCATCCGAAGTGTTTGTTGAGACTGGAGCCGCCATAAGAAGTCTTCTGCCTGAAAAAATGCTTCTGTTGGCAACTCATTCCGGAACCGGCGCCGACCACCTGAAAGGCGGTTATATCCCGAATACCTGGAATTACGGTCGGGGCGGATATGAAACCGCCCATCGATCAAATCCATATGAAGAAAAAACAGCGGAAAAACTGCTCTATGCAGCCGAAAAACTTTTACGGGCAAATAGATGATGTAAAAAGTGTGGCAGGGTCACAAGAAAGGACGTAATATGTCTGCTCCGAATAAAGAAAATATTCTATTCATATTCACTGATCAGCATCGTAAGGATTTTCTGCCTTGTTACGGCAGTGAACATGGAATAGCTCCGGCGTTGGACCGTCTGGCGCAAGATGGAATAGTTTTCGATAATGCTTATACCGTAACGCCGGTTTGTACTCCAGCCAGAGCGTCGGTTCAAACCGGACTGTATCCCTGTAAACACGGCATGCAGGGCAATTTATTTGCTTCTGGCTGTCTGGTGCATGAGCTGCCGGATTCTCCCGACCTGCTGTCTCGACGCATAAAAGCGGCAGGCTATACCGCCGGTTATACCGGAAAATGGCATCTCGGGTATGGTAAACAAGCTTACGAAGACCCCCATTTTCAACAATATATTCCGAAAATCGATGCTTGTTTGCGGGCTGTTACATTTCCTGAACCTTACTGCGAAGCCAGTTCTCTGCCCTCTGATCTCGGTTATGAAGGCGATGATTTTCCCGGTCATGGCGGCAGCGGCCTTTATTATCCGCAAATGATCGAGTATCTGAAGCAGCGGAACCTGCAATTCAAGGTGGATAATAAAGGCGGTTTTGGGCCGGTTTTGTCTCCACCGGAATCGACGATTGACTGGTTTCTCGGCGACCGGGCGGTTCAACTGTTGCGGGATTTTAACTCCAGAAGGAATCCTTTCTTTTTCAGTCTTAATTTCTGGGGACCGCATGATCCGGTTTTCGTTCCGGAAGAATATTTAAAGCCATGGGAAAATATGAGATTTGAACCGTGGATTAATTTTGATTATGATATGTCGCTCAAGCCCGGTATTCACGGCGTCACAAGGGAAAACCGCGACTGGAGTTATTTTGAAGAGTATATGCACTACTCCTACGGGTATCAGTATTTTATTGACTCGCAAATTCAGCGGACGCTTGCGACCTGTGATGATCTTGGAATTTATGATGAAATGTGGATAGTTTTCGCTTCGGATCACGGGGATTCACAGGGTTGTCACGGCGGCCTTATAAACAAGGGGTTCCACATGTATGAGGAGACGGTTTCAATTCCGCTGATAATAAAACCGCCGAAAGGTTACTGTGCCGGTAACAGGAATGACAAACTGATCAATACAACAGATCTTTATCAAACCTTTATTGATATTGCTTCAGGCGAAGACCGTAATTCGAATACTCATGGTCGCTCTCTCGTTCCATTTTGCCGCGGCGAAGAAGTTGCCGATTGGCCGGAAATCGTTGTGACCGAATGTATGGGGCCGGGCTTCCTTGCTTATTCTCAACGCATGATCAGAAGAGGAGACATCAAGTATGTCTGGAACCCGGGGTGCATTGATGAGTTGTACGATCTTGCCGAGGACCCTTATGAAATGAATAACCTGATTAATAAATGCACCGTTCTCCGGGATGAAATGCGACAGGAACTCATCAACTGGATGGCCGAACACGATGATCCGGTTTATTTGTTTCATCCTGAAGTATTTCAGGAAGGGCGTTGGAATTAATCTTTTTAGTACAACAAAGCCGCAGGCCGGAAGGTAATCTTGTGCGGCAGTGTTCTTCGAAGGTCCCTAAGGTCTCCTTTCAGCGCGGTTGTGGTTTTAAAACACGCAGAATGAACGGATTGACTTGGTGAATGCCCAGGAAAAAAAGTTGCCGGATAGTGATATACTGTAATTGCTTTTTGCTTATGGAAGTTTCGGTTGACCGGATTTAAATTTATCAAAACAACTAGTCGCTATTATCAACATAATAATCTTTTTTACGGCTTGTCATCCTCTCTTCTCACTTTCTGCCTGAACGGAGCAAATAAGAAATTATTAGAGAAGGCAAAAATACTCCAAGCGTAATCAAAAAAGGCTTGAGGCACTCTTTATCGCATTTATTTAACTTGGTTTAATAAAAAATGTATTCAGATTGATTTAACTGTTGGCATTTAATTAAAAAACAAGTATATTCGTATTGTATGATGGCATATTTTGTGTAACTATAGATATGAGGGATATCGTCGTTTATTATATGCACTTTCATGTTTAAAGCTATTTTGTAGTAGAAAGGAGTGATTTTTTTTCTGTTCAATATATTCATGTAATAGACGGCGTGATCTTTGTTGTGTTTTGTTGCTTGAATCAATAAGGAGGAAGTCATGAAAAATCTTATTGTTTGCTGTGATGGTACTTGGAATAATTCTGAACAGGAGGAGAACGGCATTGCCTGTCCCACAAATGTTGTAAAAATTTATAATGCATTAAACGAAGTGGATAAAAACGGTGTAAAACAACTAAAATATTATCATCCTGGAGTCGGAGGTGAGGATACAGGACTGATAGATGCCGTATTTGGTGGTGCTATAGGGTTGGGGATTAGCAGGCATATTTGCAGTGCTTACCACTGGTTGGCAAATAATTATGAAGAAGGGGATCATATTTACTTGTTTGGTTTCAGTCGTGGGGCTTTTACTGCAAGAAGTCTGGGAGGTTTTCTGACAAAAGGCCTGCTCGACTTGAGAAACGTCTCTCCGGATAAATCATGGGAACGTGTGCATTTTGCCTATGAGAACGGTTACCGCAAAGATATTTATATCAATGATTGTGCTAAATCTGGTTGGAAATTCTTTAATAGTAAAAAGGAAACGCCTATTCATTTTATTGGAGTATGGGACACTGTAGGCTCTTTAGGAGTGCCTGATGACTTGGAAATATTCAATATTCTTGATAACAAGAAAAAATGGGAATTTCATAACACCAAACTTGGAAGAAATGTCTCCGTTGCTCGTCACGCAATGGCAATAGATGAGATTCGTTCATGCTTCAGTGTTACTCGCTGGAGTAATGCGGAAAAGCATAAAAATGCGATAGAATTATGGTTTCCCGGTGTTCATGCTGATGTGGGAGGTGGATATGTTGATTGCGGCTTGTCCAATGGGGCGCTTAAATGGATGATGAAGGAAAGTCGGGAGCAGGGCCTTGTTTTCAGGAACGGGGTTGAGGATTCTATTAAAGACGACCCATTGGGGGTTATTCATAATTCATATAGAGGAGCATTCTCAAAGCTGCGCTCCCGTCCAAGAAATATTCCTGCCATGACCCAGGACAACGTTGCAAAATTTCATTCGAGCGCTCTTAGACGCCAAGAAATATCACCCATCGAATATCCTAATTACCATCCCACAATAACCCTGGGGGTCAAAGAATCGGTTACCGTTGACATATTTGCAGGCAAGCGTTGGAATGCAACCAATGTCTTCATGAATAAAGGAGAATCTTATACTTTTTCAGCAACGGGAAAATGGCTGGACAGCAAGGATAGTTGTGATTGGAAAGGGACTGAAAATGATGAATTCACCAGTGCTGACATAATTCGCAGTGTTTCTTCATTTTGGGGAAAATTTGAAAAAATATTCAAAAATAATAAGTCTACCGATTTTCTTGGAACAAAACGTGTTGAAGATTTTCCGTGGTTTACCTTGGTTGGAGCCATTGCTAATGATGGAGGATCTGAAGAGGTGGTTAAAAACGATGGCAGTCCCGTCCCTCATCAGTATGTTAATTTGCCGAATCACAAGAAGCCTCCGCTTCCAATAACATCTTCGGGATATTTATATTGTTTTCCCAATGATGTATGGAGCTTATATGACAATAATCATGGTAGCATTCAGCTTACAATAAAACGTGTTTCGTAACACGTAACGTATTTCACAGCTATCCCGCTTGCGGGATAGCTGAAGTTAAAAGTCCGCAGTCCTCTCAAATTAAGAAATTATGAGATGATAGTGAAGGTCTTTTAATCAATTCAGGCGCGGGATATTCTCTCGCGCAATTCTGCTGGACCATAAGATTCGCCAAAGGATATTCTTGACAGGGATGCCCTGGATATGTGATAAAAATACATGAACATCTGTTATGCGTTATTTGAGGAAGCATTATCGTTGCTATTTTCTTCACAGTTTTCACTTGCCGCGGTGGGATTTTGCATGGTGCTGCCTCTGCCTAATAGGTAGCCGGCAATTGCACCAAATAGTCCGATAACCGGTGTTAATTGCGATTGACTATAACCAACGATAATCAGAACAACAGAAAAAACAACAATTATAATAATTCCAAAGACCTGTAATATTTGATTTCCGGAACATTCTTTCTTATATAAAAGTATTGTTGCCATAATTAATGCAATTAATCCAAAGCCTAAAGTTGCACTTATTAAAATTATAATCATTTCTTTATTCCAAACGGCACTTTCTTTGGCCATTTGGTTGACGCTTGAACGCAGAAAATCTTTGGCTGCTTGTTCTATATTGATACTCATTGTATCTGAATCCTAACCTGTAAGTTATTGTCTGTTTTTTATCTTTTTGATTTCATCAAGAAGACCCCGAATAATCTTTTTTGCTTCTGTGAGGCGTGCTTTTAAGTGTTCATTTTCAGTCATTAATTTCTGATATTCTTCTTCAGTTACTAAATGAATAGGAATTGTCTTAATTTCATATTCTTGCCTGGAGTAATCATGCGCTCCAATAGATTGTAATGGGTTTAGCCTAATTTCATTTTTCAACCCGGAGTAATTATTATTTGAAGTACTCTTAGATGGATGGCTTGTCTGAAAACATTTTTGTTTCGTAGAGTTATCAAAATTGCTTTGTTTAAGGAATTTCTCAGCTTCTTCATAAATACTGTTTTTTTTTGCTGTTAACGGCTTTGAGGACCGAGTCGGCCTTTTTTTTAATGCTTGTTTCGGCTTTGTTTCAGAAGCCTGGACCGATAAGGACAATACAAGAGCCAGAATAAACAAATAAACTTTCATGATCCCATATCCCTTTCCTTTGTAATTGACCGAAAAACATTTACTATCTATCACGTTTGCTAATAATTTTTCTGTTGTTCATAAATATTTCAATTAACATAGATTTCCTCCAATTCTTTTATTAGATACCTTTTGGTAATGGTTTTACCAAAAAGAGCAAGTTCTCTATTAAAAATATTTTTATCTGTTATAATTTTACGGGCAAGCTGGTATACTGCGAATTCGCATATTTTTTTTGTAACGACTCCGCCGATTGTGGCCACCGCCTCGGTTATTGTTTCATTATTGGTGGAGAAAACGCTGCCTCCTTTAATCGCGGATGCTAATCCGCTTTTTGCCGCACTTCCGGCTTTGATTGATAGTTGTGATGTCAATTCTCCAACCAGAACCGCATAGTCGGTTTTCTCGCCGGCGTCATCGACGCATGCAAAATGTATCTGCTGAATGGGGTCTGTAATAACGCCGGAGGCATAGCAGGCATATTTATCCGCCAATTTTTGAAAAACTTTCGTATCCGGGGTCATTAATTTATCAAGAGTTGTCTCATTGCTTATTGTATTTGCATATTTCTCATCAAGGCCTTGCAGTTTGATCAAATCCAGTCGTTGAGCTCTGCTTGGCAGTTTTCCCATATCTAAATCCTTCAGGCTTGTTTCCAGGGTGGTCATTTGAGTTTCCAAGTCTTCTTTTTGACTGGTTGTTTTGTCTTTTACGTTATTTGCTTCAGCGATTTCCCGGCAATAAAACGGTACTTCAAGTAAAGAGTCCATAATAAATTCGAAAATGACGGATATTAATTGCGAAAATAATTCCCCACTCGTTTCGTCCAGCTTTATTGAAGTATCTTTGCCTTTCCTGATATTATTGGCAATATCCTTACCTTGTTCCAATAACGCTTTCAAGTCTTCTTTTTCTACCACCAGAGAAGTTCCATTACGATCAACAAACTCGCCTTTGAAGAAACGACTGTTGTATTTTATGAATGGTTTCATAAACTCATATGCATCATTAACTGTATTGTTGTTTTTTATTTCCTCAACAGCCTTTTCAATGCGCTTGCGAAACTTTTTTCTGGTAGCGACAATTTGGGATTGTTGTAGTCGGTTTAGAATAAAATCATCAAAGTTTTTTATTTTGTCCAGTGATTTTTGAGAGTTCCCGATCTCGAAATCAATTACATCATCAACAATTGTCGCTGAAATATCAAAAATATCTCCAATTAAGCTGATAGGAAGTTTTAAGAGTGCAAGAATGCGAGGCAAAACAACAAATCTGTCAAAACCTAAAACATCATAAGACAAGATGTCGTAAAACATGTTTCGAGCTTCGGATATCTTATTATGCATTTGCACTCTGATGTCATTTGTGTAAAAATCATTAATAACATCACTGTCATATTCAACTACAAGGCCGAAAAGAATTCTTTTTACTTGCATAATTGTCCCTCCATAATGTTGTTTGTTATGTTAGTTTTTCAAGAAGAAAGAAATCTTAATTAGCACAAAATTGCAAATTCCTTATTTTTAACCACAATCCGTTAAAAGATTGCTGTGATAAATTTTAGTGTGGTAAACAGTGTATAAAACCATTATATACCATCACTCTGAATCTGTCAATAGTGTCCAGTCATTTTTTACCGGAGTGAATAATCGTGAGAAATAGCCCTGAACAATAAAGATATTTCCTTTTTTGAACACAGCTGCATTTTTCAATAACGTCAGGCTGACCGCGGTCCATGTATGTTGCACGGTCAGCCTGACTTTATTTCAGTTAGAGGATTACTTTTCTTGGGGTACTCGCTGCTTCATTCGGAATCAAGGCGGATCAGAGTTAGAAGAGATTTGCCGCTTTCTATTCTATCTTGCATAATTTGAACCGAATCCATGTTGGCCGGATTTTCCAGTGAGTAGACTGCCGCTTTCGAACCTGCATCAGTAGTGGTGAAATGAGCGTCTTTTCCAGTGGGATTCCAGACCGTAAAAAGCCGTTTTCGGTCAGCGCTGCTGAATTCCTTGACGGTAATTCCCGGTGAACAATCAGTAATGTACAGATCGTCGAGAAACTGGCCGCGCGTGAAAAAGTCAACCCCGGTTTCATACAGCTTGATCGCATTGCGGAAAAAAGGCTTGAGGACCTCGTTTTCCGGTACGTGACAATAGGTCCAGTATTTCAGACCATGAATGAATTGTCGGCAGAATATTTCTTTGACATAGGTGTCTTCGACCGGTTTTTTCCCGGCCCAGGGCTTCTGCATCGCCATATCGATCAGCAGAACTTCCGGGAACGCATAGCGGAACATTGCCGGAAAACAAAACTCCGGTGCGGCCTGCCAATAGGAATAGCAGAGGAAACAGTCCAGTAGATCCTTGTGCAGATCCATGGCGCGTTCGGTTAGCAGGACATATTCCGTCTTGCCGGCTGCCGCCAGTTCGGCCCTGACTTCGGACAACAGTTTCCGGTAATTCATCGCCCAGGTGCTGTCATGTTGATGTCCCGGCGAATAACAGTCACGCGGCGCGGAGCCGATTTGATCAAGATAAATGCCGTCGGCGTCCAGTTCCAGCAGCACATATTTGATATTGCGTTTGATTGCTTCGCGCCAGGCCGCCACATTACTGCATAGTGTTACAAGCGGATGAACCAGAAAAAATTCGCCGAAGTAGTCAATTTTTCCATGTATATCGCGGACCGCGTATTCCCGTCCAAGAGTTTCAAACTCGGGACAATCCCGGGATATGCTTAAGGCGTTGACGTAAAAGAAAACTCTGCCGCCGGCGTCATGGACTTTGCGGATCGACTCTTTCAGTTGTGCCTCCGTTCCCAGTTCGTCGTCGGTTGCGTACTGAACCGAGTAATTATCGAATCCGCCGTTGTTCCAGCCGGCCAGCAGCATGGTGTTGTAACCGCAGTCGGCTGCTTCACGGTACATTTCCGGTAGATCTTCGTAACGGTGAATAATCGTGCCGTCTTCCCATTTAAGATCGTAATGTGATATTACCCCGGGAGCTGTCCGGAAAAACTCAGGGGTTGTGGGCGTGCCGGGCAGAATGGAATTAAGGTACTCCCGGTACAATTCCGCCCCCTGGTGCCAGTCCTGCTCGTGTAAACCGATAATAAAATCGCCGTTCCATGAAGACAACTGCCGGTTGAAGATTTTGTCCGCGCCCATCACTATGCCCGGTTTATTGCGTTCGGCCCGGAAAAACAATCCGGCTTTTTCCAGGGCGGGATCATGCATTCCAAGATAAATCCCTCCTTGCGGTCCAACGTAATCCATCCAGGTCATCGAGATTGATGCGGGATAGGTATAGGTGCTGTCCCGGCCCCATTCCACATAGTCGTCGGTGATGGTTCTAACACATTCTTTCAAGGAGGTGTCGAGCTGCGTTTCACGAGTGCTGAACTCAGCGGCGGTTATCGGGCCCAGGCCGCTGTCCAGAACATTGATATGGCGCAGTTTCCGGCCGGGGCCATATTCCGTATCGGTCTGTTTGCATTCTCTGAAAACGGTTTTGGCCGGATTCGGTATTTTAATTCCGGTTTTGAACGGATAAAGCAGATAACTTGCTTCATCATTTTCATCCAGCCGCACCCGGCCCGGAGTGACGAAGGAGACGGAGGCGACTCTGACGTCTTTGCCCGCCTTGAATCCGATGTTGCAAGCGGCGGCCCAGGAGTCGAATTGCCGCCATTGCAAAATCAAAGTCAGGTCCAGTGAACGATGGCGGTAACGGCCCTCGGTTTCTGAAATCGCGCTGAATTCAAAATCATCCGGGGATAGTTGGATAATATCATTTTCTGCTTTGACGGCGATTTCCCAGCAAAGCTGTTGCGGGTCGCATTCAACGATCATGCCGGTTTTGATATTTTCCAGAGCGGAAAAACGCCCCTCGTTCAAGCTGCCGGATATTTTTAAATAATTATGGATATCTTGTTTCATTTTATGCCTTGTATTTCTGAATAGTATACTGGAATACTCGTCTAAAAATTCCTTTGATATAATTTTTTTACAGTGTAGTTATTTACAACTGGTTATCGGATTTTTTATATTGGTTTCACCGCTGCTGCGACGTTGAAGAATGATAAATCCGGCCTTGTTCGCACCGACCGGCGCAACGGCGGATATTGCCGCTTGCCACCATTTTTGCAACTCCGGTTCAACTTTGCCCAATGAAACCGCGATGATTTTATTTTTTTCATCGCGCCAGATAATGCCCATGTAGACATTATAGCTTTTATTCCTGAAAATATCGGCTTGAAAGTTGTATTTTTTCCCGGCGACGACTTTCTCCATCGAGCTTAGCCAGCCGGTATAATTGCCGAATGTGTCTTTAATGACAAGGGTTCCGGATTGCTCCGACAGGCCCAGGCAATCCTGTGGATTGAGTTTTTGCCAACCGGAAATTGATTGACCTTTCGGATTCTTTGCCGGAGCTATGGCCGGGGCAGGGGATTCAAGTTTTCGCGGCCAGGTCAAAGTTGCCGAACTGCCCGGATTTTCATTGCTGCCGCCGATTTGCCGGAAACTCAGGTCATCGAACCAGCATTCTCCGGTTCCGTTCCTGATTTTACCCACATATATTTTGGCGCAGACCGCTTTTTCCGGGGCTTTTGCCCTAAGCGTCAACAGACGCCAGTCGTGGGTTTTGTTGATCAGCAGCGCTCTTTTTGACGACAACCAGCCTTTTTTTGAATACCAGCTGATACTGATGGTGCAATTTCCTCCGGCATTCAGCGTCTTGATCCAGCCGGTCAATTCATATTCGACGCCCGGCGTTACCTTGACCGCCTCTTCCGTGATCCAGCGGCAGCCGTCTTTCTTCGCGGCAGTGGATACGGAGAGCGATTTCCTTCCCGATTTTGCCTGTTTGTCCGACCAGGCCGCTTCGTTCTTTTTCCCTCCCCAGACAACCCAGCCTTGAGGTTGCTTGTCGCCTTTTTCAAACGACGGGTTCGGCAGCAGATTGCCATCGGCGACCAGTATGTTCGAGGACATTATTAAATATATTAAATAATTTATTGTTTTCATTTTATCGCGATTCCCCTTACTTCAAACGGCTGCATCTCAAATTCGAGTTTATTGCCGATATTGATTTTTTCAGCTTTCAATTGCGGAACTTTTTCCTTTATAGTAAGATATTTCACTTTCGGATATGTTTGCCGGTTAAGAATGTATTGTTCGGCCGACCCGCCCGGAAGGTTTGACTTGAGAACAACCTTTACCGGGATATCGTTTTTATTTACCAGAATCAAAGCTTTGCCTTTATCAAGAAAGCCGTAGGCTTCGACTGTATCACTGCTTGTGGATGTGCCGATCAGATCGCCATATCCCAGTTTACGGTAGAGCCATAACGTGTGATAAACCGGATTCAAGGTTAAACGGCCCTTACCGCTGCCGGTGCAGGAGCCAAAGCCGCCGCCGAAAGTAAAGTAGCACAACGCGTCGCCGCCGCCGCGCTGGAAGCGTCCCTGGGCCGATGCGAACCACGCCGCGCCTCTGATATCCCGGATTCTCGGGTCCACGCCGCCCTGCCAGCGCCAGTTGATATTTGATTCGGTCACGATCAGGGGAATTTGCCGTCCGGGCAGTTTACGCTTGATCAATTGCCGGTATTCCACCGCAGACGCTTCGTATTTTGCGGTTTTAGCCATAATGAAACTATCCGGGGTGTCATAGGTCTCAGAATACCCGTATTCATGATAACTGACAAAATCCACCAGTTCAGGATAGCGGTCCATCATTTCCCCGGCCCAGCCGAGGTTGGGATTGCAGGTAGCCGGTCCGCCGGTCGTGAGTTCTGGCGAAACCTTTTTAATGGCCCCGGCGACGCTGCCGAAAACTTTGATGTAATAACTTGCCGGCCATCTTTTAAGTTCAACTTCGTTGCCGATCTCCCATTGGACCGGAATGCCTTTCCGGTGATAACGCTCAACGATTTTACGGCAGTAAGCGGTATATTCGGGAATGCCGGCGGGACGCCAGTAACGTTTGCTGTCGCCGTAGACGTTATTTTTCATGGCCATCCAGATTGGTCCGCCCGGACCGAAGCACAGCATTGTCTCGGCGCCAAGGTCCTTGATGTAATTGACTATCAGGTCAAGCTTGGTAAAATCCCAGACCCCTTCAGCCGGAGCAGGTTCGGCTTTGCCGACGCTGGTCGATATCTGGTAACGAAACAGGACTTTGCCTCGTCCCGCCCGCATCAGGTTTTCCGCGGCCTTGCGGTAAAGCGGGGAAATACAGTTGCCGCCGATTCCGAATGCAATGGAATAAGCCGGGCGAAGTTTCAATTTTTGGGAGAAATCTACGTTGATGGTTACCTCTTTGGGCGGCGCGCTTTTGGTTGCGGCTTTCAACTCCGCGGCTTTGGTTTCTTTGACCAGCCGGTTGGCCAGCGAAGATTGCCTGACGCCGGTAACCCCCAGCAGAATCGGCATGCCGCCTTTGTCCGCGGAAACCATTTGAATGTCTTTTATCTCCTGTTCCGGGTAAGGATTGACCCAGCCGAAAGAGTAAAAGCCGACATCGGAACTGCCATTTGAGGTTTTCCAGGCGACCTTTCCTACTTTGACCGGTTGCGGGTTCCACCAGCCGCTCAAATGCGTCCCGTAGGTTAATGGTATTTCAGAATAAAAACTTGAGTCTTTGTATCTGATGATTACATGGCCGATATTCTTGCCTAATTTGCCGTTCCAGGCACAAGTCGCCAGCAGGTAAAGCAAGCGTGCTTTTTGATTGACCGCGACCGGTTTGCTCTCGATCGGGAAATAAGGTTTGTATTTATTGCGTAGCACAATGCATGATTTATTCTTGTTGGATTTCGGTTCGATAATATCGAAAGGAATGCCGTTGTAAGTTTTAATTCCGCCTTGAAGTGCCCGAAGATCGTTTCCCGGCCCCTGGTCGGTCCAGCCGCCTATATGATCATCAGCTTTATCGTCAGCGAATCCCATATTCACCGCCTGGCGCAGATCCACAAAGAAAAAGTCGGACTTTGAAACTTTCCCGCCTGACGCGGCGAGCGCGACTTGTCGCCAGTTATTTTTGTTTGCCGGCAGCAGTCTGGAGGTCATTTCATAGTGAAACTTATCACCTTTTTTCAGATGTTTGCCAGCCATTGCCTGATAATACTGTTTGTGATAATTCTTGATATCCCAGATACAGTGCTTCCGGCCTTCTCCCGGCGGCAGATCAGCCGGGAATTCCGTATAAATTACCGTTCCGGCGACCGGATCGAAGCTCGCTGCCCAGCGCGGATTTCCCAGTAACTTGAATTTGCCATTGCTGATAAAAGTGCCGCTTTTGACTGAGCCGTCTTTTGCCTGACAGATCCAATCGGTGGTTTTATTGGTCCAGCAATGCAGAAAGCCGTAAAGCTTGTTGACTTTCATTGCTTTTTCCACTTCCAGATCATGAATTTCAGTGATTTTTTCAGGCGTAATAATGACTTTTGAAGTTAATTTCAAATCATCGAGATGAGATTCTTTGATCGTCTCGGCCCGTTTACAGAAAATAGTCTTGCCGTCGGTCGGGGTTGTAGATGGTTTACCGTCTATGAAAAGTTTAAATGATTCCACTTGCTCACGGCCACCCTCGGTATGTCCGGAACCGATCCAGAGATTTTTTCCCTTGATATCGACTACCAGTCCGGAAAAGCCGTTCTGCTGCGCCGCTGTTTTACCATCGCGCTTGATAATATCCGGGGTCCAGGACTTGGACGGCATGATCCTGACTGAAATATCACCGCAGGTAATATAGAACGGTTTTGCGTTCCGGGGCGGTTCCGATGCCAGTGCGATACCGCACAGCAGGGCGAATCCTACGCTAAGACAATTTTTCAGCATTGGTCTCAATTCCTGTCCCAGAGGCTGGCGCTCGGATTGGTTTGGGTGCTGTAGCCGTTGGCGAATTTGCCGTCATAGGGACGACTGATCAGGGATGGCTTTTCCGAGGAGGCATGGCCGTCAACCCAGAGTATGTTAAACCCGTTAAGATGTCGCGGATGCAAAAAGCCATTATTGCTCGTCAAGCCTGCGGATGGATGGTAGGAGCTTAGAATACTGTAACCATTAACCTGAGTGGACCCGTTAATCGAATCACCGGCCAGGACGGTTTGTGAAGTAGAATGTATTTTGGAGTTTTTCGCCGGCTCCTTGGCCAACGCCGAATCTATTGCTGAACCGCCAGTGATGTAACGGTAATTGGTTCCGTAGCCGATATAGTAAAAAGTTGCGACCGTGTAATTTCCAACTTTAACATTGTAGTCAAGTCCCTTGGGCGTGGCTGTGTTGGTGGCAAGAGATGGACAGAACAGGACGTTTGAATTGGTATATTTATCTTTTAACAGGATCGCTGGCCACAAATAAGCGGAAATATCCTGTTTATACGGAACAAAAAAGCCATCGAAATCCTGGGTGTACTGCATAAAACCCAATCCAAGCTGCTTCTGATTATTGACGCATTTGATCCTTTTAGCTGTATCCCTGGCCTTATTCAGAGCCGGCAAGAGCATACTTGCGAGAATGGCGATGATTGCTATTACGACAAGTAATTCGATTAATGTGAAAATTGATACTTTTCTCATTTTATTATACCTTTCGTTATTAATTTGAGAAATGATTGTTATACAACTGGAAATGTTGTTTCACCAACTTTAAAGTCTGCCGGTATCTCGTGTACCTCCTTGTTTTTCTTTTTATTTTTTATCATGTCGAAAAGTAGTTCAGTTCCGCGCAGGACCATTTTGTCATGAGGAATTCTTACTGCGGTCATCGGAAATTCCCGGTCGAGGCCGATTTCAGCCGGAAACATAAAATTCACCATGGAAAGATTTCTGCAATCAATACCCTGCTGCAGCGCTTCCATAACGAACACATCCAGCATTGAGCGGTGGAAAAAGATCAGTCCGGTCGCGTCGGCATGCTTTGCAATACATTCCCGGGCAAGATTCCGGATATAGCCCGGATTTGATACCGACTGCAATATGGTCAACTCAATCCCGGTAGCCATTGCCGCGCTTTTAAGCAGCGAGGAGCGGGAGTTGACTGAATAATGGCTGTACTCCGGCGTCATATAGACCAGTTTCCGATGTCCAAGTGTTTTTAAGTGAGCTATCATCTCGCTGATGCTTTGTGATTCCTCGCTGAGGACGCAGCATGATTTGAGCGAGGGCTTATGATTTATCCAGACAATCGGCAGGTTCAAACGCTGCAGATTCATTTCAATCTGTTTCGGACAGTAGCCGGAAGAGATAATTGCCAGAATGCCGTCGACGGAGTTTTCGGAGAAAAGTTTTTGCGGATTGGTAAATTTGCCGGTTCCGGTTTCAAGCAGAAAACTCTCCATTACCATCAGGTAGCCCTGCTTGAGCAAAGCATCCGCCGCCGCATCCAGGTAGCCGATAAAAGAACGTGAATGGTCGCCTTCGAGCCGGGTGGTGACACAGGCAATCTGCTTGAATGAACCCTCACGGACTGATCTGGCCGCGGAATTCGGACGGTATCCCAGTTCCGAGGCGACTTTCCTGACCTGCTCCGCCCGGTCTTTCGACGAACTCCAGGTTTCTTTGTTCTGTCCCTTCAGAATCCGGTATACGGTTGCTTTGGATACTTTTGTCCGCCGCGATATTTCATCTATAATTGTTGGCATAATTCATTCCATAAATTGAAATCGATACTAATTTGAGAACGTTCTCAATATTTATCATTATATCGTGTCAATGCGCTGTTGTCAATATGCAAAATAATTTTTTTATAGTTTTTGTTTAATTATTGTAATGTCCCAGGCTTTTCTCAAGGCGAATCAAACCTCATTTACTGAAATCGACCTTTCGGGACAAAATAATCAGGGCGAAAAGCTGTTGGAGGGCGAGTGTCCCACGAGCCGTCCGTCTGCGCGGCATGTCCGGCTCAACGGAGTTTCGCCCTCCAGCAAATGAATTGCCAAGCCGAAAGTCTTCTAATAAATTCATTTTCCAGTGATTAAAATATATATTTCTCCTTGAGAAAAGACTGAGGCGGTTCTAATTATTTGCTCAATGAAGAGTATCAAGATAGTTTTCTGTTTTTCACTTTTCTTTAGCGACTCCCCACTCATTCCTCATCACTCCCCACTCATCACTCCGCCATGATCACATGGAACGGGCTTGAATGGAAAAAGTTTATGAGCCGGGGTGCATAAAAAACAGGGCGGCATTGGCAATCCCGGCAAAATCCTGCCTGGAATGCTATAAAGGCCTTGTTATGTGGAGTAGGAGATATATAGCGCAGCATGGACGCTATGCAGATGCTTGTCGCAGGTTTTAATTTCTGTCCCAGAGACTGGCGCTGGGGTTGGTTTGGGTGCTGTAGCCGTTGGCGAATTTGCCGTCATAAGGGCGACTGACCTGATGCGGCTTTTCTGAGCTGACATGCCCGTCGGCCCAAAGAACATTGAAACCGTTAAGGTGACGCGGTTGGAGAAAACCGTTAGTGCTGGTTAAACCGGCGGATGGATGATAGGAAATCAGAATGCTGTAACCGTTGGTTTGGGTTGAGCCGTTGATCGTATCCGCCGCAAGAACCGTCTGGGACGTGGTGCGGATTTTGGAGTTTTTAGCCGGAACCTTAGCCAGTGCCGAATTTATTGCTCCTCCGCCGGTGACATAACGGTAATTGGATCCGTAACCGATATTGTAGAAAACGGTACTGGCATAATTCTCTGTTCTGATATTGTAATCCAGGCCCTGGGGTGTCGTAACAGAGGTGGCAAGCGACGGGCAAAACAGGATTTTTGAGTTGATGTAGCCTGATTTTAAAAGCAATGCCGGCCAAAGATAATTGGAGGTTGTTTGTTTGTAAGGGGTGTAAAATCCGTCTGAATCCTGAGTATACTGCATGAACCCTAAACCAAGCTGCTTCTGATTGTTGACGCATTTGATCTTTTTTGCGGTATCTCTGGCTTTATTCAGTGCCGGTAAAAGCATACTGGCCAGGATGGCGATGATTGCTATTACGACGAGCAGTTCAATCAGTGTAAAGTTTTTAACGTTTCTCATTTCATTATACCTTTCTTTATGAGTTATAAATAGATTTATGTAAAACTATTAAGCGGTCAAGCTTATTTTCTATAATATCACAAACTTCGATTTATGTTCACCACTCACCACTCACCACTCACCACTCACCACTCATTTAAAACAATCTTCCGCTCTGATCACATGGAACGGGATTGAACGGCAGAACGGTTTATCCACCGGAGTGTGCAAAAATTCCAGAGCGGCATTGGCGATCCCGGCAAAATCCTGAATAACCGAGATCATCGGCTCGCCGAAATTTATATTAGCGTCAAAATTATCAAAGTCGGAATAGTAAATGTCCTGTCCGAATTTAAGCTTGTTAAGTATCGCGAATTTTACCACGGAACCGGTGATATAGCGGGAACCGGAAACAATGATTGTTTTTTCACCTGGTTTGATCTTCTGCTCTTCCAGCAGTTTGATGATGTTGCTGCCGTCGTCGGTCAATACCCGGTAGAAAATTTTGTGTTTTTCACAAGCGTCGATAAAGCCTTCGCGACGATTTTCGCGGATGGTTTGATTGAAACGGTCGTAATCCAGATAGAGCATCCGGCAATCCCCGCCGTGGCGCGCTATCAGTAATTCGGTTACATCATAAGTCGCCTGCCGGTGATCGGTGGAAATGCAGTGCACGCCTTCCTGTAAACGGTTTATAACACAGCAGTTCTGCAGTCCGGCGCGTTTGATCGCGGTAATTTGCTCCCGGGTCGGCATCAGCCATAAAATGTGATTGAAGCGGCACAGTTCGGACAGGTCGGGGGAAAGCGTTTCACAGTCCACCACCTGTAAATCAATCCGGCCGTCGGTCCTAGCTCTCGAAAACAGATAGTTGAAAATGTTCCGGGCGGTATCGCCGGAGGAACACGGCAGATCAAGATCAAGTTGAAAATGTTTGACGTCACAAACAACCGCGTGGGCCGTCCGCGCGTCGGTCGACGCGACAAAGGTTCCGAGTTTTCGCGAGGCCCGTAAAACTCCCGCGTCGGTCAGATCATTGATCGCTTTGCCGAGAGTTGCCCGCGCCACGTTATACTGCTTGATCAACTCTTCACGCCGGGGCAGGCGGCTGCCGGGACGCAAGACTCCGTTATGGATATCGCGCATTATCGCATCCCGTACCTTCTGGTATTTGGGCGTTGTCAATTGTTTTGCAGTATCAAGCATTCAGACTACCTTTTTTTATTAACTAGTTTTATTATATATCACCTTATTTATTTTGTCAATAGCTGAAAATTATTTTTTTATTTTTTATATTTTGAGCATTGACAAGCGATTAATCAGCATTTATTATATAAACTAGTTTTAATAAAAAACATTAAAAGGGTCCATTATGTTGAAAGCGAAAGCACGTGAGGCCGCTCTGCGCGGTCTTGATTTTTATGTCCGCAACCAGATACTTGACCGGGACAGCGCCGATTTCGGCCGTTTCCCTTATATTTATGACTGTAACGAAAACAAAGTAATAACCAGAACGACCAACTGGACGACCGGGGTGGTCGTTTCCTCCCTGCTTGCCGGCTATAATGCCACTGGAAAAAAGGCGTATCTTGATACGGCGGCAAACGGTGTTTCGTATCTCAAAAGCCTGCAGGAATTTTCCCCTTTAACGCCGCGAGTACAAGGCGTATTCCACGAAGCGACGCCGCAAACTGATAACGCTCACCCGCGTGACGCCCTGACTGCGGCTTGGGCGCTACTGGATTATTCAGTTGTCACCAGTGATAGCGACGCCAGGAGGCGCGCCGAACTTTACGGTGAATGGTTTACTGAAACCGGCCTGGAACACGGTTATCCCTATTGGACGATCCGGTTTGACGAACAGTCGTGGGAACCGGCCTGGTGCGGCTCGTTCCATAGCGGCAGTGCTTTTTTTATGTATCGCTTGTACTCCGAGACAAAAGATGAACGTTATCTGTACGGGATGAAGCTGATTCTGGATTTTTACAATAAATATCTGCTGAAACCGGATGGCTCCATCAATATTATTATCGATCGCGACACTCTGGAGGTGCTTGACGGCAGGGGAGACGCTCGTTTTACCAATCCCGGCTGGGAAATGATGCATCGCTACAACGATGATTTCGGCGCGCTGGCCAATCTGGCCGGCTGGAAAACCACCGGAGATGAGGCATATTATAAAGCGGCGGAATGTTTTTTGCTGAAAATGAGTTCCGAACAGCATGAAAGCGGCGGTTTCGGGCCGCTAGAATGGTGCGTTCCAAGCGGCGCGGGCGCAATTGTTCAGGAAATGCTGGCCGCAAAACAACTGAAAATCAGTAGAGACGAATATGATACAGCGGTGGATCGGGCAATACCTTATTTGCTGAATCTGCAGTGTATTGCCCCGGACAATCCGGCCGATGGCGCATTTTTCGGGGTCGATGAAAAATATGCGGTCAGCAATATATATGGCAACGCCAGAACCGCGGCGTATGCGATTATGGCGCTTTTACGGTATTCCGGAGCGGTGGATAATATATACTTTTTCGCCAGGCAAACAGAGATTGGAGACTGAACATGACGCGTTTTTTAAGCTTTTTCCTGTTGATTACCGGTTTTGCCGGTACCGCCGCCAACCTTATTCAAAATGGTGATTTCAAGGCCGGGATTGCTGGTTGGTGGTCCACTCCGGCCAAAAGTAAAATGGTCAAAGCGGCTAAAGGGGAACTGGAAATAGCGCCGGACAATATCAATCTCGGCGTCAACTCCCGGCGTTTGCAGATCGGTTCAGATCTCAAAAAGGACGGTACGTACAAAGTATCGTTCCGAATAAAACCGGTAAGCATTGACGCCGGCGACTTCGTGCCTTCACTTACCTTTTATGGTGTTAACGGCAAATATGTCAAACAGGTTTATTTCAGTCGTTTCAAAGCCGGTTACGCAAAGTCAGAATGGCATTACATGAAAAAAGCGTTTGGCCGGGGAACTGCGGTCGAGATTCCGGCAAACGCGGCCTCGATGGTTGTGCGTTTTTCGTTCTGGGATAAATCAGGTAAATGCCGCGGCAAGGTATTGGTCGATGATGTTTCCTTGATGCCGGTTCAGCCGGGACGGCAGCTTGAGCAGCCCTCGGTTACCAGCGCCGGCGTGATCCCGGCCAGGGCTGAACAACTCAACGGATATGAGTATTATTGGATTGAAGCGGAGGATATGGTTCCCGAAGATGCTGATCATGGAGTGTATAAATATCAGCGTGCCTGGACCCATCGTCATAGCGGATTGCCTAATGACTCAATGTTGAAATCACTGGTTCGGCCGATTGAAAAGAATATTGCGACAGCCAATGCTTCGGTCAAAATTAAACCCGGAAAATATAATCTTTTCCTGCGCATCGGCACTTTCAGGCCGTGGAAGGATGAAGCAGTTACGGTCACGGTTAACCGGCAAAAATTTGTCGTGGCCCCGAAAGCGGTCGACCCGATTCTCAATAATGCATGGAGTTGGGTAAAAGTCAATTCCGAGCCGCTGCTGCTGGAGAAAGCCCGGCTTGACCTTACCGTCAGCAATGATATCGTACCTCAGAATCAGACGGCCTTAGACTGTTTTTTGCTGACTTCGGATCTTAAATACGTTCCCGCAAAAAAGTTTCCCCGATGTCAGTATTATTCGGTCCTGCCGTATAAGGGCCCGGCTGTCGAGGCGGATATCTGGCATCCGCGCCAGTTGGATATCCCGGTTTATATCTGTCAGGGCTCCAGCCAGCAATTCCTGATGCGGCTGCGCAATTACACTGACCGGGATCAGCAGGATTTTTCCGTCGTCATCACGGTGCCGAAAGGAATTTCTCTCGCGAATCCTGTGCGCTCACGCAGTTGGCGGGGTGACAACGATAAATGGAAAAAACCGCATTTTATCCACGGTCTTCCGGATCGTTTCATTGCTGAAAAAGGCAAAGAATATAATCGTTTTGAACTCATTTATGACTCCCCGGTGAAACCGTATGACGTCTATGAAAAGATTTCGCCATTGAATTTTATCGTACTCAAAGCTGCGGACAGCATAAAACCGGGAAAATATCAGGTAAAGCTGCAAGTCGTCGATAAAACGAAAAAATGGCATGGTGCCGACGTCACCCAGGAACTGGTGGTGCTGCCGCGTCTGCAAGGCAGATACAGCAAACGTTACGATTGGGGTATTGACGCGATCTATGCGTCGTTCCTTAATCCGGTTGACCAGGAGAATATCCTGAAAAGTTTCGAAGACGCCGGAATTACCGTTTGGGCGTCACGGGTGCGCGAACGCAACCGCTCTCTGGCCGCACGCAACAAGGAGTATTGGCAGGTTGTTCGCAAGCACAAACGGTTGAAACTGGCCAACTGGGGCGAGTGGTGGTGGCCGGGAACCCCGTATAACGATAATAGTTTGAATTACGTCAAGAAGCACCCGGAAGCGCTCGGGGTATGGAGAATGGATGATCGCGGCAGGACTTTGGTGAACAAGCTGATCTGCCCGGAATACCTGATTCAAAACAAGCAGAGCACTTATCTGCGCGAACACCTGACCGGGTTGTGCAAACTTTTAAAAGATAACGATATAACCGAGTTTATCGAGGATGTCGAATATTCCAGTCCCCTGTCATACTGTTTCTGTCCGCGCTGCAAGGCAGCGTTTAAAAAGTTCAGCGGAATTGATGTGGGCAGTCTCGACGGCGACAGGATCATAAAAAAATACAAGAACCAGTGGATCGCTTTTCGCTGCCGACAGAATACGCAGCTGGTCGATAAAATAACCCGGATCGCCCATGAACTCTATCCTGAAATAAAATTCAAACTGTTCTGCGGTTACCAGTCTTATCACAACCGTCAGCGCTACGGAGTGGATTGGGAACAACTGCTGCGGCTGCCCAAAGTTGACGGCGTCTATGTCGGCGGCGGCGGGGCCGGGACTGCCGACCAGATTGCCGAAATGCAGGAATGGGCTCACACAGACGGCAAAGAATTTATCAGCATGGCCAACGCCACCTTGAGCTTTCCGCATGGTTACGACGAAATGAGTCTGCGTGATCCGGCATATCTCGAAGCCAGGATCATTCATGATATCATGTGCGGTTCCGGCGGCATCTTCATCTGGTGGTGGGGAACGCTTGACGGACGCTGTCTCAAAGCCTTTGAAACCGGTTCCCGGATCGCGGTCGAATACGGGGATATCCTGTTGGACGGCAAACATTCCAGACTAAAGGTCGGCAAAACCCGGGATTTCTATCTTCTAACCGCTGAAAACCGGCGCGGTAAATTGATTTCTCTCAGTAATCCGTCACGCTTTACCAGCGATCTTGTTCTTGAGCCGGATGCGGTAATCAGGCAGTTCCCCGCAGACGCAAAGATCATCGATCTCCTCAAAGGCCGGGAAACAAACATGCAGACCATCGCTAAAAGGCTTGCCAGGCCTTATAAAAAAGGCGATGTATCCCTCTGGTATATCAAAAAATAATCCCTGAAAATCAGCTGAAGTCTTTTTGTTTCTACTATTATTCCAGACCGGCAAAGCCGGTCTGGTTGTTTGTTTTATAAGGTCTTGCCAACATTCCAGATTCCAAATTCCTAATTCCGACCATGCCGCAGTGGCCTGCGGCGCTCTCATACACGAAAAATAACACCACTTGCTTTAAGAAAAATACATAATAGGTTTATAGTAAGTTGATTAGCTTGCTTGAATGAAGGCGAGTTAAAGAGGGCTTATTCCTTTTCCTGCATTCCTGATTCAGGCTGTATCGGTTTGAGCGGTTGGTGAATTTTAATCATTTTATTCAGGTTTATGGCATTGACAAATCAGGATTTGCCATGTATTATAATTTTACAATAATTAAATTTTATAATATAAAATTATGATACAAGTAATACAAAGAAGTTTTTCAATTTTAGAAATGTTGTCACCGGATACAGGCGTCAAGCTTGAAGACTTGACCGTGACCACCGGTTTAAACAAGGGGACACTCTGCAATATCCTGAAAAGTCTGGTTGAATTGGGCTATGTGGACAAAGGGGGTAACGGCACTTATCTGATCAGCAAAAAATTTTACGCACTTGCTCAGCCCTATTGCCAGGAGCAGAGGTTGCTGGATCAAGTTAAAAACAGTTTGAAATATTTTACGGAAGCAACCCGTGAATCCGGAGTTGCCGCGGTTTTGAATAAAAACAGTGAAGTCGAGATCATTGCGCAGGAACAATACCGGCGAAGCATTATGGTAAGCAGAGAAGTTTATCAGAACCTTTCTTTATATCATAGCGTCACCGGAAGGATACTTGTCTCGTATGCCCCGGAGGAGGAATTGCAGCGGATTATCAGGCAGCATGGCTTTCCGGGTGAACAATGGAATAATATTGAAAATCTGGATGAATTGCGGGAAAGCATCCGCTGTGTCAGAAAACAGAAAATGGCGGTTATGGAAAATCGCGAACTTGAGATCAAGGCATTTGCCGCGCCTTGTATATTGGCGGATGGCAGATGCGTATCGATCGGGCTGACGGTACCGCTGGCAAGGCTTGATGAGCAGTCGGTCGTTTCGACTCTCCGGAAGATTCAGGCTGAAATCTCAAAAGAATAATAGTTTGGATTTATAAATATGACATCGCAGCCGACAACGTGGGGAAAAACTCCGGTCCGGGTTGCGGTAGAGCTGGAATACGGCCTCAAGGCCGGGTTTGAAAAACGATTTGTAGATGTAAAAAGATCGCAGTCTTTAATAAAATAGATATTAGAGGTAATTTCAAAACTACCTCATCAGAAAGAATTATGAAACAGAACAATTTGGAAAAGTTTAAAGAGAAGCTGGGTAAAGAAATTTGCCTGGGAATGGTTGTAACCCTGACGGATCATGTCGTCAGTGAAGTTGCCGGCGACGCCGGATTCGATTTTACCTGGATCGATATGGAACATGCCGCGCTTAATATTGAAACCGTAATGGCGCATGTCATAGCGGTACGCGGAACTGATTGCGCGCCGTTGGTCCGGGTTCCGGTTAATGAGCCGTGGGTAATTAAGACCGTGCTGGATATCGCTCCGGCCGGGGTAATTATCCCAATGGTAAATTCTGCTGAAGAAGCGACTGCTGCGGTTGCCGCCTGCAAATATCCGCCTGTTGGAATCAGAGGCTGTGGAGTCAGGCGGGCTACCGGTTATGGGAAAATGCCTTTTGACGAATATCTGAAAGTTTCGGAAACCGAGCCGATGGTGATAATTCAGATAGAACATATCGACGCGGTTAAGAATCTTGATGAGATACTTAAAGTATCCGGCATCGACAGTATTTGTGTCGGCCCCTGCGATCTTTCCGGTTCGATGGGTAAACTCAACCAGCTGGACGATCCGGAAGTCAATGAGGTGATTGACGAAGTTTGCCGGAAAACACGTGAGGCCGGGTTAGTTCTTGGTACAGCCGGATTGTCTCAGGAAAGCTGCATGGAAAGAGGTATCCAGTGGGTGGCTGTTGCCGGTGACTGCGGTATGATTGCGGCAAGTTCCCGGTCAATAATAAACAATAAAATCAAGCCCAAAGGTATTTATTAATCAGGTTAAGAGAAATGTTCAAACAAATTACAATTGCAATTATGGGAACTTACTGCGCATGGCTGCACGCCGATTTTTTTGCTGAGTCAACCAAACCTCAAGCCGTTTATGATTTAAACGAAACAATTACATTCAAATTAACCGCAAAGGATTTGAAACCGGGTGGGGAAATTTTAAAGTACCGGTTAACGGTTCCAGGTGAAAATAAAGATCAAGTTAAAGAAATCAGGATGACGACTCCTGAAATTGAGATTAAAACTTCAGCCTCCACTCCCGGATTTGTTTTTTTGCAGGTATATAAGCCCGGGAAACAGCTCCCTGTGGCGCGTGCCGGCGCGGCCGTGGCGCCTGATAAAATTCAACCGGCCCATCAAGCCCCGAAAGATTTTATCGAGTTCTGGCGGGATACGGTAAAGGAACTTGAGAAACAAAAAATAATGGTCAAACTGACTAAGATCGAACCGGCGAATGCGACAGAAGCCGCGCTTTTTGACTTGTATGATGTGGAACTCAAAAACGATGCGGTCACGGTTCAAGGTTGTATGACTGTGCCTGTGGATAAAAAACGACGCTATGTGGTTATGGTTTCTTTTAACGGCGCAAGCAAGGTCGGCGCGTTCAAGACAATAATCAGAGGCTATGCCAGAGGATATAAAAACGTCATAACGTTTAATATGAATATCCACAACTCGCCGGTTGATATCAAGGGGAAGGCCTTGAAAGAGTTCAGAAAACAACATGGTCGCTACATGTATACTCTGGGGAAAAATCCGCGCGAATATGAAATCTATAAAATATTCCAGCGGGTAATTACCACTATGCTCTACATGAAAACTCTGCCGGAATGGAACGGCAAAGAGCTTATTGTCCGGGGCGGCAGTTTTGGCGGAGCCCAGGCGCTTGTTGCCGCGGCGTTAATCCCGGAGGTAACGTTCCTGGCATCCCTGGGAACTGCTTTATGCGATCATTATGGCGCGGAAAAAGGCCGCGTTGCCGGATGGCCTGAAATACTAAAGAATTGTCCTGATTCAAAAGATACGGCGGGGTATTTTGATATGGTTAATTTTGCGCCGTATGTAAAATGCAAAACGGTTATGGCAGCTGGCTTTATCGATGATGTATGCCCGCCATCATCGATATACGCCGCATACAATCACCTTGGAACCGCCGATAAGAAAATCTATCATGCTATTTTCTCCCCGCATGGACAATCAATCAAAAAAGGTGCGAGATCTGTATTCAGCCTGCCCCAAAGTGCGGGCAGTTATATCAGTAAAATAAGCCGCCAAGCACAATAACCATAAAGACAGGTTCAATAAATATGTATAAAGTTGTTCTGGTTACCAGGAATAAAGCGGATATCCCGGCTTGGATCGAGAGTGATCTTAAAGACCAAAATATTGATTTTTCAGCCAAAAATTGCGGTTCGGAGCAGGAGTTTGTCGAATTTGCGGAAGATGCCGACTTCGTCTGGACCTGCGGTTTGAATACTGTCATAACCGCGAACTCCCTGGGGACGCTGAAACGTTGTAAAGCGGTCATGCGCAGCGGCAGCGGCCTTGACGGGATTCCGGTCGAAGCGGCGAAGAAACTTGGGGTCGCTGTACTTAACACTCCGGAAGCGATCGCTGAAATGGTTGCTGAACACACTGTCGCGCTGATCTTTGCGTTGATTCGCCAGGTGCCGCAAATGGACCGGGCGGTCAGGCAGGGCAAATGGGACGGGTGTCATCTTGCGATGCACTGGCACCTGACCGAGCAGACCTTTGGTCTGGTCGGCTTTGGATGCATCGCTCAAAAAGTTGCAAGAATGCTCTCAGGTTTCAACTTGCAACTGCTAGTATTCGATCCGTTTGCCGATGATATGGTATTGAAGCGTTTCGGAGCAAAGAGTGTATCTCTCAACGAGCTGTTAAAAAATTCGGATTTTGTTTCGTTGCATTGCCCGTTGACGCCCCAAACCCGTCATCTGATTGGTGAAGAAGAATTTAAGATGATGAAAAAAACTGCGTTTCTGATCAATACTTCCCGGGGAGATGTGATCGACGAAGCGGCTCTAATCAAAGCTCTCGAACAAGATGTGATCTCCGGGGCGGCGCTTGATGTGACAAAGGATGAGCCGCCAAAGTCTGACAACAAATTGCTGCGACTGGATAATGTAATTATTTCGCCCCATTTAGCGGCTTTTTCTGATAAATTTGAACATCAATTCTGGAAAGCATCGGTTGATAAAATAAAGGAAATCAAAAACCGGAAATGACAGGGGGATATAATGTCGCAATTAATTGCTGAAGTAAAAACTGAAAAATTCTCTGTTTATTTTTATCGGGACGGCAGAGGGTTGCCGGGGGGAGTACTTTTCCATAAACCTGAACCGGACGCCGCACGCGATATTAATTTTGATTTACGCGGCAATATTGAAATGGAGCTTGTCGACGGTCGTTTGATATTTCCCTCATTGCGGGATGTAGAACCCGAGATTTATGAACAGGACGGCGCAAGTTATGTTTTCTTTTCAAATCTGCCATGGATTGACGCCGATGAGAATGTTGTACCAGGTTTTAATATTTCGCTCCGGCATGAATTTCAGCCTGACGGATGCTTGTTTATCTCGGCAATTTTTCATGGGGAAAGTTCGCAGCCTCCTCCCGTGAAAAAATTTATTGTCTCCACCTGTTTTGACTTCAGTACATTTGACGATACGGCGTGGAACGTTATTCCAAGACCGACTTTTAACGCTTCAAAAAATATCCAGACATTTGTCCCGGAAAAATTCCTGCCGAAAGGGGAGCAGCGTTATTACGGCGGAACGATTCTGCCGCTCGCAGGTTTCAACGCGTCCTGCCGGTCCGGCTCATCGCTCTATGCGGAAGCGTTTTGTGAGGGCGGCAATTCGCTATCCGGCGATATTGCCGATTCCGCCACTGAAATTACCTGGAATGAGAATGGCCCTCAGATCAACTGGATATTCCAGAATAAACCGACTAAGGAAACCCGCCGACCTTTGCAATGGCGTAACCAGTGGGGCTGGTCGATCATTCCCGCGCCGATAAAGCGTAATCTGCCGCTTCAGGCCGCATACCAGTTTATTGATAATTATACTCATTATCCCACCGATGAGGCGTTGGCGGCCATGGTTGCTTCTCAATGCAGTTTGCTGATCATTCATTCCAACTGGCGGCGTGACGCTCAGGATGACGGGATGCCTTATGATGCGAAACGCTTGCGGGAAATAATTGCTTTCGCGCATAAAAACAATATCCGCGTCGCGCTCTATGTTCGCGGCAATGAAAAAGAAATCTGTGAAAGCGGTGCTAATTGGTTTGACCGCTATCTGCAAAAAAATTATGACGGCTTGTATATGGATTACGGCGGCCCGTTGGGACGAATTGAGACTCCTTCTGAAAATTTCCCCGGTGCCCTGGTCGAATTCCGGAAACATTATTTCACGTTGAAACAGCTCCGGGAACGCATCGGCCCGGATGGCGTATTTATATCTCATACCGGGGCGTTTTTCTCCGGGGTTGGAATCAATTTTGTTGATTTTTATATCTCGGGCGAAGCTGAACGCGGCATGCTGCTGCGCGGCCGCAAGGAGTATGAATATTTCACGATGAGTGCGGCTGCGGTCGGTTCGCTTTGGAGTGCGGCATTCCCGGAATACTCCTCTCAACAGATAGTTCCGTTACTGGCGGCCTCAGGCAACTTTCCGCATAATCCTCTGGGCCTGCAATTCAAATGCTCAAGTCTGGCGCATCCGCCGGTTCCCGGAGTTAACGATGCCAATTTCCGGCCGTTATGGAAGATCTGGTCTTTGTTCAGGAATGAAAAGAATATAAAAGTGTTCAATGATTATAATTCGTCCGGGGTATTTTCCTCTTCCTCCGCCGATCCTGGACATTATTTAATGATCTCGAACGATAATCAACGTGCTTTGCTTGTAATCAGTAATTTCAGCGGTAAACCAATCAACGCGAATACTCAGGTTGATTGGGATAAAACCGGATTCATGCCGGCAGACAAGTCTTGTTGGCGTCTTACTCCGAATACTGTAAGTCCCGGTCTTCCGGAGTCATGTTCCGGCAAAATATTGAGTTCCGATTTCTCGGAATTCCCGGTTGAAGGATTTTTCTTCAGTGCGGAAAAGCCCGATTGGACGGAATATTCCGGTGAATACTGTCCACCCGGCAAATCCGCCCGGGCATGGTTGAGGGAAGTCGAAAATCAGAAAATGCTGCGTAACGACAATACGCCCTGTAAAAAACTTTACGCGACCATACATATCGATAACAGTATCGTCACCTCGCTGGAAGATTCAAACTTTATCGATTTGTATGACAGCCGTTTGAATCTGGTGGAATTTATGGATGACGGAACGGTCAAAGTCCTGGGCGGGATCGGGCGGACCGGATTTTACCCCGATGCGGAAACTCCTCACGATGACTGTATCATGCCCGGCGACAGCTCTCCGGCTCTCCCCCTGCATGAAATCTCAGGTCCCGGCAGACATAAACTGGGAATTCAAACCATCCACTTCGGGGAGCCGTTCTATTCCTTTACAGCCGTCGCCCTGAGTGAAGACTGTTCCGGAAAAGACGCCCGGGTGATAGAGTTCTATAACGATATAGAACCGGACCGTTCACTCGTAACCTGGTCTGTCACTTTTGCGTAAAACCTCTGGTGTCGACAAAAAAATCCGGTTGAATGCAGCTTTTTTCGCCCGATGTTGATCTGTAAGTTAACGCATGCGATAGTGATCTTCGACTTTGGCGAATATTTTGAAAATGTCTTCGGCTTCTTTTTCGGACCAGCTTTCATAAAATATCAAGTTGAAGTACTCGTTCATGGCGTCAAACGCGTTCGGAGTCGGAAATTCTCTGGCGGGGTCATCCTGACACAATGGATTGTTCCACGGATGCCGACTTCCGCGTTGCTTGAACCACTCAAATGTATACGGCAAGGCGGCGCTGTAACGGGGAAGCAGGATCAATCCTTCTGCGGCGAGTGCGGCACAGAACCGGTCTTTGTCGCAGTTGATTTTTGTTTCATCGATGCCAAGTCGCCACCACCAGTAGGAATGTTCAATATTATCATTAAGCGGCGGGATAATGACCGAAGTAAGACGCTGAAGTTTGGCTGTTAGAATCCCGACAAAATCGCGACGGCGGGCAACAATTCCGGACAGTTTCCGTAATTGAACCCGGCCGATTGCGGCGTGCAGTTCATCCATATTGCAGTTCAGGCCGGGAACCGCGTTTCCGTTTGCCGCTTCCAGTCCAAATGGTTTGCCGCGGTCCGCATGACGCCTGATGCGCCAATACATATCTTCATTTTTTGTAAAAACCATTCCGCCCTGACCGCCGGCGCAGCAGTGTTTTCCGAACATCACCGAAAACGCCGCGATCTGTCCGAATGTCCCGACATACCGTCCGTCGATCTTCGCGCCGTGCGCTTGCGAACAATCCTCAATAACCGGCAGGTTATGTTGTTTAGCGACTTTCATGATCCCCGGCATATCAGCCGGTTCGCCGCCGATATGCGGCACGACAATGGCGCTGGTCCTTTCTGTAATACATGTTTGGATCTGCTCCGGCCCGGTGTTGTAGCTGCCCGGCGCGGTATCCGTGATGACCGGGATACAGTTCAAGAGCGGGATCGGCATTATGCCGCCGGGATCATTGACCGCGCCGACGATTACTTCGGAAAAAGGTTTCAGCTCGAGGGCTTTAATCGCCACATAAACCGCATTAGTGCCGGAATTTACCGCATCGGCATAACCTCCGCCCATAAATTCAGCAAATTCCTTGCAGTATGCTTCCTCTTCCGGCCCGTTGTAACCGAAAGGCATACCTGAGTCAATTGCTTTGTCGAAAAGGGCAGTCGCCGCTTCTTTCTCCTCCTGGCCGAAATGCCTTCTCGGCGGCCAGGGATCAACCCGGAGTTTGAGGCCGCCATTGATGGCTAAAGTCTTATCGTTCATCGCTATTCTCCTTGAAAAATATTTTTTTAAGAGTCGTGCAAAATATAGAATTTTGCCTGTAAATTGAAAGCAAGACACATACAATTATTTACTTTATCCATAATGCATTTATTGCAATGGTAAAAAAACTAGCAGCATCCTTCTATTATGAAACTTTCAACCATCGTGCAAAATTACTATTTTGCAAAAGTCCAATTCATTATTTTACAGATTCTTTTTTCAACTCAATTTTAATTGTTTCATGCCACTGATAATATCCCCGTTTTGCAAAATATTTGTACATTCCAAGTGAAACGGCAGGATTGCCGGCATTTTCATTGAGTATCCTCTCTCTTTCGCTGCCGAGATAAAGCGCGCGTTTAAGCAGCCTGATTTTTTCTTCCCGGCTGATTTTTTTGTCAGGATGGGCCTGCCAGAACTTGACCCAGGGTTCAGGCATTTTGGGCAGTTTTTTCCAGAATTTCAGTTCCGCTTCCGCTCCTTTTGAACCGAAACACCATAAAGGGACTCCGGCCCGGCCCAGTTTGCGATAAACCGCGAGCAGTTCAAGCATGATCTTTGTATATTCATATCCTACCGCGACCAGATTGACCCTGGCCTGATAGACAGGTTTATCTTTGACGGCCCCTTGAGCTTTTTTGATACATTCTCCGGCGCGGGCAATAACTTCGTCAGGAAATACTTCCGGCCAGGAATTGATCAGTTCCAAATAGGCGAAATCCTTGAATTTTACCTGGTTTTTCAGCAAAGCCTGTTCAAAAGTATCATAATATCCTTTGATGAATTCAGCAGCCGGCCCGAATGCCTGATAATATCGCTTCAGGATTTTGTCCGAATCCGCCTGGGGATTCCACATTAAATGAGCGGCCAGATAATAATTTGGCCCCTGGGTTGCCCAGTTTTTTTGCGCTTCGCTTTTAATTGCGCGCAGACCGTTTCGATATAATATCGGCATTGTTTCTTTCAATTGACTGGTGAAAATATAAGGCAGGTCCAGCCAGTAATGCATCCCCCAATACTCATACATGCAGAAATTCAGCCCTTTGCTGGTCCATTTTAACGTATTGGCCAGAAACTCGGCCTTTTTTTCGGGTTTGACAAAGTAAGCGGTGCTGTAACACAGTTGTGTATAGAGATTGTCCTCGAATTTGGCGATATTAGTTGGCGGCTGGTTGTAGGCGGTATACGCGAGCATCCCCACTCCAAGTCCCGGTTTGCGTTTTTTGACTTCTTTGGCGATATAGTTCGCGTAAGCCCAGTGCCGGTTGGATAAATTAGGCGTGCCGGAGGCGTAATCCGTCCCCGGCGGGTCCAGGGCCCGGCAATGTTCGCATTCACAAAAACCGTAACCGTCATTTGGCGAGATTGAAACGACGGAAAAACCTTTGTTGCCGGGATACTTCAGGCACATTTCAACCATATAGTCGCGAAATGCCTGATTGGAGGTACAGTAATGGGGGCCGGTGCGCCTGCCGCCCCACAACGCCAGCCATTCCGGATGCTTTTCCGCCATTCCGGTCCGATCAAGATAGCGCCCCCAGCTATGGCCGTACCATACTTTTGGCACATGACTCAATTTCATGCGTTTGAACCAGTATTTCATCGTTTCATTGAACTCTGCCGGTTCGAGTCTGGAATATGCCGCGCTGAATTTCAACCAGCGGTAGAATAAGCGCGGCTGATCTTTCCGGGAAAAAGGTTCCAAACGCAGTTGTTTCAGTTCCGGGATATCCTCTCCGCTGTCTCCCGGCCAGATCCAGGTGATTCCGACTTCTTTTTCCAGAAAATCATAGACTCCGAAAAGGGTTCCGGTCCGGTTGTTATTGGCAAAAGGTTTACCCCGGCCGTCGTCGCCGGAAATGAAAAGCCTGCCGTTCTTCACGGTGATTTGAAAGCCTTCCTGCGGAAATTTTTCAACCGGCAAATCCTGCTTTCGGGTAAACTTGCATTTACCGATATAAGCATCGGCTCCGGCCGGATTTTCCAGTTTCGACTCCGGTACGACGATTGGAGCTGTCCCGATTGCCAGCTTCAGATATTTTGCCAACTCATCTGCCGCGGTTTTTTCAACCGGCAGGGCTTTATCCGGATATGCAATAATGAATTTTTTCTGCTGAGAAACCAGCAGGGCATTATTCGCGGTGACTGATATTGCCGCAAGCAAAAGCGCTGCTCCGACAAATAAAATCATTTTATTTTTCATTCAAACCAACCTTCATTTAACTGTTTTTTCCGCTTTGAGTAAAGCGTTTTTAACCGTTTTATGCCACGGGCGAATCTTCCTGTCTATAGTGAATAAATACAGTCCTCTTGAAACCGCCGGAAGATTTGCGTATTTGTTCAGGATACGTTCCCGTTCATTGCCTAGTTCAACCGCCCGGCGAAGCAGTTTTATTTTTTCCGCTTTGTCCATAACCCGCTTTTCATTTTCAGGAGGATCGAAGGCGCTGATTTGCATTCCGCCCCGGGCCAGTTCCCGGTAGACCGTCAGCAGTTCAACCATCATTTTAGTATACTCATAACCGACTCCGACAAATTTTACCCGCTCGGCATGCACTTTGCTGCCGGCCGCCGCTTTGGTGGCGTCAGCCAGATGTTTTCCGGCGTTTTCTATGGTTTTCGGAGGAAATATCTCCGGCCAGGACAGAATCAGATTCCGGTAAGCAAAGTCCTTGGTTTTGTCCTGATTATCCAGGATCGACTGTTCAAAACAGGTATAATATTTTTTTATATCTTCCGCTGCCGGGCCGAAGCCACGGTAATAGCGTTCCATTATTTTATCGGCGTCGGCATGCGGGTTCCACATCAGTTGGCAGGCCAAATAGTAATTAGGGCCTTGAGTGGCGAAATTTTTTCCGGACTCGCCGTACATGGCAACCAGACCGCGGTCCGCCAGGTAAGGCATGGCGGATTTTATCTGGCGGGTAAACAAATACGGCAGGTCGAGCCAATAATGCATGCCCCAGTATTCCCGCCCGACAATCTTCACGCCTTTGCGTTTCCAGCGGTCGATCAGTTCATAATAATGTTTTTTTTGTTCCGGCTTAACGAAATACGCCTCGCTGAACGTGAAAGAAACGTAAATATTATCTTCCAGCTTATTGATATTGGCCGGAGGCTCACGATAGGCGGTGTAGGCGAACATGCCGATGCCAGGACCAGGTTTGCTTTTTTTGACTTCCCGCGCAACGTAATTGGCGTAATCCCAATGCCGGTCGGAAAGGTTTGGAATCCTTTCGCTGTAATCGGTTCCTTTCGGGTCCAGCGCCCTGCAGGCTTCACATTCACAAAAACCGGCGCCGTCGGACGGGGAAATGGACACAATCGACATGTATTTATTGATCTTATTTTTCAGGCATTGCTGAACAATATAGTCACGGAACGCTTTGTTTGAAGTACAGCAATGCGGTTTTCGCCTGACGCCGTTGACCAATGCCAGCCATTCCGGATGTTCTTTGAAAGCTCCGGTCCGAAAGATGTAATAATCCCAACTGTGTCCGAACCAGGCGCGGGGAACCCATCCCATCTTCATGCGTCGACTCCAGACTGACAGATCCTGTTTGAACTGCTTCGGTTCATATTTCATATATCCGAACTTCATCGAACGGATTATGAAATTCGGCTCCTGCAGCCGGGTAAAGTCCTTTAAGACGATTTCCCGCGGCACCGGGATGTCTTCCCCCAGTTTGCCCGGCCATAACCAGGCGACCCCTAGTTCGTTTTGGATGAAATCGTAAACTCCGAACAATGTTCCGGCCTGAACGCTTAACCTGAAAGGGGCGCCTTTGCCGTCATCGCCGTAAATGAAAAGTTTACCGTTTTTTACGGTGATTTGAAAGCCTTCGCACTTAAACTTCTGCCGGTAAAAATCCTGGCTCCGGGTGAACTTGCAATTGCCGATATAAGCATCGGCAAGATCACTTTTTTTCAGCGCTGATTCAGGTTTTATTTGCGGCTTGATCCCGACTGCTTTAGCCAGATATTCAGCGAGTTCGGCAGCCGCGGTTTTCTCAACTGGCAATGCTTTTGCCGGATAGGCAATCACAAAATTCCGGCCAGGTTTCAAGATTAAACCGGTTGCGGCTGATGCCTGTACCAACATCGAGAAAATGGTAAAGAATAATATTCCCTTCATCATATTTGTTCCTCATGCCGCAGTTTTTTCCAGTGAGTTTCCGCCCAGTCCGGCGCTTGCATTTCGGCGATTTCCTCCCAGAGTTGCAACGCTTGACCCGTTCTGCCTTCTTCAACCAGACGCAGATAAAGTGATATCATGTCATGATGCGACTCGCAGGTAAAGATATTCCGGACCGGAAGTAATTCCCGCACCGCGTCACGTGAAGTCAAATCTATCGGCCAGGCGGCCAGACGGTCACGGAGCCAACCCAGGTACATCGAACCGTGGTGCGCGGTCCAGGCTTCAAAATACCGTCGGACGGCGGAGGGATCGGCAATCAGTTCGCTTAAATGAGATAAATAGGTGAAAAATCCCAGCTGCTCCGCCGGTGTCAGGAGATAGGTCCGTTCGTTGTCGAATCGACACGGCATAATTTCCAAAGCATATACGCCGTCCCGGTCACAATGGAATTTCGGCAGATAACCGGTCCACCACATGGCGTTCAAATGGTCAGAGCTCAAATCGTCCCACGGAAAGAAAAAGTTGCCGGGCGAATAGATGATCGGCACACCGTGCCATAATTCAATACCTTCCGGGCAATGGGTATGGATGTTGATGACGGCGGCGGCCCCGGCATCGGCAAAAGCTCGATAAGTTTTAATCATCCGGGGAGAAGGAACCGGATTGCGTTCGTGTCCGCCGTGAATTACCACGAATACCAGGACAGCATTCTGAGACGCGGCCCGGATCGCCTTGATATTTTCCAGTGGATCAAGCGGGGCACAGCCCGGATGTTCCTGTTTCGCGGTGCCGAACTCGTTTTCCGCAAAGTTAAGCAATGCCACAGAAAGACCGTGGCATTCAAGATTCAACGGCAGTCCGGCTTCGGCAAGGTTTTTTCCGGCTCCGACTGTTTTAATTCCGGCGTCATTAAAGCGCTTAATGGTCTCCATGACTACTTTGGTTCCGTGATCTCCGATATGGTTGTTTGCCAGCAGCGCGACATTAAAATCAGCGGCCAGTGCCAGGTCGAGGCATTCCGGCGGACACTTCAGGTTCGGACCGCTCTTGTCGATCGGGGTGTCGGCGTTGGTCAACGGGGATTCGAACTGGATTATCCGCAGGTCCGCTTCCAGGATAAACGGCCTTACCGCTTTGAGAATATCCGCGGTTTCCCCGGCCTGAATTTTCTCAGTAGCTTTTTGCCATGGACAGCAGTCGCCGGCAATGACCGCGCTGAAAGTTTCATTTGAGGCCGGATGGCGGAATTCCGTGATGGAATTATTAAATTTTACACTCATGATTGTTTCTTTATCCCGTTAAGTTTATCTACGAAGGCATGCAGTTTGGGAATTTGCTCCGCCTCCAGCATATCGGCGGTAATATACATAAAAACAACGGACGCCCCGTCGTTCACGGCATTATCTATGAACTGGTCAATCTGGGCAATCGACATGTTCAGAAAAGTAAAGGAGGGCAGCCGCCAGCAGAACGGGACCCGGGTTTTTTCCCGGAGCACGGCCGGAGATATTTTCGGTGATATCGACGGCTCGAATAAGGAGACTTTCATTTGTTCTAAAAAAGCCAGATGATTTTCGGTCAAGTCTTCGATATGCACCACTCTGGCCGCGGCGTTTTGCAGGGTGAAATATTTGTCCCCATAAGGCAGAACAAATTCCGGCCACATATCCGGCGACAGCATGGCCGCGACATCGTCAGCCAAACTGACTTCTCCGCCTGAAACAGCACCGGGGTTAAACAGTTCTCTGCATGTTTTGCGATAGGCAACGACACTGTCGGTGATCAACGCCAGAAATTCTTTCATCAGCTCCGGAGAATCGAAGAAATCATAAAAGAAGCTGTCACGGCGCAAAGTATAAGCGGTAGTTACCGGCCCTTCCGCTTTCGAACCGAACCCGATTTTTTCATCGGGAAACGCGGCTTGCAGTTTCCGGTAATAATCATGATAGAATGGGAACGTTCCGGCACTGGTGAAATCGACCGGCTGCGCGACGGCTTCAACCGCTTCGTGCAGGGTGTCCTTGAATCCGCCGTGGTTTACTTCGCCATTGCCTTCGGGAATAACCAGTTCCACGCCAAGGGTGTTAATATGCCCGTAGCTGATCGGCGGGGTTGACGGTCCGGCATAACCGAACTTAGGGCCCAGCAAATCTTTGACCAGTTGCCGTCCCTCCCGGTAAGCTCTGATTCCGGCTTCAGGAAATTTATTGAAGTCGTGCAGACTTAATCCCGCCGCTTTCAGGTAAGGATAGACCGTCGCATTGCAATGCCACCTGAAGCCGGTATTCTGACGCAAGTTGTTGTAATCGATTAACATAATCACTCCATCCAGGTTCCGCGTCCAATCAGGAAATGACTGAACATTTTAGCCCCTTTGGCAGTTCCCTCGGCATCCGGACCGGCGACGACCAGATAAGTTATGCCGTTATGTTCCAGCTCCCTGATAAAGTAGCTGTTTTTACCGGGGTATTGAGCATTGGCGTCAGCGCTGGAACAGGTTTTGAGAATTGCCGCCGATTGCGGGTTCTGCTGGCCGTTGCCGATTAAGATACGGACTTTTTTATCATCGTCTCCGACCGGTAAAGTCATACTGCCGGTCTCTTTGATTTTTTCATTAAGCAGCTTGACCAGCGCCGGGTCGCCGCTGATCGAGGCGAGAATCCGGCCATTGTCTATAAGCGGGATATTATTCCACAGAATGGTTGGTTTCAAATGTTTTTTAATTAATGGTTTGAGCCGGCCGGATAAATCCAGCACTTTCTTTTTCGCCTTGCGAAAGTCGGCCCGGTCGGATTTGATAACCAGTTTATCGTATCCGCGCAGCTTTGTTTCCTGCCGCTTGATGACACTGCCCGGTTTGTCACTGCAGACCAGATCCAATTCACCGGCGATGCGTTTGACTTCCGGCGTATCGACTCCGGCCGCTTGCAGTTTGTTCAGATACCACGACAACTGGGCTGCCAGATTTGCCTCTTCCATGCCTTCGCGTATTCCCTCCCAGAAAGGACAGTCCGCCATCGGCACATTGATATCGTCCTTATTCAGGTAAGCGACCCAGCGTTCACCCGCGATGCCTCCGGTTTCGCCGCGGTCACCGTAATCGCAATAATAAATCCAGCCTTTGAAATAAGGATTAGGCATACAGTTAGCGGTGCCGGATTTCCAGGAATCCCAGCCCAGATAGCGGGAGCTGCGTTTCGGCTTGCGGAACTCCGAGCCGCGTCCTTCGCCGGCGCCGTAGGTGCCGATGATCGCGTCTTCGCGAATCTTGATATCGCCGGAACGAACCTTGCTGATGAAACGCTGATGGAGGCCCTGGTTCAAGGTCCACAGTTTTACATAGGGGGAAATGTCATGGATCAGTTCCTTGTAATCTTTATTGCCGAAGCTGAATGAACTGGTGCAATCGATACCGCCGGCCTTGATTATTTTGGCCCAGGGAATCCACATTTCATAGATTTCTTTGCGGCTGAGTTCATCGCCTTTGCTGGCGACAATGACCCGGATGCCTTTTTCCCGCAAATAGCGTAATATCTGTTTAACATACCATATTTTGATGGCGTCCCAGTCTTTTTCCGGGATTTTCGCCCGGCGCAGAACTCCCTGCAGATTGTAGATCAGGGCGTGGAGTTTGAATTTCGTCAGATTATGACTGATGGCCTGTTCCATCCACTCATCAAAAATACCGAAGTCCACCATGACGTTTTTCCCCTTGACGATTTCCGGGGCGATCCGCTGCATGACAGAGGTCGTTATCAGTTCCCCCGTTTCCGCCAGTTTGACCCTGCCGGGGATAAATGAAGTGATCAAGCTCCATTCGTTGCCGTGGATTTTCAAGTCTTTTGCAAAACGCAGCGCGGGTTTGGGATTCCAGACCGAACCGTATACCTGGCCGCCGACGCCAAGGCAGATGAGGCGCTTATCCGCAACTTTGACCGGATGAACTTTGATTGTTACCGGGATATCCACTTTGCGTTTGCCGTCAAAGTTCAATTTCAGGTTAAAATTGTAATTGCCCGGTTTTACGCCAAAGGTATTTACCCGCAGCCACATGATACGGGGATTACCGGGCTTCGAACAGGCAAACTGTTTTTTCCCCTTGGGGTCCACATATTCCGGCTGCATCAGCCAGTAAGGAAACTCTTTGGCGATCTTAGGATTCTTCTTCCACGGAATAGGTTCCGGGCGATCCTGCACAAAGAACTCCACGTGTTTCCGGGCAAATTCTCCTCCATCGATTTGCCAGTCAATCAATTTATATTCTTTGACCGGCGTTATATTTAATTGCAGAGATTCATATTCATTTAACGCCATATCAGCGGTGAGTTCTTTGATGAATTCGTCTTTTTGGGGCAGGGGCGGATCAAAGCGCGGTCCGAAACGTTCGCCGCGCTGCCATTCGCGATTCCAGATCAACAGGTCTTTTCCCGCTTGCTGATAATTTTTCAGCATATTCTGCCGCACCCCTGTGTCATTGGTCGGAGCCGCCATTTTGACCAGATTACGGATTATTTGCTCGTATGCGCCATTCTGTTCCTGGAAATTCTTTTTGCTGCGTAAACGGAAAAGTTCATGTCCCAGATAGGCAACCCAGCCTTTGCCAACCGGCGTCAGGCCGACCAAACATGCTTTTTTTGTTCCGATTATATTTTCCATTGCCGTTCCCGGCTGACAGACGTGGGACGTTTTGAACCACAGCGGCTCCGGCGTCAATTTTACGTTTTCAAGTACTTTGCTGTCCGGCTTCAAGACTTTGGCCGGTAATCCCTTGCGAGTATATTCAATATAATTGATGCCGGCCCATCTGAACGCGCCTTTTTTCAACGGACCCCAGCCGCCGGCCAGCTCGCGCGGGGCGGCCTGGGTTAAAACAAGGTGACCTCCCTCCGTCACATAATCCTGCAATTTTTTCATCTCATCCGCCGTCAGAGCCTTGGCAGCAGAAGAACAGACGATGATCAGGTTGAATTCTTTAAGACGGTCGACCGGCAGTGTGGTTTTGAGATTTTCATATTGCACGGTCCGGCCCTTGCCGACCAGAACCCGGTTGATGATCAGTTTGACATCATAGCGACCGTAAGAATGGCCCAAAATGCCAACGCCCCCGGCGTCAAGGTTAAAGATTGTGCATAAGCAGATGAAAATGCTTAGCGTCCAGGTTATCAGTTTTTTCATAGTTCGATCCTGTAATTTATTTTGTCGTTGGTTATTTAAAAGCCGGATGCTGCCAGGCGATGGAGTAATCCCGCGTCTCAGGTTTTGGATGACCTCCCGGTCCATATCCGTCGGTTCTCCGGGAAACGGTTTCCAGTGGCACGAATGTTTTTGTGATCTTCGCCCCGTCGACATCATAACGGAAAAAGCCCAGCGTCATATCACCGTCGGGCCATTTGTCCGGCCACTGCCCGAAAGTCACAGCCGGTGCAAGGTCAAAGTTTATGCCCTCGGCAAAATGATCTTTGCGGCAGTGGATGTGACCGGTAACCACCCGGGTTACTCCTGCCGCTTTGAAGATGTTTAGCAAGCGCATTCTGACCGGTTTGTCAAGTCCGAAATACCATTCATGATATTCATCTTCACGAGTTATATCAAAAGTATCCTCGTCGATCCGGTCAATAAACATTGCGTAATGCATCAGGACCAGGTGATGATCGACCGGCGGAAGTTTGCTTAATCCTTCAAGGAATTTCCAAAGTTCCGCTTCTCGCGGCAGCCCGGAACCGGCCAACATGTCGCAGAAACCGGTTATCCTGACATTTTTATGGTCAAAGGTCCAATATGCCGGGCCGAAAAATTTTTCATAGCGTTCCATATCCGCGCTTTTCATATTCAGGGCCACATCATCCCGGTTGTCATAAAACCCCTGCCGGGTGGAATGTTTATTGCCGACATCCATATTGCCGGGAATGGCGTGATAAGGAATATCCATCCCATCAAACTCTTTTTTCATCTCAAGGAATTCTTCGTCATGCAGTAATCCGTCCCGGGTTATGTCTCCTCCGATCAACCAGAATTCCGGTTTGGCGGCGATAATCTGTTTTTTCGCGACGAGCCAGTTTTCAAACAATGCCGGCTTGTAGCGAAATGATCGTGGAGAACCCGGTTGGATATCCGCCGCATAAATGAAGCTCCAGGGTTGTGTACTGTTCATAATTATTCCTTATTTAAATTTTAAAACGCCCATTGTTTTTATTTTATGCCATGATCCTCCGTTCGGCCAGCCGCCAAGTTGTTTAGGGCCGTCACATTTGCGACCCCGGTTGATGGCGGCCCGCCATTGCGTTCCCGTCCGGGGTAGGCTGCCAAGGCGTTCAAACGGAATGCCGACAATAATTTCCCATCCGAAATCACGCATTCGAATCCGGATATCCGGTATCAGGTCAAAATTGCTGTCCCAGGAGCGTCCTTTGCATTTCGAATCATAAAAACTCCCGGCAAAATTAACCGCCAACTGATAATATTCGCCGCTTTCAGGCCGGGGCGAAATAAAACAATCAATATTTGAAGAGGCAAACGGGCTTTTCAAAGCCTGCTCACGCTGCTTCAATAACATCTCAGGAGAAGGCTCGCCGCAGCGTACATACAGCCACAAATCTTTATCGGTCCACGCCAATGCGAATCCGCTGGCCGGATTGAATTGCAGAAAATTTGAACGGTTGCGAATCGGGATCAACTTCCGGTCTGTAAAAAAGCTCCATTCCGGCCGTTCTTTTAGTTTAGTTACATCAACCGGTCCGGCCTCCTGTCCGGCATCTATTCCCGCCTGGCGCCCATTGATAATTTCATCCAGTTGCCGACGCAGTAATCCGATACGGGCTTTTTTCTCCGGTTCATTCACGACGGCTTTTTCAGCCTGACCGACAGCCTTACTCATTGCGGTAATATCCTTTGCGGAATACAGGTCAGGCAGGATTTCAGCCCTGATATCAAAGAAATCCCCGGAATACCGTGCGACCGCGTTACGATTTATTAAATAATACTGATAAGCAAAAGGAGCCGCCGGTCCGTAAAACTTATCACAGAAATCTTTGAGCAGTTTATCAGTATTCAAATTGACGTCGTAAAGCGCGCGGGCAACAAAATACATATAGAAAATCGCGCTTTGCCAGCGATCGTAACGTCCCGGAACAACTTCAGATTTAAAGCCGGTCACGCCAAGCTTCCGCAGTTCCTGAAGAGTTTGCCGCATCTGATTTGCATAAGGACGAGGAAAGGTTCCGCCGTAGCTTAGAATGTATTCGCTCCAAATAACATTTCCGGCTTTCTCCCGCCAATTCTTGACCCGTTGGTGAAACGTTCTGTTGGATGGACTTTGCGGATCGTTCAAGGGGCGATTCTGAGCACGCGTCACACAAATTGAAACAGCCAGATTTTTTTCATACGGCGCCTGTTTTCCCGCTTTCTGGTAATTGCAGTAGGAAATGGTGCTGATTACCGTTTCAGGCCGTTCTTTTCTTACTTCCGCCGCAATATGCACGGCAAATGAATGATTGCGGTTATTAATCTCTTTCTCCTGACGGTCTTCTGGTGAATCCAGCGCGACACATGAAGCGCATTCACACCAGCGGTAACCATCATTAGGGGCCAGACTGATAACCGGTAGTCCGGGATGCCGCCGGGCAAAATCGACAATCCGTTCGACCAGTTTCCGCCGCATTGCCATGTTTGATACGCAGAGCTGACCGTCACGGTTGCGTTTTCCGTTAATTAAGGCAAAATATTCCGGATGCGCGGCAAAATCCTGATGTTTAAACCAGTCGTGATAGCTGTGTCCGAAAGCCAGCGGGGAAAGCAGGACTTCATTGAGCAACGGGTTGACTTCATCGTACTGTTGATTGTGAATCGGTTTAAAATTCATTTTATTGCGTACCATCCATAAGGCTGTATCATAATCAAAATGCGGATATTGTCTGCCGTCACGAGTCATCCCGGTCCCGCAGATATGGAACCCGCGCCAGCGAAAAGCTGGCGTTCCGGACGAACGCCAGCTGCGATCCGCCGTGATCGTTTTCAAACGCGGAATCACCGCGTTATTTTCACCCGGGGCGAACCAGCGGCACCCGATCATTTCAAGAAAGTCGATCAACGCATAATATACCCCGCGAATATTTCCTCCCCGGAGAATGATTTTATCGCCGGAAACCTCCGACGCGAAAGCATCCGGTCCAAGCGTTTTGTCAAGACGCAATTCCAGGGCGGGGGACGATGTTTTTTCCCCGATGGAAATTACCGGATCATGACCGGTAACGGCGTGAAAGTGACGAGCCGCTTCAGCAACTGTAAACTTGTCGGCAATTTCTTTATCGGCAAAGTTGACCCGGACTTTACTTCCAAGGTTGATTTCAGTTCCCATAAGATTGACGACAGTACAGATTAAAGCAGCGTAAATGCTGAATATTTTCATAATTCTCAATTATACGGTTTTGCTTCAAATACTTTGATTAAAGCTTGAAGACCGCGATTTATTAAATGCAACAATGCTTAGAAAGCGCCAACCCCGTTTGGATGACCGCGCCAGAAAGTATTCACTCTGATATTGCCGGTCACCGGCAGGGTGAAGTCGGCTGAATCGACCGGAAAAGACAATGCCCGGTAATTTTCCGCGTGCCCGTCCAGCAGCAGTGAGTTGATTGACGCCTGGTGGCGCGCCTCATATTTTCCGGCAGTAGTATCGCCACGCAGGATCAGGATGTTCAGTGTATTAACCGCACTGGCATAGCCCAGCCCGCGATAATGTCCGCCGCCGTCGGATAAATACATGGTCTTCGACGATTGGGTGAATGATTTTATTTTTTTGCCGGTTTTATTGTAATAAAGCAGTTCACTGTTGGTAATATACGATAACCCTTTTTTCAATCCGCCCGGTATACGGCTCGGGTAGTCGCCGCTGGTTCCGACGCTGCTCATCACGTAGGACGGCCATTTGTCGGAAGTGCAGAAATACAGTTCCGCGTTATTATGATAAGGGTGCAGCCGGGCGAACCAGTAAGGCACCTGCGTACTGTAGGGTACTGCCAGATAGTCATCGTAATCACTCTGATACATGGAGTGGGCGTTTCCCATCTGTTTGAGGTTGCTGGTGCATTTGATGGATTTTGCTTTTTCCCGGGCCTGGTTCAAGGCGGGGAGCAGCATGCTGGCGAGAATGGCGATGATCGCGATCACAACCAGCAATTCGATCAGGGTGAAACTCTTCTGACATTTCATTGCTCAAGTCCTTTCTTTCGACAATTAAAATTTACGAGCTATATGATCTTTCAGCCAGTGACTGTATAAAAAATCGGGTTGAGATATGACCCGCGGCAGCAGGTCGAGGGCTTTTTCCGCTCCCGCCTTATCAGCACAGATGATATACATACTTACTGGGTATGGCGGATTCAAATATTTTCCTTTGTAAATACGGTTGTTGCCTTTATCCCGGTCCGGGCGGACGAAGCGAATTACATACTGTCCGCGGGCCGGATACTTCATATCGATGTCGGCCAGACCTTTTTCCCCGGCCCGGTGCGGAAGCAGCTTCCACAATTCCTCTGCGGTTCCGAAAAAGAATACCGCCTGCTTGTCTCCAGCCTTGATCCGGACTTTTTCAGGCGGAATGAATTGTAATGGAGCCGCCGCTTTCCGGAGAAATTCAATCGCGCTGGCACCCCCCGGCATTCCGTCCGGCAACGCATAGACGCATCTGCCTTTACGAATTAAAGGATGTGTCCCGAAATCAGCGGCAGCCTTCTGGACCGGAATTTTCGATGTAAGCTCATTTACCAGGTTAAGTAATTGCAGTTTTGCGCAATTCAGGGTTGCGGCATTGTACCAGGGTTTGAATATTCGGCCATGATAGCGCCCCATCGCGGTCACATGTCCCACGCCGGTTAAGCGTTCGGTGAATTTGATCAAAGCCGCGTCGCTTTCGCCGACGATTCTTTCCAGCCGCCGCATTCCGGCCGCACGTTCTTTTGCCGGCAGCGCTCTGATCATGGACAACGCCAGCAGGTAATAATTGCCGTCGTCAAGTCCGTCTCGAGCGCCTTCCCATGCCGCGCTGTCATACGGACGCTCTTTCCCCGGATAGATGATCGCTTCACTCTGCCGCCAGCGGTAATAGACCTGTATCCAGCATGAATCCAGTTCAAAAAAAGCCGGGTTGAGGCCGCATTGACTGCGGGTCTGAGCGTATTTGCGCCAGTGGTTAGCAGATGAATGATAAGTTGATTGGAAGTGTTCCGGTTTGATGATTCCCTGTTTGCGGCGAAGCTCAAATGTTGGCTTATGCAGCGTTCCGATAATCCAGAATTTCATAAACGGAGCAACAATGTTGACCAGCGTGTCATCCGCCAGCGTATGTGCACTCTGGGTGACGCCGGGTTCAGCGCCGCAGCCCAGCATGCTGTTGGCATGCTGCACCCACCAGGCGAGTTTTTCCGCGGGAATTTCATCATCGATCGTTACCAGAGTGCGGGTGATGCCGCGATCTTTCAGATAGCGAATCAATTCACGATTGTACCAGTCGCGAATAATGTTCTGACGGTGATCATTGTCCGGGTATATTGTTCCGTAAATCATTTTTGTCAGCTTACTGTGTTTCTGATAAAAACGCGAACCGCAGCCGCCGGCCGGCCAGCGCACGTTGCGTTGGCCGTATTCCAGCAGTTTGTCCGTCAGGAAATCCCAGTAAGAAAAGTCGAGTCGCGGCAGATCCAGGCGATTGCGGAATTCTTCCGGATGCTGCTTGATTGCCTCGGTTAGAGACAAGCCGGAGCCAATAATTTTTACTTTGCTGTAAAAATACGTTGCTTCCGGAGAATTTGTTCCGGACAAGGTCTGACCGCGCACGCCATGTTGCTGCATATCGGCCATATAGTTTGCGGCTTTGACCGGAGCCCATGCATATTTTCCGCGTCCAAGCTGTTGCGAACATAAATAATTGACTACATTATTTACATCGAAAACCATTTTGGGCTGCGGCGGAAACAGGACCGGATAGATGTCAAGTTTGACATTCGCGCTAATTGACTGAGAGTTTTTCGGGATAAAGTTTATTTTAATATTGTGAGAACCTGATTTTGCTTTTTCATCCGCCTGCACTCTGAAATAGATAATCTTATCTTCGTTTTTCGTGACTTGAAAGTTGGTTGCCGGCAGCATTTTCAGGCCGTAGTGAATTTTGCCCCAAAGTTTTTGCGGCATTTTCACCGTATTGAAACTCTCAACTTTAATTCCCGCCGGAGCATCGATTTTTATCGCAACATTCCCGGTCCAGCCCAGAGACTTGAAATGCAGCGGAAAACTGTCATATTCCCGGAATCCGACATTCAGGTTTACTGACTTGACCGGTTTTCCCGCAGTCGGACCGAATTCTTCAAAGACCATATAGCCGCGCTTTTCGGCCAGAGCATCAGGTGTCACCTCAAAAGCGACTTCTTTGTGCCATCCTGCGACTTTTTCCAGCTTATTTTTTCCCCCGTAGGTACGTACCGGACGTTTCAGGCCGGTCAATTTATTATTTCCATTTGCCGCAAAAGCTTTTTCCACAGTCTGGACCGGATAACTTAAATCATCCGATTGCAGTTCAATAACCGCGGATGCGAATTTGTGTCCCGGCTTGATTCTCGCGGCAATTTTGATTTTCTGAATTTTTCCCAATTCCGCGTCTTTAAGCTTTATCGGCTTGAGCGTTCCGATCTTTTGCCGTTTTTCATCGAGTACCGTGCCGCTGATCCTGATATTATTCAGCTTTGTCCATAGCGGCATAAACTTCATTTCAAGGGAAACTAGGTTCTGTTCATTTTTGCCGTCAAGTTCCACCATTAAATCTCGACTGGCGTAATCGACTTCTTTAAGTCCTTTCCCAAAGAACCAGTAACAGTGAAAATCAGTCTTGTGGCCCGCTGGCAGTCTTCGCATCATATATTCAAACGTCGGAGCGATCTTGCTGCCGAACCAGGTATAAAGACGTTCAAGCGCATCTCCTTCAAACGCGATCCCCACCGCTGATTTTTTGGCCGGATCGACGACCGCCATCCATTGTTCTGCCGGATAATCAACTCGCGGAATATTGCGGTTTTTCCTGATACCGTCCTGCAGGACATAACAGAAAACCTCTTCGCCGCTGAAGCTGGTCCCGCCGGGGCGCACCACATTCCGGAACAAAAGACGCAATGCCTCCTGCGTATGGTTTTCGACCTGATAGTAGACTTGTATTACCGGTCTGCAAGCGGAAAAAGTCACGGTTTTACGATAAACGTTGCCATCGGCTTCGCTCGTCAACCGGACAATCACTTCGTCGCGGTCTTTTTTCAACCATTCCACCTGATAGGCCATTTTGAGCATTACTCCGTGATCATCCAGCAGGCCTCCATAGCCATTGTCATAGACCAGGTTTAAATTGCTCTGCTTGTCAATCAGCGAAACAATCCGTCCTCCTGAAGTTGGAACCAGAGTTGCCTTGTAGAAGCGGTTTTCAATGATGAAAGATTCGCAGCTTTTTTTATCCTTGCGGTATATGGCATCAGTTACGGAAATTTTATCTTTGTTTGCAACCCGCTTATCGGACGTTAAAGCACATCCGGTCGTAAACACTATCCCTAACAAACTCAGGAAAAGCCATTGGTAATTCTTCAACATACAACACTTTCTGATTTTTTATATCGCTTTACAAGAATCTTTGATTTTAAGCTGTGGGCTAATAGTCAGGCGTTCGATCGCCTTTTCCGGCTTATCGATCCGTTCCATCAATATTTTGCAGGCGGCGCCGCCAATCTTTTCAAATGCGGCTTCGACCGTCGTCAAACGCGGCAGCATCACTTCCGTGAATTCACGATTATCGTAACTTACAACGGAAATGTCATCCGGAATCTTGATCCCAAGTTCAGCTGCCGCCCGGTATACTCCTACTGCAAGACGGTCGCATAAAACAAATACCGCGGTGGCGTCGGTCTTTTGGGCAACGAGTTTTTTCAATCCGGCATAACCGGCGTCGTAGCCGTATATTTTACTGGCCTGGATAACCAGATCAGGATCATATTCTATCCCGTAATCAGTCAGCGCCTTGAGATATCCGGTGCGTTTTAACTCGATTCCCGGGTCACGGGGCTGATCAATCGTAATGTGGGCGATTCGTCGGTGTCCGAGTTTTATTAAATGTTCCACCGCCATATACGCGCCCTGAATTTCGCCGCTGCGTACCGCGCAAATATGCGGATTCAAAGTGTTGTGGATGCCGACAAACGGTACGCCGGCGGCACTCAACTCTTTAATTAAACTTGCTTCAATTCGATTCTCAATCGGGCAGAAGATGAAACCGTCGATCGCGTGCTGCCGGATCTGACTGAGCAGTCGTTCCTGCTTCAGCATATCCATATGGGATGATAAAATTACCAGACTGCATCCCTTTTTTTCCAGATACTTTTCCGCTCCATGGATGATTTTGGCATAATCAACATTACTCAAGTCCGGAACCAGAGCGCCAATCAGATTTGTCCTCACTCCCTTTAGTGCTCTGGCTTGCAGGTTTGCCTGATAATTGTGTCTTTGGGCAACTGCCAGAATTGCTTCCCGGGTTTTTTTATTGACCCGTTCCGCTCCGGATAACACCCGATGAACAGTTGATTTTGAATAACCGGTTTCTTCCGCAATATCTATAATTGTAACACTCAACGTATAATCCTCTCTTTATTAAAAGTTACATGCTGTTATATAAACTTTTACACAATATTTTTTGCATTTTACAAATTTGTGGGAACGTTCCCACTATTGTTTTTTAATTATACGTACTCTATCCCTGACTGTCAAGAGGGGGTAATAAAAAAAATCGAAAAAAACACAGAAAAAAGGTTTTTTACGACTTTACCAAAAGTCCTGACGATGAATTCTGCCGGAATTTATGAACAGTTTTTTCTTTCAAGTTCATGCGAATACTACCAGCAGTCTGCAAATGAAACAAAAGAAAACAGCTGTCAGCAAGGACACAAAAGGCGTGTCGTAACTTTTAGCAGGGGGCACCCATTTACTAAAAACTATTATTTATTCTTTAAGCTTACGGAAACAATACAGGATTCCGGAAGGACTGGTGCCTCGCGAGAGGTTCTTTTTCCAGATTCTTTCGGGATTGTCAAACAAGCTTCCGGTTTGGCGGATGAAGAGTTTTGAACCTAAAATCGCTCCTTCGGTAAAGTGTCTGGTGCGGCGCAGAAAACGTACATGCATCGATTCTTTTTGTCGAGCTTTATCACGTGCTGCATAGATTTCTTCGCTCGATGCGCCGGTTTCTGCCGTGATGATTCGCGCCAGTTCGCCCCGGAAGAACGCAAACACTTCGTTATCAGTCCATTGCGAGGTGTCACCAGTGGTGATATTCAGCTTCATATGTTTAACGAAATTCTTATAGAACATGTGTCTGCCGCTTTTGCAATAACGTCCCCAGGTAGTGAAATTGTAATCAGAAGGGTCGGTTTTCAAGCCTGCCCGGACCGGGTTAAGTTCGACGTAAGTGACGCAGGCAGCCAAGGCGTTTATGCGCTCGAGGATCACGCTTTTGAACCGTCCGCCCCAGAGTTGTCCGGTCCGGTTGCGTGTCTCGTTATAGACGCAGGTGAATTGTCGTTGATAAGCCGACATAAACCGGCTGATATCGATCATTTTAAGGCCAATTTCCTGGCATTGCGCTTGGTTTTCAAGACTGATGACAGGGGTTCGCGGTCCGAATTTAAAGATTTTTTTCATTGATTTGTAATAGGCGTTGTGTCGTTTAACAATGACCTCAAGCGACGGCAGTTCATCCGGGCCAGGAGCGTAGACTACGAGGTGGAAATGGTTGCCCATCCAGGCGGCCGAAATAACCTCGATCAGAAAGTAATCGCAGAGATATCGAAGTAGTTTGAAGCCGTATTCCTTGTCCGAGTCGGAAAACGGATGTTCGCCTTTGATGCAGCCGATTCGGTTGTAAAGATGGTAATAGCAACCTTCGCCTTTGACTTTCATTCGCGCTTCCATTTTGTTCTCCTTTTGGTTGGTTTGGAGATAATATAACCGTTTATAATAGGTTTGTCAAATTTTCAGACGGTTTGAATATATAAAAAATATAAGAAACTAATTAACAACATTTTCCAAATAAAAAATTTTATCTTACATGATAGACGGTATTGTTAAAAGTTACGTTGCTCCTTTTGCGTTTTTGACTGCAACTGCCGCTTTAAGTCTCACGCGTATTTCAAGATGGAGTTTCAACCTTCGAAAGAGACGAATTTGGTTTTAATTAATTCCATTTCTTTTGTAAATGCGCAAATGTCTCCGATTGAGCCGTCCAGCATTTTGCCGCTTTTAATCGTCATGGAGGCGTTATTCAACGCCGCCGCCAGCGAGATATCGCCCCAACGCAGTATACCAGGGACATGAATCGCCATTGAAAACTCTGGCGGTCGAGTTCCATACTCATAACTTAAAGGCATGTCATAAAACTCAAGTGCGTTCATTCCGTCAAAAATAACACTGCTTAATAATGCCGCCAAGCCGCCCTCGGCAAATCCGACGACATTTGTCCTGGTCCCTCGCAAGTGTGAGACAGCAACCCGTGAGAAAAGCTCCAGTTCTCTGGTCCACTCTCCGAGAATAGTTTTTCCCAGCCACATAAAGGCTCTGGCTTCATCATGGAAAGTGCAAAGCGGATCCGGTTTGCCGTTATTTTCACCTGTCAAACTTAAATCAGGAATAATAATCCCACATCCACGCTCGAACAGCTCTGATAAAACCGGTTGCAAAACCGGGTCATGCTTCTGATAAGGTTTGCTGATAATGTAATAATCACGACCTTGTAACGGATCAAATACCAGGGCGGGAATGAGCTTGCCGCATCGGGTTTCGACGGCAAGCGTCCGCCGGGTTCGACCGGCTTCAACCGTGGTTGAATACTCATGCACTTCTTTGAGTTCCAGGCAGTTCACTACTTTGAGGATTTCTTTCAGTTCCAGTTTTTTCTGCTGCACATCGAAAGTGTCACAATTTAACATGGCATGCCGCAGTTCTTTTCCCCGTTGAACACAAAATTCCTGAATACTACGGACTTCAGGTATACGAGTGCCTTTTTCAAATACCATCAGGTCTTTTTCCGGCAGGCTTTCAAACGGAATTTCAGCTTCAGGCGCGCCGGTTCCACGTCCTTTCAAATGAAGATTGAACCAACCCAGCATCGCTTCGCGCATTTCAGGCCAGTAACCGTGCGGCAGATTGAACGTCTGATAGGCCAGTTGACTATCCGCTTCATAAGCCTGATATACTTTTCTGGCTTCCGTGTACGAGCGGAGCATCTCAGCTGGCTGGAACGTCGGGTTGGAATCTTTAATGGCGTTCAACATTTTCAACGCACGTGGCGCAATCAGGGCCAGTACCCCGGACTCCTCGGTAAAAGTCAACCCGTTCGGCAGTAGCTCGCAAACACAGTTGCGGCGGGTCACGTATGACTCAAACGTTCCGACGCTGACCACCGGGATTGCGGCTTTGACGCGCTCGTCCATGGCTGCCAGCCACATCGTCTGATTGCCGCCGCCGCTGGCTCCGGTCGCACCTATTCTGTTCGCGTCAACATATGGCAGCGAGCAGAGCAGATCGACTCCCCGCATGTTATCCACAATCTGCGTTCCCATCAGGGATTCGCCGACGTTCAGCAATGACCCGCCGAGATTTGCCCCGTGATATTCAAATTCTCCATGCCTGGTACTTCGTTCTCCAGAACCGAATGCGTCTACGGTCAAACATACGTAGTTATTGCGGGCAAGGGAGTGGCCGCGGGCCTGTACTCTTTCCGCCAGCCGTCCCTGTTCCCAATGCCCGTGCATGACGATCACGCCCGGCAGATTTTCCGCGTTATCTGGGACATAAAGGTTGCCGGTGACATAAAATCCCGGACGACTTTGATAACAAATATTTTTGACCGTATAACCGTCCATTTTTGTTGACCCGGTCTCGCGCATATCCAGCGGCAGCGAGTGGTCCGGCTTACCGGTTCCCAGGTTTTTCCAGATATTTTCTCTGAGTTCATGGCGCCGGGCTTCCCAGTCGGATAAGGATTCCGGCAACTGGTGGACTTTGAATTGCATTGCGGCTTGTTTTTGTAATTCAAGCTCAACAAGATTAGAAAATCCTTCGGTCCAAACATTCGGCAACTTCATAATTTCGGGTCCATTTATAAATGATTGATAATTATTTCTCGTATCTATATACGATAAACAATCGAATTAAAAATGTCCAGTTACGACTTTTTTATTTTCGCAAAAAAATAGCGGCTTACATATTTTTTATTTTTTTATTTTAGAGTATTGACAATTCAATAGGGATGGTATATACTAAAAGAGGTTGGCTGATGGTTGGCGTGAATAAAAAACGGATGTTTAAGGCGAAGAATGAGAATAAGAAGTGCAAAGATAATATCAGAGGTCCAGAAAGTGCGTTTTCTGGTCATGGACCTGCTATATCATAATCCGGACAGGTCGGTTATCATTCCATCGTCAAATGAACTGGCGGCGCATTTTGGAATAGCCCGGTCCACGGTCCGGTTGGCTCTGGAGAAAATGACGGCGGAAGGTTACCTGTATACAAAACGGGGAACCGGAACTTTTACCGTTCCCCGGAGCATCAGTCTTGAAACAAATAAACAACCGCTGATCGGCGTACGTATCGGGACCGGCGATCTTTTTTATTATTCAGGCTCCACTCTCAATTATCTGGGGACAATTTTTCAGATACTCTCCGTCAAAAACTGTAACGTCCGCCTCTTGACGGAAAGTGCCGGAAGCTCTGAAGAATATGAACAACTCCTTGACAACTCATACATAGACGCGCTTATTTCCATTTCGGAAGAAACCGGTTTTACGAAAGCCGCAGCGACAAGAATTCCGGTTGTATCGGTCGGAATTGAAGCCGAGGGAGCCAATAACATTGTCTATGAAGGAAATAATGTGGCGAAAGAACTGCTTGAACAGCGCAATGGTGATCGAAAACTCAAGATAGTGAACTTCAGTACCGAAAAAGATCTTAAATATCTGAACCAGTCTCTAAGGGCTGATTCCGGAGTTGATTTTACTCACTCGATTCTTTCTTTTAAAAACGAGGATGAGGTTAGCGACGCAAAAGAAATTATCTCGCACGATATTCCTGATATAATTATGCTGAGGTCATATCAAGCCAGCATTATATCCAGGATTCTGAATGAGCTGAACATTCCTTCTGAACGCACCAGGCTTTTGTGCGTTGACGCGTCGTGTCCTAAATCGTTTGATACAAATATGCGGCTCAATTTAAATCTCGCGGAAATAATGAACTTTGCCGCGGACGAGCTATTCAAAATCCTGGGCGGAGAGGAAAACAAGAGATCCCGCCATGTCTTCGAATTCGATTTGATCCATCAGTAAGTTCAAGGATTTTTAATATTAAGCAACAATCAAAATCATTTTTACAATGATTGAATTACTGGTGGTAGTGGCAAATTTGTTATTCCGGCTTGAACGCTAAAATAAATAAGAAAGTTTTTATGATGACAAAAAGGAAGACGGCAGAAGTAACATCCCTTTCATATCAGGTAACTCCACCGGACATCCCGAATGAAGGTATAATGTTTGTGGATCATCAAAGCAAACAGCGTAGCGGGCACATGAGTCATGCCTTGGTGGAATACGCGCAGGATAGCATTTTGTCCTTTTACAGCAATTGTTCCGCCGCGATAGAATATGGGCACACCGGCTATGGATGGCTGGAGTATAAACGCACTACTGACGCGGGGAAAACCTGGAGCGAGCCTGTGGTGCTGGATTACAGCTATAAGGCTTTTATTGACGGGGCATTCAATATAAGCTGTGAAAAAGCGGTATGTACCGATAACGGCGTTATCGTGCTGCTTTGTCTGCGCAATAAAACGATCACGAGATGGGAACCTTATCTTGAACCTTTTGTTTTGCGCAGTTTGGATAACGGCGCCACATGGTCTGAACCGATTTTCTTTTCGGATCAACGCGGACGTATAATGGACGTCATATATAAAGACGCCGTTATTTACGCGCTCGAATTCTGTAACGACGCGGAGATAAAATGGACCGGGAATTTGCCGGAACATGTTTACCGCCTGTATGTCAGCACTGACGACGGTTTGCATTTCGAGGAAAGAAGCATATTGCCGTTTGATACATTCGGGCGCAGTTACGGTGCAATGGAATGGCTGCCGGATGGCAGGCTTATTACGTACATTTATTATGAGAACGACGAATTTAATCTGGATTGCTGCGTCAGCGATGATAAAGGCAGCAGTTGGGAATCGCCGTTTCAATGCAATTTCGCCAAACGTATCCGAAATCCACAAGTTTGCAATCTTGACGGACTTTACTTTATGCATGGTCGTTCAGGCAATAATGATCCATCGCTTCCTTATAATTTTGTGCTGTACAGCTCGGAGGACGGAGTAAACTGGGATAACGGCGCGTTTCTGCGTGAAACCGAACCCGAAGGCTGGGGAAACATGTCTTACTACTCCAATAACTGCGTAACGGGCCGCTTCGGTGGAGCCAGGCGTGTGCTTATTCAAGCTTCGGATCCTTATTTTGAAGGATGCGTTAACATTAAGCATTGGTGGATCGACCGCTAGCCTGAATTATTCACAAATTAATGGCGACCTGTTACAATCTGCTCAAAGTAAAGCATTTGCTTATGTCCTCGACGTAGCGCTGCTACGCCTGCGGGATAATCAAAAACTTTCTTTTTGAGCATATTTTCACATCTCATACATTTTTTATGAATAGTTCAGGCTCATAGAATAACAACAAGGAAGGAGAAATTTATTACTAAAACCCGATAAATAATCAATATGACTTTTCATCGAATTAAATCTAAAAATTGTAATGCAAGGAAATAGTTATGTCAAAAAAGAAAACCGAAGGCGTTTTTATTCCGATGATCACTCCGTTCAATGCGTCAGATGAGTCAATCGATTTCTCTGGCTTAAAAGAAGTTACGGAATTTTTAATATCAAACGGGGTGGATGGTGTTATCCCGTCAGGCAGCTCCGGTGAAATGATTGCCATGTCGCATGAGGAACAGAAAAAGGTTAATGCTGCAGTCTGCGAATATGCCGCCGGCCGGGTGAAAGTGTTCTGCTCAACCGGAGCTTATCGTACCGCTGATGTGATTGACATGTCCCAAAGCGCTGAAGCGGCTGGAGCCGATGGCGTTATGGTTGTAACTCCCTGGTATATGGTTCCAAACGAAGACGAGTTATATGAGCACTACAAAGCGATTCGCAAGTCCATAAAGATTCCGGTCATGCTTTATCACAATCCTTATTATTCGACCTGTCTGATGTCGGACGAATTTATGGCGAAACTGTATAACGACGGATTGATCGATGCGGTCAAAGAGCGGCAGGCTGACGTCTATCGGCAGCAAAATTTGCGTGCTTTGACTGATAAAGATTTCGATATTTTCTACGGTTTTGACATCTGTGTGGTTGAAAGCGTATCGATGTGGGCCGACGGCTGGGTTTGCGGTACCGGCAATCTTTTCCCGAAGGAAAACAAGACGGTTTTTGATCTGGCCAAGGCGAGAAAAATTGATGAAGCGCAAAAATACCATTTCGAGAAAGTCCGGCCTTATTTCCCATTGTTTTTGGGACAAACCGAAAAAGGTTATCCGAGTCCGTGGCTCATGGTTATCAAGGAAGGGCTCAAGTTGCGCGGCATCAATGCCGGTGTCGCCAGAAAACCTGTCATGGGACTCCCTGACGATGTGATGGCAAAACTCAAAAAAGTCTTGAAGGACTACGGACACATTTAATTGTATCCGTCAGCCGGAGTGCGGGGGGCATCCCCGCATCCGGCGACTGAACTTCATCAACAACAAAAAAAGAATCAATTATGATTGATCAAAAACAGGAGAGGCCAATGCCCACTTCAACGGAACTTGCCGCCGACACTTCCCGCTTTCCGATCTGGGACCCAACCGTGCCGTTTCCGTCAGCAATGGAAATGCCGGACCTGGATATAGTCACCCATGTCTCTGTTGAGCGGGCGAAACCGGGCGGTTACCACTATCTGCACGAGGCTACTATCGCGTGGCATCGTGACCGGTTCTATGCATGTTGGGCCAACCACCCGACAAAGGAGACCGGCGACCACGATGAGTTGATTCGCGGCAGCATCTCAAGCGACGCTTTGCACTGGAGCGAACCGACGATATGGGCTAAAGCCCCGTTGGTTGGAGCCACTTCCATCAATCAACCGCGCCTGTTTTCTCACGATGACAAATTGTTTGCTTTTTTCACCTGCTGGCGCGAAGAACACATTCCAACTACTGAGATATTCATTCTCAACGATTCCACCGGCGAATGGGAATGGCAGGAAAAATCATCAATTCCCGTATTTGTGCCGTTTTGCTCTCCTCAACGCATGGATAACGGAAACTGGATAATTGGCGGATCGAGCCATTGGAATAATGCCGCTGTCGCTATCAGCGACGGAGACAATTTTACAAAATGGGAGAAAGTGATAATACCCCGTCCCGCCGATTTGAAACTGCTCTATCCGGAGACCGCAATTATAAATCAGGGGCATCGTCTTCTTGCTTGTTGCCGGCCGCCGGATCGCCAGACATTGACGGCTCCGGTCGCAGAGAGTCGCAACTGCGGACGCTCCTGGACGCCGCTCTGTTTAAGTAATTTTCCGCTGGCGGACAGCATGCCGTTCTCGGGGCGGCTGAGTACCGGGCAGAATTACCTGCTGACCAACAGTCTGGAATCGGAGGAGGGGCGATGTTTGTTGAGCATTGCCGTTACCGGTCCCGAAGGTGGATTGTTCCGGCGTATCTTCAAGCTGCGCCATCAGAAGTGGCCCGCAATAAGGCTCTTTGGCGGACAAGACAAAGGAACCGCTGTCGGCAAAAACACCGAGTGGTCATATCCCAGCGCCATCGAACATAACGGCAGCCTGTACATAATCAATACCCGGGGTAAGGAAGATTGTGTACTCTCAATCGTGCCTGTCGAAGTACTTTTTTTCTGAATCACCCGGCCGGAGGATGCAGTAAACGGAATTCAGTTTCATTCTTCGGCCGGAATACGTTTCATCCGGAAAACTCTGACAATTTATTCCCTCATTCGCAGACGAAAATCTTTCGGGGTCATCCCATAATGGCGCTTGAACTCAAGACAAAGATAATTTTCCGAAGAAAAGCCTGATTTTTCCGCGACAACTGAAAGCGGATCATCATATCGGGCCAGTTCCCGTGCGGCGGCAAACAAACGAATCTGTTTGAGATATTTGGAGGGCGTAATTCCTACTTCATCCCCAAAGATTTTGCGAAAACGTGCGGGTTTTAAGTTTATGTGTTCGGCAATATCTCTAATGCCGATTGATGCGGTAAACTGGTGTTGGATATACCTCAATGCGGCCTGAATACGCCGGCTGTATTGCTTTCCCTCGTTTAAAATAAATTCATCGGCAATGATTTTCTCCGTAATAAAGTTCTTCAGTAAATATCTGAGCAAAATTGACGCCGATTCGAAATCACGCCTGGAAAGAGCTGTCAAATCATGGAGTTCCGCTAAAAATGTTTCGGAATTTGTCAGTTTTTGAAACGGGGATATGAATGATTTGAACGGCGATATGTTGAAATTATCAAAAAGAATATGAATGATGTAAAAAGAAAGTTTTTCACAATCTTCTGCAATGGTGTAGGAATGTTCTGTGTAAATCGGTAAAAGAACGCAGTCTCCGGGTTCCAGAATGCGCGTTTCCTGATTTACCGTCATGCGGCATTTTCCTTCTGCGACAAAAAGGCAGAATTCATCATTGATTTTTCGCGGAGGAACATGAAAAGGCGGATGATTTTCCCAAAGTGAAATTTTCAGGATGACCGGATCGAAAGATTTAGCGAGCCAGATGAAAGTGTTGCTCTTGTCAACTGAAAGCGCTGAATCAAGAATTACCTTTTTTTCATTTCCAAATTTACTCATGTTAGCGATTTCTATAATTATTTTGACATTTGTTAGTATTGCTTTTGCCAATATCGAACTATATACTTTAAATAGAGTTAAGTAATTGAGAAAGTCAAGTTCACTACACTTAAAATTAGCAAAATTTATATGACATGCTAATCTGTCAGGAGTAACGGGAGAACAGTAAAATCCTTTTAAAAACATTTCGGGTTTACACTTGAAAACAGATTAAAAACATGGGAAATACACGATGAAAGAACTTACAGGCAAAGAACGAATTTCCAGAATTTTGAAGCGGGCGCCGGTCGACCGGATCGGTTTGTACGAACATTTCTGGGGAGATACACTAAAGAAATGGCAGGGCGAAGGCCACATTAAAGAGAATGAGGACCTGACGGACCATTTTAACTTTGATATAGTCGGGGGGCCATGGTTTGATATGAAAGCCAAGGTTGGTTTTGTAAACGAGGTGATTGAGGAAGATGAAGAAACCATTCTTGAACGCAATTGCAACGGTGCGTTATTAAGGCGGCATAAACTGCATAACGCCACCCCTGAGCATGTCGATTTTATGGTCAAAGACCGGAGCGCGTGGGAAGAACACATCAAACCGCTTTTAAAACCGACCCGGGACAGAATTAATTTTGAATTATACCGCAAACAAAAAAAAGAAACCGATAAACAGGGACGTTTTTATTCTCAGGGCGGAACCCATGTTTTTGAGCTGATGCATCCGGTATGTGGGCATGAATATATGCTCATGGGCATGGCACTTGATCCTGACTGGATAAAGGATATGGTCAACGTATATTCAGATTTAATTGTTAACCTGATGGAAATTCTTTTTGCGGAGGAGGGCAAACCTGACGGTCTCTGGTTTTACGAAGACATGGGTTTCAAAGGACATTCGTTTATGTCGCTGGATATGTATCGGGATATTATTCAGCCCGGGCATAAAAAAACGATGGATTTTGCGCATTCGCTTGGGTTGCCGGTGATAATGCATTCGTGCGGTTTTGTCGAGCCGCTGGTTCCGGGGATAATTGAATCCGGTGTAGACTGTCTGCAGGTTATCGAGGTCAAGGCTGGAATGGACTTACTGAAATTGAAACGCCAATTTGGAGACAAACTGGCGTTTTGCGGCGGAATGGACGCCAGAAACCTGGTTGCCAATGATCTTGACGCGATTCTTGCTGAGCTTGAAGAAAAAATCCCGATGGTAAAGGAGGGCTCCGGCTATATACTTCACTCGGATCATTCTATTCCAACGACATGTAATTATGAGACCTATTGTTATTTTGTCGAAAAAGGATTGGAACTTGGAAAATATTGAGAATATTTATATAGAAAGATAATTTCCTGAAGAAAAGCCTGAGTTCTCCGGGATCACTGAAAGAGTTGAATCCGGAATTACCTTTTTTTTATTTTTAAATATACTTATATTAACCTGAATTATTCACAAATTTATGGCGACCTGTTACAATCTGCTCAAAGTAAAGCATTTGCTTATGTCCTCGACGTAGCGCTGCTACGCCTGCGGGATATTCAAAAACTTTCTTTTTGAGCATATTTTCACATCTCATCCATTTTTTATGAATAGTTCAGATTAGCGATTTCTATAATTATTTTAACGTTTATTAGTATTGCTTTTGCGAAGATCGAACTATATACTCTAAATAGAGTTAGGCGATTGAGAAAGTCAAGTGCTCTATACTTGGATTAGCAAAATTTGTATAACGAGCTAATTAATCAGGAGTAACCGGGAAACGGCAAGATCCATTTGAGTAATATTTCAGGTAACCTCTAAAAATACGTTTTTTAAGCTTTGAAAATTAAAACTTGGAAATAGAGAATGAAATCAGTCAATCAAAATAAGAAATTAGTCTCTATTGCCGTCCCAAATGGCAATAGTTGGATGGCTTTTTCTGATGATTTTACTGATTTCGGTCCCATTTCTGACATATCCTCATACTTTTGCTTTCAAAGTACCAAAACGGTCCATGTTGAAAGCAATATTTCGCAAGCCAATTTTTACTTTGGCTCTCGAAATTCCTATCGTTCTCATAATCAAAGTTCCGGCTTTTTGCGACTGAACGCCAAAGATATGTTCAACTCTGGCGCGGACCTTCGCCCGAGTCTTATTTCCGCACTTTTCCCAGTTGGTCAGCTTGCGGTTCCGGCATCCCTTACGCTGCAGATGCTCGCGATATCCAAGCTTGCCAAGTTCGTTAAGCCGGGCTTCAGACCGGTATGCCGAGTCGGCATATACATCACGGCTGGAATTGCTCTTATCAAGCAGTTCAGCAAACACCTGGCTGTCATGGACAGAGGCATCCGTGACGGCGTATTCACGAATGAATTTGTGCTTGACATCGATTTGTATATGGTTCTTATAGCCATAATGATTTTTACCGTTTTTCTTGATCCAACGGGCATCGGTGTCTTTTTGCCGCTGCTTGTTTTCGCTCCAATCTTTGGGTACTTCTCCGTCTTTGATTTGTTGATTTTCCTCACGGCTGTTGCGCTGCCTGGGCGCGGAAATAATCGAGGCATCAACAATCTGCCCTTTTTTCGCGGTAAAACCTTGTTCCCGCAAATAACGGTCGAACTGGGCAAAGACCTTTTTCTCAAGGCCAAGTTCCCCGAGTTGTTCGCGAAACAGCCAAACCGTCTTGGCGTCGGGAACGCGGTCGTCAAGCGCAAGTCCGAGAAAACGCATGAAGCTCAAACGGTCCCTTACCTGATATTCGAGCGCGTCATCGCTGAGGTTATACAGCGACTGCAAAATCAGCATTTTGAACATCAGAATCACGTCAAACGATTTTCGTCCGGCATTGCTCTTGCGATTCTTTTCCCGAATCCTTTCGAGGTCACCACGAAAAGCATTCCACGGAATAACTTCATTAAGTTTAGTCAGCGGGTCGCCGCATTGATCAAGTTGTTCCAGGCGAAAATCTATGTCGAAAAATCCATTGAGCATCATAAATCCCTTATCAAATTGCTGAGGTTTTCAAAAATACAGCAAATAATATATATCACATCGGACCAATTACAGGTCATGAACTAATTTTTAGAGGAACCCTTCAGTTTTATACTTGAAAACCGATTGAAAATATGGAAACTTTTATTCTGAGAGATGATTATGTAATAATAAAGAGAACTGATTTTTGAACAATCGTTTAACAGTGTAAAGGAGAAAAATATAATGTAGGAAAAATGGTCCGGATAATTTTAAGAATTTGACTCTTCAGGGGAACTCAATTGTTACCACATAGAACACCGGATCTCAGTAAGTTGAAAAAAGTCTCAACATGGTAAGTGTTCTTCGCATCGAAATCAGTGTTTTGCAGATTTATAAAACATAAAAAAGAAGGAAAACAGGGTCATGAATAAGAAAAAGTCAATTTTCACACTAATTGAATTGCTGGTTGTGATAGCGATCATTGCAATCCTGGCCAGCATGCTGCTTCCCGCTTTAAACAAAGCCAGAGATAGGGCAAAAAGCATATCCTGCGTCTCTAATTTGAAGCAACTTGCCTTGGGCGGGGTCAGTTATTCCGATGATAATGACGAGTGGATGATTTCAGATAAACCGGATGGAGTGAAGCATTGGTATGATGTAATGCTTGAGACTTATGTTCCCAATGAAAAGGTGGTTTATCAGTGTCCGGCTGAAGCCGAACGTTACGATTCAGTCGTTCCGGCAGGGACAAACCCGGCACATCATATGAGTTACGGGCTGAATGTTTACAGTTGCGGTACAGGCACTACCACTAAGCCGATCGCGAGAATGCCGCAACTCTACAAACTGGGAGGCGGTGGCGGACGACCTGTCTTTTTTGGAGACAGCGTTCCCCGGTTCCGAGGCAGCATCAAGCAGCAATCCAGCTATGGATATACGGTAAGGTGGGTCTCTTTGGATGGTATTCTTAGCATTCCCAATACAAGCGTCAGTGGTCCGGTTGCGGTGCGCCATGATATGAAAGCGAATGCATGTTTTATTGACGGAAGTGCCAAAACTGTTGACTTGACCACTATAAGTCAATATGATATTTGGAATCCGCAATACTTGACCTGGCCGCCTTATTCATTAACTAACAGGTAAGTACCTGTAAAAAAATACCGGTAAATTTTAAATGGGACAATTTTACAGAATTTTAATTGTTTTAACGGCCATATCCGCCCGGGTTAATGCAAATATAGAGCTGCCTGCTATTATTAGCGACAACATGGTTTTGCAGACAGGGATTAATGGGAACAAAGCTGTTTTATGGGGTTGGGAAAATCCTGGAGTCCGGGTGAATATAGAAGGTTCATGGGGAGGTAAAGTAACGGTCAGGGCTGATGAAAAAGGACGATGGTCCGTACTAATGCCGGTTCCGAGAGCATCTGAAAAAACATATACCATCACTTTTTCAGGTAAAAATAAAGTTGTTGTCAAAAATGTTTTAATCGGAGAAGTGTGGCTTGGTTCAGGTCAATCGAATATGGCCTTCCCCGTGCGGAGCAGCGCAAATGCAAAAGCGGAGATGGCTGCGGCCGATTACCCTATGATCAGAATGTTTATTGTTCCCTGTAAAATCAAGGCTCCGAAACCTCAGGAAAGGTGTCGCGGAGAGTGGAAAGTATGTACCCCGAAGAATGTGTACAGGTTTTCCGCTGCATTGTATTACTTTGGTCGTGATTTATATAAGAAACTTAAAATCCCTGTCGGCCTTATTAATTCATCAAAGGGCGCAACGCGAATTGAAGCCTGGCTTGACCAGAACACAGTTAAGAAATTCAAGCATATTATGACCGCAAAAGCTCTGGCTGACAAGGAAGACGCCGGGTTTGACCGTAAAGCGGCGGCGGATAAGATTAAAGCAATAAAGAAAAAGTATGAAGAAGATAAGAAAGTCTGGCTTGCCGGAGGACGCAAAGGAAAAGCGCCAGGGCCGATATGGGTTAAATTGCGCAGACTTACTCCTCCTGAATTGCGGGAAAATTATCCGGCAAATCTCTATAATAACATGATAAACCCGTTTAAAGGTTATACCCTCCGTGGAGTGATATGGTATCAGGGGGAGAGCAACAGCAAGGATTGGCCAAAATATGATAAGATGCTTGTGGCGCTTATCGAAAATTGGCGTGTTGAATGGAAACAGGGCGATATTCCATTTATCTGTGTACAATTACCTGACTACCGTAAGGAATGGAATAAAAAACTGCCATATGAGGATGGCGACTGGGCGGAGATTCGCCAGGCATTTGTCAAGGCCGCCAAGATTGTGCCAAAGACTTATTATACTATAAATATCGACATTGGCGACGCTAAAAATATCCATCCTGAAAACAAACAGGATGTCGGTAAAAGGCTGATGTTGATGGCGCTGAAACAAGTCTACAATCAAAGTGGCTTTGCCTGGAGCGGTCCGGAGTTCGTGTCAGCTCGTGCTGAAGGCGGAAAAGTGATTGTAACCTGGAAAACCAACGGCGCACCGCTTGACGTGCGTGGTAATGGTAAGATTTTCGGCCTGGTGCTGTCAGACGCTTCAGGTAAAATCAAAAAAGCTGATGCCAAAATCATAGATGACAATCACCTGGAAGTTTCCGCGCCGGGAATAACAAAGCCGGTTATGGTTGCATACGCCTGGGCGGATAACCCGGAAGGGTCAAACTTAATTAACCGGGCCGGTTTGCCTGCGGAGCCATTCAGATGTAAAATTGAATAAAAATAGAGAAAATTACCATTAATATGCCCCTTGAACAGGAGTGAAGTTTTACATTATCACAAGCTCTTAACCGGTTATACAAATTCCACAGCCAACACACTGTAAATTGAAAATATTATAGAAAGATCAGATTTATCCATGAAATTATTAGAAAACAACTGCGCGGAAATAATTTTCAAGCCCGACGAATCTTACGCGGAGTGTAAACGCTTCTGGCAGGGATGTCCTTCAATTATGTACACGCCCTGTGGCCGCCTCTATGCCGCCTGGTATAGCGGAGGGACGCGTGAGCCATCCCAATTCAACTATAATTTGCTGGTCAGGAGTGATGACAACGGTCTTAACTGGAGCGATCCGCTTCTGGTGATCGACAGTTTGCGGGATGACAATATCCGGGCGATTGATATTCAACTCTGGCTTGATCCCACCGGCAAAGCCTGGGTCTTCTGGGTTCAGCGGAACGATAACGTATCAAATGAAGATTCGCGTCATGTAAGCGTGTGGGCGATAACCTCTAATAATATTGATGATGATGAGCCGATGTGGAGCACGCCGGAAATGGTTTCTGAAGGTTTTTTGCGTTGCCAGCCAACGGTTTTGAGCGATGGCCGCTATTTATTGCCGGCTTATGACTGGACCACGGATTCATATCGTTATTCCGAATCCCGCGACGGTGGAAAAACATGGCAGCGCCGGACAGGCGGGAAGAAACTCGAGACGCCCTTCGACGAGTCGATGTTTTTAGAAAAAAGAAACCACTCTTTGTGGATGCTGGCCAGAAGCACCAGCGGAAAACTCGGAGAATCATGGTCTTTTGATGGCGGCAAGTCGTGGACCGATGGAGCTCCCAGTTCAATTACCGCGCCATCGACACGCTTTTTTATGAAAAGACTGAAGTCTGGACGGGTGCTGCTGGTCGTCAATGATTCCCCGGATACGCGGACAGATTTGAAAGTCTTTTTATCGGAAGATGACGGCGAATCATGGCCCTGGTCGCTCCTTATCGACGATTCCGAGCATGTTTCGTATCCTGATCTGGTGGAAGGAGATGGTGGATGGCTGTATCTTATTCACGACCGCGGGAGGATGTGTTATAAGGGAATCTTGTTGTCACGCTTTACTGAAAGTGATATTATTGCCGGGGAATTGCGAAAGACCGGTTCGTTTCGCTGTCGTATCATCAGCCAGGCGCCCAGGGAGCCATATGACAGCGATTTATTCAATCAACAACGCGAAATTGAGTTCGCTAAATTTCATCTTTAAGGAAATGGGAGAGAATTTATGAGATCGAGAATAATATTTTTATCAATATTCTGTATCATGTCGGGACTTACTTTGAGTGCCGGGAAAAAAAAGCCGGACTGGTCTTTGATTCGCAAGGACAAAGGCGGCAGTTATGAGTTGAAATCTATCAGTAGAGAAGAATTTTCAATAGATATTGTGCGTAACAGTGTAAACGCAAAGGCTGCGACAATTGCTTGTATCACTATAGATAAAGACATGCATGCCCAGAATAAACTGATTTTCATGTGTCGGACAATAAATGATAATCCGGTAAAAATACATGTGATGATCAGCTATAAAAACGGCAAAAAAAGTATTTTGAAATTCGGCCCTAAATTTATTATAAAAGGGAAAGCTTTTAATAACTATAAATTACCACTGGATTCCACCTTTAAACTTGGTGACGCGCTTTACCGGGTTTTCCAGCTTAAGGTTTCGGTCGATATCTCCGGCGCCAAGCCGGGTACCAAAGCCGGTGTCTGTTTTAAAAATCTTCGTTTCGTATCGCCGGAGGATGCCAGTTTTTCCAGTAAAAAGGGCGAGATCGTTATCTATCCGCGCCCGGCTCCAGTGGTGAAAAAGCAAGACAACCCCCTGAAAGTGTACTTCCATTTCGACAACGAGGATTACTATACCTATTTCGGGGGACGGGGCAGGAATATTAAAGTTCACGACAACTGTCAGTATCCCGGCTTCCGGTCAATGCTGCTGTCAACGGTTAAAGACCAAACGACAATCGTCAGAAAAGTTGCTGATGCGGATGTGATCGTTTACAGCGCCGCCCGTCCTTTCCCGGATGAGGCAAAACAGATAGTCAATGCGGTAAAACAGGGAACCCCTGTTTACATAGTTGGTCCGGTTGCCGATCCGGAAATTATGAATATGCTGCCCGGTAAAGTAAACATGAAAAACAGCCCCGGACTGCCCGAACGCAGAACGCTTAAACCGGTAAATCCGGACAACAAATTGTTTGCCGGACTTAATCCGGCCGCTTTCGGGATCTATTACTCCGTTACTCCCGGTTCTGGCAGCACTACTTTACTGACTACCGACAAAAGAGAACCAGTCATTCTGGAGGGGCATTTTGGAAAGGGTAAAGTCTTGTATTCAAGTTTAGGGATAGGGGTGAACCTGATCAAACGCAAAAAGGCTTATGACGCTTTTTTCATCAGGGCATTGTCCAAATTGAGTGGACGAAAACTGCAGGAGTTAGATAAGGAACCGATTAAACCTGTTGATGGCTATTATACGGGGGCAGGGCACAATAACTTTGGACGCTTCGGTTTTGCGCTTGGAGACGGCCTGTTGACCGAGACGATTGATAATGATTTAACGGTTGGCAATGGCGCGCAGGAATACAGTTTCAGCACTCGAATGATCCCTAAAACTTCGTTGATAAACTGGAATATCAGTTATCTTGGGAAGTCATCTCCAGAAGCCCCCAAAAAGGTTAATTTTAAATACAAATGGCACCGCACCGGTAAGTTTGAATTGACTACCAGCCAGGTTATTCCGGCAGGGTGGAAAGAGAAATCAATTTATTTTGTCGTTCAAGGTGGGATCGATGATATTTCAAAAGTATATGTCAACGGGCAGCAGATAGGAGAAATAACCGCCGATATGCCGCGTTACTGGATGCGCCCGATTAACTTTAAAATTCCAGCTGCCGCTATCCGCTTCGGTCAGCAAAACCAGATCAGGATCATAACTGAAAATCTCCGCCAGACCGGAGGCTTCGGGTCGTGTCCTGAAATAACCGCTCTTGCAGGTCGGAATGAAACAAGGAAATTTGTCGCGGACCGTATTAACTTTCTTGGTAAGGGGGGAGTTATCAGTGAAAAGGATTCCCCGACAATGCGCTTTGATACCAGTTTGGCTTTTCCGGGAGTCCGCTGGAAGATATTCGTCAAATCCGTCGATATGACTCTTAGTAATATTGCGGAGTATGCCGCGTTTCCGGTTGCCGGTAAAATAGAAATTATTGACCTGAAAAAAGCGAACGAACTTAAACTGGAACTGTCGGCGCCGTGGATGCTTTTATTTGGCGCTAACGTCGATCATCCGCTTTTACTGGTCATGCAAAAGTGTCCTGAAAAAATTTTGGTAAACCGGGTCGGCAAACTTGTTTCCGGTCTGACGTTCAAGAATGGAAACGGTGTTGGAGTCCTGGTCCCTTTGTGGTTGTACGGCAGAGCCCCGGTTAAAGCCGGCAATTGGAAAAGCGGACTTCCGGATGATGTCGTCAAAAGAATTTCTTTCTGGTTCCCGAAGGCGTTCAATTTTCCGGTGGCCGCCAATGAGGTGTTTGCTCTCGACCGGAAGAGCGGCAGAATTAATATTCGCACTACATATTCATACAAGAATATTGCTTCAAAATGGTTACAAAACGCTCCGAAGTACGCCCCGGTTTCCCCGCTGGCCTATTTAACCAAAGGGATGCTTTTTGAAGGGAAAGATGTAACCGATTGGGGGCTGGTAACCAGTTACGGTAATTATGCCGCGCGTAATGGCTCGGACACCGTCGAGTGGAGTTTGCCATTGCCTGCTCCGGTCCTTGCCGCGATACCTGCGATAAATGAGTGTCCGGATATCTATGCCAAAGCCAACGTGGTATTCGCCAACGGTCTTAAATGGTCGGCTGGCGGCCGGGTTAAATGTAGTGACTGGACCCCCGCTTACCCTCAGGGCGTGAAGTTTCCCAAATGTTTAAACATAAATATGCACGGCTGGCTGCATGGTTTGCCGCAGGCGCTGACCGCACCGTATGCGTTGACGCAGGAAAACACCGCAAATCTGATAGCTCGTGTTAAAGCTCGTATGATCAAAGCAGTTGAATTGTATCAGTACAAGGCGGCGCAACGCTGGCGCGAAGAACCATTTAGCGGAATCAGGTATCCGATCTATTTCAATAACCGTCATATCCACAGTTCAAAATACGCTAAAGGTTTCGGTACCGCCATGAATTACGGGGACCTGAATGAAACGGCCATGATGATTCTTCGCGTATTTCAATTCCTTGCCGACCGTTACGGGCAACGTGATTTTGTGCTTGCCAATAACAAATTTATAGATCATGTATCGACTTTGTTGCTGTCCAGTGACGACTGGGCCTATTTGGCCTGTCATTGCCGGGAATCGGGGCAGTCGGCGACGATCGATATGTTGAACAGCGAATACAGTTCCATGATGAAATTGGCCAGATTAGCTCAAATATCCGGCGACGAGGCGCTTGAAGCCCAGGCATTGTATCGCGGAGCCCGGCGCATGGTTCCGACTTTGGCCCGTTTTACTTTCCGCAAATACGCGATTAAGCACAACCTTATTCCGTATCCCGATAACGCATTGGTCTGTGTCGGGTTCGCCGAAGATGGTGCACGATACCGCTCCCGGGGGTTTACGGCGCAGGGACTTGATTTGTACGATATGTCCCAGGGAGTGCCTGAGGATTTGATCTTTTTGTATAAAAAATATCTCGGTGCTGGAATGAACCCTTATTTTGACAAAGAGGTATTTCCGCGTATGCTGGACAAAAAAGGTCAGTTCAGGTTGCAGCCGGATATGTTGAATATTATTGCCCAGGCTTCCAACATAAGCGACGAAAAACTCAAGATGATTATGAACTCTTATATGAACCAGGAAGCGAACATTACCAAACGCTCAAGAGATTGGCCCGGAATGACGCTGGTTACGGATGTAAGTCAGGTAATTTACCGGTTGTATGGAAAGGTTCAAATCCATACGGCAAAGGACCTTTACCTGAAGGATTTTCTTTGGAATAACACCGCGAAAACAGTCCGGATTAAACTGAAAAACGGCGCATATCCTGAATTGGTTCTGGAAAGTGCCTTGGTCCCGGTTGAACCGCAATTCCAGCGTGACGGGCAGGGGCGCATCAAAATACCGCTGCGTCCAAACCGTGACGATGACATTGTCATCCATTTCAAGACAAAATAATAATTCTAATTTCTCCCGGATCAAATAATTAACGGTAGGTGGTTAACCGCGCACTACTTTTCCGTGTTGTTTGAAAATCCGAAAAGAATATATGTTTCAACCAGGCATAAAAAACACAGGCCTTTTGGAGTGCGGCTTGATTAAGCCGCTTTGAGGTTGGTACTCGACAATCATTGGAGGAGTACCATGGCAAATTTGCCATGGCCGCATCGGTCGCGACAAAGTCGCGGAACATCTTTGCGAGGCTTGCAGACCGCCGTGCCAAAGCGGCTTAATCAAGCCGCACTCCAAAATTGTCGATGCCATACACATTTGACTGATGTTTTTCTGATTTAATTTTTTGCGCAAAAACAGAAGGGAATTGCCTTTTTGTGATAAGCGATTGATTGTAAATATACTATGCTGGTTGTTGAAGGTTTTTAGATACAGCCACACAAACTTAAGGAATACAATGATGAATTTATTATTCAAGCTTTTTTCAGTGCTGCTCTTTATCTTCTGTTCGATGTTATGCAAAGCGGCGGATTCGCACCCATCGGACAATGAGGGGTTCATCTCCAACTGGTTGATTTGCGGTCCTTTTCCCAGTTATGAAGTAAAAGGAAAAGACTTCGGGACCGGGCTGGATTTTGATTTCCTCGGAGGAGAGGCAAAAGTACAACCTGCGTCCGGAAAAAAATATAAAAGTGTTTTTCTTGCGGATGAATCAAAAATGATAGTCGCGTTGGATGTAACTAATGAGTGGGGAGTGCGCCATACTCGTGACTTGGTTTCCGAATGGAAGGAAATGAATTTTGCGAATCCGCGTAAAATTGTCATGGACAATGTTTTTCCCCCGATCAAAGATCATTTTGCTTTTTATGCGGCCTGCTATATTGAATCCCCGCAAGAACAGGATATACAGATAAAACTGGGCAGTGATGATGACCACAAACTCTATTTGAACGGAAAACAAATTGGCCGTTCGCAGACCAGTCAGGATGCAAGGCCGCGTTATATTTACAAAGCAAAACTCAAGCGTGGCCTTAATCTGCTGCTTTTCAAGGTTGTTGACCGCCTTTTCAACTGCGGATTCTGTCTGGCGCTGCAGAAACCCGATGGGACAAAACTGGACAATGTAAAACTTTATACCGATTCCCCGGCCAGGAAATTAGGCGCGGAGTGTTATGACAACGGATATGCGGCCAGTTTCAAGCTCCCCGAAGGAACGATTTATGCCGATGCTGAAAAACTAAAGATCGGCATGCGTTTTTTCGCCCCGGATCAGCAAACCTATACGCTGAAAATGGGAAATAAACACACGAAACTGAAAAATAATCAAGTATGGAACCTGGAATTACCGTTACGTCCGGGTACAATAAAACTCTGTTGCCGGGTATTCGATGTAAACGGCAGGGAAAAAGCGGAACTGTCCCGTTCTTTTCAGGTATACTCACGATCCAAGCTGAAAAAAGAGTGTGGTTTTCTATTAAAAGAAATACAAAAAATAAAGCGGGAGCAGGCTCTTTTAAAGACGGAAATTGCCAAAAATAAATCACATCTGGAAAAGGTAAAAAAAGAGTTGGTTCTTGCAAGAAAACGTGCAGGGGATAATTATGCAAAACAGCGTAATGCAGCCGCTGAAAATGCTCCGTCATCTATTGATGAAAAGCTTACTGCTGCACCCGGATTACGTTCTTCCCTGCTCCTCAATGGGGTATGGCGCGCGGGAAAAAGTTCGGATAAGTTGACAAGTTCACTCCGCCTGCCGCATAATATGTTCGGGGGATATTTTAAGTCATGGCATTATCCTGATGACTCTTATTATGATCGCAAAAAGGGTTTTCGCGGTAGTTTTATACCATTACCCGGATATGAGGACTTTAAGTTTAATGATCTCCTTTGCTCGAAGCAAGTCTCTTTTGAACAGGATTTCAAGATAGACAACCTTACTTCCGACTATTATTTTGTCTGCGATAATATTATCGGGAGTGCCGAAATCTATTGTAATGGAACGCTGTGCGGGAAGTATTCCGGGACGATCGGCCTGGTTGAAATTAAAATGAAAAACCTGAAGAAAGGCATGAACAAGTTAAGGATTGACTATAAGGTTAATCCTCTGATCAAGGGGCCGGAGGCGCACTGCTACGGCATCGTGGGAGACTTGCGGCTCGAGTCCCGCAATCCGGTATATGTGGCTGACGTCTGGATCAAGCCTTCATGGCGCAAAGCGTCTTTGCAAAGAATTACCGAGATCAATAATACCGGAAAACGGACTCTTCCGTTCGTTCTGCGTCAATACGCGGTCCATAACGACCGGATAAAGTTCCGTTTTCCTGAACAAAAAGGAAAACTCAAGCCTGATTGCGTCACAACGATAGAAAATGACGCGAAATGGCGCGATCCGGTTTTGTACTCGCTGGAAAATCCTTATCTGTATAACCTGGTGAGTGATCTTTATATTGACGGGAAACTTGTCGACCGCAAAGTCGATACATTTGGTTTCCGGGAATTCTGGATTCATGGAGTCGATTTTTTCTATAACGGGAAACGCATTCTGCTGCAGGGGGACCTGGGAGTAGGGACATTTGCGGTTAATAAAGTGCGGGATGTAATATTTCCGCTCCTGCGCCACGACAACATCAATATCCTCAGGCTGCACGACTCTTCATGTCATACCCGCCCGTCCGTGGTTGACAGCGCGGACCGTTACGGTATGTTCATTATCACCCAGCTGTATCCGCAGGGGGATTTTTCCCGGAAGAAGAACTCGTCCCTGGTAAAAGAATTCGGTTCGGCTGAGAAATTCATGCAAAGCGAATACCACAAATTCAATCTGCAAAATTACCGCCGGTGGCATCGCCTGATGCGCAATCATCCCAGTGTGCTTATCTGGTCAATCGACAACGAGTTGATGACTCCGGGTTGCTACTCACGGGGACTGGAAAAACGCAACCGGATCGTCGATGGCATTGCCGACAGTTATTATGGATATATGAAGTCGCTTGACCCCGGGCTGGTTGTTACGCGTGACGGTGATTCATGTACATATGATTCCAGTCATTACAAATTCCGGGCCGATACTCCAGCCAATGTTCATTATCCGGAATATCACAAGGATTGGTTTGTCTATGACTGGCAGCGGAAGTTTGAATACCGTCCCGCGCTCTTCGGCGAAACGTTGTACTGTTCTTATTGTTGGGGAGGATGGCCCGGGGCGGAACCCGTCCGCGTTAGGAAAAAAGCTGAGAGGGTGCGTAATACAGTAAAACTTTATCGCGAACTCGGCATTCCTGCCGTAATATATATGGGGCTCAGCCTTGACGGATTTGTTGAACTTAAACCGGATGGCAGCGGTTCGCCGTGGGGAGTAATTGAATTGCCTAAAAAAGACTGGAAAAAGCGTTCGGAAAATTGGCATAAAGGACACCCTGTCAATGAATATCCATTTATCCGCGTCAACTGGCCTTCCGATTCCGGCAGCGACATCCATCCTGAGTTCCAACGCAACGAAATTAATGGATTCGGCTATAGAGGCATAAATTGGAGTAGCGATAAATATCCGTCTCATGTCCGCAATGCGGTCAATGACGCCTATCGCGACTCATTGATTCCGCAGCCTCCGCTGGCTGATCCGCAGATAGCCGAGGTGATTATAGTTGTCAAGCCGTATGCCGATGTTTATACCACGCTTAGCGACGGACGCCGTATGGGGGTTCGGGCCGACGCTAATGGCCGGGCCTGGTTTAAGCTGAAAGGCAAAGGAATATATGAATTTGAAGCTGACGGAAAAAAGAAAAAGGTCGATCTTTCCGGCACGCGAAAATTTGCTTCGCAGCCCGGGTTCAGCCATATCAAGACCATATCGTTGAATAATTAATGGAATTGTCAAATCTTTTATGAAAAGTGAGGGTGCCAAATTATAAAATTATGAAAAACGGTATAACAAAAAATATTGTTTTTCCGTTGTTTGAAAATCAGAAAAGTATATATGTGTCGATTAATCATCTAAAAACTCACAAGTCTTTTGGAATGCGGTTAGATTTAACCGCTTTGAGGTTGGTACTCGACAATCATTGGAGGTGTACCATGGCCAATTTGCCATGGCCGCAACGACTGCAATCAGGTTGCAGAACACCATTAAGCGGCGTGCTAATTCCCGTGCCAAAGCGGTTAAATCTAACCGCATTCCAAAAAGGTTGGCAGCATCTCTGAATATTTATGACTTATGCTTTTCTGATTTAATATTTTGCGTAAAACAGGGGAGATGCTTGTTTTGTGATAAACATTTAATAATCAATAAAATATATAATTTAAAATGGAAGAATTGACCAGAACCTGATTAGTGGAAAGGAAAAGCCATGAAAAAGATTATAATATCAAGTTGTATTATCCTTACAGTAAGCGCTTCGGCGGACGAGCTGGAAATATTTCAGCAGGCACAGAGAAGCGTCGAACAGGAAAGACAAACTCTGATCGCATTGAAAGATGAAAACCAGAAACTCTTAAAGACCATTGAAACCCTGAAAACCGCGGCGCAGGTTACTCTTGATCCGTCAAAGGCACCAAAAACAAAAAAAGCAAAGAAGATAGAAGTTCTTTATAAAAACCCGCTCGATTCCCTGAAAGGATTCAAAGGGATAAAAGGAGAACCGCTCCTGGCAACGCAAAATGGACGCAAAGTGTTTGAATTAAAGGCACCAGGCGCGGGATGTGTCAGAACAGTTTTAAACGTTCCGGAAAACAGCACTTTGCTTTTTTCATGCTGGATCAAGGGCGAACAGATCAAGGCGACACGTCGCAACGGAGGTTCAAGAGTGGGACTTTTCTACAAAGTTGACGGCAAAAGTTATTGGCCCGCCGCCAAATCTCTGACCGGTGATTTCGACTGGTTGAAGGCCTCTTTCAAAGCGTCAATTCCTTTGGGCTGCACCAAGGTTACTCTGCTCTTGGGACTCGCCGGAGCCCAAGGCACAATATATATGCGCGATCTCAGCGTGGAACAAATTAAATGATAGTGAACTTGGACTTAAAGATGTTTGTTTGCGGTAATTTAAAATGGAGCCAATGAGCGGAATCGAACCGCTGATACACTAATTACGAGAGCATGGTTTTACGCTCAAAATAATTCATTTGTATCAACGGTGCGTTTATGTCAAAAAAAAGTAAAACATTGTTTCAGTCGACGCTGAAAAAAACCTTTTCAGTGTCGACTAAATATTATCAAGACAGATCAAAGCCATGTCGTCAATATATGCACTTTCACCTGGTTCAAAGTTACTGAACATCAGGAGAACGTCAAGGCGATTTGATGGAGGACAATAAGAACGTTTACCAGGAATTTCCATTACGGCACTAAACAAATTCCATGTGCCAGCTGTAATGCGATTCAATGGTTGAAGATAAAGTGTGGAGTTTTGAGCTTTAAATCCAGGGGCTAACCTGAATCCAAACAAGCCTTCAGCACTATTTTTCGGGACAAAAACTCTTATCGCAAAAAGATAGGTTTTAGTTGGTTCGACCGGAATTCGCCACTTAATCCGACCATTACCCATTTTAATTGATCTGGTTCCAGAATATTTATACTCTTTGGAATGTGAAAAATTTCCTTCCGGTAAGCCGGTATCGTTTTCGAACGAACCGTTTTTTATCAAATTGTTCATCGGTTCTCCCAGCCACATTTTAAACGAGCCTTTCAGCAGTGGCGGCATACTTTTGTCCTGGGCCAGATTAATTAATGCCGTTTTTACTTTTTTGTCTTTAATAAACGGGATCAGAGCACCCATGTTATTTGCAAGGTAAGGAAGTAATTCTAAACCGTTGCAGAGGAATTTCGCTCGAGGCATATATTTAAGCTGTTCAGCGGCTTTGACTGCTGCAGGAGCAGCCTTGATCATTGCGAGAGCGTCTGCCTGAGATTCAAGTTTCCCTTCCGGATTAATAATTTCAGAAAATAATGCTTTGGTCGCGAAATAGCTCAAATCAAAAAGCATTTTTATATATTTTGCCCTTCGTTTCCAGTCTTTGCCTTTTGCGTTTTCAACTACTTTTTCCATTAGTCTACGGCATTTTTCCATGTCGCCTTTCTTCAATGCAAAAGTATGAGAACCGGCAATTTCGCCGAGGGACAAATAGGTTGCATTTTTGGATTGGAACCATTTGGTGCGACGAATATCCTTGCCCATCCAATAATTTTCCCAAAAGCGATAATACTCCCGGAGATAAGGCGCTGATTCAGGTCCGACTGCCGCGACGCACCACTCATTGATTATTTGTTCAACATTATCATTAATGTTCCAGGCCAATTTCATCATTATATTGAACTTCGGTCCTTCAGCAGCAGCCTCATTTGGCCATGATTCAAAGTATATCGAACGGAAGCTGTGATTATACAAATATTTCATATAATTCGCATGATGAGTATAATATATCCGTGGAATAAGGTAAAATAAGGTACCGTAAGCGTAATCATAGTAGCCCAGCTGTGTCGCATCCTTCTGCCATGCGGTGATCCATTTGTCAAGAGTTTTAGCAACTTTGCCATCAATTGCGGCATATATATCCCGGCACAGGACTGGCACAACATTAGGATGCAGTTTGAAGCCTGGAGGGTTAACTACTTCCCGGTAAGCTATCCCGCTGAAATAAACATCGGGATATTTTCTGGTAACTTGCTCGGCTACTTTGTTGACCCAGCCCCAATAAAGGCTGGAATAATCCCGATGCCCGGTTCCGGTCACGCTTACTTTATTGCCGACTGCTTTCCGGCAGACCGGGCATTCGCAATAATTAGGACCATCATTTACATCCATGTTTATGACCTTTTTGTCCGGATTTTTAGCCAGTATTTCCAGAATATTCTTAACCGCTATATCGAGTGTGGCGGGATTGCTGAAACAAGGATTCCATTTCTTATTGCATTGAACACGGAGCTGAAACTTAACTCTGGCAGGATCTTTAAATGTTCCCGGCTTGAGTTTGGGCGGCCAGACTTTTTTCCCTTTTATGACGGGCATTATGACCTCTGGCCAAGTGTAATTTTTTGCATATTTTTCGGCGGGGAAAACATCCATTACCATGCTGTGGACGAATGGGAATTCAGCCTTCCCGTTAAGGCCATCAAATAATTCCGTGACATAGGCGTTTTGGAAATCCCGACGCAAAGTGAAGGAAGAGTTTTGTTCAACCCGCTCTATCGGTATTGTTACTTTCGAAGCTTCAGGGTAATATATCTCCCTTCTCCAAAGAGGTACAACTCCACAGTATTTTTGCAATAAAAAATTTATAGCCCAGCGGCTTGAACGTTTTGAACATGTTATTTTCATGGTTTCGGCATTCGGGAACTCTATAAAGAATTTATCGTCTTCCGCCAGGGTCATTGGGCAAACATCGAAGATAATTTTTTTTTCGCCCTTTATGCTCTTTTTCCTTACAGGTAAAGAAACTTTGGCAATTCTGAACAAGGCTTCATTAAGATATTCAACATCAGCTTTCAGCTTTTCTGAAGACCCGGCAGGAATAATTACCGCAGCAGCCGGATTTTTGTTTACTATCAGTTCAAAATTTGCAGAAACCAGCTGGGGAGATGCTGCAAAAAAAGTTAAAACACATGACAAAACTCCTAATGGTTTCATTATTTATTATCCTCATTAATTATAATTTGTTTGATATAAAAGGTTTGCATATCTTATTTTTCTTCTTTAGACTATTGTGCCGAACCATAATCAACGTATATATAAGAATTATAAGCCGGTCAATTCTTTTTTGTTTTTCTTTTAATTCCATAAGATGTATTCATCTTCGGAATATAAGACCGTAAAAATGAAAGTATCAGCGCATTTCCTTAAAATTAATTCGGATTTTGGTTTAGCAAAACTGATACGATGTTGAACGTTTTCAGAAGTGTCAATATCTTTATCTTAAAGAGAGAAAGGCTGGATCAGAAATCAAGCCCGGGACCATCGGTTTTGATACCGGCGGTACAAAATCCTCCGTTTACCATCTGGGCTTGCCAGGAGGTCATATCTCCGACATGTCCGTCCATATATAAGAAGTTAGCTTTTCCAGTTGGAGTAATAGCGCCATTATGGTCCGTACGCGGGTCACTTGCTCCGTGGCGATAGGAAAACATATTGTAACGATGATTGCACGGGTAATTGTAATATATTCTGTCCCCACTGAAAATGGCGGCAGATGGATTAGTGGCAATAGACAGTTTCCTCATTGGATAAGTGGTATTGTTACGTACTCCGCTTAAATAACCGTTAGCTAAATAATGCGGAGTGCTTATTGTTCCGTTTGCAGTCCGAAACATTGCATTTATATCATTTCCCGGTCTTGATTCTGATGGACAGACCCAGGCTCCCTTCGGATAAAAGTTATTAGTGCTTGCCCAGTATATGGTCAAACCATAATTACTTAGTTCATATTGCCACACACGCGAGGTTGGACTTGAACTGTTGAGGTGATAAAAATCAGTAGTTCTGTAACTTTGAACAATCCAGTCGCTGTAATCTCCGGAATACATGAGCGACGCCCTTCCGATTTCCTTTAGGTTGTTTTTGCATTGAACCGATTTAGCCTTATCCCTTGCTTGATTCAATGCCGGAAGCAGCATTGATGCGAGGATTGCTATGATAGCAATCACAACAAGGAGTTCAATCAGCGTGAAGTGTTTAGTTATAGCAGCCTGCATTTTCATGGTTTTTTCCTTTCTGTAATAAAACAGTTTGTTTAAGTTAATTGGTTTAAGATTTAAGTCCATGGATATTCTATTTTTGTTAATAACCCATCATTTTCCGCTGATTGATTTGCGTAGATTCCGGGAAGGCACATGGCAAGAGCCTTTTCAATCGGGACCGGAGATGGAGCTTCGGTCCTGATAGAGGAAATAAACTGCATAATCAATTCGTAGTCCGCTCCGCCGTGGGACTTCCAGTTGGGATAGCCTTCGTATTGTTGGAGAGCCTGCGCCGGATGAAAACAGAGATGGTCGGACACCGCCCCGGCCGGACTATTTTTCTTCTGGAATTTATTGAAGTCATTATTGACCGAATAAATTTTAAACATCTCTCTTCCAGCCGGATGAAAAACCGCGCTTCCTTCTGTACCGAAGACTCTGATAAAATGACTTGATTCGTCATATTTGTTCACAAAAGATACCAGGAGCCGGACAACAATATTTGATTTGGTTCTTAGCAGGGCACTCATGGCGTCATGCTGACCCGGAATGCTATGTGTATGGCTACCGGTTCCGAAACATGATACCCATTCAAAATTCTCACCAATCAGTTCAAGGACCGGGCCCAAGCTATGAGTACAATATTTAATCGGAGGATAAGTAACCCGCCAGGGAGTTTTGTTATAAAAACTACTTAGATCATGAATGTATTCAGCTTCAATATAATACGGTTTACCTAACCATCCTCTGGAATGTATATCAAGTAAAGCCTGAGTGGATGGCCGGAAATTGGGATTTGCTCCGCTCATATAAATGGCATCTGCTTCCTGTACGGACCGGAAAAGTTTATTTCCTTCCTCAACGCTGTCCACACAAGGAATATCAGAAAGGACATGAATATTCCGAGCCAGCGCTTTCGAGCAAATTTCCGCATGATAATCAGCAGGGGTTTCAACTATCAGTGCATCCATATCGATTTTTTCAAGCATCTCGTCAAAATTATCAAAAAATGGAGTATTCGGGAAAAGTTGACCCGCCATGTTCCGTTTTTCCGGATCAATATCGCAAATCCCCACCGCTTCGACATTTTCAAAATTACTACAGATTTCAAGCATGGCTTGTCCCCGAACGAAGCCGACAACAGCGACTCTTACGGAATGTTCAAATTTTTCGGTTTTTATCTTTTCTTTCATATACTTCCTGGATTATCCGGCGTCAGTGTATTTAATTTTTATTATTATAGCATTTAAATAATGTTTTGTGAATAACCTTAATGTTTTTTTACTATGCCGGTTTAACAATTAAATTACCTTTGAAGATGCGCGATGTAATCACTAGGAGATAAACCAATTCTCTTTTTGAATGATCGCGAGAACGATGCAGCATTATCATAGCCGCAGCGACTTGCCACTTCCTGGATCTGAACATGCTTTTCAGAAAGCATCTTCCCGGCAGACTCCATCCGGCATCTTAACAAATATTCGGTTGGCGGAATGTTCATTATTCGAGAAAACAGCTGTCGGAAATAACTGTATGAAACAAATATTTTCTTTTCGGCAATATATTGAAAATCCCATTCCGCAAACGGATTTTCCTTGATAGTTTCCGCAACATTTCTAATTTTTTGACAAAATTCAGGTTCCCGGATTTCCCGGCTGGCAAAATATGATTCTAAAACTTGTGCAACAATTCTTTCAAAAATCACCACAAGGTGAAAATGATCGCTTGGATTATTATTTTTACTGAGATGAATCATTGAGTCGTAAAGTCGTGCCGTTTCAATAGGGTTTAATATTTCCTGATAACCTTCCGGGATCATTTTCTCAAGTACCGAAGCAGTTATTTTCTTTATTCTCTCGCCGACACAGAAGCACCAGCTATGATCTCGTGTTTCACCAGAGAAACAGCCATGGGTATAGCAGCTTTCCGGAGTATACCAGTAAACGAATGGTGCTTCGAGGACTCTTTCCTGACGATTATCTTTCTTGAATCGCATCCGACCTCTACGAGTAAACGCAATCCCATAATACTCAGGATGATAATCGATGTGATAAAACTTCGATTCCTGACGGCCGATGGCGGTAAATTTTATGTCATTGTAATATTCCATAGCAATATCTGCATATTATTATCATAGCATCTTCTATATTTTTTGATCATGATACTCCGATAAAATCATACTCCATCTTCAGGGCTTGTTCCGGTTCTTTTGTTCTTCCGCACCAATTCACTGCCATAAGTACCGCTGTGAACAAATTTTCCCGGAAATCTTTCAGTATAATATATTCGTTCGGTAAGTGTGGAGCTCCTTCTTTTCCGCGGCGTCCGCAGCCGAAAACCAGGCAAGGAATATCGCCGAAATAGCTTATCAACCCCTGATCACTCTGGCGTCCAGGACCAATTTCAGCCTGGCGTCCGGTCGCTTGCTGAAAGGATTCTGCCAGAGTAATAAGAAAAGGGTCCAGGGGAGAAATTTCAGCCGCTGGTTTAAGAAAACGGGACATCCAGGCAACCCTGCATTTTTCATTACTCATTAACCGGTCTTCCACGACTCTTTTCAATACTTCTTCATCTTCTCCGGGAAGAGTATCGAGAAAAAAGCTCAATCTGGCTTTTCCTTTGTCCGTTTTCTCTATATTTATTTTATAGAATCCCTCCATCTCTCTAGCAAAGAATCCGAAGCCAAAGTTCTTATGCTCTATGATGGCTTTTTTTCTATCATCTTTGATTCCGCCGATGACTTTTTCAAGATAGCTTATATATTCGTCAAGCTCTGCGAAATGATTTGTTTCAATTTCTACTTCGACGAATCCTCCGCCTAATCCAGTATTCCAGATCATCTGGTTTGACCCGTCAAGGTAAAGCGCGGCATCCGCTTTGATACCACTTGCCAGCAGTGCGGCGGTTCCGTTACCGCCGCCATATTCCTCATCTGCAACAGAGGCGATCGTCAGATCCCCGGTAAGCTCAATGCCGGCCGATTTAAGGATCAGTGGTAATAATGCCATAATCGCCATACCACACTTATCATCCCCGGACCCGCGTCCATATAAACGTCCGTCCGAAATTCTACCGCTGAACGGATCATCATTCCACAGCTCCCGATCTCCTGCAGGAACAACGTCGGAATGAGCAAGCAGCAGCAGCGAACGTCCCGTCCCTGTACCTTTAAAATTCGCTATAACATTAGGTCGGCCGCGCATATCATATTCGGCCAGCCGAGCGGGATGTTCCGCAAACTCAGTTATTTCGTCAGGCAGGCAAAGATAACTTTCAATTCCGCGTTTTCGCAACCAGGCGTGATAAAATTCCTGCACTTGTTTTTCATTACCGAAAGGTGGAAAATTCTCAGAGGGAATTCGTACCAGTTCCTGAAGCAGGTTTACCGCTTCATTTTCAAATAAATTTACAGTTTCCGCTATTTTATGGTAAAGACTTTTCATTTATATCAGGCCTTTTTCTTCCAGTCTCCGGTGTCTGAGGGCGCATGGTTCGCAAACAATGCTGTTACAAAGCATACAGTCCGGTTTTTTTCTTATTTCCCCTATAATAAAATCTTTTAATCGGGTTGCTTGCATCAAGTAACAGTTCCCCTCTCCAATTTTGTTTTTTACTGCTATTTTTTCTTTTACCAGCAAGTTATCAAGCCATGAAAAATTATCACTGCATGCCGGATATTCGGGAACCAGAGGTACTTCTTCTATTTTACCGTTTCTCTCAATCACGGCCCGGTCATTCCAATATTGACGAAACGGAATATCATTATAAGGCAGGCCGGAAGCAACCTCTATGTAATGCAGCATTGAATTGCGATTATTTCCAACTCCAAGCAACATTATTTTAGCTCCCGCGTTCAACGCATCTTCATATGATGAACCATGCCCGAGTGCCGAACTTTGTTCACGGTTGACCGTCAAATACTCAGCAAGTTTTCCGGAGGCTGCAATGGAATAGGTCGGATGTCCACTTCTGATGGTCCCGGGCCGAAGCCGAAACATTTCTGACAGGATTCCATTGAAGATACCGGGGGTAATCCCGGGGTTGAAAGGAACAACGTTCCAGATTCCGGAATATGAATAGGTGAACGTCGGCATTATTAAAGTACCTTCAGGACCCAACAAATCCATAAGAGCATCTATTACTTCGTTCGGACTGTATCCGGCTTCCTTCAAAAATTTGAATGAACAATGTACAATAAGGCAGTCCCCCCGGGTTACGCCAAGTTCTATGAATTTAGTTTGCATACAAGGATTCGTGAACAATTTTATTTTCCTTTGTTGAGTTTTTTGTATTTGATTCAGCAGTAATGTCATCAATATTTAAAATAGCCGTGTTGTCCGGGGTATAATATCCAAAGGCCAGTCTTCTTTCAACAATGCCTTGAGGTTGCGGCCAGATTTCATATTTTTGCGTTGACTTAGATTCCGGATTAATATATATAAAACTAAAATATGCAGGTCTCAACGCCTCATCCATATTCCAGGATAAGGAGGAGAGCGTAAGTGTCAGGCGCCAACTATCATCCGATATTATTTCAGAATCGATATTTCCCCACGAAAAATTATATAAAGATGAGTCACTATTACAACGAAAACACCAGGGAAACATAATTCCTGTACGGTCAATAAGAGTAACTATCAATATAGAGGAAAGCGCTTTGCACTCTGCATGCACCAGCAAACCATCACTGCATTTGTCAATTCGCCATTTGAAGTTGTCACAACACAACCAACCGCTCCCGCAATCATACTCAATTTTAGAATTTGAAATCCAGGATGGGGTTTGTCCATGCTCGATGATTTTACTGAAATCTTTAACATCACCTGAGAGTAATTCGTTAAGTTGATTTATGCGCCACTTCAACTTGGCCGGATAATATTTATAATTCTCTGCCTCGGAATGAAATCCGAGCCTTGAGTCATTCTCTGATAGTTCCAGCATTCGTCTGGAGTTGCAAACTTCTTCTTTGATGATGGAAATCATTTTTTCAATGATTCCTGGCTTATCATTTTCACGCCCGTTAAAAAGAAGGTGTCTGAGATAATAAAATGCCAGGATATTCCGACCGCTTTTGAACATAACGCCGAGAGCTTCCGCCAATCCGATATCCTTCAATCGTTCTCTATTGTCCTGAAAATGCGGGAGCAAATCTTTCAGTATCTCCACCCCTTGTCGCCACTGTTTCTCCATATCGTCACAAAGAGACAACACTTCCGGGAGGGTAAATCCTTTCAAGCATTCGCCGATGACGTCCCCCGAAGGAGGAGTTTCCGGTTTCCACGCTGGGCTCAATGCCTTTATTACCGGCCTCAAATACAGGGGCCATACCACTCCATCTCCGATCGGGCCATAATACTGGAATTCATTGCTGAAAGGAAAGCAGGAATAAGCTTCAGCCATTTTTTCCCAGGCACCAACCGCTTCTGTCGCATATGCCCCCCATTCCCCTGCGGCAAGCTCATTCAAAAAAACATTTTCAGCATTTTTAAAGTCTGTAAAAGCCAACCAGCCAGCGGCCCGGTTCATAATTCCCGGGTAATTGCCGAAATACCAGCATTGCATAACCGTTGAACAGCCGTATTTATACATTTCCCGGTATTTCCGGTACAAAAGCCCGGGAACCGGAACAAATGGAACAGATGCAACTTCATGTGAACAACCAACCTGGAGTTTCGCGGAAAGATGAAGTCCAGCCTGCCGTACCTTTTCCGCCTGCCGGATGAAATCATTGGAAGGGCCAACATACGAGAGCCAGTAATCACCGCCTGTTCGCGGTTTACCAAGTTGGTTCATCATTCCGTTGGACTCGAAATTATATTGCAGTATGATGTTTTCCGGTAGGTATCCGGCAATTTCAAAAATCCATTCGGAACGTTTCAAAGGCGTCGGGGTATACAACCAGCAGATCAGTTCACATTCCGGATTTGCATCGGTCATGCCCTTTTGCATCGCACTCAAACAACGACCAAGAATTTCTCCTTTGGGGATTGACCGGCAGCGGGGACACTCTACCGGCGCATCAGATATACTGCTGACGGAAGACAAGCAGGTTGTCAGTCTTTCGCCATGGCTTATATTAATGACTCCTCCAAGCCCTGAAACTTTGTTGAACAGATAGTTTGTGGTCTGATATAGATATTTTTGCGCTTTTTCAGAGCAGGGACAAAAACACCGGCGGTCGCCGTCTTCGGAAAGCGCGCCCTGTAATTCAGGATGTTCCTGCAAAAACGGATCATCAAGCGGAAAACTTGCCGGTTCTATAGTCAAAAGCCAGATTTTTATTCCATACCGGCGGCATTTGTCGACCGTTTTTTGCAGTTTTTTTAGTCTTATAGCAGCGTCCGGACTCAATTCAGTCAACGATGTACAGCACAAATCTCTAAATGATGCAGACAGCCATAAGCCGTTAACACCTTCATGCGCCAGTCGATTGAGGTATTCTTCTGGATAATAGTCAATGTTATCAAGCAGTTCATCATGGTTGTATGGAGGACGTTTTATCGGCCCGAAAAAGCAGCGGCTGATCCGGTTTTTCAACCATGCGGTACGTCGTATGACGCATTTCCTGAGAAATGGACCGGAGGCTTGCAAAAGGAGGTCTTCCAGATAATATATAGCTCTCCTGATTCCTTCCGCATTGCCGGCGGCAAGTTTTAGCCGGTCATCTCCCACCACGATTTCAAAACTGTCATAAATATAGTTGCGGTTACTGCCAATTTCAGTGTATATCGGAATGCCGTTATGCTTAAATATCCCGGCATGCTGAAGAAAACGCTCAAGGTCGTCAGAAGCGGAAGCCAGTAACTTGCGTTGATCTTCATTACCAGCAGCGTGGTATTCCACCCCGGAGGACAAATCTAGCTCATTTTCCGCAGCCTTCTTTGCCCTGTTCCAATAAAATCGGGGGGGTAAATATTGTTGCAATTCGGCAATGAACCGCCAATCTTCTCTCTTCGGAGGTTCAGGAGTTTCATCCGGTTGATTCATCTTAGATCAATATCCATCATATTCTTGAAACAGGAGCAACTGTTTAATTAAGTTTAATTCCCATGTCATCAATCAAAATATCCGCACCGGGAAATACATTCATACGGATTACGGCCTTTTCGAATGGACCTTCCTTTTTTGGGCTTAAGGATACAATTACGGAATATTCTTTCCATTCCTTGTTTTCGATTTTAATTTTTCTGGTAGTATACCAGCTAATTTTCTTACCCCTGCCCATGATAACAAATTGGACAGTCCCTGTGCCTTTCGCAAACCAACTGATACTAAGCTTTTTTCCGCTTTGAGCAAAAAAAGGCTTTCTCATGTTCATCATAAAAGTTTGTTTTTCATTGGTGATCACTTTCAGGCATTTACCTTCTTTTCCGGAGTCAACCAAAGAAAATTTACCGCCTCCTCCATACTTGGCGGTTTTGCTTGCGGGATTTTGCGACCACTGATTATATTTTTCGAATTTGTCCTCGAATACCTTTTTGTCCAAATCCTGAGCTGAGACAAAATGCCCGATTATCCCACAGGTCAAAACAGTTATCATTTTTAATTTTATCAGGTTTTTCATTGTAATTTCCTTATTAAATAGTTAATTGGTTTATTGTGTATATCATATTCAATTGTAATGTAATATTCATTGGTTTATAATCATTTTTTGCCCTGTCCGGTTCCAGTTAACACTGTAATATTTTATTCCGATTTTTACGGTTGCTGCAATAACATGGAAATGTTGTTACGATCAATTTTTTGCCGAATATCGTCAGGCAAATCCAGTACATCGTAGAATTTTTCATAAAATTCAATCAAAGGCAAATAGGAAAAGTCCTCCGGACAAAACATAGACGCATCAGAACCATAGCATAACTTAGATACGGCCTGGGTGTCCAGTTCTCCGTTCGGCGCGAACATCTCCCGCCACATGTTTAGTGACTTCCGATATGCCGTTCCGCCGGAAAAGTCCGCATAAACATTTTTATTGCTTTTTATAATTTTCCATGCTTCTTCCCACCAGGGATTACCAAAATGGGCCATTAGAATTTTGAGATCAGGAAATGCCCGGGTAATGCGGTCAAGATGAGCTGGTCGCATGTTGCAGATATCAATCCAATCAGGACGCGCCGCGGCTCCGCCAGGATCAAAATGATCATGAGTAAGGTAACCGGTATGGAAAACCGCCAGTGCATTATGTTCACAGATTACCTTATAAAGTGGGAAATAACGGTTGTCGCCATAAGGGTGCATCGGTGCAATGAACTTTATGCCGCAGGCTCCACGCCTCAATAATTCATCTATCTCTGCGGGAGAACATTCTTCCATCATTACCTGCGGACATGGTAAGACAAAATCACCGAAAATTTCTTTAAGTTCAAAAGCAACTTCAGGAGGGTCAAGCAACAAAACCTTTTCAATGCCATTTTTATTGTGACATGCAATATGTTCTTTGGGACTGATGCCGGGATTTCGCCAGGCCGATACAACCGGCGGTACGCGTTTTCCCGTTTTTTCATCCAGTTCAGCATGTAATCCATGGGCATGGACATCGATGCGCATAATTTCTAACCTCCGGTTTTGTCTTATGGTTTATCCAGTTTTAAACGATCTTAACTTTATAATAATAAGTTAGAAAAAACTTTATTCATTCAATTTCAGCTTGGTTTTAGTATAGACTATGAGATATGAATAATCAATGACATGCCGTTGTATTTTTTCATTTAAACGTTGTTTATTTTCAGCATATTCAGTCACTTTCATCAATCAGTAAACAGGATTTTTGCGCTTTCAAGCAGGGATGACATTTATTTCTTCCCTGCTTGAAGGACCGGGTAGTTTTGCCGAGATATGTCCGAAATCATCAGCGCGAAGCAAGTCATGGTATTGCCCATTGATAATAATTTGATATTTCCGTCCGCCTTGTCCCATATTGATCAGGAAAGAATAATCCGGACCGGACAAAAATGGTGCGGTAATTAATAAGGAAACAGTATCCGCTATTTTATCAACGGATTTATCCTGAATAATAACATCGTACGGAGTCGTGACCTGATATTTTTTGAAATATGCTTCATGCATCGGCAGCAAAACTGCACTTAATCCGCCAAAATTAGGAACTCCGCCGGTCGATTCGGAAACTATTCTAAAATGCTCTCCCAGATAGTGATTACTCTTAAATCCGTAATTCCAGGTACTTAAAATCTTCTCTGCCACCTCACGGGCTGTTTCAAGCTCTCCAGCTTCCAGTAAACCTCTCCAGACATACCATTGCATAACGGGCCATATTCCCCCATTCCAGTACCCATGCGGATCATAATACCCCGCTCGCATGTCAACTGAAGAAATGCCGGATTCTGTCAGGAACCTGTCTGGATCCAGCATATGATCGAGCAATTCTCGTTTATGACTGCACAATCCGCTGAAAAGCGGCAAAAAGGTACATATTGATCGATCTCCTGCGCAACCATCCAGAAATAGAGGTTTTATCCCATTTTCACTTTTATACAACCAGCAGTATAGGTTGCCTTCTTCATCCCACATATCTCCGTCTATAATTGACGTGAGCCGTTCTATGTCAGAGCTGAATTGTTTTACATCGTCAGATTTATCAATGAGGAATGCTATGTTACGCATGATTTTTGCGATACGCAGAATCTGAGTCATCAGGATAATCGAATAAAGCCCTTGGCGGGTTATGTTGTTGTGTTCTCCCCAGCGCTGAATTGGATGATCGTCAATTCCCAGGTTGTAGCAATAGGCATAAGTACTTAACAGGCCGTCATTGCCAGCGTTTACCAGGCTTCCCGGAGTTCTACCCAGATAAAAATCATACATTCTTTTAGCTCCAGAGAAGGATTTAGCAAGAACAGACAGATCCCGCGTCGATGAAAAAATATCCCAAAGGGCATATATTTGTGTTGGAACAGGGGATCCGCAATATAGCAATGGATAGTCTAAATTCTTATCTGCAAAAAAATATCTGATCTGCTTCAGTGCTGTGTCAGGAACAAATGAAGCCATTCCCAACGCAATAAATCCACCATCCCAGGAGTAAGGCAGGGGGAAATATTTAGCCGGAACGTAGTAGAATGAATTGATCCCATTAATTTTAAAAGGGTAATTAATGTTGTAAAGAAGCACGTCTTTTAACCTGGCGATCATTTCAGAATAAGGAGTATCGGGTGTATTGCTGCAAAACTTATTTGAATTATCCGGCAAAATGTTTACAGACTTTTCTGCTTCGCCTTCAAGTTCCAGAGAGCAGGAAACGACTTTTCGGGCGCCGGCAGAGACCGTAATGAATGAACTGTCAACCTTACCCCATGACGCAACATTCGCATCGCGCTCGGCCTTGCCTTCCCCCGGATAGAATAGACTGCGTAAATGGCCTATGAAAGAGCCATCTCCGTTTCGAGCTTTTAGTGGAATATTGTCGGTTTTAAATGTAACACGATGAGTCCGCTCATTTTCAATAATGATATTGAATCCGGCAAAATAATTATCATGCTCCTCTAACTCAATATACGAATTTTCAGCAAGCGGTTCATCAACCAATTCTGTTGAGAGAAGACGGGCCTTCCCGGAATCGTCCGCAAGGAGACCTTCGCTGAACAACATGCCGTCCAGCCATATTCGCGCCGTATCATTTCCGGGAGCGTCAAGGGGGCACAACTCAACTTTAATATCCGTAGTTGAAATGTTCCCAACCGGGACTCTCAGAAGACGCCACTCTTTGTAGTCATCACGATTCTTGCCCCATCCGCCTCCGGGAATCGCCCAAGTCTGCGGAAAAGAAAAGCTTGTGGCTTTACCGTTTATTGCAATTTCCCAGTTTTGTTCAATCGTTCCGTATTTGATGTAGCGAAAATAGATATATCCGTTATACAACGCTTTCGGCAGCCTCATCCGATAAGTAACCTTGTCTTCCATCCAGCCGCCAAACGCCTGGGCTAAAACCTGATCTTCAACGCCCCAGTTGAAAACTCTGGTCAGACACTGACGACAGCCTATTCCAAACGCTTTCTGATAGGCATCAATACTGACATAGTTCCGGGCCGGAAGCCACCAGGCACGTAAAGATTTTTTTAAAAATACTTTTTTACGGTTGTCATCAACCATCAAACCCAATCCGAAAAAATATTGACGGTCTTCATCCGAAGAGTTATGGAATTCAATATCACAGTTAATTTGCCGGGGACTTTTCTGTTTGAAGCTGACTAAAGCAGTATCTCCATGAGGGTCGAGAAAATAACGCAGAGAATAGGAAGAATAATCTTCAGCCACATTTTCAGGCATGGCTTTGACAATTGTAATGCGCTCTCCAGTGTCGACATTCTGAAAATAATCAAAAGTATTTTCAGGCAATACGACCGCAACTGGCCTGCTTCTTCCTATGAATAGCGGGATATCCGCCATAATGCCTTTATCATTATCTAAAATATGGGAGATCCCCAAATAAACCGGGGAGAAAGGCCCCCATTCAGCTTCTATTTTTAAGTTGCCTGTACTCATGTTTATTTTTATTCAAACTTACCTGGACACGCTTTGCTGCCTATAGAATTCGGCAGATGATCCCAGAAGTTGACAGTCATCTTATCTTCCCAATCCGGACCTTCAACAGTCTCAATGCGACGAAGCTCCTCTTCACGAATACGTAAACGGGTTGCCATCGTTAAACGATTAAAGGTTTCATGCGATTCAACAATGTGGCTTATCAGGTCAGGATAAACACGATTGAGTTCCAGTCCCCAGGCAATCTGTTTTCGTAAGTATTTAATGGCTCCGGCATACCATTTGGCGGCGTTTTGACGTGCGGCAGCGACAGCATCTTCTTCGTCAAGATTTTTTACGGCTTCCCAGGCCAATCGGGCTCGCAACACTTCTGCATGTTCAGCGGCCGAATATTTAGCAATCAGGGCGGATGCGTTAAGTGCTTTCAATTCACTTCGGACTAGTGCGGAATCTTGCATTGGAATATTTTCAAGTATTTTTCGTGCTTCGCAACTCCATTGAGCAATTTCATCACATCGGCTTATCGCGTTTTTAGACTCCAGTTTGATAATATTCTGATAGTTTTCCGGATCATTCCTGACGGCTTCAAGCATTTCGTAAATCGTCGTCAAATCCTCCGGATTGGCCCATGGCTCCGGCTCATAACGTGAACTGCCAAGCACCCCCGGCCAGCGCCAGTTACCGTCAAACCATGGCGGCATGCCATATGAAAAACCTTCTCGTTTGAGGTGAACTGTCGCAGTCATATGAAGTGGAAACGTCGCTATTAGCTTAGCGGCCAGGAATATCTTTTCGCCAATTTCCTCGCCAAAGAAATTTTTAAATTCCCTTACAGAATATTTTTTATCAGTCGCAGGCTCCAGGCTTTCAAGTAAACGGGTGATATTTTGAGATGCCGTAAAAGAGGCAATATGCCCTTTGTGCCCCCATTGGGTATTGATATGGATAATACACCCCTGGAGGTCTAAAGCATTATTTTTCCTTCCGGTCGCTTTGCACCATTCCTCGTCGTGCCAGATGACCGGGCCACAGTTTTCAGCTTCAATCGCCACGCTTTCCCACATTTTGTGCCCTGCGTCCAACCACTGGTTGATTACCGGATCCGGCCCACCCCAGCAGGCATCAAAGACAGAGTACTTTGCCACGTAGTCTATTCCTTTAGGCAGTAGGTCGACCCACTCGCTCATAACCCAGGTACGCACAATAGCCTCTTTACCAAGTTTCTTCATTTCTCCAGTAAATGAGTTTATGAGGTCAAGACACATTTCCCCTCTTTTTTTCAGCCTGAGGGCCTTTGTCACGGCCGCTTTGTCTTCATCCGAATTTTCCGAATTCTGGAAAATGTGGGCATTACTGCCTCCGGTACATTCGTCACAGCCGCAGTAATTAAATTCACCGGCTGTTATCATGGCCCCTCCAAGTTCCGGAATATTGGTAAATACTTCCTCCCAGCAGCGATGTAGAAAACTTTTATATTCCGGTTCGTTCCAGCAAATATTTGAAACAATGAATCCCATACGATCATTACGGAAACCCCGTCCCCAGACCGGATCGTTGATGTCATTGTATTTTTTCAGGATGGAAGGATGTGCCTTGACCCATCTTTCCGGAGCCATAAGATTATAATGGTGAAACATTATAATGAGATTTCTCTCTTTTGCGTAAGAGCAGATATCTCTTACTGCCTTTATATTCCGGTTGATGGTTTCTTCGTCAAAGCAGCGAGCATGGTAATCGTCAGGAAAATGGCATACATAATGAAAACCCCATTGATTATAAACCCGGTCACTTGAGTAAGGCTCTATTCCGGTGATGATCTGAGAAACATTAAGTTTCGCGGCCCAGTCGATGATTCCCCGCCATGTAAGCACAGTATCATGACCGAAATCACTCAATGCACCCCATGGTCCATCGCATGGTTCTAATAAAGACGGGAAAAACCACCAGATAGCTTTTTTCTTATTCATTGCTAAGCTTTCATAATTTATTTTAATATAAAAAACATGAAAGTATTTTAGAAGAATATGATGGAAAAATCAACGAAATATTGTTGTATGTTTTTTAATTACTGTTGTACTTTTCGGGAATAATACGAAAAATATTTGATAGAATAGAGGAAAAATTGATTTAATAAATATTTTCAAATTCAGCTTTTACGATAAGCAACAGGAGTTAGTTTATAGTGTTCTTTGAAACGATGCACCAGATGACTTTTGTCAGTAAAGCCCCATTTCTCAGCCAGCTCGTCAAGGGATAAACCGGTCGCCTTGAGTTCATGTGCCACCTGGCTCAAACGATGTCTAAGAGAGAACTTGCTAAAAGACTGTCCAGTCGCAGCAGAGAAAAGCTGGGAAAAACGAGAGGATGATAATTTACAAAGACTGGCTGCTTCTTCAGTATTTATGGCCTGGGGAGAACTGAAAATGAGATTCAAGGCCGGTTGTAATCTGCTGAAGTCGCCGGCAGCCTTGTTTTTTTTGCCGGGTTTGAATTTGCCAAGTTGATTTACACGAAGGATAATTTCAAGTAAGGTGAAGTTGGTTTTTGCGTGTTTGAACAACTCGGAAAAATCACTGTTTGTCAAATCCAGGAGTAAACTCTCTATAATTACCGCAAATTCCTCATTAATTAGAATCGGGCGTTTTTGGGGTGGAGTATTGAACGGTAATTGCCAAACATGATTGTCCACGCCGGGAATATTAGTGTTGGTGAAGAAGTCAGGACTTATAATAAAAACAGCTGTTTTGCTGCCGGGTTCCAAAGCCTGTCTACCGTGAGGCTCCAGCATGCCGGTAGTCCAAATGCCGCCGCGGGTAAGCTCAGAGTAACTATCACCGGAATAACGAGCCATTCTGCCGTTTAACACCACTCCGACTTCGGGAGATAAATGCATATCAAAGACTGCATCGGGAGTCAGGTTGTGCTCATGAACTCCGAAAATAATCGGTTTCTGGTTTGAAAACTTATAATGGCACAAAATAGCATTTTTATTATTCATGACAATTCTTTTATTGCTGAAAATATACAATTATTAATAATGATTATACAACATAAACTTGTTGAATTCAATATTTGATAAAAATATAATAATACAACAACACGAAACATAAAACAAATTTAAAAAAAGAAATTGTTATGCAAAAGACTGCAAAAATTGTAATGGTAGGCGGAGGTAGTTTCAACTGGGCTCCGCGAATAGTATGCGACATGATGTGTGAAGCGGTTCTTCATGGCAGTGAAGTTCATTTGCTTGACCCGGACCTGGCCGCAGCGCGAGAGGTCCAAGCCGCTTGCGAGCAAATGAACAAAACGTTGAGCTCCAAATTCAGTTTTTTTGCAACAGCTGACGAAGTTTCCGCATTTACAGATGCCGATTTCATCATCATTGCGATTTCCACTGGTGGACTGGGAATGATGAATCATGACCTGGATATTCCGGAAAAATACGGTATCTATCAAACCGTTGGAGATACCGTTGGCCCCGGCGGTTGGAGTCGAACATTACGGAATGTCCCGGTTTTCATCAAGATGGCGGAAAAGATTGAAAAACTTGCCCCTGGAGCAGTGGTTCTGAATTACACCAACCCTATGGGGGCTCTTACGGGAGTTTTTTATCAGTTCAGTCATCTGAGAACCGTTGGCCTGTGCCACGGTGTATTTTCCATTTTCACCTTGTTGGAAAAAATATTTGGGGTTGAAGAAGAAGATGTTTCTCTGCGTTATGGTGGTGTGAACCATTTCTTTTGGGTTACAGACCTGACGATTAAAAACCAGCCAGGCTATCCGTTGCTGGCTGAAAAACTTCGTAATAAAACAATCAACGATTATTTACACGCCGACCAGAAGGATGAAGCAGGCATGGTAAATTTCCGCAGTACGCTCTGTGACGCGTTCTACCGTGAATACGGATTGCTGACTTACACCGCCGACCGCCATACCTGTGAATTTATTTCCGGCTATCTGAATGATGGCAAAGACAAGTTGGGCCAATACGATCTGGTAAGAACCAGCATTGACGAACGCATGAGAAAATGCGCAAATGTCCGAAGAATTACCGCGGAATTAGCTTCTGGAGAGCGGAAACCATTTACAAAAAGCCGGGAAACCGCGGTGGATATCATGAAAGCGTTTATCGAAAACCGGCCCTTTATCGATGTGGTCAATTTGCCTAATATAGGGCAGATTGACAATCTTCCCAGAAACGCGGTAGTTGAATCTCTCGGGCAGGTGGATTCCTCCGGATTTACGCCGCTGGCTATCGGCAAACTTCCGGATGCGGTTCAAGCTATGGTGGAGGTTCACTGCCGCAACCAGCTTGTCTGTTTAGAGGCAGCGGTTACCGGGAATAAGGACCTTGCGCTTCAAGCCCTTATTCAGGATCCCTTATGTTCCCATTTGTCAATCGATGCGGCAAGGGCAATGGGAGAAGAGTTAATGGCCGCAACCGCCAACTGGCTGCCGCAATTTGCGTAACAAGCTGGAGTTTAAAGTTTAATGACAAAGCCTCGAAAATATGAAATAATGATGCTTTTGGCAATGGCCGGATTATATTTTTTCTCTTTTTTCCAGAGAGTAGCCATACCAGGTTCCATTTTTAATGAACTGCAGTCAAATTACTCTGCTTCAGCGGCCACGGTAACCAGACTAAGTGCTATTTATCTATTTGTTTATGCTTTGATGCAGCCTTTTGCCGGATATCTGGCAGACCGTTTCGGTGGGATAAAAGTAGTGCTTTTCAGTGGTTTTCTGCTTTGTGCCGGCTCCGCTCTGTTTCCGTTTTCCGAATCTGTGTCGGAATTATATTTGAGCAGGGCAATCGTCGGTCTTGGGGCCAGTGCGATGTACTTATGCCTGGTGAAAGAAACCGGTAATTTTTTCAGCAGCGAAAATTTTGCCCCTGTTTTCGGTTTACTATGCTTTATCGGCTACTCAGGTGGACTTGTCGGAACTCGCCCGTTCAGGTCTTTAGTTGAGCATATTGGCTGGAAATACTCATGTCTTTCCGCTGCCGTTGCCGCTTGTATAATTCTGATTTTTACCTGGATAATGATGAAGAAAGCGGGACATGATAAACTCATAAGTCCTAAAATACCTGTTTGGCAGAGCATCAAATTGGTTCTATGCAATAAATTAAGTTACCCTTTGCTCATGACAACACCTTTTTGCTTCTCGCTGTACTTCACAATACAGGCGACCATCGGTCCGAAAGTTTTGGAAGATTTCTGCGGCATATCCTCTCTGACCGCAACAAATTATACATTTATCATGATGTTATGCACAATAAGTTCCATGTTGTTTTCCGGGGTACTCAGCCGGGCAATCGGTAATAAGCGTAAATATTTTATCGTTTTTTACAGTATCTCAACATTTCTTGCAATGCTGCTCCTGCTGACGGCGACAATACTCAAATTTCCGTCATGGGTTTTCCTGATTGGCTATGTTTTTCCAGCTGTCAGCGCAGGCTTCACTCCGGTAACAGTTTCATTCATGAAAGAACTGAACCCTAAAGACAACGCAGCGGTTGCCGCCGGGATGTTGAATACCGTGACTTATGTGTGTGTTGCCATTATGTCCCAGGCTACCGGACGTATTCTGGACGCGTTTTCAGCACAGGCAAAATCAGTCGGTAAAATAATCGTTTATCCGCATTCAGCTTATGTCTGCCTTTTTGCAATACTCGCCATTGTCGCAACTATACCTCTCATTTCCTCGTTTTTCTGCAGGGAAACCAATGGTAAAAACATTAGTAATATTAGAATATAAATTAAACATACTGGACCGGAGACTTTAATATGAGTATGTTATACTCAAAACGAACAATAAAAGGAAAAAACAAATATAGAATGAAAATTTACATTACCTGGTTTCTTTGTATTCTTTTTTCAGTCCTTGCGAATGCCGGAAAAAGCAAGGGTAAGACAGTAGTCAAAATGAGTTCATTTTTTAATCCCAATAAGCCTGATGACGCTTATACCAGACAAGTCATTGATTTTACCCGGAAAAACCCGGATATCGAAGTTCAGAAATGGGGAGGAATAACCATTCCCGGTGGAGGGCAGGCTTCACTGATGATGGCGATTGCCGGTAAGACCGCCCCGGATATCGGGCAAGGTTTTTTTCACACCATTCGAAACGAAATCAAACAACAGTTTCTCCATCCGCTTAACGAATGGATCGGGGAAGATATAAATGGTAACGGGCAGATTGACGATAATGAAGCAATTTGGCCTGGCTGGAAAAAAATTTCTCCTCTGATGCGCAAGGTAGCAACTGTTGACGGGAAAGTATACGGAATTCCGGTTCCAGTAAAGAATATAACCGCGATCATTTTTCGTATCGATATGGTTAAAGCTGCCGGGCTTGATGCGAATAAACCTCCGCAGACCTGGGACGAGTTTTACTATTGGTGTCAAAAGCTGACCAATCCGAACAAAAATATACCTGGTGCAATAATCCAAACCGGCCAGAAAGGGATTTGTTTGCCTTCGGACGGTTCACTTTTTTTGCCCTGGATTCGCTCTGCCGGCGGTAAAGCTTTCATTCAGATCAAGACCAGTCCTAAAACAGGAAAAAAATATTCTTTCCCACTTTACGAAACCAGATTCATAACGCCAGATGGGGAGAATCTGTCAAAAGAAAAATCCGTGTGGAAAGCCACCTTCGCTTCTGCAGAAGGACTGAAAGCGGCTGATTTTTATTATAAACTGCGTTGGGGCAAATGGTTTGTCGATCCTGAAACTAAAAAACCGGTAACGCTCTCCGACGACAACCTGAAAACCGGTTTTGTCAAACTCGGAGAACGTGAAGTCCAATTATCTCCGGAAGATGTTATTTCCGGCGTCGCTAGGAGCCAGTCAAATCAAAGCGGACTGCGCGCCATGGATTTATTGGGACGCGGGGAAACAGCAATGATTATTGGCTGTGTCGATGATCTGAAAGCTGTTGGAACGGGTTCCAACCTGGACCCGAACTTGTTGAGCTGGTTTCCAATACCGGCGGCACCGGGCCCGAAGGGACAAAGGGAAGTACAGGTCTATAATCATTACGGAATTATGTATATGGGGGTCGGGGAACGTCCAGAAACGGAGCGCAACGCAGTCTGGCGAACCCTCACCGCTATTTGTGATGAAAACGTTACGGACAATGAAGTTACCGCGAAAGTTCTTGAAGGGTTGAGCCGTTTTGTTCCGCCTCTGGAACTGAAACGACTTGGTTATGAAGAATATATTCGCGACATCCCTCAGGATATCCGCCGCAATTTTTCCGGGCTTGAAAGCGGCAGAATAAAAGCGCATACCGAACCGTGGACCGGATTCTGGTTCTTGATGTTTACCGCAATCGACCGGGAATGTTTTGGTATAATGCTTGGAGCAAACGGTGAAAAATTCGATTACCGTAAGGCCTTGAAGAAAATAGAGGCAAAGGCAAACTCCGGGCTTATGTTCGAGACTCCGCGGGAGATACTTGACAAGTGGCGTCCTTATGTGCGTACAATTGCTATAGCCGTTTTGTGTATTATTGCATTTTTATGCTACAAGATCATTCGCTCTTATACTGGAAAAAATCAGGCACACAGCGGCTCGGTGTATAAAGGCTGGCTACCGGTCCTCCTGGTGGCTCCCGCGGTATTGATTATCTTGACTTGGCGTTATTATCCGTTGATGCGGGGGATGCAAATGGCTTTTCAAGACTACAAAATTGCCGGAGACTCTTCTTTTGTGGGATTGGATAATTTTATTATTCTGTTCCGTGATTCCAGCTTCTGGATGAGCCTGCTGCGAACCTGTTATTTTGTCTTTTTGAATATGCTTCTTGCGTTTACCGCCCCAATCCTGCTGGCAGTTCTTCTGACAGAAGTTCCACGATTCAAAATATTTTTCAGGACTCTGTTCTTTCTCCCTCAAATGACCAGCGGTATCGTGATAGCTCTAATGTGGAAACTGATGTACAATCCCACTCCGGCCGGCTTTTTCAACCAAATAATATCACTTCTGAATCATATTCCATTTGTTCATATTGATACTCAGACCTGGCTTGAGGACCCTAAGCTGGCAATGATCTGCTGTGTTCTGCCGACAGTCTGGGCAAGCATGGGCATGTCAAGTCTGATTTATCTGGCGGCGTTGCATTCCGTTCCGAATGATTTATATGAGGCAGCCGATATTGACGGTGCCGGCATTCGCCAGAAGTTTTTGAAAATAACTTTACCCAGTCTGCTGCCCCTGATTATCATTAATTTCGTCGGCGCGTTTATCGCAACCTTCCAGAATATGGGCAATATTTTTCTGTTGACTTTTGGGGGGCCAGGGGAAACGACTACGGTAATCGGCTTGAAAATCTGGATTGAAGCCTACAATAATTTACGCTTCAGCATGGCCACCAGTATGGCCTGGATAATGGGTTCGCTTCTCATCGGACTGACTTTTGTCCAGATACAATTTTTGAAAAAGGTGGAATATAAACGTGCCTCGGAATAATCCTTAATAGCTTTAAATGGAGTTTTAATAATGTCAATGATCCCTACAGTGGGACGCAAGTCTCTTAAAATACGAGTATTCATAATAATGGTATACTCCGCGTTGATCGTACTCGGTTCGACTATGATTACACCTTTTCTAATAACCATCACCGGCAGTACGTCCAATGATTTTGACTATGAACGTTTCTGGCCGGCACCGAGATACTTCTGGTCCACACGCGACCGTTTTGTGAAGTGTATGGTCCCGTATTTCAACGGTTACCGTAATTGGATAAAGTTGATGAAAGCCGAGGCGCCAGAGATCCCCGACCACTGGAGTTCATGGTCGCTGATCGGGAGAGATATCGCAGGAGTTGACAAGCTTGCTGAATTCTGGCTTGACCGTTACCAGGCTGATCCGGGAAAACAAAAAAAAATTGCTGCTGATTATGCTGAATTTTGTGAATCCTATCCGCTTGCGGACAAAGTGGTATATGCGTCTCAAATGGATACCGTCAAATTTCTGATGAATGAATATACAAATAAATTCAAAAAATGTAAACCAAAGGAAGCGGCCGCGATGTCGGACAGTGACTTACGTCAGGCTGCGCTAGAACTTCTGGGACAGGAGTGGGGACTTCCGTTTGAAAGTTTTTATACGATAAGTTTTTACACCGAAATGAACTATCCTATGGACTTTCAGGGGTGGTTCCCTCCGCTTCAGGAAAAAAAGTACCAAGCTTACAATGCGTTTAAAGAAGCGGTAGCTGCGCATTTTTTCACCCCCGGCATTAAAGGCAAATGGCTTAGCTACCTTGGAACGAATGCGTACCCGAAGAACAAGAATAATAATTTATTTCCAGTTAGAGATGACAGTTCGCCGGAATTAAAAAAACTTTGGCTGGAATTTAAAAAACAAGTTGCTCCCGCCACCCCGGCAATTCCTTATGCGATGCGTTTATCATGGTACAGTTTCATGCAAAGTGAAGAGGTAGCTCAAACCTTGAAAATACCCGCCGGAGCCAAATTTGATGTAGCGTATTACAATCGATTGGCCGGTACCAGTTATCGCAACATCTATAAAACGCCGTTCCCGTTACCGGCATCATTCAAGCCGGAAATTCGGCGTTTATGGACAAAGTTCCTGAATGAACGCTATCCGTTGCGTCTGGCGAAAATAGATTCTCCGAGGGATCAGGATAAAAAGTTCGCACATTTTCTTGAAAAAAACTTGCGTTACCTCCATATTGCCAATAAACTTCTAGGTACCAGTTGTAAAAAATGGCGCGATTTCAAGCTGGCCCCAGTACCTGCGACAGGGACCGATGAAAAGCAACGGAATCGCCGTGATATCTGGAAAAATTTTGTTAAAACTCTTCCCTGTTCAGAAAAAAAATTCACTTCATCAGAGAAAGCTTTCCAGGATTTCCTGATGCTTAAGTATGGTTCTGTGGAGGAGATAAACCGTAATTACGGCTGGAACTTAAAATATATTGAGGAAGCCTTTCCGCCGTTTATGACCGCCTACACGGTAACTTTCCTGAATAATGAATATAATCTTGCCTTCCGGCCTATGTTCAGAAACTATTATACGGTAATTGATTTTCTTTTATTCCGGGGCAACGCAATTTTAGTTACTCTGGTGTTGGTTTTCATGACAATTTCATTTACTCTGACAGTTAATCCTCTGGCGGCATATGCGCTTTCACGCTTCAACCTGAAGGGGCAGGATAAAATTCTCCTCTTTCTTCTGGCAACTATGGCATTTCCGGCGATGATCAGCGCTATTCCGGCTTATTTACTAATGCGTGACCTGGGTATGCTCAATACTTACTGGGCCCTGGTAATCCCCGGAGCTGCCAATGGGATGAGCATTTTTATTCTGAAAGGATTCTTTGACAGCCTGCCAATGGAACTGTTTGAGGCCGCGACCATTGACGGAGCCAGTGAGATGAAGATATTTAGAATTGTCGCAATGCCCCTGGTCAAACCGATTCTGGCAATAAACTGTCTAACCGCATTTATTGTTGCGTATAACGGATGGCAGTGGGCGCTAATTATCTGTCAGGATAAATCAATGTGGACAATAGCAGTCTGGCTCTATCAGGCAAGCAGTTGGTGGGGCAGTTCTCCCTGGCTTGTCAGCGCCGGGTTCGTGATTGCTTCGATTCCCACATTCCTGCTCTTCATCTCCTGTCAGAAAATAATTTTGCGCGGTATTGTTATTCCGTCGATGAAGTGAAAATTGTTAGACACTGATGATGTGTGGCTTTTTAAAATAAACTTGTTCTTGCTGGCTTATTGTCAACATTAGACAACTTACATTTTTCTATAACAGAAGATGCAGTTGAGTAAATCAAACTTAAGAATAAAACAGCACTGTCTAAAACGGAAGAACGCTCCTCACGGCAAGAGAAACGGTCTTATTCTAACGCTAATACTCCAAACAATTCTTCACTCATTAACGTGAATGATTTTGTTAATGTCACTCAGGCAACAAAACTCTCACCAAAAGAACTCTGCATGAATTTTACAGAATTATCCAATATGGTAGAAATTCTTTTATATGAACAAATAGAGAAATTACAAGTTATAACACTCAAACAGTGATTCTGCCAAGTTTTAAAGAGAAAAATACCAAATTTATTGATTGATATGGACTCTGACCTTATGCTGACCTTATGAATTAATAAAGTCAGTTTTTGACACAAGGGGACACGGCGTGAGTTTAAGATACAAGCCTTTGTTAATTAGTGATTTGAGCTGGAGCCAATGAGCGGAATCGAACCGCTGACCTATTCATTACGAGTGAATTGCTCTACCGACTGAGCTACATTGGCCCGTTTTGTTGCGGACTGGTAATATATTAGCTTTTTGCGATATTTCAAGAAGACGGTTTTTACTTCGAGTCTTTTTTAATTATATAATGCTCAATTTTTTGGAAAATAGAGTCAATCTATGAAAAATGGTTGGGAAAAAGATATTTCTTCACCTTTTCCAAGGCACTCTATCCGGATATAATTTATCTTTGCATCCCGGTCAAAGTCAATTTCCGCGTTTTTGCCGCTGCTTTTCTTCAGGACAACCCCGCCGTCTCCTATAAAACGAATCAATTCGGCGTTTTCGGTTTCCACGTAGACCGTATCGCCGTTTCTGCCGAGTGATATGATATTTACCCCGTAATGACAATAGAAGCGCCCCGCCAGCAATTCACGCATAATGGCTTCAGGCCTTCGGTCCCGACCGGTAATTACATTACAGCAGTCAAGGGCGTGTTGATATTTGTGAAAGTCCTGATTGGCAAAGCCCAGGACGCGGCGCCCCTCAAGTAGTAACCGATCCCATTTTGCGGTTGATAATGGAGAGCCTTGAAGAAATTCAATAACACTGTTGTAAATTTCAATACCGGTATAATTTTTGAGTTCCAGAAGTTTATCAATACTGTAGTGTTCGCGGGACTGCCAGTCCGGATGATTAAGAGTGACGATACTCCCGGATGAGATATTACGATCAATCAGTTCCTGTTGGCTTGCATCTTTGGAGTAATGAATTTTTCCGGGATCAGTGTTGACAATCCCGAAATGGTTTGCGAAATTAATATCAATTTCTATGCCGGGAAGAATTGTCAGTGAATCGCTGTTGATACTGGAAATATCAGTCTGCATATTATGATCGGTAATAGCGATAAAGGCGTATTGCATTTTTTCATATATTTCCACTACTTCCGGCAATGGTATTTTGCCGCAGCTACTGTTAATCGTATGAGTATGGAGACTGCCTTTGAGAGTAAATGGTCCCTTGATTTCCGCATAAGGGTTTTGCCAGTTTACATTCATGATTTGATCCTTTTTATTGGTTGAAGACTCATGTGAATTCTGAATTGCACCACGGAGGACACGGTGGAACACTGAGAAGTGTTTAAATTTTCAGCTAAAGCTGAAAAATAAAAAACTTTTTTGCGCCTTTTCGTGTTTTTTGTGGTTAATTCTTGCATTTCTTATGACTCATTGATTGATTGAATAGATGACCAGTAATTGAGCCGGAAAATCTCCGGTGTTTTCCGGATAATGCGGGATTTCGCCGTCAAAATACAAACTGTCGCCGGGCCGCATGCTGACGGCCTCGTTTCCCAGATGAAAATCCACTTCGCCGCACAGCATATATATGAATTCCTCGCCATTGGTTACAACGCTTTTTCGACTGGCCCGTGGCGGGAGATCAAGCAGAAACGGCTCCATTGCTTTGGAATTTTTTCCTTTTGCCAGCGCGTGATAAACAAAATGAGATTCAGGATGTTCGCGCTCGATGACTTCTCCGCCGCCTTTCGGGGTGAAAATATAACGGCAATTGTTTTCCGGCACCGCCAATAGCGCGGCCGGTTCAACCTCAAGCGCTTCCGCCAATTTATATAATAACGTCACAGACGGCATGGTCCTGAAATTTTCCACTTGTGAAAGACAGCCTTTGGTTACATCGGCTTTTTTCGCCAAAGTATCCAGAGTCATTCCTTTACTTTCCCTGATCTTTTTTATGTTCAAGGCTATATCCATGGTTCCCATTGCCGGTTCCTTTCAATTTGCCCGGGTATAAAAAGTCGAATATTTTATTTTTATAATAAACTATGTTTAGTATTTCTAAACAATATAGGGAGGATATTAAAAAATACAAATTGAAACCAGGGCATATTGTAAAAAATAATTTGATTCTTTCTAATCCCTCAGTATTTTTTCAAACTCAAAAAAGAAAAAATCTGCGAAGCAGTATAATCGCTCCGCGTCGTACGCGGACGCGATCCAACGGCGGAACGTTGGTCGACGTAGTCGAAATTAAGCGAAGCGCGTTGGCGAACTTGTTCGCCGCAGGACCCTCCTTTCATCCGGAGCGATGTTGTTTAAAAAAGCGATTTTGAGCTTTTTAAATAACGGTTGAGCAAAGGATGCAAGCAGGATTAGCCTTGAGAAAAGAGGCATTACTGATTCTTTTAACAAAAGGAATGAAAGGGATTTAACAGTAACTGAAGCTGTTTTTACAACTATAATGGTCCTGGTTCAGTCAATGCGTATAAGAGACGTTTGCCGGACTACGGATAAAAAAATCCTCCGTGCTGCATAGCGTGGAGGATTTCTGGAAAATTTGTTTATTTATGCAGTGATTTTAAGGGCACATGGGATTCCTGAGGCAACTTGATTAGGCAAATTGATTGTCAGGGCATCTTGATCCCGATACCATTTGACTTTGCCGTGGCCGAGGAGTTCCACATTACTGATCGAGGCCGGGGCATGGTTCGACCGTTCAGCGAGCAGACGGATTTTGATTACACCGTCTGCAGGTTGGGCCAGCGGGATGGCGTAGAGAATATCTTCGTTACAGGTGAACCGGATGTCGCCGGAGGTGAATGCCGCGCGTTTCGTATCGGAGAACGAACCGCTTTCAACCTGGGTTGGGCCTTCACCGTAGACGGTCCAGGGGCGGGTGTTGTAAATAGCTTCCCCGTTGACTTTCAGCCATTTTCCGATATCCAGCAGGATTTGCTGTTCCGGTTCCGGAATGGTGCCGTCCGGTTTCGGGCCGATATTCAGCAGCAGCGCACCGTTTTTACTGACAACATCGACCAGGTCGCCAATGATTTCGTCGCTCTTTTTATAGTCGTGATCCTTGACATAACACCATGATGTTTTCGACACGGAAGTGTCATTCTGCCAGAAGAGCGGATAGATGCTGTCCAACTGGCCGCGCTCGATATCGAAAACTGCGGATTTCGGGGTAAGTGCCTGATATTTGTAGTTTAACGCCACGCCTTTATTCCATTCCGCTCCCCGGTTGTATAGATAGGCTGCGAACTCTTTGAGCGCCTTTTGGTAAGCCACATTATTGATCCACCAGTCGAACCAGAAAAGCTGCGGCTGGTATTTATCGACCAGCTCACAGGAACGCACCAGCCAGTCTTCGACGAATTCCGGGGTTGGCCGACCGGCTTGAAAGTTATGTCCGTCGGTATGCGGTTCGCCGCAGATCGGGCCGTAAAGATCGGCAAATTCCGGGTTTTTGACATCAGAGTCAAAGGCCAGGCCGCCATCCATGAACCAGTGATGCTCCGCCCGGTGGGACGAGAGTCCGAAGACCATATCCTCCGCCCGGACGGCGGCGGCGATTTCGCCGATGATATCGCGTTTGGGACCCATTTCCGCCGCGTTCCAGCGATTCAGTTCCGTCTGGTACATGGCGAATCCGTCGTGGTGTTCCGCGACCGGAACGACGAATTTCGCTCCGGCGTTTTTAAACAATCCGGCCCATTCGGCGGCATCGAATTTTTCGGCTTTGAACATCGGGATGAAATCCTTGTAGCCGAATTCGGAGTGCGGGCCGTAATTTTTCAGATGATGTTCGTAGGTTTCCGAGCCTTTGATATACATTTGGCGCGGATACCATTCGTTCCTGAACGCGGGTACGCAATAGACGCCCCAATGGATGAATATTCCGAATTTGCCGTCGATATACCAGTCCGGACACTGATATTTTTCCAGCGATTTCATGGTCGGCTGGAAAGGCCCAGAAGTATTGAGCCGGTTTATCTGTGATCTTATTTCAGCTGCTTTACTCATTTTCGCCTGTTCCTGTTGTTGAGATTAGATTTTTCAGTGCTATATTCAGTATATTGGATAATATATATATTTTCAACATCTAAGGCATGTATAAAAGCCGGTATAATATGAATAAAATCGATATAAACGTTTCGATCTGCCGCTACTGGCCGTTGCGTGATATGTGGTCCGCGCATCGGGAACAGGGGTGGTATTGGCGTTTTTATTATAATGACGCGCCGGGAGCCGGAATTCGCATCAAAGGGCGAAGCCGGGAACTGCTGCCCGGGCGTTATTACCTGATCCCGCCGGGCGTTGAATTTATCACCTGGCAGAAGAGTGTACCACGGCAGTTTTATATGCATTTTGAGGCGTCTCAGCCTTTCGGCCAGGTGGCCGGGGAATTTTATGAGTTTCCCATGGAAAAGGAAGTTCAACAGCTGATTGAACGGATCGAACCGGAACTTCGGGCGGGCAGTGACTTCATTACGCCAAAAGGCGGGATGCTGTGCGCGGCGTTGTGCGCGCTGGCTTTGGCCCGGATACCTGAACATGACCTGCGAAGCGAATCGGAAAACCCGATTGTCGCCCGGGCGATGTTCAGGCTAAAAGAGGCGCTGAATACTGATTTGTCGATCAACGATCTGGCGGTGGAAGCGGGGATTTGCCCGGATTCATTGATCAGGCTGTTTAAAACCCATATCGGGACCACGCCGTATCAGTATCTTACCAGTTTGAGGGTTGAAAAAGCTGCCGGATTGTTGGAAAATACCAGTATTCCGATTGACGAAATCGCCGGATTGGTAGGTTTCAAGGACCGCTTTCATTTTTCCCGGATCTTCAAATCCAGAACCAACGCTCCGCCCGCGGCCTACCGTAAAATGCGTCAGCGGTAATCAATTCGATTTGACCGAAAAAATAAAAAAGGAAGAAAAATTTTTAAATTATTCCGCTCCGGCACGTTGCCGGACTGGCTCCAACGTAGGAGCGTTGGTCGTCGCTTGCGGCGAAAGTAAGTTCCGCAATTTATTGCGTGTTAAATAGTTCAAGTCGCATGGCGTGATGCTTTTGAAAAACGATTTGGAGTTTTTCAAAAGCGTTGAACGCAGTGCGTAATTCGCGGCAATTTGGCATTGCCGAGTTTTGTCGGTCCCGTCCAATCCATACCGCATGAAAAATGTGAAAAATTATTTTCAGATTTGCATTTAATGGTTGCCATACAATATTAATATTGCTGTTAATCGTCGTTACATAACCCGGATGGTAAATTATGCAGAATCTCTATTTCAGGTCGAGCATTTTTTTCTCGAAAGACTTTCCGTTTCATGTTTGCCGCATGGAACACCGCCCGCATGACTACAATGACAGTATGAGGTGTCAGCGAGAGTTCTGGAAGGTGATTTATGTGGTGTCTGGACATGGCGAGAAAGTTATTAATGACCGGGTATATCCGCTTTCCGCCGGGAGCCTGTTCGTTATTCATCCCGACGATAAGACCACTTTTCACATCCAGTCGGAATCGATTGTCATCTACAACGTTATCTTCATGCCTGAATTGATTGCCGACGGGATCAAGGAACTGAAAAGCAACTTTGATTTTTTCGCGATTTTCGGCAATGATTTTCAATCCTCACCCGATTACCGGGAAATGCTGTATATCCTTGACTCGAGCCGGGAGATAGAACAGTTGATCCGGAAAATGGATAAAGAGTACCGCTCGGAAGCGCCGAATTACCGCAATATGATCAAACTTTATCTTCAGGCCCTGCTGATCATGATCAGTAGATTGAGTTTCAGGAAAGCCCGTCAGGGCAAGCATCGGAATGTGGTGGAATATATTGATCACATCATCAGGACTCATTACCATGAGGAATTCGATTTTGATTTTCTTTCCGGTCAAATTGGACTGAACAAAAATTATATCAGCCGCCTTTACCGCAAAACGACCGGAACGACGATTACCGCCGCGCTATTGAAATATCGCCTTGAATGCGCGGAAAAACTGCTGCGGTCATCGTCCAGGAACATTTCTGAAATATGCTACGAATGCGGCTTTAACGACCTCAGTTACTTTTATCGCGCCTTCAAATCAGCGACCGGTGTTAATCCCGGCCAATACCGGAAAAAATTTGGACTGTGATGACTTTTTGCGGCGGTTGCTGACAGCTTTCATTTCAAACCAAGTCGATTTATTGATCCTGCTGTATATTGTTCCAATTGTCAAAGCGACTATTGCAATCTAAAATCACTTTTTCAGATGGAGAGAATATGATGAGTGTCAGGGATATAACGCTTGAAGTCAGTCTGAAACCGTTCCGGGATTTGTCGGAAGCCGGAATCAGGGCGGTTTGTGAACAAATTTATCGGCAATGGCAGCCGCTGTTCAAGGATACCGACAGCGTTTCGGTCATGTTCTGGTCGGCGGACGGTTCGGAAATTTTAGATTATAGAGGTCGGTTGGACGATACTTTCGAATGGGCCAAATATATCGGGGTAGCCAACCCTGAAGTATACGGTAAAATTGCCGATTTGCCTCAGACTGAACTTTCGATCCATCATTCGCCGCGACTCTATTGTGAAAACCCGCCGGAATACACTTACAGGGATTTGAAACGGGTCCTCGATGTTCTGCGCGATACTTTCCGCAGTCACGGCAGAGCGGTAAGGCTGGGGACTACTTTCGATCCCGGCCCTGAATTTGCGGTTTCCAGCTTCAAATACCAGCGTCATACCGAATCCTGTCTGGCCGATACGCTCGGGCAGGGCGGCGGCGGCCCGAAAAGTTTCATCTGCTGCTATACGGAGTTAAACGCGGATGATTATGCCTACGCCGGCTTTCCGAACGGTATTGAACAGGGAACCACATTCGGTAAATTCCTCGGTCGGCAAACCAGACATTTCTGTGCCGATATCGGCTTGGATTACATCTGGTTCTCAAACGGCTTCGGCTTCGGATTGGAAACCTGGGGCGTTTGCGGCGCAATTTTCGACGGAGAGACATTCGATCATTCCGCCTGCGGCGAGATCAAGGATAAAATATTCCGGTTCTGGACCGATTTCAGAGCGGAGCTCCCGGATATGCCGATCGAAACCCGTGGCACCAATCTCTCCACCGGAATGGATTTGGCTTCGGACGCGGTGCCGCTGCGCGAGATCTATGATAAAGTTCCGGGCCTCTCTCCGCCGGTTAACTCTCCCTGGGCCGCATTGAACGGGGATTTCGGCGTGGAAATCGCCGGCTGGATGTCGCATATTGCTGAAATTCCTGAAAACAGCGGCTATCCCTATCGTTTTTATACTCATGATCCGTGGTTCATCAACAGTCCGTGGCTTGATCGCTACGGTCGAAACCCGCATGACATATATATGCCGCTGGCGATAACCCGGATTGATGCGGACGGTAAAGTTATGGGGCCGGATAAGGTTAACTTCCTGACGATTGACGATTCCTATGGCAAGATGCCGGATCAGGTTCCGGACGAGGTTATTCCGCATATCAAGCGTGCCTTGAGATGCGCCCCGGATACGGCCGGGCCGGTTATCTGGCTCTATCCGTTCGATGAATACCATGATATGACATTTTCCGGGAACGGAATTGCAGAGGTGTTCTTTGGCGACTGGTATTTCAGTACCGCCATCAATACGGGGTTCCAGGTGAACACGGTGGTCAGTACCCGCAATTTCAAGGCGGCAATGGATAGCGGTTTGCTGTATGGCAATATCGTGGTCGCGCCGACTGCGGCGGCCTCTGATCAAAAAGTGTTTGCTCAACTAAGCGGGTTTATCAAAAGCGGTGGGAAAGTCCTGTTCTACGGTCCGGTGATAAATCCTGATCTGCTGGATTTGCTCGGTTTGGAGTTGACCGATAGTATCGATGGCGAACTGCAAATGGATATTGCGGGAGAAAGTTTTCCTGTTATGCATATTCCGCTATACAGTGCCGGGGGAATTAATACGGTCGCGGCGGCGGATGATGTCGAAATTGTCGCCGCCTGCAACGGGCATGCCTATGCTGTTTTGCGCGGCCAGATTGGCTGGGTCAGGGGAAGCAACTCTTTTACGATTGCCAGAAACGGCAGATATCCGGATATGCTTGATCGGGAAAAATATTTTTATCCGGAAACCCTGATGCGGGTGCTCCTGGGCAGACTGGGCTATGTATTCGACCTGGAAAAATATTCCCGGTCACAACCTGATCCGTGTGTGGTTTCTCACTACAGCCGGAATGCGTTGTATATCGCGTCATTTGTCCCCGATTTGAACACCACCGAGCGTTTTCGCTACCCTGAAGGCGCGCCGGTTTTTGTCGAAACCGAAACGCTGATTGAAAATGGGATGGCGGTTTATCATCTGCCGAAAGCGGAGCATTTGGAGTGCCGGGTGTTCGTGGAGATGGCCGATGGGCCGGTTAAATGTAAAGAGGCCTGCCTTTGTACGCCGGAGGTAAAGCGGCGGCTGGAGATTTCCGGACTGAACAACGCCACGGTCCGATTCCGGCCCGAACCAGGATTTGAAGAAACAACCCGGGTTCTGCTGGCGCCTTATGACGCTCCTTTCGTCAAAGGAAATTTCCTTGACCCCGAACATGAAACCGGTTTTGCCGGTTGTGTTTTAACCTATCGTAACGTAACCGGAAAGATTTTAATATCATGGTGAAAATTCCAAGAAGAAAAACGCTGGACGCGAATGTCGGCGTGATCGGCGTCGGGCTGGATACTTACTGGGATCAGTTTGAAGGTCTCTATGAAGTTATGCTGGACAAAATGAAGACTTTTAAAGCCAAACTTGAGGAACACGCGGTCACGGTCTTTGATCACGGCATTATTGATAACGCGGAAAAAGCTTATGCCGTTCTGCCGAAACTCAAAGCCGCAGACCTCGATCTGTTGTTTGTCGATATGGTGACTTACGCCACCAGTTCCACATTCGGGATCATTGCCCGTGAACTGCATATCCCGATTGTCCTGGTAGTTTTGCAGCCGTTGGCGGCGATGGATTACGCCAATGCCCGGACCTTTATGCAGCTTTGCAATGACGATTACTGTTCCGTGCCGGAATTTACCGGCGTGGCGGTAAGGATGGGCCGTCCGGCACCGCCGGTCATTATCGGGATGCGGGAAAATGATCCGCAGGCGGACGCTGAAATCGCCGAGTGGTGTTCGATTGCCAATGTTCTGCACGACCTGAAACGGGCCCGGTTAGGACATATGGGACACGTTCTCGAAGCGATGCTCGATATGCAGACCGACCCGACCGCGGTGACAGCCTCATTCGGCTGTCATGTGGTGCAATGCGAACCGGACGAAGTGATGCGTCAACTGGTTAAAGTCGATGATTCAAGCCCGGAAGTAGTCGAGATGAAAGAGCGGATATTAAGCTTTTTCGATACTCCCGATCCGGTTTCAGACCCGCTGACTGAAAAATTGACCGAAACAGATCTCAGTAAAGCGGCGCGGGTTGCGGTTGCGCTGGAAAAATTTATTCTCGCGAAAAAACTTGACGGTTTGGCTTATTATTACGAGGCTGAACCCGGTTCCGAAATGCGGATGCTGGTTACCAATTTTATTGTCGGCAACTCCCTGCTGACCGCCGCCGGGTTTCCGATGTGCGGAGAATTCGACATCAAGACCTGTATCGCGATGATGATTTTCGACCGGTTGGACATCGGCGGCAGTTTCGCCGAGTTTCATCCCATAGATTTTGCCCGGGATACGGTGCTGGTCGGACACGACGGTCCGCATCATTTGAATATCGCCGAAGGTAAACCGGTTATCAGGAGCCTGAAAAAATATCACGGTAAACCTGGTTCCGGGGCCGGAGTGGAATTCAATATCAAAGTCGGCCCGATGACCATGCTGAGTATCAGCGTCAAGGCCGACGGCCACTTCAAGTTTGTCATCGCCGAAGGTGAATCGCTGGCCGGGCCGATTCCCCCGACCGGAAATACCAATACCCACGGTAAATTCGCGCCTGACGTTCGCACTTTCCTGAAGTGCTGGGCCGCGGAAGGCCCGACCCATCACTTCGCGCTTGGCGTCGGCTATCATGCCGCGACCATTAAAAAAATCGCGGATTGTCTTGGTATTGAGGCCGTAATAATTGCAAAGGATTGACTTATTGAGTTTGACTGCCTGTTAAACAGTGCTAATTTACTGCTTTGAGCGTGATAACGTTTCAATTATTCAACAAAAACAGACAGGCGGGAAATATGACAAAACATAAGAGGATCCATTTGATATGCAACGCTCACCTCGATCCGGTGTGGCTGTGGCAGCGTGAAGAAGGCATCGGCGAAACTTTGAGCACCTTCCGGGTGGCGGCCGAGTTCTGCGAAAATTACGATAATTTTGTTTTCTGTCACAACGAAGCGGTCCTCTATGAATGGGTTGAGCGCTACGAGCCGAAGTTGTTCAAGCGTATCAAAAAACTGGTCAAGGCCGGGAAATGGCACATCATGGGCGGCTGGTATCTGCAGCCCGATTGCAATATGATTTCAGGAGAGTCGGTCATCCGGCAGATCGAACTTGGTCAAGAATATTTCAAGTCCAGGTTTGGCGTCTACCCGAAAACCGCGATCAACTTTGACCCGTTCGGCCATTCCCGCGGACTGGTTCAGGTGCTGGTAAAATGCGGTTTCAAAGCCTACCTTTTCATGCGCCCTGACTCGAACAGGTGCGAACTGCCTTCCGAGATTTTCTGCTGGCAGGGCTATGGCGATGCAAAGATAACCGCCCATCGTCTTTACGGCGGCTACAACACCCTGCGCGGGACCGCCTGTAAAAAAATGGAAGAGGTGATCGCCCTGGACCGGGATTATCCGGCTGATGTGGCGACCTGGGGCATCGGCAACCACGGCGGCGGCCCGTCCCGGATTGACCTGCAGGAGATCAACGCGTATATCAAGGAACACCCCGAACTGGATATCGTCCATTCGACTCCGGACAACTTTTTCGCGGAAATCCGTAAGTCCGGTATGGAGCTGCCGGTTCACGATAAGGAACTGAACTTTTTTGCCACCGGCTGCTATACTTCTCAGGTCCGGATCAAACAATTGCACCGGAAACTTGAAAGCGAGTTGGCTTTAACTGAAAAAATGTTGTCCGCCGCCTGGGTCAACGGAAAACTGGAATATTCATCTGACAAGATTCGCACGGTTGCAAAAGATCTGGCATTCTGCCAGTTTCATGATATCCTCCCCGGTTCGAGTATTAAGCCGGCGGAAGAAGCTTCGTTGCAGCAGCTATCTCATGGGCGGGAAATCCTGGCGCGACTTCGTACCGACGCTTTTATGTCGCTGCTGCCAAACCAGCAGAAGGCCGCTGAGGGTGACATGCCGGTATTCGTCTGGAACCCGCATCCGTATCCGGTCAGGACCGAGATTGAATGTGAAATGCAGCTGGCGGATCATAACTGGGACGATACTTTTTATGACATCGAAGTGTATTCCGGCAACGAAAGAATCGCGTCACAAGTCGAACACGAGGATTCCAATCTTAATCTGGATTGGCGCAAAAAAGTCGTATTCGCGGCTGAACTGCCGGCCGGCGGCATCAGCCGTTTTGAGTGCCGCCCGAATTTGTTGCAGGCTCCGCCTCCTTTAACCGATACCGCGCTAAGTTTCGACAACGGTGAAATGGCGATTTCGATCAGCGGCACGACCGGGTTGATCGATTCGTTCAAGGTTGGTGAAAAAGAGCTTTTCAGCGGCGTGGCCGGACGTGTCCTGGTAATTCAGGATGACGAAGATTCGTGGGGCGCGGATACCGTTGCTTATCGCAAACATATCGGTTCGTTCAAGCTGATGACTAAAGCTCAGGTACAGAGTGTTTCAGGCCTTTCAGACGCTCAACTTGGCCCGGTTAGAATTATTGAAAGCGGCCCGGTGCGAACGATTGTCGAGGCATTGTTCCAGTATCAGGAGTCCACCTTGAGGACCCGTTACGTTATTCCGAGACGCGGCACCGGGTTTGAAATCAGGATGCAGATCAACAACCGGACCCCGAACATCATGTATAAAGCGTCGTTCCCGTTTATTGACAAGCAGGCCGAGTGCCTTGCTCAGGATATTTTCGGGCGCAAGGCGATTCCGCCGGTGCGCGAGGAAAAAGTATTCAGTCAGTGGTTCGCCGCGGTTTCTACAGAACAGAATCTGGCCTGCGGCGTCATTTGTGATTCTGGGCATGGCCTGGATTACTATAATGGCGAAATGCGCTATTCGTTAATGCGTTCGCCCTGTTATTCCGCCCTGCCGCTGCGTGGCCGTGATCTGGTTTCAAACGACCGGGTCCATGACCGTATCGACTTTGGTCAGCGCGAATTTAAACTGAAAATAGTTGGCGGCAAAGCGGACAAACTCATCGCTGAAATGGATAAGCAAACCATGCTTTTCGCGGAAGGTACGCCGCATATATTGTTCTGTCCCGGTGGAAAAGACAAAAACGTTCCGTTGCAGGATTTTGTTTCGATCGCCAAAGGTCCGGCAGTTATCACCTGCTGTAAGAAAAATCCGGATAAGAATGAGCTGATTCTGCGGATTTATAACCCGACCGATGCGCCGGCAAAGGTCAAATTGTCAATGCTGGCCGGCAAGGTTGAGTCGAAACATAAGCTTGGCCCGTTTGAATTCAAGACCGTATCGATCAAAGTACCCGGTCGGAAATAATTACCGGCTCCGGGATTTTTGTATCTCAGGCTTTTTGAGTGCGGTTATACTTTGAGCGGGAGGAAATTTAACTTTTAATGTGATGATGCCAAATGCCGGGTTGATTTTTGCAAGTCTTTGGCTACCAGGGGTAACCAAGGAGTTGTAAAGAGCAAGAACGGCGTTGGCAGGGCACAATTAAAGGTTAATATTTCAAGCGTTTAAAGTATAAATAGAACCGCACTCTGCTTTCGTACCCATGGGTTAAGTTTGAAATGTATCAAATTGCTGTTTTCTGAAATGGCTCGGGCTTTGTTTGGCTTGTCGCCTGAAAAAACGGGAAAATGCATAAACGTCAGGAAACCCTAGAAGTTCAGCAACTTCGCTTATTGAATTTTCCCAAAATCCCAGAAGATTGCAGGCGTGCTTAAAGCGTTCTTCGTCCAGAAATTTTTTCAGCGGCTGACCATGTTCTTTTTTGAAACGTGCGGAACAATATTTAGCGGAAAAACCGGTATATTTAGCAATATCATTGACGGTTATATGTTGGGCTCCGCGATGATCGACATAGTCAAGTATTTGATGTATAAATGTTGAATGAACCTGTTTCTTTCCCTCTACCTGTTGGCAGTAAATTTGGACAATGGCCTTCAAAATGGAATTGATAATACATTTTTCCAGGTCATCTGAAAGGATGTTCTTACACAATAAGCGATCGATTGCTTTCAACAGGTGATCAAGCGTTGGATCCGGAAGCAGAACTAGAGGTAATAGCCGGCCGGAATAGTTCTCTACGCTGAATCCCAACGCCAGCCATTTACCGGGAACTCCCGGATAGCGATAATAGTGTTCCAAACCGCCGGGAGCGATAATAAGTTCGCCGCCGGAGAATTTATATTCCACGCCCTGAGCAAAAAATGATCCGGCTCCTTCGTAATTAAGGGATATTTGCCAAAACGAATGTGTGTGCGGCGGTCCGGGTACTATGCCGCCGGGGCGTTGGTGGGACAAAAATTTACATTCGATCCGTTCAATATCGTACTCTTTTAACATAGTTTGCCGCTCCTGTTTTCTTATAGAGAACAAAAAAACGCAAAACGGTGTTTTTGCTATCTTTTTTTCAAAAATGCCATTGTTTTATTACTTGTTTCAGGTATAATATAAAGTGGTTTTGCACAATGATCAAGTGCTGAACTCGCAATAATGACGATTTTTCAGTCGCGACTAACCTGAATTATTCAGAAATTTATGGCGACTTGTTACAATCTGCTCAAAGTAAAGAATTTGCTTATGTCCTCGACGTAGCGCTGCTACGCCTGCGGGATAATCAAAAACTTTCTTTTTGAGCATATTTTCACATCTCATCCATTTTTTATGAATAGTTCAGGCTAAGTATAGGTATGAATTATCAAAGAACAAGCTGGTTCGGATTACCGTAATCAGGGATGCAGGGAATTTTTTGTATTCTAACATTGAAAATAAAAACTAACCATGAAAAGGAGAACTTTTAAGTAATATTGAAACGTCCGTTTTCTTGTAATTAAAACTAAAAACCATGAAAAGGAGTGAAAAAATGAAATCACAAAAATTCACACTTATCGAGCTTCTTGTAGTGATTGCGATTATAGCTATTCTTGCTGCAATGTTGCTGCCAGCATTGAACTCGGCAAGGGAAAAGGCGAAAGCCATAAAATGCGCGGGCAATTTAAAGCAGTTGGGAACCGCCGTTTCCATGTATACCCAGGATTACAATGACTGGCTTCCTTTAGACAGGCTGGCCGGGGAGGGCGTCGGGAACGATGGTAATGCTATGGAGTGGCGAAGAGAATTGTCTCCATATATATGCAACGAGAGGATTACTGATCCAACAGATCGCAGGATAAAAACCGGAGCATATGCATGTCCGTCTTTTAATAATAAGTCTGGGGATAAAAACTGGGATGGCGGTTATGGTTGGAATTATACTTATTTGGGACTTGAAGAAAATCGCTCAGGTATGGCCAGAATTAAATTACAGCAGGTAAAAAAGGCCACCGGTACCGCTATGATCGGTGACGTATATGATAACGACAGCACCGATAAATTATTGCGTATTTTTCCTCCGAGTTATCAAAGCGCCAAGTATGTAAGTTATCAGCATCATGGCTCAATTAATATGGCTTGGGTTGATGGGCATGTCAGTGGCGAAAAAAGAGAAAAGCTGATTATTGGCAACAATGGAGATAAGGATTGGTACTATAGAGCGGATAAATAAGACCGTATTACAACAAGGAAAGCGGCACTGTTCATTTCCTCGTTTGTTTTTTAATACAAAAATATCCGGTTAAGTAGGAGCATATAAAAATTTTTACGGTTGGCCTAGAAGATTGGACAACTTGAATATAGCTAGTATATTATTAATGTTTTGGAGAGAAGCTATGGAACTATTCATTAAGTCACTCGGTAAATACGCGGTCGCGGTCCCTGACGGATCGCCTCCTGACATATTGCCTTTAGCGCCTGACGATGTTTGGGGGTTGGAGAATGCAGCTCGCATAGCTCTCGGACTGCTGGTCGAGGAAGAGCCGCCAGGGCCACGTTTATTTGAGCTTGCCGATTACTTATTGACTTTTTGTGCTTGTGGCTGTACTTACAATGGATTTCCTGATAATCTTCTGCTCAATGGCGCAGCCCTCGCGATTATTGGTTATCGATGTGAGGGGCATCACCCGGAAGCCGAGCTATGGCGTGTTACCGGCAGCGCCCGCCTGGCCAGCGTGGGACATTGGCGCAAAGCTGCACTCTCCGATTCTCTGATGACGGACTGCATTCGCGCCGTGTGCAGTGTCGCACACGAGATGGAAGTGCCTGTCTATGCAGACCTGCTTGCTCTGGAAGAGCGCCTGTGGGGGAGGTTTGTTGATCATTCGCTAGCCGAACACTTGCAGGTTCCCGCCCGGGATTATTGCAAGCATATGATTGATCCGTCATCAACTGAAAACCTGGGAGAACGGTTGCGCGATCGGGCCTGGCAATACGACATAAATATACCTGAAGCGCAAATGAACCTGAACATTGGCGAGGCCGATGATACCTGTAATAATTTGATCACCTTTCACTCTCACATGCTTGTTCGATATCAGTTTCCAGATGAAATTGATTGGTACTTGCGATTATTCGACGATAAAGAATCCACGGTTAGTTTGGCCGCGCATTATTTTATCCAAAATCTGGCCGCGGCTTACGAAAGTACCGGGCAGGAAAAATACTCCCGTCATGCCGCCAGGTTATTGAAATCTTTTTATACGCTTGCTCCTGTTCCCAACAATCAACAGGCGATTGGGCCATGGCGCACTCTGGAGCTTGGACGTCGCCAGGCAATAATATGGCCGACCATCATTGCGGCGGTGGGCAAGTCGGATTACTTCACACCTGAAATTCACAAGATATTGGCATGCTCCCGTCTTGATCATATGCGTTTTGCTACTGCTTTTTGCGGTCTTCCTCACAACTGGCTGCAAGTTGAGGCAGCCGGATTGGCAACGGCCGCTTTATTTTCCCCGGAACTGCGTCAGGCTGAGGCTTATTTTCGTGTGGCCATGCGACGTCTGCGCTGGATCAACAGTTTTGCTTTTTATGACGACGGCCAGCAATTTGAACTATGTTACGCTGCTCACTCTTTCGCAACTCTCGCCATGTCCGGCGTGGTGGAAACAGCTCGTGTCCGGGGTGTCGCCCTGTCTCAGGATTTCCTTGATGTTTTTGAAAAAGCCAACGAAGTTTATCTCTATGCGGCCATGCCCGATTATTCTCTGCCAACCTTTAGTGATTCATATTCCTTCAGTGTGGATGTTTCCGGTTTTTTATCGGCAACCGCCAACCGCCTTAATCGTCAGGATTTCCTGTGGTTTTCGACCAGAGGGGCAATGGGGACTGAACCTGAGTACTGTTCTTATGCCTGGCCTTCGGCCGGTTATTACCTGATGCGTGATAAATGGGGTGAGGATGGTCAGTATCTGCATTTTGACGGAGCGCCATGGGGCGCTAATCACCAACATGAGGACAAGCTGAACTTCTGTCTATACGCCAATGGACGTCAGTTAATCGCGGATCCCGGTATTTATGCTTATTCGGCCACTGAACTTACTCATTACTTTAAATCAACCCGCGCACACAACACGATCCTGATTGACGGCTGCGGACAAGCCCGGCGCTTTTTTCCGGAAACCAAGCTTGACCAAATTGGCCGTAACGAATGGGTAAGCGCGGAACATTTCGATTTTGTCAGTAGTGAATATCTGGAAGGCTTTGTCCGCAATCCGTTTGGTGAAAATGTTTCGGCTGATGAAATCGACAACAGTTTGAGCCAGCGCCGTGCCATTTTTTATGTTAAATCGGAATATTGGATACTCTGTGATCTGATTCAGGGCGATGATGATGCTCTGCATACGCTGGAACAGCTTTTCCATATTGCTCCATTATATACTCCACAAGCCGAAACGCTCTACACTGCCGGACAAATTAAGGTCGTCGACAATGCGGTTGTAACCGCCGATGCCGGGCTGGGTAATATTGCCATTCTGTCATTGACGGATTCTCCCGCCAAAATCAGCTTGCACAAAGGCGAACTGCAACCCGCCGCCGGCTGGTGGGGGATTGCCGGTGAATATCCCGTCTGGATGGCTGATATCAAGACCGAAACCCGGCTGCCGGCGCGGATGGATGCGGTGCTTTACCCGTTGGCGCCGGATCAGCAGGAATATCCCACAGTTGAGCGTCTTCTTGCCGACGCACACACCAGTGCGCTGCATGTGACGGGCTGTGGTTTAGATGATACATTTATCCTGTGTGAAGAGGGGGCGGGTCCGGTTACAGTCGGCGACATTGCCTTTGCGGGGCGTGCCTTGCTGGTACGCCGTCAGCCGGAGTTGAGCGTTTATGCTATTGCCCCGGCCAGAGTGGTCATTGACGGAAAAATCATTACTCCTGAGACGGGTGGGTAATGTTTAAAATCCATGCGACTGATGGCATTACTATTGCTTCAAAATTTTCATTCAAGCGGAATGGTGCCGGTAGCAAGTCCGATACCGTTGTCTAGGACCAGAGTGCCGTTCAAAGCGCCGTCAGGATCTCTTGACGGAATGACGACAACCACTTTACTTGCTCCGGTTTGACAGTTCATAAATGACGGTTTGCCCTTATGGTCTTTGTAACCTGCGTCGGCATCAGCCTCAGTCGGCTTCAACACTCTCATCTTTTGTAACTTTATCTTTCCGTTCCGGTTATATTCCCGGGATATTTTAAGGGGTTCTGATCCGAACCAGCGACCGGTAATAACCAGCGTTTTGTCGCCTTTCTCATTCTGCCAGCCGGTGGAAATATTGGTTATTTCAGGTAATTCCAGGGCAAGCGGGAAGACATACAGGTCATCCAATTTGCGCCCTCCGATGCACAGTTCCATTTCCAGGCTTTCCTGATTGACTGGATCGGCGGCCCAAATTGCGGTACTGATTCCCTGTTTGCGGGCATTGCGCAGTTCCTTGCGGTCATAAAGCCGGATGCCGTTTGTCCAGAGGCAATTCAGGAAAGTTGCGCCTTTTGCTTGAGCAGCCCTGGTCAGAACCCGGACATTGGATTTGCCGGTTCTTCCGCCGGAAAGCCCGTATTTGGTATAAACTCTCGGTTTTACCCGAAATTCGTCAATGTCAAGTCCCGCAATATCATCGGTTTCCACCAACAATTTAGAGCCGATAGCGACTTTTGCCCCGATAGCGACGAAGTCTGTGGCTATTTTGCTGGAATTGAGGATCGTTATTGTATAGCCGGAAGGACTGAACAAATACCCCTTGAGATAAGGCGTAACAAAGTAGTCCCCCTCAACCAGATTTGGTAAGAAGAAGGTTCCTTCCGCAGAGGTGGTTGTAGTTATCTCATTGTCGGGATCGTCGACAGGGGAAAGCGAGATGATAACTTTTTCCTTGACGTCACCGGATATTGTGCCGCTGACGGAGTGAGTTCCGGTCAACATGGCGGTGGCGGTGAAGCCTTCGGACGGCTGATCGCTGCCGGCTACTGTGACGGATGCATGGGACGGACTGAATGAATAACCGGTTGTGGACGGGGTGACGATGTATTTACCGTTGGCCAGATTTTCAAAAAAGAAAAAACCTTCGGCGCTGGTTGTTGTTGTTTTGCTTGCGTCACCGCTCAGGGAAACGGTTATGCCGTCAATAACGTCACCGGTAATATAACCGCTGACGAAATAGTACCCGGCTCCGGCAGTTGGGATGCCGAGTTCCCATGTCATCGTATAGTTTTCTCCCAGCGCAAAGTCCGGACTGAAATTCTGCCAGCGGTCGTTAAACGGAGAGAGGTAGCCCTGCATATTGGTCAGTTCGGCCATAGTTCCCCAGAACGGATCGTAGTATTTCTGGCCGCCGGGCCAGGCTTTATCGAACAGCTTCTGAGTGGATTGCGCCCGGGTCATAGTATTAAACCAGTACATTGTCGAACCTGGTGTGGTGGCCGTAATTTTAGTATTGTACATGTCGCTGCCCAGAAGGCCGGTGGCGATACTTGCGCTGATCGAGGCCAGCATGGTCGCAACAATATCATTATGCGTGCCGCCATCGGCAAAATCACCGGTTCCGGTGACTACCGGACCGCCGCCAAGCGTTCCAACCAGGGCCGCGCCGGAATAGATTACCCCGTCCGTCCATGGTCCGGTTACATTGGTAGTGGGATCGGATGGAAATTGAATTGAGGTGTTATTGGCCAGTACCGTGATTTCTCCGGTTGCCGCAGTACCGGCGTTCGGGTCGGCTTTCCAGCTGTTTGCCGCGCTTGGAGCAGTGTTAACCCGGATGTCATGAATGCGCAAACCGTAGTTTTGATCGCTGCCGGTAATGGTCAAATAGCCGGAATAACCGCCGTTGCCGCTGTAATCGATAAACCAGCCGCTAATGCCGTTGTTGAACTGGGAAGTTTCATTTGTTTTGAGATAGGCCAGGTAGCTGTTCAAGGACGGGGCGTAAATATACATGCTGCGGAGGTTGTTTGCATCGGGTCCCGATATCCAGGTCTTTGACGATCCGATGCACCGGTTGGCTCCGGTGTTGCCCGAAACCGTGGGTACCAGCGGACCGTATCCGACATTCCCGGACGAGGGATAATTGTTGTCGCTGCTTTGCGGATAAGGTCCGACCGGACCGGTCGGCAGCGCGGCTTGCAATTTGTTAATGACATCTTCTGCCGTAGTTCCGGCCTGGAAAGTGGCCTGATTGGTTTGCGTGCCGGAAGCGTTGCAAACGGTCAGGGTTGTCGGGAACGAAACGGAATCTTCGTAGGAAAGATCCGCGTTATCGTATTGATTGCCGTTGATCGTCCATTCAAGCAAGGCGTAAGGGACATCGGTGTCGAACACTCCGGGACCGTTGTTGCCGGAGAACGGATCACTGGTCCCGAGTCCGGCGAATACTTTGGCGCTATTGGCGCCGACTGCCAGAGTAAAAGTGCCGTTCTTTATCTTGCTGAGCTTGATGCTGTGAGTGTCCGTAACGGTTTTCAGCACCCCGTCCGTATCGGTATAAGTTACTTTGCCGCTGGTGTTCAGGAAGTAGAGCCATACCTGGTCATCGGGATAGTTTGCTCCGAAATATGTGGTGGCGTTTTTGGTGTTGACATTAAAATTATTAACAATTTTCAGGGTTGTCTGCGCCCATGCGCCGGGGATTGTAATAAACAACAGGCATGACAATATCAAAGCCGGAAGAGCGCTGGATCGTCTTTGTATATTAAAGTTCATGGTAATTCTCCTTAAAAGAATTATTTTCATATCTTCTTAACAAAAAGGTTCCAATAATGATTATAATATCCGGGTCTCGATTTGTCCAACGCCGAACAAGTCTAATAACCGTCAATTGTGACGGATGAAGTATACTAACGGCGTCGTCTATACTTTAATTGTATAACAGAAAATACCAGTCAGTTCTTTTTATTGCGGACTGCCGTAAGAGCTTTTGATATACCGGTCACCATCCAGTCATTTTGAATTTGAGGGATGGCTTGGAGTAGACTCCGGACAGACGCTCCGCCGGACTGGCAGTGGGCTTGATATGCCGGAATCTCGCTTTCAAGCTCATCTTTTGATAAGCCGATAACTTCGCTGCAGGCAGTCGCAGTATTAATTAGAGCCCGGGCTGTTTCCGTCAGATGTTTCTGGTCAGCTCCAAGCCGGGAGCGGACTATCAGAATGTCCCGCGCCGCCCCTTCGGGATATTGCCAGAAACGCTCCAGAAAGTCACCCACCCGGACATCGCCCTGATAGTCGGACCTAGCCTCATATTCCCCGGCATAAAGATTCGGAGCCAGTTGATCGATTTTTTCGCAAGCATCAATTACACCGTTCATTACCTCACGAATAAGCTTCCAGTCGGTTGTCATAATCCAATTCCTTCTTTCCGGTAGATTCAGTTTTTTCAATCGTCAAAGCATAATGACCCGGGTTTGCTTTCGACCAAATCCAGATGCCAGCATTTGTGATGGTCCGGCCCCGTGAAGAAGACCATTCCGTGGTCCGGTTCATCCGGTCTGGTGAACATTATTTCTTCAATTTTTAAATTAGATATTTCCCCGGCATATTCTTCATGTTTCAAAGATTCCTCCTGGAGAAAATTTTTGATCATCTGTTCAAAATTCGAAAATTCGCGATAATATCCCTCGATAATTTTCAGCAATTGCTGATCCGGGGTCCGCTTTCCGCCTACCGTCAGCGTTAGAGACGAATCGCCAATTTGTTCTTTTACGGTCCAGCTGTGAGTGCCCCGGTCGAACTCAAATTCTCCCAGCAATTGGGAATGGTAGGTCGGAGCAATTTTCGGTCCGGCAAAAATGATTTGCAAAATCTTGTTCAGCATATATACCTCCTTATTCGCCGGGAATTCGTCAAAATCCGAAACTCCCTTCTTTTAATAATATGCGGTTTGATTGTGTCAAAAGCAAGTGCCTGTTGCAATAACTTATTCATTGTGGAAAAATTATCAATATAGCGCCACACCCGGGAATTAATTTGAAAAAGTCAGTTGCTCGAGTGCTTCATAGTCTGCTGGGTAATTATCTTTTATTGTCGTAATGAATGCTTCAACTTTCTTTTTTGAATCGAGATGATATTTATTTATTATTTTTAAACATTCAATATAGGCTCCGTCGCCATCACGAATATAAGCGATTGCCTTTAAATTTGGGCTTAAACTTTCCCATGCACCAGGGGATAGATGTCCATTGAAAGACTGCAAAACCCAATAAATCCACATTGTATCTTTGGATTTTAACACTTCTCTGACAGGCTCTGTAAGAGCAGTCTCATACTTAAGCAAAAATTCCGCAATGACACCCGCTCCGGGCCAATTCATGTCTTTCAGCCATTCCAAAAGCATGGGGATATCCAATTCAGTTGTGGTGATCTTTCCCGCAGCAATTTTATATGCCTGGCTTAGCCACTTGTCTTTGGGACCTTGAGGATACCTCTCTTGCATTATTGCCTTTTTTTGTTTGGGTTGCGACTTTTCATGTGAATTATCTCAGGGAATATTATGACAAAATCCAGTATAAAATCGTTAAAATACTCCAGGTAATGTATATATATAAATATATTCTATGGATATTGTTTTGTGTTTTAAAGAGCTTGCCAGCTAATGCGGGTAGAAGTAATACAAAACTTATACATGTAATCATTAGAATTCCAGCGACAACAAACCTAATCGTGGAGGGTGGGCAATGACTAAAAATTATGCTGGATATAACAACAAAAATATTCCATGAGCATATTATCGATGCAAATATAAATACAGTATATCGGCGTCTTTCAGGATTATCTTTTGGGGATATACTCATCCCATAACTTTCTCAAATTCAATTGGATCATATATTGACCCTGCTTGTCCTTTTTCCCATACTTCTTTGAATCGCTTTTTCGAGCCCCATCTTTTCAAGTATTTGCCGCACCACGGGCAATATATCATGCGGGTCCTTGTCGTAATCATAATATTGCATGCAACATTTGTCCCCTCCATTTTGTCCTCATCATGCAATTCCACTGATCTGACAACTAACCAGAATATGAGCTCGTTGTCGGATCGCTTTATTTGAAGAGACAATCCTCTTTTATCCTTGTTATCATATAAACTTTCCATGGCGAGACAACAAAATTTCATGGCTCCTCGTCCTTTTTTCAGGCCTTTCAGCATTTTCAGTGGTTATAAAACTCTATGAAGATTATAGTGTCCGGCAATTGATTTGTCCATTCCCCAAGTAGTTTTATTTTCGAAAACAGGAAGCTGTAAATTGGGGAACAACATTTCATCATTTCCAATATATTGTTTTATGACGAAATTATATAACTGTAGAATTGATCTTTTCCCGTACTTTCGGCCCGGGGGCCCAACCTTGCAGCCGGGTGGATCGAGCGCCTTGCCGTCCATCATGCCGTCGACGTGATTATCTTTAAAAGTATTTATAATTAATAAAATTAAGTAGTATGTGCTTTTATAAAAAGATATAATAAATTGTAAATTAACTGTTTATGTCTAAATTGAGGGGCGAGCCAAGTTCGACTTTACGGTTATGCATGTTTCGGTTTGAGAAAGAAAAGAATGATCACCATGATCCCGCATTACTTGGTCCGCTTTGTTTGTAAAACGTGGAGATAAGGATTATATTTGGTTGGATAAAGGTATAGGAAAGGGAAAAACTCAGATCAATTTTTTCGTATTAAAAAAACAAATAATCAGGTCGGATTTCTCATGTAAACTGATTTCATACTCACCGGGGATCGCCGGTACTATGACAAACAATCAAAAGACGAATAAGAATGAGTTATAATTTTAAGAGAAAACTACTTTTAATAGAATGGGCTGCGTTACTGGGGTTTATTGGTATCGTGGCTGTCTGTATGCTGATATATCCTGATCGCAACGGGAATCATGGCGGCTATCGATTCTGCTATGAATTCGTCAGCGCGCTGGGGATGACGGTGACCAGTAAAGGGGTAAATAATTTCCTGCCGTCGTTATTATTCAATATCGGCCTGGGGCTGTCTGTTGTTTTGTTGATTCCGTTCTGGTATTTTCGCAGCCGGTGTATCAACGGGCATAGATTCTGGCAATGGGGCGCATTTGCCGGCTGCTCATGGTTTTCGCTAGGTATTCTTGGCGTCGGGCTTACGCCGTATAATCTATATCCTGATTTGCATAACTTTTGTGTATACAGCGCTTTCGCGGCAGCCGTTCCCGGCGGGTTTCTGATGTTGTTAAAAACAGGACATCCTTATTACAGCTATCCTCAAAAATGGTGGTGGTTGGCGCTGGTTACTGTGGTATTGCTGAGCTGTTTCACGGTGCAGTTGCTGATGCTGCATCATCTGTTGCCGAGTCGTCCTACTGCTCCTGTTATCCAAAAAGCTTATATTCTTACTTTCATTGTATGGGTTGCCGTGGAATTCAAGTTTTATTATAGATATATTGGAATCAAAAAAGCCGGGCAACCTGAAGCATGCTGCATATTTCAAGAATAACGGCACACCAAGGGACCACCATGAGTGACCCTCATGCGTTGTCTTTGTTGACTTAAACCCTGGCTGCGCCAGTCACGTTGCAAATAAGAATTTGATTGAAATATGCGTTAAGCGCGTAGTTGTACGCGCTTCGGAATATTGCCTGCACTCTTTTTAAAGAGTGAATTCATTGCCGTCATGAGCAATTTCGCAAGGGAAAGGCAGTTTTTCGATGATTTTGCGAAGTTCCGCTTCTCCGTCCCCATGCCAAAGATCACTCACATGATTAAAAATCATACGCTTTGTCCGGCAGTTTTTTAATATCTCATGAGCAACATTCATGTCAAAGTGAGTACATTCACAGATGCATAAATCAGAAGGATGATCCAGAGCCGTTTCCGGAAAATCACTAAAATCATGCTTCAAATCGCCAGTATAGATTATTTTTTTATCCGCGACCTTAAACTCATATGCATAACTCGGGAAAGCATTATTTTCGTTTTTCATATGTCTAGTGGCGATAGCTGAAACAGATAATTTATTGTCCTGATATATTTGTCCCGGCAGGGAGACATTGAACTGTAATAATTCATCAGCCCAAAAACAATGCATACAGTGCATCCATTTTATCAATGCCTCATTAGCTTCATCTTCAGGCATGAATATTTGTGTTTGCTGGCCGGCTTTGGGACGTTTTGCCAGCGACTTAACGATTCCCGGCAAGCCGCTTAAATGGTCTTCGTGAGTATGAGTTATGAAAACGGCTTTCAAGTTGTTGATATGACAACCTTTTCTAATCATCAAGGCATTAGCCGGTGCCCCTGCATCAATGAGATAAAGCGAACCTTCAACATCCAAAAGGGTCGATGAATTAAAGCGGCAAAAGGTAGGATTCCCATGACTGGTTCCCAAAGTGATAATTTTAATATTCATTGCAAGAATTTCAATAGATTGGGTATTTGAGTTTTAAGACAATATTTTTGCATTAAGCTGGTTATTCAGAAGGGAGGCGTCCCTGCGATTGACTTTTCTTTTTTGTGTTTGATTTCCTTATTACCAATATATCGGGCTGTGACGAAAAATACAAATTGATTTTGAACGCGAATAACGGTTTTGATATGAATGAAATTGATTTAAGCTTAACTCCACATCACCTCTCGACTATTCTGTCTTTGACCGGGCTATGCTATGTATTTTTTTGCAGATTTTTTCATCTTTTATAAGCTTTAACTTCCCTTCTCTTTTTAATTTAACAATAAAGTTGAACAGATGTGGTGCAATATAGTTCTTTTTATTACTATACATATAATAACGCCCTCTCAGCCTTCCATCAAACAATAGTCTATGACTTTTAGAATCGATGATGGTAATTAGTTCCTGTTCTCCCTCATAATCTCCTCTTGGCAGAGTATGAGAGTGTAAGGCATCAGGAACACATTCTTTGAGAGACTGAAAAATTAATGATCCAAACTCCGCAACATCAGCTTTGTCAACCTTATAGACATAAAATGAATATTGAGAAGATATGAAAATGTCCACTTTCCCCGCATGGGTTTCTGTTAAAACAGCAGAAGAATCATTATTCTGATTCCCATATCTCATTATCATCTCCGTTACCATTATAGAAGCGGTAACAAATAGAAAAAGAACAAAGATGATATATGATTTCTTGATTCGGTGAGCAACATATTCATATATCAAAATCAGGAAAGCATTCTTCCGTAATAATATTAAAACAATACAGGCAATAACGGCACAGGCTAAAAATAATAAATGATAAACTGAAAATGACATGAACGGAGGAGTCCGTTTATAAATGGGAATATTATTTCCCCATATGAACCCGTCTTTTTTCTTTAAGAATAAATTATCAATAAACTCTGAATGCTGCTCTCCTGGTATATAATAATACATCATCCTTGAAAATAAAATCATATTTTCAAACGGAGATTTGTCAGAAGAATAAAAGTCTCTACAAATTGGCGAGTTCATACTTTCTGAGTATAAGTTGTCAGAATTATTTTGATAGTCGATATATTCGGCTATAACCCCCAGCCCTCTGGTAAAAAGATATGCACAAGAGTCCATGTTGATATAGCCATCGGAATAAATTTCATAATTTGAAAAATTAATTTTTTGATACTTCGGAGTTACTGCAAAACAAGGAAAACGGTGGTCTATATTAAACATTATATCCTTAGGTGTAATGCGTTGCATTTTTGGATACCAGTAACATGATATTTTATTATTCTTTATATTACTGGTTTTTTGTTCAATATATCCTTTATAATAGATTTTAATTGTATTCCGGGATTCGAAAGTCAGATTGGATACATAAAAATTGAGAGGAGACAATTTAGATTTAATAATGGGCTGATTTCCAATATCAAAATATGAACTCCTTAAAACAATGATATTACTTTCAATATGTTTTTTCTCAGCACTATCATATATTCTGTTTGAAATATCTTTAATGGAAAGGGCAGGATTTTGAGTCATAAGCTCAATGGCAAGAGGAAGCTGTTCCTCTGAAATATATAAATACAAATCAATATCAAGCGAGCCAAAATAGTATGGACGCCCGAGTAATAATATTGTTCCAGGAATTGTAGGCACCCAGGAGTTTGACTTTGGTACTCGAATTAATTTATCTGCGAAGCAAAATTGACAAAAACCAACTACCATTAGTAGTATACAAAAGCGTAATAGACTGTATTTCATTATTCATTCCAGTATTTTCGGTAAAATTAACCCGGGGATCAATAATATTATTTTTAGTCGAATGGTAAAAGCATCGCATATTGTAATATATCGGTTTTGTTCCTCCGCCACCTGGTCTTAAATTTCCTCATTGCCAATATATTGTTTTATGACGAAAAATACAAATTGGTTTTGAATGCATTGATTAAAGCTTCTTTAATATCTTCCGGCCTTCATTTCCCATTACTCAAGAGTTTAATCACCGCCGGGACTATTATCCAAGCAGTACCGGGATTGTTTCATAAATATAGATATTAGAAATAAGATTAATACTTCGTCTTCCGATAAGTGTTTTATTTTTTCCTCTTCTTCTTTTCGCAATACATAATTCCTGTTTTTCCTCCTTACAAAAAATAAAAAAAAGTCTGAAATATGTTGCTGGCGACCTAACGAAAGATTTATATCACAATTATATTTTGGTAAATGAATAAATAAGTTATATATGGTTACTGTAGAAGGTATATCTATAACACCAAACTTTTGTTTGTTAAGTTCTATTTCCCAATATTCATCAATGTTCCACCATGAACTGTTCCTATGGTTACGGATACTTCTTGAGATTGCCCCCGTCTGGTTATCTCCAACTTTTATATAGTAACAGTTTTTGTCTTGTTGCAATGAAAAAATTTCAACTTTAATAGTGTGAAATATCATTATAATCATATAAAAATTCAGAGGTTCAGCGTTCGAACTAGAGCTGTCAAATTCAACTATTCCGACTACCTGGTTATCGCATGTGAGTAAACAGTTGCCATTTGAATCTTGAAAAGCATAACATATCTCGAATAGAGAAACAGGCGACATTGATAATTTACGTATCCAGTATTCTTTATCTTTATTGACTTTTGAATTAACTTTGTCAACTAAATGACTTTTATTTATAAATGTATTCAAAACATTTTATCTTTCGATATAAATATGAGCCTGGTCTTAAATTTCCTCATTGCCAATATATTGTTTTATGGCGAAAAATACAAATTGATTTTCAATACAACGAATTGTGTAAATAGTCAAAGAATTATTATTTGCCCGCGAGTACCGTAAAAGCTTACTCATATTGCTTGATTGTATCCGGGAGATTAGCTTGTCTCATCCAGTCCGCACCTTTAAAGCTTTTTATTTTTCCATTGAGATATAGAACGTTTCCGTAATCTTTGTGATTTTCCGGTTTATCCCAGACGATTGGAACATATTTCCGTCCGGATTTTTCTTCCAGTTTATGACCACTTCGATAAATGTAGCTGATGTTTTTATCGGACAGCTTGTTAACTTTGCTGTTGTTTTTGAATGATCGGGATGAAGGACAGCGATATACATCGATCTCGGTTAAATAGTCGTTGTCATAAAGCTGCTTGAAGCCCTTTCCCCCCGGTTTGTCAGGAAGAAAATTTTTGTTGTCCATTGCATACATTTCCAAGGCTAAATAGATTTGTTTCAGATTCGATTGACAATTTATGCGCCGTGGTCTTTCCATTCTTATATCGTAACGTTTTTCATTTATATAGATAGTCAGGATCAATAATGGTATGTATGTAACAATATTAACAATTATTACCGGTTTGAGTAATTTGCGCTCCTGAAAAATTTTCCAGAATTTTTTGTAAACTTTGTATTCTATCCATATCGACAGAACGAAAGATGCGGGAAACAATGCCAGAAATAATATGCCGAGAATCGGAAGCACTCCTGCAACTACATAAGAAACAGCTTCGCAAACAATCAGCACCAGTCCAAACATCGTTGACACAAGGTTGGCAACGGCGCAGAATTTCAAAGATTCAAGCCATTTTACCTTGAGCAGTGGTTTTAACAGCAGCGCCTCAATAATAATTACTGGAATAAGCAACAGAAATCCGGCCATGGTTTGACCTGCGAAATAAGGTATGAATACGTTTGCGATTACCGGCATTTAAAAATTCCTTTCCAGCTTTATGTTCCCCAAAGAAATTAATATTTATCTTTTAGAGTCTCAGTAATATGAAGCCATCAACAAATTCGCTTATATTGATTTGTGGAACTGAAAATTGATTAAAGCTTTTTTAATATCTCCTTGGTTTACTATAACTCTCGAAATTTGACATTGCAAGGGAAGGTTCGTTGTTTGGTGAGGTTATGCATTCATGTTAATAAAACACCGCCATCCCACAAACGGGATAACTGGAGTTGAAAGTTGAAGGTTGAAAGTAAAGTCAAATACGGTTCAAAAAATTGTGACGAGACATCTATTCACTTCTGCTTAGGAAATTTAAAAACCGAACAAAGGGGTCTTTGAAAATGAAAATCATAAGCTCAAGAAAAAGTAAAAAACGTTCAAATTTATGAATTATGGGATGATAATGTTAATAAACCCCTTTTCCGTGTATCCAGAGGCTCATAAGAGAGCTTGATTATGTATGGAATCTGACTGGAAATTCTAAAATATAGAATTTTATTGTATTAGCTATTGACAAATTTACATATAAACAGTATAATATAGAAAGTAAAATTCCATTATATAGAATTTGATGCAAAATGAACAATACTTTGAAAAACGGTTTTATGATTTTGGAGTATCTGGCCCAGACCGGAAACTCGCATTCCGTCAAGGAACTGGCGGAACGCTTTGCTCTGCCCAACAGTCATATCTGCCGTTTACTTAAGACGCTGCTGGCGACCGGCTATATCAAACAGGATAAATCCCGTAAATATATGATCGATCTGCAAATTTTATGTTTGTCGCATGCCTGTCTGACGCAACTCTCGCTGCGGTCGATGGCGCATCCGCATATCACCATGCTCAACCGGGAACTGGGAAATGATATTTTTCTGGCGGTGCCGCAAAGGGGCAGGGCATTGATTGTGGATGTGGCGTCAATCGACAAACTGGATGTCGCGCTGGACGTCGGGGCCATAAATTCGCTGCATGCATCGGCCAGCGGCAAAATTTGCGGCGCGTATGCCGATGAGCGGGATCTGGAAGAGCTGCTGCGGGATTATGAGTTTACCAGATATACCGACAAGACGATTGCTAACCGGCCTGCTTTGTTTCAGGAGTTTGACTTGATCAGAGAGCAGGGCTACGCGGTGCTGGACGCCGAAAAACCGGGCGTGTATGCGGTCGCGGCGCCGGTTTTTGACGCGTTCAGAAGACTTGTGGCATCGATTGGGGTCTCCGCCAGACTGTCAGAACTGGCCGGAAACGGAAAAGAAACAATAATAGCCAAGGCGCTGGAAACAGCAGAAGCAGTATCAACTTTATTAAAAAGTTGAGTTTTGATGCTCTTTCGCTGTTTTCAGGGATGCGAACTGAAAACTGCAGTTTGTTGCAGACTTACAGCCTGCTGTTAGAAGATGAATTAGGATACCCCGGGCGTTGCCCGGGGCTGGATAGTTTCGCTCTTACAGAGCTTTTAATAATAATTACAGGCTGGAAGCCTGAAACAGCAAAGCCCACGGCAATGCCCGGGTTAAATGAAAAAAATTGAAGCAGGCTGTAAGTGCGACATAACAGGCCATAGGCCTGAGACAGCAAAGCCCCGGGCAGCGCCCGGGGAGATAAGATAAACCTAGGCGAAGCAGGCTATAAGTCTGCAACACAAAAGTTTGAGCAAGTCATTGGATATGGTCAAAGAAAAATCCTGAAAGTCCATGAAATTCGATGCCAAAACTTTGATTTTAAACGAGGACAGCCATGATGGCTGTATAAAAAAATATCAATAAAAGAGGAAATGAGAAAAATGAATTCTCAAACAGTGAAGCAGACGGCAAAAAACGTTAAACTTGATCTTGTGGGCATTGCCTCGATTGATCGTTTCGAAAGCCTGCCGCCGGAAAACAATCCGAAATCAATTTTCCCGGAATGCAAATCAGTCATCGTCTTGGGAAAACGGGTCCTGCGTGGTGCTTTGCGCGGGATCGAAGAAGGTACAAACTTCGGCAGTACCTACGGTTTTTTCGGTAAAAACGTGGTTGAGGACAATTTCCTGGCCCAGGCGACTTATGACATGACCTGTTTTATTGAGGAGCAGGGGTTTGAGGCCGTTCCGATCTTTCCTTACGGAAAAGAATCTAAAATGGACTTTGGTATTCCGGTTGCTCCCGGCAAACCCGCTCCGAACGTACTTATGGACCCTGAATTCACGGTTCAGGCGGCTGGAGTGGCGGAAATCGGCCTGGGCGGATTCCTGATTACCCCGGAATTCGGTACCCGTCAGCGTTTCGCTTTTATTCTGACCGACTGCGAACTGGAAGCTGATCCGGTGATGCAAAAATCAATTTGCAGTGATTGCGGCGCTTGTATTGATCTTTGTCCGCTCAAGGCTTATGGTGAAAAGACTGTCAAGCGCGGTGTTCCCGGCGCGGAATGTGATGTGCGTGAACTGGACCTTGGCCTCTGCAAAATGTGTACCAACGGTGCCGGGGTCATACCGGGACGCGGAGACGCGGTAGACCGGATTGGCGCGGCCTGCGGCCGGGCATGTCTTGTCCAGCTTGAAGGCAAAAACAAATGCTCAAACAGTTTTGTCAATAAATTCCGGAAACGTGAGCCATGGGCCCGTGATGTTTACAACAAGTCGGTTGCCTCGCAAAAGATCGCTACCGGTTGTGACGGAGCGGCAAAATGAAACTGACAACCGAGAAACTGCGTGAGATGGCTCAGGCGCTTGGCGGCGACCTGGGAGTCGCCAATATCGAGCGGTTTAAGAACGCTCCGCAAATGATGCATCCGGCCAACATCTTTCCGGATTGCAAATCAGTTATCAGTATTGTCTGTCCGATTCCGCGCGGAACCTATCGCGGGATCACTGAGGGTACCTATTGGCCGAATTATACTTATTATGCTTACAACCGGCTTAACACACTGTTCCGTCCGGCGGTGACTTTCGATCTGGCTTGTGCTATCGAGGATGAAGGTTACGAGGCGGTGGCGGTTTATCCCGGCGTGCCGGAAAGACCCGGCGTCGGTCAGCCGGTCGTCGATGACGGTCGACCCGCTCCGGAGGTTAATATCAACGTCAGAATCGCGGCGATGGCTTGTGGTCTGGGAGAAATCGGCTGGTCCAAAGTTTTCATCCATCCGAAATGGGGACCAAGAGTCAGGATCGGGACTATCCTGACGGATATGGAACTTGAACCGTCACCATTGATCAAACCCGGAACATTGTGCAACCGCTGCATGAAATGCGTTCGGGACTGCCCAGGCGGCGCGATTCCGAAGCCCGGAGAAAGACCTCCGATTAAAATTCAAATCGATGATGTCGATTATGAATGGGGCGACGTTCACATGGGACGCTGTACGCTGACACATCACGGCTTGAACTATGAAGCATCGCCGTTCCTCAAGAAAGCACTGCCCGGAGTGGACCTGAATGTTCGCGAAAGTAATGTTTCCGAAGAAGTCGCATATCGTATGACCTATACCCTGGCTCAGGGTGCATGGGCTCCGAACGATGAGCTGCCGACAAATTCGGTGGTTCCTTATTACAAGCAGATTCTTTCGCACGTCGGATATTTTGCCATATGCGGAGCTAAAGGCTGTATTCGTGCCTGTATGGATACGCAGGAAAAATGCAAAATGATCGAGCAGTCAAGTTTTCCCACCCCGGTTTTCCCGCAGAAACCCTGGGTTTTGGGTAAGCCGTGCGATGATGAAACCGGTGGTATTGCCGAAGGCAAGTTCCCGGAAAAATACAACAATCCCGATCCAAAAGCCGGATGTTTCGGCTGCAAGATCGCTGATTGACCAGAGTCTTTTCGACTCTCCTTTGATATGACCTGCAGGACTTCCAAGTCCTGCAGGTTCTGTTGTTTTTTGTGCTTTTCTCCTGAAAAAGCTGGCGTATCCTGTCGGGAAATGCTAATGTACTCCATGAAATAAAACATAAACATTCAGATGGGACTTTCATGGAATACGACCCGGAACTTGAAAAATACCTGGCGGACATGGTTACGCAGGAGCGGCACGCAAAATTTGCCGCGATCCTGCAACAGCGGACCCGTTACATCACGGCGGTGATCGAAGATGTCCGCCATGCCCAGAATGCCGGCGCGGTGGTCCGAAGCTGCGAGTGCTTTGGCGTTCAGGATCTGCATGTGATCGAGAACAATAAAGAATTTGTTCTGCATACCGATGTGGTCTGCGGTTCCGCCCAGTGGGTGGAGGTGGTCCGCTGGAACGAGCCGGATGTGGACAACACTGTATCCTGTCTGCAAAGTTTAAAGTCGCGGGGTTACGTGATCGCCGCTACTACTTTGCGTGAAGACCTGCCGCTGTTCTCTCCGGAGCAACTGCCGCTGGATAAACCGGTCGCGTTGTGTCTGGGAAATGAGGAGTTCGGTTTGAGTGATAAAGCGCATGAGCTGGCTGATTACCATGTGAGAATCCCAATGTACGGTTTTACCCGCAGTTTCAATATTTCGGTGAGCGCCGCGTTGTGTCTGAGGGCTCTGGTGGAACGACTGCACAATACCGATAAAGACTGGCATCTTTCCATGGAACAACGTGAAATAATCACCCGTAAATGGGTTCGCGCTTCCCTGAAAAACCTTGACCGGCTGCTCAGCGGCTACCGGCAGCGAAACGGTTAAGCCGTTCAATGTTTGGCGAAATCCCCCGGTCAGAAGAGGAGCTTTATTTTCCGGTAATCCCCTGACGGAATTTTGACGGAGTTGTTCCTTTATATTTTTTAAAAATCCGGCAAAAATAGTCAACATCCTCGTAGCCGACCGATGCGGCAATATCTTTTAACGGCCGATCCGTGGTCTGCAACAATATTTCAGAGGTGTTTATTCTCACCATAACTATATAATTATGGATTGGGATACCATAATTTTTTTTGAAAATCCTGCTCAAGTGGTTGATGCTGATGCCGAGGCATGAACTGATATCCTGAATCTTGATTTTATTGGATAAATTATCCTGAACATAAAAGCGGACCAGGTCAACGACTGAAGCGGAGATGTCGCCGCGTTGCGGCGGCATGCGCAGCGAACGTTGTTCCGGATGATGTTCCGGCAGCAATTTTCTGAAAATTTCGATATAAATCTCGCGGGTCAGACATTGGATTTTTTCGTCAAATCCGGTTTGCAGCTTCCTTGCTTCATTGATCAGGGTTGAAATTTGGTTTTGCATTTCAATAAATTTTCTGATCTTGAACTTGCTTCTGGCAATCGCCGTTCTAAGCCGTTCCATGTTTTCCCGTGAGCCGTCACCGTGGCAGGATATAAAGAGCATCAGGCTGAATATGATTGAATCTTCCGTTGCGATCCAGCGGTGACGCGTATCGGGCGGGATTATAATTGCGTCTCCGGAGTTTATTATTGATTCTTTGTCCGCGACTTTATAGATCATTGATCCGGAAATTACCATGGAACATTCAAACGTGCGATGGGAATGACGTTTCCGATCTATACTGGACATCTCGCCGCCACACAAAAGATTCAGGTGCATGACGTGGGGCTGAATAAAATAATTCAATAAATTATTTGATTCATAAAAGCAATCAAGCCCCCTGAATAATCTGTTCAGCCGTTCGATTTCATCTTTCGCTATGTTCAACCTTTTTCCTTTCAAATGCCTTTGGTAACAATTCCACTTAACTTACGAATTTACAAATTAAAAATTTCCAATTTTACAAAAAAGTCCAGTATATAGTGTTTTTATACTGTTGTTTAAATATTAATTTGCTATTATACTCAATTTAGTACATCACATGATGTCGATAGGAATAGACTATGCAACAGGTAATGTGTAATCGTAACATAATCCCAAAGGAGAGTAGTGATGCAGAGGCTGAACAAACTGAACAACCGTTACAGGGACGTGAAATTTTCAATTTTCACATTAATCGAACTCCTGGTAGTGATAGCGATAATTGCCATTCTCGCATCGATGTTATTACCCGCGTTAAACAAAGCCCGGGATCGGGCCAAGGCAATCAAATGTGTCAATAATTTAAAACAGTGCGGCCTGGGATTTGCCCAATATTCCAATGATTTTCCGGGTATTATCGGTTTGTATACAACCGGTGCCACTAACGGCTGGTCGCGTTGGCCCCAATTGCTGGCCACCGAGTATTCCGGCAGTTATATGAGCGCAAAAGTTATGGTATGCCCGGCTGTTGCCCCGTATCAATGGACTCCTAAAACTTTTAAAGTAGCTGATGGTTCTACTAAAGCGAGTTTGTATTTAGGCTATGGGGTCAACACCGCATCGACAAATCCGACTTCAGCGCTGTTGAAAACCTATGAAAGCGGTTATACGTATTGGTGGCTGGTGACCAAAAAACTCAAGAACCCGGCATTGCGTCCCGTAATTATGGACTCATTCGATACGGATTGGCAAGCTCAACGGGTTGCTAATATCGCAGGGAACCGCAATATCAATATGGCTCACAACAGCAGGGCTAATCTCTTGTTCGCGGATTGGCACGTGGCTCCGGCAACCAGGGATGAGATGGTCAATAAGTTCGGGATTCCGAACACCTGGAACTGCCATTACACGGAATAAATGATACGCCCGAAACTTATTCCCCGGCAGGAATAATAAAATACGTATTCAACTGATCAAACCAAATTCAATACAAAGGATCATCATGTCATTTAACCAAACAACCATTCTGCTGTATCTTTGTCTGGCCGGCTCGTTTATGGTCAGGGCCGATGTGGTTGCCCAATGGCAATATAATGCAAAAAAACAACAGCTTGAAAAGAATTTTATTAGAGGGGATTTGAATTTCAGCGATGGTCGACAAGACAAAGCGTTTTCAGTGGCCTGGCTGCAGAAAGGGACGGTGAAATCAATTAAGAATCATACAGTCTCGATTCAGCGGGTGTTTAATGCTCCGGCCTGGTTCATCAACTGGTCGAATGTTTTCAGACTGAATCTTTTGGATGGCCGCGGCAAAATCGGCCGCCACGGAGGAGTCATGCCGGCGACCAACACGTGGACTTATATTGTTGCAACTTATGATGGAAGCGGCAATGCAAATGGAATCAAGTTTTATCAGGACGGCAAATTTGTTCGTTCTTCACCGGAAATAAAGGGCCATTATCTTGCTATGAAACGCTTGCCCGGGCGTTATGATGCCGGTCGTGATTTTCAAGGAATCATTAAAAGTTTAAGCATTTATGACCGGGTGCTCACGCCGGAAGAGATCAAACGGAATTATGAAAGAGAAATCGCATATTTGCCGGTTCGCGAAATAAGGTCGGAAAAATTTGCCGGTAAAAAAATTAATTGTCAAATCCGTCGAACAGCAGCTAAACCGGTTGTGGACGGTAATTTAAAGGATTCAATGTGGCGGTATGCCGTTTGGAAGGAATTGACTCCGGTCAAGGCCGGAATTCCATCTATTTCCACTCGCTACGCTTTTTTGCACGACGACGACTATCTTTATCTCGCAGTCAAATGTTCTGAACCACACATGGACAGAATCGCCGCAACAGATAGAACAAGAGATGGCAAAGTATGGGAAGACGACAGTGTTGAACTGTTTATCGATACCGGGCTGTCCCGTTATTATCACTGGGCGGTAAACCCTCGGGGGGCCGTCTATGATGCAATCGCGAGCAAAGGCCGGAAGCATGCGGATTCCCGCTGGAATCCGGATATAATTTTCAAAACGACCTCCGGCAAAAATGAATGGAACGTGGAAATGGCCATTCCCCTGTCTGATCTGGCTTTTCCAGTCGATCATCCTGAATTTTTAAAATATAACCTTTGCCGGACTAGAAAAACGGAAAAATCCGTGCAGCAATATTCAACAAGCAAATATACCGATAAAAATATTAATTTTCATGATATAAGCAGATATGCTATGGGCGCGTTAACCGCGGGAGCGGAAATGCCCGGAAAATGCGATGTTAAAGTAAATCTTGTCAAAATGAAAAGAGACAAGGGAACTTTGGTTGCTGAAGTAATTTTAGCAGTTTGGGCAAAAAAGAACAATAACTATACTTTGGAAGTAGATGGCCCGAATACCGGTAAGCTTATTGTGCCTTTGCAGATGCATGGTGATGCGGCAATCGTTAAAAAAGTTACATTGCCATTGAAAGAGCAGAGCGAACACGCTTACATAAATTTATGGCTTAGGGACGACAAAAACTCAAAGCAATTATGTCGACGGTTCGCACCGGTTAATTTAGTTTATTCTCCGCTTGAGGTCAAGCTGTTGTGCCCACAATATAATCATGCCATCTATAGTGATCGGAATATTAAAGAGTTACGCTTCAAGGCTGTTGTCGACTGGGATAAAGACGCGAAATATAAATTGTTTTTCACAATGACCGACCAGGACCGGAAAACTGTGATACAAAAATCATTCGGTATTAATGCCGCTAGCGGCATTTACAAAGTGTCTCTGCCTGATTCCGGATTGCGTGACGGAAAGTATAAGTTAAGTTTCAGGCTTAACGATTTGAATACTAAAAAAACACTTGGACAATGGATGAGTTTCCTGCAAAAGCTTCCGTACCGGCCGGGACAGGTTACTTTTGACCAAAACTGGAACTGCCTGATCGACGGCAAGGCATTTTTCCCTTTCGGTGGTTGTTCAGACTACCGTTACCCGAAAGGTTTATGGGATGCCCGTCAGATGGGATTTAATACGGTATGCAGATACGGTTACCGGGCAATGCGGGATGAATTAGATAAAGCCCTGGGAAAAGCCGGATTGAAAATAATTACAGTCCCATTCAAACTTGGTACGACCCTGCCTAAAATGCATCAGGAAAAAATAAAAAAATTGGATCAGCAAAGGACAAAGGATATAATCGATTATGTTGCCAAATGGAGCAACAGCAGGAATTTGCTGGCGTGGTATACGCGTAATGAAGCTCCCCCGAATCAGTCTATGTTAGAATATCTAAAAAGCTTGAACTATGCCATCCGCCGGGGGGATCCATACCATCCGATCATGGGGCTTGATGTTCATACCAGCAATATTTCCTATTTTAGAGACGACGGCACAACCTTGATCTGTCCCGACCCTTATCCGGCGTTCATTAATGACGGCATAAGTTCGTTAAAACCGGCTAAACCGAAAGAAATGGTTATTGAAGCGATCAGGTTGAATAATGATAAGGCTGCGGTCTGGTGTATGCTCCAGGCATTCAACTTCAGTTACTTTTTGAAGCATAAACCCGATTGGCGCGAACCGCGTTTCCGGGGATTGAGAAACCAGATGTATCTGGGAATTATTTATGGTGCCAGAGGAATTTTATGGTATGAAGTAGGACATGGTGATTTTTACCCTGAAATTAAATATGGACTTGGGTTTCTTGCCCGGGAAACGGCGGTGCTGCGTCATGTGTTTATGGCTGAAAATCAGCAAAATGAATTAAGGCTGCTTCCCGGCGTCAAGTCGGCAGATATCCATTATTGCGCCAGGAAAATTGGCCCTGATTGGTTTTATTTTATTACCAGTACCGGTTCAGAAAAATATAATGTCAAATTCAAGTTACAAGCTTTTGCCGGCGATAAACTCTATGTCGTGAGTGAACAGCGTTCGGTCAGAGTCGGGAATAAGCTTCTGAACGACAGTTTTGAACCTTTTCAGACTCATATCTACACGACGGATAAAGATATCGCGGAAAAATTGAGTTTGAACAAGCTGATGAAAAAATGTGCCGATGCTCTTAAGGTTAAACCGTGTCCGGGAAATCTGCTTATCGGTGCGGACGCGCGGGTTTCCTGGACATTGAATATAAATGGGGTGCAAAGCGGTAAACGCGGTGTCTTCCTGACCGGGAAACCAGTATATATGGTGGATTCCATTCCGTTTACTTCGTGCAGCGGACGCCTCGGGAAAACGGGTTATATCGAGATTGTTTTGAGAAAAACACATAAAATTGCCAAAATCGTTTTGGATTCGAATATCAACAAGGCTAAAATCGAGGTAAAAAAACACGGCCGCTGGGAGCCGGTTGCCGATTTTGTCGCGGCTTCACCATCTCTGGTCAGGGAAAAAGCCGCAGTTGAATTTACTCCGTTAACAGTGGGTGCATTCAGGATTAACATCTTGTCTCTCAAGAAGATTTTCGGGATGCACAATCAAGATCAACAAATATGGGAAATTGAAGCGTATGAATAAAGAGACAAAAATAAGCACAAACCCTGTCCGGACTAAAACTATTCAGCAAACATTGGAAGTGGAAGTGCTGCCGGAAGTGGATGTGGTCGTGGCGGGAGGCGGGACCGCCGGGGTTGTAGCGGCATTGGCCGCGGCCCGGGGAGGCGCCAGCGTTATGCTGATCGAGCGTTACGGTTATCTGGGAGGAATGATAACCGCCGGTAATGCCGGCTTGACGATGTATACGAAGTTTTCTGGCAATCCCCGGGAACACGCTAAAGATCAGGAAACGTTGGTAACAGACCCTGAAAGCGTTCAGATTGTCGGTGGCATAGTTCGAGAGATAGCCGAAAATCTGGTTCATGATAAAATCGGGTTGGGAAGCGCCGGAACTTTCGGCAGCTATATTTTTACTTCTTCGGAAAATTTTAAACGTCTGCTTTTTCAAATGCTCAGCAAGGAGAAAGTCAAATTGCGTCTGCATTCCTGGGTAGTAGATGTAGTGCAGGCTGATGACCATATTCAGGGAGTAGTCATTGAATCAAAGTCGGGACGGCAGATGGTGCCCGCCAAACAGTTTATTGACGCTACCGGCGATGGTGATGTTGCCGCCAGGGCCGGGGTTCCTTATACGACCGGAGTAACCGAGCAGGATATTTGTGCCTCTCACGCCAAAATCGGGGAAATGCAGCATGTCGGGGTAATGTTTAAAGTGGGGAACGTGGATTTGCAAAAGACTTTTGCCTGGTTGGAGGACAATCCGCAGAATTTCATGCTTCAAACGTTTGCAAGATTACCTTTACAGGAGGCTAAAGAATGTTTCGCCCGAGGCGAGATGTCGACCATAATGGTGCAACAGGAAGCTTCGCCGCAGTGTTTCCAGATTTACAATCAGCCGGATGATGGAGTTGTGACGCTTTGCTGTCCCTGCATCAAAGATATTGATGGCTGTAATGCCGAACAACTGACTCGGGCTGAAGTTATTATGGCTGATATGGTGGGCCGCTGGGTAAATAATATCCGGAACGTCCCAGGATTTGAAAGGGCGTTTCTCTTGGATTGTCCTGAAATCGGGGTTCGGGAAACCCGCCATATCAAATGTGATTATGTTCTTAATCTGATGGATATCTATAATCAAAACGACTTTGTTGACAGTATTGGGTTGGGTAGCCATCCGATTGATACCCGCCCCAGGCCGGAATGGTTGAATGATCCGGAAGAAGCATATCCGCCGCGTTGGTTCTTTAAAATTCCATTTGGTTGTATGATTGCTGAGAACAAAGAAAATCTCTTGATTGCGGGGCGTTGTATTTCCGCCACTCACGAAGCCTTTGGTTGTATTCGTCCGACAGTGCAGTGCATGATTACCGGAGAGGCGGCTGGAACGGCGGCGGCGTTATGTGTGCAGGAACAGTCTAATCCGCACGCCCTTGACATCAAGATGCTGCAGGAAACTCTGAAGAAAAACGGGGTGGTATTGTAATCATTAAATTTATGATAAGACTCGCATGATGATTTGATTGTTGCTTGGTTGGTGTTAAGTTTAATTGATTTATTGATAACTTGTTATATAATATTATAAAACCAAGTGATGATTAATTAATAAAAATAAAAATGGTTTTTTTATGAAAAGAAGTCAGATTAATCGTTCCATCGAAATTGCGATGGAAGTATTTGCGAAACTGGGAATTAATTTACCGCCGTTTGCGTTCTGGACGGCGGACCAGTGGGATAAAAAAGGACACGAGGTCGATGAGATCCGCAATGCCGGACTCGGTTGGGATGTTACTGATTTCGGGCAGAACAATTTCGAACTGATCGGCCGAACGCTGTTTACGCTTCGCAACGGCTATCGATTGGATGAGAACGGCAAGTTTACCAAAGTATACGCGGAAAAGTTTATTCTGGACCCGCCGAAACAGCATGCTCCTTTGCACTTTCACTACAGCAAAATGGAGGATATTATTTGTCGCGCAGGCGGGAACGTTCTGATAACTCTGTACAAAGGTACTCCTGACGGCAAATGTTCCGATGAGAAATTCACGGTACAGATTGACGGTCAAACCCGCGAACTGAACCCCGGGGATGTGGTCAGACTTGAACCGGGGCAAAGCATTTGTCTGGCTCCGTATATCATCCATAGTTTTTGCGGCGAAGAAGGCACTGGACTCGAAGTAAACGGCGTCCGGTATACGGTCAGCGGTGAAGTTAGCAGCGTCTGTGACGACTGGAATGATAATTGCTTTCTCGATCCGATGGAAAGATTTCCCAAAATTGAGGAAGATGAATCCCGCAAATATTATCTTTGCAACGAATATCCGAAAGACTAATCCGGATTATCCTGTAAAAAGCAGTGGAGTTTTATTTTTTGACTTATCAAATAGTCAGACGGCTTAACTGTCATTTAAACACAAGAACCTTGTTGCTAGGCCTTTACATAGATCATAGCCATAAAGATGAACTCTTGAAATAAGTCAAGCGATTAGTAGAAATCTCCAATGAATAGATATTTTTACAGTATAATTTCAACTGCTTTTTTTAGGATAAATCGATGTTAGTAATGTTATAGAAAAAAGCTTGACCGCTTATTATAATCGGGTTTTCACTGATGCCATACCGGGGAAGCGGGAGCTGTAATCAAAATCATTAGTGTTAAGATCAAATCCCCCGGTACTCCCGGCAATCAACATTTCTGAAAAAGGTTCGGCATATTTAACTCCAATCTTCTCTCCCCAATATTTGGCTGACGCTTCTGCATATCTGAGGTGCATTTCTTTATCACTGCCGTGTTGAGATTTAAAGGATTTCAATGCGGCGATTTTAGTATCAAAATGATCGGTTATATCGATAACCCTGTCCGGAACGAATTTGATCATTCTGCCGCAGGAACCCATTTCCCAGGCATATAGTTTCAAGTTCATTCCTTCACTCACAAGTTGACGGCAGCTTGCATATACAAGAGATGAAATTGCGTAGTGTTCCAAATGAAAATCATTGGGTTGCTGGGTCAGGACAAATTCCGGTTCATATTTTTTGATAAATTCGGCTGTGTCTTTGATACAATCCGCTATTCTAGCTGCTTCCAGGCAAAAATACTTTCCCTGGTATTTCTTCATATTTTCAATTAGCTCATCTTCATTATCATCAAAATTGACGCGCCAGCTTGTCCTGCGTTCATGGGTCCAATGATAAGATGGCTTTAAATGGAGAAATATCGGCTCTGAAGTCCCCATAATCGCGGCACCGGCCGCGGCTTCCTGATTTCTGATCTCAAGAATGTCATCGTTAGACAATGCATCAACTTTTTTGCCGTCAGGCTGGTAACCCGGACTTATATATACCGAATCGATTGCCGTTACGTAAATTACTTCATAACCCATGGCCGCATATTTAGTCACGGTGCCTCCGGCCCGGAGTTCAATATCGTCCTGATGAGCGCCAAAAGCAATAATTGTCTTTTTGGTCATAAGAATATTTCCCTGAATAGTATTTTTTAATCATCTGATTCTTTAGCAAAACGAAATTATGTTAGCTCCGGCGGCATTGTAAAGGTCGACTGTTTCCTGATGGCAGGACATGATTATCAATTGCCGGTTTTTCGCGAATTCCGCCAGCATTTGTACCGCGGTTTGGCGGCGTGGAGTGTCAAAATCAACCAGTACATCGTCCAGGATCAACGGCAATGATTCCGCGTTTTTCTCAAACTCCGCGACAATTCCGAGCCGCATGCATAACAGCAGTTCCTCTCGCGTTCCGCGACTGAGCTGGTCGACCTGTTTGGTTGAACCGTCAGAACCCTGAACTATCAGATTGTTATCCTCAAGCTTCTGTAGAACGTCGACATATGTCCCATCGGTAATTTTACGGAAGTGTCCAGCCGCCGCTTTGATGACGCCGGGGCGGCGTTCCCGTTCAAATTTCGCCACAGCCTGATCGAGCAGATGCAGCGCCAACTGCCGCTTGGTCCATTCCCGGGAAAGACCATGTAGACGTTTTATCAGAGAATCCAACTCGGTACGGTCATTTTCCAACTGACGACTGTTTTCGATGGCGCGCAGTTGTTCTTCAAGCGTGCCAATTCGCTGATTGAGTTCCGTCAATTGATTATCGAGTGATTCGATGGTGCTTTCAAGCTCTCTTTTACTCTGGTCGCCATCATCCGGGGAATAATTTTCGAGTTCTGTGATAAAAACGTCGTATTCGTCACTGGCGCAATTTTCGCGTAAGGATGTTTCCAGAGTACGGATTTTTTCAGAAATGGCGGAGTGCCTGGCCGATTTTTCCGCCAACTCCCGTAACTGCGCTTCATCATCTGCCTTGCATTCCCGCAGGAAATCGTTATAGGCTTTGGTTGCCTGATTGTTATTATCTTCAGCATTTGCCAGTTCCACGGCGATTTCACCCAGAGCGTTTTCCGCCGATTTGCGTTGAGCGTATTCCTCTTTTGCTCTGGATAGCTCCTCATTGAGTAACTCGCTGCCGGTGGTCGGGTCGCTGTTCAGGTCACGGGATAGTTTTTTGCTGATCGTGCCGTATCTTTCTACGTAGTTTTGTTCCGCGGTGGTTAGAGTGGCTTTTTCTTCGACCAGCAAGTCACGCCGCCGGATCAGTTCCGCACATTTTTCGATGCCGCTCAGACAGATCAACGCGCTGTCCGGCGTTAAATCAGGATCAATACCCGCTTCTTCCAGACTTCTGGCGGTTTGTTGTTGTACGGCCGCGAGTTCCTGTGAAATTTTTTCAAGCGGATCATTACTGTGTTCTGTTTGGTTTTTATTGCTTCGGCCAAGTAAAAAGGCGTAAATCAGAGCCGCAATGGTCAAAGTTATTCCAGCGGCTAGCGACCAAAGAATGATAACGGTCGTTCCGCCGATGATAGCAAGCAGGCCGATTAGCCAGATCCATGTAACTTTGGTGTTTGTTCCGGGTGTCCGGGCTGTCGCGACTGCTCGGGTGGTTTCCCGTTCGCGTTCCAGCCGGTCGATGTCGGTTTTAAATTTTCTCAGGTTTTCCGCGAGGATTTTTCCTCCGGTGAATTTTGTGACGGCGGATTCGTCCCATGAACCGCCAATGGCTTTTATTTCATGTTTGATAGAACTTTGCAGTTCATTAATTTCCCGCTCAAGTTGGATTTTGCGATTTTTGCGTTCGCGGATTACCTGGACTTCCCGGAACAGACCGGTGATTTCGTTTTCAACTTCCAGCAGTGCGGTATCCGGATTGATGGCTGCCAGCTTAATGGCTGCTTGTTTATGTTGAGTCTGAAGTTTTTCCAACTGGTCGGAAGCATGATTCAACGAGCTTTTCAATTCAGTCAGCCGGGATAATACCTCGGGAGGCAGCGGGACTTCTATCTTGCAGTTTTGTAGGCTTTCAAGCTCTTCACGCAAGCGCAGCCAGGTTCCATAAGCATTTCGGCGTCTGGCCAGTTTGTCCAGCTCGATTTGAGTTCCAGTCAGTTCTTTTTTTACCTTGATGGCCTGTTGACGATTTTCATCCAGCTCATTTTGCAACTGGTCAACCGTTGCCGTGATGGCTTCAGCTTCACGAATCCGGCTCTTCAGTTCAAGGGCTTTGTCCGCCATGTCGCGGACCGGATTTTTACCTTGAGGGGTAAATATGGCTTTCATTTCGGACTCGATATCGGCCCGGAGTTTGCTTAACGATACTGTACCGGTTTCCAGTCCGGCGCTGAACAGACTGCTTTTAAGTTCATCATCCTTCATGAATTCGGCGGAATGCAGTTCCTCAAGGGTAATCGCGTAAATGTTCCGGTAGAATGATTCGCTTACCGTGATCAGGTCACGGAGTAATTCTTCCCCTCCGGTATTGCCGTTGCGGATGACTTCGACGTTGCCGCCGTTGCGGATGCCATGGCGGGCTATACTGAATTCTGTACCTCCTGATGTGCGGCAGAAAATGGTTCCGCCCGGAGATGGATTGCCCGGCATCTCGTAAGGCTTGATACTGCTTCTGCGGTCCGGGTGCCTGAACATGGTGCGTTTGATGAATTCGGCAAAAGTGGTTTTACCTGATTCATTGTTGCCGAAGATCAGGTTCAGCCCCGGTTTCAGGCCGGAAATCACCTTATCCTGGAAAATACCGAAATTGTCGATGTTGACCTTTTCAATGATCATGCGTCGGAATCCTCCAACAAACGGTCAAGCAGGAGTTTGCCGGCTTCCGAGGCGAGTTCCGCCAGTTCAGAAGCATCAGGCACGTCCAGCAATTTCCGATTTTTCCATTTGAAGAACAACGGATCCAGGCATGGTATTGCCGTTTCCGCGAACTCTTCCGGGGATCGGCTTATCGACTTCAAGGCGGCGGCAATATCGCCCGGCAGAGAGTTATCTCCGGCCAGTTGTTCAAGTTCGTAATCGCCGCGCAGCCGCAAATCCAACACGTCAAGGTGAATACACGGCTCCGCTGCCGCCAGGTCCTCGCGGACAGTATCGACGATTTCTTCCAGTCTGCGTCCTTTGCGCACTTCGCGGCTGAACGTACAACGTCCGGACGCAATCGCTCTAGCGATCACTGGCACTTCTTCGGAGACTGCCGCCTGAATTTTGTTGGTGATATATTCAGGCAATTGTTCAATTTCCGGGCAGTCTGAAACATCAATCTGCATTTCCGCGAACCGAACCGAGTCGGCCGGAACGAAACGGCGGTCGAAAATGCCGTCTCCGGAACTTTCAACCAGATAAAATCCGCCGCCGCCAGTTTCATTCGGATTCAGTTTCTGTGGCGCACCGCTCCAGCCGATGATCGGGCCGGCCGGGCGTTCATCGCGCCGTTGATGTACGTGTCCCAACGCCCAGAAATCCAAATCGCATTCCAGCAGATCAGCCAGGGAACACGGGACGTAACTGTTGGGCGACGGAGCAATGGCCGTATGCAGCATTCCAATGGCCGGCAACTCTGCAGATTGCCGCTTATAGCCGCGCAGCGATTTGTTTTTAACTTCTTTGCCCGGATAACTGAATCCGATGATCTCAGCCTGCGGTTCATTGTTTTTGTGGATCGTATGATGCTCGATCTGTGGACCGAACAGAAAAAAATTGTCCGGAAAGTGCCAATGCCGGGGCCATATTTCCAGCGGATCATGATTGCCGCAAATCGCACAGCACGGAATATTATACTCATTCAAAACTTCCAATTGCCGGGTGAAAAAGCGCAAATCCCGCAGATTTATCGTTGGTCCGTCAAATATATCCCCGGCAATCAGGATAAAGTCCACCGCTTCGGCAATCGCCGTTTCAACAATTACTTCCAACGCTTTGCGTGGGCCGTCGCGCAAAGTCTTGGCAACGGCATCCGGTATGGTGGCTGCCGTCCCGAACGGGGTTCCAAGGTGAATATCCGCGCTGTGTATGAATTTAACTCGGTTCATTTCTCTTTTTCATGAAAAAAGCCGCCCCGGAGAGCGGCTTGCGATGTTCTTTTAAACGTTAAAAACGTTATTTAGTTTTTTTCTTGGCGCCGCCCTTGAGTTTTTCAAGCTTGTAAAAATCAAGCAGTCCTTCGCTGGTACTTGCAAGGAAACTGGCGATGACACTGTTTCCGGTGCGACCGTGATCGACCATGAACAGCCAGTAGATGATCATCTCGCGTTCGGCATATTCCCGGTTGGTCAAGTCCGCAACTTTCTTGGTGCGCAGAGTTTTAATGTCGGCACTGAGCGTGTCAAGGCGTTTATAGAACTCGCGTCCAAGAATTTTGCCAATTTCACGATCCAGTTCGTTGACCACTTCAACCGTCAGGACGGAAGCAATGTTTTTATCCTTGCCGATATCTTTATGGGCAATGATCTTTTCTATTGAGGTCTGAACCTCTTTCCGGATCTGGGGCATGTATTGTGCTTCAACTTCGTCGAGTCGGGATTGGATAACCAGATCGACTTGTACTTTTGCAACTTCAGTCATTCGCGGGATAACCTGATATATCGATTTTACCGTCGATTCTGCCAGGTCTGTCGCGTTTTTTTCCATATTGCCTTCAACTTTGTCCAGCATCTGGGGAAGAGAGTCGCGTACTTTTTCGAGGAACACAATGGAGAGCGCGCTTGGCGTGGCGTGTTCACGGATTGAAGTTGTCAGGAACACGCTGTAACTGGCGACAAAAATAACCAGCGCGGCATAGATCAGCAGTGTTCGCCGAGCGGCGGCCGAATTTCGATGGGTTTCCTTTTTAATTTCTTCCTGGAGGGCCTCAATTTTTTTGATGATATTTTCACTCATTTTGCACCTCCTTTGGAAATCTTGACTTTAGCTTCGCCTTCATCGGGATTCAGGTGGTAGATCCAAAGTTTCAGCATTGTTTCAACCAACCGGTTTTCGACCGTTCCAATATCTTCAGGCTTTAACTGTTTATACTCAGGCGTATTTTTGAAGTTTTTGAATTCCTCGTTCATGACAATCAGTTTTTTGATCGCCACATCAAGTCGTTTCTCAAGGCGCTTGGTGAATTCTTCATGGAATTTAGCATTGACTTCTTTGAATACTTTATCAAGTTCATCTGGACTCAGTTCCGACTTCGTGTATTTTTCAATGATATCTTTTTCAACCAATTTGAGTGATTTATCAACCCGCTTAACCATCTTTCTTCTGATGTCGGTCATCATGAAATTTCTGAAATCACTGACGGCGTTGACCGCGGTTGCTTCAATCTGGGGAGATTCTTCCTGCAGCCGTTTGAGCAGCTCCTTCTTATAAGCCGGGAAAAATACATCTTTGGCGCTGGCGACAACCTTTTGCACCCTGGGACTGTTGGTGACAATGTGGGAATTGGCGCTGATCTGACGCAGCAATTCATCAACCGGGTAATTCTGGCCAAATTGTGCCATGTTGACCATAAAGGAAAGTAATATTGCCAAAATTGCCAGTACCCCGATGACGGCATATCTTCCCTGGCGCCGTCGGATTTTGCGCATTTCCTCGAGCTGTTCAGTCACTGATGTCAGCATTTTTAAAATAGCAGTTTCGTCAGCGACAAGTTCCTCCTTCACTTTTTCAAGCGGAGAAGAATCCTTTTTTTCCTGATCAGGCTCAACTGCATCAGTTGTCGCTTTTTCAGTACTCGGAGCGGTTTGTTCTTCTGTGACGGCGGCTTGTTCCTGAGTTTCTGCTTTTTCTTCAGACTCAGGAGCGACTTCATTTGTTTGCTTCTCGTCGGCCATAATCTCTCCTTCGTTTGCTAAACCTTCGTTCCTTTAATTTTTTGTAAATAAATTATGAAGGTCAAGAGATAATAATGGAGAAAATCCGAGAAATCAAACTGAAAATTTGATTTTTTTTGAAAAAAAACATATTTTTAACAATAATTTTGTAAGAAATCAACCCGAATCAGGTGTATATATAATGAGAATTTGGAATTTAAACTCAAAGTCAAACAGGATTCTGAAATAATGACAACAGACTTTCAGCAGAAAGTAACCGTAAAACGCGGCGAACGGGGCAGCACAATGGTGGAAGCTCTGTTCGCGTTTCTCTTGCTGATGCTTATTTTCTGCGGTTTTCTGCAAATATTTAAAATGTCCGCGGTAAAGATGCTTTGCGACTACTCGTCATATTGTGCGGCCCGGGGCCGTGCATTGGGTTATCGTGATTACATTGTCCAGCGTGCTTCCAGAGTCCCGTTAATGCCGGTTTCCGGAGAGGCAATTGAGGAAAGCGCCTCTTCAGCTTTCACGAACTCCAGTTACCAGACTGAAACTATTGGTCGTTTCGGTTCTTCCAACTACGGCACTATTTACAATCAAGCCTACTATTATATGAAATACGGCCCGATGATCGTTGATTTCGCGTATTGGGATGAAGATAACGAGAACAACAGTACCGGGACCAGTCAGGTGGTTTATCCCTGGAACGCTATGCAGGTGTATAACCAGGTGAGTCTTGTTAACGCCACGTCCGGTTTTAAAAATTATCCGTCCGGATTTGAATTTCTCGACCCGACCCGGGGGCAGCGTATGACCCTCAGTGTCGCGGAAGAAGATAAACTGGTCACTTATGATGATGATTTTACCTATGACGTAAATGTAAAGACAAGTAGTTCCGATGATGATCCTAAAATTACGACCGTGACGATGCAGAATTATTCCCGCTATATAATTACTGAAAATTACTGGGGCAACTAATGAAATCTGACCGAATAATTGATCACAGGATGCACCGGGATCAATCCGGGCAGGTGATGGTATTTTCAATCATCCTGCTGATTGTGCTTGCGCTGGGGGCATTATTCCTGTTTGACATGCATTCGTCGATTCGCGGTAAGGTGAAAGCTCAGACCGCGTCGGAGGCAGCCGCTCTTTCGATGGCGAAATGGCAGAAAGAGAGCTTGAATATTATTGGTGAACTCAATCTGATGAAAGCCTGTGAGGTATTGACGACAGAGGTTGCCGATCCATTGGTGTCCAGAACTTCAGAAATGACCGATTACGAGTGGCTGGAGGCGGCCTCAAAGCTGATTTCAAATGCCCAGGTTAGAGTATCGTTTGCCGGACCGATTATCGGGGTTGGAGCTGCCCAGGTTGCGGCTATCAACAATGGAATTAATCCGGACCCGGAAATTCAGGCAGACTTTGACCGGTTAATCAATGAAATCGATGATGAAATTAAGTATCCGGTCAACGAATATGAAGGCTACGCATGGAAAGAGCCGTTCAAAGCGATGCTTATAGCGGTTCGCAATACCGGTTGTGCGGTTCGTCCGAATGGAATAACTGTAGGAATTGGCGATATTCAGCCCGGATATCTTGCAATAGAGTCTTTTTATGATGCGATTCTGTTTGAGTTCTGGTGTCACCCCAGCCTGAAAAGCTTGTTGATGCAAAATAATCTGCCGCCTGACTGGTGGCATCCGGAATATGATGAACTGGCATTTCCCGGCGAAAGCAATCTTGCTACTTTATATGTTGCGTTCGGCAATTCGTATTTCTATAATGCCGCCAATGATAATATTCTGGAACGACTGAAGGAAATGGCCGCGGCTGATCCGAGAGGATGGACTGTGCAGTTTGCCGACCCAAACGGTTCGATGCTGCCGCCTTTGCAGTGGTGTCGTTATGATGAAGGAAAATGGGAAAATGTTCCGACTACTGACGACTATAACGTCACTCAGTGGAATGACTGGCAGACGAAGTGGAACCCCTGGATGGCCGCGGCGCTCCGTCCGGAATTTATGTATAACGGTGCGGTGTCCAAGGTCCAGTGCGAAAGGAGCGTTAAATTACGTTCAAAGCATAAAGCCAAGGCTAAAAGTAAAATGTTCAAAGAGACGTTTCTCGAAGAAACCAATCAGGATACTGAAACTTATAAAACAGAACGGACGGTCGCCGGTCGCGCCCTGGCAAAACCGATTGGTTCGATCGAAAATGACGATGGCGAGGTTATGCAGCCGAATGTTACTCGGGTTATTCTCCCTGTTTTCAGTAACGTGACGGTAGTGCCGACGACAATGTTCCAAGCTCATATGTTTGACTATGAGTATTCTTCTCTTGAGCAATTTTTGAAATGGTTGAACCAGCAGGATTCGTTATACGGGTCTACAGAAGGGCTTCCCAGCGGCTGCTCCAAATATTTGGAAGCGTTGCGGCGATTTGATGATCCGCAATGGCGCAAACGCGGCTATAACCATGACTTTAATGAATCCGATTATTCTCATAATGATTTTGTTTCCGGTGATTATCTGTATGACCCTTCCACCAATCCCAAGGGGGCCGGTTGGCTGCAAATGGCCTGTCCCCGGTCATCCGATAGTGTTTCGTATTACTCGCTTAACGGTAAAGTAGTTACCTATGTTTATATCTATAACAAGCGTGACAAAGACAATGACGGAACCGAAGAAGTGTATCGTGAGGTCTACAAAGCAAATGGTAACGTTTTGTCACTCGATTCCAGTACTCTTGCCAGCGGTAATATTCCAACCCGGCATTCTTTTACCTATGTAGTCAATGCGAATAATACCTTGACATTGACCGGGATAGACTATACAAATGATGAAGGCTTGTGTGTCCAGCATGGCTCTGGCGGCAATAGCAGCGGTCCGAGCCGACCTCCCGGGCCTGGAGTATTATAATGAATGGTATTGAAAAAAAAGCGATAGTTAAACTGCATCGGGAGGAATCCGGTCAGGCGTTTACTGAACTCTGTATCAGTCTGATTCCGTTGTTGGCGGTCATGCTCTTCCTGATCTACTTTGCCGGGATTAGTATTTCCAGTATCGGCATTCTCTTGAAAGCCAGGGGAAACGCGGCTGAAAATGCCGTCAATTTGACTCAGACTAGTGATCGCGGTTCACTGGTCAGTTCATGGAACTTCGGGCATGACCAGGAAGACGACTCTATGTCGGCGGCCTATATTCAGGATGACCAGGCGTCGGGGTCAACCTATACCGATGACACGTATTTTACCGGGGAAATAAATGGCGGGAATATTGTTCCCTCAGACTACGTTGATCGAATTGGGCTGAATGAATACGCTCCGTTTTCAGAACTGGTTGGTGGAGACCTCTTTCTTGATGCCGCCAAACTCACTTCCGGCTCGGTTTCCGACGATACAGAACCGGTTGCCACGCTCAGGGCGACCAATGTGATCAGTACAGAAGACCGGGCGCAAATGGATAAAACATTTGAATACTTATTGCCCGGAGACGGCCTGGTAGAGCGCTTGAAAAATATGTCGCAATGGAAGTCCAACCAGGTCTACATGCCGATAACTGAATGATGTGCATAGTTGAGTTTTAAATTGACTCAAGTGAGTAATATCAACCCTGTAATTTTCTGAAGCAGTAGATAACTGCTCCGGCGGGGCCGAGGCCGCGGCTCAGTTGTTTTTTGTTCACTCGGTCGGGATTGTCGAATTTTGCGCCCATTTCACGGATAAACAGTTTTGAGCCAAGAATCGCTCCGTCGCTGAAGTGGCGGGTGCATCGCAGGAAGCGGACCGGCATTGATTCTTTACGTTTGGCTTGCTCCTGCACCTCAAAAATTTCTTCACTCGAGGCTCCGCTCTCTGCCGCGACGATGCGAGCAAGTTCACTGCGAAAATAGCTGAATAGATCGTTGTCGGTCCATTTTGAGGTGTCGCGATGCCAGATGTTTTCTTTGAGGTGTTTGACGAAATTTGCTTGAAACATGTGTTTGCCAGTGCCGCAATAACGTCCCCAGGTCGTGAAATGGTAGTCGGCTGGGGTTGTGGTCAGTCCGGCTCGGACGGGGTTTAATTCGACGTATAAAACACACGCTTCCAAGGAATTGCGACTGTCAAGGATGACGCTTTTGAATTTATTGGCCCAGAGTTTGCCGATGCGGTCGCGGGATTGGTTGTAGACGACGGTGAAACGTTGTTGGAATGCACGCATAAAGTAGCTGATGTCGATCATTTTCAGGCCTACTTCGAGACATGTTTCAGAATTGGCCGGGTTGATTTTTGGCATTTGTTTGGGCGCATAAGTAAACTTATCTAACATGCTGTTATAGTAATTGTTGTGACGTTTAGCAATGTCCTCAATCGACGGCAGTTCGTCCGGGCCGGGAGCGTAAACAACCACATGGAAATGGTTGCCCATCCAAGCGGCAGAGATCACCTCAATCAAAAAATATTCGCAAAGATTCTGCAGTAATCGAAAACCATATTCCATGTCGACCCGATTGAACGGTTTTTCGCCTCTGCAGCCGGCGGTCCGGTTCATCAGGTGATAATAGCAGCCTTCGCCCTGAACTTTCATGCGTGTTCCGCGTCCTGACATGATTTTTCCTCCGTTGTTGACAAGTTTACAGTTAATATAATGGTCGGAAGCGGGTTTGTCAAATTTAAGCATAACCTAATTTATTAAAATTTTATAAATCTTTTATTTTTAGCTCTTTAGATTTGACTTTGGGCTGGGTTGAAGTCTGGAAGTGCTTGTATATTATGCGTTCCTTGCGTATCCTGCTGGCGGAATGAAAACGGAGCTGACTTCGTGCCCCGTGCAATCATAGATAGCCATTTCCTTGCATTCGATTTCTTCGGCTCCGAGATTTAAAATCAGGGAGCTGTTTTTCAATTTGTCCTGATCGTACGGATAGCTGCATAGGAAGGTGATTTTCTCTGATTCATATGAGACGGTTATGGAACTCAGGTAATCGAAGCGGTAATTGATTTGCCAATGACCTTTTTTGAACGTTTCGAGATTATCCAGATAAATGCCAAGCCAATTACGGATAATGTCAGACTGGTTCTTTGGTAAATCATTCAGATCCATCGATACCATGGGAACCCCGATCATGGCACAGATCATGTGCCGGGCGATATTGATATCGCTTTCCTGAGGATTCCAGTAAACCGGATCGGCGTGAACCGGAACACTGTCTCCAAGGCATACCCGGATCTGGGCTGTACGATGCAGATTTTCGATAAAATCAAAAGGAACGTCGCCCGCCCTGAACTGAGTTCCGAGATCAAGCATTAGAGGACTTGAGTATTTTTGCCGGAATTCGACCAGAGCCTCAGGATTATCCTGTTTTATCTGGTCCAGAAGCGTTTTCATGTAATTATAAACAACGCGGCCATGAGGAGTTTCTATTGACTGTGGAACGGCATCGACAAAATCTATTTTCAGCCCGTCAAGGCCAAATTGATCAACTGTATTTTTCATAAGCGACATGCTGCGTTCGGATGCTTCCGCATTTGCCGGGTCGAAAACCCGATAGCCCTCATGAAGGTCGGTCAGGTAATTGCAATTGATAGCTTTTTTGAAAACACTGTTCTCTCCGATCATGAAAGGGGAAACCCACAGCAGGTATTTTAAACCAAGAGCCTGGGCTCTTTTCACGTGCTGTTTGAATTCCGGCAGCTTCTTGTCTGAAAGTTTCCAGTCGCCGATTTGATTATACCAGGTAGTTAGCGTTTCCGGCGTTACACGCCTTGCTTCGTCGAAACACCAGCCGTCATCGACAATAAAAGTCCCGAAACCCATTTCAGCGGCGGTTTCCGCTTGTTCATCAAGCCAGTCTTTTTTCAAATCGGCATGAACCGCATACCATGTGCAGTATACCGGCTGCCAGGCGGCCTCCGGGTAATCCGGCTGCCAGTCCGGCCTGACAAAAGTGCGGTAGTCGGCGGGTATTTCCGTCCAATTACGATCACTTTCGTCGAAAAATATTGAAAACTCGCCGGTTTCATTGGTGATGGAAATGTTTATTTCGATGTCATAATTACCAGTTTGCTGATTCATTTTGGCGCTTATGACCGCATCGTCGTGAAGATTGCTGAGTCCGGTCGATGCTCGATTTTTATGTGCCATATTGAAAAAAGTCAATAATGGATAATTACGATGCGCGGCGGAGTTGAATTCAATTTTCCAAGCCAGTTTCATCTCAGGTCGGAAAATGTCCGGGCTCCAGTAACCGTGAATGTCGATAATTGGGATAGCGCACTTGATGGTAAGCAATCCTTCCGACTCCCTCAATATGTCCGGAGATACGGGGCAGAATTGATAAGATTTACCGGTTGTTTTTTGACTTTCCAGTTCAGAGATCAGGATTGATTTTTTGTTATAAAGTTTGAATTTCATATTGCGTTCCGTTTTTTCTAGTGAAATTTTATATATACAGCAGTCTTTTGTTTTTTGCTTACCGCTTTGCGCCGGACGTTGTTCCGTTGCGATAAAAATTCGCTTGTATCTCAATATCTCTACCATGTTCCCGTTGTAATATGGCCGTCAGTAATTTTTGTGCCAGTTCTTCATAATCAAAGCCGACAGCCGTCATCTGCGGGATATGGCTTTGAGCCCAGGTGGTATGGTCAAAGCTAATTATGCTGATATCTTCAGGAACCGCAATCTTACGTTTTGCCAAGTAACACATTCCGCTGACAGCATAATTGTCGGAACAATAAAAAACGGCAGTTATTTCAGGATGTTTATTTAAAAGTTGTTCCGTGCAATCCCAGCCGGCAGTTGAATTATTGGCTGAAGTATAGTATTCGCTGTAAACTTGCATTCTTAACTCCGGCATGGAATTTATCAGGTTTTGTAATACGCTTAACTTCTCCCGGTTTGCTTTGTCGTGGCCGCATACCACCCCGATTGAACGGTGATCTGCCGCGCGAAGATGTTCAAGCATTTGGATGAATGCGTTATCCATCGCAATTGACAGGATGCAACTGTTGTTGACCGGATTGGCATACCAGTAGTTAACTGTCGGGATATTGAAAATGGAATTATATTGCTGAAAGAACAAATCGTTGAAATCACCAATCAGGACAACCCCGTCGACGCGTTGGGAAAAATCATTGAGTTCCCAGCTGTCCAGGGAGGAATCAATATAGGCGAGATGGACCTGATAGCTCTGTTCCGCCGCTGTTTTGCAAAGTGCCAGTAACAGGTCGTTGAACCATAAAGAGCTTGACTTGCACTTGCTGTCGATCATAATTCCGAGGCAGCCGGATGCCTGCTTCCGGACCGCCCTGGCGTAAGGATTGGGAATATAACCCAGTTCGGCTATTGAAGCTTTTACCCGCTCGGCAATTCCGGGACGGCAGGATTTTCCGTTTATCACTTTGGACACGGTCGATACTGCGACTCCGGCATGCCGTGCGACGTCTTTGATACTTGCGTTCATATAATGTAATCCTGAATAAAAAACGTTTCGCGATACGTTTTTATTATAGTTCTTATATGTTAAAAAAGCAAATCTTTTGATCGAAAAAATGATTGTATATTTGCTGTTTTTTACCATTTTAAGAGAATAGTTCAAGCTCAATCTTTCAACTCCAGTTATCCCGCTTGTGAAATGACTTTGATATTTTTGACAAAATTGTGGATTTCCCTCTGAAAAGCGATTAACTTTTTTGAAATAGGCCTTTTTCTTTAATTTTTCTAACACAAAAGCAATATAAAAAATTTGCTTTTTGCTTTTGTTGTAGTAAATTATGTATTCCCAAGAACTAGAAACTCATAGACCTAACTATAAACCGACAACAAAAAAAGAGAGTAAAAACAAATGTCAAATTACACTGCTCTATTGGAAGAGAAGCTCGGCGCTACTTATCCGAAGCTTGCCGCTCTTAATAATGAAAAACTTAATAACTTCCTTGGTGAATGGCTTGAACTGTGCAACCCTGATTCAGTATTCATGGCTGATGACAGCGATGAAGATGCCGAATTCATTCGTCAGCGCGCCCTGGAACTTGGCGAAGAAAAGCAGATGGCCCGTGAAAACGTCACTATGCACTATGACGGCATCAAAGACCAGGCCCGTGACAAAGGTAACACCAAATATCTCGTCAATGAAGATCGTCTCGCCAACATGGGCAAACTCAATTGCCTTGGACTGAAAGCCGGTATGGCTGAAGTCAAAGAAATCATGAAAGACATCATGGTTGGTAAAATGGCTTACGTCAAACTTTTCTGCGAATGCCCGACTCAGAGCCCGTTTGCTATCGGTTGCGTACAGATCACCGACTCTACCTATGTTGCTCACTCCGAAGATATCCTGTATCGTCGCGGTTATGAGCAATTCGCCACCATGGAAAACAAAGATGATTTCTTCTGTTTCTGCCACAGTGCCGGTGTCCTTGATGAGCGTGGCAACTGTGCCAATCTTGACAAACGCCGGATCTATCAGGACCTGGAAAACAACTGCGTATTCTCAATGAACGCCCAGTATGCCGGTAACACCGTTGGTTTGAAAAAACACTCAATGCGTCTGGCTATCAATAAATCCGGTCAGGAAGATTGGTTGTGCGAACACATGTTCATCATGGGCGTTCAGAATGAAGAGAAAAAACGCTGCAGCTACTTTGTTGGCGCATATCCTTCCGCCTGTGGTAAAACTTCTACCGCGATGATTCCCGGCGAAACTATCGTTGGTGACGACATTGCTTACTTCAAAAATATCGATGGCGAATTCCGTGCCGCTAACGTCGAACGTGGTATTTTCGGTATCATCAAAGATGTCAATCCGATTGATGACCCGGTTATTTACAATACCCTGCAGCAGCCGCTTGAAATGATCTTCTCCAACGTTCTGACCGGTCCGGACAACCTCCCGTACTGGCAGGGCATGGGCGTTGAAACTCCGGACAGCGGCGTTAACTTCGCCGGTGACTGGTCATCTGACAGCGATACTCCGATTTCACATGGTAACGCCCGTTACACTATCCGCATGGAATACCTGGACAATCTCGACCCGGCTTGGAACGACAAAAACGGCGTAAAAGTTGATGGCGTTGTTTACGGTGGTCGTGACAGTGATACTACTGTTCCTTGCGAAGAGTCATTCGACTGGCGCAACGGTATCATCATGAAAGCCTGTCCGCTGGAATCTGAAACCACTTCCGCTACTATCGGTCAGGAAGGTGTTCGCGTTCCTCAGCCGATGGCCAACCTTGACTTCATCACCTATCCGCTTGGCGATTACGTTGACAACAACGTTAAATTCGGCGAACAGTTTGGTGAAAATTGTCCGAAAGTTTTCTCGACCAATTACTTCCTGCTGACCAAAGAAGGTAAGTTCTGCACCAGTAAGCTGGCCAAGAAAATTTGGATGCATTGGTTCGAAGGTCGTGTAAACGGCGAATATGAAGCCTACAAAACCCCGACCGGTTACATTCCGTTGTACAAAGACCTGAAAGATCTTTTCAAGAATCTTCTTGATGAAGATTACGCTGAAGAAGATTACACCTATCAGTTCAGTTTCCGTTGTGATGCATGGATTGCTAAAGTCAAACGTGCTATTGAATTCTTCAAAGGTATGGCTCCGACCATGCCGCAGTATGTCAATGAATACTGGAATGAGCAGATCGCTGCGTTTGAAGCTGCCAAAGCAAAATATGGCGCTGAAATCAAACCTGGTGACTTCCAGGGCTAAATCCGGTTTATACGGATAATCATTTAGTCAAATATCAAGCTCCGTCGTTTCGACGGAGCTTTTTTTTGGTGCGCCCGGCAGGGCGCAACGACTTGGGAGTGAAAGTCTCCTGCGAGCCCGGTAAGGGGAATCGCTAGCCGGACGGCAAGGGCTGTCACCGTGAGGTGAGATTTGAAAGACGGCAAACGCTGGGTTGTAGATCTGGATTTTGAAAAATTCTTTGACCGGGTAAACCACGACATCTTAATGTCCCGGATTGCCCGCAAAGTTGAAGGTCGCGCCGGAAAGCGTGAAACGATTCAAAGGCAATATTCGCGAAGTCATGCGGAAAGGGCGGGGACGCAACCTGCAGAAGTTCATAGGAAATGACCTTAATCCGAAACTTCGAGGATGGATCAATTACTTCATACACACAGAGACTAAAGGCATTTTTGAAGAACTCGATATGTGGCTCAGACTCCGTCTACACAATATTATCTGGCGACAGTGGAAACGACCACGAACCAGATGGAAGAAACTGAAACAACGGGGTTTGGAAGATCACCACGCACGACAATCCGCTTATAACGGACGAGGCACATGGTGGAATCCGGGCGCGCCACATATGAATAAAGCGTTTCCGAAGAAGTACTTTGATCAACTGAAACTCGTGTCGTTGCTCGATGAAATATTCAAGTTCCGTAATTTAACCGGAACCGCCGTGGGACGGAACCGTATGCCCGGTGGTGTGAGAGGTTGAGGGTGCAATCCCTCTACCTAATCGATGGTAAAATAAAACACAGTCTTAAGTTGCGGGGACTTTGATCTAATGTATCAAAATGTTGCATTTGTAATTTTAATTTGCTCAAAAAAATAATATAACATCATAATATATAAAGACTAATAAATAAACGATTGTCAAACTGTATAACTATTTTATTTATTATATGTATTCTTATTAGATGCGAAATATAAAATTGCTTAATAGTGCTAAATTTCTTTTTTTGGCTGGAAATATTTATTTTTTATGATTATAATATTAGATAGAAATACTTTGTGATGGATACAAAGTATATAAAGATTAAATAAAACGCACAAAAGAGGAATAACATGGAAACATCGAGAAGAAAAATACCGCTCTTTCATTAGGAAGAGAACTTCTCTCAACAAACAACATATAAATAAAACAATTAAGATATATTGAAAGGATTATTAAAATGAAAAAGTTGTTTTGGATATTCATGTTCGCCTTTTTTTGTACATGCGGAATGCTGGCGGCGCCAGAATCTTCTTCCGAAAACTCCATAACCACGGCCGACTATTTTCCTCTGGTTGCGGGCCGACACTATAGATACCAGGATAAAAAGAGCAAAAAAACGTATGATGCGGTGGTTTCACTTGAAACAACCATCATGGGAAATGAAGTATATAAAATCTATTTTTCAGATTTCGACTACGCGATCTATTTAGACAATGATGAAGTCGGATTCAGAATGTATCAGGAAACCCCCGAGGATGGCTATAGCGAAGCATACGCCATTCCAATAACTTTTGCTCCAGGCAGTTTCAAGAAAAAGGATTCTTCAAAAAAACTCTACACTTATCAGGGACATGACAACGACGGCCTGCTGTCAGTCGGTGCAACTTCCGTCGTGACCCATGCAATGCTGAAAAAACAGACTGTTCCGCTTGGAGAATATATGGCATTATACCTTCAAGTTAAAACGGTATGGGAGGATCATGACGGTTCCAAAGGAAATACAATGACAGTGCTCTACGGAGCCAAGGATATCGGCATTATCAGGATAATCAAAAAAGCTAATTCCAATCTTCCAGGCAAGCAAAATTTAAAAATAAATATTGATCTTTCGCTCGTCGAATACTGGGATGAATGATCTCCTTTTCAAGCATTCAACCGCCGCTTATTTCACGAATGCATTCGTGAGATCAGCGGCATAATTTGTCTTACTTCTCCGGCATGCGATATTTATCGCTCCTGCGCGAACCCATTTCTTTTATTATAAACTATTAATAATACGGCCATGAGCTTTTTTCAAATGATTCAGAAACAACTGATTTGACCGACAATCGGATTGCGATGTTCGATCAATTTGTCTTTGATGGCATTTCTGAAGATTTCAACCCGACTTTTATATTCGGGTTCCGATGCCAGATTCCGGGCTTCACCGGGATCGCGGCGGTGATCGAACAGTTCATCAAAACCAAGGGCAGGGAACCAGGTATATCGGAAATTTTCATCGTAAACCGTGTAGTTGACGCTTTCCGGAGTGCTGTCACTGGCATAGGCGAAAACCTGGCGAGAGAAATTGTCAAGACATTTTGTGATATCTTCACCATGCCCCCGCAGACCGCTGATGTCATTACCGGCACAGGCCAGCAAAGACGGCATGACGTCAACATTACTCATCGGAACATCAGATCGCGACGGCAGAGCGGCTCCGGGAACCCGCATAATGAAAGGAACATGAAGCAAGGCGTTAGAGCCAAACTGCGCCTTGTAAAGTAGTCCGTGGTCCCCGAGAAAATCCCCGTGATCACTGGTAAACACGATGATGGTATCTTCCCATAATCCGGCTTTCTCAACGGCGTCGATGATCTTGCCGACCGCCAGATCAACCTGATAAATCATGGCATAAGTATAGCGTAATACTTCCGGATCAATATGTCCGGATTTTCGTCCGCATGGATGCTCTTTAATTCCGGAACCTTCAGGATCGTACGGCGTTTTTACCGTACACCCTTCAAACTGCGCCATAATGTCATAAGACGGAGTAAAAGGATGATGCGGGTCGGGAAAACCGATATACGTAAAAAACGGCTTATCGTCCGGACGCTGATTTTCAAGATAATCAACAAAACGCTCCGCCAGCCAGTTGGTATTGTGCAGTTCATGCGGAATTTTAGAAGGATAAAGATCATAATTTTCTTTCAGCGGCAACTTGATACGGCCGCATTCCTCTGGCTTTATGCCGTAGGGATTGGCATAGTCGATTAATTCAGCGAACAACGCCGGGGCCTGGTCTTTCAACCAGAACGCATAATGCCCGCAGGTCACAGGTATCTCACCGTGCCCGGCGGTAAATTCAACATGTTCAAACCCATAATACGGCCCGTGCCAGTCGCGAAATTCCTCCTTGGTCATCTCTCCGTAGGTTTCCGGATAAACCGGACATTTATGTTCACGCTTGTCATTTTCAATGTTCGGAGTCAAATGCAGTTTCCCGAACGAAGCAGTCGCGTACCCGGCCTGCTGAAAGGCATCAGCCATAGTCAACGGTTCGTATAGTTTCCAGTCGTGCGTATTAGCATACTCGTTACGGTTAAGCGGAATGCCGTTGGTGTAAACACCGTGTCCCGGCGGATAAAGCCCGGTCATCAGGCTGACCCGCGACGGCATGCAAACCGGATTCGCGGCAATATGACGGGTAAAAACCGTGCCGGAACCGGCAAGCCGGTCCAGATTGGGAGTTTTAATATAAGGATTATCCATGCAGCCGAGACAGTCTGCCCGCTGCTGATCGGTCTGAATTACAATAACGTTTTTCTTCAAAGCACACCCCCTTGAATCAGGCAATTTGTGACTATGTTCACGTCAGCGAAGAATAGGCAACTAACTGACGTGATCGATAAAATTATCACGATGCCGCCAATAATTCAAGGAGGATAAATAAAAATATCCGGGTTGAAACAAGGATCTGACACGCAAAATCACTTAGCCGGAACACGATACTCCCGGGTCCAGCGCGAACCCATTTCTTTTACCGGGATCATGCGCAGGATTTTCAAGGGCGGCATGCCTTTGTACCAGGTCCAGATTACGCCTTTGCGCAGTTCATCCGACTTAAAGACACCAAACCGCTGTCCGGTCACCAGGTCGTCGATGAAATAAGCGCCTTTTGGTACGTCCGGCAGTTTCTGCCGGTAATCGCCGGGAATATCCTGATACATGATCGCATAGTGACGCCGCATCTTGAGATGATCGCCTTCCATGGTCAACGGCACCGGATTGCCTTTGCGTTTATTCACGACACCAGCCCAGTCCGCCACTTTCTGCATAAAGCCCTGCATGCGTTCCGGCGTATAATCGGGCATGCCCCAGAAAACCAGAACCTCGCCTTTGCCGAATTTATGCAGCGAAACCGCCGCGCCGCCATCCGGGAAGGTCGCAATAACCTGGCCGTCGGTAACCCGATGTCCGGGATAAACGCGGAAATAGTCGGTCTGCGGCAGCCAGCGGTAGGGCCACTGGTAGAAACGTTTGCCCTGAGTCTGCGTCTCGCGTTTCAGATCGGCCAGCGTATAAAACGGCACCGGATCATTCTGTTTGAAGAACGGGTTTACCGTGACTACTTTCCCGGTTATCTTCGGCATGGTCGTGACAAAAGGACGCTGCGGCGGCTTGATGCCAAGTTCCTTGAGCAGAACAAAAGTGTCATCCTGACGTTCCGGACACAGACTGCCGGTCATGGCCGAGATAACCGTCTTCGCTCCGCCTTTAACCAGGTCTCTGACCTGCTTGATATTGTCCTCGCTCATTACTTCGTCCAGAATATTCGGCAGCAGCAGCTTATAGGCGCCGCGGCATTCAGGACGATAATCCTCGTAGGAAAGCGAATCAACTTTCAGCAGTCCGAACCAGCGGCGAAGGTCATCCATGCGGGGTTCAAAGATGGTCCGATGCTTACAAAAGAGCGTATAGATATCCTGCATAACCGCGATCTGGGGCGGTTCCTGTTTGATGCCGACGCCGTGCATTTCACGCAGCAGCGGCAGCCATTTTTCAAACCGGTCATAGGCATATTCCCGGCCATAGTGCGCCGGCAGAAATAGGTCGTCCTTACCGGGCAGCGGCCAGTAATAGACATGCATATTAGCGCCGCCGCCACCAGCTTGAGCCAGCATAATATAGGTAGTCCAGTCCAGTAGCCAGCCGCGATTGTCCTTGTCGCCGTAAGCGGCCCAGCGATGGGGATGATGCGGTTCGGTTATCCAGCCGATGCGGCTCTTGTTCCAGGCATTCATCAAAGTGCCTTCGCCACGGAGGAAATGGTTGCCGCCGTTGTGCAGATAGTCGATGGTAGCTTTGCCGTTCGCGCCTTCGAAACCGCCGGGATCAAGGTTGTAAACAATAATGACACACTGGTCATCATAGGTACGAATGCTCTTCGACGCGGTCGTTACCCAGTATTTCGTATCGAGATAGTGTTTGAAACGGCAGAAATCCATCCAGTGCAGCCGCATATCCGGTTTGGCGCCGCTTTCATAGTCCGGCGTCGGAGGCGTCACCTGCCGCCAGTCGGTATAACCGGTTTTCCAGCGTTTATTCAACGTTTTCAGATCGGTGGTAATATTTTGTTTGATGTATTCCACGAACGAATCGCGGGCCACCCGTTCGTAACTGACGATACTGCCGTTCCACGGCTGGTCAAGCACCGCCCATTCACCGGCGATCTCAAAGATTTGATAGCCCTGGAACGCCGGGTGTTTACGATAACGCTCATTAAAGGCCTTGAATGCATCCAGAAAGGTTCCGACATAGTTTTTGTCCGCCGTCGAAAAACTGCCGTAGAAACGGTGTCCATGGTTAATTGTGCCGTCTGAATTACGCTGCGGCCAGTAACGCTGCCAGCGGAGCAGATTTTCATAACCGTGATCGGCATGACTCAACCGGATCGTGATCCGGCAGCCGTATTCAGAGGCCAGATCCATGACCTTGTCCAATGTATAAAAGTCAAACACGCCCGGCAATACTTCGAAATCCCCGGTATCCAGCGTATAAGTGATATTGGTAGTAATCTGCGTGATCTGTTTCAAGGCGTTTTCGAAACGCTCAAGACATTGTCGCTGAGTTTTAAACTTAATTCTTTTCCCGTTCTTGTTTGCCAGATAGGTTATTCTGACATAAGCGGTCCGCTTAACGTCGTCACGAGTCTGGCGCTTACCGGCTCTTGAGGTCCGGGGCTTGCTCAGGTCGGTTTTGAAGCCGAATACATATTCCTGAGAACCAAGCACCCTGCCCTGTAAAACCACTTCCGCGACCAGACGATAGGCATCGCAATCCGGCACCGTTTTCGGGGACAACTTGAGGTCGACATATTTCTTTCCGGCAAAGTTGACATGCATCTGGCCTTTATCGACAATCTCCGGATAGGCAAAATATTCAACCCGCCATTTCAAAGTACAGCCGGACAGTTTTTTCGGAAAAACCCGCACCGGCAGACTGAATTTGCCGCCGCGTTCGAAAACCCCGCAGTTTTTGTCGCCGGGGTTAATGCGCAGATAACCGATTGACGGCGCGGTTTTCAGATCGACCGGAGCCGGGACCACTGCCGCTTTATTGTTTTCAACCCATGCCCGCATACTGTCGGAAGCGACAGTTTTGCCGGCGGCATCGGTTATTTGATAACGGATCCAGTAGTTATCGTCCGGCCCCAGTTTAAAGGCGATCTTGCGCCTGGCCTGTGATGGAATGGCGGGATCGAAATCGAATTCCGTGACCGTCTCACGGATCGGAGTGTCCTGGTATTTGCGGAATATCTGCGTAGTCAAGGTGTAACGTCCAGGCTTTTTGACCAAAGCATCGGCATAGACATAGGGATCGCTGTACGGCACCATGAATTTTCCGAAAGCAAAGCCGCCAAGCTGGACATTTCCTTTGTAATCAATTACTTTACTGTCGCGAATGACCAGATCAAACCCCAGAAAAGTCAGTTGTCCGTCCGGCCATGAATTGCCGTCGCCACCGACCGCGGTAAAGGAGTCGCCGGACGCGCCGCCGGCTTCGGTTGAGAAGAAAGAGTGAGTCTTCCAGCCGGACCAGTTGGCACTGCCGTTCATAAGATGCTGTTGGCTTTGCGGTTTGTAGGTCAAAATCTCGCCGTTGGCGTCACGGAACACCGGCATCAGCATGACAACCGTACCTTTTCGGGCCGAGGTTCTAATGCCTTTAGCCTCGAAAAAAATCCGCTTTATGTCTTTATTCAGCTTAACCGGCTGTTTCAGCATCAGCTTGATGACCGACTGCTGAAAGGAGTGGAAGACGAACTGGTAATACTGCGAGGTTTTTACGGTGAAATCGATATTCAGCACGCCATCCTTCATGGTCACAGAGACTTTGTCGTCCTTTGGAATAGTCAGGTTCCACTGATCGGGGGCCGGCAGTTGGTATTTCACTCCGGCGGCAAAAACCGGAGCGGCAGCGGCAATCGTCAAACAGAGCAGGATTTTTTTCAAATAAAACATGTAAAACCTTTTTCAACTAGTTATTTTTCATCATCAGGAGCGATTATCCCTGAAGAATAGATCATATGGGAGTATTCGACTTTATTCATCACCGTAAACTGCCCTTTGCCGGAGGCGATCACTTTGCCGTTCCGGGTAAGTGAGAATTCCGGCACAAACTGTTTATCTTTCGGCATCGGCACCTTGAACGAAGTGATTCCGGCCGGGGCGGATTTTTTGTATTCTTTGCCGTCAATGACGATCTTGAGTTCGCCCGGGGCTTTCAAAAACGCCAACAGTTCAACTTCGTCCTTAGCCTTGGTGATCCGGAATTTCCATTTCGGGCCGATCTCCGGTTTGAGGTCGGAACGATTGCGGCGATAAAAATAGTACAACCGGTCACGCACAATCGCCGGTTGCTCACCGGTCTTGAACCATTGGCTGTAATATGCGTTTAAATCGTAAGGCACGAAGCCGATGTAGGTTGAAGGAGCCATCGGGGTTTCAGTGTAATCCGACCAGGTATCCATGAACACCCAGTCAGCTTTGTCTCTTCGGGCCAGCGTCCACAGATTACGCAGCAAGCCGCTGCCTTCGGCTTCCCAAAGGCCGCATCCGCGACTCCGCACATCCTGGGACGAGACCGGATAGATCAGCAAATCGGTGAATTTCCGGCCATATTTTCCCCAGGCGTAATCACAGACATGACGGCAGCCCCATTGGGCCATCCCGTAGCAGACTTTGGCGTCGGCAAAAGCCTGAAGCTGACCGTTTGTGTTAAAATGCCCCACAAGGACGGCGGGATAACCGTTCTTCTTCATTTGTTCTAGCACCTTCTGCCACCAGCCGGGACTGTGTTTCTCCGTAAACCACATGCTCATGACCAGACGGCCGTCCGGCAACCGCAGCGCGGCGGGATGTTTGGCGATGCGTTTAATAATATCTGAATTGGCATAAGTTACCGGGTCCATGCCCTTATCGGCCCCACCCTTAGCGCCAAGAGTCTTGGTTGATGAATAAATACATGGAAGAATCTTGAAATCGGGATCAACCCGTTGAGCCGCGTCCATCAGAATGAAAGACTTCTCGGTAAAAAACTTTACTCCACCTGCCGCTTTCGGATGACTGTGAAAATCGGCATAGAAACCGTCAAGCCCCTGTTGGATTCCGAGTCTGACCTCCTCTTCCATCGCTTTAAGGAGTTGGTCAGGTTTGGTCAGTTTAGGCTCTTGCATCGGCGGGCGCGGCAGTGGCCGACAGAACATTTCGCTACCGCCTTTGCGACGGTCCGGTTTAGTCAGGGTCGGGTTCAGAACGGTCCGGGTGTACCATGACAAACCAGGATCTTGATTTGACCAGCCGGAACTGTAGATATAAAAATAGGAAAAAACTTTGCGTTTACAGGCACGTAATTTATCCTTGGACAACATGTCAAACGGATACCATTTGTCACGGGCAGCATCTACTTTGCCGGCCATGCAGATATTGTCAATCGCCCACGCCCCGGTGCCGGCGTCCGGACCCTCACTGCTGAACGAGAGTTGATCATAATAATCCGGCGGCGCAATCTGCTGCTGCGTTTTGTAAAACTTTTTATGGTTGCGGACGAACACGGAATATTGATTGGTCCTGGCGTTTTTAATGTCCAGCAGCGAAATATCAGTCTTGTCACCGTTCAGCACGATCGCGGCGTGATACCAAAGTCCGGATTTAAGCGGAGCCAGAGTTTTAAGCGCCCCATCCGCTAAAGATAAATTACCGTCTTTACCGAGATGCAGAGTCAAGCCGCGACCGCTTTTGCGGTTATCCAGCTTGCATACCAGATCCACGCCGGGACCGCTTTTCGGGTTGTCAAACTTGAAATCAAAGCCGAGATAGACTTTGCCCTCCGGCGGCGGGCGAAAATCAATTTTGAAGCCGACGCCTTTACCGGCGGTACTGCTGGTATCGGTCAATACCAGCCCTTTGCCGGTCACGTCGTTTTTCACAAACGGACTGTTGGCGGCCTTCTTGAGCAGAATTTCAACGCCGTCGCCGGACTTCCCGACCGGCAGCCAGGGGTACGGCGGAAAAGTATCCGGCTGATATTCGTCGAACCGGTCTACCGGCAGTTGATCAACCGACCTGAGCGGAGTATTCGCACCGCACACACACAAGGCGGCGGACAAAGCCAGCCCGCATCCAATAATTGTTTTCATATTCGTTCTTTCCATATTAATCAATTCCTAAGAAATGTTTTCTCAAATCACTGCCGGAGCTGTAAATAAGCGCCTTCCACTGTAAAAATTTATGGGCCGGTACTGACTCCGAATGTCCGTCCAGCATCAAAGTATTGATATTTTGAGAATGCCGGACATAGTAGGAAAAGTGTCCGGGGGTTCCCTCTATCGGAGCAAGTCTATCAGTCGGCTTGAGCAACAGAGCCGTATTATTGTAGGAGTTGACACCGAAAGAATCCGCCTCCCTGCCGGTCCGACCGTCGGCGGCATAAACTAATAGTGACGGATATTTGTACATATTGTCCTTATGAACCACAGTCATTGTCTCGGATGAATTTTTACCGCTGAAAGTCCATCCGTTGATGCCGATCCCGGCTTCAAGGCGAAACGCGTTGAACGCGCTTGAACTGTCATACCTGACCTTCAATTTATCCAGTTTCCCGACCGAACCGGGACACCACCAGCTTTTCAAGGTATTATCCATATAGACCGGCAGGCGTGAATACCAGGCAACTCCATCCTTGGTCCGGGCGGAAGCAATATAGCCCTGATAATCATCGATGTACTGTAAATTAGCCATACCCAGCGTTTTCAACTGATTCTGACAGTTGATTGCTTTGGCCTTGTCACGGGCCTGATTCAACGCCGGCAGCAGCATTGACGCAAGGATAGCAATAATAGCTATTACTACCAGCAATTCAATAAGCGTGAAACAACTTACGAACGAACACTCCGCAGGCACCGGAACATCTTTTGCGCATGACCTCTTCATACCGTCTCCTTTATTGTTATGGTTGAATTATTACAAACCGGGTCCGGCCCCTCTTCGGCCGGGATCAATATCTTAGTAGTATCCTTATGCTCATAATAATCCTTGACCAGTTGCGCAATGGACATGACAATCCGGTCGGAACTGAAGCCGACCCGTTTGACCGGAAGCAGCGTGGTATTGGGATCGGGAAAATTGGCATGACTGACCAGGCAAAGCGTTTCCGGCTCCACGCCGGATTCCAGAATAGCCTTCTGGACCGCGGGGAAGTCAACATCGTTGGCAAGGTAAAAGCCCTGGGGACGTTGTTCCGGCGGCAGGGAAAGCAGCAGCCAGATCAGCCGAGAAACATATTCCGGGTGCTCTTTCGTTACCGGGATCATCCACTCCGGCCGCGTTTCCAGTCCGGCGGCCGAGACGGCAGGTTCAAAAAACGGAATTTGCGGTGATGTTCCGGAAACAATAAATGCTACCCGCCGGATTCCCTGTTTCGCAAAGTATTCAATGGTCCGCTGAACCGCGCCTTCTCCATCAAGACTCAACAGCAACTGGCTGTGCCTGCTCTGCGGCGGAGCGAACGAGACTCTCGGAACATCCGGGAATTCGGCGAAAAATTCATCAAAGAGATTATCATTCGGCGGAAACGGAAAAAACATCGCGCCAAGCATCCGGCGTTTGAGCAGATCATGCAGCCTGCCGTAAACATCATGATACGGGGTCGATAGAATATGTTCCCGGACAATGACAAACTCGTATGCCGCACCCGGCTGCTGATTATACCTGATCGCGGCCTGCGCCAGTTTGGCCCAGAAACTGTTTTCATTTTCATCCAGACGGAAAACCATGCCGATCCGGTGCCGGGCCGGAATCCGGTCAGCAACAAACGTGCCGCGCCGTTCGACCGCCACCGTATACAAATCACGCTGGAGATTTTTGAGAACATGGGAAAGCGTTGCCCGGCTGGCGTTGAACAACTTGTCCAGTTCTTCGTAAGTCGGAAAGGGATCTCCCGGCTGCCAGTGACCGGCAATAATCCGGTCCTTGAGCAAGTCCTCAAGCTGTTTGCGTTTTTGTCCGTTTTGAAGTTTTTGCATGATTACAATCTTCTGGTATAGTCTTTGACATAAAAAGAGTATACCACGAGAAATAAAATTTGTCAATACGCTGTGTTGATATTTTAATCGAATAATTCAGATTACTGCTGAAAAACTTAACCGAAATTTCAGCAGGCCGCGAAGAAATTATTTCCCCTGGGAAAAAACCTCTTTATAGGTTGAAGTTCTTCCGGCTTTCCATGACAGCAGCTGCATTGCGGTCACGGTTTCAGCATGGCCGTCAAGGAAGGTCATATTGATCAGCGAATTGGTGCCGTGCCTGACATAATAGGACTGCAAACCGATATCAGCTTCAATCGGACAGATTGCCAGATCGGGCCGGCAATAGAGATTGCCGTTTGTCGAAGGATCGCCGCCGGTCATGTCTTTGTAATCAGTTCCGGTCCGGGTATCGCCGCTGAAAATAAGAATACTTGGCTTCTTGCATCTGTTTGCCTTGCGAATCTCGAGTTTATTGGAGTTATCCCGGCCCAGAAACGTCCAGCTGTTAATTCCGATACTGGCGCGCCATTTGAAGTTGGCGGCAGCTGACGAGCTGGTGTACGCAACATTCAGGGACCTGGCCGGATCTTTGGTTCCGGGGCAGCCCCACATATTCAGTTTACCGTTAAGATACGGACTGATGACGTACCACCATGATTTATTATTCGGAGGAATCGCGGTAGCAACAAAATCGTCGTTATCGGTATTGTACATCAGGTGCCCGCCGCAAATCTGTTTCATCTGGTTGACGCACTTGATGGTCTTGGCTTTCTCCCGGGCCTGATTCAATGCCGGCAGCAGCATTGAAGCCAGAATCGCGATAATAGCGATCACAACCAGGAGTTCAATCAAGGTGAATTGTCGAGTTCTCATTTTCAGGGCCCTTTCGTTGATGGTTATTATAATTTCCAGGGAATTTGGTCGTTTGAAGAATTGAAAGCCCCCCAGTTATTTTCCCCCCAACGGCATATAAAAGTTATATCACCCCGGTTTTCGACGTGTCCGTCGAGAAAGCTCATATTAATTCTGTTTTCGTGCCGGGCCGATTCGATCAGACGGGATAGATATACCGGATACAGTCTCGGCCGCCCGGTTTTGCCGATGTCGGCCAAAGCAAACTTCTGCGACGGTTTCGGAGCGCAGGCAACCAACTTGTAACTCCAGTCTCCGGACAGCGTGGCGCCAAGAGCATTGTTGGCACCGTAATCTGACGGTCCCTGACTGGTCACATCGGTACTTGAATAAAACGGCGATTCAGGACAATGCCAGAACTGACGACCTTTTTTCCGGCTGAAATCGCGATCCTGTTTGAAGACATCGGGATAAGCACCGCTCAATATCCAAAACCAGCTGTGTTGATAATTCGAGTGTCTGCTGGTAGTAGTACCGGAGATTTTGAACGGGGTGTATCCATCGTAGTCGTTGATATAATTGGTAAAGTAATGCGATATCTGCTTGAGATTATTTACGCAGTAGATGGACCGCGCTTTACTCCTTGCTTTGTTCAACGCCGGCAGCAGCATGGCGGCAAGAATTGCGATAATCGCGATCACAACCAGCAATTCAATGAGTGTAAACTGTTTTCTTTGCATTGTTCTTTCTCCTTCTTTTATTTTTGCCATTTTCCATTGGTGAATATCTGATTAACTTCATCCGCATTTAACGCCGTCCCGATAATCTCAATCTGATCTATCTGGCCGGCGAACATCAACTTGCGTCCGCCTTTGCTTTTATGGAGTTTGGAGACTCCCAGCTTTGGCGTGGAGTGCGTGCGTTGATATGACGGTTTGACATTATCTTTACTGGCGCTGAGTTTGCCGTTCACGTAAAGACTAAGCCGGTTCAAGTCGTAAGTTACCACAATATGGTTCCAGCCTTTTTTCAGCGGGATTTCGGACTTGACGAACGCGTCTTTACCGGAACAAACGCGATGCGCGATAACTCTTCCCTGACCATCCATTCTGAGGCTAAGCGGCCCGGAAAGATTCATCTGCCAGTTATCGCCGTCTTCAAATAAAATACGCTCCTGCTCCGGTTCGGCGAACTTAACCCTCATACTGAGCGTCATACTGCCGTGCGGCATAGTTTTGGAGCGCAGGTTCAATGCACCGTCATTGATCTGCAGGGAGGCACCATCCCACCCCTTTTCGATCCATTTACAGTTACCGGTCAGCCAGCCGCGTCCAAGCTGCATGGCGGTTCCGTTATGATTGACCTGCGCCCCGCAACCTTCATTGAAGTCAATTAAAATGTAAGGAATCATCCAAACCGGGATTTCCGCATTCTCAATATCGGCAACGGAAAAAGGATTGGCTGCGGCGGAACTGCTGTCGTTGACAAAATCATCAAAGACCCCGCCGGTGTTGATATAATTTACTTTACGGGTGCCATTATTGCCTTTCAAGACGAGCGCGACCGGATTGGAGTAGCTGATCGTGTCATTCTTTCCCAACGCCCAAACGTGGAACGTGCGAAGCGCACCAAGACCTTTCTGCAACGGCAGCGACCGTTCATAAACCCCTTGTGCAGGTAACGGGTAATCAATATTGGCATCGGTTGCGTCGGTTGTCAGCCTGACATCGACATCGATCTTTTTGTTATCAATGGTGACGCTGGTACACAGCGGCTTCTGAGCAAGTTCTTCAATGGTCGAATTCACAACAGGTTCATTCATTCCCGCCAGGCGCAGGGTTATACCGCTTTTGGAGTCGGCAAACACCCGGGCAACCGTCGGCAAAGCATGGTCATAACTGATATCGAAGTAAGCTTTGTTTTTCCTGACAGCTTTCAAGGCTTTTTTGAAATTCCAATGGGCATGATAAACCGAATCGACAATTCCTTTGTCAACATTAAGCACACACCTTATTTTCCGGGACGTGGTCATCCGGATAAAAAAGGCGCTCTGTTTACCGGGCAGATCATCCGATCTGAAAGCCCCGACGGAAAGGCTGCTCTCATTTAAATTGACTCTTCTGAAAGAGCTGTCCGACGCAACATCAAGTTTGATTTTTTCGATATAGCCAACCTTACCGTCAATAACAGGATTACTTTTTCCAGCCCATTGCAAGGCAAGTTTTGATTGAGGATCAACGTGATTAAGCGAAATCGTGTACGGAGTGTAAAAATGCAATTTATTATATCGGATTCTGATCGGAGCCAATCTCAGGTTGCTGAATAAAACACGACTCTCTCCCGATGTTTTATCGATCTGCCGGATTGTTATGTGCGGCACCATAAGCATGTACTTATCTTTGATCCCGGTCGTATCATATCTGGTTTCCGCCAGAGCATCGTTAATCTCATTATCCACCTGGGCCAGATTACCGAATGACAACAATTTTTTTCCGTCAATGTTCTTCATTGTCACATTAATAGAGTAGTCCGCACTCATACAGTCCCGTTCCGGTAATACCAGAAATTGGAAAAAGCCCTGGTCGCCCAGCAAAACTTCAGGTTCATAACTGATGACGAAATGCGGTTTTTTGAAAGGGCTGTGCCCGATTGCCGCCAATGCGTGGTAATATTTGATCAGATCGTTCAGTCCCCAGGGATTGCGGCTGGACGGCATCAGCATGGTTTCCATCATATCGTTCCAGGTGGAAAAAGTAAATAATCTGAATCCGGCTTCCAGCCACAGTTTAAGATCGCGCCTGATAACCCTGACGCCAAGCCCCCGGCAATGAATCGCCTGCCACCAGCGGTTTGAACTGTCATACATCGTCCGGATGGACGGAACCAGCAGAAACGGTTTCTGCGATTTTTTCAGGATTTCCTTTACCGCTTCAACCTGCTCCTGCCTGGCGTTCGCCCCGCCGTTAAGCGCGGTAATACCATCCCAATTGGTTTCCTTGAGCCACTTGCCGGAACCGTATTTTCCTTTCACAAAAGGCGGAAAAGTCCGGTACATAATATCCATGCGGTCCAGCAAAACTTTAACCTGACTGCTGACAGTTGGAATCAGCATCACTTCGACTCCCTGCTTTTTCATCAGTTCGCGGACCGCCGGTACTCCGGTGCTCACATGCGTTCCGCCGTTTCCTGACCACTTGCCCTGTGAATAGAAAAAGATCACCGGCTTGCCGTCGACCTTATAGACAAACGGGCTTTTTTCAGCCTCTTTCGCGAAAGCGACCATTTTGGCCGCGGCCTTTTTGGGATCGGCGCCCATGCCACAGCCTTCTAACGCAATATAGAAAGTCTGACCGGTATCTTTTTTGATCCGGGCCGCGGCGGAATATGCTTCTTTGGGAACCGAGGTCAGAAACTGAAAACCGTTGATTCCACTGGCCAAAGCCTGTTTCATGGCATTGTATAAATTGTCTTCGCCGCTTCCGTCCTGAGTGGAGAACGGAAAAACGTCAATATTTCCGCCCGCATGATTGCTGCAGTGCAGAAAGCCGTACGACACCATCGGCATATAATGAGCCCAGAAGATAACCGGTTTACCTTCATGGCCCGGAGCCGGTTTCCAGAGTTCACGACCGGCGGCAGTACAGGCCGAAACCAGGGCGGCGAGAGACAAAATACTTATTTTAAACCATTGATTCATAAGAGGCTTTCTAAATCCAATCTATTATTTTTTTACTTTCAGAAAATTCTCAGGCAACAGGGCCTGACCGGAGATTCTAATTTCATCAATATTTTCTTCGGTTACTCCGGCATTGGTTCCGCCGAGAAAACACAACGGTTCCGAATCGTAAATAACCGGAAGCGCGGTTTTGCGGCTGACCAACAGTTTGTAATCGCCGTAAATATTAAGCTTCTGAGTCAAGGCATCATAGGTCACCGCGACATGGTGCCACTTCCCGTCATTAATAACAAAATCCGTATTGATCCCCTGATTGAATCCGGCTTTATTTTTCGCGTCATTCGGATTGGAGTCAACCCGGACCCTGATTTTGCCTGAATTGCCATTGTTCTGAAGCAGCCAGCTATACAGGCCGCCGCCTCTTTTTTTCATAAACAGGGCGCTCCAACGCGGTATTTTCACAACCTTGACAAATGCCTCAACCGTGAAAGTGTCAAGATTAAGCAATTTATTTCCGGCAACAGTAAGGGCCGGCTTCACCCCGTATTTACTGGTAAACTTAAGCGAGGATTTATTGTCTGCGTTAACCACCTTGGAACCGGCGACAATGACTTTACCGGGAACATCCGCATCGAACACCACTTTTGAATTTTTATCAGAAAATACCTTTGCGTCAAGAGCCGGTGAGTTTTCCCGGGTTTGAACCATAGCGCCATTGGCGGCGGAAACTCCCGGCGCTTTGTCCTGCATCGGCCAATAAGCGACGGTTTCCGCCATAATACAAGGACAAGATGCGGCGGCATAGATAAAGGCGGCAGACATCACAGACTTCTTCATTCAACACTCCTGATAATTTTGTTGGTTCTTATATACAAGGGACATACATTGCCCCGAATTTGACATTATCTTATTTCGTCGTCAAATTTACCATCGATCGTTACCGACCTCAGGGGACATCCATTATAATAATCTTTGATCAGGTCCACTCCTTTATTCAAAATATCCCTGACGTCATATCCGATCTTTTTAACCGGCAGTACCGTATCCGTATTTTCGGGGAAGTTATAATGGCATATAAGTTTTAATTCGTCCGGAACCTTGACCCCGATCTCGATCAGAGTGGATTGGACAAGAGTTATCAAATTATCGTCTGTAATATATAGAGTATCTGGACGCTTATCCGGGTCTTGCGCCATGAGCAGCTTGACAAGATTAACTACTCCCTCGATAAATTTTTCCGGTGCGGCAAGATTCCACTCAGGACGGGTTTCCAAGCCATATTCAGCCGCCGCTTCGGCAACACAATATCTCAGACTTTGATCCCCCTTGGAAATTGCGCCAATCTTTTTTGCACCTTGCGTTTTTGCATATTCCATCACTTTATTAACACAGGATCTGCTATCCAGTTTAGCTTGAAAAATATTCGGCGGCTCCGCATAGTATTCACAAAACAAAGTCGGAATCCCCGGATAGTCATGGAATACTTTTCGGGTTACCCCCTTGGTCGGTCGGAAGAAAAAGAATATTCCCGCGAGCATCCGGCGCTCAAGCCGGTTAATTAAGCGTTTCGAGTCCTCATGTTCCAGATTGTCGCTATGAAATATCTCGAACTGACGCGATTTGTCCCGGCGGCTGATCAGCATCGCTTCACGCGCCAGTTTCAACCAGAATTGATTTTCCTCGTCACTTTCAAAAACCAGCGCAAACCGACTCCTGGGCGGAAGATTGTCTGAACGGAAAACGCCCTGGCGCTCAACGCTGACAATATAACCATCGTGTTTCAATTGATTCAAAACATAATGCAAAGTAGCCCGGCTGGCGTCAAATTGATTATTCAGCTCTTCGTAAGTCGGTAAACAGCCGTTGCGACAAAGATCTCCTTTGATGATCCTGTCTTTGAAGATTTCCACCAGTTGCTGGCGCTTCATTCTGGGCTTAAGAGCTAACAACGATTTCTCCTGGTTTACTAAAATTAAGTTCTGTTATACCAATAAACTATATTTAAGTATAACACGAATTTACAGAAATGTCAATACCCTTAACGCATTTTTACAAAAAAACTCCAGCTGTCCCGCAAGTGGTTACTCGGCTGGCAGGCAACTCATGCCCTCCGCTCAACGTCTTTGATTTAAGCAGCTACGCGCTTGAAATCAAAGACATCGCTACGAGCAAAATGATGTTACTGCGTCATGCGTTGCATGACAAATGCGCTTCGCTCAATTTCGCCTCCGGCGACCAGCATCTCGTTGCTGGACCACGCCCGCGTACAACGCGGTGCGGTATAACTGCTACGCAGAATTTTTTATAAATGGACTGATCAATTACGCTGTCCCGCAAGTGAGACAGCTGGAGTTGAAGTTTGAACGTCGACCGGCTGAGGCGCTTATTTGACTAAAAGCATAACCGGGTATAAATGAGGGTTCATGTAACAGCCGGTTCCCGGCGGCGTAACTGTCAGCGATCTTTTGATAAAGGAACCTTTTTTGCGTTTTGCAGCTTTATCCCGGTCGCTGAAGAAGATGCCGAACCCGACAATCGAATCCGGCTCAAGCCGCATCGGCGCAATATATTTAGCGGGAATCGCAATCTCGTAGATATATCCGTTTTTTGTTCTCTTGAACGCAGTTTTGATATTCGGCTCGACTTCGTTCGGCTTTGGAGCATACAGGCCGCCGGCCGCCTGCTGTTCGGGAGCGAACCGTCTGAACGCGGTTAAAGTACCTTCCCGCTCATTCGGAAAGAAGTCATAATTGTAATCGTTGGTATCAAAACCTTTGATCTTTTTCGTCGCCGCATCACATAACGTATCGAGATACAACTGCAGACAATCATTGTTCCAGCGTTGTGAAGGACGGGACATTTTATCATGACAGAACACATCATCAACCACCGTCGCGGCAATATAGAGGTTGCGCGTGTCCCAGGTTACCCGGAAACTTGCGGCAAAATCACCAGGATAAGCGATTTTTTCGGGGTCTTCCACCGCTTTAATCTTATTTACCACGCTGTTGACTACCTTAATCTCCGGAATGCCGGCCCAGTCATTAAGATTGCCGTCAACTTTAATGGTTTTTCCTTCGGCTAATTCACGGGCGCAGAAAAAATCCATCGAAATATTCTGCGTGGACTTATCGCCTTTTTTGTCGGAGATGACGCAAGGTATGTCAATCCTGGAGATTTTTCCATCATTCGGCTTATGGCTCAATGGAACAATTACCGATTTCCCGGTCATTCCCTTTAATTTCAGTTGTTCATTATAATTCTTATTATTTATTTTAAAGACGGCATTTCCGGTAAAATCATTGGTCAGGGGATTAAAGAATGTCAGTTCCATCCTGTTCCCGGCAAGCGGTTTTGCGGTAACTTTGATAAAAATATTCCGGGCGTCTTTCAATGCGGTTTTAGCAATATCCACGCAAAACGTGTTCAAAGAACCGGCTTTCCCGCGAATAAATACGGGAAAAGGTGTAAGCGGCATAGTAATAGCGCCTTGTTTATCCGGTGACAGCTTGCGCGTTGTTCCCATTAAATCGATAAATTCAGGGGCATAACCGGAAAATTTCAGAACAACCTCCGGGGGCCGCGCCTTGTTTCTATCGACTTTCGGGTAATACGACCACATCACGGCGACCGGCCGTTTGAGTTCGTCTTCAAAGACATAACACCTGCTGTTTGCCGCAAAACGAATATCTTTTTTGAAAACAGCGTTGCCAAGAATGTTACCCAAAGTATTGGTGACTTTCTGGACCGAAAACGGCGTCAGGTCGATATCCATGAACGTTTCCCGGTGCTGCCAGCCGTTGAACATCTCAACTCTGTTTTGATATTTGAGCGCCACCAGCCAACCCCGGGCATAATATGCCGCGGATATCTTTTCGCCCCAGCCCATATCATACGAGATCGTCCCGGCATAAAAATGATCGTTGGAATTTCCCCGGTATGGGTTAAGTCCCCAGGCCGGAACATTGTATTGAGGGAAATGCATACCTTCGTTCCAGTGAACCGGAACATCTCCATAGCCTTTTTTATCCAGCATGTCAAGGAAATATTTTGCATCGCTGTCCAGGTCCGGGTCTTCCGGCGTAGCCCGGTAGGGATGAATCGCCACCGCGTCAAATTTAACCCGGCCCTTAACCGCGTCAATATATTTCGCCACAAGTCTGGAGCCTCCCTGCGGCATCATGTTGCAAGGACCGCCGGTTAACAAAACCTGGGCCTGCGGGTTTGCCCGCTTTACCCCTTTATATGTGGCAATCAGCAATCGTGCGAAGTTTTCAATATTTTCCATCAATCCGCTCATCATTCCGGTCGCGCATTCCCCGTCGAAGCACCACGTGTTGATATACGGATATAATTTTGCTTTCTCGTAACAGAGATCTTCAAATTTCTTTTGTATTTCCGGCGTGACGTTCCTCAAATTGTTAATATCCCGCATCATGACTTTACCGTCAATCACCATGCCGCCATTAGCTTTTCGCTTGGACACCATGTGATCACCGAAATATTTGATATTATTATCTTTCAGAAGCCTGGCGATATCATTTCCATAAGTTCCGTAATTTGCACTTCCCCAACCGATATACTTGAAGCGTTCCATAATCGCAGGGATATCCGGTCTGCACAAAAGATATCTGAGACAGAATGCAAAAATATTTTTATTTTTGAATTTATTATCCAGGTATTTCAATATCGCAAAGCGGAAAAAATCATAATCCGTAGAACCGTCATCCAACTTGAAAATTACTTTTACAATAAAAATCCCCTGCTTGTTTTTCAGTGCTTTTTCCAGCGTCGGCAGACTTATTCTGGTATTCGAACCTGCTTTTGCCTTGAATTCATACTGTTCGTTCCAGACTTCTTTACCGAAAAAATCTTTGACTTCAATCTTCACCTTACCGGCGGCAGCCGGACGGCTGGTAGAAATTGTCAATTCCGGATTTACCGGTTTGCCGGCATCAAGAAAATTATCTTTGGCAGAAGTCAAAAATCGCGCACTGACCGGCCGCATAGTAAATTCTGAAAGCTGAGTTCCTTTTTCCAACTGCAGCCCATCTATCCAGATTTTCGCCTCGTCAGAAGAACTGTTCCCGCCCAATTTGGCTTGAAACATCAGAGCCAGACCGGTATTAGGGTTCTTTAAATTTACCGAATATCTTTTCCATTGCTTCGTCAATGAAAAATATTTATGTCCTTTGCCTTGAAATTGCGCGAATTGCGGGTGCCTCGCACTTAAAGATCTTAAAACCAGCCCGGCATCACGATTATTGGACTTCGCGTAAAAGCTGAACGTATAATCTTTATTGGCTTCAACCGGGATGATAAACGTACCCAACGGGACCGGGTCTTTTATTTGCTTTAAGGCCCGCATCAGCACGGAGGTTTTGCCAAACTTCGCAGTGCTGTTATCGAGCTTATAGTACCATGAATATCTAATTCCTGGAGTTTTCGCATAGCTTCTGTATTGATAATAATTAAGTCCTTGATCAAAAGATGGATTTTGGATTAAATTTACAGATCCCTGGTAATTCGGCACTTCGAGATTGTCGCAGTCACGAAAATTAATGATCGTATTGCTTTTTGCGGTTTTCCGCTTTACTTTCCCGGACAATTTAATTGTAAATCTGACATCCCCATTGGACGACATCAAGCCGAGAATAAACTGTTTTCCCCGACGGCTTTTGGAGAGACGAAGAAAAGTTCTCCGACATTCCGCGATGTTAATTAATATTCTTTTGTCAGCATCATCCGGAAAAAGCTCAATTGTCTTAACATCTTTTGAGTGTTTCAGGATCAAGCCGTTACTATTATCACCAGCATTACTTTCTTTGATATGCAAAGACTTGTCGTTTACTTTGATGGTTTGTCCGGACAGCAAATGAAACGGTATAATAAAAAACGTATTATCGTATCTCGTTGGAATCCCTTCGGGTATCTTCAGCTTACGGTCAACGTCAATGCTTCCATCATTTAACAATTTGAGGTTCAGGGAGAAATCCGCCTGCCCGGCTCCCTTCTCTTTACTCAACGGAACTTTTCCTGTGAATAGACATTTTTTTTCCTGAGGAAATACTTTAAATCTCTTATTCTCGAAATATGGCGGATAAGTCCATTTGATTTTGCCAATCGACATCTGCTGGTCGATAAGGATAACCTCGTTGTTATCGACTGTAAGCCTTATCTGGCCTTGAGAGGTCATTTGCACTGACTCCGTCCCGTCAGAAATCCGGCCGTCAGACTGAAAGTCCGGCATGCCGGTTCCGGCGGCGGACAAGCAAAAGTTTATCAATAATAAAGTTGAAGCCGCAAAAACTCTTACCATAAGATATTTGAACATATTCAAACGCCTTTCCTGTTATTTCAATGGCATCCAGCCGTTTTTCGTATAAACCGTACCGAATTGTGTTCCAGCCTTACAGGATTGAACCGAACCATCCTTGAAAAGAAAATTAGCGCTGGAATTATGTCTGAACGTGGTACATGAATCATTGGAAATCTGGAGTTGATTGGTAAAGACAGGACGGGTATTTGAGAGTATTGCGCCAGCTGCATCAGTAACAAAACTCCAGGGCGCAAGTTTAAGTTCGATAAGCACCACACTGCCTTTTCTTATTTTGTTAATCTTCTTGGCTATGGATTGGTTCGGAGTCGCCCCCCATGGAAAAGACCAGCCGCCGGAATAATTGGAATCATAATAACCGGCGCCATTGGTCACCCTGGTCGGGCCGTAGCTGTAGGCGAATTTTGTTATCGTGCCATCAACATCTCCCGGATTGGTGGACGGACACAGAAATAGACCTTTTCGCGGCGCCTCTTCAAAGCGGTCGGCATATCCGGTATGGACCACAAGCTTGCCAAGATAACCGGTCTTCAAAGGAATATCCCAATTATAATCCCCTGGCGGATAATAATCGTCATAATCCACAACATACATGTTAGTCATAAGCCCTAACTGTTTCATGTTGTTTTTACAGGAGGTCATTTTCGCCATACTTCGGGCTTTGTTCAAAGCCGGCATAAGCATTGCTGCCAAAATAGCAATAATAGCAATCACAACCAGCAACTCGATAAGCGTAAAAATCTTCTTCATGTCGCACTCCTTTGTTTTAGCTTGAATTCCTTGTTATATTTAAATATGAATTATTATGATTTCAGCTTAATTTCCACAACATAGCCAAGTTCGTGCGAATGAAAATCATCCGGGGCCTCGACAACAAGCCCTTCACTCGCAACGTTCCAGTGAACGAGATCTGCGGCCCCCAATATCCGAACCGCTTCCACCGGGCAGCCAACTAAAGAGCGAATTACTATTCTGTCTTTATCAAATGGAACTAAACTTATGGCAAAGACGCAGTTGTCTTTACAGGTGAAAAACAAATCCTCAGGCGAAAAAGCAGCCTTAAAACCATCTTCTTTGCGTTGCTCAGTACTGCTGATAACGACTTCTGTCGGCCCTTCGTGCGTAACTTGCCACGGCACAGAGTCATAAATGGCGTAACCGTTGATTTCAAGCCACTTCCCTACGACGCTTATGTTTTTTACCGCATCGGGAGGCAGTGCGCCGCTGGGCAGCGGTCCCAGATTGAGCAGCAAATTTCCTCCCCGGACAGCGGCCGAAACCAACCAGAACAGAATTTCCCGTGGCGATTTCCAATCATTGTCATAGCAATTATATCCCCAGGAATTGTTTGTTGTGGCAATGCATTCCCACGGCAGTCTTTGAACTTTATCTGGAATAGTATTGTCGCCGGGAATCAGGATATCCCCCATGTCGTTGCCGATTCGTTCAGAGACCAGCGTCCTGGGCTGTTTTTCATAAACACAGCGGTAAAATTCAAAACTTATTTCCGGAGGGATAGACAGCGGAGTATCAAACCAGATTTCACATAGATCAGGATAATTTCCGGTTAATTCGCGAACCTGCGGTAATGACTTTTGTTCAATGTAGTCGCAGAAAGTTACCGGAGCCGGATCAAAGTAATTCGGAAAATTAGATTTTTTAGGATTATCAGGAGATCCGAATGCCTTAATCCCGCCGTCTCCGCCGTCCCGCCAGTCCAGCGAATGAGAATAGTAAACCCCGAAATCCAAACCATGCCGGGCACAAGCGGCATGCAGTTCGGCAATGATATCCCGCCCGAAAGGCGTTGCGTCCACGACATTAAACGGATCAAATGATTTAAACAGCGCAAAACCTTCGTGATGCTTGGCGGTAATGACAATGTATTTCATACCGGCGGCCTTGGCAATTTTCACCCAGGCATCCGCATTGAAGTCAACCGGATTGAACTGTCCGGCCAATTTTTCATATTCGGAACGGGGGATGCTTTTACGCCGCATTATCCATTCAGCAACGGATGGTCCATCGCCCCCCTCTTCCATTTTTTCACCATTCCATATTCCCGCCGGAATAGAATAAAGTCCCCAATGAATGAACATGCCGTACTTATTGTGATAAAAACGTTCACGCCCGGCCTGTTTACAAGATGAATCATTCATTTTTTTCCATTCATTTTGATATTCATCTAGTTTACATGAAAGGTCGTTTTCGACTGTCTCATTCATTTTTTTCTCTTTCCAGTTTATTATTGATCCTGATTTTCAGATTAATCAAAGATATTATTCCGCCTCAGGTTTCGTTAATTTCCAACCTGACCGGCAATATTACTTCTTTATAGCTGAACAAAGGTCTTTTCTTTTCAAATTTTTCATTCAGCAGTTCCACCGCCTTTTTTCCCATCTCCATCGTCGGCTGCACAACCGTCGACATGGAAAGTTTATATGGGTTGTCCAACTTCAAGTTGCCGTAGCCGATAACAGATATTTCATCCGGGATTTTCACATTATGGTCATACAGGGCTTGTAAAGCGCCGGTCCCCAGGTTGTCGGAGGCGCAAAAAAGAGCGGTTGCGTCAAAATTCGACCTTAAAGCGCGATTCATTGCTCTATAACCATACTCAAAATCACAGTGTTCCGAAGTCAATATCAAATCGCTGTCAACAGCTATCCCATGAGTTTCAAGGGCTTTTTTATATCCTTCAAGGCGCTTGGACATCGTCGAGATTTCCTTTGAGGTCGGGGTCGTCATGATCGCAATCCGTTTATGCCCTTGACTGATAAAATGGCTGATCGCGTCAAAAGCCCCGGCTTCGTCATCAGTAGTAACGTAATCACAATTTACATTTTTCAGCGCCACGTCAATTACGGTCAAAGGTATTTTTGACGCTATTTCGTCAATATGCAGATATTTATCCGGCTCAGAGGCGGATGAGGCATAAATAATGCCCTCGGTATTATTCTGAAGCAAACGCTTGATATATTCTTTTTCACGGGAAATATTTTCATAGGATGAACAGACAATCATTTGATAGCCCAGCTTAAATGCCTCGTTTTCCACGCCCTGGGCGATGTTGGAAAAAAACGTCGAAAAATTTATTTGCGGGATAATCAAGGCGATCGTTCCTTTTCGCACCGGTTCAGAAGTCTTCCTGTCAGCCACGAATGTCCCTTTCCCCTGTACCTTATATATAAAACCTTCCTGCTCGAGTTCGTATAAAGTCCGGTCTACAGTTGCCTGACTGATGTTAAATTCTTTCCTCAGATCCCGAATACTGTCAATTTTCGTGTCAGGCTTTGTTTTTTGTATCCGGTCAAGCAATATATCCTTCAGCTGCTTGAACGCCGGAATATAATTTTTATCGTCTATCATGCCGCATTTCCTGTATAATGGTGTACCACTACAGTTAGTATACGTGATATCTCACCAATTGTCAATATGCCATTATGATTTTTTCGATATTATATATAATTTTGATTCTATTCAGACATTGAAAATTCATTCAGCAATGGCTTAGTTACTGTTCGTCTGTAATCGGTCAGACCATTTTATAACAAACTCTGCGTAGCAGTTATACCGCACCGCGTCGTACGCGGACGTGGTCCAGCAACGAGATGCTGGTCGCCGAAGCGGCGGTCATGCCGTTCGCTACAAAGCGCATTTGTCATGCAACGCATGACGCAGTAACATCATTTTGCTCGAAGTGATGTCATTGATTTCAAGCGCGTAGCTGCTTAAATCAAAGACCTTGAACAGAGAGCATTAGTTGCTGGCCTGCCAACTGACCGAATACGTTCGTCTGAAATTTTTTTGCGGGAAAAAATATTATCCTGTTGACTTTTTCAAAATTACATAGTATAATAGGATAAACAACATAGTCGACTATGTTGAAAAGAGCTTAAAAATTAGTTATAGATTAAAAATACAATAGTTCAAGGTTTAAAGAAATAACATGGTTCCGTTTCTAAGATTAAGTGAACAACTACAACAGGAAATAACCGGGGGGAATTACCCCTCAATATTACCTTCCATATCGCAGATGGTGACACAGTACGAGGTAGGCGCCAGTACGGTAAAACGCGCCATAAGCCGTCTGAAAGAGCTTAATTATGTTCAAGGAGTTCAAGGTAAATGCGTAAAAGTGAATCCTCTTGCCTTTGACAACCCGTTTTTCCGCAAAAATATCGTTTTTTATATACATCTGACTACGCTGACCAACCGGTTTTATCTGCAAGTAATCGACAAGTTACGGCAGCATCTGGAAGTGTTAAATTGTTACGTTCACATCATCAATTCAACGAATCAACTAAAAAATTGCGGAATTATTCCTGATGTAATGATTATCGCAGAAGTTTTTGATGAATTCGAGTTAAAAACACTGGAGGAACACTGTCCCCGGCAAAGAACGGTCAAACTTAATCACGCCCTCCAGAGCTACTGCTGTGTCGGGACAGACAATGTAGCGGCCGGTTACATGGCGATGGAATATTTACATCAACAATGCGGACATCAGGCAATTGGCATAATCAGTTCCCAATTAAGCTATTCATACGGATTTTGCCGTTTACGGTATGACGGAGCCGCGAAATACCAGCAAGAACACAAAGGTGTGGAGTTATACAATTATGAGGTCAATGATTTAAGCGAAGGTCAGCAGGCAGCGGCCAGTTTACTGAAGAAACATCCTGAAATCAGCGCTATATTCGTTACTATGGATTTTATCGCGTTAGGGGTTTACAGCTACTGTTATGCCGCCGGCTTGAGAATTCCCGATGATATATCTATCCTGGGATTTGACAATCGTGAATTCGCCCCCGTTTTATTGCCGGGTCTTACGACATTTCAGGAAAACGTTGACGAAATATCTCAGATAATCTATGACCGGTTGAATTATATTGTTAACGACAGTGCATCAACGGATTCAATAACGATTAAACCAATTATTATAATCAGGAACAGTGTAAAAAGTAAAATTTAATTTACAAGAAAAGAAAGGATTTTTTTAGTTTGTGAACCTATGAATTTTAAATTAACCCAATTTATATTATCAACCATAACAAGGAAAGAAAAAATGAGAACGAAAAAATTTTTCACACTAATAGAGTTATTGGTAGTGATAGCCATCATTGCGATTCTGGCAAGCATGCTGCTTCCAGCATTGAACAATGCACGCGATAAAGCAAAAACTATCTCATGCGCCAGTAACCAGAAGCAGATAGGCATTGGATTTACCTTTTATACGAGTGATTATTCCGGTTTTTTGCCTATGCCTATGCAAAGCAATAATAACCGATATCCGGGCTTGGCAAACTCTGTGATTTGGACTTCAATGTTTATCCTGAACAAATATGCAACAGGAAGCGTTTTCACTTGTCCCGGCAAACGGTTTTCAAGTTCGGTGAATTACAGAAAGAGATGGCAGGAAGCGAATTCCGCTTCGGCTTTGAATTTGGACAGCATTGCCAATTATCCTGATTATGGTTTTAATTGCTATGGGCGTCTAGGGTCATGGCCATTCCTCAGTAAGATGCATAAACTATCCAATATTAAAAAACCGGCAAAAACTATTCTTACCGCAGACACTATTGATAATGCAGATACCAGAAGAGAACGCGGCTTGTATTTTCTTTTTTACAACAAAAGAACAGACACCGCCCAGCTTGGTCAAGTAGACTCAAAACATGCCAATGGTAGAGCAATAAACGTTTTGTGGGCGGATGCGCATGTAAGCAGTAAAATAGTTCTGAATGCAACAAATCCTTATTTAACAGAACCATTTGATATAGGACCATTAGGTTGTTGGGATGAGAACTAAAATTTATTATATAAGAAATTACTGAATGGTCAAGCCTATTTTTCTACATCATTTCAAAATTCGATTTATGGTCAAAAGCTTATGACATAAAACTTTTTAAAGAATTAAGCTTAATCAGCGAGCCTTAGCTCAAATAAAATTCCGGGAAAGAAATTATTTTATTAACGGTTGCAAGCACAAAACCGGGGGATGGATACCGTTTAATTTTTAATGCACGCGATAGTTATATAAAGGTCACATAAGAAGATGTTTATCAAGAAAATTCATTTGTTGTTTATTATTATATTTTTGTGTATTTTGTCGATACAGGCTCAAGAAACCGGCAAAAATCAAATCAGCATAATCAAGCCGGGCGAAAAGGCCCCCAATAATTATCTGTTTGCTAAAGACAGCGCGGCGAACTATGTCGGAATCTGGGATCCTTCACGAGGATACGGAAAAAAGAAAGGCGTAATTGGAATAAAAAGTGAAATTCCCGGCAAATATGGCGCGTGGGAAGTCCGGCCGACACCAAAATGTGATCCAGGCAAAGAATATATCATTGAGGCGATGGTCTGGCACACCAAACTTAAAAAAACTAAATCTTTGTGCGTGGAAGTATATGCTTTTACCGCTGCAGGGAAGCCCACGTTGCTATTACATGGCCTCTACAAAGATTTACCACAACAATGGTACAAAATCAGGAAGAAATTCAAGGTTCCCGACAATGCGACAAGAATTAGAGCGAGGTTTGATTTGACTACTCCAGGTGAAGCATATTTTGACAAAATAAGCGTAAAAGAAAATAATATCAATGCAATCAGCAAAACAGCCGCGGGAAAAACAAAGGCCGGATATACGCAAGGAAGCAGCGGCGGCCTGACAGAAGAATGTAATTTAACAATAGAAAACGGTAAACAAGCTCCCAACGGGTATGTGTTTCATACCGCGGGGCCCCAGTACACCGGAATTTGGGATACCACCCGGGGATACGGCAGCAATAAAGGCGTAATCGGAATTAAATCGAGCAAGCCGGGCAAATTTGCGTCATGGGAAGTCTTCCCGTCGCCAAAGTGTGAACCAGGCAAAGAATATATTGTCGATGCAATGGTCTGGCATACGAAACCGGTCAAGTCATTAGGAATCGAAGTTTATGCCTTTACCGCTGACAACAAGCCGATTCTATTGTCGCACGGATTATATAAAAAACTGCCGTGCCAATGGTATCGTATGAAAAAGAAGTTTAAGGCACCGGAAAACGCGGTAAGGCTGAGAGTCAGATTCGACTTGACAACTCCGGGAGAGGTATATTTTGATGACATTCATGTGAATCCCGTTAAAATTGGAAAAGAGAAATACACCACAGCTCCTCCTGATATGAAATTACAAATTCCCGCTACGGGTTGGCAGGATCTTTCATGCGACATAAAAGGTCATCGAATGCCGCACTTGCTTACTGTGGTTGACAATAATAAACGTTTCACCAATGCAAAAGAGACGTCTTCAGTGGAAAAAACGCCAGATGGAATCACTTTCAAATTAGTTGGCGAAGCCGGAAAAGAACGTGAAATGCTCTGGAGCTACCCTTTACCCCAGCCATTCGCACTGAATGCCGGTCGTTATCTTGTCCTGCGATATAAAGGAAAAGGCATTGCCAGAGTTATGCCCGGAACTCCATTACTTGAATTGACCGGTCATAACGCGAATGGAGAACGGGAAGTTATTGACTTAGTGAATTCCTCTCAAGTTATTAATGACAATCGTGTTCATACTCTTGTTCGTAAACTTGAAAATCCGGCAAATATTGACAAGCTGAAAGCCAGAGTTATTACTGAACATGACAATGCCTCATTTACCGTGGGAGAATTATTGTTTGTTGACAAATTACCTGATGAACTGAATCCGGCGGTAAAACCATTGTCTGTTATTAATGACAAGAGATTTACAACTCTGGATATAAGCTCTGAATACAACAACTCCCTTGAAAACATATTCAATTCCAATCTCAAAGAATACGGTTTAGTTATTGACGGGCTGCAAAACTTTCCAAGTGGGCAGGTACAAGTTTCCGGGGCGCCGTTCAAAGTCAAGCTTGCCGCTCCGAATATAATATCCCCGAAGGAAAATACAGCTGTTCGAGAGAAAAAGATTGATTGCCTCGGGAAGAAAGTACCAAACAAATATTTTTTTCCTGTCAGCAGAGTTGATGCAATCGGCATTCCAGTCAACGCCAAAGCATCTGAAGTATTGCTCCTGCTGACTCTATCGGCACCGTCAATACAAAAACGTTTTGCGTTATCGCATCGCCCGCTGATCCTGGACGACATCGAAAATATCGCTATTGAAACAATTTACTCTTCCGGAAAACGCGAATTGGCGTTTCCGTATTCTCTGGCTGATAAAGGCTGTTATATCCCAAACAGAATGCTTGGAGCTTATGTTATCGCGACAGACAGCACAGAGCCCATCAGGGAAATAGTGGTTCACAATAACATGTTCGGGATTAATTTCGGGGTTGCGGCAATAACATTGAATACAGGAGAACCGCTCGTTCCGGAACTGAAAAATTTCACAAAACCAACGCCAGCCGCACGACATCAAAAGCCGGCTCCGCGTAATAAATATATAACCAATGTCGATTCAACCTTGACATTGGGAAATCGCTACTATGAATATAAGTTCAATCTCAAAAACGGATTTTCCCTGACCGGTATTATTGACCGTCGGCAAGCCAATGCCAAGGCAATCAAACTGGACCCGACTTCCGGACTGAGTATAAAAATAGACGGTATTACATATACCGGGCGCTGTTTCAAAGTTGACAAGGTGCAAACAGGCCCGGATAATGTGGTATTATCTCTTGTCCCGATGAATGATAACGCTCCGCAACTTCAACTTAAATTATCCATGAAGCTAGATGATTCCCCGTCGCTTGCATTCAACCTTGAAGCCGTCAATACAGGCGACAAAGAAATTAGTCCGGCGGTATCTTTTCCGGTCTTCAACAATTTAACTATTGGCGATAACGATAACACCTGGTTGTTCTTCCCCGAAAACAGTCATGTCGATTCTGCCCAAAATATGTCGCTTCAAGCTTTTTACGGGTTGGAATTTCAGTTTCAATTCATGGACATATACAATCCGAAACTTGGTTCCGGTATAATGACCATGGCGGATAACAAAGAATTGGCTATGATGAAGTTCGTTATGAAAAAAGATAATGACGGAATCTCATCAAAAATAACATTTCCGGATGAATACAATCTACTCAAGCCCGGACAGAAAAAAAGCTTTCCGAAAATATGCGCCGTATTACACGACGGAGACTGGCATCAAGCGTTTTCTCTGTACCGAAAATACCTTGCAAGCTGTTACAAACCGGTAAAATCGCAGGATAAAGATTTTTTCCTGAACGCGGTTGATACAAAAGCATATTTGCCTGGCAAATATCTCTCTGAAAAAATCACTCATACACCTCCGGTCATGCGGGAAGATAAAACCGGATTTCGCTGGGATGAAGTTTTCGCAATCGAAAAACAGAAGCTCGGGCATATCCCGGATATTACTTTAATTTTCACCTGGTTTTATGATAACGTCAAAAAACGTAACCGGTATGGATGCTATACTTCAAAGCAGGCTTATTCTGAGGTTGGCGGCCTGCCGCTTTTCCGCCAGACAATCCGTGAAATCCAAAATAAGTATAAACGACCGGTCGCATTGTATACCATCTACAACAGCTTTCATACTTATGCATTGCCCGAAGATGCTGGTTTTTCCAGGGATGATGCAATGCGGAACATAAACGGAACAGCGATTGCGTCTTCCAATCATATATTTGTCTGCCCTTCCTCAAAAAAATGGCAAGCACACGTGGTCAAAGATTTAGTCAAACTACAGAAAGATACTGGAGCCAATATTGTTTATCTTGACGTTTTCAGTTCGTTTAAAACAAAAAAATGTTATGGTAAGGATCACGGACATTCTGTTCCCAGTAATCCTCTGGTAACTGATCGCGAGCTGATTACACAATTACGTCAGGCATTACCGGGCGATGTTGCCATATATACGGAATATCCCCTGCCCGACCTGACCAGTTGTTATGCCGATGGCAGTATAAATTACTATTTTATTGAACTCACTGATCATTTTGCCCGCCCTTATAATGTTTCTGATAAAAAAAATATCTGTTCGGAAATGCCTTTTAACTTGACCCGTTATTTAACTCCGGGATATCGGCAATTCCTGCTCCCGGTCGGGATTGAGGGAAGTCGAAAACCCAGCCAGATTAACACGACGCTTTTTGACGGAACCGGTTTTTATGAATCAACCTGGAGACTGCACGAAAGTCGAATCCAGAAAAAAATTAATCACAGCTATCAAATTCGCAAAAAATATAACGACTGTTTCAGAACAAAGAATCCTGAACCTCGCGTCCTTACAGAAGCGGGAGGAATAATCGCCAATTGTTTCAGTGCAAAAAACAGGACTTTATGGACCGTTTACAACAGCAGGCCCAACACTTATTCCGGCCCGGTTTTATCAATAGAACATGTTCCGGGAGCCAAATATATCGACGCCTGGAACGATCGTATATTGGTTCCGCAAATCAAAAATGGCAAAGCTGAAATATCTTTGACCCTCAATCCTCAACAAGTAGGCTGTATCGTTCAGGAACGCAGCAAATAAGACATTAACAACTATGATAAAATTCTCAAAAAATACATATTTTCTCGGGGGCGCCGGCAATACTCTGTGCCGCAGGGAATTCACATTGCCAACAAATGCGAGTGAAGTGACAATACACATACTCGCCGATCCTCACAGTTACGCCAGGCATTCGTGGCTGCCTTTGCGCGGCGACGGCAATGACGGCAACTGGCTGCTGGGTGGAAGCTATATCAAGTTTCGCCTGTTTCTGGATGGCGAATTGCTGGGGCTGGGACCGTTTCGTCCACTGCGGGACGGTATGGGCGTCATGCATACATTTACCTTGCTGGAATTAACGGAAGGCAGTCATGTTATTGGGGTATTCTCCCGTGGGGAACAAAAAGGTTTTGCTTTAGAGTTGAAAGCCAAACTGAATAACGGAGAAATATTCCAACTCAAAAGTGATTCGTCGTGGCAGGAACTGTCGGCAAACGATATTTACAGAACAGTTTGCTGGGAAAGCCCGAATATCGACAATTTTTTCAAGGGCGATCCCGGGCCGGGGGAATATCATGAACACATTGACGGGACACTGTTTCCAGATAACTGGAATACCCCGGAATTCATCCCTGATAATTGGAAATCTTCCCAAAATTACGGTAAAATCACAAGCGAATTTGAGTCGGTTGATTGGAATTATCAGTTCGAATATCGCGCCCCCAAAGTCATCAGGAAGCTGGCTCCTGGGCATTTTCTGCTTGACTTCGGACAAGAAGCAATTGGCGGCATTCACCTGGTTGGACCTGAAAATGGCGGCACGATCGAGGTTAGACTGGCAGAAGAAATGCTTAATAATAACCAGGTGCGATATCAGATGCGTACCGGTAATTGTTATCAGGAACGTTGGATTTTCAAACCTGGAAGACAAAGGCTCAGTCATTTCGGCCTACGCATTTTTCGCTATGCGGAACTCTTTGGCTACCATGATCAACTTGAACCTGAACAAGTACGACAATTCACCGTACGCGCCCCATTTAATACATCTGCCGGCCAAATGCAGAGTTCCAATTCGGATTTGAACAGAATATGGGACCTGTGCAAATATACCATTCAGGCGACAACCATGGACTTATATACCGATTGTTTCAGCCGGGAGCGCATTGCTTATGAAGCTGATTCATTCATCACCATGCGCAGTCATTTTGCCGTGGAAGGTAATAATACCATTCCGGCCAAACGCACTTTGGAATACCTGATCAATCATCCTACCTGGCCATGTGAATGGATGCAATTACTGATCCCGTCTTTTTACGAATATTTCATGCATACGGGCGATGTACCGTTTATTGAAAAATACTTTGATCAACTAATCAAGCAGTGTGCCTATATTAATTTGTTACATGACGGACTGGTTGATAAGTTTCCATTACCGGTAATTATTGATTGGCCAAAGTCACTGCGTGATAACTACGACATGGATGCAATTGCCGCAACTGTACCAAACACCCTGGTTTATCACAACTTGAAGCTGTTGGCGGAAATAAGCGGCTGGCTTAAACGCCTGGATCAAAAAGCGGTTTTCAAAGGGCTGGCAAGAAAAACCGCCGCCGCGATAAATCAAAAACTGTTCGATCCGCAATGTGGTTTGTATACCGACGGGAAGAACTCAACTCATTGTTCGTTCCATGCCAACATGTTTGCGTTATGGAGCGGCGTGGTCCCTCGAGGACGAATTGATAACGTACTTGATTTTTTGTTGAATAATGGCATGATATGCAGCCTGTACGGAGCGCAATTCCTGCTCGATGTTCTTTTCCGGTACAAGCGTCCCGACGAAGCAATATCCATGCTGCTGTCCAAAGGTAACAAATCATGGTTGAAAATGATTGATAACGGGGCGACAATCACTCATGAAGTTTGGCCCGACAATGCTAAAGATTATCCCCAAAGCTGTGCTCATTCCTGGGGAAGCTCTCCGGCAAACATAATTGTCAGATATATTTTCGGATTACGCCCGACGTTGCCAGGTTGGCGCAAATTTGCGTTTAATCCGCAGCCGGGCCCCCTGAAACACGGAACCATATCGTTGGCTACTCCCCACGGAACAATTAACGCGCAATTCAAACTAGACAACCGTGGAGAAATACACAAATCTCTTTTATCAGGATCCTTAAGCAATCCCCAAAACGCCAAAAAAGTTAAGGTTCTTGAGAATATTATATGAAGTCCCTTGAGACTAAATTTTTCATATAACCAGATAGATTATAGTCGTACAGCTTGACTGTCGTTTTTCAGTAAAAGCATAACAATAAACATTTTAAGACAAATTAGCCACGTGCGTCAAGGGTATGTGGGACAATATCGCAGGTATTGATGAACCATTCCAGCATAAGCTGTTTGTGTTCGGCGATTTTTAATGCATAGGCAGGATTGTCGATCAGATTTACCAGTTCTCCCGGATCTGTGACCATATCATAAAACTCGTCTTTTTCGTAAGTTCTCGAAACATATTTGAATTTATCCGTCCGGCACATGACCGCTTTGCCGTGCCACGGCTGTTCGTCACTGATCTGCAAAACCGTTCTGGGCCAATAGAGGCTTTCAAGCGAATAGACGCTGGATGTACTGGATTTTTCCATCGCCTGCTCTTCGCCTATACGACGTCCGCCCTCACAGAAAACCGCTTGACGGCCATCTTTATTCTGTCCTGAAATCAGCGGCAGCAGTGATTGGCCGAAATGATCGTAATCCGGATTGATTCCAGTCATTTCATAAACCGTGGCCGGGAAATCGACGAGTTCTACCAAGGCATTATTCACTCCCGGTTGAACCGGAGTCCCGGCCGGGGGCTTGATAATGAACGGGACTTTCGTCAAACAGTCCTCAAAAGTGTTCTGGGTCTTTTCCACCAAGCCGTAATCGCCGGTAAAATCACCATGATCGGAAAAAAGAAAAATCGCGCTCGAATCATATTGATCCTGCTCCTGCAGGGTACTGACCAGAGCCTTGAACTGATCATCCAGCCTTGCACACATGCCGTAATAAACCGCCCGTAACTCGTCCCATTGCTCTTCGGTCCAGTTTTGCATGTTTTGCCTTTCACGAATTCCCTCTAGAATAATCGGTTTATCTGCTCTGTTTTCCGGCGACGGAATCCTGGGCGGCAGTTTATCCCGGTCAATTATACTGAAATAAGGTTCCTCAATCCCGTACGGCGGATGCGGATAGAGCAACGGCAGAAAAATGCAATATGGTTTATCACCGTCATAATTTTTGATAAAATCGATAGCGCCCAGAACCAGAGCCCAATCACCGTCACAATATAGTTCTTCTTCCCCTTTATCCAACATTCCGGCATAAAAACTGAAAGAGTTGTTGTCCGGCAGCTTGGCGGCCCATTCTTTAACGGTACCGTGCAGCCCTTTGCGGAACGTCAGGCCGCGCTGCTTCAGTTCGTCATGGTCCGGAACATATTTGACGTCACAATACTGCTCAAATCCGTCCTGGGCCGGCACCAGATCATTCTTGCCGCCCCACCAGATGAAGTAACCGTTATCTTTCAGAACCTTGAGCAAATTGGGTTCCCCCAGCTCTGGATGCAACATGTGGTACATGGTGCGGTGACCGCGCACATGCGGATACCAGCCGGACATAAAACTGCAGCGGCTCGGAGTACAAACCGGATTCTGACAAAACGCGTTATCGAATGACACGGCCTCGCGTTCGACAAAATTATCTATAAACGGCGTAACCGCAGCCTGATTACCGTGACATCCCATCACATCGCTGCGCCACTGGTCAGGATTAAAAATTATTATATTAGGTTTTTTCATGAGTTCTCAATTTCCATAAAAAAATTTTATTATGCGGTCATGCATATTTTTTTATTGTTTTACATGCTTCGACTTAAGATTAGAGACCGCGATTAATTAATATGTTTATTTATACAACTCTGCTTACAACTGATTATGAATAATATCTTTGAATATATATTTGTCAAGATCATCTGCCCCGATTTTCCGTTTTGGATTAGACTTTCTTCAAAACAGGTAATTTTGTGGTAAACTCCATCGGTGTAATCAAAAGATCGACAAAGTTTTCGCGTATATAGATTATGACCGCCTTTTATTGCAGACTTACAGCCTGCATTTTTAGGGTAAATCGTCCCCCCGGGCGTTGCCCGGGGCTGGACAGTTTCGCTCTTTCAGAGCTTTTAACTTCAGGCTGTAAGCCTGAAACAGCAAAGCCCACGGCAACGCCGTGGGTAAAAAAGAAAAAATAAAGGCAGGCTGTAAGTCTGCAACAAAAACTCGATATAATCAATGAAATATAGTCTATCCATTGAAATCCGGAAATAACCGAGAAAATAAAGATTAAAGCTTGTTCTTTATTGTAAAACTTGCCTGGACGCCTTTGCCCTCATTATTGATGATTTCGGCCGTTCCGCCGTGAAGAATGGCAATTTCCCGGACAATGCTGAGTCCGAGACCTGAACTTTTCTGTCCGGTTTCGGGGCGCGGCAGCGAGTAGAATTTCTCAAAAACACGTTTACCCGCAAAATCAGGAATTCCTTGACCATCATCAATCACCGCGATTTCCGCGAATGCCGCATTATGGTCAATTTTGACGGTTATATGTCCATCGCGTCCGGTAAAATCAACCGCGTTTTTTAATAGGTTGTCCAATGCCTCGCGAATCAGGAATTCGTCTCCGACCACATCGGTATCCTTGAGAGGATGTGAACAGGAAAAACCGCGTTCCGGATAACTCTTTTGATAATCTTCCAGAAGAGTTTCGACTATTTCGGTAAGGTTTATTTTCTTCATAGTGGATTCCGGCTTGCGATTCTCCAGCTTGGAAAGATGAAGAAGACGCTCGATCAAAGTACCCATGCGTTCATTTTCCCGCTTGATATTGCCGATAAAATGATTTTTGTCCTGTTCAGAAACATCCGCTTCCTCCAGTATCTCCACCGCCCCGCGCACCGCGGAAATAGGACTTTTTAACTCATGGGTAACACCCTGGACATATTGTTCAATATACTTGCGGCCGTCCAGTTTCTCGCGCAACTCCTCAAATGCTTCGGCAAGACGCTTAACTTCTCCGCCGTGAATACTTGGAGCGGGAGGACGTTCACCCCGGCTCAGTGCTTTAACATAATCGGTAAGTTTAAGAACCGGCCAGGCGATCCATTCCGCGAACACAAGAAAGATTATCAACGCCGCAAGAGCGGTTAACAAGGCATAATCAAGCATCTGATTTTTACGTTGCCGAATAAAAAACGAAGTATACTTGATCGGCTTGTACAGAGTCAGGACTCCTCCCGAACCTTTGGGCAGAACTATCGGCGCGGCCACGTGAATAATCGAACTCTCCGGATTGTTCCGGTCCGTCCGGGTTGACCGCGCCCCGTATTTTCCCTGCAACGTTTTACTTACATCATTCCATTTTGAATAATCGCGTCCGACTTTACCGGGATTTTTTGAATCAAATAAAACCCTCCCTGAGGTATCGGTAATATATATTTCCGCGTCAACCCGGTCCTTAAGCAAATCATAAATTTTTGCGCTGGGACGCCGCCGGTCAATCTCCGCAAAAAGGCTTTGCAATTTAGTGGAATCCAGTTGCTTGTCCTGATCAAATTCCCTGGCTACAAACACCGCCAGAATATTGGCAGTGTCAACCATGTTCTCCTCCAGGCTTTCAAGATAGCATTTGCGTACCGAATCCTTGAATACCCGGGTCAACTGAAAAATCCCGATTATAAACAGCAGGAAAAAAGCGATAAATATTTTCAGTCTGATACTCATCCAGCCACTTTCTCCACTAAGGCCCAGCCGAAACCGCGGCTGGTTTCAATCGCTTCAATCTCATCGTTAACCGCCTTCAATTTGGCCCTAATAGTCTTAATGTGGGTGTCTACAGTTCTTTCCATACAGGCTTCCGGTTCTTCCCATATTGCTTCCAGCAACTGCCGGCGTGAATAAATTCTTCCCGGATGGCGAAGCATCAGGACCAGAATCTGATACTCATAACGCGACAGCTTCAGCGGTTCGCCAAAATATCTTAGCTGTTTACGCTCTTCATCGAGCGAAAACGCTCCGCACGTAATTTTTTCACTTTCACCACCATCATCGAGGGCTGATGACCTGATTCTACGCAGTACCGCTTTGACCCGCGCGGCCAGTTCCCGCGGACTGAACGGCTTGGTCACATAGTCATCAGCGCCCATTTCAAGTCCGACAATCCGGTCGATCTCGTCACTCCTGGCGGTCAAAAAGATTACCGGCAGCGAATAGTCGCGCAATAATTCCCGGCAAAAGTCAAACCCGTTCATATCCGGCAATCCAATATCAAGTATCACCAGATCAAAACCGGAGGATCTCAATGCTTCACCGGCATCACCCGCCGAAGTGCATCGGCGGGTTTCAAAGCCTTCTTTTTCCAGGATGAACGCGACAGCTTCGGCGATGCCGGTTTCATCTTCAACGATCAGTATCCGTTGGGCCATATTCAACTCCAATATTTGTCTTGATGCCTTCCGGGGTAGTCGCCACGCCTGATAACGGCGGCGGCGTCAAGGCTGCCGCGGGAGGACGGTAAAAGAATTCTGTCCAGTTGATATTCCTGGTTATGAACATCAGGATTGACAGGGTTATAATCGATCCAATGGTAATCGTCAATCCGGTAATCCCATTCAGGAAAAAACTGTACGAAAAAAGGATCAGGTAAAAAACTTGCGCCAGACATATTTTTTTCCACGGAAAACCCGCTCCGAGCGTACCGCGCAGATAAATATTGACCAGCCCCAAGGTAACCACGGTTGAGATGATGAACGCGATATGCACATTGACCAGATCCACCAGGTAAGCAAACAATAGATGAAACGCGAAAAATCCGGCCGCAACAAACAAATAGTGCATGGGATGAATATCAATTTTGCCGACAATCGCCGCAGCCATCAGCGCGACAAAAAAGAAAATCAAACAGACCGGCGCAAAAAATGTTATCCTGGCAACCAGCGGGCCGGGATTGATTTTTTGCGGCATGACAATCCCGATCTGATGCTTCGTAATCAGGTTTTCCGCCTGCCAGGTCAGAATCGCCCCGGAAGAAGATATATCACTTTTCAACGGCGAAATGCTTTGCTCCGGATAATCGATATCGGCAAAATCGGTGGTCACCCGCAACTCCAGTTTTTCAATCCGGCTGGCATTGCCGCTTTGCGGTATGTAGGTCCACGCGCCGACCCCGCGCGACAAATACTGCACCTTGAATGTCCGGGTTTGACCGGCAGGCACCGTCAGCAGCGCGTCAATTCCGTTCGCGGTATTTATTTCACATTTGAGCTGCTGGCCGTCTATCTCCGCTTTAAAAGAATCATAGGTGGCGTCAGGGGACGGGAAATCAAAATGAACCACGAAACGGCGGCTTGCCGGCTCATTATTGGTAATGCTGTATTGCCCGGTAAAATCACATCGGAAAACCGGAAACCACAATAGTCCTTTGCGCCGCTGTTCGAGAAACAACTCGGCCTTGACCTTATTCTCGGATGGAGCGACATGTTTAACCTGATTACTGCCGGGAATCTTTTCCGAAAAAACCGGACACTTTTGAATCAGCGGCTGACCGCAGAGTGAATAAACTTTATTACGCAATCCGGAATTCATTTCACCGGATCTCATATAGACCGCGGTACCCAGCACAAACCAGCCAAGTACGGCTAAGACAAAAATCCCGATTATAGCGAAAATCCTTTTGACTGACATGGTAAAATCTCCTTTTTTAATATACCTGAAAGGCTAATGCATGCAAACTTTTATTCATTTATTTTCCGGCGGTTCACGATAAAAGAATTCCGCCTTGATCTCCCCGCCGGTATAATACGGCCGGTAAAAATTATAACGGTGGCCGGAAATACCATCGGGCAGATGCGGCGGCGCAATATCTTTCGGAAGCGGATCGATCCCTCCTTCAAAACCACGCAGTTCCAAGCGTTTTGGCAGGACGGCGGTGTACACAACCCTTCTTGCGTTTAGTCCGCAATCCGGCATCGTACTGCTGTAAATCCCCTGTATCCCCGGCTTTTTCCCGGTCAAAAGAAACGCCATCTCAACCCGGTTCGTCTTATGTTCCGCCGGAAGTTCAACCCGCCAATACTTGCCGTCTTCATATATTCCGCTCTTCTTTCCATTGATCGTAAAACGCCAAAGTTTGCCGTCGGTTAATTTTTTTAACTTCAAGGTGCCGCCGCCGGGATATTCAAAACTTAATGAAGATATAATGCTGCCGTTCTCCTCAAGCGCGGTACAGAAAAAAATTGTTTCAACAATCACTTCGGGACTGCTTACTTTGTTAAGTTTTTTGACTGTGAAAGTCAACGGATTTGAAACCGGGGAACTCCAGCAACTCAGAGTTCTCGCGCCGGCGACGGTGATATCGGCAGGAAACAGATCCCGTTGCAGCCCTTTCGCCGCGACAGCAACCTCAGCGCCCAGTGGCTGCGCCAACGCAAAAAAACCTTCGCGTCCCCGGTTACCCGGCACGAACGGTTGCTTTACTGTCACTTGCGCCACCTGTGGTTTCAAATCCGTTTCACACGTTACGGTAAAGTTATTAACTTTTTCCGGTAAGTTAACATTGAGTTTACCTGAAGTGTCAATCCGGATAAAGCGGGGCAGTGTTCCTCTGGAACAGCGAACCCCGGCAGATAAATTCAGACAAAAGGCACGGCTGCTCCCCGGATTGACCAATGCCTTTATCTGTAATTGTATACGGTTTACGCTAAACTTATAATTTGTGAAAATATCAAGATCCGGCAACCATTTAACCTTTTTGACGTTTGAATCAACGGCTCGCAAATCAAACACCCCGGGCGCAACTGAAAAAACATTTTTCTTCCCTTCAATTTTGTCAGCGGGAAAAGAGCCTAATCGCAAACCGTCTTTAAACTCAACGGTAACCACATTCATCAAAGCATTTGGAATTTCCAGTTTCACCTGGTAGTCCCCGTCAACAGCTTTAACTGGAACTGAAACCGTAAATTCGACCGTGAAATCCAATTTCTTTTCAGCCGTAAGGAGCAATCCAATACCCTCCGGGAAACGCTGCAGTCTGACTCCTCCGTCGGTTTTTGATGATATTACCGCATAATTTTTTTTAAGCAGCGGTTCTTTATCAATATTGCCACGCAAACCTTTTATTTTGTAGCCGATCAGACAAAGCTTTTTGCTAAAAATAACCTTGCAGTCACAATTTGTCAATGCTGTATGCACAACCTTTTTCTTGACCGGTTCAATTTGCTTTGCCAGTTCCTTTTTCAAGTGTTCCCGGTAAAGTTCTTTAAATTGTGTCCACGGGACAGTTACTGTCTCTGATTTTTCAAGACAGTGAGCCTGAACTACAAAGCCAAGCACTCCCAGGACAATCAGCGTTTTCAGTCCTTTCTTCATTTTTCTTCCTCCATTCAATTGCGGTTGACAAGCGAAGGGTTCGCTTCTTATTACCCAATGTAAACAGAGAAAATGAAACAACGGTGAAGTCAAACGGAAGTTTTTGTGAAATCTTTGTGAAAAGTCCTTATACAATATGCGATCACGTATATAGTATATATTGCTTTTTCAGGGACCGGAGGTATATTTTACTACAATTAACGTCTTTAAAGGAGGGCAGCTGTGAGTTTTGTCAAAAAAATAATTTCAGTTTATACAAACTCCGTGATCGATGCGTGGAACGAGCGTGCAAAGAATCCGAATCCGCAGACCGGGGCAATCGCGCTGACCGGTTGTATTCTGGTCGCGGCATATATTATTGTTTCGATCATTATCGTCCCCAAATGACAGGTTCGTGAATATAATTTTGTCATGGAACAGGGCTCGATCACTTATCTTTCCGCAATCCTGCTGTCCATGGGCAGCGGTTTCGCGCTGGTTTCTTTTCTGACGTCGACGGAAGAATCGATACGTGCGCGTGTTTTCTGGTTCTTCATGGCCGGTGCGATCGGATTTCTGGCACTGGACGAACTGATGGCGTTCCATGAACGGGTTGGCTTCAAGCTGGACGGCATGGATACCGCCGGAATTTTAAAAATGCTGACTTTCGGCTGCATCCGGGCCTGGAACGATGCGGTGGTTATCTCATACGGCGTTGTCGCCATGGGCGTGGCGTTTATTTTCCTGCCGGACTTTCTCCGTTTTCCGCGCCTGTTAGAATATATGGCGGTGGCCGGAACTTTTTATTTTGTACATACAGCCACCGACTCAGTCATTGATCCGCCAAATACATACTCGGTAATCGTTGAAGAATCATGCAAACTATTCTGTTCGACTTTTATCGCGCTGGCGTTTCTGGCCGCACTGCTTAGTCGCATCAAAAGACTTTCTCGATAAAACAGAATTGCATATGCAACTTACGGTTTATACAGATTTACCGTTTCCGAGATGTATTTTTCAAGCCCGGCATCGGAGAATATAGCATCCCCCAGGGTTTGAGAAAGAGTTCTGCGATTCGAATGATAGAAGAAAGATGACGCCGTCAGATTGAATATGTAGGTCTCAAACGAGACACCGTCAATAATCATTTTACCGGCAACAGCCTTTTCGAAAATCTGCTTCGAACGCGCATAATTCTGTTGTTTGACATCGATCAGGGTTCCCGGCGCGAGGGACATATCCTCGAGGTTGGCCCAGGCAAGCAGACGATGAAAACGCGGATAACGGCGATGCAGTTCCAAATAACTCCGGAACAATATATCGGTCAACTGTGCAGGATTTGCTTCAGCCCGGTCAACCGCCTCTCCCTCCAACGGATTGATAATTTCAAAAACTTTTTTCAAACAAACGGTAAACAGCTTCTCCTTGCTGTCGTAGTAGGCATATATCCGCTGCTTATTCACTCCGGCCTCGTCGGCTATCACATCGATCCTTGCACCGTGGAAACCGCTTTTTGCAAATTGTTCCAACGCGCTTTCGAGAATCTTTTCCCTGGTTATGATCGCTCGTTTCTGCATCATTCCTCCAGCCATTTATTCAGATTTTCAGCTACAAAACTATTATCGCAAAGATGCGGGTAAGCCTCGGTAACCCGGTCGATTTCCCCGCTCTGCCCCGGCGAGAGCACCTCATCCGGGTTCAAACACCAGGTACCCGGCAGCAGGCCCTGCCGCCGTAAAACTTCATGAATGCCGGGAATACAACCGGCAAAACCGTGGGCTGGATCGAAGAACGCCGCATTGCAGTCGGTTACCTCGATATTCCGGGTCAGCATTTCTGCCGGAATGTCTTTACCAGAGGCCAGCAACGCATGAATCTCATCCAATAGTTCCACCGCTTTTTGTGTCCAGACGCACCAATGCCCCAATAATCCACCGTTGATACGCAGATGTTTTTCTCCGCTTGAAGTTTTTATTCGATATTCAGTCAATAGATCGTTTACTATATTATCGTCATTGCCGGTATACAATGTAATATCCTCGCGACCGGATTCGGCCAGAGCCCGGATCACGTCAAAGGTCTGATAACGATTGAACGGGGCCATTTTCACCCCGATGACGTTATCGATTTCCATGAACTTGCGCCAGAAATCATAACCGAGAATCCTTCCTCCGACAGAAGGCTGCAGATAAAACCCGATTACCGGCATAACCCCGGCAACCGCGTTACAGTGTTCAAGCATGGCTTCTTCAGTATCATTTTTGAACGCTGACAAACTCAGCAGTACCGCATCATAACCCGACGCTTCAGCAAAGCCCGCTTCGTACAACGCCTGTTCAGTCTTGCCGCATACTCCGGCGACTTTAAGAATCTTCTTACCCTGTCTAGCGCACCATTGGCCGATAAATTCTGAAGTCTGCTTCAAGACCGGCTCGAACAATGCAACGTCAGGGTCACGGATTTCAAACTGGGTCGAATGTACTCCGACCGCGATCCCGCCGGCTCCGGCGTCGATATAGTAGCGGGCAATCGCACGCTGATATTTCGGCTGGAATTCCCGTTTTTCATTCAGCGCCAAAGGCATGGCTGGAATTACCACGCCACGCCGGAAAGCGGCCATTACATCTGGATCAATTTGCGTTTTTTTCATTTTATCATATCCTCAAAATTCATATACTTACAGATTTATACCCTTAAAACTTGCCGTCATTGACTTCAAAATGCGTCGGTTTGTTCAATGACCGGTTGCCCTGTTTGATCCACTCAGCCTGACGCTCGATCATCCAATCCATCGTCACCCTCGGATAGCCGAATAGAGAAAATGCCTTTGCCGCGTTGTTCAAATAGGAACGGCCTCCGGGTTCTCCGGCCATTTTTAACGGCTTACCAAGCAGTTCAGCCAAACGACCGGCGGCATATTCAACTGAGATGGTTTCAGGTCCGGTAATATTCAAATGCGCGGCGGGAGAAGATGCCTGTTCAAGCGCCAGCAAAGCATAGGCATTGGCATCGCCCTGCCATAGCGCGTTGAAACAGCCGACGGAGTTATTAACCGGCTCACCGTTGTTGATCTGCTGCGCGATATCGTGCAGCACCCCGTAACGCAGATCGATCGCGTAATTGAGCCTCAGCAGCAAAGTTGGAGCACCGAAAGTTTTTGAAGTGTACTCGAAAGCGCGTTCACGGCCCAGACATGAATTGGCATATTCACCCACCGGAGCCGGCATATCAGTCTCAACACTGCCGCCGGAGGCGACCGGAACCAGCGGATAAACGCAACCGGTCGAAAACGCCACGATCCGGCTTGCCCGGAAATGACTGCCGACATTCGCCGGAACCAGCGTATTCATCGCCCAGGTCAACTCCTCCGAACCGCTCGTCCCGAATTTGCGACCGGCCATGAAAATGATATTTTTTACCTGAGGCAGTTTCGCGACCGCTTCCCGGTCCAATAAATCACAGGCAATCGTTTCAAGCCCCCATTCCTCAAGTTTTTCACGTCCTGCCGAATCGGTGAAACGGGAAACCCCGATAACCTTTTTTTCGACCCCGGCAGCCTTTATCGCATCAAGCGCCTGCCGTCCCAGCGTCAGCCCCATCTTGCCGTTTATCCCCAGGATCATCAAATCCCCGTCAAGCCGTTTCATCTGCTCAACCACCGCCGGATGCGGAATTGATAACACCTCATCCAACTCCATTTCATTCTCAATCTTTACCGGATAATTATTCACAACATACTCTCCTGTTCCGCAATCAGATATATAAAAAAGAAAAAAACTAGTTGTTTTTATTATACAACAAAAGATGAGCTATGTCAAGTGTTTATCAAAACTAATTTATATATTAAAACGGTACTATCGATTACTGTAAATAGTCAGACGGATTGATTGATAACAATATATAACACAATAAATACCATGGGTTAACATGCTTTTTCTGTGGAAAATGCTTTGATCTTAATGGGCAGTCGTTATGGAGTGCTAAGATTGCAGTCGAATCTGGCAAGATAGGGCCAGCCGTCTTCTCTCGCTTTTATGGAAATGCCCCAGCAGATGCCGGGACCAATACCAGTGGCGAAATTATCTTCCCGATACGGACCGGGGGCGTGTGGGGGGACCACGTCGCAAATTCTGGTAAAGTCAATGCCGTTCTCACTGTATTGCAGTGAATTACCCGCTTCGCCGATGTTGCAGAACATCGCCGCCACTCCGGTGCCGTGCGGCCAGCAGCATACTTCATGGCCTCCTTTGACAATTGGTTGTTCGGATACCCTGGCGTACGGACCTTCCGGTTTTTCGGCTATTGCCAAGCCCATTTTGGTCTCTCCCGGAGTATGATCGATCTGACGACCTTTGTAGTACATGAATATTTTATTGTCTCGGACGACAAAGCACGAATCGTCCACCCGCAGACTGTCGAAAAGATCCGGGTTTTCGGGTGGAACCAGAATGGGGTTCTGTGATAATTTGGTCCACGGACCTTCCGGGGAATCGGCCTGTGCCAACCCTATCGCGGTTTTCGTGGTGGTTTTGTGTCCCATGTAAACACCATTGTAAAACGGCTCGGGAACTCCCGTATAACTCATGTAAAACTTATTGTCCCAGATAAATATTGAAGGCGTGAATACTGCATGTTCGTCGAATGCCCCTTGGCCACCGCGCGGTAGTGCCTGTTTCTGCTCGGTCCATTCATGTCCGTCCTCGGAGGTGGCATACCAGATTGTCGCGGTATAACCGTGCAGATGAACCGTGGTTCTTGAATACCAGACGTAATAGAGACCTTTATACTTGATTACCGGACTTGGATCGCGTCTGGTGACTCCTTGTTCATAACCGCCAAGAATCGGCGTGTAGGAAAATCCGTTAAACCGGGGAAATAACTCTGCTTTTTTCATGACTGTACTCCTTTTAATAATCAATTATTTGCTTCTTTAAATTTAAACTGTATATTCTATTATAATTAATTATTATAAATTAACAAGCTTAAATAATGTGAATAGAATATCCGATAATAAGATTTTTTCACCGGAAAGCGAAGCTGTGGTTTTCAATAACTGCGGCTTGGCCTGGCAGACGTTTGCCAATAATGGCTTTCGAAATGTCGGGGTGGAACGGGTCAGGAACATTTTTCAGACCGCCTGGCTGAAAGATGACTTCGGCTTGATTTTTGTGGCGAAACAAGGGCGTTACATCATGCAAACCGCGGATGCGGAGGTTGAATTCAGGTCCGGACAGGCGGCAGTGATTCCGCCGGGTGTAATGCGTCAGATATATCTATTGGATGCGGACGGTGAACACATGTACATGCACATAGCTGATGTTGAAAAATGGTCGGGCATTATCTCCGGTCGGGCCGGAATTGTTGAGCTTGGTTGCGCAGAAGAACTTTTTCAGCTTGCTTCATTGTTTACTATCGAGACGCGTTCCGCCGGGAAGCATGCGCTCAAGATCGCGGCCAAGTTGGCCGACGCGTTTATTATGTGTCTGCAACGCGAATCCGAGCATGGTATGACCGCAATTGATATTCGGCAATCCCGGTTGCTTGAACAATTGTGGCGGGATGTCGCTAGGCGGCCTGAATATAAATGGACCATTCCTGATATGGCGAAACGACTTTGTTTCAGTGTTGGGCATTTTCATTATCTTTGCCGGAAATTAACCGGGGTTTCTCCGCTCGAAAAAGTAATTTCCATCCGGATGGAAAAAGCCTGTGTCCTGCTGCTGAATACCGACGACCCGCTGCCGCTGGTTGCTGAAGCCGTCGGCTACGAAAGTGTTTATTCGTTTTCCCGACTCTTCAAAAAACACCTCGGCGTCAGTCCCGGCCGCTATCGGAATGGCTGAAGAACCTGATTCGTATATTATGATAATAGGACCTTTTTTGCAGTGCAGGTTGACATTGTTTTTAATAATAAAACGGGCATGCCGTAATTTTTTTACGGCAAAGCCTTGATATAAGAAAATAAACATGTTATATTAAAAATGCAACAATAAACGAAACAACTATGGATAGATAAAATGCTGAAAAGATTTGAAGTAAAAAATTTCAAAGGATTTAAAGATAAATTTGTCTTTGATTTATCGCAGACAAAGGACTACCAGTTCAATCCTCAATGCGTAAACAATGGGATCGTTTCTACTGGAATAATATATGGGCCAAATGGATGTGGAAAATCAAATTTGGGGCGTGCTATCTTTGATATAAAGACTCACATGTCAGACAGCAAAATTGATGAGTATTATAACCTGAATTACCTGAATGCAGAAAGTAATTTAGAACTTGCTGAGTTTGTATACATATTCCAATTTGATGGAGTTGTTGTTGAGTATAGATATCGTAAAAAATCTGTCAATCAAATCGAGTTTGAACAGGTAATTGTTGATGGTAAAGAGGTCATTTCTTTAAATCGAAAAAATAGTAATGTTGCTTATATTGAATTGGATGGTGCAGAAACTTTAAACAGAACAATAAATGATGAAAATATCTCTGTATTAAAATATGTGAAGAACAATAGTATATTATCAAATAACAGGGAGAACCGTGTATTAAAAACTTTATTTGAATTCATTACGAATATGCATTTGGTGTTGAATGGTAACGTTTCGAATTTTGATATTTCTGAAAATGTTTTGACACACGTTTTTTCTGATGAAAGCAAGCTTTATGATTTTGAAGAATTTCTTTTAGAATCAGGTGTTAAATGTCATTTATGTATTATTAATATTGATGGGAAAAAACAGTTGGCTTTTGACTTTGGAGATAGAAGAATACAATTTTCCAAAATTGCCTCAACAGGGACACTAACGTTATATGCTCAATATATAATTTTATTCGTAATGAAGATGAGTTTAGAAATTATAAACATTAAAAGACTTGTTGGAGATCATGCTGATATTTCAAACAATAATGATATAGTGAATAATATAAATATACTTAATTTGAAACATTCTCATGATAAAATAAATTCAACTAACTTAAAGAGTTTTCAAGATTTTCTTTCATTACCTTATTTTCCGTTCATTTTCATGGATGAGTTTGATGCTTTCTATCAACATTCAGTCGCAAAGCATATTGTTGAAATATTGAGAGATTTGAATTGCCAAGCAATTTTTACGACCCATAACACAAGCATTATGTCAAATGATTTGCTACGGCCTGATTGTTATTTCATTATGAGCTATGAAGATATAAAACCGACATACAGTTTCACGGATAAAGAACTGCGTCAAGCCCATAATATTGAGAAGATGTATAGAGCGGGAGTATTTGATGAGTGATAAGATTCTGTTTGTTGTTGAAGGGGCCAAAACAGAAAAACAAATCCTGAATAACATTGAAAAGGCTTTTTTTGAAGAAGCTCTGGTATGTGTTGCATATGAAGCAGAAATATATCAACTTTGGACAATCTTGAAAAATGACGGGTTTCTGGATTTATTTGAGATTCTTAAAGGAAGAAGTCCAGAGAACCAAGCAATATTAGCTGATTTCACCAGAGAGGATTTTTCCGATATATACCTTTTTTTCGATTATGAGGCACAAGCATCAAATGCATCGAATGCAGCTATTCTTGAAATGTTGCATCACTTTGATAATGAAACGGAGAACGGAAAACTTTTTCTAAGCTATCCTATGGTTGAAGCGCTAAAAGATATAAACAATAGCGACTTGTTTAAAGATTTTGTTGTCGATGCTTCAATAACAGGTCGAAAGTACAAGAACCTCGTGGGCAACCGTAGTGGCTTCCTGGATATTAGAAAGATAAGTAAATCGAGTTGGGAATTTATTATTTCAGAAAATGGCAAAAAGGCTAATTTTATTGTAAACAAAACATATATCGAATCTGAGATAGACATTTCTCAAGAAATGATATTCGACAAACAAATTGAAAGATATGTCGATCCTTCCAACTTAATTGCAGTTTTGAGTAGCTTTCCTTTTTTTCTGATCGAATATTTTGGCGCAAACCTGCAAGAAAAACTTCGTATATAGCTGTCAACTTCCCGGGACATACCACCTTTCCCGACTTTTTAAAAAACACTTGGGCGTCAGTCCCGGCCGCTATCGCAATGGGTAATATCTGGATTCTGAGAGTTTTTTATCTCTTTTTTGCATTTCAGATAAAAATAAAAACAGGCTGTAAAAACTATTACACAGGCTGCTTTCCAGACTAAAAGCCACCACGGTTTGTACCAGGCCCCGGTTGTGACTTCCGCCAGGTCAGACAACCCGAACAGAAAAAAACTGATTGCGCAGATATAAGCGAGGTTTCGACGGTAATCCTGCAAAGAGAATGTTCTAACAAGAAAACCAAGTGCAATAATTGCCCAAATCACACATTCGATTTTATTGCCCAGTGCGTGCAGCATGACTTTTCTCTTTCTTGGGCTGATTATTTTTTTCGCTTTCATCTATTCGTTTTCGCAATGATTCATCAAACGGATGCCAATATGCATAACGGCATATCCATTCATAGGCATTTATTCCGTTATCGAGTGGAGTGAATTGATTAACCCAACTGTAATATCTTTCTCCGGGTAAACACGTGATATGAAACCAGATAGCAATACCAGTTATCAGATAGAGCAGTTTTTGTTTGAATTTGAGTTTTCGCATTAGTATAACCAGCCAGGCCAGAGGTAATGTATAAAACAGGACTACCAGAAGCGGAAAGAATTCTTCCGGCCACTGACTTAGCATTACCAGATCAAAACTGTCGTCATTGTAACTCAAGCATCTTATTCCGTTATAATACAAGTTGATCAACGCCATGCTGAGACAGGCGGCGTAAGCAAAATGAAAAACACCAGCGCAGACCGAATAATAATATTTTTTTCTTGCATAACGTTGGGAAAGTACCATTAAATAACCAACGCAAAACCAGCATATCGACCAAAGAAAAGCTAATCGAAGGAAGCGGAATGAATATCCTGGAATAAAAATAATGCAGGTGATTAACATAATAAAGATTAATGATATAATAATTTTATGTGCTCGAGGATAAGTTTTCCAAAAATTCAGATTGGGTTTGTTCAGTATTTCATACAATATGCTAAAGACAAAGAACCAAATTCCAATTATGAAATATTGACTATTTACATAACCTATTATTGATAAGGAATAAATTGCTCCGCCGCTATCACTTAATTCGGCTAGCCTTACTGGCCAGCCAGTATAATAATGCCAGTGGTGCAAACAGCCGCCGCCATCCATAACCGTCAGCCCTGTTAAGCTCAGAAGACCTACTATCACAAGCTCTTTCCTGCTTAACCTTAACCATGCAAATTTTTTTGAAGCGTTATTCTTGTCAAACAGTATAAATTCTCCCGCTTTGAGTCCGAGCTTCGCAATCATGTAGCTTTCAAATATCAGCGCTGAAAACAGCCTTATTTCTTTATAGTTAAATTCTCCATTTATAGCGCGTCCCAGGATGCCAACCGGCGTGATTATAAGTGCATAAAATACACAAAAGCACAGTATATCCGGGTTCCTTACCGCAAAAAACGAAATGAAAGCTGAAAACATTACCAGAATGAATATAAGAGTAAACAGTGAGTAAAATGAATGACAATAAATTTGCCAGGAAAAGCCAAAAAACATGGCAAGAATCAAATAACACAAGGAGATAAGGTCGGCTTTTTTCTTCTGCCCGATTAAACATGACCCGATCTGTTTAAGCTGTTTTGAATTAAAACAATCCAACTCTTTGTCCTCCTGCACTGATGACCCATTATCCCAATATACCCCCCCCGGATTATATTTCAATTTTCAGAAGCAAAACTCTGTATGAATTTATGACCCCGGTACGTACCATTTTTCCCAGCCTTTTTCGTAGTAGTCGGTGATACGATGGGTGTTGAGCCGGTTGACTTCGGCCGGAACTTCCGAGGTGTCTTTCGGGAAATCACGCATGTCTCGCAGAATCTTGTCGTTCAAATAGCGGGTTGGGACCGTAAGTTTGAGTTGATTCCACTGCACCGGCATCGGCGAGGCCAATACAAAACCCCATTCGCCGAATGACGGAACATAGGCGTGATAGGGTTCGACATACAACGGCTTTTTTGCCGCATAAGGATTTTTCACCGATTTCATGGTATTGACCGCGCACCAGTAGGCTTTGCGGACAAACAGCGGCGATGCCGCCTGGACCGTGATCGCGCCGCCGACCGAGAGGCGTCCGGCCAGCATCCGGTAGAATGAGTGGCTGTAGAGTTTGCTCAGTTCGATATTGCGCGGGTCCGGCAGGTCGATCACGATCAGGTCATAGAGTTTTTTCCCGGCGGGATCTTTTTCAATAAATTTCCAGGCGTCCTGATTGCAGATGGTCACTTTGGGATCGTTCAGGGAGTTGGCGTTGAGTTTGCGCATCAGCTCGTTACTTTTGAAAAAATCGGTTACCGCCGGGTCGAGATCGACGATGGTGACGCTTTTGACGTTCGGATATTTCAGGATTTCCCGCGCCGCCAGACCGTCGCCCCCTCCGAGAATCAGGATGTTTTCAGGACGTTTGACATGGCTCATCGCCGGATGGATCAGCGACTCGTGATACCGGTATTCATCCAGCGAACAGAACTGAATGCTGCCGTTGATGAAAAAGTTGATCGCGCCGCCGCGCCGGGTGACCACTAGGCGTTGATACTGCGTGTTTTTAGCATAGATGATTTCGCCTGAATAAAGCGAACGTTCGAGATAGCCGGAAAGTTTTTCCGCAAAACAGAGCGCGACAGTCAGCGCCAGCGCTGAAAAGACTACTGACATGATAATCGGCTTTGGGTTTTTCAGCGACGGGTAAAATACCCATACCGCCAGTCCGGCCACGGCCACATTGAACAGTCCGAAGAACAGACTGGTCTGCACCAGCCCCAGAAACGGCACAAAGATCAGCGGGAACAGAATAGCGCCGATCAGCGCCCCCAGATAATCCGCCGTCAGCACGTTTGAGACAATGATTTTGAGTTCGGAATATTGTTTGAGAATACGCAGGATAAGCGGTATTTCCAAGCCGATCAGCGTCCCGAGGGAAATTGAGATCAAAAACAGGAACGGGGTATAGTTATCGAGTGAAGCAAAGGCCAGAAACAGGACCAGCGCGCTGAACCCGCCGATAACCCCGGTCAACAGTTCGACCATGATAAACGCTTTAGGCAAATCATTATTGATATACCGCGAGACGAATGAGCCGAGTCCCATTGAACTCATAAACAGGCCGATGACGATGGAAAACTGATAGACCGAGTCGCCCATTAAATAACTCGAAAGCGCCCCGGCCAGCAGTTCGTAAACCAGACCGCAGACCGCGATCACGAATATGCACAGCAGTAACAGCAGGCGCGCCCGGGAGCCGCCCGCGATGGCATTGGGTTCTTCCATGACCGGTTAGCGGATCGCTGCGGCGATAATGATTGCCAGTCCGATAAATACACAGCCGATGATGATGCCGAGCGAAATGTTCTGATCCTCCTCAATTTCTTTGCGGAATGAAAAAGGCGTAACCTTGTCCATAATGACAAATGAGATCGCAAAGATGATGATTCCAAGTACGCTGTACAATAAAGTTGACAGCAGCGGCGCCCATGTTGAAAATTGTGTCAAATCCATTTTTTCTCTCCTATTTTTGAGTTAAATTTCTTCACACATAAAGTATCAAGTATCTCAAATTCATAATTCATAATTCATAATTCATAATTTCTGCTTATATCACTTTCCGCCGCGGCGGCCGACATATACCGGCCCGACATACCAGGCCCGGCTGCCCTGGCGGACAAATTTTTCTTTGACCACGGTCGATTTGGTCACGCCGATCGCCTCCCAGGTCATTAACAGCAGCACCAGCATGCCCAGGCCGAATGCGCCGTAGATTATTTTGCTAGCCATAGTACCTCCTTAGTCGTCGTCACTGGCTTCTCTGATTTTTTTGATGACTAAAAACAGCCCGTTCCGGGTCTTGCTCCATAAAAAGAACATCAGGATCACGGAAATAATAAAGTATCTGGTAACCTTGACGTCCTCGCGGACCTTGATTTGCAGGTTGACTGCCTGCATGGTGCGACCGGTTTCCCCGGTTCCGCCTTCACCTTTGACCACCAGCGAATAGGTACCCGCTTCCGGTACCGTGAAATAAGCGCTGGTGGAACGTGATCCTTCCGACCAGTCAGCGCCGGAGTAATATGAAATTTCGCCTTCGACCGTTAAATACGAGCTTTCATCTTTGATAACCGCGCACTGAAAATAGCTCCAGGCGTTACTCAGGTTGCAGTGCAGGTCCATTCGCATCAGCGTATTGGGCTTAGTAACGTTAAAGGTGCCGACTACCTGTTCGCCTTGGGCATATTTGCCGTATGGCACGCTGATATTGCATATCTGTTTTCCCCGGCCGCTGTACCAGATCAGTCCGAGCAGGATTATGCTGAGGAAAAAACAGATCATAGCCGCCCGGTCGACGGCTTTCCATATCCCCCGGATTGGCTTGGCCGGGTGCGGCCCGCAGCGAAATCCTTTTGGCTTTTTGTAGCCGAAACTGTTGAATACATCATCCGGACTTAGCCATTCGCCAAAAGCGTATTCAACCTCTTCTTTGCTTTGCGACATTTCAAAAGTATACGGCGGATTGACATAAGATGAGTATTTGGATCTGTCGCCTTTTTTTGCCACCCAGGGGAGTTCGCCGCAGACATAATCGATTTTTTCCTCTCCGGCTTCGTCAAATTTGAAAGTCATGCCACGGGCCTTGATGCCGCTGAATGCCGCTTGTTCCGGCAGATCGCGAACTTCCCGCACAAAGATAAAGTTATTGTTGTACAGTTCCAGCGAAGCATAACCGTGAGTCGGGGAATAAAGCTGGAATGCGGTGGTGTAAAAAGATCCGTCTTCGTCGCGCTCAACGTAACGGACAATTCCGGTTACGACAAAATCCGCGCCTTTGATCTTAGCGGTCATGCCCGGTTTGAAAAGGAAACTGGCCTTGCCCGGCAGATTCATTTTGGCGATTACTTTGTAATTATCCTGGGCGTCAAGCTGCGAACCGCAGGAGGCACAGGTTACCGACTCGACCCGATTGCCGCCGTAAAGGTTGATGGGCGCGCCGCAATTGGTGCATTTCAGCTCGCGCACCTGGGGCTTGAACGATTTTTTTTCAGTTTCCGGCATCAGTCAAAACCTTTAATGTCGAATGGATCGACCCATTGGCCGAAATAACAGTTGGCGCCGTCTTTGAAATATTCAAAAGTGACGATACGTTTGTCGAATAATAAAATATCGGCATAGTCGTATGCTTCGTTCGGGATGATCTGGAATGGCAGTTCGCCAGCGGCGCCAACCATTTCGCAACGATTTTTTTCGGCCACGATGCCTGACATCTGTTGTCCCTCAATCGTCAGTGAGATCGGGTTGCCGACCGCAAGCGCGTCATAAGCCGGAACTTCAGAATCGAGCTCTACGCCTTCCTCTATCGCCACGTCGCCTTCGTCGGTGCTGACCCATTTGCCCGCGCCTTTGAAATCCATGACCCACCATTCGTCCCAGACGCCGCGGCCATAGGAATACTGGACCCGGCCGATCGGGATAAATTTCCAGCCGCGGTATTCAAACTGCTTATTCAGTTCCAAAATAGAGGGAATATCCATTGAGACCGATGCGTAACCGGCATTGTGTACCGCTTCGTCTTCCAGAACCAGGGAAACCCGGCAATACTCGCAGACAATGAATTTGGAAAATTGAAAGCGCCGTTGCAGCGGCGAGCCGCAGGAGGGACAATTGAATGTGATTTTATCAGCCATATTTCCAATCCGTCGTGAACTTATTTCTTCTAATAACTTAGCACATTCCCCGTACAATTCAAGAATAATCGATTTTTGTTGTAATTTAATAATATATGGTTTGTTTTCATTGTAATGTGTCAGTCTTTTCTCATGGGTGAAACATACATTTGCATAACAAAAAATTGAATTTGCCATATAACTGTTGCCCTGATCGTTCATCCATGGAAGGCGAGAGTCTCTCGAGCCGCCCGGTTGCGCGGCATGTCCGGCTCGAGAGACTCTCGCCTTCCAGACGTTTTTCACCCTGGTTACTTCGTCCAGAAAAGTCAATATCCGTAAATACTTTATGGATTAAACTCAAGAAAAAGTGAGTTAGAACCGTTTCATTGCAATAATCTGCCATTTAAAATCAATAAAGGTTGCAATTAGGAATGTCTGTGTTATATGTACCGGAAACCAGCAGAGAAAGAGAAAATATTATGGACTACAGTATTGCAATTCCTGATCATCTGCCGGAACGATTGACCATTTCGTTTTGGTTGTGGGGACTTTTAAGCACTGGCCAGGGGGATATTTTTCATGATCTTGAAACCCGGATAATTGAACTCAAAGAACGCGGCTTCAACTGTATCAGGATTGACAGCGGAGCGGGACTTTGTCACGACTCGCAAGGAAATCCGCGCGGCCAGATTTTTCTCGATAAACCGTTTCCCGGACATAGTCAATTCTTTCGTCAGATGGAATGTTTTCAGCCCGGTTACTGCGATGTGTTGCATCGACTGGTTGCGCTGTTCAAGCTGGCCAGGCAATATGATGTCAAGGTTATTCTCTCAAGCTGGTTTTATCTGCACACTTTCTGGTATGTCGACAATGACATCGCCCGTGAAATGTTTACGCTCTCCCCGGAAGAACGCTTTAACTATTTTGCCCGGGCTCTGGATTTTATCATTATGGCTTTGAAAGAACATGGATTGGAGCAGCAGATTGCGTTCGCGGAAATTTTCAACGAAGCGGACGGTCTGCCGTTTACCACGAATTACGGTAAAAATGAGAATTCGCTTGAATCATTGCATCTGATGCGTTCGCAGCATGAAGAGGCGCTGGATTTTCTGCGCGGCAAACATCCCGATATCCTTTTTGCGGTTGATACCTATACCGCCTACACCGAACCGGAACTGCTGCCCCGTAACGCTCAGATTTGGAACTTCCATCCTTACTACATGTGGTCGGTATATTCCCTGCTGGAAGGTTATTTGATTCACGGTAATAAAGACCTGCGCGACCCGGCCTCGTATGCGGATATTCGGAAATTCCTCCGGCCGCAACTGGTTTCAATTGATGAGATAAGACAATGCAGGCATGGCAAAGCTTCGGCGGCGGATGACTGGTGTCGCCGCATTTGGGTATATCGCAATGTTAATCCTGAGGCTCTGCCTGAACTTGAGACGTTGCTTTCAGCCGCTTTACTCAGGGATATTGATAAGTATCGACAACGTGCAATCGATGCGGTTAATCATGCGGAGGAGATTCGCAAAGATAAATATCCCGGCATTCCGATGGTTGTCGGTGAAGCGGCGACATATTGCGGCCTGGTTTCAATGCGTTGGGAAGAACGTTCCAATGCGTATTGGGCCATTATTGAATCAACCGTCAAATTGCTCCGATCAAAAGGTTATTGGGGATGCATGCTGCGCACCAACTCAGGACCTGATGATCCGTCCTGGACCGGGGAAAAAGAGCGTTTAATATATCTGAATGGTCTGTTTTTAAAAGTTTAAAACCGAGTTAACATTTTGATGATTATTTTGTTATGATTTATTTATAGTCAAACCGTGCGACTATTTAACTTGCAAAAAAAAGAAAAGTTTGGCGGTTTTATTTTCGGAAGAGTTCACGCAATGCGCAGTGGGCAATTTTGCAGGAATCGCGAAAAGGCCGAAAGTGGGATACGCCGTCGGTAAGATATACGGTTGTGATTGGTACCTCGATGATCTTATACTTTAAACGAACCGCAGCCAGGAGCATCCGGGCTTCAAGATCATAGCCGAATTCGGTAAATCCGGTGATTTCCGGCAGGAATGACGCGGGGATTCCGCGCAGTCCGGTTTGAGTATCAGTCGGATGTTGTCCGGTGAAAAGATGAAATACCAGTGCCGCAAGCCGGTTGCCGATCCGGTTGCGGAACGGCGCTGATTTGAAGTCGCGACAACCAAGAACCAGGGCATTATCACTCTCCGACAATGTCCTGGCAACCTGAAGAATGTCTTCCGGCAAATGTTGGCCGTCCGCGTCGGCGGTTACGACATCATAGTGTTCACTGAGTTCTAAAACGTGCCGGAATGCGGTTTTCAAGGCAAACCCTTTGCCGCGATTATGTTGATGAGCGATGACCCTGATTCCGGAGTTTTGCAATTCCGTGAAAATTGCCCGGCAGTCATCGCCGGAGCCGTCATCGACGATTAAGACCTCCGCAAACGCATCCCGGACCTGATTGACCAGTTCAAGCAGACGCAAATCCGGCTTGTAGGCGGGAATTATTAATATTGGAGGCCTTGTCATTATTGATTTACATTCTGGCGCGTCGGTATTCCAGGGCAAACTGGGTTCCGTCGTAGCCGGTATCGTCATGTTGCAGATCAGCCAGGAAAACCTCCGTACCATTGTTCAGCCAAGATTGGCGCGAGGCCAGCGCGGCCAGTTCCGGTTCTACCAGTTCTTCGGCGGTCAACGGTTGTTCGTCGGTTTTTCCGATCAAATAAGGCAATTGAGCTTCCAGCAGACTGCGGTAAATGATTGAGGTATCCGCTTTAATATTAAAGATATTTTTGTCGGAGACCGCGGTCAGGCTGAACGGAAGCCAGGCTGCTTTGCCGACCGTCATCAGGGCAATCCGGCCGTCGTGCCAGGTCAGCATTATTTGTTTCTGTCTGGATGAGCCAAGGTAGCGGGCCGATCTGATGCCGGCCCCCATCAGACATGACACCAATGAATAGGCATGAATCCCATAGTTGAAATCATCCACCCCGATTGCGGAATAGGCGGTATGTACCTCGCCGCGATCAGCAACCGGCTGCGCCAGCAGGTCGACAACTTCCCGGCAGAAGCGCAACGATGAGCCGCCGGTAATCCTTTTTCCCTGTTTCATCCAGTCCTGAATTATGTTCAGGTCCTTCATCGAACCGCCAACCGGTTTATCCAGCAATACCGATTTTCCGGCCTGAACAAACGGTTCGGCTTGTTCGATATGTTTGTCCCAGTTCGTGGTGTGGACGATTACGCCGTCGACCATGTCGATCATATCACTGAGCTTTTCTACATGGTTTGGGATTGCGAATTTTTCACAAAATTCCTTTGCAAAACCATCAGGTCTGGTTTCTCCGGAATCCCAGGCCGCGACAATTTCGACATCCAGGTTGTTTTGTTCGTTAAGTTCTCTGATGACCGGAACCCAGCATTCTGGATGCGATGTACAGAGACCGACTAATCCAAGTTTAAAAGTCATTTTGTCCATATCTCCTGTTTAATGTGACATTTGCAGGATTACCCCGAGCGCCTCGTTGGGCGATTCAATCAGGGCATTGGCCGCTTCCCCGACTTTTTCCAGCGGCACCCGGTGCGTGGTCATCGGATCGACAATCAGACGTTGTTCCGCCATCAATTTAATGATTTCCTGTAAATTGCGGGTGGTTGTGAACTGAACAAATGTTGCGGCGTAATCAGCTCCATATTCCCACTCCGGATCGTGATAGCCGGCCCCGGTCCGGGATGATGCCCGGACATCGACATTCCCGCTGTAAGCCCCGCCGCCAATGTCGACGCGACATCCTCCAATAAGGATAATCCGCCCCATCTGGTGGCCGTCTGCGGATACTTTCATGCAACTGAGCAGGGATTCAAACGCTTTAGTCGCATTACCGCCAAAGGCCATCATGCCGAAGTCCAGTCCATAAGGCGCGGCAAAAGCTTTGGTTACTTCAACCGAATCCTCATCCCGGAAATTGACCAGTTTTTGAATGTTGCACTGCCGGGCGATATCAAGGCGCTCCGGGATACCGTCCCAACCGATGACGCGTGAACCGCTGAGCTGATATAACTGGGCCGCAAGATTGCCGACGATACCTTGTCCGAGAACCGCGCCAAATTCACCCAACTGGGGAACTGTTCTGCGCACCCCCTGCAAGGCGGTGGCTCCGAGGCAGGCATAGGTTGCCTGTTCATAAGTTACTTCATCCGGAATCGGCATAACCAGATTGACCGGAACACAAGCGTAATTGGCATGGTTGGCGCCGCCGCCGCCCATGGCCGCCACCCGCATTCCAACTTTCAAATTCTTGACATTGCCTTTGACTTCGATGATTTCACCGGCATTGGCATAGCCGAATACTTTTGTTTCCGCATCTTTATCCGGATTTTCACGTTTGGCCTTTACTCCGGCCATTTCTGTGCCTGGACTGATAAGGGAGGCGTGAACCTTGATCAATATCTCATTGTCTTTCAGTTCCAGTTCCTGTTCGATAACTTTTACTTCTCCACAACCGGTGATGGCTGCCGCCCGACGTTTAATCATTTTTTGCTCCTGTTGTCGTGTCAGTGTTGGTTAATTTGAGTTTGCCCGGGACATATATCCGGCGCGGAAGCATACCCGGATTTTTAATCCGGATTATCGTATCTTCCAGCGCGAACAGGCCGACTTGCTGCCAGTCGACCGCAATGACCGGGGTTTTTATGAGGTCCGGGTCGATCATGCATTTGCCGTCGAATCCCAGAACGTCTGCTATCTTTTCCAATTCAATATTCCTGTTCTGCCGGCATTTGAACAGAAAACTTTGCAGAATGCCGCCAGAGGTAAATAAAAATGCTTTTCCCGCTTCAGCAGAGTTGCAATCATCCGGAGAAATAAATTCAACCGTTCCGTGTGCCCGTTGCCATTCATCCGCAAAAATATCGCCCCGGGCTTTATAGGCCGGAGAATCTGTAGTGACGATATTAACTTTGCCGTGACCGCGTTCTCTGAAAAAGTCGACTGCCTGACGGGCCGCGGAAAACGGGTCCATGTCAACCAGGGAAATCGTATCGTTGAATGAACTATGCATACAGACGCCTATCACGGGAAGCGGCAGGCTTAAACTCCGGAAAGAATAGTCATATTCGGATAAGATGATCAATCCGTCAATACCCTGCAGTTCCTCCGCCAGCAATTGTTGCTTTTTGCCCGGATCATATGAGTAACCGGTCTTCAGAATGACTTCCTGATGCAATGCCGCCTGTTGGATGCCCATAAAAACATTGCCGTAAATACTGGTTGCCAGCTGCACCCTTGGAAACGCAACGCCAATGACCATTTTTCCTTCATGTTTGCCTTTGCCAACGCCCCGCTCCCGAACAAAAACCCCGCTGCCGTGGATCGCCTCCAATAACCCGTCCGCAACCATTTTTTCGATAGTCCTTTGAACAGAATATTGGGAAATCCCGAATTGGCGCATGAAACTTCTGATCGGAGGAATTGCGGTGCCTGCTTTGTATTCGCCGGTGTATATCCGTTCAAGAATATAGTCAGTTAGTGCTTTGGTTTTGCCGGGTGTTTTCATAAATTAAGTTTTTGATCATAATTATCTATAACAAGATAACTGCAGTATTTGAGCATAAATCGAAGTCCGTGATGTTATAGAAAAATAAGCTTGACCGCTTAACACTTTGTTTGATTTTGTTGTTATAATATAATACAATCCAATACAGTTGTCAATTGCTTCTTTAAAATATTGCGGATAATTTTGTCGCAATGTGACATGTTGTCGCAAACAATGTGTAAAAATGACTCAGTATGATTTATTTTGTTTTTTGTGATATATATTGATTTAGGGTAGTAAGTGTTTGTTTATTAGTAATATATGTTTGAGTTTTCAAAGTTGGCATTGCCTTTGCTTTTTAATATTTCAGAAAACTCGTTAAACATTAACAGCATAAAGGAGGACTAAAAATGCTGGCAAGATTAAATGACAACTGGGGTATCCTTAATCATCCATGGAAAGCCCTGAACGAACTCCAAAAGGATTTTTTTGGTGTACTTAATGGAGTAAATGAAGGTTTTTACCGTTTGACAACCGGGTTCCCGAAAATGACGCTCGAAGACAATGAAAAAGAAATTACGGTCAAGTTCTTCCTGCCGGGATATGCCGCGGAGGACATTGATGTGGAAGTGGTCAGTGATTTCCTGACAGTCCGGGCGAAGCGTGTAGCACCGGAGTTGGGCGAAGGTGAAGATTTCCTTCATCGGGAACGTTCTTTCGGAAGTTTCGAAGAAACCATCAAATTGCCTTCGGTTGTGCTGAGCAGTAAAGTAAGTGCAACGTCTAAAGACGGTATCCTGACGGTTGCTCTGCCGAAGAAAAAAGCTCAGGGACCACGAACCATCAAGGTCAAATGAACAAATTCATAACAGGAGGATATAGAAATGACTGAAGCTACAGAACATATTACTGAATTTGCGGTATACGCGCCACCGGCAGACGTGATTGAAAACAACGCAGGTATCAAAGTATTGCTTGACGTCCCCGGAGCGACAACTGAGTTGCTGGATATAGAAGTTGAAGACCGGGTACTGAAAGTCAAGGCGGACACCGATATCTATAAAAATGAAAAGCCGATCAGGTATCAACGGGCGTTCCAGATTTCTGATGAAATCAATACGACAAAGATTGATGCCTTGTTGAAAGACGGGATTTTGACAATCAACCTGCCGAAAGCGGATTCAGCGAAAGTCCATAAAATCACTGTAAAAGCAGAATAACCCTTACCTTCTTTCCTCATGGGGCCCCATTGGGGCCCTCTTTTTTTTTGTGGTTTTTGTAAATACTTGTCTTTTACTGCTTAAGGAAATATTATTATTCAAACCGTCGGTTAATTTGCTATATCGTTTCCTCACTATTTATTTGTTAAATTAATCTGTACATAAAACTGTATCGATACAATTTTATTGGCGCATGAGGCGGTGTTGTTGGGGTGTTTTTTATTAATATTTTTTTAGTTTTCTCTTTTTTGTTTTTATGTTAATTCGTTTTTGATAAGTATTTTGCGTTGTTTTTATTTAGAAGTTTATCATGGTTGAGATTTTCGCCGTTCTTGCTTGATGAATTATAAATATCAGGAAATATTAATTTTTTTTGAGAACGGTTATTGAATTGTATCGATATGCAATGTATAATAGGAAACAGTTGAAGATGCAAATCAAATATAAGTTGAAAACATGAGCAAGACATTACTTTACAATAAGCTTTATCTGGATCTGCTTGAGTTGGTTCGGTCAAGTACGCCAGGAACCAAATTGCCGACAGTCAGAAGCATAATGAAAAATCATAATGTCAGTCTGAGTACTGTTAACCGTGCCCTGGAGCAGTTGCGTCGTGATGGAATGATTGAGAGTCAACCTGGTCGCGGGAGTTTTACTCGTCCCCGGAAGACGGAGATGCCTGTCTCATTGTCGCAAATTGAAATATTCTTTTTCGGTTACGAGTCAAGTTTGAATGAACGCGGCTATATTGTTGATCTGATTCATTCATTGTCTGATCTTTTCGGTCAGAACGGGCAGGCCGTGCGGGTCACTACAATAAATCCGGGGGATGGTTATGAATTATGCAAAAAGTATATTGATAAATATTCCCCCCGTGCTGTAATAACGATAAACTTGTATAATCAGGATATTTTATCATTTATGAAAAACAAGGATGTGGCATGGGTGAATCTAACTCCAAATTTACCGGTACTTCTTGATAACAGTATTTACATTGATAATCATCGGCTGGTTGAGTTATGGCTGGAACATCTGACTTTGAACGGACATAGAAAAATAGCCTTTCTGCATGAGATATGTGACACATGGTATCTGCGGGACATGCATGAACGGGAAAATGAATTTTATCGCCAATGCATTGACTACGGTATTATGCCTGATCGCGACTTGACTGTTTTCGGTGGATTTACTCCTGAGGAATCCTATGCCGCGATTGAAAAAATTTTGGCGACCGGCAAAGAGTTTTCAGCGGTAATTATCAATGATCATGTTGCCAGCGGGGTTTATAAATGCTTGCATGACAATGGGCTGTCTGTTGGGAAAGATGTTTCGGTGATTTCAGTGGACGATATCGAATTAAGCTCACATCTGGCTCCTCCTTTGACGACTGCAAGGGTTTCCCGTAAAATGATTGCGGAAAAAGCCGTCAAGCTGATAAATGATATTGTTGTTGACAAAAAAGACTACCCGCCAATCATGATAGAACCGGAATTGGTGATCAGAGACTCGGTTGCTAAAATTACTTCCGACCGCGGCACTGTTAAGCGAAAGGAGATGGAATACGCATAATAAACGTCTTAATTTATATATAAACATTAGCAGAAAGGTAAAAAATATGAAAAAGCTAAGAAGTTTTACATTGATAGAGCTACTCGTGGTTATAGCTATTATTGCGATTCTTGCCAGTATGTTGCTGCCGGCGCTGAATAAGGCCAGGGATAAAGCTCAGGAGATTAAATGCGTAAGCAACCTCAAACAGATAGGTACAGCCAGCGCGTTGTATTCCGACGATTATGAAGGATGGATCATTCCATGTTACTACAGTCCCAATCAATGGAATTATTATGTATTGCCGTACATTCCATCGCTTAAATCCAAATTGATATGCCCGGCCAATCGTCTTACCAAGGGAAGTTATGCCAGTAAATTGACTTTTAATTACGCCTGGAATGAGAAATTGGGGATTCATTTCAGTTCATGGACTAATATTCCTTTCAAAATGTCAACGATCAAACCTTCTCCATCGAAGATTCCGGCATGTGGGGATGCGGCTCAAAACGGTTCTAACGGTTATTTCAGATACAATCTTGCTTACAATCCAAATTTTATAGGATTCGTTCACAGCAGTTATGCCAACTTCATGATGCTTGACGGACATACGGAAAAGCATAAGGGGCTATATGGCAGCACGAGTTACGGAGACTGGCAGACGATGAAATGGAATCCCGCAAACGAATAAAACAAAAAAATAGAGCAGCTAATAATGAATCATAGAAAAAAGATATTTATCGCCTTAAGCGCAACGTTTTTAGCCGGGCAAATTTATTCCGGATCAATAAAATATAAAACAGAGGCAAATGTTATTGTCAATGGAGATTTTGAACTTGACCGTAACAAAGACGGAATTCCTGACGGTTGGACCCGAGGTGTTCAAATGCCGGGAGCCAAAGCGGAGGTACTGCTGGAGCAACAGCAACAGAATAGAGTTATAAAAATTAAATTTCTTGATTCAAAGTCAATGTTGCAAGCCCGGGTTTTTCAAGAGGTGAATATTGTGCCGGGAAAAGTTTATGAGCTTAGTTTCAGATATAAGACTAGCTCCGACAGCCATCTCAATGCTGATGTATTAATGACCGGAACCGGGCCGCTTTATCGTTCAATAAAGCAGGTGGCGGTGAAAGGGTGGACCCCTAAAAAAGTATTTTTCATGGTTCCTCGATGGACGAAAGCGCCGGCTGCTGTCTATGTGCAAAATCGCTCTACCGCGACGATCTGGTATGACGATATTTCATTGCGGGCGACAGATATTCCACCTGATAAAATGCATGAATATCAGCCAAATCTTACCGTTCAGCATGTTACTCCCGACGACCAGTTAATAATAGGAGCATCGAATAAAAAGAACGCGGAATTTGTCGTTAATATTCAAGCGTCTGAAGCAATGAGGAGGAATCTGCGGCCAATTGCCAGACTGCTTGCCGGGAACCGTATTTTCGAGTGCCGCATCACCGATAACAAAGTTCGTGTGCCTGTAAAGCTAATTCCGGATGGAACATCAACTCTTTCAGTATTGTTATTTGATAAAAATGATAATTGTTTGTTGTCTGACAGTAATCTTAAGATTGAAAAAGTCCCGACTTCAGCGACCATGGCAAATCTTGATTTGAAAAATGCCGCCGTGTTCAAAGATAAAAACGGCAAACCGTTTTTTCCGATTGGAATGTATGGGATGAGTGTTAAAGTCAATACAAAATTACTGACTGAATTGAGAAAAAACGGTTTTAACATTATTCATTGTTATTCTTTTGAGGGGACGCAGCGTAAAGATAGTGCTGAAAAGATTAAAAAATTTCTTGTTCAGACGGCCGAATGCGAGTTGAAGGTGATGGCCGGACTGCCTCGAAACTGGGTGGAGAAAAACAATAAGAATAAATTATTGACAAACTTCATCAATATGGTTAAAGTGTTTCCAGCGGTTGAATTTTATTATTCCGACGAAATGTACAGCATGCGCCATACTCCACTTAAATTGATAAAACTTGCCTATGATACGATTAAAAAGAATGATGCGAAAAGGCAATGGATTGTATATGAGCATCCCGAAAAGAAACTGGCTCCATACATGGATGGCATCATGACCGGGGTTACAAGCGCAAATACGGCCAAACTTATCCGTTTACGCCTGGGAGATACAAAACCGGTCTTCACAGTTTTCGGTCAGCAAGATTATAAGGCGGGTAAGTCGCCGGCATTGGAGGAGATCAGATACAACGTCTTTATGCCGGTTATTTTAGGTGCGCGCGGATTGTTTTACTGGTGGTATCCAACTTTGCAGTGGCATAACAAAGAGAAAGATATTTTAAAGCAGCGCTTGTTCTCTTGTACTAAAATGCTGGCCCGGATTGCTCCGGCTCTGGTTTCTGGCGAAAAATCCCCGGCATTTACCTCCGCAATAAAAGTTTCGGGAGATGTCCGCTACTGCTTCGGGACGTTAAACGGTGTCACCTATATTCTTGCCGGTGTGGAAAAAAGCGGCAAAGGCGGAACGCTCGCCTTTGATATCCCCGGTAAAATGAAAGTGGAAACATTCTTTAATGATAAGAGTTCAACCTACCTTAAGCTTAAGCCGGGTGAGCTTGAGTTATTTAAAATATCCGCTCAGTAAAACAGGATCAAGCAACTATGAAAATAATACCCCTGGCAAATGACTTCACAATATTAATGCAGTCAAATGACCCTGATAAAATCTGGTCGTGCAGTCCCGGAATATGCATCTGTCCAAGCGGCAGACTGGTTGCAAGCGGCGGCTTGCGGGGGCCGGGAATAGCCTCTCTTTCCGGTTGTAAATCAACTTTTGCTCAAGGACAGATTTTTATCAGCGACGATCATGGTCAATCATGGCGCAAGGTCGCTGATTATCCATTTCAGCACGCCCGTCCTTTTGTTGCGGGAGATAAACTGTATGTTCTGGGGCATGACAATGATTTGATGATAATCTGTTCTGAAGACTGGGGAATAACCTGGTCCGCTCCGGTGAGAATGACCAGGGGACAAAGATGGCATCAGGCTCCGTGTAACGTTCATTATGCAAATGGATGTGTTTATCTGGTGATGGAGCGGGAAGTCTATGATGATTGCCGGGCATGGTCGCCGAGTGTTTTAGCCCCGGTTTTAATGCGTGGCCGGATCGGGGACGACTTGACGTTGTTTGAGAATTGGACCTTTGCCAGTGAATTGGTTTTTCGTGACGCCTTCGAGGACCAGGATCTGGTTCAACAGGGAATCAGCTTTTTCCCAATAAATTCAAAGGAATATTATTACCCGGCTCCCGGTCGGGAATTCGCTCCTCCGGGCTGGTTGGAGACGAACGTTTTCCAGATATATGATCCCAATCATTACTGGCATGATCCTGAAGGCAGAACCCTGCACCTGATTGCCAGGCTGCATTGCGGCTGGACCGGTCGAGCCGCCTTGCTTACAGTTAAAGAGCAGGGCGATATCCCGGGGACCGGGGAGATGATCACCGGTTTCCAGAAACTTCCGTCGGGAGGAGAATGCCGAATACTGCCTTTGCCTGGAGGCCAAATGAAATTTCATGTCCAATACGACAAGCAAACTGAACTATACTGGTTGCTGAGTACCCAGGCCACTGATTCGATGACGAGAGCGGATGCCTTGTCGGAGGGCCGCTACAATCTGCCGAATAATCAACGGACACGCTTGGTCCTGCATTTTTCAAAGAACATGATTGACTGGTGCTTTGCCGGACTGGTTGCCGCCGGTGAAAGCGAAGTTGAGTCACGTCATTATGCCGGTATGGTGATTGACGGGGATGATTTGCATATTTTGAGTCGCTCCGGTGACAGATTCGCCTCTTCTGCTCATAACGGCAATTTAATAACCTTTCATACGGTCAAGGGATTCCGGGCTTTGATTTATTGATGAATTATCTGGCGTTTTTAATGATATAATGAGAATATTTCATGATAAATCCTTATAAAAATATTGCCGGTCTTAAAACATACAAAGGCGATCTGCATTTTCACAGCACCGCAAGCGACGGAAAAGAGTCGCCGCAGGCGATGTTCTCCCGACTTATTGAATGTGGCTTTGATTTCTGCTGTCTTACCGACCATGACCAGCCGGGAAATGAAACCCGCTTTATCGGCAGCTTGATGGTTTTGCCGGGGCAGGAGATGAGTTCAGATGCCGGACACATTGTCTCTCTTTTTTCGAAGCTGATCCGGGACGACGACTGGACCATAAAAGAGCAGTTGGAGGCAATCAGGGAAAGCGGCGGATCAGCTATTCTCAGTCACCCCAAAATAAGGGAGTTTGTGGCGGACCAAAGATTGGCTTATTCAACCGAACGCCTGCTTTGCGAATTTCCCGGGCTCTATGACGGAATTGAGATTTATACTCACAATGTCCGCAGCGGATTTAAATTGGCTGTTGATCGGCTTGACGCGATATGGAGTTCGTATATTCTTACGTGGGGGGCATTGCACGAAAGACCTTTTGTGCCGGTCTGGGGCTTTGCTTCCAGCGACGGACACCATACCAGCCATATCACCAAAAATGTTGGAATCATCGTATTTGCCGACTCAATGACTGAAGGAAACATCCGGAATTCAATAGAAACTGGAGCTTTTTACTCGCTTGCAAACTCCGAAGCCCGTTTTATCCGGATCAACGAGTCAGGCGGAACTTTTAATGTTGCCGCGGATAACGCAAAGATGATAAAGGTAGTTTCCACAAGTGGAGTGATCCTGAAAACGCAGTATTCTGGCGACAGAGAAAAAGCTGAAATATCTTATAAAGTTGATGGGGCAGAAGGATATATTCGTTTTGAGGCAGTTGATTCTGATGGACACACAGCTTACACGAATCCCGTATTTATAGGTAAATTCAATGATTGACAAGCATCGTTTCGACGGGCATATCCACGTGGAAAGCGATGAGATGACGCCTTATACGGTATTGAGCCTGATTCGGCGGAAAGGACTGAAGGCGGCATTAGTCGATCATGTTTTTTCCGATCGACACCGGATAACTCCGGAGAATATTAAAAACGATTGCCGTGAAAAGTATTCCGATGTTGCATATATTCATGGTTGCGAGGCGGATGTTTACGGCGATGGTTTGATTGCTCTGCCGGAAAACATGGTTCCGGCAATGGATTTTGTCATGGTTAGTTTTACCCATTTGGGACAGCCCGGAGTTATTCAGGATTTTCACCTTGATAATTTGGATGAAATGGCAAAGAGATTACTTTTTCTTTTCGAAGCAGCCGTCAACTGGCCTCATACAGACGTAATCGGCCATCCGTTTGCAATGCCCTGTGATCCTGTAAAAGCAAATGAAATGGTGAAGTTTGTTGATAATGGCCATCTTGACAGCCTGCTGCGTCTGGCGGCAAAGCGAAATATTCTGATTGAAATTAATGCCCGGACTTTGCGGCGCATGGCCGTTGAACCGCAGAAGTTTTTTATTAAAAGAGCGTTGGAAAACGGTTGTTCGTTTTCAATCGGGTCCGACGCGCATTGCCTGGATGAAATCGGGATGACCCGGGAGGCCTGGACACTGATCGATGAATTACACATTCCATATGAAAAAATCACCTTTCCATATTGTGGCCGGGGGTGATTTGAGCAGCAATGAGAAGAAGTAAATTGCCTTAAGATATGACCGGTTTGAAATTGTTTGTTGAAAATGTTGAGGATACAAGTTATTTCATTATTTGTACTTTGCTTTTCCGGGAGAATAACCGTATTGTTTTTTGAATTGTTTTGAAAAAACAAATGCATCGGAATACCCCAGTCTGTCCGCGACTTCCTGAACTGTCAGTTTGCCGGATGCCAGCAGATTATTGGCATAGCTCATTCTCAACCTTACCATATAAGAAGTCGGGGATAAACCGGTAACGGCTTTGAACTTTACGGCAAAGTAACGTTCGTTCATTCCCGCGGTCTTTGCCAAAGTCGCGACCGGATAGAAACTTTCCGGATGCCGGTTCATCATGTCTACTGCGCTGCTGATTCCAGTCGGAATACGGTTCTCTTTGTCGCGGGACAAATCGCGGTGCATAATCATCAGGATTTGATAGAGCAGGGAGTCGCTCAAGTGAAATTCGGATAATCCGGAAGCTTCCAGAGACGCGGCATCGGCCAGGCTGCAGAACAATTTTTCAACCGAATCAGGATCAGAAACAGTCGTTGCCCCGTAGATTCCAAGTTTATGGTCATGTTGCGGTGCGGTTGTAAATCTGATGGTGATGAATGACGGAGGATTTGCCTGATCCGGACGCCCGTAATGTTGACAGCCGGAACCGACAAAAATAATTTTTCCGCGTTTAAATTCTTCACGATTACCCTGAATGTTGTAAAAACCGCCACCAGATATTATATATAAAAGTTTGTGGTCGTTATTAGCTTTGCGCTTGATCTGCCAGTCGGCCGCATTGATCATTCTGAACTGCCGGATAATTCTGAAATAACTTTTCCGGGGAAAGTCTTTCAACTGCGTTTCCAGGAAATTGATGAGATGTTTTTTGTTTGAATATGACATTTACAACATTTAATCTGCTATTTTCCCTATTTTAATCTGCTATAAAAAACATATATTGTATTTATAAATTAATCAAGCAGGTGATATATGAAAAAGCGTCCTAATGTCTTATTTATTTTCAGCGACCAGCATAATGCCGGATGTCTTGGCTCGGCCGGACATCCGGATGTCAAAACTCCGGTGCTCGATAAGCTGGCGGAGGAAGGGGCCAGGTTTAACAATGCCTATTGCCAGAATCCGATTTGCTCGCCAAGCCGGATGAGCGTATTGTCCAGTCTGTACCCGTCAACCCATGGTTATTACGGGTTGTACGGACCTGAACCAGTTCGTCCTCTTTACAGTATATTTAAACATTTCAAAGAGCATGGCTACCGGACCGGGGCTTTAGGAAAACTGCATACTCCGCGTTACTGGATCGAGCGGGACTGCCAGTTTGTTTATGATGAGTTTATTGAGCATCCGAAATATCTTGAAGGAGCAGGGCTCTATGAATTGAATGACAATCGCAAATTTACCGGTCCGCGGGATGGGCGGACCTCAGGATTACCGTTGGAGCATTCATGTGAAAGTGTTCTGGCAAAGCAAACCGTTCGTTTCATGCGGAATGAGGGGGAACCCTCGGACCGGGGCAAGGCCGATGCGCCGTGGCTGGCCTGGGTATGTTTTGCGCGGCCGCATCAGCCTTATACTCCATCGGAACCGTTCGCTTCGATGTATGATCCCGATGCCATTTTTCTGCCGCCGACGGCGGATACGGACAATGAGCTGTTCAGAAAATTCCGTTCAGATCGTGGAGAAGCAGAAATCAGAAAAATCCTGAGTGCCTATCTGGGGCTGGTCAGTCAGGTTGATTACGGGATCGGGATGATTATTGAAGAACTCGAGCAGACAGGGGAACTCGACAATACGATTATTGTGTACTCCACTGATCACGGCGATTATGCCGGGGAACATTCCGGCTTTGAGAAATGCGGAGGTATCTCGACCCGGGCGATAACCCGGATTCCGCTGATTGTCAGATATCCGGGACTTGTCAAGCGGAATTTATCTTGTGCCGGGCTGGTTGAATCCATAGATATCTTCCCGACGCTTTGTGAACTTAGCGGCATAGATATACCCGATACGGTTCAGGGAAGGAGTTTTAAGTCGCTGCTCCACGGAGATCCAGGAGCAATTCGTGACGACTGCATTACTGAAAACCCTTACCGGAAAGCTCTCGCCACGGAAAAATGGCGTTATGTCGCCAATCTGCCGGATGAGCGGGACGAGCTTTACGATCAGGAGAACGATCCGTGGGAACTGAATAATCTGATCGATGATCCGGAATATGCCGAACTAGCCCGGGAATTGTGTCGCCGGTTATTTCATCGTGTAACTCAGGCTCGAAAGCCGGTGCATACGCTGAACGGTTTCTGGCACAATCAGGAATATGATCGGGCCGGATTGATCAACCTGAACAAATGTGGTCCAATCACTCCATACTGGTAATGTTGAGTTGCGCAAGTAATTGTAATTTAGTTTCTTATGATTTATTAACAGTCAAACCGTCTGATAGTTTTTCTAAAATAATTTCATATCAGAGATAGATTGTTTTATTCTTGATTCACCATTTCAAGTTGTGCCATTTGCCGGTTCGGGCGTGTTCTTTGAGCGGATCGACAAATTGTTTGTTATTGCGGCCGAGCCAGATATCTTCAACGTCGCTTTCAAGTTTGATCAGGGCGCTCAGGGCATAGGCTGTGGTACGGTTGTTAACGCACATGTCACCGCCGCCGGGAAAGTTTTCCGGACCTTCGTATTTGCCCTTGAAGCTGCCGTCAAATCTGGGATCGCCGGTATTGCGATACTGCATCGACAACAGTTTATGCAGAGCCTTGTCCCGTGCTTCAAGCAGTTTGGAATCATCATAATATCTACCGGGATCATGAAAATACATTAACGCGGTCGGAACAGCCGAGGGATGTTCCCCGTTGCAGAAACTGCCGTCTTCGCTTTGATGTTCGGCCAGCCACTGCGCGTATTTGTATGTCCCCTGACGGAATTTCTCATCTTTGAAAATATCGGCTGCGGTCTGGAGCATTGCGCCGCCGAAATCGTCGTTGAACATATGCATGTTGATCGACACGTTATCCTGTTGGCTTTCTTCGGTCAGAGCCCAGGTGAAGATTTCGCGTTCCTGAATTATCTCACCGTTATCCTTGACAAAATATTTGAGATAATTTTTCGCAATGGGACGCAGGCCGAATTCGATGTAACGGGCATCTTCAGACGCCATGAACAGATCAAAATAAAAGAGTCCGGTTCCGGACTGAAACGAGCCTCGGGCGTAGAAATTGGCAAACTGTTTTTCCATATAATATGAATATTGCGGCCAGCCTTCATGCATACAGTATTTCAGGTGGAAATCCCCGAACAGGACCGCTCGTCGCAGATATTCGTCGTCACCGGTAAAATTATAGAGCCAGACCAGTGCCCAGGCTGCGGTGGTGGCGTCCCGGGGATCAAATTCCATCGATTGCGGAGTCAATTCCCGGATTGTACCGTAATAACGTTCGTTGTGCTTGTCAAGGATTTGCAGCGACATAATGTAATGTCCGGCATATTCGGCCGCTTCGAGATATTTTTTGTCTCCGGTCCGGCGGTAGACCGACAGGAGGGACATCAAGGCCGCGCCGGTCTGCCAGTTGCCGGTATAGATCAATCTGCCTGAGGCTTTGTCGTATGAGCGAATGAATCGTCCGCGGTTGGCGTCGTGGCGATCCATCACTTGATTGCGCACCTGCCATTCGGCGCACTCGACGGCGCGTTCGAGAATCAATTTCTTATCCATTGTTCAACTCCTGGTTCAAAGAAAGATGACGTTTGAGAAAATCATAGGCGGGAGTCCTTTGCTCTTCAACAAAACCGTGTCCGTTGAGATGGGTTATATTCTCAAAATACTCCTCCCTGTCATAAAGACGGTATATCGCTTTGATATTCTCCGTCATATTGAGATAAGCGGCCCCGGTCAGCGGCGCTTCCTCAAGGGAATATTTGTTATCGTTTAATGCGGTAATATTCATCAATGCCCGTGGAGCGGCCAGCGCCAGCAGCTCATGCAGTTGTACCGGGAATTCTTTGCCGGTCAGACAGAACGGACGCATCCGCGGCAACCCGACCCACCAACTGCCTCTGGCGCTGCGCCAGGGGTTCTTGGACATCCGGTTGGGCCAGGCTCCGCAACTGGACACTCCGGCCCTGATGCGTTGGTCGAAAGCCATGGCGTGGATGGTGATGCCGCCGCCTTTGGAATGACCGATACTGCCGAGCCGGTCTTGATCTACTTCCGGCATGGCTTCCATCACATTCAAAGCCTGTGAGACGTCGAAAATCTCCTTGCCGACGATGGACCACTGCGGATATTTTTCATAGAACGGCCCGGTGTCAAAGGGTTCAATTCCGGGATAAGCCCGCTCGCCTGCCGGCAGAATATCATAGGCAAAAGTGATAAAACCCTGTTGCACCAGATGTTCGGCGTAAGCCATATCCTGCCCCGCTGGAGTCTGATCAAGGCCGATGACCTGATCTTTTCCCATGTTAACTGTCTGGTGAACACAAAGCACCGCCGGGATTGTACCGATGATCTTTTCAGGCAGCAGCATATAAGCGCTGATGCGTTCATCAGGTCCGGTATTATAGTTGATTTTCCGGCGCAGATAACCGCCGCAGTTTTCTTCCGAAACGACTTCCGGGGCCGGATCGATATCATGGTACGGCGTTTCTCCGAGCATCTGGATAAATATTTCACGCAGAGCGTCGGCTTTTTGTTCCCATTCCTCTATTGAGTTTATCGGGACAAGCCGGGATTCGCCGCCGCCGGAGTCGCATCCCCGGCGAATCAGCGGCAGATCATTGAAATCAACTTTCATATAAGATTCCGGATGTTTATATGTCGCCCTTACAGGGCTAATTGGTTATTGTTATTCCGGGGAGCATATTCGCCGTTCGGCAGGAATATGCACCCCCGTTAAAAAGCCCGGCTTCTACAAGTTTTTCATTCGATGTTCGATGTTAAATGTTCGATGTTCGATGTTCACTTTAGTTTCAGGGTTCCGAACCATTTAGGATTCAGATAATCCTCCAGCGGGATCAGGCTCCATGAAGAAGCTTTGACCCCGGTTGTTTCCGGTCGATACCGCAGCATATTGAAAAGAATTTCGCCATCTTTCAACTTTAGATACTTCAACGGAACCGCCGCTTCAAAATACCAGGCGTTTTTACCTTTTGAAGTGGCTTTCTGAATCCGCCATTTTACCTGTTTTTCAGTTATCGGACGATTTTCCTCGTACATTTCATTAAGATGATTAATGACGAATTTATGAAACCGTCTCTGTTGCGGTGATGGTGCGAACGTAATGTCCACTGCATCGTGCGCCCAGATCTTTTCGTTGTCCGCAATATAGGCTTTACGTTCAAGTTCACTGCATTTCATGCCGATATAAAGATTGTTTTTGTCACGGCAAAGATACATGAGCGTCGGTTGTTTCGGATTGCGCATGGATGAGGTCAGCTTGAAATGGTCGGTTTTGGCCGCTTTCTTCCAGGCCGGATCATCCAGTTTTCCGTCTACTTTGATGGGAGCTGCAACCAGCGGCACGCTGATGACGGGTTGCACGATTTTACTGGTAACCAGTTCTCCGGCGTCCATCGGGAAGCCTTGCGGCGGCGAATCATTGGTTCCGGTGATTGTAACATAGATACGACGGCCGGCGAAAACGCCGCCATTGACCGCCGTGGACAGCCAGACTTGTCCGTCCCAGTCTTCAGGCGCCCAGCGTTTCAGGTCGAGCGAGAAGTTTGCTTTATTGCCGGAATGGATATAATCCTTCAAGCGCACAAACATATCGGCTTTCTTTTTCCGGCCGTAACGCGGATGTGACGAAGGCGAACCGGGGCGCAGCAGGCCCATTGAGACTGCGACGCGTTTGGTGTAACCTTTCGGCGTGTGGTAGTCAACGATCAGCCCGGCAAAGGCGTCAGATGCGCCAGACCGCCAGGTTTCACGATCATAGTTACTCCAGTGACGGAAGAAGGTGTTGGTGGTTTGCAACTGCAGGCAGCGGACCTTGGCAATTTCCAGTCCGGCCGCGGCATAACCGTACTTTGACGTGGCGAAATCAGGCGAACCTGCAGAGAATTGCAGTTTGTCGGCATTTGTTTCAGCAAACAGCGGATGGCGGTAGCCGTCATAAGAGCTTTCAGCTGAACGCAGTATTTTCAGTCCTTTAACCTCACGATTGACTTCGCTGATCGCGAATTGCCCCGGTTTACGTTTGAGTTTGAAATCTTTATAGGGATATTTCCAGGCGCTTTTGACGGTTAGTTCGCCGGTATATCTGGTGTTGCCGGCAATTGCTTCAATCTGATATTTTCCTGAGAACAGTTCTTTCGGCAAGCTAAGTTCGCTCGAGTTGCCGAAAAATACCGGGATGCCCAGATTGTAGACCGTTACAAAGTTTGTTCCTGACGGCAGTTTCACTTTTGCCGGGGTATTGACCGGAGCAAGTTTCAGTTTGGTCTGTTTTGTCAATTCATGCGGTTTTGCCGGTTGCGCGCTGATCGAGATATTTCCGAAGCCTTTGACTGCCAGCAGCAGGAAACGCTGCTGCCCAAGATATACTTGTTGTTCAAGCGTTGCGCCGGTAACCTTGAAGTCGCCCCAGTCGGCCGGTACGTAAACCAGCAATTCAGCAGTGCTGACGTCTGCTGTGATATTTTTCTTCGTTTGAAGTTTTATTACCCGCTTTGCCAGGTCTATTCCGCCGTCGACGGAGATGCCGCGGGTGTTCGGCTGCCAGAGCTGTTTACGGGCTCCGTTAGCGGAGTAAACCACGGCCGGACAGTTGCTCATGACCGCGACATTCAGCAGATTGAGATCGAATTGCTGTTTGATGCCGACGCGCCCTTTATCAGGCTTGGTTATTCCGATGAATTCCGGCTTCATTGCCAGATTGACGCCCCAGCGTGACTGCTGATAAACTTTCTTCGCAGTGCGTTCGCTCATCCCTGAGTTATTTTTGTCGGGATGAATCATGCGCAGCAGCCAGCTGAAGACCGGTTTTGAGCTATCCAGTCCGAGTCTGGCGGCATCCGCGCTGACACTTTGCGGAATCGGAATTTTTGAATGGTTAATGATAGAGAAGATCGCGGCCGGAGCGTGAGTCTGGCTGTATGCTTCCAGTTCGGTATCAATATTTTTGCGCCATGACGGCACCAGATTAGCCGGAGTAAATTTGAACATCCTGGCTTCATAAGCCGCGCCGACGTACGGAATATTTCTCAATTCACGCGATGCATATACATTGTCCGGCACCAACCCGAAACCGATGCAGTAATTACTGAAATACGGAATTGTATTCGTCCGCCAGTAGATCGGCAGGAAGGTCATTTTGGGAAACAGGCTGCTGCGCATTTTCAGCGCCAGCATGGCATCGCCGGATTCCCGCCAGGCGGCGGCGCTCAAGCGGTTGTTGATGCCTTCGTAATAACCGATATCAACATAGGGTTCGCTTCGGGAATTTGTAAAGAAGACGCAATCAGGGCTCTTTTTCCGGGCCGCTTTATTCAGACCCCAATGGAAATTATTCCAGTCAACATCATAATCAAGTTCCAGCGTTTGCCAGTTGATCAGGTTGCTGCCGCCGCCACCGCCGTCGATATAGAAGAAGTCGGTGTCAAAATAATTCATTACTTTGTCCGCGCTTTGCAGGAGATTTTCCATACAGCCGCGAGCTGATATCTGGCGGACGAAGTTCATCGGGCCGTTCTGATACGCCTTTTTCAGGTAGCCGGCTTTGTTGCGGGAAATAAACCATTCCGGATTGCTCTTATAGCTTTTCGAGTAAGGCCAGCCGGTCCACGCCCAGGTGTAAAGCCCGGTTTTGACAGAAGGGATTGTCTGATGCATTTCTTTGATCAGGCTTTTCAGGTATTTATTATCTTTTTTCTCACCGCACCAGCCCAGCGAAGAGGGCTCGCCCTGATACCAGTCGCCCCAGACGTCATCACTGCACAGCAGGGTATAAATATAGCCGTCGTCATAGAGGTCGGCGGAACGTTTGACAATATAAAGATAGTGGTCCTTGTTGGCCCCTTTACCAAGCGGCATACTGTTTGAGCTTGCAATAACAATGGATTTCAGGCGCAGCAGCCAGTCCGGTCTGGCGATATTGAACAGTTTACCGACTTCGGGAATCGAGGTGTATTGCTTGAGGAAATTAAATTCATCTTCGTAAAAGAGGTTCCAGCGGACTTCGAGCGATCTTGCAATGTTCGGAGCCAGCTTCAACGTCAGCAGACCGAGTTTCCAGCCGTTGGCGGTATAAAGCGGCGGATGATTGTTCTTTTCATAATAGCGGCTGGTGACCGGATCGGCATATTGTCCGTTCATGGCGTAGCGATATTGTCCGATGCCGTAATTTTTCTGATAGTTCATGAACAGAACGACCTTGGTATTTTTCGGGGAATGGCAGGTTGTGGTCATCGGCATTGTCACCTGAGACGCTTTGACTCTGCCGCCGAGGCCGCGGTCGGCGCCGAGATACCAGCCGTCCCGACGGAACTGCTGATCGAGGATCGCACCGGTCTTGACGGTGACGAACAGATCTTTTTGATTTCCCCGGTTGATCATCGCGGTGGTTTTGCTGAAACCGTCCCGGGTCGGCTTGTAGGTTTGAATTATCTCGACGTCTTTGAGGTATTTATTGCGACAGGTCAAAACAAGAGTGTCGCCTTTATTTTCGGTTTTGACGACTGAATTGTCCTTTTCACTGTACTCTTTGGCCGTTTTACGGGTTTCCGCGAAATACGAATCATACGAAACCATAGTGCAGCGTTCTTTGGTCTTCAAATTGTAAACCGGACCGATATTGCCGCATTTGCGATCTATCGCGACGCGTAAGCCGCCGCTTTGGAGGTAATAATAATTTTTGTCGCTTTTTCCGTTTAAAGAAGCGGCCGGGATTTTGGGCCCGATATAATATTCGCCGGCTTTAGCGGCGGCGGCTTTGTCCTCGGGGCGGGCTTCGCGTCCCATAATCTCGACTTCATCAAGCTTAATTGTCGCATCACCGGCCTGGCGGAACAGCATTACTTTGACATAGCGGGCGAGAGCGGAAACTTTGGCTTCGATAACCTGTTCCTGAATCCGGGAATCTTCCGATTCGTTAACTTCCCCCGCCAGGGCCTTATATTTTTTCCCGTCGATACTGCCAAGTATCCGGTAGGCGGAGATATTGGCATTGGGCGGGGCCAGCGCTTTGAGTTTGACGCCATTGACAAAATAAACTTTACCCAGGTCAAACACAATGATGGGATCGCCTTTGGTGGCCAGCCACCACAACGCCTGATCGTCTTTTCCATTGATCTTACCGTCGGTCAGCAAGGTTCCTGACTTGTCGCCTTTTTCCGGCGGATTGATATATTTATATGATTTGACCGGCAGTATTTCACTCTCATTCAGATCGGTCAGTTTGATCGATTTAACCGTAAGGTCGCTTGAGCCGCCGGCAAAGCCGATCATGCCTGATGCAAAGGCTTTTTGCATCGGGTCGACAAACTCAAATATTTTCTTCCCGTCAAGAAAGCCGCAGAGAACCCGGCCCCGGGCTTCGACACTGAAAGTGTAATCTTTGTTCAGTTTGATCGCGTTCGGGCGGATCTCCATTTTTTTGCCTTTGTCGTATTCAAATATCGGCTTGGAGTTGGAACGGATTTTGATCGGGTGCATGCCGCGGTTTTTCGGGCGCCAGTAGATCCAGTAGCGACTGCCGCTGCCGGCGCGTAGAAAGATATTGAACCCGCTGTATTTATTATGCATTTTACTGAAGCTGACAACACAGTCAAGGCGGAAATCGCTGTAATTGCTGTCCTTGTCGTAAAACTCGACATGGCCCTTGTTGTCATAGGTATTGAAATGCATCAGGCGTTTTGCCGGATCAAAAATAATGCCGCTGCGATAGCTGCCGGCAATATCTTTCTTCCAGCGTTTCATATTTTCCGGAGTCAAAAGTTCTTTGGCCGGTTTGGCGGCAAAAACGCTTAAAGCGATAATTCCGCAAAACATGCCGGTTAATATTTTCCTGTGCTGCTTCATGATTTTCCCTTCCTGATTTCTTACTTACAGTTTATCCGGCAGTTCAAGCATTTCCTGCGGCATGGTGGCGACGCAGCCGACGGAATCGCCTGCTCCGTAGTAAACGAATACGGTGCCGTTTTTGATAACCGCGCTGCAGGCATAAATACAATTACCGGTAATTCCCTTTTGCGTTTCATAGGGGGTTTCCGGTTCGAGGATTGGTGTTTCCTGGATTTTAAGCACTTTGTACGGATCCTCCAGATCCAGCCAGAAAATACCCAGCCGGTAGACGCAGTGCCGGTCTTTACCGTGGAAGATCACGGCCCAGGCTTTTTCGGTCCTGATCGGCGGGGCGCAAATTCCCAGTTTTTCCGCGCACCAAGGCAGAACCTGATTGGTCAGGATCATTTTGGCTTCGCCCCACTCGACCAGATCCGGACTTTTCGATATCCAGATATTCGGGATCGGCCGATGCATCAGAATATATTTACCGTCAATCTTTTCCGGAAACAGACCGCCGGTCCGCTGTGACATGTCTTTTACGATAAGGCCGTGTTTTTTGTAAATCTTGAAATCTTTGGTCGAGGCTAGGGCAAGACGGTCCCAGCAGTGTCCGGTGATGCAATAAACAATATAATATGTATCGTCGATTTTAGTTACTCGAGGATCTTCGACTCCGGTTATTCCCCATATCTCATGACTTTCTCCTTCAAGGTCAAGGACCGGGAGATCCGACCGCTCTACAATGTTGAATCCGTCGTCAGTCACCGCGTGGCCGATAGTGGCGACATGGAATTTGCTGCCCGGGTTTTTGGGCATAACACCGGCGGCGCGATAGAGGATGTGGATGCGACCGTCATCATCGATCGCGGCTCCCGGGTTGAACGAGCCGATAGTGTCCCAGGCCGTATATGGCCGGGGTAACAGGATCGGATTTCTTTCATATCTTTCAAGCTTTACCGGTTTGGACATTTTTTTCTCCGTTGATTTTTCGCGTGATGCGGGTTATTTGGTAAAAATAAGTTTATTGAATTTACGATATTCGTTGAATCCCTTCATAACCGGGGACCAGGTGATCAGCTGAGCCGGGGTCTTTTTGCCCGGAGGCCGGTGACGACAGAAGTTTGCCAGCCATACATCGCCCGGTTTCGGGGCGGCAACGCCGAGTGATTTAAACGGAATGGCCGCTTCAATGTGCCAGGCGCCTTTCCGCTTCATGGCCTTGACTTGTGATTTTAAATCAACCCGCAGACCGACGCTTTGTTTATGGGCCAGCTCTAGTTTTTCACCGTTGGCGTTGATCAGCAGTTGATAAAACTTGATTGGCTTGGCTTTCGGATTCGGAACGAAGTAAAGTTCAATTTCGTCATCGCGCCAGATAGAGCCGGTTCCGGTTATCGGAGTCTTCCTTTCGGTTTCACCGCAAATGGCCGATAGATACAAATATTTTTCGTCATAGAACATTTGTATTCTGGTTTCTTCAGACGGAATGCCTTTGCCGCCTACCAGATAAAAATCTTTAGTCTTTGCCGCTGCCGACCACATTTCGTCATCGGCGGAACCGTCGATCAGCGGTGCCATCGGGGCGCGAGGAACTTTGATAACCCGTGCTTCTCTGAATCGTTTCTGGAAATCCTGTGGATCGATACCGCTGGCGAACGGGCCTTTGACCTGATCGTTCGCAGCAAGGAATTTGACGGTGAGATTTCTGCCGGCCGCGACAAAGTCGGTGCCGACACCAAACCACATTTTGCCGTCCCAGTCTTTCGGAGCGTACTTGGCCAGGTCGAGCGACAAGGTCGTCTTATAGCCTTTTTCGATGATCGGGCCGAGATCAATCAGTTGATTCGGTTTGCTTTTATGTCCCCAGCGAGGAGCGACACAGGAAAGTTTATCGTGAAGAACCCCGACGCCGAACGCGACCCGTTTGCTCCAGCCTTTCGAGGTATGGTAGTCAACCATAAAGCCGGCAAAATAACGCGATGATTTTTTATATGGATGCAGATGGAACACCCGGGAGCGCAGGGAGACCGCGTTATAGAATGTATTGTTTAGTTGCAGCTTGACTTTTCGCAAATTTTCAACCATAAATCCGGCAAATGAGAATCCGATAAAGTCGCTGATCTTGCGGCTGGTTCCGGCTTGCAGGGTCAGGTTGTTAGCGTCCGTTTTAGCGATAAACGGCGGCAGGCCGGGCTGCAGGCCCTGGTGGTCCCGCCAGCGGGAGATGTTGATTGCTTCCGCAGTGATCTTCGCGCCGTCGAGTTGTTTTGCGACCTGGCGTGATTTCAGGACTTCCTGATGCACTTCCGCCGGTTTTATCGCGGTCAGAAGCTTGGATTTTCCTCCCGCGACGCGATTGGGTTTGACCTGGGCGAAGTTACCTTTTTTGATCAGGTTACCGGTGATTTCAAATCGTCCCCGGGGAACACTGACAACTTGCAGAATCCGGTCTTTCTCGTTGGTCAGCCGCACCCGGGCCGATTTGCCGTTGACCCGCAGATTCGAGGCATTGAAGAACAGCATTATTTCCGCTTTGTCAGCCCGGTTTACTCCGGATATTTTAAGTTTTTTATCGGCCGCCATACCGGAGGTCAGCTGTAATTGTTTCTGGCCGGTAAAATACCAGGTGGCCGGAAGATCGTTGATGGAGTATATGCCGCCGGGAATCCTGGAAAATACCAGTTGGTACAACGTCTGCGGCTGCAGTTTCAGTTCCATGTTCAGATGTTCGCCGTCAAAATTGCACTTGCGGGGGACTTCCGGTTCCGATATCAGATCGGCGCGTTTGCCGGTCATCCGGTAGAGTTCTTTCACTTCCTTTTCAGTCAAGCTTCCTTTGGCAAATTCGTTTGGCTTTTTGATGGTATAATACCAGATGTTTAACGGTTTGCCTTTGCCTGCATCAAGTTCAAGGGTGTTGACGCCGATATTGATAGTAAAGGTCTTTGCCTTTTCTTCGTGACTGATCAGCGACATCACTACGTCTTCGCCGTTCATACGCTTCATGACATAGGATTCAAGTTTGGTTTCCGGATCGCTTTTCCAGTCCGGGGTGTATTTCGCGTCAATCGGGTTACTGTTGCCCATTTCGAGCGTGGCGGTGGCGAATGGCCGTTTGGTTTCCGGATCGCCATAGGTCAAACTCGGAATCCAGCCCAGAGCCAGGACCCGGTTGATATAACAATCATCGACCGATTTATGCCAGTAGAGTGGAATCAGCCGTGACTTCGGGCGGTTTTTGAGCCAGGTTTCCATTCCGAGGCCCATGCCGACGCATTGCCGCCAGAAGCCGTAACGTAGCTGGTTGCGTGCTTCCATGAAGTTGACGTCACCGTAAGGGTTGCCGCGGCCGTTGAACCAGACGGCTTTATCCGCGCCGCGTTTTTTGATGATTTTCTGCATGTCGCGCCAGTAACTGTACCAGTCGGCGTCAGTTGTGCATTCCTGAGTATCCCATTTTATGATATTATGGGTTTTGGATTCATCAAGGTAGATAAAATCCGCTCCGAGGGAGTCAAGCTGCAAACCGTACTGCTTGAGCAATTCATTGTAACAGTCTTTGTTGTCGATCATCGAAGCCCAGTTATCGGCGCAGCCGGGAAACAGCAATTGCTTGTTGCCGTATTTGTCTTTACTGCGGAACCACTCTGGATGTTTTTTGAAAATACGTGATTCCCAGGTGGCGCTGGAAGACAGGTTGTAGATTCCGACTTTTACCCGGTCAGGCGCGATCGCTTTGATATCCGCAATGGTCTTTTTCAGCTCCGGCCCGGTAATCCAGCCGCCGAACGAGCCGTGTGATCCCTGGTCAACATAATAGTCTCCCCAGCCGGCGGTCGGGCATATCAGAACCATAATATATCCGGAATCGCTCATGGCCGCGACCTTGCGCAGCCGTTCTTTCGATTCCATGTTAAGGCAGCAGTAAACGTTGCTCAACCAGTCGGGGACTTCCGGAATTTTTTCCAGATCGGCCTTGACGGCGGGAGTTTCTGGATAAATTTTGGCTAGAAAATCATACCACGTGCCGGGAAATACCGTCTGGACGTCGGTTATGGTGAATTTGGAATTCGGCAGCAGACGTAATGTTCCCAGCGGCATATCCCAGCCGCGCGGAGTGTAATAGAGACAATTGTCGCGTTCTGCATAACCTGAGATACCGCTTTGCCACCAGGGGTAGCATAAGCGGTTGTTGACGAAAAGGCGATAGTTGGAAAAACTGTAATTTTTTCTGGAATTGCTAAGGACCATTCCTTTGGTCATTTGCCGGAAGCGGGTTACCCGACGCGGCTCGTAAAGGGTTTCGACCGGAGTAAGCGGCCCGATGTAACCGGCTCCAAGATGATAGCTGTCTTTCCGGTATTCCGGTTGGAAGGTTACTTCATTACGTACGGTGACGAATTGGATCGTTTTGCCGCCTTTGTCGAGAAATTCAAGATCCCGGTACAGTCTCGGTCCTTCTACCCGGAATGATTTAACAATGGTAATACCCGGCAGATCGTCGTTGCGACAGTTCATGGTAAATACGTTATTATGACTGCCGGAACTGAAAACCCGGTCTTTCTTTTCCGTTGTGTTGTATTCCTTTTTCAGGTTCATGACAAAATACTTGCTGTAGAGATGGCTGACGTATTGTTCGCCGTTTTTCAGGTTCCAGACCCCGGCGGTCATCCCGGTTTTCAGGTCAATGGCCCAGATTCCGTAATCTGTTTTCAAATATTTATATTTAGCCGAATCTTTGAGCTTGCGGACATCTCCGGCGACTTTTGCGCCGAGTCTTTTTGGAATATATTTTTTTCCGCTGATCGTGAATTCAAGATCGGCTATTTCAAGGTAGGTGCCGGGTTCGCTGAAGCCGGAAGCGTAAAACGCGACACTGCGCGCATCGGCCCAATTGGCGGATTTATTGTTTTTCGGTTTTTCCCATTTTGAAAAATCCAGACTCAATTTAATGTCGTTCCATTTGTCCCTCTGAAGCTTGACATGGTCATAAACCGAACCTTTGCTTGTGGCGAAATTAAGATAGATTCCGGTCCCGAAATTTTGCCGCACTTTACAGCTGATGTAATCTTTCGGGGTAGCCTGACTGAACGGGAATTTCTGGAAAAGGGTCACTCCGCTGTATCTCTTGGCCCCTTTCTGTGCGGTAATGACGACTGATCCGTTGCCGTCCGGGCCTTTGCCTGTGGTTAGTGTGCAATTAAGCCGGGGGCGCCAACCGAAAGTTTCGGCTTCCTTTGCCGTTTTAAAACTGCTGAACCCTTCCGCGAACGCGCCGCTTGAAACCATTGTGCCGATACCGGCAGCAATCAAATATTTATTCATGTTTATTCCCTGTAATTATTGGTTAATATCTGTGATTCAGGCAGAAAACATCTGTTGTTGCCACTTTTTGAGCCGGACAAGCTGGCATGGACAACTTAAAAAATCATATATTCCCGATAGTATTTTCTTTCTGTACTTAGAATTTGAAATCCCCGACCAGCGGATCGTATGAGTTATACAATGACATCATGCCGTAGTATTTCAAATAATAATTTCTCGCAACTTCATCGTTTGGCCCCATGGGTTCGACATGACCGTCGACAAAGAGGATATTGGCCCGGCTGTTATGGCGCATATGCATTTTGATACCGCGACCAGTCCGTTTTTCAACATAGCAATATTGAACCGGCGCACCGTTAGGCGCGAAACCGTCGGTATAGACCCAGCTTGGAGGAACTGTATGGATGCTGTCAGTGACACATTCGGTTTTTGCCGGAGCCCAGCATTTTCTGGTGTCGATCATGTATTGCCCGATGGGATAAGAAGCGGAATAAGCGTAACGGTAGGTTCCGGTAAGACCGTAGGTGAGATAGGCGATTTTCCACTCGACGCTGGTTCCGAGGTTCATATTGTTGACCGGAGCCATTGACGGACAGACGAAAGTTGCCCAACTGTTGATATAGCCGAGTTGAGTTTTAAGTTTATAGGGCCATTCGCCGCCGTTTCCGGTCGCGCTCGGGTAAATTCCGGTGTTGTCATCGGCGTAAAGCGCCAGGCCAAGGCCAATTTGTTTCTGGTTGTTGACGCACTTGATGGCTCTGGCTTTGTTCCTTGCCTGATTCAAGGCGGGCAGCAGCATGCTGGCAAGGATTGCGATTATTGCGATCACGACCAGTAATTCAATAAGGGTGAATGTCTGCTTTTTCATAACCGTTCCTTTCTTTTAGTTTTGTTTAAGTTCACCATAAAAATAGTTTTTAACCTTTCTTCCTTTCTATTATTTTTGCTTCGATTAAAATATTACGTTTGGTCATATCGTCATTCAACAACGTTTCGACCGCGGTTCGGCCGATTTCCTCAAGCGGATAATCAACACTGTTGAAAGGTTTGTTTAAATAGTAGACAAAGGCCCGGTTATCATAACCGAAAACCTCTATCTGGCGACCGGCGTCGAAAATGGCGTGATGGACCGCAACGGCCGCTTTATCATTCCAGCAGAAGATTACATCTGGCGGTTCAGGCATATTCAGCAGCTGTTTGATTCCTGCATCAAGAACGGTGTCATGGCCCCGGAAATATAACCCTTCTGTGCTCAATCCGGCCGCATGCATCTGCTCGGTCCAGCCTTCATAAATAAACATTCCGACTGATTCCGGCTCATTGTTCCCCAGGTGGGCGATTCTGGTATAGCCTTTTTCCTGTAAATGTTTAACCGCCATTTTTGCCGAGGCTTTGTGGTTAGCGTCAATCGTCGGACAGTTGCAGAATCCGTAATGATCCAGTACCATAACGATTTTATATCCGGATTTTACCAGTTCGTCAATTTTCTTCAGATAAGCAGGATTAGGGCGGTAAGAGGCGATAATCCCATCGACATTGCCGTTAACCAGTCGCTCAAGCGCCGACACTTCGTCTACTCCATCCTGGGCCAGATCCATAATCATGATTGTCCGGTTCTGCTTCATAGCCGTAGCGGAAATACCTCGAAACAGTTTGTACATCAAGTCGCCGGTAACCGGTTCAGGGAACTCCATGCACAGACCCAGAATTCCGGTTCTTCCCATTCTCAGATTGCGGGCCTGGCTGTGGGGACGGTAGTTCATTTTTTCGGCGTAGGCTTTGACTCTGGCGATAGTATCATCGCTGATTTTGATCTCCTTACCTTTCCCGTTAAGAATATAGGAAATGGCGGCCGGAGACAGATTCAGGGCCGATGCCAGTGATTTCAGGGTTGGTTTTTTGCTGTTTTTAGTTAGTATTGTCATATACTTAATCGTTTCAGTTATTTTCTCGCTTAATATCGACTTAATCGTTTCAGGTTTATATGATTCTACAATCTGAAACTGCATTTGTCAACCCTTTATCACGGTTATTAATTCAAAAACAAACATTTTTTAACATATTCTTATTACGGGTTTTACGTCTTTATCGATTTGCAGCCTGATATTTACTTTTTCCTCAGGACGCAGGGAGAGAGAATTATTGCTGTACCAGACGAATTGCGGCTCGACGTTGTCTATTTCAATCCGGATGTCGATAATCGGTGTTGTACCGGCATTATGCAGTTCAAGTTCATATTCGCCGGGAGCGGTCTGGACTAATTTTTGTTTGATTTTACGGGGAAGTTTGAACAAGGACTTAAAGTTCCCGAACGAATACAGGTTGTGGCTGTTGAAAACAGTTTTTCCATCCTTTTCGATTCTCAGGAAAAGAACCGCTATCCCATTGCAGTTATCATGCGGACGACAACGCAGTTCGCCGAGCCGGGTCGCGACGCCGTCTCCGGTTATGCTGGTATTATACAACTTCTGAAGCAGCATCGTACCATCTTCGGCAACCAGTTCAACGGTGCAGACAGCGTCCTTAATATTTGTGCCTGAGTCATTGATAATAAACAGCTCAACTTTGAATTCTCCATTGGTAACGCACCAGGACGAATCTTTTACACTCAGAACAACCGGCTGGCATGATCGTTTCAGATGATAGTAAGCGGCTTTCGGCCGGGTATAGAAATCCATAATGCTCCACGCACAGGTCGGCCATGACTCGTTGTACTGCCAGATCATGCAGCCTGACGCTTGAGGTGCCTGCCGCCGGTAATGTTCCATGATGTAGCGCAACGTATCGGCCTGGGCTAGCTGGGAGACGATTGCCATTTCCCGGTAATCCCGGTACTCGAAAAGCCGCATCGGTTTCAGCAAATCTTTATGTCCGCCAAATACCGCGAAATGGTACTGCCATGACGGTCCGGGCGGAAACAGTTCCTGCTGCGGAATAAATTTCTCAAGCGATTCCGGCGACGCGATTCCGTTGCAGCCGATTTCACTGGCCAGGTTGCGAAAATGGTCGTTGTAAAACTCATGCTGTTCCCAGTTCCATGGACCGTGATGGCGTTCTCCCGGCCGTGTCCGGTCCGGAGATGCAAAATGATAATCGATTCCTGGACACAGTTTTCCGACCATTCTTTTATACATTTTCAGGGCCGGACTGTTCGGGGTTTCCCCGTAATACATCATTTCATTGCCGCCGCACCACATGGCAAGGGACGGATGTGAACGCAATCGCTTGATAATCGATTCAGCCTCAACCCTTTTAATCGCCAGATAGTCCCGGTCTTTCGGGTAGTTGCTGCACGAATGCATAAATTCCTGCCAGACCAGAATCCCGTACTCGTCGCAATAGCGGTAAAAAGCTTCTTTTTCAATCAGGCCGCCGCCCCAGACTCGTAAAATATTGAAATTCGCTTCCGCCGCCAGACGAATCTGCCGCCGGTAATCCTCCGGCCGCAGTCGCGCCGGCATCATGTCAGCGGGGGCCCAGTTGGCGCCGCGAACAAATATTTTGCGGTCGTTAACATTAAATGTCAGGGGATAGGCTTCGTCGGCGCTGCCGGGATTCCGGCTCATCGTTATTTCCCGGCAGCCGAAGATTTTTTCAATTACGGCGGCGGTGCCACCTGCTGTTTTAAAGGTTATTTTCAATTGGTATAAATCGGGATCACCGTAGCCTTTCGGGAACCAGAGACGCGGATTCTCAAGTGTCAGTTTAAATTTGCGCAGGTTTAATCCGGCATCCAGTTTCAACCCGACACTACGGATGGTTTTTTCTCCGGTGAAATTATATGGCACACATTCAATCTCCGCTTCCGCCCGGTATTTGCGCCGGGATTCAATCTCAAGTTGGATATTTACATCCCAGGTGTTATTTTCGGCGGGCAGGGGGCGTATCCAGCAATCCTGAACTTCGATTTTCTCAAATGCGGTCAGCGACACCGAGTCCCATATCCCGATCTGGACCAGATGCCGGGCCCAGTCCCAGCCCCAGCTCAACTGGCAGCGATGATGCAGCGCAAAGTCGGCGGGTTTCCGGCGGCGGTGTCCCGGACTGGCTTGCGGCGGTGGATTCAAGCGTACGCAAAGAATATTTTTTTCGCCCGTCAGCAGTTTTCCGGTTACGTTAAAACGTGCCGGCATATACATATTCTTATGTTCACCAAGTTTTACCCCGTTCAAATAAATCGCCGCTTCATAGTCAAGTCCGGCAAAATCCAGATAAATTTTACGGGTTTGCCATTCCTTTGGAATTTCGAATTCCCGCCTGAACCACCAGGCGTATTCCTCCACCCAGCGGGAACGGTCGACATTGCGTCCGAAATAAGGATCTGCGATTTCGCCGTTTTCAAGCAGCGCGGAACGGGCACAGCCTGGTACGGTGCATCGCGACCAGTGCGATACGTCATAATTATTCAGATAGACTTGCGCGGATTCACCGGAATACTGTCCCATATTTTCGATGGTTCCGGGTTTCCGTGATTTTTTGTGGACGGCGTCCGGGAGTAAATAGTTAAATTGCCAGTCGGGGCCGTCGAGTTTGATTTGGTCAAACATACAAATATATTCTTTCAAATAGTTATATTGCGGGGAATTGCCGGATCGAGGCCGACCATTTCCAAATATCTGTCAAGTAAAAGTTCCGAGGAGCCCCATTCCGCTTTCGGGCTCATACAGGTTGAAAACTCGAATGTTATCAGTTTATCGGCAAATTGCGACGCGGTCTGCATTTTTGCCGCCAGACAGCGATAATCTATCTGCCGGTAATCACGTTTTTCCGGCATGAGCGAACCGCGCTGAAAGGTTTCGACATTCGCCCAGAATTCCACTCCGGCCGCCTCGGTGATCTTCTTGGCCGAACGATACCAGTTGGCCAGGTCCGGCTCCAGGATTTCTCCCATACGACAATCCGGCATGAAGTATTTATCCTGCCATGCACAGTAATCGAGTTTGCCGGACATCGCCTGAAGCATGTCGCCGTAAAGCTTTTCAAAGTCTTCCAGCGGATAGTGTCCGTTCATATAACCGGTCAAACCGTACAGCGTCGGGGAGAATACTTTCTTCTTTTCCGGGGCCAGTTCATGGGCGGCGGCGGCGGTGCCGATTGCGATGTCGCAGAAATTGAAATGCCAAGGCAGCGCTTCGACCGAAACATACAGCCCGTGAAAACATTTGAAATGACCGAACATCTCAAGCATTTTTTCATAATAAATTTTATTGTCTTCAACTTCCCGCTGCCAGTAGCCTTTATAGAGATTGGAGAGACCCTGGGTGCCGCCGACATAAAGTTTCATGTCATATTTATCCGCCAGCCGGAAAAACATCGCCAGGATATTTTCATCCTCCGGCCAGGTGGTGGTGCGAGGATCAAGAGCCGACACATGAACGCCGCCGGACTCTTTTTCGCAATTAATAATGATGACCGTATCAATCCCGATAGCCTGGTAGAGTTTGAATTCATATTCCCACTCTTTCAAACCCCAGTTATTGATCCCGGTATCTCCGGGCAGCGGACTGACGAATGTTCCGGTAATCGGTTTGTAAGTCGAGGTTGGCAGCATAATTTAATTTCCTTTTAGTTTTAATTGATATTGACGACCGGTAAAATACGATTTACCGGGTACAAATGACAAATGTTCCGTACTGCTGTTTTTCAGCCGGTTCCGCATGACGTTGAATCCGGTCAATATGCCGGGTTTTCCGCTGATTTGCAGTTTGTCCAGCGGGATCGCCGCGGTTACGACCCAGTAGCCGGGATATTGTTTCGCGGCATATTTAACCCAGTCGATCTTGACCTTTTTGCCGCCGACCTTTTCAGGCCCTTCGACGGCTTGATAAGCGTTGCCGTCCGCATCGATTACGGCATGAACAATATCTTTGCCTGAGCCGATTGTGAAGAAAAATTCGACACTGTCACAATGCCAGGGCTTGCCGATTTTTCCCATTTCGCAGTTCAAGGCTTTTTTCTCTTTTTCATCGCATATAACCGCCAGATAAAGATTCTTGTCGTCCCGCGCCAGCTTGAACTTTGTTCGCTGACTTGATTTCCTGAATGATGAATGCAGCATGGAGAACCCGGAGTATTCGGGCGCGGTTTTCCAGCCGGGTGCGTTCAGGCTGGTATCAAGGCTGAGTTTACCGCTTGCTTTTGCAAACGGGATGATTTTTTTATCCGCAACACCGGCCAGGTTATGCGGCATGTTCGCCTTGACTCCGGGCGGCAGCGTGTCTGTAGTTTCCAGCAGTGAGATCGTCATCATCCGGTCAGGACACATATTCTCAACCATGGCTGTCAGCCATATTTCACCGTTCCAGTCTTCCGGAGCCGCGAATTGTTTGAGGTCGAGCCAACAGGTTACGCTCTTCTTGTCGCCGTGAATAAAATCATTAAGCGCGAAGAAGTAATCCGGCTTCTTTTTGTTGCCCCAGGCGTTCGGCATCGGATCGACTTTTTTGATGTTAATTTTGCCCAGTCCGACCGCCGTCCGTATTTTGAAACCTTTGGCGGAGCCAAAATCGAGCATTATTCCGGCAAAGCATGATGGCTGCCCATGCCTGACAAAATGATGTCCAGGATTTAACCCGATCCGGTTGAAATATTCAAAATTGCCTGAGATTTTGATCTTGAGATAACGTTTGGCCCGGAATTTCAATCCGGCCGCCGCCAGGTTGAAGTGGCTTGCGTACATTGCCGGCATACCGGCGATAACCGATGCTTTTTCCGGTATTGCCAGCGCGTCTCCCGCGCCGGCGGTGTATTCGATTCCGCTTGCGAGAATATCCAGTCCGTTAGCCGTTACTTTCCGGTCGATTACTTCATTTTTATATTTCAGATGAGGTAATGAGCCATAAGGTAGTACGGTTTTTGGTTTGCCGCCTTTAATTTTCCAGTTGATGGTGGATGACTGTTTGCCGGTGACATCTGAAACTGTGACTTTATAGTTGCTGGAACGCAGTGATTTCGGTAGTCTTAAACTCATGGAAAATTGTTTTTTCGGGCAGATGACGGATGAATTCCAGACGATTGCACCGTCAAGTTCAATTTTGGCGCAGACTGTTTTTCCGAGCCAATCTTCACTGGCTTCCACTTTGATTTCCTGGTTTGACTGAACCGTGCCGGTGATAGCAATTTTCGGTTTTCTTGAGGGTATGGCGGCATCTTTCAGGGATACGGAAATTTCGCTTTTGCCCTTGTTTGTATTGACGATCGCCAGCAGAGTGTTACCGTTTCTTACTAACGAGAATGTTCGGTTGCGACCATTGCTGCTGACCTTATCCGGGACTTTTCCCGGCGGAATTAATATCGCTATTTCCGCCGTATCAAGTTGAGAGTCGGCGTTGATGGATATTTTGTTTTGCAGGACAGAGCCCGACAGTTTAAGTTTTGGCCGTTCCGGCAGCCAGAGCTGGGTGCGCATATGATCGGTGCTCCAGATGAATGCCGGGGTATGGGTCGAGACCCACAGTTTCAGTTTGCCGGGAACGGTCTGGAATTCTTGCGACATGCGCTCTCCGACCTTTGTCTTCGGGAAAAAGTCGACCGTGGCGACCCGGTCCGGGGCCCATTGCGAGTTGCTATAGATTTCAATAAGTTCCGGTTCCCCGAAACGGCCGTCCCAGTGTTTCGCGTTGCGGACGGTGACGCACCATGAATATACATCCTTGTCCCGGTTCAAACCCAGCGGCCCGGTCAGGACCGATATAGTTTCAGCCGTATTCTTTTGCGCGTGCGATTTGATGAAAACCAGTCCGGCCGCGCCGTTTTTCAAGGCGTAACATTCCATTAACGTGTTCGGATCGCTGCGCCAGTCCGGCTGGACCTGACCATTGACCAGAGCCGCCATCCGGTTTTCATAACGGGCCGTCAGATACGGAACATCTTTCGCCATCATCTTGCGGCTGCAGTATGAAGGGACCATACCGAGGCCGACGATATAATTTTCATACGCGCCTTCGACCCCCGGCAGCCAGTAAATGTACAACGGCTTATGCAGCGGATCATTGACCTGGAACAGTTTGAATTTCCACATCCAGGCCGCGCCTTTGCGCCATTTCGACGTCATTACCCCGGAGAACGACTCGAGATATCCAAGGTCACCAAGCGGATTGCAGGGGGCGTTAAAGAAAACGATGCGATTCGGATCGGTTTTCTTGATTTCTTTACGCATGGCTTTATAGAGTTTGGTTGCGCCCAATGGATCGTCCTGCCGCATCGTCTGCCAGTCACGGGTATAGCCGCCGGAGTTGCCGCCGTCGAGATACCATACGTCGAGCTTGTAGTAATTCATCATCTCGACAATCCGCCTCATTGCGTCGTCACGTGATTCCTTGATCCCCCAGAAACGCATGTAATTGCGGTTGACGCCGGGGAACCAGCTGGCGTCCGCGCCGTTCCGGTGTTTCCAGACAAACCATTCCGGATGCTCCCGGCATGGTTCCGAGTATGGGAACGCACTCCAGAGCCAGGTGTAGATTCCTATCTTGATGCGGCCCGGCGCCAGGGCTTTAAGACGCTGGATTTTAGCTTTCAATTGTGCCGGGGTCTGTTTGCCGCCGAACCAGTTGCGGACCTCGCCTTTTGTCGGAAATTCACCCCAGATAAAATCCATGTCGCAAATTCCCGGTTCCAGAATATAACCGTTGCTCAACATTTTTACAAAACGGCCCATCCGGCGTACTTCCGATCCCGGCCATAATCCGTCCCAGCCCAGCGCGGAGTTGACGGCGATATCCCGAAGCCATTTCGGCCGTCGGATCGCGGCCCGGAATTCCTTCGGTTCAGGCAGGTTGATGTAATGCAGATAGGCGTCATAAAGATTGCCTTTGACCAGATCCATGCGGTTGGTTACTGAGCAGGTTGTATTCGGACGGAACTGGAAGACCGCGGAAGTGAATTCCCAGCCGGTCGGAGTGAAAACCGTACTTTTTTCATTTTCGGAAACGCCGTCAAAATAGATGAAATCATTGTTGTACCTGAAACGGTAATGGAGCATGGTCAACTTCCGCTTCGGCAGCTCAAAACTCAGCATTGGCTGTCGTGATGCCTTGACGGTAGTGATTACTTCTGAAGAAAACATTCTTTCCAGCGAATGGGACGCGCCGCTGGTTTCGTAAATGCCGTCATTCCGGAATTCGCGGTTAAGTACTACCACGGCTTTGGTTTTCAGGAAGGCTTTGCCCTTGAATTTTTCCGCTTTGAATTGGAGATTCCGGGCCAGGGAACCATTTTTAATACTGAAAGTCTTGGTTATCCTGACGCCCGGCAGTTTCGGGTTGACAGCGGTAATTACGACGGAATCGGCTGTTTTATCAACCTTTATGACTTTATCGGAATAAGAGTCCGTATCAGTATCGTCTTTAAGATAGGATAACGTATATTTGTCATATATCCGCTCAACGATCACCTTACGGTCTCTGCTCATCTGGTTGACAACTCCGTTTTCACGGCAGATATTGAGTTTCAAGCCGGATTTTTCGAGCGTCACATATTTTCCCTGAGATATGGCCGGCATGGTGGGGCCGATATGATATTTGGCCGATACCGCCTGCTGAAGTTCTTTTTCGGTTGGAATCCGGCCGGAAAAAGTCACTTCCGAAATGTAAACTTTATGGTCAGGACGTTCCTTTTGCACCAGCATTTTAATATATCTTCCGGCTATTTTCCGACCGGAAATCTGCATCACCTGATGTTTGGTCTGGATGCCTTTTTCCTTATTCTCAAGGGTTGCGGCCGGAACCCAGTTTTTGCGATCGGTGCTGGACAGAAAAGTTATATTCGAGATATTATGCGAAGGCGCCGCGAAAGCGTCGATTTTAATGCCGTTGACCAAAAAGATGCCGCCAAGATCAAAAACGATTTCCGGCGCGGATTCGTACTGACGCCAGAATGCCTGCTGTTTCGGATCGATTTTGCCGTCGGTTAAAATATTCGCATTGCTGTCGCCGGAGGTCGGTTTGACCAGATACTGGTAATCGTTGACCCCGATATTGGTGTTTTTCTGTTGTTTAGGGACAAACCTGAGTTTGCGGATTTCGATATATTTGCCTTTATTGCCCATGGCGGAATAGGGATACAGTCCCACGCCGATAACTTTCCGGTACTGCACGTCCAACCGTCCGAACGCTTTCCATGCGTGCGGATCGAGCGGGACCGATACCGGAGTCCATTCCCCGGTGCCGGAATTGAAGTCCCGGTAAATAAATTTCGGTCCCCTGGCGGCTTTTTCAAATTCCAGCCGCAAAACACATGCCGCTTTCCGTTTATAATAGTACCCCTGTTTAATCTCAAACTCGACTGCCGAACAATTCCTGATGTCAACCGGTTCTTTCAGACTGCATCCGATGCCCTGATACGGTCCGTCGACAACCGCAGTAGCTTTGACCGCGTTATTTGCATAAGAAATTACCGGAGCCTTTATGGCGCGGCCTTTGAGTCCGTACCATTCAGTGTTCCGGCCGTCGTCCCCGCAATAATCAATTCCCAATAAGGTACTGCCGAACGCCAGGCAGACAACGACTACAGCTGCTTTCAGCAAGTACATCCGGTTCTCTTTGATTTGGTTGTTATGAGTCATGTTAATTCCCGTCATCGATTGAATATTATATTTGTTCTTAATTTTGTTTCTTCAATTCTTAGTACTCGTTTCAGAGTTTTTATCACAGGATATTCCCTCTATACCAAGACAGGCTTTGCGCCCCTGGCTGTAAAATTCATTGCCGCATACCATCCATTCAGGTGCGGTTATCTTACCGTTCCCATACGCGCATATTTCATCCGATTCCGGGATTATTGTGAAAACCCGGGTGAATAACTCATTTGCCGGTATAACGTCCCCGAATTTCAAGCCGAGTCGCTGCAGGATATTAAGTTCTTTCTGCAATTGGCGCAGTTCGGCGCCGATCTTGCCGCCGCGTACGCACATCTTTCTTTCCGTGTCAAAGAGAACGCAGCTCTGGCATACCATGCAGTCTTTTCTGACGATTCTGACCGGAATATCCGGTTGCTGGCGGATTCTGTCCCAAACCTCGAAAAGCAGGTCATCTTCAATCGGAACAGGTTGCTGATCGCCTTTGTGGTAACACGCCAGGCACATGAAATGCATGGGAATCAATCTGATTTCATCGGCTTCTTCGATCTGTTTTATCGCTAATTTCTTTACTGCTTCGATATCTTCTTTTGTTCTTGGCGGAAAAATTTTATCTATGACTTTAGTCCTGATGCCGTTCCCGTAGTTTCCACTGTGGGCATCCGGACATTCGCGCCATTCGGGTGAAGTTGTCCTGGCATAGCCGCAAATATTGTCACTGGCGGTAATAACGTTGGCCAGGCGGTTGAACAGCTCATGAGCCGGCCTGACATCACCGGGGACTAATCCCAACCGCTGCATAATATCCAGATCACGCTTCAAATTAAGCAATTCGCCTTCCGGAGAGTCGTCCGCCGTTCCCGGGTTTTGATAGAAATAAACGGCATCGACGTTACAGCACAGCCTTACCATCTGCAACGGATTATTGGCTAAAATGCGATATATTTCAGCGAGTCTGCTCTTGTCATCCTTGTCAAAATCTTTTCCCGCTCCCAGCTTGCATATAATGCACATCAACTGGTAAGGCCTTACATTCAGTATCCCGTGTTCATCCAACATTATCAGCAAGTTTCTCCAATCTTATTGCGGATTGCCGACATACGGATTGTAGGCGGCCAGCAAAGAACGCATACCATAGGATTTCAAGTAATAATTTCGTGCGGTCTCGTCATACAGGCCCATCGCTTTGACGTGGCCGTCGACAAACAGCATATTGGTCCGGTCGTTATGGCGCAAGTGCATTTTAATACTGCTGTCGGTCCGTTTGTCAACATAAAAATACTGGCAGGTCGAACCGTTAGGCGCGAATCCGTCAGTATAGACCCAGGACGGTGGAACGGTCGAAATGCTGTCCACGACCGCTTCAGTCCGGCTTGGCGTCCAGCAGCGCTTAGTATCGATCATCCATTGTCCCATGGGATAAGAAGTTGAATAAGCATGACGATAGGTGCCAGTCAGGCCATAGGTCAAATAAGAAATTTTCCATTCGACGCTTGAGCCTTTGTTCATATTGTTAGCCGGAGGCAGGGAGGGACAGACAAATGTTCCCCAGCCATTGATATATCCGAGATCATTATGGGAGAGTTTCCAGGTCCACTGACCGCCGTTACCATCGGCGCAGGGATACAGTCCAGTGTAGTCATCGGCATATTGTGCCAGGCCAAGGCCGATTTGTTTTTGATTGTTCATGCATTTGGATGCTCTGGCTTTGTTTCTAGCCTGGTTCAGTGCAGGAAGCAGCATGCTGGCGAGGATTGCAATGATAGCAATTACTACAAGGAGTTCGATTAGTGTGAATGCGGTTTTTCTGAGACTCATTTTTCCGGTCCTTTCGAGTTATTGTTTAAAAACAGGAAATTCTGTTGTTAATATTACGATCAGCTCTCTTTATTTACAGGTTTACAGCTCTCACGCTCTGCCAGGTAAGGAGAAAGTACGACCTGGTCATTTTCGGGTTTATTTCCTGACAGGATTTCTAAAGCCAGTCTTGCCGCGTGGATTCCCTGTTCCGCTTTCGGCTGACCGATTGAGGTCAGCAGCGGCGTCAGCATACTTGCGATATCGGAGTCGTTAACCCCAACGACAGAAACCTGATCCGGGACTTTTATTCCGTTATGAATTGCTCCGGAAATGAAACCGGCGGCAATTTCATCACTGTAACAGAATACAGCGGAGGGTAATTTGCCTTTGGCCCGGAAAATATTCACGGCATCCCTGCCTGATTCAAAATCGACACATTGCAGCAGATGCAAGTCCGGGTCTATCGGAATTTTCAATTCATTCATGTATTGAATGAAGCACTGGTGCCGGTTACTTTTATTACCGAGTATTCCGATGTCCCGATGTCCAAGTTTACGAAGATAATCAACTGCTGTCTGGATCAATTCCATGGTATCTACATGAACGCGCGGCATATCTATGCCAATGGTTGAACCGCCCACTCCGACGGTCGGATGGTTCTTCATCATTTTTATATAACTCGGCCAGTATTCTTCACGAGCGTCCGGGATGACGATGGCCGCATCAACATGTTTCATTTCCATAAAGTCAACCATCTGCTGCATTGATGCTACGTCTTTATAGGTTAGCAGCAGCATCCCGAGATGCTGTTCAAACAGGACTTCCTCGATACCCTGGATCAATTCCGGTACGAAAGAAGTATTGATTTGACTTGAAATTAACACGCCGATCAGATAGGAGCGACCGGTTCGCAGGCCGCGGGCGATGGTATTGGGTTTATAATTCAGCTGCCTCGCAACTTCCATCACTCGCAGGCGGGTGGCTTCACCGACTCGTATACCACCGCGTTTCTTATTCAAAACCGCGGATACGGTGCCAATTGATACCCCGGTGTTTTCTGCGATATTTTTGAGCGTTACCATTGATTCCCGTTCCTGATTAAATGATTGATAAAACGTTTTATCATTTTTATTATACAACAATTCATCGAATTTGTCAATACCTTAAATTAAAAAAATAAGACTAATTGGCCTTAAAGAAAATTGAGTGAAAATTGAAAAAGTAAATATATAAATAATCAGCATGTAGTTTTTAATAAAATCATAACAATTTGGTAATCAGTGTATTGGGCTAGGTTGATGATTGGTAATGAACGGACTATCGGCCATTAAGCATATGTTTGCGGTAATTGCGGGGGGAAACTCCAACATGCTTGGTAAATTCAGAAGAGAAATACAGCGGGCTGGAATAGCCGGTTCGATTGGCTATTTCCTGGATCTGATATTTGGTATTTAGTAAAAGGGATTTCGCCACTTTCATTTTCAAATCTATCAAATAATGCATGGGAGACGTTTTGAGATGAGCTTGGAACAATCGGTGAAGAGATGCGGAAGAGGTCCCGACAGCGGCGGCAAGTTGTTTCAAGGTTATTTTGCGGGAAATATGATGTTCCATGTAATCAATTGATTTTCTCAGAATGACCGGTTGTTCTGAGGATCGAATATCCTGTCCAAGTAACAGCATCAGTTCATAGCAGAGTACAGATGCGCGTAACCGAAAATTTTCACGACGTTCCCGGTATTCGGTGATGCAACTGCGCATAATGGCTTCAACCCGCTCTTTGTTTTCCGGGGTCATGACAGAACGGCCGACGATATGAGTGGCGGTTAAAAGGTCCATCAACTGGTTGCCGCCGATACAGCACGCTAAACGGTGACAGCAGTTTTCCGGCCCGGTCATATATTCCACATCCTGATTCATGTGAATGAAGAAAATATCTCCCGGCATAACTCTGAATTCAACGTCATTCTGTTTAAAAAGCATAGATCCTTCCAAAACAAATTCAATCGAGAAAACGTTCGAGCACTCCCGTTTACGATAGTAATCCTTGTAGCAAAACTCCTCATTGACAAAGTATAAGTGCAGGGGTAATTTTTCGACACTCTCAAGCTGAGGGTCCGGAAAATATTCGCGTGAATAATTGTCGTTATAGCGCGGAATCCATAATTTTGAGATTCCGTCATCCATGTGTAAATAAAGTTTTTTATCATCGTATTTCAGCATTGCCATGATCTGTTCCGTGATAATTATTTTGACCTTGAAAGCGATGAAACAATATAATAAATATAGTCAAATAATATCTTTTAACAAGTGTTTATACAGATAATATTATATTTTTGATAAGATATCATATGTTTATCTGAATATTTGTCTTGATTATAATCCGTCATCAAAGTATAATCTATCTAGAATTCAAAAATCAGCCGGCACACAGAAAACAAACATGGGAGACAATACTATGAAAGGTATTAAAACAATTCAGATTTATTCTGGGAAAAAGCAAATTTTCACACTTATTGAATTGCTCGTAGTGATCGCGATCATCGCAATCCTGGCCAGCATGCTGCTGCCGGCATTGAATAAAGCCCGGGAAAGAGCTCATGCTATCAATTGCGTATCAAAGCTCAAGCAGATCGGTACGGCTTTTCAGATGTATGCCGCCGATTATGACGGATATTATCCGATGCACAAGGTTCCGGGATGGAGCGATTTTGAGTCATACTGGTACGGGGCAATTTGGGGCTACTTGAAAAAAGGCGATGTTTATGTTTGCCCCAGCGGTGTCGTCGAATACCCGGCCGGCCGCAAACCTAGGACCGGGATTCCCAATAATAATTGCGGTTACGGATATAATTATTACGATGACTGGACCGCTCTTACATATAGTTATACTAAAATTTCCAGATTGCCTCATGCCTCAAAATCAATTTTAATCACTGATTCCTACGGCGATCCGACAACAACACCCCCGGGAAAGAATGCCAACGCGGTAAGGTCAAAATATGATAAGCGTTTATGGATTGTCAGGCATTCCGGCAGATGCAATATTTTGTTCTATGATGCGCACGTTGACAATGCCCCATACGGCGAACTTGAATATCAGTCGCACCGCTCCTCCGGTTGGTGGAGCCGCGATCGTTGATTCGTGGGAAAATAGCTAATACCATACATGAGAGTGTTATCGTTGCTGAGGCACGCTGTACGCAAAAACAGCAATGGCTGTCTTAGACCTCATGTCACTAATAAAAAAATAAAATTAATACCAGGGACAAAAATGATCAGAATAACAACATTAGTCTTATTTATATTCATACAAATTTCGGTAAAAGCACAGTTTAATGCGAAGTTGCAGAACGGGGAATTTGATTCAGGAACGAAAGGTTGGAGGACTTCCGGCAATGTTTTCAGCGATGAAAAATGTTTCAAGAGCCAGGAACTTGACGGAGAGGCAAAAGCCCCGAAAAGTCTGCGTCTGGAAAATACAGATGCTAAAGTCTGGACCGGAGCCACCCAGTTAATCAAAGTGCAGCCGGGTGCTGTTTACCGGGTAAGCGGCTGGGCCAAAATTAAAGACGCAGGTGACAGCCGTTTCGTGTTTGAGTGTTTCAAAAAGGATGGAAGGAAAACTGTTCGCGTTGAAAGGCCGATTTATATGTTTGTTCATGTAAAAGGAAATAAGGACTGGTTCAGGAGAGAACGTTACGTGCAAGTTCCGGAAGGCGCACAGTTTGCCAAAATTTCTCTTGGCGTCAGGGATGGTTCAGGGAAAAAGTCTTATGCCTGGTTTGATAAGATTGAAGTTGAGAAATCATTCAGCCCTCCCCCCCGGATAGACCGGAACAAATGGATGGCGGCGGTTAAAAAGCTCTATGGTGAAGCCATGCTGGCTCCGGCCATGAACGACAAAGTCGTTTATTATGATAAAAAACATGAATTTTTCTGGATAGAAGAACCCGAACGTATAAAAAAGTATCTTGAAAAAAACGGATTTAAGGTAGTTGACGCTAAACAGTTAAAAACCTGGATGCAGAAAAAGATAAAATCCGGTGCCGACGGTTCGGTATGCGTACTGACCACCGGCGCCGCGCCTGAAGAAATTGTCGAGACTTTTAAGACCCCGGACGTGACCATGAAACAATATCTTTATGCCGGGGGCAGAATAGTCTGGCCGGGGAATATACCGCTTCATAATGTTACCTCAAGTACCAGAAACGCTATGCGTTGGCCCATCAAGCAAAGAACCGTCCGTTCCGCAATCCTGGGTTTTGAGAACGCCAAGTATAATCAGCACGTAAAAGTAAAAATCACTGCAGAAGGAAAAAAGTGGGGACTTCGTGCCAGGCATGAAACCCCGCAGAGATTGACGGAAAATAAGTGGGTTACTTTATCATTGTCCCGGTCAGACAAAAAAGATGAGTCCGGCACATTTTTTAAAAATTACAACATTAAATTCCCGTATAGCGGTTTTATCCGTTACCGTGCGGACCAGACTGACGCATCAAACAATAAGGAACTGCAGGATATTTACTGTCTCGCGCTTTTCCGTGGAAAACCAATTAACGCTCCGAAAAATTTTCCGGCGGTTGTTGTTGAAAAATTGAGCTTTGTCATGCCTGTGACAAATTTCTATCAGGGTTCCGATGTTCCAATGACCCTGAAATGCGCCGCGGGAATAAGTTCTCCGATAACTGTGACTCTGACTGAAAACAAACATGTCGTTTTCAAGCAGGGTTTTGTCCTGAAACCTGAGATAAAAGCTTTGCTGCCGACTTCAAAATTGAAGTGCGGGAAGTATGAGCTGACCGCTGTTGCAGGGAAGGAAACCTGTATTGAAACTATCAAATTTCTTCCTGTAAAGAGCGGCAAACTGCCGATTGCTTTGTATTCCGCCAATGGCTCGACCATGTATAAGAGAAATATGATAGCCTCGACAATAGCAGGTAAGCTTGGGGATTGCGGTTACCTGGCCAATAATTCGGCAGGAGTTCTAATGAATAATATAGCTTTCGGACATGGGCTGAAATTATTGCCGCGTTCCTATGCGCATAATTATCTAATCCGCAGCAAGCTTCCCGGCGACCGTGAAATGCGCTTGAAAGACGGTTCAATTCCTAAATACCATTACGGCAAACGCAGCAGCTCCCCATGTTTTTTAAATGAGGCGAACCGTAAGTTTGCGGCTGAGCACCTCGTCAAGGATCTTGAGCTCATGAAGAAATTTCCCGGGTACAAAAAGCGTATGCTTTGTTACGATGACGGAGCGATGTTCGGGGAACCCGGAAAAAGTATGATTGCCTGCTATTGCGACACCTGTAAGGCGGCATTCAAAAAGAAAACCGGTCATGACGCTCCCGTTGCTCCTGATCCGGCGGTTCTCAAAAATGGCGGCATTATTCCCGACTCGAATGCCTGGATTCAATGGATGCGCTTCCGCAGCAAGGATGTATTCGGCGATACCTTCGGATACCTTGACGATAATGCCGTAAAAAAAGTTGCTCCTGACGTTAAATTTTGCCATATTCTGGGTGATCCCAATATGACCTTTGACCCGCAATGGGCCTTGAATCCTCCTGACGAGTTCGGTAAAACTTCAATGATTGTTTATTATTACTATCCGCATGTTGCAAGGCCGTCTTATATGCATCTGCCTTTCGCTGCGAAAGCGGTGGCCGGCAACCGTGATAAGGACTTGTGGCCGACCGGGCAAAGCACCGACTATCGCGGTTATGTGAGTAATCCTCACACCATGGCAATAATGATCCGCAATCAATTCTACTGCATGATTGCCGGAGGCGCCAAAGGGACTATCTGGTATGACTATAATTCCCTGCCGGGAACTGAGCCGTGGGATGAATTTGGAAAACTCGCCAACTTTGCCAATAAATTCGGTCCGTTGGTTCAGAAGTGGCGCAAGCAGCCGGGAAGGATTGCCATTCTGATGTCATACGCCAACGCCTCCTTTAAATGGGCTCTGTCTGAAATGACCAGGTATTGCCAGGGGCTTGACATTCTTTATCTTGAATGTTTAAAGAATAATGTTCCGGTTGATTTCGTCAGTGATGATGAAGTTAAAAACGGTATTCTCAAAAACTACCGGGGATTGATTGTCTTTGACAATGATTTCATGCCTGCAAGCGTTGCTGAGAAAATAAAACAATACATTCGAGATAATGGAAAAGTAATCGTCGACAAAAATTCAAAAGTGAAATTCTCCGGAGCTCATAACGGTCTTGATATGGCGTATTTGAAAAAGTGTGCCGGGATGGTGCCGCTGACGATTAATGGCGGTAATAAGGTTGTTTGGTCCGAGTTTACATTGGATAATGGAAGATACTTCATGCTGGTGAGTCTTGATTTGAATAAACCAGTTAAATGTAATGCCGTGTTCAATAACCTTAAGTCTGGAGAAACCATAATAGATTTTAGCGAGGGCAAGGCCGTCAATCCTCAGGTCGCGCTTGAAATCGCTCCCGGCGGTGCTTGTTTGATGGCGGTATTGCCCAGCCGGATTAAGGCGGTCAAAATTGCTGGTCCTGCAACCTTTTCCTATGGGAGCCCGGTTGAGGCTGATATCGAAATTACCGGCCCGGAAGGCAACGTTATTGACGCGGGCATTCCCCTGCGGATTGTCGTCAGCGACAAAAGCGGGGAAGTATTTTCTGACTATGTTCTGGCTGAAAAAGGACGATACAAATTATCATATCCAGTTGGCATAAACTGCAAGTATTCAGACTTGAATCTGGCGGTGACGGAACTGGCAACCGGAACAAAACAGAATATTACTTGGAAATTGAAATAAGGAACCTGAAGAAAAAATGCTCTGTAATGATAAAATAGCCGCTTGTAACAAAATCAGCAATATGGTTGACCTTTTCTATGGCAACGGGACCGTTAACCTGCCTGAACCGCAGGGGATTGCCCGTCACTGGAACTGGCTCAAGGCGCAGACCGGGAATACTCATCCGGGAGCCTGCCGCCCTTTCGGGATGATTTCAGTTTGTCCGTATTCCGGCATGTATCCGACCGGTTACGGATTAAACTCCGTATCAAGTACGGATGTGCCTGAACAACTGCTGGAATTTAATTCCGCCAGCGGCATAACACATTTTCATCCGAGTGGCATCGGTAATCAGCAGATTTTCTATAATTACCTGAAAGTCACTCCATTATTTTCGGATCAGAACCATATTGCGGAACCGGATGTCCAAAGACTGCATGAGGAATTTGCCCAACCGGGTTACTATACTGCCCGGTTTGAAAATTTCATTGAGTTTGAACTGACGGCTGCGGAACGTTCCGCAATTCACCGATATAAAAGAGCGGCAAAACTAAGGATAGATCTGCTTCACGGCGGTTTGACTCTGGACCATGAGATTTTCAAAGAAGTCCCGGAGCAGGCTTATTTTTGCATTGATCAATTCAACCGGGTGACCGGGGAAGTAACCATCCGCGGAATCACTGTTTTTTTCTGCGTCAGTTGTTCATTCGGTAAGCCGTTATTATTTTGCAATGGAAATGAAAGTCGAACTCATCATGTTGAAATAAGCGGGATAAATAAAGAAAAGCCAGATTTTACCGGAGTCGTTTTTTTCAATGTCGGCTTGACTTGTGAGCTGCAAATTGGTTTTTCTTTCCATAGTTTGAGCAATGCGATTGCCAACCAGGAAATAACGAAGTCCTTTGATACTGAACGATCTTCACTGGAGGACGTCTGGGAAGAACGACTTGGACGCATCAAAGTTGACGGCGGTTCAGATGAGGATAAAGAAATTTTTTATTCCAATCTTTACCATGCGCTTATAAAACCGGGTGAATATTCCGGCGATTCGCCTTTTGAACACTTTGGCGTCAGGCACGCGTTTTTCGATTTTGCCACAATGTGGGATCAGTATAAAACCGCATTGCCGTTGATTTATACCGTCTATCCTGAAACCGGTGAAAAAATATGCAATTTTATTTCCTCCTACATCAAACATAAAGGAGCTTTTCCGGTTGCCCTGTTGCTGGAAAGTGATCACGAAGACAGATTTCAGAAACAGGCATCGGCGCTGGCATGTTATACCATCTATGATGCTTTTGCCAGGGGAGTGTCTCAAGAGAATTCCAAAGAAATGCTGAATATTATCAGGCGAAATCTGGAGCATTGTCCACGCTTTACGGAGTTTGCCGGGAAAGGCATGACCCGGCCGGTCAGCCATACGCTTGATTTAAGCGGGGCGGCAAAATGCGTCGCGGATATAGCTGAAATGGTCGGCGATAAAGAAGTATTGCAGAAGTTCCTGGCATATTCCGGTTACTGGAAAAATGTTTATGTGGAATCCTCCGGGTTACTGCTGTCGAATGAAGAATATTATGAGGGATCTCACTGGAATTATTCTTTTCGTTTACTTCATGACATGGCCGGTAGAATTCAAATATGCGGTTCAAAAGAAAAATATATTGCTCTTCTGGATCAATTTTTCGGTTATGACGAGTTTCATTCTGTAAGTCCGGATTACCGGAAGTTTGAGCGCCGGATTATCGATGACAGGTTTGAAGGACTCAATAACGAGACCGATATGGAGTCCCCGTATGCCTATATATCCGCCGGGAGACATGACCGCACCGCGGAAATCGTCCGTGCCGTAATGCGTTATCAATTCGGTTTGGGGTCCGGCGGTTTGCCCGGGAACGAAGATTCCGGCGGTTTGTCAAGCTGGTATGTCTGGAGTTCAATCGGCCTGTTTCCCGTGTCCGGACAGCCGTTTTATTATATCGGATCTCCAATATTTGATAACGTTGAAATAAAGCTGCAAAACGGTGTTTTCAGCATTAAGGTCAAAGACAATTCCCTTGATAATATTTATGTAAAATCAGTGAAGTTAAACGGAACTGATTTGAACACAATGCTCCTGCCGGTTAATATGCTGAAAGCGGGGAATGTTTTGGAATTAACTATGTCAGATCAACCAGGATAAATGGAATAAAAAATGAATCATAAATCACAAGAAAAAATTCCGCTAATTCACTGGACCGGTAAAATAGATACGGAACGACCGGATTTAGGACTGCCGGTATTGCAGAACATGGAAACAGTATGTTTGTGCGAAGCGTCACCCGCAACCGGTATGTTCAATCATCACTCGTATATAATTGAGCACAACGATATACTTTACGCAGCATGGTCAAATCATCCCGTCAGCGAAGACGCTCCCGGCCAGAGAGCCTTAGCGAGTTATTCAATTGATAAAGGGAAGACCTGGTCCGCCGCTAAAGAATTGTTTCCGCCGATTGATAAAACCGCGGACAGAGAGGAACAGAAAGATGATAGCAGGATTCTCATACCAAACGGTTTTGCTGTTGTCGGTCAGCGACTTTATGCAATTGCGGAAGCTCATGTTTATATTTTCGGCCCCAGACCGGTTCCGGTCTTCAGGCGTCCCGGACTGGGCCGGCTCTGTCGCGAAATAATGCCGGATGGGGGAGCGGGACCAGTCTTCTGGCTGACTGAAAACCAGCCGGAGCCTCTTCCGGGATTTCCTGCTTTCGTTCCGGCTTCGGATAAAGAATACTCACATCTGGTTCCGAAGATTAATGAATTTCTGGCGCAGCCGGAACACCTGCCGTCGTGGGAATTTGTCAATCAGAGCTGTAGGGTTGAGGCTGCGGACGGACGGTCGCTTTGCGAACCGACCCAGGCATGGCGATTGCCCGATGGAACGCTGGCGCGGATGTACCGCTCGTTCGGAGAATATCCCGTCTACAATTATTGCCAGGTCAGTACCGATAACGGAAAGAGTTTTTCCGCCGCCATGAAAAGCAATTTCCCGGACGCTTCTTCGCGTTCGGCGGCAGGGAACCTGCCGGATGGGACCGCATATGTCGTAAACAACCCCGGCAAAACGCGTGACCCTCTGGTTATCTCGCTGGCGGAAGACGGCCGGAACTTTAATCATCACGCGGTTATAGCAATGGAAGCATCGGCAATGCGCTATGAAGGTCATGCCAAACTGCCCGGATATCAATACCCCCGGACAGTATTTTTTGATGATAATTTATATGTTATGTATTCTGTAAACAAGGAAGATATATGTGTTTCAGTAATTCCACTGAAAGAACTATCTTCATTGATGCATTGTTAAATCCGTGAAAACTTAAAAACGGTCTGAAAGATGAAAAGAAAACAAGCAAATATATTATTGATAATGACTGATCAGCAACGCTATGATTCGCTTGGCTGTTACGGTTGCAAAGCTGTAAATACACCCAACCTTGACCGCTTGGCCTCGGAAGGTGTTTTATTTGAGAACTGCGTGGTTGCCAATCCGATCTGCACGCCTTCAAGAGCCTCGATGTGGACAGGTAAAGATTTGCCCGGCCATGGAGTATACAGACTTTATGACAATTTGCATGAAGATGAAGTACTTTTCCCCGTACATTTGCAAAAATCAGGATATCGGACCGGATTGTTCGGCAAAATGCATGTTTCCAGCATGGATAAAGAGGCTCAAGTCAGACATCCAAATGACGGTTTTGATGTCTACGAATGGTGCAATGAAGCGAGTTCGCGTATGGGGTCGGAGTTCCATGGCTACCGCAAATGGTTGGAAGAAAAAAATCCTGAACTCTGCGCCAGGATGATTAGAGAAGGACGTGGTGTAAAAAATGTTCCGCAGGAACTGCATTTGACGCACTGGGCCGCGGAGCGAACAATTAATTTTATTGAAACCAGCGGCGAACAGCCCTGGTTCGCCTGCATGAGTGTCTTTGATCCGCATAATCCGTATGACCGCGGTCCGCAAAAATATATGGATAAAATAAAAGTTGAAAATATTCCTGCTCCGCTCAGTTCTGATTTAGGTCGCAAACCGGAAGCTCATTCGCGGGAAAGCCATGGTGGATACATGGGGGATTTTCAGAATTTTACAGAACAGGATATCATTGATATGCGGCGGGGGTATTATTCAACGCTGGAACTGTTGGATGATGAAGTCGGCAGAGTGTTTGAATATCTTGAAAAAAACGGTCAGTTTGATAATACTCTTATTATTTTCACCAGTGATCATGGTGATATGCTTGGAGATCATCAATTGATGGCTAAGGGAGCGTATTTCTATGACCCCTGTACAAAGGTTCCCCTGATAATGCGTTGGCCGGGAAAACTGCAGGCCGACAGCAGAATTTCGGCCCCGGTTCAGAACTTTGATATTGCATCAACAGTTCTTAATGTGGCGGGACTTGAAGCTGACTATGACTTGGTTAAGGCTGCCAATGGAGATCAGACAGCCTTGAGGAATTATGTTTTTTGCCGCTATCGTAATACAGGTGTCTGTTCAGGAAAGTGTTACTGGGATCCGGAAATACATGCTACAATGACCAGGAACGAACGCTGGAAATTGTGTTATTATCATTCTTCTGACGAGGGCGAGTTATATGATATGCGGAACGATCCTGATGAAATGGATAATTTATGGAATAATCCCAAATATTCGGACATTCAAGCTAAATTTAAAAAGCTGTTGGATGAGGCTGTTTCCAATGAAGAATTCGAACGACTTCCTCGCGGCGGTGAAACGTTTCCTGCATCCGTGCTTATGAATAGTACAACGAAAACAAAGTGAGATGAGCACTGCTCAATAGTGGTTCCGGCTAAATTAAAACCCTCAATAACTGCACGATCAGGGAAATAAATGATGTCTTTAAATGATAAACTTGAATTATACAATATTTTTTGGCGCGGCGAAGGACCATCCCTGATCCTGATACCGAACCGGGAGCAACTGCTGTATGATATGGATGATTATCCCGCCCGGTTTGCCGAACCGGAACTCATGTGGGAAAGCGAACTCAAACGTAGCGAGGGCTTCATCAATTGGCCGACTGACGGCATTCCTACAATCAGGCCCAATCTGGGCGTGATCTTTGTTCCTGCTCTGGCAGGTCAGACATATAAAGTGCCTGAAGGAACCATGCCATGGCCCGGGCGCCATTTGACAAGAGATGAAATCAGGACGGTTCCGGAAACAGACCTGATTAATTCCGCCCTGTGGCGGAAAGCTGAGGCATTTTACCGTATACACCGGGAGTCCGGATTGGACGAAATAGTCGCCTATCAACCTGATACACAAGGAGTGTTTGACATTGCCCACCTTTTGGCGGGAGATGAACTCTTTATTAATATAGCCGATCCCAATGAACAGGATTGGGTGGCTGAACTTATGAATATCAGCAAAGAACTCTATATAAAGGCAAGTAGAATGCTCAAGTCTGCCATGAACGAACCAGATGACTTTATGATTCACGGTCATGGGACTGGTCAGGGGGCTGCATTTATGGGAGCTGGAGTGCGGATGTCGGAGGATACCGCCACCCTCCTTTCTCCAAGCATGATAAGTGAATGGATCATTCCTGCTGTTACTGCGGCTGAAACTGAATTTGGGGGAGTATTCATCCACTTTTGCGGTCAGCATAAAAACCTCTTCGAACAGCTATGCCGGCAGGAATGTGTCAAGGCGATTGATCTGGGTAACCCTGAGATGTACGATACCCGCTGGCTCATGGAAACCTGTGCGGCAACTGGTACTATTCTCTACAGCCGCTTGCCGGCAAACCCCGGAGAAACCTGGCAATCTTATACGGAACGACTCGGGAATCTGGTGAATGAGACTGGATGTCGAGTTATTCTAAGGCCCCTGGTAATTCCTGGGACCAAAGATGAAGCAGCAGCTATGTTGGATCTCTGGCACAAGCTTACTTAGTCGATACTCCCATGAGAAAGCATCGAATTAACGAAATAATCAGACCAAGATAATCAGAAAATAATCAGACGGTTTGACTCTTAATGTTTTTTAACATATTTGTTTTTAATGGATTACGGTAATTGCGGGGCTGGGGTTAATGCTGGCTTTATGCTATAGATTATTAATTTTCTAAACTTATTTCAACAGCGGCGAAAGTGCTTAAAGATGTGATCTTTAAATCAAGCATGCCATCCTTTACAGTATTTAATAAAGTTTCATTGGGATTCACTTTCATTATATTTCAATCGGGCTATTTCTATGATAATCCTGTATTCTCTTTCTAGAATAGTGTTATTCTTCGTTTTCAGGATTTCCTGATCAGGGATGCTGCGCCTGCGGGATAACTAAAAACTTTATTTTTATGCATATTTTCACAACTCATCCATTTTTTTGATATGACGTTTGAATTATCTATCCGCAACTGGAAAAATCATGCTGTAAAAACTGGCTCTTAGTGTTTTTTTATAATAATTTTTTTTTCCTTATTGACTTTATACAGGATATCATATATATTGATTTACACGAGACAATCAATAATGAAACTGGTAAGTGTATGACTAAAAACTTGACAATGGTCCAAATGGCAAAAGAACTGAATATCAGCCGGCAAGTCATTTCTGCCGTGATAAACAATAATTTTAACACGGTGCGGGTCAGCGATGCAAATAAGGCAAGAATAAAGTCTTATCTGGATCAGCGCGGTTATGTGCAGTCGAAATCAGCGTTACAGATGAAAAATGGCGCGGATACTGATTCCGTTGGGATTTTATACTGCGGTGAGTTTTTGCATTTTTCGCACTTGACTTTGGCTTTATCCATATTGACTGAGGCTATTGAAAATAAGTATGGAACAGTTGAAATAACCGGTCTTGCCCCATATGAAATCCATAAAGGAATTCGGGACCAGGTTGCCAAAGGCGTTAGAAAATTGATTTGGATACATGCCAATACTCCCAAGTACGAAAACATCAACGCAAATAAATTGTACCCGTTGCTTAAACGTATGGATAAGATTGTTATTTATAACTTTGATCCCAGCACTACTAAGTGGAACAATGAATATATCGAACAGGGAATTGATCTGGTAGGCTTTGATCGTGTTCAATCTTACAGGAATGCGGCTGAGCTTTTTGCGTCATGTGGATATTCAAAAATTGCTTTAGATGAAGTTTATTATGGAGAACAGCATGGATTGCCTGGGATAGACTCGATGCTTGAAGTGTTTAAACAGCAAGGTTTTGAATACCACGGTCTTTATGATCCAAAACGCTCTGCCGATCCACTTGAAAAGAAAATTCCATGGTTGACGGAAAACTTGATCAAACTTTATCATGAACACGATGTAAGGTGTGCGTTTATTCGCAATGACCTGATGGCAGCGGAAATAATGCATTGTTTGATCTCGCAAGGAATTAGGGTTCCGGAAGATATGGCGTTAATTGGCTTTGGCGAGACTGCGTATTCCAAGTTGCTTCCGGCCCCGTTGACAACTTTCAAACACCCCGTAAAAAAAATGTGTGAAACGGCCCTGAAGTTGATTGAAGAAAAATCAACCGGCTCAGGCAAGTCTTTCGTTTTCGATAATGAGTTTATAATTCGTAAAAGTCATAGTAAATAATTTAAGGAAGCCTGTATGGAAATAATTGCGTAATTGGGAAGATGAAAACAATCTTCGGTTGCAAAAAATATTGTTAAGTTTTAAAGAAAGGTAAACAGGAATGAAAAGGTTTAAAACATTTACATTGATAGAGCTTTTGGTCGTGATAGCCATTATAGCGATTTTGGCCAGTATGTTGTTGCCGGCTTTGATTAAAGCTCGTGAGCGTGCCAGAAAAATTGACTGTGTAAATAAGCAAAAACAGCTGGGCCTATCCATTGCCCAATATATGGATGACAATGACGGTTTTATGGTGGATGCCGGCTCAGCAACAAACGTTCCGTGGAATATTATTCTTAATAAAGGAGGTTATATAACTTGCGGGGGACAAGATTATCGTTCAGTACAGTGCTCAAGTGACAAAACCGGCGGCAGCAGAAGTTATTCATTAAATCGCTCTCGTTCAGGCACAACATATTATGGGGTGACAGGTTATTCATTATGGAGTCAACCAACAGCTAAAAATTCTCATGTCGCTCCAGATACTTTTTTGATGATTGAAAACTGGTTAGACGGAGGTATAAATTATTATTGGTCTGCTTCATATGCCACTGTTGACGGAGGACCTTCAATCTATGGACATGAAGGAAAAGTGAATGCTCTCTATGCCGATTTTCATGTCGGGAGTTTGTCAAGAAATGAGATGCCTATGAACTTTACAAAAAACTGGACCAAAAAACGAGATTGAATTTTATGAAATATATAAGTAAAAGTATTGCAATGATATTATTGACCGGCTCAGCATTGGCGGATTCCACCTTTGACGAAGTAATGAAAAGTGCGCCTAAAGATGAAAGCTATCAAAACGCGTCAAAGCCGATGGTGCCGCAACCTTTTCCTCTGCCGCCAAGAGCATTGAAAACCACAAGCGTTACTAATAAAGCAGTAATCCTAAGCTGGCGGCCCCCTTTTTTGAGTCGTGAGATAAGTGGATATAAAGTTTACAGAAATTTCACTCCGATTGCCACGCTTTCAAAAAATACCAGGGCATACCGCGATGCCACGGTCAAGGCCGGAGACGAATATTACTACATGGTTCGAGCGCTGAATAACAAAGACCGGGAATCCGGGGTGGTCGGCCTTTTCGCCTATAATGGTTATAAGGCGGCAAACGGGGCGAAGAACTGGGAAAAAGTTATTAAAAAGCCATTTGTCTCCGGCGTGACGATTTCTTTCTTTTGGGGTGATGTCGAACCGGAAAAAGGCAAGTTTAATTGGAAACATATTGATGATTTGATCGCGCTTGCCGCCAAATATAATAAAACGGTGGGGCTGTGGCCTTATATGCCATCCCCGTGGTGTCCCAAGTGGCTTCGGGACAAGGTTAAAAAATATGATACCGGTAAACTTAGATGCCGCATGAATATTCCGTATCCCTTAGACCCTGTAATCAAACAGGAATGGAAACGCTTCATTACTGAATTAGGCCGAAAATACAATAAAAACCCGCATATCGATTATGTACTGGTCGGATTGTCCGGTACGTCGGCAATGCACAATAATACACTACCTGCGCCGCGCCAATTTGAACTTTTAAAAGAAAAGTTCAACTACAGCGTAAAAGAGCATATTGCCGCCTGGAAAGAAATGTTTGAATTGTACGAAAAGGTATTTCCTGATCAACAGTGGGGTTATGATATTCATTTCACCAATGAAGAAATGGGCCCGGCAATCGCTGTAGCCGAATGGGCTCTGGAAAAATACGGATCAAGAGTTAGGGTTATGAACGAGGGGTTGAATGGCAATGAATGGTATCGGGTACAATGGAAACTGAATGGTTGGAAGCTTAATAACGAGTACATCGCCGATCAGAATTGGCGTACTATGAGCGGATACCAGATGCTGGGAAATTCATGGTCGATAAACGGTTGCGACACCGGACGTAACGGCAGCATGAAGATCGCACTTGAAAACGGTATTGATTTCGGTGCCAACTGGCTTGAGATTTGGACTCCGGATCTGATGCAGAAAAAATATATTAAATATTTTGAAAAAGCCGCGGCCCAGATGGGCTTGGTGAAAGTACAAGTGCCGCTTACCGGCAAACATGTGGAAAATGTAGAAATATGCAATGCGGCATTGGCGGGAAGCACAGTAAATCCCGGTGGCGAATTAATGCTCAAGATTGGTTTGAAAATTAATGAGACATTGCCGCCCAAAGCAAAAATTTTTATCCATGTAATTAAAGGGTTAAAAATATGTGCGACAGCTGATTTCATTCCGGCCCAAATGAAAGCCGGAAAAAAACTTGATTTCACAAGAAAGGTAAAAATCCCTGAATCGTTGGCAGTAGGAACATATCAGATTATCTTCGGCATATCTACCGGGTCACGTGTCATGATGTCTGCCCCCGATGGAAAATCCAGAAATCACTTTCTAATCGGTTTCATTAATGTTAAAAATCAATAATATATGAGCTTTTATTTCAAATAATCGATTTGAAATAATCGTACTGAAATAATCGTACAGTTTGACTGTTAATATTTTTTAAATTGTTTGTTTTGAGTTGTTTGTGGATGTTGCGGTGACTGCTTTTATGCCATTGTACGATAGATTGTTAATTTTCGAAACTTATTTCGACGGCGGCGAAAGTGCTTAAAGATGTGATCTTTAAATCCTGGCCTTTGACGACAGCTTTGTCCAGTCCGAAAGTGCGGGGAGAATAGATATTCAGCAATTTCGGATTTTCGGTAAAGGTCAGTTTTAAATCTACCGGAACGCTGTTGTCGTAGTTCAACAGACACAATACCGTATTGCCGTTTTCAACGCGGTATTCGTCTAAGCAGACAAAATTTCCGCCGGATACAATAAAAGGAGGAGTGATCAGACTTTTTACTTGTTTCAGGAAATCCTTTTTTCCTGTCGGCAGTGGTAAGTCTTTATAGTTACCGGAGCGATCGATGCCCTGCAAGTCAATGGCCTCCGGGGTGTCGGAAACAAAAGTGAAGCCTTTTTGCTTTTTGAGTTGAGGACGCGCGAGAAAATATTCATCGAATTTACCGCTTTCTCCGGTCAGCATGACTTTGCCGCCGCGTTTAACGAAATCTTTAATGATTTTGACCTGTGCGTCACTGATCAGGCGCACGTTCGGAACGATCAGTAGTTCCAAACCATTGAGGCTTTCCGCGTTGTCGAACGGGATCAGACGGAATGGAATTCTGCCTTTCAATAACGCCAGAGCCGCACCCTGAAGCGAGGCGAAACAATTTTCGGCATCGGCAATCTGGGATTCCCGGTTTGTATAGATACCGACCCGGGCCGCGGGTTCGAGAGAACCGAACATTGCCTGATGCTTTTTCAGAAAGTCCGATATTGAGGCGGTCGCTTTCATAAATAACGGTCTCTGATACAGCGTCTTTTGGCCGTCTTTGCGGATTCCCCAGGTCGTGCAGGGCGTATGGCCGCCGAAAGCCAGCGCTTCGAATAATGACAGCGCGCATTCTTCACTGGTTTCCGGCCAGCGGATGCGGCCTTCACGATAGAGATGGTGCGACGCGAAAACACTGAAACCAGCGGCCTGTCCGTATTTATAGATCAGGTATTGTCCGCGGATCGAAGACTTGCTCCGGGCTGGGAACAATGAGTTTTCCGCGCAAACCAGATCATGGGTTTCCCCCAGGTCGGGGATATAGAGATTGATGCGGGACGCGTCTTCGATTCTCCGGGTGACCGCCGGATTGCCGCCGAGGATGCCTTCTGGTTTGATAGAGCGGATCTTTTCTTTGATGAGTTTCATCATCTGCTGGCGCTGCTCCTGACGGAACTTGACCATTTCCAGCCAGGCCGGATCTGAACCGCGTTGATGCGGCGGCATAACGATATGGCGCAGATCACGGATTCCGAAAACTTTCTCAGCCTCATCCGGGTTGAATTTTTTATGCAGGTGCTGCCGGAAAAGTTTTTGACATTTATCACAGTAACAGCCGCGATAATAATCATTGTCAAGACGGATGCCGTCGAGGTTGCAATAGGTCAGGCCGAGTTCGATGCCGTCGAGGTAATATTTTCGGACCCGTTCGTGAGAGAAACAGAGCGCCGGCCGGTCGTAATCATATTGGTGCCGGGTGCCGTCGGCTTTCAGTTGCAGGCATTCCGCCGCCCACGGATTTTCCTTGAAAAAAAGCTCCTGCTGGACTGAAAAGAACTGAAAATATCCAACTACTTTGAGCCCGGCTCGATGGGCGTTTGATGTCATTTTTTTAGTTAACTCAACTTCCTTGCGCTCTCCCTGCAACCCGAAACCGTAAAGAAAATGAATCTCGATAAGCTCATAGCCGGCATCGGCCATTTTACGTAGTGAATCATATTCATGGGTTTTCAAATACCATCGTTCCCACTCCGGGGTGGAGTGATCGACCAGACCCATCACATTGACCCGGGTTCGCCGGCTGAATTGGGCGGTATAGTGGAATCCCATGTTCATAAGGTGCGGCTGTGAGAGAAACGCGGACGAGGTTTTCATGATGACTGCTGGCCTGTGAATAGTTTGGTTTGAATATAAAAAGCGACAGCGTTTTGATCTGTAACGCCGTCCGGATGGGGAAATAGTTCATAGATTGAGTTTGAAACCGGAGTTTGACCGGTTAAAAGTTTGCAGAGTCGAGGCACGTCAAGGAATTCATCGCGCCATTCGGCGATATTTACCCGGCTGATCAGGTTTGAGTTCATTGCCGGCTGATCAGCCGGTTTTCTAAGCCCGAAATGACGACAGAGAAAATCACCGGTCAGGGTGATGCGTTCGGCGTCCCAGCTGTGTTCCCCGGCGGTAAGCGTCGACTCGAAATTGGTCGGATATCGCATTTCATGGTAAACCGCCGCGACTCTTCTGGCGGTACTTTTGAAGAGATCGGCGGAGAACAGCGAATCTCCTCTGCCTTGGAACAGCAGTAGCGGTCGAGGCGAGAAACAACCGTACAACTGCCACATTTCAAGTTTGCCGACAAGACCCGGAAGGACATTGCAGCAGCAGTGGACTTTTTCTTTGCGGGCGACAAATTCAAAGGTGGAAGGATAACCGCTGGAAACCATGACGGACAGTTCGTCGGCGAAAGCCGCCAGGAAACAGGTGGCGGTGCCGCCGCCTGAATTGCCGATAGCGCCGAGCTTTTCGCGATTAAAACGCGGGTTACTGCAGGCGGCTTTGATATGGGCGCAGAATTCCTGCAGAATTAACGACTGCAAACTCAGTCCGACATGAAACGGGGCCGCCGCATAACGGTGTCCCATCGGAACTCGTTCCCCCTGACCGATATTGTCCGGGACCAGAACCGCGATGCCGTTGGCGGCCAGATGCCGCGCCATCGCCTGATAGCCGGGATTCAGTTTGCCGTTACCGCCGTGTCCGCAGCATAACAATATCCAGGGAACCGGGAGTTCAGACTTCGGCAGATAAAGGTTGGCCGCGCCTTTGACGCCCGGCCAGGAGTCGAAAGCCTGGTGCTCGACCGTATAGTCCGGATATTTCAAGACCGCGACGGTTCGGTATCTCATGTCCGGACGGTCGCTGTCGGAAAATCCCATGCATTGTTTAGCGGTGGCGATTATTTCTGCTCGCGACCGCACATTTGCCGGACTTATGTTCGGAGTCCGGGCCGACGCAATCAGGATATCCCTGAGACACTGGTCATATAGTTCGATTTCAGTCATGTTCCGCTAACATCCTTCCAACATCGACAATATGCAGCGACGGGGAAAAACCGTCCGTTTCACCCAGATACAGCTTGCCGTTGTAATAGCATGACGCATGGAAATAGCAGCGTGAATAAGTGTCGTTCAACCGGCCGGTATCAATGATTTTTCTGGTTTCCGGCTGAAAACAGACCAGATGCATGTGCGGATAGTTGGACCCGATCCAGATATTGCCGTTGTCATCTTCGTCCATACTGGTGATCCGGCCGCCTTTGCCGAGGGCCGCGATCAGTTCAAAACGCTCTTCCCGCCAATGGAATTCATAAAGCAGCGCGTTGGCGACGGTGCCCATGAAAATCCGGTTGTCCCGGGTGACGATCCATTCATCGATGCCCTGGTTTCCGGCTACTTTACGGCCGATATCCGGCAGGATGACGTTGTCGAGATAGCGCAGCCGCATTTCTTCCGGGTCGAACTTCAGCAGCTTCAGGGAGCCGTCAGCCCGGTCCAGCCAGCCGCCGTAACAAACGCCGTTCGGGGCGACGACCATATTATGATGGGCGTAATCGGAGATATGGCCGAAATCGGTCAGCTCTCCAGTCTTGAAATCGATGTAGAAGAAATGATTATCCGGGATTGTATGGCCGAAACCGCGCTGCGAAGCGGTATCGACCAACAACGACTGGGTATAAGCGAACCGGGGGAGCTCGGCGATTACTTCCGAGATCCCGGTTTCCGGGACGTAACGGACGATTTTGCCGCCGGGATCGCTGGCGACACGATTCCAGTTTTCCAGATTTTCCAGACAGAAATCGGTGTATTTCACGTCCGGGAAACCTTGCGCCCGTTTGCGTTCCAGCATAAACTCCGGCAGTTCGGTATCAAAGTAATTTGTGGTTACCGGGATACCGTCCCAGGTGAAATGATTGCCTTCGCCCATGATCAGAGAGCCGTCAGGCAGGGTGCCGAGGGCGTTATGGATCTTGGTACAGTAACCGCGTTCGGTCACCCATGGAAAGACCGGAGGACACATCTCGATCGCATCTTTTTCGGTGTCGTAGACCGCCAGGGCCTGAGCCCCGCCGGTCAATCCGAGGTAGATTTTAGGACCCAGACGCTGAATCGAAGTGATCGCGATAGCCAAGCGGTCATTTACATATATTTCACGATAATTCATTTTTTCTTTGCTTCCGAGTATCCGGTGATTCCGAAAATAACCGGAATTGCCGGAGTATCATAAGTTCTCAACACTACCCGTCGAACGGTACGTTGTTTGTATTCATTGGCCCATTCGATAATATACATCGCCGCGTCGTTTCCGCCAACCGTTTTCAAATCATAAGTGTAACGGGTGTCGAACATAAAACGGGCCGCGGGCAGGGGGCGATAGTTCAAGGTGTTCATGCCGAAGCGCAACGGGATGATCTCGCTGGGCCCGGTATTGTATTCAACCCTGAGTTCGCCGACCGGAACGCCGTACTGATATTCTTTGGAGCGTTCCTTGAGGAATTTCAACCCGCCTTTCGGGACGTAACAGGTCTGGAGGAAAATCAGCCCGCGCAAGCCGGCTTTATTGACCGGGATTGAAACTTCCTGCTGTTTGCCGGTTGCGGCAATGACTTTGCCTTTGGGAATCATGAAAGGAATGAAGCCGATCGTTTGTTTGCCGGGAGTCAGGGCCGGAGCCAGTTTCGGGGCGTCGAACCACTTTGCCGTTTCGCTGTTCGCCGCTTTTTCCAGCGGCAGCATCCGGAAATCAAGGTTGGTGGTGCGGCGTTTCGGGAAAAAGTACATGGCTTTGACGTTGTTGAAATAGCGACTGCGCCATTCACCTATCGGCAGGTCCTTGTCACTTTTAAGATTCCAGGCGTATTGTCCGGCCCGGAACGGTCCATGCGAGTAATCCGGCAGGATCTTGTCACGGCTGTACCAGAAAGTCTGCCAGTTGTGCAGATAGGCCAATGTGCCGTAGCCGCTGATGATCTGTTTATCTTTTTCGGGAACGCAGCGGAACTGGTTAACGGTGTCCCATACTTCAAAACCTTTTTTGTAGAGGAACATCGAGCTGTCGGGGCAGGTCCGGAGACTCCAGTTGGTCATGATGATATCTTTAGGCAGTTCGTCAAGTGCCTTCGCGGTTTGCAGCACGCCGCCGCCGTTGTGGTTGGACAGCAGCATATCCGCGTACATCAGGATTCGGATATTCCGTTTCTTGAAAAAGGCGTGAATCTTTTTGATGTCTTCGGCATAAAGTTTCCAGCGGGGAATGCCCTTCAAGGCATAAGCATGGTCCTTTTTCGGGTGCTGCCACCACTCGTCATGGAGAATGTGGAAATATTTAGCGTCGGGAACCGCGTCAAGGATATCCTCATACATGCTGAACAGCATTTTATAATAGCCGGGATAGGTGACGTCGCTTTGCCGCTGGTCGTAGTCGGGGTCCTGCAGGCCTTTGTAACGCATGGTCATGAACTGGGAGTGTCCGCCGGATTGCAAAGCAGGAACAAAATCGACGAAATGTTCTTTACAGTAACGGGCGATTTCAGCCAGATCCTCGCGCGGGATTTTGGCCTCCAGTTTCATGATCTTTGATTGCTTGTCAAATTCCACCGCAAATTTAAGTTGCAGAGAATAGAGGTTCAGCTTGCTCCCGGCGACCACTTCCTTGATATAGCGTTTGATTTCGTGTTTATACAAACGCGGGCTTTTGAGCCGGCGGTAGCCGAACAGATTATTGACGATCATGCGTTTTTTCAGGTCCGGCCAGTCGGTTATTTCCAGACACGGCAGAACCGGCTGATGTTTCTTGATGAGGGTCGAACGGACGATCTGGCGTAACGTGACCACTCCGTAATACAGGCCTGCTTCGTCCGCGCCGGTGATGATGACGCCGTCCGGCGAGATTTTCAGGTAATAGCCTTCAGCCGGGAGTTTTTTGAAGCCGGGCTGGACTTTCAGGATGAAGCTTTTGCCGGAACCGGGTTCGTCGGTGATCGGGCAATTGAAACCGAACAGGTCATGCATGATATCGGCACGAAGCAGCCGGGCGGTTTTCCGGGTGCGTTTTGTTGCTTTTGCATCTACCACTACCTGTACGGATGAATCGAATGAAAAAGTATCTTCCAGCTTTTTCATGTTCTTCGGCAGGGGATTCAGATAGAGGTCGCCGTAGCTTATTTCAGGCGGCAACCGCAGCGTAAACTGCAATCTTTCCGGGATTGTTTGCGGGACGTTCACGACACAGGAATAGTTGCCGCTGACCGGGGTTTTGATGGCGAACGGAAATGAAAAGGCGTCGTTTTCGATTTTACTCTTGAAATTTTCAGTGACCACTTTTGCATAGGAGTCGGCGACAATGATTTGTCCGGCCAGAGTCGCATTGGAGGTTTTGCCGTTTATCAGCAAACTGCCCGGAGGAGTGTACTTGATGTTCAAATCTGAAAGCTTGTTGGTAAAGTTGCCAAAACAGGCTAGCGCGTAATTATAGACTTCAGTGAATCTCTTGGTCAGGGTCATGGCGCAGTATTCTTTGAGCCGGGGATTTTCACGACCGATCTGCATGGTGAACGGTTTTCCCGGAGCCAGTCCCATTTGCGCCATCGGAACTGAAAATTCAATTGTCCAACAGTTCTTTTCCAGTTTGGATTTTACCGTGACGTCCGGATTCCATGCGTAGTCATAGATGAAACTTTCCTTGGTCTGGTCAAAGCGGTATTGATAATCCTGCAAGGTGCCGATTGAATTGACGACTATGTGGCGATAACTTTTTTCATCAAGCCGGTCATTGGCGAATAGCTCGATGCAGTCATCCTGATAGACTGGTGCGTCGTGTTGTTTTTTGTCGGCGACCAGCTTTGAGGTGTCCGAGGCATATATTTTCGCGCCCAGGTAAAGTTTGTTGTCGGCGGTCAGCAGGTAAACCGTGGTTTTTTCCTTCGGTGTCTGGCCGGTCGAGGTGGTAATCAGTTCGATTTTCCGGGCCTGTTTATAAACCGGGTCATCCAACGATCCGTCTATTTTCGGCGCGATTTTGCAAACCGGCAGCATCATGGCGGATTCGCTGGTGATCTTCATTGAAGAACCGGAGGAAATCAACCGCATATCACCGAAAGCAAAATCAACCGCGGCATACGATGTGAAATACATTCCTTTAAGTTTGTTAAACTCAAGTTTGTCCCCCTGACGGTTATAGGCGTTGGCTTTGAGCAGGGTAACTTCGGTCCATTTGCCGGGAACGAAGTTGACGCGCCAGGAAAACTTTTTACCTGCAGTGGTATAAACAACCAGTTGGGCGTTAGTCGCGCCGGATATGCCTTTGACCGACATGGTCAGGGCCTTATAGCCGCTGCCGCGCCAGGCGCCACCGACTGGAATGTTAGGAGCGATTACATTGCAGCCGCCGCCTTTGCCGGAAAATGCGATTCTGACCGCTTCCGAACCGGATGGAGTTTTCCCGTCCGGACTGGTGACTTTGGCTTGCATGATTTTTTTGTAGTTATTGACGCTCCAGGGCAGAGCTTTCGGAAACAGGTTGAGCCCTTGTTTGCCGGTTGTCGGGATGGTTTCCACCCGTTTGGCGCAAACGCCTAAAGACGCCGCCGCCAATAGAAGAATTATTTGTTTTTTCAAGATATTTTTTCCTTATGCTTATTTGGGGAAATACTGGCCGTCTTTATAATATGATTTACCGTAACTCGGGTGGTCGTCACGAGTAAAGGCTATGATGTCCGCGCCATAACCGGACACTCCGGGATTGGTTTTCGCAACACTGCCGTCAATTCTGGAAAAATTTATGCCGCGCATATAATCATGCCGGTAGCCCAGATAATCTTTTGTGCCGGATGAAATGGCCAGATATTCATAGTTATTTTTTGATCCGAGTGTTCTTCCGACCGCGAAGCCGACTCCGCCATGACCGTCCGGGATTCCGGGAAACCAGAAGTCGACCAGCATAAAGGCGCTGGCGATTCTGCTGATATAAGTAATCTTGGGACGCGGACAATAGGATGTGCTGGTCGCGATATAGAAATTCATGGCATAACTGCGGCTGGCTCCAGGGCCATTGCCGTTTGCCATTTTGCTTGACGGGCAGTAAAATATCGGCGGACCCCATTTGTCGACGCCGCCGGATGGCGTTTTGTATCCGACATAATCAAAAATCTTCATGTCCCAGCAGGTATAACTGGTATCGGCCGGGCGAATGGGGAAATAGTCGTCGTTGTCGGTTACGTACATCAATACGCCCTGGGACAACTGTTTGAGATTTGACGCGCATTTAATTGCTCTGGCTTTGTTTCTGGCCTGCTGAAGTGCCGGCAGGAGCATGCTGGCGAGAATCGCGATGATCGCGATCACAACGAGGAGTTCGATTAGGGTAAAGCTAGTGCTTTTTTTCCGGAAGTTCCGTTCCCTGTTTGTTTTTTTCTGTTCGTGGTTCATTTTTTTCTCCTTCTTTTAAGGTTGATTATTCCACGGATTAAGGTTGTATGTTAATTTGTTCGAGTTTTATGAGTTGAACGGGACCGAGTAGCCCTGATGGGACAATCGGCCATTTTGCGGCGTCAAAAGGACCGCCCTGACGGTCGATGAAATTAATGTCCTCAAATATTTTCCACTCAATTCCGCGCTTGTCCAAATCCCTGATTCTGTTAGCGCTGAGATTGGTAACTTCTATTTCCAAAACATTTCCAAACGGCTTCAGGTCATTCAGTACGGTTTTGAAAACCGGCCCGATCAAGGTATCAATATCTTTGTCGTTCAACCTGACCCGGGCGCTGGAATGAACTTCTCCCAGATCCAGTAAACAAGTTTGAGCATTGAAAGGCAGGTCGAATTCAATCCGATATAATGCAGTGCCGGCAAAGCGGGCGGCTTCTTCCGATAATCCGGTCCAGGAACTCAGTGTCCTGATTTCGCAAGCAGCCGGAAGCTTTGGCCCGCCGGCAATAAATTCAAGTTTCCAGGGTCCGTTTAATGATAATGATTCGCCGCATTCCAGATAGCTCCATTTATGCTCATAAACATGATTTTCGTTAAGTGCGCGAATGATTAATGAAGCTCCGGGTTCGAGCTGGATACGTATTTTCTTCTCTGTGCCTTTATCTATGTCGGCAAGTCCTGTTTTTCCCGTCATCGGGTCCATGAGCAGTACTGATTCATAAGCGGCGCTAAGAGATATCCATTCATCAATTGACGATGCATTTTGATTGATGACAAAATAATCATATCCCGCAGCATGACGGCGGCGGATCAAGAAAAGACCGGAACAATCCACGAGAGTCTCTCGTTTCAAATTGATTCCGGCAAGCGCGGATTCGATATCCCGGACGATGTTCGCTTTCTTTATTTCCGACTTGAAACGTTCGCGACGACTTTCAAGTTCAGCAAATCCCGGGACATCGGCAGGCTCGGGGGCCAGGAAAAACACGTTGCCGCCGGCTTGAGACAGTAAATTGAGTTTTTCGAGAGTATCGACCGGAATAAATTGACACGGGGGAACTACAATAGCTTGATAATGGTTGCCGGTGGTCGAGAGCAGGTTTCCATTAACAGTCATGTCAGCAATCTGGCGGTCCGAAATATAGTCAAAACTGTAACCCCGCTGCCATAACTGCCTGAAAGTGTCGAGAGCAATTAATTTTTTCAGCCAATCGCCTTTAATGGTGATTTTTTCAGCCAGTTCCCGGTCCGGATTATGGAGGATGTCGTGAATGGGGAAATAGACCAGCAATTGATTATCGGGTTCGCCGTTTTGTAAAATTGACTGACAACGGGTCGCGTATTCATTGAGTTTGCCGAAATCACGCCAGATGCTGTTTTGCGGATTTAATTGCGCGGAAGCATAAAAGAGCCAGCCTGGCCAAGCGGCATCAGCCGGAGAATAGGCTGTACCATGATAAATATTGTGGTTTATGCCGGAGACAAAAAGAATGTCGAACAGATATTTCAAGTCCGCCAGTGATGAATGAAAATGTTCTTTGACCCAGGTGCCGGTTTCCGAACTGACTAACGGCTTTCCGGCAACGTGGGCTGCGGATGATGCGAATTTGGATATCAGCGGCGTATCCGGAGTGACTAACCTGTAGCTTTCTGTTTCAGGAATATCGGCTGCGGCATACAGGTCCAGCCAGTTGCCGGGAGAACCGTGGGCCTGATTACGGCTGAGTTGTCCGAGTTCATGACACCACTTTGTCCAGGGAGCAATGAGGCAATCCACTGCCATTTCCGCTAAAGTAAGCTGGACATCGTACTTGATCCGGGAATGGTTTTCTGTTTCCTCGACCAGATCGGTGAGATGATCGTTTAAATCATAACCGCGTTTTTCCTTAAAAAAGTTAAACATTTCAGGACAGGCATTGGATTCATATTCCCAGGAATCATGAAACTGGGCTCGCATTTCCAAATCTTTGAAAGAGGGGGTGAAGTGATCCATGACAACTTGCAATGATTTTCTGCTGAACGGGTTGAAGGTTTTCCCTGTGCCTCCCGGTCCGGCTCGTTTTACCAATTCTCCGGACGGCACGACCCGCGCTGTATAACCGGTTTTATTCTCCTGCCTTTCAATTTGCAGTTTTGCCGCCGCGACATTGTCCGTGATGTAACTACCGCCGGTCCTCCATCCGCTGGTGTGCGGCATATCGACCACCATACATAATCTTTCCGCTTCGGAAATGGTATGATTTACCATATCCAGCCATTTGGAAGAGAGATATTCGATGTTATTGTCCTGCTGGCCTTTAACTCCGTAGATACTGGTGATTTCCACGCCGCCCAAGCCCGCCTGATGGTAAGTCTCCATAAGTCGGGTTATATTTTCTTTATCTACAGCAGCTCCCAGCCACCACCATCTTGTCCAGGGGCGACTTTCCGCTGTAATTTCAGGCCAAATGTTATTTTCAGTTGTCATTCTTTGTCTTTCTTATTGAACTCAGCATTATTGCTTTGACAAGTTCCTGTGGATTACAAAATTTTTGGCGCCGGGCCGATGCTTTCCCGGACAATTACCTCATGCTTTTGTTGGTAAAATTTTATCGCATCCGCAATCAATGATTCAAAAGGCCGCTTTTTATTAATCAAATCGATAAGCATTTCCGTGCTGAGTTTGCCGTACATATGCGGGTCACATGCCATTGAAGACAGGGATGGATAGACATATTTGTTCATTTCCAATTCAGATGAACATATTACGCTGATTTCCCGGGGACATAAAGTGGGATCGATTGAGTTCAGGGCACGCAGAAAACCGTAACAGAATTGATCGCAGGAAAATAAAACGGTGTAGCGTTCATGGCGCGGTGTTTCGTACCATTTGTGAGCCTGGTCCGCTCCCTGCTTGAAAGTATCGAAGTCGCGCAATGGCATGTGGCGCAGTTCACATTCTTCAGGCAGAGATGTCGGCTGGCCTTCCCATAAGGATGATAAACAGAATTTTTTATGTCCCATCGATCTTAGAGTTTTAATTATATGCAGGGTATTTACCGAGTTGTTGTAACTGAGAAATATTTGATTTTTTCCGAGATGCATTGTTTTTTCTGCGTGGGACTTGCGGGGATCACAGCAAATGATTGATGGTACTCCGACATTTCTGAGGACATCGATTATTTCCGGCAGTACCGGTCCGGCCACGATTATTCCGTCCACACTGCGCCGTTTCAGCTTTTCCGGAAAGACAAATTTACTTATATCGGTCAGGTCGCAGGTACTGACTGTAGTCAGATATTCATACTCCGAGGCAACCTGTTCCACCGCTGATAGTTGCCGACCGTAGTAAGCGTTGCCGAGGCCGAGCGTGGCCAGTTTATCCACCAGAAAACCGATTTGTCCGGTGCGCCCGACCGCCAGGGCTCTGGCGCTGCTGTTTGGAGCGTAATTATACTGTTTTGCCAGATCAAATATTTTTTTACGTTTATCCTGGCCGCACTTGATTTTACTGCTGTTGTTCAGTACGCCGGAAACCGCGGCCTGGGATACCCCGACCATCGCGGCCAGTTCCTTCAAAGTTATTTTTTTATTGCTAACTGTCATATTCATTTCTCATTTAATTAAGCGCTTAATTAAATTGTACTGTGTTATCGCCAAAAAATCAATTGTTTTTGCTTGGAATTTATATTTATTTTTTGATATTTATGTTTTAAATTAAGATCGAATTTACAATTTTTAATCCCGGTTGCGCAACGAAACAAGATTGTGATATCTCAGATGCTGCAGGTTTCGGTCAACTATTTTGTTTACGGCATTCGGGTCCCAGCCATCTTTTAACATTTCCAGCATTTTAGCCAATATTTCAGAAAACTCTTCTTCTTCGGCCAGATTATGAGACTCATTGGGATCATTTTCAAGGTTGAAAAGCAGTGGTGGCCGTTGATGATATTTGATTAATTTGAAGTTGCCATACTTCACCATTCTGCCCGGATGACCTCTTTCCACTCCGATAGACTCGGCAATTACCGGTCGGTCCGGCACTGGATTGCCGTTTTCAACACAGTCCCGCAGACTGTTTCCAGCCAGGGATAAATCGCATTCCACGCCGGCCCAATCCACGAAAGATGGAAAAATGTCGAGCAGGGAAACATTATCTTTAATTTTTTTGCCTTGAGCAAATTGCCGGGGCGCTTTAATTATCATCGGAATCCTCGCCGAATCTTCATAAAAACACATTTTGTGCCATAAGCGGTGACGGCCCAGCATTTCTCCATGATCGGAGGTGTAAATAACTACGGTGTTGTCACTTAGTCCGGTGTTTTCAAGAGTTTTAATAATTTTCCCGGTCAGGTCGTCAACGTGTGACACCATTGCGTAATAAGCTTTTGTCGCGGTCAGGAGTTTTTCACGCGGTATTTCGCGGTCAAGCTGGAGTGTTTTAAGCAGGGGATGGTAAACATCGGTCAAAACTTCATCAAGATTGCAATCCGGAGTCCAGTTCTCATAAAGGCTGTAATATTCCGGTTTGGCGACAAATGGCGCATGCGGCTGATAGTAGCCGATAAACAATGCAAAAGGATTTTCGCCGGTTGCATTTTCAAGGTAATCTATTGCCATGCGGTTTGCTTCTTCATCATGGTTGGCGTACACCGATTCTTCTGAGGCCCCGATATGTCCGTCAATGCCCTGAGGTCCATAAGCGCCCATTTGAGTCCTGCCATCTTTAATACACGGGATAAAAGTGGACTTGTCGCCGTACAGCCTGCGAGAAAATCCCGCCATACGGTTGCCCCATAACAAATGATTTCGACCTGAAATTACCGTCTCGTACCCGCCGGTTTGCAAAACTAGGGGCCAGGTGGCAAACTGCGGCGGCAGGGCGTCGGCGTTGTGCCAGACGTCAATATCATGACTGAATTGTCCTGTCAGCATCGACATCCGTGACGGAACGCATACCGGATTATTGCAATAAGCATTATCAAACAATAGCCCGCTTTTTGCCAGCGCATCCAGATTCGGGGTTTTGCTGATTTTGTTGCCATAGCAACCGGCAACACTTGGCGTGTGCTGGTCGCTCATGATCATTACAATATTCGGTTTTTCAGTCATGCCTGGTTGTCCATATCCGTATTTTAATTATCTTTCAATTTCGTTGCTGCCGGTAACCGTTCCATGGGTTTTCCAGACGGCCGGCTTGCCTTTGCGCTGGAACGACAGCCATTCGATCGCGACCGGATAAAAGATTGTATGGCCGCTGTCGAAAATAGTCAAACGGGTATTATCCGCTGTTTTTCTGCTCAATATCCGGCATTTTCCGATCTTATCCGGATGTTCGCGATCATTTGGAACCGGTTTGCCGGTAACGGCGGCAAAAGCGTTCTGGCCTTCAGTTGACGGGACAACCCTGTCTTTCGCGCCGTGCCATATATCCAGCGGCAGGCCCTTGGCGTTTTTCAGCCAGGTAACCGGGGAACGGCGTTCGGCTTGTTTAGCCGCGGTTTGATCGGTATCAGGGGAGCCCTGCAGGGCGCTTTCAATATGCTTGTAATAACCGCTTTTTTTCTTTTTGTTATACGCATGCCAGGCTTTGATGTTTGAAATGCCGCACCAGGCGGAAACCCCGGCCCAAATTTCGGGGTGACGTCCCGCCATCTGCATGGCCATCAGGCCGCCGCCGGAAGCTCCGCATAAATAAATCCGGTCAGGGGCGATATTCGCATGCTGCCGGGCATATTTGACCGCGTCCACAATATCCTGAACCGCTTTATCCGAGCACATCGCATCCGGAGTTTTGTTAGGACCGCGAAAGTTGGGGAAGATAAACGCCCAGCCGCGTTTTTTCGCTTCTTTGTAATACGCTTTGCCTGATCCCTGTTTGTAATTGCCGCTCCAGGTGTGCAAGCCAACCAGCAGCGGCACCGGCTTTTGAGCTTTCGGCGCGTACCACATGGCTTTCTGCATTGAGTTGTCGCTGGAGCAGGGGTAGCTGATTTCAGTCAAAACACCCGCCTTGGACGCGGCGGTATCTTTGGTCAATGTTTTTAGCATCAGCTTAGCCGGTTCATCCCACCCGGTTCGTACCAGATATAGGAGTTTTCCGCCATTAGGGGAAAATGCCGGTTCGGAACCACGGCAAACTGCTTTTTTTCCGGGAAATGTTTTCAGGTCGCCGCCGAGACAATATATAAGTTCCCGTCCGTCGGGCCGCATTGCCCAGGAGTTGGCTTCGGTCAGGCGTTCCATTTTTTTGTTTTTAAATTCATAACGTCCGAGAACGTTATCCGTGGCCATGGCATATAAACCGTCGGTTATCAGGCTGACATAGATATATTTGCCGTCCGGCGCAACAACCGGATTCTGGATGAACGGTTGAGTCGAACCTTTCAACTTGTGATCCAGCAGTAATGAGGCTGTTTTATTCAAGGCGGCGCTCCATAAATCGCCATTGCATGAGAAATATATACTCTTACCTGAAACCGCAATCCGTTCAAATGACTGGCGTTGCTTGAAATCGGATAATTTACGGACTTTTCCTGATTTCAGGTCATACGCGCAAAGTTCTGTAAGTGAGAAGAACAACAGGGTTTTGCCGTCCGGCATGAATGCGGGGTTGAAGCCTTCAAGCAGAACCTTGTCCGAGCCGGATTTGACGTTTATCAAATGCAGCATCCTTTTGCGTCCCTTTTTGCCGGTACAGGCGATCATCGTGCTGTCAGGGCTCCAACTGTAGAATGTCCGGCGATAAAGACCGTCAAGCAATTGTCGGTTTTTTCCGGCACTGTCGCGAACGAACAACTGGTATTTTCTGTCAACCTTGACTATCCAACTGATAGACTTGCCATCAGGCGAGAATTCTGCCTGTGAAATATCCCCGGTTGCCAGCTCCAAATCGCCGGCCTGCAGTTTGATCAGGCCGAGGGTGACAAATAAAAGTAAGATCCTGATCATTTGGCTGCAGCTTTCAGTTTGGTTATCAACTCGGCCGCCTGTTTACGGACTGCAACGTAATCATCCACCGGCCAGTTAAAGACCTTTTCTTTACTGCGGTAATCGAGCCGACCGACGCCGGTGCCGCGCAGATCTTTCTTTTTGCGGTAGTAGAAGTAATAGTCAGGTTTGACCCGGTGTCTTAAATTGCCGATAAATTTTTTAGCTTCGGCAACGGCTTGCTTGGCCTGTGGCGTATTTGCTTTTTCAGCGCGTTTCAGCCAGAGGTCGAGGGTCGCCAGATAGAGAAAATCCAGCCTGCCTGCGGTGGTTTCTTCAAGGCCCAGGGTCGGGATGGCTCCGTCCGGTCCTTCATACGGCGGCGCATCGTTCCATGTGTCGAAGAACCGCGAGGTATCGTAGGGATTCAGCGGTTTCTGCAGGGCGGCGGTCCACCATTCTTTCAGGCCGCCGCGATTACCTAGCCGCCAGCCGATTAAACCGCAGCGGAAACGTTCGCGCCCCCAGCCGTAGAACCACAGCTTTTTGCCGGAATCCTTGATGTCCTCTACAACGTCTTCACGCATCGAGATTGCATTCGGGCCAATGATGTCCACTTTGGAATCCTGCATTACTTCAAACTCTTCAACCTGATTGGGCAGGCAGAACAGCGGAGCGTCCGGAGCGGCTTTCTTTAATTGGTCAATTGCCCATTTTGCTTCGAGATATCCCGGCATGCCGTTGTGCACCTCCGCGGTTGTATAGTAGGCGAACTTCGGCCAGTTATATTTTTTACGCATAGCTTCGACTTCTTTCAGTCGTTTGATGTAGCGGCTGTAATCGCCGTGCTTGCCCGGAGTCTTGTGAATGTGGTCGACGATTCTCAGGAAGCTGTAGCCGCCGTAGGATGCCATGCCGCGGAAATTATGTTTGGTATAAATGTCCATAAAACGCTTCAGGTCATCGTCGGTCATAAACCAGTCGAAACCGATAGTCGGGGCAATGGAGTATTTTTTCATCATTGCCACATCGTCGCTGATCCGTTTCCATTTGCTTTTTTCATCCCACAGAATGTTGTTGTACCAGCTGAAATGACCCCACGGATGATATATCCAGATACGTTCGTCGTCATCCGCATATGTTTCCAGTTTGAACGGGTAGACCTTGAATTTGACCGCGAACTGGTATTCCGGCGCATTGTCCGGTTTGACGCTGATCGTGCCGGAGTAGTCGCCGGGAACCGCGTTGTCCGGCGTGTTGATTTCCAGCAGATACCGTCTGGTAACGCCTTTTCCCACGGTAAACGGTTTATTCGGCATCAGCATTTTGCCCAGCGGCATGTAACTGTAATCCCCGATCTTGCGATAATCCAAAGGCTCTTCGATATAACGCACTCTGAGGATGCCGAGATCTTTTGCCGGAATGGTTTTGCCGTTAGCTGATTTCAGGTCACTGACCGCTACTTTTACTTTATCCAGAGTTTTCAGCGGATAGAGTGAAAATGTTGCGATCTGACGTTGTCCGATGGCCGCGAAAGTGCTGACTGGTTTCGCGATCTCTGATTTTAACGGTACGGTATTCGGGAATACCTGTTTCATAAAATAGCGGGTAAACGGAACGTAGCCCAGCTTTTTGATCGATTCCGGCAGTTCCGGCAGTTTGTTGGTTTCCGGAATGATTTGTTCTTTACAACGGGTATAGAACTCCCTTCTCCGTTCCTGATCTATTTCCGCCATCACTTTTTTAAGTTCCGCTTTTTTGTCCGCGGGAGCGATTATCAAACCGTTCAGCGACAGCAGACCGCTGAGTTTACCGAAATCCCCGATCGGGCTTTTGGGCGGCATCTGAAATTCAAATTCCAGTTTGCCGTCTTTCGCGTTTACCGGCAGGGTGTAGATATTCACCTGATCCTTGAGATATTTTTTCCAAAGGTCGCTGCCCGGTCGCCATTCATATTTATCGTCGATTTCGCGATAGAATTCTTCACGGAAGCTTTCTTTGGTATATTCGCGGTCAACCAGTTTTTCGCCGTTTACGAAAACTTTGTATGGAAGCAGATTATAGATCTTCGAACCATCGGCGAAGGCGTTCAAATAAAGTACCGCAATATATTTACCCGGCTTGACGTCCACCACAAACTTCAAGTTTTCCTTGCCGCCGCGAAAATGAATTGCGGTCCCGGTGAGGTTGTCCGGATAGGCATAACCGTTTTTATTGCGCCGCTGGAACAATGCCTGAGATTTTTCACCGCGCGAGCCTTTGAAGACCCAGCCGTATTTGTTCTTGCCGCCATACATGGTCGAAATATCAACCCGTTTAAATCCATCGAATGCTTCGGCATATGGAGAGGAGAAGTTGAAAAACATTACTCCGGGAATATTTGTAAACTTTACGGCAGATTTTTTTGCGGCCGGTTTGGCGGGGGACGCGGCAGCGGCGGGCGACGATTTGATGGCTGATTTTGCAAGCAGAACTTCATCTATCGCCCCCTTCAACACCCTGCTGTTACCGGCCGACCCGAAAAAGATGTCTCCGTTACCCGGTGCCATTATGACTTTGCCGATTTTTCTCGATGCCGCGTTTCGGCCGTTAATGAACATCGTCAAGTTGTTCCCGTCATATGATACGGCCAGAGATATCCATTTGCCGAGATCATTTTTTCCAAATTTGGGACCATAAATATGGTATTGCTTGCCTTTTGCGTCATACATACAGAACAGAGGTTTGTGGTTGAGTATCTGAATCAAAAAACCATTAACCGGTTTGCCGCTTCGTTTCCAGATTATCGCCTGCTGAGTCTTGGTTAACTCATCTATTTTGAATACTACCTTGATCGTAAAAGTTTCTTTGATATCTTCAAAGCCGATTTTCCCGGGAGCACTTATCATTGGAGCCCCGGTAAGAGCCTTGCCTGATTCGCTTGCGCAGAAAACCGCTTTGCCGCCTTTTCCTTTAATCCCGGCGGGACCGGAATCATCGATGCTGTCATTGAACTTCCAATGGGCGACCGTTGATTTGTCGGGTTGAAATTGTGTGGCCGACGCAGATAAAACGCTTGCGGTAATCAGTAAAAAAAGCACAAAAATATCCTTGATATACATTTGGAATCCCTCTTTGTTTCCTTTAGTTATAGACTGGTGAAAAATGGCATACTTACAGAATAATTTGACTGTATTGCGGTTTTGGTTTTTGTCCCGACATGACCATCCCAATATAACACGTTGGCACGTCCGACCGGATCGGTGCTGCCGTGTCCGAATACCATTGTCGAAACCGACAACCAGTTCCCGCCATTGTTGCCGTCGGCAAGACAGGCCGCTTGTGAAGTTTTCTTCATTTTACTCATTACCGGCCAGTGTTGGGCCTTATCTGCATAATCGGTTGGTCCGCCGATATGCCAGTTTATCATTACTCCATTATAAACATATGTACCGTAACGATATACGGCGTAAGCCTCCGTTGTGGAGTTGGCTTTTCGACTGCTGTTGGTCGGACATTGGAACATTTTATTACACTGCAATGCAGATGAGCCGCTTGCTACTTTCAGATTCTGGCATGGAAGGTATCCAGCTGTATTCAGTTCACGGGTATAATCGGCAATGCCGTAACCGCTTGAGGTACTGCCGGTATCAGCCCGCCATTTGTAAATCGGATATCTTCCGGCATGATCGTCAGCGTATAATTTCAATACGGTCCCAATCTGTTTTAAATTTGAGGCACAGGCGATTGCTTTGGCTTTTTCCCTTGCCTGGTTCAGGGCCGGCAGCAGCATGCTGGCAAGAATTGCGATGATTGCTATTACTACAAGCAGTTCGATTAGTGTGAAGACTCGTTGAGGCTTGCTGATTTCTCTTCCTTTCGACATTTTGGATTCCTCCGTTCAATTTGTTAAACGTATATCAAATTTTCACTGTTATTGTCTTTATAGGAAATTTTAAATGGAACGGCTCTAGTGCGAACCGGCAGTTCAGGATCGTTAATTCTGGAAATCAGCATTTCAAGGGCATATTCAACCATGTTGTCCCAGCAGATGGCGACCGTTTTCACTTTCTCGTTGCCGGGAAGTTCGGAATGGTCGGTCCCTACAGTAATAATCTCAATCTCATCGGGATATTTTATGCCGCGGGTTTTTAAACATTCGGCGACGCCTAACCCCAGACGTTCGTTCGCCACAAATACCGCGCTCGGCTGTTCGCGTTTTAAAAGACTGCCCATGGCCCGCATCCCTTGAATCGGGGTGTCCTGGTCACATTTTTCAACCAGCACTTCCTGATAGGTGATGCCCAATTCATCCAGCGCTCTCATATAGCCCTGATAGATATTCAGGAACCATTGATAGCCGGGACCGTTGATCAGGGCGATTTTTTTATGCCCCTTTTCTCCCAGATACTTTACCGCCTGATAACTGTAATCCACACTATCCGGGAAAACCCGGTCGAAGGTCTTTTCAATTGGAGAATTATACATTAAATGCCCGAAAAGCAACATCGGTAAACCCAATTCACTAATTTTTTTAGCTATTCCAGGCGAGACCAGTCCGGTCACGATGATTGCGTCCAACAGACCGGAAGCTACCGGTGATGCCAGAACTTCATCAATCTCGTCTTCATCCGCTATCGAGAACAGCATCATATGGGAATTGTACTGCTTGAGCTGACTTTCCAGCTCCATAATGGTCACAGAGTGCATCTGGTCAATCCGGGAACGTCCGACTAGCACAAAACCAATCACCAGATGATTGTTTTTCCGGGGCTGACGCCGCCCGATAAACGTGCCTCTGGTGCCGTCACGATAGATCAACTTGTCATCTTCCAGTAAACCGATTGCTTTGCGGAGGGTTATGCGATTGGCATTATAATGTCTGGCAAGCTCCCTTTCCGGGGGAAGTTTGTTGTCGCTAAACTCTTTTGCGGTAATTCGTGCCCGCAAATCGTCTGCAATTTTTTCATAAATAAAATGACCGCTTGGCTTGATCATTACAGCCGCATCCCTTCGTTAATGCATGTTGTATATATACCAATTATAGTCCAATGGGTAGGGAATGTCAACCCCATTATTTATTTTTTTCAAAAATTATTGCGGCGTGACGCTTGAATGCGGGAATTGTAAAAACCTTGTTTTGACTGGAGATTTGCTGTTTTTCATGGCCAAAACGGTAAAGTTCCGCCATCTCTGAAACTCCGGTCAGCGATACTTCCAATTCGATAGTTTCCGGCAGGGCATCATCAGCATAGGAGAACAGTTGAATTGCCACTTTCTGCTGTTCGATTTCCGCTATGGATACAGCGACCTGCGAGCAGGAAAGACGTTTTATTTGCCGTTTTCCGTCAAGCAAGGTATCGATGGCTTCGACAATCTTTTCCGGGGCATTCAGCCAGTTAGGGGCTATTTTTGAACCCTCTGTCGCGCTCATCAGGTTAATATACTCCTTGTCGCGACAGCCGGAACCGGTGATCAATGCCGATTTTCCTTGGCCGCAGGTATTGTAAAAAGGTGATTCTTTCTGCTCAAAACTGCTTGCCCCGATGATTCCCATGATTACGGAGTCGAAGCGTGGCCGGCGAATTTCATCGTAGTAACCGCTGTCTGCGCCGAGAATCAGAACCTTCCCGCCGCCGTTTACATACTTTTTCAAGATTGCCGCCTCAGAATCCCGCATCAGACGGGTTTCAGGTAAAATTACCAGCCGGAAATGGTCTATCTGCTCCTCAAGGTCGAATGAGTGCAGAATATTATAAGGAATGCCGGAGGTCATCAATAGTTCTTCAGTGCCATGCAGGGCTGCGTGATGGTTGTCAAAATCAAAACTCAAACAGTCCTGATGATAGAGAACCGCGATCTCCGCCAGGTTAAATCGCTCTCCGAATACCGGCAGCGACTTCACATAAGATAAGGTATCACGCATCGCCTGGTGAATAACCGGCTGTTCATAATACATTTTCAGCTGATCGGCACTTGATTGGCACTGTTGTTTAGGGATATTCCGGATTGCCCAGAACGCCCCGGAAATACCGCCGAATACAGGTGCTTCGAGCAGTACTCGCTCAACTTCTGAACGAGTTTTCGGCAGGCCGCTGATGAATTTTCCGCTGGTCGCGTCAAAGTCGGCTTTTTTCCAGGCTCCCGGAATCGCCGGGGTTCCCAGATTGTCCCCGGTGACGAAACCGTGGTAATTGCCGGAAGTCTGACCATTTTTCTCTTCCGGGAAAAATTTATTTTCAAGATAGATCAGGTCGTTGACTTTGAACATATTATAAAAATCAATCCCTCTTTCAATATACGAATTACCCCGGTAAAGGGCTGGATTCGACGCGAAGAGAGCATCCGGTTTGATTGATTCCAGGTGGTCTTTCAGTTCATGGTGAATTTCCATGTTGCGATCACAATTAAAGTTTTGAAAGGCCTGGGCAATAGGATCATCAACATAAAATGCCAGGGATTGAGGAAGTTCGATATTATTGAAATCCCGCAAATAAAGTTCATCCAGTAGATGGCTGTAATTTTTTTCAAGGTAGGATTTAAACTTTTCTTGACACAGTTCGCACCGGCACGGTTTTAGGTAGTTGTTGTCAATCCAGATCCCGTCGGACCCGCGCTTTACCGCGTCGCTTATCGCTTCTTTGAAATAGTTGATAAAGCCGGCCGATGATTGACAGACCGTGCGTCGCCAGTAACAATATTGCTGAGCTTTGCCTTCAAGGGTTTCGGCCCAGATTGAACCCTCCGGGACATTTTCCTCCTGCAGCATATTCTGGTATTGCAGATAAGGCAGGCTGACGATGCCGAATTCATGCAGAATTCCGGTCATCTTTTCATAATCGTCGCGTTCCTGCTTTTCAGCTTCCGCACTGGCGCCCAGTGAGAACGGCAGGATCACCAGATTGACGCCCATTTCTGCCAGCTTTGCGGCATTTTCCCGTGACATCGCATGATCGTACCAACGGTCAAACCAGAGCGCTTCACCTGGAATCTCTCCCGCGAACCTGCCGCCGCGTTTGCGCAGTTTTGAAATTCCCCACATCGGTACCCAGACAATAGGTTTTGTCCCGAACAACTTCCTTATTTTCGCATTCATTAATCAGTATCCAGTCTTGTGTTGATTCCCACGGTTCCTTCCGGCATATTGGCGATTTCCTGATCGTAGTTGCTCCAGTCAACCTGCCACGGTTTTTTCCGTCTGAACGGTTTTTTCATTTGCTTCTTGAGGACGCCGCGCGCCTCGAGGCTTGCCAGACAGGCCCGGGTGCAGCCGCCGGCTCCGCAGATGGCTTTGCCTGCTCCGTAGACTTTTGGCGGTGCGGTATAAAATGGTGAAATATGGTTTGGCCGGAAAGCATTGTTGCCGGGCAGATACTTATTGGAACCTTGAGAGGGATCATCAACTTCAAGTGCGCCGCGGAATGCCACATCGCATTTGTCGCAGTCAATTTCGCCCCATTCAAGTTCATGGCCTCCCGCCGTTGTTTTGATTGACTTGTCAGCGCTGATCGCGCCGCCCGGACAATGCCGGACGCAGGCCATGCACTTATTGCAAAGCTGCGGGCCGTCATAGATCGGATCGTAATCAAGTTCAAGTTCGGTGAAAATCAGGCCGACACGTTGGGCCGGGCCGAATTCCGGGGTCAACAGCATTTTGCTCCAGCCGATTTCCCCCAGACCGCAGAGATAGCCGGCGATACGCAGATGAACCATGATATCCGGTGCGGGCAGGCCGGGCGCCACCGGCTTGCTGAAGCCGTTCCGGAAGCGGCCTTCATTGTCAATCGCCCGCCAGTCGCTTTGATGACCCATAGGAAATGCTTCATAGCCGTGGTCTTCAATATAACGGCACAGGTTGACGACCGCGGTCGGCATGAAAATATAGGTGATTGCCCCGTAGCCCATGGATGAGTAATTACTGAAGAACGTGCCTTCTTCGATACCTCGCAGAGAACCGCGCAGGACTCTGAATCCCAGAGCAATGCATGATTTTGCCTCCGGCATGATATAACGCGGGTCCATCTGCTTCGGCGCGCCTTCAAAGCGGCTCATCGGGGCGATACCGACCAAATCGGCTCCCAGGCTTTTCGCGTATTTCTTTATTTCCCGGGTTATTTCCGCACGGCTTTCGGATCCTTCGCCGACTTTTTCTTCCGGCCGGTCCGGAGAAATTCCTTGATAGTCAGTAGGGTCAAACATTGCAATCTCCATCTTTATAATTATTGGTTTATTGTTTAGTATATACCAAATATACACCAAGAATTTATTTCTGTCAAATAATTCTTAATAAATTTATAAAGTTATTTTTATGATACATTATCCGTTGCAAAAGCGATAATGTTCATTTAAATAGTCTTTTATGATATATATCTTGTTTGCATCCAAGCTTTTATATTTTTTTAATAAACTACATAATACTTTAACTTGACAAATCCGTTTCCGACTATTATATTAACTGTAAACTTGTCAACAACGGAGGAAAAATCATGTCAGGACGCGGAACGCGTATGAAAGTTAAGGGCGAAGGCTGCTATTACCATCTGATGAACCGGGCCGCCGGCTGCAGAGGCGAAAAACCGTTCAATCGGGTCGACATGGAATACGGTTTTCGATTACTGCAGAATCTCTGCGAATATTTTCTGATTGAGGTGATCTCCGCCGCTTGGATGGGCAACCATTTCCACGTGGTCGTTTATGCTCCAGGGCCGGACGAATTACCGTCGATTGAAGACATTGCAAGACGCCACAACCATTACTACAATAATATGTTAGACAAATTCACCTACGCACCGAAGCAGATGCCAAAAATCAACCCGGCAAATCCTGAAACATGTCGAGAAGTTGGTCTAAAAATGATCGACATAAGCTATTTCATGCGTGCCTTCCAACAACGTTTCACCGTCGTCTACAACCAATCCCGCGACCGCATCGGCAAACTCTGGGCCAATAAATTCAAAAGCGTCATTCTAGATAGTCGCAACTCTCTTGAAGCGTGTGTTTTATACGTTGAATTGAATCCCGTCCGAGCCGGACTGTCCACCGTCCCCGCCGACTACCATTTCACGACCTGGGGGCGATACTGCGGCACCGGCAAACACCTCTTTCAAGCAAATTTCGTCAAACATCTCAAACAAAACATCTGGCATCGCAACACCTCGGAATGGAGCGATAATGACCTTTTCAGCTATTTCAGAAGCGAACTGGCGCGAATCGTCGCGGCGGAGAGCGGAGCCTCAAGTGAAGAGATATTTGAGGCACAGGAACAAGCCAAGCGCAAAGAATCGATGCCGGTATGCTTCCTGCGACGCACCCGTCATTTCAGCGACGGAGCAATATTAGGCTCAAAACTGTTCATTCGTGAAATGGGGTGCAAATTTGACAATCCCGCTCGAGTGAGTAAAAAACAATTAAGCCGCGGCCTTGGCCCTGCCGGAGCGGTAATATACTGTTTCAGAAAATTGCGTAACTGAATTTTTATTTAGAAAAACTAATATCTTCATGAATCCGGACAATTTTCACGGATTAATGATTCCTTTTGTGCAATCTTTCCATTTATGTTTTGATAAAATGAAACAAACAATATTTTATCGCTTGATTTTTTTATTTTTTCATTTATATTGAAATTAGTTCATTAATAATGAAAAAGTTTAAATATGTCTGAAACTTTAGTAAAATCAGTTAAAAAAGCTCTTGACGCATTGGATTTCGTTGTAGAAACCAGCCGTTCGGGGTCCGGAGCGTCATTGGGAGAAATTGCGGATGGTCTCAATGAAAAGCTGACAACCGTGCGCAATATATTAAAGACAATGGAGGCGTGCGACTATATTGGCCGCAAAGGCAAATTATATATTCCCGGTTCTAAAACGGGGGATTTGAGTCGATCCGCCCACCTTGACCGGCTGAAAAGCGTTTCGCGTCCATTGCTGGAAAACGCGGCACGGAGGACCGGCGAATCATTTGTCCTGACAACCGTGTTTCACGGGAAACGTGAAATCGTCAGTCGCTGTCAGGGTAATAATGAAGTGGGGGTTAATATTGGAGTGGCCGAATACAAAACGGTTTATTCATTGGTAACCACCAGAATTATTCTGGCATTTTCAAATGAAATGGAAAGACGTCAGTTCATTAACGTCAATGGTCTACCCGGAGAGGAATGGCCAGAGGCTCTCGGCGATAAATTCGAATCAGGCCTGGCGCAGTTGAAATCCGCCGGGGTGGCGGCAGAGCGCAAGGAATCATTTTGCGCTTATGCCGTGCCGATATTTTACGGCGATGAGAACATTATGGGCGCGATTGGACTTTTCGCCCCGGCGTTCAGGGTCAATGAAAAACGTGAAATAGAGCTGCTGGCGGCTTTGTCAGAGACAGCTGAGAATATAAACAAGCAATTTTGATTAACAAAATTGCTTGAGTTGTTTGGTTTAATTTATTCATTGTTCCGGGACGGTCGGCAATGAATATTTACAATAATTTTTTGAATATCTCTATTAAAACAGGAGAAGTGGTGTTATGAATCTGAAAGAAGCCGTAAAAAATTATGCTTATGAAATCGGGGCTGATCTGGTTGGATTTGGTGATGTCGGGCGTTGTGAGCACGCACCGGTCATGATGAGTCCGCAGGGTGTTTTCCCCGGTTCCAAAACTGTCATTGTCATGGGATTGCATCACCCCGACGCCTGTATTGAGCTTGGCGGCGAGAATCATCCGCAGGAAATCGGACCGTATTCCGTGCAGTATCTGATGAATTCACGGCTTGACGAGTTATCCTACAAAATGGCTACTTTCATGGAAAAGCAGGGATACGGGGCGATTCCGATTTGTTCCAGCAATATCTGGCGTTACAACAAATACAAGGATCTCAACGCGATATTCGCGCCGGATGTCAGTAATATTTATATGCCGGTTGTCGCCGGGCTTGCGGATATGGGATACAGCGGTCTCGCATTGACGCCGGAATACGGCGCCAGGAACCGTTTTGTAACGATTATTACTGATGCGGAGATTGAACCGGATCCGCTGATTGAACCCGGAACATTGTGCGATAAATGCATGCTTTGCCGGAAACATTGCCCGAGCCAGGCTCTGTCGAAAGAAATAGCCGGGGATAAAATATTGAAGATTGGCGACAAGGAATATCGTTTTGCCGACAAGAATCTCTGGCGTTGTGCGTGGGGCGAGCACTTCGATCTTGATCTTGATCTGGAGCTGCCGGAAAAAGTTACTGAAGAGGTCATTGTTGATTACGTGGAGAAATATGGTGTACGCAGCGGCGAGATGGGACAGTGTTTGAAGTTCTGTCTTCCGAAAAAGATTCGCTCTTTCGATAAATCATATTCCAAAACGCCTCTGCGCAAATATTGTGTCAGTTGGGATGAGGAACTTGAGTCGCGGAAAGTCAATGATAAATTGATCAGCGACTGCTATGCCAAAGGCATCGAGCATGTGGTCGTGCAGTCGGCGGAAGATTTGCAAGCTCAGGAAATTGATATTGCGACCATGCTGCCTGGAGCTGAAACCGCAATCTCGCTGATTTGCACGCGGGACCGGGATAAGTCGGGTAAGCGTCGGGAGTATACCGGCAAAGCGTCCAAAGACGCGATCGATTATCATATCGATTCGGTCTGCTATGATCTGACCCGGAATATTGAGAGCTATGGTTTCAGGTCTTTGGTGACGATTGCTTCCAGCGGTTCGCATTACGATCCGATGGGGGTTGCGACGGTAAACGCTCAAATCGCTGAAAATCTGTTTAAAGATGCCGACTGTGAATACTACATCAATACCGTATATACCAGGAAAAAACTGCCGGCGCGTAAGTTGAGCCTGAGTTTTGACCGGGAACGGGTTCCGTCAGAATTCAATAATACCGCCAGTTTGACCGGAATTATCAAGGAATATGCCGGACAAGTCGGGGCGGATCTTTGCGGCGTGAGCTCTAGTGCTAGAATTGGTTCGATAGCAACACAATTGCGTCCTTATTTTGACGGGGAAAAATATCTCAACGCGAAGGACCGGTCTCATCCGTTCAGACATTTTGATCCTGAAATAACCGAAGAATCGCGACAGGTCTTTACGGCTGAGGATTATCTGCCGACTGCGAAGTCGGTGATTGTCATCGGCTTGCGTTATCATAAAAAAGTGGTCGAATTGGCGACAAAACCGCCGGCGGAAGCGGTCGGACCGTATGCTTTTCAAACCTATGTCACGCGTTGGCAGGGCGGCTTGATGGCTTCCAAAATTGCGGGAAAACTAAAACATCTCGGCTATCAGGCGGCAATTACGCCGGACCTGATGGGGCTCGGCTCGGCGATAGCCAGTCCGCGCGGATTTATTGAAGACACGTTTTGCAATCGTTTCGCCGCTGTTGCCGCCGGCTTGGGGACGATTGCCCGTTCGGGTCGGGTTGTCTCCCCTGGATTTGGCACAAGGCAGCGTTTTATCGCGATTGTCACTGATGCCGAACTTGAATCTGACGCGCTGATCGACCAGGCTTCGACTCTTTGTGAAACTTGTGGTGACTTGTGTGTGAAGGCCTGTCCGACCGCGGCGATGTCCTCTGAATTGATAACTTTTGACTGCGAAGGCGTAAAGTTCCGCTTTAATGTCCGGGATATTAATCGTTGCGACTGGAGTAAACGTTATGCCATATCCGGGGAAAGCGGTTTTAAATATCTGGGATCTCCACTGGATGAAATTCCGGACGGGGAAATAACCTCTGAAACTTTGGCCGCGGCGTTGAAAAAACATGACCCGATCAAGAAATACCGTCCAGTGGCGTGTGAGCCATGCATGATCAAGTGTCCCTATTCGTCATAAATCGTCTATAATCGAATTCACACTAAAGAAATTGGCGTAAGGCTGAAAATATTAATTTCAGCACTGCGTCGATTTTTTCTGGATTTACGCTTTGCGATACTTGTTTTAACTGTTTTAATATTAAGTTTTTATATATTTTTATAAAACTAAGTGATGCTATTTTAATAATTATTGTCGCTCATCAATATTTTGGATTTTTATTACGTGAGACGTTTTCAATTGCAGCATTCCGGTGCTATATTATGATGTCGTCATACGTATGACTAAACTAAAAGTCAAGGCAAGGAAGAAATAAAAATGGCTAATCAAGTGAATTTGGCTCTGCTTGGGGCAGGGAATCGCGGACAGGGAATTTTCGGGCAATACGCGTTGGATATGCCGCACCGGTGCCGTTTCAGCGCGGTGGTGGAACTGGATGCTGCAAAAAGGGAATTTTTCGCAAAGAATCACAATATCGCGGCGGAACGTTGTTTCAGCTCTTTCGATGAGTTTTTTGCCGCTGGTCTGGATGATCTTGACGGGGTGGTAATCGCAACTTTGGAAGATCAACGTATTCGACCGATTCTGGATTCAATGCAAAAGGGCTATCATATTCTGGTTGAGAAACCTTTATGCACTAATGTTGAGGAATTGATCAAACTCTACGATGCGACCGTGAATTATGAAAAAATCCTGATCGTCTGCCACCAGATGCGGCTGGCTCCGGCTTACCGGACGATTAAAGAGTATATAGATCATGCCGGTCTTGGCGACATTGTGGCGATCCAGCACAGCGAAAATCTCAGCTACTCGCACATGGCGCATTCATTTGTCCGCGGCTTTTTCAATAACTCAAAACTTACACCGATGCTGCTGGCAAAATCCTGTCACGACATGGACATCATTTCACATTGGACTGGAATGAAGGCGGAAAAAATCGCTTCATTTGGTTCTCTGCAATATTTTACCAGGAAAAACTGCCCGGAAGGCGCTCCTGAGTTTTGTTTGCAGGACTGTCCGCATTATCAGAGCTGCCCGTACAGCGTGTTGAAACTTTATTTCGATGAAGATACGGACCCGGCTTATCTGCGCCAGATGGGAGTCATCAAGGACAAGAACCAGTTGCGGGAACTTCTCTGTTCAAACCGTTTTGGCCGCTGTGTCTTCCAGACTGACAATGACGTGGTCGATCATCAGACCGTACAGATTGAGTTTGATACCGGCGCAACCTGTTCGTTTACCATGTGCGGGCACAACGGAGTTGAACGCCGGATCACTAAAATCAGCATGACCAATGGCGAGATTGAACATGACGCTTCGGAAGGAACCATCAAAGTCTGGCGTTTTGAACCGCTCCGGGAGGAAGTTATAAAAGTCAGCACAAAAGGTACCCACAGCGGCGGGGACCGGGCTATTATGGATAACTTCGTCGACGCAATTGTTTCCGGCGATAAATCATCATTGCTGACTCCGATCAAAGACTCCCTGCAAGGCCATCTGATGGTATTTGCCGCTGAGGAGTCGCGCAAAAACGGTAAAGTTCTTAATCTGGACGAATACGAGCAGGAAGTTAGAGGCCGATTGAAAGGCTGACAAAATCAGGCTTGCAGTTCCCAGGTTATAATCTTTTTGGACGGGACACTTATCTTTAAGTGATCGGTGTCCTGTGCCAGCACTTCCAACGGTGTTTCGTCGATTCGCAGATTGCGGATAAGCCGGTATTTGCGGCCAAGGCGAATATCTGTTTCAACCGTGTCTTCAGAGACATTGCAGAATCTGAAAACGGTTGATTCCGATTCTTCGCGGCATTTAAACGCTGAGAAGAATAATCGCGGATCTATCAGTTCCGGACCCTGCAGTGTGAGATTGCTGTTGGCCGGATACTGTCTGCAATAAACCGGTTTCAGGAACATCTCTACTTCGGGAAGCAAATCCCATATAGAGGTTGATTCCGGAAATGGAGCAACCGCATACTCAATCCGGTGTTTGCCGGGAAGATAACCGCTCTCGGCACTGCCCCAGGCTTCAAAGTCATAATTGATTGTGCCGCTGGACCGGAACAGCGTTAATTCCAGCTTGCCGGAATCCGGCAGGTGTTTATATTCATAGAGTCCGCGTCCGGCCAGCATTAAATCATCGGCAGCCAGAAATCCCTGCATATAACTGGACGGACGTTCCGCCAGCAGTTCAGGTGTAATGCCGTTTGATTGTTCTGCCTGATATTCGGGGGAACGATTGACCAGATCGAAAACCGAATTGACGCGCAGGCCGGTTCCGGTCACCGGAAAACTTGTCCGGAGCCGATGTCCCGCTCCCTGATTGTCGATTTCAACCGCGATATCGATCAGGTGACTGCCTTTGCTTAAGCCGATTTCAATCGTCAGCGGAGATTTTACCCGCGGCATATCGTTGCCGAGACGACGGTCCAGCATTTGGTTGACGGCCCGTTCATCAACCGTTTCGATGGTCGTATTTATCTGCCAGACGGCACGGAGCGGGGAATTAAGAATAAGATTCATTGACCCGTATCCGGCCAGGCCGGATAAGTTGTTGCGGGCGGCAACAAACGCATATTGATTTCCCGCGTCCTGTTCATCGTGCAGCAGGTTCAGATTCTCATATTGGCGGCCGGAATTTAATATTATCAGATCAAATGTGCCATTCGGCTTTATCGTCGCTTTGATAAATTCATTTTGCAAGACAGCATATTCCGGTGAGATATCAGCCATTGATTTTGCTTTTTCGTGACCGGCATCCATTTCATCTCCGGCAGTCAGGATGCTGTGAAGCTGTTTTGGAACACCGGCGGTAAACTCGAAGGTCTTTATCCCCATTGCCGGAATATCATCAACATGCGCCAGACACTTCAAGGTTCTGGTCGGTTGAATCAGTGGATTGCGGCGGTCGCCGTAATGCGGTAGATGCGAAGCATGGTTGCCAAGAACATGAACCGGCAGCGATTTATCGCCGTCATTCAAGCTGACATCCTTGAAAATGGCTTCAAACATGGAGTCGCGCCCTTTGTCAGGAATATCCACGGAAAACTCGATGACTCCGGAGTATTTACGCGGAGTCGGATTGTAGACGGCTATCGAGCTTGACATTTCCACTGCGTTTTCGTAAGACGCGGTCCCGCACAGGTCGTCCATAGCCTGAGCGGTGACGCCTTCGGCGATTTCTTTGACCCGTTCGTAGCGCTGGATGACGTCCCGCGCCACCTTGTCGGTATGCGCTCCGCCGATGCTGTCGTGGGCGGCATTATTGACCATCATGATCCAGGCGCGTTTGAGAAAGCCTTTCGGGTATGGGGTTCCGGCCATGACCGCCAGAGGTTCGGCGTAGGCGGTCAGCAGATTTTCACAGCGCATGTTGGCCTGCTTCTGGTTGATGCGGTTGGAGCCGGTGCTGTCAAGGCCGGGAGCGTAAAGCAGTTCACCTGTCAGTTCCGGCAGTTTGCATCCGGCATCCCTGACCGCTTGGATTACCTCCGGCCAACTGCTGTGTTTTATTCCATCCAGTCCCAGCTTGTCGCGCATTTCCTGCAGGTCAGCGGCAAGATTGGTTGACGGCAGACAATGGTCGGTGCCGTCGCACAAGACGATCTGTCCGGTTAAGGACAGTTCGATAAGTTTGGGCAGATGCTGGTTTAATTTGTGGTTTTCCGAGATGCCGGGGCCGTAGCCGACGGCATTGGTGTAACTGCGGGGCAGGAGGATGGCCAGTACTTCGGAACCGTCGGCTCCGCGCCAGATATTTTCGACCGCCGATACGTGGTTTTCATCATAACCGCGCCAGAAGGCGGTGGTGTCGATTCCGAATCCCCGCAGGATTTGCGGTGTTTGTGAAACATGGCCGAAATCGTCCGCCAGATAGCCGTGGCGGGTCACGCCGCCTAGTTCCCGGGCTTCCTGATGTCCGAGCAGCAGGTTGCGGATCGCGGCCTCGCCGCAGATTATCTGTTCATCCGGCTGGACGCACCAGGGGCCGACAAGAAGTCGGCCGGCTTTGACAAGTTTTTTTATGGTCTGAAGCTGTTCAGGTTTGACTTCGAGGTAATCATAGATCATCCGGGTCTGTCCGTCGCAGAAAAAAGAGGTCCAGACCGGATCGTTGTTGAGGTTGTCAATAACCCGGTCAAGGCATTTTACCAATCTGAAACGATAGTTTTCAATCGTCAAATACCATTCCCGGTCCCAGTGCGTGGAGCTGATGACGTGTCCGATCATTTTCATTGATATTGTTGTCCTTTATGATTCAACTTGTAAAACTGCGATAGCCGGGCGGTCCGATATCGTGATGCCTTGGCGTGGCTGCCCGTGTTTTATGGTTTTGAAGAATTTCGAGAATATGCTTGAAAGCTATCACCATATCGTAGCCGAAAAGATCAACCGGGATTTTGAAGTCATATTCATTCGGGAAATTGGCCAGACATGCGATATTTAAAGTTTTCGCGTATGCCGCGCCGGCGGCAGTGATGATTCCATCGATTGCGGGTGCAACCAGATTGTCATCGGCGATAAACAGGCAATCCGGCAGACTTTGCCGGGATTGTGAAAACAGCAGTTCGGTTGAATATTCGACTGTCCAGTGATAATCCAGGTCGATAAACTGAATATTTTCCAGGGACAGTTCGATTCCCGCGGAGGCGAATTTTTGTCTGAACTCTTCAATTTTCGAATGATAGACCGGAGGTGAAAGTAATGCGGCTTTTTTTCTGCCTTTTAATTTAAAGTTTTCTATTGCCTTATCAAGAATAGGAGTCAGCGGATTTCCAATGGCAAGAACATTACCCGGACAGGGCCGACTGCAGATCGCGACCGCCGGAATATTCAGTTCCCGCATTAAAGGGGTGCGGTCCAAGTCGGGCCAATGGCTGAAAAAGACTCCGGCCAGCCGGTGGTTCCGGATGTCATCTAGTAATTGCTGATACGCCTGATTTCCGGGAGACGCGGAAAAATCGTTATAGTCGGTGAATTGGATGTCGAACTGTTCTTTTATTTGCTTTTCCGCCAGACGCACGCAATCATAAAACGCTGATTTGTCAAGCGTGCTTTCCTCGTTTTTGAACACAGGGTAGACTACGGCGAAATTGTTCAAATGCGGCGGCGAGGAACTTACATACGTGCCGTTTTTACCTGCGGTCATCAGAAAACCGTCTTTTATCAATGGTTCAAAGGCGCGGTTCACGGTTACGGCCGTAGTGGAGAATTCCTTTTCGAATTCAACCCTGGTCGGCAGCCGGCAGCCGGGCTGCCAGTCGCCCCCGACAATCCGGGAAAGAACGTGATCGATGATCCTGCGTTTCAATGCCGGTGAATTTTTTGTCCTGGTTTTTTGCATCATTTTTGCCGGTGTTTTCACAATTCTGAGCTCAATGCGGTGATAAACAGATTATTTTTCAAAAAAATACCGAATTGACATATTGACTTTTTTGTATGATTAATATATACTATATATAGAAATTTTCAATAATGTATAGTAAAAAACTGCAAAGAAAGGTTGTCAAAGATGAAAACCGTCCTGATTAAGAAATTTACCTTGATTGAATTGCTTGTCGTGATCGCGATCATCGCCATTCTTGCCAGTATGCTGTTGCCGGCACTGAATAATGCCCGTGATCGTGCCCGCGGCATATCATGTTTGTCCAATTTAAAACAAGTCGCGCTGGCCAACGCGCAATACGTGAATGATTACGATGGGGTCATGCCGACATCAACTTACCGGTCGGTTGTAGGGCTGTATACCCCGAACGGCTGGGGGCCGTGGATTGGCGTGGGATTCAGTCCTATCGGCTATCTTTCGTTTTACGGTTATCTGCCGGAAATAAAAGTGGAGACAGCGACTCATTACAAACATGTGGCTGTTTGTCCGACATTTGTCCGGGAATATGCCTTAGGCAGTAGCGTTTGGGGAGGGACGGCGGAAGTCGGAACCGGGCAGGCGATCTACAAAAACGGCGGTTCATATGCGATGAACGGTCATTTGGACCAGACTTTGTCATATACCGGAAAAACCAATCTTCGGAAACTTTCGACGGTCAAGAATATTTCAAAGCGTTTTACTTTTGCCGATGGCGAGCGCTATAATACGCTGAAATCGACAATCTCCGAAAATTACAGGGGCGCGTTGTGGTTCGGACACAGTGACGCTGCCAATATGATTTTTGGCGACGGTCATGGCCAGGCCGTGAAGAAAACCTCGGTCATGGTCTATGACGGCGGCTATCCTTACACCTGGGGCGCGGATCAATCCAGCTGGGGGCCGTTTCCGTTCCCGTTTTAAGCTGTACTATATACTAATATTGTTAAATGTTTTTTCATATGCAGCGCGGCGATTTAATGATCGCTGCTTATATTTTGCATTGAATGTTTTTGAAACAAACAAAATCTTATTTATTTTTAAGGAATATATATTGTCAGTCAATTATAATGTCTTGTTTAAAAAATGCACTATAAATAATTATTTTTATTGAAATTATTGTTTTAATTGTTATTTTTGACCTTATATGCTGGTTTTATTGGATTTGCATTATAAAGCATTAAAATTGAAAAAATGCTATTGACAAACGGTTTTTTACAGTATATAATATCAGGTATATATGGAGTCTGTATTGATTAGATGAAGATTTATGAAAAACTATATGACCGGATCAAGCAGGATGTCATAAATTCGCCTGATATGAAACCTGGAATGTATCTGCCGACCCGGACTGAACTGATTGAACGTTTCGGAGGCAGTACCCGGCCGATGATGCGGGCGATTATGGAGTTGGAAAAAGAAGGTTTGGTCAATCGGGTCAGCCCCCGCAAGTTTGCGGTGGCGTCATGCGACGCATCAAAACGGGACAGGAAAAACGGTGAGTTGCTTGGCAATATCGGAATGATTAATTTCGAGGGTCACTTGTATGGAGATTTCGCACATCTGCTGATCCCGCGTTTGTACGACCGCCAATTGCGGCCGATGCTGATGCCGCATGCAGGCTCACTGGTTGAGGTGGAACGGATTGCCAATCGTTTTTTTGATTGTGAGTTTGAGGCTTTGTTGGTCCATGATTACAATTTGCTGCCTGACACCGTGTGGAAAAACCGGCAAAAGGTTAAAACGTTTATTCAGTTATTTTGTCCGGACAATATCATGCCGGTTAAAACTCATTGTCTGTTTATCGACGAGTCGTTTTATGTCTATGATGCTTTATGCCGCTTTTTCCGGAACGGATACAAGTATGTTACGTTTTTTGATGCTGGACCTCCTCCCCCCGGATGCACTCATCCCCGCGATATGCGGATGACCGGGTTTGAAAAATTTAAAAAACAGTTTCTATCTGGAAAAAACAACTTTAAACTAAATTACACCGGACACTTCAACATCGTAAAACACAGTGAAACGCTAATCCGTCAATGGGTGCTGAAACTGCCGAGGGAGACGGAAGCGATTATTTGTCCGAACGATTATTCGGTCATAAAGGTAAAGGAGTGGATCAGCTTGTATTCTCAAGAGTTGAACTACCGGAATATTCAGTTTACCGGTTGTGGTAATACCGACTGGTCGATTCATGGACCTGAACCGTTCCCGAGTTATGATTTCCGGCTTGACGATTTGATGAACATGACGCTGGAGCTGCTTGATGCACCCCCGGCCAAGCCGATTACCAGAAGAATAAAACCAAAACCGGTTAGAATGAATTTAATCAACAGATAACCAAGCTAAGGAGAGAAAGATGAGAGAAGCCAAAAAATTCACACTGATCGAATTGCTCGTTGTGATCGCAATTATCGCCATTCTTGCCAGCATGATTATGCCGGCTCTCAACAAAGCCCGGGAAAAAGCCCTTCAGATCACCTGTGCCAGCAACCTGAAGCAGGTAGGTACTGCCTGTGCCATGTATACCAATGATACCGGGTTTGTTCCTTTCGGTTATTATTGGTGCCGTGCTGTTTATGATGGAGGGTATTTGCCGGGCGATATGGATAATACTGCAAATGTTGTTAAACTTCCGGTTAGTTGTGCAAAAGATGCAATGTCCTGTCCCGGAATCCGTCGGAAGGCTCATTTTGCTATTGATGTGGCTGGAGCGTATGCTTATCGTGACTGGCTGCATGCCTGGAACGGCAACGGCAGCAACGGGAAAAGTACTTACTCGTTAAACCGGACCCATCAGTACATCGGGCCGGGAGTTTCTCGCGAAAATTTTTATGTTGACAGTATGGTTCCACGTTACAGTCGGATGTACCGGCCCAGCGCCCGCGGCTACATAGCTGATGGCGACGGTTCGTGGATGGACTATTTTCTCGGCTCGCCTTTATACGGCAGTGCGGCGCATAACCTGGGCGGCGACTGGCATGCGGATACGGTTAATGTCCTTTGCCTTGATTTTCACGTCGAGTCAGTAAAAAAGGACCGTATCGCAGTGCGGACCAGTACTGATTACTATGTGACGACTTTTCCCTATTCCGTCAAGCATCCGGATCATTAATTCCGGCTTGTTGGGAGAGCGTTTGACAAATTAACTCTTCGGGGATTTTTGTGTCTTTTTTATGAATCTTATAAGTATATTTAATAACAATAAAAGGAAAGAAGGAATATGAGAAAAGTATTTGGAATCGGAATGACTCTGGCAGGTTTGGCCGCGCTGTCATTGGGGGCCGCTAACGCCAAGAAAAAGGGGTTGGTAATGCCGGTACCTGAAATGACGGTAGCCAAAGTTAAGCAGGCGCCGCAAATCGACGGTGTTATCAAACCGGGCGAATGGAAGCACGCTTCCGCTTTTACCGGCGTTACGGCGGAAGGCCAGGTTGGCGGACATGGCGGTCTGGTGCCGGAGATTCAGCAGGTTGTCTGGTATATGGCTTATGATTCCAGGTATCTCTATCTGGCGATGCGGTCGCCGCACGCCGAGGGGACTTATCCGCTGGCCCGGGTCAAGGGCATGGATGACAAAGGGGTGCTGTTTGAGGATCATGTCGAGATTCAGATTCTGACCCATGCCCGCAATGACGCCACCCGTCAGGGCAAGGGGTTCTACAAGATGATGGTCAATCCGAAAGCGTCGATGATCGACGAACATCTTTATAATGGAACGATCGGGACTGAAGAATTGTGGTCGACCGGCGGTCCGGTCAAATGTTCGGTTACTCCGAAATACTGGGATTTGGAAATGGCAATCGAGATTAAACGTCTGGATTTGAAAACGCTGGACAATAAATCACTGGTTATTCAACTGGTGCGGACCGATTCATGTGCCGGCATGTATTATGCCGGTTGGGTCGGCGCGGCCTGGTTGAGCTGGGACCGTTTTGCCAATGTCCGTTTTGTTCCGAATGCGCCGTCTTTCCAATTTACCAAACTTGGAGAAATCGGGGCGGGACAACTTGACGCGCAGGTTGCTTTGACCGGAAACGGTAAAGCCGCGGATGTCAATGTTGAAATAAATGTACTCGATGATGCCGGGAAGACTCTGTATAAAGACAGTAAAAATATCAAGCTGTCGGCAGACGGCACCGCCCGGCTGGAATTCAAAAAAGACGGGATTAAGATTCCAAAGATTGACGTTTATGAAAAACGGCGCTGTACGTTTGAAATTGCCGCTACCGCCAAAACCGGACGCAAAAAGTTGGTACTTTACCGCAATACTTCACCGTTTTTGCAATTTGATTCCGAATTCAAAAAGAAATATCTTGACCCGTGGCTGAAAGGGCGTCCGCAAAGCGGTGAGTGGGAATATGTTTTTTCCTATATGCCTTATACCAGTAAACTGGAGACTTCAGTTGATCTTGATTTCTTCGGGGTTCCGGCAAAAATCCTGGCCGCGAAATCTTACAAAGTTGCGGTCAGCGACGGTAAGCGGATTATTGGTTCCGCCGGCGGTGAGATCACTAATAAAAGCGGAGAAAATCTGCTGGTTTCATTACCGCCGTTGAAAAGCGGTATATATGACGTGAAGTTTACCTTATACGGAGCTGATGGCAAGGAGATTTCAGCCAAAACCGGCAAACTGACCCGCAAAGTCTATCCGTGGGAAAATAATTCCCTCGGCAAATCGGATGAAGTAATCCATCCTTTTACTCCGCTCAAGGTATTCAGAACGAACGTTTCGCCCTGGGGCAGGACCTATTCTGTCGGCTCCAACGGTTTGTTCAAACAAGTCAGGATAAGTCCGCCGACCGGGACCGCCGGTAAGCAGGAAAATCTGTTGGCCGCGCCTATTCATTTTGAGGTTATTAAAGACGGCAAAGCCATTTCCGAAAAAGTCGGCAATGGTAAGATTGTCAAAGCCGCAGATAGTCGGGTTGACGCAGTTGGTTCCAGCAAAATCGGGCCGGTTACGGCGAATGTAAAGTCATTTATCGAATATGACGGCTGGTATCAGGTTGAGGCGGAAGTATCGGGGCAGGGCTCGATTGACGCTCTGGATCTGGTCATAGATTATGATCAGCGCGATGATTTTCCAATTGATACGCTTTATGTGCAGCGGCTGGGTGATGGTCGTTACGGCAACTTTTTCAACGCGATTCCAGATAATGCCGGCGTCTGCTTCAAAAGCACCGATCTTTTGAAATACCGCGGCGGTCAGTTTGACTGGAAGTCTTTTGTGCCGCGTACTTATATCGGTAATGGCGACCGGGGACTGTGGTTCTTTGCCTGGAGTGCCGCCGGTTGGGAATTGAAAGATGAGCAAGCGGCCGTTACGGTCGAACGTTTAAAGAATGGAAATGTCCGCTTGCGGGTGCGTCTGCTGGCCGGGCCGGTCAAGCTGGACAAATCACGCAAACTGCATTTCGCATTGCAGGCCGCTCCAGTCAAACCGAACCATCCGCGTTACCGAACCTACTGGGAAGAGGGTTGGACCGCTCATGATACCCGGGGATTCCGTTATTACGGTATCTCGGTTGACGGCTTTGTCAACGAAAAACCGGAAGATTATGAAAAACTGCGTCAGTTCGTACTTTACGGTCAGCGCGGACAATCGGAAGCTAAACGCAAAGCCAAGCGCAATTACCGCTGGTGGCATTACGGAGAGAAACTCGGCCACGGCGCCAAATTGTCCATGTACGGCAGCGGCAGGATGACCGGAACCGGCGCGGACGAGTTTAACACCTTCGGGTCGGAGTGGGAGCCCGGTCGGAAAGAAGTACATAACAAGTTCAAAGGTGTTTGGAATTATCAGGGAACCAGCCAGTGGAAAACCAAGGCTCAGTTATCGACTTCGGTTATAAACTGGACCGACAGTTATATCGACTTCTTTATCTGGTACAACAAGCCGCTGATGGAAAAATCCGGCTTCAACGGTACCTGGTGGGATAATACCTCGATGTTCACCGTGCGCCAGTTTAACCCGGAACTCGGAAAAATGGAGGAAACCTGGGGCTTGTACGCCAGACGCAAAATGCTTAAACGCCTGAACGTGTTGGGTTGGCAGTTGATGCGCCCGCCGCGCTGGATCAGCAATATGCACGTCGATCTGGGCTGGAACCATATGTTCTGGATGGTCGAAAACGACTGGTACGCCGATTCAAGCGACACCACGACTCTGGACCAGTGGCCGATGGGCCAATTCCGGGCGATGGCGCGGACCAAAAGCACCATGCAGGTGGCGCGGGCCTGGCTTTCGCATTTCGGCGGAACAACCCCGGCGATGGACCGCAAAGTCAAACGTTCACTCTACGCGATGCTGATGAGCCATGACATTCATCCTGATCTTAAAGATTACCGGATGAATAAACCCGGAGCGGTCGGATATAAGAGAATGATGTTGAAATTCCGGGGACTGGTAAATCTTTCAAATACCCGCGACTGTCTTTTCACCGGTTACTGGAATACCGGCGAGATGGTCAAAGCCCCGGTGAAGAAAATTTATTCTTCGGTTTATACCAACAATTCATTGCGGACGGCTGCCATCCTGCTGTTCAACGGCAATAAACAGGATAAATACCTGGCCGGGACCAGGCTTGACATCAATCAGTTGATTCCGATAAAAGGCGCGGTGCTGACCGCTAAGCGGATTTTCGATATCGAAACCGGCAGGGAAGTGAAAACCATCTTTCGGGACGGTAAGTATGAAATCACCGAACCGTTCGCGGTCGAAGGTCATGATTTCAGGATGATTGGAGTGGAAGTAGAATGAACTCTAAACGAGCCAGCTTAATTGTTGCCGGGCTTTTAGCCGCAGTTTCGGCCTCGGCGGTCGATACCGAATTCTGGAAGCCGTATAAGGCCGACAAGGATACATTCTATTTCAACAATTTTGATTCAGGGAATGTTCCAGGCAAATTCGGCAAGGGCGGCAAAGGCGGCTATAAAAGCGGTTCAGACAGTCTTTTCATGGGATCGACGATTGCCATGGAAGCCTGGTTGAAACTGGATAAAGCCCCGGCGGAAAAGGCTTATGCCATATATCGTCCGGCCAGGGTTACAGCCAACAACGGGTTCGGGTTGTTCGTCAATCCAAACCGTTCTTTTGGCGCGAATATTGACAGTATCGGCGGCAGTAAGATCCAGGTGGTATCGGCGGCCGGTCTGGTGCCGGTAGGTCAATGGATTCATCTGGCCGCGATCAGCGTCAAGGGCCGTTATATCGTGTTGTTTTTGAACGGCCGCGAAGTCGCACGTAAACAGTTGAGTTCCGGACAGGGAATAAATTATCGAACGAAGGAAAAGTCTGGCGCGGCGGTCAGCGGCGGGGAAAAACTGCCGGGTACGCTTGATGAAGTTAGAATTCATACAAAAGTCGGTAAATTATGGCCGAAGCCGGTTGCATTGAGAATTCCGGCCAAAGTCATTCCGGTTAAGACAATCCTTACCCCCGCCAGCAAAGTTTTGCTTTACTGTTCATTCAATAATACGGACAAACCGCAGGTCGAACCGGGAAAACTGAAAATCAAGGCTAAGGGCAAATATGTCGACGGCGTACTTGGAAAGGCTTTTCGCGGTTCCTGGAACGCCAACGGAAAACTGGTATCGGCGGAGCAGGGAACTCTTGAGTTCTGGAGCCGCCCGGTCGGTATCAATAACTATTCTGACCGAAACGTCAAGATTGTCGGCAACAATTTGTTTACGTTGTATATTTTTAACAACACTAATACCCTGCGTCTTCTGGCGCTCTATTTCAGGAATACCAGTGGGAAACTCCAGTTTGCCATGGATAAACTAAGCACAGATGTTTATTCCGGCAAATGGTATCACTATGTCTTCCGCTGGGACAGGAACTCGGTGGAATATTTCATAAACGGCAAGTTGGCCGGCAGTACCGGAGCTGATTTTTCCGCTGATTTTATGACGCAGCTCTACTTCAACCCTTATAATCTTTTCGGTGATGTGGATGAGCTGTATGTCTATAATAATAAACTTTCCGATACGGAGGTTATGAACACCTGGTACCGCTATATCGACCCTGCCAAGGTGGTGAAAAATCCCAAAGGCAAAGTGGCTGATCTGATGTTCTGGCATCTGCCGGGGAAAAGATTGCTGTATGTCAAGGTCAAGGCGTTAACTCCTGCCTTCGCACAAGCCCCCTGTAAAGTCATTATTGCCGATGCCGCCGGGAAAATCATTTTTTCCGCTCCAGTCAAATCTTCCGGCGACAGCCAGCAGTTCAAGTTGCCGGTGATTTCAGGAGGGAATTACAATATCTATCTGAAATCAGCGGTTGGTGAGACTCAAAAGCAGAAGTTTTACAATCAGCGTTTTGCCTGGGAAAACAACAAACTTGGGATTACCGATAAGATTTATCCACCGTTTATTCCAGTCAAATCATCCGGAGATACGGTTTCGGTTGTGCTGCGTCAGTATAAGATGAACGGATTCGGCCTGTGGGATAAAGTTATCAGCAAGGACCGGGAGATTCTGGCCGCTCCGATGCGCCTGGTTGCGACTGACGCGGATAACCGCCAGTTGCAATGGCAATGCAAGGTGAAGCGGGTCAATCAGGACACCTATACCGCAACTTCTGAATGTCCGGCGGTGAAGATTGATACAACTTCAAAAATCGAGTGTGACGGCATGATGAAAGTTACCATGAAGTTGCAAAAAGCGGCGAAACCGGTCAAACTTAAATCTTTGTATCTCGATATTCCGTTAAAGGGTTCTATCGCCACTTTGATGCATGAAGACGCAGTTTCGCACCGACGTAATTTTTCCGGTAAACTGCCGGAAAAACAGGGCGTTATCTGGGATAGTACGAAGTCATTGCGTAATGCCGGCTGGCAGAATGCCTTTACCGGCTATATCTGGCTTGGCGGAGCCGAACGCGGTTTAGCCTGGTTCGCCGCCAACGACAAAGGCTGGTACACTCAGAAGAATCTTAAAGCGACACTGATGCAGGTAATCCGCACCGGCGATGTCGTTTCATTGCGCATTTATCTGGTCAATCAACCGACCCTGATTACAAAGACTACTGAACTGACATTCGGTTTGCAGGCGTCTCCGACCCGGCCGATGCCGCAGGATGTCAGGACTAAAGGAATTCTGCTGCAGGGAGTTGGACTTTCGGTGCATCCGTGGGGCGGACTTTCCTGTTCCTGGAAATATCCATGGAAAGAACACTGGGAGATTGTCGATAAAGTGGCGGCCAGCCGCAACGGCGGCAAAGCGGATAAGGAATTCTTTGAAAAATTCCAGAAAAAATACAACGTCCCTAATGTTCATGGCACTCGCAGCTGGGTGCAGGATTGTATGTATTTTTCCGGTAAAAGAAGTTCGACAAAAGCGCCTGATCTGGTCTACTTTGAGGAAATGAACGCATTGACTCCGGGGCCGGAATGGCATACTTTCATGGACGAATGGAGTGCATCGCAGCTGGTTGAGAAAAATCGCCCGACCATGGATGTCTATCGCAAGAATGTCATGGTCAATCCAAGTGCGCGGATCAATTATGCCGACAGTTATATCGACTTCGGGCTTTATTATATGAACGAGTGGATGAAGCGCGGCGTCAGTCCCTACTGGGATAACTGTTATTTGAAACTGTTGACCAATCCCTGGACCAGTGACGCTTATGTCTGTGAAAACGGCAAAATCCAACCGGCGTCAACGATCTGGCGTCAGCGCGAATACCTGAAGCGGACCTGGAATCTGCTTAATTACTGGCGCCGGAATCAGAATATCCGGCCGCTCGATCATGTGGCCCACATGACCAACACCAATCTGATCCCGCTCTTTTCATGGAGTACGATCAATTATGATATTGAAATGCATCAAAGCTCTTATGCCAATAATTTCGACGTCTATAAAGCGGGCGAGCCGTATGCGCCGGAATTTCTGCTGGCGGAATCGACCGGACTGCAGGTCGGGGCTTATCCATATCTGGTGCATCATGTCTTTCTGGGACAGTTCAAACAGCCTTATGAGATTCTCGGAACCCGCCTTGGAAAGGTTGAGGCGCAGATCAGGGAATGGGGTATGCGGATGGTTCATGAAATCATCAGCGGCGGCCCGTATTGCGGGGATATTACGGTAAGCGGTTTAAATAAGGCGGTTTACCAGTTCGGCTACGGTACTGATAAGGTCAAGGTTTGGAATTATTGGGGTGATAACCCGGCATTTAGAATAACTCCGGACAATGTCAAGGGATTGCTGCTGACCAGGGCCGGAGATAAAAAAATGCTGCTGGTCCTGCAGTCGTGGAACAAAGAGCCGGTTGAGGTAAAAGTGGAAATTCTGCCGGAGTCCATCGGGTTTGTCCCCGGTAAATATGTATATGACGCTTTGAACAACCGCCATCTGCTGATGGACGGGAACATGCTAAAGGTGAATTACCAGTTCCCGTATTCAACCGGGGTTTATGTGATCTCGGATAAAAAGCCGGAACCGAACGTGCTTTTCGAGGATGATTTCAATGCCGGGTTAAACCCGGGCTGGAGTTATGTTTCGAGTTATTTAAAGATTAAGGACGGCGCCTTGCATTTTGATAAAAACATCGCTTCATGGTGCGGTCCGACCCGGGTGTTCAAGACTTTTGATCTGCCGGTTTATGACGACGCGGAACTGTCGTTTGATTTCAAGATCGGCAAAGTACCGGAAAAATCCGCCGATATTGTCGACGTCTGTTTCCCAGGTTCAGGTTTGGATGTCAGCCGCCACGGGCTGAGCCACAGTTACGTCAAAAACGGTATTACCCTGGCGATCAAGGCATATCCCGGCAAAGGCTTGCGCCTGATGGCGATATTGCGACAGAAGAAGGTATATAAGCAATTGATCTGGAAATATCTTAAGCCGATTGATGCGGAAAAACATAATGTCAGGATTGTCTACGCCGGAACTGATTATAAAGTGTTTATGGACGGCAAAGAAGTTTTGAAAACCTCTGTCCCGAAGCTCAAAGCCGACGGCTTCAGTTTCAGCGCCAATGCGCGTAAAACGCTTGACAGTCAGATCGGCAGTCTGCGGCTCGATAATATCAAGTTGACCGCCGCTAAAACTGATTTTTCAGATATTGAACAGAAGCGGAAGCGAGCTATTGTAAACGCTGAGAATATTATGCGGGCCCAGAGTGATGAACTTGAAAAAGAAGTGGTCTCGGTTTTCGGCGGCAGGCTCGGTCCGGGAATATACCGTCTGGGGCTTTTCCGTCATCCGTTGCAGGATGCCGGTGAGCTTTGCCAACGCATTAAATCCGCTGGGAACAAGCGTGAAAAAGAAATCCTGGTAAAACTGTTGGGACAACTTGAAGTCCGCAAACAGGAATATATCAAAGCATGAAGTCGATCGGTCAGCCGCTGGAGCTGCTGCCTGAATATGATAAAGCCGGAAAATTAGCAAAGGATTATTTAAAAAAATGAAAAAAGCCGCATTAGTAACCGTGCTTATCGGAGCAAGCTCGTTGTTTGCTAAAGATATTTATGTTAACAACGTAACCGGTAAAGACGCCAATAACGGATCGGCCCCGGACAGCGCGTTCGGAACGATCAACAAGGCGATTGACAAAGCCGGACCGGGTGATACCATTCATCTGGCCAATACCGGGAAACTTTATCGTCAGTCCGCCAATTTCATGCGCCAGGCTGGAGGCAAGCCGGACGCGCCGGTGACGCTTGACGGTCACGGCGCCATGCTCTCAGGTGCGGATATTTTTGATCCGGCCAATTGGACCGAGTGGAAAGACGGTGTCTACAAATCGACAAAGCAGGTTTCAAATGTTTTCATGCTGCTTGACGGTAAAATGAATTTCAAGGTTCTGTCTTTTAATGCCCTGAAACCAGGACAATTCTGTTACATGCCCGATTACTTCAATCGTCTCTACTTTTATCCCCCTGATAAAAAGAAAGCCGCTTCCTTTGTCGTTGAAGTTGGTCAGCCGGACGGCTCTTCCGTCAAACTTGATCCGAAAAAATGGGGTTACACCCACAGCAGGATCGGCGCGGTCAGGCGTTATCAGGGACTTAAAAAGCCGACCTGGGTCAAGCTTGACGGCAAAAAGGTCGAGCTGATAACCGCCAAAGAGAGCCTTGCACCCGGAGAATGGTGTCGCGAAGACAAAACCATGTATTTCCGACTGCCGGCCGGTAAAAAAGTCAGCGAACTCAAAATTGAATCTATTATCCGTGGCAACGGAGTATTTCTCAGCGGTACGTCCAAATACATTGTCGTCAAAAATATGAACGTCCAGCATGTTTATAACGACGGGTACAATATCCACGGCGCGGTCACCAACGCCGAATTCTACAACTGTAACGCCCGGCAGTGCGGAGATGAAGGCTTCAGCGCTCATGACAAATGCGAAACCCTGCTTGACGGCGCGGTCTATACCGAATGCGACAACGGGATTGCCAATGTTAATCTTTCCGGTTCATCAATCACTAGAAACGTGATTATCACCGACAGCCGTCACGTCGGTTATATGATTCAATCGCATAAAACCGCGAAACATACGCTGGAGAACGCGATCTTTATCAACAACCCAAGCCAGGTTTCGGTTGCCGATACGACCGTTAAAAATATGCTGATTATCCGCACCAATCCAAAAATGCGGACCAACGCTTTAGGTTGCGGACGCAATACCGTGGTCAGCAATGCCACTATTGTCGGCAACAGTCGCCTGATCCGGCTCGATAAAAAATCCAATACGACTTTTGACTCCCTGCTGGTCGGCCCGAATCAATACACTTTGCATGTCCGCTTCGACGATCCGGCAAAATTACTGAAAATCGAGAATTCAATTTTTGATGACGGGACCAAACTGGAATGGGGTTCCAGGTATCCCTGGAAGACCATGCCGATCGGACAGTGGCTAGCGAAAAACGCGAAAAATTCCAAAGCGGAAAAATTGACTTTTCAGGTCGATCTGCTTAAAGGAAAAATGCCTGCGAACCTGCCGGCGGCGGGATGTTCCAAAGCTCTGCTTGAAAAATATGTAAAATACGTCAACCGTTAAAATTAGGGCAATTCCTTGTTAAAGGACTAGTGAAAATCAAGAATATGTACAGTTTTGAAAACGGTCGATTGACCTTTTGTTCCGGCGATGCCGGATGGAGGAATATCTGTTTCGAATTTAACGGCATTTTGAGTACTGAACTGGATTTTAAAACAGGAGAAAACTGTGCATTCGCGGACAGTCCGAGCCATCACGAGCTTATCTTATTCACGCCGGGGCCGGATAATTCACTGATTGTGAAACGTACCGTAGCCAACCTGACGGATAAACCGCTGGCGATCAAAAGCATTTCAGACGGAATTCTCGATAACGCGGCATCGGTATCCACGGCCGGGATGCATGAATACACCTTGCGGTATATGCACAGCTCCAATATGCGTTCGGAACGTTTTCCCGACAGTCGGCCGGAGTATCCGTTCATCAGGCCGGTTCCCTATGAGCCGGTCCATTTCAATATTGGCGAATGCAACAATCTTCCGGCCTTCGTTCTCTGCAATGAGGATTACAGTTCGCTGCTGGTTGAAGGTGATCTCAAGCAGGTCAGGTTTGAACGCTCCTGGTTTATGGGATTTGACGGTCCCGGCGACAAAAGCAAATTGTTGCGCACCTGTCATGCCAGGGAGCGTTATCTCATGTCGGACGATCTGGTGTTACAGCCGCAGGAGGCGGTGGAAGTTTCCTGTGTATTTTATCAAATTCTGGAGAATACCCATCCGCAGGATGCCTTCGCCGGATACGTTGAGGCTTTAAACGGCAAATTCAGTTTTCACGGTGGAACATCGGCAATGCTCCACGGGGCCGTGTTCTGTACCTGGAACTACGGCACTTTGTACCGGATAAATGAACAGTTGATCCTTAACCGGGCCCGGTCATTGAAAGACCGGGTGCCGGAATGCACTCACTTTTTGATAGATGACGGGTTTCAGAAAAATCGTCACGGCCGTAACGGCCCTCTGGATACTTTTTATCCGGCTCCGGGCAGGGGATATGACGACCAGCTTTTTCCGAACGGGATGAAATACATCGCCGACGAGTTGCGTATGATCGGACTGACGCCGTGCATCTGGTTGTCACCGGCGGTTTTCCTTGATTCGGAACTGGCGAAGGATCATCCGGAATGGTTGTTGTGCGATAAAAACGGCGATCCGGCTTTGCTGGGTAAATCAACCTATCTGGATATCTCGGTGCCTGAAGCCCGGGATTTCTTTTTGAATGTCATCGACACCCTCTTTGTCGACTGGGGATACAAGGGTATAAAATTTGATTTTATGACTCACTGGTTCACGCTGGAAAGAGCGCGTTTTCGCAACGGCGGTTCCGGAGTGCAATGGCGCGATTACGTCTTTTCCGAAATTCGCAAACGCATCGGCCCGGACGGGTTGTTCATGACCTGTATCGCCATGAGCATGGGAAATCCGTTTCCCGGTCTGAATGCCGACTGCTATCGCTGCGGCTGCGATATTCATGACGGCACATGGGCGGAACAGCTCAAGGCCTGTAAAGCCACTTTGCCGCAGATACTGCTCGAAGGACGAAAAACATTCCTGCTCAATATGGACAGTGCCGGATTCGGGCAGATTCCGGAAAACGAGCAGGTATTCCGCTTGACCTGGATATTTATCACCCAGGGGATTATTGAACTTGGCGGACCGGTCGAAGTTATGCCGCAAAAGCAGATAGACCTGTGGCGCAAAATCTTAACCAATATCGACCGTGGGCACCGGGTCAGATGTCTGGATGAACAGGCTTTTACCGGAAACGGCCAACCCAATATATTAAAAGTGGAATATCCGCAAGACAGCATTCCCAGGCAAAAAGGGATCATAGCGCACATTGCGTTCATCAATTGGGACGACTATGCAAAACCCCTTGGCGCAAGCGGCGAACATCTTGGTCTCCAGGAGACCGACAAGGTCAAAGATTTCTGGTCCGATGAAGCAATCAGCGACACTGCGATGATCGTAGAAATCCTACCGCCGCATAGCGCGATCCTGCTGGAAGTCACGTTGTAACCAGCCAAACGGATACGGGTTCTGATTACTCGATATTTTCAGGTTTGCGGTCGAACTCTCTTGAGCGTTGCAGGTATTGATCAAGAGTTTCAATCTCAAACTCGCTAATCAAATCGTCAACGTTTTTATCCTGACAATTGCTTGTCACCAGTACCGCGCCCAGATGTCCCGGATCGGAAATATCGACGTTTCGGCAATATTCAGCTTTCAACGCCGCAAGTTTTTCCCAGTTGCCATCAAGATGGACAAGTTTGCAGTCCAGATTGACGGTATGGGTAACATGCTTGAAATAGTTGGTCGAACTTGCCAGTATTCGACCGTCTGGTGAAATTATCTGGCACGGCAGATTGACGACCGCCCCGACGAAATGGGCCTGGCAGTCATAGGCCCAGCAGACCTGCCGCAAGCCGCCGTGATATTCTGATGAAAACAGGATCAGGTCCGGCTTCATTTCGGCTGTCCGGGTTTTTAAATCATCAAAATTCAGGTCAAAACAGATGGCACAGGCTATTTTGCCGAAATCGGTTTCAATTAATTGAGTTCCTTTACCTGAACGCACATTTCTGTCGGTTATCTCATGAATCACCGGAAAATTTTTATTGTAGATTCCGATTACTTTCCCGTTCCGGTCGATAATTTGACTGGAGTTGCGTCTGGTTCCGTCCGGCATATCCCGATAGGCGGAATAGCAGATATTGCAGTTATATTTTCTGGCCTGAGTCTGGAAAAATTCTTTTAACTGGTCGCCTCGCTCTTTGTAGTATGCAAAAAGTTCTTCCGGCGACAGACCGGTAATGATGTCGCAGGTTTCCGGAAGGACGATCAAATCCGGCTTGTCAGGCCACACTTTTTGCAGTTGTCCGTTCCAGAAGTTGATCATGTAATCTACTTTGTCGGCGTTTTTTACATCGCTGTATTGCGGGTGTGTGGGGCCGAAGGTGCTGATAGTGACGTATCTGGCCATTATTGATTCCTTAATTTTTAATGTAAATAGACTAATGCGAAACTATTATTTGCACCATGACCAGCGCAGTCTGAGCCTGAGCTAGCGAAGGCAACGCATGAAGAACATGAAGAAGTATTTAAATTTTCAGCATAAGCTGAAAAATAAAAAAACTTTTTCGTGACTTTTCGTGTGTTGCCCTGCGCAATGCTCGCGCTCATTTCATTGTTCGTGGTTAATATTTGCATTTCGCACGACTCTTTTTAATGTAAAGATTGTTTTTTATTCAAACCGGACGATTTTTACGTCCTGCTCTTTGCCGGTCGGCTGACTTAACATTTTATATAATTCGGGGCGACGGGAGATTATCCATCTGCGGCCAATGCATTTGTGCAGTAAATCCATATCCAGTGTCGCCCAGACCATGAGGTCTTCGGCTTGTTCGGCTTCCGCCAGGATATTGCCGTAAGGATCAATGATCATTGCGTTGCCGGTTCTGACTTCGTCGTCATCGCGACCGATTCCGTTACTGAAAATCAGAAACATGCCGTTATCATGCGCTCTGGCGGGAAGCCATTTCATGAGCCAGCCGCGGCCTTTGGGCCCCATTACTTCCTTCAGCAGTTCATCGCCTCTGGTTTGGCGCTGGTCCCATAGATCGGTGTCGATCCGGCCCATGCAGAGCGGACTTGGGGTTTCGCAGCCGCCGGTCTGGTGCGGCGCCAGCAGTATATCCGCTCCCAGCAATGCGGTAATTCTGGCATTTTCGATGATATTATTATCATAACAGATCAATATTCCCGCTTTAATTCCGTCGCAAAGCTCAAACACGGTGAATTCGCTGCCGGATGCCATATGTTTACTGATAAAACAGTGGATCTTACGATGACTGAAGATGCTGCCGTCGGGTTTAACCACTACGTAAGTGTTGTAAAGCTGACCATCAGCCGCGGCCTCGATCAGTCCGGCTCCAATTATAATATTCAGTTCGCACGATAGCTTTTGCAGGTATTGAACTGACGCTCCGTCCGGTAAGGCTTCCGCCAACTCTTCGATTTCCGTCCGTTTTAGATTCCTGACATGCCAGTAGCCTGTAATGCACATTTCCGGGAAAATAATCAGTTCCACTTTTTCTTCAGCCGCTTTTACACAAAAATCGTGGATTCTGGCCAGATTATATGTTTTATCTCCGGGAGCATGATTAAATTGAACAGATGCGGTTTTAATTTTCATTGTACAACCTTTTAAAATTAATTCTTATTTCCTTGCGTCCTTAATGTTTTGGACTCTGTTACGTTGCATAAATCTCTGGTTATTCTAACGCTTGAAACCGGCTTTTACAACTTCAATTTATACATTTTTATTCCTTTGCCTGTCGAGTTGCGTAATATCACAATAGTCGTTACGTTTGACTGTTGTTTTATTGCAATAGTCGTTACGTTTGACTGTTGTTTTATTGCAAGTATTTTTAAATTAAATAGTTAGATTATTATTTTTTTGCGAGTTGTCTTCTGGTTTTTTGCTTGTTGAATCATTATTTATGCTGTTGATTATTGCTTTGATAAAGAAAGCTGTAATTTTCTCCGAATAGATATTGACATGTGAACAAGGCGATGATAAATTGTATACAATATACAATAATCGAAAGAAAGAAATGGGATTATGATGAAGAAAATATTGATGTCGGCAGTTGTATTATTGACCATATCGCTTTTAACTGGAACTGCACTTGCAGCCACGGAATATAAAGTCAAAACGATTAAAAATATTTCATATTTAAGTAAACCGGAGAATGACAAATATCGCACGAAAATGTCGATGCTTGATTTGTATTTGCCCGAAGGAGCAAAAAGCTTTCCAACATTGGTGTACTTCCATGGCGGCGGCATGACCGGTGGCAGACGCGGAGGACCGGTTCAACTGGTAAAACTCGGGATCGCGGTTGCCGTGGTCGAATATCGCCTGTATCCGAAATGTAAACACCCTGAATATATTGAGGATTGTGCCGCTGCGACAGCATGGGTCTTTAAAAATATCAGCAAATATGGCGGCAATCCTGATAAGATCTTTATAGGCGGATACTCCGCCGGTTCATATCTTGCCGGAATGATTGCCATGGACAAAAAGTTCTTAAAGGCCGTTGGCGTTGACGCGGATAAACTCGCCGGGGTATTGATGCAGAGCGGCCATACGATTACCCATTTCACGGTGCGAAAGCAACTGGGCTACAAGGTTCAGCAGGGGATTTGCGATGAGAACTCTCCTATGTATCACATCAGGAAAACGCCTTTTCCGATTCTTTTGCAATGCGGTGACAATGATTATCCGTCGCGCCAGGAGGAAAACCGGCTTTTTGAGTCGATGATGATACGCTACGCAAAACAGCCTAAAAGCCGTATTAAATACCGCGAATATCCAGGCACTCATGGTACGCTTGGTCGAAATGCGGGGTTTAAACATGATACAGCAGTGTTCATTTTGAAAAATTCAGGCATGCCGCATTCTGAATACAGTGTGCCGCAAAATATCCCCGTTATGGTTTGCAGAACTTATGGCGGTAATAATTATATGGAAGTTTCAGGCCTGAACGTTGATGCCAACGCCGCTGAAATCAAGTTTGACGGAAAGTCGGTCCCGGCTTCCGGGACAGGGGTTTTCAAAATAAAAAATAACAATGTTCCGTCCGGAATTACCCTTGTTCAGAAGTTGAAAATAAAGCAAATGCCAATGGTTAAAGAGTTTCATTTGAAAGATGGTTTACAAAACGCTTTGCAATGTCCCAACGGAGTCAAAGTATGGACCGAAAATGGAAATATCAAATTTTTACTGGAGAGAAAAACCAATAAAATAAAGCAGCCGTTAAAAGGCAGATATTATACCGGTGACGGTATAGAAATATTTGTCGACCGCACTCCGTTGCGCAAATTGACGAAAGACAATACCCGGGCTTTTCCGAAGGACCTGAATATCAAACAATTTATGTTTTCCGCCAAGCCGGATGCTGATGGAAAATCAATGCAGATCGTGAAGTTGTCATCCGGAGGGACCGATATTACAGGTAAATCAAAAGCCGCGATGACGGCGAAAACTACTGCTGACGGCTACTCGATGCGGATAACTATACCGCTCGAGGAAATATCCGCGTTGAATCCGGAGAACGTCATTGGCCTCAATATTCAGGTCAACAGTTTTGAAAGCGGCAAAGGTAAGCATGAAACGTTGTCGGCGTCAAATGCGGCTTCCCATGCACAGCGTTTCCATTATCCGTTATTCAAGCTTGACGCATGTGAGAAATTACAAAGCGTAAAGAAATAATAGACAGTGGGAGCCGGGTTCCGACCGGCGATTCCCTATTGTGGGAGCCGGGCTCCGACCGGCGATTCCTCGAAGAAAAATTGACCAGAGTCAGGAAATCAGGTATAACGATGAAAATCAAACACCAATCTTTAGCCGAACAGGTATATGAGCAAATGCTCAAGGACATAATCGGCGGCAGGACCGGGACCAAGCTCTCCGAGGAAGCAATGTGCGACAAGTACGGCGTAAGTCGTACCCCGGTGCGTGAAGCAATGCTGAAACTGGAACGGGACGGGCTGGTCGAACGTATTCCCCGGCGCGGGTTCTTCGTGAAGAAATTCGATGTTGAGGAAATCAACGAGTTGTTTCAGTGCCGGAAAATGCTCGAATGTCTGGCTCTTGAACAGGGTTTTGATTTCATTCCGGAAAAAAAGCTGGACAAACTGATGCAGGCAATTGACAATGCGTTGGCGGAAGAGCAGGCCGGATCGTCTCTCAATGTCGATGAAAAACTGCATGAACTGATCATGGAGGCCTGTCCAAATCGTCATTTGCGGGAGATTGTCGGACAGTTGATCATCCGGACCCGCCCGATCCGGCTGTTGCGCAGTTATGGTTCACATGACATTAATTCCATATCTACAGAACGCAAGGATATACTAAGCGCGATCAAGCGAAAAGACAAGGCGTTAGCCGTCAAACTGCTTGGCGCGCATATTATGTCCGGTTGCGGTATTGCCAAATAAAGTTATCAAATCCAATCATTACAGGAGTTCAAATGGATACGAAAATAAATTTGCGCAGATTTGACGAACAGGTCGCAGGACTTGTAAAGATGCTGGAGGAGGCCCCACCAGAACCGGGAGGAATTCTTTTTTACGGCAGTTCGACAATGGGGAATTGGCGGACAAATGATATGTGCTACAGCCAGATGGCTCCGCTGCCGGTTACCAATACCGGATTTGGCGGTTCGACCGCTGAAGATGCACTATATCGTTACCGCGAACTGGTTTCCCCGGTAAAACCTTCACTTATGGTTTACTATGAAGGCGCGAACGACTTAATGAACAATTATACGCCAGAGGAAGTGCTTGACATGACACATCGCATTTTCGAGTGGGCGCGACAGGATTTTCCCGGCATAAAATTCCTGATTATGCCGATTAAACTGTCTCCGGCGCTGCAGCATATTTTCGATTCGGGAACGCGTTGCAATGAGATGTTCGCCGATTATGCCGGCCGGTATGATGATACCGATATTCTGGATTTGACTTCATTCATGTATAACGATGACGGCTCGTTGCGGACCGATACTTATGTCGAAGATATGCTGCATCATACCGCTGACGGCTATGCCGAACTAGCCACTTATGTGAAGCCGGTTCTGGAAAAAATCTGGAAGTAAATAATCTTTATGGTCGATTTTTAGCCAGCTTCAACCGGCAGGCCCGGTAGATTAGATAATTTTCCCGGGCAGGATGTTAACTGATATTTCGCTGTCGGGATTTTCAATCCGGTTGACGACATTTTGAATTAATAATTCGGTGATATTTTCAAAATCACTTACCATGATACTGGTTCTTTTCGCGTCCGGAGCATGGGTGTCGAAATTGTGTTTTAACGAGTAAATATGGATATTGTCAAGCGATTTTATTCCGGTCGAACGGAGCTCAAAAAATGCTTTGTCAAGCATGTTGCCGGTTCGGAACAGCACTACGGCGGGACGACCTGAAGTTTTTTCGCTTATCCTCTGCCAGATTTCCTGAAACTCCGGTTTTTCACTGTCGTATCTGATTTCCGGGTTGATGTTTTTCAGGTTGTATATCTTCGCGACATTGATGAAATCCTGCACCAGCCGGTCATCATAGACCTCGTTTTGCACGATACAAAAAACTTCAGTTTCCGGCGGCAGCTTTTTGTTTTTGAACGATTGAATCAGGTTGTCCAGAAATGAGCATGTCACGGTATCAACCAGGGAATTATCCATGGCGTCCGCACTGGAATCGTATATGGCGACCGGAGCTTTGGTTTTTACTAGATCCTGAATCAGTTCGGGAACCAGCGACGCGTCAAGCTGCAGGACCACTCCGTCAACGCTTTTGTTGCGAACTTTTTCGACAATGTTGTTCCAGCTCTCTTTATTCTGTTCAAAAGGATGGATTACCAGGTCATATCCCAATTTCATCAGTTTGTTGGTCAGGTAATGGATCAAGATGGCGTGGTTGAAGTCAAAAATCTCTGTTTTTTCAATCAGCGCGCCAAACAAAATCTGATCGCTTTTTCCCCGTCTTAGCCTGGCGGCGTTGACATTGGGCCGGTAGGAATATTTATTGGCGCACGAAAGGATTTTTTTCCGCAAATCCTGCCGCATCCTGCCGCGTCCGGCAAGGGCGTTTGATACTGTGGCGCGCGAAATTCCCAGTTCTTTAGCGATTGCGGTAATTGAAACTGACATATTTTTCCTGGTTGTTTTATTTAGAAGCCTTTTTCAAAAAACTTCAGTTCGTTCGACAATATATACTCGATCTGCAGTCGAAGCAAATTTAACTTTTCCGGCAACGGTATTACTGATGTGAATATTCGCTTTGGTTTTATGCATAAACCGTTTTGGTTTCATTTTTGATTTATGCATTAACCATACATATTATATAATTAAATCCAACAAAAGTCAAGGCTCTAATGCGGGTTTATTATAAAATAATTATACTGGTAAGACGGGATGGATAAATTGATAATAGTCGTTACGTTTGACTGTGAATAAATTGTAAGTTATTTTGAGTTATTATGTTAATTTGTTTTATTTGCGAGTCTTTTGTTTCGTTGGATACTCCTGAATGCCCCCGTTTGACAAGATTGGTAAGATAAAAAAATAAAAAAAATGATATTAACCTATTGACTTACTGGAAAAATCTTGTATAATTGAAATATTGGTTAATCGTGAAACCAAAAATAAAAAAGGAAAAATAAAATGATGGACAAGAAGTCTGTAATCAGGGATTTTACATTGATCGAATTATTGGTTGTGATCGCGATCATCGCAATTCTCGCCAGTATGCTCTTGCCGGCACTCAACAAGGCGCGTGACAAGGCCCAGACTATTGCCTGTGCCAGTAACCTGAAACAAATGGCGCTTGGATGGGTCATGTATTCGCAGGATAACGATGACTGGATTATGCCGTATCGGCAATATCCGGCCTGGACCTACTGGCTGAACGTGGGTTTTTCCGGCAGTTACTACGCCGGAGTCTACACCGGAACCGGCAAGGCGCTGATTTGTCCGTCATCTTCACGGGTCAGGCATGCCACTTATGATTATATCAGTTATGCTTACAACGTGGATCAACTGGGACTGGGATTTGCTTCCAGCGGGACCAAGACTTTCTACAAGCTGAACCAGGTAACAAGTTCGACTGAAACCATCACCATGGCTGATTCATCTCCAAGGAAATATGTTGATGCGTCCCAGATATATTTCTGGAATGATCTCTATGTGGCGGACGAAAATTATGTGCCGACGGCTCACGGAAGGATGATCAACTGCGCTTTCGTGGATGGGCATGTGGCAACCATGCCGCTGCTTTCAACCTTTACTAACGGTAATAATCCCGCCTATCGCTGGGTGCCGTATTATCTCGCCAGAAATAAGAAAGCGTCGAATACCATGCCGAAACCTTAAGGAACTGTTATGATATTGAAACAGATCATTATAATATCGGCTTTGCTTGCAGGATGCAGTCTCATGGCAGGGAATGTTGATAAGTTTTTGTTCGACGCTCCTGGCGATTTGACTCTGAACTCCAATGATGATGAAAACCTTGAATTGTCGCTGGCCCCAAATGCGGTCGGGCTGAACGGGCGTTTGAAATTAACTCCGCGCAAACACTTTCGCGAAGTGGCAAACTACGTTTTGTTCAATCGCAAGCCGTTCAAGGCGTACATTATCAGTTTACAGGTTGAATTTATGCCGAATGCCGGGGATCAGTATATCTTAGGAAACGCAAAGTTTTTTCTGCGTTATGTTCCGTCACGGAAAGCGCTGGAGTACGGGGTCAATAACCGCAAATGGACCGTGGTTTCGTCCGACCGGCAGAAAATGCAGGTTGTGCCCGGGAAAAAATATGATGTCGCTATTTCAAGTGACGGGATTTTTCAAACGATTACGGTTAACGGCGTAAAATCCGCTTTACGCAATGACTTTGTGCCGCAGTTTAACAAGATTTTACTGGGAAGCTGCGGCTGGGGAAAAAGAACGGACTGGGATCTTGACGGGATAATTGACAATTTGAGTTTTGAGGAAATTCAGGTGCAATATTCCGACAATATTCCTGAAGCCAAACCGGACCCTGATACTGTCGCGCTCTTTAACTTCCGGCAAAACTCCAGCAAAGATGAAGTCGGCAAAGGCGCGTCCATCAGCCTCGGGCCATATGCCAAAGTTGACCGCAACCGCGGCGGCAGTTTGAGACTCAATCCGCGCAAGGATGCCGCTGATGCGAAAACCCTGCTCAAACATTCGTTGGATGGAAAGCCGCTTGCAAGTTTTTCTCTTGAAGCTGATGTGTGCATTGATGCGCCGGGGACTTTTGCCGGAGACAGTTATTTTATTTGCGGCAGATTCATATTCATCCGGTTTGCGGTTGATCGCAGAAGTTTCGAGTTCGGCCTGAATGTTAACGGAAAATGGAACGTGGCGAAGACCGTGAAAAAAGATTTTATGCCCCGTCCGAATAAATGGTATAAAATAAAATGTGATTACAATAATGGGGTAATGCGATTGTCGATAGACGGTCGGCTATACGACACGAAAAAGATCAAGGGGCCGGTGAGATTATCGACGTTGTCTCTGGGCAGTATCGCCTGGTCGAATCGTAAGCCCGTCGCAGAGCATAATGGCTGGCTCGACTCCATAAAACTTAACGCGAAACCGGCGAAATAATCCTCAACAATCAGACGCAACGTTACTTGCATACAGTCTGATTGCGCACATATTACTAAAGAAAGGTGTTCAAACAAATGAGATTTTTAACCGCATTGCTGCTTGGGCTGTTTATATGCAATCTCCATGCCCAGTCAAAAAAAATACCGTCTCCCAATCTGCTGGTGGCGCCGTTGCTGGACAACGGTCCCGCGATAGATGGTAAACCTTTCGGGCCGATATGGGATAAGGCGAACTGGGGCGGCAATCTGGTTTTTATCAATCAGAATGAGATTACTAAAGAGCTGAAAGGGGAGGTCGGAGTATTCTGGACCCGCGAGGCGCTCTATGTCGGTTTCCGCATGCAGCTGGATCATCCGCCGCAGGTTGAGCCGGGAAGTTACAAAGGTGACGACGGCCTGGAACGGGATGATTCGGTTGAGGTGACTTTATCTATCCCCGGTTTCGCGGAGCGGATCAAGGATAAAAAAGTGGTCCAGTTCAAGCTGAACTGCATGGGATTGCGGGATGATGGTTTGAACTTTGATTTTTCCTGGAACGCCAAATGGGACGGCGCGGTCACCCGGAGCGGCAGCAATTGGAACGCAACCTTCAAATTACCGTTCAGCAACTTCAAGCTGCAGCCGGAAGTCGGCACGGTTTGGGGTGCTAATTTCGGCGCGTTTCTTAAGGGGCATAAATATCGGGCTTTCTTGTGGAATCCGGTTTACGGCAGACATCATCATAAAAGTCCGCTGGGCAAACTTGTATTCGGTGATAAGGCCGTTCCTGGTTGCTCGATTGACAAGATTGAATCGAAACTCGGTAATTTGGAAGTTCGCGGTCAGTATCGCGGCTCGAACGGCGTGGTCCGGGTTCTGGTCCTGCCGGATAAGCAGACCGGTAAAGGCAAAGAAGTGGTCAACGACTTTTTGATTGCCAATTTTGATCAGGATGGGAAGTATGCGGTGGCCCAGTCCTCAAAAGTATTGTCCGGTCCCGGCGGTTTTAAGGTGGTTCTGCCAAGTGTGCCGACCGGCAAATACTGGGTGAAGGTCATTATTTTGCAACCCGGCAACAAGCCGGTAAATATTGCGGTCAAGCCTTTTGCGATGGAAGGCTCGATCTCGATGAAGGTTCGGCGTTATCCGGTGGCCGGCAGCGCTAATTTGCTGCTGCAGGTGTTTGATCTCGGTAAAAAAGGGTCGATTCCGGCTTTTGCCGAAGTGAAGGTGACAGACACTGCCGGAAAAACTGTTTTCAGCAAGACTGTCAAGCTGCCGAAGCAAATTGGCAAACGCGTCCAGTTAATGCTCGGGAAACTCAAAAACGATCAAAAATATACCGTGCTAGTAACTGCCTTTAATGCCGATAAATCGTTGTCGCAGAAAAATACTCTTTCGTTTTATCTGCCGCCGCGTCCGGTCTGGGCCGATACACAGGCTGGTAAATTCAATGGAATAGTTCCGGCTCCCTGGACCAAAATGACGAAAAGCGGCAAAAAACTGCAGGCGTTTCAGAAAAAATTTGATTTTGGCGACAATGTCCTTTTCAATAAAGTTTCCGCCAGGGGCTATACTATCGTCAACAAGCCGGTTGTAGTGACCGTCAGCGATGGTCGAGGCAGTGAGAGTTTTAGCAAGCTGAGCAATTCCAGGTTGCAGTTGATGGACAACGGGGTTTTTGCCGATTATTCCGGTAGTCGCAAAGGTAGATTGTGTAACTATTCGGTCTCTTCGAAAATCGAATTTGATGGCTTTCTGTCGGTGAAAGTCAGAGTTGAACCGCTGAAACCATTGACCCGGTTCAGTATGACTTTCCCCTTGAATCCCAAGGTTTCATCATTTTTGCGTCCATTGCCTGCCGCCGGTAACCGGGATATTTCCGGGAATATTCCGGTTGGAGGAGTTTCACTTGACCGTCAAAATAATATTTGGATTTCCGGTCCCGATGCCGGGTTGTATTTCGGAATGGAGTCGTTCCAGTATTGGAAAGCGCCGAAAGATCATGCGGTCGATATATCCCCCGCTGGAAGCAGTCGCAAAATGACCTTCAATTTTTACCAGGATTCCAAGCCGTTTACCAAACCACGCGAATACCAGTTTCTGCTTCAGATTGCGCCAATCAAACCTTATTACAATCCCAACTACGGCGACGGCCTGATTATTCACGGTTTGCAGTGGGGCTACAATGTGACGCCATTGGAAGACGATGTTGTTAAACGGCTGGAATTGAACCTTAAAAAGGGCGATGTCCTGAACGTGAAAATTCATAATTATAACGACCTGGAAAAAATTTCCAAAGTTGACTTGAATCACTGGTGCGCCGATGAAAAAATATACGAGATCAAGTTCGGAGACAAATCTCTGGTCCTGAAATACGCTCAGCAACGGTATCGAAATATCATTCTGCAAACGCCCTGGGGGACGATTCAGGGGACAACGCCGTTTAACTGGGGACCAGGCGGCGATCACGTTCTGACCTTGACCTGGGGCGATAAACTGGAACTGGCAATCGACGGCAAAAAAGTCGGTTCCGTTAAGTATTCGCGTATCCCTGAAAAAGCGACGCTGGAGCTTGGCGGAATCAGCTCGCGCTTCCGGCTCGATGGTTTGACCTTGAACGGTAAATCATTGTGCAAGACGCCATTGGAACTGCGCTCGAATGTGCGGACTTTACTGACTACCGCCAAAGAGGCCGGAGCTTCCGTAGTGATGTTTTTCGAACATTGGTGTACCGCCCAGAACGGCGGCAGATCAAGGTATGAGCCGATTTTGAAAAACATGGTTGAAGACGCCCATCGGACCGGTTTGAAGATAATTTTTTATTTCGGCTTTGAAATTGCCGAAGTGCCGGAACACAAAGACATGATTGATGAATGCAAGGCCCTGGCCGACCAGAGTCCGAATTACTACTCTCCGGCCAAACAGAATACATATTGGGTCAGTTATGGAGGTCCATACATGGAATACTTGCTCTATAACATGGCGCGTTTGAAAAAAGAACTCAAGATTGACGGCGTATATCTTGACGGCGCTCTTGGTATGCGTAAAGCTGACAACCCGGCTTTCGGAGCCGGATATGATGATGAAAACGGTAAAAGGATTACAACTGTTCCGATCCGGCGCACCCGGGAATATGCCCAGCGTATCCACAACCTGTTTATCCCGGACGGAGGTATCGTTTTTGCCCATGTCGGGATGAGTCCGCCGACAGTCGGTTACATTTCCTGTGCGTATCTTGGCGAACACGTTGGTTTCCTGAATATGCCGTGGAAATCTGTTGATGATTTAATTCCGCCGGAAACAGCGATCAACCTGTACGCCGGGAAAAATACCGGTATTCCGTTGAAATTGTGCATGCAGAATATGTGGCCCCATTTGCGTGGCGTCCGCAAACGCTGGTATAAAAAAGCGAGCGCATGGGCCGATATCAACCGTAATTGCATCAATGTCCTGCTTGAAAATCCGATTTGCAAAGACGGTAAACGGGAATTGACCAAACTTCGCAGGTTGCGCGAATTCGGCGCGAACAAGGCCCAATGGCGGCCCTGGTGGGAGCTTGACAAAGAGCTCAAATCGAGTCATCCCGGAATATTGCGTTACAGTGCTTTTATAAAACCCGATAAAGATATGATTATTTCAGTTTACAATAGTGGTGGCGCCAGGATTACCGACGGCTGGATTGATCTGAAGCCTCTACTCGGTAAAACATTCAAACAGAAAGCGGCGTTCAATCTCGTAAATGGTAAACCTGTCAGCCTGATTGATGGCAAACTGAAGGTCAATGCCCGTGAATATGAAGGTTTTAGCGCTGAGATCAAGCAAAAATGAATAAAGTTTACTATAATTATCGCTATTTTCTGCCGCATCCGCCGCTCTGGGGCGACTTGGAACATTGCAATCGGCGGCTGGATGAATTACTGCAATTCTGCTGTGAAACGCAAATCGATGCCGTACAATTTTACGTCAACACCAGGTTTGCTACCTATTATATGCCGCCGAATTCCGTCGAGGAGCAGCGGGCCTGGATTGACTGGATGCGTTCCGTTGTTCGTCCGAGAGTTAAAGCGCAGGGGATTTCCTGGCAGCTCAATTTTCAGATGCTCCTTGGTTGCGGCGGTTGGGGGCAGGATATCAGTTCCTGTTACGACTGGGAGTTCATGGTCAATCAATTCGGCGAACGGGCCGAGGGTTGTCCGTGCCCGCACGGCCGGAATTTTCGCGCCGCGATGGGAGCCATGCTTCAAGGTTGGGCGGAAACTCAACCTGAAGTAATCTGGATAGACGATGATTTTCGCTTGCACAATCACATGATCGATAAATCCCGCGGCATGGATTTCTATTGCTTTTGCGACGACCATTTGGCCCGGTTCGCGGAGTTTGCCGGCACCTTTTATTTCCGGGAGGAAATCGTCAATGCTTTAACCAAACCGACAACTTTGCGTTCAAAATGGCTTGAATTCTGCGGTAATGAAATGGTTGATTTTGCAGCCTGGATAAATGAGCAGATTCATCGAGTCGCGCCAGAATGCCGGATAGCGCTGATGACTTCATTGCCTGATGTTCATGCCTTCGAAGGCCGGGACTGGAAACGGACCCTGACCGCATTGTGTCAGCCGCATAAACCAATGACCCGTCCCTGTTGCGGCATCTACAGTTCCAATCAGACTCCGATCAAAGACAATACGGTAACATTTCAGTTGTTTGAACAGAGCAAAGTTATACTTGACGGTCTACTTGGAAAGAATAATATTGAATATGGCCCGGAACTGGAAAACAGTCGTTTTACCTCCTGGAGCAATAGTATGGCCTCGAGCCGTTATGTCCTGGAAACCGGTCAGATTTTAGGTATGAAACAGATAACTATTTCCGTCAGCGATCTCGACGGGTCCCCAATCTCAGATGAACCGGGCAACCTTAAACTTTTAAGAGATATGAAGCCGCGGCTGCAAGCCATTGCGGATTTTGATCTGGATAAATGGCGTCCACTTGGTTTGGTTGCGGTGATTGATCCGGATATTGCGGGTAAACTCGAATATAATTCAGAAATAAGCTTTGGCAAGGCTTTGCCGTCAAGAAGTTTTGAACCGGTTCTACTGCAAATGGGGGTTCCGATGCAGTATGCCTTGCCTGAGGACGTCTTGAGTATTCAGGCCCCGGTCTTGCTAGATGCCGCTACGGTCTGGTGTTTCAGTGATGATGATTTGTTAAAGATTCTTTCAGGTGCGGTTTTAATGGATGCCGAAGGCGCGCTGGCCCTGCAGAAGCGTGGAATGAGTAAATATCTGGGAATAAAAATCGGTTCGAAGAAAAATTTTGCGATTCAGTCGGAAATATACTATTCCGGTGTCCTTGACGGTGTGGATGACTTCAGATGTCCGCATAAAGGTTTTGACTGGTATGAAATGTATATTACCGAAGCGCAAAAATGCAGTGACTTCCTGATTGCTTCCGGCGATATACTGCCGGGAAGTACGGTTTTTACCAATTCTCTTGGTGGAAGAATTGTCGTTTACGGCAAAGTAGGTGATTGCGTACCGTATGCCAATTGGGGAAATCATGCCCGGAAGCGTTGGCTTAACAGCGTGATGAAATACTTGTATGGAGATAACCATTCTAATCAAGTAAACAGCACCAGCCAGGGGATCATGGTTGCGCGCCAATCAGAAAACAGGCAGTTGCTTGCGTTCGCAAACCTGTCTGCGGACAACATTGATTCTTTAGAGTTTGTCGTTGACGACAATTATCAGTACTGGCAGTGGTTGAACAAGACTTCATGGTCCACTGACCATTTGGAACAAGTCAATGATAAATTGATATTTCGATCAGGCATCATGCCGTTCGAATGGCTGATTATGCTTGGGTTCCACAATTAAGATTCCTGGTTTTACTGTTTGTGTAGTTGTTTAAGTGTTTAGTTCATATCTTCTTATATTTTATCTATTGTCAAGCGTAATGATTATTGGCTATTCTTTTTGTTTGATTATTTGGTCAATTATTTTTTGATTTTATTGACATCGGTTCTATTGCTGATAAAGTAAAAATTATTCAATAACAAGAATAACGGAGCAATTCAACCATGCAGCAGTCAGTAATCCGGTCAACAATAAAAATAGATATCCCTTTGCGAGTTACGATCATTGTGGAACGCAGGAATTTCCACAATGAAGTTTCTTCTGAAAAACTGAGGTTGATGCTGGAACCGTATGATGAAGTTCAGCTTGTTGAAGAGCAGGACTTCTATTGCTCAGGAATGCCAGATGACACGGATTTGGCTGTTTGTACCAACCTGTGCGGCTACCGTACTGGTGAACTGGGCAGCATTATCGGCAATCTTGGCATTCCGGTGTTTGCCATTGACTCCCATTGTTGTTTCCATACTTACCATGCAGCTTTTAATCGACAGGTGAAACGGGCAGGCGGTATTTTACTTCCTGCCTTTACCCCGGATGAGATCAAAAATTCTCTGAGAGCGGTCAGGAACTGTAAAGTGCTGCGTGCCATGAAATTAATACAGGTCAGTAATTCGCCGTCAAAAAAGTTTGCGGAATTACTCAGAAAACAAACAGGGATTGAGGTCGTATGCAAGTCTTCAGATGATTTGAAACAGCTTGCCGCCTCCTTTGATGATACCGTTGCCGACCGGGAACTTGAGCGTTGGTATGGTGAGATTATATCAAGTTCAGAAATGTCGAAAGAACATATGCGTCAAGTTGCCAAACTCTATTTGGCGGAACGTGATTTTCTTAAAGAGTTTGATGCGGTTGGTATTACTGTAAGTGACATCTCTGATTTCCTCCTGCAGCCGGAGAAAGATATTATGCCTAACTCCAGTTACGGAATTCTGGTTAACGACGGTTATCTGGCCTGTGAGGAAGGCGATATAGAAGTGTTGACAAGCGAATTGATCATTCAAGTTGCAACTGGTCGGCAAACGACTATGAGTAACTTGTATTATTATTATCGCGACAACTTTTCTCTCAACGGTAAAGGTCATAATGATTACACAGATGAAATGAAGCAGGCGGATACGGAACAGTGTTTTGCTGATAATTGCGTTACGCTGACTCATTTTGGCGCTTATGGGGTTATTCCTCCGGATTTGGCGGTTCCGGAACGCCCCCGTATTCGGAATTGCCCCATCCCCGGCTGGCTTGAGCAGAGTATGATTTTTACCGTGCCGGATTGTTCTCGGGTAATCTTGGGTCGGATTGCTCCTGATGCGTCTGAAATGCACGTCGTTTACGGCGAAACCAAATCAGTTATCAATGACGACCGCTTTGGCTGGATCAGAGGAAGATGGATCATAAAACTTCCGAATGCCAGGCAGTTCGCGGAAGATTGTTTTCACCAGCACTACGCTGTCGGTAAAGATTCCGGTTGTCGACAGATTTTAAAAACTATGCTGGATTTAATGCGAGTTAAGGTCGTTTGATAAAATGGTTTTTATGATATTCGTATTTTTATTGAAAAATAAGCTTGTTTTTAGTAAGAAAAATATTCATAAAGTTTGATTTTTATAATTATACGGATTACTATATCAACTGTGATATTATAAAACAAAAATCCAGTAACTTATGGTGAATATGAAACGATTGAATTTTGTTTGCATTGTAGCGGATCAACTGCGTTTTGATATGTTGGGCTGTGCCGGACATCCAGTGGTAAAAACTCCAAATATTGATCGTCTGGCGCAGAATGGAGTTCGTTTTGACCGTTGTTATACTGTCCAGCCGATGTGCATGGCCACCAGATCGACCTGGTTTACCGGGCGAACCCCCAGAGGGCACGGTGTGCGCTGCAACGGCATTCCGTTGCGCCGTGATATTCCAACTATGCCGGATGCCTTGCGTCAGGCGGGTTACCGAACACATAGCATTGGTAAAATTCACCTGAATCCGTGGTTGCCGCATAAGGATTTTGATATTGATCAATTGAATCCGGATGACTGGCCTGAAGCGGTTGAACTCTGGGAGCGTGACCGCATCAGGAACTTGCCGCAACCTTATTATGGACTGGAATACGCTGATGTACTTTGTGGCTGGTGGTCCGGGAATTACGGTCAATGGCTTAAAGAAAGGGAACCGGATTTCAGGAGTTTGATAACGCCGCCTGCTGGAGTTAAAGTAACTCCTCAAGGTGTTTTAGATATTCCGGAGCAAAGTTATCCATGCCGATTACCGGCTGAACTGCATTATTCACGCTGGGCCACTGAATGCTCTGACTGTTTTTTCTCTTCAGCTGCTAAAGGTGATCAACCATTTTTCCTGTGGCATTCTATTCCTGATCCGCATCCTCCGTTTTCAGTCGCCGAACCTTATTTCAGTATGTATGCGGATTGTGATGTTCCGGAACCGGTCAGGCGGGATGGGGAGTTGGATACATTACCACCGCATTATAAACGTATGTTTGAATCAGATTTGCTGACAGCCGGTCGGATGGCGAAAACTAATGTTGATCCTGAAATTGAAAAAGCTGCTTTGCGTACTGTTTTCGGCATTATTACACAGTGGGATGATATGGTTGGCAGAATTATGACACAGTTGAGTCAGTATGGTTTAAAAGATAATACGGTTGTAATGATCATGTCTGATCACGGTCAAATGCTGGGTAATCATTGGATGCACAATATGCCTCCGTCTCATCTTGACGGAATTATCCGTGTTCCCTCTATATGGTATTTGCCGGAACGCTTTAAGGCAGGAAAAGTCAGCGATGCTTTGATTAGTCATCTTGATTTTGCGCCGACAATTCTGGATCTGGCGCAAGTCCCGATTCCCGAAGGAGATATTCCTCCGCAACCTGAGGCCTCGGCTCAACGTGAACCTTGGCCCGGAAAGTCTTTTGCCTCTATTCTTTTAGGAGAAAAAGAAAAAATTCAAACGTCTGTTATTGCGGAAAATGATGCGGATTATCTTGGCCTTAGGCAACGTACTGTAGTAACAGAAAACTGGCATTTGACATGTTACATAGGTGAAGATTACGGAGAGCTTTTTGATATGATTAATGATCCCGATCAACTTTATAATTTATGGGATGACCCTTCACATCGCGAAACCAAACGTGATTTACAGATTTTGCTTATGGAAAGATTTGCAGAAACCGACAGCACCCTTCCTCGCCGCATAGCTCATGCATGATTTTGTGTAAGTAATTCGTAGTTAGTTTCTAATGTTATATTTATAATCAAGCCGTCAGATAATTTGACAAAGATGTTTTTAGCGTATATATTATAACTAAACCAACCAAAAGGAGGACAAAATGGAAGCACGAATGAAAGTCAAAGGTGAAGGCTGTTATTACCATCTTTATAATCGAATCGGCTGCATTAAAGGCGAACACCCTTTCTCTGATACAGATAAAGAATATGGTTTTACTTTGCTTAGATATCTTTGCGATTATTTTCTAATCGAGGTAATTTCAGCGGCTTGGATGGGCAACCATTTTCACTTGGTAGTTTACGCTCCCGGACCGGATGAACTGCCGCCGCTCGAGGTCATTGTTAAACGACACAACGCCTATTACAAATCAATGAAAAAAATCTTCAAATTCGGCCCGCGAACCCCTGTTATCAGTCTTGACAACAAAGTACAATGCCAGGAAATAGCCCTCAAAATGATCGATATTAGCCGGTTTATGTCGGCCTACCAACGCCAATTTACCTGCGTCTACAACGAAACCCGCGACCGGACCGGACAACTCTGGGGCGGACGGTTCAAAAGCGTGATCCTCGAGCGCATAAACGCCTTGGCTGCCTGCGTCACTTACGTCGAACTTAACCCGGTCCGGGCAGGCTTGAAAACCGACCCTTCTGATTACAATTTTACCACCTGGGGACGTTATTGCAGAAGCGGCAGACACATGTTCTATAAGAATTTCGTTAAGCATATGAAGCCGAATATTAACACTGGAGACACCACGCAATGGACTGATGTTGAGTTGTTTACGTTTTTTCGTGGCGAACTGGCGCGGATTGTCACTGCGGAAAGCGGCGCGTCGAGCGAAGAAATCTATGCCGCGCGTGATAAGGCTCGACAAAAAGAATCGATGCATGTACGATTCCTCAGACGCACCCGGCACTTTACCGAAGGGGCAATTTTAGGGTCAAAACTATTCATACGCCAAACCGGAAGCCTATTTGACAATCCTGAACGAATCCAGAAAAAACATCTCTCACGAGGAGCCAGCCCGTCTGGAATACTGTATTGTTTCAGAAAACTGTCTGAGTAAACAATCTTTAAACTTATTTGGGCGATAGACGTTCAATGCAATCCTGTTGCATGTTGCCAACCGCATCTATGGCGTCAATAATTGTTTCGGCATCTTCTTCGTTAAGTTCCTGCTTGGGATCATTTAAAAGATTTAGCGTGCTGCATAAATGAAGGGTGGTTTCTTTCATTTGAGAGATTGCTTCAATATCCATCGAGGCGGGATCAATATTCAAGTCAAGAATATACTCAAACCATTCAGCTCTGGCATCGACCAGTTCAAGTATTTGTTCCCGTAATGGAGCTTTTATCTCATCCAGGGCCGGGTTGTAAACCATTTCCGCACGTTCCCAGATGTCTTCGATATAATTCATGAAAGAAGCTTCCTGGGCTTCGTCCGCAAATGCAAGTTTTTCATTTCCGAAGCAACGGACAAAAAAGACGTCAAAATCATATTGTCGCCGCCATAATTCACTGTAACAGTAAGATTCAAGTTCAATTTTGTTGAGAGGACTTTTGATTTCCTGCAGGATAACATCCAAGTCGTCGGTTTCGCCGCTGGAAACGGAGATTCCTTCCGGAAGAGAAGAGCTGTTGTCTTCTTCTGACTCTATATTTTCCGGAGAGCAGAGGCCAAGAATTGTATGTCCGCCGGAATAGATTATTTTTACGCGATCGGAACGGTCGACAAATTCACGGATTGAAGCGCCTGGTGAGTCCAGTAAATGTTTGCTGCCAAGGAAATACGCCCATGCGATCTGTTTGGGGATTTCCAGATAATTCTCAAAATAATCGATTACTTGTTCCATTGCCCCTGTGAAATTTTCTATCCATTGATCAGCATGGTCAAGGCGTTGACTTTCCGGAACATAAGAACAACTGAAGCAGGCATCCTGCCATGAATCAATTCTAACAAGAACCGCATCGCCCGGAGAAAAGTTGTTTTCATTGTAAAAATGGGCGAAGTCAAAAACTGTAAGGGTGACGTTTCCTTCAGGTGTGCCTTTTGCAAACAAACCTTCATTGACATCGTTATCAGCAACAAAGTAGTCGAACACCTGCTCGGAACCGAGGAGAATATGATACGGCAGGACATCGTTTAAAGGGGCGGTAAATTCAAACGCTTCAAATTCATCTTCATTTTGCTCGTCAATCAATACCGCGTCAGAAGGAAATACTTCTTCAGAGCAGAACGGAGCAAGACAGTCGCCGGGAAACAGTATTCCATTTTTGATCTCAAAATCGTCCGGGGTAATCAAGAAGGTCCCGCCGTTAAAAAGAGAGGCAAAGGATTGGAAAAATTTATGATCAGGATGACGGAAAGTAAGGGGGCTGCTCTGCAATTCGCGTTCAACCGTCCGGATTAATTTAGTCCGCTCCTTGGCGCTGTCAGGCATTTCTTTGATTATTGCGATGGTGCAGTCTTCAGCGGTGAATTGTCCGTCTGAGGCGCGAATATAATTACGGACCGGGAGCTCAAGATCAAGTTGTTGATTCATGATATTTCCTCTTAGAAATCGGTGAAGATGGAATTATTCATTATCTTATCGATCAGGAAAGCCTTTATATGCTCTTCCAGTTCAGGCTGTTCCCATTGTTTGATGGTGTCGATATCAACCGCGTCAGCAATTCCGAAAGCTCCACTGGCGGTACGGCGTAGAGAATATAAACAGGCCCCGCATCCAAGTTTTTCTCCTATATCAGCACACAATGTTCGAATATATGTCCCTTTGGAACAGGTCACGGTAAAGTCGGCATAAGGTGGTTCGAAACGAGTTATCTCGATTGATTTGATATTAATTGCAACAGGCTCACGCGTTACCTCGACGCCTTTACGGGCCAAATCGTACAGGCGCTTTCCGTCCTGCTTTTTGGCGGACACCATTGGGGGGATCTGCATTTGTTCGCCGATGAAACCGGTGACTATTTCGCGGAATTGTTCCTCAGTTACCGCACTGTAATCATGTTCAGCGGTTACTTCGCCATCCATATCCTGAGAGTCGGTTTGAGTTCCCAGCAGAATGGTTGATTCATAGGTTTTGTCTTCACCGCTGAAACGCCCGCTTAATTTGGTGAAACGTCCGAGGACCAGCACCAGCAGGCCGGTCGCGGCGGGGTCGAGAGTGCCGCAATGTCCGACTTTCGGAACGTTGAAACGGCCGCGGACACAGTTGACGACGTCAAAACTGGTCCATTCAGCTGGTTTGTCGATTAACAGGACTCCGCTTTCCTTGAATGGCGGCAGTCGATGTTTTTTGGGGTTAAAGCGCATTATTGAGTTCCTCTTCAATGTGTTTCAGCAAAATAACTTCGGCTTCCTTAAGCGTTTTGACCGGGATTACTGTACCGGCTGCCATTTCATGTCCGCCGCCGCCGAAGAGCCTGGCGATACGTCCTACTGAGACATCCGGGTTCTTGGAACGCAGTGAACACTTAATGCCAACGGGCACTTCCCGCAACAGCGCGGCAACCTGGCTGCCGCTGACGGAGCGGACCGAGTCGATCAGTACTTCAGTATTTTTAATTTCAAATTGATGCTTCTCGATGATGGCAGATGGAATCGATATCCAGACAAACCGGCCGTCGAAAGCCGTTTTCAGGTGTTGACTGACCAGTTCAGCTTCAAACTTTAATTCGTTTAACGGACGGGAGAAATAAGCTGCGTTGACGATTTTCTGTAAGTCCGCCTTTTTCTCAAGCAATTCTGCGGCAACCCGCATCATTTTCGGTGAAGTATTGGCAAATCGGAAGCAGCCGGAGTCGGTAACGATGCCAAGCAGGATCAATGTCAGGCATTCGGTTGACAGGGGCCATTCCGGAATATGACCGGCCAGTTGATAGATCAATTCGGCGGTTGCGGAGGCGGTGGGGTCGACCAGATTCAGATCGGCATACAGACCATTGTCAGGATGATGATCAATGTTCATGGTCGGGCCGGAAAAGTTTAATTCTTTCGCTCCGCTGGCACGCTCAATACCGGGGGTATCCAGCAGAATCATGGCGTCGAAGTTTGTGGCTTGGATATTCGCGACTGAAGTTTCTATTCCGGAGACCCTGAAGTCCAGATATTTATCCGGGATACCGTCCGGCATAAGGACCGTGGCTTTTTTGTGGTTTTCGGTCAACATCCGCAGCATTGCCAAGGCGGACCCGACGGCGTCTCCGTCGGGCAAATGATGTGAAACGATCAAAAAATTGTTATGATTGAGCAGGAAATTCGCTGCGCGATCAAGCACGCTCTGAGTCATCTTGTTCCAATTCCCGGATTATTTGCAGAACATTATCGGCCGATGCGATGCGGTCATCGATCTTGAATTCGAGGACCGGGGTATATTTCAGGGTAACGTGTTTAGACATCTGGTGTTGGATTTCCTTGCGCTTTTTGAGCAGGTTGGACAGTACTTTGCCCGGAGTGTGTTCGTCTCCGCCAAAAACACTGATGCAAACAGTGGCATTACGCAAGTTTGGAGTAGTACGTACTTCGAAGACTGAAACCAGGACGGAAGGATCTTCCGCCGGGTTTTCACGCTCTATCAAGTCAGCCAGTTCCCGTTTCAGGATTTCGTTAACCCGAATAATTCTTGCGGAGGTACTCATTTGTCAAACTCCTGACCGGATCAGTCCAAGGTGGCTTTTTGCAGCTCAATATCGAAGATATCGATCAAGTCACCTTCTTCAAAATCCATAAAGTTATCGAGTCGGATACCGCACTCAAGCCCGGCCCTGACTTCTTTTACATCATCCTGGAAGCGACGCAGAGAGCGGATGTCTCCGTTAAAGATCAGGTTGTTGTTCCGGAATACCCGGGCTTTCAGCCCGACCCTGACTACGCCCTGTTCAACCATGCAGCCGCAAACCTTAGGTCCTTTGGTCATAGCAAAGATCTGAAGTATCTTGGCTTTGCCCATTTCGATTTCCCGTTTTTCCGGCGCGAGACGACCGGCCAGAGCATCTTTAATGTCGGCCAGCAATTCGTAAATAATGCTGTAAAGGCGAATTTCGACGCCTTCGCGTTTGGCCATTTCATTGACCCCGGCATTGATTCTGACATGGAAGCCGACGATGATGGCTTTTGACGCAGAGGCCAGCATTACATCATTTTCGGTGATGGCGCCGACGCCGTTCATTACAACATCAACGGTAATTTTCTCTGACGGCAGTTTCTTCAGAGAGTCGATAATTGCCTCGGCGGAGCCGCGAACATCGGACTTGATGATGATCTTCAGGTCGTTACGGTCTGCAGAATTGAGTTTACTGAACAAGGCGTCAACATCAGCTTCATCTCCGCTGATAGCCATAGTATTGGCAACTGCAGACTCACGGTTTTCTTCGGTAAATTCGTCAGCGATATTCCTCGCATCACGCTCATTTTTGCAGGTTGTCAGCTTATCTCCGGCGCTAGGGACGCCTTTGAGTCCAACCAGTTTAACCGGGGTGGACGGGCCGGCTGATTTAACGCGGTCGCCATGTTCATTTATCATGGTTTTTACGCGGCCGTACTGGCCGCCGCAAACCACTACATCGCCGACTTTCAAGGTTCCTCTCTGAACCAGGATATTGGCGGTTGGGCCAAGACCTTGTTCAAGCTGGGCTTCCAGGACGAGGGCTTTGACTTTACCGGTCGGGTCTGCTTTTAAGTCGAGCATTTCGGATTCAAGCAGGATACGTTCGCAAAGGTCATCCATTCCTGCTCCGGTTAAAGCTGAAACTCTGACTGTACCGACATCGCCGCCCCAGTCTTCACTCATTAGTTCATTTTGCTGCATGTGAAGCAGGACCTTGTCCGGATTTGCTTCCGGCAGATCAATTTTGTTGATCGCGACAATGATCGGAACCCCGGCAGCCTTGGCATGATTCATCGCTTCAATTGTTTGAGGCATAAAACCGTCATCGGCCGCGACCACGAGAATGGCAATATCGGTTACATCGGCACCACGGGCGCGCATCTGAGTAAAAGCTTCATGTCCGGGAGTGTCGATCATCGTGATATGTTTACCATGAAAATCCAGGGTGGACGCTCCGATATGCTGGGTAATTTTGCCGGCTTCACCAGCGCAAACGTTGGAATTGCGCATGTAGTCCTGCAAAGAAGTTTTGCCGTGGTCGACATGACCGAGGAATGTTACAACGGGCGGACGGGGCTTGAGGTTGTCAGGATTATCTTTTTCTTCTTCCTCAACGACCTCCGTTTTGCTGTGTCCACCTTTTTCCCGATGGCTGACCTCAAGCGAGAATCCATACTTTTCGCAGAGTTTGGAGGCTACTTCCTCGGAGACGGTTTGATTTATAGACGCCAGAACGCCGAATGACATCAGTTCGGTAATCACTTCATTGGCTTTTTTGTTCAGGCTCTCCGCCAGGCTTTTCACAATAATCGGTGGTTTCAGATGGATAACTTTATCGCCGGCAGATTTTGGGGGTTCAGTGGTGGTATTTGGTTTGTGTTTCGGCTTCTCTTTAGCAGGGGTTTCCTTCTTGCCGAAGACATCATCCATGTGCTCATATACTAATTCAAGCATATCCGCAGGAACCGGGCTGGAAGCGCCGGCCACCTCAATGCCCTCGGCGATCAATTCTTCCATGACGGCTTTCGGGGAAATCCCGTATTTTTCCGCCAGATGTTTTACTTTTACTTTTTTCACGCCGGGTCCTTCCGTAATTTTCGATTATTTCAATGCATCAATAACGGCATCGCGGTCCTCTGCTGACAGACCGTCGATCTCTGACAATGCGCTCGGACCTGCTTCGCGAAGTCCGTCGATAGACAGAAAACCGTTGTTGACCAGCGTCATTGCGATTTCATAACTGACGCCGAGATGTTCAGACAAACTTGCCGCCGCCCGCTCTTTTTGATCCTGGAGCGAGTTATGGTGTTCCTCTTCTTCAATAAAAATTTTAAAACTTTTGCCAAGAAGCTTGGCTGAGAGACGTACATTCTGACCTTTTTTGCCAAATGCCAGACGGGACTGATCAGGTGCGACATAGACATTAACCGTACCGGTTTCCTTACTAAAGTCAATTCGTTTGGCTTTAGCCGGCGACAGGGCGTTCATCGCAAAATCTTCAATTTTGTCGGCATATGGAATGATGTCGACTTTCTCGCCGCTGAGCTCATTTGTCACATTGCGTACCCGCATTCCGCGCATCCCGACACAGGCACCGACAGGATCGACGCGCGGATCATTACTTTTAACCGCGATTTTGGTCCGGTTTCCGGCTTCGCGAGCTACACCAATAATCTGAACGGTGCCGTCATGAATTTCCGTCACTTCGCGTTCAAACAGGCGAACCACGAATTGCGGAGTTGAACGGGAAACGATCAGGCTGGGGCCTGAACTGGTAATGTCAACGTTCACCAGCAACGCATTGATACGGTCACCCGGAACGTACTGTTCACCGCGCACTTTATCATTTGAACGCATGATACCCTCGGCTTTGCCGAAATCGATGATCATGTTTCCGCTTTCAAAACGCCTGACTACGCCGTTGATAATCCGTCCGACTTTATCGATATATTCATCCCGGACGATTTCTTTTTCCGCCATGCGCAGACGATGCATGATCGCCTGTTTTGCGGTTTGGGCCGCGATTCTGCCGAATGCTTCCGGCGGAACGGTCCAGTCGATGATATCACCGATTTTAGCGTCATGATGAGTTTGCTGTGCCTCTTCCAGTTTGATTTGATTGTTGTTCGGGAATACTTCGACTACTTCGAGTTTGGCCGTTGCGGTTATTTCTCCGGTGCTGGAATCAACTTTAACGGTCAAATCCTCTGCCGGGTGGATACCTTTGCGAGCAGCGGAGACCAAAGCTTTTTCAACCGCTTCAATCAGGACATCACGGCTTATTCCGCGCTCCTGCTCAATATAGTCCAGTACAGCTAATAGTTCATTGTTCATATCCACATAACCTCTTGCTTCTTCAATAACTTTTTTTATAAAGCGAAAAAAAAACGGGCCGAAAAGCACCCGCTGAACCAGAAAATTTTATTCGCTTTTCTTGTCGCTACATAATTAATATATATACCTTTTCCAAAGTATCAAATTTTTTTTACTTTTTTTAGCTTTAAATATTTTTAACCTCAATTTTAAAACTTCATGGTCAAATGATTCGATATGCCGCTAAAAGTGCCTTGAAACGAACATAAAGGGTTATGAAGCATTCTCGTCTCAAGATTGTTCCTCAAGCATATGACGTAGTTTGTTGAAAAGCCTATGAATGGTTGTTTATAATAATAATTGATTTATATTTTTGGGTTAAATATCTTGATAGTAGTTGCTTATATCTTATTTACAGTCAAACGTATAGTTTATTATAAATATTTTTAACTTACTTGTCGAGTTACTAATGAATTGAAAAAAATAGAAGTTTCATCGATAACTATGTTGACAAATTATATGTCACCGTGTATTATTAGTGCATGAAAGGTGTATTATTAGTGTAGTTTTAAGGATAATATGTAATAATGAATACGAGTGAGTTGATAGATCGTAAGCCGAAAGACGTAGTTATTGCTGATTTTTTTCGTGAGCAGATTATGGCCGGAAAATTGCGTAAAGGCGATAAATTGTTGTCCGATGAAAAAATTGCGAGAAAATATAAGCTTAATAAAAGAACCGTTGCGTCCGGATTGAATTCTCTGGTGGAAGAGGGATTGCTGGCCCGGGCTCCACGTCGCGGAACAATTGTCATTCGCGATTTTGTTAACCGTGACGAGACTTCGACGAAACAGGTCAAAACGGAAAGATTAAAGAAAAAGGAGACCGTGGGGACTTCTCCTTTCGGAATGGATCATTTGTTTTTCATTGCTGAAACAAAGACTTTGAATTTCGTATTATTTGAGGATTTGCCGCGACAGCGGAAAGTGTGGGATAAGTTAATTCAAGATTTCAACTCAAAATCTAAAGGACGCAAGGTTGAGCCTTGTTATATTCCTATACACAATTTTCAGGAGGAACGAAAAACTCTAATCAGAGAGCTCGAGGCCAAAGGACAAACTGTTGATATTATCCAGAGTGTCTTGTATAATACCGAACTGTCCGAACTCAGAGATTTGCCGGAAGATTTATTGGAGTATACAACCGGTGATGAGAGCATGAGCGCTAATGTTTTGCCTGATTTTAAAAAATATTTGAAGAGGATTGTACCGGTATACACATCGGTGCCGGTATGTGTCTGGAACCAGGAAATGGCCGATGCCGTTGGTTTGGATTCAATTAAACAGGATATTCTTGACGGCAAACTGCTTGATGTTTTGTGCTCATCTGTTTCCATTTTTCCCAAAAAGGTCGATAAAACTGGGCCGCATATGACGAACTTGCTGCGGCATTATGGTTTGCCTACTGATATCAACGCGGTTGATCAGGCGTATTTTGCGGGTTTCTTTGATAAATTGTTTTCAACATTGTCTCATGCCTATCAAAAAGATTACCATAAAATTTTTATTGAAAAACCGGGATATGACTCGTTCGCGCATTTCAGCCGGAAAAAACATTTTCTGCTTGAAACGTTGTCGGCTCCTCAGCATTTCCCTGACCCGGAATATATTGAGTTTAAGATGATGACATCGATATACCCTCCTGTGTATGATATACACATGGATTTCAGTGCTTTGGGAATAGCGAAAGCATCGCACGAACCGGAGTTTGCCGCTGATTTCATAAGTTTTGTCACCACCCATGAAGCTCAGCTTTTTATGCACAATGGCATGAATGCGATTCCTTTCCGGAAGAGTGCACTGAATGCATTACCTGAATCAAATCCCTTGATCACTCAAGCTGAAATAGATATTATATATGATAAAATAAAATTTGCTTATTATCCATGGCAGCGACATTTCAATATTGCTTTTATCAATGCCGGCATAGCTGGAGTCTTTCAAAAAATTGTCGATGGCGAAATTACTTCCAGTCAGGATGCCGCCAATATCTCATATAAGTTTTTTATAGAATCATTCAATAACATGAAAGGTTGATAATTATCTGATATTTTGATTTGTTGTTTAACCGTTTGCATTTAAGCTAAGGAAACCTCGAATTGTTGTAAATTAATGTAAAAAAAGGAAAGAAAATGAAAAAAATCATCTGTAATTTTACTCTGATTGAACTTCTAGTTGTTATTGCTATCATTGCTATTCTGGCAAGCATGTTACTTCCGGCATTAGGCAAAGCCCGGGATAAAGCGAGGGCTATTGCCTGTACCAATAATCTGAAACAAATGGGAACCTGGTCCGCCTTTTACGCCGATGACTTTGACGGCTTTTTCTGGGCTCAATCGGTAATGCGCATGGATAATTATGGATACAACAGATGGAATTATTATCACAGCGCTATCCGGAATATGTATCAGGCGGGAGCAGATATAGCGAAATGGCGGCGTACCGGCGGTTATGTCAATATGTGTCCTTCCCACAGTAAAGAAAAGGTCGATACAAATTATAACAAATGTCACTACAGTTACGGGATCAATTATTCCCTGTGCAATCTTACGGTCGGCGGGGTACTTGGTATTGGCGCTTATAAACACGTAAAGGTAAAAAATATCAGTTCTATTTTCTTTATTACGGATCTCTATAACGGGGGGACGTATTATGGGTATAACTTCTCGTCTTTTTCCCGGGCCGGTTTTATTCACGGCGATTCCACCGGGGAGGGGCTGGAAGGCCGGATGAATGCTCTGATTGGAGATGGTCATGTAGAATCACGGATGCGTAATTCTGTATCTAATGAAGATTACGTTGTCAAACAATAAGTTCAGGATATTGCTATAATAATGAAAAAAAATATTATTTTGACGTTGCTGCTGACAGTCGTAACGCAGGCCTTTTGTGCAACCGGAACATACTCCCCTGATCTGAAAAAAATTCAGCTTATATCATGTCAGAATTCCCGGATAAAAGATCAAGTCGTTGTGGCATTGCCCTTGAAAAGCGGAGCCATAATGATTCCGACGAATAAGGCTGATTTAAACGCTTACAATCGCGTAAGGGTCAGGATTACTCCGATCAAAGCCCGGTTCAAAGCGCCCTTTTTTGCTGCGGCACTGCGTGGTAACCGTAAGTATTCTTTTGCGCGTTTTGCGGAAAAGCCGGTCATAAGGGACGATAAAGCTTTTGAGATAACCTTCGACATCTCAAAACTGCCGCGAAAAGGAGTTGACTATTTTCGTATTTATTTCAATCGGCTGGGAATCATTGATAAGTCAATAGAATTTAAACTGGATGAAGTAGAATTTTATAAAGCAAAAATAATCAATAAGCCAGTAGAAAAAATGATTAGCAAATTACCAATGCCGGAACACCGGAGAAAACTTTCCAAAACTTTTATGTTTCCTCGTATCCAGATCAAATACAGTCTGTTTTTGAACTATTATTCAGTTCCGACCCGCGATCTCTGGATTGAACGGCCTTTGCTTTTTGACCGCAATTTGGTTGCCGGGACAAAGGAATTCAAAAAGGAAGGGAACCTGGCAAGTTTTGCAAAAAACGCGACGACTGTGGCAAGCTATTCCGACGGGTTTTCTATACTGGCTACCAGTAAAAGTTATCTGCAAAGAACCCTGGCGTCAATGCAGTATGCGGATAAGCTTGGCCTGAAAAATTTTATTATGCTGGAAGTTTCTCCCGCCATTGTTTCGCTGGGTAAAAAAGCAAAAATGACCAGGGACTACGATTTTATATTCAAAATTGTCAAAGCCGCGGAAAAATCACCATCAGCGTTCAAAATTAACGATAAAATTGTTCTTTCGTCATATTGTGCCGACGCGATCAGCCCGGCCGAATGGAAGCCTGTCGTCGAATCACTTAAAAAAGCCTCTAACGGACGGTTAATTTTTATTGCGGAAATCCGGAGTAAATTTTACAAAGCCAACGGCGTTTATCGGAAAAACGGCGGAAAAGTTTCGACTGAAACGATCCGGGAATTGAAAGAGTTTATCCGGTCGTATCTGGATGTTGCCGATGGCGTTCTTTTTGCCGGCTGCAATCATATTGTAAAAGATTCCCGGGGTATATCAAATTATAGATTTGGCGATGATTTTTACAAAAACATTCTCATTCCGGTTATTGTTTCTGTATTTAACGAACCCCAATATAAAGACAAATATCTGGGCTTAAGCGCGGCGAAAGGTTATTTTTATACCCTTCACGCTTCATCCGGTCAAAATGAGGGTGGGACTCTGACGCTTCGGCAAAGTATGGAGGCCGCCCTTGGCGCCAACCCGGATTTCATTATTATGCCGGAGTGGAATGAAGCTAATGAAAACACCCATATTGAGCCGACAATATACGATTCATTTACAAACCGCAGAGTAATTAACCATTACCGTAAAGCGCCTGCAGCGGTTAATGAGAACAGGGAGTTGCCGGACTTGATAATCAGTTATCGCAGTGAACTGGTCTATGGAGAGACGCTGAATATTGAATTGCTGAACCTTCCCGACACAAAGTTCACGGAAGATACGACAAAAGTTAATTTTTGCTTGAAAAATGCCGCCGGGAAGATTATCAAAAGTTTTGCGCAAATGAGTATAAGTAACCGCCGGCTTGATGTGCAATATCTGAAAGTCCCGAGCGGAGATTTTGCCAGTGAACGTGTCCTGGTTCCTGAACTTTCAATTTTGTGCAACGGCAAAACACGGCAAATCAAAGGGTTGTCTTGCGTAATGTTGAAGTCTCCGCCTAATATGAATAAAAAATATGTAAAGCAGCCAATTCGTGATCTTTGCAATATTAAACAGGGGAATTTCCAGTGGAAACGTAATAAGGACGGCGTGGAAGTTAAAGGGACACTTGAGTCCACGTCCAGGTTAAGTACAGTTGAATTGCTTGAAAACAACATTCCGGTTGCCGCCGTTGATATGAAAAAAGAATATCAATGTGCGGAGAATGAAACTTTGTTGCGGTTTTACTGGAACAGCCGTACTAAATCAAATAACAGAATTGATTGCGAGATAAAGCCGCTCAAAGGAACAATCGATGCAACCGGCAAAAAATATATTGTCATGAGCGAAGCAAATCAGGCTGATTTGTCGAAACACGGTGGATCTATCCGAAAAAAGCTCTGGTTCACTCCTCACATTGATGAATTTTTATTTAAGGCTTCCAAAAACGCGAAACTCGAAATCAATATCGGTACGCAAAAAATTCAATTGCTGATTGCCGATGTTATCAAATTCGGAATATTCAGAAAGGTGTTTGGCGACAAAACAGTTGCGGTTGAATTAGTGCAAAGATTGCCGCAAGTGCCATATCCGATTAAACAAAAGAAAATTGCGGTCAACTTAAAAGCAAACTCGATTTTTCCTGATCCGGTTTATTCCATCAGGGCGATTGACGATTCCGGTAAAATATTCCGCAGTAAACCATTTTGTCCGGAAAAACTTTCCGGGGAAAAAATCAGAATGAATGTTTGGTCTTATGCGAAAAATGCCGTTGTCAAGCTGAAAATCCCGCAAGAATATGGCCGCGATATACAATATGAGTTCACTGCTGCCGCCGGCGACGTTTTACCAACTGTCCGGTCATACCGTTTTCTCTATGGGCAACTGGGCGGTTTTTCGCCATGGACCAAACCTTTTAATAAACCGGGGACTGCGTCCGCACCTGTCTGGAAAAAGTGGAAAAGTGAGCCGGTTATGGAATTTGATGGAGTTGGGAATTATCTGGTATTCCCGGTTTATCTGGTGTCGGAGCAATCGTTTACCCTCTCATTTTCCATTATGCCGCTTTCCGGTTCCAAACAAACCGTTATTCAAACCTATTGTACGCCACATCCTGGATTCCAATTGCTTTTGGACAATGGCGCTTTGACCGGATATTTTTTGACCAGACTGGGCAAGGGCTTTAAATTCAAGACCAGGTCTAGTTTAACCGCCGGCAAGTGGAACAATATAACAATCTCATATAATATGGAGAATTTATTGTTTAAAATTAATGATAACAATGCTGAAAAATTTGAATGCAGAGGCCTTCTTTACCGTCAGCCATGCCTGATTTTTGGTGGATCGTATCCTGCAAAGGGAACGCATTGGTTTAAAGGTTTGTTGAAATCATTTTCATATAAAAACTATCAAACTGCTTTGTAAACGTCAAAGCAGGCTTGAAAAACGCGCATTCAGCAGATATACTTTGCGATTATCAATTGCTAATGTAAATGGAGAATCGAAATATGTTGAATGTGCGTCATTTATTTTATTTAGTACTTACCTTGCCTTTGCTGAGCGTTGCCGCGGACAAAAATGGCGGTTGGCGTACAAACGGCTATTATCCGGATGCCGTTCCGGTTCTTGCCTGGTCAACGGGAAAAAACGTAATCTGGAAAACCCCGATTGACTCATTCAGTAATTCTTTGCCACTGATCCTGAATGGCAGAATATATGTCGGGGCGGAAAAAAACAAGTTGGTCTGCATGGATGCAAAAACCGGCAAAATTCTGTGGGAGCGAGCGAGCTCTGAAGATGAGCTTTTGTCCCCGGCGCAAAAAGCGGAACGTGCCGCCACGATAGAAAAACTGAAACCGGTTGAAGCCGAGAAGAAAAAAATTGACCGGGAATTTGGAAAAGTGCGCAAGGAATACAGGAAGGATCGCAAAAATAAAGAACTCAGGAAAAAAATGAATGAGCTTCGTAACCAATCCAAAGCCCTCGCCAAAAAGCTGGCTCCTCTAAATGAATATATGCCAAAGTGCAATAAAGTCACCGGTTATACAACTCCATCTCCGGTAACCGATGGTAAAAATATCTACGTTTGTTACGGGGCCGGGATTGCCGCGGCATATACTCCGGAAGGCAAGCGGCTGTGGATGATCGTGACTGAAAAGCCGACTCATGGCTGGGGATACAGCGCTTCTCCGGTTTTTGCGGGAGGAAAATTTATTATTTCATACAAACATTTGTCAGGACTCGATCCGAAAACCGGAAAAGTTGTCTGGCAGGTTCCGACAAAATATCACTGGGGGTCTCCTGTCGCGGTAAAAATTGACGGGAAGGATGTGCTGGTGACTCCGAACGGGGAACTGGTTCGAGCCGAAGACGGGGTTGTATTGAGCAAATCCTTGCCGGAATTGGAATATAATTCACCGGCAATCCTTGATGGGATTGTTTACATCTTCAACAAAGATAAGGCTGCCGCCTATCGTTTGCCGGCGAAAGCTGAAAAAGGCGCAGAAGCTGAAAAGATTTGGGAGTCACCTATCAACAAGGAACGCTATTACGCGTCTCCGGTAACCGACGGCAAGATTGTTTATGGTATAATTCGTTACGGTAAAATGACCGCGCTTGACGCCAAGACCGGAAAAAAGCTTTTTGAACGTAAAATGGATTTGGGCAAGGGGCAAAACTATCCTTCCCCGACGATTGCCGGACATACCCTTTTTGTCAGTATCGACAATGGTACGACGGCGGTAATGAAACTTGATGCGGCCGGGACCCAAACGGGGGAGAACAAGTTGACTGAATTCCGCAGTTGTCCGATATTTATCGGTAAACGGATGTACCTGCGTTCGCTTGACGGTATGTATTGTATCGGTACAGAATAATGAGTTTAAGTTTGTTCAGGATTGTTTGATATGTAACTTAAAAGTATTTTCTAAGGATGATTTCCGGAGCTGAGATTATCTTTTTGGTTACATTGAATGAGGGAATGTTGATGAAATATTTAAAGCTGAAAAATCCTGTTGTTTCTCAATCTGAAGCAGCATCTGTCGATGGTAATTTCTATTAGTTTTTCTTATTAAATCTTTCGTATTTTTTTTTCTTTAGGTCGCATAACGTTTACGGCAAAAGCCGCGAAAGTGGGCCGTTTTAGCGTTCTTTGCCAAAAAAAAGCATTATCCGATTCATTTTTTTCAACTTTTAACTTGAATTCTACATTACTTATATTACTATGTATTATCTTAAAAGATTTTATAGCTGAATTAATTTGCTGTTTTTATATGATGCCATTTTAATCAGGGAGAATGAATGTATGGGCAAAAGAAGACCCTATGTGGATCATATTGGTTACGGTTGTTTCACCGATATAATTCAGAAAGGTGAAACGGTTGAAGCTGAGAAATGATGTAAACCGTAACTGAATATGCATAGTTTCAACCGATATATTACGTCAGATTATTTTACCAGTACGCTCGGAATTAAGAGTTCACTGGATTTTTCAGGTTATAAAGGTGATGTTTCCGGGGGCCCTGATTTTGAGCGATGGTTAGTTATGTCTCTGATTGAGTCTTCTGAGTCGGTGGCTGGTATTCAAGCCGGAAATGACGCGGTATTTGCATGTGAGCAGGTTGAGTATCCTGATTTTGAGCACATGGACAGCTTTATTTCTATTATCGTCCAGGAGGATCGTGATAGTACTCCTGTGATTACTTTATTCGAAGAACTGTGTAGTAATCCAGAAGATAATACGGTTATCAGTGTTCAGGTTCCGTTAGATTCGGTTCAATCAGGCTCTCTATTAATAGTTGAGTGTGATCGGATTGATTCTTTTGTGGCGACTGTGAGCGGAATGTTTGAGTCCGGGAACGATGAACGGCAGATTGTCAAATTACCGCGGGGATGCGGCCTGTTGCTTGGTGGCGGGCATATTGGCGGTGGAAGGATAATTTGTCTTTTAAATCAAAAATTTAATTTATAATCAAATATAAAAGCAAAAAAATTTAAGGAGTTTGCGTTATGTCTATAAATAACTTCTCAAACAATCCGTTCTACCTGGTGGATGAGATCACATACGCCGCAGTCGGCAATCGGATTTATGTATATACCGGAGGCGTGTCTGATGCACAAATAATTGGTTCCGGCGATGATCCGTCTCTGAAATTCATTGCGGCACAGGTCAACAGTTCTCTCTCCGGAGACCGCTCTCTGACCCTGACCAATGTTTCAGTTAAAAGTTCAGTCTATGGCGGGATTGTCGTCTCCACATCTTCAAATCCGGCCAAACCCAAAATTTCCAAAAAATATATTCCCGGACTTGATGTAGTGCTTGACGGCGATACTAATCTGTCCGTGACCAATGGCAGGATCAAAGAGATTTACGGTGGCGGCGGCGGCTTCGGTTCTACTGTTACCGGGAATGCGACAATTGATTTCAACGGGGGGATTGTCAACACTATTTACGGCGGCGGCAGTGCCCGCTCAGTTGTCGAAGGTGATGTTTTGATCAATATCAACGGCGGCAGCAGCAGTGACAGTAAAATAAGTAAAATCTACGGCGGTGGCAATGACTCCACGGTCGTTGGTAATACTACGATTGTTTTTAATTCAAATGCTTCGTTGATTGGTTTCCGGGGAACTGTTTATGGCGGCGGCAAAGGTAAAGGAGCGATTGTCGGCGGTACCCGTACTCTGGTTTTTAATGATTATTCTGGTGATTTCAACGCTTCTATCAAAGATTTTACTAATATCAAGCTTTCCGGTTCCGCCAATGTGACTATTAACAAAGCTCTTGACAAAAGTTTGGCCGGGGCTACTTTCGAATTTTATTTGACTGATGAAACGTTGAAAAACGTTACATCGATGTTAACTCTGAATAAAAAACACAGTAATATAAACAATGTCACAATAACGATTGATTCCGCTGAAATAACCGCTAATGGAGGTGAAATTTACCTTATCACCAGTAAGTATTTCCGTTATGAAAGTTCGTTCAACGCGGACAATGTCCTGGTTCTTAACAGCGACGGGGAGAAGATCAGTCAATTTACCTATACCATCATTTACGTTTACGACAAGAAAGAAGGCGGCTATGTCTCGATTGACTACAAAGGCAGCAGCCTGGTCATTGACGGGACCAAGACGGAAAGAGTTATTCTCAGTGATGCTGACGAAGAAGTCAATATCATTGCCGGCGGACATTTGGCTGCCGGAATTAATGCGGCCGGCGGTAATGACACTGTAAACGTTCAGGCCGGTGCCGAAGTAAATGGCGGGTTGACGATGGGCGACGGCGATGATGTCCTGTATATCCAGAAAGATTCAAATGTCAATGGTTATATTGACATGCAGGGCGGCAATGACCGGGTTGTGGTTAATGAAGAAGCCCTGCTCACTTCTGATGTTGCTATGGGATCCGGAACCAATGTCATTGATATCAATAAACTTGCGATGATTACCGGCCGGATTATCCTGACGGATGGTTCTGTTAATACAATCAATGTCAACGGTGGCGCGTTTTCCGGTATTGACAGCGGTGACGGAACAACTTACAATACGATTGTTGTTGACGGCTCCTCTGATCATGCCGGGGTTATTGGCTCCTGGTATGATTATTATGTGCCGGCAGACGAGTATAATCCCGGGTATTACGCAACCGTTTTTGACCGTCAGGATTTGATTCTCGGTGATTCGGTTGATGACGTCACTTTCTGTTCTTATGCTGAAGTTGGTAATATCATTCTTGGCGGCGGCAACGATACCTTACTGCTTAAAGATGACTCTTATGTCGAAGGTTCTGTTTACCTTGGCGACGGAGATGACTATTTGACGATTAAAAGCGGCGCAACCATCGAGGGCGATTTGTATCTTGGCGCCGGTGATGACGTTGTTGTCCTGAATCAGGTTTTCAACGGACAATTTTATGCCGATGAAGGAGCGAATGTAATTGTCGCCAAGGCCAATATGGAGCTTAACGCGGAAGCTCTGAATTTAGGTTCAACTCAATCTGTGTTAGTCGTTGCCAATGGTTACACGGTTGAATTAACCGGTATGTCCCTTGGTAATTTCCTCGAAATCCAGAACGACGCGACTTATCTTGACCAGAATGCCAGTATTGTCAACCATGGTCAACAGTTCATTCAGAACTATACCGGTCATTTGACGGTCGATGGCGATGTACCCAATGACCTTTATATTATGGCCGCGCCGGAAAACACTCCGTCACAGGTTACTCCTTTCCTGAATATGATTACCGACGGAGTAGTAGAGTCCGAAATTATGGCCGGCGGCAATTTGATTCTTGAAGCCGGTGCCAGTGTTGATCAGAGTGAATTGACCGTTGGCGATCATAGTCAAATTTCTGGTAATTTGACCAATAGTGAACTCTCCGGATCTACTGCCACTCTTGATGGGACAGTGGAAAACAGCATTGTAGATATGATTGGTCTGGTGGATATTGACGGTACGGTTTCCGAAAGTACCGTTGATTCTGAAGGCATAGTCAATATTAATGGTACGGTGACTGACAGTTCTATAAATTCCTTGACAACCCTGAATATCAATGGAGATGTAACCGATAGTAACCTCAGTGGTGAAGATATTTTCATCAATGTTTATACTTTTTCCGGAACACTTACCGGCGGAACCGCCAACTTCTCAGCTGATTTCAGTAATTCGTCTCTTGTTGTCGATACCGACATCATTAATCTGACTACTGCCGGCATTATTGTTACTATTGCCAGTTCCGATGCCGCCGCAGGTGTATTTGCTGACGATGTTCAACTTATTGAAGTTGCAAAAGATCAGATTACCGTCAGTACGATTACCGGGGATATTGATTTCGGTACTCTTGGCTGGACAAATGTTGTCCTGCTTGAACAAGTCGATGTCGATATGGCGTTCAATGGCAACACAGTTACTTTTGCTGAGTCGATGGATGATTCTCTCTTTAACGGCACCGCCACTTTGAGCGGCGATAATAGTTTCATTATCAGCGGCAGCGCCTGGCTCGATTGGCAGCAACTGGTATTCAATCCCGGCGCAACGGTTGATTTTGATCTGGCTGATTATGCCCTGTTCTCGGTTGACGGCCTGGTTGATGTTGATCCGATGGACATTGTTGCGGACTCTGCTTTCGGGCAGAACTCTATCCTGGCCCTTGGCGAATGGCTTTATATTCAGGATTGGAATAATAACTTTATCCTGACGGATCACCAGAATCCGTTCGATCAGGGTAATGCAACTAATTTGACCTGGGATAACCTTTATATAGTTGATAACGCCGAGATTTGGGGCGGGGTTATCCTTGGTGATACCTCCGATGATGAACTGGTTATTGGTGATGGCGTTGTGATCAACGGCGCAACCGCTTTGTATGACTATGCCGCAATTCAAGCTCTTGGCGGCATGGATATCATTACGGTTGGTGCTTCGACAATTAACGGAACTATTGATGCCGGTGATGATGGCGACAAGTTGTTCCTTGACAATTCCATTGTTAATGTTGCGATTAACCAGGGCGTTCCCGCTATCGATATGGGCGCTGGTAACGACGAAGCCACGATTACCGATTCAACTGTCAATGGCGATATTGATATGGGCGCTGGTTTGGATATCCTGACCATCGATCCGAGTACTGTTACCGGAGATATCGACCTTGGTGCCGATGACGACATTGCAACAATTGACGCTTCGACTGTCTATGGCAGCCTGTCCGCTGGTGACGGCGCGGACGAACTTTCTATTATCAGCGGTTCGACGTTTATCGGCGATATCGCTATGGAAGCCGGTAATGACATCTTGAATATTACCGATTCCACTGTTACCGGTGATATTTCAACCGGTGGCGACGACGATACAATCGATATTCTCGGTTCGACTATTACCGGTGATATCGATACCGGTGATGGTAATGATACCGTAACTATCACTGATTCAAACTCAACGATCAACGGAAATCTTCTGTTGGGCAATGGCGATGATGAAATAACTATTACTAATTCCGTTGTTAATGGCGACGTCTCTTTGGGCGACGGTACTAATACTGCGGATATCCTGGATTCAACGATCTCGGGAGATCTGCTTGGTGGGGATAACAGTGATTATGCTTCGCTTGACAACACCGTCGTAAGCGGAAGTGTTGCCCTGGGATACGGCGGCACCAACGAAATTACTGCCGGCGATGTAGCGGTATTACAGGATGTCACCATGGGGGTCCGGGAAAACGAATATGGCGAGATTTTTTATAGCATTTATGCATATAATTACGTTTATGCCGAAGGAGCATTTACCATTGGCAACGATCTGATTATGGCCGGTGATGATAATTATATCAATGTGACCGGCAGCTTGAATGTTGGTGGTTCTGTTGAGATGGATGCTGCCAATCCAAAGACCAACGTCGTCACTATCTTTAGCGGCGCCGACATGACTGTCGGCGGCGACTTCAATATGGATGCGCCCGGAACCAACCGGATTGAGTTTGACACCAACGTTGACAACCCGTCCGGCGCAAGCTCGCTGATCGTAACCGGCGAACTGAACATGGCCGGTTATGAAAACGAAATTTTGCCGGCTACCTCTAACTCTCTCACTGATGATGAGGAATTGATTGTTGGCGACATTACTAACACCCTTCAGGCTTCCGCCCTGAACATGAATGGCTATACTAACACCCTCGGCTTTTCTGTCAGTGGTGATGTTAATGGGTCTTATGACAGCGATCCCGACCCGGACTTGCATTTGATTTCGCGTCTGGAACTTGGTAATTCAACCCTCACTTTTGACGCTCCGGTAACGATGGTTGCTTCAGGTACAAACACTGTCGAACTCGGAATGTTCCTTACCGCATCTCAGGAAGGTGATATTTATGTAACCGGAGACAGTGTTATCACTGCGACCGGTGGATTTGACATGACCGGGGCCAGTAATGAATTTTTCGGCGGCCTCTTCCTCGATGCCGGGGAACAGTCGCATATCGTGGTTGAAGGAGACGCGACGTTCACAATTGTCGGTTCGGTCATGATGGATGCGACAAGCTCGAATGACGCCGAACTTGGTTTGAAAATTACCGAATTCGATAATCTTGATGATATTTTGACCGCAGACGGCGAAGTCGACGTCCTCGGTACTTATGCAGTCACCATCACTGGTGACTTTATCATGCTTGGCGCCGGATCGGAAAATACTTTGATGCTTTATGAAGGCGTTACTATCAACGGTGATATCATTATGGGTGAAGTCTCCGGCGATACGGTTTCCGCCAGCAATTATCTGGAAGTTGTTTCAGTCGGCAGCCTTAATACTACTGATGTGACTATGATCGCTGAAGAGAATGACTTGATTCTCAATGGCTTCGGTACAATCACCAGCTCGCTGAGCCTCTTCGGTGGCGATAATTATCTGCTCATCGGGGCAGATGTTGATGTCCAGTCAATCGTGGCGATCGGCGGGGTTTACGATGCTGACGGCATCGGTACTGAAGGTTACCAGATTGTTCCCAATACTACCAATACCATTATTGTCTACGGCTCGATCCTGGGAATCGATACCACGATTGACTATGGCACTCCGCTTGATTTTGTCAGTACTGCTGATGACGATATCCAAATCCTCGGCGGAACCGTTTCTCCGGACGGAATTATTACCGGCAATGGAAATGATTCGGTTGATATTCAGGGTGGACTGGTCGAAGGCGGTGTTTCCATGGGCGATACCACTTTCGGCGACGCTTCCGGAACCAACACCCTTACTCTGGCGTCTGTAAATGTTGACGATGATCTCTTGTTGAGCCTTGAAGCCAATATCGTCGGTGACGTTTCAATGGAATCCGATACAGAAAATACTCTGAATATCGCCGGTGCGGTTTTGACTGATGAAACATTGCTCGAGACTGAGTTGCGCGCAACTATCGAGGGCGATGTTTATATGGCGGCGCTCCAGCATGATGAAGATGATGTCCTGCTGCCGGTCGGCACCAATACTTTGAATATCGGGACTGCCGCAACAATTACCGGCGCCGTTACTATGTATTCCGGTGGATCCAGCACTAATAGTGTAATTGTCAATGCCGATTGGCTCAAAGACTTTTATGACGGAGCTACTCTGGTACAGGAATTTGACGGTACCTCTGACGTGTTTTTACTGGATATGCATTCTGATGCCAACGTCCTGTCCGTAAATACCGGAACCTTTATAATTAATGAAATAGCCGGTAACGTCGGTATTTCCATGACCCAGGATCAGCCGGATCGTGACCGGTTTGGCGGGTCCAACGCAATCTCGGTCGGTCAGCAAGGTGCTCTGGTGATGGAGTCAGACCTTCTTATGGGTAATTTTATTTCCGGCAGCGTTACTGCGGCATATGAGTATGCCAGCGTGGTCATGGCCGGCGATCTTGAATTATATACATATAACTGGTCCGCTTTAGACCAGGTCTTTGATACCAGTGAAAATATCATTACCGTCGGCGGAAAATTCTACACTGTTAACAATGATATGATCGGAGAACACAACCGGATCGATGTTACCGGTCCGGCCTCTACCAATGTTGATGTTTCCTCCGGTGTTTATGATTTGACTACTGCTGTATACCAGGGTGAAACGGTTGATCAGAGCGGCGTTGACAACGAAATTCTGGTCGGCGTGAATGCTGTTCCGTCTCCTGGCGATGCCTTGCCGTATGCCGAATTCATGATTACCGGTGATGTCAACCAGTGGGGTGTTGACGGTTCACTTGGCTTGATCGTGGCTGAAACCAACTTGATTGAAGTAGCGAATGCGGCTTTGTTCAACAGCGCCAATATCACACAGCTAGCCAGCAGCAGTAATGATATTATCGTTTCCGGTTACACGGTCCCGATGGATCCGTTGGGTGATCCGGCTACTTATCAGGATGAAATTACCGAAAGCGTGATCAACGGCCAGATATCCCAGATTGTCACCGCAGGCTATAATAATATTGAATTGGTAAACTCTGATGTTAACGGGAATATTTCGCAGGAAACCTTAAGTCCTGACGGTCTCTACAATACCTTGTCAGCCACCGGTACCGCATTGCCGTTCTATCTTTTGTCAGTTTCCGGCGAAGATGACTCCCTTGCGGCCGACAATATCGCGGAAAAAAGCACCATTACCGGAAATATTGTTCAAACCGCAATTGAAAACAATACCGCGTCCTTTGTTATTTCAGATGTTACCGGAAGCGTAACTCAAACCTCGGAAAACGGCGCTAACTCCTTTACTTCAGAAGGCGTTTACCTGACAAATAACGGCGATCTGCTGATGCCTGGCGGCCCGGCGGTTTACGGCCAGGATGTCGACGGCAATGATATCTGGCTGCAGAACGCTGAAGTCATCGAAAATGAGATCGGCGGCCCGTTGCTCCAGACTTCGACCAATAATCTCAACTCTGCCGTACTCAACTTGACCAACATCAACGGCGCGGTCACTCAAACCGCTATGCTCGGGAACAGTCTTGAGGCCAACGGCCAGTATATTCCGGCCACTATCGGAACTAATTCAGATGGCTCAAACTCAGTACTTCAAGGCAAAGAACAAGTTTTTACCGATATCCAGGGCAATCTTACTCAGGATACCGTATACGGTGACAACGCTGCTCTGCTGACCGGCGTTCTGCTGACCGGAGCAGTGTCAATGGATGCGGATGAAAGTTCCAACGAACTATTTATCCAGGGACAAATAACCAGCACGGTCGATATGAACGCTGGTCTTAATAACACAATGTCCTCAGACGGCTATTGGGCTTACGCTTCAGTCGGCTTCGACGACCTCGGTAATGAAGTAATCCTTAACAATAGTACTGACCCGACGGTTGTTCTCGAAACGAGTGTCGGCCAGGTAACCATGGACGCCGCAGCCGGCGACAATACCGCCAATCTGGTGATGACCGATGTTAACGGCAATCTGATTATGAACGCGCTGGCCGGCGATAATACTTTAACCGTTGACGGCATTGAGATTCCCGATCTGGTATCGACCCAGGGGCCGAACATCGGCGACATACTTGAAGCCGGACAAACGGTTGTTTCTAATATTCTGGGCGGCGTCGACATGAACGCGGTTAATTCTCTGCAGAATGCCGGCGGCTCCAATGACGCCACTCTGACGATTGCCCAGGTTATCACGGACGTCGATATGCTGGCCTACGTCGACAATGACTTGAAAGTTACCGACTCAACCATCATCGGTAATGTTATTACCAATGCGCTTACCGGCAGCAATACCGTAAATATCGACCCGAGCCATGTCAATGGTGATGTCGATATGGACGCCGGTGAAAGCAATACCTTGATCGTTACCGGAGAAGTCAATGAAGCGGTTGTCGAACCTGATCCGAGTACCGGCGACGATATTCTTGTTCCCGATACCGGAACCGAAGTTGACGACAGCACCATTGGCGGAAATGTCACCATGGATGCAACCGACGGCAGTAACTCGGCGACATTTGATATTGCTGACGTAAACGGCAGTGTTACTATGAATGCCGAAACCGGCAATACCTTCAATGTTGACGGACAGCACAAACCTTCGATAGTCGGATCAAATGCCGCAGATACTCTTGATTATCTGCTTGAAGCTCAATACTTCGTAAATACTTATATCGGTACTGACATTACTGATGATGTCGATATGAACACCAATACCGGCAACAACGTCGTTGAGATTATTTACGGTGAACTGGCTGGTGGTCTTTACCTGGATTCAACCCTTGGCGGCAACTCCGCGACCATTACCGGGTCAATCGGCACCAACCTTGAAATCCTGGGCCAAACCGACAACCTGCTGAATCTCATCGGAGTATACGAAGCTGGAGCTCTCGGGGTTGCATCAGACAATGACCTCAGCGTCCTCGATCCGGCGATCCAACTCCAGTCAACCGTCTCAGACAAAGTTGACATGATATCCGGTGCAGGCAATAATACGGCAACTGTCGATTACGGCTATATCGGCAGTGGCCTGCAGATGAAAGCCCCGGTTGGAAACAACACTTTGACCGTTACCGGTCAAGTCATCCCGCCGGTCGTGGTTCCTGCTCCTTATGATAATGCAGGTGATATATTGGTCCCGGAACAAACCCTGACCTCTTATATCGGCAGCGATGTCGTGATGATTGCCAATGACGACTTCTTTATTGACGGCGGTTCCAATATCGCCAGTTTCAACCTGGCTTATGTCGGCGGCGAAATCGATATGCTGGCATATCTGAATAATACTCTGACGATTACTGATTCCACGATCGACGACGGCATCTATATGTTTGCCTATACCGGCAGCAATACATTGACCATCAATCCGGTTTCAAGCATCAACGGCACTATCGAAATGATTGCCGGGCTCGATAATACCTTGACTGTGAATGGACAGATCGTTCCGGCGGTTGTCGAAGTTGATTCCGTTTCCGGCGACGAAGTTCTTATCTCGCCAACAGATGTTCAGCGTGTGGTCATTGACGACCTTAGCATGGCTTCATCCGGCGGCAGTAATACCGCCAACCTCTATGTCGTTGAAGTTACAAATGATATCGATATGACCGCTGTAACCGGAAATACGCTGAATATGGACGGAGAATATGTTCCGACGACGATCGGCGACAACGCCGACGGCAGCCAGTCTGTTCTGGAAGCTCATTTTATTGCTGACAGCCAGGTAGGTGGAGGCATTACAATGACAACCTCCACTGGGGACAACTCCGCTGACCTGCTCTATACCAGGGTTACCAATGGAGTGAATATGTCGGCAGACTTCAGTTCCAATGATATGAACCTTACCGGCATAATCGGTGGCGCTCTGGATATGGAAGCCGAGTTTAGCAACACATTGACGGCGACCGGCGCCTGGTGGTACCCGGCATTCGGTAACGATACGACCATCCCGCCAAATGAAATAGTCCTGCCGGGAAGCCCGATATCCGTCATTAACGATATCCTTTATTACCCGGCTGAAATCGGCAGTGTTGCAATGACCGCCAACAGCGGCGATAATACCGTCGAACTCGAATATGTTGAAATACATGGTCTGTTGAGCATGGATGCGGTAGATGGAGATAACTCTCTTACCGTTGACGGCATTATCATTCCGGAATATACATCAACTGCGGCGCCTAACTTTGGTGACGTACTGGTTCCGGAAGAGACGATTATGTCCGAGCTTGAAGGCGGCGTCCTGATGAATGCCGCCAATGGTGCGGTTCCGACTGACGGCGGCAGTAATATCGCCGCTATCGGCCTGACCAACGTTACCGGTGATGTCGATATTTTTGCCTATATTGACAATAGTTTGACTCTGAGCGATTCAACTGTTACCGGCAGCGTTATTACAGAGGCTTACACCGGTTCCAATACCGTTGATATTGACCCGAGTACAACCGGCAATATTGACATGGACGCGGAAATCGACAATGAACTGACCGTTCTTGGCGAAGTTATTGATGCTGTTGTTTCCCAACCGGGTGGTCCAGGAACGGCTGAAGTTCTTGATTCACCGACGATTGTCAATGAAAGTTCTGTTGGAATTGTGACTATGGACGCCGTAACCGGAGACAATACCGCGACTTTGACCTATACCGATTCCGGTTCGATTACGTTGAATGCCCTGATGTACAACACTCTGACTGTTACCGGTGCCGAAATTCCGGAAATAACCGGTGATGATGGCGCAGGCGGCACTCAGATACTGCAGGCTGCGAGTATTGATTACAATGTGGTTGCCGGCGGTATTACCGTTAATTCACAGTGGATTCAGGAACACCCCGGTTACGGGATCATGAATGAGGTCATCCTTGATATGACCCAGGTGCTTGGTAATATCTCCATTGATTCCCAGTGGGGCGTAAATGATCCTACCGCCGCAGACCAAACTGAAAATAAAAACAGTTTAACTATCTCAGACTCGATTATCGGTGACGATACCGTGCCGGTTTATTACGATGTAACCGTTACTGCCGACAGTGGTACCAACCTGGTGATGATCTCTGACTCTGTCCTCGGTAACCTTACATCTTCTTCCACGAATGGCTACAATGATGTTACGATTGACCCGAGTACAGTTAATGGGAATGTTGACATGGATGCCGATCTGGATAACAACCTGGAGCTCCATGGCGACTATACTGCCGCAGTGACTGGCGATGATGGTTCAGGTAATGAAATCCTCGTTTCCGCGACTGATGTTGTCGACACTGTCGTGACCGGTGATGTTACAATTGATTCAATTTCCGGTTACAATTCTATGGGAATGTATTTGACTGCGGTCAATGACAGTGTGTCCATGGATGCTATGCTTGGCAATTCCCTGGATATGGACGGTGAGTATTTTGCCCCTGTTATTGGCCTTAACGCCGATGGCAGCAATACCCTGCTAGAAGCTCAATTCATTGCCGCATCAACTATCGATGTCGATCTTGTCATGGATGCCGCCATGAGTGATAATCTTGTGGATATGCTTTATGCATCAGTAGGCGGCGATGCGACCATGAATGCCGATGCCGCCTCCAATATGTTGACCATAACCGGTTCAATCGGCGGGGCCTTGGATATGAACGCTGAAGTGGATAATACCATTGTCGCCAACGGCGCATGGTGGTATCCGTCTACCGGCGCTGATTCAAGTGTGCCTCAGAATGAAATAGTTCTTGATGGGGATACTTTGTTGGTTTATGCTGCTCAGTTTGGCAATGTCGCAATGGACGCAGTTACAGGCGACAACTCATTTACTCTGAATATCGGTGATGTTACCAATAATATTGGCATGACTGCATTGGCCGGTGGAAATACGCT